>NZ_CP080545.1:2700000-5122500 GCF_019550795.1 Paenibacillus sp. sptzw28
TTGGCTTAGAAGCAGCCACCATTTAAAGAGTGCGTAATAGCTCACTGGTCGAGTGACTCTGCGCCGAAAATGTAACGGGGCTAAACACGCCACCGAAGCTATGGCTAGATACGAAAGTGTCTTGGGGTAGGGGAGCGTTGTATGCAGGTTGAAGTCAGACCGTAAGGACTGGTGGACGACATACAAGTGAGAATGCCGGTATGAGTAACGAAAAGACAAGTGAGAATCTTGTCCGCCGAAAGCCTAAGGGTTCCTGAGGAAGGCTCGTCCGCTCAGGGTAAGTCGGGACCTAAGGCGAGGCCGAAAGGCGTAGTCGAAGGACAACAGGTTGATATTCCTGTACCACCGTAAGCCGTTATGAGCAATGGGGTGACGCAGAAGGGTAGTGACGCGAGCGGATGGAAGTGCTCGTCCAAGCAGTGAGGCTGGTTGATAGGTAAATCCGTTAACCGATAAAGCTGGGCTGTGATGGGGAGGGAAAATTACAGTACCGAAGGTCATGTGCTCCCGCTGCCGAGAAAAGCCTCTAGCCAGGTGATGGTGCCCGTACCGCAAACCGACACAGGTAGGCGAGCAGAGCATGCTAAGGCGCGCGGAAGAACTCTCGTTAAGGAACTCGGCAAAATGACCCCGTAACTTCGGGAGAAGGGGTGCCTCGGTAGGGTGAATAGCCCGAGGGGGCCGCAGTGAAAAGGCCCAAGCGACTGTTTAGCAAAAACACAGGTCTGTGCGAAGCCGTAAGGCGAAGTATACGGGCTGACGCCTGCCCGGTGCTGGAAGGTTAAGGGGAGTGGTAAGGGGCAACCCGAAGCTATGAACCGAAGCCCCAGTAAACGGCGGCCGTAACTATAACGGTCCTAAGGTAGCGAAATTCCTTGTCAGGTAAATTCTGACCCGCACGAATGGCGTAACGACTTGGGCGCTGTCTCAACGAGAGATCCGGTGAAATTTTAATACCTGTGAAGATGCAGGTTACCCGCGACAAGACGGAAAGACCCCATGGAGCTTTACTGCAGCTTGATATTGGACTTTGGTACGATCTGTACAGGATAGGTGGGAGCCTTGGAAGCCGGAGCGCCAGCTTCGGTGGAGGCATCGTTGGGATACCACCCTGATCGTATCGGAGTTCTAACCTGGTACCGTCATCCGGTACAGGGACCGTGTCAGGTGGGCAGTTTGACTGGGGCGGTCGCCTCCTAAAATGTAACGGAGGCGCCCAAAGGTTCCCTCAGAATGGTTGGAAATCATTCGTAGCGTGCAAAGGCATAAGGGAGCTTGACTGCGAGACCTACAAGTCGAGCAGGGACGAAAGTCGGGCTTAGTGATCCGGTGGTACCGCATGGAAGGGCCATCGCTCAACGGATAAAAGCTACCCTGGGGATAACAGGCTTATCTCCCCCAAGAGTCCACATCGACGGGGAGGTTTGGCACCTCGATGTCGGCTCATCGCATCCTGGGGCTGAAGTAGGTCCCAAGGGTTGGGCTGTTCGCCCATTAAAGCGGTACGCGAGCTGGGTTCAGAACGTCGTGAGACAGTTCGGTCCCTATCTGTCGCGGGCGTAGGAAATTTGAGAGGAGCTGTCCTTAGTACGAGAGGACCGGGATGGACGTACCGCTGGTGTACCAGTTGTTCCGCCAGGAGCACCGCTGGGTAGCCAAGTACGGACGGGATAAGCGCTGAAAGCATCTAAGCGTGAAGCCCCCCTCAAGATGAGATTTCCCAATTCGTAAGACCCCTGGTAGACGACCAGGTTGATAGGTTCGAGGTGGAAGCGCAGCAATGCGTGCAGCTGACGAATACTAATCGGTCGAGGGCTTATCCTAATGTCTCTTCGCCGAGACTGACTAACCAGCTATCAATTGTTTTGCATCATATTCGTATCCAGTTTTCAAGGTGTAAACCTTCATCTAAACTGTAAATATCACCCACAGTGATGTGGGTTTTTTATTGGCTTTTAGCTCAGCTGGTTAGAGCGCACCCCTGATAAGGGTGAGGTCGGTGGTTCGAGTCCACTAAGGCCAACCATTCCCCCAAGGGGCCATAGCTCAGCTGGGAGAGCGCCTGCCTTGCAAGCAGGAGGTCAGCGGTTCGATCCCGCTTGGCTCCACCAAAACGATCGATTTCCTATTCCCTGATAGCTCAGTTGGTAGAGCACTCGACTGTTAATCGAGTTGTCACAGGTTCGAGTCCTGTTCGGGGAGCCATTCATGGAGAGATACCCAAGTGGCTCAAGGGGACCCTCTGCTAAGGGGTTAGACTGCGCAAGTGGTGCGAGGGTTCGAATCCCTCTCTCTCCGTACGATTTTATACCGGTTTTTCCGGCCCGTTGGTCAAGGGGTTAAGACACCTCCCTTTCACGGAGGTAACAGGGGTTCGAATCCCCTACGGGTCATATGAACGCTTAGCTCAGCTGGGAGAGCACTACCTTGACAGGGTAGGGGTCGGCGGTTCGATCCCGTCAGCGTTCACCATTATCGCGGGGTGGAGCAGCTCGGTAGCTCGTCGGGCTCATAACCCGAAGGCCGCAGGTTCAAATCCTGCCCCCGCAACCAATATGTTTTCGGGGCAATCCGATTTATTACTGTGGAGCTGTGGTGTAGAGGCCTAACATGCCTGCCTGTCACGCAGGAGACCGCGGGTTCGAATCCCGTCAGCTCCGCCATTTCACCTCAATAAGTAAAAGTGATCCTAAAGTATATTATGAGCGAGAACCTCGTACATAATACGGGATCGGAAATTTATATGCCGGTGTAGCTCAACTGGTAGAGCAACTGACTTGTAATCAGTAGGTTGGGGGTTCAAGTCCTCTCGCCGGCACCATCTTAACGGATTCACAATGACGAGTTTAGTGGTTCGAAACCTAAGTTCCTCAGTCATTCTTATGAGCCATTAGCTCAGTTGGTAGAGCACCTGACTTTTAATCAGGGTGTCGTAGGTTCGAGTCCTACATGGCTCACTTTGATCATATGCGGTTGTGGTGGAATTGGCAGACACGCTATCTTGAGGGGGTAGTGCCCACCGGGTGTATGGGTTCGAGTCCCATCAACCGCACCATATGTTTTAGCAAGCGGTCATGGCGGAATTGGCAGACGCGCTAGATTCAGGTTCTAGTGGTGTAACAACCGTGGAGGTTCAAGTCCTCTTGACCGCACCAATCTGCGGAAGTGGCTCAGCGGTAGAGCATCGCCTTGCCAAGGCGAGGGTCGCGGGTTCGATTCCCGTCTTCCGCTCCATAATAAATATTGTGCCCTTAGCTCAGCTGGATAGAGCGTTTGACTACGAATCAAAAGGTCAGGAGTTCGAATCTCTTAGGGCACGCCATTACGGGATGTAGCTCAGCTTGGTAGAGCACCTGGTTTGGGACCAGGGGGTCGCATGTTCAAATCGTGTCATCCCGACCATTCATTTCAACTAATCATGTCGATACATAGAATCGATAAGATCATCATTAATAAACAAGGTAATCAAAACCTAAAGTACGTGATTAAAGAAGGCAGGAATACCCTTTGTAAGGGTGACCCTGCTTTCTTTTTTTGCATTTCGGAAGGAAATGAGTGAAATGCATCCTTCTAGTCGGCGCAAGATAATCCATTAATAACCATAGAGAAATCCATGTTTTCGATGAAGAGCAACGGTTAGTCTAATTATAAGAACAGATAAAAGGTAAGAGGAGAAGGGAGGAACGCGTATTGCAGTTTCGAAAATACATGTGGAAATACAAGTATCAATATTTACTGGGTATCGTATTATTGTCTATATCTTCTCTGCTTCAAATGGTGATTCCCCTATTGCTTGAACGTTTCACCGATGAAATTCAGCAGTTGAAGACGACTCCCCGGGCTGTATTGGATGTTGCGATGTGGATCGCCATAATCGGTTTTGTCGTCGCCCTTTTCCGCAGCTTCAGCCGCATTTATATGTTTCGGTTAACCCGAATTCTGGAGCGTAACATTCGAAAAAGCCTGTTTGCGATGCTTCGCTTCTTAAGCTACTCCAGACAATTCGTCAGGCCGCTGATGGATGTGGCAAACGTCTTCAATAACATGCAATCCGGCTTGGCCGGCGTGGAGCGGGTATTTGAGGTTCTCGATGAGCGAGAGGAGCCGGAAGATTCACCGAAAGCCATCGCATAGGAAAACGCAAATGGTCATGTCGTGTTTGAGAATGTGAGCTTTGGATGTGCTTTGTACTGATTCATGGAGAGCATTCAGTTCCTATGCAAACTCGAAGGGACTGGCCCATTACCGCTTCAAGTCCGATGAAAAAACAGCGTGTGAAGAAATTATCAGATCCAAAACGTAAACAGTTACCACAGCCGCCTGAAAAAATGGATTAACCGCTTTAATGGTGTTACAAACAAGTATTGCAACATTATTTAACGTGGTTCCGCTAGTTAAATAGCAAGGAGTATGAAAACACTACATTAAACAAGAAAAATATGTTGGTCAATTCTTGCTTGTTTACTGTGAAGGATACAAACACCAATCTTAGACAAGCATCTTTTTCTTCCTAAAATACTCGAGTGTTCGACGGGAAATTTCCAATTGACTAAAATGCAACAAATAGAACAATTAAGCGTATACACGGTAGCAGCCAGGATAGGGAAAGGTGGAATGTGTAGTGCGTTTTCACAAGATTGTTCTATTACTAGTATTTGTGATTTGTGTAACGGTTCTAAATGGTTGCACTAATAATGACAGCCAGATAGAAGGTGTGGCAGTCAAAGATGAATTTTCAGTAAATAGAGTAAATAATGAAAATAAAATTGAAATATTAGGATTAACGAATGAGATAAGGAAAGTAACTGCAACACAATTACGTCAAATAACGAAGAATATGACATACCAGGAGGTTATAAAAGAATTAGGAAATAGCAAGGACATTGGTTCAGGAAGATATATATTTAGATATGAGTATGAAAATGGCAAATTTTTTGACCTTAATTTTGGAGGTTATGATGGAAAAATAAGCGAACACAGCTATGAAGAGATTCAAAATATTTTAAATGGAGAGTCTGGTTGATTGCATCTGTCAGGTAACGAAAATTCAACTAACCGCCTACTTGATGGGCGGTTTTCTTTTAGATGAAAAACAACAATGAAAGTTAACATAGTCAATGGATAAACAGGGAATTTATTACCGGATGTTCTACAACCAGTTCAGAAATCTGGAAGCCGCTGCAGATTAGATCAAGCCCGCCATGATCCGGCGGGCTTGATGTTCGGTTTAGCGAGAAAGCGTTCGGCGGCCGATCAATAGATCCGATGCTTCCAGCCGCTCAGCTTCGCGACCGCTTCCACATAATAATAGTCGCCGAAGATAAGCGATTTGTCGATGTAAGAGGTTCCGCTTCCAGTTCCGTGAAGGAGAATCGCCTCGTGCTCCGGTTGATCCCAAGTTCCATAGTTTTCGGTTAGTGAACGAAGCATTCGCTCGGCCGCGCCTTTATAGAGCTGTTTCTCTCCGGCAGGCACGATTACTGCCAGATCCAGAAGACCTGACGCGGCGATGGCTGCCGCAGAGCTGTCCCTGGGTTGGCCTTCGAACGACTCAAGCCTAAAGTCCCAATACGGCACATGATCTTCCGGCAGTGCTGCGATAAAGTAATGAGCGATCCGTTTGGCGGTATCCAGGAAGCGTTCATCGCCGGAATTGACGTAAGCATTGGCATAGCCGTACAAGCCCCAAGAGGCTCCCCGGCTCCATGTCGACTCGACGGAAAGGCCTTGACCGCCGAATGACTCGATAAATTCACCTGTCTCCGGGTCGAAGGAAAGGATATGTTTCGTTGAACCGTCATTCCGAATACCGTGCTGCATCGTCGTTTCCGCATGGCGGACGGCGATATGTTTATAGCGGGGATCGCCTGTAATCCGGCTTGCCCAGAAGAGAAGCGATATGTTCACCATGCAATCGATGATGGCCCAGCCGTGCTTGTCGGCATTCCATGCACGGATGAATTGTCCGGCCGGATTGTACCGCGCCGCGAGGAAATTAGCCGCCTCCAAGCCTCTGCGAAGGCCGTCCGCATCGCCCGTGATCGTATGCTTGATGACCGCCGTCGACAGGAATTGAAAGCCGACGTCATGGTGCAGCTCTTCGGTTGGCTTGACGAACCATTCTTCCAGTTCCGCATCTGCATTCCAGGCCGCGTCCATATAGTGTTTATTGCCGGTCATATCGTACATAATCCAGAGAATTCCCGGCCAAAATCCGGTCGTCCAATAATCGGAGCCCATACAGTTATATTTGCCGTCATTCCCGGCGTCATGCGGGTATTTGCCCTGAAGCCGGCCGATCATGCGGTCCACCTTCGGTTCAAGTCTCTTCATTACATCCTGCCAACATATCACGCTCATCTAAAAAGTCACCCTCTCTTATTTATATCATTATAACGTTTCATGTCTCCCGAAAGTGATGGTCGGATATTCGAAAATGTTTTGATTTTGTCAATTCTCATAAAATTGTTGACTTAAAGGAGAATCGCAATTAAGATCAAATTAATCCGCAAGTTACAGATTGGAACGCTTTCCAATACTTCAGTCATCCACTGCTATGCACTTCATTGACGAACCTCAGGCTTTGAAAGTATTTTATTAATACTTGCTCATTCTTACGAACACTCAACTTATTCTCTATTTTGATCCAAATCACGAACAAATTTTTTTCGGCATTTCTGATATCGATTCCATATCGGTTATTAGACCAGGGAGGTGACTCTATCGGAGTGATTGTTTAACCGCTTTCATCATCCTTCATGTGATTGTGAATGAATGGAAAGAGAGGTGATTCGAGAATCATGAATGCCGATCTGCCGGCTATGCCAACCCAAAATCGCGGGAAAAAGCTATTGAAAAAAATTGTACTGCACAGGTATTTGTACTTCATGCTTCTGCCGTGCCTGATTTTCTTCATCGTATTCTCATACATTCCGATGGGAGGCCTGATACTGGCCTTCAAAGAGTATAAATTCAACAAAGGCATCCTTGGAAGCCCGTGGGTAGGGTTCGATTATTTCGTCAGGTTTTTCAATGATTATCAAAGCGGCATGCTCATTAAAAATACACTGATCATAAGCAGCATGAAGCTGTTCCTCGGACTGCCGTTCCCGATTATTTTGGCCTTGATGATCAACGAGGTCCGCAGCCGCTGGTTCAAGAATCTGGCGCAAAGCATATCCTACTTGCCTTATTTTCTCTCCTGGGTCGTTGTTATCGGGATCGTGCAGCGGGTGCTCGCGCCGGATACCGGCTTGCTCAATCAAGCGGTCTCCGCTTTCGGCGGAGATGGAAGCACCTACTATCTTATGGATCCGCATTATTTCTATCAGATTATGTTCGGCAGTAACTTATGGAAAAACATCGGCTGGGACTCTATTATTTATCTGGCCGCAATTGCCGGAGTGAACCCCGATATGTACGAAGCGGCCAAAATGGACGGAGCCGGCAAATGGCGCGAGATCTGGAACATTACGCTCCCCTCGATCCGCCCGACGATCGTTATCCTCTTCATTTTATCGCTTGGAAACATACTTTCGGCGGGGTTCGATCAACTCTACCTGCTTAGGACGCCGGGCAATATGCAGTTAGCCGATATTTTGGACACCTATGTGATTCGTGTAGGCCTGCAGGGCGGCCAATACGGCTATGCGACCGCCGTGGGTATGATGCAGGGCGTCATTGGTTTTCTCTTGGTAATAACCGCCAATCGGCTCGCCCGAAGGTTTTCCGATACGTCAATATGGTAACGATACCAGAAAGAATGCTTCTCGAGGGAAATGGCAATCAATCAAGTCATTTAAAATCGAAAGAGGGATCGGTGTCCAATGCTAAAATTGAAAAAACGTAATTGGTTTCAAATGCTGTCCATTGCGCTAATAACCGCTATTCTGATTGCGGGCTGTTCCAACGCCGCCAACGAACCGAAACCGGGTGATTCCGTATCGGCGAACAAAACCGGAGATTCGTCTGCAAATAAAACGGCGGATAAGCCGGCGACGTGGATCGCCGACAGGACGGTTAAAGGGCTTATCTTCATGGATGCCGACGATTATACGGAAGACATGAACCCTGAAATTCTGGCGAAGATCAAAGAAATGACGGGCATCAATTTTGAAATCCATATGATGACGGCAGAGCATTCGATCGATGGATTGGTCGCCGGACTTGCCGCAGGAGATCTGCCTGACTTTGTCTCTTTTTACCTTAACAACAGCGGACGGCCGGAAATGCCGGTCGTTCTGAAGGCGGCGCGCGAAGGCATGTTCACGGATTTAACCCCGCTGATTAAGGACACGAAGGTTTACAGCAAATATTTGCAGGACGATTATTTGCCTCTCGATACGAAATACGGTGTTATGTTCCGTCCGGAATTTAACGGATCGACTTATTTCGTTCATATGAACATCGCGAGACAAGGGGGCTATGCAACCCGGAAATATGTAGGCGGGCCATACATTCGTAAAGACATTGCCGATGCGCTCAAGATCGACCCTAAAACTATCATGACAAGCGAGCAGCTGTATGAGCTGGCCAAGCAGATCAAAGCAGGGCAATTCAAGGACAGCAACGGCAAAGAGGTATATCCGATCGGTCCGGCTTATTGGGGCGGTAAGGAAGTCGGCGCACTGTATAATGACCTGATGTTCGGGGCGGACGACCAGCATATCCGACAAGATAAAGACGGTAAGCTTAAGCATGAGAGCGAGACGGAATATCCCATCAAGAGAGTGGAATTCGTTCAAAAATTGCTGAAGGAGAAGCTTATCCAGCCGGAATACTACACCATTGACGGAAGCCGAGCAACGGAAGGCGCTCTGAACGGTTCGTGGGCAATTATTCCGGATATGCACAACTATTTGGATTTCAACCGCGATATGCATTATGTACCGATTGGACCGATGAATTCGATCGACGGCGCATATCAGATGAAGGTCGATTATAAATCGGGATATTCCGCTTGGGCGATTCCTTCAACAACGAAGAATCCGGAAGAAATCGTGAAGTTTGCCGATTTCCTGGCAAGCCGCGAAGGCAAGCTGCTGTGGCAGTACGGAATCGAAGGCAGAGACTATACGCTTGACGCCAAGGGCAACCCGATCGCCAAGAAAGAAGTGATCGACCTGAAGCGGAACAATCCCGATGAGGCGAAAAAGCTGGGTTTTGCCGGTGTCGGCAATTACTGGGGAGAGCTTCTCGGCAGCACGGACATCGACAGAATGGCTGATTTCGGCGAGATGGAATACGGCGATGCCGCTCATCCTGATCTGAATGCAGGCGCTCTGAAAATAGCCGATCACTGGGGCTGGGACGCAAAACGGGAAAAGGCAGTCGTGCAGGATGGCTATACGCCGCTTTCTTTCCTCGGCGACTTTGAGAGAGGAACCGATTTGAAGGCTGCGATGGACAATTACAACGACAGCATTATCCGCGCATATTACAGCAAGAATCTCGACGAGGCGAAGAAAATTCTCGACTCGGCATCAAACCAGCTGAAAGCCGCCGGCTTGGATGATTATTTGAAGCTGCTCGAGCAAAAAGACACAGATCCAAAGACAAAACTGAAGTTCTAGCCAATCGATAACGTTGATGTCAGGGAGAGCCGGTTTTATTCATTAGGTTTTAAAACCGGCCCCTTTCAGGAGGTAGAATGGTGGGAAAAGCGTTCTACAAGATGACACCGGGCGAAAAAATCTTCACTGTCGTTAACTACGCTTTGATCGTATTATTATGTTTAACGATTGTGCTGCCCTTCCTGAATATATTGGCGCTTTCATTCAATCTCGGGAAGGATGCGGAACGCGGAGGCATTTTTTTCTGGCCGAGGGCTTGGTCGCTGGAAAATTACCAGGAAGTGTTCTCCTCTTCGAACATAGCGAGCGCCTTCGGAATTTCTATATTCCGCACTGTTGTCGGTACGATTGCTAGCGTCTTTCTCACTGCCATGGCGGCTTACGCTTTGAAAAGCAAAACGCTGCCGGGCGTCCGTTTTTTTACACTGCTCGTTTTTTTCACGATGCTGTTCAGTGGGGGGATTATACCTTATTACATGCTGCTGAAGTCGGTTCATCTGACGAATTCGATTTGGGTCTATGTCATCCCGAGCCTCTACAGTGCCTGGAATATTATCATTATGCGGACCTTTTTCCAGCAAATCCACATTAGTCTGGAGGAATCCGCACGAATTGACGGCTATAACGATTTCTCAATCTTCATGCACGTGATCATGCCGCTTAGTCGGCCGGTAATTGCCGTTATTGCGCTGTTTAATGCGGTTAATCATTGGAATGACTGGTTTACGGGAGCGTTCTTCGTCCGGGAAAGCAAGCTGCGTCCGCTTTCAACACTCCTTCAGGAGATGCTTACGAAGGCCGAAGCGCTGCGCAGCACGCTGGAGCAGGCGGCAGGCTCGAAATACGACATGATCGATAAAATCCAGGTTACCGGAAATTCACTCAAGATGGCAACGATTATTATTGTGGTCGCGCCGATCATTGTGCTGTATCCTTTTATTCAGAAATATTTTGCCAAGGGCGTCATGATTGGTTCAATTAAAGAATAGTATTCGGCCAAGGGAAGGTATGAATTATAGGGATTGGGATGAGGATAATGGCAGTAAAGATAAAAGACGTTGCCAAGAAGGCGGGCGTTTCGGTCACAACCGTCTCCAGAGTGTTGAACGGCGAGAAATACGTTAAGGACGATTTGAAGCTGCGGGTGAATAGGGCAATCGAGGAGCTTGGTTATGTTCCAAGCCAAATCGCAAGAAGTCTTGTGAGCAGGAAAACGAATCTGATCGGCGTTATCGTGCCGGATATCACTTCCAACTTCTACTCGACGATCCTCAGCAGCATCGAAGAGACGGCCAGCTCGAACGGTTATAACCTGCTTGTTTGCAACATCAGTGAAGACATTGACAAGGAATTTAAATACTTGACGATCTTCAAAGAAATGCGAGTCGAGGGAATCGTCATCATGCATGAAAAAATAAACGAGGAAATCCGCACTTTTATTAATAAATTGAACGTTCCAGTCATCTTCTCGAGCGTTAAGCCGATGGATCAGGAGTTCATCTCCGTCATTATCGACGATTATCAGGCCGCCTATGAAGCGACAGAGCATTTAATCGGTTTGGGGCACGAGAGGATCGGGTTTATCGGCGGCGACATGAGGGATATCACTTCCGGACAGAACCGTTACAGCGGCTACCGTAATGCGCTTACCGATCACAAACTCAAGATCGTTTACGAATGGATTCGTTTCGGCGATTACAAGGTTCAAAGCGGCTACGATATGATGCGCGAGATACTGAGGGGCAAGCAGCTGCCGACTGCCGTGTTCGCTGTGAGCGACGATATGGCGGTCGGGGCGATGAACTGCATCTACGATCATAAACTGCAGGTTCCGGGCGATATTTCGGTCGTCGGATTCGATGGAAGCCAGTTGACCGAGCTGGTGCGGCCCCGTCTATCCTCGATGGAACAGCCGATTTATGAGATGGGGAGCGTGACCGTCGGAACGCTTCTGAAATTAATATCGGCCGAGGGCGAATACGACTCGGGCGGTGATATCATTATGAAGCACCGGTTTATTGCGCGGGACAGCTGCAGGAGAATAGTGAATCCGTAGTCTGCGAAGGTTTCGCTTTGCAGGGCTGCGAGCGGGAGAAGAGGGAACGCCTTGAAGAAATACGATGCGGTTGTGATCGGAGACGCGAATATCGACCTTATTGTTGTAGGTTGTCTGGAGTCTCCGCTCCCGGGACAGGAAGTGTTTGTTCGGGATATGCGGATTGAGGTGGGCGGAGGCGCGGCCTTATTCAGCTTGGCTTTGGCTAAGCTTGGTATGCGTATCGCCTTTAACGGCATTCTCGGCGGCGACTATTTCGGCACTTATATAAGGGATGAATTCAAACGGCATGGTATCGATACCAGATATATGAAGAAAAGTGCAGTCCACAAAACCGGGATTTCTATCGCAATCAATCCGGAGAAGGACCGGTCATTTATTACGTATTCGGGTTCTAATGCCGAGCTCAGCCTGCAGCTGCTGGATCTGGAGAGCGCTGCCCTCGGACGGCACGTTCACTTGACCAACTACAAAGGCAGCTTGAATCACCGGGAATTCATGGATATGGTGGAGAAATTAAAGTCCATGGGCATAACGACCTCCTGCGATACGGGATGGGACGATACCGGGGAATGGTATAAAGGCATTTATGAATTGATGGAGCGTGTTGACGTTTTCTTCATGAACGAGACGGAAGCGAACCACTATACCGGGTGCTCCAATGCGGATGACAGCCTCAAAGCACTTGCCAAGCACAGCAGCCACATCATCGTTAAGCTGGGGTCACATGGCGCCATATCGAATTACCGTGGAAAGACGAACCGCAAAGAAGGCTTCCACGTAAGGACGGTCGACACGACAGGTGCCGGAGATTGCTTTAACGCCGGTTATATATATGGATTCTTATCGGGAAAGGACCCGGAAGAATGTCTGCTGTACGGGAACGTCTGCGGAGCGATGTCCGTAGGCGCGGTTGGGGGCAGCAGAGGCGCTCCGGGCCGCGAGGAGCTGCTGCGTTTTATTGACCAGCATGATAAAGGCGGTCGTACTATGAAATGGGGAGGAGGATAGATCATGAAACTGACGCTGATCGGCGGAGGGGGCGTTAGGGCCGTCCTTTTTACCAAGAGCCTGACATTGAAGGCGGAGCAATCCGGCATTGACTATCTGGTTCTGCTGGATACGGATGAGGAGCAGCTGGAGATTATCGCTAAGCTGTGCCGGATTGTTATTGCCGAGAGCGGCGTCAAGCTGAAGCTCGGCATCTCCACCGACGCGCGCGAAGCCCTTCGGAATGCGGATTATATCGTAACAACCGTACGCGTAGGTAAAGAGCAGTCCCGATATACCGATGAACAAATCGCTTTGGACTGCGGAGTGATAGGGCAGGAGACTACAGGTCCGGCCGGCTTCTCCATGGCGATCCGAACCATCCCCGTGCTGCTTGACTATTGCAAATTGGCCGCTGAGGTCGCGCCGGAGGCATGGATTTTCAACTTCTCCAACCCTTCGGGGCTGGTTACCCAGGCGCTGAGAAGCGCCGGCTACGATCGGGTTATCGGGATATGCGATACGCCGAGCCATACTAAGCTGCGCATGGCCGAAGTAATGGGTGTGGACCCGAACAGGCTTTATGTGGAGTTTTTCGGATTGAACCATTTATCTTGGATAAGCAAGGTTGTCTATAATCAGCTGAACCTGCTCCCAACACTCAAGAACGACAGGGCTTTTACCTCCCGCATCGATGAATTTGGCATGTTCGACAGCGATTTGCTGACCGCCCTTCCCTATTTGCCTAACGAGTATTTATATTACTACTACCACAGGGAGAGAGCGTTTGAGAACATTATGAAATCCGGGATGACCCGTGGACAGATGATCGCGCAGAACAACAAGGAAATGCTGGAAGTGTTGAAAAGCATGCCGATCGAAAGCAACCCGCAGCAGGCTATCCAAACCTATCTCTACTATACGCAGAAAAGAGAAGCTTCGTACATGGCCATCGAGACGGCAACGGCGGCTAAGGAAATTGCACCGGTGGAGCAGCTTCAGCTTCCCGAGTCGCTTGGTTATGCGGGAGTGATGCTCGATTTCGTAGAAGCGCTGCAAGCAAAGACGAGACGCAATATCGTATTATCTGTCCCGAATAAAGGTGCAATCGCCGGTTTTGCAGATGATGACGTTGTTGAAATTTCCTGTGTAGTGAGTCGGGAAGGAGCGAAGCCGGTTGCTATCGGCGAGATTCCGGAACCCATGTATCTGCTGATGAAAAGTGTAAAGCGGTTCGAACGATTGACCGTGGAAGCGGTGAAGCACAATTCCAAAGAGCTTGCCGTCGAGGCCCTTATGGCCCACCCTCTCGTAAATTCCTACTCGCTGGCGAAGCGGCTTACGGGAGAGTATTTGTCGGCTTATAAGGAGATTTTGGGAGAGTGGAAGTAGGTCACAGTACCTTCCTAGGGTCGCAGAAAAAAGTCATACGTTAAATTTGAACCGCTCATAAGAGCGGTTTTTCTAGTTGTCATTTAAACTGGAATAAACAGGTTTGCGTCATTACCGCATCTTTGCAGCAATTAAAGGAAATCTTCATCGATTCACGAATATCCTAAATGAAGCCGACCCGGCCAAAAGCTATGAAACCCAATTAAAAGAATTGTTTCCAAGTAGAGAAACAATAAAGACAGGAGAATGTAGATATGGATTACATGCTAAGTAAAGCGGGAGTTAAAGCTGCACCTGTGTCATACAATTCCAGGGACTGGAGTGCGATATATGCTTAATTTGGCCGTTAATCATTCCGTCATATCTTCCGATGCATTGGCACCTGTGATAACTGATCTTTATAATATTGGTGACGTCACGGAATGCAGGTTCCTCAGTAACGGGCTTAATGATACTTATTTAGTGGACACCGGCGATAATAAATACATATTGCGAATTTACAAAGCTAATTGGCGAAATAAAAGCGATATCGATTTTGAAATTGAATTGTTAAATCACCTGATATTAAATGGAGTCCCGGTGTCTCATTCAGTAATGAAGAAGGATGGCGGGTACCTTACGCAATTAGCGGCCCATGAGGGAGTGCGTTTCGCAGCTCTGTTTACCTACGCGGCAGGAGGCCATTCGGACAGTAAAGAGAATTCTTCCTTATATGGCGAACAAGTCGCCAGGATGCATTTGGCACTCGATGATTTCCACTGCAGTCATGAAAGATTTGCAATTGATCTGGATCATTTGCTTAAGGAACCTATTCGGCCGATTAAGCGTCTGTTAGCTCACAGACCGGAGGATATCGAGTATCTGGAGTCATTATCTTCTTCGTTGCAGAGACGCATAAACAGGATTTCTTTCGAGCTGGATTGGGGTGTCTGTCACGGTGACCTGCATGGGGGAAATGTGCACTTTCATGATAGTGCCTTAACTCATTTTGACTTTGATTGTGCCGGGTTTGGCTGGAGAGCTTATGATTTGTCTGTATTCCTCTGGGCGAAGGTGCGAGGACGCGGGAAAGACCAGTTTAACAACGAACTGTGGGGCGTTTTCCTCGATTCCTACCAGAAGCATAAAATGCTTTCTGTACATGATATTGAAGCGATTCCTACCTTTGTGGCGATTAGGGAGATATGGTTAATGGGTCTGCATACGGGCAACTCGCAAATATGGGGAGCGTGGCAAAACGATCAATACTTCAACACGAACCTGCAGTTTCTGCGGGATTGGTGTTTAGAGCATTCCATAAACTGTGAAAAAGAGTGATAATATGAATATTGATATATCTCTGGTACCATATGAGGAAAAAACGGTTCTCTATAACCTGATTCAGCTATATCGTTATGACAGCAGTGAGTTTGATGGACATGTTTTAAATAGCCATGGATTTTATTTATATAAATATTTCGATCACCAATGGACAGACGAATATCGTCGTCCATTTATAGTGAAAGTAGACGGGGAAATTGCAGGGTTTGCTCTGGTTAGTCTTGATGTTCCTACGCAATACATGAAACTCAGTTCAGCGGAAAAGACGAACACAATTGGTGATTTCTTTATTATGAGGAAATACAAGCGTAAGGGTGTGGGAAAAGAGGTTGCTTTCTCGCTATTTAAACAGTTTCGTGGCACGTGGGAGATTAGACAAACATATGGCAATAAGGACGCTTACGAGTTCTGGAAGCACGTAATTGCAAAGTACAAGGGGAACGTCTCGTATGACGAGCAAATGATAGAAGATGAGAGATGGAAGGGCCCTGGGGTCTGTCAAATCTTTTGTGTAAACTCTTTTCGTGCTTTCCCCCGAGGGGGGAATTTTATCGCAGATGCTGTCCGATGCGGTCCGGATAGAAAACGGAGAGCTGCAGCAGCATTTGACCCCAGTTTTGAACGCGGCCTGTCCATTTACGCGTAACATCCATGGTGGCCAGATAAAGCATTTTCAACAAGGATTCATCCGTCGGGAAGATGCTTTTTCCCTTCGTCACTTTGCGAAGTTGGCGGTGGTAACTCTCGATGATGTTGGTGGTGTAAATGAGCTTGCGGATTTCGGGTGGATACTTGAAGAAGGTGGCCAGCTCATCCCAGTTATTGCGCCAAGAGCGAATGATGAGCGGGTACTTATTCCCCCAGGTTTCCTCGAAGCGATCGAGCTCGACGAGTGCCATTTCTTCCGTCGCTGCTTTGTAAATCGGCTTCAGGTCAGCTGTTACCTTCTTCAGATCCTTGTAAGAGACGTAACGGGTGGAGTTGCGGATCTGGTGGATGATACACTTCTGAATATCCGTTTTCGCGTAACAAGCCTGAATGGCTTGGCTGAAGCCGGTCAGATTGTCGACACAGATGATAAGGATATCATGCACGCCCCGGTTCTTCAGGTCGTTTAGAACATTAAGCCAGAACTTGGCGGATTCATGCTCACCAATCCACATGCCCAGTACATCCTTGTTGCCATCCAGGTCGATGCCGATTACCATGTAGGCGGCTTTATTGACAATGGCACCATCTTGCTTCACCTTGAAGTGTATGGCATCCAGGAAGACAACCGCGTACACGCCTTGGAGCGGCCGGTTCTGCCATTCCTTAATCAAGGGAATGATCTTGTTGGTCACGTTAGAAATAAAGGTGGGAGAGACCTCAATCCCATACAGATTTTGCAGATGATCCTGAATCTCACGCGTGCTGACACCTTTGGCATAAAGGGCAATAATCTGATCTTCAATGCCGGTCACATTAGACTGGTGCTTCTTCACCACCAGGGGTTCAAATTCCCCTTGCCGGTCACGGGGAACGGCGATCTCCTGATCACCATACTCACTTACGATGTTTTTCTTACTCTTGCCATTACGACTGTTGGTTGTCTGTTTGTTCTGCATATCGTGCTTTTCATAGCCCAGATGTTCATCCATCTCGGCTTCCAGCATCTCCTGCAGCGTTTCAGCAAACAGCTCTTTCAACGCATTCTGTGCATCCTGCGCAGAGACCAACTTATTCTCCTTGATGAACTGCCGGAGTTGCTGTTTCGTCCATAATCCCATGTGTTCTCCCCAACCTTTCTTCTACTTCCATTGTAATAGGTTTAGGAGTTTACACAATCTATTTTACAGACTCGGGCCCTGTGTTTGTGTTCCAATCTTAATATTTAGTTGGTCAGTACAGCAAGAAGCGCCCCGGTTTCTCCCGGGGCGCTTCTTCGGCAATTCCGTACTAATCTAACAATTCCAGCATCCGCTCCAGCAGCATAATGCCTTGTGTTTCTTCCGCCTTCGCTTCACGGAGCAGTTCCAGGGCACGCTCTGCCTGAGCATCTTGGTTTGGTTCTCCGCCTTGGGGGAAGGGAAACATTGAGCGCATCTGACCAAGTCGTTCTGCTACGATACTGTAATGCTCCGCCGCCTCTTTAGCCAACGCACGAAATTGCCCATCATGCTGTTCATCACCCGGCCAGCTTGTGGAAAGCTCTTGCAGGAACTGCTCTGCAAACTCTCGCGCATCACAAATTTTCCCCGTGTTGACTCCGTTACCGAAGGGATCAACAGACCGGTTGATGAATGCCTCCATCCAAGCATCATAGGCGGCAAGTCCGTTGCGATGATTCGATGATTCAAGTTCAACATACGTGTCGTGGGCATGATTGACGGCAAGCTGGAGAGCGCCCCTCAGTATACTCCGACGGTCGACCGGCCGGGAACCTGTAACCGCCAGCACATACAGCTCCGTGACTTCGCCCCGTCCCAGCTTTTCGTATGGCAGTTCGCCGTCCTTTCGAATGTCCCTGCATTGAAAAATGCGTTTCTCATCGTCATAGCCGTAGATGACTCCCCACTCCGGAATGAATAAGTCCCAGCCAAGTGCAGGCAACCCTCTGTCAATTGTCTCTTGGACGAGTCTGATTCCTTCTTCTAATTCCTCTGGAGTTGGAGGAGTATTAGTCTGTTTCCCTGCGGTTTGTATCGTAAAGCCAAGGTTCTGCATCACTTCGCCATGACGAAGCTTCCAATCGAAAAAAGAATAGCTGCCGACCTCGACCGCTTCCCGATCGATGATGATGCGAAATGCATGACCAGAATAGCCCATTACATTAACCAGAGACATACCCGCCTTATCCGTATATTGCAGTATGCTGTGCAGCGCGGTTGTATCTGTGTTGTGACTCCATGTAAAATCAGTTCTGTTCCCCATAATATCTCAATCCTTCCAAGTTATTTTGTATAACGGCGGAGCGAGCAGTCTCTTTACCGGTTTTCCTGATTGCTGCGGCTGCTTCACATACAAGCTGATATGAACGCGAATACGTTCCTGTTGAATCTTGGTCCGGGACCGGGAAATGCCGTTATATACATTAGCGACGGCGGTATCCAGTAAAGCGGCAATATCCTGCGGTGGAAGCTGGTCGAAAAAGTACGCTTCAAAAAAGATGCGTCTTTCCCGCCTGCTCAAGCAATGAAGCAGGCTGCGAATTCCGTCGATAAGCTCTTTGCGCAGGAGGGCCGTCGACGGATCATTCGTTTGTCTGGCCGCATCCAGGGCAGATCTGCTAAGATGGAAGAGCACCCGGTCAATATCGGACCAATCCTGGCGGGCGGTATGTTGACCTGCCGTGCCAACTCCGCTAGGTCTCTCGGTGCCGCCTTCAAAGGTTACACAGCTTGTGAATGGCCGCTCATTCCGATGCGGGCCTCCGCGGCGCAGCTTCATATTGGCCTCATTGCGTACAATCTTGGTTAGCCACGGGGTAAACCGGCTGCTGTCGATCAATGTGCCCAGATGAAGAAATGCTCGGACGAGCGCATCTTGCACAACATCTTCGGCAAGGTGGTGGTCACGTGTCATGGCGTATGCCAGACCGAATGCTTTAGACCGGCTGCTTCGGACCAGCTCACCGAATGCATCCGGGTCCCCGGTTCTAGCTTTGGCAACAAGGTCCGCCTCTTTAATGGGCCTAGGTTCATCGTCATTGTTCGCGTCCACCTGTACCGGGTCAACCTGCAGCAGCAAGCGTTCTGATTCCGGCAATCTGCTCGCTCCTTTCGCACACATATATTACTGATGCCGGCAAGGTCTTTTTTCTATCATAGGAAATGAAATTAATTCAACAAAAAACGATTCCCATCGAATATCAAGCATCTATCATACTCGTGAATCGGTACCGAAAGACCTTTCAAAACAAACAATAAGGGGGCTTTATAAGTTATGTCGAAAATAAAACTCATCCTAGCCATTGTCATAGGTCTGATTGCAATAAACGGCTGCGCTAGTATCAAGGAGAATCAGTTCAAATTGGAAGCTGTTATAACGGCTATTGAAGATCAGGGAGTGAAATTAACAGCCTTCGGAGTAGTCGGCCATACATTAAATTTAAACAACGTTGTCCCTGAGATGTACGGTGTAGAAACGCCAGGATCGACAGAAAACGGTGATCTTGAATATGTAAATTTTTATATTTTTAATACGGAACAAGCTCGAGTAAAGGGAGTTAAAGAGTTCAATAAAGAGATGGAAAATGCCCGATTTACAACTTTCCCTTTTTTGTATGAGAGAGGAAACGCTCTCGTTATTTACTGGAGTAAATCCAGGGAAAATCCCCTGTTTGGTAAATCGATTAAAACGGCACTTGAAGGTTTGAAATAAGGTTGATAATCGAACTGGAGGAAATGCAACATGATCATAATGATAAACGGAGCTTTTGGAGCTGGCAAAACAACAGTTGCAAACCAACTCCTTAAATGTATCTCCAACAGTATGATATACGACCCTGAAGAAGTAGGCTACATGCTGCGAAACATTATAACGGACGAATTAAAAACGCCGGACGAGCAGACAGACAATTTCCAAGATATGGAATTGTGGAAAATGCTTGTGGTTAAGGTCGCTGAGTTATTGCGGAATAAATATGACAAAAACATTATTGTACCAATGACAATTTTCAATAAGGCTTATTTTCATTATATATTCAATGGCTTTAAGGAGATCGATGACAGAACGTATCATTTTTGCTTGATAGCCAAAGAAGAAACGATATTTGAACGCCTAAGACAGCGTGGAGAGCTTGAAGGGAACTGGTGCTTCCAGCAAACGGCCAAATGTTTGGAGTCATATAAAGATACATGCTTCGAAGAATATATTATGACTGATGGTGTGGACATAGCTGATGTAGTAAAAACCATCGAAACAAGAATCCGCTGTTTGACAATGCTCACCTAAAGCAGAAATGGGTTTTTGATCAAAAATGAGCGAAGTGTGGCCTATTGATGTAAACCATAGAATGAATAATTTTTTATTTTGAGCGGATGTGTCACAAAAACGATCCCCCAAACGACATAAGGGAAAACGGTTGGAGGGGATTCGAATGAATCATAACAAATGGGATGTTGTAATCGTGGGCGGCGGACTGAGCGGCTGGATATCGGCAGCTTATGCGGCGAGGGGCGGTAAGCGTGTATTACTCGTGGAAAAGGCGGACACGTTCGGCGGCAGGGCAGCAACAAATACGCGGGAAGGCGTGGCGCTGAATCTGGGCGGGCATGCAGTGTACCTGGACGGAGAGCTGCCCGCCGTACTTAAAGACCTCGGTATCGCGCTCGAAGGAGGAAATCCCGGATCCTCGGGGCACGGTGTATTGAACGGGGGGGTATACACGCTGCCAGGGTCGACGATGTCACTGTTCACCTCTCGGTTGCTGTCGTGGCCCGGAAAGATCGCACTTTCCCGCATCATTCTAGGCGTGAAAAAACTTGATGAAAGCCGGCTCCCAGCCGGCTCGCTGACCGAATGGGCGGAGCGTTGTATTCGAGAACCGCAGGTGCGTCACCTGTTCTATGCGCTTTGTCGGACAGCCACTTACGCGCACCAGCAGGATATCCAACTCGCCGGTCCTGTTCTCAGGCAGATCAAGCATGTACTGAATGGGGGCGTGTTGTATGTGGACGGCGGATGGCGGACGATTATCGACCGTCTCAGGAAGGCTGCGACAGCAACCGGCCTCGTTGACGCCGTCAGCGGGAAAGTCGTTGAACAAGTCAGTGCAGTCGCCCGACTGGCCGAAGATTCAACTGAACCTCATGAGTCCGGCGGCTTCGAGATTCGGTTGGCTGACGGTGAAGCCGTTCTTGCAGATGCCGTGGTCATGGCGGTACCGCCTGCTGAATGCTGCCGGATCGTGAACGGGGCCGAACACACATCGCTGGATGTATGGCGCAAGCAAGCCAGACCGGTCACTTCGGCCTGCCTTGACCTCGTCATGCGAAGGCTCACAAGACCGAATATCCAGTTCGTGATGGGGATTGATTCACCTTTCCTGTTTACGAACCAGTCACGCGCTGCTAATCTTGGACGTAACGGGTTGTTGGCTGTTTCCGTTATTAAGTATCACGGAGCCGCAGCGCCGGACGCCGCACTCGACAGGACGGATATGGAGCGCAGCCTCGATCTGCTGCAGCCCGGCTGGCGCGACGAAGTCGTCGCCCGTCAGTATTTGCCGCATATGACTGTAGTCTATGATCACGCGCATACGGGTCGCGTGGCTCTGCCGGGGCCCGACGTTCCTGAAATGCCGGGGCTTTATGTGGCAGGCGACTGGGCCGGGCATCGGGAGCTGCTGGCCGACGCGGCTGCTGCCAGCGCTAAACGCGCCGCCGAGGCTTTGCTTCAAGGGAGGGCGCAGGAAACGTTGAGAGGAGTCTTGAATGGAAACAGGTCAGCTGTATGAAACTTATAGACCGCTCTTATTTTCAATTGCGTACCGGTTGTTAGGCAGTGTAACGGATGCAGAGGATACCGTACAGGAGACCTTTATGGTCTGGAGTGAGCGGATCATCCGAGACAGTGCCGTTGTTGCACCTGTCCATAATGAGAAGGCTTTTCTCTGCCGGGTCATTACGAATTTATGCGCCGATCGGATCCGCAAGGAAAGCAGGCGCAGGGAGACTTATATTGGACCTTGGCTGCCGGAGCCGTTGATTGAGGATTTCGGGGGACCGGAGGATATATGCGTACGCAAGGAAACGATCCATACCGCTTATCTGCTCTTACTGCAGCAGCTTAGTGCGATTGAACGGACGGTATTTGTGCTGCGCGAAGCTTTCGATTTCAGCTATGACGAGATCGCTGAGATTACAGGCAAGAGTACGGCGAATTGCCGTCAGATTTTCCGAAGATCCAAGCGCGGCATACCGGCGCTTGAGCCGGATCCGCAGCCGGCGCCTCAGACCGATAACGAGCAGCTTAGGAGCATCCTCCTGGAGTTTGCGCAATCCCTCGAGCGCGGCGATATCGGGCGTGTCCTGCAGCTGCTTAAGAGCGATGCAGTCCTGCTTAGTGACGGCGGCGGTAAAGTGAAAGCGGCCCTCAATCCGATCCATTCCAGCGAGCGAATTATCGCATTCGTGGCTGGAACGGCCGCGAAGCTGCCGTCCAATACGGAGATATCGTTCCGAATAGTCAACGGCCTGCCTGGACTTGTCTACAAGATAGGTGGCATCGTACATTATGCCGTTTCACTTGCGTTTAAGGGCGGCCAGATTACATCTATTTATATGGTTTCAAACCCCGACAAGCTGGTTCACCTGAATCAGGCAGACTAAGTGATCCCTGTCGGGGTCTTTTTTTCTCTCTTTTTTTTCAGCTGCGAATTGGACGTAATTGCGAAGTTTCTAAAGCGTCTCTACTGATCCCACAAAAAGAATTACGCCGCTTTGCAGATCTTGTATCGCGAATAGGAACGGGCGGTTGACCGTCATTTGGAAGTTGCCTTCCGGTGGAGCGCTCGTGGTTTCGACTCCGACCATCGTTACGGCAGCAGCTTCGGTACCTTGTTCGGAGACATCGACCAGCGTCTTATGCACGACCTTGCTGATAAAGAGCCGACGGTCACCGCTTGTGTCTGCCATTTCATTGAAGTCCGCTTTTCCCGGGTCAAACGGCAAGCTCATGCCCATGGCCTTCAATGTGTCTATTAAGTCAAGCATGCCCTCTACTCGGAATTTCGGCAGGGCCAACTGCCCGTTGAAGCGGGTAAAAGGCTTCGTCCATAAGCCGGGATCTGCCAGCAGCTTCGCCGTCGTCATTCGGTCGGCATTCTTACGCGGCAGCACGACGAGCATGCCCATTTGACCATCGCCGTATGGCAACCGCACCGCTTGATACTCATCGGTCTCATCGTATTCGAACTTGCCTTCTTGATGCATGAAAGGAATGTGCTGCACCTTTCCGTCCGATTTCGTAAAGTCGCCGTCCTTCGTGTCTTCCGGCTCGAACGGCCTTTTCCATGTCCCGTTAAAGTAAAGAGCGTTGAGCAGCATCAACTTCGTCATCTCAGACACGGGCTCATCCAGAATCGTTGGAATGAGGCCCTGTGTCTCCTTATCGACCCAATTGTTGATCTCCTTCAACACAGCGGGATCGCTCAACTTGCGTTCGTTCAGTTCCGCTCCGTACGCAGATTTCACGCTATCGAGGTAAGGCTTCTTAAACGGCCAACCTTGCTGCAGCCAGAGCGAGTTGGCCATTGACAGCTTAACACCGGGGCCGGGCTGAAGCAGAAGCTCCCGCAGCTTTCGCTGCTCATCATTTAGCACTTTCGCAGGCAGCCCCTCCAAATGCAGGGTCTTTGCCATTTGGTCCAGTGTCGGACCTGCCGCACCGTTCATCGTCATCGACAGCGCTTGTACGATGCTAATTGGTGATACAACAATGTTTTCTCCGGGCTTTTCCTGCTTCAATTTCCCGATCAGCTCGAGACCGAACGTATTCGATGACTGCGCAACGCGTGAGTCGGTTTGCGCCGATAGGCGAGCGCGTTCCTGTGCGGATATCGGTTTGCGATCGGGTTGCCCGCATGAAGTTAACAACAGAACAGCAGTAATTGCAACTATCATTGATTTGCGTAACATCGAGACCCCTCGTTTCATCTCATCTATACTCATATCGACGATACACGCCCAGAGAAGGTTGCGCATGCGCCGGGCATTCCTCTTACCAAATTTTATATAAACAGGCGTGTAGGAGGAAAAGCTTGACCAGCTATAGAATAGCTTATTTACAGAATTTATGGGGGGAATCAAATTGGAAACAGAGATAAGAGCTTTACTTAACGACGATATCTTGAACGAATCCGCCGGCAAATACGGATATGATAAGAACGATCTGAGCGACTTGCACGGGTTTCAAAACTTTGTCTACGAGGTGAATCGAGATACGAAGAGTTGTATTATTAGAATTGCCCATAGTTCCCACCGTTCCTTGAGTATGATCGAAGCTGAACTGTATTGGATTATATATTTGTGCAATCACGGGGTGAATGCTGCCGCACCAATCCGATCTTTAGAGGGCGAGCTTGTCAATAAAATCAATCATGGGGACTCCTATTTTATCGCTACAGCTTTTGAAAAGGCAGCCGGAGCCAAACCGGACTATGTGGCCTTTATGGAAGATAAAAATCTGATACAAAGGTTAGGGCGGACTACCGGGAAGATACATGCGTTATCGAAAAAGTACAAGATAGAGAAAGGACCCGTAGATCGATGCGACTGGAAGGAAAATAATTACCTTACCAAGTTTACCGAATATATCCCTGTCTCCTACGCTCATATAATAGAAAAAACACAGTACTTTCTAAATGAATTATTACAATTACCCAAAGATGCAGCTTCGTTCGGTTTGATTCATGGCGATATTCACCTTAATAATTTGCATGTGCATAACGATGAAGTGACGCTTTTTGATTTTGATGAGTGTGAATACAACTGGTTTGCGGCGGATATAGCAAATCCGCTGTTTTATGCAACGCCGCTGCCGAGTGATGGAACAGAGGAGCGAAATCGTACTGCAAAACGGTTTTACGATTACTTTATGGAGGGATATTTCCGGGAGAACACTCTTGATTCATACTGGCTGAAGAGAATCCCCTTGTTTCTCAGACTCCGGGAAATTCTCGTTTACTCGGGTGCTTTTCGCAGCTTGGATTTAAATAACCTGCATCCATGGTCGAAAGAAATGCTTGAAACCACGACCAGTAATATTGAAAATGATTTACCTTTTCTTGATATCGATTTTACATAGTTTAACCTAGGAGGAACAATAATGGACCATGGCTTTAAGAAAGATACAATAAAGGCACTGACAGATTTGATTGTTGAACATTATGTATTTCCAGAAACGGCTGTGAGCCTTCGAAGCGAACTTACTCAAATGAATGAGATCGAATACGAAGGATTCCAGGATTATTCAATGTTTGCAGACCTGCTAACCTCGAAATTACAGAGCTCTTCTGGGGATAAACATTTACGAATTCGGCACTGCACAGAAAAAGCCCAAGTTGAGGATTCCCGAAAGAATAGTAACGAAGATGATTTCTTCACAATGATCAGGCTGGATAACTACGGGTTCACCAAAACCGAGCGGTTACCGGGGAATATCGGGCTGCTGCAATTTGATGCATTTATGCCGCCTGAGCTTGCTGGAGAAACAGTAACCAGCGCAATGGCTTTCCTAGCAAACACCTCCTGCATGATCATTGATTTGCGGAATAATCATGGCGGTTCTCCTTATATGGTAGCGTTCATCTCGAGCTATTTGCTCGAACCGTCGCCTACGCATCTGAACAATCTGTATTGGAGAAAAAATGATGAAACTCAGCAGTTTTGGAGCCTGCCCTATGTTCCGGGTAAGAAATTTGGCGGTACTAAGCCGCTGTATATTTTAACAAGTCGGAGAACATTTTCGGCCGCCGAGGAATTTGCTTACAACCTTCAGTCAATAGGCCGGGCGATTATTGTCGGGGAGCGGACTGGCGGCGGGGCTCACCCGGGGAGAATGCATAGAATAAACAGGGAGTTTGAAGTATTTATCCCTGACGGCCGCGCAATAAATCCGATAACCAAAGACAATTGGGAGGGAGTGGGGGTTCGTCCCGATATCGAAGTCCCAGAAGATAATGCATTCGATACTGCTTACACCGCTCTTCTTGAAAAAGAACTCAAACGTCTATCGGATGAACCAATCCCGGGAGGATATGAGAGATTGAGGGATGAAATAAAACAAACGCTCGAGAAAAAAGTGCTCGCTTGATTCATAATCAAGGCCAGTGGAATTCAAGGAGATTAATGATGGACAAGAACGAATTAATCCCAAGAAACAAGTTTGACTATAAAAGTGTGGAAAAATTAAAAAAAGAAAACAAAGAAACGATAGTACAAGTCCTGCCTCAACTACTTGAATCGCTGCAAGACATGAATTGGCCGATCGCTCAAGATATAGAGGATTTGCTAATCGATTATGGGCATCTTTTAATACCTCATATCCGGGCTGTCTTAAATTCTAACGATGGCGGATGGAAGTGGTCTTTACTTTATGGGTTAATAAACCGGTTATCCACTCAAGAATTGTCTGAGTTAAGGACCGATCTTGAGCGTATGAAATACCATCCAACTCAAGATGAAGTAGACGAAGAACTTACGGGAAAAATTGATGAGCTCTTAGCAAAATTTTTATAATGTTTTTTGTATTTGATTGAGGGCACCGGCGCCCCCTTCAGTAACCCATTTCCCTGATTGAACGAAGGGGGCTTTCCGATCCAAAATATGGCCTCTCGAAAATGTCTCAAATCGATGCAAGCGCTCTACAGTGAGCTAGCGGCCGCTATCGAAGATTACAGAACCTGCCGCAGAAATTGGCCGGTATGGGACGCTTCAACAAGCGCCACCTGCTCCGGCGTGCCGGCAGCCATGAGCATTCCTCCTGCATCACCGCCTTCGGGACCGATGTCTATGACCCAGTCCGAATCGCGGATGACATCCAGGTTATGCTCCACCGCGATGATCGTATGGCCGGCATCCACCAGCTTGTTCAGAAGGATCAGCAACCGGCGGGCGTCAACGGGATGAAGACCGGTAGTCGGCTCGTCAAGCAAATAAAGCGTATGCTGTTTCGTTTTACGGTTAAGCTCTTTCGCCAGCTTGACCCTTTGACATTCCCCGCCGGACAACGTCCGCACGGACTGTCCCCACTGCAGGTAGCCGAGACCGACCTCGCACAGGAGTCTGATCGATTCAGCTGTTTTGTCATGATCCCGCAGCAGGGGGAGGCTCTCCTGAACCGTCAAGTCAAGCATGTCAGAGATCGTGCAATCTTTGTATGCTACCCTCAGCACCTCGTCCTTGAACCGTCTTCCGCGGCAAGCTGGACAGCGGACCTCCACATCCGGCAGGAAAAACATATCCATTGGGACGACGCCGAGTCCCTGACACGTCTCGCACCGTCCGCCGGGCGTATTGAACGAGAAGTGCTTTGGCGAAAGGCCGCTTTTCCTCGCCTCCGGCAGGGCTGCAAACAGGTTCCGCATCATGGTGAACACTTCCGTATAAGTCGCAACGTTCGACCGGCTCATCCGGCCAAGAGGTGACTGATCGATTGTGATGATCCCGCCGACCGCAGCGAGTCCGGTGATCTGATGGCAGCCGGTCCTCGGTTGGTCATCTTGGCCGCCGGCGGCAAGCAGATCAAACAACAGTGTCGATTTACCGGAACCTGATACGCCGGTTACCGTAATCAGGCAGCCCAGTGGAAACGAAACGGTAACTCCTTTCAAATTCCGGGCGGCAGCCTCGTGAATTGTCACGAAATCGCCGCTGCCTTTCCTCCTGGTACGAGCCGCTGCATGACCCGTAGATGCACTTTTTGCATGAAAATGTCTAAAATATACCTGAAATCTAATCCAAATTGTCAGGTATGGAAAGGATTTGGTGCGTGATAATATGTAAGCGTATTCACAAAAGGTTGCTGATGTAAACGGAAACGGAAACGGAAACGGAGGAGGTGCTGGATTCAACAAACCGGCAAAAGAAGCTCACAAGCTGCACTTCATCATTTTTAAAACTTGAGGGAGGTATGACAATGACACGAAAGCTGATCAACAAGCTTTGCATCCTGGTGCTTACCGCAATTATTACGGGCACATCTTTAGCCCAAATGACGCCGAAGGCGAATGCGGCAGGCAGCGAAGCTTATACGTGGCGTAATGTTAACACGGGAGCCGGCGGAGGCTTTATACCCGGCATTATCTTCAACACGAAAGAGCAGAATTTGATCTACGCCAGAACGGATATCGGAGGGTTATACCGCTGGAATCAGACCGACCAAAGCTGGACTCCGCTGCTTGATTTTGTGGGAACAAGCGACTGGTCGAAATTAGGCGTCGACGCACTGGCGACCGACCCTGTCGATCCAAACCGGTTATATATTGCCGCAGGTACCTACACGAACGAATGGGATCCCAACAACGGGTATATCATGCGTTCGACCGATAAAGGAAACACCTGGCAATCGACACAGCTGCCCTTCAAGGTCGGCGGCAATATGCCCGGACGCTCCATAGGGGAACGTCTTGCGATCGACCCGAACAAGAACAACATTCTTTACTTTGGGGCCCGAAGCGGCAACGGTCTGTGGAAGAGTACCGACTACGGGGCAACATGGAATAAAGTGACGAGCTTTACGAATACGGGTACTTATGTTGAGAACCCCTCCAACAGCTATCAAGGTGATATTATGGGTCTGGCATGGATCACGTTCGATCCTAGCACCGGCACTTCCGGCAATGCAACCCAGACCATCTACGTCGGAGTAGCGGATAAAGGGAACAGCATCTACCGGAGTGCGGACGGCGGGGCTACCTGGTCGGCGGTTCCCGGCCAACCAACAGGATTCCTGCCGCATCATGGCGTGTTGTCCTCGAATGGGAACCTGTACGTTACATACAGCGACGGCATCGGTCCTTATGACGGCGCCAAGGGCGATGTATGGAAGCTCAATACAGCGACCGGAGCATGGACCAATATCAGCCCGGTTCCAAGCAGCAGCAGCGACAACAGCTTCGGTTACGGGGGTCTTGCGGTTGACGCGCAGCACCCGGATACGTTAATGGTCGCGGCCTTGAATCTCTGGTGGCCGGACACGCAAATTTTCCGCAGCACCGACGGAGGCGCGACCTGGACCCGGGCTTGGGACTGGGGGGCTTATCCGAACCGCACCTTCCGATACACGCAGGATATATCAGCAGCGCCTTGGCTGGATTGGGGCGCAACCCCCTCGCTGCCGGAAGTGTCTCCGAAGCTGGGCTGGATGGTCGGGGATCTGGAAATCGACCCGTTCAACTCGAACCGGATGATGTACGGCACAGGCGCTACGCTTTACGGCACCAATAATCTAACAACCTGGGACAGCGGCGGCCAAATCAACATTTCCGTGATGGCTAAAGGAATTGAGGAGATGGCCGTGCTCGACCTGATCAGTCCACCGTCAGGCGCACCTCTGATCAGCGCGGTAGGAGACGTTTCCGGCTTCCGCCACGATGATTTGACGGTCGCTCCAACGAAGATGTTGATCAATCCGGATAGTACAACAAGCCTCGATTATGCAGAGCTAAACCCAAGCTTTATCGCGCGGGTAGGCAAAGCGAATTATTCTGCCAACTCGAACGCCAAATCGATCGCACTTTCGAGTGACGGCGGGACGACCTGGTCCAACCCGTCTTCGGAACCAAGCGGCACGACAGGCGGAGGCATGATTGCAGTTGCAGCCGACGGCAGCTCCCTGGTCTGGAAAACGCAGGATATCGGCGTATTCTACTCGAAGACGGGTGGAAGCTCCTGGACGGCAAGCTCTGGCGTACCCGCCAACGCGGAAATCGCGGCCGACCGCGTGAACAAAAATAAGTTCTATGCATATTCTGGTGGAAGTTTCTATATCAGCGCCGACGGCGGCGCCACTTTTACGCAAACCTCGGCTGCAGGCTTGCCAGTCCAAGGAGCGCTGAACTTCAAGGCTATTCCGGGTGTGGAGGGCGATATCTGGCTTGCTGGCGGCAGTGATGAAACCGGCCCATACGGCCTCTGGCACTCAACTGACTCCGGCGCTTCATTCACGAAGCTGGCAGATGTCGAGAAGGCCGATGTGGTAGGGTTTGGCAAGGCGGCGCCGGGTAAAACGTATATGTCGCTGTACGTATCGGCCCAAATCGATAGCGTAAGAGGCATTTTCCGTTCAGACGACGCAGGTGCCACATGGGTTCGCGTCAACGACGACCAGCATCAGTACGGCGTATTGAACAGCGCGATTACGGGCGATCCGAAAGTTTACGGCAGGGTATACGTAGGCACGAACGGTCGGGGTATCGTATACGGCGATCCCGCCGTGGGCAGTACTCCGATAATGAATTCAAGCATTACGCCGACAACGGCGACATTCTCCAAGAAAAGACCATCTGACATTCAGGTTACCATGACGCTCAATGGTAATACATTGCTCGGCCTCAAGAACGGAACCGCATCGCTTGCAATGGGAACAGATTTCACCGTTTCGGGCAATACGGTAACGATTTCGAAGAGCTATCTGGGCAATCAGCCATTGGGTACGACGAGCTTAACGTTCGATTTCAGCGCGGGGACAGATCCCGTCTTAGCAGTATCCATCGTGCGGTAGCCGTAGTCGAAGCAATAATAAAACTAATGAACAGAATGGGAAAAGGACCAAGGCGGATAAGACGCGCCTTGGTCCTTTTTCTGCTCTGCCAGGGCGATAGCACCCTGCCTTCACCTCTTGTCAAAATTCGCTAGATGCTGAACCCGGGATGCGTCGCAAACGCGTTATCGATGACCAGGTTTCCGCGTTGGCGGGCACGCTCTCTCATTGCGGATGTCGTACGGGCTCCGGCAGCGTAAAACCACCATAAATACAAGGCTCCGTACATCCAGGCCCCTTCGTAACCCCAGTTGGAGTCCGCCCCGCTTTTTCCCCCGCCGAACACTGAGCCGGCCGGAAAGTTGGCGTTGTGGCTTTTGCCGCCCTGGTGTCGAGCTTCGTGAATAAGCGTTTCCGCACGTCCTGGGACATCTTTGGAATAGAAGAAACCTAAGTATAGTTCAACCCGATCATCTACGAAGAAGCCGGAATATGATCTTGCTATTGCGCTGCCGTCTCCGCATAGGGAACGCAAATCGTCGATGTTGTTCCGCACATAACGCCTGCCCCAATTCAGTATCGGAGAACTCCAGCTCTCGTTGGAATAGTCTTCCGCGGAATATGTGAGAAGATAACAGGCGTTGAAGGCACGGGCGAGAGGCAGATTAGTGTTGCAGGGATCTTCCCAGCCGAAGCCGTCATCCCAATAGTTTTTATTTCCGCTGAAACCGTAAGTATTCCAGAAATAATCGATGTAGGCCTGATTGCAAATAATGCTTCCGTACAAATTGTCCCCGCTTGCGTTTTTATCGGGTACCATGAATGTGCAGCTTGCCATGATTCGCCTCCTAAACGTTATGTTTGCGTCGCAGAGAAATTGAGCGGCTTCACCGCGTCATGACCCCGTTTATAAATGGTTCCTGTCCGGGTCGGCCGGCGGCGGCAGTTCGTCTTTATCGCGGTTTACAATATGGAGTCCGCCTTGCGCTTGCGGAACACGCCTTACGTCGGTACGCTGGATGTCCATGATATGGCGGTCTTTCTCATCTATGGTTTTTAACAGTGTTTCGCGGGCATCTTTGCCGCCATACGTTAAATAGCCCTGGATTGCGGCTCTCTTGATCGAGAAATTGTCATGGGTTGAATACTTAAGCAATAATTCCCTTGCGCATACATCACCCTTCGCCGCTAATCGGGTAACGGCTTCCACCGCAGTAGTCCGGATTATGACTTCTTCCCCGACTGTGCTCAGACTATGAGGGTCCTCCGATCTCTCCGGCGGAATGGGGGAGCTGAGAATAGGCTCAAGCGCGGATAAAGCGGAGGGTTCGTTCAGATCCGACAATAGCTGCACCAACGACCACCGGTCCAAATACTGGTCGGACGACAGATGACCATACTCGGCAGCGACAATGGAGGCAACCTCTTTTGCCGAACGAGACAGCTCGGTGAGTGATTTGCGGTATTTGATTTCCGCATCGGCTCCTACTCCTCCCATCCTGTTGACCGTCTCGGTAACCTTCTCGTTAAGGGGATTGTCGGGGCTGCCCTTGAAGCTGAAGGTTTGCGGTTTTATCTCGAGGCTGAAAGAATGATCTTTTGCTACTTTCGGGGAATCGTTACTCTGTTTTCGCACAATTTACCTCCTACACTGATATCGCCAAATTCTGCGTTTGCAGCTCTGCATCGGGTTTGGCACTATCAGTGTATGATGGAAAAAATTAGATATTCTTCTAAAAATTAATCTAAATATTCCGAAAATTCAGTTCAATTCAAGGCTAATTTGATTATGAAATAATCTCTGATAAACAACCCTTGTCCGGCTCGTTTGATTGTTTTCTGTACAATTTACACAAGAATATATGTTCGTGTATAATGAACAGGAGTATTATTTTAACCTTGGAGGTGTGCTCGTTTATGAAATCGGATACGGCTCTGCTGGTAATTGATGTTCAAATAGGAATGTTCCCTGAGCAAGACCCTGTGTACGATGGTGAAGGTTTACTTCGGCGTATAAGTGGGCTGATTAAGAAAGCTAGAGCGTGCGATGTTCCCGTTATATATGTTCAACACAACGAAGGCGAAGGAGAACCGCTGGAAACAAATAGTCATGGTTGGAATATTCATCCCATGATCGCTCCTGCTTCGGGAGACATCGTCATTCAAAAGCATACCCCCGACTCGTTCCATGAAACGAATCTTCAACACGAATTGACGAGGCTTGGGATTAAGAAGGTAGTTTTAACGGGTATTCAAACGGATTTGTGTGTCGATGCGACATGCCGCCAAGCCAGTAAGTTAGGATATGAAGTCATCGTCGCAGGGGACGCTCACAGCACATGGGGCCAAGGTAATCAAAGCGCACCTCAACTGATAGAGCGCTACAACGGTATGTTTCGGTCGTTTGCTGACATCCGGAATGCATCGGATGTCGAATTTTGCATAGAGTAAGAGATATTTATAGTTCATGGGAATACATGCCTTTGATCTGCAATAACGATAGCGGAGGAGCTTGCGACACGGCAGCTCCTTTTTTCGTTTGTTCGAAGGGAAGGTGATATAATTTGTTTATATAAATGGAAATTCATCATGTTAAGTTCAATTTGCATCTTCGCCAGCTTTCGGATTGGTTATTGAAGCGGTGCCTATTTTCAGCGTTGGGGAATTAATTTAGCCAGACAGTGTAGAAAGAGGGGGACTAGCAATTGTTCAATGTATTTGACGTTTCTGATGCGTTGGTGAACCATATTCGTACAAGCTATCCGGATGATATTGCGATCATTGCTTACTATGGGTCATATGCCCAAGGAACGGCCACAAAACGGTCAGACCTGGACTTCTTCTTCATCCCGGCAACATCAAGAGGTTACCGCGCAAGCATCCAGTTCATCGTGAATGAGATTAGCTTCGACTTCTGGCCTATAAGCTGGGAACGGGCTGAAAATATGGCTGCATTGAAGGAACCGAATACGACAATCATCGCTGATTGCCACCTGCTCTATGTTCGTTCCGACGGTGATCAAGCTCGCTTCATGAAGCTGAGAGACAAGATCAGGGATATGTGCGATCCAAAGAATGGACGATTGTTGACAGAGAGGGCGGAAACGTTGCTTTGCGATGCCAATACTCATCTAAATAAGATGAGCAGCAGCAACGATAACGATATGACCTTCTTTCGTTTGGAAGCTCACGCAGTTTTGACGAAAGTTCTCGAGAGCCTTGCTCTGCTGAACGAGACCTATTACACAGCAGGCTGGGGTAAAAACATGGATCAGATTTTGCTGCTTCCATTCAAACCGGCGCGCGTTGAAATGCTTGTTGATAAAATTATAAAAGCACAGGAAGCTTCAACGGCCCGGCAGGCTTGCGAAGAGCTGCTGAGCGAAGCACTTAAACTTGTTTTGATTAAAAAGGAAACCTATGCCACCGCCTCTTCGTACCCAGACAGAATGTTGGGTTTTTACGAAGAGGTAAAGGGGGTATTGGACAAGGTTGCGTCGGCCTGTGAAAGGAACGATTATTCAACTGCCTACTACTGGGCTATCGGTGTGCAGGATGAAATCGCCCGATTTCTTTATTTCGCTGAAAAGGGGCAGTGGCCGGGCCAATTAGATGATGCTTCGGCCTACCATGCATTCTACAATCAGTTCCAGTTTCCCGATCTTATTAAGCTTCTTAATCCTGACGACTTAACTCCTTTACTAAAGGCTGTTGGAAATCTGAACTACCTATTAGAACGTCATCTCAAAAAACATGAAGTCAAAATCAACCGGTTTGAAACGATCCGGGAATTCGAAGCGTTTCTTAATGATAGAAAAGAGTAACGAAATCCCGAATAATGAGAAAGGAGGGGGCTTTTATGAATGGAAAAGCAGGACTCATTCACCATATAGAAATCAATGTTTCAAATTTGGAGCGTTCTTCTGAATTTTGGGGATGGTTTCTGAACGAAATCGGTTATGAACTGTTTCAGAAATGGGATGAAGGCATAAGTTGGAAGCTTGGAGATACATATCTTGTCTTCGTTCAGACAGGCGATAGGTACCTCAATGATTCTTTTCATAGATGTCGTATAGGATTGAACCATTTGGCTTTCCACGCCGAATCGCGTCAACAAGTCGATGTTATAACTGAGAAGTTACGTTCTCGAGGGACCGGGATTTTATACCAAGCCAATCATCCATATGCAGGAGGCAAGAACCATTACGCAGTATTCTTTGAGGATCCGGATCGGGTTAAGGTTGAACTAGTTGCTCCTCCTGATAGTTAGCAACGGATTAGTTTAGTATGACGCCTAACACCCCGCTACTTGTCAACGATTCCCGGGTTGGCGGATAGTATTGCCTCGGAGGTCTTCCATAGTCTCGGAAGGAACTGGATGACATCCCTGGCACGGTGGATGAGGGTGCCCGCAGAGGTTATCCCTAGATCTGCAACGATCTCGTGGAATGCCGGAGCATGAACATTCAGCAGATGCGGGGCGTCTGCAGCCAGAATCTTGTGGCAGCGGGCAAAGGTCGCAACGATCCAGAAGATGGCTTCATGGTGATTGCCAGCCCTAATGAGTTCACGGCTTCCGTCGATTGCGACCGATCGTGATACGGCGGTGATATCAGTACTAAAGAAGAACGGTGTTTTTGCCGCAGCTGCGGCGGCGTCGAATGTATGTTCCAGATTGGTGAGATGCTGTTCGACTCGACTGGCAGTCAGATCAACACAGCCGAGCAATTTCAACAGATCATTGTAGAGGCCGGAGTGACCGTAATCGTCAAGCACGCCGCGTGCGGCGAGGTAGCGAAGCCTCACAGTGGGGTTGCGAAGAGCCGCCACCAGAAGAACGTGCGCGGTTATGCCGGTCGGGAACAGCCAAGCCGTCACCTGATCGTGCCACGGTGCCGAGATGTCGATAGCCCGCAAGGAATTCTCGACCCTCTGGGTGGCGTTCTCGCATCTGCGACGTACCCACCTACGGACTGCGAAATGGTGAGCCACCTGTGTTTGCAATAAGCGCAGATGTCCTGTGGGGTCGGCAATGATTGTGTCCACCCGGAAGCTTCCTGCCAAGTGGTAGGATGAGAGAACCTCCTCTACCGAGGAGAGCTCGTTCCAGGACAGATATGTGACCTCCAATAAAGTGTCACGAAAGATGAATTTCCCAAGCTTGAGGGGAGGCTCAGTCTGTGCGGTGACGATTACGATATCGACATCGGACGCCGGAGACAATTTTGCTTCATCAGACATCCCAACTGTCGAGCCGCTGAAATACGCGCCCCGAAACCAAACCTCCCGGCTGGCGTTATGCGTGACCCACTCGGCGGCTACGGCTCGTGCAGTTCCGATTCTCATGGACAGCATCCTCCATTTCGCCAATCATTTGTAATTGCGGTATCCCTAATATGAAACTTACGATTGCTATTTATTATAGTTAAATTTACAAAAATTAGTAGTCTGTTTATTCTCGAAAATATGAGTTATTATATAGGTATAAGGGAAGTAGGCTGCTGTAGCGGGCTTCTATTTCTCGTAGACTAACTGTAAACTAGCCGAATTCCTTGCAGTAAGGAATAACCGGCTTTTTTTATTCGACATCAGATTATCAAAGAGATGAAGAGCTGATCCATCAACTCTTACTGCGTCCGCGTGGTCGCTCAACTATCGGGCAGGTTTGTGAAATTTTTTAACGAATAAATAAATTCAAGGAAGGCTTCAGCCTCAAATACTCAGAATTGATCTGAGAACCAGCAATGGCGATCATCGACAAAGAATTTGAAGTAACTCTCGTTCTAGGGACCGGAAGGTGCAGGCAAGGAATATCGTGAACGGAGAACGGCACGGAAGCGAGAACGGATGCACTGAAAACGCAAGTGATAATTTAGTAATAAACAACGAAAATAGCTATTTAAAAAAGGAGAATGTAGAATATGTTGAGCAAAAAAACGAATAATGCGGATGTGAGCGGTTACTGTTGCATGAGATTTCCAGTCACGGATTTGAAAACGTCGGTAGATTTTTATTGCAATGTGTTGGGCTATGAATTGAATTCGGCAGATTTTCAGTTTGGGGAGGCACATGTTGCATTGAAAAATGGAAACGGGCCGAGTATTTTTTTGATGGAAACCAAACCGGAAGAGGTCACACAATTGAAGTTTGTATTTCCTCGTTCATTCTTTATCACAAGCAGCACGGGGCACGTGACGATGGTTGAGATGTTGACGAATAATTTGCTTGCTTTGCATGAACGGATTAAACAAGCTGGAGCCCATATTGATCAAGAACCTGTATTTACTAATGATTTTGGTTATTTCACCTTTTATGATCCGGATGGGCACTATATTCGGGCGGTCGAAGAAAAGGCGTGTATATCGACTTGTAACAAAGAATGAGTTCAATACTCAAACGGGATCTGACTGAGCATGTGAACTATGGGGGCTACTGTACAGCATCCCCTTCGCTCAGCTAGGGCAGCATAGTTGAATAACATTTGGGGAAATAAAGGTTTTTGGCTTTTATTTCTTGAACACTTAAAGATTATGACAACAATAAACTTTACTGTTTTGCCACCTTCACAGGCTTTAAGTAGGGATGTTGAATGCCTGCGCATCGCGGTGCACACAGGAAATCAGCCACTCGAGGTTAAGGTGTGTCCGAGTGGTTATCCGGGTATCGTGTTTCAGCTTGCAGGGACGAGCTCATCGAGTTGACGCTGGATTATATTCGCGATCATATCTCGAGTATTTCAGTGGAGGGGCTGGTAGCTGCTTTTCATATTTCGGAGCGGCAATTACAGAAGAGATTCGCCCGTGTCGTAGGCATGCCGCCGCAATTGTACATAAGGTTAAGGCGCGTCAATGAAGCATTACGATTGATGCATTCAGGGCAGTTCGAACGATTGTCCGACGTCGCCTATGCGCTGAACTATTACGATCAGTCTCATTTTATACGCGATATGAAGTTGTTCTCCTGGGTAAGCCCGAAACATATAGCGATGAAGGTTAGTGAATTTCATAGTGACCTGGCCGGGTCCTCATACTTGTAGAAAAAAGACGGTTTCGTCCAATTTTTTGTCACCCATTCCGGGTATGATCAGGTTATTCCATTAGGAAATAATTAACCAACTTACCAAGGAGTGATGAAGCATGAGCAAAATTAAAATGTTGAACCGAATATCGATCGACGGTTACTTTGCTAGCCCCACTGAAGCCAGTTTTGGTATGGATTGGTTTATTCATGACCCAGAGGTAGACAAAGCAGCGCATTTAATCGGCGGCAAGATGGACACGCTTATCCTCGGAGGCACGACTTATCGTGGATTTGAACGCTCCTGGGTGCCTGTTCTGAATGATTCCCATGCGCCCAAACATTTGAAGGAGATCGCTGAAGAGTTAACCGACATGACTAAAGTCGTTTTCTCCACAACAATCAAAAGTTCGAATTGGAAAAACACACAAATCTTCGATGGCAACCTGATTGAAGTCGTGCGACAATTAAAAGAAGACGCTGGCTCTGATATACTCGTGCTGGGCAGCGGCTCCATCATACAGCAGCTTGCGGAAGAAGGTTTGATTGACGAGTTTATATTTATCGTCACTCCCGTTGTTTCAGGTGGAGGCAAGCCTCTATTTCTGAATGTCGGTCAGTTTGGACTCACTCTGATGGAAGCGAAAGCGTTCGATTCCGGAAACGTCGTGCTCCACTACGAGCATAGGAAGTAGAGGTTAGCTCGAAAGACAGTGAAATTATTCTAGTTGAGAAACAGGTGGAAGGAAACATCATGCTCGGCGTCGGGTCGATTTAGTCAAATGTGGTGCGGAGTTGATTAAAGAAGTGGCTGAGGTCAACAAGCGACTGCCTGTCGTATTGATTAACGGTAATTTGCCTGGAGCCTCACTGCATCGAGTCATCATTGACAAATCAGCGGATGGCGATGCGTAGAATGGAATACCGAATAAGGCTAGGGTTTTTGTGGTGAAATTCTACCCTACCATTAACCCAATATTCTAAAAAATAGTTTTTAGTCTAGCCAATACCGGCTATTAGTCCATGCCTAAAATAAACGACTCACGTACACTAAACCATCTATAGAGGGAGGTGTCATTGTTGAGTTGTCCGGATAGAAAAAAACGGTTTAAAAAGAAAACCGTAAAGAGACGTCGTCATTGGGTTAATAAAAAAGTTATTAAAAAACAATGCCCGTGTCCCCCGCCTACTGGACAGCAATTACTTCAAGGACTTGCGGGAGCAATTGCAGAAGCTGGACCCGGAGGACTTGCAGGCGCACTTGGACCCCAAGGACAAGCAGGACTTGTGGGAGCGATTGGCGCACTTGGACCCGAAGGTTTTGCAGGAGCACTTGGACCCCGGGGACTAGCAGGACTGGCAGGAGCAATTGGCGCAATTGGCCCCGAAGGACTGGCAGGAGCGCTTGGACCCCAGGGACTAGCAGGACTGACAGGAGCAATTGGCGCAGCTGGACCAGAAGGTGGAGTATTAGGCTTTGCAGATTTTTTTGCCTTAATGCCTCCTGATAATGCAGCAACTGTTGCTCCCGACACGGATGTAAGTTTTCCGCAAGATGGTCCAAACAGTGGGACTGAAATTACCCGTGTAAATGCGAGCTCATTTAACTTGGCTGCAATTGGCACTTATCAGGTTTTGTTTCAGGTAGGTGTAAATGAGCCGGGTCAACTCATTTTAACGCTCAATGGCGCTGACCTGCCTTATACGGTGGTCGGGCGTGCAACAGGAACTTCTCAAATAGTAGGAATGGCTCTTGTGCAAACTTCGGTCATTAATTCAGTTCTCACAGTTCGAAATCCTGCCGGCAATGCCGCGGCACTCACGATCACTCCATTAGCTGGAGGAACAAGGTCAGTTTCCGCACACCTTGTTATTACGCAGATCGCATAAAGGGAAATCAACGTATTGAACGAAATACCACCTATCATCTTGTTGTGGGAATTGACATGGCAAAGGAAACCCATGTAGCACAAGCCACGAACTTCCGCGGAATAGTCCTTTCTATTTTAATTTGAAGGATTTCAGGGAGCAGTTGGGGGATATTCCTGTAGTAGTTGAGTTCCGCCATGAAGAGTGGATCGATGAGCGGATATTCGAATTGCTGGAAGACGAGGGACTTGGCTATGTCTGCGTGGACGAGCCGCAGTTTAAGACACTCGTGCCTCCGATGCCTTTGAGTTGTACGAATAGAACCGCCGCTGAGCAAAAAAAGGGCAGCAGCGGTTTTTTTGTGTGTAAAGAATTAAAAAATGGACAAAAAATGAGTATTTTTTAAATAATTCGTGAGTATTTGATAAGTTAGTAAGTGTCCACATGTGATAAAATGAAGACGTTTTTGAATGTTTATTTGGGAGGAATCATAAATGAGCACGACAATGAATCTAAATAATAGTCAACCATGGGTGTCGGACCAAGGAGACGGCACGTTTATCAATCCGGTTCTTCATGCCGATTATTCGGACCCTGACGTAATCAGAGTCGGAGAAGATTTCTATATGACGGCCTCAAGCTTCAGTCATCTGCCGGGACTGCCTATCCTGCACTCGAAGGATCTGATTAACTGGAAACTGATCAATCACGTTATGCAGAGTATGGATTTGCCGGGTTATGATAAGCCGCATCACGGTAAAGGCGTTTGGGCTCCGAGCATCCGGTTCCACAATGGCAAATTCTGGATATATTATGGTGATCCGGACGTCGGTATATTCATGACTACTGCTGATGACCCGGCGGGGCAATGGACGCCACTCCACTTGGTTAAGGAAGGGAAGGGATTGATCGATACTTGTCCGTTCTGGGATGAAGACGGTCAGGCTTATCTGGTGCACGCTTTCGCGCACAGCCGCTGCGGGATCAAAAGCAAATTAAACCTTTGCCGGATGTCTCTCGACGGAAAGAGTCTGCTTGATGACGGACAAATTATTTTCGACGGCACCGTTACCCATCCGACATTGGAAGGACCCAAGATGTATAAACGGAACGGGTATTACTATATGTTCGCACCGGCCGGCGGAGTCCCGACAGGCTGGCAGATGATTCTGCGTTCGAAGTCGGTATTCGGTCCGTACGAGGATCGGATCGTCCTTCATCAAGGAGATTCACCGGTGAACGGCCCCCACCAAGGCGGGTGGGTGGAGCTGGATTCGGGTGAATCATGGTTCCTTCATTTCCAGGATAAGGATGCGTATGGCCGCATTATACACCTGCAGCCTGTCAACTGGGTAGATGATTGGCCGTTGATGGGTGAAGACAGTAACGGTGACGGTATCGGCGAACCGGTGCTGCGGTTCAAGAAACCGGATGTAGGAAGGGAATATCCGGTAGAAACACCGGTCACTTCTGACGGGTTCGATGATGCGGTGCTCGGCCTTCAGTGGCAATGGCAGGCAAACCCGAAAGCTGATTGGTATAAGCTTGGAGAAAGACAAAGCCATCTGAGACTTTATGCCGCACCGCTTCCCAGCGACGCCGCTACCTTATATGATGTCCCACAGCTGCTTCTGCAGAAATTCCCCGCTCTCCGCTTTCAAGCGACGGCAAAGCTTGATTGTCATGCGATGGTCCAGGGAGACAAAGCTGGACTCATTATCTTCGGCTATAGCTATGCTTATTTGGGACTTCGGCGCAGCTCAGACGAAGACGGCGGTGGCCTCATACTATTCAGGGCGGAAGGGGACGCCAAGCAGGAGACCGTATTATGGTACACGGAAGCTGCAGTCGAAACGGTCTATCTTCGGGTCTCGGTTGAGGAAAATGCATTATGCTCGTTCAGCTTCAGCACAGACGGGACAAACTTCACAGCTGTTGACGGGCCTGCGTTCCAGGCTAGAGAAGGGCACTGGGTCGGTGCGAAAGCCGGTTTGTTCGCGATCCATGACGGAACGCAGCAGGGCGCGGGCGGATTCATCGACGTTGATTGGTTTCAAGTTACAGGGTTGTAATTTTCGGTTAAGTTGTTACGCGCGTTTCCTTGCCGCCGCTCCGCGCGGCCGGCGGGGAAACTTTTTTTTATATCAATGAAACGAATGAACGGACCATATGACAAGAAAAGAAAATTCGAAGCGAATAGTGACAGAAAGCGATAAAGAAAATATTACTTTAATTCGTTAAAATGATAGCGTTAAACATTTTTTTCTGCCTGAATTCGGAGGGTAGGTTGTCAGTATCGTTCGAGGGCTGCGTGCTTGATGCTAAACAGGAAAGGGATGAGTCTGATATGAATAAGCTGTTAACAGGCCAAGCGTCCATCGGGTGGGCGCAGAAAACGGCCGAGACGATTGTAAACGAATCGGATAATAAAGGGTATCACTCGGAGCTTGCGAAACGATGGGCGTATGTTCCGGGCATGATGCTGATGGCCCTGGGCCGAACAGGGGAGCAATATGGAATCCCTGAGTATTCTGATTTCATGAAGAGGCACATGGACTTATTCGTTCGTGAAGACGGGACGATTTACTCCTATTCGCTGGAAGAATATAATCTTGACCAAATCAACCAGGGCAAAAACCTGTTCACCCTCATGAAGATAACAGGGGAAAGCCGGTATGAGAAAGCGGCGCATCTGCTCGCCGCTCAGCTGCTCGGACACCCGAGAACATCCGGCGGAGGGCTCTGGCACAAGAAAGTATATCCGTTCCAGATGTGGCTCGACGGCTTGTACATGGCGATGCCTTTTCTGGCGCAATACGCGAAGACATTTGAGCGTCCGCAGCTCTTCGATGAAGTGGCGCATCAGCTGTTATTGGTAGAGCAGAAAACCCGTGATCCGAAGACCGGGCTGCTGTATCACGGGTGGGATGAGTCCAAGGAGCAAATATGGGCTGATCCCGTTACCGGCTGCTCGCAGAATTTCTGGAGCCGTGCGATGGGCTGGTACGCGATGGCGATAGTGGATAGTCTTGAGCATTTTCCGGTCGATCATCCAAAGCGGGGAACGATAATCGGCATATTCGAGCGGATGTGCCACTCGCTTTGCCGTGTTCAGGAGAGAGATAGCGGATTATGGTTTCAGGTTCTGGACCAGGGCTTCCGGGAGGGGAATTATTTGGAGGCTTCCGGTTCAAGCATGTTCGTTTATGCGATGGCAAAAGGGCTGCGATTACGTTATTTATCGGGTAATTTTCATTCTAACGCAGTCAGAGGTTATCAGGGTATTCTGGACCGGCTGGTCGAAGAGGACGAATCCGGCGTTCATCTGCATTCGATCTGTCATGGAGCCGGTCTAAGTCTCGACCGAGACGGAACTTACGGATATTACATCAGAGAGCAGGTCGTATCCGATGCTCATATGGGCATGGCGCCATTTCTGCTGGCAAGTTTGGAAATGGAACGCTATCATGCGGCTATGACCGGTGAAGAGGCCAGTGCATGATTGTTGCTGCGGATGGAAGCGGTGATTTTACAAGTATTCAGGAAGCGATTAACGCCATACCGTCAAATAATTCGAATCTTGTAACAGTGTTCATTAAAAGCGGCGTTTATAAAGAGAAGCTTCATATCGAGAAGCCCTATATTAGGCTGAAGGGTGAGGATGCGGAAAGAACGGTCATCACTTTCGACGATTATGCGAAGAAGAAATTTCCTGACGGTACTTATTATTACACCTTTTATTCATATTCCGTTTTTATAGGTGCAGATGACTTTCAAGCCGAGAATCTGACATTCATCAATTCCGCCGGAAGAGGGGACGCAGTCGGGCAGGCGCTTGCGGCGTACATCGATGGAGACCGTGCTGCATTCAAGGACTGCCGGTTTATAGGCTGCCAGGATACCGTCTTCACCGGTCCCCTGCCGGAAGCTCCTGTTGAGAGAGCCACTTTCGGAGGGCCCAGAGATCAGGCGCCGAGAAGAAAGGTGCGGCAGTATTACGAAAGATGCTATATTGAAGGAGATGTGGATTTCATATTCGGATCGGCGACCGCCGTGTTTAACCGGTGCGAAATATTTTCCAGAAACCGGCTTGCCGGGCCGGCAGAACGGTCGGGTCCTTCGTACACCAACGGCTGGATAACGGCGGCATCTACGCCTGAAGACGCCCCGTTCGGTTATGTTTTTACCGAATGCAGCCTCACTGGAGATGCGCCGCGACAGTCGGTTTATCTCGGAAGACCATGGAGAATTCATGCGAAAGTCGCCTTTCTGAATTGTTGGATGGGAGATCACATCAAGCCCGAAGGATGGCATAACTGGGATAAGCCGGCGAGCGAGCGGACAACCCGTTACTGCGAATATAACAGCTCGGGACCCGGGGCGGCTGCTGCCGCTCAGCGTGCACCTTGGTCTAGTATGCTGACGATTAAAGAGGCTGATGACTATTCAATCGCAAATGTTCTATCAGGCAATGACGGATGGAATCCGGAACAGACAACATTCTCAAGGGGGTTCACTATGCCGCGAATAAACGTATTTCTTGCAGGCGATTCAACGGTCTCCGGTAACCATGCCGCTCCTATGGAAGGATGGGGAGAGGTGCTGCAGAGCTTTATGAACGGGGAGGCAATAGTACATAATGAAGCTTTCTCCGGTCGAAGCTCCAAGAGCTTTATCGATGAGGGAAGGCTGGCCAAGATTGAAGCCAATATCGGAAGCGGGGATTATCTGCTTATCCAGTTCGGCCATAACGACCAGAAGCCGGATGAGGAGAGACGCACAGAGCCTTTCAGCACTTATAAATCATATCTGAAGCGTTACGTCGACGTCGCCCGAAGCAAAGAAGCGGTGCCGGTACTTATTACTTCCGTGCAGCGCAGGAAATTCGATGAGCATGGCAATCATCTGGACACTCATGGGGATTATCCGATAGCGATGAAGCAGCTTGCCGAAGAATGCAATGTTCCTATCATCGATTTGGATGTCCGCAGCAAAGCTCTTATCGAAAGCTTGGGACCCGAGCAATCCAAATCATTATTCGTATGGCTTGAGCCGGGGGAGTCTCCTAATTATCCGGACGGCATTCAGGACGATACACATTTCTCCGAATATGGAGCCAAACAAATGGCGCGGCTCGTCATTGAGGCGATCGAGCAATTACGCCTTCCGTTATCTGCTTACATACTGAAATAAAATAGAGCAGCCGGGAACATTTCCGGCTGCTCCATTTTGTAATGAAAGGATCTGGCGTTACATTTGAGTCAATCGATTGAGTTCAGAACACTGAAGTTACAGTGTCTTCAACTTGTCTCAATATATCCTTAAGCGCTGCTTCGCCTGCACCGGGGACATTTCCAAAAAGCAAGTGCTCTACCGTTTCAATCCCCGTGAAATCGAAAATACCGATATCCGAGGTGATTTTAAGTCCAGCCGTCATTCCGATTTGATCATAAAATTCTTTTGGCGCGCCGTGGGTGTTAATAATTAGGCCTTTCTTCCCTTTCAGCAATTGATCGATTCCTGCTTCTCCGTATGCATATGCAAAACCATAAGAGAAAACCCGATCTACATACCCTTTCAGAATAGCGGGCAAACCGGTCCACCAAATCGGATAAATGAATGTAATGACATCCGCACGGGTGATAAACTCCTGCTCTGTTTTAATATCCTCCGGAGTCTGTCCGGCTTTCATCGCCGCGGTATCCTGCGGATTCAGTACCGGTTGGAAATCGATGTCGTACAAATCGCGCACAACAACCTCGTGACCTTTCTTTCTCAGTGCATTTACTGTCGTTTCCAATATGGCGTGGTTAAAGCTTTCCGGGTTCGGATGGGCGTAAACGATCAGGTGATTCATGTGTCAAACCTCCATTTGATTTGAAAGTCTATATCGGATTGGCCGTCGTTGAAAAATATGCCTAAACATGGACGACGTGTTATATTTTAACACAACTCGTTATCCATAGACATCCGTCAAGTTATAACAAAGAATATTAAGTTTTCTTAAAACTAATAAGAAATATGTACGAGTCACTGAAGAAAACGGCCAGGTCCGTCGCGGATAAATTATATTAACATGAGACATGGCATAAATCTGGAGGGAACCGATCATCCGCGATCGGTTCTTTTTTTTTATCCGGACAGTCTCCTCTTAAAGTTAAATGGATATTTCCTTTTATTGTTCATAAAATGGTGAAGTGAAAGTTCAGCGAGTGATACGTTGTGTTCACCTTGAATATGTTAAAGAAAGGCGATGCGAATGAGAGAATCGGCTGACGTTATCGTGCTTGGCGGAGGGCTCGGCGGCTGTATGGCCGCTTTGGCCGTGGCGAAAATGGGTCTGCGCGTTATCCTCACCGAAGAAACGGATTGGCTCGGCGGGCAGCTGACGAGTCAGGCAGTTCCACCGGATGAGCACAAGTGGATCGAAAGCTTCGGCTGCACCCGAACGTACAGGGAGTTTCGCGATCGGGTGCGGCAGTATTACAAGGAGAATTATCCGCTTACCGAAGAAGCGAAGCATACAGCGCTTCTAAATCCGGGAAACGGATGGGTAAGCCGCCTATGCCATGAACCGAGAGTATCGCTAAGAGTGCTTGAGGACATGATGGCGCCTTATGTGAGCAGCGGCCGCATCAAGATATTTTATGGTTTTCGCCCTGCCTTGGCGGCTGTGGGCGAGGATATAATTGAATCCGTCACGGTTGAAAGCGGCGCAACCGGAGATGCTGTCATTCTTGAAGGCGCCTGCTATGTGGATGCCACGGAGTGCGGGGATCTGCTGCCGCTTGCCGGCGTGGAATATGTTACGGGAGCCGAAGCTCAGAGCGCAACAGGGGAACCGCATGCCGCTATAACGGCTGATCCGCTGGACATGCAGTCGGTAACGCATGTATTCGCCCTTGATTATTCGGCGGGCGGCGACTTCACGATTGAGAAGCCGGAGCAGTACGATTTCTGGCGGCATTACGTGCCGGGGTTTTCCGGGCATCCTCTCCTGAGTCTATTCATTCCGGACGTGAACACTGAAGATGGAACAAGAGAGATTGCTCTGTTTCCGGACGGGTCGGAACCGATGCCGCTGTGGACATACCGCAGAATAATTGACCGCTCCTTGTTCGCGGAAGGTTTGTATCAGAGCGACATTACACTGGTCAACTGGAGTCAGAACGACTACTTTCTGGGGCCGATTTACGGCGTTCCGGAGGAAGAAAGGCAGCAGCATCTGAAGGGTGCAAGGCAGCTCAGCTTATCGCTCGTCTACTGGCTGCAGACCGAGGCTCCGCGTCCGGACGGCGGAGCAGGATACCCGGGGATCCGGCTGCGCAAGGATGTGCTCGGTACCGGGGACGGACTCGCGAAGTACCCGTATATCCGCGAATCAAGGCGCATCAAGGCTCAATATACGATTACGGAAACCGACGTAAGCAGGGAGCTTCGGGGAGAGCTGGGCATACGGCGCTATGAAGACAGCGTTGGGGTCGGCAGTTATTACCTTGACCTGCATCCGACTACGGTTTCAAACAGGAAATTTTACATTCCAACCGTTCCCTATGAGATTCCGCTTGGAGCGCTACTGCCTGTGCGAATGAGAAACATGCTTCCAGGCTGCAAGAACATCGGTACGACACAAATCACGAACGGTTGTTATCGTTTGCATCCGACGGAGTGGAATATCGGCGAATCCGCCGGTTATTTGGCTGCGTATTCGATCCTGAATGACATTTCACCGCATGAGGTACGTGCCTCAAAACAGCATCTTGAAGCATTTCTGGATTTGATCAGGCGTCAGGGGATCGAAACTCACTGGCCCGAAGGGATGGAGTTCTAGGGAAGGGGAGCCGCGGTGGAATATGCAATCGGGGTCGATATCGGCGGAACGAAGATCCAATTTGCGGTCATCGACAGAAACGGGATCATTCACGACCGGGACATTGTGCCGACGGAAGCGCAGAATGGAGCGCAGCAGGTAATGGATAAAGTGCTGGACGGCATCGGCCGCATGCTCAGCCGCCAGGCTGGTACTGAGGTGTCCACCGGTGAAACCGGAAAAGCCGGAGAAGCCGGGATCGCCGGTATCGGAATCGGAAGCGCCGGGCAAATCGACTTTCATTCAGGCTCGGTCGCTTTCGCGGTCGATACTCTTCCCGGCTGGACGGGGATGCCGATCAAGCGAATGGTGGAGCGGCGCTTTCTGCTGAAGACTTATGTCGACAATGATGTCAATGTCATGGCAATTGCTGAGAAATATTACGGCATTGGCAAAAGTCTTAACAATTTCATTTGCCTTGCACTCGGGACGGGAATCGGCGGTGCGATAGTGGAGGCCGGCGTTCTTGTGCGAGGGGCTTTCGGCGGGGCGGGAGAGCTGGGGCATGTATCTGTGGATTTCAACGGCCCGCGCTGCAGCTGCGGCAATTACGGGTGCATTGAATTATACGCGTCAGGCACCGGAATAGCGCGAGTATCAAGGGAGCGCATTAAGGCTGAAGGGTGGGAGGTCGAATGGACTTCCGAGCCCCGGAGCATCATTCACGCCTGGATGCAGGGCGATCCTTATGCGGCTCAAGTGATGGACACTGTCACCCGTGCGCTCGGTTCTGCAATAGGCGGCTTCATTCATACGTTTAATCCTGAGGCTGTCATTATCGGAGGAGGCTTATCCGAAGCGGGCGGTTTGTTCTTGGCGGCAGTTGAGCGGGAAGTGGATGCCCGGACTTCACCGGGCATGAGGAAAGCGTGCCGCATTCTTCCCGCTTATGTCGGTGCGGACTCGGGAGTAATCGGAGCGGCTGCCCAGGTATGGCATTACCAATGCACTCTATAAGGAGAGGTGTGTCCTAGATCAAACCCGGTGGACCACCTAATCTTGATTTCAACAGCGCTTTCGTGCGTCTGTGAAATTCGTATCGCTTCAGTCTGGAGAATGCCTCTTTAAGATCGCCAAGTGTAAGCGTATACTGGAGATAGCGGCCAATCTGCGCAAGAACGCGCCACGACGCCAGCATGGGAACCGGAGGGTGAAACGTTTGGCGAACACACTGCGTTACAAGGAAGACGGCACGTTCAAAATCGTTCAGTTTACGGATTTGCACTGGGAAAACGGAGGCAAAAAGGATGGGCTTACGCGTGATCTGATGGTACAGGTAATAAATGAGGAACACCCTGATTTGGTCGTTTTTACAGGCGACATGATAGAAAGCCAAGCCTGCATAGACCCGAGACGCTCTTTCCGACAGGCAATTGCGGCGGCGGAATCAAGCGGGACGCCGTGGGCGGCCGTATTCGGCAATCATGATACCGAGGCCGGTATAACTCGGGAGGAGCTGATGGCTGTCCAGCTTCAATGCGATCACTGCATTACGGAAAGCGGCCCGGAGAATATAAGCGGCATCGGCAATTTCGTGGTGAGGCTGCTCGGCAGGGATGAGATCACTGATAAAGCATTGTTCTTTCTTGATTCAGGCAGTTACGGGAATACCTGCGCCGGCGGCTACGCTGCCATCGCACGAGACCAGATCGAGTGGTACGTGCGGGAATCGGAGGCACTTGCGTCCGAACGCGGCGATATTGTGCCTGCGCTTGCATTTTTTCATATTCCTCTTCCGGAATACCGCGATGTGTGGGAGCTTGCCACTTGTTACGGCAGCAAATATGAGGAGGTTTGTTCGCCTCATCTCAACTCCGGCATGTTTGCCGCGATGGTGGAGACGGACAATATCATCGGCACCTTCGTCGGCCATGACCATATTAATGATTACATAGGCGAGCTTTACGGAATCCGGCTCTGCTATGGCAGGCAGACCGGCTACAATAATTACAGCCGGAGCGGATTTACACGCGGTGCCAGAATCATCCTGCTGGAGGAAGGAAAAAGAGATTTCCGTACCTGGCTGCGGCTCCACGACGGTGAAATGATTTATGAGCAGTCCGAGCATCGGCCGGAGAAAAGAAAAGGATAGACAGTTATAAGAAGGCAGGCGGCTTGAGCGGGTGTAATGTCCGTTCAGCCGCTTTTTCAGTTTAAAAAACCTTTCTCGCTTATAAGGACCGTTGCAGCTGTTATTACCGGAATAGCCGTGGTAAAAAAGATTATAGTCAATTTATAATTTGTTTGCTTGATATGGTGATGCTACCATGAAGGTGAAATAAGACGAATGGAGTGATATTGATGAAAAACAACTATACCAAATCCGTGAAGATGAACGGCTGTCTGATTGCTGTGAACACAATAAAACATAAGGGAAGCATAAATTGGAGGCATGCTGCGTGGAAATGTTCAAAAAGTTTCTATCCTACTATAAGCCTTATAAAAAGGTGTTGATCGCAGATTTATTCTTTGCATCGCTGGCTTCGATGGCAGTGCTGGCATATCCCTTGCTGGTAAATCAAATTACGACAAACGCACTAAGTGACGACGGAATCGCTGCAGGCTTTTTAATAAAAATGGTAGGGATTTTTCTGTTCCTCATGGTGGTGGAGTATGTCAGCAACTTCTATACGGACTATTATGGGCATGTAATAGGCGCGAAGATGGAGTGTGATATGCGAAACGACTTGTTTCAGCATTTTCAAAAGCTTTCGTTTCAGTATCACGACAATGCCAGAACAGGGCAGCTTATGTCGCGTTCAACAACCGATTTGCTCGATATATCGGAGCTTGCGCACCATGGACCGGAAGATACGGTAATTTCTTTGGTCAGAATAGTAGGCTCGTTCGTTATTTTGGCAAGTATTAATTGGATTCTTACTTTAACGATTTTTTTAATTCTGCCTGTAATGATTATTTTCGTATACCACTACAGCTTAAAGATGAAAAACGCGCTTAAAAAGAACAAGGAACGTATAGCAGACATCAACACGCAAATCGAAGACAGCCTCTCCGGCATTAGAGTCGTGCAATCGTTTGCCAACGAAGAGATCGAAATGGATAAATTAAGAAGCAGTAACCGCCGTTTTCTCGAAAGCAGGAAGAACGGTTATTTGGTTGAGGCATTGTTCTTCAACGGCTTGACCGGGTTCATCTCATTTATGAATATTTCGGTTGTTGTCGCAGGCGCCATTCTTATAAGCTATAACCGGCTGCAGCTGACTGAGCTGATTACCTTTCTGTTATATATAAACACTTTAATCGACCCGGTGAAAAGGTTGTTGAACTTTACCCAATACCTCCTGAATGGTGTGGCTGGGTTTGAACGTTTTGCGGAAATATTGGCGGTTCAGCCTGATATTACAGATGCAAAAGATGCCGCAGTATTAAGCGGTGTTAAAGGCAAGGTGGAATTTGAAAATGTAGGCTTCCAGTATGCCGGCGACACGAATGATGTGCTGAGCAATATAAATATTACGGCAAATCCCGGTGAATATGTAGCGATTGTAGGATCATCCGGAGTTGGGAAAACGACGCTTTGCAGTCTGATACCGCGTTTCTATGACATAAGCAGGGGTGCAATTAAAATCGACGGGACGGATATAAAAAGCGTGACATTAAAATCATTGCGCGACAATATCGGGACCGTACAGCAGGAAGTGTATTTGTTCTCAGGAACGATTAAAGAGAACATATTATATGGGAGACCCGGGGCGACAGATGAGGAAATTGTAAAAGCTGCCAGGGATGCAAATGCCCATGAATTTATAATGGGGCTTCCGGGCGGCTACAATGCTTATATCGGACAGCGCGGCGTTAAGCTTTCAGGCGGTCAGAAGCAACGCATAAGTATAGCACGGGTATTTTTGAAAAACCCTTCGATCCTTATCTTTGATGAAGCGACCTCCGCCTTGGACAACGAGAGCGAAAGGGTGGTGCAGGAAAGCTTCGAGAGATTGTCTAAGAACCGCACAACCTTTGTCATTGCCCATAGACTGTCCACCATCAAGAATGCGGAAAGGATTATCGTGCTTTCAGAACACGGGGTTGCAGAAGAAGGCACACACGAAAAGCTGTTGAAGCAAAACGGGATATATGCCAGGTTATATAACATGCAATTTAATTAAGTGGATGGAGTGATTTAATTACAGATCGAACTGGATGATTTAACAGGGCCTGCCGTGGCCGCATTAATCGGAGAACATCTTCAGGGTATGGCTCTGCATTCCCCGCGGAAAGCATACATGCCTTAAAACTTGAGAAAATTACGGTAAAATGGGTGCGCATGGCTGCGGGTAGCCATGCGCACTGCCGCGTCCTAAGGCTTAACGAGCCGCCATTTCTGGTTATCGCCGCCGTTATCGGTCCAAATCTGCACGTTGGTTCCGTCTGCCGTTCCTTTGGCGTAAACATCGAGCGCCTTGCCGCTGAGGCTGCTGATCAGTCTGTGAGATCCATCCGGGTTGGCGACGATTTTCCAGCGCTGGCCAGCGCTGCCATTGTCGGTCCAAATCTGAACATTGGTGCCGTTTGCCGTTCCCCCGGCATCCACATCGAGCGCCTTACCGCTTCGTACGTTAATAAGCTTATAGCTGCCTTCACCGATCGGAACGATGTTCCACAGCTGGTTATCTCCGCCGTTGTCGGTCCAAATCTGCACGTTGGTTCCGTCTGCCGTTACTCCGGCGTAGACATCGAGCGCTTTGCCGCTGCTCGTGTTCAGCAGCTTGAAGGTACCCTGGATGCCGGCCGGATAGAGGTCCGGTTTCGGTGGCGTAGACATCCCGTCGCCAAGATAGAAGCCGGTGTGCGGCGGCTGGTTGTATCCGACATTCTGCCAGGCGATGCCGAGGCGGTAGATAGGATCGTGCATCAGGGTACGGATACGATGATTCGTGACCTCCGTTGTCGTATATATGCGCAGCGCAGAGCTATCGGCGGTGCGCCAGACCGCTTCCTCCCGCCAATCGCCCAGAATATCGGCCTGAAGGCTTGGGTTGCCCTTGGTTGTGTTGTTGGAAGCCGTCCCGGTTGCAGTAAGCAGCCTGTCAGTCTGCTGCAGCTGGTAATTCCATTTGGAGATAGTCCCATTGCCGCCCGATCCCGTATGATCCAGAAGCTCGCGAAGCAAATCGCCGTCCCACCATATCCCGAAATTGATAGAGGAGGGGATCGTACTGCCGATCTTCTGTCCCTTAACGGTATTCAGGCCGACGCCGTTCGAGGCCCAGAGCTCTTCGCCTTTGTATCGGGGGTCGACGTCCGCGGCCATTCCTCTGCCGGTATCGACGCCCGTGAATACCCCCCAATAGACTTGGCCGCTTGCCGCATTATGAATTTCCGCACCATACTGGGCTGCTTTTTCTTCATTCACCTTAAACACCTCAAGCCCCGGCCTGTCGGGATCGAGATCGCCGAAATGCATCGCGTCGCCGTGCCCAAGCCCGGTTGAGTAAAGGCCGGATCCGCTATCGTCAACCGCCATCGAGCCGTACAGGATTTCATCCTTGCTGTCGTTATCGACATCCCCGACGCTAAGGTTATGATTGCCCTGACCGGCGTAACCGCTGTTACCGGAGCTGTTCGAATCAAACGTCCACAGCTTCGTGAGCTGGCCATCCCTCCAGTTGTATGCGGCAAGTACAGTGCGCGTATAGTAGCCGCGAGCCATAACGATGCTGGGCCGCTGGCCGTCCAAATAAGCGACGGCCGCCAGAAAGCGGTCGACGCGGTTGCCGTAGCTGTCCCCCCAGCTGGAGACGGTTCCGCGAGGCGGGTCGTAGCTGACGGTCGAAAGCGCCTCCCCGGTAATACCGCTGAATACGGTCAAATATTCCGGCCCCGACAGTATAAAGCCGTCCGAATTTCGATAGTCGGCGCTTGCATTTCCGATTGTTACCCCCTTCCCGTCAACTGTGCCGTCGGCTGTTTTGCAGACGACTTCCGCTTTACCGTCGCCGTCGAAATCATAGACGAGAAACTGTGTGTAGTGGGCGCCGGCGCGAATATTTCTGCCGAGATTAATCCGCCATAGGCGGGTGCCGTCGAGCCGGTATGCGTCCAATATGGCCGGGCCGGAATAACCGAACTGGGAATTGTCCTTGGAATTGGAGGGGTCCCATTTGACAACAATCTCGTAATCGCCGTCCCCGTCAAGATCTCCGACGCTTGCGTCATTCGCGTTGTAGGTGTAGGAGCCGTCGGGTACGGTACCGCCTGGAGGAACTTGAAGCGGAAGCGAGTAGTAATTTTGCCCCCATACTGAGCCGGTCTCCGAAGCGGGCTGTTCCTGGCTGTTCACTATGGCGCGAACGTTGTAGAGGGAGCTTGCCGTACCTTGAGCATCGAGGTAATTGGTACTCGTGGAAATTGGTGATGCATTAACCTTCGTTCCGTTCCTGTAGAGGTTAAAGGAGACAGAATCGGGATCGGTTCCGAGCATCCGCCAGCTGATAAACACGCCTCCACTGACGCTGACCGCGACTACGCCGCGGTCGAGCGCCTCCATTTGACGGGCTGTGGCCGCCGTCGCATGCTTAACAGGGATATAGAGCGAGCAGACAAGCAGACAACAAAGTAACCAGATAACCGATTTTCGCATCGTTCGAACCTTCTTATACATTACATATTCCTCCTGTTTTCCATAGATTTATGGATGAATTGCAAAGGGATTAAGTAGAGACACCTCCTTATTTGTCAATAATGGAAATGAGAGCGGGAACAATAATTTTTTGGCGAAGCTCAATATCGTTTCGACCAAACCGATGCCGATCGCCATGAATTGTACCAAAAAATTTGACAAGTACATTATCCGATTGGATTGCTCCCGCAAATGTATTTTATGAAATCAAGCGCACCATTCATGACGCTGTCCGGGTCACGGAACACAATAAATTCTGTCTTGAACAGTAAACGTTATTAAAGAGATATATCATATGATGACGATCAATATATTGAAGGTAAATTGAATATTAAGTTATGTAATTTTCATTTTGTTGAAGGAAAACATCATTTTTGATCGAATCCTACTATTATCAAAGCTGCTAAGTCATCGCGAATCGCATGAACAACTTGCGCCGATTGTGGGAACAAAGCTGATAGCATCAGTAAGGTATGCTCAATAAGACAGGAGAGATCAATGTGAATTTAAGTGGGGTACCGGAGCCGAAGCTTGCATTTGCTCCGAAGCATTATATGTGCAGGCGGGCGGCAGAACCGCTTCTACTGGACGGCCGTCTGGACAAACCGTTCTGGGCGAAGGCCGATTGGACCGACGACTTTGTCGATATTGAAGGCGACCTCCGTCCGAAGCCGGGTAAACGTACCCGGGTCAAAATGCTCTGGGACGACGATTGTTTCTATTTTGGCGCCGAATTGGAAGAGGATCAGATTTGGGCGACCTTGACGGAGCGGGACTCGGTCATTTTCTATGACAACGACTTTGAAATCTTCATAGACCCGGACGGCGATTCCCATCAGTATTACGAATTTGAAATCAATGCTCTTAACACGGTATGGGATTTGCTGCTGGTCAAGCCGTATCGCGACGGAGGGCCGGCGGTCAACGGGTGGGATATAAGCGGACTGCGCACGGCGGTCCATATTGACGGCGAGCTCAACCGGCCTGGGGCCGCAAACCGGAAGTGGAGCGTCGAGGTGGCCATGCCTTGGACCACCTTACGTGAATGCGCCCCTGAAGGCAGGCCGCCGGTTGAGGGGGAATATTGGCGTGTCAATTTCTCCCGCGTCGAATGGCGAACCGAGGTTGTCGATGGCAAATACCGCAAGGTTGTGAACCCGGAGACCGGAAAACCGTATCCCGAGGATAACTGGGTATGGTCGCCGATGGGGATTGTTAATATGCATTACCCTGAATTATGGGGTTATGTAATATTCGACGGGGGAGACCGGGGAGAAGCCGAACCATTCCGGCTGCCGCCGGATGAACTGGTGAAATGGGAACTTCGAAAATTATATTACCGGCAGCGCAACCGCTACGCCGAGTGTGGGGAATTTACTGGGGACTCGGCACTGCTCATGGGCGGCGACAGCTGGACGATTTGTCCGACAATTGAAATCACCGGAAGACTGTTTGAAATTTCTGCCCCTTCTGCTGATGAGCGGTCTATATGGCGGATTAGGGAAGACGGAATGCTGTGGAAGGAGAGATCAGTTTAAATATGACACGAAGCTATATTACCGCGGGATACGCTTCGGCCGCTAGCCTGCGTGACTTGACACTGGAGGACGTCAGGAAGCTGTCGCATTTGAACGTAGCGTTCGGGCATGTCCGTGATGATGAAATACGTACGGAACATCTGAGGCCGCATATGAACGAACTGAATCGGCTGAAACAAGATCACCCTGAGCTGACGGTTCTGCTGTCCGTCGGAGGCTGGAGTGCGGGCGGCTTCTCCGAGGCAGCATCGACGGAGGCAGGACGTGGAAAGATGGCCGAATCTGCGGTCCGGGTGCTTCATGAACTGCCGTTCGACGGCATAGACCTCGACTGGGAGTATCCGTGCTATGCGGAAGCCGGTATTGAGGCAAGTCCTAGTGATAAAACGAACTTCACGCTTCTGCTCCGTGCAATGCGGACGGCGCTCGACCGCAAGGGACAGGAGGACGGCCGCCATTATCCGCTTACGATTGCGGCTGGCGCCGACCAGTATTATATTGACGGTACCGAGATGGACAAGGTGGGAAAGCTGGTCGATTTCGTGCAGCTGATGACCTACGATATGCGCGGAGGCTTTCAAGTGCTGACCGGTCACCATACCAACCTGTACACGCCAACCGGGGATTTATTCCGTATCAGTACGGACGCTTCCGTCCGGATGTTTGTTCAAGCAGGCGTGCCCGGGAGCAAAATCGTGATCGGCGCGGCGTTCTATTCCCGGATGTGGAAGCAAGTTCCAGACCGTAATAACGGGCTGCACCAGATGGCGGGCGGCTCCGGCGGCTATGGTCCGGATTACACGTCACTTGCCGCGGAGTATATCGGCAGGAACGGTTTTGTCCGACACTGGGACGACGAGGCGCGAGCGCCGTATCTCTTTGACGGGAGCACCTTCATCTCATATGAAGACGAGGAATCCATTCGTCATAAATGCGATTATGTAAGATACAACGGCCTGGCAGGCATCATGTTCTGGGAGTACGGCTGCGACCGAACGCGCCGGCTTCTGGATGCCATTGATAAAGGTCTTAAGGGTTAGCCGTTCTCAAAAAACATAAGATAAGTTAGGCGCAGCTTGTTTTTAAAAGGCTGCGTCTTTTAACGTTCCTTCCATGATATTCCTATTTACCTTGACAACTACAGGGAATCCGCTTATAAATAGGAAATATTAACCGCTTACATATTGAAGGAGGGCCAATTTATATTAAACCAGGGCACAGCACCAGTGATGAAAGGGTGAACTCATGATTTTATTGAAGAGAATCACCTTCTGGCTCTCATTAATTAGCATTACAATTTGTCTAAATGATATCTGGGAAACTGTTCATGCTCCCGATATCCTTGATATTGGAGTGGGGCCATTTGAGCCATTTAAACATTGGATGCTCGATTTTGATCCTTTTAAACCACCGAGCAGTGCCCTAATCACCGCAAAATTTCCTGGTTATATTGTGCATTTTGCTTTCTTCTGCCTTGTTGGAACTATCTTGGATAATTGTATCCGCTTGTTCAAACGTTAAACGAAAATATTCTACCTGCGCATGCAACAAGAATGGCGGTATCTATATTATGTAAGGGATTTTTGACATTTGAATTCAACGAGGTGATACCGTGAGTATTAGAACTGCAGCTAGGGCAGTGATAATAAAAGATGAGCAATTGCTTGTATTAAGGAGAACTGGCGTCCAAGGAGAATTTTATGTTCTCCCTGGAGGCGGACAAGAACATGGTGAAAGCATCCACGAAACTTTGATGAGAGAAGTATTCGAAGAGGTAAGTTTAAAGGTTGAAATTGTGGAATTGCTATTTATTAATGAGTTTATCGCAAAGAGAGATTCATTGTTTCCTGAATTGGAACCTGATGTTCATCAAATTGATTTTACGTTTTTGTGCGCTATTACTTCAAACAACGAAGCTAAAGTCGGGGAAACACCGGATGTGCATCAGGTTGGCGTTGCATGGATTCCATTGAAAGAGATAACCGACAACAGTTTGCATCCCGCGAACGATGTTAATTTTATTATGGGAGCACCAACTAGGAGTGTGTTATCACAATGGATTTCTAATCACAAGAATGTGAAAACACCAACATTTATTGCAGGTTGAACCGAACTAACGGAATACTGCAAGGGAGTTGTATGAAGAGATGAATGCATATTCACATAAGCCCGAAGGATACGAATGTCCATTTTGCCATGTTGTTTCGGGCATCGAACTACCTCAGCAGGGAACAAAACAGAAAGATATCATTCACCAGAATGAATACATAACAGCCTTTATCGCTAGCAAGTGGTGGATAAACAATAAAGGGCATGTTCTTGTTGTCCCAAATCGACACTTCGAGAACATATATGAACTCCCTGCAGAGTATGCTGTTGAAGTTCACCGAGCAGCTCAACTAGCAGCGCTTGCAATGAAAGGTGCATATGGATGTGATGGAATTTCCACGCGACAACATAATGAGCCTTCCGGCAATCAAGACGTGTGGCATTACCATCTCCATGTTTATCCGCGATATGAGAATGATCAACTTTACCTGATGAATGGTTATCAGACCGATCCAGATGAACGCTCAATATATGCTGAAAAGTTGCGTACTTGGATACGGGAAAATGTGTAGTATGAGGCCGCAAACAGTCGGAATGCTCAGTGAGTAAATACAATAACACATGTTCAGCATTCAAAAAAGGGTGCCTGAAGTAGATTTATCTACTTGGGGGCGCCCTCTTTTTTTGCGGCAATCCTGTTTAATGATTTCATTGTCTTGTATGTGTTGCCTAAATGGGTTTTGAAATTTTGTTCACAATAAACAATGTGCCGCTGTTAGTTATACGTTATATTAAGTGCATAAGATGACATATTGTGAAACTAAATATGTCATGAAAATTAAGATTCCCGTAATGCAGCCTTCATTTATGTGATGTTATCTAACGTGTTTGTACATCTGGGTTATGTACCAAGCCGATGGAAGAAAGGATCCACAATCAGCACGGCATACAAAAACAATGTGAGGTGATTGTTTGTGAAGCAAGAAACAGCACGTGTAAAAAAGCCATTCTACAAAGGACTTTTCTTTCAAATCATGGTATCAATCATTGCAGGTATCCTGGTGGGCTATTTATGGCCAACCGTAGGTATTGAACTGAAACCGCTCGGCGACGGCTTCATTAAGCTGATTAAAATGATGATCGCGCCGCTTGTCTTCAGTGTGGTGGTAGTCGGCATCGCGAAGATTGGTGATATCAAGGCCGTAGGTAGAATCGGCGGCAAAACGATCCTCTATTTCGAAGTGGTGACCACCCTTGCTTTAATTATCGGCATGGTCGTGGCCAATCTCACCAATCCGGGTGTAGGAATGCATGTAGATCCGGCAAGCCTGTCAACAGCAGGTATCGAGGCAACAACGAAAGGATCTGAGCTTCCGAGCGGAACGAGCTTTTTCCTGAACATCATTCCGGATAGCGCCATTGGCGCGTTCGTTAATAACAGTATGCTGCAGGTTCTGCTGGTCTCCTGTTTATTCGGATTTGCGCTTTCGCATGTAGGGGGGCGGACCTCGGAAGTCATTCTTGATTTCATGGAGCGGGTCAACGAGGTGTTGTTCAAGATTGTAGGCTATATCATGAAGCTTACCGCGATTGCCACATTCGGGGCGATGGCCTTTGCCGTGAGTCAGTACGGTATCGACACGCTGCTGTCATTGGGTAAACTCTTTGCCGCGATGACGGTCGCTTGTTTGGTCTTCATCGTTGTCCTGGCCGTTATAATGAGAATATTCATCGGCCTCAGTCTGTGGAAGCTTGTACTTTATATCCGGGAAGAGATCATGCTGGCTTTCGCGACAGGTTCCTCTGAAGCGGTCATGCCGCAGTTAATGAACAAATTCGAGCATGCGGGCTGCAATCGAGCCGTTGTGGGCCTTGTCGTTCCGACCGGATACTCATTCAATCTTGACGGAGCATCGATTTACCTCTCGCTCGCCCTTGTTTTTCTTGCTCAAGCCACCGGTGTTAATTTGAGCTTTGGCGATCAGTTGATGATTCTTGGGGTCCTGTTATTAACCTCCAAAGGTATGGCGGGTATACCGGGTTCCGCTTTCGTCGCACTTTCGGCAACCGCCGCGGCAACCGGTTCGTTTCCTATAGCAGCCGTTGCCCTGATGCTGGCTCCCGACCGGTTCATGGGGAATTACCGAACAACCGTCAACATTATCGGCTACGCCGTTGCAGCCTTTGTCATTGCACGCTGGGAAAATCTACTCGATATCAACCGCGCTAAGGATGTGCTTGACGGCCAAATCGCCTATGAAGCTAAAAACACGGTTGAAAGTGCTCCCGGCTTAATCGGTTGATAGAACATTCGGAAATAAGCTAAATCGGCATTCGGAATTGTCGGTGTATCACGGGAATTAGGAAAGAGGCACAGAGCTCAGACGCTCCGTGCCTCTTTCTATATAATCGATAATTCAAAGTCGACCTCAAACATTCGCCTCCAAGGAAGCTCGACGCGCCCGAGCTTGATCCGGTCAGGCTGCAGATCATGAAGATATTGTGTAATAAAAGCATTCATTTTGCCGCGGATCAGTTCGTGCACCTGGGAAGCGGCCGCGCTTATATCGAAATAGTTACCTCCAAGCGCTTCTAAGTAATCGCGGGCGACTTCGCGTCGTATAATGGACTGGTAGCCCCAGTCCTCAACAAGTCTGGCGAGGTAGAACTCTCTGCTGCGCCGCGAACGCGAAGCTTCCTGCTGCAGTACAACCTCCGCTTTACGGTAGAACGACTCTATGATGGCATGTGCAATGACGGTTCCGAGGGTATTGCCGGATGTGTTCCAACCCGCGTACGCCGAGATGCGCGGAAGCAGCCCCGACTTGGAGATCAGCTTCATCAGCGGCTCGTCAGCTCCATTGCATGTTCCGACATCGGCAAGGGCGACCATTTTCCCTTTCTCCGTATATACATCGATCGCTTGCGCGAACTCTCTGAGGTTGACTTCCGAGAAATAAGAAGCATGCCTCTCGCTGAAGCTTTGCGATGTCTCCGCCATATCGTATTGGCCCGCCGGCGGTGAATTGACCATCAGTATCGCATCGGCCGCAGCGGAGCTGTCTGCGATGAATGCCCCGGCAGCGGTAATATGGCTTTTGATGCTTTCCCCCAAGCTTCGGTCCTCATATTTCGGGATGACGAAGGGTCCGTTAGTCGAGGAGTGTCGGATGTAGATTTCCGGGCGATAGTTTTTGAGCTCGCAGAAGACGCGTGCAAGCAATGTGCAGCCGATCTCGTCCGCGCCGGGGTATATATGTATCCTATCAAGCAGTTGATGCTTCTCCGCCGACAACAACAATTGCCGTTGTTCGTGTGAGGAATAACCGTATTTAGCGTTATCGTCGAGAGGGATGATGAGAAAGTCGATCGCGCCTTGACGCACGAGATCTACCGCCATGTGGTTAACAGTTGTATTCGTCTCGCGGCGGCCTATGAAGTCCCGGGTCACAGTCTCCGGCAGCTCGGACCGGATTTGCTGCAGCTCCAGCCGCTCCTCATCCGATAAGCCTTCCCGGATAGTTTTGTCGCTGAGCCATCCGTTCCTCGCCAGACGGACCCCGAATTCCTCATAATAATCGGGTTCTTCGTCGCTGCTGTTACAGGCAGGGGCCCGCATAATCAAGTTGAACGCATAGATTCGAAGCCACGGATTTCTCTTCCTGCATTCGATTAACGTCCCGAACCGCTCCGAACATTCCCGGCCGGAAAGATGGTGAAGCCTGGAGGGGACGATTCCGCCGTAAACGAGCATGTCGAGAGAAATAATCAGAATATCGGCCTGAACGGTTTCGGCAATCAGCCAATCCTTCAGCGCTCCGTAGGGAGCGGGCTGTTTCTTATTACCCAGAAGTGACCTTGGAGGAGCCGTCAGTTTAAGGTCCGAGGAAGCGGCGATTTGCATAGGAAACTTGGCATTGCAGGGTCTTTCATCTAAAGGGAGATAAACGATTTTTCCCATTGAAGCTGCCCTCCCGTCACTTTTTTTCATATTAGCACACAGAATGAACGAAATATCCAAAAAATGGGACGACTAATAAAAGATAGCTTAATTGTAAGGCAGCCGCTGATATAGTTTGAAAAACAATTGGAGGTGAAGTTCAACCTAATCTCATTAAATAAATATATATTCCAATTCACTCGAAAATAGGTGAGATAATGAGTGGAAATATTATTTCCCCGAGCGACAAGCGGAGGCCCCGCAATATATCAAGCGCTGAATGGCGATTATTATATAGGGAGGATGGGCTGTTGCCGCACGTACATCATTTATTACATGGAGAAGCCTTTCAATAGAACATACACATGCTTATTACAGATGAGTATTCACTGTATTGATAGACTTCATATACTACGAAAAAAATACTAATCCGCTTTATTAACCAATATCCCCTGGGGCCGGCGCTCAGATTTTTAAACAGCCATCTGGTTTACTTATTATTGGCTGACGGCGAATCTTAATATTGTACAAATGCATCATAGGAACATTCATATTAACACACCTGAACCGGCCTTATAATGAAGACATTGTTCCCCAGCATAACCGCTAGGGAAACTAACCAGTAAGGTAGGGTGATAATATGGAGCAGCAAGCGATTCGTGAGCGGCAAGCTCTTCAGCTGCTGACGGATGAACAGATGAGAACGTTTATTGCGGAAGGTTTTCTGATCCTGAAGACCGATTTCTCTCAGGAATTTCAACGGCAATTATTATCTCAGCTTGATTATGTTTACGAGAAGGAAGGAAATCCCGGCAACAATCTGCTTCCGCGTATCAGGGAGCTGCAGCTCGTATTTGAAAGTCCTGTCATCAAGGGGGCGCTTACAAGCGTGCTCGGACCCGGCTATATTATGCATACGCATCGTTACGGTCACCTGAACAGCAATCCGCAAGCGGGCAACTGGCACAAAGACAGCTATTGGGGCTACAGCCGAATGCGCAATCACAAACCTTGGTGGGCGATGATTATGTATTTTCCGCAGGATACTCCAATTGAAATGGGTCCTACCGGTGTGATGCCGGGCACTCAATATTATGAAAGCCGCACCTTTGAAGGCGACGATCATGATGAGGAGGGCAAAGCAAGCGGAAATGCCGGTACGTTCGCCCTGATTCACTATGACATCTGGCACCGGTCAACGGCTAATCTGTCGGGTAAACAGCGGTATATGCTTAAATTCGAGTTCATGCGCACGCAGGTGCCCAGCGCACCCGCCTGGGATTGCTCCGATCCCAAGTGGCGGCCTCCAGCGGCTTTCAGCGCGCCTCTCATCAGACATGATTTACTGTGGAAAGATACCTGGAACTGGCTAAAGGGTGAAGTCGGCAGCTTGGCGGAGGATTCGGACTCGACCGGCGGGCTTGTTGAGACAGAGCTCCTGCTGGAACAGTTGAAGGATCCGGCTCCGGGGATAAGAGCGGAAGCGGCGAACCAATTGGGATTAGCCGCCGCAGGTTCCAACCGCGTTTCGGACGCGCTGGCGGAAGCGCTTGGAGATGAATTCGAACCTGTCCGCTTGAATGCCGCTTACGGTCTTGCCGCAATGGGTGAGGAAGGCGCCGGTATGCTCCTTGATGCGCTCCTGAACGATAACCGTAAGGTCTCAATGGCGGCTGCTTATGGTCTGAGTGTGAACGGCGGGTCGGCTGTCGACGGGTTATCACGCTTACTGGGAGGCGACCGTGAAGAAGCGGTCAATCTTGCGGCTTTCGCACTCGGCGAGCTGCGGCATTTGGCAGGTAAAGCTGTTCCCGGACTTGTCCGGCTGACCGGTCACTCGTCGGTAGTCATCCGCAGAACGGCAGTGGAAGCGCTGGGACGGATTCAGTCCCCGGAGCATGATGATAGCATTATTACGGCATTGGCCGACAAGCTGCAGGACGGGGATTACCAAGTGCGGTTCTGGGCGGGGCTGGCTTTGGCGAAGAAGGGATCCACGGCCGCTGCGGCTGTTCCCGGGCTTGTCAGAGCGTTGGACGACGACAACCGCTACGTGCGGGGTCATGCCGCCGAGGCGCTGCGCCGGATTGGAACGCCGGAATCGACGAGCCTTCTGCTCGATTATTTGTTCGCTTCGCGTTGGTGTTCGATTACTACCGCGCAGAACGAGTGGTATCCGTAAACATCGTTTTTTCGGGTCATTTATAGGAGGTATGTACACTCGTGTATATGCCTCTTTTTTCTATTAATCTATCATTCGCCGCTTCGATGGAGGGTTGTCAAACATATTAATAGATCAACTCCAGGATAAGGAGGATCGATACATGACCCGATCGAATATCAAGACGTACCGCTACCGTATAGGCAAGAATCAATACATTGTCATTAATATTCAACAAACCGCAGCGGCCAAGGCGGATATCGGTAACGTGCTGGCCAGCAATGCAGTCAATGTGCAAATCATAAAGAAAAGACGCCGCTGACCGGAACACTTTTGCATGCACACCATGCATGTTAGAGCCCGGGAGGGGAGGTGATGCTTGTATGAGCAAGAAGAAAGTGAAAAAAGTGAACAACGTATCCGCCGACAAGGGCAGAGTGAAATTCCGAGCGAAACAGTCAGCTACCGCTTTCGTCGGTCAAGGCGGCAATGCCTTCGCCATTAATGCCAATGAATTAGGCGTTATTAAGGTCCCCGGCGGAGGGGGAGGCTAACAGCAAGCAATGGATAAAAGCCGGGTGAAACGAAATATTCGTTTTCGCCCGGTTTTATTTTCATATTACCACTCACATTACCATCCAGGCATCGGGTAGTATGGAAACTCTTTGCAAAAGATTAAGTGCCGAAAAATAGAATATTAGTTATAATATTCTCGAACGTTGTCGAATTGCGTGGCTAATGTTTAATTAATTAAATATATATAGAGAGCGTCGGGGAAAATTGTGAAGAGAATCGTAGTTACCGGATATGGCATTAAAGCACCGGGTATTGAAGACAGGCAGCGGTTCAAAGACGTATTGGATCAAGGGTTGTGCACCTTGGAGGTGGTAAGCGGAATCGGCCCTAATGAAACGGATCTGGTGTGTGGAATCATTCATAACGAGTATAAGCGAATTAATGGCCGCAATTACAAATACTACCCCAGAATAGCACGGATGGCCATCGCTGCAGCGGACGAAGCGGTGAAGATGTCAGGTATTGAATTAAAGGAAGGGTTGCGGGTTTCCGTCATTATGGGAACCTCTGTCGGCGGATTGTCGGAGATAGAGCAGTACGCCGTTTACAGCAATAACGGACAATATGATAAGTTTCCGTTAATCGGCGCGGGTGCGGGCAACCCGCATAGTTTGTCCTCATCCGTGGCGTATCATATCGGTGCGAACGGACTGGTTTTTACTTTAAGTACAGGCTGCACCGCCGGGTTGGATTCCATTATGATGGCGAAGGTGCTGCTCGAGTCGGGTCAAGCGGACGTCTGTATCGTGGGAGGATCGGATGCGCCGATATCGACAGGCTGCATCTACAGCTTTGCGAAGCTGGGAGCACTGTCCAAGGATTTGGATATTCATACGGCAGGTTCTCCATTTTCGATGGATAAAGAAGGCTTCGTTCTCTCAGAAGGCGCCGCAGTGCTAGTATTGGAACGGGAAACGGATGCATTGGAGAGAGACACTGCGATTTACGGTTCAATCGATAACATCTATTCGAACAATGACGGGCAGTCGATATTCGCATCGGACCTTACTGGCGAAACGATGTCCAAAGCGCTTAAGATGACAGTTGGTGATTACCTTCCGACCTATATCAACAGTCAGGCGCTGGGGCTTCAGGCTAACGATACAGTGGAATACATAGCCTATACGAATAATTTCGAGGACCACTCCATTCCGATTACTTCAATTAAAGGCCAGATTGGCCATGCCTTCGGAGCAAGCGGAGTGATGCAAACCATAGCTTCGCTTATATCGATAGAGTATGATTTCATACCGCCGACCGTAAAGACGACGGGCTATGGGTTTGGCGACTTGCCTATTCTCCAGGAAACAAAATATTGCGATGTAAATCAGGTCGTAGTCACATCCCACGGTTATGGCGGAAACAATACGTGTATGCTGCTGTCCAAGTACCTCCAATAAAGGCTGTTTTTGAAAGGGAAATGCAATATGTTTTTCTTAATGCTTGTATTCGCCATCGTTCCGTTGGGACTTGGGCTGGCGATTCAAACCTTATTCGGCCGAAATAAGCTGTCGTGCAGCATGTTTATTTTCATGATTTTTATAAGTATCTGGCAGCTTGATGTCGGTATATTGTTTGCCCATGATTATTTTGGACGCGAAATGATCGACTTTCTTTTCCGGTTATTCCGATTCGGTTCGATCATGCTGTCCCCCTCTCTACTCTATGTTTCCTACGTTATTTATAATGAACTGGTTGATCGGAAGAAGCTTTCGGGCAGATGGCGCTGGTTCATCAATCGAAGAATGATCATCGCATTCTTGATATGGAGCTTGATCGTTTATGTATTGGGCTGGACAACTCAAGGTATTATTGGCCTTAACCTGGTACAAATCCAGCATTCTGAGAGCTTCCTCTTTCCGGTTTACGGCGCCTACAGCTGGCTGTTCAATGTGAGTTTCCCGTTATTCTTCATTAGTTTCGGAATATGCCTGGCGATCAGCCGAAGGGTTTCGAATGTTCATATTAAATCATTTTTATTGCTGTTTGTCTTAACGTCCATCGTCGCCTATTCGATCGGTATTCTTAACATTTCGCAGAGAAGCGGTTTATATCCGAGCAGCATCGCCGTCTTAATCTTCGCAATCGCCGTATTTATCGGATTCTGCCTGATGCACGCCAATTTCGTCAAGGAAATGAATAAAGCGCTGTTCGACCAGAAAGAATTTCTCCGGACGGTAATCGATACGAATCCGAATTTCATTTATACCAAAAATTCCGACGGGGAGCTTACCCTCGCCAATCTTTCGCTTGCCAATTTATATGGGGAAACAATTGATAATATATTAGGAAAAAGAGAAACTGATTTCGTTCGATACGAAAACGACGAACATGCAGGCGGAAATAATGTGAATGACAATTTAGAATCATTCGAGGGCGTGCATAATGTTGAAGAACGTATTATCGATGCCGCGGGAAACAGAAGATGGATGCAGACGGCTAAGGTCCCGATTCGGATACTTAATTCACTGCAGCAGCTTTGCGTATCGACTGACATCACGGAGCGTAAGCAGTACGAGAATAAAATAACCGAGCTTGCCTATCACGATACGCTGACAGGACTCTTGAACAGGCTCTCCTTCAATCAGTCCTTAAGTCAGGCACTGCTTGCCAAGCACACGCATATCGTCTTGATGTTTATCGACTTGGACCGGTTTAAAGTGATCAATGATACGCTGGGACATTCTATGGGCGATCAGTTTCTAAAGCTTGTTGCGGGGCGGTTGACCTATCATTTGGAAGGGCGCGGAGAAGTCTTTCGAATCGGCGGCGATGAATTTGTCATTATGATCCAGAACAGTTCTCATGATGAAGCGGTCGTTTATGCCGAGAAAATTATAAGCAGCTTCAAGTCTCCGTTTTATTTGGCAGGTCAAGAGATTTATTCCACTCCCAGTATCGGAATAAGTCTGTCGCCTTACGACGGAGCTGATGCCGAAACCTTGACGAAGCATGCGGATACGGCCATGCACCGCGCAAAAGAGCATGGGAAAAATAAATACCGTTTCTACAATAGCGATATGGACGGAGCTTATTTACGGAAAATGGTCATCGAAAAGGAGCTGCGCAAAGCGGTCAAGAACGGGGAGTTGGAGGTGTATTATCAACCCCGAATTCATTTGGAGACAAGGCGTATGGTTGGAGTGGAGGCGCTGGCCAGATGGAAGCACCCGGAGCTTGGCGAAATTTCTCCGGTCGAATTTATACCCTTGGCGGAAGATACGGGTCTGATTGTACCGATCGGAGAATGGGTACTCAGGCAAACGTGCAGCCAGCTAAAGACATGGATCGACGAAGGGCTTATGCCGGTACGAATGGCGGTGAATATTTCACTGCGGCAGTTTTATGAATTTAACCTCGTGGAAACCATAACTGGTATTATAGCGGAATCGAATATCGATCCCGGATACCTGGAATTGGAGATTACCGAGAGTGTAGCTATGTACGACTCGAATCAAGTCATTGAAAAGCTGATTCAGCTAAAGCAGCTTGGTGTATCGATTTCGATGGATGATTTCGGTACCGGATATTCATCCCTCAGTCATTTGAAGAAGCTGCCGATAGATAAGCTGAAGATTGACCGCTCATTCCTTAATGATGTAACGGTTGATAAGGATAATGCGGCTATCGTCTCAACGATCATTGCCATGGCCAGAAATATGGACCTTCAAGTGGTGGCGGAAGGGGTTGAGAACGAGGAGCAGCTGCGGTTCCTTGAAAATCAGAAATGCAATGAAGCGCAGGGATACTACTTTAACCGGCCGCTGCCGGAAGAAGAAATCAGAAGGTATCTCTAAACGGGTAAAACGTTTTGTTGTTGGTTTTTCCTCCGGATAGGTTAATGAAACTAGAGAGATAGAATAACAGTGAAGGAGGAAGAATAGAAATGGGCAATGAATTTCTCGCCGCACTGAAAGAGCGCAGAACGATTTATGGTATCAGTAAAGATCGAATCGTACCGGATGAGCGTATTCTCGAGTTGGTCAATGAAGCGGTGAAACACACTCCTTCGGCATTTAATTCCCAGAGCGCCAGAATTGTCGTCCTGCTGGACGTTCATCATGACAAGCTTTGGGATACGACGAAAGAAACGCTTAGAAAAATCGTGAAATCAGATCAATTCTCTCAAACGGAGGAGAGGATCAACGGCTTCCGCAGCGGATACGGTACGATTCTGTTCTTCGAGGACTATTCCGTTATCCGGCAATTTCAAGGCAAATTTGAACGTTACAAAGATAAATTTCCCGATTGGTCCCATCAGTCGTCCGGGATGCTGCAGTTTGTCATATGGACAGCGCTGGAGCTTGAAGGACTCGGAGCATCGCTGCAGCATTATAACCCGCTGATCGACGAGGAAGTGAAGAAGCTGTGGAAGGTGCCGGATGATTGGGAGCTGATCGCACAGATGCCGTTCGGCAAGCCGACAGCGCCGCCCGGTGAGAAAGAGTTCCAGCCGCTCGAGGAGCGGGTGAAGTTTTATAAGTAAGGAGCTGATAGCAAGCGAAGCTCCAGCTCACGGCAAAGCAGTCTCCCATAGTAGGGGGCTGCTTTTCTTTTTGATCTATTGTATCGCGCCGAAACGGAGAATATGGTATGATGTAGGCATTTATTTAACGGGAAATACATAGAAAAATCAATCATTGTGGGGTGTTTGCCGGTGGAAAGCGGAATAAAGAACAAATTGGATGCGAAGCAGCTCAAAGCTGTCATCCGTCAGGTATTCAATGAGTCCGTTCAAGAGGCAAGGGAGCTGTCGGACGGGTGGGCAAACACGGCATATTCGATCTTGCTCGGCAGCGGACGGAAGGTGGTTCTCAAAGCGGCTCCCGTGAAAGATACAAAAGTAATGAGATACGAGAATAATATAATGACCGCGGAAGTAATGGCGATGAAGTTAATCGGCGGTAAAGATATACTTCCTGTGCCGCGGATTTATGCGCATGACGATTCGTTCTCGATCCTTAACAGTGAATATTTCATAATGGAATATTTAGAAGGAGAGCCCTTAAACAAAATAAGAGACTCGCTTTCCATGGAGGAAACAGCCTCCATTCAATATGAGCTCGGGGTCTGTAACCGGAGGTTAAACGAAATTGAGGGTAGCCAATTCGGATATTTTGGCCAGGTCAATCGTACAGGAAACGGGTGGAAGGAGACTTTCTGCAAAATGCTGCTGGATGTCCTTGCGGATGGCCGCGATGCGGGAGTAGAGCTGCCCGTTGATTACTCGCAGATCGAAAGGGAGCTGCACGGGGCATCGGATGTATTGTCCGGGGTTCAGCGGCCGTATTTTGTTCATTGGGATTTGTGGGATGGCAATATCTTTATCAATGATGGGCGTATTTCCGGTATTATCGATTTTGAAAGAGCGATCTGGGGCGACCCGTTAATGGAATTTTACTTTAGCCATTTTGCCAAGCCTGAACCTTTCCTGGAGGGCTACGGGCAGTCCGCTTTCTCGCAGGAAGAACTGGCTAGGAGAGCGCTCTACGATTTGTACCTGGATCTTATTCTGGTTATTGAATGCCCTTATCGCCATTACGAGGATGATAATCATATCAAATGGGCGTATCAGAATATGGAAACGGGCTGGAGCCGTTTCCTGCACAGCTTGGGATAGCTAATCAGGCGATGGGTCAAGGGATCAATCAGCTCTGGACAAAGGAGGACTAATAGACGATGAAATGGTTGAAGCCGACAGCCGCTGCACTGCTGCTCTTGGGACTCGTATCAGCCGGTTTGCCCGTTTTTGCCGATAGCTCCAACCACACGGAAGTCTATATCGACGGCAGAAAACAAGAATCAGTACTCATATCTCATGGATCCACAATGGTACGTCTCATTTCTTTTAATGACCCGGAGTGGGTCAACTACTCTTATGAAGCCGAGACGCGAACGGTAATCATAAACAATCCAAGCCGTAATATTACAATCCGTCTGCAGCCTGGGGTATCCGAGGTAAATGTGAACGGAATGCACGCGAAGCTTGCTGTCCCCGCTATCATAAATTCAGGGCGGACATACGTGCCGTTTCGTTTTCTCTCGGAGACACTAGGAGGGTATGTCGAATACAACGACCAGACGAAGCATGCGATTGTTCGTACACCGGCCGGACAGGACGTCTATGAGACGCTGATGAACGGGACGCTGGTGGAAGCGCGCAATGCCGCGGTCGGATTGGCTGAGGTATTTATAAACAAAGAGCTCAAACCCCAGGGCGAAGGCTTCTCCCAAACGTTTACATTCCCGAAGGGTGAGGCGCTCCGGTTTATGGTGGAATATAAAGGCTTGATCAGCTATATCGAGATAAGCAGCGAAGGTTTGGCCGAAGTGAAATGGCAAAAGGATACCATTCCGGTGAACGGTACGTATCGTGAAGAAGGTATCAAGCCTCCCGATTTCGGAGAATCCGTCTACTTCGTCTTTGACCCGATGGTTCCCGATTTCTCCAAATATGGCACGATCGATAGCGACGGCAAAAAGAAAGAGCTCGGACAATACAATGTTACCGTTGAGCGTGAGAAACAGGGTGAAATAATCGAACCGGTTAATGGCGAACAGCGAACCGATGGCAAATCGGGGCCTGTTACTCCGGGCGCATAATATAAGCGTCATGCGATTCACTCTTTCAGCCGAATTAGCGGGAGAGTCTTGCAAGAAGGTAAAGGACGGCTTGAGAGATTCCGCTCAGGCCGTCCTTTCTTAAGGAAAAGCTCTTACATCAAAATCGTACCGACCACAATCGAGACGCCGATAATGACAGAGCGAAGCATCTGCGCAACGGCCATATTGCCTGCCGCGATCTGGTCGCATACTTTAAAGCGCGGCGTCAACCAGTCAAATACGAGATAGACAAGACACAGTACAAGGATGCCGATCCCAGACCATATAAGCATGGAGATCCAATCGTGCGAACTGAAGGAAACCATGCCCACAATGATGCACAGCCCGAGCAGCTTGCTGCCCATATACACGCCGGCCGCTTCGTTTCCCTTGTTGATTTCCTCAGCGTCGCTGAAACGCGTCAACCGGCTGAACACAAAAGCCCCAACCGCCAGAATGAGAAAAATAATGCCGATTCCAATTACTATGTTAAGCAAATTATCCGTAAATGCATTCATTTAATTCTTTCCCTCCCTTTTAATAGCTAGCGCCGCCGGACAGTAGTAGGCCATATCGCCTGTTATTTTACCGCCAATTCTGGGCAGCAGGCCGGAGCAGGCTCCACCGATCACGTAGACACCGGTAAGCAGGAAGCCATTGGTCTCGCCACTTTCCGTACGGATGTTCACTTCTTCCATCGGCCAGCACTCCTGATAGATTTTCGGCTGATTACCGTAATAATCTATCACTTCAGCTGCTTCTTCTTCGTCGTGACCCCATTCGGCTTCTTCCAGTGTGCCCCTGCCGTTATATACGGCTGTACCTTTTCCTTCCCGCCCCCAGTACGCTTTGGCCACATACGGCTTGTTTGCCTGTTCAAAAACGGTCTTCTCGTAATAGGTCGGGAGCAGGTAGGTGCTTATTGTTTCCAGCTCCTCGGGTTCAAACAATGTAAATCCGCAGTATTGTTCGGTGATGTCGCTGCGTTCGAAGAGCGACCAGATTAGCGCCATGAAGCCCTTGCTTTGCATGATGATGCTTTGAGCCGGATTGATAAGTCCGAGTCTTCCCTGTACGACGAGATCCATAAGCGCTTCACCGACGTGAAGCCCCGAAGCTTCATCGGTATCCTGTATCAAATATTCGAGAGGATAGAGCCGGTAGAGCATGTGAATTCTCCGCCCATAAGCGTAGAGACCCTCGCCGGGGATGATTTCGAGCCGTTCCAAAGGGACGAACATTACCGAATAGCCAAGCTCCGCAACGGCGTCCATAATATAACGCGTGTTAACCGTGTCTTCCATATGCCAATCATAACAGCTGAACGCTATTGTACCGGCGAGACCCTGTTCGGAGTAATAACCGATCAGGCGGCGAAAGGCGCTCTGGATCGAATTCCGCATTTCCCCGGAGATGGAAGTATAGGGCGTAAACCCTTCCACAAGCCGCTTCTCCAATATAGCTGTTTCCGGGACCCCCGTCGGCGTATCGGTGTTGTTCTCGATACATTTCATACCGTTCGGACCGATAATCCAATCCTGCCGGGATATCCCATGCGAAGGAACCTCCAAACGCGATGCCTCGACCATTGACGGGTGGAGACCAAGCGGTCCTGTGAGAAACGAATCCGGCAAGTAACGCTGCGTGAACCGCAGCGCCTTCCAATAGATAAGGTTGATACGTTCCGATGCGCTGCGCAGGTAATCCCACTCTTCGGGCTGATATAACGTAAGGGAAGGGAGACAGTAGCTCTTTCCATACATCCGATGGTAGGGAATCATTTCTGCCAGCTTCCCCTGAAACAGCTCGTCGTGCTTCAGCTTCAAATCAAGGACGCGGTTCATGGCTTCATCCTCCGAAGGAGCTGTGGGAGCCGCCGCTGCCGAATCCGCTGTGAGAGCCTGAATCCGAGCCGGAGCTGTAGCTTTTACCGGGTCCGGTCGCTCTGCCGCCGGTGCTGTAGTAAGTACCTCCGCCGCTATTGTCGTCGCAGTAGCCGTCGTTATTGCCGTCATAGCATTGCTGCGAAGACGAGTAGTCGGTGCAGCCGCTCATCACGGCCGGCACGGTAAGGAGAAGTGCGAACTGCAAGATTTTTTTGCCGGGAATGCCTTTCATTTATGCCTTCACCTCTTTCAAATAAAACAATGCTTTGCGCCGGTCGGTATCCATGACCGTATATATGCACTCATAAGTCCGTTCATCCGTTACGATGTAATGGTCCAGCAGCAGCTGAGCAATTTCCGCTGCTTCGCCCGGTGACAACCTGGTCCCGCCTCGAATGAATCGATTGCCCAAATTGTCCCAAAGCCAAAATTCCGGTTCGATCCGCATCGCCACATCGCAAAATTCGGACAAAGATGACTCAATCGCCCGCCCATATTCCGCAATCTCCTTGCCGCGAAAAGGTATGACATAGATGGCGTGCTGAGAGAGCTCCGACTCGTTCGATGTATGCTCATACAAGACGTTATGAATGACGGAAGCGTTAACGAGCTTGCGAATGAATAGTTCATCGCGGCCCACGATGTGCCGGTCTATGGTTTGCAGGACCTTCCCCTGCATATCCGACCATTCGAGGTACGTCACGGACACGGTCATTAACTATTTCTCCCTTTAGCGTTAATTTTGTCTATGGTGGCCTTGTCGGTTATGACAAACAGCCTGGTATTGGCAGGCAGCTGCTCGTGGAGCTTGCGGTTGATGGTCATATCGCTGCCGTCTGCGACAAGCGTCGCGCCTTCTTTAAGCAGTGCCTGAAATGCGTCCCCGTAAGTTCGCCACTCGGGATCGCGCGCTGCCTCAAACAAGTCTTCGCCGTGCTGTCTGCTCAGGAGCTGGGTCAGGATTTCGATGTTTCCTTCATTAAGCGCCGAGCGGACCGCCAGCCGGGATACCGCATCATGAGAAAGGACGAATTCATTTACCTTCACATGCCGGAAGTTTTGGATATGCTTCTCGAGGGTAATTTCTACCGTGGTATGCACCTCGGGCGCAATCCGCTCGATACTGGCGGCGATCAGCAGCGATTTGCCGTCGACGAGAGATGAGTCCTCGATCCCCGGATCCGCGAATATGATTGCCGAACGGGCACGGTTAATGCCGGCTTGCTCGAGCGTATCGTCCGATGTCGGATCGCCGCTGACAAAATGGATGTTCCTGCGGTCGTAAGGATGTTTTTCGCTCTCGGTTATAATGACGATTTCGGCGTTCTCGTCCGTTGACATAATTTCTTCAACGGCTAACTGGGCCTTCTTGCTCCAATTCAGCAGGATGATGTGATTCCGGCCTTGAAACTTCAATTTTCCGCTCCCCCTTCGTCGCTGCAGATCGGCGATCGCTTCAATGATTTTGCCGATCACCAAGCTGAGCAGTCCGATACCGAATACATATAGAAACATCGCAAACAGCTTGCCCGGTACCGTTGTTGGGTAGAAATCGCCGTAGCCGACCGTCGCCACAGTCGTCATCACCCACCACAAGGCATTGAACCCATTTTGGAAGGTATCCGGTTCAAGGTAATAAACAATCGCCGAGCTTAACAGGATGAACAGTATTGTTCCATACGCAAGCAGTGAATTTTTGAGCCGCAGCAGCTTAACGGATAATCGGCGGATAAAGTGCATGCGTGCAGCACCTCCTTTCCTTACAGGATGGCGGCCGGCGGGCGGCATTGAAAAGCATGTTACCTTTTACGGTGAGATGTTCCTCCGGTTACAAATTAATGAAGCGCTGTTAGATAAAGAAACCCCTCTCGGATTGTATAAGGTGTAGCATGCCGCTGTCTATAGAGAAAAAATGTATGAAATCTTTAGTTGCTTCTTCACCGGCTTCGATACATAATTTAATTCGTGGGGGCTGAAACGAACCGGGTTTGGCTGCGTACTAGTTAGCATAACGCAATTTCGTAAGCTATATGCTTCCGGGACGCTTGTCCGCATAGGCGTGTGCCGGTAGCTTGGGAGAAAACTCTAAGGAGGAAATGAAAGATGTCGATATTCAAACGTTTGAGAGACTTAACGTTATCCAATGTATATGCCATGATTGAGAAGGCTGAAGATCCGGTTAAGCTCACCGACCAATATATCCGCGATATGCAGGAAGATCTGGAGGACGCGGAGAAAGCGGTCGCAGCCCAAATCGCAATCGAGAAGAAGTTCAAGCAGCTGTATGAAGAGCAGGAAGCGCTTGTGAAGAAACGCGATGAGCAGGCCCACACGGCCGCTCAAATGCAGAATATCGAGCTTGCCCGCCGTGCCCTTGAAGAGAAGAAGGCCGCGGAGCAGAAGATGAATGAGTACAAAACAAGCTTCGATCAGAACAAAGCGTCCGCCGATAACCTGCGCTCCAAGCTGGACGAAATGCGCAAGCAGCTGACTGAGATGAAGAACAAACGCGAAACGCTCGTCGCTCGTTATAATGCGGCGAAAGCGCAAGCTGAGATTAACAAATCTATGGCCGGGTTCAGCTCGGATACCGCATCGGCAGGCATGAAGCGGATGGAGGAGAAAATGCTCCAGATGGAAGCGCAGGCCGAAGCGAGCAACGAGATGAACAGCAAAGAGAAATCGCTTGACGCCGAATTCGAAGCGCTTGGCAAGAACAAGGCGGTCGACGACGAACTCGCGGCTCTATTGAAGCAGTACGAGAACAAAAACTAAACAGCCCGTAAGCAAAGAAAGAACGTCCGCTGGCATTGATCGCGCCTAACCGCCGATCTGACGGCCTTCGGCGTTTTTTCTTTGTAACGAAGCGCGGCAAATTGACGATGGAGGATGTCCGATGACATTTCAAGAAGTAGTAGCCATGTTGGTATGGACCGGTGCAGGTGCGGTGCTGTTAGTCGTGCTGATGACGGTCGATTCGCTCTTTACCCGCTACAAGGACATGGAGGAAATCAAGAAGGGCAATTTAGCGGTTACGACCCGGTTTGTGATGAAATTGCTCGCGCAGGCGTACATCTTGTCACAGTCGATAACAACTTCAAACCATCTGGGCGAGGCACTGATCGTTTCCGTCATTTCCTTTCTGATTCTGCTTGTACTTGAAAGGCTGCTGGGGCTTGTGCTGCGAACCGCGTTCGGACTTGATCTGGACAGAGGTACGAAGGAAGGCAAAATAGCGCACGCTCTGCTGGCCGGATCGCTTCATATCTCAGGCGCTCTGATTATCGGTTCGTGCTTGTAAACTATTCATAAAAGGAGCGGTGGCGATGAGCCTGTTTTCACGGATCAAAAACATATTGGCAAAGCCGGAACCGCCGATGCCGGAGAAGAGCATGATGACGATCGGACCTGGCGACGTTTGCGAAATATCGCTTGTGACCTACCAAGTGGTCGGACGGACGCAAAACCGTCAGCGCAGCTTGATAATGCTAACCCTTCAGGACGGCTCGGACATCCGCTATCTGACAATCGAGGAGCGCGAACGGACGGTTTATGCGATATACGGTCCCATCGACGGAAGACTCGACTCCGTAGAGGAAGTGCCGACGATTATTGAGCTTGACGAGCGTACGTATCACCTTGAAGAGCAGTATTCCGGATTCATTACCGCTGCCGGCAGGACCCCTTTCGTACAGGGCGGAGAGCAGTATGTATGGCAGTATCAATCCGATGACATGAAGCTGCTTCGCGTCGAATGGCAGGACGGCAGATTTATGCTGTATGAAGGCGAAGATGTGCTTCCGGCCGACGTTCGCGTCCTCCGCGGAAGCTAGGAGGAATCGGTATGAAGCAGAAGCTGTCATTCTTCATAAAAAATTTACTCGTCGTCAGCTTGATTGTTCCGCTCCTTGCAGCATGCGGCATATCAAGCACGATTGAAGATAAGTACCCGCTGGAATCGGTCAGCGGCAGCGGCTCGCAAACTTCCTATGTTTACCGCGCTGCCGGGCAAACCGTACCGGAAGTGGCGAAGGCGCTCGCCGCTGAGTCGAAGCCGCAGCAGGAATCGGCTGAGAAAAGCGACCACATGTTTCTTGTTTATTCGGACAAAATCATACACCTGCAGCAGGATGAGAAAAAACCGGAGGACACGCTTGTAGAGGTTGACTCCAAGGACTATGTGCGGAACAACTACAGCTCAAGCTTCCTTCAAGGCTACCTGCTGGCGAGCTTGCTCGGTGATTTATTCGACGGCGGCCGCTACGGCGGCGGATCTTATCGAGGCTATGCTGACAGGGATACGTACAAGCCGAAGACCGGAACCTACCATGTGCCTACTGTGAATGAGAAGAAGGCGATTCCGCCGATGACGGTGGAGCGCAAGGGATCGATTTTTACAAGAGCGAAGGATGCGGTTTCGGGTAAGGTCGGAAGCGACGGCAATGTATTCAACAAAGCTCCTCCGAAATCCGGCAAAATAACGCGGGATGACGGCAGCGGCAGCAGCTCGGGCAGCTGGCTGACCCCGCGCAAATCATCAAAGCCCAAGACGCGGGTTGGTTTCGGCCGCATATCGAGGCGAAGATAATGGGATTAATGTATAGCGGGGAATATAGTAGACAGCCGTGAGCCTTATCGCTCCCGCTGTCTTTTTTTATTAATGTCAATCATAATACTTCCAGCCTTTGGCGCGGCTGCCGGGCTTAGATAGGATGGGAAAGGTGGTTTGGTTAAGAATATGGATATGGCCGCTTAATGAGGATGTGATATTTTTGATTGACATACCCATGGGGGGTATTGTATATTTGAATCAAGAGGTGAACAAACATGGATAAGCCGACAGAGCTTCTTCATACGGAGTGCAGCCCCGGAGAAGGCGGAAGAAAGAGTCATCACCCGGATAAAATGAAGTCGGATTTAATCACCCGGCTTAACCGGATCGAGGGCCAGATACGGGGAGTGAAGGGACTGATCGAGAAAGACACTTACTGCGACGACGTCCTCAACCAGATCGCGGCGATTCAATCGGCGCTCAACGGCGTCGGAAAGCTGCTGCTTGAAGGCCATATGAAGAGCTGCGTCATAGAACGTATACAGGCCGGAGAAAAAGAAGTCATTGATGAGCTGTTGATTACCGTGAAAAAATTGATGAAATAGGAGGAATTTATTTATGGAACATGTACAGTTGAAGGTGGAAGGCATGTCTTGCGGACATTGCGCAAACTCTATTGAAAGCGCCGTTAAGACACTGGGAGCTACCGCCAAAGTCGATCTTGGAAGCAAATCCGTTTCCATTGATTACGATGCCGGTAAAATTTCGCTGGACGCAATTAAAGAGGCAATAGAGGAACAAGGTTACGATGTCGTATAACACAGTCCGGAGCCGCTCGGATGGGAGGCTCCATTCTTTTACGAATAAATATACCCTACTGGGGTACCATATATGAATTAGTGTTTATGGAGATGAGACAAGATGCAAACCGACGGAAATCAACAAACAACCCTGCAAATAACGGGAATGACGTGCGCGGCTTGCGCCAATCGGATTGAAAAAGGGTTGAATAAACTGGAAGGCGTCCATCACGCGTCAGTGAACTTCGCGCTTGAAACGGCGAGTGTTGAATTCTCGTCATCGGGCGTTGATGTTGCCGGTATGATACACAAGGTCGAACAGCTCGGGTATAAGGCGAAGCTGAAGGAGGAAATTGATGATTCCGGCGCACGCAGAGAGGAAATACTGCGTAATCAGAAGCGCAAGCTGCTTGCTTCATCGCTGCTCTCCCTTCCGCTCCTGTGGGCGATGGTCGGACATTTCTCCTTCACCGCATGGATTCCGGTGCCGGAGCTGTTTATGAATCCCTGGTTTCAGCTTATTCTGGCCACTCCCGTCCAGTTTATCATCGGATGGCCATTTTATACAGGCGCATATAAAGCCTTGCGCAATGGGAGCGCGAATATGGATGTGCTCGTAGCGCTTGGGACCTCCGCCGCTTACTTCTACAGCCTATATATGACGATTCGGTCCACCGGCAGCCATCATCAGATTGAGCTCTATTACGAAACAAGCTCAATCCTGATCACGCTGATTCTGCTTGGCAAGCTCTTCGAATTGCTGGCCAAAGGCCGTACCTCCGAAGCGATTAAATCGCTGATGGGATTACAAGCCAAGACCGCGCGAATAATGCGGGAGGGGCTGGAAGTGAGCGTCCCGGTTGAAGAAGTTGTTGCCGGAGACATATTCATCGTCAAGCCGGGCGAGAAAATCCCCGTTGACGGCGAAGTGATGGAAGGTTTATCTGCTGTTGACGAATCGATGCTTACCGGTGAGAGTGTCCCGGTAGAGAAGCATGCGGGCCTCGCGGTTATCGGAGCTACGATTAACAAAAACGGGGTGCTGAAGGCCAGAGCCACCAAAGTGGGCAAAGAGACTGCTTTAGCCCAGATCATTAAAGTTGTTGAAGAAGCGCAGGGCTCCAAAGCGCCGATCCAACGGGTTGCCGACGTTATTTCCGGTATATTCGTCCCGATCGTCGTCGTCATTGCTGCAGCAGCCTTGTTAATCTGGTATTTCGTGGCCGAACCAGGCAATTTCCCCGGAGCGCTTGAGAAGGCTATTGCGATTCTTGTTATTGCTTGCCCCTGCGCGTTGGGGCTAGCCACTCCGACATCAATTATGGCAGGCTCCGGGCGGGCAGCCGAGCTCGGTATTCTGTTCAAGGGCGGCGAGCATCTGGAAGCGGTGCACCGGATTAACACCATTCTGCTTGATAAGACAGGTACGGTCACGAAGGGAAAGCCGGAGCTTACGGATATCCAAGTCGAAGCATCGTGGAACCGCGAACAGCTGCTCAGCTGGATCGGATCGGCCGAGCGTAATTCAGAGCATCCGCTTGCGGAAGCGATTGTTCAGGGAATTGAAGCTCAAGGAATCGCGCTCCAGCAACCCGGCTCGTTCCAAGCTATCCCGGGCTTCGGAATTCAAGCGTCGGTTGAAGGCAATGAACTGTTGATCGGCACGCGCAAGCTGATGGGCCAACACGATATTTCGCTCGGGCATGCCCTCGAAGAAATGGTCAGACTGGAAGAGCAGGGGAAGACCGCGATGCTGGTAGCGGTGAACGGGCGGTATGCGGCGACGATAGCAGTGGCGGATACGATAAAGGATACGTCCCGGAAGGCTGTGTCCCGATTGCAGGAAATGGGGCTTCGCGTTATTATGATTACCGGCGATAACGAGCGGACCGCCAGAGCGATCGCCTCTGAAGCAGGGATAGAACATGTTCTCGCTGAAGTTCTTCCCGAGGGTAAAGCAGCCGAGGTGAAGAAGCTCCAAGCGGGCGGCAGTAAGGTGGCTATGGTTGGCGACGGCATCAATGATGCGCCTGCTCTGGCAACTGCGGATATCGGAATGGCCATCGGCACCGGAACGGATGTGGCGATGGAAGCGGCAGACGTAACCCTCATGCGCGGAGATTTGAACAGTATACCCGATGCGATTCTAATGAGTAAGAGAACAATGGTCAATATCAAACAAAATTTGTTTTGGGCGCTAGCATACAACGTTATCGGCATACCTGTGGCGGCAAGCGGATTTCTGGCGCCTTGGCTAGCCGGAGCAGCAATGGCGCTCAGCTCGGTATCCGTTGTGCTGAACGCTCTCCGTCTTCAGCGGGTCAAATTGTAAAAATTTGAAGGTGAAATTTGGAGGTCTCTAATATGAAACGATTTGCTTTGGTAATGCTGGCTGCAGCTTTAATTCTGATGACCGCATGCTCTACGTCGACTAACCATGAGACAAAACATGGGACAAATCATGGGACAAATCATGGGGAGGGCGGCAGTAAGACGGGAAATGCGGGTCATGAAGCCGGCGGGGAGCATGCGAACGCAGGGGCGGAAGTGCACACAGAAGCTGCATGGAAGCTTTCGGAAGAACAAGTCCAGCCGAATTCCGATACGACCATTGATGTCCAGATCAATGACGATAACGGTAAGCCGGTCGACAATTTCGACATTAGCCATGAGAAGCAGATGCATCTGATTGTGGTAAGCAAGGATTTATCGTTCTTCAACCACATACACCCGGAGTACAAAGGAAACGGCCGCTTTGAGGTCAAGACCCGGTTCCCGGCCGCAGGAGAGTATAAGCTGATTGCGGATTATGTTCCTACCGGAGGTTCGGCGACGAACAAAAGCACCTGGATTACCGTTAAAGGTACTGCGCCCGATATGAAACCGATCAAGCCGGATCAGGAATTGGTAAAAAGCGTAGACGGCGTGGAAGCGACGCTTGCATACGAGCATTTGGTGGCGGGAACGGATTTGAACCTGACCTTCCGTATGGTTGATTCGAAGTCGAAGAAGCCGGTTACGGATTTGGAGCCTTATCTCGGAGCGGTCGGACATGTGGTTATCATGAGCGCGGATGCGGGAGAATATCTCCACGTGCATCCGTCGGATGATAAGTCGAAAGGCCCGGATGCCAAGTTTATGACGAACTTCCCGCAAAGCGGCGTATACAAAGTGTGGGGCCAGTTCCAGCGCAACGGGAAGACGTTCATTGTCCCTTTTGTAATCGATGTCCCGTGATGATTCGCTTGCCCTTGACTTCTCGCGTTTCGTTCGGCAATATATAATGACATAAAGAAGAAGAGGGGAGGGGAAACGATGGCGGATACCCACATCGTGCAGGAAATGCTCGAAGTCATGTCCCGGAACGGTTGGCGAATCACCGACCAGCGTCGAACCCTTGCGCAAATATTTGCTGATGCAGACGGATTCTTGTCGCCCAAAGATGTTTATGACCAAATGAGGGACAAATATCCAGGGGTCAGCTTCGATACCGTATATCGCAATTTGCGCATGCTCAGTCATATGGGAGCGCTTGAACAGTTTTATTTTATGGAGGGCGGCTTGAAGTTCAAGGGAGGCTGCACCCACCACCACCATCATCACTTGATCTGCGTAAACTGCGAGAAGACTGAGACGTTTGATTATTGTCCGATGAATGGAACCCTCAATTTGCCGGGGAATTATAAAATCATGAATCACCGTTTTGAGATTTACGGAGTTTGCGAGGATTGCCAGAAATAAAACATCTGTACAAGGAATAAGACATCTTCATTCCAGTTGAAAAGCCTCTCCGCTCGTTTACACGGACGACGAGGCTTTTTCTATGTGTCGTCCACTATTCGCTCGTCTATTGAACCGATAGAAGGAGTATCTCTTTCACCACTGTATCAGGCCGGTAGTGATGTAGATAGTGGGACGTTCCCGGTTCGATGATCTGTTTGCCCGAGTTGGACCACGACGGCAGCTGCGCCTCATATTCCTTCCAAGCCTTGTCGTTACTCAGATGGCCGAAATAATCGGCAGTCAACACCGTTATCGGGACCGGGAGCGGCTTGCCGCCGGCCAGAATCGTTTCGGCATTGTCACGGCTCAACCGCATTTCGTCAATCATATTACGGTTCCCCGTCTTCATCAAAGTCGATACGCGGTCCAGTTCTTTTAGATCCTCAGGAAGCAGCCGCAATCCGTTTCTTTGATCTGCGATCCCTTCGGCAAATCCATTGAAGTGATAGAGCACCCTCACTACACCTGACTTTACCAGAAACCCCTGAATAAGTGGGATCAACGTAAGGGGCTTTCGCGACGCGTAATACTCCGGGCTGCCGCCTTCCACCAGCACGATCCCCTTCACTTCATCCGGATATTTCTGCGCATATCGGATGGTTTCCAGCGATCCCAGGGAATGTCCGACGAAAACATATGGCGGCTTTTGCCCGGATACAGTAAGAAGTTCGTGGATTTCCGCCACGATCGTATCGATGTCTCTCTTCGAAGACGTCGCATCGCTGAATCCGTAACCGAACCTGTCGTAGACGGCATATTTGACGGAGGATTCGAGCCCCTTGTATAACGGATAGAAATCAACGTAGGGATTGGCCGTCCCCCATCCTGATGATAATACCACGGTAGTATCCCCTCTACCGCCTGTATACAGATGCATGTTTCGGCCATTTACCTCATACAGCTTGCCGACCGGGACGAAGGTTTTCTCATCCTGCCGGGAGCCCGCCCACTCATAAATGAATCCCGCGGTCAACATAACGCTCAATGATACGAGCAAGTAAACCATAATTTTAATAAGGATTTTTCGCCGCAGCTTCATCATAGCGATCCGATCAGACCTCCGATCCTCATACGAGTGCCTTACGATCGTTATGTTACACTAAGAAGCTGGAGGGAAAACCAGCCAGAAGACGGAGATTTGCCCAGACCCCGGCCTAGTTCCGGCGTGTAAAACCAAAAAAATCCCGCGCACCGAAATGACGGAGGCGGGCTGTAGTCCAAGGCTACTATCCGAAATCGTAGTCAGGATACACGTAAGGGTCATCGGCCGGCTTAATCTTCTCGATTTTATCGGCTTTGAGCAGAATAATCTCCTGACCGTTGTATGTGGTTTTGCTTACCGTTCCGGTCATATTGAGCCAGCTATCCTTATCATAATGGTTCGCTTCGGGGAAATCGACCATCACCCCGTAAGGAAGCGCATCGGCCGTACAGCACTGAACCGCGAAGCGGCCAAGAATAAACTGATTTTCTTTCAACGTATCATCCCGGTAGACGAAACCTTTAATCGATAATTTTTTGCCTATGAAATTATCCAGATAAAGGTCGACAGCCGTCAACGTTTCCATGTAATTCTTTTCTTTCACCTCTACGACGGGCTGCTTGTATAGCTGTATGCCCAGTTTGGCGTAGGCTTCGGTAAACTCATCGCCGGGGAACAGTTTCTCAAGCTTGGCATCCCCGCTGCCAGGTGACTGCTGCTTTGCAGCGCTTTGGCCCGGACTGCCAGCATCCGGGGTTGATATCACTGCGGCGCCGGACGTATTCGTTGTGACGCTTGCGGACGCATAGGCGACTTCCGCGGAAGCAGACTGGCTTTCCTTCTGCTTAATGACGGATGAGGCACTAAGGTTAAATCCTTTATTGGCGGCCATGCTGCTGCCGATCGTCGTATCCGGTGTGAAGAATACCGCGGCCAGCGGAATGACGAAGAGTCCGTAAACAAGCAAATTCCGCCCGAGCGAATGCGGCGCGGGATCATGCTCGCAACTGCAGCCTTCCTCCGGCTCCTCTTCCTGCCGGTTCCACAGCCGAAACGCATGATAGATCTGGATCACCGCAACAAGATAGAGTCCGAGCGAAGCCAGTTTTACATATATCGTCATGCGCGGGGCGATATAAAGTGTCAGATTGTTCGTGAGCTGCAGATGAGCGATGTAGAAGGCAATGCTTCCCAGTATAAGCGCGCGAATGACATGATGAACGATTAATCGGCGTTCAGTCCGATCTTCCATAGGTAGCACCTCCTTATTATAAATTCGGCCACAGCTCTCCGACGGCCACCGAGCCTACGAATACCACCACTGTTACGAGCAGGATAAGCCGAAATACAAAGCGTGAACGAAAGGTGGACAACATCATAAGCGTGTTTTTGAAGTCGACCATCGGTCCGAACACCAGAAAAGCGAGCAGCGCCCCCTTGGGGAAAATACCGCTGAACGATGCGGCCACAAAGGCATCGGAGGTAGAGCATAATGATATAAGGTAGGCAAAACCCATCATCAGCAGATGAGATCCAAGGGCGCCGCCGCTCAACGAGACAAGCTGTTCGCGGCTAATGAATGTCTGGATTACAGCGGTGAGGAAAGCGCCAATCATCAAGTATTTGCCCATCTCAAAAAATTCGTCCGACGCGTGGGTGAACACGGCCAGCAGCCGGTTTCCCGGTTTATGATTATGCGAGTGATTGTGATCATGTTGGTGGTTGGAGTGATCATGCCGATTATGTTCAAGGTGATGTTTTAAAGGGTTCTTACGGACCGTATAATACAGGACTATTCCGATTATCAATGCAACGACAAACGCCAAGCCGATACGGAAATAGCCCATCTGATGGTCCGTCCGGAAAGCCATGAACGTCGCCGCAAAGGTCACCGGGTTAATAATGGGAGCCGCCAATATGTAAGTGATTCCGATGTAGACGGGCATGCCCTTGCTGATCAAACGGCGGACGATCGGAATCATGCCGCACTCGCAAACAGGCAGCAGTATGCCGAGCAGACAGGCGTAGACGACTCCAAGCACCGGGTTTCGCGGAATGAACCGCTGAAGCCGCTCTTCCGAAATGTATAAGTGAAGAACGGATGATATGATAACCCCCAGGAGAATGAACGGGAGCGCCTCCAGAAATATACTCACGAATATCGTCTTGAGACTTTGCAGCTGAGCGGCCGAAATGCCGGATAAGAAGTTAAAGGAGATTAAGGAGGCGAGATTGTGTCCCGTCATAACAAACACAATTAAAAATAATAACGCCAGTGTGATCAGATTAAGGCTCCAGCGATAAATCGAATTCGTCATATAACGATGGGTCCTCCCAGATGGTAAGCTTTACGATCAGTATAAAAGATTAGCGCCTCTAGGTAAAGCGAGACCCGGACCTGATAGATTCACTATATGATTTATTGCCGGCGGGACTTTATTTTTTATCGTTATACAGTAATTTTCTGTTTCTCAAGGGGGAATAGTTTGATAAAATAAACGGGCGTCAAATTTTAATTAACAGCTCAGTCATATCAACAGGGAGGGCTTCTTTTGTCGTCCGATCCGCTGCTTACTTTTTTATCGCCGCCGCTGCCTTATTTCATAGAATCCAACCGGAAAACATATTCGCCGGGCGGCAAGCATCCGAACCGCCGTAATATCGGTGTTTTTGATCTGCTCTTCGTTCACAGCGGTACGCTATATATTGGCGAGGAATCGCGTACTTGGGCGCTCGGTCCGGGGCAAATGGTCATTCTCCGCCCTGACCGCTGGCATTATCCCGTTAAACCCTGCACGGAGAATACCGTGCTCGACTGGGTGCATTTTCAGACATCGGGACCTTGGGAAGAGCTGGTCGAGAACAACAGCGGAACGCTTCGGGGCGATTATTATTCCTATGCGATCCGTCTCCCCAAGACAATGACGCTCGGGTTTCCCGAGGAAGCCATCTCCTTGTTCGGCAAGCTGCACGAAGCGGCGATGGGTACGTCTCACGCCGCATTCTGGCAGCGGCAGCAATGGTTTCTGCATTTGCTTCAGCTGTTCGATGAAGGCTGGAGGAGCGATGCCGCCAAAGCTCCGATCGCCGTAGCCGAAGAAGCCGCCGCATATTTGAAGCTGCATTTCCGGACTTCGGTGACGAACCGGAAGCTTGGCGAAGCGCTTGGGCTGCATCCCAATTACATCGCCCGCTGTATGAGCGAAGTGTTCGACTGCACGCCGCAGCAATATTTGCTCTCGTACCGGCTCGACCAGGCCAAGCTGATGCTGCTGAAGACTAATTGGCCGATTTCCCGCATCGCGAATGAAACGGGCTTTAAACAAACTCCTCATTTCTCGCGGTCGTTCTCCGACCATATCGGTATTACTCCACTGCTTTATCGCAAGCGGTACACAGGCACTTCAATCTCCAAGAACGTTTCCAGGCTGGATGCGGAGGAGTAAGAACCTTACAGGCTTATATATTCAAGTGAGAGGACCTCAGCGCGCAGCAGCGGCGCCGAGGTCCTTTCCATGTTCGGGCATGTTTGGGCCGGACTCCCTTATGCAGCGAGCGTTTGCGTATCTTTGAAACTGGGAACCAAATACAGAAGCGACTCTTGTATTTTGATTGCAATTCCCGGGTTTTGGTTAATGATGCCTGAGGAATCCATATTTGGTACGCGAACAAGCGCAGATTTGAAATGCTTTCATTTATAAATCCGGCACAATTGGCATTAATTTTTCAGCGTCCGGACGTATATAGTAGATTAAAGCTTGTATTTTTTGCCTTTCAGTTCCAGGGTAAAAAGCCCGGAAACAAACGAAATTTTCAGAAAATAGAGTGCCAACCAATTGACGAAAGGTGTATAATGAAGGAAATATCGCGCAATCGCAGCAATAATCTTGACAACGGCCTATCATAACCATCCTTATATGGGAGGTGCTTGCTACTTATGGTAAATGCTGCATTTGGCTTGTCCACGCGTGATTTATATTTATTTAATAAGGGTAAATTGTTTCATAGTTATAGGACGCTGGGCGCGCACCTTGTCAGCCTTGGCGATGAACAAGGCGTACGGTTTGCAGTATGGGCGCCCAACGCAGTCGGCGTGAGTATTGTTTCCTCCTTTAACGGCTGGCAGGGTGAAAGTCATGCGATGGAACGGATTGGCGACACGGGCGTATGGTGTTTGTTCGTTCCGGAAGTCGGACCGGGTGCGGTTTATAAATACGAGATTGAAACGCCGGACGGCGGCAGAGTGCTGAAATCCGACCCATACGCCTTTGCATCCGAACGCAGACCGGGCACGGCTTCGATAGTAGCCGAAATTAACGGCTATGACTGGCGGGACGGGGACTGGCAAAGACGCAAGCAGGCCGGCAGACCTTATAGTGAGCCGATGCTCATCTATGAAGTGCATCTTGGATCCTGGCGTAATAATGGAAAAGAAAATTTCTGGACGTATGAGGAAATGGCCGGACAATTGGTAGATTATGTCCTCGACATGGGCTACACCCATATCGAGCTGCTTCCGATTACCGAGCATCCTCTTGATCAATCTTGGGGGTATCAGGTGACGGGCTACTACTCGGCAACGAGCCGTTACGGATCTCCGCAGCAGCTTATGCATTTAATCGACAGGTGCCATCAAAGGGGAATCGGTGTTATTTTGGACTGGGTTCCGGGTCATTTCTGCAAGGATGATCATGGCTTGAGATTGTTTGACGGGACGCCAATCTATGAAGGCACCGATTGGAAACGTGCTGAGAAACCGCTTTGGGGGACGCTTGCCTTTGACTTTGGATGCACAGAGGTGCAGAGCTTCCTTATCTCGAACGCGATTTTCTGGATGGATGTTTATCATATCGACGGACTGCGTGTAGATGCAGTAGCCAGCATGATCGACCTTCACTTTGACAAACCTCCGGAACTGCGGACGCTTAATAAATTCGGCGGATCGGAGAATGTCGATGCTATCCGCTTTCTGAAGCGGCTTAACGAGACAGTGTTTCATTATTATCCCGACACCCTCATGATTGCAGAAGACTCCTCGGCATGGCCGGCTGTAACTTCACCGACCCATATGGGCGGCCTCGGCTTTAACTTTAAATGGAACATGGGTTGGATGAATGATATGCTCCGCTATATGGCGCTCGATCCTGATGATCGCAGGCACCACCACAATTTGATTACTTTTTCACTTGTATACGCCTTTTCCGAAAACTTCGTGCTTCCGCTTTCCCATGACGAGGTTGTACACGGCAAACGATCGCTCTTGAACAAAATGTCCGGTACCTACGAGCAAAAATTTGCCCAGCTTCGCTTATTCTACGGGTATTGGATCACGCATCCGGGAAAGAAGCTGCTCTTCATGGGAGGCGAGTGGGGGCAATTCGACGAATGGAAGGACGCGGAATCGCTGGATTGGATGCTGCTCGATTACCATTTGCACGGGCGTATGCACCATTATGTGCAAACGCTCAATGCAGCTTATGCCCGGCACACATCGTTGTGGGAACGGGACTGCGAGCCGGGGGGCTTCGAATGGATCGACGTGCATAATGCGGCGCAGAGCATTGTTGTTTTTATGCGAAGGGGCCATCATTCCGATCAGTTCGCGATCTCCGTGTGCAACTTCTCCCGCCATCAATATAACCAATTCATTATAGGCGTCCCCGAACCGGGTCAATACCGGCTCGTTTTAAATAGCGAATCGACAGCATTCGGAGGTACATGGGAACATATACCGGATGTGTTTCACAGCCGGGATGTTCCTTGGCACGGAAGGGAATCCAGCTTGGCACTTGATCTTCCGCCACTCAGCTTCCAATTGCTTACTTATTCGCAAGGGGTAACGCATTTATCGTAACGCGAGTTGTATTGAAACTGTACACTTAATTACTGCTGCGGCCTGCTGCAGTGGAAAAGGAGAGGGTGTCCATGGGCAGAAAACGAATGATAGCTATGCTTCTTGCCGGCGGTGAAGGGAAAAGACTGGGAGTGCTTACGAAGGATTTAGCCAAGCCGGCCGTCCATTTCGGCGGGAAGTACCGTATTATCGATTTTACTTTAAGCAACTGCGCTCATTCGGGCATCGACACGGTCGGCGTATTGACCCAATATCAGCCGCTTGTGCTTAACACCTATCTTGGCATCGGCAGTCCTTGGGGGCTTGACAGGCGTGACGGCGGAATGGCCATTCTTCCTCCATACGTGAAACAAAAAGGCGGCATGTGGTACAAAGGAACGGCCAATGCTATATACCAGAACATGGGGTTCATTGATCGGTTTGATCCCGATTATGTGCTTGTCATTTCAGGCGATCATATTTATAAAATGGATTACGAGCTGATGCTGCAGCAGCATGAACAGACCGGTGCCGATGTTACGATCGCGTGCATTGAGGTGGGGTGGAAGGAAGCGAGCCGTTTTGGCATCATGCAAGTCGACGATGACGGCAGAGTCACTTCGTTCGAAGAAAAACCAAAGGTGCCGACGAGCAACTTGGCCTCAATGGGAGTATATATTTTCTCCTGGCACGTACTTCAACAATATTTGATCCGCGACGAAGCAAACCGTTTATCCGGCAACGATTTCGGTAAAGACGTCATACCTGCCATGCTGCAGGATGGGGTAAAGCTGAATTCCTATACATTTAACGGCTATTGGAAAGACGTCGGCACGATAGAAAGCTTATGGGAATCGAATATGGATCTGCTTGCCGAAAAGCCTCCGCTTGATTTGAACGACCACGAATGGCGGATATACTCGGTTAACCCGAATCGGCCGGCCCATTATATAGCGTCCGGGACCGAAGTTATCAATTCGCTGATTACAGAAGGTTGTGTCGTTGAAGGCCTCGTGAAGCAATCGGTCTTATTCTACGGCGTTCAAGCCGGCATTGACAGCCGCATCGAGGAATCGGTTATTATGCCGGGCGTTAAAATCGGCAAAGGCGTTTCCATATATCGCTCCATTATCGGAGAAGGTGCAATTATCGCGGACGGCGTGACGATCGGCAGCCCGAACAGAGGTGCCGTGACGGTAATCGGAAGTGATGAATATGTTGCGACGAATCAATCGCTGCAGGAGGTGGAGCAACCATGAATTCGAACATTATCGGCGTTATTAACCTGATTCATGAATCGGATGAGCTTGAGTCGCTGACGGCGGGACGATGCTTGGCAACAGTGCCGTTCGGCGCGCGTTACCGGCTGATCGACTTTACTTTATCGAGCATGGTAAACTCCGGCATTACAAAGGTAGCCGTATTCGCTCATACCAAATACCGTTCACTGATGGATCATCTGGGCTCCGGGAAGCATTGGGATCTCCACCACAGACAAAGCGGGTTGTTTATGCTGCCGCCGATAACCGACGATGTCAATGAGGTGCGCCGCGGCGACTTGTTTCATTTCTATCAGCACCGCGACTATTTTGAGCGCAGTTCGGTGGAATATGTCGTCATAACGCGCAGTCATATGATTTGCAATATCGATTTCGACCCGATCGCCGAGGAGCACAAAGCAAGCGGAGCGGATATAACGGTTGTTTGTAAGGAGCAAAGAGATCTGCTGGACGGCAATGCGCGGAAAGTACTTATAGACGGCTCCGGGCGCATTACGGCGATGCAGGATCATTACGGCCGGATGGACAGCGATATCGTCTCGATGGAAATGTATATCATGCGCAAGGAATTGCTGCTTGAACTCGTGGAGACGTCGCTGGCGCAGGGCCAGGATCATCTTGTAAGGCACGCCATCATGTCACGTGTCGATACGCTTCATATTCAGAGCCATATGTATGAAGGCTATTTGGGCATCGTCAATACGGTTTCGAGCTATTATCAAAACAGCATGCAGCTGCTGTGCCCCAATGTTTGGAGGAGTTTGTTCTTTGAGCCGGGGCCGATCTATACGAAGGTCAAGGATGAGCCGCCCGCCAGATATGCGGACGGGGCGAAAACAAGCAATTCACTGATAGCCAACGGCTGCATTATCGAAGGGACGGTCGTGAACAGCATATTGTTCCGTGGAGTTCATGTCCGCAGGGGCGCGGTTGTCCGTAACAGCATTGTGATGCAAAACGGCATAATCGGCGAGAACAGCAGCGTCGACCACGTCATTCTGGATAAAGACGTAACGATTGAAAGAAGCCGAGATCTTCGCGGCGGCGCATCTTCACCGTTCTTGGCGATCAAGCGTAAGGTAATATAACAGCCCCGGGATCGGGGTTCCGATAGAGAGACAGAGGTGAAATCATACAATGAAATTGTTATTTGCCACTTCGGAGGCTGTACCGCTTATCAAGACGGGGGGACTTGCGGATGTCGCCGGGTCTCTGCCCAAGGCTTTGAAGGAGCTCGGTGCCGAGGTGCGGGTTATCCTCCCCAAATATGAAGCCATTCCGGAAGCGTTCGCGAAGCAATTCGAGACAGTTGCCGTTTTTACGGTCCGCCTCGGCTGGCGCGAGCAGTATTGCGGGCTGCTCAAAGCGGAAATTGACGGAGTTGTATTCTACCTGATCGACAATGAATACTATTTCCGGCGCGGTGGATTGTATGGCTATGGCGACGATGCGGAGCGCTTCGTCTTTTTCTGCTTTGCCGTTACCGAGGCGCTCTTCCATTTGGAATTCCTTCCGGATATTATTCATTGCCATGATTGGCAGACAGGGCTTATTCCTTTTCTTCTCAAGACGCGATATGCGCATGAACCGGTTTGCCGGGATATCGCCACTGTCTACACGATACATAATCTGCGTTATCAAGGTGTGTTCGGTAAGGAGCTGCTGATGGATCTGATCGGAAGCGGCGAGGAGCTGTTCGGATCGGAGGGAATCGAATTTTACGGCGCAGGAAGCTGTATGAAAGGCGGTCTGAGCTATGCGGACAAGCTGACGACAGTTAGTCCGACATATGCGCAGGAAATCCAGACGGAAGCTTACGGAGAGAAGCTTGACGGGTTGCTGCGGTCCCGTTCCGAAGATTTGACGGGTATCGTCAATGGAATAGACACCGACTCATTTGACCCGATGCATGATCCGGCAGTGAAGGTGCCGTATCGCGGCTCGCTTCCGCGTAAACGCAAGAACAAGCTGGCGCTGCAGCGTGAGCTTGGTCTTGCCGAATCGGATGCCACACCGCTTATCGGCATCGTGTCGCGCCTTGTGGACCAGAAAGGATTGGATCTGATCCAGGCCGTGCTTGAGCCTATGCTTAAGGAAGGAGTACAGCTGGCCGTACTCGGGGCAGGCGATTGGCACTATGAACAAATGTTTCGCCGCGCAGCAGCAGAGCGGCCGGGCCAGGTTGCGGTTTGGTTCGGCTTCAATGACGGTCTCGCAAGGAGGATATATGCGGCGAGCGATATGTACCTTATGCCGTCTCAATTCGAACCGTGCGGTTTGAGCCAGCTTATTGCGCTGCGTTATCGTTCTGTGCCGATCGTGAGGGAAACCGGCGGACTGAAGGATACGGTTAAGGCCTTCAACGAGTTCACAGGAGAAGGAAACGGGTTCAGCTTTACCAATTACAACGCTCAAGACCTGCTATTCACCATACGCAGAGCGCTCACGTTTTACAACGACGAGCAGGCATGGCAGAAGATCGTCGCCAATGGCGCGAAAGATGATTGCAGCTGGAAGCAATCCGCGAAATCGTACATGGAACTTTATGGCGAACTTCTGCTGAATCGAAAGGAGACATAACCATGGCCCGTCATCTCGTAATCGGCAACGGCAAGCTGCTTGTCAACCTGGATAAAAACTGTTATATCCGCGACATCTATTATCCCTATGTGGGACAGCTTAATCACGTCGGGGGGCAGTACTGCAGGTTCGGCATTTGGGTCGGCGGTCAATTCTCCTGGCTGGAGGAACCGGAGTGGAAATTCGAGCTCGGGTACATTGAGGATTCCCTTGTCACGAATGTAATCGCGAAGAACGAGCGGCTTAATGTCGAGCTGCATATGAACGACGGTATTCACCAGCGCGAATGTATTTATATCAAGCGTGTCGTAGTCCGCAACAAATCGTCCGAGCCCCGGGAGTTTCGTCTGTTCTTCCATCAGGATCTGATGATAGACGGCTCGGAGGTCGGGGATACAGCGGCTTATTATCCCGATAATCATACGATGTTTCACTATAAGCGTTCCTCTTATTTCATGTTTAACGGCTTCTCGGACGAAGGCGGAATGATGCAGTATACAACCGGCATCAAGCGGTTTCACTCTGCCGAAGGAACTTGGCGGGACGCCGAAGACGGAATTCTGATGGGAAACTCGATCTCTCAGGGCTCGGTGGACAGTACGATGAGCTTTCGGACCGTGGTACCGGGCGGCGGCGAGAAAACCGTGTATTACTGGATGTCCATCGGCAAGAATCTCGAGGAAGTCAAAGAACTGAACCAATATGTCCAGGAAAGCCATCCGGAGAAACTGCTCAGCCGGATCGTCATCTACTGGAAGCATTGGCTCCACAGGGCGGAGGTCAATTTGGGCGATCTTCCGCCTGAAGTGTCCCGCATGTTCAGACTGAGTCTGCTCATCGTGCGCACGCAGACGGATGAACGCGGGGCGATCGTCGCAGCCAACGATACGGATATTCTGCAGTACAACCGGGATCATTACAGTTATATGTGGCCGCGCGACGGCGCTCTGATTGCCGATGCGATGTCCGCTGCCGGATTCCAGAGCGTTATATCGCCGTTCTTCCAATTTTGCGCCCAGACGCTTTCGCCGGACGGTTATTTATTTCACAAGTATAATCCGGACGGCACGGTCGGCTCGAGCTGGCATCCCTATATCGTGCAGGGAAGCCGAAGGCTGCCGATCCAGGAGGACGAGACGGCGCTCGTGCTGTTCGCGCTTTGGAAGGATTATATGCGCAATCAGGTGATTGAGCTTCCTCAGTCGTTATATAACAATTTGATACGCAAAGGCGCAGCGTTCTTGAGCCAATATATGGAGCATTCGCTGTCCCTGCCCAAGCCGAGCTATGATCTGTGGGAAGAACGGTACGGTATTTGGACGTATACGGTGGCTTCCGTGTACGGAGGATTGATGGCGGGGGCGTACTTTACCGAATTGTTCGGCGATTACGAGCGGAGCGATCATCTGCGCAACACCGCCCAAGCGATCAAACACGGGATGCTGACACATCTGTGGGATGAGGAATCGGGCCGGTTTGCCCGGGGGCTAATCCAGAAGGACAATCGTTGGGTGAAAGACATGACGCTGGAGAGCAGCCTGTTCGGCATTTGGGAGTTCGGCGTTCTGCCTGTTGAAGACCCCCGCGTCATTAGTACGATGAGTGCGATCAAGACAGGACTGTCGATCCGCAACGGCGTAGGCGGAGCCGCCCGTTACACGAACGACTACTATTTCCAGCAATCCGGCGATATCGAGAATATTCCGGGCAACCCATGGATCATTTGTACCCTTTGGGTAGCGAATTTCGAGATCGAATCCGCTCAAAGCCTGAAGGATTTGGAAGGTCCGCGCCAGACGATGGAATGGGTCGTGAAGCACGCATTGTCGAGCGGACTTCTACCCGAGCAGATACATCCTCTTGACGGCAGTCCGTTATCTGTCGCACCGCTGACATGGTCCCATGCGACGTTTATCCATTCAGTGAGCCGGTATGCGGCAAAATATGCAGAGCTCTCCGCAATTAAGGCATAAATATAAAAAAAAGCTGCACTCTCGCTTCATCGTAATTCGATGAAAGCGGCGGTGCAGCTTTTTTGTTTTGATATTCAATTATTTATTGAATAAAATATATTACATATGAAGTTAATTAAATGTAATGAATGTAAAGCTTTTATTATGATTCACTAAGAAACAACGCTAAAGTTTGTTGAATATCAATAGAGACATTCATCTTCACGTAAGATATTATTAAAAGCAAGAAGAATACTGCGACTGTATGTTAGGTTAAATAACATAAAGGTTGTGATGACGGTGAAACAGGATATGAGCAGGGCGGTACAGTCTTCGTCGGAGGAAACAGGCCCCATGCCATTGCTCCAGGTGGTTGGGGTGACCAAGAGGTTCGGTTCTTTAGCTGCAAATAACCGGATCAGCATGAATATTTACAGCGGTGAAATTCATGCCATACTTGGCGAGAACGGCGCAGGCAAGAGCACTCTGATGAAAATGCTGTACGGTCTTTACCCTCCTGACGAGGGGGAAATCTTTATCGAAGGAGCGCCGGCGGCGTTATTTCCTCCATCGAAAGCGAAATTGCTTGGAGTGAGAATGGTGTTCCAGGATTTCCGTCTCGTACCCTCACTCACCGTCGTCGAGAATATGGCTCTTGCCGTTGGGCGGGGACTGTTCACGCTTGGATTGAAAACACTTAGTGAACGAATCACAGCGATCTCCGGACAATATGGACTGGATGTGAATCCGGATGCTTTTGTGTGGCGGCTTGACCTTGGGCAGCGTCAACGTGTAGAAATCGTTAAAGCGCTGCTGGGGAATGATGCGAGATTGCTCATCTTCGATGAGCCGACAAGTGTACTGACTCCCGGTGAAGTGACCTCCTTTCTCGATTTACTGCGCAAGCTGCGTGACGACGGTTTCGCGATTTTGCTTATAACTCATAAAATAGGCGAGGTTGCTGCATGCGCGGACCGGGTGACGGTGCTGCGGGAAGGGGGAGTAACCTATACCGGCACGCGGGAAAACGGATTGGATGAAATGTCTCTTGTAGCGATGATGCTGCGAGATGATGAAAGTCGAACGATACCGACAGCTGACGGCGCACTTGCGGCTCGGGATGCTGCGGCCATGAATCAAGCCGGAGAAATTAAGAACAAATCCGCTCACTTCGGTGCAGGCGAGCCGGTTTTGCGCACGATTGGATTATCGGTGCGGGATGACCACGGCCGCGTTATATTCAGGGACCTTAATCTATCACTCTACAGCCATACAATCATTGGTGTGGCTGGAATATCCGGCAATGGGCAGCGGGAGTTGGCCGAGACTCTCGTCGGTCTGCGGCAGTCTTTCAGCGGTAAGATCACAAGCGGCGAACGCGATTTAACCGGCAAGCAGCCCGGGGAGTTTCTGAAGGCGAGAGTCGGCTTTGTCAGTGAAGATCCTATCCGCGATTCGATTGTTGCAGGCTTCTCCGTACTGGAGCATATGACGCTTGGCGGGCTGCCTCTCGTGCCGCGCGGCGCCGGAATCGATTGGCGGGAAATACGGCGTTCGTTTGAGGAATCAGAGTCTGTCCGAAAGCTGGGGGTCGCCGGACCGGAACGGTATGCGAAACGGCTTTCAGGCGGAAACATCCAGCGGATGGTGCTGGCAAGAGCGCTTATTGCAAAGCCGAAGGCGATGGTCGTGAGCTATCCGAGCCGGGGGCTCGACATCGGGACGACAAGGCGCATCCAGTCAATGCTGAGGCAGTTTGCCGATGAAGGAGCGGCCATTCTGCTCATCTCCGAGGAGCTTAACGAGCTATTTCGCTTGTCTGACCGGATAGTCGTGCTGAATGAAGGCAGGCTGTATGGTCCTTATGATCCGGTGGCAGTCGATATGCAGACAATAGGTACGATTATGCTCAAGGGGGAAAGCGCATGAACCATGCCGCTCCAATGAGTGAACCGCCCCATGAGCCGGTTGACGATATTCGGCAGGGCGCTGCTGCTGCGGCTTTAGAGGCATCATCTAATGTGCCGTTTTGGCGCAAAACGCTGCCGAACGTTCATATCGGACTTGCGATTGTCGGTCCGTTTATACTGTTCGCCCTCTTTCTGCTCCTCGTGGGAGCAAATCCTTTAGAGATTTATATAACTATGATACGTTCAAGCTTTGGTGACAGCTACGGTTTTGGCGAGGTTGTAGTGAAAACAACGCCGATTCTGCTGACGGCTCTGGCGACCGCGCTGCCGGCCAGAGCCGGACTCGTCAATGTCGGCGGCGAAGGCCAACTTGCCATCGGCGCATTGACCACAACCTTCGCTGCGCTTTATGCAGTGAGCGGATGGCCCGCTTATGCCGGGCTGCCGATGCTGGCTATCGCCGGTGCGGCAGGAGGGGCGTTATGGGCGGGAGTAGCCGCAGGACTTCGCCATTATGGCCGCATGAATGAGACGATTACCACATTGCTGCTGAATTATATCGCATTTTACACGGTAGGTTATTTCGTGCATGGTATCCTCAAAGACCCGGCATCATTCAACTGGCCTTTTTCTCCGCAAATCGACGACTCGTTAAGACTGCCGGTCGTTACGGGAACTCGGATTCACCTGGGAGTGGTCATAGCGCTTGCGCTGGCTGTATTTATCTGGTGGCTGCTCACCCGAACAAGGTTTGGATATCGTCTCAAGACGGTAGGCGGCAATTCGGTGGCCGCCAGACTCGCGGGAATTCCGGCGGAGCGGATGCAGGTGTTAGTTCTACTGGCAGCCGGAGCACTTGCCGGCCTGGCGGGTATGATCGAGATAACCGGAATAGAAGGGCGGCTTCGCCCGTCAACAGGCGTGAATTACGGATATCTCGGCTTTCTTGCCGCATGGATGGCATGGAATCAGCCGCTCTGGATAATTGGAACGGCCCTCATTATAGGAGCGACATCGGTTGCCGGCAATGCACTTGAGATGACAAGCGGGCTTCCTTCCTCAGCCATGCATATCTTTATGGCGATTATTCTGATCTCGATTCTGGCGTTTGGAAGGGGGCGCGCGAAATGATCGCGGACATATTGACCGGCGCTCTCAGGTCCGGCACATCCGTTCTGTATGCAAGCATGGGTGAGCTCATTTCGGAGCGGGCAGGCGTAATCAACCTCGGCACGGAAGGGGCTATGGTAGCAGGGGCTCTCGGAGGCTTCGCCGTCACCGTCTGGACCGGTAATCCCTGGATCGGCGCGCTTGGCGGAGGTATATGCGGCGGATTGATTTCTCTCATGCACGCATTTCTCGTTATCTCGCGCAATGCGAATCAGCTTGCCTCAGGGCTCACGCTCATGTTTCTCGGTCTCGGCTTGACCGCTTTCTTTGGCCGCTCGTTCGTAAGCGCGTCAATCGTGGGATTTAATACGGTGGAAATACCGCTTCTCTCCGATATCCCTTGGATAGGTCCGATCCTCTTTAAACACGACCCTTTGACATACGTATCTTATCTGCTCGTGCCGGGCGTTTGGCTGTTATTGCACCGGACTCGAATCGGCGTTATCCTTCGCGCGGTCGGAGAACGCGATGAAGTCGTATACGCATACGGTATATCGCCGGTGCTTATCCGATATCTGGCTGTTATTTCCGGAGGATTTCTTGCCGGAGTTGGCGGTACCCAGCTTTCCGTCGCCTTCACCCATTCATGGGTGGAAGGTATGACCAGCGGCAGGGGCATTGTCGCCGCGGCGCTCGTCATCTTTGCTTCCTGGCGCCCGTTTCGCGCCATGCTCGGCGCATATTTGTTCGGCGGAGCGCAGGCGCTCCAGCTGGTGCTGCAAAGCCGTGGGGTGGATGTGTCCCCCTTCCTGCTATTCATGCTTCCTTATGTGCTGACACTGGCGGCCCTGTTTCTGGTCGAACGAAGGCAGCGGGGGCGAATGCCGGAGGGGCTCAGTAAAGTGTTTACGGGAGCAACCGGTTAAACCGTCGTCCATCGCTCATTAGCCTAGCGCTGGGCAGCGAGCGTTGCGAACATATAGACAGGTTCACTTGGGGAGGGTTTGGAGATGGAAGGTTTAAGAAGATGGATAGCGAAAAGCGGCTTTGTGCTGGGTGCAATCGTGCTGATCCTGCTTTCGGCCTGCTCGCAGGGCGGTGGGACCGGTAATAAACCCGTCGAGACTTCAACGGCATCGGCAGGCAGCGATAAAAGCGCGGGGAATTCCGGCAACGCACCAGGAACCGGCGGTTCGGCGGTTGGCTTCTTATTTGTCGGCGCCAAGGACGATTACGGCTATAATCAAGCCGCTTACCTGGGCAGCGAAGGTGTAGCCAAGGCGTTTCCCGATATGAAAATACTTCGTTCCGAGAATGTTCCGGAAACCGCGGAAGCCGGGCGTGTAATGGAGGAAATGATCCGCCAGGGGGCTAAAATAATTTTTCCGACCTCGTACGGCCATCTCGACCCGGCGCTGGAAGTGGCGAAGAATCATCCGGATGTCGTCTTCTTCCACCAAGGCGGTCTAAAGACATCGGATAATCTCGGTACCTACTTCGGAACGATTTACGAGCCGGTCTACCTTGCAGGCATTGCGGCGGGGAAAATGTCCAAATCAGGCAAACTCGGCTATATTGTCTCGGTACCCATTCCGCAAGTGCTGCTTAACGTCAACGCATTCACGCTTGGCGCCCGTTCGGTAAATCCGAAGGCGACGACAACCGTTACATTCACAGGAAGCTGGTGCGATCCGGGCCAGCAAGCGAACGCTGCAAACAGCTTGATCGACAGCGGTGTGGATGTTCTAACTCAGCATCAGGACTGCACGAAAACCGTCATCGAGACGGCGGAACGCAGAGGCGTCATGACCGTCGGCTACCATGCGGATGCTTCCTCTCTCGCGCCCAAAGGCTGGATTGTCGGCTCGGTCTGGAATTGGTCTAAGCTCTACGAGGACATGGTAAAAACGGCTGTAGACGGCAAATTCAAGGGAAGCGTTTACGACGGGAAGTACCGGGGCGGTTTAAAGGACGACATCGTGCAGCTTACCGCCTTTGGTGAAGCCGTGCCCGAGGATGTTCGCAAATACGTACTGGACAAAAAGCAGGAAATATTGAACGGCAAGCTGCACCCGTTTGCCGGACCTGTCAAAGATCAAAAGGGAAATGTGAAAATACCGGACAGATCGGTGCCGAAAGAGGACGATCTGGAAGCGACCAACTATCTTGTCGAAGGTGTTATCGGCAGCATTCCCGGCCAATAAGATGAGCCGTAATGACGAAATATTGCGGCGGCGGCCGGCATGGAACGGCTCGCCGCCTCTTCTTGGAACGTTATTGAAAGGAAGGTGCAAACCATGCCTACTGTGAATGCCGAACCTTACAATTGGCCTTATGACGGTTCGTTCTCTCCCGAGACGACCGCTCTTGTCATCATCGATATGCAGATTGATTTTTGCGGAGCCGGCGGCTATGTCGACCTTATGGGATATGACATTTCATTAACCGCGAGAGCGATAGCCCCCATTCGCTCGCTGCTGAATGAGGCGCGGGCGGTTCCGGGCTTTACGGTCATTCATACGCGTGAAGGCCATCGTCCGGACCTCTCGGATTTGCCGGCGAACAAAAGATGGCGGAGTGCCGGTATCGGCGCCGAAATCGGTTCGCCGGGTCCGCTCGGACGGATCCTGGTCCGGGGTGAAGCAGGCTGGGATATTATCGATGAGTTGAAGCCGATGCCGAGCGAAATCGTGATTGACAAACCGGGAAAAGGTTGTTTCTATGCGACGGATTTGGATTTACTGCTGAGAACACGCGGCATTCGGAATCTGATACTGACTGGTATTACGACCGATGTTTGCGTGCATACCACGATGCGCGAGGCCAACGACCGCGGCTATGAATGCGTCATTCTGGAAGATTGTACCGGCGCGACGGATAAGAATAATCACGATGCAGCGCTCCGGATGGTTACGATGCAGGGCGGCGTATTTGGTTCCGTATCGGATTCATTGAAGGTGATTGAAGCGATGAGGCAATGGACTATGGAGAAGACAGCAAATTAGCGAAGGAGAGAGAAAACCGATGAATCGGGACAGGGCAAATGCGACAAGCGTGAAAACAAGCGAGGCGATCGAGTGGGCTCCGATTACCGAGCACGTAGGTCTTTATCATAAGGAGATTGTAACGGCCGAGGAAGCCGATGCCCTTGGTATCAGGGCGAGCTCGGTACTGTGGGAACGAATTAACGTCGGCGGCGCAGTGCTTCCGCATTATCATGACGTCGCGGAGATCATTCATATCACCGTAGGTAAAGTAAAGCTGCTATGTAATGGCCAGTGGCAATCCTACAAAGCGGGCGACACCTTCCATGTACCCGCAGGCGTCGTCCACTCGGTCCGCAACGATGATGTTCTTCCAACGGAACAGGTGAGCATCTTTCTGCCGGCTTCGGCTGACATTCCCCCCAACCGTTTTTTTGAAACGACAAAGGTGGACTGCGAGGGAATTGTTGCGAAAGAGTCTGAAGGTGCTGACGGAGGGTCGGTAAAGTGAGCGGCCCGGTACAAGGGGTGAGAAAATCGATCGACGCCGTTCCCTATACTTTCACATTCGAGCCTGCTCGCACGGCTCTGCTCGTGATTGATATGCAGAACGATTTCTGCGCCCCGGGCGGCTTCGGCGAGAGGCTAGGCAATGATATAGCCCCGGCGAGGGCCATCATTCCCCATATTGATGCCCTTCTCGGTAAATTCCGGATGCTGCGGCTGCCGGTCGTACATACACGGGAAGGTCATCTTCCCGATTTATCGGACTGTCCGCCGAATAAGCTTGAGCGCAGCCGCAAAGGCGGGGCGGGGATCGGCAGCGAAGGGCCGATGGGCCGTCTGCTCATCCGCGGGGAGCGGGGTCACGCTATCATCCCTGAACTAGCGCCGCTCCCCGGCGAATGGGTCATCGACAAGCCCGGAAAAGGCGCGTTTTGGCGCACGGATTTGGACGCATTGCTCCGGTCATTGGATATTCAATCTTTAATCGTGACAGGCGTCACGACCCATGTATGCGTTCATACAACAATCAGAGAGGCAAACGATCGCGGGTTTGATTGCCTGCTTGTGGAGGATGCGGCGGCAGCGTACGATCTGCGGGATCACGAGGCGGCGGTCCGAATGACGGTTCAGCAGGGGGGGATTTTCGGATTTGCCGCGTCGACTAATAACGTACTTCATGGCTTGGCATAAGCAGAGGAAGGTGGAGCGTTCATGGCAGAAGTCATTAAGATCGGTTTGAAAGCTAACAAAACCAGGCGAAATATACGGGATGAAAACAAATCGGATATCGATTCCGCTCCGGGTTTGACACAAGAGCCGGCAGCCGGCATTATGCCTGACGCGCCTGTCTTTACCGTGGCGGAGCTGCTTGCGATGCCGCATTTTCACGAAGCGCGGCTGCTCGCCGGCAAATCCGGCTTGAAGAAGAGCGTCAGCCGGGTCAATGTAATGGAGGTGCCGGATATTTTGAACTGGGTGCGCCCGGGTGAACTGCTTATGACGACCGGTTATCCGTTCCGCGATAAGCCGGATTTGTTCCGCCAGCTTATTCCGGACCTTGTCGAACGGGGCGTCTCCGCACTTGGAATAAAGACAAAGCGGTTCCTGGGCCGGATTCCGGAGGAAGCTGTTGAAGCTGCGGAGCGACACGGTCTTCCGCTCATTGAGCTTCCGCCGGGCACAGTATTCTCCGATGTTGTCAGGGAAGTTATGGAGCGGGTTTTAGTGCATGAATCCACCCACCTGGTCATCCTTCAGAACCGAATACAAACCATGAGCCGTCTCCTTCTTGAAGGGGGCGGCCTGCATGCGTTTCTGGATATGCTGGAGCGGATGCTCGGAAACCCGGTAGCTGTTATACGCCCTGGAGAAGCATCTCGTTTCTCGGGAGCTATCAGAGGCCGGCCCGGCCCGGATGAAGCGGATTTTGAACACCTTTTAAGCTATGCCTCCATCGGTTCTACCCAGGGACTTGGTTTTCGGTACCTCGATTCGCCAATGAATGATGAGAACGAACCGGTGAACGGGTCCTTCAAACGGCAGCCGATTAAAATGTATGCTGCGGATATCCCCATGCCGCGCAAACGTTCGGCGCTGCTCGTTCTGCTCGAACGAGGCAAAGATATCACGCCGGTCGACGCCTTGACGATTGACCGCATGAGCCCGCTGGCGGGGCTGGAATTAATGAACGCCGAAGCGGTAAGAGATGTGGAAGGAAAGTATGTAGAGCAGTTTACCGAGGACTGGCTTGCCGGAAAACTGCTTACGGCGGATGACGTGATGCTTCGTGCCGATGTTTGCGGCTGTAAGATCATCCCCGATATTCCGCTTCTGGCGGCGGTTGTCAGTTGGGATGGCGCTCCCAAACCGGTGGGCCATCTCCGTCAAATGGCCGGAGCGATCCGCAGCGAACGGTTTTATCGGCGGGAATTTGTATTAGCCGCTGTACATGAGAGTGAACTGATCATCATCTTTCAGGCGAATCCGAAGGCTGATACCGCTTTCCTCACTGAACTCCGCGCCATTTGCGGTCCGTCGCTGCAATCGCTCTATATTGGCCGGAGCGGGTCCGGACCGGAGCATATTTCTACAAGCTTCGTTGAGGCAAAGCGAACCCGGCAGGCCGCCGATATATGCAGGCTGCGGAAGGAACTTGTTCACTACGATGAGCTCGGCATTTACAGCATGCTGTATCTGATTCCGCGTGGCGAGGAGTGGGAGGCGGTCCTTGAGCGCTTCATAGACCCGCTTCTTGCCAGCGATCGGAAGGGCGGACGCATGGTTGAGACGCTTCAAGCTTTTTTCCGCTGCAACGGCAATATGCGGCTGACTTCCGAAACGTTGTTTACGCATTATAATACGATCGTTTATCGCCTGGAAAAAGCCAAACAGCTGCTCGGTGTCGATTTGGACGATCCCGAAGTACGGCTGCAGCTGCAGCTCGCTCTCAAAATGCATCAAATGCGCAATGTCCCATAGCTGACGGCCTCGAAAACCGGCTTGTCCGGCCTGCTATTCAAAAAATCAGCCCTGCCGAACGGCAGGGCTGATTTTGGTTATAGTTTGTCAACTTAGAATACGCCGGCACGAAGAATGATAACCAGCAAGATGTAGAGTACAAGAATGACGCCTGTGCTGGTCCAGAAGCCTGCGCCTATCGGTCCGCAGGGTCCGCAGCCTGCACCGCCTACGCCTGGTAGGTATCCCACTGTGCATACCTCCTGAGTTCTTGATTTTATTTGTGATTGTCATATCACACTGTTAATGTATGACAAAGCTATTAATTAGATTGGACGTTTGTACCGGGTCCATATGTAATTGAGCATTACGCCCATCTGCAGTCGGCCGCGGTGCCCGCGGGGATTCGCCTTCCGGATCATCAGCCCGTAAGCGCACGTCCGGCAAAGGAGCCATTAGGCGATCGTATATTATAATCGCGTCTTCCGAGGATCAATTGTCACGAATTTGTCCGAACTTTCAAGGACAAGCAGTGGTTATAATTCAGGAGAATCGATTATAATGAAGGAAGAATTGGCTGTCGCGACTATGCAGGCGGCATGGAAGCGGCCCGGCAAAGTATGAAGGAAACTTCGTGCTTTCATATATTTGAAGTAAAGACTTAAATAAAGGGGTGTTAAATTTGACGGTTGACGATATCAGCACGATTTCCGCAGACCTGTTCATCACAGGTGCAATATTTATACTGCTTATTTTCTCGCTGCTTAGCTTTGGGATTCTTAAGATGTTCCAACAGAAAAACCGCGCAGGCTGGTACAGCTTTGTAGGCGCAGTTCTGAGCGGGGTCGCATTCGGGCTCATCCTGAAACAATGGTTCCTGTAGGGACGCATATTAATATTCGGAAGAGGAGTCGTCAATCTGACGGCTCTTTTTTTTTTAACCGTTTGGCGTAAAAAGATGAAGGACCACCCGGACTCTCATCCGGATGGTCAATGAAGATTATAGAAACATAGCACGGCTAACGATGACGAGCAGAATGAAAAGAACCAAAATAACTCCTGCACTGGTAAAGCAGCCTGGATATGACATGTACGTCACACTCCTTTCAAATCAAAATGCTGGGCATAGCGCATGGAATTGTTTCGGGGGATAAGTTGAATCCTGGGGAAAGGCAGCGAAGACTATGCTTGTTTTGCTATGCCTCACATTGTATGAATGCGGGGGGTGGGATGATTGTGCCGTTGTCCCTCCAATGAGATTGCCTACCTTCGTGTCGGGCAAATTTTTTTGTGTATTTCGCTGTTTTTTTTGTATATACATTATTTACTGCCTGTGATACCATGAAAACAAACACAAACAAAATAAAACAATAATAAACAAAGGTGATGACAAAATGGCGAAATCACTGTGGGAATCACAGAAGGCGTCTGCGGTTGCAAGCGGCGTTGATGAACTTGTTTATCGTTCCAATTTGATCGGTACGGACCGTACAGTGTGCAACTGGGGCGGCGGTAACACTTCCATGAAGACTGTCGTTCAGGACTTCCGGGGCCGTGACGTGGAAGTGATGTATGTCAAAGGCAGCGGTTCCGATCTGGCCACGATGAAAGCGCATAACTTTACTGCGCTTCGAATGGACGACATCCGCCCTTTGTTCGAGCGTGAAAGCATGACCGACGAGGATATGGTCTCTTACCTCGCGAACTGCATGATCGACAGCAAGCATCCGCGCGCTTCAATCGAGACGCTGCTGCATGCATTTCTGCCCTTCAAGCATGTCGACCATACGCATCCCGATTCAATCATCAGCCTCTGCTGCACGGATAATGGGCAGGCGCTGGCCAAGGAAATTTTCGGCGACCGTTTCGTCTGGGTCCCGTATGTCCGGCCAGGGTTTACTTTGTCCAAAATGATTGCCGAAGGCGTCCTCGCGAGCCCCAAAGCGGAACTGGTCCTAATGGAGAAGCACGGTCTTGTCACGTGGGGCGATACGTCTGAGGAATGCTATAACAAGACGCTGTCGATTATCAACGAGGCGGAGGACTACATCGAGAGCAAGGTGAACGAGCAGGCGCTGTTCGGCGGCGCGCGTTACAGCTCCCTTGATGCGGACAGAAGACGTGATCTCGCGGCGGCGGTAATGCCTGTGATCCGCGGAGCGGTCAGCGATTCGAAGTCCATGCTCGTCACGTTCGATGATGAAGCGGATGTGCTGACCTTTGTTAACGGCCGGGATGCTTCTGTGCTCTCGCAGGTCGGCGCCGCATGCCCTGATCATCTTGTCCATACGAAGATGGTTCCGCTTTATATCGATTGGGATCCTGCGGCGGGAACGGCGGAGACTCTTACGCTCAGAGTGAAAGAAGGAATAGCGAAGTTCAAAGCGGAGTATGCGGATTATTTCGAACGGAACAAGCACGAAGGAGACGTCATGTTCGAAGCCGCGCCCCGCGTTATACTTATCCCGGGAGTTGGAATGTTCAACACCGGCAAATCCCGCGCTTTGGCGCAAGTCAGCGGTGCGCTGTATCACCGCGCTATCGCGGTTATGCGCGGCGCAACGACACTCGGATCATTCGTTTCGCTAAGCGAGAACGAATCGTACAACGTCGAATATTGGCCGCTTGAGCTGTATAAGCTGACGCTCGCTCCGGCTGAAGCGGAATTTTCCCGTAAGGTAGCCTTTATAACCGGCGGAGCGGGAGGAATAGGCAGTGCCACGGCACGCCGGCTTGTGGCGGAAGGCGCTCATGTCGTGCTCGCGGATCTTAATCTCGAAGGCGCGCAGCAGGTTGCCGGCGAGATCAACGGGAAATTCGGCGAAGGCCGCGCGCTTGCCGTTAAAATGGATGTAACGAGCGAAGAGCAGGTGCTCGGCGCTTTCGCGGAAGCCGCTATTTACTATGGAGGTGTTGACATTCTCGTCAACAATGCCGGACTTGCAACCTCCAGTCCCTTTGAGGAGACATCACTTAAAGAATGGAATCTCAATATAAATGTGCTTGCAACCGGCTATTTCCTTGTAGCGCGTGAAGCCTTTAAATTGATGAAGTCGCAGGGTACGGGCGGCAATATGGTATTCATCGGCTCCAAAAATTCGGTTTACGCCGGTAAGAACGCGTCTGCTTACAGCGCGGCGAAAGCGCTCGAAGCGCATTTGGCACGCTGCATAGCGGCAGAAGGCGGCGCGGACGGCATTCGTGTCAATACGGTCCTGCCCGATGCCATCCTGCAGGGCTCGGCGATCTGGAATTCGAACTGGCGCAATGAACGCGCCGCCGCTTACGGCATCGAGCCGGATCAATTGGAAGAATACTACCGCAAGCGCACGACACTGCTCGTTAACATCTATCCGTCCGATATTGCCGAGGGCGTAGCCTTCTTCGCTTCTTCCAAATCCGCAAAGACGACCGGCTGCATGCTTACGATCGACGGCGGCGTTCCGGCGGCATTTACGCGATAATACATTTACTTATCATTCAGCTGTTATAGGAGGAGAGCCCTCGTGTCTGTCCAAAGAGGAGAAACGTTATGGGTCGTTCCGGACGGATATATTCCGCCCGTAAGCACCGGCGATCTTGAAAGTCATGAATCGATATGCGTCTTGAATACGAATGAAACGGACGCCCAGCTGATCGTCAACGTCTATTTCGAAGATCAGCCGCCGCTCGAAGGCATTCCGCTGCTCGTCCCGGCCAAGAGGACGCTGCATGCACGCACCTCCAGCCTGAAGAGTGGAGCAGAGATCATTCCCAAAGGTGTCCCGTATGCGATGGAGGTATTGAGCGATATTCCAATCTACGTCCAGTACAGCAGACTTGATGCTACACAGCCCGCCAATGCCCTCATGTCCGTGATGGCATATCCCGTTCGTACCAACCAAATAAAATAGATACGAAAGGATGAAACAACGATGAGCGACCGCGCTTACGGCTTGTTTGAAGAGCAGCAGCACAATCGAGGCATCGATTTAAACAAAGTGAAAGCGAAGCTGAAATCGATCCGTATCGAAACGCCATCCTGGGGTTACGGCGATTCGGGAACAAGGTTCAAAGTGTTTCGCAAAAATGGCGTGCCCCGCACTCCGTTCGAGAAATTTGACGATGCGGCTGTCGTCCATAAGCTGACAGGCCTTTGTCCATCGGTTGCCATTCATATTCCTTGGGATAAAGTTGACGATTACGATAAGCTTCGCACTCATGCCGAAGGACTCGATTTGCAAATCGGAGCCGTCAACCCCAATCTGTTTCAAGAGGATGACTATATGTTCGGCAGCGTCACCAATTCCGATCCGGCGGTTCGCCGCAAAGCGACCGACCACCTGCTCGAATGTGTCGATATCGCCAAAGCGACAGGCTCTCGCGATCTAAGCCTGTGGTTTGCGGACGGCACGAATTATCCCGGCCAAGCGGATATCCGCAAGCGGAAAACATGGATGTATGAGGCGCTGTCCGAGATGTATAAAGCGATGACCCCTGATATGCGGATGCTCATTGAATATAAATTTTTCGAGCCCGCTTTCTATCACACGGATCTCGCCGATTGGGGCATGGCGTACAATTTGGCGAAAAAACTGGGCGACCGGGCTTCGGTGCTGGTCGATACCGGCCATCATGCGCCCGGCACGAACGTGGAACATATCGTTGCATACCTGCTCGATGAGCAGAGACTTGGCGGATTTCACTTCAACAGCCGCAAATACGCAGATGACGACTTGATCGTCGGAGCGATCAATCCTTATGAACTTTTCCTTATTTTCTATCAAATTATCGAAGCTGCTAACGATGCAGACGGCGGCATCCGCGGCTGCGCGGACGATATTGCTTACATGATCGACCAAAGCCACAATATCGAGCCGAAGATCCAGGCGATGATCCGCTCGGTGTTGAACGTCCAGACGCAGTATGCGAAGGCGCTGCTTATTAATCTGGACGAGGTGCACGCCGCACAGGAAGCCCAGGATGTGATGGCTGCCGAGGATGCGGTCCGCAGCGCGTACGAAGTCGACGTTACACCGCTGCTTCATGCGGTGCGCGAGGAGCTCGGTCTGCCGCTCGATCCGATGAAAGCATTCCGGGAAAGCGGTTATGTCGAATCCATCGCCCATCGCGGCAAGGGCGGCGCGAGCTGGTGAAGGCGCTCGCTTTCGATCTTGGCGCAGGCAGCGGCCGCGCGGTGCTTGGATGGGTGGAGGAGGGCAGAATCGTCATTGAAGAGGCGCACCGATTCCCGAATGAACCGGTGCGGGTCGGCGGGCGCTTCCATTGGGACATTTTAAGGCTGTACCACGAGATTAAGCAGGGGATTCGCAATGCCTGGCGCATTTCGAATGAAGATATAAGCAGCATCGGCATCGATTCCTGGGCGGTCGATTTCGGCCTCATCGGCGGGAATGGCGAGCTTCTCGGCAACCCTTACCATTACCGCGACACCCATACTGCGACCGCCATGGAGGAAGTATTCGCGATCGTCCCGGATGCGGAAATCTTCGCCCGCACCGGCATTCAATTTCTGCCTTTCAACACACTGTATCAGCTTCATGCTCTCAAGCGGGATCAAAACCCGCTGCTGGCGCAAGCCGGGCATCTGCTGATGATTCCGGATTTGCTGCGTTATTTCCTGAGCGGCGATATGTACAGCGAATTCACCAACGCAACGACTACGCAAGCGTTCAATCCGACTGCCGGCGACTGGGATGAACGGCTGCTCGGCGCTATAGGCATTAACAGGAATATTCTGCTTCCACCGGTTAAACCGGGCTCGGTTGTCGGCCGTTTGCGCGATTCCGTGACGCAGGAGCTTGGGGTGCCGGCGATTCCGCTTATCGCCGTCGGTGAACATGACACCGCTTCCGCAGTGGCGGGTGTTCCTGCGCTTACTCCGTCGTTTGCATACTTATCATGCGGTACCTGGTCGCTGATGGGGACTGAAGTGCCGGCACCGGTACTTACCGGGGAAGCGCAGAGGCTCAATTTCACGAACGAAGGCGGCGTATACGATACTTACCGGCTGCTTAAGAACATTATGGGCTTGTGGCTGCTAGAAGAGAGCAAACGCGCATGGGAGAGAGAAAGTTCCGGTGGAGGCAAACTGCAGTATCCCGAATTGCTGGACAGCGCTTCGCAGGCGGCACCGTTCCGCTCTCTGATCGACCCGGACGACCTGCGTTTTCTTAACCCTGACCATATGCCTTCGGCAATTGCTGCTTACTGCAGGGAGACCGGCCAGCCTGAGCCTGTTACAAAAGGCGAGATTGTTCGTTGTATTCTGGAGAGCTTGGCTTTAAAATATCGGTATGTGCTTGACAAAACGCAGTCTTTGACCGGTTCCGTTTTTGAAGGTCTCCATATTGTAGGGGGCGGCATTCAGAACGAGCTGTTGTGCCGGTTCACGGCAAGCGCCATCGGCAAGCCGGTGTGGGCCGGACCTGCGGAAGGAAGCGCGCTCGGCAATCTGGCGGTTCAGTTTATATCCGCCGGTGAAGTAAGCGATATTGCCGAAGCCCGGAGGCTGATCCGGGACTCATTCCCAATTACAACATACCGGCCCGAAGACCCCGCCGTTTGGAATGAAGCGTACAGCACATTCAACCAGTTGATCGGATTGGAATGAAGTCCATGCTAGTGGCCGAAAGATATGCAAAAATTATACAGCTGGTCAATGACCGAGGCAGCATCCGGGTAAGCGAGCTAAGCGAGCTGTGCGGCGTGACGGAGGAAACGATCCGGCGCGATCTCGACCGGCTTGAGCATGCAGGCAAGCTTCAGCGCAGTCACGGCGGCGCGGTGAGCGTGAAGGATGCGCAGACTGAAGTTCCTTACTTCGAGCGTGAAATTATGAACGCTGCCGAGAAGAAGCGGATAGCCCAGGAAGCGGTCCAGCGGATCGAGCCTTACGATAAAATCGCACTGGATGCGAGCTCCACGGCGTTCTATATGGCTGCGGCGATACCGGATATTCCGTTAACGGTTCTCACGAACTCGATCAAGGTAGCGCTGGAACTCGCGGGCAAGGAGAAGATAGAAGTGATTTCCACCGGAGGCATACTTTCTTCCAGATCGTTATCTTACCAAGGCCCGCTTGCAGAATCGAACCTGGAACACTTCCATGTGGACAAAGCGTTTATCTCGGGCAAAGGCGTTCACCCGGATTACGGTATCAGCGAGTCAAATGAACTGCAGGCATCCGTTAAGAGAAAAATGATCGGAATCGCCGATGAAGTTTTCTTGCTTGCCGATTACTCGAAGTTCGGCGTCCGCGCTTTCTCGCTTATCGCTTCCTGTGAGCAGGTGCATCATCTGATAACGGATGGCAGAGGAGACAGCGAGATGCGTCGCCGTCTTGAGGATTGTGGATTAAAAATGACTATAAGCAAGTAAAGACAATACCAGGTACGAGACTGTCCGACCTTCTTTTTATAGACGAAGGCGGACAGCCTCGTTTTTTTTACGGTTCTACTGTTCAAATGTCCTGAACAAGGTTAAAAATAGTCAATAAACCAAGTTGCCATTACATAAGATGGAGTATAAGATAGTAATATGAGAGAATATTCAGAACATTTCGTCAATGATATTGCTGGAGGAGGGATTGCCGATGAACAAGAGTCACGAAGTAGAATATTGCAACCTGGAGCTGCGTTTTGACCGCCGGCAAATCCAAAATCTGATCCGGGATTTGATCCAGGAAGGGTATTCGCTCTATTGGAGCGAAACGGACGTCTATTTTCTCATTTCCGTTCGAAGCGGGCGAAAGCTGGTAAAACTCCGTTTCCAACGGGTGCGCCACCGGTACAAAATTATCGGCGATTATATTATTAAAGATGAGAAGCTGTCGGAGCTGCTTGAGAAGCTGATTAACGATTCCCGCGGTCACGCGGTAGTAAAGCGTTTCAAAGACAGGCAGATCGTGATTGAAAGCATTATGTTTGGCGAAATCATACGACTTGTGGAGGTGTCCGGCATGGAACATAGAATCATTTATCAGAAAAAACCGTTTGTCACTGTTGAAGAAGTTATCCAGGCGTTTCAGTCGAAGCGGGCGGAAGAGCGGGCGTCGGTTCTCCGTTATGAGCTTGATTACGAGCTGTCCGTCCTCCATGAGGCGGTTATGGAAGGACGCGAGTCTGATGCGGCATTGTCCAAGGAGCGTCTGCAAACTTTACGGGCCGAGATGATCCAACTTGAGTTGTGAACTTATGTATAAGATATATTTGAACAAGTGAGCTTCCGGAGCGATTCAGGCCCGAAAGCTCATTTGTTGTTTAAGGCGCTATGCGGACAGTATCAGCTTCCGGTCGTTGCGGTCAGGGCAGCGGTTTTGACACCGTCGACATTTTTATTCGAAAGATAGTTTTCATTCCCGGTCAAAAAGAGTAAAATAGGAGTATTGTATGCGCAGCGTCCAGGTGTACCCCTATGCGGGATATCGAAAGATTGGCGCACGTAAGAGGTAGACTATAAACGAGTAAAGGGATGGAAGAACCAGATGTCTAAACAACAAATCGGTGTAGTGGGCTTGGCCGTAATGGGCCGAAACCTTGCGCTCAACATTGAAAGCAGAGGGTTTACCGTATCGGTGTACAATCGCTCCCGTGAGAAAACAGACGATCTTCTTCAAGACTCGCCGGGCAAGAACCTGTTTGGCACCTATTCGATCGAAGAATTCGTGGAATCGCTCGAAACTCCCCGTAAGATCTTGATCATGGTGCAAGCGGGCAAAGGTACTGACGCTACGATCGACGCTCTCGTTCCGCATTTGGCCGAAGGCGATATTATTATCGACGGCGGCAACGCATATTTCCCGGACACGCAGCGCCGTAACAAGGAACTGGAATCGAAGGGCATCCGTTTCATCGGAACCGGCGTATCAGGCGGCGAGGAGGGCGCTCTTAAAGGACCGTCCATCATGCCTGGAGGCCAGGAGTCCGCATATAAGCTCGTTGAACCGATTCTGACCGCGATTTCAGCTAAAGTCGGCGGCGACCCTTGCTGTACATATATCGGACCGGACGGAGCCGGACACTACGTGAAAATGGTGCATAACGGCATCGAGTACGGCGACATGCAGCTCATTTGCGAAGCTTATGATTTACTAAAGCGCGTGCTTGGCGTAAACACGGAAGAGCTGCAGAGCATTTTCACCGAGTGGAACAAAGGCGAGCTCGACAGTTATCTGATTGAGATCACAGCTGATATTTTCACCAAATACGATCCCGAAACCAATAAGCCGATGGTCGATGTCATCCTCGACGCGGCAGGCCAGAAGGGCACGGGAAAATGGACAAGCCAAAGCGCGCTTGACCTTGGCGTGCCATTGTCGATTATCACGGAATCCGTATTCTCGCGCTTCTTGTCCGCTCTGAAGGAAGAACGAGTTGAGGCAAGCAAGCTGCTCAAAGGACCGGCCTCAGCCCCTTATCAAGGAGATAAAGCGGCATTTATCGAAGCTGTTCGCAAAGCACTGTTCGCGAGCAAAATTTGCTCGTATGCGCAGGGCTTCGCTCAAATGCGCGCCGCTTCCGACGAATACGGCTGGAACCTGCGTTATGGCGATATCGCGATGATCTTCCGCGGCGGCTGCATCATTCGCGCGCGTTTCCTGCAGAACATCAAGGATGCTTACGACCGCGACGCTGGACTGCCGAACCTGCTGCTCGACTCCTATTTCAAAGAAATCGTCGAGTCGTATCAAGGCGCATGGCGTGAAGTCGTTGCGACTGCAGTAACGCAAGGCATACCTGTTCCGGCGTTCTCGAGCGCGCTGTCCTACTACGACAGCTACCGCACCGAGCGGCTCCCTGCCAACCTGCTGCAGGCCCAGCGCGATTACTTCGGCGCTCATACGTTCAAACGCGTCGATAAAGAAGGCACGTTCCACTTCAACTGGCTGGATACGTAGTACGAGGACCGGAGGGCAAGTCCGTCAATTAATGGAACCCGGACATTGCTTCGGCTAATCGGCTCCGCAAACGGTCGGCCTCCGGGCCGCACCCGCTGCGCTGTTTAATCAGTATCATCGACACTTCGGCAAACGATTGAAATATACGCAATAATTGTGGCTGGGGAAGGCTGATTAATTCAGGCGCTTCGTCAGCCACTTTCTTTTTCATGTATTCAAGCGCCCATACGACGTCTTCCCGGCACAAGGGGTACTCGGGCCCTAATATCCGGTTTATTCGTTGATGCGACGGATGAGGCTCGCGGTTTGGAGCCATAAAGGTCACTCCTCGGCTTAAATGGTCATTTAACGGTATTATCATCTCTACGCAATTTGAACTTTTTTATACCCGAAGTTTTGAGAAAATGGTATGATAGTTTAACATATGTCCAAATTTAAGTGGAAAATGAGAAGGTGTCTGTAGACGATGGAGGACAAGCGTCAAACGCATATCGTGCTTGTCGGATTTCCGGGCACGGGAAAATCGACGGTAAGCGGGCTGCTTGCTAAACGGTTGGAATGTGAAAAAGTCGATGTCGACGAAGAGATCGAACGCATAGCCGGAAAGCGAATTGCGGATATTTTTGCAGAGAAGGGCGAAACCGCCTTTCGGGCACAAGAGACGGAAGCGCTTGCGGCCGTGCTCGACAGACAAGAGCGGCAAGTAGTCGCGACCGGCGGTGGTGCCGTACTTGCCGAGGCTAACCGTGAACTCATGCTGAATCGGGGGTTTGTGGTTGCATTGAAGGCCGATGCCGAGATGATTATTGCGCGCGTCAGCCAGGATACCGCACGTCCGCTGCTGCAGGGAGACGTCCGGGCAAGAGTAAACAAGCTGCTGGAAGAACGAAAGCATGCCTACGATTTTGCCCATTTATCGATCGATACGACCGCCATGAGCGCCAAAGAAGTGACAGATCTTATTTATACTCGTCTGCCTTGGCATTGATTGATAATAATGTAGCCATCATATATAAAGGAGAAACGATTCGACAATGGATGTTCGCGTAATTCCCACACCTAAACTGCACGGCGAAATTCAAGCGCTCTCTTCCAAGAATTATACGACCCGTTACCTGCTGGTTGCGGCTTTGGCTGAGGGCACGAGCACGATTTATTACCCGGCCCATAGTGAGGATAGCGACGCAATGCGCCGGTGCATCCGCGATTTGGGGGCAGTTATTGAAGAGGATGACGAGAAGATCGTCATTACCGGCTTCGGACGAAGCCCCAAGGATGTGAAAGAGCTTGATGTCGGGAATGCCGGAGCGGTGCTCCGCTTCCTGATGGCTATAGCCGCACTTTGTCCCGATGTGACATTCATTAACCGCTATCCCGATTCGCTCGGCAAACGTCCGCACGATGATTTGATCGATGCGCTCGGACAGCTCGGAGTCGAAGTCGACCATGATAACGGCCGTCTTCCAATTACCATTCGCGGAGGTAAGCCGAGCGGCGGAAAAATCTGCGTCTCCGGAAGCGTCAGCTCCCAATATTTGAGCGCTTTGTTGTTTCTCACGCCTCTGCTTGAGCAGGACAGCGAGATCGAAGTGCTTAATGATCTGAAATCGAAAGTCGTAGTCGGCCAGACACTCGAAGTATTGGAACAGGCCGGAATTATAATCGAGGCTAGCGAGGACCTCATGCATTTCCGTGTGCCTGGACGTCAGCGGTATGAGGCGAAGAAGTATGTCGTTCAAGGGGATTACCCTGGATCCGCTGCAATTCTGGCGGCGGCGGCGGTGACGAATTCCGATGTTACTCTGCACCGGCTGGAAGAGAAAAGCAAGCAGGGTGAGCGCGCTATCGTTGACGTGCTCCGCATGATGGAAGTCCCACTAACGCACGAGAACGGCACGATCCGGGTACAGGGTAACGGCAAGCTGAAGGCGCTCGAATTCGACGGGGACAAAGCGACAGACGCCGTGCTTGCCATGGTCGCAGCAGCCGTGTTTGCCGACGGAACTTCCCGTTTCTATGATGTAGAGAATTTGCGCTATAAGGAGTGCGACCGCATTACCGATTATTTGAACGAGCTTCGCAAGGCCGGCGCGAACGTAGAAGAGCGTCAAAGCGAAATTATCGTTCACGGCCGTCCCGAAGGAGTGGAGGGGGGCGTCGAAATTAACGCTCACTATGACCATCGGGTTATAATGGCGCTCACTGTCGTCGGCTTGCGCGCCAAACAACCGCTCCGGATTCGCGACGCCCACCACGTGGCCAAATCGTACCCGCAATATTTTGATCACTTAAAGGCCTTGGGCGCCAATGTCGAGTGGATTGAATAGAATTTCAGTGAGAGAGGGGATGCACGGTTATGGCATTTCAAAACCCGTCGAGGGAAGAAATCAAACGCATTTTGGAGCAGTCGAATACTATTGCGGTCGTCGGACTCTCCGATAAACCCGAGCGCACGTCATACATGGTCTCGGAGGCGATGCAGGCCAAAGGGTACCGTATCATTCCGGTTAACCCTAATGCCGATTCTATTCTCGGTGAAAAAAGCTACCCTTCTCTAAAAGACATTCCGGAAAAGGTTGACCTTGTAAATGTGTTCCGGCGCAGCGAGCATACACCCGAGGTCGCGGAGGAAGCAGCGGCGATCGGCGCCTCGGCAATTTGGCTGCAGCTCGGCGTTTACAATGAAGTAACAGCGGAAATCGCAGGCCGAGGAGGCTTGCAGGTCATTATGGACCGCTGTATAAAGGTTGAGGATTCGATACTACTGCCGCATGGAAAATCCAAAAAATAACCATAATTTATGCTTCGAGAACTTTTCATAAAAAACGCTTGTCTCTCCAACAATAAGAAAGGTTCCTTTAGACTGACCAGTCTTAGGAAAACCGACATCTTACAATTCCAAGGAGGACAACCAGTGAGCATGATTTCGCAAGGCGGGTTCCAGAACCAGCAGTTCGGCGGTCAGCAAGCACAAGCGAACAGATACCAACCGCTCGGTTTCGTGCAAGCGCAATACCAAGGCGGCATCAGAAAACAAAACGCAGGTCCGGTTATTTCCCATGTTGGCTTCTCTGCAGGCCAACAACAAAACGCTTCTCAATTCGCAAACCAAGGTTTTGCGCAAAACAGATCGTTTGTCGGCAGCCAGCAGCAGAATTTTGCTCAACCGGTTATCGCTCATGCCGGTTACACGGCAGGCCAAGGCAACCAATCTGCACCTGTCATTGCTCATGCAGGTTCAACGGCTGCCCAATTCGGACAACATCAATCCGGATTTGGCGCAAGCGCGCAAAGCTTTAACCAGTTCTCGCAAGCCGGTGGGCAATCCAACCCGGTTTACCAGGCTACGAACGCGGCTGCACAAGATGGCCCGGTTCTTGCTAAGCTTGGTTATACTGCAGGCCAGCAGCAGCAAGCTGGATTTGGCGCAAGCACGCAAAGCTTTAACCAATTCTCGCAAGCCGGTCAACAATCGAACCCGGTATATCAAGCTACGAACGCTTCTGCACAGGATGGTCCTGTACTTGCCAAAGTTGGCTATACTGCAGGTCAACAATTCGGACAGCGTTTCTAGAAAACAGGTTGGAGCGGTATGAAGAGCGAGGCGGCGGACCGTTAGGTCCGCCGTTTTCTTTTGACAAAGTCCAGTCAAAGGCTTACCATCAACATTAGAGAAAGCCCAACGCTGTAGGGTAAAGGGGGAATGCGAATGAACATAATGGGTCATTTGCAGCAGCTTGGCAGGTCGTTGATGCTGCCTACCATTGTGCTGCCGGGAGCCGCAATATTTCTCAGCTTGAGTACTTTACCTTGGGCGTCTATAGGTCTTCCGGGCATGCAGTCGCATCTTCATACAGCAGGAGAAGCGCTTTTCAGTTTTCTCCCATACTTATTCGCCTTCGGCGTTGCCATGGGTATGACAAGCAATGCCGGCGCCGCCGGTCTGGCGGCTTTGGCCGGCATGTTCATTTATACAGGGATTATTAACGCCAGTCATTACGAGCTTGAACCGACAGTTTTCACTGGTGTTATCATAGGGCTTGTAACCAGCATGTTCAACGAGCGGTTCAAGTCGATCAAGTTCCCGGAATATATCCAGTTTTTTGGCGGTCCCCGGTTTATACCGCTTGTTGTCAGCCTGTTTTCCGCCCTGTGGGCGATCTTAATGGTGCAGCTGGCGCCAAGCCTGCACAACGGATTGATGGCGCTTGGCGATATTGTATCGTCAGGTGGCGGATTCGGTGTTTTTCTGTTCGGGTTCGTGCTACGCATATTAGTAGTTTTCGGCCTTCATCATCTCGTGAGCCATGTGTTCTGGTTCCAGGTGGGTGGGTACGAGCTGCCGGACGGTACGATGCTCTTCGGTGATTTGCCGCGGTTTTTCGCCGGAGATCCGACTGCGGGCGCATTTATGGCGGGTCTCTATCCGACAATGATGTTTGCTCTCCCTGCTATAGCATTTGCGATTATTCATGAAGCGCGGGAGGATCTGAAGCCTAAAATCCGCAAGACATTTCTGACAGCGGCGCTTGCTTCCTTTCTGACCGGGGTGACGGAGCCGATCGAATTCGCGTTTTTGTTCGTAGCTCCGTATTTGTTTGTTGTTCATGCGCTGCTCTCGGGACTGATGATGTGGTTTACTTACGAGCTTGGAATCCGCGCCGGCTTCTCTTTCTCTGCCGGAGCGATCGATTTTCTCATAAACGAGCATCTTGCTACAAAAGGCTGGCTCCTGCTGCCGATCGGACTCGTCTTCGGCCTTATTTATTATGTTCTGTTCCGTTGGGCCATCCGCCGTTTCCGTATTCCGACACCAGGCCGCGAGGAAGGCTCGCAGCTGGATGAATGGGCCGGCGACATTCCATACCGGGCACCTCTTATTCTGCAGGCCATCGGCGGCAAGGAGAATATCCAGCAGATGGAGGCTTGCATCACCCGTCTTCGTTTAAAGGTGGTCAGCGACAAACTCATAGACAGCAGTGCGCTCAAGCATCTTGGTGCGGCCGGGGTTATCCGGCTCGGAGGAGGCAATGTGCAGATCGTCTTCGGCACCTATTCCGAGCTGATCAGAGAAGAGATGGACAAGGCCATTCGAAGGGACCTTTCAAGGGTCTTGTTCAGCTCTCCGGTCCAGGGCCGGATGATTCCGCTGAGCGAAGTGCCTGATCCAATCTTCGCCGGGAAACTCGTGGGCGAGGGGGTCGCTTTTATGCCGGAAAAAGGAGAGCTCGTCTCACCTGTCAAGGGGAAAGTCATTCACATTTATCCTTCTATGCATGCAATCGGCATTCGCACGCCGGAAGGATTGGATGTACTGCTGCACATCGGCATAGATACCTCGCAGTTAAAAGGAAAAGGGTTTAAGGCCGTCGTCAAGGAAGGAGACCAGGTGAACCCTGGGCAGCTGTTGATCACATTCGATTTACAGCAGATCCGCAAGGATAGTAAATCGCTGGCAACGCCGATGGTTATTACGAACTCCGACAGGGTTCGCTCGTGGAGCTTTGCGCCGTTTAAAGGCGTGAAACGGGGTCAAGCATCGGTAATGTCGGTCGTTTTGAAAGAGAGAAGCGGTGGAGGGGATACGGCGTGATTCAAGGAATTGGAGCATCATCGGGCATCGCGATCGGAAAGGCTTTTGTACTGCCGAATTGGGAGTGGGATTTACCGGAGCAAAAGATCGACGTTGCCGATTTGGCGCGCGAGTTCGACCGTTTATATGAAGGCATCCGCACATCGAAAGTGGAAATCGAGCAGATGAAAGACGAACTGCGCGAGGTGGTCGGGACAGAGGAAAGCTATATTTTCGACGCTCATCTGGCAATACTGGACGATCCGGTATTCATGAACGAAATACAGGGCATTATTCAACGTCAATATAAAGCGGCCGAAGTGGCCGTGAAGGAAGCGATTGATCATTTCGTCACGATGTTCGATCTGCTTGACGATGAATATATGAAGGAACGGGCTCTTGACATTAAAGATGTAGGCAACCGCCTTCTCAAGCATCTTCTCGGCGCCCCGGAAATAACGCTGCCTTCCGATACGCAGCCCTTTATTCTCGTGGCCAAAGAACTCTCGCCTTCGCAGCTGGCGCACTTAAACCCCAATCATGTGTTTGGTATTGCGACGCTTGTCGGAAGCACCACCTCTCATTCCTCAATCATGGCCAGAGCGCTGGGAATTCCTCTGGTTGTCGGATTGGAATCGAAGCTCGAGGAGCCTATTCAAACCGGTGATATGCTTATCGTAGACGGTGATACGGGCATTGTGCACTTGCACCCCGAAGACTCGTTAGTGAAGCAGTATACCGAGCTGCAGAAACGCCAGTATGAAGCGAATCAAAGGCTTAAGGGCATTGTCAGCGTCAAGCCTGTCACTGAAGACGGGAAAGAGATCGAGCTTGCCGCGAATATCAGTTCCCTTAAGGAACTGGATGTAGCGCTTGCCAGCGGAACGAACGGCGTCGGGCTCTTCCGCACCGAATTTCTTTACATGGACAGAAGCCGTCTCCCGAAAGAAGAGGAGCAGTACGAGGTGTATCGAAGCGTTGCCGAGAAGCTCGGCGGCTGTCCGCTCATTATCCGCACGCTCGATATCGGCGGTGACAAGCATCTCGACTATTTCGAGCTGCCTGAAGAAGATAACCCGTTTCTTGGCTACCGGGCGATTCGTATATGTCTGGACAAAACCGACTTGTTCAAAACGCAGCTTCGGGCCATCCTTCGGGCAAGCAGCTTCGGAAAGGTGAAAATCATGTATCCTCTCATCTCTTCCCTGGAAGAGGTGAAAGCAGCTAATGCCCTCCTGGAGGAAGCAAAGCAGGAGCTGACGGCGGAAGGGCATTCCTTCGATGAGAATATCGAAGTCGGCATAATGATAGAACTGCCGGCGGCGGTTATGATTGCGGACATACTTGCGGAAGAGGTCGATTTCTTCAGTATCGGCACCAACGATCTGGTTCAATTTACCCTCGCAGTTGATCGAATGAACGATCAAATTTCTCATTTGTATGAGCCCTATCACCCGGCTGTTCTGAGAATGCTGAAGATGACGGTTGAAGCGGCGAAGCGCGGCGGTATACATGTCGGCGTATGCGGAGAGCTTGCAGGCGATCTGAGAGCGCTGCCGCTCTGGCTTGCGCTTGATGTCGATGAGCTGAGCATGTCGGCGCATGCCATTCTGCCCATAAAAGAACGGCTGCTTTGCCTTAAGCAGCAAGCCAGCCGTTCGATGTTCGAGAAGCTTTTGAAGTGCAAAACCAGCAAAAGCATTCACGAGATGCTGGCAGCCTTTCAAAACGACCAATCCAGCGATATGGATGTGAAGTCCACCGCATTCAGGACCTCTTAAGCTTAGCCTATGCTTCGGACCGGCTAACTAAAGACCGCGAAGCGCTTCGACGAACGCTTTGCCGTATGGCGGCAAATCCGGCGGCCGGCGCGACGATATCAAGTGGCCGTCGACGACAACCGGCTCGTCGATCCAGGTTGCTCCCGCGTTCTCCATATCGTCCCGAATACCCGGTGTCGACGTCACATTGCGGCCGTTCAATATTTTCGCTGAGATCAGCACCCAGCCGGCATGGCAAATTTGTCCGATCGGCTTGCGTGCGGCGTCCAGATCTTTTACAAGCTGGAGCACCTGCGGGTATCGCCGCAGCTTGTCCGGCGCCCAGCCTCCGGGTACGAGAAGTCCGTCAACTGCGGCGCTGTCCACCTCGTCGAAGGATATGTCGGCTTTGGCGGGAACGCCGTATTTACCGATATGAGTGCGGTTTTTCTCGGGCCCTGCGAAGAGGACGGTCGCGCCTTCTTCCCTGACGCGGTAAACCGGATACCAAAGCTCTAAATCTTCGAATTCGTCGTCGAGCAGACAGATTACTGTCTTGCCTTGCAGCGTCATTGTCTTCACCCTCCTGAAACATCAGTTTTTCGAAGTAAACTTCGAAAGCAATGAATTTATTAGAAAATAAATGATCTTAATTATTGTATCGAAGGTGAACCGATGAAGCAAACGAAATCGGCTGCGGGAGAAATCGAGCAGCGTCGCCGAAGCTGGTTGTACGCTATTCCTGCGGTTATAGTAATGGCTGTCATTTTTATTTTTTCCGCACAGACCGGGGATGAGCTAAATACTTTCTTACCCTGGTTCCGGGAATTGTTTCCCGGCATGACCAATTTCGATTGGGGACATTTCATCGCTTATTTTCTGCTGGCTCTGGCCATTGATTTCGGCTTCGGAAGCAAAGCGGACAGCTGGAAGTACAAGGTTCTTATCGTCGCGCTGTGCGGCTTGTATGGGGTGACTGATGAATTCCACCAATCGTTTGTCGGGGGACGAACGCCGGATATTCATGACATACGAAACGATTGTATCGGCGGAGCGCTGGCCATGCTTGTCATTGCGGTTCCTGCGGTCCGGAAATGGTGGCGGAAGCTCACATCCTGACCAAAGAATGCAAAAATTACAAGATAACATGAAGAAGGACTTCAAATGAACTAAGTCGAATACCTTATCATTGGGCGCTGTCTTTATGCTTTCAGACTGAGCGCAGGCCGCTGCTATGAGAAGGAGTGACTATTTTGCATAAACGTTGTCCTTGCGGCGATGTGATGCTGATGAAACTGCGTACCGTTATCTATTCGGGCAAGGTGGAAATTGATAATGTTCCGATTTACTCCTGCCAGTCTTGCAACCGAAGCGAAGTGTTTCCGGAAGTGAAACCGGATTTGACCGGATTGATCGGCAAACTCGGGAACCGTCCGGAAAAACAGACGTATTTGTTTAACGAATGGAATGAATGGGCAGATTTGTTGGTAGAGGCATACCACGACCGCAAACTATCGGATCCCGATGCCTTGAAAAGGCGCACGGAGGAGCGTATCGACATGCTTCTCGCTTTATACGCTATCGCGCAATCCGCCGGTGATAATGCGTGGATGGCAGACTTACATAAACGGCTTATTCAATTAAGCCGCACATGATATCAGCTTGACATTAGGCGAACATCTCGGCAATCATTGCGAAAAGTAATATTTTGTCGTATCATTACGGTAAAGTAATGCGGCGCGAGAACAAAATTTGAGCTAATGGAGAGAAGGACCGTGACGGTAACCATTTATGATGTAGCAAGAGAAGCAGGCGTATCGATGGCCACGGTTTCACGGGTCGTAAACAACAACCCGAACGTAAAACCGCAGACGCGCAAAAAGGTATTTGAAGCGATCGAACGACTCGGCTATCGTCCGAATGCTGTAGCCCGCGGACTTGCAAGCAAGAAGACGACGACCGTAGGAGTGGTTATTCCCGACATTTCCAACGCTATCTTCGCTGAAGTTGCCCGGGGCATTGAAGATATAGCCAACATGTATCACTACAATATAATACTGTGTAATGCCGATAAGAAGAAGGACAAAGAGATTCGCGTCATTAATACGCTGCTGGAGAAGCAGGTCGACGGTCTCCTGTTTATGGGTGGAGCGGTGACGGACGAGCATCTGCAGGCATTCAAGACAGCCAATGTACCGATTGTGCTTTGTGCGACGACTGACGATAATGGTTCCATTCCATCAGTGGATATCGATCATGAAGGCGCCGCTTTCGACGCAGTACGGATGCTTATTGAGCAAGGACACCGGAAGATTGCCATGATCAGCGGAACGCTGCAGGATCCCGCCAACGGTTACGCGCGTTATCAAGGGTATAAGCGGGCGATTGAAGCCGCGGGCATTCCGTATGACGAGAACATGGTGCGTATCGGGAACTACCGGTATGAATCCGGCGTGGAAGCGATGAAATATTTCCTCGAATTGCAAGACCGCCCTACAGCGGTATTTTCAGCTACGGATGAGATGGCGATCGGCGCCATACACTGCATACAAGATTCAGGACTTAAGGTGCCGGGAGATATCTCTGTCATTAGCGTCGACAACAGCCGCATGGCTTCGATGGTTCGGCCGCAGCTGACCGCAGTCGCCCAGCCGATGTATGATATCGGCGCGGTTTCGATGCGCTTGCTAACTAAGCTGATGAAGAAAGAGTCGGTTGAACAAGGGAAGGTCGTACTTCCTCATGAGATCGTCACTCGCCAGTCGGTGGGAAGCAAGGAATGACGATGGGATATTCGAGAATCGGAATAATCGGCGCAATGGTGGAAGAGATCGAACTGCTCCACAAGCATGTGGAGAAAACCGGTTCATTTATTAAAGCCGGCATCACCTATGTGGAAGGCACGCTTCATGGACGCCAAGTCGTTTTCTGCAAATCGGGTGTAGGCAAAGTGAATGCCGCGGTCTGTACACAGCTGCTCATAGATGCCGGGGTCGACTGCGTTTTGTTTACCGGAGTTGCGGGAGCGGTTGATCCAACCCTGGACATCGGCGATATCGTCGTCTCGACGACGTGCCTGCAGCATGATATGGATTGTACGCCGCTGGGCTTTGCCCGCGGACAGATTCCTTTCCAGGAGGTATCCGAGTTCATCGCCGACCCGGCGCTTGTCGAGCTCGCAGCGAATGCATGCGAGCGGTTATTCCCCGGCCGCAGTGCCAAGGGGAAAGTGCTTTCCGGTGATCAATTTATCGCTTCCCGTGAAGCCGTTCGGGAACTGTATGAAGAACTCGGCGGCGCATGTACGGAAATGGAAGGCGCGGCGCTGGCGCAAGTATGCGTGATGAACGGCAAACCGTTCGTCGTCATCCGGTCCATGTCGGATAAAGCCGACGGCTCTGCGCATGTCAATTTCGCAGAATTTACTGTACAAGCATCAGTCAACTCGCATCGCATCATCGACGAAATGATCCAACATATGTAATCTGCGCCCCTGTGGTGTTCAGACACAATAATCAGGCTATTCCGCTAACCCGCCACCATGGAGGGTCAGGTAGAATAGCCTTTTTAAATTACCGGACTGCGAAAATTTCTCACTACGTTACTAATTGACTATCGTGCCTGCCGATGCTGTGACGCACGACAAACCGTCACTATATATCTTGAACTGCGATCGCCGTTGTCTGCCGGTTACGGGCTTCGATTTCCGAACGCCGGGGTATAGGCGGCCAGTCGCTCGTATCATCCAGCCAGTGGGTGGGGAGTTCATCCGGACATTCAAGACGGTAACGTCTCAGCCAGGACTCCGGCAGACGTTCGTTAGTTCCGCTTGCTGCGAGTAAGGAAGCAATTGGATGGTCCGTCATCTCGAGCCATACGAGCGCCCAAGCGCGCGGTACAACGCGCCATATGTCATATCCGCCCCCGCCGACTGCAATCCAGCGTCCGCTGGCAAACCGGTGGGCCAGACGATGAATAATGGCAGGCATCTTCTGATAAATACGCATACTGCAGTGCATATGAGAAAGCGGGTCGAAAGCGTGGGCATCGCATCCATGCTGGCTCACGATTATGTCCGGCTTAAACGAGGCTGCGACCTTCTCGATGGAATCCGTGAAGCTCTCGAGCCAGGAATCGTCCTCGGTATAGGGCTCGACGGGGACATTAAAGCTGGCCCCATAACCCTCCTCCGCACCTCGTTCGTGAGCGAATCCGGTACCGGGAAAGAGATATTTGCCCGTCTCATGAATTGAGTATGTGCAAACGTCGGGGTCGTTGTAAAAAGCCCACTGAACGCCGTCACCATGATGTACGTCCGTATCGATATACAGAACTCGAGCGCCGTAAAGCCTTCTGATTCTAGCTATCGCTATTGCAGCGTCGTTATAGACGCAGAAGCCGGAGCCATGATCCGGGAAGGCGTGATGCAGCCCTCCGGCCATGTGGTAAGCATGCAGGGCCTGTCCCGTCATGACGAGATCTGCAGCAAGCACCGAGCCGCCGACGATCTCCGCTGCCGCATCATGCATCCCTGGAAAATAAGGCGTGTCCTCAGAGCGCAAGCCATAGCGCTCAGCTTGAAAAACCCATTCATCGCCGGGTGTGTCCTTGCTGAGCTGTCGCACGGCTTCAATATAATCGCTGCGGTGAACAAGCTGCAGCAGCTCGTCCTCAGCAGCTGAGGATTGAATTTTGTGTCCAGCCTCAAGCGCCCCTGCAGCTTCCAGCAGGTCCGAAGCAAGCGTCAGGCGTTGAGGATGGAACGGGTGATTTTCATTGAATTTATATCGGGCTGCACCTGTATGTTGGATAAATACGGCATTTGCCGTCATCGGGCTTCATCATCCTTCCTCAATACATGAACCGCTGCCGAAAACGGACGCGGTCAAATTGTTCCACAGAAGAGAGAGGTACTTCCTTGCCGATCCGAACCATCAAGCAGTTGGCCGGATGGGCGCAAATCTCCGGGTCGTCTGTCGCGAACCAGATCATCCCGACGGATTGCATCAGCTTCTCCATCATGGAACGGTAGTCCCAGACATTGAGTCCCGTCCCCTCCAAGTCCCAATGCCAATAATATTCAGTCGTGAATACGATTGCATTCTCGAGCTGGGATCCTTCAAACGCGGTTCGGATCATTCGCTTGCCAAGCCCGAGCGACCGGTAATCGTCGGCTACCTCGACAGCTCCAAGCTCGATTAAATCCTCCATGCCGCCCTCCGACCAGCGCTCCATTTCGTCCGGATAATGGAAGGTTACGTATCCTATCACCGTCTCACCGTCCCGTGCCGCGATGATGCGGCCTTCTTCCAGCTCTGCGATTTCAATCAGCGCCTTGTGCTGCTCATTAGGCCTTCGAAAAGCGTCCAGATCCGGATGAAGCACAAGCCGTGAGAGGACATCCGCGGGTATCGGTCCCTCGATAACCAGTTCCCGGTTAAGGTAGGGGAGACGCTGCGTATGCATCATTTTCCGATGTTCCAATGGGTACCGGCTCCTTTCAAGGTCTAACCTACTTATAGCAAAAAAAAGCTTAAATGAAAAGAATGGTTGAATGATTAAACGCTATGATATAATATGAAAGCGTATTCTGCCGCGGCGTTCCTTTATGGTTAAAATGCCCGGCGGACGGTTTAACAATGGGCAGGAGGGGATGATGAAAATGGTAGACATGCATCAAGAACGGATCCCGGCGACGGCATCCGGCTCCAACATGAAAAGCTATGAAGAAACGGTTGAACAGTTCAGTTTTGAACAAATCGAACAGCAGTTTTCCTGGCATACCACAGGTAAAGTCAACATGGCCTATGAAGCGATTGACCGCCACCTGGAGCAAGGGCGAGGCGATAAAATCGCACTTTATTATAGCGACACGGCGAGAGACGAATCCTATACATTTGAACAGCTGTCAAAGCAGTCGAACCGTTTCGCCAATGTGCTTCGCGGACTTGGTATCGGAAAGGGCGAGCGGATCTTTATTTTCATGCCGCGTACGCCTGAGCTCTACTTCAGCTTGCTGGGATCACTCAAGGTAGGCGCCGTTGTCGGACCTTTATTCGAAGCGTTTATGGAAACCGCCGTCAAGGACCGGCTGCAGGACAGCGGTGCTGCGGCGATCGTAACGACACCTTCGCTGCTGTCCCGGATTCCTCGCGATCAGCTCCCCGAGCTCAAGCATATCATTGTTTTCGGCGATGGCGTCCAAGCAGGAGACGGGATTGTTGACTACAATGCCGAGATGGCCGAAGCTTCCGAGGAAGCGGAGATTGAATGGCTTGGCAGGGAAGACGGACTTCTGATTCATTATACCTCCGGTTCAACAGGAAAGCCCAAAGGCGTATTCCATGCGCAAAATGCCATGATCCAGCACTATTACACCGGACGCGTCGTACTTGACCTGCAGCCTGACGACATTTACTGGTGCACAGCCGACCCGGGGTGGGTGACGGGTACTTCTTACGGTATTTTTGCTCCTTGGCTTAACGGCGCGACGAACGTTATACGCGGAGGACGGTTCAGCCCGCAGGATTGGTATGGGACTATTAAAAAGTACGGAGTGACGGTCTGGTACAGCGCTCCGACGGCATTCCGGATGTTAATGGGCGCAGGGGACGATGTTGTCCGTCAATTCGACTTATCCAGCTTGCGGCACGTGCTCAGCGTCGGCGAGCCGCTTAATCCCGAAGTTGTGCGCTGGGGCCTCAAAGTGTACAACCAGCGGATCCACGATACGTGGTGGATGACGGAAACGGGGGCGCAGCTCATCTGCAATTATCCGAGCATGGATATTAAGCCCGGCTCGATGGGACGTCCTCTGCCGGGCGTGCAGGCGGCGATTATTGACGATACCGGTAATGAGGTCCCGCCTTACCGGATGGGAAACCTGGCGATTAAGACGCCATGGCCGTCCATGATGCGTAAGATTTGGAATAATCCGTCCAAATACGAAGAATATTTCCGTATTCCGGGCTGGTATGTCTCAGGAGACTCCGCTTATATGGATGAGGACGGTTACTTCTGGTTCCAAGGCCGAATTGATGATGTCATCAACACTTCCGGCGAACGGGTAGGTCCCTTTGAGGTCGAGAGCAAGCTCGTGGAGCATCCTGCGGTAGCGGAAGCAGGTGTGATCGGCAAGCCTGACCCGATGCGAGGCGAAATCATCAAAGCATTTGTAGCGCTTCGCGAAGGTTATTATCCATCTGAAGAGCTGAAGGCCGATATATCCAAATTCGTTAAAGAAGGTCTTTCCGCGCATGCCGCACCGCGCGAGATCGAGTTTAAAGAGAAGCTGCCGAAGACACGAAGCGGGAAGATTATGCGCCGGGTTCTGAAGGCATGGGAATTAAACCTTCCAACCGGAGATTTGTCTACGATCGAGGATTGAATAATATGAGTGGCCTTATAACAAAATTGAAGCCGCCCATCTGCATCTTAATCCGATGCAAATGGGCGGCTTTGTCATTGCAGATGAACCGTTTCCGAAGGAGGCGATTCACCGTTCTGGTTGGCAGCCGTGACACGGAAGGAACCGCTCGAAAGGGGCGATACATACTCGAATCGGGCTTCAGTGGTGGACCCTATTTTATTGAACTTCCCATCGTTCTGGGCACTGTAATATACGTTATATTCGGTTACCTGCTCCGCTGAAGCGTTATCCGCCCAGGTAAGCTTGATACCGAGATCCGTCGCTTCCACCTTGACACCGGAAGGTGCTGAAGGCGCCGCTAAGGCGCTCTCCCCGCCAGCTCCGGCTCCGGGATCAGGTATAACATTACCGCCATCCGTCCCTTGCGGGCCGGGTTCCGTTCCGTCACCTGGCTGCGTAGGTCCAGGCGAGGAGCTCGACCCGTCTGATGAGACGATGATGCTCGGCATCGATTCGTTGCCGGCCACGTCGACGGCCGTGACATAGTAGCTGTATGTTCCGGCGCCGGCAGCATTAACGAACTGCATACTATCGCCGGTAAGTATCGAGGGAGCAATGTTAGCGTAAGGCGCCCGGTCAACAGAACGGTATAACCGATAACCGACCACATCGCCATCCGGCGATTTCGCGAAAGTGATCTTGTAAGCTCCTTGCACCGGCTCCAACCTTACATTAGCCGGCGGGGAAGGGGCTTTACCGTCATCCACACGCGGGTCGACCTGGGACGGAGCATCATCCGATGCGTCCGCGGGCAGGTATGCGCTCATTGGGCGTCTGCTCTTCTGCGGCAGCTTCGCCTGTGCCGCTGCGATTTCCGCCATCAGCTGATCCAGCGGCTTTTTGCGCTTCACGACAATCTGTTCGCGGACCATATCGGCAGGAGTTGACGGCTGTGGAATATAGTTGACTCCGTTATAACGGATATATGACATTTTCACAAGCGCGTCATCCAGTTTCGTAGGCAAATAATTTCTGTTGAAATAATCAGTCACCAGTTTTCCGGTTTGACGGGTCAAATCGGTAGGAAGCATTCCGCTAACGCTTGATACCGTTGCTTTTACAATACCGGAGGGCATCGTAAACTGCTTCGTCGGGAATAGGTCGGGACGATCTGTGGTGACGGAGTTCATAATCTGCGTCCAGATTACTCTCGCGCGAGCCCGTCCGTCTTTTGAAAGTGTATGTATCTGTTCTTCATACCCCGCCCATACGCCAAGAGTTATGTCAGGCGTGAATCCCATAAACCAGACATCGCCATAGTCCTGCGTAGTCCCGGTTTTGCCTGCAACGGGAATTTTGCCGTACCCTTTAAATTTGGACGCGATGGAATGCCCGGTTCCACTCGGATCGGAGATGACCGTACGCAGCATGTCTGTCATGAGGAATGCCGTTTGGTCCGAGAACACCCGCAGCGGCGAGGGCTTATGCTCATAAACGACATTGCCGTCTGCATCGGTAATTTTGCTGATCATATAGGCTTCGTTAAAAATGCCGTTATCGGCGATTGCGCCATATGCGTTCGTGAGCTCCTCAACCGATACGCCTTCGCTCAGGCCGCCGATTACACCTGTCTGCGCGTAAGAGTCTTCCGGCTGGATTGTTGAGATGCCAAGCTTACGGGCGAACTTCCAGGCTTCAGGAATCGTAACCATCTGGTTGAAAATTTTCAAAGCTGGCAAGTTCAAGGACCGGTCAAGCGCTTCGCGCGCCGTTACCAGGCCGTAAAATTTCTTGTTCGAGTTCATCGGGATGTGGAAACCCTTTACCCCATCCTTAAACACCATAGGCGAATCGTCAAGGATGCTGGCCGGTTGAACGAGACCCTTCTCAATGGCCGGCAAATATGCCGCGATCGGCTTCATGGCGGAGCCGGGCTGCCGAGTCATCTGGGTCGCGTGATTCATCTGTTCCGTGTAGAAGTCTCTGCCTTCTATCATGCTCAGAACAGCGCCTGTTTTATGATTGAGCATAACGGCCGCAATCTGCTCCAAACCTTTCTCTTTACTGTAAGGTGTGAAGTTGTTGCTGTCGGAGCTAATTTCGTGCATCAGACTGTAAACGCGTTTGTCGATTGTAGTATAAATATGATAGCCGCCGCGAAGAAGCTGCTCGCGTGCTTCCTCTACCAAGGGGGCGTTTTCTTTCTTGCGCACGTCTTCAATCGTTAATTTGGGATCCTTCTGCATCAACAATATTTCGGACGCCTGGCGCTCGGATTCAAGCATTAAGTACGGAAACGTCGAATATGCTTTCTCCGCCGGTTTGGCAAGAGATGAACGGACATCAAACTTCAGGGCCGTTTGATATTGCTCTGAATTGATCCGCTTGTTTTCCAGCATATATTTGAGGACGTTATGCTGCCGCTCCAGTGCCAGCTTGAAGCCGCTCTCATTGAATTTGCCTTTGCTGGTGAATGCGGTATAAGCGGAAGGGCGCTGCGGCAATCCCGCCAAATAAGCCGCTTGCGCTATGTTTAACTGATTCAAATCGGTGATATTGAAGATACCTTTAGCCGCTGCTTTGATGCCGTACAGATTGTAACCGCTGTTACCGTTTCCGAATGGAACCTTGTTTAAGTAGGCCGTTAATATTTCATCTTTAGTCAGAAATCTTGTCAATCTAAGCGACAGGAAAATTTCTTTTGCTTTACGGCTGTCGGTCTTGTCAAGATTTAAAAAAACGCGCCGCGCCAGCTGCTGCGTAAGCGTGCTGCCTCCGGTTTGAGTTTCCTCATTCAGCAGCTTTTGTTTTATGGCACGGCCGAGTCCGTTAAAATCAATACCGAAGTTATTGTAGAAATTATTATCTTCGGTGGCCAATACCGCGTCGATGACATGCTGGGGAATATCCTTGCGTTTCACAATCCGTCGGTCTTCCTCAGTCCGCAGCTGTCCGACCGGGGTAATCCCGTCGTTGAAATAAACAAAGCCGGTTATGGAGTTCTCATTAATTTTAGCTTCGATTTCCGCTCTTGTTCTAATGGGCTCGTCCTTCACGAAGGATGCGACATAGCCCGCTGCAATTCCCGCAGTCAGCAGTCCGATTAATAGTCCGAAAATAAATAACCATTTGACTGTAATGAGCGTCACAATTCCGAATGTCCGCCATCTGCTGTGTCCATTCGTATTCTGTTGACGGTCTTGATCCATAGTTATAATACTCCTCCTCCGATTAACAGAAATATTATAGCATAAATCGATGCAAAGTGCAGAATTAGACAGTTTTTTGTCCATATATTAGGGGATTCGGAAACAGCTCGGTTAATGCGGTTAATGACAGATTGACTTATTGCATTGTGCTGTGGTATAACGAATAGCAAGAAAAGTGCATATCAGAATAGTGTGGACAGGCTTAAGTAGAACTGCAGATAGTTGTTTCAGAGAGCCGGTGGTTGGTGTAAACCGGTACGCGCTGCAGTTTGAATTACCGCCTCGAGCTGATCGGACGAACGACGTGTAAGAACGTTATAAGTAGTCCGTTTCCGGAGCGAATCCGTTATGAAATGAAGTGAGAGCAGATATTTTCCGTCCGGGATGCACGGTGATCCCTACGGCCGCTCTAACGAGGGTGGTACCGCGAGCAAATCCTTCTCGTCCCTTGAGACGAAAGGATTTTTTTTATTTCCGGACGGGAGTGGATCATGAGATGGTGAAATGGGAAAAGTTGACACCCAAGCAGCAACACGAAGTGGAGCGTCAAATGGACGTCATCCGGCGCGGTGTCGTCGAAATCGTGCCTGAGGACGAATTAAAAGCGAAGGTTGTAAATTCAGTCGCTACAGGAAAACCTTTGAAAGTAAAGCTGGGACTTGATCCGTCGGCGCCGGACATCCATATCGGACACACGGTCGTACTTCACAAGCTGCGCCAATTTCAGCAGCTTGGACACGAAGTGCAGCTCATTATCGGCGATTTCACGGGACGGATCGGCGATCCGACCGGAAAATCCGAAACGCGCAAACAGCTGAGCGAGGAAGATGTAAAGCGGAATGCCGAAACCTATCAGAAGCAGATATTCAAGCTTCTTGATCCGTCGCGAACGACAGTGTATTACAACTCAGAGTGGCTTGGTCCAATGAATTTCGCCGATGTCGTTACGCTTTCCGCGAAAGTGACGGTTGCCCGCATGCTTGAACGGGATGATTTCACCAAGCGGTACCAATCAGGTCAGCCGATCAGCATTCATGAGTTTTTCTACCCGCTTATGCAGGGGTTTGACTCTGTGGCTCTTGAGAGTGATGTAGAACTCGGCGGCACGGATCAGAAATTTAATCTGCTCATGGGGCGGACCCTGCAGAAAGAGTATGGCAAAGCGACGCAAGCGGCGATTATGACCCCCATAATCGAAGGGCTGGACGGCGTTCAGAAAATGAGCAAAAGCCTTGGCAATTACATCGGTATCGACGAGGAGCCGAATCAGATTTATGGTAAATCGATGTCGATCCCGGATGAATTGATGGTCAAATACTATGAACTCGCCACGGATATGAGCAACGAGGAGCTTGAATCGCTGCGCGCAGGGATTGCAGGCGGTACGGTGCATCCGCGAGATTCTAAAATGCAGCTTGCCCGAACGTTCGTGCGCATGTACCACGGCGAGGAGGCGGCTGCACAGGCTGAGCAGCATTTTGTCACCGTATTCCAGCAGCGTGCCCTGCCAGAGGATATCGAGCAGATCGTGCTTGCCGCGTCCGAGCTTGAAGACGGCCGAATCCGCATAGTTAAACTTCTCACCACTTTAGGTCTTCAGCCTTCGGGCAGCGAAGCCAAACGGAGCGTTCAGCAGGGAGCCGTTCGAATTAACGAGAACAAAATTGACGACCCTGGCGCCGACGTTGCAATTGCGGATGGGGATGTTATTCAAGTCGGGAAACGTAAATTTGCCAAAATTATAATCCAATAAGCAGAACTGTTCCAAGAGGGCTTGTTACGACGGTTAATCCGTTGAACATGTCCTCTTTTTCTTGCGGAAAGGCGACAGAGCGCGGTGGGTGCTGCAGAAAAGTTCAAATCAGGCAAAAAAGTATGATTGTTGGTCTCGCGGAGATCGGTTAAGATACGGAAATGCAGCGGTAGTTGCAGCATGGAAACCGATAACAGGAGGAATTACCGATGACCAAGATGCATGCGGAGCCGGTGCTGCTCGGCAAGCTTGACATCCGGCAAGCCGGGCCCCGCTGCAAGGCCTTGCTCGGGGATTTGAACGGAGACGGCAGGATGGAAATTGTCATGGTTCAGCCTGGTAACCGGCAGGATGTCCGTTATATCCCGCATCAGGTACAGTGCCTGACCGCCTATGATATGGACGGGAGACTATTGTGGCAGTTAGGCAAGCCCGATCCCAAGGCAGGAAGCCCAGGATCCGATTATCCGGCCCAAATATATGACTTAAACGGAGACGGCCGGCTTGAAGTGCTATGCATAATGAACGATCGATTTCATGTGATTGACGGTGAGACCGGTGCGGTCATGAGAACATTTGCACTGCCTGACCCGCAAGCGCACGATTGTATCGTCATCGCCAATCTATCCGGGGGCGAGCGGCCGACCGATATCATCCTAAAGGACCGGTACCACCGTTTGTGGGCGCTCGATTCGGAGTTTCGGACGCTCTGGACATACCAGGGGAACCCGGGACATTTTCCCTGGGTACATGATCTGAATGGCGACGGCCGCGACGAGGTTATGGCCGGTTATGATCTGCTTGATCATAACGGACGCCTACTATGGAGCTGCAGCGAACTGGACGACCACGCCGATTGCATTTGGGTTGGGGACGTTAATGGCGACGGAGAGAAGGAGCTTGTAATCGGCGGGAGCGTTACGGTGATGTACGACCGGAATGGAAGGGAGCTGTGGAGATATGACGGTTCTATTGAGTCTCAGCATGTGGCGCTCGGCAAGTTCCGGGCGGACCTTCATGGGCTGCAGATTGCCGGTCTTGACCGCATCGTCCGAGGCGATACGGGTGGGAATCTCAAAGGTAAAGACGGCATGTTTCTATTGAACTCCGAGGGGAGGGAATTATGGAAAGAGGAACGAAAAACCGAGGGCTGGCTGACCATAATCGAAACCGTCAGCAGTTGGGACGATAGCCGGCTCGATTATATATTGGCATACCGTAGGGGCGGAGGTGTATATCCGGCACTATACGACGGTTTTATGAACGTGGTCACGGAGTTTCCCATCGAAGGCTATGCCGTACATGCGGATTTGTTTGGGGAAGGACATGAACAGATTATTATTTACACTGACGAAACGGCTTATATTTTCTCAAGCCGCGAATTCGATCCGGCGCAGGTCGCCGCGGGTCCGTCATTGCCTCAACCAAAGAGACTGTACAGCTCGCTTTATCCCGGCGGTGAAGCCCGCTAAGGTATTTTGACAAGCAGCTCTTCACCGCAGCCGGTGAATGAGTTTGCTCACACTCATAAATAGGAGAGATGCTGTTCATGACCAGGCAATTGAGTGTTTATTTGGCGAGCGATTCTACTTGCCAAAGCTACGGCAAGGGCCAATTCCCGCAAGCGGGCTGGGGGCAGTTTATCGGCAATTATTTTAACGGAAATATAAAAGTGTTCAATCATGCGATTGGGGGGAGAAGCAGTAAAACCTTCGTTACGGAGGGACGGCTTAACGATATTTTATCGGAGATGCAGGAAGGCGATTATCTATTGATCCAGATGGGGCACAACGATTCCACGTTAAGCAAGCCGGAACGATATACCAAGCCGCAAACAACCTATAAAGTATATTTGAAAATGTATGTGGATGGAGCGCGCGAGCGCAAAGGGATACCGGTGCTGATAACACCTGTTGCAAGGCTGCATCATGAGGATGGCGGTTTTATTAATGATTTTCCCGATTATTGCGATGCGATCAAAGAGCTCGCTGCGACAGAAAACGTCCCGTTGATCGATTTAATGGATAGAAGCCTTGAATGTTATGCTTCGACCGGCTACGAACACGCATCATCTTTTTTTATGGTCTCCGTGAATGGTACGGACTGTACTCATTTTACCGAGAAAGGAGCGGAACGGATAGCTGAGCTGGTAGCCCAAGGCATAAAAGATTTGAACATCGGACTGTCCGAATATGTAAAATAACGGCTTGCCAAAAGAGAGACTCAATCATTGCCATGGCCTTAATACTGAAACAGATTACACGGTCGAACCTGCCTGACAGCCGGTTCGGCCGTTTTTCTATATATTGGCGGTTGAAAGAACGCAACTTCCTCAGTGTAAGTGCGTAATAAATATCGGCTCAGCTTCAAGAATATGGATGGTACGAAGGGAGGGGGACGATGGAGACGCTTTTTTTGTCCTGCCTGATCGGGGGTGCTTTATTTGCCGTCATTAGTGTCATATTCGGCGATTGGCTCAGCCTGGCGCTTGACGGGGCACTAGATTTCCTCTCCATTGACGGGCATCCCGTCTTACAGCCGATGACAGTCGTGGGCGGAATCACCGTTTTCGGGGGTGCGGGTATGATGCTCGACCGTTACAGCGAATTAGGCGGTGCCGCTGTTATTGGATTTGCGGTATTATTCGCCGTAATTGCAGGCATATGCGTGTACTTCTTCTATGTGAAGCCGATGGAGAATAGCGAGAGCTCCACGGGCTACTCAATGAAAGAGCTGTCCGGCGTTATCGCGGAAGTGCTCGTTCCTATTCCCGAAGTCGGTTATGGGGAAGTCATGATTAAAGCGGGTGCCGGCGTGTCGAACCAAATCGCCGCCAGCTTTGACGGATCGATGATTCCTTCAGGTGCGCGTGTCGTAGTCATTGAGGTGAAGGACAACACGCTGTATGTTTCAAAGCTGGAGCTGTAGGCAAGCGGATATACGAAGAAATGAATTATCGAGGGGAGAAATTTAATTATGATTCCGGATTATTTAACCATTCCGCTTACGGTTGCAGGTGTATTGATCTTGCTGGGTCTGGCCTTCTGGGCGCGATATAAGACGGTCAGCCCGGACCAGGCGATGATTGTCACAGGTACGTTTCTCGGCAGCAGAAACCTCGCGACCGATGAGACCGGCCGTAAAATTAAAATCGTTCGAGGCGGGGGAGCCTTTATTTTACCTGTTTTTCAGAAAGCTGATTTTCTCTCGCTGCTCTCTCACAAGCTGGAAGTTTCTACACCGGAAGTGTACACGGAGCAAGGTGTTCCGGTTATGGCCGACGGTGTTGCCATCATTAAAATCGGCGGTGCCGTTGAGGATGTGGCAACTGCAGCGGAGCAGTTCATGGGCAAGCCCACCGAATCGCTAAAGGGAGAAGCGCAGGAGGTGCTGGAGGGGCATCTGCGCGCGATTCTCGGGTCGATGACTGTGGAAGAGGTGTACCGAAACCGCGATAAATTCGCCCAGGAGGTTCAAGGCGTTGCTGCGCGGGATTTGAAAAAGATGGGGCTGCAGATCGTATCTTTCACGATTAAGGATCTGCGTGACAAACACGGCTACCTCGATGCGCTTGGGAAACCGCGGATTGCCGCGGTAAAGCGGGACGCCGACATAGCCGAAGCCGAAGCGGTCCGGGATTCGCGCATTCAGAAGGCGCGGGCGGAGGAGGAAGGCCAAAAGGCGGAGCTGCTTCGCGATACGAACATTGCCGAAGCATCCAAAGAGAAAGAGCTTAAAATAGCCGCCTTTAAGAAAGATCAAGATATGGCCAAGGCCGAAGCGGACCAAGCGTATGCCGTGCAGGAAGCGCGTTCCAAGCAAAGCGTCGTCGAAGAGCAGATGCAGGTGGAATTGGTACGCAAGGAGCGGGAGATCGATCTGGAAACGAAAGAAATCCTGCGCCGAGAGAAGCAATATGACTCGGAAGTGAAGAAGAAAGCCGACGCCGATCGATACGCGGTGGAACAGGCGGCGGAAGCGGATAAAGCGAAGCGTCTTCGCGAGGCGGATGCGCTTCAATACAGAATCGAAGCCGAAGCGAGGGCCAACGCCGAGCAGAAACGGCTTGAAGGTCTCGCCATCGCGGATGCGGAGAGGGCGAAAGGGACTGCCGACGCCGAGGTAATCAAGCTTCGGGGGTTAGCGGAAGCCGAGGCGAAAGAAAAGCTGGCGGAAGCATTTGAAAAATTCGGTGAAGCCGCAGTATTGGATATTATCGTAAAGATGCTGCCTGAACTTGCAGGCAAAGTCGCCGAACCGATAAAAGGAATCGATAAATTGACCGTCGTCGACACAGGGCACGGAGAAGGCGCGGCGCGGTTAAGTAATTATGTAACCTCTCTTATGGCTACGGCGCCGGAAATGCTGAAGAGCGTATCGGGGATTGACCTTAACGCTATAGTCAGAGGGTTCACGTCAAAGGCTGTACCGCAGCTCGGAGCAAACCAATCGCTTCCGCCTGTCCAACCGGGTTCGGTCTCACCTCCGCTGCCTTCGACGATATTACCTTCGGAACCGAAACAATAAGTAAGTAAAGACAACAGAGGTCAAACCGCTTCAAAGCGGTTTGACCTCTGCTTATTTGTCGCAGCTATAATGGCCAAATGGTCGGGCGGGCAAACCAATGCCCGTTGCAAATGTATGACGGAACGTCCGGAACTGCAGGATGGCTGTGCATAATTAAAAAAAGCGATCCAGGGCAAGCCTTGGATCGCTTCGTTATTAACGGCTGTAAAACTCGACGATTTGTTTCTCGTCGATTTCTTGCGGAAGCTCTGCGCGCTCCGGAAGTCTAACAAATTTACCTTCTACAGCGTTGTCGTTGTATTCCAGGTAGTTAGGCAGGAAGTTGCGGCCTTCCAGCGCTTCTTTAACAGATTTGACGTTGCGGCTGCGTTCGCGAAGACCGATTACGTCGCCGACAGATACCGTATAGGATGCGATGTCGACTTTCTTGCCGTTAACGGTAACGTGACCGTGCGATACAAGCTGGCGTGCGCCTGCACGGGAGTTGGCAAATCCGAGACGGTATACAAGGTTATCCAGACGGCTCTCGAGAAGGGCCATGAAGTTTTCACCCGAAATACCTTTCATCTTCGATGCTTTATCGAAAAGATTACGGAATTGCTTCTCGTTCATTCCGTACATATGACGCAATTTTTGTTTCTCTTGTAATTGAATGCCGTAGCCGCTCATTTTTTTCCGTTGTCCAGGACCATGCTGTCCCGGTGGAAACGCGCGTTTCAATTCCTTACCCGTTCCGCTTAGGGAAATGCCGAGGCGGCGGCTTAATTTAAATTTAGGACCCGTATATCTTGACATGTGTCGTAAAACTCCTTCTTCAAATGGGATGTTTGAAAATGGGTGTTTCGCCGAGTGCTGTCTGCGCTTAAAAGTATAAACCGTTCAAGTCCTGACAGGCATGTTCAGCCGCAGTCCTGCCAGAGACAGCCTCCGTGAGGGTGACACAAAACCGTGCCCAATATTCAACTATAAATATTATATAAATTCAGAGGCTAATGTCAAGTAAATAGTCATATTATTTTTTAGTTTTCAGATAAAGGCATTGAATTGAACCTTAAGACCTATTCATAAGGGGCAAAAATAGTGCATATTTACCTAATCTGGAGTATGATAGATTTATAATAATGAAATTTGCGAATTACCGCAAAGGTGGGATGACAGGTGATGAACCCGCTCCATTTACATAATCCGGCATTTGAGGACCATACCTTAGGGAACCAGCCAGCAACGCAGCTTCCTTCGATTTGGTTTGAGAATGAAGATATTCAAGAAGAGGATAACATTGTTCTGGAATCACTGCTGGAAAGCAGTTTCGCCGAATGGTTGGCGGATGCGGCCGATCTAACGTTACTTGGCAACGCAATCGGACTTTGCGGGAAACAAGGGGCGCTTATTACATCCACAGGTTTTCCGGTGAAAGGACGCTATGATTCTCGAAAATGCGAGCGGCTTGCTGCGGCCTCCTGCCGCAAAGGCCAACCTCAGATAGACGGTGACACCGCAGCTGTGCCCATTCTGAAACGAAGCGATAACCTGGCTTTTGCAGCGCTTGTGATGGTTGTTGACGGAAGCTTAGGGAACGGGGTTGCAGAATTAGCGGCATCCGCCCTTCATTTCCGCATCCTGTTCTACAATCAATTCGAGCGTAGGTTTGTCCGGGAAATGGCAGCGCAGCTTCAGCTCACCGCTCGAGAGGCAGACCGCAGGGAAACACTGTTTGAGGTTTCCAGGCGCCTGCATGACCGATATGAGGTTTCATCCGTATTAAATGTTCTGCTTGTCGAATTGGAAAGCTTATACCCTTATTCAAATATCGATTTATATTTATCGCAGGATTATTTGTACGGTGATACTCGGGTGAAGCCTCTGTATGCCCGGGATCTGGCGGCTGATATATATACAAAGGCTTTCCTGAATGGACAGCCGGTAATAGAGTGCGAGGAGCACGGCAGAATGAAGCTTGCCATACCGATGGGCGGTAAACAAGCTGTTTATGGCGTCCTAAGCATTACTATGGAGAAGCAAATGTGGAACGAGTCGGACCTGCATGTATTTATGACATTATCCGAATCGGCGGGCTCTGCATTTGAGAATGCAAAACTGTTTGAACAATCCAATTTATTAATCGGAGAGCTCCAGCTAATTAATGATCTTACCAAGCGGATCAATCAATCGCTCCGGTTGAATGAGATTTTTCAATTTACAATGACTGAGCTGCTGCACATTTTTAAAGCCCACTACTGTAATGTTCTTCAACTTAATAAAGAAACGAACCAATTCCATGTCATGTCCAGCAACTTGCCGACAGCGGCCGATGAGAACTACACGACAGAATATGGTTTTTGCGGAATTGTTTTTAGAACCGGAGAGCCTCTTATTATTTCGGATTATCGGGCGAGCCGGGTAGTCGATTCCAAACTTATGGATGTGACGGGTTCACGTTCACTCATTGCGACTCCTTTAATGGCGAATTCCGAAGTGGTCGGTGTAATCATGGTTTCGCATCAAAGCCCTAATTATTTCTCATACGATAATTTCAAGCTGCTGCAGGTGCTCTCGATACATATCGGACTTGCCATTTCCAATGCCTCGCTCCATGCCGAGGTCAGGCGAATGGTCATCACCGATAATTTGACCGGACTTCATGCCAGGCATTATCTGAATGAACAAATTCAGTCCAAGCAGCGCAAAGACTCCTCAGGCTCGCTGGTACTGGTCGATATCGATCATTTCAAGCACGTAAACGATACATACGGCCACCAAATCGGCGACCGGATCCTCATTGCCGTAAGCGACATTATCCGCACATGCATCCGTGAGAGCGACATTGCCGCGCGGTGGGGGGGAGAAGAACTGGCCGTGTACTTGCCGCAAATAAGATCCGACCAGGCGTATACAATTGCGACAAGGATTCGTTCGCGGGTGGAGGAGAATACGGACCCCCGGGTAACAGTTTCGTGCGGTATTTCCGAATGGACGTCCGAGGATGAGAAAATAAGTGTGGAGTCGCTGTTCTACCGTGCGGACATGGCGCTTTATGAAGCAAAGAACAATGGGCGTAACAACGTTTCGATTCGCAGAGTGGGCCTCACGAAATAAGAACACGGATGTGCCGGCGCAGGCAGTGCAGGTGCATCCGTGTTAATTTTTTGACCTGGTTTAAGGCTTATCGCATAAAGCGGTGCCCGGCGGCAGACGATACGTAAGACAAAGATAATGCTCGACCCGGGAGTGAATAATGTTGAGACTATTAAAAATAAAGCCAATAACAATCCTTGCTTTCATTATTTTATCGGGCTGCACCTCTCCGACACACGGGAAAACAGCCGATGAGCTTCTTTCTTTATCGGTGTCCGGTTTATCAGGTGTCGATCGTTATGCCTTTTCGGGAATCACAGGAATAGTTTCAGCTGATGCCGGTAATTTGACTCCTGTTTCTTTTCAAGGCATTGTTGAGGACCATAACCAAATCCGGGTTCAATCGGATGGGAATATAGCATCTACAGGGATAATCGAGCCGCTGGACCTTCTCAACCATGTCCAGGCGTCGGCGAAGAATACGGAAATCGTTAATTCAGAGTCCGGTGCCCGTACAGCGATGCTTATGATTGAGACGGATGACACTGCAAATGAAAAGTATTGGCGAGAAAACATACGCAACGAGTTTCACAGTCTGCAACGGAAAGCAGCTGAGCCATCAGTCGCCGCCATCAAAGACGGACACCATAGCGCCTCGTTAAATGCTTTCAGGAAGGAATGGGCAGCAGAGCTTGAGCAATCGGGCAGACAGCTGGACCAAATGCTCTCCACGCTTCGCGTCCATACCACCTATAAACTCCTAATTGATAAAACCCGGATGCTGCCTCTTAGGCTGCAGGAGCATTCAGTGCTTCATTATAAGACCGGGGCCGGTCAGATGAAAGAGACGCGAAACAGCGATATTTCGTTCCGGACGCTTCAATAAGGGGGGCTGGTTTACAGCGACGCAATATGTGCAACATGACCTAAAACATGGTAGGATAAACAAGAAGAATCCATCAAGCAGGAGGAAGTGATTTCGATGCGTGATCCGCGTTTACAAGTGCTGGCATCCAACCTTGCCGGCTATTCAATCGATGTGCAGCCCGGAGAAAATGTCCTTATCGAGATAATCGGCTCCGAGCGGGAAGTTGTCAAATGTCTGATTGAAGAGGTAACCAAACGGGGAGGCCGTCCCTTCGTCGAAATAAGCGATCGTTCGGTACTGCGAACCTTATTGCAGCATGCGTCCAAAGAACAGATCGAGGTATGGGCGTCCTACGATCTTAAACGAATGGAAGCGATGGACGCTTACATAGCGGTCCGGTCCGGTGAGAATGTGAGTGAGCTCGCCGGTGTGCCAAGCGAAAACATGCGGCTATATGAGCGGCTGTATAGTCATCCCATTCATTCGGAACGCCGGGTCAAGCATACGAAATGGGTCGTATTGCGTTATCCCAGCGCTTCAATGGCGCAGCTTGCCAATATGAGTACCGAAGCGTTCGAGGATTTTTATTTTGATGTGTGCAATCTGGATTATGCCAAGATGGAGAAGGCGATGGACCCGCTGCTGCAGCTTATGAAAAGCACGGACAAGGTACGCATTACAGCGCCGGGTACCGACTTGTCTTTCTCAATAAAAGGCATCGGCGCGAAAAAATGCTCGGGCCACCGCAATATCCCCGATGGTGAAGTATTTTCTGCTCCTGTCCGCGATTCTGTCCAAGGAAAAATTACTTATAACACGCCGTCGGTATATTCAGGCGTGACTTTCGAGAATATCTCCTTTACGTTTAAAGACGGACAAATTGTTGAGGCGACCAGTAATGATACCGCGAAGCTGAATGAAATTCTTGATACGGATGAAGGTTCCCGTTATATCGGCGAGTTCAGCCTCGGCTTCAACCCCTACATCCTGCATCCGATGAAAGACACCCTGTTTGACGAGAAAATCGCCGGCAGTCTTCATTTCACGCCGGGCCAAGCCTACGAAGAAACGGATAACGGCAACCGCTCGGCGGTACATTGGGACCTTGTTCTTATACAACGCCCGGAGTACGGCGGAGGAGAAATCTATTTCGATGACCGTCTCATTCGCAAAGACGGAAGGTTCGTCGTACCGGAACTGGAAACGCTTAACCCGGAAAATTTGAAGTAAAAGCCCTCTTGTACGGAAGGGGAAATCGGGTTATGATGTAGGAAAGCTTTTCTAGTGAATGTAACTAATAAGTGGAGGGATTCCTATGTCCAACAACGCTGCAATCGTAGACATTTCCCAAACGGCCAATAAATTCCGGTCGTCAATCGTTCTCCAAGCCGAGAACAAATATATCGACGTCAAGAGCATACTCGGTCTATTCACTACGTTGGTCGGCGGTCATTCCTATGAGCTTCATGTGCATGGTCCTGACGCTGACGAAGCAAAAGTCGCTATGGCTGAAGTATTCGCAAAACACAACCTCGATATTGCGGTCTTACCCGAATAGACGGATGACATCCGGCAATGAAGCGCCTCGCTGAACGTTCAGTGGGGCGCTTTGTTGTTTTTACCTTGTACATTCGTCTGTTTTCGTCTAATATAAGAATAAAGAAGACGGCGAGAAATGCGCATAAGGGGGAGTACGATGTCTTCATCCGATGTTCTTATTCATCTGCATCAAAAAGCGATCAATCTCCTTCAGGAAGATGCCCATAAAATTGAAAAGCTTATCGAAGTGCAAATGGAAAATTTGGCTACGAGAAAATGTCCCCTCTATGAAGAGGTTTTGGACACGCAAATATATGGCTTTTCCAGAGAAGTCGACTTCGCAATCCGGGCAGGTCTTGTAGCCGAAGCCATCGGCAAAGAGATCATAAGCAAGCTGGAGCGTAATTTAGCTCAGCTTTATGAAGCAATGAACAATAAAGCGTAGCCGCCTGCAGCGCTCTATTCTCAATGTATTATGCAGCAAATAGAAGAAGACGCTCCCGTCATGCGGGGGCGTCTTCTATTTGCTGCCCGGCAGTTCAGTTTACACAAGGTAGAAGGAAATGCCGAGTATCACATAAACGATGAGCAGAAGAGCTCCCTCGTACCAGTTTGTCGTACCGTCTTTAGAGATCGATTTGGCGATAAATACGGAAACGGCAATGGCGGTAAGCTCAAGGGGAGTGAATACGATATCCATCGTATTGCCGAACAGCAAACTCACAAAGATAAGCACCGGTGCGACAAACAGCGCAATTTGCAGGCTGCTGCCGACCGCGATTTCGACGGCGGCTCCGATTTTGTTTTTCATCGCGAGTATTACCGCAGCACTGTGCTCCGCGGCATTGCCGACTATGGCAATGAGGAAGGCGCCGACAAACAACTCGGACAAGCCGAACGCCGCAGTGAATCCGTGCAAGGTGTGGACGAGCCATTCGCTGACGAACGCAGTCATTGCGGTTGCAATAATCAGGAATAGAATCGATATGCGTTTAGACCAGGCTGGGGCCTCCCCGTGATCCGGAGTCGTTTCTTCTACATCCTCCAGAACGTCTTTATGAGTGACCATCGAGAATACAAGCCACAGCAAGTAAGCAATGATGAGAATAGCGGCAATTGTCACACTCAGGATTTTATCTTTATGCGCGGAAAAATGCGCCGTCGAAATAAAGACGGCCGGTATAAACAGCGCGATGACTGACAGGACCATGAGAGAAGCATTATGGCCTGCCATTTGGATATTAAATCGTTGTTCTTTGTATTTCAATCCGCCAAGAAGAACGCTCAGACCGAGAACAAGCAGCAGATTCCCGATAATTGAGCCGGTGATGCTCGCTTTCACCATGTCGAACAGACCTTCCCTGACAAGGAATATTGCAATAATCAGCTCAGCAGCGTTTCCGAAGGTAGCGTTAAGAAAGCCCCCCAAACGCTGGCCGGCATAATGAGCCACGCTCTCTGTCGCTTTGCCGAGAAAGCCTGCCACGAACAGAATGGCAAGTGCCGAGAAGGTGAATTCTATCATAGTACCAAAATGAGCGTAGTGACTGACGCCACTCAGTACAAATAGTACAATCAATGCAGTGAAAAACAATTTTTGTTTCAATTTCTTGCACCTCATTTGCAAATAAGTGATATGGAAATCTTTTTAACACTATATCGGAAAATACTGGACATGTAAACTTAAGAATCGGTTGACACAATATGCCTTGCTTCGTTTCTAAGCTTCCATTACAATGGAAACATAAGGTGATAGAGGAGTGTGTGGCATGACCGATGAACTAGAGACAGGCATAATTCGCATTGCAGATGACGTAGTCGCCACCATCGCGGGAATGGCAGCACTTGAAACTCCCGGAATCGCCGCCATGTCAGGGGGCATTTCCGAAGGATTGGCCAAACGGCTGGGCGGCAAAAATGCGCAAAAGGGTGTTTCGGTTGAAGTGGGCCAGCTGGAAGCCGCCATCGATTTACGCGTTATAGTGAAGTATGGCATTCCGATACAGGAAGTATGCCGGGGGCTGCAAGAAAACGTTAAAGAAGCGGTTGAAAATATGACCGGACTGCATGTTGTGGAAGTGAATGTGAAAGTGGAAGGCGTCGCCTTCAAGGAAGAAGAGGCGGAGGAGCCTTCTGCCCGGCTGAAATAACACAAATTGACCGCCCGGTGCCGGGCGGTTGTTTTTATGGCATAAAAAAGACGACACGCTGATGCCAGCCGGTCGTCTTTTTATTTCGACGTTTTACTCTCGCGGTTATGTTCTCGCGATATGCTGAGAAGCACACCCATGCTCGCAAGCGTCACGAGCAGCGAGGAGCCGCCGTGACTGATAAACGGAAGCGTGACGCCCGTAATTGGCATCGCCCCCGTGACTCCGCCGATATTGATGATCGTCTGAACCGCAATCAGCCCGACGATACCTACTCCGACCACTGTTCCGTAAATGTCCGGACACCTCAGCGCGATTAGGAGGCCCCGCCACAGAAAGAACAGATAGAACAGCAGAAACAGCAAGCTGCCGATGAATCCGAATTCTTCGGCGATAACCGGGAAGATGAAATCACTGTAAGCATAGGGCAAATATTTCAGCTTCTGAACGCTGTTTCCGAAGCCTGCGCCTGTTAATCCGCCATGACCGAGCGCTTGCAACGAACGGGACAAATGATACGTGGTTCCCTGCACATCGCCTTCAGGGTTCATAAAGGCGGTAAACCGGTCAATCCGGTAATTCCATGCTTTCGGATTGTTCATAATGGAAATGCTTGCCCATGCAGACACGATGGCGGTAATTATGATTCCGGCAAGAAACAGCTGCTTTAAATTAGCGCCGCCGGCGACAATGATAATGAGAGCGCAAGCGGCAATAACGATACAGGCGCCAAGATCCGGCTGCAGCATAATGAGTCCGCAGATGAAACCGATGACGATGAAGACAGGGAGCAGACCTTTTTTAAAATCTCTAAACTTCTCGCCTTTCTTGGAGATGAGCGAGCCTAAATAAAGGATGAGTCCCAGCTTGGCGAATTCCGTTGGTTGAATGCCAAGCGATCCGATACCGAACCAGCTGCGTGCGCCGTTTCTTTCCTCACCGATGAACGGAACGAGCATAAGCATAATGATGACTGGGATAAAGTAGAGGACATACCCTTTTTTAAACTTTGTATAGTGAATATTCATAATGATAAACATCGCACCTATACCTATAACCGCCCACAACAGCTGCCGTTTGGTGAAGTAAAACGCGTCGAAATTAAAATTTTTGGAAACGACGGCGGTGTTAGAGCTGGCGCTGAACACCATTACGAGTCCAAAACCGACAAGGACCAAAATCAGGACAAGAAGCAAGAAATCCGGCCTGCCGCGCAGGCCGTTCGTCTTTGTTTTCATCTGAGGACCGCCGCTTGCTAAGCGAGGAGTTTCTTAAGTTCTTGCAGCCTCTGAGTGGCTGCATTCAGAATCGGTTGAGGAATCGCCGACTCATAATCAAGGCCGTGCGGGAAGGTGGCTCGTCCTATGTAAACGGATTCCACTTGCAGCACGGCGTGCGAGGACTCCAGCTTGCCTTCAATTGCGCGGACATTAAAACGCAAGAAGTAGTCTTCGCGGTTAGTCCGGTCTTCCAGCTTCAGATCGTACGTTGCGCGGTGATATTCCCATTGCCAGCGCACGAAGCCGAGTTTTTCCGCCGACTCGTCGAGATGCGCGAGGTCGCTGGTCATTCCGTTTAGGCCTGTATTCTCAATTATCATGGATGATCCTCCTTCAAGCTTAAGGGACGAAATTGTATGGCGTTTGCCAAGTGGACACCGCCTTTTCTTCTTATTCATGATAGTATTTTTCCCCAGCAAGCGCAAGCCTGACTGAGCCTCTTCAACTAAGCCAAAAGTGACATTTTTACGAAAAATGATCGGTTATTACGACGGAATGACTTTCTAGACCGTCCTTCGTTCTGATACAATAAAAGACAAAGTAAACGACCGTAAGGAGGTTTGTGCGCATGGAAGAGCGAACAGATTTAGATGCGATGCTGCAAACCGTTTATCCGGATATGGTGCAGTGGAGACGATATTTGCACAGGCATCCGGAGCTGTCGTTTCAAGAGAAGGAGACATCCCGCTGGATTGCCCGGCAGCTTGAAGAGATTGGCTGCGAGGTGAAGGAGGGCTTGGGCGGTTTCGGTCTTGTGGCGACGATCAGAGGTGATAAACCGGGGCCGGTCGTGGCGCTGCGTGCGGATATCGACGCACTGCCGATACAAGACGAGAAAACGTGCGATTACGCATCAACCTTGCCCGGCGTTATGCATGCCTGCGGGCACGATGCACATACGGCTACCATGCTTGGTATCGCCAAATACTTCACTTCGAGTCGGAAAAGTCTCGAGGGGGAAAGACGTCTGTTATTCCAGCCTGCTGAAGAGGTAACGCCCGGCGGAGCCGTCGGCATGATAAAGGGCGGAGCTCTGTCAGGCGTCGATGTTATATACGGCGTTCATTTATGGACTCCTCTGCCATACGGCATCGTTGCCGCAAGAAGCGGTCCTTTCATGGCAGCTCCCGATGAAATTTATATCGATATCACCGGACGAGGCGGCCATGGCGGATTGCCGCATGAAACCGTCGATGCGATTGTAGTGGGAGCGGCTCTTGTTCAGGCGCTCCAAACCATTGTCAGCCGCAGTGTGAACCCGCTTGAGCCCGCTGTGCTGTCGATTGGCTCCTTCCATGCGGGTACGACCGGCAATGTCATTGCGGAGCGCTGCAGACTCACAGGGACGGTACGTACGTTTTCGGAGGAAGCGAGAGCGCGTATTAGGGAACGGCTGGAAGCCATCGTCTATCAAACGGCAGCGATGCACGGCGCAAACGCAGTCCTCGACTATCGCGACGGATATCCGACAGTAGTCAATGACGACGTGGAGGCTGCGCGATTTTTCCGCGTCGCTGCGGAACGGTTTGGTCCGGAAGCCGTTCAAACGTCGACTCTCATTATGGCGGGAGAAGACTTCTCCTATTATTTGCGCGAGATACCCGGCTGCTTTATGTTTGTCGGAGCGGGCGGCGAGGCATGCGGAGCGGTATATCCCCATCATCATCCGATGTTCGACCTTAATGAACAGTCGATGCTGGTCTCTGCAAAACTGATGATTTCTATGGCCGAGAATTATGCATCCGAGCACCTGTCTACTCGGGTGAGCCAATTGTAGCAGCATATGGGACCAGACTCATGCATGATCGCGGCAATGAAAGGCAAACCTAATCGATGGATGAAAGACATTCGTCGAGGAGGAAAAAATGGTGAAAACAATTAAAGATATCATGTCAACCGATTGCGTTACGGCAACGACACAAGATAACATTTATGAACTGGCCGTCCTCATGAAGCAGAATGATATCGGTTTTGTGCCGATCGTCGAAGGGAAAAAGCTGATCGGCGTTGTTACCGACAGGGATTTGGTTACGCGAGGGTATGCCAATAAGCATTCCGGATCAACATCGGTGTCTGAAGTATTGACTAAAGAAGTGAAGACCGTTGAGTCAAGCATTACGGTTGACGATGCGGCCAAGCTGATGGCGACAAATCAGATCCGCAGGCTTCCGGTGGTTGAGAATGGGGAATTGATGGGCGTCGTTTCAATCGGTGACCTTGCTATCCGCGAAATTTTCGTCAACGAAGCGGGAGATGCTCTCAGCAGCATTTCCGAGCATGAGCACCGGGAACCGTCTGCCCTTCATTAGACGTCAAGTGAACGGGCTTCGGCACAGTCGTACCCGAGCCGGTAACTTATTTTATCAGATGCAGCGAACGCGATTCGGCGCAGCCCGGCTCGCGTTTCTTTGTGAACACCGATTGTTTAGGAGAGGCAGGGTCATTCTTTATTATGAAAGTTAGTGTACATACAGCACTTTTATTTATGATCTTTATAGTATTAACGGGATGCACTGACGCACCGCCGGCATCCGATAACCCATCAATCCGTGCAATAACGAGCAACTACCCTCTTCTCTCGGGAAAGCCTTACACGGTCGAGCAGGTGGAGAGGATCGTGGACGGTGACACCTTCACCACCAATTCCGGGAATAAAGTTCGTCTGATCGGGGTGAACACCCCGGAGATCAAAGGAGAAAGCCGGCAGCTGGGATTAAAGGCGAGCGGATATACTTCCGGCAAGCTGACAGGGAAAACCATAATCATGTTTGCCGATACCGGAGATACCGATAAATACGGCAGGCTGCTTCGCTATGTCTTTGTCGATGGGGAGTCGACGATGTTCAATGAGCTTCTCTTAAAAGACGGATTTGCATCTGTTATGACCATTCCGCCGAATGTTACCTATGCCGATAATTTTGCCGCGCTTGAACGAACGGCGAGGGCTGAGAACGCCGGTCTGTGGGGGAAGACGGGTCTGACAATTCCGGACAATTCTTCTTGGAAGAGCGACTCCGCCTCTGCTGTGCCTTGCAGGAAGCCCCAAATAAAAGGAAACATTCGAGGCGAAAATAAAATTTATCATATTCCGGGAACTCAAGCCTACGCTCAAACGAAGGCTGAGCGGATGTTCTGCACCGAGGATGAAGCAAAAGCTGCAGGCTTCAGAAAAGCGCTGCGTTAAGCTTTTGTTACCAGAAAATACCTGTAAGGGGATAAAAACCGGCACATTATCTCAAACTATAAGATATAAGCTGCTGCTGCATCGCTAATCTTAAGGGAGATGATGAAATGCATAAACGGGAAGACCGGCCGCTCATCGTACAGGCGGATTTCACGGTGCTCCTCGACGACAGGCACAGGGATGCGGATGCCGCGCGCGAGACGCTATGCCGGTTTGCCGACTTGTCGAAACGGCCCGGAGACATTCATACATACAGAATGACGCCTCTGAGCATTTGGAATGCGGCTTCCGCGGGAATGTCTGCCGGTGAGATCATTGCTTCTATCAGCGCATTTAGCAGTTATGAGCTGCCGGTGAAGGTGACGAGCGGCATTCGAATGCTTGCGGAGCGATACGGTAAGCTCACGCTTGAACGGTCGCCTGAAGGCGGGCTTCTGCTGCATGGCGATGAGGAGCTGCTCGGGGAGCTCGAGGGACGTTCGAGCGTCAGGCCGTTCATTAAAGGCGCCGGGAGTGAAGGGAAAAGGCTGATGAAGCCTGAAAGCCGCGGTGCGCTTAAGCAGGAGTTAACGCGGCTGGGGTACCCGGTTGTAGACCTGGCCGGATACAGGCACGGGGAATCACTGTATGTGGAGCTAAGGGAGCAAACCGGTGGCGGCCGCAAATTCAGCCTGCGCGAATATCAGAAGCATGCGGTCGATTTGTTTTACCGGGAAGGCAAGGAGGACGGCGGCAGCGGGGTACTCGTTCTGCCCTGCGGTGCGGGGAAAACGGTAATCGGGATCGCGGCTTTGGCCAGACTTGGCTGTGATACGCTGATTCTAACCTCGAACGTGACTTCCGTGAAACAATGGAAGACCGAGCTTCTTGATAAGACGACGCTTACAGACGGGGAAATCGGGGAATATGCGGGAACCTCGAAGCAGGTTCGGCCCGTAACGATCGCCACGTATCAGATACTGACCAACAGGCGTCAAAAAGACGGCGAGTTTACACATATGAAGCTTTTTCAGGAGCGGAACTGGGGCCTTATTATTTACGATGAGGTCCATCTGCTCCCGGCTCCCGTATTTCGTATGACTGCAGAGCTTCAAGCGACAAGGCGCCTCGGGCTGACAGCGACATTGGTCCGCGAGGACGGCCGGGAGGAGGATGTATTCTCGCTTATCGGCCCAAAGCGTTTCGATCTGCCGTGGAAAGTGCTGGAGACCAGCGGCTGGATCGCAAATGTGGAGTGCGCGGAAATCCGCTTGTCGCTGCCGCATCAGGAGATGAAGAGATACGAGCGCGCCCAAGAGAGGGCCAAAGTCCGGATCGCCGGCGAAAACAAAGCGAAAATCGAAGCTGTCAAACACCTGCTGCAGAAGCATAAAGGAAAGCCTGCGCTCGTGATCGGTCAATATATACGGCAGCTGCATGACATCGGGGCTGCGCTGAAGGCTCCGGTGCTGACCGGCGAGGTTCCGCATAACGAGCGTGAACAGCTGTATGCGTCGTTCAAAGCCGGGGTCATACCTGTGCTGGTCGTTTCCAAAGTAGCGAATTTCGCCGTTGACCTACCCGATGCAGCTGTTGCAATTCAAGTATCCGGAAGCTACGGTTCCCGCCAAGAGGAAGCGCAGCGGATCGGGCGTATACTGCGTCCCAAGCAGGGCGACAACAATGCTTGGTTCTACACGCTAGTCTCCGATGGGACCAAAGAAACCTACTACGCACAGAAGCGTCAGCTGTTCCTGATTGAACAAGGCTACCGCTATGAAGTGAAGGAGTGGCTGACGGGCAGCGGCAAGTTGATGCGGGAAAGCTATGAAACCTGGATGAAAAGGAGAGAGCCCGATGAATAGCCGCGATATTGTGGAGAGGCTGACGCCTGATCATGCTGAGAAGATAGCCGGGCTAACTCTCTGGCAGTGTGAGGGAGGCATCAAGTGGCCGGAAGCGGCACGTAACGAATCATGCACAGCATCAGCCTGGTCTGCGCTGACAGAGCCTGCTGCCGTTACACTCGCGGCAATCGTTCATCGCTTCGGTTCGCTGCCTTTCAAAGAGGAACAGCTGCTTCAGCAGCCGGCTGCCCCGGGTATCGCCGGTTCCGAGTACCGGATCGGACTGCTTCGGCTCGCCGAAGCCGGAATCGTCTTCTCCGTGCGCAAAGGGTGGGGGGAAAAGGTTTATTTTATCCCGCGCGACACCTTGTTCATCTGGCAAAGGACGATCAGCTCCTGGTCTATTCCCTATGCGGAAATTAATGACGTTTCGAATATCGTGTACAGGGAGAGCGATACATATATCCCGGCTTTGGGAGTGCAACTTATTCATGTAATAGCCGAAATGACCCGGTCCGGGATGGATAAAACGGTAAAAGGCGTCCTTACGAGGAGGTCAATCGATAAGAGCGCGGCACATATTCATATTAAGGCCAATGATCTGGAAATATTTGATTTCAATCAGTTTCAAGCGATCGAATATCCTCTGCCGCTGGCTTTCATCCTGGACATTGCATTGAAGCAAATGAAGCTGACTGAGTCCCCTCAAGCATTTCAAGTGCACCGGAAGCGCTGGGAAGCATGGCTCGACCTGCCTGGGATTGCGCGCGAAACCGAATTGCTTCGATTCGTGATGGAAACGTATGCGGTTCGAGTTGCCTCTATCGGGAATGCCGCTGCCTTTCTTTCTTCTCTTGAACCGATGAAATGGGCACGGCTCTCGGAATTGGAACTCGAGTTCAATAATTCTTCGGGTGACTTAGGACCGGAATCATTGCGGCACTGGTGCCGGTTAATGGCCGCATGCGGTTGGATGGAGTTGGCTGATACGACAGCAGGCGAGCAGCTTGTCCGCTGGCTCATTCCGGCGTGGCCGGCTTCGGGCTCCAACTCGGATGACGATTCGGTCAAGAACATTCATATTTCTCCGGACGGGGAAATTATGCTTTCCGCATACGCTCCTGCATCCGTGCTGTGGACACTGGAGCTGATCGGAGAACGCAAACGTTCCGATTTTATCTCCGTATATCGAATAACAGAACGTTCTTCCGCGAAAGCATTGGAGCTTGGTTTTTCCGGCGTGGACGTAATTGCGTTCCTGGAGGGCGCCTCCGGCAGACGGTTGCCGGAAACAGTCAGGTATGCAATTAGCGGGTGGATGGAGAAGCCTGCAGCGGTAAAGCTTGTGCGGACCGCTGTTCCCCGGACGATATCTGCCGGCCTTCGTCAATCGGCTGAAGCCGCCGGATTGTTCGCCGATCCGTGTTCATTTCACGCTTTCGAGCTGCTCACGGAGGTTCCGTCCGTAAGATCGCTTTTTTCCGGCTTGGATGAAGTTCCGGCGATGTGGATCAAGCAGCTGCGGACCTATCATCCAACTACCCGCAGGGAATTGCTGGAGAGGGCTTTAGGCTGGCGAACATCGGTTAAATTAAAACGGGAAGGGAAAGTACAGCCTTTTGTCCCCGAACGGATTACAGATGAAGGCAGCCAGTGGACAGTTATCGGAAGTATCTACGAGAACGGTAAGCCTGCTTCGGTACAGCTTACCCCTGATATGTGGCAGGAAATGATGCTCGTTATTCCACTGGAAGCGGTAAACCGTGAATGAATTGTGTATTTGCACTCGCAGCCAAGCTTGACCTACCTTTTTCTCCTCTCAATATGGTATGATAGCAAATAGGCAAAGCCTAAACCTTCATAAAGGGGTGCATATCGTGCAGGCGATACCAACGACTGAGCTTCCCGAGAATATATTGCATGGAATCCCGGATAAATCCGATGCGAATCCATCGCTCGACATGGCGGCCTTGTTGTTGAACGCATATGAGATTGGCGACATGATTAATCAATCGGCTGAAGTAGCCGAATATGCATATTGGAAAAGCGCAGTGGACCGCGATCAAGAAGTGGCTGCACTCGTCCGGCAGTTCGCGAAAGCGAAGGAGAAATTCGAGGAATGCCAGCGTTTCGGCCGGTTTCATCCGGACTTTAATGCGGCTAAAGACGTAGTAGACGCGATACAGCTTAAGCTGGGCCAAATCGAGAGCGTAATCCGCTTCAAGGCGGCAGAACAGGCGGTCGATGAGCTGCTGCATGAAATTGCCAAGCAAATAGCCGCTTCAGTTTCGGAAACGATTAAAGTGCCGGGCAACGACCCATTGGCAAAAGGCGGCGGCTGCGGAAGCGGCGGTTCCTGCGGCTGCAGCAGCGGCGGCTGCGGGTAACGGAGCGAAACTCGGAACGGGGGGCAATCATGTTTTCGGAACGCGTAGGCTACATTATTTGGGTCAATGATATCAAAGCGGCCCGTTCATTAGACAAATATGGGACGATTCATTATATCTCCCGAAAGATGCATTATGTGGTCATGTATATGAACGCCGATCGGGCTGACGATATTGTGCGCAACATTCAGCGCCTTCCGTTCGTTAAGAAGATAGAACGTTCGTATCGAAATGAAATTAAAACCGAGTATGAACGCAATGTGCCTGATAAAACTCGGTTTTATAGTTTGTGATTTCACAGGCTCCCGATACCGGTTCAACGGGCGGGAGCCATTTTTTAACCGCAATAATCCATAATGTTACATTATTGGTGCGACTTTATTTTAATGTTGAAAAATCGGACAGGCATGCTACAATGAAATCAAATGTAAATATAGATAATAAGGCCTACTTCCAGGGGAGGGGTGGATCGCGATGAAAGACAAGATGACGGAAAGATGGAACACTTATGAGTCGTTTCACGTCGTTCTGGGTGATAAGAAGGTAGCGGATATCGTCATCACGAACCATGCCAAAATCCGCTGGGCGGATCGAGTCGAGAGTGAGAAAACCGGTTTCGAGGACATCGCCGATTATATGTGGCAGTGCTTGAAACAAGGACGAATCGAGCCTTATTACCGGAATGAACAGGACGTATACTTAATTGACGACGATCTTGTCTTTGTCGCCGAATTCGCCATTCTGGAGAAAGAAACGGATTTGGCGGGCAATCCGCTGCACAAAATGATTGTCGTTACTTTCCTAGGCCGTATGTCTGAGACTATAGAACTACGAGATCTGAAATCATACTATTCCTGGCTCAGACATTCCAGAAGAATGACTTTAATAAAAAATAGCAGAAAACGGAAATAAAAAATGATAAACCGCTCCCCATAATGACGAAGCATGCGCCCATAAAGCTCATGCTTTTTTGTATGATTGTGGATACTTTTTCTGAGGTATATTATATAATGACTGATAGAGAGAGGAAGGATGGATTCAATGGCGCTTAACTTTCATCAACTTCATATATTCTTTACCGTAGCGGAGAAAGGCAGCTTCTCAGCCGCAGCGCTTGCACTCCATATGACTCAGCCGGCCGTGACGATGCAGGTACAGTCGCTGGAGGATTATTTCGGAACGAAGCTGCTGCAGCGTTCGACCAAGCGAATTGAATTAACCGAAGCGGGCAGGGCGCTTATGCCTTTCGCGCAGAGAAGCATCGATTTGATCCGCGACACGGATACCCAGATGTCCAAATTTACGACACAGCTTAAAGGAAGATTACAGCTTGGAGCCAGCTTGACCATTGGAGAGTATATCCTGCCGCGGCTGCTTGGCCCGTTCGGGCAGGAATTTCCGCATATTTCAATCAGCATGAAAGTGATGAATACCGCTCAAATCATGGAAGAGATCCTAAATCATCAGCTGAACTTCGGTTTGATCGAAGCCCCGGTCAACCATCCGGACATGCACATGGAAGCCGTAATGAGCGATGAACTGCGATTAATCGTGGGTAAATCGCATCCGCTCGCACGAGAGAAGGAAGTGCACCTTGCGGATGTGCTGGAATTTCCGTTTGTGCTGCGGGAACAAGGATCGGGGACGAGGCTGGTTATGGAAGAGCAGCTGAAAAATAAACAAATCGATCCGGCGGAATTGAAAATCGTGATGGAGCTTGGCAGCACGGGAGCGGTGAAGTCGGCGGTCGAAGCCGGGCTAGGCGTATCGTTCGTGTCGGGCTCGTCGGTCAAGCATGAGGTCGCGCTTGGGCTTATTCATACAATCCCACTCAAAGATGTCAATTTTAAACGTCAATTTTATTCGATTTATCTTAAATCCGCGCTGCTGCCGATATCCGCCGTCACGTTCCTCACCTTCCTTCGGGAGAGAGACCTCGAGCAATGGTTATAGGCCGCGCCGATCTTCATACCCATACAACGGCTTCCGATGGGATGCAGCAGCCCCGGGAAAACGTTCGCATGGCGAAAGAGGCCGGACTTGCCGCAGTAGCCATTACCGATCACGATACTGTGGAAGGGATCGCGGAGGCGATGGAAGCGGGAGAGGAATTCGGCATAACAGTCGTGCCCGGCGTAGAAATCAGTACGTCTGCAGGCGGCCGCGACGTTCACATATTGGGGTATTACACCAATTGGCAGAGCGACGATTGGCGCGGGAGGCTCGGCAGTCTTACTGAAGTCAGGGATAACCGAAACCTCATGATTATTGAGAAACTCCGTTCACTTGGAATCCCGATATCTTTGGATGAAGTGCTTGACGAAGCGCGTAAGCAGGGAAAGGACAGAGGGACGATCGGAAGGCCGCATATGGCGTCATTGCTTGTTGCCAAAGGCATCGTCGATACGATGCAGGAAGCGTTTGACCGCTACCTGGCGGCAGGCGCCGCGGCGTACGTTAATCCGCCCAGGCTAAATCCTTTCGAGGCTGTCGAATGGATACGCCAAGCGGGCGGAACAAGTGTAATAGCTCATCCCGGTTTGTACGGCGATGACGATCTGGTCGAAGAGATTATTCGCAGCGGAGCGGAGGGGATCGAGGTATTCCACTCTGACCATGGAACGGATGATGAAGTAAGGTACGAGCGGTTGGCCCGTCAATACGGCCTTATCGTTACCGGAGGCTCCGATTATCATGGAGAACGTCAAGGTGTGGTGTTCCACGGCACGATCGGCAGCCGAACGGTCGACGCCGGCGTATTGAAGCAGCTTAATCCGGCATCGAGGTAAGCAGATAGGGGGCGGCTTCAAGACCGCAACGCCGCAACGCGTCAGATAGAAGAGCTGCGCCGCGGAAGCTGCATGTTATATGCAGCTTCCGCGGCGCAGCGTGATGGAAGGCATTATGTTTTGATTTGCGAAGGCAGATTTTTAAGGCGCTGTTCATCAGGTGTGATGAACAGCGTTTTTTGATGATCGTAAATAACGAAGCCCGGTTTGGCGCCGCTAGGCTTCTTCACATGCTTGACAAGCGTATAGTCGACCGGCACGTGACTGGACGATCGCGCTTGGCTGTAATGGGCGGCCAGCATCGCGGCTTCCTCCAGAGTTTGATCATTAAATTCGGCAGCTCGGATGACGACGTGCGAGCCGGGAATATCCTTCGTATGCAGCCAGGTCTCGTTTGGACCGGCAGTTTTGTTCGTCAAGAAATCGTTCTGCGTATTGTTCTTGCCCACATATATGGGTATTCCCTCGGAAGATGTATAACAAAGCAGTGCCGGCCGCGCCGGTTTGCGTTTCTTGCCGCCGCGTTTGGTCCGGTCTCTTAAATAGCCCTGTTCGACCAATTCCTCGCGAATCTCATCGATATCCGATAATGACGCGCTCTCCAGCTGCTGCAGCAGCGCCTCCAGGTAAAGCATCTCCTCTCTGGCGTTTTCCATTTGCTCGTTCACGATATTCAAGGAGTTTTTATGCTTTGTATATTTCTTGAAATAACGCTGGGCGTTTTCCGAAGGAGACAGCTGCGGGTCCAGAGCGATCCGGATGATCCGCTGCTCCTCGTCGTAGTAATTGATTGCATCGATCCACTCGTCGCCGCGCTTCAATTGGTGCAAATAGGCTGTGAGCAGCTCGCCCCGTATTCGGAATTTATCCGCATCCCTGGCTTCATCCAGCGTTTCCTTAAGCTTCTCGAGCTTCTTGCTGTTCTTGTTAAGCTCGTTATGGAGAAAACGAATCAGATCCGATACCCGTTGTTTAACCGTATCCCGAATCGCCTTATCGCCATAGAAAGCCTCCAGACAAAGGCTGACGGTCGCGTAGGTCTCGGTGAGACCCTGGACATGCGAAAGCCGCGTAACAGAGAAGACGGCTTTGCCGGTAGAGTCGCTGGTGACGATCTGCGGCTGGTACCGGTGTTCGCGAAGCTCGCTCATCATTTCATGAAAGGCAGACCATAAATGTACGTAGCCGCTCTCAGCTTCTCCGGCCGCAGCGCTCCGGTGAACGATTTCTCTGGCGAGCAGCGGACTGATTCCGCTAAACGCCGCCACAAGCAGCTTATCCGGCGGGAGTTTAGCCGAAGGATTGCCTGATTCTTCGGTGTTTATCACCATTTTCGGCCCAGGACTTGCTCCGGTGACCTGGGTTGCGGGGTCGGCGCTCTCATCCTCTTTCGCTGTCAGTACGGCATGAACAGCGTCCATAAATGCAGCTTGGTCGGGTATTTCCAAGGGATCCCGTTTACCTTGCTCCGGAGGGGCGGTATAAACGGAACCGGGCATGACGATCCTGTAGCTGCTTATCGCCGGTGTTACATGGTGGATACCGTCGTGAATCGTTCCCGCAGCGGCATCGAGCAATATAATATTGCTGTGGCGGCCCATCAGCTCAATGATGAGCGTCTTCAGCGATATGTCGCCCAGCTCGTCGCGCTGTCTTACATCGATATGAATGATCCGTTCACTTCCGATTTGGCGGACAGCCTCTATAAGCCCGCCCTCGCAGTACTTTCGGAGGAGCATGCAGAACATCGGAGCTTCACGAGGGTTGATGAACGACTGCTCCGTCCATTGGACCCGAGGATAAGTCGGATTGGCGGAGATCAGCAGCTTCCCGCCGGACCCGCCGCCGCGAATTTGAAAAACAAGGTCATGTTCGGTGGGCTGATGTATTTTATGAATGCGCGCGCCGACGCACGATTGAAGCTCATGGACGACGGCACGGGTAACGATTCCATCTAATGCCATGCGGGTTCATTTCTCCTTCAAGTTTATTGTGACACTCCCGATTTTGAATCTGAATGAGCGGAAAACTCATCGGAAGCGTACTCTGTCCTGTTTCATCTCCCTATCATGCCATAGTTTGGACAAAAACTTAAGTCTTGAATGGGATATTTCGCAGTTTGTCCGAATACATTTAGGCAATATAGGCTGTCCGTTTGGCGGCAAGTAACGGGAGGGTGACAGGGCATGGAACAAGGGAAATGGCATCAGATGGGGACAAACGAACTTGCGCAGTCGTTTGAAGCTTCGCTGGAAACCGGTCTTACGCCGGACGAAGCCGCTGATCGGCTCAGCCGGGTCGGACGCAACGAACTGTCTGAAGGAAAGAAGATCTCCCCAATCAAATTGTTTTTGGGTCAGTTCAAAGATTTCATGGTGCTGGTGCTCATGGGCGCTACGCTCATTTCGGGTTTGCTCGGCGAATATTTGGATGCGATCACGATTGTGGCGATTATAGTTCTGAACGCCGTTCTCGGGTTTGTTCAGGAGTTTCGGGCGGAAAAGTCACTGCGCGCGTTGAAAGCATTGTCGGCGCCGGCAGCCAAAGCGCTGCGCGGGGGGCAGGTCATCGTACTTCCGGCAAGCGAGCTTGTGCCGGGCGATATCGTTCTGGTGGAGAGCGGCGACCGCATACCGGCGGATCTGCGGTTTATCGAAACGAACAGCTGCTATGCGGAAGAATCGGCGCTTACCGGCGAATCCGTTCCTGTCGGCAAGCATTGCAATCCGATTGAGGAGTCCGACCTGCCGCTAGGCGATTTGCGCAATATCGGCTTCATGGGCACGATGGTTACGCGAGGCACCGCCCGGGGGATCGTCATTCGCACCGGTATGTCTACGGAAATGGGGAAAATCGCCAATCTCATCCAGCAAACCGAATCGATGGAAACGCCGCTCCAGCATCGTCTGGAACAGCTTGGGAAAATATTGATCGTGGTAGCTCTGGGCTTGACCGTTCTGGTTGTGCTTGCCGGTATTCTGCACGGGCAGCCTGCTTATGAAATGTTCCTCGCCGGCGTAAGCCTCGCTGTAGCCGCCATTCCGGAAGGCCTGCCGGCTATTGTGACGATTGCACTGGCTCTCGGCGTCCAGCGGATGATCAAACGCAGGGCCATCGTACGCAAGCTGCCGTCGGTCGAAACATTAGGCTGCGCTTCCGTTATCTGTTCGGATAAAACAGGCACGCTGACGCAAAACAAAATGACGGTTACAAGGCTCTGGATCGGCGGTCGTCAAATGGAAGTGACCGGTGAAGGTTACGAGCCTGCCGGCTCCGTCTATGAACAGGGTAAGCCGGTCGATGTGAAGCATGATCTGTCGCTTCGCCGATTGCTCCAGGTAGCGGCATTATGCAATAACGCTTCGGTTATGAAAATTGAAGCGGAGAACGAAACCAAACGAAAAAAAACCAAGGATACCGCAATTCAGGACGAGTATGTGCTGAAGGGTGACCCGACTGAAGGAGCATTGACGGTTCTGGCAGCCAAACTCGGAGTGTCCGCAAAATCTCTTGACGGTTTATACAAGAGGGTGAAGGAATATCCGTTTGACTCGGAACGGAAAAGGATGTCCGTCCTGGTCTCCCATCAAGGCGGACGACTCATCTGTACGAAAGGCGCCGCCGATATGCTGATGGAACAGTGCTCTTACGTACTTTGGGACGGCAAAGTCGTACCGTTCACCTCGACGCTTAAACAGAGGGTGACCGAAGCGGCCGAAGCGATGGCTCAGTCGGCGCTGCGCGTACTTGGCTTCGCGTACCGGGATTTGCGCCCGCATGACGCGTCGGAGGTCGAGGCTGATGTTGAATGCCAGCTTGTGTTCGTCGGGCTGAGCGGAATGATCGATCCGCCGCGCCGCGAGGTTCGCGAAGCTATTGCCACCTGCCGCCGTGCGGGCATCAAGACGGTTATGATCACGGGCGACCATCAATTAACCGCTGAAGCGATTGCAGGCCAGCTCGGCATCATGCCGCGGGGGGGATTATCGGTAAGCGGACAACAGCTTGCGGCAATGAGCGACGAGCAGCTTGACCGGCTGGCCGATAACATCTACGTCTATGCGCGGGTTTCACCCGAGCACAAGCTGCGCATCGTAAAAGCACTTCAGCGCAAAGGGCATGTAGTCGCTATGACCGGCGACGGCGTTAACGACGCGCCGGCGATCAAGGCAGCCGATATCGGGATCGCAATGGGAATAACGGGAACGGACGTATCGAAGGAAGCGTCCTCGCTCGTACTGAGCGACGACAATTTTTCAACGATTGTCTCGGCGATCGAAGAGGGCAGGGGCATTTATGAGAACATCCGCAAATTCATCCGTTATTTGCTCGCATCGAATGTCGGCGAAATATTGACGATGTTCCTTGCAATGATGGCAGGCCTTCCGCTGCCGCTTGTACCGATACAAATCTTATGGGTGAACCTCGTAACCGACGGGCTTCCGGCTATGGCGCTGGGTGTCGATCAAGCTGAAAAAGACTTGATGCAGCACAAGCCGCGCTCTGCCAAAGAAAATATTTTCGCCAGAAGGCTGGGCTGGAAAATTATCAGCCGCGGCATTCTGATCGGCGTCTGCACGCTTGCGGCGTTCTGGATCACGCTCAGCAAGGCACCTGACAGCGCGGCGAATCTGGTTGAAGCGCAGACGGTCGCTTTTGCCACATTGGTTATGGCTCAGCTCATCCATGTATTCGATTGCCGCAGCTCGAGATCGATATTCCACCGCAACATTCTGCAGAACAAATATTTGCTCTTTGCCGTATTATCATCGGTTCTGCTTATGCTCGGCGTATTGTACATCGAAGCACTGCAGCCAATTTTCAAAACGGTGCCGCTCGGCTTCCGCGATTGGTGCCTGGTCCTTGTAGCCGCCGGCATTCCAACGTTCGTTATGGGCATAGGCAGCGTCCTCGGGACGACCGAAAAGAAGAAAAAATCAAACTGGCCGCTAGGCCGCTCCAAGCCCGTAGCCAGATAAAAAACACTACATCTGACCGCATCCCCCCAAGGGTGCGGTCAGTGTGCTGCCAATTCCCACACGGAGACAAGGTCACACACGCATACATAAAGTAAGCGGTCCCGTATGGGAAGAGAGCGAGGAATCCGAAGCATCAACAAATTTCGAAACTTTGATCGTTAGACAGTCCCGCAGGGACATCAGGTCGCACACGAGCACCACAGTAAAAGCGTGTCCCGAAAGGGACGAAAGCGAGGAATTCACCGTACTAGCTAGCACGCGCCTCTCAAACTCCCACGTTATACCTTTCGGGTGTCCAGAGGGCGGAGCCCTCGGGGTCCCCCTTCCAGGGGGATTTAGGGGGTGTACTTTAGTGCAAACAATGCTGCAAATTATGAATAGCCTTTGGACTTTCTTTGCGGTATGCTAAAAGGAAATTAAGAACGTCAATGGTTTTCGTTCTGGCAAAAGGAGTGCAAGCAAATGAACTTTACGAAGATGCATGGACTGGGCAATGATTTTGTCGTTGTCGCAGGCGAGAAGAGCTTACCTGACAATGTGGCCGAGCTTGCGGAGCAAGTTTGCAACCGTTTTTTTGGCATTGGGGCCGACGGCCTCGTCTACATTCTGCCTTCGGAGAACGCTGATTTCCGCATGCGTATTATTAATTCCGACGGTTCGGAAGCGGAGCAGTGCGGCAATGCGATCCGCTGCGTCGCCAAATATGTCTACGATAACGGCTTAACCGATAAAACGGAAATTACGATAGAAACATTGGGCGCCGGTGTACAGCAGGTTCAACTGACGGTTAAGGACGGCAAGGCGGACCTGGTCCGCGTCGATATGGGCCAGCCGATCCTGAACGGCTTGCAGGTGCCGACAACGGTTGATGCCAACCCGGTTATCAATCACCCGATCGAGGTAGACGGCCGCGAGTTCCGTTTCACTGCCGTATCGATGGGCAACCCGCATTGTGTAATTTACGTGGACGATGCCGTTAATTTTGACCTTGCGGCATGGGGACCCAAGCTGGAAACCCACCCGATGTTCCCCCGTAAAATAAACGTAGAGTTCGTTACGGTGAGATCCAGCGATTTCACGGACATGCGCGTATGGGAGCGCGGGGCAGGGCCTACGCTTGCATGCGGGACTGGAGCTTGTGCAACAGTCGTGGCATCTGTGCTGAATGGCTATACTGACCGCACGGCCACCGTTTCTCTAAAGGGCGGAGAGCTTCTGATCGAATGGAATGAATCTGACAACCATGTTTACATGACCGGCCCTGCAGCTGAAGTATTCCGAGGTACGCTGTAGGCGACAGAAGGAGTTTTGACCATGAAACCGGATTTGCGGGAAGCGCTGGGAGCGCGCATCTTGACCGGCGACGGCGCGATGGGAACCTATCTCTACCAGATGGGGTTCCCTGTCGGCGTTTCATATGAAGAGTTTAATTTACTCCGGCCGAACGTTATAGAAGATGTTCACAGGCGTTATTATGAAGCAGGGGCGCGGGTGATCGAGACGAATACATTCTCGGCCAATCATGAGAGCCTGTCCCGCTACGGACTGGATGCCGATGTGGCGGCCATAAACCGTGCGGGCGTTCAGATTGCGAGAAACGCTGTCGGCAGCGATGCCTATGTGGTCGGAGCGGTCGGTTCAATACGTGCCGGAAAACGGAGGAATATCTCAAGCAGCCAGCTGAAGCATTCTTTCCAACAGCAAATCGACGCATTATTAAATGAAGGTGTTGACGGACTGCTGCTTGAAACCTTCTACGATCTGGAAGAAATGCTCATTGCGCTGAAAGTCACGCGAAAGCAATCCAATATTCCCGTCATATGCCAGTTTGCAGTTGAGAAAGAGGCAGTAACTCAGGATGGTCATCCGCTTGCCTTCGCATTCGAACGTCTGAGGGAGGAAGGAGCCGATGTGGCAGGCTTCAACTGCCGAAGCGGCCCAAACGGCATTCTCCGGGCAATCGATTCGATCCAAGGTGACGTGGCGCTGCCTCTATCCGTATTTCCGAATGCAGGTATTCCCGATTACGTCGACGGCAAATACATGTTTACGGCGACGCCTGAATACTTCGCGCAATCGGCACGGAAATTCGCCGATAGGGGTGCAAGAATAATTGGAGGGTGCTGCGGTACGACTCCGGAGCATATAGCCGCTATCGCCGAAGCGCTGAACGGATATGTTCCGCAGCCGGGGGCAGTCGAACCTTACGAGCCGCCGGCTGTGGAGCACACTGCCGTTACCGCTAGTTCGCAGCAGGTTACCGGGTTAGGAGAACCAGCTGCTCCGGCAGCTGCTGAACCTACGATTGTGGATCTCGTAAGGGAGCGCCATACCGTGATCGTAGAGCTGGACCCGCCGCGAGACCTGGATATCCGTAAGTTCATGGCGGGATCGGCCGCCTTGAAAGAAGCGGGAGCCGATGCGGTTACGATGGCGGACAATTCGTTAGCCATGACGCGTATGAGCAATCTGGCGCTCGCCTCGCTTGTGCAGCATCAGGTAGGACTGCGGCCGCTCGTGCACATTGCGTGCCGTGACCGGAACTTGATCGGAACGCAGTCTCATATGATGGGACTAGATGCGCTCAGCATCGATCATGTGCTCGCTGTTACTGGTGATCCGGCACGCTTCGGCGATTTGCCCGATTCGAGCTCGGTCTACGATTTGACCTCATTCGAGATGATCCGCATGATCAAGCAGTTGAACGACGGCATTTCCTTCTCGGGCAAGCCGCTCAAGCAAAAGGCGAAATTCATTGTCGGCGCCGCGTTCAACCCGAATGTAAAATATTTGGACAAGGCAATCGCGCGTTTGGAACGCAAAGTCGAATCCGGCGCGGATTATATAATGACACAGCCCGTTTACAGCAGCGATCTTATCGTAAAAATTGCCGAAGCTACCAAGCACTTATCCATTCCCGTATTCATTGGCATTATGCCGCTCGCCAGCGGGCGCAATGCGGAATATTTGCATAACGAGGTACCCGGCATACAACTATCGGATGACGTTCGCAGCCGGATGGCGGGGCTGGAAGGCGAAGCGGGCCGTTCTGAAGGGGTACGGATCGCGGAAGAGCTGCTGGATACCGCATTGAAGCATTTTAACGGTATATACTTGATTACGCCGTTTTTATCCTATGACATGACGGTGCGTCTGACTAAATATGTATGGGAAAAAACGAAGAAATAAAGTAATTGCTCGTTTTTACTCCTGATTACGCTTTAACACTTGTTCGTTGTATCAAAATGAATTAGAATAGAGCAATGGATGCACTTGCCATGACGGTTTGAATATGCAATCGGAAGACAAGCTGATGACGAGCTGTCGACAGAGAGCTTGCAAACCGGAAGGCCAAACGTATGCTCCGGGCTGTTTTCGTCAAGAATAGTGCAATGGCTCTGCCGGGTTCCCTAATTTGGCGGAAAAATTCAACTTCATCATTCTTGCGTTCATCTATATATCGTGTTAATGCTGCTGCATACACGTGAGAGACCGGAGGGAGAACCTGACATGGCCATCAAGTTAATCAATATCGGATTCGGAAACATCGTTTCTGCCAATCGCATCATTTCCATCGTTAGCCCGGAATCGGCGCCAATCAAACGGATCATTCAAGAAGCGCGCGACCGCCATATGCTGATCGATGCGACATACGGCAGACGTACGCGCGCTGTTATTATTACGGACAGCGATCACGTCATCTTGTCGGCTGTACAACCGGAAACGGTTGCACATCGGCTATCGACGAAAGATGACGATCACGACGAATAGTGACGGGGAGTATTATGACCAAAGGATTGTTAATCGTCTTATCGGGCCCTTCGGGCGTAGGCAAAGGAACGGTCTGCTCTGTGCTTCGGCACAAACAAAGCGATCTCGTTTACTCCGTTTCGGCAACGACGCGGAAGCCCCGCCAGGGTGAAATCGACGGCATTAATTACTTTTTCAAATCAAGAGAACAGTTCCAGGACATGATCGCGCGCGATGCCCTTCTGGAATACGCGGAGTATGTCGGCAATTATTACGGCACGCCTCGGGATTTTGTGGAGCGGACGCTCGAATCGGGAAAAGATATCATTTTGGAGATTGAAGTTAAAGGCGCGCTAATGGTGAAGGAAAAGTTTCCGGAAGGCGTCTTTATTTTTCTTGTACCACCCTCTCTGGACGAATTAAAGCAGCGGATCACCGGCCGCGGCACGGAAAATGCGGATGTGATCGATCACAGGATGTCTGTAGCGGTTGAAGAAATGAGTCTGATCCGCTATTACGATTATGCAGTCGTTAATGATCAGGTTGATACTGCAGCTCATCGCATCCAAAGTATTATAGTAGCGGAACACTGCCGCAAGGACCGGTTTATTGCCGAGATTCAAACGATGCAGGAAGCTTCCGAGAAAGCTTAAGCGAGGTGAAAGAAACTTGTTATATCCGTCGATTGACGAAATGATGACGAAAGTGGACAGTAAATATTCACTCGTTGTTGCAGCCTCGAGGCGTGCGAGAATGCTGAGAGATGGAAGTAAATCAGACCTGCGGGGTGCAAGATCGCATAAATATGTAGGCGTTGCGCTCGAAGAGATTTATCACGATGTGCTTATAGTAGAGAGCAATCCGAACAAGCAAGTATAATGGCGATCAATCGCCCCAAAATAACAACCCTTGAGGTTGTTATTTTTTTACCGGCAGTTTGGCCCGAACGTTAGAAGAGAGGAACGGTGATTGCATGCTGCGTGGAAAAACAATCGTGCTCGGCATTTCAGGCGGAATCGCCGCATACAAAGCGGCAGCGCTGTGCAGTAAGCTGGTACAGGCAGGTGTGACGGTTCGCGTAATCATGACGGAATCGGCAGCCAAGTTTATCACGCCGCTTACACTGCAGACGCTTTCCCGCCATCCGGTCTATCTGGATACGTTTGATGAGTTCGATCCCGCTGTTGTATCCCATATCAATCTGGCAGATAGTGCCGACCTTGTTATTATTGCACCTGCAACGGCAAATATTCTGGCGAAGATGGCAGCCGGCTTGGCGGACGACATGTTGAGCACAACACTGCTTGCAACAACCGCTCCCGTTCTCGTCGCACCCGCGATGAATGTACATATGTATGCACATCCGGCAGTGGAGCGAAATATGGAGCTTCTTGCCGAACGCGGAGTCAAATTTGTGGAACCGGGGACGGGACAGCTGGCCTGCGGTTATGTCGGCAAAGGAAGGCTAGCCGAACCGGAGGAAATTGTCCGCGCGGCCGAGCAGTGGTTCACGCAAAGGGATAAGCTCACCGGAAAGCGGGTGCTTGTGACGGCAGGCGGTACGGTTGAGCGTCTGGATGCGGTCCGATATTTGACGAACGACTCGTCGGGGAAAATGGGCTTTGCAATAGCTGAGGCGGCCGTCAACCGCGGGGCTGAAGTGACGTTAATTGCGGCCAGGGCAACTGCCGCACCAATCGCGGGAGTTACCATGATTAACGTGGAATCGGCGGAACAAATGTATAACTCTGTTATGGAGCGTTACGAGGCGGCCGATATCGTTGTAAAAGCAGCGGCGGTCGCCGACTACCGGCCGCTTGTCCGGTCTGAAGGTAAAATTAAGAAGACCGAGGAGAGGCTCGTTATCGAGCTCGAGCGGACCACCGACATATTGAAGACGCTCGGCGAACGGAAGGCGGGACAATTTCTTGTCGGCTTCGCCGCGGAGACAGATCAAATCGAGCATTACGCAATGGACAAGCTCCGGCGGAAAAATTGCGACTTGGTCGTGGCTAACAATGTCTCGCAGGAAGGCGCAGGTTTTAACCTCGATACGAACATTGTGCAGGTTTTCGGCGAAGAAGGGCTGATCGAGTCGATGCCGTTATTGCAAAAAAGAGAGGTTGCCGACCGGCTTCTAACATTGATTACGGATCGGATGGCGGCCAAGGGGGCTGGTGAATGATCGCTAAAGTGATCGTCGATGTGCCGAGCCGTCAGACGGATCGGCCATTCGATTATGAAGTGCCTGGCGAAATGATCGGATGGATTGAGGTTGGCAGCAGGGTTGGCGTACCGTTCGGCGGCCGTGTCGTTCAGGGCTTCGTCATTTCGATTGCTCAGTTTGCGGATGTGGATCGTGCGAAATTGAAGACGATTGCCGAACTGCTGGATCATACCCCGCCGTTATCTCCGGATCTGATAGAACTGGCGCAGTGGATAAGTGAGAAGTATTGCTGTCCGCTGACAGTCGCCCTTCAGGCCATGATTCCGGCAGCGCTCAAGGGGAAGGCGGAGACAACGGTTTCACTTGCGCAAAATAACGAAGAGCTGACCGGAAATACGCTTCTGCCGGTAGAAGGGGAATGGCTTGACTACATACGGCGAAACGGCGGAACCGTGCGTATGGCTGCCTTGCAGGAGCGCTATCCGGCGGAAGCCGGGGCTGTGAAGTCGGCGATTCGTGAAGGGGCCTTGGTGGAGCGGGTGTCGATTCGCGATAGACTGGCAGTGCGTAAGGTGCTCACTGTAATTCCGCCTGAGGATCGCACGGCCGCGCAAGAAGCGTTTGAGGCCTTCCCCGCGAGGGCGGCCAAGCAGCGCGAGGTGCTGCGGTATATGCTGGAGCGCGGCGAACCGGCGGCGATGCAGACGGTTCTGGAAGAGGTTCCGGCTGCGGCAAGCACTGTGCGGGCACTGGCCGAGAAGGGCTGGGTTAAGCTAGTCGAGGTGGAACGCGGCCGCGACCCGTATGAGGGCCGGGAATTCCGCCGTACAACACCGCTGCCATTAACCGAAGGGCAGCAGGAAGTGTTCGGCGAAATCGCGTCGGCATTGGATGCGGGCGAGGCCCGCGTTTTTTTGCTGCACGGCGTCACCGGGAGCGGCAAGACGGAAGTGTATTTGCAATCAATCGCGCATTGTTTGCTCCATGGTAGACAAGCGATTGTACTAGTGCCGGAAATATCGTTAACACCGCAAATGGTTGAACGGTTTAAGGGTCGTTTCGGCGATGCTGTTGCGGTCCTGCACAGCCGGCTCTCGAATGGCGAGCGGTACGATGAGTGGCGCAAAATCCGCGAGCGCCGCGCACAGGTTGCAGTGGGGGCGCGGTCCGCTATTTTTGCACCGTTCGAGCGGATTGGTCTTATCATAATCGATGAAGAGCATGAATCGTCTTATAAGCAGGAGGAAAGCCCTAAGTATCATGCGCGAGACGTTGCCGTCAGGAGGGCCAGGCAGCATGGCGCGGCTGTCGTACTCGGGTCAGCGACGCCGTCGCTCGAGAGCTACGCGGCAGCCGCTCGAGGAAGCCAGGCTGCAGCTGACAGGGACGCCCTCAGGAAAGAAACCGGCAGCGGCGCAGCGGTACTAGTGAGTAGTGACGCACCAGTGCAAAGCTCGCCTGCCGCTCTGCTGAGAATGCCGGATCGGGTCGGGGGCAGGCTGATGCCGCCCGTCCGTCTGATCGATATGCGGGAGGAGCTTAAGGGTGGAAACCGCTCCATGTTCAGCCGCGAGCTGCATAAGGCTCTACAGGTCCGGCTTGAACGCGAAGAGCAGTCGGTTCTGCTTCTCAACCGAAGAGGCTACTCGACTTTCGTCATGTGCCGGTCATGCGGTTACACCGCGCTTTGCCCTCATTGCGACATCTCGCTTACATTCCACCAGAAATCGCGTGCCCTCCGCTGCCACTACTGCGGACATGCCGAGATTGCCCCCGCCAAATGCCCGGCCTGCGAAAGCGAGCATATCCGGTTTTTCGGAACAGGCACGCAGCGGGTCGAGGAGGAGCTCTCGAAGCTGTTTCCAGGCATCCGTGTCATTCGGATGGATGTTGACACGACTACGGAGAAGGGTTCGCACGAGAAATGGCTCACCCTGTTCGGAGAGCGGAAGGCGGATGTACTGCTCGGGACGCAAATGGTCGCCAAAGGGCTTGATTTTCCATATGTTACATTAGTAGGCGTGATCGCTGCCGATACGTCGCTGCATTTGCCGGATTTCCGAGCGGCGGAGAAAACGTTCCAGCTGCTCACCCAAGTGGCCGGCAGAGCAGGCAGGCATGAGCTGCCCGGAGAGGTAATCGTGCAGACCTATAATCCGGACCATTATGCTGTGACCGCTGCACAGCGTCACGACTATTCGGCTTTCGTAAAGGAGGAGCTGGGACATCGGCGCTTTATGGCTTACCCTCCATTTTGCCGGCTCATCTTGGTGACGCTGTCGCATGAACAGCTTCCGCTGCTTATATCGACAGGCGAGAAATTTGCGTCGCTGCTCAGGCAATTTGCTGTTGAAGCGGGCGTGCAGGGATCTGGTAACGAAGGCGGCCGGTTTATCGATATTCTGGGACCCGTCGCATCGCCGATCCCCAGGATGAAAGATCGCTATCGTTTTCAATGTATGATAAAATATCGGGGAAACATCGATGCTGTAGGCTTGCTGAAGCAGGCGATTGGTGCTCTTCCCGGAGCACAGGGACAGCCGCCGGTGCAGCTCAGCGTGGATGTTGATCCGCAAGTTATTTTATAGGTTGAACCATCAGGTGTAGGAGGAATGGCCGTGGCCATCAGGCTTATTGTTAAAAATCCGGATCCCGTCCTGCGGGAGAAAGCGATCGAAGTGACGAAGTTTAACCGAAATTTGCATAAATTGTTAACCGACATGGCGGAAACGATGTATGACGCTCACGGTGTCGGCCTTGCCGCGCCGCAGGTTGGCATTTCCAAGCGTGTAATCGTTGTCGATGTCGGAGACGACCATGGCTTAATCGAAATGGTCAATCCGGTAATCGTGGAATCCGAAGGCGAGCAGCTCGGTCCGGAGGGGTGTCTGAGCATTCCCAACCTCAATGGAGACGTCCGCCGCGCCCAGCGCATCAAGATTAAAGGTTTAGACCGCAACGGGGAACCGTTCGAATTGGAAGCGACCGATTTCCTCGCGCGCGCGTTCCAGCATGAGGTTGACCATCTAAACGGCGTACTGTTTACGGACATTGCCGATTCTATATATGACGAGGAAACACGTCCGCGTCATCGCGGAGAGTGATAATATGCGCATCGTATTTATGGGAACGCCTGAATTTGCCGTTCCATCGCTTGAAGCGCTGCTGGACGCCGGGCACGAAATCGTGCTTGTCGTAACGCAGCCGGACCGGCCCAAAGGCCGCAAAAAAACATTGACGCCGCCTCCTGTTAAGGAAGCGGCGCTTCTTCGCGGTATTCCCGTCGAGCAGCCCGAGCGGCTGCGGAGTTCGGATACGGTCTCCTGCATCGCGGACTTAAAGCCGGATTTGATCGTTACGGCCGCTTATGGACAAATATTGCCCAAGGCTGTGCTTGACGCGCCGAGCCTCGGCTGCATCAATGTGCACGGCTCCCTGCTGCCCCGCTATCGTGGAGGCGCGCCGATACAACGAGCGGTAATGAACGGCGAGACCATGACAGGCGTTACGATTATGTATATGGCCGAGGGGCTGGATACAGGCGATATGATAAGCAAAGTGGAGGTACCGATTACCGACGAGGATACGTCCGGCACTCTGTTTGAGAAGCTGAGCTTGGCGGGATCGGAGCTGCTCATGCAGACACTGCCCGCAATTGAGAATGGAGCAGTCCGGGCGATCCCGCAAAATGCCGCCGATGCGACCTATGCGACCAATCTTTCGAGGGAGGATGAACGCATCGATTGGAGCCGTACGGCGCGAAGCGTATTCAATCAGGTGCGCGGTCTGTCGCCGATGGCGGGCGCTTTCACGCTGCTGGGCGGCGAGCCGTTTAAGGTCTGGGGCTGCAAGCCGGTCAACAGCGGCGGAACTGCAGGTACGCTGCCGGGAACCGTTATAAAGACCGACGAAACGGGCATTCTCGTACAAACCGGAGAGGGAGCGCTGCTGCTAACCGTCATACAGCCTGCCGGGAAGAAAGCGATGCCGGCGTCTGAATGGTTGAAAGGCGCGCGGCTTCCGGCAGGGACCATGCTTGGCGGTGAGAAATCTTGAGCGGCCCTGGTAATAAAGGCGTTGGGCGGCCTGATGTGAAGAAGGGAAAAGGCGCAGGCCGCGAACGAGCGGGCCAAGAGTCTGCAAGCTCTGCCGGACAAGGCGTGGCTAAGCGCAAACCAATCCGCCGCACTGCGCGCGAGGTTGCGCTTCACACTTTGGTGAAGGTGGCGGAAGCGGGCGCCTACAGCAATTTGCAGCTGAACCGCGCGCTGCAGGAGGCGCAGCTCTCAAGGCCGGACGCGGCGCTTGCGACCGAGCTGGTGTACGGGACGATCCAGCACCAGAGGACGCTGGATTACCGTCTGGGCGGACTTGTCGCCAAAGGGCTGGACAAGCTCGCACCATGGGTGCACCAGCTGCTGCGGATGAGCGCCTATCAGCTGCTGTATTTGGACCGCATTCCGGCCCATGCCGCGGTGAACGAAGCGGTTCAAATCGCGAAAAAGCGGGGTCACGCCGGAATTTCCGGCATGGTTAACGGCGTGCTTCGCAATATGGAACGGCGGATGGATGAAATCAAGCAGCCTATTCAAGAAGCGGATCCTGTTAAACGGATCGGTATTGCCCACTCTTATCCGGATTGGCTGATAAAACGTTGGATAGAGCTGTACGGAGAACAGACAGCGGAAGCGATATGCGCGGCCGGTAACGAGCCGCCGCATTCCAGCCTGCGGATTAACCGGCTCCGCATTTCCCGGGAGAAGGCGATGACAGGCATGCTGGAATCCGGTTATGAAGCGGCTGAATCGCCCTTAGTCTCAAGCGGAGTCGTTGTGAGCGGCGGCGGAAATCTCGCACAAACGGACGGCTATAGCACAGGCTTATGGTCACTGCAGGATGAAAGCTCGATGCTCGTCGCCGAGGTATGCGCTCCGCAGCCCGGAATGACGGTGCTTGATTGCTGCGCGGCGCCTGGAGGGAAGACCGCCCACCTTGCGGAGATTATGGAAGACCGCGGACGCATTGTTGCGAATGATGTGCATGAGCACAAGCGTGCGCTGATCGAGGAGCAGGCAAAGCGGCTTGGACTTACTTCAGTCCAGGCGGTTACAGGCGATGCAGCGCAACTGGCAGGCACATATCCGCAGCAATCCTTCGATCTTGTGCTGCTCGATGCGCCGTGCACCGGGTTCGGGGTAATCAGGCGTAAGCCCGAAATCAAATGGACGAAGACGCCCGAGGACGTTCATGCAATCGCGGAACTGCAAGCGCGTTTGCTCGTTGAAGCAGCCAAATTGGTGAAGCCGGGTGGAACGCTTGTCTACAGCACCTGTACGATTGAGCGGGAAGAGAATGAGGAGCAGATTGCCGGCTTTCTTCAGAAGCATCCGTCGTTTCGTCTGGACACGGCATGGCCGGAGCATGTATTGGTGCCGCTGCGCGAACGCGGTGTTGTCGACGAATCGTTCCCCGGTTTCGTGCAGCTGCTGCCTCAGTACTTCGGCACCGACGGCTTCTTTATCGCTCGCCTTAAGCGAATCGACTGACTCCCGTGCAGCATAAATTGGAAACAATTGTGGAACAATGCGCCTATGACGGCTCTGTGGCCTGTCATGGGCGTTTGTGGTAAAATAAGCGGTGGCGGTCCAAAAACCGCCAATTCCATTTCAAAGAAACAGGTGTAAACCGATGAAACCGTTCATCTACGACTATACGATTGACCAGCTTCAAGACTGGATGAAAGATAATGGCGAGCCCGCTTTCCGGGGCGGTCAACTGTTCGAATGGCTGTATGTTAAACGCGTAAAAAGCTTCGAAGACATGACCAATCTGTCGAAGGAGCTTCGCGTGAAGCTTGACGATCATTTTCAGTTTGTGACGCTCAGTGAAATTACAAGGCTCGAGTCAAAGGACGGAACCGTCAAGTTTTTATTCGGACTCCACGACAATCATGGAATCGAAACGGTTATCATGCGTCACAGCTACGGCAACAGCATCTGCGTTACGACCCAGGTGGGATGCCGGATCGGCTGTACGTTCTGCGCATCGACGCTCGGGGGGCTGAAGCGCAATCTGACCGCCGGCGAAATTGTCGCACAAGTGGTTACGGCCCAGCAATTGCTGGATGCCACGGACGAACGGGTCTCCAGTATCGTTATTATGGGCTCCGGAGAGCCGTTTGAGAACTACGATGCGACGATGGCTTTTCTGCGTATCATGATTCACGAGAAGGGCCTGAACATCGGCCAGCGGCACATTACCGTCTCGACAAGCGGAATCGTACCGAGCATTTACAAGTTTGCCGAGGAGAATACCCAGATCAATCTGGCGATTTCGATTCATGCGCCGAACGATAAGCTGCGTTCAAAGCTGATGCCGGTCAACCGGCGCTTTCCGTTCGAGGAAGTCATGGAGGCTTGCCGGTATTACATCGCGAAAACCGGCCGTCGTATAACATTCGAATACGCCCTCATCGGCGGGGTCAACGACCAGAACGAGCACGCGCAGGAGATGGCCGATGTGCTGAAGGGCATGCTCTGTCATGTCAATTTGATTCCTGTCAACCATGTGCCTGAGCGCGACTACGTCAGGACGCCGCGCGAACAGATTTTTGAATTTCATCGTATACTGGAACGAAATAAAATCAATGCTACGATCCGCAGAGAACAAGGTCATGATATTGCAGCTGCATGCGGACAACTACGTGCGAAACATATGGATGGAGCGACGGGGTGAACGTATGAGGATAGCTTATCGCAGTGATATCGGGCGAATCAGGCTCGTTAACGAGGACCGGGGATTTGCCGAATTTACGGACGGCGGCCTGGCTGTCGCCATTGTAGCTGACGGAATGGGCGGCCACAAGGCCGGCGAAGTGGCGAGCCAGCTCGCTGTCGATACGTTCCGCGAAGCGCTGCAGGGAGCAACTGCGGCGCTTTCGTTGGACGAAAGGAAATTGTTGATCCGCCAAGCGATTTTGCAGGCGAATGAAGTGGTGTTCGATATGGCCTCGCGCAACGACCAGTATCATAACATGGGCACGACCGTCGTTGCGGCGCTGCTTCATGAGCAAAACGGCGTTATCGGTCATATTGGGGACAGTCGGGCGTACAAATGGAGAGAAGGGGTTTTGTCCCAATTGACGGAAGACCATACGCTCGTCAACGAGCTTGTCAAATCGGGACAAATCACCTTGGAGGAAGCGGCTTATCATCCGAGACGGAACGTGATGACCAGGGCGCTCGGAACAGACGCCGAGGTCGAGGTTGACGTCAGAGACGTTACATGGCTGCCCGGCGATATGCTTCTGCTCTGCAGCGACGGCTTGACCAATATGGTGTCCGAACAGGAAATAATCGAGACGATCGTCTCGGTGGAACTCGACTTGGAAGGAAAAGCGGACAGGCTCGTTCAACTGGCGCTGCAAGCCGGCGGGGACGATAATATAACCGTCGTCCTGCTGCATCATGCCGACGACACAGGGCTAGAGGAGTGACCGACATGATTGGACATGAGTTAGGCGGACGATATGAAATCATAACCCGTATCGGCGGGGGAGGAATGGCGCTTGTCTATAAAGCGCACGACATTTTGCTCAACAGGAATGTCGCGGTAAAAATATTGCGTCAGCAGTTCGTCCATGACGAGGAATTTATTCGCCGCTTTCGCCGGGAAGCGCAGTCGGCGGCTGCTCTCTCGCATCCGAATGTCGTAAGCATTTATGATGTCGGACAGGAAGGCGAAACACATTATATTGTAATGGAATACGTCGAAGGCCATAATTTAAATGAAATCATACAAGAACGAGCCCCGCTGCAAGCGGAAGAAGCGGTAAGAATCGCCATTCAGATTTGCGATGCGCTTGAACACGCACATCATAATCAAATCATTCATCGCGATATTAAGCCTCATAATATATTGATCGGCAAGAACGGGCGCGTGAAGGTGACTGATTTCGGCATCGCGCGCGCCGTTACCTCCTCCACCATTACACAAACCGGCTCCGTTGTCGGTTCCGTGCATTACTTTTCGCCTGAGCATGCCAAAGGAGTGAGCACAGGGGAGAAGTCCGACTTGTATTCGCTTGGAATCGTGCTTTATCAGATGCTGACAGGGAAGCTGCCGTTTCTGGGCGAGAGTCCTATCAGTGTGGCGCTAAAGCATTTGCAGGAGACGTTCGACGATCCGCGGGCAGTTAACCCGCATATCCCGCAAAGCGTGGAAAATGTGATTTTGCGCGCCATGAGAAAAAATCCGATCGAGCGGTACGCTTCCGCGGCCGAAATGCTGGGCGATTTGGAAACATGTCTACGGCCGGAACGGGTAGGAGAACCGAAGGTTGCGTTTGTCGGCGGCTCGGACTTTGATGAAACGCGTGTCATGCCCGCCATACGCGGAAGCATTGCCGATGTCCAGGCGGCATCGGCAACCGGAACACGGATTGAGAGAGCCGGAACGGATACGGAAGAAAACCGGTGGGATTCAAGCGGACTCGAAGAAACGCGTAAACACAGATGGGTCAAGCCCGTCATTACGGTTGCTTCGACGCTCATAATCATTGTACTTGTTTACTGGGGGGCGCAGACGGTACTCGGGTGGTTCGATATCGAAGAGGTTGAAGTGCCTTATGTCGTCAATCATACCGAAGCTGAAGCGAAAAAAATGCTCGAGGATAAAGGACTTACCGTGGAATTGCCCACCATTTATACAGAAAAGGAAGGCGTAGCGAAGGGCGTGGTTTACGACCAGACCAAAGCCAATCAACGCGTCAAGGTAGGCGCGTCGATAAAACTTTATGTAAGCAGCGGACCTAGAATGGAAAGCATGTCCGATTACTCCGGAATGGCTTATGACGATGTCGTCGATGCTCTCACGGCACTCGGCGTTGACAAGAATAACATTAAGAAAGATGATGAATTCAGTGATGAAGCACCGGGAACGGTCATCAAGCAGACCCCGGCGGCCGACAGTGAATTCGATCCCAAGACGGCCTCCTTCTCCTTCATTGTGAGCAAGGGGAAAGAAACGTTTCCTATGCCTGACCTGACCGGGATGAAGGAAAAAGATGCGATCGCACTTCTGGAATCCAAGGGTCTTGTCGTCAATGAGGCGGACATTGTCCGGCAGCCAAGCTATAATGACGAAGGAACGGTTACCTCCCAATATCCTTATGAGCCCGAAGCACCGGTGTATAAAGGTGCCGAAGTGACCCTGACGGTCAGCTCCGGTCTGCCTAAAGATGCGCTCGAATATACGTTCAATATCGTTATATCACCGGCGGTTGCAGGCAAGACAAGCGAAATCCGCATCACCTATTCGGACGCCCGCGGTGAAGATATTGAATGGGGCAAGAAAAAAATTAATGATACTCAGTCCTTTTCGGTAAAAGTAGTCCTTGATCCGAATACGGAAGCGAAAGTGTCGATATTCAGGGACAACCAATACACGGATACATTCTCCAGAACGTACGACGAGGTTAAATCGGGCACCGATACGACGCCTGAGACCGTGCCGGGAGCGGCGGCTCCGGCTGACCAACAGGCGCAAACTGAGGAGACAAACGGCAATGGAGATGCAAGCACGAACACGACAACAACACAATAAAACGGACGGTCAGATCGGAAGAATCGTCAAAGCGCTCAGCGGTTATTATTATGTGCTTCCGAATGATGCCGGGCCGGAAGAGAGGCCGATTCAATGCCGTGCGCGCGGTATATTCAAGAAGCGCGGTGAATCGCCGCTGGTCGGCGATCTTGTTCTGTTCGAGAGGACAGAGAACGGCGAAGGGACTGTCGATTCCATCCTGCCCCGAAGCTCGGAACTCATTCGCCCTCCGGTGGCTAATGTGGACTTGGCCGTACTTGTTTTCTCGGTTACGGAACCGGTGCTCAACCTGCAGCTTCTAGATAAATTTCTTGTTCACATCGAGCATGCAGGCGTCGATGCGGTGCTCTGCCTCAGTAAAAGGGACTTGGCTGAAGTGGGCGAAGATACGGACGAGGCGCGACAAGCTATGGAAGAGGTTCTTCGCATCTACACGCCGATTGGATATGACGTTATTGTGACAAGCTCCAGGAAAGGGGAAGGAACTCCTGCGTTGTCGGAGCGGCTGCGCGGCCATTTGGCCGTCTTCGCCGGACAATCCGGGGTGGGTAAATCTTCTCTGCTCAATGCGATGGTTCCCGGGTTAAAGCTGGAAACCAATGAAATCAGCAGCAAGCTCGGACGCGGCAAGCATACGACAAGGCATGTTGAATTGATATTGACAGGCGGCGGTTATGTCGCGGATACGCCCGGTTTCAGTCAGCTTGACTTTGCCGAGCTCGGAGTTGAGGAGCTCGGAAGCTGTTTCCGGGAAATGCGTGAGCTAGCGCCGTCCTGCAAATTCCGCGGCTGTACGCATGTGCACGAACCGGGCTGCGCGGTTCTGCAGGCGCTGGCAGCCGGAGAGATCGCTCCAAGCCGCCATGAGCATTATGTACAATTTATAACGGAGATGAAAGAGAGAAAGCGGAGGTATTGATATGTCGCTCATCGCACCATCGATTTTATCGGCAAATTTTGCTGCGCTTGGAGAAGATATTAAAGACGTCGAACGGGCAGGAGCCGATTGGATCCATATTGACGTCATGGACGGCCATTATGTACCGAACCTGACGTTCGGGCCAGTGGTTGTAAGTGCGATTCGCCCTTATACGAAGCTTACGTTCGACGTCCACCTGATGATCGATAATCCCGAGCAGTATATCTCGGCATTCGCTGCCGCAGGCGCCGACCGTATTACAGTCCATGCGGAAGCCTGCATCCACCTGCACAGGGTTATCCATATGATCAAGGAAGCAGGACTTCCTGCCGGTGTCGCGCTGAATCCGGCTACGCCGCTGCAAGTATTGGAGAATATACTGGATGACCTGGACCTCGTACTTATCATGACGGTGAATCCGGGCTTCGGCGGCCAACAATTCATTCCGCATTCGCTTCCAAAGCTGCGTGAGCTCCGGACGATGCTTGACAAGAGAGGCTTAAACGGTATGCATGTTCAGGTTGACGGCGGGATAAACGCCGTAACCGCTCCACTGGTTCGCGATGCCGGTGCCAATGTGCTCGTGGCCGGCAATGCCGTATTCACCGAGAAGGATCGTACCGCGGCAATAGCTGCGCTGCGGTAGGGGGAGATACGATGGGCGAACGTCTGAAGAACGGCCTTATCATACTTCTATACAGTATGGGTGCGGGCCTCATGCTTGCAATATTTTCTTCACTCAGGGGTGGAATCAATATTGTGTTCTCACTCCTTGCGCTCATAATTGGCGTACTGTTCTTTCGTAAATTTCCTAAGATCAGCACAAGAATTATTTTCATACTTCTTGCGATATTATTTTTCCTGCTGATTGTCATCATTATCACAATGATAATCTATTTGAAGAGGCACCCGGGCGGCTCTCCGGTGGTGTAGCCAAACGGTTGAAATGCCCCCAGTGAATGGAATAGGACAGTCCGGTGCTGCATAGGATGGTTACATGAACGAACGTTCTTGTAGCCTTTTTTTGTTGTCTTAAAGAAGGTGAAAGGGACTGTCTCGGATGCAGGATCTTGGATAATGCTTTCTTCGCTGGCATAATTGAAGGAACGGATGACGACGGGTATGTTTAACAACGGATAGCAGGGATGATATCGTTGTAAACATTTGAGGAGGGGTGGAGCATGAAATTTTATACAATCAAGCTGCCGAAATTTTTGGGCGGATTCGTCAAAGCGATTTTAAATACGTTCCAGAAAAACTAGCTCCAATGAGTGGAAGCCGTCTCATGCTATCGGCCAATTGTACCTAAAGCGCAGAAAGCCGGGCCGTGTCGCGGACGGCTGTTTTGTGTGCATAAACAAGCAAAAAAGCACCTGATCGGAATCGGGTGCTTTTTGGTAAACGGCGTTATGCCTTTTTATACGCGGGTTACTTTGCCGGCTTTCAGAGCACGAGTGCTGACAAAAACGCGTTTAGGCTTGCCGTCAACGAGGATGCGAACCTTCTGAACGTTAACGCCCCAGGTGCGGCGGTTTTTGTTGTTTGCGTGCGAGACGTGGTTACCTGTACCAGGACCTTTGCCCGTAATAAAACATTTGCGAGACATGGAATACACCTCCCTCAGAAGTTTTCCCGCAAGAGAAAACACAGCATTTAAAGCTTCGGCTTAAAAAATAAACACACTTAGATATGATACCATATCATAAGGCTTCCATCAAGCGTTTATCAGGAATTACGGTAGGATGCCAGGAGGAGCAAAATGCAGAAAATAGACGTAAAATGGCGACTGGACTTCTATATCGTCATTATTTATAGTACAATGTTGATTAGTCCATAATAGTTATAGTGAAGGAGTGATTTTCCATGCCTCTGCAGCTTAATTCGGAACTAGGAAGTATATATATTACAGACCATGTTATCTCCGTACTTGCCGGCTCAGCGGCTTTGGAATGTTATGGACTGGTTGGTATGGCTTCACGCAAACAACTCAAGGACGGCATTACCGAGATGCTCGGCCGGGATAATCTGTCCCGCGGCGTCGAAGTCCGCCGAGAGAACGAACGCACACACATCGATCTTTACATCATCGTGAGCTACGGTACAAAAATATCCGAGGTAGCGCATAACATTCAGTCAAAAGTGAAGTATGTGCTTAATGAAGTAGTCGGCCTTAAGGTTGACTATGTGCATATTTTTGTCCAAGGCGTACGTGTATCTCGGTAGGAAGGGGAATGGCGCTTGATTAAACGCTTTATTAACGGATCAGACCTGACGGATATGGTGCTGAGCGGAGCGGAATGTTTGCGGCGTAACGTAGAACGCGTTAATGCGTTGAATGTTTTTCCGGTTCCCGACGGCGACACCGGAACCAATATGAATTTAACGATGACATCAGGCACCCAGGAACTGCAAAGCAAACTGTCCGCAGACGTGGGCAAAGTTGCGGAAGCGCTTTCTAAAGGCCTGCTTATGGGAGCACGCGGCAATTCGGGTGTTATTCTTTCGCAGCTTTTTCGGGGCTTTGCCAAAAGCCTGACAGGTCTCGGGCAGGCCGATACCGCTCAATTCGCCGCGGCACTCCAAAGCGGTGTGGATATGGCATACAAAGCGGTCGTAAGGCCCGTCGAGGGAACGATCTTAACCGTTGCCAAAGAATCAGCCAAACACGCAGTAGCCTATGCAAGGCGCACTACCGATATCGTAGAACTGGTACGGGAAGTTCATACGAAGGCTAATGAAGCCCTTCAGAGGACGCCTGATTTGCTACCGGTGCTGAAGCAGGTCGGCGTTGTCGATTCGGGCGGTCAAGGGCTTGTCCTTATTTATGAAGGGTTCGTCCGGGCTCTGACTGAGCAATCAAGTGGCACCAATGACCGACCGACCGAAGCGGCGCTTCCGGAACAAATACCGGTTCAAGCTCGTCCGCAGCAGCCGGTTCGTCCGCTTGGCGGCGCGCAGTCGCAGCTGTCGACGGAAGCAATCGAATTCTTATACGACATGGAATTTTTCATTAACACGAAACCGGCTGTCCGCCCTGCGCGCCGCTTCGACGAAGCTTATTTCAAACGTGTGCTGGCCAGAGACGGCGATTCGATTCTTGTTATAGAGGACGACCATATAATCAAGGTTCATGTACACTCCCGCAAGCCCGGCGATGTGCTTAATTACGCTTTGCCGTATGGGGAACTATCCGAAATTCATATTCTCAATATGCGCGACCAGCATCGCGGTTTGCTTCAAGAGGGAGAATTGGCGGGGAGAAGCGGTGACGCCGAGACTTACTCTGCATCTGTCTCCGGAATGGACGAAGCTGCGCATAGACTTGCCGTTCCCGAGGTGCTCACTGGAACTCCGGCGGATTCCGTACCGGTCGGGCAGGCGCATGAGTGGGCGCCGTTTGGCATTATTGCGGTAGCAATGGGCGAAGGAATCGGGTCGATTTTTCTGGACAATAATGTGGATATCGTTCTCTCCGGCGGACAAACGATGAACCCGTCAACGGAAGATTTCATCAAAGCGATAGAATCTTTGCCTGCCGAGCATATTTACTTGCTTCCGAACAACGGCAATATTATTTTGGCGGCGCAGCAAGCGGCCGAATTATGCGGACGAAACGTGACCGTCATTCCGACGAAAACCATTCTTCAAGGTCTTGCCGCTGTTCTTGCCTTCCGTGATGAACAGTCCGCAGAGGCGAATGGCGAAGCGATGGGAGAAGCGGCCTTGCAGGTAAGATCCGGACAAGTTACGCATGCGGTTCGTAACACGGCAATAGACGGTATCGAAATTCGTGAAGGCGATTATATCGGAATTATGGAGAAGTCGATCGTAACCGCGTCCGCGAACGTGCAGCAGACCTGCCGCGAGCTGCTTGTGCATATGATGCAGGAAGGCGGCGAGCTGGTGACGGTTCTGACAGGCGAACAGGCTGATGAAGCGGAGACGTCAGCTCTCTCGGAATGGGTCAAAGAGACATACCCTGACGCCGAGCTTGAAGTGCACGCAGGCGGGCAGCCGATGTATCCATACCTTTTTGCAGTAGAATAGGGGGGCGCTCTGGTGAGGACGGTTAAAATAATTACAGACAGCACTTCGGATATCCCGGTTCATGTTCGCAAGCAGCTCGGCATTGAAATTGTGCCGCTTAAGGTAATATTCGGCGAGGAGTCGTTCCTCGATACCGTTACGATCAGCACGCAGCAGTTTTTCGAGAAGCTGACGGCCTCTTCCGTTCTGCCGACAACTTCACAGCCTTCACCGATCGAGTTCATGGAAGCTTACGATCGAATTCTAAAACAACAACCGGACGTTTCGATCATTTCCCTTCATCTGTCATCTGCCGTAAGCGGCACTTATCAGTCCGCGGTTCTCGGTTCTTCGCTGCTTGAAGGCAACGGAGACGTCACCGTTATCGATACGAAATCAGCTTCTTACGGCTTCGGAATGCTTGCCGTCAAGGCGGCGGAGATGGCGGCGGCCGGGGAATCGAAAGAGAGCATTCTGGCCGAAATCGACCGGCTGAACAGTGACAGGAAGCTGTATTTCCTGGTGGATACGCTCGAGTATTTGCAGAAGGGCGGAAGGATTGGCAAAGCGGCCGCTTTATTCGGTTCCATTCTGAACATCAAGCCCATTCTGTCGTTGGATTCGGATGGCGAAGTGACCGCGATTGATAAGGTCCGCGGTCAGCGCAAAGCAATGCAGCGAATCATTGATTTATTCAAGAAGGATTTCGGCAGCGATCCTGTCGAAATAACGGTAGGCTGGACGTATAACAGCGATATTGCGCTTGAGCTGGCTTCGCTTGCACAATCGCAGCTGGACGTCCGCAATGTCAATCAGACTGAGATCGGGCCAGTTATCGGGACGCATGTCGGTCCCGGCACGGCAGCGCTATTTATTAACCGGGTGTGAGGGTATCATGATGAAGCTTGAACAAATACCGGTCCGGCAGACGAAAGGCGTGAGCGCTCAGAAGGAACAAGAGCTTCACGCCTTTGGCATTCATACGGTCGCCGATCTGCTGGACTATTTTCCATTTCGTTACGAGGATTACCGGATCCGGGGTTTGTCGGAGACAAAGGACGGAGAGAAGGCGACGGTTGAGGGGAAAATCATGGGGAACCCGTCGCTGCAGCGTTACGGCCGGGCTAAAACCCGGCTGACCTGCAAAGTGGCCATTGACGGCGTACTGGTGACGGCAGTCTGGTTCAACCGACATTTTCTGCAGGATCAGCTTATTCCCGGCCGTGAGATTGTATTGACGGGCAAGTGGGAGCAGCGGAGATTGCAGCTCACCGTGTCCGAATCCGAATTTCCCGATAAGGGTACGGCCAGGTCAGGGACGCTGCAGCCGGTGTATTCGGTCGGGGGCAGCATTACGCAGCCATGGATGCGGAAAACCATCAAACAGGCGCTGCTTCAATACGGCGCAATGATAGAGGAAGCGCTGCCTTCCGAACTCGTGGATAAGCACCGTCTCATGCCGCGCCGAGAAGCGGTAGTGCGAATCCATCAGCCTGACGATACGGCGGAAGGGCAGGAAGCCCGCCGCAGGCTGGTGTTCGAGGAGCTGTTTCTCTTCCAGCTGAAGCTTCAGGCTTACAGGTCGCTGAACAGGAAGCGTATGGACGGTGTGGCTCATGTCGTCGATGCTGATTCGATCCGGACGTTCGCGCATACGCTCCCCTTTGAATTAACCGATTCGCAGAAGAAGGTAGTCAACGAGATATTGACCGATATGCGCCAGCCCTCTTGCATGAACAGGCTGCTGCAGGGCGACGTCGGGTCTGGAAAGACGGTCGTAGCTGCCATTGCACTGTACGCTGCGGTTAAGGCCGGTCATCAGGGCGCTCTGATGGTGCCGACCGAAATATTGGCCGAGCAGCATATCCGTTCGCTGCAAAAGCTGTTCGACGGGACAGGGATAGAGGTCGGCCTGCTGACGGGCAGCATGACCGAGAGGAAGAAACGCGACGCGGTCGCAGGTCTTCAGATGGGGCTGACCGACATTGTCGTCGGTACTCATGCCATTATCCAGGAAGGCGTGAATTTCCGCAGTCTTGGCCTTGTCGTGACGGATGAACAGCACAGGTTCGGTGTTAACCAGCGGAGCGTGCTGCGGCGGAAAGGGCTGAATCCGGATGTACTGACGATGACTGCCACGCCGATACCGCGAACCCTTGCAATTACGGCGTTCGGTGATATGGATGTGTCGACGCTTCGAGAAAGGCCGCAGGGTCGTAAGCCGATTCAGACCTATTGGGTCAAGCACGGGATGATGGAACGGGTACTCGGCTTCATCAGCCGCGAGGTCGATGCGGGCCGTCAATCGTATTTCATTTGTCCGCTGATTGAAGAGTCGGACAAGCTTGACGTGCAGAATGCGATCGATATGCATGTACAGCTGCAGCAGGCTTTTCCCGGCCTTCGGGTCGGGCTTCTCCACGGGCGTTTGTCAGCATCCGAGAAAGACGAGGTCATGCGCGCATTCAGCGAGAACGAGGTTCATGTGCTCGTAGCGACCACTGTCGTCGAAGTAGGCGTAGATGTGCCTAATGCGACGCTTATGATCGTAATGGATGCGGAGCGGTTCGGTTTATCCCAGCTGCATCAGCTTCGCGGCAGGGTCGGTCGGGGCGGCCATCAATCTTACTGCGTGCTGATCGCGGATCCGAAGTCGGAAGCCGGACGCGAGCGGATGAAGGTGATGACGGAAACGGACGACGGCTTCGAGGTGGCAAGGCGGGACCTTGATTTACGCGGTCCCGGCGATTTCTTCGGTACCAAGCAAAGCGGTGTTCCCGACTTTAAGCTTGCGGATATGGCGGCGGATTTCGCCATATTGGAAGAGGCTCGCGACGATGCGGCAGAGCTTACCGGAAGAGCGGATTTTTGGACCGCTGCGGCATATGCCCGGCTGCGTGAGCTGCTTAAGAAGGAGCAACTTTTTCAAGGCGATTTGCTGGACTAGTTTTTTTCATCCCCAACCCGGCATATAGTACAACGAACGGCTTATCGTCAGTCGAACGGAGGTGCTATAGCCGCATATGAACTATACGAATTACGGCATTCGGCCGGAATTGGTCGAACGCGTGAAGGTCAAGATGAAAAATCCCGTTGTTAAAGAACGGGTCAAGCAGGCTCTGCATGGTGTGACTAAATATGATTTGCAGGACCGGCTTAAAGTGCGGAGGCTTATCAGGACATCGGCCGGAATACTGCAGGAGCAGCTGACGGAGGTCCAGGAAGAGCAGCTGACAGCCTTTGTAATCGGCCAGAAGATCGATCCGAATAATACGATTCATTTAATCAAATTATGGGCAATGTTCCGCTGACTCTCACGAGCCGGCGGTTTTTTTTCGATTAGACGTACTTCTTTTGTTTCGCCGTTATCTCGGGGGATCTTAAGGCACGCTTTGCTAAAGGTTATCCGTACCTGCAGCCTTAATCGGTTCGATACAGGAAGGCTCATCGTTGGCAACACTTCCGACCGCTGCAGATACCGGGTATGCTTCAAGCTCTTCCGCCGGGAAAGGCCGCAGCAGCTGATTAAGCCGCCGCTGATCGTTAAAAGCGCGATCAAGCCAGAGCGCCTCGTCTTCCCTCTCTAAAATAACCGGCATCCGGTCGTGAATCGGCGCCATCAGCTCGTTAGGCGCCGTCGTAAGAATGGTGCAGGTACTCACTTTCCGGCCATCGGGTGCGACCCATGTATCATAAAGCCCCGCCATGCTGAACAGGCTCCGGCTGCGCATAACAATTCGCATCGGCTGTTTCGAGCCTGAACTGTTTTTCTGCCATTCATAGAAGCCGTCGGCAGGGATTATACAGCGCTTGCGGCGAATCAACTGCTTGAAGGCAGGCTTGTCCCAAACGGTCTCAGAGCGCGCGTTAAGCATTTTATTGCCGATCTTCGGATCATCCGCCCATGAGGGAACAAGCCCCCATTTGAGTTCACCGAGGCGGTTGCGCGTTCCGTCGCCTACAACGGCGAGCACCATTTGACCCGGAGCGACGTTATATTTGGGCCTATGGAATGGGACGGCAGTATCGCCGATCCAATACCGCAGCATTAACTCCTCGAGTGAAACGGTTATCGTGTATCGTCCGCACATGGAATATCACGGCTCCTCTCCTTATTTGCCCATTATACTACGATGGTTACTCTCTGAAAAAGAAAAAAGACCGGCCTTTCTCCGCCAATATTGACGTTGAAGAGCCAGCCGGACGATGTTCATGCATTGTACTTTATCTCGCATGTTTGTACTAATTCTGTGCCAGCAGCAGCTCACGGTACGCCATACCATTCTCCAGGAGCTCGCGATGCGTACCTGTTTCCGCTACGGCTCCCTGACGCATAACGTATATGATGTCTGCATTCTCAACGGTGGACAACCGGTGGGCGATGACGACGGTCGTCTGTCCGGCGCGCAGCTCGTCGAGCGTCTGGAACAGCTGACGCTCCGTTTCCAGATCAAGCGCGGATGTCGCTTCGTCCAAGATTAACACCTCGGGATTACCCATAATCGCTCTTGCTATAGCAAGCCGCTGCCGCTGACCGCCTGAGAGTTTAATGCCGCGTTCACCGACTTCAGTGTCGTATCCATCCGGAAGACTCATTATAAATTCATGAATTTGTGCGATGCGGCATGACTGGATCATCGTTTCCTCAGTCAAATCACGGCCGAGCAGCAGGTTGCTGCGGATGCTGTCGGAGAACAGGTAAGGGTCTTGAAAAACGATGGCGGCCTTTCTGGACCATTCCGATTGCGACAGTTCATAAAGCGGAATGCCATTGACCGTCACATGACCCGCCGACGGGTCGTAGAACCGTTTGAGAAGCTGGGCAACCGTTGATTTGCCGCCCCCGCTAGAACCGACGAATGCGATTTTGCCTCTGGCCGGAAGCTCTGTTGATAAGTTGTTCAGCACATACGGCAGGTCGGCGTCATAACGGAATGAAGTATCATGGAATCTGATGGAACTTACCGGTTGCGGCAGCTGCTTTGTTCCATCCTTCGTTTGTTCCATTTCGAGGATACGCTGTACACGGTCCACATAAGCTGATTGTCCGGATAACCCCATTATGAATTGGAAAAGGTTGCTAAACGAGTCCGCGAGCTGGATGGAGAATTGAAAGACGACCACGAAGGTCCCAACCGACATCCGATTCTGAATTAGCTGCCAGCCCCCAAAAGCAAGCACGAATAGTCCGATACCCCACCTGATGGGGTCGCTGAATGCGATTTGCTTGTTAGCTAATTTGCCTTCGGAAACGACTTGGTCGAAGTAGCGTTTGAACAGCTTGTTGTAAATAGCGCCTTCCCACTTTAAACGATGGAAGGCGATGACCTCCCGCGTGGCCGATATTCCTTCCTCAATATGTACGAGAAGATTGGAGCGGCGCTCCTGTACTTCCTTTGACGCAGCCTTAAGTTTAGGCGCAAACCTGTACCAGACGGCAAAATAAGCTATGGACATACCGAGCACGACCCACATGATGACAGAGCTTGCATATCCGACCAGAGTCAGCAGAATAACAAGGTTTACCAGGGTCTGCAGGCCGCGCGGTATTTGCCAGCCGATTACGCTTGCCGTATTAAACAAATCCGTCGTCATCGTATAGACGAGCTTGGCTGTCCGTTCCCTGTTAAATACGGATAGGGGAACCCGGCGCATCCGCTCCAGCATTGCGGTCAACAGCTCACGGCTGACCGTAAACTCGTTTCGGATGAGCACGTGGCTGGTTGCCGTAAACATAAGTGAGTAAACAAGGCCTGCGGCTCCGAATAAGCAGGCGACAAGCACAAGCTTCTCGTACCGGCCGGCCACGAAAATGTCGTCGATAATAACTTTCTGCAAGTAGATGACCGCGTAGTTCGATACAGATTCCAAGAGCAGGAGCAGCAAGACCAGGAAATAGAGCTTACGTATTCGCCACGTCCAAAAAGCGAGAAATTTAATATATTTCATTCAGCACCTCTTTTTCCCGGCCGGCCGTTTCACCCATGACAAGATCATAGAGAAGCCCTTTTCTTGAGAAAAGCTCATCGTAACTACCCGTTTCCGCGACTTGACCTTCATGAATAACGACAATTCGATCGAAATGCTTCACCGTGGACAGCCGGTGGGCGATTGCGATCGTCGTTCTTCCCAGCAGTGTGGTGTCAAGCGCTTTCTGTACTTCACCTTCACTGACATTGTCAAGGGAGGAGGTGGCTTCATCAAGCAGGACGATAGCGGGCTGTTTAATGAACATTCGGGCGATGGCAACGCGCTGCTTTTGGCCGCCGGAAAGCTTAAGACCGCGCTCGCCCACAAGTGTGTCGTAGCCGCCCGGCAGCTGAACAATAAAGTCATGAGCGTAGGCGGCCTTGGCGGCTTCGATAATTTCTTCATCGGTTGCGTCCGGTTTGCCGAACCTGATGTTTTCTTTAACGCTTGCACCGAACAAGTAGGTCTCCTGAAACACATAGCCGACCGATTCCCGAAGCTGCGACAGTGATAAATTCCGGATTGGAACGCCATCGAGCCGTATCTCGCCGTCCGTCGGGTCATAGAACCGGCCGATGAGTTTAAACATCGTCGATTTGCCGCCTCCGCTTGTGCCGATGAACGCGACGCGCTCGCCTGCCTGTATATCAAGTGTAAAACCGCGGATGACAGGAGGAAGGTCGGGATACCCGAAGTGGACGTTCCGAAATGACAGCGATCCGTTCACTGAGGGCAGCGTGACCGGGTCTGCAGGCTCGTCAATGAGTATAGGCTCCCGGATGAAATTGTAAATCGGCTGAATTTGATAAACGAGCATTCGCTGTTCCGTCAGCTGAGTAACCAGTACCGTCAGGCGGAACATGGCGTTCAAGTACAACAAAGTGAAGGCGACGAAGCCTCCGATGCTGATCAAGCCCCACTGAAGTATATAATAGCCAAGAACGAACGTACCGATTGCCCCTGCATAGAACGTAATGCGGCGGAAGCTCCCGCGGGCGAAGCCGAACGTGCCGGCAAGCAGATAGATTTTCGACCATTCGCGATGTGATCCGATTGTTCTCTCCATATCCCAGTCCTGGGAGCCGAAGGCGCGAAACTCGCGCAGACCGGAGATGCTCTCGTAAACCCGCTGCTGATAGACCATTCGACGCTGCGCGTTTTGTTTCCCGTAACGGGATGCCTTTCGTTCGAAATAAGGTCCGAATAAGTAATAAAGCGCGAAGCAGGGAATCATGACGAGCGTTAACTGCGGACTGATGCCGATCATGAAGGCGACGGAAACGGAAACGAACAGCAGGTTGTCAATGACGCCGGGCAAATACATTCGGTAAATTTGCATCACGCTGAGGAGCTCGGTATTCATCATAGATAAACTTTCGCCAGCCGGATGCCGTTCATAATAAGCGAAGCCAAGCCGGCGCAAATGAGTGAAGATCGCATGCTGTACGTCTCGCGAAGCGCTCTCCCCCAGTATCCGCTGCAGGAGGTTTCGCGCCATTTTAGCTGCCATCATGATGATATTCATACCTAGGAGAACGATCAGCATTAGCATAAATAAATGCATATTGCGGTTTGGCATAATCTCATCGATGATGAATTGAATCATCTTGGGTGCGGCGGTTTCGCCGGCTACTGCGACTGCCCCGGTCAAAAACAACAGCGATATCTTACCCTTATAGGGCTTCAAAAAAGACAGAACCCAACGGTAGGAAGCCCAGGAGGAATTGCCGCTTGGCGGGCTGCTGTCCCTTCCGTTGGAATCTGCTTTCTGTTTCCTTTTCTCCATTTCGGTCCCCCTCGGCATGAACGATAACATCAATTGGAAAAATAAAGATTTTCCTATCTTACGACACATTCCATTGTCTGGCAATCATAAAATACGAATAACGATTATCTCCGCTTACGCCAATCGTGCAGTGACGGCTAATGAAACTGCACCTTGACTATACTGGTTAATAATGGTATTGGAAGGAGGGTGCAAATGGATTTGAACCAATCGGGAAACGGGAGACAGCATTTTGTCGACAAGCTGGTTGCGGGCGTAATCAAACTCTTCAAGCTTCCGGCGCAGACCATTCAACTGATTTCTGCGAAAAGAGAAGCCCGGACGGCTTCGGCACGGTTTGCCCGTACCGCCCATGCTCCGCAGCTGAAAGCGGAATCGGTTCACTGCATATTTGAAGCATGGCCCAGGCTGAAGGAGCAAGTAACAGCAGGGGGCGGACTTACAGATGAGAAGGTGATTGGCGATGAAACGCAACGCAACCTGTTTTATCGAATCAAAATTGAAACCGAGCATGCAAATCGCAATAATGTGACACGGACCGAGGCGTACCGTGCCGTTTATTTTCGCTGTCCTGAGCTGCATTGGGCGCTCTTTGCCCATGTCATCTCCCGAAATGGCGGCTGGAATATGACCGATCTGCAGGGGGAGCTGCTGCCGCGCATATTATCTCCGAAGCAGATTGAAGCTAACTTTGAGCTGCTGGAAAGAGCGAATGCACTTATTTTCTCCGATGCTTACCCGCAGCTTCTGCTCTATGAAGCGGGAAAAAAAGCGGGGCGGGACTACTCGCATCTGCTGCCGCAGTTTGGCGTTTCACGGTTTATGGTTCAGGTATGGGCTCAATTCTGGCGGAAGAAGGAATCACCTCTGCTCACGACCGCTCTGATCGTGAACGAGCAGCATTTCATCGAAGCCCGTATTGTGCGAAACTCCCATTATAAACGGAATGTGCTGGATCAGCCCGAATTTCAGCTTCAGGCAATACTCCAGACCAATGCGGTATTTATGCCTTACAGTGCCACGGTTACCGGAGAGATGAAGCTGGCGGGGCTCGTTTTGGAGGATTTCAGCAGCCTGGAGGAGCGCATCGAGTTTGGGAAGCGGTTATATGCGCTATTGTACGGTGTGCCTGAGGTTTATGAAGGTGTGCTGGCATTCGTGCGCGCCGTTCAGCATTCAGGCTCGCGAGCCGATTACGCTCCGCATCTGTTCACGGCTGAGCGCAAGCCCGGCGATAATCGTCGGCGCAAGAGCTACAAGCAGAGGCTTAGGGGCTGCAGCTTGATAGGGGGGGCCAGGCCCCTCTACAGTCCAAAGCTTGCCGAAGCATGGTCGGATGTTCTGTTCGAGCCCGCCGAACCCGGTGATTGGGTTGATTGGGCGGATGACGTGCAGCACTTTTTCCGGGATCTTCCACTTCCACCGGTGTTTGAAATAACAAACGAGTATTGTCTCGGTATAAACAAGATTGAACTGGCCGTCTTGGCGGCCGAAGGAATTGCGGATAAGAAGTAGAAGCGGGTTTTGCCGCATAGACGGCTTTCTAGGCGGACTTTTTACGGGCGAAAACAATCCAAAGGGAGGGAGCAAGCTCAGGGACAAAAGCCTCATAGCCTTGTGATTCAAGAAATGCAACCAGCTTACGGGTATCAATTGGATACCCTGGTGCGGCGACAGAAAACCCTGTATCTTCTTCGTTTGCTTCCTCGGAAAATACCGCTCCCGCCAGACATATTCTGCCTTCCGGCAGCAAAATACGGTCGATTTCCTTGATCGCCAGCTGCTGCTGACGCTCATCGAGGCAGTGGAAAGCGAATGCGCATGAAGCGAAATGAAATACGGCTTCCTGGAAGGGGAGGGCCAGAAGATTGCCCTGCTTGGCTTCGACATGGGAAAGCTGTCCGCGCAGCATGCACAGCATTTCCGCTGATTGTTCAACGGCAGCCAAAGCCGCACCCGAGCCCGCCAGCTTTGCGGTCAAGCGTCCGGTTCCAGCTCCGAGGTCCAGACCCCGTTCACCGGTTTGCGGATCGATCCACTCCAGAATGGTCTCATGCACGATTTCATACAACCGTTCGCTGACGACTGGATAAAGCGCATGAAGGACGGCTTGCTCGCGGTAGTTGGAGGCGAGAAGGTCATAGTCCCAGCGGTCGCGCCACGATTCAAGAAGCGCTGCCGATTCGCGGACATGTCCCGCCGCTTCCTCTAATTCGTCCAGCGTGGGCTGTTGTTTCTCGAACCAGCCTGCCATTACCGTATCAAGTGCTTTCAATGCTTGCGACAATCTCGTCCAATCGCGGTAAATCGATTGCCGCGCCTCATCGAGCTTGCCCAGCACCCGGTTGCCGCTGCCCGTCGTCGCATGATTCGAATCTGAACCCAAGAATGCATCTGCTTCACCGATTAAATCGCGAACTGCGGAAATCGGCAGCCCGAGCTCCCGCAGCGCAATAATGAAGCGAAGCTGCTTCAGATCATCCGCGTTATAAAAGCGATAGCCGTTATCAGGCGATTTGGACGGCGCCAGCAATCCTTTCTCCTCGTAAAAACGAATGGCCCGGGGTGTCGTCCCAAGCCATTTCGCAGCTTCATGAATGAATAGCGGCAATAGAGTCATCTCCTTGTGCTAATAATCGTAAACGTTAACGTTACGTCAATGTCAACCGTTCACTATTTCAAGGATGATTCCTAAACGCCTGAGCGCTGTTTGAGCAGCTCTGAGCGATAAACATATTCGAACAAAAACTCGAACGCTTCCAGATGACGTTTGGCCTCAAATGCATTTGCCCCCCAGGCGTAAATGCCGTGCTTGCGGAGCACAATGCCGGGAATACGCGGATCAAGCCTTTGGGTTACTTCAGGGACGATACTTGGAATATGGGCGTAGTTGGAAACCACCGGAATATCGATATGCGCCTCTTCGTCCCATATGTTGAATGCCTTAATAAGCTCGACGCCTTCAACCGGAATCGATTTGCGATTCCAGAACAGCTCCGAGACAACATTATTAAACACAGTATGGACATGAAATATAGCGCCGCAGCCTGTCATCCGATAGATCTCACAGTGAATCAGCGTCTCGGCGGAAGGCTTCAGCTTGGTCGGTTCGCTTGGTTGGCCTCCCTGATTGACGAACAGGAAGTCCTCCGGCGTCGATAATGATTTATCTTTGCCGCTTGCCGTAATTGCAAAATCGAAATTATCCGGCTCAAATTCGCCGACCCGTATCGACAGATTTCCGCTGGTACCCGGAAACCACCCGCGGGAGGCAAAGAGGCTCTTGACCTCGCTAAGCTCGGCCAGGACACGTTGTTTATCTTCTAAAGCGATGCCTGCAAACCTCATGACGGAATCGATTCCTCCTCTTGCTTCAAGATCGTTAGGACGTCATGAAACGTCTCGTATTCGTAATAGGGAAGTCCGAGCTCTTCGCATTTGCGGATCAAATGAGATCGGGCGAACACAAGATCGGCGAGCTTCGCGCCTTCGAAATCTGTCACACTGTCCCCGATCAGAATTCGCGTATAAGCTTCAGCGGGGAAGCGCCGGATGATGGTCGTCTTGCACATCCCGCAATCGTTACTGCAATTGTCGTCGCAGGGATGCGGCCACTTGATTTCAATTCGCTCGCCGGTGAAATCGCTGCCGTTGCAGTATATATGGCTCTCCGGAATGCTGAAAGGCGCAAGTAGTGGATAGACGAAAAAGTCGATCCCACCGCTTGTTACATAGAAATCGATGTCGTTCGCCCGGGCGTAGTCGAGCAGCTCTGCAAAGCCGCTTCGGATACGGGCGTTCCCGATCGCATAATCGATCACTTCCGTTTTCCTCGAAGTCGGAAGAAGCCGGAACAGCTCCCCGACACCTTCCCTGATCGCCTTGCGCTGGCTTACGATATCGTCCACAATCGTTTCCCAGCCCGGCGGATCGAAGTGGCGAATGATTGCGACGATATTGTCGTTCTCCGTAATAGTGCCGTCAAAATCGCAAAAAATGACGCGCCGTTTCGTACCTGCTGTCCCACTATGCGGTTGTGCTTCACTCATTCCTTATACCCCCAGCTGTCAAGGGCCGCTTTGAGCGCTTCGCTGCCCGGCTGTGCAGCTGCATCAGGCAGTGAAATGCCTGCGAGGGCTGCTTCGATCGCTTGGCGGAAGGCTTGGCCGCCGGCTGCGGTTCCAAGAGGGTGACCGTGAATCCCGCCTCCGGCATTCACAACCACATCCTGACCGAAGTCACGGATAATAAGCGGAACAAGCCCGGGGTGTATGCCGGCGGACGGCACCGGAAAGCTTGTATGTACCGGAAGCGCCGGATCTATCAGGGCTGCCTGTACCGCCAGATTCTCTTCCTTGGGCATGACGACGGAGCCGTAAGGCGACGGGAAGAGAACAAGGTCAGCTCCGGAGAGACGCATCAGCTTGCCGAGCAGTAAAGGTGCGGCGATGCCGTAATGCGGTGACGGATAAAATGCTCCCGCCATTGCCGGATGAGCCGCGATCGGTACAGAGATATCCGGGTCGCTGCTCAGCTCGTGCAGCACATCGTAGCCGTAAGCGAGCACATTGAACAGCAGCGCGTTTGCGCCGGCGTTGATGGCCTTCTTCGCATTGTGTGCAAGCTGGGAGGTAGGGCCGGACAAATTTACAGCGTAGAGAAGCTTCTGACCTGTTTCGGCTTCCGCCAGCCGCGCGGCTTCCATACAGATCTCAACCCGTCTCTCCAGCGGAGTCAGCGGGTTCTCGAACAATATCTCGTCGTCCTTAACCAGGTCAACCCCGCCTAGAGCCTGCCGATAAAACTGTTCGCGCAGGTTCGCGAGATCGTGACCGATTACAGATTTGAAGATACTCATAAGCAGCGGCCGACGCTCGATTCCCAGTTGCTTGCGCACGCCGGCGATACCGAATTTCGGACCGGGAAACGCCGAAGCAAACGAAGACGAGAAATCGATGTCAAGCAGCTTGATTCGTCCGTCCATCGACAATTTGCCGAAGACGGTTACGAGCAGGGCGGGGATATCGCGGCTGAAGTTGACATCCGGATAGGCGATTTGCAGATCCGCATAGCGTTCGCCGGGCGCTGCGTTTTCCGGCTCGTGCACCGTTACGGAGACGACCCGTCCGAGATGCTTTTCCATCTCCGCTTTCCGGGCTTCCGGCAGGTCCGTCCAGCTCCCGACGGTTAACCCTACGGCTATGCCTTGCGCTTTTTTATGAAAATCGGCTTTGTCGTCGTAGCACCGGTAAGTGGCGATACATGCTGAGCCTGTCATGAATTCGCACTCCTTTCAATTTCAGCCCCCATCTCGCCTGCGCGCTCCGCGGCGCGTCCAATTGCGCGGACAACCCCTTGCGAGAAGCTGTGGGCATCAAGCGTATGAATCGCCGCTTGAGTCGTACCGTTCGGGGAGGTTACCTTGCGCCGCAAATCTGCGGGATTTTCGTTGGTCGCCTTCACCATATGGGCGGCACCAAGTACTGTCTGCACCGTCAAGTCCAGGGCTGCCTCTTCGGTCAGTCCAAGAGAGCGGCCGGCCTCAATCATCGCTTCCATCAAATAATATACATACGCAGGTCCGCTGCCAGAAACGCCGGTCACGGCATCCAGCAGCGGTTCATCGACGACAGCAGTCAAGCCGATGGATTGAAACATGGTTTCGGCAAGCAGCCTCTGTCCATTCGATACGGTTGGGGAGAAGCTGATGCCCGTCGCGCCCAGGCCGATCGTGCTTGAAGTATTGGGCATTGTCCGGACAATATTCATCGGCTGGCCGAGCAGCGCTTCGATCGTGCGGATCGACAGGCCTGCTATAACGGATACAATAAGCTGGTTAGACGTCAGAACGCCGCGAAGCTGCTTGAGCGCTGCAGCCGCATCCTTTGGCTTCATCATCAGAAACACAATATCCGCTTCGCGCAGCATTGCCGTCTTTCTTTCGTCGTCGGCTGCGGCTTGAACTCCGTACCGGGCGGACAAATCGTGAAGCCGCACCGCATTCTTCCGGTTCATTATGCTGATTCGCTCCGGTGAAGTAAGCCCGCGGTCGAGAAGGCCGCGCACAATCGCTTCGGCCATAGAACCCGCTCCGTAGAAGCAGAGGCGAAGCGAGGCGATTTCCGGTATTACGCCGGAAGAAGAAAGTAGCGTCATTTTTGAATAAAACCTCCTATTATGTTGTTCCGTGCTGCGTACTAACCTCTAATTTGACCGCTCCCGTAAATGCGGTATTTCGTTGAAGTGAGGGCAGGCAGGCCCATTGGACCCCGCGCATGCAGCTTTTGCGTGCTGATCCCGATTTCGGCCCCGAAGCCGAATTCGAAGCCGTCGGTGAAGCGTGTCGACGCATTATGGTAAACTGCCGCCGCGTCGACTTCCTGCAGAAATCTCGCTGCATTCCCCGAGTTCTCAGTTACGATACACTCGGAGTGCATTGTACCGTACTGCCGGATATGGGCAAGGGCTTCGTCAAGACTCTCAACGATACGAATATTCAAGATATAGTCGTTATATTCAGTTGAATAATCGCTTTGTACAGCAGCTTTGGCTTCGGGAAGAAGTTCAAGCGTGCGGCCGCAGCCCCGAATTTCCACGTTTGCAGCCAACATGCGTTCCGCGATCGTTTTGAGATGACCGGAGGCTGCGAAAGACTCGTGGACAAGCAGCGTTTCCATGGAATTGCAGACCGACGGGCGCTGCACCTTCGCATTGAAAGCAATATCCGAGGCCATGTTTGGCGCGGCGCTGTCATCAATAAACGTATGGCAAATGCCGGCTCCGGTTTCAATAACCGGAACGGTCGCGTTCTCCACAACGTTGCGTATAAGAGATGCGCCCCCTCGCGGTATGACGACATCAAGCAAGCCGTTCAGCCTGAGCATTTCGTCCACTGAGGAGCGGCTGGGGTCTTCGATAAGCTGAAGCGCATCTATGGGCAAATCGGTATGTTCAAGCGCACCGCGCAGCACCTCGACGATGCGCCGGTTCGTTTCGAGTGCGGCCGAACCGCCGCGAAGGACAACGGTATTGCCGGTCTTGAGACATAAGCCTGCAGCATCGACCGTGACGTTAGGCCTCGCTTCATATATCATTCCGATAACGCCGAGCGGAACCGATATTTTCTCAACGCGCATACCGTTCGGACGGTCAAAGGACTCCAGCGTAAGCCCGACCGGGTCGGGTAACTCCGCCACTTGGCGCAGTCCGTCCGCTATACCGGATATGCGGGTCTCGTTCAATGAGAGCCGGTCAAGCAGCGATTCGCTGGTCCCGTTGTCGCGGCCGCGTTTGATATCAACCTCATTGGATAAAATGATCGATGATTGCTCCCGCACCAGCGCGTCCGCCATGAGCAGCAGGGCGCTGTTCTTTTGTTCCGTTGTGAGCCTGATCATAGCCGCCGCCGCTTCCTTGGCCAGCGCCGCTTTCTCTCGTACTTCACTCATTTTTTTGCCCTCCTAAAAGTTTTCTGCGATACTCCCTTGATAAACGTCTTCACGAGCAGAAAACTCGCTTCGAAAGCATACGCTTAGTTTTCTGCGATACTCCCTTGATAAACGTCTTCGCGAGCAGAAAACTCGCTTCGAAAGCATACGCTTAGTTTTCTGCGATACTCCCTTGATAAACGTCTTCGCGAGCAGAAAACTCGCTTCGAAAGCATACGCTTAGTTTTCTGCGATACTCCCTTGATAAACGTCTTCGCGAGCAGAAAACTCGCTCCGAAAGCATACGCTTAGTTTTCTGCGATACTCCCTTGATAAACGTCTTCGCGAGCAGAAAACTCGCTTCGAAAGCATACGCTTAGTTTTCTGCGATACTCCCTTGATAAACGTCTTCGCGAGCAGAAAACTCGCTTCGAAAGCATACGCTTAGTTTTCTGCGATGTTGTCTGCGGCATACTGCCTTGTATATACTTCCTCGCCAGTATTAAAACCGCCTGGAAAGTATATTTACAATGTGACCCATTCGTCCCGGTGGATCACTTCGATGCGGCTTACTTCAACGCGCCGTTTGACTTCTTCGGTGCTGAGCCCGGCCACCGCTTGAATTTGCCATGCGGCGTAATTTACGACACCGCGTCCGATGGTCTGGTGCTGTAAATTCGCCACTTCCACGACATCACCGGGGTGGAAGTCGCCGACTATCGTTCGGATACCGGCTGGAAGCAGGCTTTTGCCGCCCTGCAGGAGAGCGGCTTCCGCGCCGTCATCCACTATAATTCGTCCTTGAGGAAGCGAGTGGAAGCCGACCCACTGCTTCTTCATCGGCAGATTGTTGAAACGGGTATCGAAATAGGTGCCTTTTCCTTCTCCCCGCACTGCGAGCTGCATATCTCCGGGTTCCGCAACTCGCCCGACGAAGGCCGGGATTCCGCCGCGCATCGCAATGCGGGCCGCTTCGATCTTTGAACGCATGCCTCCCGTTCCGACGGATGAGCCGGAGCCGCCAGCGAGCTGCATAAGCTCCGCGGAAATTTGTTCGACGCGGTCGATTTTCACCGCTTCTGGATTTATACGCGGGTCTCCCGTGTATAAACCGTCCGTATCAGTCAGGATAAGCAGCCGCTTGGCTTTGACCATATTGGCAACCAGAGCCGAAAGGGTATCGTTATCGCCGAATTTCAAGCTTAATTCATCCGTCGCGACCGTATCGTTCTCATTGATAATCGGTACAGTTCGCAGCCTTAGAAGCTCATTAATGGTCATAAGCGCATTTTGAATCCTTTTACGGTTCGAAAAATCGGCGCGCGTAAGCAGAATTTGAGCTGCACAGATGCCGCCGTTAGCACCGTATCTGGCAAAAGCCTCCTGATAAGCCTGCATAAGCAGCGCCTGACCGACAGCCGCTGCAGCTTGTTTCTCATGAGTAAGTTTTGGCCGCGATTCATATCCTATTCTTCGAAAGCCTGCAGCTACCGCACCGGAGGTTACAAGCATTACTTCATAACCGTTTTCATGGAGCGAAGCGAGCTCGCGCGAGAAGAAGGCGATTCTGTCGCGATTAAGTCCGCCTTCATCGGAGGTAAGCGAGCTGCTGCCGATTTTCACCACTATTCGTTCTTTCATCATTTCACGATTCCCTTTCCCAGGTAAAAAATAAAAAAACTTCCGTCCTCTAGTATATAGAAAGGACGAAAGTATAACTTCCGCGGTACCACCTTTGTTAACGGCCCTCATTACAGTAGGAAAGAGACGCCGTTCGGCTCATAAGCCTGATAACAGCAGGCGCTGTCCGGCTCATCGCCGGCCGTTCAGGGGCGGGATTCCGCAGCGGTCGCGGTAAATTCTCACAGCGGATGAATTTACTCTCTGGTCGCGACTTGGGCAATGCGTACTTGTTCCCCGTCAAAACGTTGGTGTTTAATTGCTTCAAGCATATCATGCAGAGGTGCATCGTGTAAAGAAACCGATCGCCGCATTCGCTCGCAGAAGGCGATGGGAAAAGCTATCCGAACAGCCCAAGCCCGCCGATCCGGTTAATGGCTTCCTCGAGCCGAGCCTCCGGCGCCAGCAGGCCAAGCCGGACATAATGCTCTCCAAATTCGCCGAATCCAATGCCTGGGGCGACAACGACGTCGGCACGCTCCAGAAGGATGTCGGCAAATTCGGCCGAGCTGAAGCCTTTCGGGACGGGAAGCCAGCAGAAGAAGGAGCCGCCGGGTTTATCCGCCTGCCAGCCAATGCCGGCCAGGGCGCCGAACAGCGCATTGCGCCTGCTCTCATACACGCTGGTGAGCTCTGCCACGCATGCCTGCGGTCCCGTAAGCGCTGCTGCCGCTGCTGCCTGTATGCCGCCGAACAAGCTGCAGTAATAATGGTCCTGCATTAAATTGATAAGAGAAATAATTTCAGGATTGCCAAGAGCGAAGCCGACGCGCCAACCGGCCATGTTGTATGTTTTCGACAGTGTATAAAACTCAATGCCGACTTCGTTGGCGCCAGGTGTCTGCAGGAAGCTGATCGGCTTAGCGCCGTCGAAGCCGAGAGCCCCGTAAGCGAAATCGCTGGCCACGACAATTCCGTGACGAGCGGAGAATTCCACAGTGCGCGAATAGAAGTCGGCATCGGCAACGGCTCCGGTCGGATTGTTGGGATAATTAATGAACATCAGCTTCGCTTTGTCCGCTGCCTCAATCGGAACAGCGTCGTAGTCAGGCAGAAACCGGTTGTCCGCAGTAAGCGGCATATATTCCATCCGGCCGCCGGCGAGCGCCACCCCGGACCAGTAGTCCGGATAGCCGGGATCCGGTACGAGGCAGACATCGCCTGGATTAAGCAGGCATTGACTGATTTCGATAAGTCCGGTTTTACCCCCGAACAGTATCGCTACTTCGGTTTCGGGATCAAGGTTGACACCGTAATCCTCCTTGTAGCGCTGTACAATCGCTTTTTTCAGAAACGGGTAACCCCTGAATGGGGAATACCGATGATACAACGGGTTAAGAGCCGCCTCTTGGAGGGCGGCAACAATATGAGGCGGGGTCGGCCGATCGGGATTCCCCTGCCCCAGATTTATGACGTCGCGGCCTTTGGCGGCTTGAGCGTTCGCTTTACTTACCAGTCCGGCAAAAAATTGTGCAGGCAAACCGGCCATTCTATCGGCAGGACTTATTTGTATAGGGTTCGTATGTTCCAATTCCATCACTCCACTTGATTGCTTATTAACCTATGCAATAATGTAGCATATTGTTTGAATAGGTGTCGAGCATCGCATGGAGAACAGAACTGCACACAACCGGCGGCCGCTAACCGGCATCAGGAGATGCCGATCGTCCTCAGAAATGGTTTAATGTCTGCAGTAAACTGCAGCAAATAAGGCCTTCTGTTTTCATCAAAAATCAGGAGCAGCTGCGGTTTGTCCGGGCAATAAAACAGGAAAACATCTGAAGTCTGCACGTTAAGTCCGGCGGTTCTGACGGTAGCGGGCTGATCCAGAGGAATTCGAAACACGTAACCGCATTTGTCATCCGTAGTAAGCTGTGGAGCAAGACCGGTAACGGAGCCCAGCCACTTTTTGGCAAAAGCTTGATATTCCTTAGTGTTGGCAACGCTCTTGACCACCTTGCCCGCAGTAACGTCAAACACTTGAACAGGCCTCTGCAGCCCGGCTCCTTCGTCATGCGCCTGCGCGCCGGCGGCTGCGGGAAGAAGCAAGCAGAACGCAATCATCAGTATGGCGATTATTTTCGCTCTCATTTTCATTCTCCTTCAATTCATGCAAAATGGTTACCCTGTTACGGTACCCATCTTGACAGTGAACCATGAGACGTTATCATAAGGGAAAAGCTTCATTTCGGTGGAATGCTTGGAGGAGGATTTAGGATGACAGATAAACTGAGGATCGCGCTGGTGCAGATGCATGTTGAAGCCGGTGATCCCGAGGCGAACTTCGGCAGGCTGGAAGAGAAGCTTGAAGAGGCGGTACGTGGCAAGGAGAAGCCCGGCCTGATTATGCTTCCGGAGATGTGGAATACCGGGTATGCGCTGGAGCAAATCAACGCACTCGCAGATGCGGACGGCAAGCGAACCAAGGAGTTCATCTCAGCGTTCAGCCGCAAACACGGGGTTCAGCTGATTGCAGGGTCGATTGCGGAACAGCGCCAGAGCGGCGTTTATAATACGATTTACGTTTTTAACGAGCAGGGGAATGTAGAAGCGGATTACTCGAAAATTCATCTGTTCCGTCTTATGGATGAAGAAAAGCATTTGCAGGCAGGGGATAAAATCGGGCGCTTAAAAGTCTCCGGGGCTGATGCGGGGATGATGATCTGCTATGACATCAGATTTCCGGAGCTCTCCCGCAAGCTGGCTCTGGAAGGGGCGAAGCTCCTGTTTGTCCCTGCGCAGTGGCCGAATCCGCGGCTTCATCACTGGCGGACTCTGCTTATGGCGCGCGCGATCGAAAATCAGATGTTCGTTATTGCCTGCAACCGCTGCGGCACGAGCGGCGAAAGCTCATTCTTCGGGCATTCCCTTGTTATCGACCCTTGGGGAGAAATTATCGCCGAAGCGGGAGAGGAGGAAACAATCCTCCGGGCTGAAATCGATCTATCCATCGTCGATGCGGTGCGCGCGAAGATTCCGGTATTTGAAGACCGCCGTCCAAGCTTGTATTAACCAGCCGTCACTTGCGCTGTTATCCGTTGAAATGGCTTTCCACGGTGGACTTCATCGTATCTATAAAAGCTTCCGCCGCTTTCGACAGATAACGGCCTTTGCGGCTTGCGACGACCAGCGTCCTGGAAGGGGTTGGCGCCGCGAACTGCAAATAAACGGGAGCAAACTCATTCCACTGGGCCCGAGTCACCATCTTCGGCACAAAGGCGATTCCCATGCCGGCCGCGACAAGCGATTGCACGGTCTCGATATTTCCGCTTTCGAACACGATCCGCGGCTGAAAGCCCGCTTTTTCACATAATTCAATCGCGATTTGGCGGAAACCTTGGCCTTTCTTCAATATAACGAACGGCTCGCTTGCAAGCTCGGCGATTTGTACCTGGTTCCCTCTGAGGGCAAGCGGATGTTCCTGGGGGACCGCCAGACAAATTTCTTCGTCAATTATCGGTTCATAAGCAAGGGATGGCTCCTGCAGCGGGAGCGACAGGAGGCTGAGGTCGGTCTGGCCGCTCGCGGTCAACTGCTCAAGCCGGGAGGAGCTGTCCTCGACGAGCACAACCTCGATTTCAGGGTAACGCTTGCCGAATACCGGCAGCACCAACGGCAGCACATGCGAGCCCGTTATTGGCAGGCTGCCGACGACCAGCTTACCTTTGCGCATATGCGCTAAATCGTCGAGCTCCTGCTTGAGCTGCTCGATGCTGTCTAGGATATTTTGCGCCTTATTGACGAACACCGAGCCTGCATGAGTAAGCTCGACGGAATTGGTGGTGCGGCGAAACAGCAGAACCCCGATTTCCTTCTCAAGTTTCGAGAGCTGCTGGCTGAGCGATGGCTGGGCGATATGAAGCTTTTCCGCCGCGCGGGAAAAGTTTTTTTCTTTGGCGATCTGTATGACGTACTGCAGCTGGCGAAATTCCAAGGCGGTAAACTCCTTTTTCTACGATAATTTTCCTCAATTGGTTGTTATAGGCCCTACCTATTGCTTTTATAGATATTATATCTTGGATCAATGAAGAAAGAAATGCTATGATGGTAACATCGATAAATATTAAGGAATTATTGAAATTATGAGGTGATATTAATGGCTAAAAGAACAATGTTTGAAAAGATCTGGGACAACCACGTCATTCACTCCGAGGCCGGCAAACCGAGCATTTTGTATATCGATTTGCAGCTGGTGCATGAAGTGACTTCTCCGCAAGCGTTCGAAGGACTTCGGTTAACCGGCCGCAAGGTGCGCCGTCCGGACCTGACGTTTGCGACCATGGACCATAACGTCCCTACGAAAGACCGCTTCAATATTACGGATCCGATTTCGAAGCAGCAAATCGACACCCTGACACAGAACTGTAAGGATTTCGGCGTGACCCTGTTTGACCTGGACAGCATCGACCAAGGCGTCGTGCACGTTATGGGACCTGAGCTTGGTCTGACGCATCCTGGCAAAACGATCGTTTGCGGCGACAGCCACACATCCACACACGGCGCTTTCGGCGCTCTGGCGTTCGGCATCGGCACTTCCGAGGTTGAACACGTCCTGGCAACGCAATGCCTGCAGCAATCGAAGGCGAAAACGATGGAAATCCGCTTCAGTGGCAGCCGCAAGCCGGGCGTAACGGCGAAAGATATGATCCTAGGCGTTATTGCGAAATACGGCACCGACTTTGCGACCGGCTACGTATTGGAATTCACAGGCGAAGCGATCCGCTCACTGTCGATGGAAGAACGGATGACGGTCTGCAACATGTCGATTGAAGCAGGCGCTCGCGCAGGTCTCATCGCACCGGATGAAACTACGTTCAACTACCTGCGCGGACGGGAATACGCTCCACAAGGCGAAGCTTACGACCGTGCGGTAGCAGTATGGAAAGAGCTGGCTACCGATGAAGGCGCAACGTACGATAAGGTAGTCCATTTCGACGTGGATTCGCTTATCCCCCAAGTTACATGGGGAACAAGCCCTGGCATGGGTACCGACATTACTTCCAATGTACCGGTTCCGTCTGAGCTTCCTACCGAGAACGAACGAAAAGCGGCTGAAGCCGCTCTCGAATATATGGGCCTCACGCCCGGTACTCCAATGAGTGAAATTCCGATAGATTATGTCTTTATCGGTTCCTGCACCAACGGACGTATCGAAGACCTTCGCGCCGCGGCCGAAATAGCCAAGGGCTACAAAGTAAGCGAACGGGTAACGGCGATCGTCGTACCGGGTTCGGGACGCGTGAAGATTCAGGCCGAGAAGGAAGGGCTTGACAAAATCTTCACGGAAGCCGGATTCGAATGGCGCGACGCGGGCTGCTCGATGTGTCTGGCGATGAACCCCGACGTGCTTCAGCCGGGCCAGCGCTGCGCATCGACCTCCAACCGGAACTTCGAAGGCCGTCAGGGCCGCGGCGGACGCACGCACCTTGTTTCGCCGGCTATGGCGGCGGCAGCTGCCATCATGGGCAAATTCACAGACGTTCGCGACTGGAAAATCAAGTCCGAAGTGTTGAACTAAGTACGTATGTCCAAACCGGACTTATCATTCGAGAACTGAAAGATTCGAGAGGAGTTACGATATATGGAAGCATTCAAAAAGCTGACGGGTCTTGTTGCCCCGGTAGACCGTGTAAACGTGGACACGGACGCTATTATTCCGAAACAGTTTCTCAAACGCATCGAACGGAGCGGCTTCGGCCAGTTTCTGTTCTTCGAATGGCGCTGGGACGAGAAGGGTGAGGTTATTCCCGAATTCAGCCTTAATCAGCCGCGCTATAAAGGCGCTTCGGTTCTGATTTCCCGGGCCAACTTCGGCTGCGGGTCCTCCCGCGAGCATGCGCCATGGGCGATACTCGATTACGGCTTCAAGGTCGTAATCGCACCATCGTTCGCCGATATCTTCTACAATAACTGCTTCAAAAACGGCATTCTGCCGATCCGTCTGAGCGAAGAACAGGTTGAAGACTTGTTCCAGCGGACGAACAAACAGGAAGGCTACGAGCTGACGGTGGACCTCGAAAACAACAAGATCACCGATAATGCCGGCCTTGAAATCGCCTTCGAGCTTGATGAGCACCGCCGCCAATTTCTTCTGCAGGGGCTTGACGATATCGGTCTTACCCTGCAGCACGAAGATAAAATCTCGGCATATGAAGCAGCTCGTACCGCATTCTGATTAAGTAAACCGGAACTGCGTTGAGGAATGGATCATACAAGTGAAAACTCGTGCATTAAATGAAAAGTGGCTGAACAGGGGTACAGAACCCTGTTCAGCCACTTTACGCTTTTGCCTGGGTGCAAGGAAGCGGAGAATACCGGAACATTTTTAGAGTAACATTTTTCCTGAATACGCAACTTTTTCTGACAGCTTGCGTCTAAATATCGTCTGTAGGCATCGGCATGTTCGATCTGCTCGGAGGCGAAAAATCAGTCATCGAGGTGAAAGATGAAGAAGTTTGTAACCGCTGTATTGCTGTTGTCGTTAATGATTACGGTGTTCCCTGCTCTTGTAGGAGCTGCAGCCGCTACCGCGCCGAAACTTTATTTGAACGGAAAGCAGCTGCAAACGACCGCACAGGCCCAGCTCGTAGGCCAGTCTACGCTTGTGCCGGTACGGACGGTGACGGAAGGGCTCGGCTTTGACGTCGATTGGTCTCCACCCAATGTGAACATTTCCAATGGGGAAACAAGCATGGTACTGACGATCGGAAGCTCAACCGCGATCGTCAACGATCGGGAGATAAAGCTCGAATCGCCTGCAATCATCTCGAGCGGCGTCACTCTCGTCCCTCTTCGTTTTGTAAGTGAACAGTTTGGTCTTGATGTTTTTTGGGACAAGCAGACAAAGTCTGTCTATCTTAATGAGAAGGCCGAGAAGCCCCCGGTTGTACTCCCTGGTACCGACAATGGGGGAGGCACGAATGGGAATTCCGGCACGGAACAAGGTACCGGAACAGGCACGGGCGGAAACGGAACGGGAGGAAATACGGTACCGGGAGGATCTGCCGATGGCACCGGTGCAAACGGTTCAGCGCCCGCGGAAGTAAAAGGAACATTGAAATCGATAGAGTATGATGGACTTGGCACTGTTTCCTTAGCGTATGATGGAGAAATCGGCCATTTGGTTCAAGAAACGATAGCCGGTGAAGGAACCGTAAAGCAGAAGATCGCGATTGATTTACCGGACACCAAATTCGCATCCGACTTCACTCCAGGATTTATTAGCGGCTCAACCGGCCAGATTTTGACGGATACGCATCCATCACTGGTCGGGATCAGGTATTCGCTCTACAATGACAAGCCTTCTACCGTTCGAGTCGTGCTTGATTTGACGGCGCCAACGCCAATTAACATCGTCCGCGAGGACAAGCTTATCCGAATCGAGGTCCTTCAACCGACAGCACCGGCTGCTCCGGCAGTGCCTCAAGGACCGGTGCAAGGCGTATATAAGGTCGTCCTCGATGCAGGCCATGGCGGGAAAGACCCAGGCGCGCAAGCGGTAAACGGACGTTACGAGAAGGAATATAATCTTGCGATTGTACTCAAAGTGAAAGCGCTGCTGGACAAAGAAACGAAAATTAAACCGTATTTGACAAGGTCCGACGATACATTCGTGGAACTGAACGAACGGGCTAAAATCGCCAATGATTTGAAAGCGGATTTGTTTATTTCATTTCATGCAAACCGGACGGACAGCTCTAGCGTGAACGGTGCAGAAACCTATTACAGCCGCGATGACAGCCGCGCCTTCGCCAATGTTATGCAAAAGCATCTCGTTGCCGGAACCGGATTCGCCGACCGCAAGGTACGGCAGGCGAACTTCGCCGTCATCAAGAAAACAACCATGCCTGCGGTGCTGATGGAAGCCGGCTATTTATCCAACAAGAGCGATACCGCGGCCCTCTTTGATGATGCTCGCCAGAACCGGATCGCAGCCGAAATCGTAGCAGGCATTAAAGAATACCTGAAAATAAGCTAGGGGGATGACGATGAAACATCAAGCGACCATCCGTTTATTGCTCGTCATGCTTGCCGTTTCGATTGTATTTACCGTTAGTGCCTGCGGAGCGCAGACTGAAATGAAGCAAGGCTCCGGTTCGACAGACAAGCAGCCGGCAACCGCCGTAACAGGTGAACAGCAGACTACGACTGCGCCTGCAGTTAAAACGGAACAAATCAACGTCTACTATTCGGACAAGGAACTTACCGGACTTCACGAGCAAAAAGCGCAAATCCAATATAACAACACGAAGCAAAAAGCGGAAGAAGCATTCAAGCAGCTTCAGAAGGACGGAGTAAACGGAACGATGTCGTTGTGGAAAAACGTCCAGCTCTTAAGCGTCAAAGAAGAGGGCGGAGCAGTTACCTTCGATATACATATACCCGAAAATGCACGTTTCGGAGCGCCCGGCGAAGAGTATGCGCTGGAATCCATCCAGAAAACGATGTTCCAGTTTGACGATATCAAATCGATCGACCTCCTCGTTGATGGCGAGAAGGCCGACAGCTTGATGGGACATGAATCGCTAGACCATCCGATTATGAGACAATAAGGGGGAAATCCTGAATGCCGCAGCGAAATAAATGGCGAAAAGTGGTCTCTTCGATCGTTATGTTTTCATTGCTTTCCAGTTACTTGATAGCAGCAAGCCCTGTATTAGCGGAAACGTCCGCCATCACGAAGTTCAGTGACGTTCCTTCCGGCCATTGGGCGGCTAAGCATATTTCCAAGCTGGCGCTACAGGGCATCGTCAAGGGGACTGCAGGCGCGTTTCACCCAAGCGACAATGTTACGCAGCAGGAAGCAGTAACGATGGCCGTCCGTTTCATAGGCAAGGAGAATGAAATTAAGCAGGATCCAGCGGTTGTTTTCCCGCCGACATTCAAAATGAACGAGTACTTTAAGCCATACATTGTGCTTGCTTTCGAGCAAGGACTCCTCGACAGGACAGATGAATTCAAGCAGGCTGAGGCTAGCCCGGCAGATGCATGGGGCTCCCGGATAGCTACCCGCGAATGGATTACGAAGCTTATCATTAAATCGATCGGGCAGCAGAGCATTGCGGACAACCTTGCTTCCTCTCCGGTGTCCTTCTCTGACGGCAAGAGCGTAAGCGCAGGCTTTGCCGGTTATGTCAATGCAGCGGTCTCGCTAAAGCTCGTTAACGGCGTCACGGCGGACAAGTTCGAACCGAACGGCGCTATTACCCGAGCCGCACTGGCAACTATGCTCAGCCGGGCGGAGAGGTTATTTCCTGTCGCATATGCGGGACAACAAACCGGGATACTTTCCGGCTCAGACAGTTCTTCGATCCGTGTATACGGGCCGCAAGGTGAAACGAATTACCAATTAACACCGGAGACGAATATTTACCGGTTCGACTCGGAGAAAACATCATCCCTTGACCAGTTAAACCCATACACGAAGGTAATGGTTATCGCTGACGGCGATAAGGCGCTTTATATCGAGCAATTGGACGGCGAACAGCATATTGAGAAAATCGCGGGTACCTTTGACCGAGTGATCGCAGCCGATAATAAATTGTGGCTTTGGGTGGGGGACGAGCCGGTGTCAGTCGTATATGACAGCACAGCCGTCATTAAAGACGCATCCGGCGCAGTCATCCCGGTTACTTCATTGATCAAGGACAGCAAGGTAGAGATTACGCGCGACACCTACCGGGACAAGCCTCTGGTTCTGTCCATTACGGTGCAGTCGGCGCCCGTTAACAAATCCGGCCAAGGCGTTGTCAAAGCGATACAGCAAACACCGCCGGTGCTTACTGTAGTGAATTCGGTTTCGAATGCGGAGGAAACATACAGCGTGTCTCCGCAGGCGGACGTAGTTTGGCAGGGGACCATTCTGCAGGGCGGCATCTCTCAGGTTCGCGCTGGCGATACCGTTACCTATGAAGTGAAGGATAGTATCGTTACCAAAATTTCAGTTCAGCAAACTACTTCAAAGACGGTTCAAGGCGAATTCTATTCGGCGAGCGACGATAGTAAGACAATCCAGTATGTGCGCCAAGGCGGGACTCAGCTTGAAGCCAAATTCGTGGCGGATTCCGTTGTTGTCACGATAGAGGGTCTCACCGGAGCAAGCATGTCCGATCTCGTGAAGGGCGATAATCTCGAGCTCACCTTGAACCAGAACGACCAGGTTACTGCCGTTAAAGTGCTTGACCGTAAGGTTGAAATGGTGAACGGGGCAGTAATCGTCAGCTATGATCCGGATTTAAAAGCCTTGGTCGTTAAAAGCACCGCAGGGAAGTTGATTCCTGTTTACCTGTCCGATAAGACCAAAATCGATTATAACGGGACAGCAATGACATTGAACGCGGCTGGCGCCATGCTGACGAAGAACCGGAAGGTTACGATCGGCTATACGGACGACAAAGCGGTTATTTTACAATTCGTATACAAATATACCGGTACTGTAGTATCAATCAATTCATCAACCAACCAAATAACGTTGATGCTATCGAACGGTTCACCGTTTACCATCGCAATGGATGCGCCTGGCGTTGAAATCTACGGTAAATCTCCAGCCACGCTTTCGGACGTAAAAACAGGCGATACGGTTACGGCACTATTGAACGCGAACCAGGACAAGGCAGTTGCTATACAGGTCCAAACGGCCAAACAGCTCGAGATTGTATCGGTGGACCTCACCGCCAAGAAGGTAAAGTTGAAAAGCCCGGATCAGGTAACAACGGAGTGGGCTGCGGGCACCTGGGATCTGTTCAATGAACGCGGCGACAAGATCGCTCTATCCGGCTTGACGGCCGGACAAGTGGGCAATCTCACGTTTATGGGCACGACTGCTGTTTCCTTCAAGACAATCGCGGTAACAAACGGGCGGATCACTTCCGTAGCCGCAGATAAAGTCGTCTTGACGGACTACAACGGAGCATCGATCGAAGTTCCTTTGGGCAGCACCTACACCGTTGTCAAGAATGGCGCGAGCGGGTCTTCGGCATCGGTTCTGCAGGCTGGCGACCGCGTTGAAGTGCGCAAGGATGCGAAAGAGCAGATTCTTATTACGGTCAACAGCGGCATAACCAAGACGTTCTGGAAGTTCGACAGTTCCGCTAACGTTCTTTCAGTAAAGCGTTCCAGCTTGTCGGATTCAAACTATACGTATCAGGTAACAGCCAAAACAATAGTGTCTCAAGGCAATACGGCAATACCTATTACACATTTGAAAGATGGAGACAGCATTGTACTCTACCTCTCGCAGGGCGTACTGGTGGAAATTGCAAAGCAGCCTTAGACGTTCGTTTGTTTTCACTGCTCCGGCTTATGCCGGGGCGGTTTTTTGCGTAAAAGATGAAAAGTTAATGAAATGATGATAAAAAGTTAATGAAAAACCGCTTGCATAAGGCATTTGACGGTTGCTTATTGTGACATTTTTCGCTACACTTTGATTCGAGTAGCCCAAACAGGGGAGAGAGAGCATTGAACGCGAAGGACAAAATGGCTTACATTCTGCGGGTCATTGGTGAAATGTTCCCGGACGCTCACTGTGAGCTCAATCACCGCAATCCGTTTGAACTGACGATAGCCGTATTGCTTTCGGCTCAGTGTACCGATGAAACTGTGAATAAAGTCACGGCCGATTTGTTCCAAAAATATCAGTCGCCTGCCGATTATTTGGCGGTCCCGCAAAGTGAGCTTGAGCAGGATATTCGCCGGATCGGCTTATTCCGCAACAAGGCGGCCAACATTCAGAAGCTGTGCCGCATTCTCATTGATGAATATGGCGGCGAAGTGCCGGAAAAGCACGAGGAACTGACGAAGCTGCCGGGTGTCGGCCGGAAAACGGCGAATGTAGTCGTTTCAAATGCTTTTGGCGTTCCAGCGATCGCTGTAGACACTCATGTAGAACGAGTCTCAAAACGGCTTGGTGCTGCAAAGCCCGATGATAGCGTGTTGGAAGTTGAGAAGAAGCTGATGAAGCTTGTTCCGCGCGATCAGTGGACGGATACTCACCATCGGCTTATTTTTTTTGGAAGGTATCACTGTAAAGCCCAAAACCCGCAGTGCCACGTATGTCCGCTGCTGGAAATTTGCAAAGAAGGAAAACAACGTATGAAACCTGCCGTAAACCGAAAGGCTAAGGCTAAATGAATATAATTTAGATGAAAAGGATGATTTCAACGATGAAATGCATTTCGGTTTATACGAAGGATTTCGCATTGTTCTCAGATATTTACGAGCAGATTATGGATGCTCCTCCGGCGGACAATGAAGAACTGATCATTGAAGGAGTTACCGTCAGCGATGCGGGAGAAGTGCCCGATCAATACATTGAACGCATGCGCGTAAAGCCGGAAGTGGTCGTAATGAAAGAGAAGGAGCGTAACGTTACGATCCTTCAGCACGGCGAAGTGTTTGAGATTTGTATGCCATCCGCTCAAAGCGCTTAAATTTCGAGTTAAGGATTCGGCGCTTTCTACCGGTTTTTGCACGGCTTGGAATAGGGAGAGAGAGAAATGAACCATACGATTGCAACTTCAGCACATCCGCTTGATACCGCTCTTAAAGAAGTAGCGCCGCTTATGGCGGATGCGGGGGACCGGCGCAATGCGGAGCGGCTGAGTGAGCTGCGCAGCAAGCTATCTGCAGGGCGGCTTACGGTCGCATTCTGCGGCCACTTCTCCGCAGGTAAATCGACGCTGGTCAATCGGCTGTGCGGCACTGAACTGCTGCCTTCAAGTCCGATACCGACCAGCGCGAATGTGGTCACAATCGCTAACGGTAAACCGAAGGCGACGATCACTAGACTTGTGCGGGGACACGAAGAAACAATAATAGTGCCGGTCGATCGGGTGAACGACTATTGCGTGGATGGGGAAACGGTTCAGTCCGTTTCTTTGTCGTACCCGATACCGCGGCTCGGCGACCATACGCTGCTGCTCGATACTCCAGGTATCGATTCAACGGACGACGCGCACCGGATGGCGACCGAATCGGCGCTCCATTTGGCGGACGTCGTTTTTTACGTTATGGACTATAACCATGTACAATCGGAGATCAACTTTACGTTTGCGAAGCAGCTGAAGGATTGGGGCAAGCCGCTGTATCTTATCGTGAACCAGATTGATAAGCACCGCGACCGTGAGCTTAGCTTTGAAGCCTATAAGCAGAGCGTTGACGATGCGTTTGCGGGCTGGCATCTTGAGCCGGGCGGAACCATCTATTTGTCGCTGCGCGAGCCTGATCATCCGCACTCGCAGTGGGAGGAGCTTGAAGATCTCCTTATCGAATTGTCGGAGGCTCGGGTGCCGCTTTCACTGTGCAGTGTTGATGCTTCCGCCCGGCATTTGATACGGATGCATGGAGAATATATGGAAGAGAACGCGGAGCCTGAACGCGAACGGCTTCTGGCCGCAACGGGCGGTGAAGGCCAATCGGAAAGAGTGCGCTCGGAAATCGCCGCGTTCGAAAGTGAGCTGTCTGCAATTGAGGCCGAGTCCGCCGGGCTTCGGACGCGTCTTCGGCTGGAGATGCAAAGCCTTCTTGATAATGCGAACGTAACGCCGGCACCCACACGCGAGCTGGCTCAGTCTTTTCTGGAAAGCCGCAAGCCCGGCTTCAAGACCGGTCTGCTGTTTGCCGGCTCTAAGACTGCAGCCGAGCAGGAACGCCGTCTTCACGCGTTCCGCGATGACTTTGACGCTCAGGTAAAGGCCGGGATCGAATGGCACCTGAGCGATCTTCTCCGTAAAGCGGCGGATGCCGCCGGCTGGCGCGGAGAGCAAATGGAGCAGCATTTAGCGACGACCGTCCAAGGGACGATCGAGCCGCAATGGCTCTTGGACCATGTGAAAGCCGGCGCCGTTGCGGGCAGCGAATATACGATGAATTACTGCCGTGAGCTTGCCGCGGATATTAAATCGGAATACCGCAGACGGGCGATGGCGATGATCGATACGATCGCGGATCGAATGGCGTTGGCCGGAGAAGCTGCCGCCGCTCCGCTGCGCGCCCGGCTGAATGAGCTTGCAGTGCAGGCGGGAGCGCTTGCACAGCTAGCCGCGCTCGCAGCAGGAGCAGCCGCGCATTTGACTCGGCTTGAAGCACTGCTGCCCCCGGCGCCTTCGCGCATGGCACTGCCGAAGCCGAGCGCGCCCCGCGGCAGAGAGACTTTCGAGGCGGATTTAGACAGCTCAAGCTTGTCGGTGCCGGAGAACAACCCGGATGCGCCAACAGGGCTGTACGGGAATGACGGAGACCGTGAGGCTCGTTCGAACCAAGAGGAAGCGCAAGCTCCCGGATTTGTGTATACGGATGCTGCCACCGCTTCACCGCTCGTGGGAGAGGTGGAGGAAGCGGCAGCTGATGCCGGCGCGCTTGCGCCGCAGCGGAGGGCTTCCGATCGGCTGCGCCGGGCTGCCGCCCTGCTGTCGCCGCACGATGCCCTTGCATCGGCGGTCCAGGCAATGCTCGATAAAGCCGACAGGCTGCAGAGCAGCCGATTTACAATCGCGCTGTTCGGCGCATTCAGCGCTGGCAAATCATCTCTTGCGAACGCACTGCTCGGCGAACCTGTGCTGCCTGTATCGCCTAACCCGACGACGGCGGCAGTCAACCGGATCGTGCCGCCAACCGCTGAATACGAACATGGCACCGCGAGCGTCATATTGAAGACGCGCGAGGCGGTGCTGGAAGATCTGCGCTACTCGCTCTCGCTGCTCGGCGAAGAAGCAGCATCGCTATCGGCGGAAGAGCTGCTGCAGAAGATCGGCAAGCTGTCGCCGGACGCCATTCATGCAGGCGGAAGGCCCCATTACAGCTTCTTGAAAGCGGCCGCCAAGGGGTGGCAGGAGCAGGAGCCGCTTCTTGGCAGGCAGTTAATTGTAGACGGAGGGGACTATCGCCGGTACGTCGCGGAAGAATCGCGCTCATGCTTCGTCAGCGAGATTGAGCTGTACCACAGCAACCCTCTTACGGAGCAGGGCATCGTTCTCGTCGACACGCCGGGAGCCGATTCGGTGAATGCCCGCCACACAGGCGTAGCTTTCAATTATATCAAGAATGCGGACGCCATTCTCTTCGTGACGTATTATAACCACGCTTTCTCGCAGGCCGACCGCCAGTTTCTGCTGCAGCTCGGCCGCGTGAAAGACCAGTTCGAGCTGGATAAGATGTTTTTTCTGGTCAACGCCGCCGACCTGGCCGCAGACGGGGAAGAGCTAGAAGGCGTGATGGCGCACGTCGAGCGCAATCTGCAGCAGCACGGCATCCGGTTTCCGCGCATGTTTCCGGTATCCAGTCTGCAGGCACTGGACGCCAAGCTGGCCAGCGATCATGAACAACTCGTGGGTTCCGGCATTCAAGCGTTCGAGCAATCGTTTCTCGCCTTTACCAGGGGCGATCTTGGCAATCTTGCCGTTGCTTCTGCCGAACAGGAGCTCGATAGAGCGCGTCTCACGATCGCGGAATGGGTGCAGGCCGCTTCCGGCGATGCCGCTTCGCGCGAGCGCGCTCAGCAGCAACTCTCTGCTGATGCGGCCGCAGCAAGCATACTGGCCGAGGAGCTCGAACACCGGCAGGCCGGCTCGAATCCGCAGCTGGAGCAGGAAATCCGGGAGCTGCTCTTCTATGTTCAGCAGCGGGTGCAGCTCCGGTTCGGCGATCACTTTAATTTCGCCTTTAATCCCGCATCGATTCAGGACGATGGACGTGACCTTCGCAAGGCGCTCTGGACATCTTGGTTGGAGCTTCAGCGCCTGCTGCAGATTGAGCTGGCGCAAGAGCTGCAGGCAACGTCGCTGCGCCTAGAGCATGCACTGAACCGGCTGGCAGCGAAGAAATTCAGCGATGCAGCGGCAGAGGCGGCAAATGTGCTTCAAGGCTTTGCTCCCTCCCCATACAAGCCGCTTGAGCTTCGGACGCCTGAGGAGCAGCCGAATTGGCAGGCCCGGGCAATAGAGTCCAAGTGGCTGTGGAGCCGATTCAAGTCTCCGCGCCATTTCTTCGAGGGCGAAGGGAAGGCGGCGCTGCGCGGCGCGCTCGAATCGGAGCTGGCGGAACCGCTGAGCAGCTGGATCTCCGCCGCTGAGTCCGCTTGGAGCGCCGAATACAGCCGCTACTGGGAAGAGGCGATGCGCGCATCGGCAGCTGCCCTGCGCAAAGACATCGATTCCTTCGCCGCAGGCAAACTGTCCTCCCTGAGCGGCAGCACAGGGCTTGCAGAGCTTCAACAGTTGTACAGCACGTTGAAAGCTATTTGAATCTCATGCACAAAAAAGAAGCTATTGCAGCGGCCCGCGAAAGCCGTCTGTAATAGCTTCTATTTTTTTTTGAAAACAATCATGCAAAAACAAAAATCAAATATGCAAAAATGGAGCATTATGTGCTTATTCTCATGATTTAAGACCATATCGGAGAATACACCCCAACTATTCGCCAGGATGGAAGAGAAAGCGGATTTTACCATCTATATGCGGTTCTGCCCTGTTTGCCGACTGGGAATGATGCTGTTAATATTCATTCATGCTCATTAAAAAATGCTCATAATAAGGCGGGAAACAAGGAGAGGGAAACCCATTGGATGTCTTCAGGCAACTCAAAGAGTATTATTGGGTCGAAAGAAAAACGTTATTTACATCGATAGCTTGTCTGATATGCGCAACCGCGCTGGGGCTTGTGTACCCCAACCTGCTGCGGATCCTGATTGACGATGTAATTAAACCTCGCAACTTTGAGCTCGTGCCTGCGATATCGCTCACGGTTGTAGGTGTCGTCACATTGAAAGGCTGCCTGCAGTTCCTGCACGGCTATTTTGGCGGAAGACTTGGAAACCGGGTCGCGTACCGGCTGCGGAACGCATGCTACGAGAAGCTGCAAACGTTATCGTTTCAGTACTACGATACGGCCAAGACAGGAGACCTGATGTCTCGCTTGACTGCAGATCTTGAGGCGGTCCGCAACTTTATCGGCTTCGGCTTCGCTCAAATTTTGAATATGGTGCTGATGATTATATTCGGAGCTTCGATGATGTTATCCATTCATTGGCAGCTGACGCTTGTAACTCTCATAACGATGCCGCTTCTGGTGTTCACGGCATTCCGTTTCGAGAAGCGGATTCATCCGGCCTTTCGTGAAATGCGGCAGGCAATGAGCAATCTGACAACGGCGGTACAGGAGAATATTACAGGCGTAAGAACGGTGAAATCGTTCGCCCGAGAGCCTTACGAGATCGACAAATTCTCCGCGCGCAGCGAGGAATATAAATCAAACCAGGTGGGCGCCTCTAACCTCTGGGCAAAATATTTCCCGGTTATGGAGCTGCTTGCCAACATATGCGCCGTTATTCTGCTTGTAGTAGGCGGAAGGCTCGTCATTAATGGAACGTTATCGCTAGGCTCGCTTGTTGCATTCTTCAGCATGGTCTGGTATATCATCGGTCCGATGTGGAGCATCGGTTTCCAGATCAATAACTACACGCAGTCCAAAGCTTCCGGCGAACGTCTGATCGAGCTCCTCAGCCAATATGTGCACGTCAAAAATTCCGACGAGCCGCATGCGGCTGCACACAGTCTCATTGAAGGCCACGTCCGTTTCGAGGATGTAACGTTCAACTATCCCGATAAACCTCCGGCTGTAACGGATCTGAACATCGATGCGCCTCCGGGAACGGTAATCGGCCTGCTGGGCGGCACCGGCTCCGGTAAATCGACCATCATCCAGCTGTTAATGCGGGCTTACAATATTAAGAAGGGCGTCATTACGATAGACGGCATAGATATCAAACAAATGCCGCTCCAATCGCTGCGCTCGCAGATCGCTACCGTCTTTCAGGAGACATTCCTGTTCTCCTGCTCTATTAAGGATAACTTTGCCTACGGGGCGAAAGACGTGACAATGGAGCAAATCATTCAGGCGGCAAAGCTGGCGAAGGCCCATGATTTCATCATGGAGCTTCCCGAAGGCTACGATACGATTGTCGGGGAACGAGGAATGGGGCTCTCGGGCGGACAGAAACAGCGGATTGCGATCGCGCGCGCCTTGATCATAAACCCGCGGGTACTTATTCTCGACGATGCGACGAGCGCGGTCGATATGGAAACCGAGCATGAGATCCAGGCAGGCTTCAAGGAGGTTATGGCCGGCAGGACGACGTTCATAATTGCCCACCGGATTTCATCCCTGCGGCACGCCGATGAGATTATCGTGCTGGATAAGGGGCACATCGTCCAGCGCGGCAAGCATGAAGAATTGGTCCGGATCCCGGGTCCATACCAGGACACATACAATATTCAATATGCCGATCGGCCGGCAGCATCCGGCACGAAGCCGATGACGGCGGAAAGTGGGGTCGCCCAGTGAGTGATCAACAGACGGCTCGCGGCGATAACCGCGAACGATTTATTTATAAAGACGACGACGCGATCGAAAAACCGTTTAACTGGTCGCAAATCAGAAGACTTTTCACCTATATGAAGCCATACCGGAAACAGATACTCCCAATCGTCATCGTCATGATGGTTCTTGGAACGGCAACCAGACTTGCCATTCCGACTCTCGTTATGATGGCGATCGACGAAGCGATCGCTCCGCAAAACGGCGAAACGAATTTATCCAAGCTTTATATGTACGCCGCTTTTATGTTGATTCTTTATATTATTCAGTGGGCATCCAACACGTACCGGATTAAATTCACGAATGTCATCGGGCAGCGGGTCATTTACGATCTGCGTCACGATTTGTTCCGGCATATTCAGAAGCTTTCGTTCCGTTTCTTCGACAAGCGGCCTGCAGGCTCCGTATTGGTCCGCGTTACGAATGACGTCAATGCGCTGCAGGATTTGTTCACGAACGGTGTCGTAAACCTGCTGATGGACTGCGTCCAGCTTGTAGGTATAATCATCATTCTGCTCTTATGGAACTTCAAGCTTGGGCTCGCAGTTATGATTACAGTCCCACTCATGTTCATCGTTTCGGGCGCGCTCCGCAGAAAGATCCGCTTCGCCTGGCAGGATGTGCGGATGAAGCAATCCCGCATCAACTCACACTTGAACGAATCGATTCAAGGGATGCGAGTCACTCAGTCTTATACCCAGGAGAAGGCAAATTTCAGCTTCTTCAACCACATCAATAATATCAACATCAACGCCTGGAACAAGGCATCGGCTATGAACCAGGCGTTCGGACCGATAATCGAAGTAACGTCTGCGGTCGGTACCCTGATTCTGTTCTGGTACGGATCTCACCTCATTCAACAAGAAGTTATTACTGTCGGCGTACTTGTCGGTTTTGCCAACTACGTCGGCAACTTCTGGGACCCGATCAACAGGCTTGGGCAAATGTACGCACAGCTGCTCATTGCCATGGCGTCATCCGAGCGGATATTCGAATTTATCGACGAGAAGCCAACTGTTGCCGAGCTTCACGAAGCGGGCAGGCTCCCGGCCATCCGGGGAGACGTTAAATTCGACAATATCGTGTTCGAATACGAGAAAGGGCGGCCGGCACTGCGGGGCATCAGCCTTGACGTTCAAGCGGGCCAGACAATAGCGCTTGTCGGTCATACCGGCTCCGGTAAAAGCACGATCATGAACCTGCTGTGCCGGTTCTATGATCCGGTCGAGGGGGCTGTCCTTATCGACGGTATCGATATCCGGAATGTAAGCATCGAGAGCCTCCGCTCGCAAGTCGGAATCGTCCTTCAGGATACGTTTATTTTCTCGGGCAGCATCCGGGATAATATCCGGTTCGGCCGCCTCGATGCGACAGACGATGAAGTAGTGAAAGCAGCAACGGCGGTTGACGCGCATGATTTCATCATGAACCTGCCTGACGGATATGATACGCAGGTGCAGGAGCGAGGCAACATCCTTTCAATGGGTCAGAGGCAGCTTCTCTCGTTCGCCCGCGCGCTTCTCGCGGATCCGAGGGTTCTCATTCTCGACGAGGCGACTGCAAGCATCGATACGGAGACAGAGCTGAAAATCCAGGAAGCGCTCAAGAAGCTTCTTGCCGGCCGGACATCGTTTATCGTAGCACATCGTCTCTCAACCATCAGGAATGCGGACCGTATCGTGGTGCTGGATCATGGTGTTATCGTCGAACAGGGTACTCATGATGAACTGATTCGTCATGGCGGCACGTATAACGGGCTGATAGAAGCACAGTACCGATTTTTATCGGCATAGTTCTTGATTTTTCGAACTTGAACCTCCACAATGGAAGAAAACGATAACTATGACCGGCAGGCATGCTTCTTTGAGGCAATCCGGCCGGACATCGTTTACTTCCAGGAGGTTTTTTTCTTATATGTCGTATGGATCACCGCTTTCCTCAAACGCACGCAAAATGATGCTGCTCGGCTCAGGGGAGCTCGGCAAGGAAGTAATCCTTGAGGCGCAGCGGCTCGGAGTTGAAACAATCGCCGTGGATCGCTATGAGAATGCTCCTGCGATGCAGGTGGCGCACCGCTCCCATGTTATTGACATGCTGGATGCGGCCGCACTTCGCGATGTTATTGTTCTGGAGAAGCCGGATCTTATCGTACCGGAAATCGAGGCCATTGCAACTAGCGCGCTTGTCGATCTGGAGAAAGAAGGATTTAACGTGATCCCGACTGCCCGTGCCGCTCTGCTTACGATGGATCGCGAAGGGATTCGCCGGCTTGCTGCCGAAACGCTCGGAGTGCCGACAGCGCCGTACCGGTTTGCCGATTCGCTGGAGGAGCTGCAGGCTGCGGTATCGGAGCTCGGGACCCCGTGCGTCATTAAACCGATAATGAGCTCCTCGGGCAAAGGGCAAAGCGTTTGCCGCAGCGAAGCGGAGATCGAATCGTGCTGGCAGTATGCGATGGATGGAGGGCGCGCCAAGAAGCAGCGTGTCATTGTCGAGGGCTTCATTCATTTTGAATCGGAAATCACTCTTCTGACCGTCCGTTCAGTCTCAGGCACGTCCTTCTGCGCTCCGATCGGACATGTTCAGAAGGACGGGGATTATATCGAGTCGTGGCAGCCGCACGCCATGTCGGACAAGCAGATAGCGGAAGCTGAGGCGATTGCCCATGCGGTGACCGACGAGCTTGGCGGCTATGGCCTTTACGGCGTCGAGCTGTTCCTGACAAAGGGCGGCGTTTTATTCAGCGAAGTTTCGCCGAGGCCGCACGATACCGGCATGGTTACGATGGCGACCCAGGATTTATCGGAGTTTGCGCTTCATGCGCGCGCGATTCTCGGTTTTCCGATTCCGACGATTCGTCTGCTTACCCCAGGCGCTTCCCACACTCTTAAAGCCGACCGTGACTCGGAGTCGTTCCGTATCGGAGGCATCGACCAGGCATTGGCGCTCCCGAACACGCAGGTGCGTGTATTTGGAAAGCCGGTTACGAAGCCCGGGCGGCGAATGGCGGTTGCTCTCAGCACATCGGACAGCATAGAACAAGCGCGAGACGTCGCGAGGCAAGCGGCAGAATCGCTGACGATCGAATACAACTAGCCAGGGAGATTTCGTCTAATAGTCTGGTCAAATAATCCCGAAATGCAAAGGAGAGTCTTTTATTTTCTTCAAGCAGCGGGCGCAGCCGAGTACCGGTATTTTCTACTTCTTTGGTTTGGAGCATAAGGTTTTGGTAATCATTTTTAAAACGAATGGCTGTTTCCCGGTAGCTCTCTTGAACTTCAGGCCGAAAACTCATCGAGAGGTGTTCGGCATGTTCGGAGTGGATGCGGGAGAAGAACATGCTTTCTTCGATGGCTACGGTAAAGAGTTGTTCCGGAGGCAGACGATGATACAGCAAACGTGGAACGGTTTGCGCAAAGCGTTCTCCGTCCATTAGCCCTAAGCGTTCTCGTGTGCGGGTTTGCTGATTGCTTTTCGAATGTTCCAATGTACCCACAAAACGGTCGGCTTCCCGGCGGACATGATCTACAAGAATAGCGGGTAGAATGCCGAGTCCCATACAAGCTTCGAGAGCATTGAAAAGTTCATTCTTGAATATAATCAGCTTGGTCACCAGGACAATTGTTTCTTCTCTCAGGTTATATAGGGTTTCGTCGGGAGCTGTCGGAGGCGTCGCTATGGTACGACTGTAGAGCTTATCGAGTTCAATAGCAAATTGATCGGCCATCCTGAACAGTTCTTCCTGCTGCGGATTCGGATCCAGACCAAGACGTATAAATTTGGCATGTTCAGTCATAAGTATTGTCCATACCCGCATTTCCTCTAAAGCAGCGATAAGAGCTTCACGATCCGGAACGAATCCGCTGTTCATTAACTGCGTCCAAATGGGCGCGTTAAGAAACGGCTGTTGATTCAGGTAAATCCCTCCTAGAAATAGGTTTAGTAATACCTATCCCGGGAGGGTTGTTTTTTGTTCTAACTATAATTTGCTTGTGGGTAAACAGGGTAGTATAACGGATCCCTGTAATAAGGGACATATGGAACAGGATATGAGGTCGGGTAAGGGAAAGCGCGGTCATCGCTTTGACAATTAGGACCGCACCGTCAGCTTTCACACCGACAATGAGGGTTCTTATTATGGCTCATAGACTCACCCCCTTTCTAAGCGCTTTGAGTGTCCGTTTATTTATAAATATTCAACCGGACGCTCTTTAGAGATTGGTACACACTCTGCCGGGATGTTAAGATTAGTGGTGATAGCACTGTCAAACCAACCGACAATAACGCGGAGTAAACCCGTGCAAGCCGGAGGTTGCGGATGAAGCCTGGAATCAGGGGGAACCGTAAGCCGGCAGCCCGGGTTTTTACCCGTTTCGCCGCTATCGCGGCAATTTGCAAATTAATTACGAAAGCATTATTTTAGAACATAAGGACTTGCTTTTAGACAAAAGATTACAAAGTTTTAATCAGGCAGCATTATATTCTTAGCGGAGGGAGAGGAGAGACACGAATGAGAGGCTTTCAGTCAAGCGGACTATGGAGAATTATCAGCATTATCGCACTTGCCTGTACGCTTCTGTTAATGGTCGGATTCGGATACTCGGTCAAGGATATGCTCTGGCCTAGAGGGGAAGCGTACACAGGCGAACCCGTGACTCCGGCACCGGCTGAGACGAACAGCCTTGCCGGGAGCAAGGAAATCCGCATTACCGCTATTGGAGATTCCTTGACGAAAGGGACGGGCGATGCGACAGGTGACGGATATGTCAAGCAGGTTGTCGCTATGCTGAAGGAAAAGTATCCTGTACCTGTAAAACTAATCAATAATCTGGCTCTCAATGGGCTCCGTGCGGACCAGTTGGTTCAGCTGTTAAAGAATGATAAAGGGTATCGTTACTCGTTATCGCAGGCTAACTTGATTTTGCTTACGATCGGCGGTAACGATTTGTTCCAAATCGCTTCAGGGGAGTCTGCCAGTGAATCGTCCGGCGAGCTGAATCTGGCCAAGCTCAAGGCGGAGCTTCCCTTAGGAATTGAACGATTAAAGCTTGTGCTGCAGCAAATAAATGAGATCAACCCAAATGCCCAAGTTATATATACGGGATTGTATAACCCATTCTTCGATGTGAAGGATTTAAGGGAAGGCAGCCTGGAGGTCCAGGAATGGAACGAGAAGGCCTACGCACATATACATTCTTATCCCAATATGACAATGGTTCCGACGTACGACCTGTTCGAGCGCACCTTGTCCCGTTATATTTCTTCCGATCATTTTCATCCGAATCATGACGGCTACACCCAAATCGCCATACGGATCGTCCAGTCTTTGGAATAGGAGGCTTCAGCCCGATGCGCTCAACCAGTTCTGTTAAAAAGTCCGATCAACGACATGAAACGGCGGTTAAAGTGTCAACTGCGGATCAATTTGAGACCGTCTTGTCCGTCAAAGGCGTTAAAAAGAAAATCGGTGGAAAAATGATTATCCATGATGTTTCTTTCGATGTGCGGGCAGGCGAAATATTCGGGTTTCTCGGACCGAACGGTTCCGGTAAAACAACGACTATCCGGATGCTGGTCGATCTTATCAAACCGACAGCGGGCGAAATCTTTATCTGCGGGCACAATGTTCACAGGGATCCCGAGGAAGCGCTTCGCCATATCGGCTGTATTGTCGAGAACCCGGAGGTCTATACTTTCATGACGGGCTGGGAGAACCTTGAGCATTTTGCGCGTATGCAGCCGGGGATCGACGCGGCCCGCATTCAAGAGGTTGTGGAGGTCGTAGGTCTTGATCAGCGGATACAAGATAAAGTAAAGACTTATTCACTCGGCATGCGGCAGCGGCTTGGAATAGCGCAAGCGCTGCTCGGGCGTCCGAAGCTGCTCATTCTGGACGAGCCGACGAACGGGCTTGACCCGAAGGGGATCAAGGAATTGAGAGAGTTTATCCGTATGCTCGCCGGCCAAGGGATGAGCCTGTTTATTTCGAGTCATTTGCTCAGCGAAATTCAGCTCATGTGCGACCGCGTCGCGATTATCAGTCAGGGCCGCGTCCTTGCGGTGGGAACGGTGGATGAGCTTGTCGAGCAAGCCGGCACTTACGTGGTGTGGCAGTTTGACCAACCGGAAGCGGGCAGGCGGCTGCTGGCGTCCGAACAGGAGCTGCAGTTTATCGGCGACGACGAGCACCGGATCGACGAAGGCATCATTGCAGGCTTGAAGCATGCGATTATCACCACGATGCGCGTCGATCGGATACCGTTTGTAGTTGAGAAAGCGGTGCGCGCCGGCATTGGGGTCATGTCCGTACAGCGAATTGCCCCTACCCTTGAGGAGTTATTTCTGCAAATGACGGAGGGGGAGAGAATTGGATAGAATGCTGCCGCTTATTCAGAATGAGACGCTGAAAATTTGGAAAAAAAAACGCTTTTACGTTGTCATTCTCGTACTGCTCGTACTTATCCCGATATTTACTTACGCTCAGGTGAAAATCGCCGAAAACAACAAGAAAAACTTTAAAGATTGGCGGAATCAGCTGGTTCAGCAAATTAACGATTACCAGAATGCGCTTTCCAGCGAGAGAATCCCGGAAGATTGGAAACGATACCGTAAAATTGCGGTTCAGCAGCTTCAGTATTATCTCGATCATGACGTTAATCCCAATTCGCCTGACGGCGTTACCTTCACACGCGGCTTTATGGAAAATTCCGTTTCATTGTTTTACCCGCTGCTCGTGCTTGCGATCGCATCCGATCTTGTTTCGGGAGAACGCTCGACCGGTACCATCAAGATGCTGTTGACCAGACCCGTCCGCAGGTGGAAAATCTTATTCAGCAAGCTGGTGGCGCTGACGCTCTACGTTTCACTAATCGTCGTGACGAGCGGCATCCTCAGTTATCTCATTTCTGGCGCTTTTTTTGGATATACTGGTTGGGATATGCCGGTATTCACCGGTTTCGTCATTCACGGCTCGACGGTCGACGACGCTTACGTACACGCGGTTCCTCAATGGCTATACATTCTGATGCAATCCGGTCTTATCTGGGTCTCCTCCATGACAGTGGCCATATTGGCGCTTATGGTATCGGTTCTCATCAGAAGCTCGGCGGCAAGCATTGTGACCATGATGGCGGCGGTTATCGCCGGAACGATTCTCTCCAGTATGTCCTCGTCTTGGGAAAGCGCAAAATACTTGTTTGCCGTGAACCTCGATTTGACCAATTATTTGTCCGGTTCGCCGCCCCCGATCAACGGGATGACGCTCTCATTTTCACTCATAACATTGGCGGCTTGGGCGATTGGCGGTCTGATCGTTTCGTTCGGCGTCTTTACGAAACAGGACATCTTGAATTAGAATAGCTTGAAGCGTTGTCTTGATATGAAAATAATTTGGCAGCGGAGGCCGCGTTCGCCGATCTATGGCTCGGCCTCCGATCTGTAGGAATTATGATGCCGTGAGCGCTCGCTTCACATGTCTGCTTCGGGATTGTAAGCCGTTCCGCAGACGGAGGATATGTGATAAACGGTTAAAACCGGCTTATAGCAGCGGTTACGTGCCGGTGGGCCGACTCTAAGCAGGAAAATCCGGCTTAAGTGATGATCTTTACGGAGAGATCTTCTTTGAGTAATAATGATATAACTTGCGCTTCCGTAAATATTTGGTTTATGCTTACGATGCGAGATTTCTCGCATGAAAGAATATTAACGCGCTATTCGCAGAAAACTTAGCCTACGCTTACGAAGTAAGTTTTCTGCTCGCGAAGAAGTATATCAGGGTTGTATTCGCAGAAAACTTAGCCTACGCTTACGAAGTAAGTTTTCTGCTCGCGAAGAAGTATGTCAGGTTGTATTCGCAGAAAACTTAGCCTACGCTTACGAAGTAAGTTTTCTGCTCGCGAAGAAGTATATCAGGGTTGTATTCGCAGAAAACTTAGCCTACGCTTACGAAGTAAGTTTTCTGCTCGCGAAGAAGTATATCAGGGTTGTATTCGCAGAAAACTTTTAGGGGGACAAGTATGACTGAGCAGTTGGATCTGTTTGCGGGCGAAACTTCTTCGGCTGCTAATCGCAATTATGAGGCCGACGACATACAAGTGCTGGAGGGGTTAACCGCTGTCCGCAAACGGCCCGGGATGTATATCGGGAGCACCACGAGCTCGGGATTGCACCATCTCGTTTGGGAAATCGTCGATAATGCGGTTGATGAGCATTTGGCCAAATTTTGTTCCGCGATCGAGGTCGTTATTCACTCAGACGGCTCCATTATGGTTCGCGACAATGGCCGGGGTATTCCGACGGGAATGCACAAGACCGGAATCCCGACGCCGCAGGTCGTCTTCACGATTCTGCATGCCGGCGGAAAGTTCGGCGGCGGGGGCTATAAGAAGTCCGGCGGCCTTCACGGTGTGGGTGCATCCGTTACGAACGCGCTTTCGGAATGGCTTGAGGTCGAAATATCTCGGGATGGAAAAATACATAAACAGCGTTTCGAGTATTGGATCGATAAAGACGGCAAAGAGCATGTCGGTGAGCCGGTCAAAGGGCTTGAAATAATAGGAAACACGAACCGGACCGGCACCAAGGTTACGTTCAAGCCGGATGCGCGCGTTTTCCATGGAAACACGTCCATCAATTACGACACTTTGTCCGAACGTCTGCAGGAAATCGCATTTCTGAACTCGGGCCTCAAAGTGACCGTCAAAGACGAGCGAAGCGGCAAGCAGGATGTTTTTCATTATGAAGGCGGCGCGCGACAATTCGTGCAGTACCTGAACGAAGACAAGACCGTACTTCACGACGTGATTCATTTTGCGGCGGAACGAGATGATATTGAAGTTGAAGTGGCGCTGCAGTATAACGACGGCTATACGGAGACGATGGCTTCATTCGTCAACTCCATCCCGACGCGCGGCGGCGGTACTCATGAGACGGGATTTAAAACCGCTTATACACGGGTCATGAACGATTATGCGCGTAAAAATTCGCTTATCAAGGAAAAGGACAAGAACCTTGAAGGCAACGACCTGCGGGAAGGCATGATGGCTGTCATCAACATCAAGATGTCGGAGGTGGAATTCGTCGGACAGACGAAGGACCAGCTCGGCAGTGCATCGGCCAGAAGTGCGGTAGACGCTATCGTATCGGATAAAATGCAGGTGTTCCTCGAAGAAAATCCGCAGGTTGCGCAGATGCTTCTTAAGAAATCGATCCAAGCGTCAAGAGCCCGCGAAGCGGCGCGCAAGGCGCGCGAGGAAATCCGCAGCGGCAAGAAAAAGAGCGAAAGCTCCAATCTTGGCGGCAAGCTTACTCCGGCTCAATCGAAGGATTTCACGCGCAATGAGCTGTTTATTGTCGAAGGTGATTCCGCCGGCGGTTCCGCGAAACAGGGCCGGGACTCGAAACACCAAGCAATTCTCCCGCTAAAGGGAAAACCGATGAACCCGGAGAAAGCCAAGCTGATCGATATTCTCAAGAACGACGAATACAAGGCGATTATCGCTGCGATCGGCTCCGGTATCGGACCCGAGTTTGACGCGGAATCGTGCAACTATAACAAAATCATTATCATGACGGATGCCGATACGGACGGCGCTCACATTCAAGTGCTGCTTCTAACGTTCTTCTACCGCTATATGAAGCCGCTTATTGATTCGGGCCGTGTCTTTATCGCCCAACCGCCTCTGTATAAGATTTCCCGTAAAACCGGCAAGCTGAATACGGTCCGTTATGCATGGACCGACGAGCAGCTGCAAAACTATTTGAAAGAGTTCGGCAAACAGTTCGAGCTGCAGCGATATAAGGGGCTTGGCGAAATGAACCCCGACCAGCTGTGGGAGACGACGATGAATCCGGAATCGCGGACGCTGCTTCAGGTTCAAATCGAAGATGCAGCAAAAGCCGAACGCCGCGTATCGACGCTGATGGGCGATAAAGTCGATCCGCGAAAACGATGGATCGTCGAGAACGTAGATTTTACCGAATATGAGGAATAGGAGAAAATAGCGCCATGAGCATCTTAGAACAGTTTTTGCCGGCGTTTCTGGAGGAGGTCGTAGGCGACCGCTTCGGACGCTATTCCAAATACATCATTCAAGACCGTGCCATTCCTGATGTGCGCGACGGACTGAAGCCTGTCCAGAGGCGTATTTTATACGCGATGTATGATGCAGGGAACACGCCTGACAAGCCCTACCGCAAGTCGGCCAAAACAGTGGGCGACGTTATGGGTAACTATCACCCGCACGGCGACTCCTCGATATACGAAGGTATGGTCCGTATGGCTCAGCCTTGGAAGATGGGGCATACGCTCGTTGACGGCCATGGCAACTGGGGTTCCCTTGACGATGATCCGGCGGCGGCGATGCGTTACACGGAAGCCCGGCTGTCCGCTATCGCGATGGAGCTCCTTCGGGATATTGAGAAACGGACGGTCTTATTCAAAGACAATTTCGATAATACGACGAAAGAACCGGTCGTACTGCCTTCCCGCTATCCGAATCTGCTTGTTAATGGGGTCAGCGGTATTTCCTCCGGGTTCGCTACCGAAATTCCTCCGCACAACCTGCGCGAAGTGATCGACGCCTGTGTTGCGGTAATGGAGAACCCGCAGCTTGCGCTCGAGCAATTAATGGCTATCGTAAAAGGACCTGATTTCCCGACCGGCGGACTTATAATGGGCGAGGAAGGCATTCGGGAAGCGTACGAAACCGGAAAAGGCCGGATCCATGTCCGTTCAAAAACGTCTATCGAAGACATGAAGGGCGGACGCGAGCAAATCGTAATTACGGAAATACCATACCAGGTCGTAAAGTCACGCCTTGTTACGGCAATGGAAAACATCCGGATCGAGAAAAAGGTTGAAGGTATCGCAGAAGTCCGCGACGAAAGCGGCCGCAACGGGCTTCGCATCGTCGTTGAGCTGAAGAAGGACGCCGACGCTCAGGGAATTCTCGCTTATTTGCTGAAGAAAACGGACCTCCAGGTGACCTATAACTTCAATATGGTCGCCATTGTGAATAAAACGCCCAAGCAGCTCGGCTTGAAGGACATGATGACGGCGTACATCGCTCACCAGAGAGAAGTCGTTACACACCGCACCAGGTATGAGCTTGAGAAAGCGGAAGACCGTGCCCACGTTCTGGAAGGTCTCGTAAAAGCGCTTAATTTGCTCGATGAGATCATTGCTGCGATTAAAGCGTCAAAAAACCGGCAGGATGCACAGAACAACCTCGTTGAGAAGTTCGGTTTCACCGAACGTCAAGCCGATGCGATACTGACGCTCCAGCTTTACCGGTTGACCAATCTTGAAATTACCTCACTCGAAAAGGAACTGAAGGAGATTCAGAAAAGGATCGCCTATTTTCGTTCCATTCTCGCATCCGAGAAGAAGCTGATCGGCGTGATCAAGGACGAACTGCTTGAGATTCGCGAGAAATACGGCATTGACCGACGTTCCGATATTCAGGGTGAAGTAGAGGAGCTCAAAGTGAACTTGGAGGTTATCGTACCGGCCGAGGATGTGCTTGTCACACTCAGCCAGAACGGTTATATCAAACGAACCTCCAAGCTGTCATTTACAAGGTCCGGTGGCGAGCTTGGCAGCGCAGGAGTGAAGGAAGGCGACGTCGTCCGTACATTGCTTGACGTTAGTACCATAGACCAGCTCCTGCTGTTCACGCGTAAAGGCCAATACTATCAGCTGCCGGTGCATCTGATCCCGGAATTTAAATGGAAAGATACCGGCACGGCGGTTGTGAATGTCGTACCGCTGCCGAAGGACGATTCGATCGTAAGCGTCATTCCGGTGAAAGACTTTGAAGAAGCGGACCGCTCGCTTGTGTTTGTTACCAAGCGGGGGCAGGTAAAGCGTACGGAGCTGAAGGAGTACCGCTCGACGCGTTCAACCGCTATAGCGGCCGTCAAGCTCGGGGAAGGTGACGATGTGCTTCGCGTATCCCTCAGTGACGGAGGTCAGGATTTGCTGCTTGTGAGCAAGCTCGGCATGAGTATTCGTTTCATGGAGAGCGAGGTCAACGCAATGGGACGCGTTGCTGCGGGTGTACGCGGCATTCAGCTTAAGGAAGAGGATGAAATCGTGGCTGCCGAATGGGTGTCGGGCGATGAGGGTGAAGTGCTTGTCCTGACTGAGCTCGGCTACGGCAAACGGTCGCTTCTGCTGGACTATCCGGTACAAGGCCGGGGCGGCAAGGGCGTTGCTACCTTTGAATTCAAAGAAGGCAAGCGGGTACGCTCCAACGGTGAGCGGCTTATCGGCGCGCTGCTTTGCAAAGAAGAACGCGAGCTTCTGCTTTTGACTTCCTCAGGCGCGCAGCTCACGGCTTCAACCGAGAAAGCGCCGATCGAGGACCGGAAATCAATCGGAAAACTCCTCGCACCCGTCGACAAAAAGGATGTCCTTACTACCTTCTTCCCAAAGGCGGATGTGTAGAAACCGTCTAATCAAAAGGCTGATGGGGCGGATCGACGCGCTCCATGAGCTTTACCATAATGTCGAGCACGACCCACAATGGCGCCGGTTCATCCAGCCGGTCCAGCCACTGTGGGTCTTTTATAATTCCCGAATCTTTCAGCTTTTGCACCAGTTCGAGCTTACGGTCGTCCATTATTGTCACGCTCCCGTTCTCATTTTCGAGCATGTTCAACAGCCCATATCGGTATTGTATGTCTAACTCTGTCAAATGGTTCTCTATTCAATCGATTAATGACTCAAAATATTAACTGCATTAATCTTTTATTCGACAAATCGCAATGCTATAATATGGATAAGTAGAAAACTGGAAAGAAAGCGGGTGATCGTTATCGTAACTGCCGAATTTGCCCGATTGTGGATGAAGCTGACGAAGGATTGGAAAATGCACCTGGAGGATGCTCTGGCCCCGGGTTTGACGGAAGGTCAACTGGTGGTTTTGGAACTGCTTATACAGCTTCAGCCGATGAAACCGTCGGACTTGCTGGCATTTCTCACGACAACGCCGGCTGCAATTACGACTCTGCTTGACAGGATGGAGCGCGGCGGCTTAGTTGAACGCAACCGTGATGAGAACGATAGACGGATCGTATGGGTAACCGTCACGGAGAAAGGAGAAGCGGAAGCGAAACGTGGAATCGCGTTACGGGATGCTTATATCGGGGAAGCATTGGATCGCATTTCTTCGCACAATCAACAATTGCTGGTCTATTTACTTGGCAAGGTCGCTAACTCGTAAATGGCGCCGCCCTTATGCTTATGCATAAGGGCGGTTTTTTATTTATGGATAATCATTTTTTAGTATTCGATGCAGCAGCCATTGACGTAATCCTTTGAACCATTACATCCAAGCTGCGGATTAACGATTCATAATCCGCATCGGTAAGCTCCTTGATTTGCCGTGAATCGACCGCTCGCTCCAGCGGAAGGATCATATAGCGATAAGAGCCTTTGAGGCCGCTGCGGTATACCCACGTCGGAATCGGCTGGACATCGCCGATCGTTGTCATTCCTGACTTATCTTTATGGATGCGAACCTTGTATATTACTCCGAAATCCTTCATGTCGCCCCGCTGATTGGAGAGGAAGTTACCCATGGAATAGATAATCAGCCCCCGTCTTGGAGAACCATCCCCGGCAGTCGTCTCTACCGTTTCGTAGGGCTGAACGACATGAGGGTGGGACCCTGCAATAATATCCGCGCCTGCAGCTATCAGCTTACGGGCGAGCGCTTTCTGCCTATCGTTTGGCTGGGCTTGATATTCCGTCCCGAAATGGAGGGCCACCGTGATAAAATCGGCGCCTGCCTCGCGGAGACGGCCGATATCCCGAATAATCGTCGCTTCTTCGATAATAGAAACCGCATACGGTTTATTCTTCGGCAGTGCAATACCGTTGGTGCCGTACGTATATGCAAGCAAGCCCATTCGAATGCCCTTATGCTTGACTATTGTCAGCTTATCGGCCTCAGCCTTGGAACGGGCCGTTCCTTTCACGGTAAACCCCTGCGCGAGCAGATTGTTCAAGGTCAGTCTTAAGCCTTCGGCACCGCGGTCAAGCGCGTGATTATTGGCGGTTGTAATTATATTGAAGCCTGCGTACTTAAGCGCTTCAGCAAGCTCGGACGGAGCATTGAATCGCGGAAATCCCGAATATCCGAGCGATTTGCCGGCTATAGGCGTCTCCAGGTTGGCAAGTGTCCAGTCGCCTTCTTCAAGAATGGGTTTCACTTGTTCGAAGAACGGATTAAAGTTATAACGCTTCCGTTGTTTATCGTAAGCGGCCGGAAGCTGCGGCATATGCATCATGATGTCGCCGACCGCCATCCACACCGCTTCGGTGTCCCCGTCAGCCTCGGGATAATCGGCGTCATTCCGTTTATTTTCCGGCGGCTGAACATAACCCGGCTGTTCACCATCTGTGTGGAATGAGGTGTCTTCCGGCTTCGCTTCAGCCTGCGGTTCACTGCTAATTTGTTCATTTCCTGTACCTGCGCCGGCTATTGGTTTGTCGAGGGACGGCCCATTCAGACAACCTGTCAGCAGTATAATGGCGATCAGTAATGTCGATATCAATCGCATAACGCTCACCCGTTTGATCCTTCTGCAGGTAATAGATCACGGATACCTATAAAATCGGATTCGTCGAAACGGGTCCACGGTTCCGTTCTCGGCGGGATGGAGCGAAATGTCATCCATTCCTTCGTTACGGGATGGGTGACACCAATTAATGCAGACCAAAGCGCGATGTCTTGCTCGCCATCCTGTGCTGGCGCGCCGTATTTACGGTCCTGGAGCAGGGGGCAGCCGATCGCCGCCATTTGCGCCCGTATTTGATGAGGCCTCCCGGTGAGAAGTCTCACGGCAATGAGCGAGCAGTCCGGCCGTTTGGCGACTACAGCATAATCGAGCAGCGCTTCTTTGGTTTCGTGAGACGGAGCGTTATGGACCGATACCAGATTGCGGCTCGCATCCTTGCGTAGATAATGCCTTAGACGGCCGGAAGGAGCCGCAGGAGAGCCGTGGGCTACAGCTACGTAGATTTTCTCGAACGAACGGCGGCGGACCGCATCGGATAGCCGTGAAGCCGCTTTGGAGGTCTTCGCGAAAAGCATGGCTCCGCCGACGGGACGGTCCAGGCGGTGAACAAGCCCTACATAGACATTGCCGGGCTTGGCATAGCGTTCTTTCAGATCTTCCTTGAGCAGGTTAACCATATCGGGTTCGCCGGTGTCGTCCGCTTGAGATAAAATGCCCGGCGGCTTGACCACGGCAAGCAAATGATTATCCTCATACAAAATCGGCAGCTTCCGGGAAGCCGCCGGCTGATGATCGCGAAACATGCTACTCGGCCTCCCAGCGGCCCAGTATTCCACATGGCAGAGTCAAGCCGGAAGCGGTTATGGGCAGTCCGATTTCACCGCAATGAATCGTCCCGCCGCTCTTGCGTCCCATTGTCATGTGAAGCAGGTTGTGCAGTACCGACGGGGATAAGCCTGTCGTGTACGAATTAACAAGCACGAATAACGGATCCGGTGACAAAATGGTCGTACAGGATTCCAGGAAAGGGTACAGGTTCTCCTCAAGCTTCCACATCTCGCCGTTTGGACCGCGCCCGTACGAAGGCGGATCCATGATGATGGCGTCATACTGGCGCCCTCGCCGCTGCTCGCGCTGTACGAATTTGAACACATCGTCGGTTATGTAGCGGACCCGGCTGTTCTCGAGTCCTGACAGCTGAGCGTTTTCTTTGGCCCACTGGACCATTCCCTTGGCGGCGTCCACATGGCACACCTCCGCTCCGGCAGAAGCGGCCGCTATCGTAGCTCCGCCTGTATAGGCAAAAAGATTCAAGACCCGGATCGGCCGCTTCGCGCTGCGGATCTTGTCCATCATCCAGCTCCAGTTGACCGCCTGCTCGGGAAAAAGTCCGGTATGCTTGAAGCTGGTCGGCTTGATGTGAAATTTCAAATCGCCGTAAGAGATCGTCCACCTGTCGGGCATTTTCGTGCGGAAATCCCATTCGCCGCCGCCGGAGGAGCTCCGGTGATAATGACCGTCAGCCGTTTTCCAGCGTCCCGTCTCGTCTGCAATCGGCCATATGATTTGCGGGTCCGGGCGTCTCAGCACGTACGAGCCCCAGCGCTCCAGCTTCTCGCCTCCGCCTGTGTCCAGCAGTTCGTAATCTTTCCATTGATCAGCCTTGTACATATGTGCTTGAGCTTCCTTCCTTAATGTTGAATTTGTAGCCTACCCCGCGGACAGTTACGATAAATATCGGATTAGCCGGATCGGGCTCGATTTTCTTGCGCAGGTTGCTGATATGAACCATCAGAGTACGAGTATCACCCATACTGTCATGGCCCCATACAATCGTATACAGATCGTCCAATGCAAAAGCGCGGTTCGGAGATCTGGCAAGTTGCACAAGCAGGTCGAATTCTTTGGCGGACAGAAATACTTCTTTATCCATCACGTGGACGGTTCTGGCCGGCAAATCAATAACGAGTCCGTCGAAATTCATGACCTCCTCGAGCTCCCGCTCCGTCCTCCTCTGCTCGAACACCGACTGTCTGCGAAGATGGGCTTTGACACGGGCGACAAGCTGGCTCGGACTGAAGGGCTTGGTCATATAATCGTCGCCGCCGACCGTAAGACCGTGTATAATATCGGTATCGTCGCTTTTACAGCTTATGAACAAAATGGGAACGCTGGAAACGGTCCGAATGCGCGTGCACACTTCAAACCCGTCCAGGCCTTTCAGCGAGATGTCAAGGATGATTAAATCCGGGTTCAGCTCATGAGCAAGCATGATAGCATCTTCTCCGTTATCCGTCGAATGAACGACAAAGCCATCCTGCTCCATATATAACGTAATAAGTTCGGTGATTTCCGTTTCATCATCAACCACCAAAATTTTATTCCCGTTCATTGCGCGCCCTCCTTTACCTCGACTTATTATATCCAATGGAGGGACCTATGGGCAATCCGCGTTTTTGCAGGAGGGGTCCGCCATTCTTCGCCGCTTTTTGTTTTTATTCATCGCAACACTTTTCATAGCTTTCATCGCTGCCGGCTGCAGTGCGGAGTCGGAATATGCCAATCCTTCAGCCGTCCAAGGCGAGCTGGATCTGCGCAATTGGTCCTTTGAGAAGGACGGCGACCTGCCGTTAACCGGCCAGTGGGCGTTCTATGAGCGGCGGCTGTTGCCGCCGGATGAAGCCGCGGCAGCCAAGGACGCCCGGTTTGTAACCGTCCCCAAGTCGTGGAACAGCTACCCGCGCAGTTACGGCATTGCAGACGGTCAAGGCTATGGAACGTACCGTCTGTCCGTCTTGATCAAGCCGACCGAGCAAATTCTGGGGCTTCGCGTGCCGAATATTTTTAGCGCGTACAAGCTCTGGGTTAACGGAAAGCCGCTTGCGGCCGAAGGGATGGTAGGCACAAACCGCGAAACGTCCCGCGCCGAGCAATTTCCGCAGATCGTTGCGTTTGACGGAAATACAGACCGGCTTGATATCGTCGTGCAGGTGTCCAATTTTCAGCATCGTAAAGGCGGCATCTGGGTTGATTTGAAACTTGGCGAGAACAGCCGTCTTATTCGGTCGCAAACGCAAGCATCTGCTCAGGATATGGTCTTATTCGGTAGTTTGTTCATAATAGGCATTTATCATATCGGGTTATATGCTTTGCGCAAGCAGGAACGGTTTACGATACATTTTGGGCTGCTTTGTTTGTTTGTCGCATTGCGGGCAACCGTAACCGGAGATTCTTATTTGGTGCAGTTGTTTCCAGTCGGCTGGGAAATGGGGATGAAGATAGAATATATTTCTTTTTCCTTAAGCGCAGTGAGCGGCTACTTATATATCTACCGGCTGTTTCCGCTCGATGCTTCAAGGAAGTTCATGAAGGGCGTCGTCGGCATCGGTGTGGCACTGACTTTATTCGTTATTGTCAGCCCGGTTATCGTCTTTACGAGAACGCTGCCGCTGTTTCAGCTCTTTGTTCTTACCGTCAGTCTCTACTCCTTAGCGGTACTCATTATTGCCCGTCTTAGAAAGCGGGAAGGCTCGGCATTTGTTCTGATCGGTCTGGCGGTCTTTGTAGCGACGATTCTTAACGACATGCTGTTTTATAACGAATGGTTCGTCTATATGCAGCTCGTTCCGGTTGGGCTCTTCTTCTTTATTCTCATGCAGTCGTTTATTATTTCCACAAGATTCTCAAGCGCTCTGCGCAGGGTGGAGCAGGTGTCGAGCGAACTGCGCGAATTGAACGTGCATTTGGAGGAACGAATCGAAGAACGGACGGAGGCGCTTCGCCGGACGAATGAAACATTGGAGCAGAGAAACAGGGAGCTCGGCAGATTGGAGAGGTCCAGACGTCATCTGATGACCAATATATCCCACGATTTGCGAACGCCGATTACCCTTTTACAGGGATATTTGGAAGCGATACAAGACGGAGTGGTAAAATCGGGGGAACAGCAGCAGAAATACATCCGGATGATGCTCGGCAAGGTAGTCGGGCTTAACCGGCTTATAGGAGATTTGTTTGAGCTTGCAAAGCTGGAAGCGGGTCAGCTGCGGTTTGATTTGTCGGAGGTCAAGCTGTCAACGTGGATGGAGCAGCTGCGCGATCAGTATGAAATCGATGTCCGCAGTGGAGGTCATGTCTTTGCTTGCGAATATAGCACCGGTACCGACGTTCACGGGAAACAAGTGGAGCCCGACCGCATTTTGCTTAATCTCGATTTGCCGAGAATGGATCAAGTTATGGCCAACCTTATCTACAATGCAATTAAACATACTGAAGCGGGAGGCAAGATAGCGCTTTCTTTCACTTATATTCACGGGGACGGACGAGTCGTTGCAAGTGTGTCCGATACGGGCATCGGCGTTGGAGCCGAACATCTGCCGTACATTTTCGACCGCTTTTATAAGATAGAGATTTCCAGAAACTCCGCAGATGGGGGCAGCGGACTCGGCTTGGCAATTGCCAAAGAGATTGTCGAGGCTCACGGCGGCATTATCGGTGCGGATAGCGTACCGGGTACCGGCACTGTTCTATGGATTGCGCTTCCTGCTTCCCTTGCCTGATACGTTCTTGTCTACTCAGCTTGTCTGATGACAGCCATCATTCGATCGATCGATTGCTTCCGCTTATCCTGGTCCATGCTGTTTAGAATTCGGATAATTTCAATCGCTTCCGGTGATACCGGAGGATCGTGTTTGACCGGTTCGCCGCCAATAATATAATCGAGCGAGACATTGAATAAAACGGCAAGCTTCTTCAAAGTTTCGTATACCGGTTGGCGGTTGTTGATTTCATAATGACTGTAAGCGGAACGGGTAATTCCAATCTGCCTGGCTACTTCTTCCTGAGAAATATTTTTCTTTAGTCGAAGTTCTCTCAATCGGTCTCCCATAGTCATAGTCATTGTTCTGCTCCTTACGCTCGTACCGAAGAACTAGTCCTAGTACGAACGGGTACCGTAATACTCTACTACTAGTAATTTATGATACAAAGTGTATCATTGTCAAGTGCACGATTGGAAAAAACTCCAACAAAGCAGGGCAAAACACGTAATTTTATGTATTTTTAATAAGTTTCGGCAACCACTTACATTTCCATTTTAAGGATACCATTGGACAATGTAAAGAAAATGAGAAAAGCTTTACATTTTGGAGTGAATGCAGAATTACCTATTGAAAAAGAAACGGTGAAAGCGTACAATAGACTCAGTTTAAGTTGTACGTACAAGTTGAGGGCCGAGAAAGGTTGAGATTTTGCGTAATTAACAATTTATTGATATTATGCGGATTAATCGACATATTTCCTCTCCGAATTTGTTCGTACAAGTTGTGAAGGGCATTACAATCGTCATTCGGGTTATCGAATGAACGATTGCAATTATTACTGGCAACCGAGCTGCTTGGTAATTCCGCAGCTAACGGTTGCAATTTTCACTGACAACCGAGCTGCGTTAATAACCCGCAGCTAACGGTTGCAATTTTCACTGACAACCGAGCTGCGTTAATAACCCGCAGCTAACGGTTGCAGTATAAAGGAGGATATTATGCTTACCGTCAAACCTTATCAATTTTGGTTCGTTACCGGCAGCCAGCATTTGTACGGCCCGGAAACACTGCTGGAAGTTGCAGAACATTCCCGCATTATCACCGAAGGGCTTGACCGCGATGAGTCGATTCCGTTCGAAGTCGTGTTCAAGCCGGTTCTGACTACCCCGGAGGAGATTTACAAGCTTTGCTCGGAAGCGAACACCGACGAGCGCTGCGCAGGCATCATCACGTGGATGCATACGTTCTCGCCGGCGAAGATGTGGATTGCAGGGCTCTCCGAGCTTCGCAAACCGCTGCTTCATCTGCACACGCAATTTAATCGCGACATTCCGTGGGATTCCATCGACATGGACTTCATGAACACGAACCAGTCGGCGCACGGCGACAGGGAGTACGGGTTCATCGGAGCGCGCATGGGCATCGCCCGCAAGGTTGTCGTAGGTTATTGGGAAGATCCGGAAGCGCGGAGCCGTATTGCCGGCTGGATGCGGACCGCTGCTGCGTTCACGGAAGGCCGTTCGCTTAAAATCGCCCGCTTCGGTGATAATATGCGTCAGGTCGCTGTTACGGAAGGCGACAAAGTCGAAGCGCAGATCAAATTTGGCTGGTCGATAAATGGCTACGGCGTGGGCGATCTCGTTGCCAGAATCTCGGATATTTCGGAAGCGCAGGTGAATGCGCTGACAGACGAATACCAGTCGTTGTACGACATTTCATCCACGACTCGCAATACGCCTGCGCTTTGGGAAGCGATACGGGAACAAGCCCGGATCGAGCTTGGCATGAAAGCCTTCCTGGAAGAAGGGGGATTCTCCGCGTTCACCACGACGTTCGAAGACCTTCACGGCATGAAGCAGCTGCCGGGTCTGGCGGTTCAACGGCTCATGGAAGCCGGCTACGGCTTCGGCGGGGAAGGCGATTGGAAGACCTCCGCACTAACCCGTATGATGAAAATGATTGCAAACAACCAAGGTACGTCGTTTATGGAAGATTATACGTACCATTTCGAGCCTGGTAACGAGATGATTCTCGGCGCTCACATGCTTGAAATTTGTCCGACGATTGCAGCTAACCGTCCACGCCTGGAGGTGCATCCGCTCGGGATCGGAGGCAAAGCGGACCCGGCGCGCATGATTTTCGACGGACGCAGCGGGCAAGCGGTAAATGCTTCTTTGATTGATCTTGGCAAAAGGTTCCGCCTCATCATTAACATCGTCGATGCCGTTCAACCGCAGCGCGAAATGCCTAAGCTGCCGGTGGCGCGCGTATTGTGGAAGCCGCAGCCGTCCCTTAAGGATTCCGCAGAGGCGTGGATTCATGCCGGAGGCGCGCACCATACTGTATTCTCGTATGTCGTAACGGCTGAGCAATTGGTTGACTGGGCGGAAATGACAGGCATCGAGTGTGTGATTATCGACAACTCGACGAGTACGCTGGCTTTCCGCAATGAGCTGCGTCTCAATGATTTGTACTGGAAACTTCGTTAACATCTTTTTATCGCACTGGCTACTTGACGGCGTCCCCTTCGCGGGACGTCTTTTTTTTGTTCTGATAAAATTCGGTCCAGTGAACGTACAGTCGGATGCACCTAATTGGGCGAGAGCACATAAATTGCTACTATCCAGGTGACAACGGAGAGGTGTGTATTCCGATGATGACAAGAGAACCATTGCAGGATGCCCTGTTTGAGCATCGATTTTGGCTGCAAATTTTGGGTGATCACGCCCGGTTTATCAATGATTCGCTGCCACCGAAGGAGCAGGGGGATATCCGGGTTGCAGAGCATTTCATTCGCCAATTCGACCAGCTCCTCTCAGTTGCGCGAATGGCCGACGCGGGGGGCAATCTTGATACGCTTAACCGACAAGCCTATCAATTAACAACTGAGCTTAGGACCTTCAAGCTGGATTTGCTCAGAAGAATGCTGCTTGGAACGGTTACGGTGGGGCTGACGCCTACTTTCATCAATCATATGGTAGATGAGCTTGAGGAGTACTGCAGAGTGTTGGAGGCGCTTCTTGCAGGACAGCCGGTGCCCGTCTTCAATCCTCTGCATCATGACCTGCTCTGGCTGCTTGATGCTTCCGGTCACGCGGGTGCGATTATACTCGGGCTGGATCGGGTGGAACAGCCGCTGATCAAGGCAAACGAGCAATTTGAAAAGCAGTTCCAGGCGCTTTATTTGAAAGCGGTGGAGATGGCGGGGTATATGAGAACCCAATTAGCGGATTTTCCGGCGTTCCGGTTTTTTCATAAACAAATCAATCTGGAAATGAAGCTTTTCCGGAAGTTCCTTGCGGAGCTGCTCGAAATGGATCTTAATGCCGAGATGCTGGACCGGATTACGCCGCTGATTCCCGATCATATGGCGCGAGAAGAGTGCTATTATCTGATTAAGCTGGCTGCCTCCGGACTCGTGCCAATGCCCGGGTGTGACCCGACAAAGCCGAGAGTAGAATAACCGCAGAGAATAAAACCGGCTTCGCCTCTCTTCAGAGCGGCGAAGCCGGTTGTCTTATAACACGGTTCTATTGTTGTTGAAGGTTCCGCTGCTGCTGCGTGAGAAACTGGTTTTGATTGTATGCGTTGAAATTCGCTTGTTCTGCATGAACCGATTGTTCCAGTTGTCTGCAAATTTGCAAAATTTGCTGCATTTGATGCATAGCGATTTGATGTCCGTGAAGAGCGGATTGAATGTTTTGAACAGCTTGCTGCTCGCGTTTAGCAAGTTCTTCAAGCTGCAGCGCATTTTGGTGCTCCTGCTGTGCCATTTGCTGATACATCTGAGATGCTTGCTGGGTTTGGCTCATCATCTGCTGGATGATTTGCTCACACTGAGCTACTTGCTGGGAAAGATTGTTTTGGTTAAGCATGTTTGCCTCCTAAAAGTTTTGTCTGAGAACAGTTTAAACCGCAGCAAAGTACCGGTATTACATTTACTTTCGCTGCGGTTCCAGGGAAGAAACAAACTACGCGGTCTGACTCGACAAGAACCGGCATGGCGAAGATAGCGCGCCAAAGCTCGGACCCGCGACAGCTGGTTCTTCTTTCCTTGCACTATTCTAGGGCTAGTTTGGATCTTTTATACATCAGAAGAGGCCGGTTTTTAGATTTTTTCTTTCTGTCCCGCAATGCCGGACAGACTAGAGAACTATGAATAACGGTCAGAAACGGGCATGAAACTGCATGGGGGCGGGGCTGCAGCTCATTACCCGTTAATTACTTAGAGACAGTTTGCTTTATAATTAAAGCATCTACTCTTTAATCAGAAGTGAGAATGGAGGCTGAAAGAATGATTACCCTGCAAAATAACTCTGTGACATTATTTCAAAGTAATCTTTATATGACGGTATCGGCTGTCATTCAAACGGAAGATTTGGTCGTGGTCGTCGATCCGGCATGGCTGCCGCACGAGGTGGAGGAAATTCGGAATTATACATATACGATTTTGAACGGACGCCCGCTGTACATCCTGTTCACGCATTCCGACTATGATCATATTATCGGTTACAAGGCTTTTCCGGAGGCCATCGCGAACGCCAGCGAAGCTTTAAAAACCAAAAGCGAAGAAGGGAAAGTGGCGGTTGTGGAACAGATCAAAGCGTTTGACGACGAGTATTACATTATTCGCGGCTACGAAATTGCTTTTCCCGTTGTCGATGTATGCGCGGCGAAAGATGGAGATGCATTTGTTCTCGGCAGTACCCGCTTGGTGTTTTACCCGGCGCCGGGTCATAATGACGACGGGATGTTTACGGTTATTGAGCCGCTTGGACTGCTTATTGCAGGTGACTATTTCTCGAATGTGGAGTTCCCGTACATTTATTTCGACAGCGCTTTGTATGAGAGGAGCATATTGAAGTTGGACGACATCATAGCTCGGCACGATATCCGGCTGTTGATTACCGGGCATGGCGATTCTACGGACCAGAGAGCCGAAATGAAGCGGAGGCAATCGGATTCTTTGGAATATATTCGCGCAATGCGCAGCTATATATTAGCCGGTGATCAAATACGGATAGACGGGCTTATCGCAAATTGCCGCTTTCCCAGAAATATGAGAAAGTTCCATAAGAACAATCAACTGCTCATTCAAAAAGAACTTGAGTCTCGCCTCGGCAAAGATGATGGAACTATGCTTTAGCATTGTATTTAAGACGATAATTGGAGAGGGCAAGCAGCGGCCATACTAGCGGATAGCTCTCATACCGCGTATAGAAATGTCCCGGCAAGCCTGCGCCGGTCGGATAGGAGGAGGCAAGTCCGTCCGAGCGGAGGCTGCGCAAAATAAAGTCAGCTGAACGCTTCACCGGTTCGAGCGGCTCGTCGTTCACCGCTGTTAGCGCGTCTAATGCCCAGGCTGTCTGTGATAATGTTGAAGACGATAGGGGAATAAAACGCTTTACGCGGTCGCTTCCGCATGATTCGCCGAAGCCTCCGTCGCTATTCTGGACAGCAAGCAGCCAGTCCGCCGCCTTGCGAATTTTCGGATGATCGGGCGGCTCGCCGACTGCGGCCAGTCCCGTCAATGCCGCCCACGTTCCATAGATGTAGCAAACGCCCCATCTGCCGTACCAGGAGCCGTCCGATTCCTGATGCTTGTAGAGCCAGTTCACGGCATTCCGAATAAATCGGTGTTCATTCGAGAGTCCGGCTGTCCGGCCCAAATATTCGAGAGTCCGTCCCGTTAAATCCGCAGAGGAAGGATCTGTAGCCGCGTCTGCGGCCCCGTCCAGCGGCAGCCAGGAGATGAGCGGGTTATCAATATTGCGCTCAAATGCGGCCCAGCCTCCGTCTTTATTTTGCATAGCCAATAACCATTGCAAGCCGAGGTTGCTCGCCTTCCTATAGTCCGCGGCGGCCCCCAGTTTATTAATAGCCCGCAATGAAGCTGTCGTATCATCGACATCAGGATTTATCGTATTAATGTTGGAGAAGCCCCAACCACCGGGAATCGGATGTTTCACGTTCAATTGCCAATCGGCGGTCTTCGTATGCTGCCGCGAGAGCAGGAAGCGGCCGGCGTGCTTAATCGACGGATGTAAGGGGGATAATCCGGCCTGCTGAAGCGAATGACTGATCAACGCCGTGTCCCACACGGTGGATGTTGCATTCTGCATGGTAAGCCGGCCGTGATCGGGCCAGAGAAAGGATTCAAGACCTTGAATGGCTCTCGCGATTACCGGATGGTCACGCCGGTAACCGATCGACCGCAGGGCATGCACCATCAGTATCGTGGAGCTCGAGTAACTGTACAGCGTACCGTCCGCTTCAAGCCGGCTGAGCATATATTGTTCTGCCCGCCGCGCGGCCTGCCGCTGAATATTCACGGAGTTGAGCGACTGTTTCATCTGCTTGAACCAGTTGTAATCATCCGGGTGCTTACGAACACTAAAATGTTTGTCCCAGTCGAATAATTCGCTGCCTGCGGGCAGCTGAAGCATGCGAAGCCCTGGTAGCGGTGATACCGACGGCGGCTTGAATACCGGCTTCCGGTGTCCGAGCAGCAGCATCGGCGCCATGTGGACGCGGGCATAACCGGAAAATTGATAGAAATGCAGAGGTGATGAGCGGGGAAGCATCATTATGGAAAGGGGGACCGGAAACCATTTCGGCCATGGATATTGTCCGATGACGGCAAGCAAAAATTTGGTCATCAGGCTGTCGATACGGGATAGCCCGCCAAGCTCTTCGATGGCGCTTCTCGCTTCTGCCATAAACGGCTCCGATGCATGAATGCCTGCATGTAACAGTGCGAAGTAGCATTCCAAGCTCGCCGATATATTGGCGTACGGCTCATCCGGATAGACCCGCCATGCTCCATCATCGCGTTGACCGGCGAGAATACGCTCTGCTAGGGACGAGATTAATTTCCCTTTGCTCAGGCCAAGCGTTGTAATGAGCATTATGGTTGCAGCGTCGGACATCATTCCGCTCTCGATAAATCCAAGTCGCCAGCTCCCATCGCGAGACTGGATATTTAATAAACGGTCCACGAGTTCGCCGATTCCGGAATTCACTCGCTCAAGCAAAGAAATCACCTCATTTCTGAAGCCGAGGTTACGAGTAATGTATTGAGTGAGGCATCTGCTTATTATTCGAGCATCTGTCTGACTATGTTATCTGCCGTTCGGATCGCCATAGCTGTGATTGTCAAGGTTGGATTGGAAGCTCCCATTGAGGGCAGAATGCTGGCATCGGCTATATAAAGACCCGGAACGCCGTGAATTTGTCCGTAAGGATTCGTTGCCGAGGTCTCCGGATCATTCCCCATACGGCATGTTCCGGCTTCGTGGTTATCCGTACCAGGCGGCATCAGACATATGGCGGGAACGCCGTTCATTGTGGCGAAGTTTAATTGCATCGCCGAGGAAGCGCGCACCAATCCCGCCGACATTTGCTCCAAAACCGCTTCATCCCGTGCACTGTATGAGAAATTCACTTGCAATTCGGGGACCCCGTATTCATCCCGTCTGTCAGGTTCAACAAAGACCCTGTTTTCGTAACGCGGTTCAACCTTTCCGGAAGCGCCGAAAAAGCTGATCCTCCATTCATTCTTAATCGGCTTTTTCTCGTAGTGGTAATCAAAATATTGCTCCGGTCCTTGAAGCTGCAGCTGATAGGGGCGGTCTTGAGTCTCCGGTATCATAATCCCCAATACTCCCAATGGCTCAGGGAAATTCGTCGTATTTACGCTTGCCGTAGCGACCAAATAGGAATGGTTCATGAGGTACCTGCCGATCGCTTTCCCCGGAATATTAGAGTTAAGCAGGATGCGCGGGGTTTGTAATGCGCTTGCCGCCAGTACCACGTTCTTGGCCCTTATGATGTGGGATTTCTTATCCCGGGTCATTACCCGGACGCCTGCCGCTTTACCGTCCTCCGTAATTACCTCCGCCGCATAAGTGTTAACGGCCAGATCAAAGGTACGCATGCTTAAAGCTCTTGCGAATAACAGTATTGTGCTGTAAAAGACATTGGAATTCAGCTTGCCGTATCGTGTCTGGGCAAGGTTGGTGGCAGTCGGAATATAGTCCGCGTTGTAAAATCCATTTTCTCTAAGTCGCTTCAGAAGGATTGACGTAATCGACGAGTCTCTCGCATAGTCTGTAGTCACATTCATGATTTCTTCGGCGATATTGTAATAAAGATCCATTTCACTAATCGAAACCGGCCATTGCGCGATTTCAAAATCTACCATACGCGGAGTGATGGCTCCCCAAAGTATCGTCCTTCCGCCTAAAGCATAAATCAGCTTCGCGCCCGAATATTCGGGAAGTCTGTTCCCGATCAGATCGGTTATTTCAGGCGGTGCAAACAGACGGAAGCTTTCACCGTCTATGGTAGCTATATTGGCGACATGAGTGGGGACGTAAAGCTCACCCCGCTCCACGATTCCGATCCGTTTTTCATTGTTCCCCCACTGTTCGCATAACCTCCAAAGCGCTGCTCCGCCACCCGCGCCCGATCCGACAATGAGGACGTCGTATTCATTCTCAGCCATTTGTTCGGCGGATGTAACCGGCATCCAGCTGTGAAGAAATTGCTCCTGGGGCACAGGCGGACAGAAAGGAGCAACGACTCTGTGCTCCGCGGCCGCGGTTGGCCTTGATTCAGAAGGTATATTAACCCGAAGGCCAGAGATCATCAAATAGGGGCTGGAGATTTGCGGGTTTACCGCCATCAATTGATCCAGTCCGATTTGATATTTATTTGAAATATTAAAGAGAGTATCTCCATTCCCGGCGACATAGACCTTCAAAAATTTCACTTCCTTACTTGGGTTTGAAAAAAAGTACGCTTCCCATATTTATGTGAGTGACGCATATTCTATACGATAAAATATTGCCTAAGTGGTTTTTCATAAGGGAGAAACATATATATCCTTAAAAAGAAGATGGTGATCGCGCGCATGGAAATCAGTTGGAAACGGGGCGTTATGCAGATGAAAACGATAAATGTGACCATCTGGAATGAATTTATACATGAAAGAACGGAACCTAAGATTGCCGCCATTTATCCATGGGGCATTCATGAAGCGATTGCGGCTGGAATCGGAGCCAGCGGATTTCGTATCCAAACCGCTACATTGGAACAGCCGGAGCATGGACTCTCGGAAGAGGTCCTGAACCGTACGGATGTATTGATCTGGTGGGGGCATTTGGCTCACGAACAGGTAAGCGATGCGGTTGTAGATAGAATTCAAGCCAGGGTTCTGCAGGGAATGGGGCTGATCGTCCTGCATTCCGGACACCGATCGAAAATATTCCGGAAATTGATGGGTACTACTTGCGATCTGAAGTGGAGATCGGATTTCGAGCGCGAAAGATTGTGGGTCGTAGACCCGTCCCATCCGATAACCGAAGGAATCGGCGAATACATCGAGCTGGAGAAGGAGGAGATGTACGGAGAGTTCTTTGATATCCCGGCTCCGGAAGAGCTAGTGTTTATTAGCTGGTTCCAGGGAGGGGAAGTATTCCGCAGCGGATGCGGCTACCAAAGAGGACTTGGGAAAATCTTTTACTTTCGGCCGGGAGATCAGGAATATCCAACATATTATAACAAGGAGGTATTACGGGTTATATCGAATGCGATACGTTGGGCCGCTTCACCGCATGGGGCGGAACCGGTGTACGGCAATACGGCTCCGATAGAGCAAATGCCCTCTAAAATCGTCAAACAATATTTCGGCCAAACCCCTGATGGTCAGAGTGTATTTCTATATATCTTGAGTAATATCAACGGTATGCAAGCCGCCATTACGAATTACGGCGGTATAATGGTCAGCCTGAAAGTCCCCGATCGCAACGGAATCCTAGAAGATGTCGTGCTGGGCTATCCCACACTGGACCAGTACGTGAGAACTGGCAACAAGTATTACTATGGTGCGATAATAGGCCGCTATGCGAATCGAATTGCAGGTGGCCGGTTCACCCTTGACGGAGTAACCTATCAACTTCCGGTAAATAACGTAACCAACATGCTGCACGGCGGTATAAGGGGATTTGACAAGAGAGTTTGGGAAGCCGAGGAAGTATACAAGGATGGAGAGGTCGGTCTTGCTCTTAGTTATCCAAGTAAAGACGGCGAAGAGGGGTTTCCGGGGAATCTGGCGGTAAAAGTGATCTATACGCTGACTAACAACAATGAGCTCAGGATCGACTATACCGCCGTAACCGATAAGAAAACAGTAGTAAACCTGACCCAGCATAACTATTACAATCTGGCGGGAGCAGGGAACGGTAATATCCTCGGACACATTGTGACCATTAATGCCGAGCGGTTTACGACTGTGAATGCTGACGTTATACCGACGGGTCAATTGCAAAGTGTCGCAGGAACGCCGCTTGACTTTCGTAAACCGGTATCTGTCGGGTCAAGGATCCATTCGAACCATCCGCAAATGCAATTTGCATCGAACGGCTACGATTTCAACTATGTACTGGAACAAGACGGGCGTCCCATAGTGTTCGCCGCAGGAGTTTATGAACCGCAATCCGGCCGTTTAATGGAGGTTTATACATCTGAGCCTGGCGTTCAATTCTATACCGGACAAAGGATCGATGGAGATATCGGGAAAGACGGGAAGGTTTACAATCAATATGCCGGTCTCGCTCTGGAGACGCAGCACTTTCCGGATTCGCCGAATCACCCGAATTTCCCAAGTACGGAACTCAGTCCGGGACAGACCTACAAGCAAACTACCATATATAAATTCTCCTCCTTATAATGGCGTGGCATTAAGCAAAAAACTTTCGAATCATATTACTAACCGTCTTATTGTTGATCGGTTTGCTTATATATTCGTCCATCCCGGCAGCGAGGCATTTCTCTCGGTCACCCTTGAGTGCATTTGACGTAACGGCGACAATGACGGGACATTTTTCAGGTGTGAGCGCGTTTTTAATAATTGATGTCGCTTCGAATCCATTGATAAGAGGCATGTGCACATCCATAAATATAATATCATAGGATTCCGACAAAGCCTCTTCAATCGCTCTGCTGCCATTCTCCGCGATAGTGAGGCGGTGCCCCTGGTTATCAAGCATTTTGATCAGGACCAGCTGGTTGATTTTGTTATCTTCGGCGATTAAAATATTGAGTGGCCGTAGAGGCTTCATCTCCTCATAATTCAGCTGAACGGCAGCACTGGCAGGTTTCTTTACTAATTTCAGAGAAACGCTGAATAGAAAGGTAGCTCCTGGATCGTCCGAGTGCTCAATCCATATATCTCCGTCCATCAGGTTCACAAGCTTCTTGCTGATCGCAAGACCAAGGCCCGTTCCTTCCGATGTTCGTGTCATAAAGTTATCCAGCTGAAAAAACGGCTGAAAAAGTTGGTCGCTCTTTTCACGGGGTATGCCGATACCCGTGTCTTTTACCTTAAAGATTAATTTTACCGAATGACCGTTCTGCGACAGTTTTTTGACAGAGACTGAAACACCGCCTGAATTTGTGAATTTTATTGCATTTCCCACCAAATTAATCAGTACCTGCTTCAGCCTTTTTTCGTCGCCAAGAAGGCGTGGCGGCACCTCTTGGCCCAAGGAGAATGAAATTTCAAGCTTTTTTTCATGCGCTTTGGGCATGAGGAGGTCGACCGCTTCAAAGATGCAGTTTCTGATATCGATCGTTTCCTCGACCAGCTCCGTTTGTCCCGAATCAATTTTGGAAAAGTCCAGAATATCGTTAATGATGCGAAGGAGCGTTTCTCCGCTTTTACGAATAATTTCCAGATATTCTCTTTGCTGCGCGTTCAGGGACGTAGTCTCCATGAGAAGATCCGTCATACCGATCACGCCGTTCATTGGAGTGCGAATCTCATGACTCATCATCGCCAGAAATTCACTTTTAGCTTTGTTTCTCGATTCTGCAGCTTCCTTATCAATGATCAGCCTTTTCTGATCTGTTATATCCTTTGCAATAATATAATAGCCGACGTTTCCGTTATTGATAAATATAGGGGCGATGGTCGTCAATACTTCAACCGCATGACCGTCCTTATTAATAATCCTATCGATGCTTTTTTCTACCGAGGCATCTTTTAAAGAAGTTATTAAAAGCTCTTTGACATTACTATTCGGGACAAAACGGGAGAAGCTTGCACCCTGCATTTCCTGGATCGAATATCCTGTTAATACCTGGGCCATCTTGTTTGCATTAATAACGCATCCATCCAAATCTAACGAAATTACGGCATCGTGGTTATATTTTTTGAGTGACGTGTATCGTTCGACTGTTTCCTGCAGCTTTAACTCGATATTTTTGCGTTCCGTAATATCCTGAACAGTTCCTTGAATCTTAAGAGGATCACCTGTTACCGCGCGGGAAACAACTCCGCGAATGTGCAGGTATTTGTATGTGCCATCCGTGTGTATGATACGGTACTCAAAATTCAAATCGTTAGTTTTAAGCGCTTTTTCGATTTCCTTTAGAAACTGCTGCTTAATTTCGAGGGGGACCAAACCCGTGATATGATTAAACCCTTCATTATCTCTGGGTATATTTGCGATTTCATACAAATAGTCGGAGAAGATCGCCTCCTTGTGAAGGATGTCCCATTCCCAACTTCCGATCAAGGCGGTACGGTGGGCTTCCGAGATGATATTCTCGTTCTTCTTGTGCTGGGAAATATTGCTTCCCATATTCAAATACATTTCATCGTTCAGCTTCATTCTTTTTATATCAAACCATAAGTATTTTCCATTTTTGTGCCGCAGTCTGAATTGCTGAGCATACTCTCTTGTTCCTTTGTTTTCCTGCAGCCTATGTAAATCTTCGGCATGGTAAAATGAACTTTCCTGCATGCCGGTTATATTTTCTGGCCAATAACCCAATAGCTTCCGGAAGGAAGGGGAGGAATCAAGAATGCTGCCATCGGTTGCAGTCGTAAAGAGAACATCCTGTGAATGTTCGGAAATAAGGCTATACAGCTGCTCTATTCTATTGAATTTCTTTTCAGCCTCTTTCGTTCCGGAAATATCAGTCACTTGAATAATAAAATACGATTCCTCGTCAACTGCCTCCTCCTCGACTATTGAGATTATAATTGAAGACCATATGATGTTTGTATTTTTATGAATAAGACGAACCTCGACTGCCGAATGCTGCCGCTGCAGAAGATGTTGAACCTTATCAAACCGGTCCTCCGGGTGTATCAGGTCATAAATGGTGAGCTTAGTCAGCTCCTCGCTTGAATAACCGCAAATTCGATTCAAAGCCTCATTCGCCTTAATCCAATTCCCGTCAGACTTGATCAGTGCAATCCCATTGAATGAATTGGTAAAAAGGCATTCAAATAAGGATTGATGATTTATTTGCAAACTTGGCATAATGAAGTTCACATCTCCCCAACATATGATAAAATGCCATTCTTTCAGCATCGACTCTTGAAATATATCAAAGCAAAAAGCCGTTTCTTTTTGTTACCCTCTCTATTTAAACTGAAACAAAACGTAATAAAAACCGGGGGGCAGCATAAAAAAACGGGGCTGTCCCATAAGTCATCAAAGATAACGATGAGACGGCCCCTCGTTTTTAATTTGGGTTAAACACAGGGAACTGCGCGGGTCGAATGTTTTTACGATCGATGTTGTTCGGGGATTCCTTGAATGGATGAGCTAACTTGGGAATCCTCGAACAAAGGCGACCGCTGACGCTTCTCCAGAATCATTCGACCTGCTCCGTTTTGGTTTAACCTCATTCTCAAAATAGAACACAAAAAGAAGCCATTCCTTGTTAAAATGTTGGAACCACCCTAAAACCCAAACAAAAGAGAGGCTTGCCCGAACTCGGGGTGGCGGAGGACCAAAAAAGAAAAATGGCTGCGCTGTTTTAAGTACCAGCATAGCCATTTTACTTGTATAAAGAAGCGTTACGTTGGGTTAAACCGATTTGATTCTACCGTTTTGAGACGGCCTCGCTTTGATGTTACCAATACGATCTCCAGTCCTTGAGCAGCCTGACTAAGGCTTCAAAATAAAAGTAGTCTCCCCAGATTGTGCATTCGTCGATTCCCATCCCCCGGGGCTTATTATAAACGGCATGCTTCAGGATTCCATTGGAGCTGGAATTAAGGACGGTAGAATAGTTATCGGTCAGCGATTCAATAATGCATGCTGCCGCATTCTCATAGATTCGTTTGGATTGATCCGTCAGCGGCAGATGCCTGGCGAGCTCAAGCATGCCGCAAGCTGCAATTGCGGCGGCGGAACTGTCCCTTTCCTGGTCACCCCGGGTAAAGATCAAATCCCAGTAACAGACCAAGTCTTCGGGGAGACGGTTCAGAAAAAAGTTTGTCAGCTTCTTGGCCAATTCCAGCAGTTCCTGTTCACCTGTATAAATATAACTGAGAGCAAAACCATATAAGCCCCAAGCCTGCCCTCGTGACCAGCAAGAATCGTCTGCGTAGCCCTGGTGCGTTTCTCCGTGCTTCGGCAGCCCGGTATCGATATCCATGAAAAAAGTGTGATAGGTAGAAGCATCCTCCCTTACGATTAGCGAGGCCGCTTTACTGACGTGTTCGGATGCGGCAGAACTGTAGCGGGAGTTTCCCGTCTCTCCCGATGCCCAATACAGCAAGGGCAAATTCATGCAGCAATCAATAATCATTCTGCCTCTTTCATTCGGATCGTTCAAGTCGCCCCAAGCCTGGATAATGCCGGCACGGGGGTGGTAACGCTCCATAAGTTGGTCCGCTGCCTTTAAGGCGGAGTCGGCCGCTTCCCGGTTTGCGGTCAGTTTATAGGAAGCTACACACGATAGAGTGTAGAGGAACCCCAAATCATGCGTATTCGTATGAAAGCGGCTGTCGATTCGCTGCTTGAAGCTGTCAACTTGAATTTCTGCCGCCCGCAGATATTTATCGTCGCGGGTCACCTCATAGGCAAGCCACAGCATCCCGGTCCAGAATCCGGTGGTCCAATCGGTGTTCTCTGTCGCGGAATATACGAGCCGATGGCTAGCGGGCGCAGGAAACCGGGATGTAAACACATCTAAATTAGCGTCGATTCTGCCGAGTATGAATGCAATCGCGTCCTTCACAAAAGCATGATTCACACGGCTTGGAAAATCGAACCTTTCTCTCCGTTCAAGTTCTTCCATTATTACGGATTTCATCGGTCTCTTCCTTTCTACCACGGGTCCGCTCACTATAGAGGAGGACCAAACAAAATGTCGGTAAAATAATAATACGGGCCGGGCTGTTTCGTCTGTCCGGTAGAAACCGGCAGTACATAAACCTCCAGCGGGTGTGCGCTCTTGGCCGCGATAACCTCCAGCTCGTAGCTGCCGGACTCCATACTAAGTTCAGTGTATTGTTCAACCGGAGCCCGGTGAAACGCGGGCATGAACTCGGCATTTTCGTCGAAAGACAAGAGCTGCTTTCCGTTCAGATTGACGGTAGCCCGGCAATTCGCGGCGACGATCAGTCTGATATCGCGGACTTCTGGAACAACCATTCGGGTGACGGCCCGGTATAAACCTGTCTGATCCGTACCGAGCGTCGAATGCCAATCGATTCGATTGCCGGAAACGGCAGCTTCTCCCTGAAGGGACTCAGGCCCTTCCAGCAGCCAATGAGATGCCGCTATGAGCGTAAATGGTACTTTTATCTCCGCCCACTGCTGGACATCGTGCAATCGGGAGATTCGAAGGCTGCACTCATACGACGGCATGAGATCGCCGGAAGAAGTGACGCGAAAGGTAAAGGGAAACGATTCCCCCGGCTCAAGCGCAGCCGTAAGCGCCTCTTCGCATTTCCAGCGCCCTGGTACGTCTAAAGAAAGACGCGCCTCCCATCTTTCCGGGGAGTGATTGGTCAACGTAAAAGAAAGTTGTTTCTGATGCGACACGCCAATAGCGGGTCCCCCGGCTCCATAGCTCAATGTCAGCTCCAGGCCGAGCGCCTCGGCCGAATTTTCCGGAAGCAGCCAGCGGTTCCCGTTTACGCTGCGCGTCCATATATCGCGGATTTCCTCATCAGCCGTTCGGGCAGTTCCATCCAGATTGGTCGGCAGCTCACAATGGATGATTATATCCGCATCCCAGGCGGCCAATACTTTTCTTCCCATGCGGATAGTACGAGCGGTTAATTCATGCAAATTCCGCGGTATATCGAAGCCTTTAACGGGCTTACTGACCACGATCCCGTCCCCGAGCGGATCCGTCCATTTTAGCGGCAGGTTCGTAAGGCCCAGTATCATTCCGAGAATAGCGCCGAGCGTGGCTGCAGTGCAGTCCGTATCATAACCGCAATTGACAGCCTTCAGGATCGCATCCTCGAAATCATCGCCATAAAGCCAGCCGAGAATAGTGAAAGCTATGTTTTGCGGGGCGTCGGTAAAGTTGTCGTTCCCATGATGCTTGATTATCATCTCCCTCGCAGTCATCCAATCAATGCCTTGACTATGCCATGCGAGCAGGTCTCGGACCGCACGAGCCGTTCTGCAATTATCGGGAATGTACCCGAGACCGATAGATATTAAGCGATCGCGATCCTTCTCGAAGAAAATCGCGCTTTCTATTGCTGCGAAGAACATCTCACCGTATACGCCTTCTCCGCCGGCATGATCGACGATCGCGTCCTCGTATGCGTACCGGACGGCAAGATGCGGGCACCCCGGAGTAACCATCGCCCAGATCTCGGAACGGATGGGGGAACCCATGCAGTGGGTGAAGGGGTTGTTAAATGAACCGGATACGGGGGCTTGAAGACCTCTCCTTAAATTGGCGAGCGCATAGCCGTATTCGTCGAAAGGGAAGAAAACGTGCTCTACCCATTCCTGTCCGAGCTCCTTGGCGGTCAGCATTGGCCCGTATTGTTCAAGAGCATGGAGCCAAACGAGCTGCAGATCCAGATCGTCGTTTTCCATCGGCCCGTCGGGAATAACCGGATAGAAGGAGAGGTTGAGAAGTTCTTTGTTGCCTTCGTCACGGGCTCCGAGTGCGCCTCCGATATTTTTCCCCAGCCAACCACCATAAACGCAGCGGTAGTAGTCGTTTTCATTCAGGACTTGAATACTCATGGCGTTCCCCCTAAGCTTAAATTTCAGCTCATTATAAAGCATGCATATCTTTTGCGCATCCCCCTAAACTTCATAAATACTGAGTCGAATCCGTATTTCGTGATGATAGATAATCAGCTCCCGCAAGGGCTACATAAGCTGAGCCTTATTCAGTGCTTACACCGAATAACCTTCAGTATTTATTGATTTTGAGGGGGGGACTCCCGGTGAACGGGGGTGATATAATGGGGATGCTTCATTACGATAAGCTTAGAAGTCGGAAATTATATTAATATTATGGTTGATTGTGGAAATTAGAATATGCTTGTAAAGGAGTACACTACGATGAAACAACAGGCGAGCCTGACAAAATCAGAAACGGCAATCACCCGGCAAGGAAGTAACAATCTCCTCAAACGTTTTTTCGCCAAATACGGAGCCGCTTATCTCATGCTGCTCATCCCCGTATGCTGTTTCGCCGTTTTCTCGCTCTATCCGATCATGTGGGCCTTGAAGTATGTGTTCTACTTCTATGACGGATTCAATCAGGAGCGGTTTACCGGACTGATCAATTTCCAGCGGCTGCTGAACGACCAGCTTTATTGGCAGAGCTTGTGGAAGCAGGCATTGTTCGCAATGAAAATTTTGCTTGAACTCCCGCTTGCTTTTGTTCTGGCGTTGCTGCTTCACACCCGCTTAAGGGGGAGGAATTTTTTTCGTGCGGTATTCGTTATGCCGTTTATACTCCCGGGTACGACGATTGCCATGGTTGTGTATATTCTGCTCAATCCTTATAACGGTGGAATCAATCAACTGCTTCAAGCGCTCGGCCTGATCGATCGCCCGATTGACTTCCTGTCGAGCGGATGGATGGCGTTTCTTAGCGGGATGCTGCTGGACGCATGGCAAAATTTCGGTATAAACATGCTGTTCTTTCTGGTTGGATTAAGCAGCATTCCCAAGGAGGTCTATGAAAGCGCGGATATCGACGGAGCCTCAGGGTGGAAAAAAATACGCTATATTTCGGTGCCTATGATGGGACGCATCCTGCAAATTATTCTGTTCCTGTCGATACTCGGATCGCTGAAATCGATCGGACCCTATCTGATCCTGACCAACGGCGGCCCCAATAATGCGACGGAAGTCACGTTTCTGTTCATTTTCCATCAGTTTTTTGGCGGTGAAAGCGGCAGCAATTATGGTTACGGGGCCACTGTTGCGGTTGTGACCGCAATATTTTTGCTCATTTTATCCGTTGCCTACTTTAAAATGACAAGACGTATGGATTATCATTAAAAGGGAGGACATTTCCATTGAAATCGTTTCTTGCTGCGGTAAAATATACGTTCTTGACATTAACCGGCTTGGTCACGATCATGCCGATCCTATATGTAATCTTCAGCTCCATGAAATCCAATCAGGAGCTCATATCGGGCGGCAGTTTGCTTCCGAAAGTGTGGACGTTCGCCAATTATAAGGAAGTTTGGGAGGAACTGGACTTCTCGCTATACTTCTACAATTCCGTAATCTTTGCTACTGTTACTTCAGTACTGGTCGTATTTATGGGCGCTATGTCGGGATACGTATATGCCAGAACCGATTTTCCCGGGAAACGGCTGCTTGCAATACTCGTGATTGGCGTTATGTTCATCAGCCTCGGACCGATGACCTTATATCCGAGATTCCAGCTTGCGGTAGATTGGGGACTTGCGTCCAGCATCTATACAATGCCGATTGCCGCTATGTACGGTCTCGGAGCCAGCTTATTTCTATATGAAGGGTTTATCAAATCCCTCGGGAAAGAAATCGATGAAGCGGCGATAATGGACGGGGCCGGTTATTTCAAACGTTTTTACCAAATCACTCTGCCGCTTATGCTTCCCATCACCTCAACCTTTTTCTTGCTGGAATTCGTGGCGGAGTGGAACAACTACGTGTATCCTTTAATTATGAGCGCCGGTAATCCCGACATGAAAACGCTTACGGTCGGAGTTGTCGAGCTGCGCAATATGGGGAATGGAGCCGCCGCGTGGAACCTGCTTATGGCGGGATCATCCATCTCCATTATACCGGTGCTGCTCGTATTTATAATCATGAACCGGCAGATCGTAGAGGGGCTTTCCCAGGGAGCCGTCAAAGGATAACCTGCAGCAAGTGGAGGAGGGCTTATGTATAAAGTATTGATCGTTGATGACGAGAACTTTATCCGGGAACGGCTCAAAGAGATGATACCTTGGCACGAATACGGACTCAAAGTAACCGGTCTGGCGGAGGACGGCGAAGAGGCGCTGCAAATTATGGAGCGGGAGGAGCCTGATATCGTCATAAGCGATATACGAATGCCGGATATGACCGGCATTGAAATGATCGGCAAGGCGAGATTGCGTCATCCGAAGGCTCATTACATCATCCTGAGCGCTTACGGAGAGTTTGAATTTGCCAAAAAAGCACTGCAGCTCGGTGTTACCGATTACCTGCTCAAGCCGACCCAGCCGGATGAACTGCTGGAGGTGCTCATGAAGCTGGTCGATAGGCTGGATTTGTCAAGGCAGAAGAAGGAGCGGGATAAACGTACCCAAACTTATTTGGAATCGATCCGCTCGCAATATATCCAGGAGCTGATTTTGGGCAATCATCCGGGTTACGGCTGGGAGGAGGATTGCGTCAACGTCGGATTGGAATGGCTGCTGGAGGGTAATTTGCGTTTGCTTCTTGTTTCAATGGAGAAGGCAGGATTTCAGAAGGATCTTGAAAGTTTCAAAACCGCGCAATTTGCTGTACAGAATGTCATGTACGAGGTCATCTCCGGGTTCCGGGCAATGTGTCCTGTCCGCCTCTCCGTCGGGAGATGGCTTCTTGCTGTCGGTGAAGGGGCTTCCGATGAATGGCTTATGAGCTTCTCCGGTAAGCTGCGCGATACTATTGCCCAATACACGAAGCACTGGGTTCATGTCATGATATCCGAGACCGGAGAGAATGTGCTCGATTTGGGGAGGCTTTTCTGGGAAACGGAGAAAACAATGGAATATATGGGGGAAGATCCGAACGAGCCTATAAGATGCATTCATCCTTCGCAGAAAGAACTGGCATACGGTCAGTGGAGCAAGCCAATGCATCAGCTGATCACCTGGATCGCGGAGGGAGAGACGGATTCGATTGTTAATTGGCTGAATGAATTAGGGACGTCATTTCTCAACTGGGATCTCGAATCCGCACAGCGATGGTGTTTCGAGTGGTTATTTACCCTGCGGGAGCACCTGCAGCATAACGATACCGGCAGCGCGGGGACGGCGAGACCGGATGCGGACGGACTGCGCATGCGGATCGCCAGCCAATATAAGAACAAGGAATTGCTGCAATTTTTCCGACAGGAAATCCACCGGATGATTAAGCGCCGCCATGGAAAACGTCCGCACCAGCTGATCAAGAAGGCGATACAATTCATCGAGAAAAACTATAACCAGGATATACATCTGGCAACGATTGCAGAGGAATTGTGCATGTCGCCGGTGTATTTGAGTGAATTTTTTAAAAGTCAAACAGGTGTCACATTCCGCAGTTATCTGCTGCAGGTTAGGATGGCCGAGGCGATTCGTTTGCTCAAGGATCCTACCGTCAAGGTATATGAAGTATCCTATCAGGTAGGTTACGGGAAAGTGGAGCATTTTGTGAAGTTGTTCAAAAAGCAGTATGGGATGACCCCCTCGGAATACCGGGGGGCTTTGGTATGATAAGACCCGGATTACAGTTCAGGAGTCTTCATCAGAAGATTTTTTTGTTCATCTTTTTTTTTATGCTTATTCCTTTAATTGTGGTCGGCGCTGCCAACATCGTCTTAACCTCCAATATATTCACCAAGCAGCTGGAACAAAGCTCGGATATCATCCTGTCCCGTACGGCTACGGAAATCGAACAAATTTACCGGGAGTTCGAAACCGCAGAAAGACTTTTTGTGCGGGATGAAGATTTTGTTTCCACTTTCGAAACATCGGATATCCCTATCGTCAAGCAGGTTGAAGCCGCGAATCAATTGCAGCAGTATGTGACGAAAGTCCAATATATCAATTCCGGATTTCGGGTGTCGGTCATCGTGAACCGGCCCCATTACTTAACTAAATACGGTCTTCCCGTGCGCAGCGACTGGGCGCTATTGAGGGCGCTGGAGCCTAGCGGCGGGGAGTTCAAACGAGTCTTCGTCATCCGGGAGGATTCCAGCGGCCGGACATTCAACTGGCTCGCGCCCTTTGGCGATGTTGTGAGGCATGAACTGTACGGCTGTCTTGAGATTCAGATCCCCTATAACACTTTCGTCAAAATTATGGCCGAACCGCTGAAGGTGGGGCAGGTTCAATACTTGGCCACCGACAAGGAAAGCCGCACCATCATTCCGGCTAACGGCGCTTCAGCCGGTACGTTAATCAAACCCGGGCTTATCGCTGCAATCAGGCAAAGCGAAAGCTTCCCTTACCATGATACTTCCAATTCCGATAATTCCTACTTTATGAGGAAGATCGGCGACGAGTGGATGTTAATCGGAGAAATTCCGCGAAAGCAAATCCTTTCTCCGTTGAACAAAGTGAATCAGTGGACCATCGGAATAATCCTTTCCCAGATCGCTCTTACTTCCTTGCTTGCGGCAGGGTTGGCGCGTAACTTTTCACGGCCGATTCAGAGGTTAGCCTCGCTCGTCATGAGAAAGAAGAACGAGGGGGCGGACATCTACATCCCCCAAATTGCGCGCAGGGACGAAATTCGGGAGCTGTATGACGGGATTCGCGAGCTGCTGATGGAAATCAGGCACGAACAGATTCAGAAGAGGGAATATCAACTGAGGCTGCTGCAGTACCAAATCAATCCGCATTTTCTGTATAACAGCCTCGATACGATCCAATGGAAGGCGTTCGAACACAGGGACCGGGATCTAACCGATATGATACGAAATCTGAGCTACTTTCTGAGATCGGGGCTGAATCAGGCCGATATCGTATCCGTCCGGGATGAGCTAATGCATTTGAACAGCTATATCGCCCTGCAGAACATTCGTTATGAAGGACAATTTACCATTTCAGTATCCGTGGATGATGGATTAATGGACCAGCAGATTACGAAAATCTCGCTGCAGCCGCTTGTGGAAAATTCGATCATGCATGCAATGAACCGTCATTCAGGCGGCACCCGAATTGAAATTAGGGGAAAGCGAACCAGTGCGGACACGTTCGTTCTGTCGGTATTCGACGACGGTCAAGCGCTTGATCTGGAAAGGGTTATCCGCATACTCGAGAAGCGGAATCCTGATCCGGCCTCCTTCGGGATACGAAACGTGCATGAACGTATACAGCTGTATTTTGGCGATAGTTACGGGCTGTCGGTAAGGAAAACAGACTCAGGGACCAGCTTTGATATAAAACTTCCATACTATGGACCGGGAACACAATTTCCCTCAGTTAATCAGTAAATCTTGAATTTGAGGGGTTTAGCCGGACAAGCGAACCCCTTTATAATAGGGACGTAGTGCAAAAGGCACATATTGAAGGGGTGAATGTATGCGGTTTAGGAAAAGCGGATTAGCGGTTTTGAGTGCCCTCTTAATCGCCTTTTCGGTCGGCTGCTCGACCGGATCCGATACGAAAAACCAACCGGGCACACAAGGCAATACCAACGCAAACAAAGATGTCAGTAAAGAGGAGAATACTCCGAAGGAAAAGGTCGTCATCGAGGTGTGGTCCAATACCCGCCACGATAAGGATGTCCGGGAAGCGATGATCAAAAAGTACAATGAAACCAATACCGACAATATTGAAATCGCTTACAAAATTTTCACCGACAATTATAACGATCAGTTAAAGCTTGCGCTCAACGCCGGGAAGCTTCCGGATCTGGCCTATAATTTCCCGAGTTCAATGGCTGATGCCGATTTCAATCTGGATTTGACAAGCTTGATTACGCCAGAGATCAAAGAAAGATTCGATCCATCCGCTTTCTTCGTCGCTCCATGGGCCAAGAATGGCGAGCTTACAGCCGTTTCCGAGAACATAACGAATTTCAAGCTTGTTTATAATAAGGACTTGTTTAAGGCGTCAGGCCTTGATCCGGAGAAACCGCCTACAACTTGGCAGGAAATGCGTGATTATGCCAAGATCATTACGGAAAAAGGCGAAGGCAAGAAATTCGGCTTGGGCTTGCCGCTCAAGCAGACCGTTTTCTGGAATTACTATGTTATCCTGCCTGCTGCACGGTCTGGTGAAAGCCTCGGCCGCGGCGGATGGAATGCAGTAACAGGCAAATATGATTTCAGCATCTTCTCCAAATTTATCAAATGGTGGGTCGATGTGAACAAGGACGGCAGTATTTTCCCGGGAATAGGTACGTATGACAACGATATGATCCGGGCTCAATTCTCCGAGGGCAATGTCGGGATGCTATCCGCGGCAACATGGGACATCGGCGTGTTCAACGATCAGTTCCCGGCCAAAATCGATTGGGGTGTAGCTGAATTCCCGACATGGGAAGGAAAAGTCCTTGGCGGAAACCCTTACGAAACGGGCAACGGATATAACATCAATAAAAACACCAAGCATTTGGAAGAAGCCAAGAAGGTATGGGAGTTTCTGATTTCCGATGAAATGTTCGTCGAGCTTGCGAAGAAAGGTCTCGGTACATTTACAAATATTGCGGCTCAGGATAAAGCGATCCAGCCTACGGACCGCAAAGGAGTCACCGGGTTCCTCATCACGCCGCCAGCCACCGATTATCCGCGTGAACCAAAGCTCGATTTCTCCGTGATGAACCCGCCTCCGAAGGTTGGGAATCTGGATGTGAACAAGGGTTCAGTGCTGTTTGATGTCATGAATCAGGCCTTCTTAAGCGGCAAGGAAGCCGATATCGATAAGCAGCTGAAGGACCTGTCGGGTGTATTCAACGAAATCGTCGATGCCAATGTCAAGGCGGGCAAAGTGGATTTAAGCAAGTACGTTAAGCCCGATTTCACCCCGCTTCAAAAGTAGGCTACGCTCCAAAAGCTGGTTCGGATAAATTATATAAAAACAACACTGCACCGATGCTTAGATGGTTAATGGATGAGTCAAAATCCGCCATTAAACCATCTAAGCAAGGTGTCTTTTCACTGAAAATAACGAATGGAAGTCGGACATCACGAATGAGCCGGTCACCTCGCCGGAAGGCAAGCCGGTAAGCCGAGAAGAATTTTCAGCCCCTCGTGTTTAATGGCTTCGGACAGGAAGTCTACACCGTCAGGTTCCGCAAGGCGATTTCCGCGGATCCGCTCCTACTGATCAAGTTCCAATACGACAGGGCTGCTATCCGTCTCGGGACCCAGTGAAGCAGTTGTATCACAGCAGCGGGTTACAGGAAGCAGGCAAAAGCTGTTTTTAAAGAAAAGCAAACAAAACACGGGATAAGTCTGTCCAATTCAAACGACAGACATGGTCCGGTCGGAATCAACGTGTGCTATTTAATGTAAAAAAATAACAATAATGTTTTAATGTAGAATATAACCAGATTCAACTTACGCCTTTAAAAAGAAACAACCAAAGCTGAAATATGCGGATGGATTGAATTGATAGCGTTTACATCATGAAAAACTGACTGAAGGAGCAGGGCTATGAAGAATTACTCTAAACAGTTGAAAGGCGCAGTCACGAAAAACTTTGTGATTAATGATAATGGGCAAGCTTATCGGACAGTAAACCAAATCCTTTTCAGTATTAGATGGATATGCTGTTTACGAACGGACAACTTGAGTCCTGATCCGATAATACTAAATCATTCACATTGGGGGTTGAGATAAGAATGATAGTCCGAAACATTTGGCACAAATATTCCGGTCTGTTGTCTGTATTGATAGTGATATCGCTTGCATTATCTTCGCTCGTTATACCAATCGGAAACCAGGGTAAAGCGGGGGCTGACGGTGCAGGCTTCAATCCTCCCGTTATCAGGGGTTTCAATACAAGCGCTTTCGGCGATCTGAAAAGGGCGAAGGACGTATATGGGGCCAATGCGTTCCGACTGCAGCTGACGCCCCGGACGGAAGCGGCCAGAAGCGGTGTCTCCATCGCCATCGCATGGCAAAGGCAGCTCGACAAAATGGAATCTGCTCTCCAGGAAGCCGGAAGGCAGGGGATGTACGTTATTGTCGATTTGCATGAACCTCCGCTTGCGGATCCAGGTCTGAAAGTAAATTCGGATGCTTTCTGGAACAACAACGCGAATTTGCAAATTCTAATCGACAGTTGGACGGAGATGACGCAGCGGTTTGCGCCTTACCGGGCTAACATTTGGGGTTACGACCTGTTCAATGAGCCGTTTAACCAATCTGAACTGCCGCTGGGCGCGGCGAACTGGCCTAATTGGGCACAGCAAATTGTCGACGCCATCCGGGTATACGATACGGAGACCGCGATTATTTACGAGCCCAGCCCAGGGGACCTGACGAGGGCTTTTGTCGAGAATGAATGGATAGATGCGGGACCGGGCTATCCCGTTAAATGGCAGGGAGATTTTCAGCTCATTGACGATGATAAAGTCATTTACAGTGTTCATGTGTATAATCCGTTCAGTTACTCGCATCAGGGTTTATCGACCTTCAACCAGGCCCCGGTTACGACGGATTGGCCTGACAAATATGCATATCCGGGCATGATTGACGGAGTTTATTGGGATAAAAACATGCTGCTGCAAGGGACCAATCTTAGTACAGGTCTGCAGCCGGTCATTGATTTTCAGAAGAAATACGATGTCCCCATCTATGTCGGAGAATTCAGCGCGATCCGCTGGGCCCCGGGAGCGGCACAGTACACGAAAGAGCTGATCGATATCTTCGAGCAGTACGGCTGGAGCTGGACTTATCATGCTTATAGAGAGTGGCACGGCTGGGATCCGGAATACAACGAGACCATGACCAGCGATGTTAACCGCGAGTCGGCGAAAGCAACAGAGCCGACCGATCGCGAGCTGATTCTGAAGGCATATTTCGACCGTAATGAATTTCTTCAGCCTAATGGCATGCCTTCCCCTGCGGCCAATCTCGTTCAAAACGGCGGCTTCGAGAAGGATACAAATTTTGACGGACTCGCCGATCACTGGGGCAAAGGTCCGGATGTGGAAGCTTTCCTGGTGAATACCGGCGGTTCTAACGCCCAAAGGGTGAAAGTGCCGGCAGCGGGAAGGGGCATTGATCAGGCATGGTTTTCGGTATCGGATCAGAACAAATATTTGCTCAGGGCTAAAATCCGGGTAATCAGCGGGAAAATCCAGTTCCTGCATTATGATACGACGAGCACCGGCACTTATGTGGGGACGGGCAATGTGGCCACACTCACTAATACCGGTGGGGTGTTTGTGACGAAGGAGCTCACATTCGTACCGACCGCAGGCGTAGGCCGAACCGCCGTCTGGTTCTACGCGGACATGGCGAGCGAATTCATGGTCGACGATGTGGAACTGATTGATCTGGGCAGGGCGACTCCGGTTAACCCGCCGCAAACGACAGCCAATGTCGCAGCTCCCGGGCATGTTCAATTTACCGCGACTGCTTACGACGGAGCATCGGTAGCGAGAACCGAATACCGGATTGTCGGCCAGAGCGGCGGGTGGACTACGGTACCAAGCGGAGGATTAACGATACCGGTTCCCGGAGACTACATCGTGGGATATCGTTCCGTAGACACCTCAGGCAATACGGAGTGGGGTAAATCGCTCGCCGTAGACACGATGGTACCGACTACAACAGCCTCAATATCGCCTGCTGAGCCTGATGGACCGGACGGCTACTATGTGAATCCGGTTACGGTTACATTGACGGCGACCGACAGCCAATCGGGCGTAGATAAAACCGAGTACAGTCTTGATAACGGAGTGAACTGGCACCCGTATCTTGCGCCCGTCACCGTAGGGGAGGAGGGGCAATATACGATGGGATACCGCTCCACGGATAAGGCAGGCAATATGGAAGCGGCGAAAACCATTCGTTTTAATCTCAAAACAACGATGGTTACCGTGCGGCTGAGTGACAGCGGAGGGAATCCCCTTAGCGGAGGTACGATCAAATATTACGACGGCGGCTGGAAGGAGTTCGGGATTACCGATGCTTCCGGGACGGTGAGCAAATCGCTGCCTGATAAAAGCTATTCGTTCGCAATGACGTATGAGGGTACGACAAAGCAGAAGGTGCAAAACACCGGAACCGACGGAACTGTCGACTTCCAGACGGTCAATGTTAACGTGCAGCTCAGAGACAGCCAGGGCAACCCGCTCGATACCGGCACGGTCAAATATTATGCAGGCGGCTGGCGCACGATCGGGATTACAAGGGGAGGTCAGGCAAGCAAGGAACTGCTGCCCGGTTCTTACACATTCGGAATGACCTATGAGGGTACGTATTCGGAAAAGGTGCAGAACACAGGCACGGACGCGAGGGTAGTCTTCCAGACGGTTAATGTGAAGGTGCAGCTTAAGGACAGCCAAGGCAATCCACTCGCCGCCGGTACGGTCAAATATTACGCGGGAAGCTGGCGGACGATCGGGAACACGACCGGCGGTCAAGTGAGCAAGGAGCTGTTGCCCGGTTCTTACACCTTCGGGATGACTTATGAGGGGACTTATTTGCAAAAGGCGCAAAATACCGGTATCGATTCGACTGTGGTTTTTCAGACGGTTAACGTGAAAGTACAGCTTAAAGACAGTCAGGGCAATCCGCTCGACACCGGCACTGCCAGATACTATGCCGGCTTCTGGAGGACAATCGGAAACACGGCAGGAGGCGAGGTAACCAAGGAGCTGCTTCCCGGGTCTTACACATTCGGAATGACTTATGGGAGTACGTATAAAGAAATAGTTGGTAATACGGCCGATAATCCAATAATCGTGTTTCAGATATAGATCGACTGATCTAATGCCGAACTACTACACGACTGAAGCGCATTTAAACCATACCGGACGTATGGATAAATGCGCTTTTTTCCAAGCTGGATCTTCTTTCTCATTACCGTTTTTACCGGGAATGGCGCGTCTGATTAAATGGCCCGGCAATTATAAAGCTGCATTTTATTGCAGCCGTAAAGGGCCGGCAGCTTATCAGTGCCGATCTCCTCCGGGCAGTCCCGCGGCGGACTAACAATCCGAGTTACTTGGACAGACAAGTCATGAACCGGCCGATAATCCAAATCCACGCATTGGGAGATGAGAAAAGGATGATGATCCGAAACATTCGGAACAAATATTACGGTTTGTTGACATTTGTATTAATTATAGCGCTTGCGCTCTCGTCGCTTGCTTTGCCAAATGAAAAGCAGGCCAGAGCGGAAACGCCAAGCTCCGGGTTTAACCCGACCATTATCAGGGGGTTCAATACGAGTGCTTTCAGTGATCTGAAAAGAGCGAAGGAAGTATACGGAGCCAATGCGTTCCGGCTCCAGCTGACGCCCCGTTCGGAGTCGGTCAAAAGCGGCGTATCCGTGGCGGTATCCTGGCAAAGACAGCTCGACAAAATGGAATACGCCCTGCAGGAAGCCGCCAGGCAAGGGATGTACGTTATTGTCGATTTGCATGAACCGCCGCTTACCGATCCGAGTCTGAAAGTAACTTCAGATGCTTTCTGGAGCAATGAGGCGAATTTACAGGTGATGATCGACAGCTGGACGGAGATGGCGCAGCGGTTCGCGCCTTATCGGGCGAACATTTGGGGCTACGATTTGTTCAATGAGCCCTTCAACCAATCGGAACTGCCGCTCGGCGCAGCGAACTGGCCTAACTGGGCGCAGCGGATCGTAGACGCTATTCGTGTCTACGACACGGAGACGGCTATTATTTACGAGCCTAGTCCGGGGGACCTGACGAGAGCCTTCATCGAGAACCAATGGATCGATGCGGGACCCGGCTATCCGGTGAAATGGCAGGGGGATTTCCAGCTCATTGACGATCCCAAAGTCATTTACAGCGTTCATATGTATAACCCGTTCAGTTTCTCGCACCAAGGGTTATCCACCGTTAACAAGGCGCCGGTCTCTACGGATTGGCCTGACAAAATCGCGTATCCGGGCATGATTAACGATGTTTACTGGGATAAAGAAATGCTGATTAAAGGGACCAACCAAAGTGTAGGTCTGCAGCCGGTCATTGATTTTCAGAAGAAATATAATGTCCCCATCTATGTCGGAGAATTCAGCGCCACCCGGTGGGCACCGGGAACGGCCGAGTATACCCGGGATTTGATCGAAATCTTCGAGGAGTACGGCTGGAGCTGGACCTATCACGCTTATAGAGAATGGCACGGCTGGGATCCCGAATACAACGAGGTCATGACCAGCGATGCGAACCGCGAGTCGGCGAAAGCGACGGAACCGACGGATCGGGAGCTCATACTCAAGTCCTATTTCGACCGGAATGAGTTTCTTACGCCTAATGGAGAACCCTCGCCGCCACTCAACCTGGTTCAGAACGGCGGCTTCGAGAAGGATACCAATTTCGACGGCCTTGCCGATCATTGGGGTAAAAATGCTTCCACGGTCGCTTCTCTTGTGACAATGAACGGTTCCAAAGCGCAGAGAGTGGTGACACCTTCGAACGGAAGAGGCATCGATCAGGCTTGGTTCGGGGTTTCCGACCAGAATCGCTATCTCTTAAGGGCAAAAATCCGGGTTATTAGCGGGAAAATCCAGTTCCTGCACTATGATACGACAATCACCGGCACTTATGTGGGAACCGGCAATGTCGCTACACTCACCAATACGGGAGGCGTGTTCGTCACCAAGGAGATTGAATTTGTTCCGTCCCCAACCGTGGGCAGGACAGCCGTCTGGTTTTATGCCGATATGGCAAGCGAATTCCTTGTTGACGATGTGGAATTGATCGATCTGGGCAAGGCGGTTCCGGTCAACCCGCCGCAAACGGTTGTGAATGTCGCAGGTCCGGGCCACCTTGAGTTCTCAGCCACCGCTTATGACGGTGCGACAGTAGCCAAAACCGAATACCGGATTGTAAGCCAGAGCAATGTATGGACGACAGTTCCTCAAGGCGGATTAACGTTAAGCCCACCCGGAAATCATATCGTCGGATATCGGTCCGTGGACACTTCCGGCAACACGGAGTGGGGCAAAGCGCTGCTCGTTGATGCGCTGGCGCCGACCACGAAGGCGTCGCTGTCACCCGCTGAACCTGATGGACCGGACGGCTATACGAATCCGGTCACGGTGACATTGTCGGCAGCCGATAGTCTGTCAGGCGTACAAAAGACCGAGTATAGTCTCGATAACGGGGCATCATGGCAGCCTTATCAGACGCCGGTTACGTTCAGCAAACAGGGGCAGTACACAATGATATACAAGTCAACGGATAAAGCCGGCAATGCGGAAGCGGCGCAAAGCGTCAGTTTTACCGTGAAAACATCACAGATTACGGTTCGGTTGACCGACAGCAGCGGGAACCCTCTCAGCGGCGGTACGGTAAAATACTATGACGGCGGCTGGAAGGAATTCGGAATAACAGACGCTGCCGGAACAGTAAGCAAGCGGTTGCCCGAAAAAAGCTATACGTTCGCGATGACGTACGAGGGCACGTATAAAGAGACGGTGCAGAATACCGGTTCCAATGCAACCGTCGAGTTCCAGACGGTCCAGGTGAAATTGCAGCTCAAAGACAGCCTGAGCAATCCTCTGGATACAGGTACCGTCAAATATTACGCTGGAAGCTGGCGGACGATCGGAAACACGTCCGGCGGTCAGGTGAGCAAGGAGCTGCTGCCGGGCTCTTATACTTTCGCCATGACTTACGAAGGCACTTATAAGGAGATGGTACAGAACACCGCTGCCGACCCGACAGTCGTCTTCCAGACGGTTAACGTAAAGGTTCAGCTTAAAGACAAGAAAGGCGCCCCGCTCAGCGGCGGTACCGTGAAATATTATGCGGGAAGCTGGCGGACGTTCGGCGATGCAACCGGCGGTGAGGTAGGCAAGGAATTGCTGCCGGGCTCTTATACTTTCGCCATGACTTATGAAGGCACGTATAAGGAGAAGGTACAGAACACCGGCACAAGTCCCGTAGTGGTCTTCCAGACTGTCAGGGTAGAGGTACAGCTTAAAGACAGTAAGGGCAATCCGCTGGACGGAGGCACAGCCAAGTATTATGCGGGAGGCTGGAGGACGATCGGGAATACTGTAGGAGGCCAGGTGAGCAAGGAACTTCTGCCCGGCTCCTACACTTTCTCCATGACCTACGGAAGCGCTTATATGGAAAAGGTGCAGAATACCGGCGTCGAGTCCATGGTTGTTTTCCAGATGGTTAAGAAGTAAAACAAAGAGCTGACTAGGTAATCAGCCCGGTCACGGCAGGTCATAAGCTAGGCAGAAAGCAGTGGAAATACTGTTAATCACTCCATTATGAGAAGAGCGCATTCTCTCCATACATACGTATGGGTGAATGCGTTCTTTAATTTATTATTGAAATATTCGATAATTAGACGCATTTTTTGATACGAATTGTATAGTACAATTACTAAAATGTCATTTAAGGAATCGCATCGAGTCCGTAAATGAACAAAAAAAGAGATTGGAGAGGGAGTATGACCAAACTGCATCAAAAGCTTAGTTTATTGAAAGTGTTACTGACTGTATCGATCATACTTTCGTCGCTTTGTGTTCCAATTGGAAGCCGGCTTGAAGCGAGCGCGGGGTTTAACCCGCCCACTGTGAGAGGATTCAATACGAGCGCCTTCACGGAGCTCAAAAGAATGAAGGACGTTTTCGGAGCAAATGTGGTCCGGCTTCAGTTGAAACCCGTGACGGAGGCGACGAGAAGCGGCATCTCTATCGCGGCGGCCTGGCAAAAGCAGCTCGACAAAATGGAGTTTGCGCTGAAGGATGCCGCCAGACGTGGGATGTACGTTATTATCGATCTGCATGAGCCTCCGATTGCCGATCCGAGTCAGACACCGACTACGGTTGGCTTCTGGAACAATGAGGCCAACTTGCAGATCCTGATCGACAGCTGGAAGGAAATCGCCCAGCGGTTCGCGCCTTACCGGTACAACATTTGGGGTTATGATCTGTTAAACGAGCCCACCAACCCTCAGGAACTGCCCCAAGGAGCGGAGAGATGGCCCGACTGGGCACAACAAATCGTGAATGCTATAAGGGTTTACGATACGCAGACGCCGATTATTTACCAGGCAAGTCCAGGGGGGCTCCCGAAAGCCTATACCGAGAACCAACTATGGCAGCGTGAGCCTACTTTCCAACTGCTTAACGATGATAAAGTCATTTACAGTTTTCATATGTACACCCCTCATAATTACACGCATCAGGGATTATCCACCTTCAACAATTCACCCGAGACGACGGATTGGCCCGACAAAACTGCGTACCCGGGAAAGTTCGATAAAAGCTGGCTTGTCAAAGAACTGCAGCCGGTCATCGAATTTCAGAAGAAATATAATGTCCCGATCTATGTGGGGGAATTCAGCGCTATCCGCTGGGCCCCGGGAGCGGCCGATTATATACGGGATTTAATTTCTATTTTTGAGGAGCACGGCTGGAGCTACACTTATCATGGTTATGGCGAATGGCAAGGCTGGGATGTCGAATACAATGAGACCATGACCAGCGATGCCAACCGTTGGTCGGAGAAAGCGAAGGATCCGACTGACCGGGAATTGATTCTCAAAGCCTATTTCGCCCGCAACCGATTCCTTACTCCTTTCAAAATTCCTTCCTCACCATACAATCTCGTACAGAACGGAAAATTTCAGCTGGATTCGAATATGGATGGGGTTGCCGATTATTGGAGAAAAGCCCCACAAGCGGCTGCTTCAGTCGAGAAGATTGGGGATTCCACTGTACAGAAGGTAACGGTACCGCAAGAGGGAGGAGGTTTATACCAGGCATGGATTCCGGTATCCAGCAATAATCGCTATCTCTTCAGGGCCAAAACCCGCGTAGACAGCGGAAAAGTCAAGTTCATGCGCTTTGACGGCACAGATATATCTTCCAAAGTTGGAACCGGTACAATGGCTGTCGTTCCGAGTACCGGGGGGCGATACGTAGGCAAGGAGTACCAGTTTGTTCCACCCGTTGGCGTTACAAGGGTGACTATCTGGTTCTGGGCAGACTCCGCAAGCCAGTTCATGGTTAAAGACGCGGAATTGTTCAGTCTTGGGCCGGTTAAGACAGAAACGCCTCCGCTGACGACTGTGTCGATACCGGAATCGTATCATCTTCTATTCCAGGCTTCACCCCAAGGTGACCGTTCAATCGTCAGAACGGAATTCCGAATTGTCGGACAAAGCGCCGGTTGGTCCAAAGTGCCGAAGGAGGGGCTCTTCTTTGCTCCCGGCCAATATATCGTAGCCTACCGTTCGGTCGACTCGGCCGGCATTGTCGAACGAGCGAAATCGATTCTTTTTACATCGTCAATGCAATAACAAGTGCGAATATAAAAATAACTAAGAGCATTTGCCCGACTATATGGGGTGAATGCTTTTTTATTTGCAAAAACAATTCAATTACCCAATATTAGACTCATTTACGCAATATTCGCTAAAATTCGATAAATAGTCGCATACGCGATTGTCAAATTATGTTGTACAATACGCTTGTGCTGTTCAAGAACGATTCATTAGTGGTCAGAACAGATACTATAACTTTGGGGGATGTGTTGGCGAGATGATTAGTCGAAAGAAGAAACTTTCCAGTTGGTTTGCAGTGCCGCTAATCGTTTCGTTCATCCTATCGACGCTTAGTTTGCCGATTGGCAGCAGGATTGAAGCGAATGCTGAATTCAACCCTCCAGTTGTGAGAGGATTTAACACGAGCGCCTACAGCGATCTGAAAAGGGCGAAGGACGTATTCGGGGCCAATGTGTTCCGGCTGCAATTGACGCCTGTAACGGAGGCGGCCAGAGGAGGTGTCAGCATCTCCGTTGGCTGGCAAAGACAGCTCGGCAAGATGGAAGCCGCCCTGCAGGAAGCAGTCAGACAGGGGATGTACGTTGTTATTGATCTCCACGAGCCTCCGCTTCCCGATCCTGGTTTAAAAACCAATTCTGAAGCCTTCTGGAACAATGAAGCCAACCTACAAGTCCTGATAGACAGTTGGAAGGAAATCGCCCAGCGGTTCGAGCCTTATCGGGACAACATTTGGGGATACGATCTGCTGAACGAACCTTATAATCCCCAGGAGCTGCCTGAAGGAGCGGTGAAATGGCCGGTTTGGGCGCAGAAAATTGTCGACGCCATACGGGTTTACGATACGCAAACGTCGATCATTTATGAGGCAAGCCCGGGAGCGCTCCCAAAAGGGTTCCTTGAGAACCAAAAATGGCAGAAGCAGCCTACATTCACACTTATTAAAGATCCTAAGGTCATTTACAGTTTTCATATGTACGGCCCCCACAACTACACGCATCAAGGACTATCGACCTTCAACAAGGCTCCGGTTACTACTGACTGGCCCGATAAAACCGTATATTCAGGCTCCGCTGAAAATAAAAACTGGCTGATCAAAGAGCTGCAGCCGGTCATTGATTTTCAGAACAAATACCATGTCCCGATTTATGTGGGAGAATTCAGTACGATCCGATGGGCTCCGGGAGCAGCCGAGTACATACGGGATTTAGTCGAAATCTTCGAACAGCATGGCTGGAGCTGGAGTTATCATGCTTATAAGGAGTGGCATGGCTGGGATGTTGAATATAACGACGTCATGACCAGCGATGCGAACCGCGAATCGGCGAAAGCGACGGAGCCGACCGACCGGGAGCTGATTCTGAAAGCGTATTTCAACCGGAATGTATTTCTACCTTCCAGTGATACTCCGGCGCCTTCGGTCAATCTCATCCAGAATGGCGGATTCGAAACGGATTATAATAAGGACGGGCTTGCCGATTACTGGGCGAAAAGCGATCAGGTGGCAACCTCACAAGTGAAAATCGGCGAGTCCAATGTACAGAAAGTGACGGTACCGCAAAATGGCGGGGGAATTAATCAGGCATGGTTCACTGTATCGGACAAGAACCGTTATCTGTTTCGGGCAAAAATAAGGGTGGATAGCGGAAAAGTCAAGTTCATGAACTTCAACGCTTCGAAGCAGTCCTCCCATTCCGGAACGGGCACCTTGCTCGTAATCCCGAATACCGGCGGCGAATTCGTAACCAATGAACTGGAATTTATTCCATCCGCAGGTGTCACCCGAATCGCCTTATGGCTCTGGTCGGATTATGCAAGCGATTATATGGTCGACGATTTACAGCTGATCGACCTTGGGCCGGTGGTGGCTGATACCCCTCCGGCGACAGTCGTCTCAACCGACGATGCAGAACCTGATCGTCTTGAGTTCCGGGCTTCCGCAGGAAGCGGCCGTTCAATCGTCAGGACGGAGTACCGGATTGTCGATCAGAGCGCGGAATGGAAGGAAGCTCCTGCTGACGGAGTCCACTTCGAGCCTGGCGAATATATTGTCGGTTACCGTTCGATCGACTCGGCCGGCATGACAGAATGGGCCAAATCGGTTATTTTCAAAGCTGCAAATAAGCCGGTACCCCCGAATCAACTTCCGAATGCGACAGATCAGACGGTAACGACAATGGAAAAACAACCGGTGAACGGAACTCTCAAGGCGTCCGATGCGGATAATGACCCTCTTCAGTATAAGCTCGTCGATTCCCCGGGCAAAGGGACCGTGGATATTTCATCCGAAACAGGAGCTTTCACATACGTCCCCCGGGACGGTGAGACCGGAGATGATTCGTTCACATATAAAGTGAACGATGGCAAAGGCGACTCCAATAGTGCGGCGATTTCCATAACCATAACAAAGAAACCGCCGGCAGTTACAGGGTTGACCGTTTGGGGAGCGGACAACTTGATCGTTCAGCCGGGCAAAGCAATAAACATAAATGTCATTGCCGTTTATGATGACGGGCAGAAAAGAGAAATTACGAATAATCTCTCGACTACATATACCAGCAGCAATTCCAGCATTGTGCGAATTACAGGACAGACGATTACTGCCGGCAAAATAGAGGGGAAGGCTGTAGTTACTGTCGGCTATGAGGGAAGGCAGACGCAATTCAACGTAACGGTGGCTAACCGGACCCTTAAATCCATCGAACCTTCCTTCAAAAATGTTACGCTTAGCCCGGGAGGTAACCGGCAAGCAACAGTGACCGCAACCTATTCGGATAACACCACAGAGGACGTGACGAAAGCGGCAGCTTGGTATTCCAGCAACCCGAATGTGGTTTCCGTTTCGAAAGGCAAAATTACGGCCCTCAAAAAAGGAACCTGTGTTGTTATTGCCTCTTATGGTAGAATGATTGGGCAGATTACAGTGGTTGTCCGGTAGCATTGGAATAATAAGGCGCATTTGCACCATACGATAAGTATGGGCGAATGCGTCTTTTATTTTATTACGCCAATACCCGATTTGAGATACTCAAACACTCACAACTATAGAGGAGCGGGAATACAAATATGATAGATAGATTCTTAAGTGATCATTAACTTAAAAGGAGGGATGGGACTATGCTCACCGGAATCAAGTTGAATTCAAGCCATTATTGGTTGGCTGCGGGAGAATCGTTTGCTACCAAAGTGACCGGCACCTACAATGATGGGACTCCGCAGACTGATATTACAGCACAAGCAACTTATTCATCCTCGAATCCAACAGTCGCGTCAGTGGATTCATCAGGTATTGTTCAGGCATTGGCCGAGGGAGAAGCAACAATTAATGTTTCCTCCGGAAATTATCATGCGTCAGCCAAAGTTAACGTAGCGCAGATTACAGGAGAAGAGAATCAGACCGTTGTTTTTCAATCCTTTGAGGAGCTGAACACCAGTAAATGGATACTGCTTTCCCAAGGAGTCGGCAAATCATCATTGTCGATTTCTCCGGAGCAGTCTCACGGCGGCACGAAGTCCTTGAAACTGGATTATAATTTCAGCCAATCAGGCAGCGCTGAACTGGCCGGATTTACTGCAGCCAACTGGAGTACAGGCATACGTTTTCCCGGAAATCCCGATACGATCGGTATTTGGGTGTATGGCGACAACAGCGGCTATTCTTTGGAGCTCGATTTGAAAGATGCAAGCAATGAAGTATACCAATATGGTAGAAACGCGGTAACTATCAACTGGACAGGATGGAAATTTGTGCGGTTTGTCATTGCAAGTCCTTCCGGTAAATATGGCGGAGACGGCGTGCAGGATAAGCCGATGAATTTTTTTCAAATATTTGTAACCAAGGCCTCCACGATGGAGAATAAGCAAAGCGCGATCTATTTTGACGATATTGAATTGATATATAACGATGTTACAGCAGGTATGTCCGGCATCAAATTAAACGCTAACCGGTACTGGCTGGCTGCAGGGGAAACGTTCGATACTCAAGTGACGGTCCAATATACGGACGGGTCGCCGCCACTCGACATTACCGCGCAAGCATCTTATTCATCCTCGGATCCAGCGGTTGCGACAGTGGATGCTTCCGGAAAGGTGACGGCGGTTGGGGATGGAGCGGCGATAATTAATGTATCTTTCGAGCACTTTGAAGCCTCTGCGAAGGTAAATGCCGTTCAGGTTACCGGCGCAAACGATCAGAAGGTGATATACCAGTCTTTCGAGGATCCGGATGAATTGACTAAGTGGATTTTGCTTCCGCAAGGGGCCGGTAAATCGTCTTTAACGATCACATCCGAACAAGCCAACACAGGTACGAGGTCTTTGAAGATCAGTTATGATTTCAATCAACCTGCGCAAGAGCTTACCGGATTCATAGCTGCGAATTGGAATACCGGATTACGCCTTCCGGGAGATCCGGACAAGATCGGAGTATGGGTATATGGAGATGCCAGCGGTTATTCGCTGGAACTGAATCTGAAGGATTCCGGCAAGGAAGTATATTCGTATGGGAAAAATGTTGTGAAAATCGATTGGAGCGGATGGAAATACTTGCAATTTGCCATCGATAAGCCAACGGGTCATTATGGCGGCGATGGAAATCATGTGCAAGAACGCCCGATTTACTTCTTCCAGATCCTTTTCGCCAAAAATGCTGCCGCAAACAAGCAGGGCGCGATCTATTTTGACGACATACAGCTTATTTTCAACGCCAGCAGCAATGACGACGACATTGCAGGAGGTATTGGAAACGGCGGGGATTACTCACCGCCGGCGGTCCCGGTATTGACAACGGTATCTTTGCCGGCTCCCCGAATGGATGCGCCCCAGCCCAGTCAGCTAAATAATGAAAATGAGTTAACTCCGATCGCCGTCCGCAGATCTGCCGACATTACGGACAGCTTAAACGGACTGGCATTAACCAAGAGTAACAATTTCTTCTTCAACACTCCGGACGTCAAGAGCCCCGAGTGGGGGAGCTTCTGGCTGATCGACGGTGATTTTAATAATGAACTGATGAATACAGCCTTCTCATCAATGCTGCATACTACAGCGGATGCCAATGAATGGGTTCAGGTTGAAATGAATGCGGTTCGCCCGGTCAACAAAGTCGTGCTTAAACCGAGAATAAGGCTGGGCCTGGGGTTTCCGATCGATTTTCAAATTCAAACAAGTTTGGATGGCGAGGTCTGGTCGACTGTCGTCAGCGAATCAGGCTATGGGCCTGTTGATGACGGCACTCCTCAGATCTTCCAGTTTCCTGTAACCGAGGCTCTGTATGTTCGGGTGAATGCAACAAAACTGAAAAGCGAGGGCGGCGCCTACTATTTTCAGCTGCAGGAAATGGAAATCTACCTGGATAACAGCATCAACTATGCTTATTACGGTAATGGCGGAGAAGCGAAAGCCGCGAATCCTCTGGGCGGCGATGTCTTTGACTATACTACCTTCTATGACAATATGTTCGGTGCCGGGGCGAAATGGCTTCTGGTAGCAGACGGTATATTCTATGGCAAGTATAGAGAAGGGAAATTAACAGAGCTGCCGGAGTCCCTTCTAGATAATGTGCAATATATCCGCGACAACGGCATCCAGCTTATTTTCCGCTTTCAGCAGATGCCTTCCATTGACGAACTGAAGGAAGACGAGACGTATTATATTACGCAGTATGCGGAATTCTGCGGCTGGACCGCGGCACGGCTTAAAGGAAAAGTGAATGTGTGGGCGATTGCGAACGAGCAGAATTTTGGAGACCGGAGAAGGTATGGAATCGAGACGTTCCCTGCAGTATATTCTCGCCTGGTTAAAGCGGCAGCTGCGCAAATCAAATCGGCGGATCCCGGAACGCCCATTGAAATCGAAACCGCATTATTCGATTTCGGGTGGACAGAGGATATTTTTGCCGAAGGCTTGGCGGATGTCGTGGATATTATGGCAGTGCACGTTTATAAGGAGCGGGTCAGGGCCGAGGTGACTCCCGAGGCAGTAGGAACTTTCATACAGGAGGGAGTGCGCCATTTTCCGAATGAACAGCCGTATGCCGATTATGCGGGCGAAGTCGAGGCTTATAAACAGCTGCTGAACAGCCATAATCCTGATTTGAAGCTGTGGATAACGGAAACCTCGGTCAATACCGGGGATGGGGCGTATGATGTCACTTTGCTGTCGCAAGCCAAATTTCTTGCGAGGCTCTACTTGTACCATTATATGATCGGAGTCGGCACAACCAATTGGTGGTCGCTCGATGCGGTTAAAACCGGAATAACCGAATGGGGACTTATCGACTTGAACGGACAACGCAAGCCTGCGTGGTTTGCCCTTAGAAATATATCCGGTTACTTCGATTACTCTCTGACAAGGTTAGATCCGGGAAATAACCTCGTAATAAGCGGGGACGTCCCCAAATTAACTTACGGCGCTTTCGAAAATTCCGCAGGGGATCTATACATTCCTTATTGGTGTGCGGTGCCGATGAGCGATGCCAATACGGGGAAAACGGTTGAGATCCGGTTAAACAACACTTACGCGGTGCAAATAGAAGCGGTCGATATGCTCACCGGAACGAAGCAGACTGTACATTATACGGAGGAAGCAGGGACCATTGTGCTTCCCGAGATGATCATAAGGGACTATCCGATCGTTGTATTGGTTGGAACCGACAAGGAGCCGCCGGTCACGAGCCTCCTGCTGATTCCCGATCCGCCGGACGGTAACAACGGCTGGTACATTTCGGCGCCGACGATCGCTTTTGATGCGTCAGACAGCCAGAGCGGCCCGGCATCGACAGTTTATAGTCTGGACAATGGCGCCAGCTGGCTGAACTATACCACTCCATTCAGCATCGGTACTGACGGAGAGCACGTCTTGACCTACCGGTCAACCGATAACGCAGGGAATGTGGAGCTGCAGAAGACCGCGGTCATCCGCATTGATATGACCCCGCCAACCGCTACTGTCGCATACAGCCGTACAAAACCGACCGGTAGGAGTGTCGTTGCCACCATAACGCCAAGTGAGAACGTGACGGTTACTAATAATGGAGGATCGCTAAGCTACACGTTCTACTCCAACGGCAGCTTTACATTCGAGTTTACGGATGATGCCGGGAATTCCGGTACTGCCACCGCTAAGGTAAACAACATTAGACCGAAAGACAACTGCATCAAGTCCAGGCTGAACAATTGGTTGGCCAAATGGCGCGGCACTAAATAAGCCAACCATGAAGACCAGCCAATGAACCAGCAGATAGACCTTTACGGTAGAATGACCCGGCCGCCGTAAACAAGCGCATAATCATTTTGGAGTTTGCCCTTTGTGCCAGGGCGAAGATTCGGCGCGAGTAAGCCTGTTTATATTCTGACCAGTCGAATAACGGGGTCCGGCGCTGAACAATTCGCCTACATCTTACAAGCCATCAAAAGAGTTAAGATTGTTGGCGAAAAGACGGGCGGAAAAGCAAATGGAGGCAGCGTCCATCGCATAAATGACCATTTTCAGGCCTTTATCCCCAATGGATGTCCGAAAAACCCGATAACCAAAGCTAGCTGGGATGGCATAGGAGTTTTACCGGATATCGAGAGTAGCAGTGACGAAGCTTATGAGAAGGCCTATCATATGATCCTCCAACAGCTTTTGCAGCACTTTAACGAGAATCCGGAACCAGGGCGAGAGAGGTTAATGGCCGATATCAAAAAAATATTGAATTGATGAAGCAGCGGCGGCGATGCTTCGCTAGCTATTACGATAACCGGATTCCCTTGTTGAGTAAAGGAGTCCGGTTTTTTTCATGCAACGCGTTGCTCAGCACGTACGGTTTTTTTCGTTTCGTGAGGTGGCCTCTCAAAGGATGGAGTGTCATAAAGCATACCTTTAGGCATAATCAAATCTATCTTGTTTTTCTGTGTCAAAATGCACAAAAATTATTTTAGACATATGCCATGTTTTTTGGTGGTATTTTGGCACGGCAGGGGAGAGTGAGTGAGGTGGAAATGGGTTACGCCCGGGTATCAGCCAAAGATCAAAATCCGGAACGGCAGCTCGTTAAGTTTCGGGAGTTAGGCATTGATGAACGTTACATCTTTGTTGATAAACAGAGCGGTAGGAATTTTCAGCGGCCGCGCTATCAAGCTATGCGGATGATGATCCGGCAGGGGGACCTTATTTATATCGATGCGCTGGATCGGTTAGGACGAGACTATGACGGGATTATAGCGGAGTGGAAGTACATCACTCGACATTGACTTTATGCAGTTGAATAAACAGCAGAAAGATCCGCGGTGGCGGATCTTTCACACTTCTGCACAAAATAAGGACTTAGATACATATGTACGCCACGTTCCCTTTTTCCTTTTGCATAAGTAACGGGCTGTTACGGCAAAAAATCTCATTGCAGTCACGTCTGTAGGGGTGAAAGGGGGGCATCAAAAAACGGAAAAAATCTTACGCTAAGAAATTCATTACAGGGGGTCCCGCCAACAAAACGAAAACGTACGTTAAAAGAGGAAAATAGCCGGAATTTCCGTACGCTAAGGAGTTCCGGCTTCTGTATTTTGGATGCGAAATGGCCGTGCTCGTTCTCGCAATCTCCTGTATTTTCACTCATTGTTGTAGCGCACCCAAAATCAAAGAGTTTTAAAAACGGCCCAAAAACAGATACCAGACGACCGGAAACAGGGCAATACCCAATGCTCCTAGCGTCACAACAGTCGCTAGCAGCGTGATCGCACGCACCCGGCGTTCGTTTATTGCCATATGAATCAACATTGCGGCAAATAAAGCTACAGGGGTTATAACAGCGGTACCAACCAACCATCCTTCTGTCAGACTCTTGAGGGATTCCGGTAGTGACCAAGCGATCGGTACGGCGAGGCACACGTCCCCGAGGATCCCGCGTTTGTGCGACAGAGCAGCTATTGTACCAAGGATCGGGCTCGCGGGTACAGCGGCAACGATCCAAGGTGCGGCTTGGCGCCATCCAGCAGCCAGGCTCACGGACTCGCGTAGCACGAACAGAAGGTGGTACGACACGAGCCACGCAAGGAGGTAGGCGGCTATGGTCCCGGTCGCGACGAGAATTGCCTTGCGTGGTGTAGGGACTCCGCGCGACGCAGAGACGGCAAATAAGAAGCCGACCATGACCCACGGAGCGGTTGAAGCCCCTAGATACATGAGAGCTCCTGGAACTTGTCTGAGGAACTGTGCCAAGATGCCCAAGATCGCCCCGGTGAGGGAGACATAGACCCACCGGTGAGCGCTTGAATGAAGTATGGCGGTCATCTCAGGAACCTGCTTTCGGAAAGTTGGATTCATAGTACCCCCTCAGATCGTCCATCTTGCCATCTGCAGCATTTCGGAGCATTTGATCGAAGCCCGGTTTCGAATCGGCGGCGAGCGCAGTCGTGTAGAAGTACTTGGTTCGAATCGAGAGCACGTGTTCGAGCGCCTGTTGTCGCCCGGCTTCTGGCAGCTGTGGATTAACGGCCCGGCTTGCCCACGAGCAGAACCAGTATAAATCCGCCGCCTGCTTTCCCCAACCCTTTTGATACATGAAATCGCGTCCGTCCGGAGCATGCGATGAGACGGGAGAGTCCGGCCACTTCCATCCCGGAGCAAGCGTCAGCGACGCCGCCTCCGTCCGATACTCAACCATGATCTGCTTTGGTGTCAAAAAATTGGCGGGCCTATCGTTGGTCTGCTTTGGTGTCAAAAAATTGGTGAGACTACCGTCGTACTTCATCGCGAAGTACGCGATCGGGATCGCGACGATCAGGACACATGACCAAACTAGGAAAAGACGTGAACTCTTTAAAATGTTTGCATCCCCCTTTCACGGATCCAATACTACGAGATCAGCCGGGCGTCGGCGACGCCCGGCTGATCTCTCGATTTACCTAACGGCTTAGTAGTACTCAGTGCCTGTGAAGTTGTAGTTCGTCTGGTTGTCTGGGCACGCGTAGGTCGTGTCCCGGAACGCGTTGTAGAAGACCTTGCCGCTCGAAACCGAGCTCGAGAAGACGCGCCAGATACCTGTTTCATTCTTACCCCAACTCTGAACGTTTCCGATCTGAACGTTGGACGCATCTTGTAGCTTGAACGTCAGTCCTCCGTCGTTGATCGCGGAGAACTGTGCCTTGATCTCGCCGGTTCCAGCCTTCGTCCGTGCAATCGAAGACACGTACCAAGGCCCATTGCCCGAGCAGCCTGCGTAGACGGTGCCGCTAATGGCATTGTTTGACGCAGCGTAGGCCAGCCCAACTGTCATGAGGGAAATACTGACCGCCAGCGCGATCGCTGCAGCGGGTTTGAATCTGAATCTTATCACGTTAAAGTCCTCCTCTTCGCTTTTTAATAGTATATATTGAATGCTGGCCAGCAGTTCAACCATTGGTATTTAGACTCTACTACTTGGACGCTAGATTTGAAAAAATCGTTCCAACATTTTAAAAATAAAATTGGCTTTTTTCATCACTGTCGATGTGGTACCGATTGTAAGTTCAAATTTATATAGATATCTCGGGAACGTTTTTGATTACCCGTACGTCTTTCTTCATGGAAAATCATTTGAGAAGGGTTGGGTTTGATCATTATGCAACTAATCAAAAAAGTAGGGCACTTATTTCTCGTCATCTCCTTAATGGGAACAGTTTTATTTTCAGGAGTAAGTTTGGCTGCCTCAGAGAATCAACTTCCTCCTGCACCAACAGAAGGAACATCAGCTAATAATCCAACATATGGTACAAGTTCACCGATGGATGCTAGTAGTATTGAATCAACTCAATATTTGATGAGTGGAGAAAGTTTTATTAGCTTTGTTTCAGGAACTAGAGTAACGGTTAGTGGCAACACAAAAGCTTATTTTCCCGTCGATAGCATTGCAGTTGACCTCTATCTTCAAAGGTGGGACGCTTCCAAAGGCCAGTGGGTGGACGTACTCTATGTTGGGGAATTTAAAAACAACAATTCATCAGTTGTCTCTGGGTCCATGGATGTAAATGTCGTAAGCGGTTATTATTATCGAACTCACTCGTATCACTGGGTAAGTGAAGGGGGAACGGTTGAACAAAATCATAGTTACTCGTCTTACATTTACGTTAATTAAAGTTAAAACTAATGTTAAAGGGGTGCTTTTTAAGCACCCCTTTAACATTTACATGGATTTAGCAATTTGGATAATCTCTTCTTTTGTAATTTGTCCTTCGATTGAGAAATAATGACTCGGTATCGTCCAAATTAAACGTGTTTTTCCGTCCTTGAACAAGAATAAGGTTGCTGTTTGGCCATTTAAATTTATTTCTTCTATTTTTGTATCATCTTGATCAGCTATTTCCCCTGAACCAAATTGATTATCTATCTCCTTTTCCGTAACAGTAAATACTCTCTGATCCTGCCCTTCATAATTCAAGTAAATTTCTTTACTCTTTTTTTCATTTTGTTTTTTCACTACGGTAACGTGTTTTAAAACAAATTCGGAAGAAATGCCTTCTGGAACAATGATCGAAAAAGCAGTATCTTTTTGTGCTTCTTCTAAACTCATCTGTTCAGATGTAACCTCCGATCCTTGAACAATCGAAAAATCATTTGAAGGTGCATCTTTGTCTTTTATCTCTGGATTTCCTACTTTAATAAACAATTGCACTGTTGATCCTTTTATTTTGTGAAAAATCTCTGTTATTTTACCAAAGGCATATCCGTTTTGTGGAATCTCTGTTACCAGAGCTACAAACAAAAAGAGTAAACAAGCTGCATACATAATTTTTTTTGGGAAATCAGTTTTATTTCCCAACTTTTTACTTCTATATAAACTTTGATTTAATTGTTGCCATGCATCTGACGTAGATAGATCGGGTAGAGGACTATCTTTTATTTCATCATGAATCGCATTACGTATTAAATGATCAAAATCGTACTTTTCTCCTCTCATTAGGCACCACCTTCCCAAATGTCAGGTTGTTTTTCTAATGAATCCTTCAATTTTTGTTTTGCACGATGAAGACGAGATTTAACAGTACCAACACTTATCTCTAAAGCTTTTGCAATTTCCTCATCCTTCATATCATATTCATACTTTAAAATGATAACCTGTCTGTAGTCAGGTCCCAACGCATTGATTTCCTGTCGTAATACGGTCTTTAAAAATCTTTCTTCCATGATGGTTTCTATAGAAGAGGTTTGATTTTGTTTCTTATTTATCTCCTCATCTATAATGAGATCTTCGGTAGCTACGTCATTCCATCTTTTTATTTTTCTAAGATAATCTAGGGCTAGTCTTGATGCAATGGAACTCAACCAGGCCCCTATTTTCTTTCCATCTTCAAGGGTGTGCATGTGCTTAAATGCTTTTATAAACGTTTCTTGAACAATATCTTGAGCTAAATCTCGATCCTGCGTGATAAAATAGGCTGTACTATATATCCGATGATAAAACATTTCGAATAAAATACGCTCAGATTGTTCATCTTGTTGTTCTTGTTCATTTTTTTTTCTTAATCTATTAAAGAAAAAGAATCCCTTGGCCAAAAACTAACACCTCTCTAAAAGCTATTTTCTACTGTGACGGTGACCTAATAGAGTAAAAATAACAATTTTGGATAGAGTTCGACAAGCGGTATGCAACTACTCCTTCACGAGTAATAAAAAGATCCGGATTGGGCGACTATCGGTCGCCCGACCTGTGAGTTCTGCCCATAACTTCTCGAATCATTCGGTTCCGCTCGCGTCGCGGATTGTATTAAGTTACAAGCCATTTTCATTTAGAAAGCTCTCCAACAATTCATTCATGACTTCCGTTTTGAAACCTTTTCGACGAGTATTTGCAGCTTTGTCGAATCTCTCGATCAAGTCATTTCGGATGAGATACGTCTCCGCGTGAACAACTCTTCTTTGGTTTTCTTAACCGAATACTTTTCAAGAATATTTTTATATTCAACAACATTTTCAGCACTATGTTCATGAGATTGCTCAGAAAACTGTTCATTTATTTGTTCATGAATAGATTCAGATTCAGGTTCAGAATTATGTTCAACCTCATGAACAGTTTTATTTTCCGTAATCGGTTCATGTTCTTGTTTAGATTCCAATTGATGTTCAGTAATTTGTTCATTCATCGTTTCAATAAACGTTTGAGCGCCATTCTTCTTATTGTTTTTCATTCTGTTTAAGATATCAGCTGGTTTTGACACGTTCTTTCAACTCCTTAACAAAAGGTTTATAGCCTTCGATCGCTGCGGCCAGCTCGGGGTTACCCTCAACATCCTCCTTTCGATATTCCAAAACAGATTACTTTTCCCATTCAGTAGCACCTTCCTTTTCATATTCATGAAACTGAACAGTTTACGGACAACTTATCTTCATTACAACAAATCTCTTTGCGGAAAATAAGGCTTATTTCCAGTTTGAGTTTACGTCTACGTAAACGTAAACATTTACGTAGACGTAAACTCATGTTGTCGACGTCGACATCCAAGGGTACTTCGACAACATCAATCAGGAGGAGCTCATGAAGCTGGTGGACATGCGCATCAGTGACAGGAGAATTCTAAAACTGGTGCGAAAGTGGTTGAGTGCCGGAGTCATGGAAGAAGGAACGGTAAGGCGCTCGGATCTGGGCACACCGCAGGGCGGCGTCATTTCGCCACTTCTGGCGAATATCTACCTGAACTACTTTGACATTATGTGGGAAAGGCACGGGAGCTGCATTGGGGAACTTACCCGGTATGCAGACGACTGTGCGCCACGAATGCATGGCGCGTAAGAAAGCCAAAGCAATGCTGAACAAAAGATGAAGGCGGGCCCTTCGGAGCCGCTGTACAGGCGGAGGCCATTCAGATCACCATCCGTAAGTTATTCTTATGTAAAGAACTAAAAGAACTATAGCATATATTATAAGAATAATTTACCTTTTAATGAGGATGGTGTCGACCTTATCATTCTAGTTTCACTTGGTATAGTAAAATGTTTCCGCCAATCATAACAATTATTCGACGGTTAAATGGTTATGTAAACTGTATATAAGCATTATGTCATCCTGAACATTTATGTAACACCAAATCATTAACATGGTGTTGGGTTTGTTTATATTCTGCAATGATCTAATCTGAGGACTGTCTAGATAACGATCGTTTAATGGACGTTAGCATGACAACGAAAACAAGGGAAAAGAGCTTGAACAGGTATAAAAACACGTCCATTATTCAAAGTACAAAAAATGTTAAATAGAAACGTTTTCTAGACTAAGGAAAGTTTATGGACATGGCGAAAATCGGATATGCACAGGTATCCACTGAAGAGCAATCATTGGATTTACAACAGAATGCGCTTCGGGAAGCAGTTTATGGAAACTGGATCGGCTTGACCGCACGAAAAAGTAGCTCATTGAGCAGCTCCAGATCGGCGAGATAGCTCACCTGCGTCAAGATGTATACAAACGATGACTGGGGAACAGAATGAATTCTATCATTCTGTATCCTATCTGTTATACAAAAGTTTTGGCGCTGTTTTGTTAAACGGGATCAATATAATTTCAGTATGTAAGCCTATTTTATTATTCTGTTATAGATTTTAGATATGTCTGTATTATATAATCAACAACAAGGTAGATACTGGCACTTTTAGGAGGGTGTAAAAGGAGAAACTAACGAGAATTAGAACTTCATAAACTGCTGCGGCGGAAAGGAAAATACGAGGTGACTGTTAAACTGGATGATGTGTTTATTAAAAATACGGTCGAATCTCTGGCAGCCCTGCTGCTTGATTATTATGTTTTCCCAGACACTGCTGAAATCATGAAGACGGTTCTGCTTGAAACGCTTTCTGAAGGTGAATTTTTCAAGGCGGAGAGCGGCGCAGCCTTATCGCAGATGATTAACGATTATATGCAAGAAAGCAGTAATGACAAACACTTGGTTTTTGGCTTCAGTGAAACTCCGTTACCTGTTCAACTTCCCGATCCGATTGATGATGAAAGCATCAAATTGCGCCAAAAGCTGAATAACTACGGCTTCGAAAGGGTAGAGAGATTACCAGGCAATATAGGATATCTCGTTATTAATGAATTCGTTTATCCGAAGCATGCAGGTGAAACGGCAGCTCATGCGATGAGCTTTTTGGCGGATACAGACGGGTTGATCATTGATCTAAGAAATAATTACGGCGGCTCTACATTTATGGTAACGTTTATCGCCAGTTATTTGTGGATGGGTCCCCACCGATGCATTTAGAGGATGTTTATTGGCGATTTTACGATACCGTATCCGCCGACACGAGTATGTCGGCGGATGCGTTTTTAATTCTGAATTTCGAGATATCATCCGATGTCGATACGTTCAACCTTCATCTCATAACCTTCAGGGGTTAAGGTTTCGATTTCCAGGTCATGCGGCGCCGTAATCCTCACGGTTAACCGGCGTCCGGATTCGTTAACCCGCCACGAGACGTCGATACGGCCGCCGTCCGGTAAGGGGACGGCGCCTTTGGCCCAGGCCAAACCTGCCGGCTGAGGCGCAACGACAACCTTCGACCAGCCGGGCGTTACCCCGCGCACCCCAAGCACATACGCGCTGAGGAAATAGGCGGGTCCTGCGGACCATGCGTGACAGTGGCTGCGGGTCAGCAGCTTCGGATTGCTGCGGGCTCCGCTCGAAGGGTATTTCTCCCAGCAGCTAGACGCTTCGTATTCGACCATGACACCGTATTGGGTGCGTATATCTTCAAGCAGCAGCTCAATGCGGTTCAATTCAGCGAGCGCTTCATGATAGAAGAAGGACATGAAGGGAGTACCGATCTGCACGAACGAGGCAGGCGGCACAGCGATATACTGTTCCAACACCCGTGCCCGCTCTCCCTCCGCAATGCCGCACAGGAAAGCCACCACCTGAGTCTGCATGCTGATCGTCACCGATGGGCTGCCGTCAGCGTGGATACAATCGAGATACGCCTGACGGTTGTCGTCCCACAGCTGTTCGTCGATAGCAGCGCGCAGCTGGCGGGCACTTTCGAGGTACCGCTGAGCCGCTTCCCGTTCCCCTGCGGCTTCCGCAAGCCGGGCCGCGTCGCGCAGACCTTTAACGAGGAACATATTCTGCGGCGTGACAACTCCGTCCATCGGCTGCTCGAATGCTGCCCAATCGAGGAAATTCCAGCCTTTCATCCGCAGCAGTCCTTTATCATCCAGTCTTTGCAAGAAATGGTCCAGCGTAAACCGGACATGAGGCCACATGTCTTCCGCAAAAGCGCGGTCTCCGCTGAAGCGATGATATTCCAGGCAGGCGGTAACCCAGAAGAACGTCCAGTTCGGAATGACGCTGTTCCACCCGCTCGGCACCTGATCGGCGTACAAGGGAGTTTGGAACGACGAGCCCGGCACCAGCCTAAGACAGCGCTCGACGATATCACTGGCGCCGAATAAGTAGTAGTTAATCAACGCTTCATTGCGTGCGTCGCCGACCCAAAACGCCTGCTCGAAAGCAGGACAATCGACGAACGTATCCTCCATGCACAGAATCGTCGTATTGCGGCTGATCTGCCAGATGTCATTCAGCAGCGGGTCAGAGCAGTGGAACCTCCCGACGTCTGCGACCGGATAATTGCTCTGCAGCATTTTCACTTCATACAGCTTTACCGGCGCGGTTGAACCGCGCACTGTAACCATCAAGAAGCGAAGTCCTCTGCGCACGTTGGATGTGTACGTTTGTCTGCCTTCGCGGCAAATATAGCGGAGCGTATTATCCAACGTATACGTATGCTGAATCCACCCGTCATGCATAAACTCGAAGCCGTACAGGTCGACGACTGTTCCTGCTGATGCATCAATATCAAAAGCGATATAGCCGGAGAGCTCCCTTCCGAAGTCGATCACAAGCTCTGTATCCATGTCCGGAACCATCGGCAGAAAAGCGGCATTAGCTCCCGCGATGACGGCGTTCTGCAGCGTATGCGGAACCGGCTGAGCCCGGCGCGACTTCTTCCACACGCAGGCGGTGAATACATCGCTCAGATTAACCATCTGTGCCGGGACCGGCTTAATCCAGTCCGCCAATTCGGCGAGTTCGCCGGCAGCCGACGACCGCTTGGCGCGCTCAAAGTCAGGATGATCGCGCAGCAATGGGCGGGTATCCCGATGGTCGATCACTTCAACTGTATCGAAGGGACCGATCGCAATAAAGTGTGGAGACACCTTATTAGGACTAGTGAGCGGTACCGGGGTCTCATTATTGCCGGATGTAACGACAGCTTGAGACGAAGGTTTACCGGGAAGGGGAGGGGCGAGCACTTCGAACGGTTCTTCGCAATCGAATCCGATATGGAAGCCATGACCGTGGCTTTGCCCGTTTACGTCCAACATGATCAAATTATCGCCTTGACGAAGATTGACCTCAAGAAACCGTTCCGGAGACTTGCCGGTAAAAGCCTCGATGCCATGCCACACGCCATTGACCCCGTAGAGGCTCATAATGCGTCCGCTATCGACGTTTCCGATAATGAATTTTGTCGCCTTTGCCACACGGATAACGGTCGCTACGAGACCGGAAAATTGAACATTATTCGCGTGATCGGCGCTTTCCGGAGCAAATAGATTGCGCAGGTCGATCACAGCCGCCCACGGTACCGGCTTCACGCTATGCAGGCTTTCGACCCGGACGGGGTATACCGGTTCCTCGGTCAAATGAGGTATCGTCTTTTCCACTAAACGCACCCATGGCTCCATACCCGCCGGCCCAATTACAACGGCAGATTCCCAGCCGCTCTCATCGTATTCAAGCAGATGCCACGATTCATTCCAGGCGCGTGAGTCGGTAATTTCAGTAAAGGGCAGCTGGCACGACATCCGGGAGGAGTAGGTATCGTGACCGGCGTGTATCATTGTTTTCCACGTTTCATCGGTGGCCAGCAGTGGTTCCCGGCTGTCGCCCGACTCGATCTGTGCGATCAGGCCGCCACGTCCGCGCAAATATTGAAACGTCGAGACGCCGAAATGCATGACCAGAACGGCGATGACATTCTCGGCTCCGCGCCTCAGCAAGTGACCGATTTCATATTCATCGTATGCAAGCTCGAACGGCCACGAGCGCACGGGACCGCGCCCTACATGATGGCCGTTGACATATAAGACATAGCGGGAGTCGCCCGTTATTTTGACCGCAGCCCGTTCGCTCATTTTTGCGGGCAGAGAAAATACTTTCCGAAAGCACCGCCACTCGTTTCTCGGGCTTTCCTCACCGGCTCCCCAAATCCAGGATGCTTGCCAGTCCGTTATTTCTTGGGCTGCTTCTTTCGATTCGCCACTCATTGCCTTATTCGGATCTACCATTCACGCTTCATCCTCCCGCCAAAGATTAATTACAGTATAGAACAAAGAAAAAGAGCAGAATCAGGGTGTGTTCTGACAAAAATAGGGCCGATACGGACAAATGGCAGAAGTGTCTCACCATTTTCGATACAAAAAAAGGTATGGAATCTTTTCTACAGAAGAAAAGATCCCATACCTTATTTACTTATGATTCAAAAAATTTATATGCCCATTTCTCCGTTGTCATAATTAAACTGCCATTCGATGCCGAATTTATCTGTCAGGCTGCCGTAGCATTTGCTCCAGAACGTTTCTTGAAGCTCCATGCCAACGGTTCCGCCTTCTTTAAGCTTATGAAATAAAGACTTGATTTCATCCATATTTTTACTGCCTATTGCAAGGCTGATGTTGTTTCCCTGAACAAAAGGCATACCGGGAAAGGTATCGGAAAACATGACAATGCTGCCATTGATATCAAGACGTGTATGCATAACCAAATTTTTTGCTTCCTCAGGAAGTGGGAAATTCGAATCCGGCGGGGTATCCCCAAAGCTCATAATCTGTGGTGTTTCCGTTCCGAAAACCTGTGCGTAATACTCAACTGCTTCGCGACAGTTTCCATTGAAATTAATATACACATTAATTGCCACTTGCTTCACTCCTTACGATTTGGTTTTCAATGTATATCTTTCGCTGTCCGGCATCCATTTTCCTTCTACGCATTGAAGTTTAGTGCGGAAGGGAGTTATACTTGCCGGCGCGAATAACCCGAATCTACGCCCGGGAGCAGCGCCTCTAGAATCTAAATACATTCATACCAAAAAATAGATTTAATATGAAAATATGTATAATTATAGAGGTATTTTCGAGGCTGCATTACAGGTAAGATTAAATATAGGATCGCTTACAGGAGGCGGAGCACCATACATCCAATGAGGGGGCATTGTTAAAAACTAATTTGTAAGCGCAGTCATACCACCCGCGCTGTGAAACCGATTTGTATAGGAAGATACCGGCGCCTTTGCTATTCCGGTAGACTTTAACGGCGACCGTCTTGCCACAATGGAGGCGGTCTACGCTGCCGGCGGCAACGCCGGCCCGCAGAACTGGACTTCGTTCAAGGAGTTCGGATATACGTTCGCGCCTTCCTATGATACGAATACAATCACGCTTAAGCCGAATTTCTTCAATGAAGTGAATGACGGAGTAGTGAATCTGAAGTTCCACTTCTGGAGCGGTGAAACCGTTAATTACACGATTACAAAGAACGGTACGACCATCGTAGGCGAAGCTTCGTAAGAGATTGTGATCGGTTATTGCAACCGAGTCCGCGCTCTCCTTGCTTCAATTAAAGGGAGCTCTGCCATGCGCCAGTGCGCTGTGGCTGAGCTCCCTTTACCAATTCTTAAAGCGCATATATCCCGCAATGCTTCAATCATTATTTTCCGTGCGTGAGAAGGATTTATGTAAAATTCTGTAGAAAGTTATAGAAGCGCGGGCTGTTGAACAATGCAGGAGCAGTCTATATGATCATCAATTTATCCGGAGGAGGAAATATACAATAATGCCATACATCAATCTGCAAATCACGAAGGGTGCCACCCGGGAGCAGAAAGCTCTAATTGTAAAGGAATTTACAGCGACACTTGTCAATGTGCTTGGTAAAAAGCCCGAACATACCCACATCGTCATTCAAGATATTGAAGAAGAGAATTGGGGCTTCGCCGGTGTTCTGACGGATGATTTTCGCAAAAGAGAAGGATGAGGGCCGCGCCATCATTACCTTACAGAAGGCTGCTCAACCAGCGTATCGCCGGGGCTAAGCTGGGCAAGCCTGAACAGGTCGTGAAGCATTTTGGAGCCCTGCAAGCGCAGGACTACAACCAAGCCCTGTGGGCGATCGGACTGCGTATGCGATCCGCCACCGTTATGGACATTGAACAAAGCATCGAGGATCGTAAGATCATGCTTACATGGCCGATGAGAGGTACGATTCATTTTGTGCCGCCGGAAGATGCGCGATGGATGTTGAAGTTGTCCGCTCCCCGTGTTCTGGCAAAGGACAAGCGAAGGCTGGAACAATTGGAGCTTACGCCGGAAAATATCGAAAGCTGCAAGCAAATAATTCACGATGCTTTACAGGGGAACAAGCGGATATCCCGGCCCAATATCATGCAATTGCTCGAGGAAGCCGGGATCTGCACAAAGAATCAGCGCGGTTACCACTTGCTATGGCATCTCGCGCAATCCGGCCTGATCTGTCTGGGGCCGCGAGAGGGGAAGCAGCAAACTTTCGTCCTGCTGGACGAGTGGGTGCCCCGCCCCAAAGACGTATCTGTGAGCGAAGCGCTTGCGCTGCTCGCAGAACGTTACTTTGGAGGTCATGGACCTGCGACCGCGAAAGATTTTGGCTGGTGGGCCGGGATTACCCTCTCTGACGCCAGACAGGGCATCGAAGCCGCGCAATCCCGGCTGATTTCGGAATCGGTTAACGGTGAAATTTACTGGTCGAGTCCTTCCGAGTGCGTGGCATTAGAAGAAAGGCCGAGTGTCTGCCTGCTTCCGGGATTCGACGAATATTTGCTCGGATATACAGACCGCAATGCGGTATTAAGGGCGGAATATGCGCCTTTCATTGTCCCTGGCAATAACGGGGTATTCATGCCGATCGTCGTCATCGACGGACAAGTCGCGGGAATATGGAAACGAACCGTCAAAAATAAAGGAATCGACATCGAGATAAGCCTGTTTGTGCCTCAAAAAGAAAGGGAAGAGAGTCTCATGGATGCAGCCTTGCAATATTGCACATTTATGGGACTGCCTCTGGCTTCGACATCTATTCAATTGATGAAATAAACAAACCTTGATTCAACTGGGTTATTTCCTGGTAATATCAAAGAAACTATTCGGGACGAATATGAATGATAAAATCCGTCCCTTCCCATTTTTTTGCATCCTGCCAATAAAACGTAAAGACGAATATCGTCTGGTCGTCTGCAATAAATGGAGGCAGATCTACATACCACGTTCCCAAACCGCTATCGGTCGTCTCCGTATCGTTTACGGTTTTCCAGTCATCGATGCTCCAATGCAGCATCGCGCTCGCTAAAATCAAAGCTAGAACCGCTTGAATAAGGGAAAGCCAGAAGATCATGACAGGAGTTCCGACGGCTTTGCTCCCTACACTGCTTGAAACTCCTTGAATCGTGATTAAAAGCCCAGAACCGAATGCAAGAAGAATTGGTAGTAAAACCATGAGGGAACCTTTCATTTCATGTAATATGAATAGTCTTTATTGTTACCCGAAAAATGAGAGCGCCAATCAGAGTCGTACGGCTGGCATATATTCATCCGTGACCGGCTTGAAATCCGTAATGCTGAGTTATTTACTTGATGTGACGCTGCCTGGGATGGACGGATGGGAGGTTCTTCACGAGGTGCGCTGCAGAAGCGCTTGTCCTGTCATTATGCTCAGAGGAAACAACGCCTTCCATCCTAAATAATGGGGCGCCCAAAGATTCTACTCGGCTGATGCGCTGCGTCAGCAGCTGATTGCCGGCCAAGCGGCTGATCAAGCGGAAGAGACTAAGAAATAAATAAAACGGGCAGTCAAAGAAGCGAAGCTTCCCAGGCTGCCCGTTTAATTTGCCACCGCCGATTAATTCATTACCGCGCTCATGTGCGCTTCCGTAATCGACCAGTGGGTCGCGCTCCAATATTTCTCTTTGTTCTTGACCATGATAATTTGCGGTGATTCGTGCTTCACCGCGACATCTTCAGCGATTTGATTCGAAACTGGACGTGATTCAATCACCTTCACAAGAATGAAATCGGCATCGGAATCGGCGTTATTTTTCAAGAAATTATTGAATTCGTTAAACGCATTCGCGCTAACCGGACAAGTTGTGCTGTGCTTGAATACGACCAAGGGGCGGTTCGCGGAACCGTCCAAAGCGGCGTTCCATTCATCGATGGTCTGAATTTCCTTCAATTGCGGCATAAAAGATCTCCTCCCTAAGCTGGCAGAACTGCTGTCATAGCGATATAGATTTATAATACCATAACGAATAAAGCATGTTCCACTTTGCGAGGTTACTTCTGTTGCAGCAGCATCGTCCACAAATCAGCGCTCTCATAACCCAAACGCCATGCGGCAACGCCGGCCAAATCGTACTTCTTCGCTATCGCTACGCGCTCCTTCACTGTATCTGCCGTTTCCGCCCAGAATACATGGGTGTAGCCGTCTTTGGTATAGGTGTACCTGATCTGTCCGGCATTCGGGTCATAGGAGCCTATGGCGCCTTGCTCTTGAATGATTCGGGGCAGCTCTTTCATGTAGATAGCCTTATTGTCTACCAACTGACCGGCCGCATCTATCCGCCATTCACGCACGTAGAAGGGGATTCCCAGCATCAGCTTACTGCGCGGAATTCCGTAAGCGAGAAATTGCTTAACCCCGCCTTCGATCCAATCGAGCTCGGCGACTGAGCCGGCAGTATCGCCGCCGGACCAAGCTTGATCGTACGCCATAATTATAACCATATCGACGATCTCGGCGAGGGCGGCATGATCGTAAGCCGCCTTATGATCCCACGCGATATCGCCCCGCGGCAAATCGATTGAAACGGTAAGCCCGCTTCGGTGAGCCGCATCGGTCAGGCTGCGGACAAATGCCGTATAAAGCGTCCGGTCTCCTCCGGCCATCCCTTCAAAATCAAGATTGACGCCTTCGACATCAAGCTCGGCAAGCCGTCCTACCAATGATGTGATGAACCGGGTCTGCGCATCCGGGTCGCGCAGGAAAGCGCTTGTCAGCTTGGCATTGAATTGGTTGCTTACAAGCGGGGTCAACTTCATTCCTGTCTGCTTCATGGCTGTGACCAGCGCCGGATCGGAACGATCAGTGATCGTCCCGTCTGCGGCGGCGAGCTCAAACCAGGAAGGGGAGTCGATATCCAGCCCCTGCGTTTGGCTTATCTGAGAAAGGACGGCGGCGGTACTGGAAGAACCGTTCCAGCCCAGGTAAATGAGCTTGCTCTTGTTATTCCATATCGCGTGTCCGTCGGCCGTCATGACAACGGCATCCGAATAACCCGCCGCAAAAGCAACTGCGCTTTGCCGCGTGTTAAACGCACGGATCGGGCGTTCGCCCTGCATAACCGTAAGGAAGGGGACGTTCGTCCACCATTCAAGGCCATCTCTGGTAACGGAAGCGTTCGATAAGGTTTTCGCATACGCGATGGCGCCACCGATACCGGTAAACGATTTCACCTGGCGTCCATTTTGCGTTACGATAAACGAAGGGATGTTGGTATGTACGACGCGGCCGGTCGTTATGTTCACGACAGTGCTTCCGGATAGCTTGGCCGAAGCCCTGACCGCATCCAGCAAGAACGGATGGAGCGGACCGCCGGTTGAGACGCCGTTCACCGTAATATCGTATACCGGCGTGCCATTTCTTTGCGCCGCTTTCTGTGCCGTCGTCAAGTTGTCCCAGATCCATTGATTCGATGCTAACTCCATAACATGAATATTGCTGTAGGCTTTTGCGGCTTTTTTCGCCTCAATAAGCGTAGTAAAGCTCCAAGCGGGTAGTGTTTTATCGCCTTGAAACATTTGATAATTAGAATAAGTGCCGGAAATCCACCCTGGCTGCTCCAAACTGCGTATTTGCGGGAAACGAAGCTTTGCCGCAAAGGCTTTCGCTTCGCCGAGCGTTCGGAATTCCCGGCCGCTTGTCGAAACGCCGTTCTCATATACTTTGTATTTGGGGAAGTTATCCCACACCCACACACGGCCGGTAATTTTCTCGACATGACTGTAGAGATAGTTTTTGGCGAAAGAGACCGCTTTTGATTCCGTCGAAAACTCTTTAACCGCTTTGTCGTTCTGATAGACCCGGTATTTTGTTGTATTGTCTATGCCGTCTGCCGCCGCAGTCGCTGCTCCAAATCCTGCCTGTAATGTCAACGCGAAGGCGACGACCAAACTCAGTCCCCATTGCTTATGCATCTGCCTTAAACCAACTCCTCTACTAGTCTATTCTATTAGACGTCGCATAAGAGATTAGGTTTCGACAAAAACCGATTTACCGGTATTTTTCATAAAGGCTTTGTTAAACTTTGTTGTTGATTTTTTATTAAACGGGCAGGATTCCTCAATAGTGTCTTTTCTAAACGATGTATATCCGAAGTTCGAAGGCTTCCAAAAAAAGACTCCCTTGTGAATGGAATTTTGGTTTAAACCAAGGGACGGTTCATCTGTAACTTTTTAAACATAGCAATTTGAAAGAAACCATGGCTCATTTTTTATGCTATTTTGTATTGTGTATAAACCTACTAAAACGCTTGAATATTAAGGAGGAAAAAATTATGAATAACAAAATCCAAAAAATCACGCCAAACTTGTGGTTCGATACACAAGCTGAACAGGCGGCAGAGTTGTACACTTCTATTTTTAAAAATTCGAAGATAGGAAGAATCACTCACCATGGCAAAGATAATCACGGGATACCAGAAGGAACAGTAATGACTGTGGAATTTCAACTGGACGGGCAAGAATTCGTAGCCTTAAATGGTGGCCCGTATTTCAAATTCACAGAGGCAATATCATTTATCGTGAACTGTGAAGATCAAGATGAATTGGACTATTTTTGGGAAAAACTCTCCGAAGGCGGAGATGAAAAGGCTCAAAACTGCGGTTGGCTAAAAGATAAGTATGGCGTGTCGTGGCAAATTATTCCTTCCACTCTAACCGAGATGGTAAGCGACCCAGATCCAGAAAAATCAGAAAGAGTTATGAAAGCATTGCTCCAAACGAAGAGTAAAATTGACATAAAAACTTTGATGCAAGCGTATGAGGGATAAAGTACACTTTGCCGTTACAGACTGGGGGAAGACCGTACCACGAGTCATTGATAACGGAAAACGTTAGTTCAGAATTTACCGCCATATGATTGATAGGGCGGTTTTTCTTTTGGCCAGAAATCAACAATCAAGGATAACAGAGCCTTCATAAAAAAAAGAGCTCAGGGGAGAATCCCTGAGCCCTTTACAGCTATGAAACTTTAATCCGCGATATCCGCCCAAAATTCTTCATCCGCATCAAGCGTAATTTGGGAGCGGAATACACGGCGCTGATACTGCTTGAGCAAGTACTGCTCGATCGCTTCCAATATATTGGCTTCCACCAAATATTGACTGCGTCCCTGTACCCAAACCTCAGCCGTATATCCGAATTGTTCATCCCAGGCCAATTGCACTTCGACATCCGTCGGAGAGATGTCCTTGCGGCTCGCGATGTGAAGACAAATGGCGTTAATGATTTCGTCTGTATAAATCCGCATTTTTAGTAGCGGCTCCGATCATCCGTATGCGCCGGTTTGCGGCGGTTGCGGAAGTAAAGGAATATACCGCGTATCGCAACAATTAATACATAAATCGCCAATACGTTAATAAGTAATCCGAGCATGTTGCTCATAAAGCCGCTGCCGAGCATTCCGCCGAACAGCATACCGGCGAGACCGCCGATCATAAGGCCTTTCATAAAGCTGCCGCCGCTGAAAAATCCGGGTTTTGACGTCGTTGCCGCGCCGGATTTCGTTGTGCCAGCCGTCGTGCCCGAAGAGCTTTTGCTCACACTATCGGACGATTTGGAAGGCGTTTGCGTAAAGCTTTGCTTCGGAGACTTGAAACCGCCGCCTCTAGGTTTGGCATCTGCCGACCCGGCGCTCACTGCAAAGAAAAGCGCGAAAGCTACAAACAATAACAACCCTTTTTTCATCTCTGTTTCTCCTCCTGAAAAAATGCATTGATTGGACGTTGCCTTTCTGTACATTTACGTCTAATATAGTCAAAGGTTTCATTTTTAATTCTTTTTTTGAATGATTTTCGCGGTTATGGAGGGATTGTAATGGGAAACGGCAAATATCCCGAGGCCTATATCGATTATTTAGTCCAGTTTCATGCGACACGGGACTACTTTGAATGCCATGAGCTGCTTGAGGAATATTGGAAAGAGCATCCCGGCGACCCGTTTGCTGATACTTGGGTCGGACTGATCCAGGCTGCTGTCGGTTCCTATCATTATCGAAGAGGAAATTTGCAGGGCGCGATGAAAATGTTCCGTCAATCCTTGAAAAGGTTGACCCTAGCGCAATTGGAACAGCTGGGCCTGCATGGAGAGCGGTTTCTGTCTATCATTGGGGAGCGGCTTGAAGCAGCGGGCAGGAATGAACCTTTTACAGATATGGAATTTCCCTTTGCAGATGAAGAGCTAGTGCGGATCTGCGAAGAGAAATGCAAAGCAAACGGCCTCGTATGGGGAGCGGCAAGCGGTACGGAGGAGGCTCTCATTCACCGGCATACGCTGCGGGACCGAAGCGAAGTCATCGCTGCCAGAGAAGCCGCGGCGCAGGCGAAGAGAGCCGGGAACAGCGGGTTGAAACAATAACAGAAAGAGTTTTGCCGCAAGCCGCCGATGGCTTTGGCAAAACTCTTTTTTAGTCTTATACTTTTTCTTGAAGCACGTCGTAGCCTTCAGTAACAAGATCGAGTTTACCAGTCCCCGGATGGATGATAAAGCCGTGAACGGGCGTTTTAGGTGGCAGCAAAGGATGATTTCGAATAATATTGACGCTGTTCACAACGCTGTCTTCCACGCTGTCGAAGCCGGTCAACCAACGTTTCAGACTCATACCGGAGTGAAGCAGCGTTTGGATCGTTTCATCCTTGATACCCTTGTCCGTCATGTGCTCAATGACGGTTTCCGGATTAATCCCGGTCATGCCGCACTCGTGATGCCCTATGACGAGAACTTCTTTCGCCCCAAGCTCATACAGCGCGATGAGCACGCTTCGCATAATGTTGCCGAAAGGCTGGGTGATGATACCGCCGGCATTCTTGATAATCTTGACGTCGCCGTTGCGAAGATCCAGCGCTTTGGGCAGCAGTTCGGTCAACCTGGTGTCCATACAGGTAACGATAACCATTCTTTTCTCGGGGAAACGGTCGGTTAAATACCGCTCGTACTCCCGGTTCTCGACGAATTTCTCATTAAAGGCCAGAATATTTTGAATGTTGTTCATAGTGATCCTCCTACCAGTCTCTATAAATGTATGGTCCTTACTAGTCTTTCTCTACTTCATCAATCTTAAGTTAGCCGTGTAAATCTGATTGTCGCTCTTCAAGCTGAATGAGTTACGAGCCTTGTCGTAGTCGATACGCAGGTTAGGCTCGAAGAATACCTCGTAGCGGGGTTCATACCATACCGAATAGGGATCTCCATCCCCCAGCTTGTCATCCTCGCCCGGCGATTCAATCAGCTGAAGCGCGGGAACGCCGCTCACTACACAGCCGCATCCTTCGGTATCGTATAACAGCCGCAAGCTTCGAGAATCTCCTTTCAATTGTTCGGACAGCCGCTCTACCGCGGAGGGTGTAAAAGTAAAATGCATTAGCGCAGCATCTCCCCCATTAATTCGCAAAAGTAAACATCTTAAAGTTGATTATACTTATTGAGAAAAGTATGATCAAGTAGTGCTATATATGGACTAATAAATGGAAGGTGGAATCCGGATGACGGCAAACGATGGAAATGTGCTATCGAATTTTATCGAGCGCATCGGTCAAATCAAAAGCTATGAGGAAGCTCTAGGCGTCCTGTACTGGGATTTGCGCACCGGAGCCCCCCGCAAAGGGATGGACGCAAGAAGCGAAGCGATCGGTATGCTTTCCGGGCAAATGTTCAAGCTGTCAACGGCTCCAGAGCTGGGCGAGTGGTTAACGGAGTTGGAGACGCCGGATACAAATGCGGGCTTAAGCGAAATATACCGCAGACTTGTAACGGAAACGCGCAAGGATTACGACCGCAGTGTGAAAATTCCACCGAAGCTGTATCAGGAATATGTAGTCCTTACTTCTCAGGCGGAATCGATCTGGGAAGAAGCCAAAGAAAAAAGCGATTATGCGTCGTTCGAGCCTTACCTCGATAAAATCATTACATATCAGAATCAGTTCATTGATCTGTGGGGGCCGGGGGCAACACGCTACGATACTCTACTGGACGCATACGAGCCCGGAATGACGACTGCGGAGCTTGATCGTGTATTTGGCGGACTTCGCGGGAAGCTGGTGCCGCTTGCTTCCGCGATCGCCGCGTCGCCGCATCAGCCGGAAACCGGGTTCCTCAAGCAATCATACTCGAAGGAAGCCCAGAAGAAGTTCAGCCTGTTCATTTTGGAGCAGATGGGCTTTGATTTCGCGGCGGGACGGCTCGATGAGAGCGTGCATCCATTCGCAACCGGACTGAACCCGGGAGATGTCCGCATCACGACACGCTATTTGACCCATGATGTGACCAGCGCGTTGTTCGGCACGATACACGAAGGCGGGCATGCGCTTTACGAGCAGAATATCATGAAAGATCTCATCGGAACGACCCTCTGCTCGGGCACTTCGATGGGGATCCATGAGTCGCAGTCCCGTTTCTGGGAAAATGTCATCGGCAGAAGCAAGCCGTTCTGGAGCCGGTATTACCGGGATCTGCAGCAGCATTTCCCGAATCAGCTGGAAGTGCCGGTGGAGGATTTCTACCGGGCGACGAATGTAGTGAAGCCATCGCTCATCCGTATCGAGGCGGATGAGTTGACATACAATCTGCACATTATTATCCGCTATGAAATCGAGAAGCTCATATTTAATGAAGGAGTGAAGGCATCCGAGCTGCCTTCACTGTGGAACGAGAAATACCGTGAGTATTTGGGTGTGGTTCCGGAGAACGACGGCGAAGGCGTACTGCAGGATGTGCATTGGTCCGGCGGCATGTTCGGGTATTTTCCCTCCTATTCGCTGGGCAACATGTATGCGGCGCAAATTACGGATACAATGGAGCGCGAACTGCCGGATCTCTGGGATACGGTGGAACGCGGAGAGCTGCTTCCGGTGAAAAGCTGGCTGACTGATAAGGTTTACCAATACGGCAAGCTGCGCACGCCTTCGGAGCTAATTACCGGTATTACCGGCAAACCGCTTGATCCCGCTTATCTTGTCTCCTATCTGGAGCGGAAGTATAAGGATATTTACAAATTGTAGAATGGCAATTGCTGCGCTGTTAAAGCCCGGAGCTTAGGCTCCGGGCTTTTTCATATTGTAAGTGCAGCCGAGTTTCACCCGTATAAGGGTCGCCGCATAGGCTATAGTACATTTGTAATGCGGATCATGGGGGGACGAGAATGGGTAAACGTAAATTTACGGCGATTTTGTTAATGACCGCCATGATTATGGCTGTTGCCGCCGGCTGCGGTGCAGAAAGCAAGGGTCCGGTGAAAGTGCGGATCGGCGAAGTGACGAGATCCCTCTTTTACGCACCGGAATATGTGGCGGCGGGGAAGGGCTTTTTCAAAGAAGAGGGACTGGAGATCGACCTGCAGACGACGCCCGGGGGAGATAAAACAATGACTGCTCTCCTTACGAACGCCATCGATGTAGCCCTTGTCGGTTCCGAAACCTCCATTTATGTGTACCAGCAGGAGGGCGGCGATCCGGTTATTAATTTCGCGCAGGTTACGCAAACGGACGGCACGTTCCTGGTATCCCGCAAGCCGGCAGACGGGTTTGACTGGAGCCAGCTGAAGGGAAGCACCTTCCTCGGGCAGCGCAAAGGCGGCATGCCGCAAATGGCGGGGGAATTTACGCTGAAGAAGCATGGAATTGATCCACAGAAGGATTTGACACTCATTCAAAATGTCGATTTCGCCAATATCCCGGCGGCGTTTGCATCGGGAACAGGCGATTACGTGCAGCTGTTCGAACCGCAAGCCTCGATTTTCGAGAAGGAAGGAAAGGGTTATGTGGCGGCATCGTTCGGAGCTGAGAGCGGCCATCTGCCTTATACCGTATTTATGGCAAAGCAGAGCTATATCGACAAAAACAAAGATACGGTGCAGAAGTTTACGAATGCCGTTTATAAAGCGCAGCAGTGGGTGAACGACCATAGCGCCGAAGAAATCGCCGATGTTGTACTGCCTTACTTCAAAGACGCCGAGCGGGATATTGTGATACGTGTAATCGATCGTTACAAGAAGCAGGGCTCGTATGCGACAAACCCGATAATCGACGCGGACGAGTGGAATAATTTGCTGAATGTGATGACGACAGCGGGCGAGTTGAAGACGAGAACGGAGCACGACAAGCTTGTCGATAACGATTTTGCCGAGAATGCAATGAAATAACCGTTTCATTAGGGGGAAGGAGTTGATTCCCATGGATCCGGTTCTGGAGCTGAACGACGTGTCGCACGTCTATGTTAACGAGAGCGGAACCACGCTTGCCGTCGAAGGTCTTAATCTGGCCGTTGCAGCAGGCGAATTTGTCAGCCTGGTCGGACCGAGCGGCTGCGGTAAGACGACGGTGCTCAGCCTGCTGGCCGGTCTTCTCCTGCCCACGGAGGGAACAGTCACCGCCTGCGGAGCGCCGGTCCGCCGGCCTTCCCCGAAAATCGGCTACATGCTTCAGCAGGATTACTTGCTGCCATGGCGGACGATTCTTGATAATGCGCTGCTCGGTCTGGAAATAAACGGCCGTAAAACAGAGGCATCGATTGCATTCACACGCTCGCTGCTGCATGAGCTTGGGCTTGGAGGGCTCGAGAACCGTATGCCCGGTGAGCTGTCTGGAGGCATGCGGCAGCGTGCGGCGCTCGTACGCACACTCGCGACGGAGCCCGATGTTCTGCTGCTCGACGAACCTTTCTCGGCGCTCGATTTGCAGATCAAGCTTCAATTGGAGGATCTGGTGCAGTCGACGCTTCGGGCTTTGAACAAAACGGCGGTGCTTGTGACGCATGATCTGAACGAAGCGGCAGCCATGAGCGACAGAGTGGTGGTGCTGGGGCGAAATCCGGGTCATATCCGCGCTGTTTATATTGTGCCCACACGGATTCGAAGCGCTCTGCCGACAACGGCGAGAAAGTTTCCCGAATTTCAATCGATGTTCGATTTGATCTGGGGGGCGCTGGAGGACAGCAGCGCGAAAGGAGATGCCGGCAATGAGTGACAACCGGAATGACGAACCAGGCCGTCCTGTGGTGGAAGACATGGTGACCGTGTCCGGCGCTGCCGGTTCCTTTTCACCAGACCGTCTCGCTGACCTGCATCGTGATTATCACCGCCGTATGAGACGGAGCAAGTGGCTTGTCGGATCGGTCCAGGCGCTGCTTCTCATCCTGTTCATCGGGCTGTGGGAAGCGGCGGGGCGTCTTCGCTGGATCGACGTTCTATTATTCAGCTATCCGAGCAAGCTGTACTATCAGCTCTGGACGACGATTGTGGATGGAAGTCTTCTGCCGCACATTGGCGTAACCGTGCTGGAGACGATAGTCGGCTTTGCACTCGGAACGCTGCTTGGGACGGCGCTGGCCGCGCTGCTGTGGTGGTTTCCGCTGCTCTCCCGCGTCCTCGATCCGTATTTGGTTGTGCTGAACAGCATGCCCAAGGTGGCGCTCGGGCCGCTGTTTATTGTCGGGTTCGGGGCGGGCTTCTCGGCGATTGTGGCTACAACGCTGTCGATAACGGTTATTATTACGACGCTTACCATCTATATCCGTTTCTGCGAGGTGGACGCCGGACTTCTGAAGGTTGTCCGTCTGCTGGGCGGATCACGCGGGCAGGTCTTTCGATATGTGATATTGCCGGATTCTTTTGCCGTTATCGTTTCCACGCTGAAGGTGAATGTCGGACTCGCATGGATCGGTGTCATTGTGGGTGAATTTTTGACATCCAAGGCCGGACTCGGTTACTTGATCGTATACGGCTTTCAGGTGTTTAATTTCACGATTGTTCTCTCCAGCCTTGTCGTAATTGCTATCGTGGCAACGGCCATGTATCAGCTTGTTGCGGCACTCGAGCATCGGTTGACGAAGAGAGGAAGGGAGCGGTAGGATATAGGAAAAAGCCGAAAAATGTCGGTAAGCCAGAGGTAAACTATGGGAATACGTGTTATTAAAACTGCTTTAGCCGCACTAGCCGCTCTGTATACCGCCCATTATATCGGCCTGGATCCGCCGCTTTCGGCCGGCCTGCTTGCAATACTCGGAGTCGAGGTCACTCGCAAGAAAGGGCTCAAAAGCGCATTTGTCCGGTTTATGGCGTCGGTGCTTGGACTGTTTTTCGCTTCGCTGCTATTTAAATTGCTCGGATTCCATATCTGGACTATTTCGTTGTTTATCCTGTTCGTGTTCCCGCTGCTCTCGCGGCTGCAGCTGAAGGATGGAATCGTCACAAGCTCGGTAATCGTCTTCCATATTTATGCGCGGGAAGAGGTCACGGCAGCATTGATAGGCAATGAAATTATGCTGCTGCTCACCGGTCTCGGCTGGGCGACGGCGATCAACCTGCTGTATATGCCCAAGGAAGAGAAAAGGCTCGAAGCTCTGCGCCACGAGACAGAGAGGCACTTTAGCGGAATCTTCCACTATATGGGACAGACGCTGCGCAATCCGGCGTTGGTATGGAATGGCGGGGAGCTGCTCGAAGCCGGTCAAACGATTGAAGAGGGACTTATGCGGGCCGATATGGACAGGGAAAACCGGCTTTGGGGTCAGGACAGCGCCTCCTGGCGCTACTATCCCACTTATTTCGAAATGAGAAGGCAGCAGCTTGAGTCAATGCAGCAAATGCTCGTACTGCTTGCGTTTGTATATGAAACGCTGCCGCAGGGCGAGCTGGTGGCGGATTTGTTCGATAATTTGGCGGAAGATGTGAAATCGGATGTCTATGAAGGGTATGTAGCCAAACGACTCTCCGAGTTGGAAGCCCGCTTCCGCTCGATGCCGCTGCCGGCCAGCCGCGAGGAGTTCGAGGTTCGGGCGGCTATTTTGCAGCTTATGCATGAACTGAAGCGCTATCTTGATATCGCTAAACGGTGGAAAAAGCAAAAAAACAGCCAAAAGACCGTCCGCCGCGAGCAGCAAATTTGACTCCACACGGCAACTATATGAATTTCACTATAAAATCCGCTCCGTCCAAAAAGAAATAGTCACCCTAGACGAATGTCCTGCATACACTTTAATTGAATGATTGTATGGAGGAGGTTAAATACATGGCAATTGCAGATAAACAGCTTCAAGCCAGAGAGATAATAACGAAAGCTGTCTGCGGGAAAGGTCGTAAGTTTTCCACTGTAACCCATACCGTTACACCGCCTCAGCATCCCACGAGCATATTGGGCGCGTGGATAATCAACCATCAGTATGAGGCGGTACGTTCGGGCGACGGTATTGAGGTTATCGGTACTTACGATATCAACATTTGGTATTCTTACAACAAAAACTCTCAGACGGACGTAGCGAAAGAAACGTTGTCGTACGTCGAGCATGTGCCGCTCTCCTACGTCGATCCGAAGCATCGGGCTTCAACGGAAGAAGTGACGGCCGAAGCGACACAGGAACCAAATTGCGTGGAAGCGAATATCTCTGCCAATGGTTCCGGCGTTCTTCTTCGTGTGGAACGGGAGTTTCTCGTTGAAATGATTGCTGAAACGAAAGTGCGCGTCGCCGTTTATCCCGGCGGATACGATGAGGACGGCAAGGACATCGAATTCGGCGACGATGGCGACGGCGATGGCGATTATGAGGATTTGGATCCTGAGCTGCTGGACGACGAGCTGTAATTTACCTGCGGTTACAGCGGTTAAAATATCTTATGCGGCAGCGGTGCGGGATTCGAGGGCGACAGCCCTCTTTTTTTTCGAATAATTTTCCGCTTGGGAAGTTTCGCTGGATCGGGGATGGAACGATGGCGGGCAAGGTTTGGTTCTGGAGCGGAGAGCGCGCGGCAGCGAAGTCCGCATTAGCACCGCAGGCATGGCGTGAAGGTATACCGTCTGCAGACGATGCAGTTATTGTATGCGGCGGCGCGAAGCTGCCGCCGATATGGCGCGATGCGGGAGAACCATTGGTCCTCAACGCGCGCGCCGCGGCTTTCGCCGCATTGGATAAGGAAGAGATTAGAAGACGGCTCCGCCGGGCCGGCGTTGCGGTTGCAGGTGCTTCCGGGGATGAGACTGCAGTTCGGGAAGCCGAGAGCGGGAAGAGCTGGCGGGATACGCGGCGATATGCAGTTGCGCTCTTTCACCTTCAGCCGATTGCCGTGCAGCGAAGAAGCCCCGTCGGCACGGGGATTGGAATAAACGCGGCTGCTTCGGCCCGGATTATCAGACCGTCGGATTCGCTGTACCGGCGGCTTTCGATGGTTGCAGTTAGAGCCCTTTATGCGGCCGGTCTGGATTTCGGGATTGTAGAGGTTCAGACGGACGACGTTGGCCGCTGCTCTGTTGTGAGAGTAAGCTTGCCGGCTGAGGATCGTCTGGCGGGCGGGATTTGGGCCGAAGCGGTTCGAGGCTTCAAAGCCGAAACTTCGGAAGCTGCGGTTCATGCGAGCCGGGAAGGCGGGGCTGTTCTGCTTGGCGCGGACCCCGAGTTCCTTCTCCTCGGGGGTGGCGGCAAAGTTGTACCTGCCGCCCGCTATCTGGAGGGCGGCCATGGGGCGGGCTGCGACGCCGTAGTTGTCGGCGGGCGCGTTATGCACCCGGTGGCCGAGCTGCGGCCGGCACCGGCGAAATCTCCCGGCGAGCTGGCCGCGAACATCCGGCGGCTGCTCAGCCAAGCGGCGGCGCGCATTCCGGACGGCGGCGAGCTGCGCTGGGCCGCAGGCGGCATGCCGGTCCCGGGCTTCGCGCTGGGCGGACACATCCATCTTAGCGGCGTTCGGCTGACCGGCCGGCTGCTGCGGCAGCTCGACAGCTATTTGGCGCTGCCTCTTGCGATGATCGAATCAGCGGGCGAGCGGGACCGCCGTCCCCGTTACGGCGGGCTCGGCGATTTCAGGCTGCAGTCGCACGGCGGTTTCGAATACCGTACGCCGCCCAGCTGGCTTGCATCGCCGCTCGCTGCAAAAGCGGCCTTCGCTTTGGCGCTGCTATGCGCGCGGGAGAGCGGCACACTGTCCTACCGGCCTTCGGAGGACGAGCGTATCGTCGACGCCTATTACGCAGGCGACAGGGAAACGCTGCGCAGCCGCTGTCTGGAGCGGCTGGCCGAGTCGATGGAGGCCACCCCTTCTTACCGCGAGCTCGCCGGCTATATAGAGCCGCTATTCGAGGCCGCCCGAAAGGGAAGAACCTGGGATGTGTCCGCCGATATCAGGAAGAAATGGCGCACGGCACCTTTTGTATAAGCCTGCCGGCAGGCCCCTTACGGCGTTCCAGTCCATTCCATGGCGGGGCGCTTTAATGCTATAATAATAGTCTGATGTTTTGCAGTGGATGCTTACGAAGTGAGTTTTTGCTCCTTCGTCACAAAAACTCTAGGTGGATGCTTACGAAGTGAGTTTTTGCTCCTTCGTCACAAAAACTCTAGGTGGATGCTTACGAAGTGAGTTTTTGCTCCTTCGTCACAAAAACTCTAGGTGGATGCTTACGAAGTGAGTTTTTGCTCCTTCGTCACAAAAACTCTAGGTGGATGCTTACGAAGTGAGTTTTTGCTCCTTCGTCACAAAAACTCTAGGTGGATGCTTACGAAGTGAGTTTTGCTCCTTCGTCACAAAAACTCTAGGTGGATGCTTACGAAGTGAGTTTTTGCTCCTTCGTCACAAAAACTCTAGGTGGATGCTTACGAAGTGAGTTTTTGCTCCTTCGTCACAAAAACTCTAGGTGGATGCTTACGAAGTGAGTTTTTGCTCCTTCGTCACAAAAACTCTAGGTGGATGCTTACGAAGTGAGTTTTGCTCCTTCGTCACAAAAACTCTAGGTGGATGCTTACGAAGTGAGTTTTTGCTCCTTCGTCACAAAAACTCTAGGTGGATGCTTACGAAGTGAGTTTTTGCTCCTTCGTCACAAAAACTCTAGGTGGATGCTTACAGAAGTGAGTTTTGCTCCTTCGTCACAAAAACTCTAGGTGGATGCTTACAGAAGTGAGTTTTGCTCCTTCGTCACAAAAACTCTAGGTGGATGCTTACAAGTGAGTTTTGCTCCTTCGTCACAAAAACTCTAGGTGGATGCTTACAGAAGTGGGTTTTGCTCCTTCGTCACAAAAACTCTAGGTGGATGCTTAAGAAGTGAGTTTTGCTCCTTCGTCACAAAAACTCTAGGTGGATGCTTACAGAAGTGAGTTTTGCTCCTTCGTCACAAAAACTCTAGGTGGATGCTTACGAAGTGAGTTTTTGCTCCTTCGTCACAAAAACTCTAGGTGGATGCTTAGAAGTGAGTTTTGCTCCTTCGTCACAAAAACTCTAGGTGGATGCTTGAAGTGAGTTTTGCTCCTTCGTCACAAAAACTCTAGGTGGATGCTTACAGAAGTGAGTTTTGCTCCTTCGTCACAAAAACTCTAGGTGGATGCTTACGAAGTGAGTTTTTGCTCCTTCGTCACAAAAACTCTAGGTGGATGCTTACGAAGTGAGTTTTTGCTCCTTCGTCACAAAAACTCTAGGTGGATGCTTACGAAGTGAGTTTTTGCTCCTTCGTCACAAAAACTCTAGGTGGATGCTTACGAAGTGAGTTTTTGCTCCTTCGTCACAAAAACTCTAGGTGGATGCTTACGAAGTGAGTTTTGCTCCTTCGTCACAAAAACTCTAGGTGGATGCTTACAGAGTGAGTTTTGCTCCTTCGTCACAAAAACTCTAGGTGGATGCTTACAGTGAGTTTTGCTCCTTCGTCACAAAAACTCTAGGTGGATGCTTACAGTGGGTTTTGCTCCTTCGTCACAAAAACTCTAGGTGGATGCTTGAGTGAGTTTTGCTCCTTCGTCACAAAAACTCTAGGTGGATGCTTACGAAGTGAGTTTTTGCTCCTTCGTCACAAAAACTCTAGGTGGATGCTTACGAAGTGAGTTTTTGCTCCTTCGTCACAAAAACTCTTAGGAGGGGCGAAATGCCGGCTTATACCCCGATGATACAGCAGTACCTCGCCATCAAGGAAGAGGCGAAGGATGCCTTTCTGTTTTTCCGGCTGGGCGACTTTTATGAAATGTTTTTCGACGATGCGGTGGCAGCTTCACGGGAGCTTGAAATTACGCTGACCGGACGCGAGGGAGGCGGCGAGTCGCGCATTCCGATGTGCGGCGTCCCTTACCATTCCGCGGAAGGATACATAGCCAGATTAATCGAAAAAGGATACAAAGTCGCGATTTGCGAACAAGTCGAGGATCCTTCGGCGGCCAAAGGCGTCGTTCGCCGCGAGATTGTCCGGGTCATTACACCCGGGACGGTAATGGAGACGAAATCCATTACCGAGAAAGCGAATAATTTTATTGTATCCGTCTCCGGCCTTGAGGGAGCTTACGGAGTCGCGTCCTGCGATCTGACAACGGGGGAGCTGTATGTGACGTCCTTCCCGGCAGGTCTTGATATGCTGACAGATGAAATCAACGTCTATCATCCGGTTGAAATAGTCGGCGATGCTGCATTGCTTGAGCTGCTTAAGCCTGCGGCGGCCGCATGGAACAGACCTGTACTGTTCACGCCGCGTGAACCTATGGACCCGGAGCGTCTCAGCGGGCAGTTCGACGGGCAGGAACTGGATACGCTAGATCCGGCACGCTACCGGGCGGTAAGCCTGCTGACCGGCTATCTGGACGAAACGCAAAAGCGATCGCTCGGTCATTTACGCCGGGTTCGCGTTTATGAACCTAATCAATTCATGATACTCGATCCGTTCACCCGCCGTAATCTGGAACTGGTGGAAACGGTGCAAAGCCGCAGCAAAAAAGGTTCGCTTCTGTGGCTGCTTGACCGGACGCGCACTTCGATGGGGGCGCGGATGCTCCGCCGCTGGATCGACAAGCCGCTATTGTCGAAGCCGGCTATCGACGAACGGCTGGAAGCGGTAGAAAAGCTGCACGCCAATTTTATCCTTCGCGACGAATTGCGGCGCGAGCTTAGTGAAATATACGATCTGGAACGGCTTGTCGGGAGGGTTGCCTTCGGCAGCGCGAACGGCCGCGATTTGAACGCGCTGAAATCCTCGCTCCAGCACGTTCCGGCGCTTGCTGAGCTATGTTCGGATTCGGATTCGGCGACGCTATGGAAGCTGGTCGACGGCGTTGACAGCTGCGCGGACCTTGCGGCCATGATTGAAACGGTTATTGTCGAGGATCCGCCTGTATCGGTACGAGAAGGCGGACTTATCAAGGCGGGATACGACACATACCTGGACGAGCTCCGCGAGGCGAGCGTGAACGGCAAGAAATGGCTTGCCGAGCTGGAGCGCCGCGAGCGTGAGGCAACGGGAATCAAGTCGCTCAAGATCGGTTACAACAAAGTGTTCGGTTATTACCTTGAAGTGTCCAAAGCGAGCATATCGATGCTGCCTGAAGGCCGCTATGAGCGTAAACAAACGCTTGCCAATGCGGAGAGGTATGTAACGCCTGAGCTGAAAGAAAAGGAACGGCTCATTTTGGAAGCGGAAGAGAAGATGGTAGACCTCGAATATGCCCGTTTTCTTGAGCTGCGCGATCATTTATCCGCTCATCTGCACAGGCTGCAAAAGCTGGGTGAAACGATTGCGGCTCTAGACGTCTTCCAGTCGCTTGCTACAGTAAGCTCCGAGCAGCGTTATGTGAAGCCGGCCATCACCGAAAGCTACGATCTTATCGTGGAAGACGGCCGCCATCCTGTCGTGGAAGCCGTTATCGAAGGAACGCCTTTTATTGCGAACGGAACGTCGCTTACGAAGGAAGGGGCTTCGATGCTGCTCATCACAGGACCGAATATGGCGGGCAAAAGCACCTATATGCGTCAAGTGGCGCTGATCGGTATCATGGCGCAAATCGGCTGCTTCGTTCCGGCAAAGCTGGCGGTAATACCTCTCATCGACCGGATTTTCACCCGCATCGGCGCAGCCGACGATCTGATCGGCGGTCAAAGCACCTTCATGGTCGAGATGAAGGACATTCAGACGATGACCGATAAAGCGACGCCGCAAAGCCTTGTCATCATCGACGAGCTCGGACGAGGCACATCGACGGGCGAAGGGATGGCGATCGCCCAGGCGGTAATCGAGTTCGTGCATCACGAGGTCGGCTGCAAAGCTCTCGTGTCCACGCATTTTCACGAGCTGGCCCATCTTGAAGATACGCTTCCTTCACTGGCCAACGTATGTATGGCGGTGCAGGAGACCGGCGACAATGTGACCTTCCTGCGCAAGCTGGTTCCAGGTGCGGCAAGCACCAGCTACGGGATTTATTGCGCGCAGCTGGCGGGATTGCCGGGAAGTATTATCACACGCGCTTACTCGCTGCTGGAATCGCTAGACGGGCAGGAAGGCGGCGGTTCGGTTCCCGTTCGTAACCCCTCCGCTAACGGCCGAAACGGGATTTCCTCATTCGCCGGCATGCAGGAGGCGGCGGCTTCCCGCGAGCCGCTGCCCGGACAAGCCTTGGAAGCGGCAGACGACGCACCAGCCAAGATAAAGGATTCCGTCACTGCCGCGATTGCTATAGCCGAACAAGCAGAGGCGTATGCCAGGCAAGGGAGCGCCCCCGAAAAAGCGGAAGCAGCCGCAGTGACTCCGAATCAGAAGGCGGAGGTAGTGCAGTTGTCCATCTTCGGCGAAGCTGTGCCTGAAAGCAATAAGAGCCGCAGGGCGAACCCGAAGGCGGAGCAATTGGCCGATCAATTGAAACGGCTTGACCTCTTTAATATGACGCCATTGCAGGCGATGCAATGGTTGAATGATATGAAGCTGAAGCTTGCCGAGGATAAAGCATAGGCACAGCTTATGAAGAAAGGAGGAGAGATAATGGGCAAAATCCGGGTGTTGGACGAGCAGCTGGCCAATCAGATTGCGGCCGGTGAAGTGGTGGAGCGGCCGTCGTCGGTTGTGAAGGAGCTGGTCGAGAATGCGGTTGACGCTGGCAGCACGACCGTCGACATCGTCATCGAAGAGGGCGGTTTGACGCTGATCCGCGTTGCGGATAACGGCTCGGGCATCGCCGCCGAAGACGTGGGAACGGCATTCTTCCGTCACGCCACGAGCAAGATTTCATCCGGAAGCGATTTGTTCCGGATTGCAAGCCTTGGCTTCCGGGGCGAAGCGCTGCCGAGTATTGCCGCTGTCGCTCGTGTGGAATGCGTCAGCTCATCGGAAACCTCGGGACTCGGGCGGCGCCTCGTAATCGAAGGGGGAACCGTCCATAAGAACGAGGAATGCAGCGCGCCTCAAGGAACCGATATTGCGGTTCGCGACCTGTTTTACAATACGCCTGCAAGACTTAAATATATGAAGACAATCCAGACGGAGATCGGCCATATTGCCGATTATGTCAATCGTCTTGCGCTTGCTCATCCGGGCATCGCTTTTACGCTAAAGCATAACGGAGGGCTGCTGCTGCGTACGCTTGGCAGCGGGGACCGGCTGCAGACCTTCGCAGCGATATACGGCACTCAGGCGGCTAAGGCGATGCTTCCGGTTGAAGGCGAACACCCCGACTATGAGCTTACGGGGTTTATTTCCAAACCGGAGCAAACCCGGGCGAACCGGAACGGTATAACGGTCGTCGTCAACGGGCGGTACATAAGAAGCTTTGTTATTAATCAAGCTATTCTGCAGGCCTACCATACCCTGCTGCCGATCAACCGTTTTCCGCTTGCAGTGCTGGAAATCGGCATGCATCCGAGCCTGCTTGATGTCAATGTCCACCCCTCGAAAATGGAAGTCCGGTTCAGCAAAGAAACCGAACTGCGCCAGTTTATCGAGGAGTCAGTCGAGCGCGCGCTCGGCAGGGAGCGTCATATACCGGGGCCGGCTTCATCCGAGCGCTCCAAGCCGGTATTTATTCAGGACCGCATCTCCTTCCACCGGCCTGAATCGTCATTTCCGCCGCCTGCTGCCGGCGGCTCTACCGGCGGCGGAAGCAGCTCCTCTCGGCAAGGGGGCGGACGAACACAGCCGGATTGGCAGAACGGCAGAACCGCGATACCAAGGGATGCAACGGAGCGGCTGTATGCGCCGCCGCCTTCTGCGATTGACAGCGGCAGTGCGGTTCGTGAAACCGCGGCAGGGGCGCTGTTCGAAATCAACCGGGCCGAGCCGCGCGATTTCTCGGTCAGCGAGCGGACCGAGGGAACGGGCGGAGGATCAGAGGAACAGTCTGTGGAAACCGGCGGTGTACATTCGCCGGACATGAATCAACCAAACGGGGAAATCCGGGCTATGAAGCAGGAACCGCAGACCGGTGACCGGAATGACATCAATTATAGTGAATCGGCGGCAGACCGGTCTGCGGCTTCTTTCCCGGAGCTTTACTGGATCGGCCAGCTGCACGGCACCTACATAGTCGCTCAGAACGAGGACGGACTGTATTTGATCGATCAGCACGCGGCGCACGAGCGTATTCACTATGAATACTTTTACGAGAAATTCGGCAAGCCCCAGCAAGCGAGCCAGCAGCTGCTTGTGCCATTCACCCTGGAATATACGGCGTCGGAAGCTGCGCTGCTTAGGGACCGGCTGCGGGTCTTGGAGGAAGCCGGAGTCGAGCTTGAACCGTTCGGTTCGGGCGCGTTTCTCGTACGCGCTTACCCCGAATGGCTTCCCGCGGGAGACGAGCAGGCGGTTGTTCAGGAAATGGTGGAATGGCTGCTGGGCGAGAAGGGAAGCGTCGATATCGGCAAGCTCCGCGAGAAATCGGCGATAATGTGCTCATGTAAAGCTTCGATTAAAGCAAATGACAGGCTTACGCGGGAAGAAGCTGAAGGACTGCTGCAGCGGCTTGCGGCATGCGCTCAGCCATATACATGTCCGCACGGAAGACCGATCGTCGTTCATATGTCGACCTACCAATTGGAAAAAATGTTTAAGCGGGTGATGTCATGATCGTCACCACACCGCATAAACCGTCGCCCGAGCTCCTGGAGTATGCCAGCAAGCTGTCCGCGGAGCTCGGCGGTCGTTTTGTCCCCCGCAAGCAGGAATCGCTTACCGGGCTGAGGCTCCGCTACGGGGATGAGAGGCTGCTGGTTGCGGACGATCGCGGACTGCGTTATTATGAAGAATCGGATAACCCGCTGTATTTTCACCCAAGCATGGCATATGTCAGGGTGAAGCGGCTGCGCAGAGGCGAACGCGATCCACTGATAGACCTGAGCGGCTGCAAGCCCGGGGATCATGTACTGGATTGCACCGCAGGACTCGGTTCGGATGCGATCGTTTTCTCATACGCAGTCGGACCGGAAGGCCGAGTAACTGCTCTGGAGAGCGAGCCGGTATTGTTCGCCGTCGTACGCGAGGGACTGCGTTCCTATGAAACGATGCATAGCGATGTCAATGAAGCGTTCCGCCGGATTGAGATGCAGCACGCCGACCACAGGAGCTGGCTTGCTTCACAGCCGGACAAGAGCGTCGATATCGTTTACTTCGATCCGATGTTCCGCCAGCCGATGCACGACTCCTCGGCAATCGGCCCGCTGCGCGGCCTTGCCAATCGTGAGCCGCTCGATCCTGAATCGGTTCGTCATGCGGCCCGCGTTGCGCGGAAATCCGTCGTGCTCAAGGAACATAAGGACAGCGGGGAATTCGAGCGTCTCGGCTTTGAACGCCGGCATGCGAACAAAATTGCCTATGGAGTGATCACGCCGTTATGAGCGCCGGACAAAACGAGACATCAAAGCCGCGGCTGCTCGTGCTTATCGGGCCGACTGCCATCGGGAAAACAAGAATGAGTCTCGAAATCGCCAAAGCATGGAACGCTGAAATCATTTCGGGGGATTCCATGCAGGTATATAAAGGGATGGATATTGGAACAGCCAAAATCAGAGAAGAAGAGCGCGAGGGTATTCCGCATCATCTTATCGATATTTGCGAGCCCGATTATCCGTTCTCCGTAGCCGAGTTTCAAGAGCGGTGCGGCGAGCTTATCCGGGATATTACAGCGCGGGGCAAGCTGCCCTTCATCGTTGGCGGCACAGGCCTTTACGTGGAGTCCGTCGCTTACGGGTACGAATTTCCCGATAGCGGCTCGGATGAAGCATATCGCGAGGAGCAGCTCCAGTACGCTGCGGAATACGGCGCGGAGGCGCTTCATGAGAAGCTTCGGGCTGTCGATCCGGAGTCAGCACAGCGTCTTCATCCTAACGATCAGCGCCGTGTTATCCGCGCATTGGAAGTGCATCATTTGACGGGCATGACGTTGTCGGCGCAGCTGGCCGGGCAGAAAAAAACGTCCCCCTACGAACTTTGTATAATCGGGCTCAGCATGGAACGACAGGCTCTGTACGACCGCATTAATAAGCGGGTCGATGCCATGATCGAGGAAGGGCTCGTTGAAGAAGTGAGGCGTCTGCTAGGCAGCGGAGTTTCGGGGGATTGCGTCGCGATGCAGGGGCTGGGCTACAAGGAGATCGCGCTCTTTTTAAAACAGCAATTGCCGCTGGAGGATGCGGTTGAATTGCTCAAACGGGATACACGGAGATTTGCGAAAAGACAGCTTTCGTGGTTCAGAAGGATGCATGATATCGTCTGGGTCGAATCTTCTGAAAATTTTCACAAGAATTTGCTTTTGATTCATGCTATAATAGCAGGAAAGTTTAGAGTGGATCTTGAATATCCTACTAACCAATCTTTTTAACGATGGGGGTAACGGCCAATGAACAAATCAATCAACATTCAGGATACGTTTCTGAACCAACTGCGCAAAGACAGCATCCCGGTTACGGTATATTTGACCAATGGTTTTCAAATTCGCGGCGTCATTAGAGCATTTGACAATTTTACGATTGTCATTGACAGCGAAGGTCGTCAACAAATGGTATACAAGCATGCCATTTCCACCTTTACCCCACAGCGTAATGTATCGCTTATTCAAGAACAGAACAATAACGAGGCGTAACGGCTGCCGTCACGATTCGAAACCTTTTTAAGCCCGGTTACGTTTAATTGAATAGCGGCACGAAAGAGCAACCCGCCCGCGTGCAGGTTGTTCTTTGCGTTACCAGGCCTTTCCTGGTTTCAATCCGGCCGCTGCCGTTTACTCATATAAGTATATAAACAGAAAGCGGGAGGTAACTCGCTTTAAGTAGGAGGGGAGCCGGCTATGGCTGATGGACCGCGCACCAAGAAAAGTCGGGTAACTAAGAAAGGCAAGAAAAAGTTCAGCGGGCGCAAAGCGCTCGTCTGGTTGTTCTTCACCGCTGCTATAGCAGTCATTTGCGGCATTATCGGATATTTATTGATTATATTAAACGGAGAGCGGATTCTTGCCGACAATCAGGATAAATTCGATCTGCCGGAAGCCACTACGTTGTATGACTCAGGCGGTCATGAAGTGACCAAGCTGTATGTTCAGAACCGGGAAAATGTGGAGTTTGCCCAAATTCCGCCACTGATGCGGGATGCGTTTATTGCAACGGAGGACCGGCGTTTCGAGGAGCATTCGGGCATTGACCTTTGGTCGATTGGCCGGGCGATTGTGAAGGATGTCGTCTCCAGAAGCACCGCCGAGGGCGGAAGCACAATTACCCAGCAGCTCGCAAAAAATCTGTTTTTGAATCAGGATAAAACCTTTTTCCGTAAGGCGACGGAGGCCTCAATCGCCGTTGCGCTTGAGCATAAGAAGACGAAAGACGAAATATTGACCATGTATTTGAACCGGATTTATTTCGGCAAGACGGCATACGGCGTCAAGGCGGCCGCCAAGGTGTACTTCAACAAGCCCCTAGACGAGCTTGAGCTTTGGCAGATTGCGACGCTGGCAGCTATTCCGAAAGCGCCGAGCACCTATAATCCGATAAGCAATCCGGAGAATTCGAAGCAGCGCCGGGCCGTTGTACTCCAGCTCATGTACGATCAGAAATATATCACCAAGGAACAGATGGACCAAGCGAAAGCTGTTGATTACAATCCGGATTTGAGTTCTCCGAACACTCAGCAGTACCCTGCTTTCGTCGATTATGTGATCAATGAAGCGGAGAGCAGGACGGGACTAAGCGAGGAGCAGCTGCGAAGCGGCGGCTACAAAATATTCACAACGCTTAATACCAAAGCGCAATCGGTCATGGAAAAAGAATTCGCCGACGATAAAAATTTCGAAAAAAGCGTGGATGACCAGCAGGTCCAAGGAGCAATGATCATAGTCGACCATCGCGACGGAAACATTCAAGGCCTAGTGGGCGGACGCGATTACGTCAAAAAAGGCTTGAACCGGGTTCTTGTTCCAAGGCAGCCGGGCTCGGGCTTCAAGCCGGTCACCGTTTACGGCCCGGCAATCGATTCCGGCGACTGGTTTCCTTGGTCGATTGTGCAGGATGAGCTGAAGTGCTACGGCAGTTATTGTCCGCGCGATTCGAATGCAGTCAAATATCTTGGGCCAATTACGATCAGGCAGTCCATTAAAGAATCCCGAAACGCTTCCGCTGTATGGCTGCTGAATGAAATCGGCGTGAATACTGGCTTGAAATTTGCAGAAAAGCTGGGATTTCACCTCGATGATAAGAAAGACCGGAACCTTTCGATTGCGCTTGGCGGTCTGACTAGAGGCGTTACGCCGCTGCAAATGGCGACTGCGTTCAGCGCATTTGCCAATGACGGGAAGTCGGTGGATCCGCATTCGGTTCTAAGTGTTATCGACACCAATGGCGAGACAATTTACAAGTATAACCCACCTACCCCGAAGCAGCTCATGAAACCGGAAACGGCTTATTACATGACTGATATAATGGAGGGTGTTTTGGAAAGAGGCGGTACAGGGACACAGGCGAGAATCGACCGTCCAGTGGCCGGAAAGACAGGTACGACCCAGCACGGCATTCCGGGTTACACCTCCAGCTATAACCGCGATGCGTGGTTTTCCGGTTATACCGCTGAATGGACCGGAGTCGTCTGGATGGGCTATGACAAGACGGATAAGAAGCACCTGCTGAAGAAAAGCAGCTCGCAATCTGCCGCCATGTTCGGAAAAGTCATGGAAGAAGCAATGAAGGGAATGCCCGTAGAGAATTTCAAGATCCCTAAAGGACTAGAGGAGCCTCCGGCCAGCATAAGTAACTTCAGTGCGGTATACGATGCGCAGAGCGCATCCGTAAAACTCGCATGGGACCCTGTGCAGGGTGAGGGAATGACGTATCGCGTTTACCGTAAGGAAGAGAGCGAACAAAAGTTTACCCGTCTCATGGACTCAATGGTTTCGACCGGAGTGGACGACATGAGCGTCGCCCCCGGCCTCAAGTATGACTACTATGTGACCGCCTATAATCCAAAGACACAGCTGGAAAGCGCGCCTTCCGCCCAATTGACGGTTGAAGTGCCGGCCGAACAGTTGACACCGGTTGTTCCTGGAGTGCCTGGCGACGGTACCGCTCCGGGCAACGGTGGACAAACGCCGGGCAACGGTGGCCAAACGCCGGGCAACGGTGGCCAAACGCCGGGCAACGGTGGCCAAACGCCGGGTGACGGCGGACAAACGCCGGGTAATGACGGACAAACGCCTGGTGACGGCGGACAAACGCCTGGTGACGGTGGACAAACGCCTGGCGACGGCGGACAAACGCCGGGAAGCAGTGGAGATCCCGGAAATACACCGCCCGCCGGAGACACGGCTCCGTCGGATGGAGGAGGACAAGGCTTACTTCCTGGCATCGTCGATCCATCCGGTAACGGCAGCAACGGGACCGGCGGCGGGTCTGATCAAGGAGGCGGCGGCAATAAGACGCCGCAGGACGGCGGCGGGCAACAGCCGGCAAATCCTAACGGAGGTTAAACTATCCCCCGAGTCGTGATTCAATCGTTTGCCATTGTGGCACAATAATTCCATAACGCTTGATTGCGGTCAGTCGGACGCATGGTCAAGATTCAAAAGGAGAGCGTAGCCGCTCTCCTTTTGTCCATATAGGAGGACTTGGTTTATTTTTGAAGCCTGCTGGAGATGGACGTTAAGTTGTGGTAAGCTTTTTTTATGATGTTGTCAATGCGATCCTAACGGAAAGGTCGTTCCGTATGAAACGAAAATTTTCTGACCGAGCCAATTGGCGCCGCATTCTGCGAAGAAGCTACACGTGCATGACGATGGACGGCGACGAGTTCAGAGGACTTGTGACGTTATATCGCATTCACGAGTTACGCGAACCGCTTTGGAAGGAATACAACGGCCGCAAGCTGTGCCTGGCCGATCGGGGTTATCTGTGGATGCAGCATTTTCCCCGGGGTGAACACTTTGTCGTGACGACGATGTTCGACGATAAGAACAGAGTTGTGCAGTGGTATATTGATATTTGCAAAACGCAAGGGCTGACGGATCAGCAGGTGCCCTGGTTTGACGATTTGTATCTCGACGTAGTGGTACTGCCGAGCGGCGAAGTTTTTCTTCTGGACGAGGACGAGTTGGAGGATGCCGTGCGGCAAGGTGTCGTTTCGAACAAGGACGCGGCGCTAGCCCGCAAAACGGCGGGAAGACTGCTCTCCGCGATTCGCAACGGCCGGTTCCGTTATTTCACGCTGAGCTTGAAGCACCGCAAGGCGCTCGCCGGGCCCAACGGAGAAGTAAGCGAATCATGACTGCCGCCTCAAATGTGAAAATACGTTCCAAGAAGCGATCCCGCAAACGATTCCGTCCGTTTAAGCTGCTGCTGCGGATCGCTGCTTGGGCAGCGGCTTTTGCCGTTTTCTGGAGTGCCTATTTGCTCTGGATCATAAACAGCTACGAATTGCCGAAACCGCTTCCCAAGGCGGATGCGGCGATTGTGCTGGGAGCGGCACTCTGGAACAACCAGCCAAGCCCCGGCCTTCGTGAACGGCTGGATTACGGTCTTAAATTGTACAAACAGGGCAGCGTCAAGCACCTTATTTTGAGCGGAGGGCACGACCACAACGGATCCACGATTTCCGAAGCGGAAGGGATGCGCAATTATTTAGTCGCTCGCGGCGTTCCGAAAGACCGGCTGGTGCTGGAGAATGACGCCCGGAGCACGTATGAAAATTTACTGTTCAGCAAGCCTCTTGCCAAGAAATACGGCTGGAAAAGCTTAGTTATTGTTACTCATGATTACCATGCGCCCAGAGCGGCCGATATCGCGAAATATCTTGGTTATACGAAAACCAAGGTGCTGGGCTTTAAGTCTCAAGTGCTTTCAGTGGCAAAAAATCAAACCAGAGAAGTGCTGGCATTCACCAAATGGGAACTGGATTCGATATTGCTGCGGGCCGGTTTGCAGCCTCCGGATAAACCCTTTTGAAACTGTTGCCTCAAGTTGTCCTTGAAAACTGTTAATAAGCTTGGTTTCGATAGAATACAATGGATCAAACGGCGCATGCGTGCACGTCGGCTCCTGTATCCCGCTTTACGCATGGGCGCCAGAATAAGCGGATGCGAAGGATAGGTGATCGGGCAGATGAACGAGCGTGTCGTATCAACAGGACAGACGGGCAGCGCAAGGCCGTCGCGGCAAATTAACGTGGTGCTGCGCAGTCAAGAGCCTTATGCGTCCACAAGTTCGGCGCAGGCGCTGGACAGCGAACCTTCAGCCGCAGCGGTTAAGCCTTCCACTGCCGTTAATGACCTGTACTCGGAGATCCAACTCGAGCTCGAACCGATGGTCGGGCTCGAGAATGTCAAACTGCTCGTCTATGAAATTTTCGCTTTGCTCCAAATAAGCAAAATGCGCACAGATGCGGGACTTTCCGGAGGCTCGCATGTTTACCATATGATTTTCAAGGGCAACCCCGGCACAGGGAAAACGACAATCGCCCGTATCGTGGCTAAGCTGTTCAATAAAATGGGAGTGCTCTCGAAGGGGCATCTCATTGAAGTGGAACGAGCCGACCTCGTCGGCGAGTACATTGGCCACACCGCGCAAAAAACGCGCGATCTCGTGCGAAAAGCGCTCGGAGGAGTGCTTTTTGTGGACGAAGCGTACAGCCTTGCGCGCGGCGGGGAGAAAGACTTCGGCAAGGAAGCGATCGATACGCTTGTCAAAGCAATGGAGGACCACCGCAATCAGTTCGTGCTTATACTTGCGGGGTACCCGCTGGAGATAGAACATTTCTTGCTGACAAATCCGGGGCTGCCGTCGCGGTTTCCAATCCAGATCGATTTCGCCGACTACTCCGTCGACCAGCTTGTCCAAATCGCGGAATTAATGGCGAAGGACCGGGACTACACTTTGATGCCGCAGTCGCTGTTCAAGCTGCGTCAGCACCTGATGCAGGAGAAGACGGCCTCTTTGTATTCATTCAGCAATGCGCGTTATGTGCGCAACGCAATTGAGAAAGCGTTCCGCCATCAGGCGGTCCGACTGTTGAACCAATATCCGAACGGGTCGCCTGGAAGACAGGAGCTGATGGCGATCCGTCCGGAGGATCTGAAATGGGAAAATAAACAGATATAGAAAGGAGTACCTCACAAGCTATGCGACAAACAACTTACGATACGGATACTGATTTGCACGATCGCGCAGTGCTTGTCAGTCTTGTGACGCCGGAGGTTAAGAGAGGCTCAGCCGACCCGGAGCATTCGCTGCAGGAACTCGTCAATCTGGCGGAGACGGCCGGCGTGGAAGTTCTGACTACGATGACGCAAAACAAGGAAGCCCGCGACACCAAATGGTTTATCGGCAAAGGCAAAGTGGAAGAGCTGAAGGCGTTGACGGAAGAGCTTGGCGCCACCACCGCCATATTCGATCAGGAACTCTCCGGCGCCCAGGTACGCAATTTGGAGGAAGCGCTTGATTTGAAAATCATTGACCGGACGCAGCTCATCCTTGACATCTTCGCACAGCGTGCAAAGACCCGCGAGGGCATTATCCAGGTCGAATTAGCGCAGCTCAGCTATCTGCTGCCGCGATTGTCCGGCCACGGCAAGAACCTGTCCAGGCTGGGCGGCGGGATCGGAACACGCGGGCCCGGCGAAACGAAGCTCGAAACCGACCGCCGTCATATCCGGGACCGGATCTCCGACTTGAAGTCGGTGCTGGACGAGGTTGTTCGCCACCGTACGCTTCACCGCGAGCGCCGGCGTAAATCCGGCGTACAGCAGGTCGCCCTGGTCGGATATACCAACGCCGGTAAATCGACGCTGCTTCGCGAGCTGACGAGCGCGGATGTGTACGTGGAAAACCAACTTTTTGCAACACTTGATCCGACATCCCGCAATCTTGAGCTTCCAAGCGGCAAAGAAGTCATTTTGACAGACACGGTCGGATTTATTCAAAACCTGCCGCACGACCTGGTAGCGGCTTTCCGTGCGACGCTGGAAGAGGTGTGCGAAGCCGATCTCGTGCTGCATGTGGTGGACAGCTCATCGCCGATGCGCGATGAGCAAATGGCCGTCGTCGACAAGATACTCGGCGATCTCGGGGCGTCGGACAAGCCGCAATTGACGATATATAATAAAATTGACTTATTCAATGCGGACGGCTCGGATCTAATGCCGGCAAACGGTCAAGACACGCTTGTCATAAGCGCATTTAATGCCGGTGATCTTCTTCGACTTCGAGAGACGATCCAGAATAAACTGTCGGGGGATACGAGAACCTTCGTCCTTCCTGCCGAGCGGGGCGATTTGATCGCGCTTGCTTATCGGACGGGAGAAGTGACTCACCAGGAGATCGACGGCGATTCGCTGCTTTTGACTGTGGAATTAAACAAGCAGGATTATGAAGTGCATGGCTATAAGCTGGAAGCCTACATTAAACAGCAATAGACCTCATGCATGCGATTCGTTAACAGAGGAGAGACAGAAGGCTGTGGCGCTGCAGGAGAATGGAATTTGGGGGATGCTTGTGAAATGGGCGGAAGCCGCTGAAGAGCAGGTATATGGCGTGTTCCGCGCGGTTGATTCTGTTTCTGAGCGGAATCAGTGGAAGGTCATCCGCGCTTTTCAGAAGCATCGGGTAAGCGATTATCATTTTAACGGTTCGACCGGTTACGGCTACAACGACCGAGGCCGGGAAGTGCTTGATCTGGTCTATGCCGACGTGTTCGGGGCTCAGGCAGCGCTGGTTAGACCGCATTTCGTATCCGGTACGCATACAATAGGCTGTGCGCTGTTCGGTCTGCTTCGGCCCGGCGACGAGCTGCTGTATATAACGGGAAGGCCGTACGATACGCTGCATAAAGTAATTGGTAAGCCTGGCGACGGCACAGGGTCTTTGCAGGATTTCGGAATCCGTTATGCAGAAGCGCCGCTTGCGGTGGATGGTTCTGTTGACTGGGAAGCCGTCGAATCACGAATGACGGAGAGAACCAAGGTTGTCGGAATACAGCGCTCTCGCGGCTACGATTGGCGTTCATCGTATAGCGTCGCTCAAATCGGCGAGATGGTTAAGCGTGTCAAAGCGCTGAAGCCCGATGTTTTCGTATTTGTCGATAACTGCTACGGCGAATTCACCGAAGAGGCGGAACCGACAGAGGTCGGCGTTGATTTAATCGCGGGTTCGCTCATCAAAAATCCCGGTGGAGGATTGGCGCCGACTGGCGGCTATGTTGCGGGAACGAAGGAAGCGGTTGAGCTGACTGCCTACCGATTGACGGCGCCGGGAATCGGCGGCGAGGTCGGCGCTACGCTCGGCACGCTTCGCGCCATGTTCCAAGGACTGTTCCTGTCGCCGCACCTGGTCGGACAAGCGCTGAAAGGGAGCGTCTTCGCCTCAGCGATGTTTGAGAATCTTGGATTCGAGACGAATCCGCGCTGGGACGAGCCTCGAACCGATCTGATTCAAGCGGTGAGATTCGCTGAAAGCGGTCAGTTGATCGCCTTCGTTCAAGGGATCCAGCGCGCGGCGGCGGTTGACGCACATGTCGTGCCTGAACCGTGGGACATGCCCGGATACGAGCATCCGGTCATTATGGCAGCGGGCACCTTCATGCAGGGGGGCAGCTTGGAGCTATCAGCAGATGCTCCGATACGCGAGCCGTACATCGCTTATATGCAGGGCGGACTCACTTATTCGCACGTCAAATACGGTGTTCTGAATGCTTTATCCACGCTTGCAGAACGAGAGTTGATTGTAATTAAACCTTACACAACTTGACATGTTTTTGGCAGAGCGGTACAATAGGGCATATATCAGAAACTGGAAGGTGCGATGCGACATGGGTGACGAAATACGCAGAAATATGGCGCTTTTTCCGATCGGCATCGTCATGAAGTTAACCGACTTGACCGCGCGTCAAATCCGTTACTACGAGCAGCATGAATTGATTGTTCCGGCTCGTACGGCAGGCAATCAGCGGCTGTTTTCGTTCAACGATGTGGAGAGGCTTTTAGAAATTAAATCGCTTATCGAGAAGGGTGTCAACATCGCCGGCATCAAGCAAGTTATGAATCCGGTTTCCAAAGAATCGGAAGAGGCGACTGTTCTGAGCGAGCAATCGGAGGTTAAGCGCCGCGAGCTTTCCGACGCTCAGCTGCACCGTTTGCTGAAGCAGCAATTACTGGAGAAGAGGCCGGGCAAAGCCTCGATGATTCAAGGCCAGCTGTCCCGTTTCTATAACAAAAAGTAATCAGCCTTCCATTACCTTACTTCAAAGGAGATGATTCCGTGAGCTACACCAAATACAACAAAGAGGATATCCTTCGTATTGCACAGGAACAGAACGTTCGTTTTATCCGTCTGCAGTTCACCGATTTGCTCGGAACGATTAAAAACGTGGAGATTCCGGTAAGTCAGCTGGAGAAAGCGTTGGATAACAAAATGATGTTCGACGGCTCGTCCATTGAAGGTTACGTACGGATTGAAGAGTCCGATATGTATTTGTATCCGGATTTAGATACATGGGTTGTTTTCCCTTGGGTGACACAGGATCGAGTTGCTCGCTTGATTTGCGACATTTATATGCCTGACGGTACGCCGTTTGCCGGTGATCCGCGCGGCATTCTAAAGCGTGCCCTGAAGGAAGCCGAGGAACTTGGATTTAGCGCAATGAACGTGGGACCGGAACCGGAGTTTTTCCTGTTCAAGACTGATGATAAAGGCGAACCGACGACCGAGCTTAACGACCAGGGCGGTTACTTTGACCTTGCGCCGATGGATCTCGGCGAGAACTGCCGCCGCGAGATCGTTCTGACGCTTGAGGAAATGGGATTTGAAATTGAAGCTTCACATCATGAGGTTGCACCGGGCCAGCATGAAATCGATTTTAAATATGCGAATGCCATTAAAGCGGCCGATCAAATCCAGACCTTTAAGCTTGTTGTTAAGACGGTCGCCCGTCAGCACGGCTTACATGCTACATTTATGCCCAAACCGCTTTTTGGCGTCAACGGGTCTGGCATGCACTGCCACATTTCGCTGTTCCGCGGTCAAGAGAACGCCTTCTATGATGAGAGCGACAAGGCCGGCTTAAGCCACACGGCACGTTATTATATGGCCGGTGTTCTTCGCCATGCCCGCGCATTCGCAGCAATTACCAACCCGACGGTCAATTCCTATAAGCGTCTGGTTCCCGGTTATGAGGCGCCTTGCTATGTCGCTTGGTCGGCAAGCAACCGCAGTCCAATGATCCGAATTCCTGCCTCCCGCGGTCTCAGCACCCGTATCGAGGTGCGCAACCCTGACCCTGCCGCCAATCCGTATCTGGCTTTGGCCGTCATGCTTAGGGCAGGTCTTGACGGAATCCAGAATAAGCTTCCACTTCCGGCTCCAACGGATCGCAATGTATATATCATGACTGAGGAAGAGCGGATCGATGAAGGCATACCTAGCTTGCCCGAGAATCTTAAGGATGCAATCGATGAAATGCTTCGCGACGAAGTCATCTGCGATGCACTCGGCGATCACGCGCTTGCTCATTTCTTTGAACTGAAAGAAATTGAGTGGGACATGTACCGGACCCAGGTTCACCAATGGGAACGGGACCAATACTTGACACTGTATTAGAGAGCTATTACTGACATTAACATTACGTAAACTTCGGTTAATGAACATACAGGTGACAAAAAAACTGCCAAGCTGTCTGGAAACAGACCGATTGGCAGTTTTTTAATACTCAGAACTATAAATTCGATTTATAGCTTTCACTTTGCCTATTCCGTGCGAATATAATGCATCATATTAAGATAACGGGGGAGTTCAGATGGGGAGGAATGCTGCTGGAGTGCAATCTTTCGGACTGTCCGGCGATATCTTACTGCGGGTGGCGGCACAGATGCTGCCCTTTTACCGCAAGATAGCCTTTAATAAAACATTCGCCGATGCTTGGTCAAAGGCTGTCCGAGAACTTGATCTGGATACGATGGAGCAAGCGTTCAAATCTGCTTCCCCTTCCGCTCCGGTTGACGGTTTATCGGTAAACGGTATCGGATATTTCATCGATTTCCGGCTTCCGAAGCCGGTGATTCAATATACGAACGGGACCGCCCTTCAGCTGGGTAAAGCACGATTTGAATTTTCTACACCGATTCATCGATCGATAGCGAGGGCTGTCTTACCATTGTACCGGGCATTATCACGCTTTTCAGCCTACGCTTCGGCCGTTGCTGCCGCAATCCGCCGCAAAGATTCGAGATCTCTTCAAAGGTTGATCAGCGTGAGAGTGAGGACAAAGGCGCTTCAATCCGTCAAAATTAAATACTCCGGTATTAACCTTGAGTTTAAATATAAAAGCAGTAAATTGGCCTATAACAATATGTTATACCGCGAATCGTCGATTTCCGGCATTTGATCGAAAGATGGCAAGAGGGGCTGCGGCATTCGCCAAAACGGCAGTGCGGCAGCCCCTCTATTGTTAAGTATTCAAAAAGCGGTTTAGTGAATATCGCGGAAAAGGCCGATGACTTTGCCTAATATGGTGACGTTACGTAGTCGTATCGGATCCATTGTCGAGTTCTCAGGCTGCAGCCGGATATGGTCTCTCTCCCGGTAAAATGTCTTAACCGTGGCTTCGTCGTCCTCCGTCATGGCGACGACGATATCACCGTTAATTGCGGAAGGTTGTTGGCGTACGATGACATAATCGCCGTCATGAATGCCGGCGTCAATCATGCTTTCACCGATGACGTTAAGGATAAAGACATTATGGTCGCCTACTTTGCTTGCCGGAAGAGGGAAATACTCCTCAATGTTCTCTGTCGCCGTAATCGGGACACCGGCTGTAACTTTACCGACTACAGGAACCTTCGCAACCGCGAGCGGGAATGGAAGCTCGTTGTCGTCCTGATCTAATATTTCGATCGCTCTTGGCTTCGTCGGGTCACGACGGATCAGTCCTTTTTTCTCCAGGCGGTCCAGATGCCCGTGTACGGTAGAACTTGAAGCAAGTCCGACCGCTTCGCCGATTTCCCGTACGGACGGCGGATAGCCTTTCTCCCGTACTTCCGTCTTGATAAATTCAAGTATCGCCTGCTGGCGGTTGGATAGTTTCGACACGAGAATCACTCCAAATGTTTCATTTGTGTCAAATTATAACACAGAACCGGAGTTCGTACAAACATAAGTTCGAGAAACAAGGGTTCGTATTTTTGGGGCTGAATTCGCTTCTTCGTATGGCGCGAATGTTTACGAACAAATGTTCCAAAAAGCTGTTGACTGCAAACGAATGTTCGTGTTATTCTGATTTCAGCAAGAATAGAACAAACGTTTGGGGTGTTGGGGAATGATAACAACAATATCTTCGTACTCTACTAATTATAAAGGATCTAGCGATAAGGTTGTGCGCAAACGTTCGTGGGCGGATCGCCGTTTCGAACGGGTGGTCGTGAGACTGGCTGCAGCATCGTTGCTGTTCGTTATTCTGTTCACAGGATTTACTTTAATGAAGAGTGATGCTAGCGGTGAACATCTCGCAGAACCGGCAGCGGGTGAGAAAGTGATTTACATAAGCCCGGGCGATACGCTTTGGAGTATTGCCGGCGGGTTACGTAAGGAAGGGGAAGATTTGCGGCGAATAATTTACGATTTGAAGGAACGCAACAATCTCTCCTCAAGCACTCTAAAGGCGGGGCAACTATTAATCATTCCGGCGGACTACTAGTCCGCTTTTTTTTATTTCCATAGTGTTCGGATATCCTCTCTGCCTTGACAATGCAGGTCTGAAAATGTCAAAGTAAAAGATGGAATGTTGGCACAAATATTGAGAGGAGCGTAATGGTTTTGGAGAAGCTGATCGCACGTATTAACGAGCTTTCACGTAAAAACAAGACGGTCGGTTTGACGCCCGAAGAGCTTGTCGAGCGCGATGCTCTGCGGCAAAAGTATTTGGATACCTTCAAGCAAAATTTCAAAAACCAGCTGGACACGATTAAATTCACAGAGGACGAGGACGACAACGACAACATCAAGCATTAATTCCGATGAGGTTAACGAGACTTCCGCCGGACACCGCGGGTTGTTGAAGATTGTCCAATAAGGAGGTATGACAGGTGCAGTATCGATTGTTGGGTAGAAGCGGCCTTGCCGTATCGCAGCTGTGTCTGGGTACGATGACGTTTGGCAACACGACAAGCGAGAGCGATTCCATTGAGATGATAGACCGTTTTTTCGAACGGGGCGGAAATTTTGTGGACACGGCAAATGTTTATGTATCCGGGCGTTCGGAGGAGATTGTGGGCAAAGCAATTAAAGACCGCCGCTCTGAGGTGGTACTTGCGACCAAGGTCCGTTTTCCGACTGCAGATCACCCGAACGGAGTCGGCGTTTCGCGCAAGCACATTATGGATTGCGTCGAAGCGAGTTTGAAACGGCTGCAGACCGATTATATCGATTTATATCAGGTTCATGTATGGGATCACGCGACTCCGATCGAGGAAACGATCCGTGCGCTTGACGACCTGGTCACGACAGGGAAAGTCCGTTATATCGGATGCTCGAATTTTTTTGCTTGGCAGCTCATGAAGTCGCTGGCCTGCAGCGATGCTAACCGATATGTTCGTTTTATATCGGTACAGCCGCAGTACAGCTTGGTCAGCCGTGAAATGGACCGTGAGATGATGTCGCTTTGTTTGGAAGAGAATGTAGGCGTCATTCCATGGGCTCCGCTTGGCGGCGGTTTCTTGACGGGACGTTATACAAGGGAGGAGCCGACATACGGCCGTCTAACGACCAAGATGGGAGAGAGTTCATGGGGGGTCCGCGGCACCGAACGCAACTTTTCCATCCTGAGCGCCGTACTTGAAGCTGCCAAGGAACTGGAGAAGACACCCGCCCAAGTTTCCCTCAGCTGGCTTCTTCAGCGTGAAGGCATTACATCGCCTATATTCGGAGCAAGCACGCTTGAGCAGTTTGAAGACAACATGGGGGCGATCGGATGGAACATGCCCGAGCCGGTATGGAACCGCTTGAATGAAGCGAGCTCGCTTCCGTCCGAATATCCGAACAGGTTCATCGCTAAATTCGCAAGGCCGTTTTGAATGAGTGGAATATAGCGCTTACGATATGAATAATGCTCCAATTGCCGGTGCAATATTCAGCTATGCTTACGAAGTAAGTTTTGCTCCGCAAAACTTTGCTTATGCTTACGATGTGAATATTGCTGGCGCAATATTCTGAGGGGGAACAATCGTGTCAAGATCTTGGGAACGCAAAATACAGAAAAATCAGAGTCAGCTAAACAAGCAGCGCAAGAAGCAGGGGATAGCGCCATTATCGGTCAGCAAGTCAACAAGCCATCCGGTGGAGACTTTCAAAGGAAGAAGCCTGCTAATGCCGTCTTTCCTGCTGTTGTTCACCTTGTTTTACGTCATAATCAATCTTACCGGCGGTGCGTATAAGCAGGCGGGTTATATGTTCTGGATAACGATCGGGTGCTATATTTTGCTTGCGGTTCTGTTTATTATGCGCCGTCCGTACCTGTCGATCGGTAAGGATTTCGTTCGCTCACGCCGTTTCGGAGGCGACCGGACGCTGTATGTCAGTTCAATTAAAGGCATTACGGTGTCGAAGGGCAATGTCCTGATTGAGCAGCCCAAGGGCGGCAGCTGGATGTTCTCCCGGTTCATTAACCGTTATCCGACCGATATGATGGCAGAGCGGCTGCGTGCATTTGCAAGCAGCAATCAAATTCCGTTTACGGAGAAATAAAGCGACTGGAGTGGAGTAACCGTTATGGCTAAGAAGGCGGTATTGTTTGATTTGGATGACACGTTGTTGTGGGACGATCGAAGCGTGAAGGAAGCTTTCGAAGCGACCTGCAATAAGGCATCTGCCGCGACCGGGGTAGATGCAGGAGCGCTCGAGGAATCGGTTCGGCGTGAAGCGCGTGCCTTGTACGAATCGTACGAGACGTTTCCGTTTACCAAAATGATCGGGATCAACCCGTTCGAAGGCTTGTGGGCCAATTTCCTCGAAGGTGATCAGGTTGACTTCAGGAAGCTTCAACAGCTCGCTCCCGGGTACCGCCGCGAAGCGTGGACGCGCGGCTTGAAAGCGCTTGGTGTAGACGACGCGGCGCTTGGCGCCGAGCTCGCCGAGCTGTTTCCGGCGGAGCGGCGCAAGCGCCCGATCGTATATGAAGAAACGTTCCGTGTTCTTGACCGGTTGAAAGGAAAATACAAGCTGCTGCTCCTTACGAACGGATCGCCGGATCTACAGAAGGAAAAGCTCGCGGGAGTGCCGGAGCTGGCGCCCTATTTCGATACGATCATTATTTCCGGAGAATTCGGCGAAGGAAAACCGGCCGCACCGATTTTCCGCCACGCGCTGGAGCGACTCGGTATCGAGCCGGAAGACGGTATAATGGTCGGCGATAAGCTTACGACGGATATTCTCGGTGCGAATACGATTGGAATGACCTCCGTTTGGATTAACCGCCATGGGGTTGTGCGAACGGATGAAATCGTCCCGACGCATGAGATAAAGCATTTGGAAGAGCTGCTTGCTTTATTAGGCTAAAGTATGTAATATCGGCACACATCAGAACCCGCAGACTATATTGATAGTGCGGGTTTTCCTGTATCATCCGAACCAGAGCGGGATACAAACGAACACTATTATATTCGTCTATCCTTGTAAAAGTTGGCGTTCCGACATTGTCTTGGAGTTGCTGTTCGCTGCTGAGTCCATTCCAGGGGCGAAGAAGGCACTTTGACCGCACCTTCTACAATTCTTCATTATAATCCGCGTTATGAAGTTGTTTCATCGCCAAAAGTTATGAACCCCAGCAGCTGTAAACAGGTAATCACCTTTTCCGCACTTTGTTCCGTGGATTCATTTTCGGTATCAATAATCAAGTCCGGCTGTTCCGGCTCCTCATACGGATCGGTGATACCGGTAAACTGAGTAATTTCACCGGCAAGAGCCCGCTGGTACAACCCTTTTACATCCCTTCGAATGCATTCCTTCAAAGTGCATTTTACATATACTTCTATAAAAGGATCGAGTTCGCGACGCAAAATATCTCTCATGCTTTTGTAAGGGGTAATAAACGAGCCCAGGACGATAACCCTGTTGCGAGAGAGCAGCTTTGCAATATAAGCCGCACGTTCGATATTTTTAAATCGGTCTTCCCGTGAAAAATTCAACTCCGCACATAGATGTTTACGGATTTCATCACCATCCAATATCTCGACAGGCAGCCCGGCTGCAGTCAGCTTCTCTTGAACCATACGACTGACGGTGCTTTTGCCGGAACCGGATAAGCCGGTAAACCATACCGTAACTCCTTTGTGCAATTGTTTCATTCCCCTCATTATTCGTAATAGTATAACTCCCTCTATTATCATATGAATCTCTAATGATTGCGTTTGGACTTTGGCGATCAGTCAAATCACTTGGGTGCATGTCATGAACTTTTCTAGGTGGAGGTACATACCATATGGAGGGGATTTGCGCCTGATCAATCACATAATCCGATTAAAGAAAGTCACAGTGAGAATGTAAAGGTGGAAGTTGAGTTTTCCAACTGAACAATGCCGCTAAAAAAATTGCCCTTGGCTGCAGTTAGCATGCCAGGGGCATTTAAACCTTCATTTAGCAGCTGCAGCACGCTAGTTTTGCGTTTTTAGGAATGACGGGTCTTCGAACGGATGCGCGATCCAGCCTTCCGTCTCAATAAACAGGCGGACTGCGACGATTTGACGATTGTCCATCAATGTAAAGAAGTGCGGTTTGTGCTCAGGTACGGAGATCACATCGCCGGCTTCCAGCTCGACGTCGAAATATCCGACTTCGTCGCTGCCCTTAATAATGAAAATACCGCGTCCGGCCGTAATGGCGCGAACCTCGTCCTCCGTGTGAGTATGCACCTGTTCGAATTTTTTAAGAATCTCGTCCAAGTTCGGCGTAGCGTCGGACAACGCGACGATATCCCATGTGAGGTAGCCGCGGCGTGAAGCGATGTCACGGATTTCTTCATCAAAAACTGTTAAAATTTGCTGTTTTTCCTCGTCGGAGAGAATAAATTTGTCCTGCAGTTCCGCCGGCAGCTTGCCGGGGTTCCAATGTTCATACAATACTTCCTGATTCTCAAGAAAGGCGCGGACGTTCTCTTCGCCCGAGATGCGCTCGTTCGTGTTCCGGATACGGATTTCAGCCATCGCGAGATCCCTCTTTCCCATAGATATTAATTCCGATAAGAATAATTATAAAACAAAGTAATCGGACTGTCGACAGAACCTTTTCACATCGCGCGGATTCTGGTAGACTAAGGGTTAATGATTTTTTCACTGCCGCGCTCGTCCAGGGATTGTTTGAAGGCGATGGACGCGGCTTCGGAAGGGAAGCTCATCGATGACGAAACCGACTATACAAGAAATGATGCAGAAACGAATTCTCATTCTAGACGGCGCAATGGGGACAATGATTCAGCAGGAGGATCTCGGTCCGGAAGACTTCGGCGGCGAGGAGCTTGAAGGCTGCAACGAGATGCTCGTCTTAACCCGGCCTGATGTGATTCGGAAAATCCACGAGGCTTATTTGGCCGCGGGTGCAGATATTTTGGAAACAAATACGTTCGGCGCTACGGGTGTTGTACTTGCCGAGTACGATATTACCGAGAAGGCACGGGAAATTAATCTGGCTGCTGCGGCTATTGCGCGGGAAGCGGCGGACAAGTTCTCTACGCCTGACCGGCCGCGTTTTGTGGCAGGCGCTATGGGACCAACGACAAAGACTCTCTCCGTAACCGGCGGAGTTACCTTCGACGAGCTTATCGAGAGCTATTACGAGCAGGCGGTTGCGCTTATTGAAGGCGGCGTCGACGCGCTGCTGCTCGAGACGTCCCAGGATACACTTAACGTAAAGGCGGGAACGATCGGTATTCGGAACGCCTTCGAAACGACCGGGAAGACGCTGCCGATCATGATCTCGGGTACGATAGAGCCGATGGGCACGACGCTCGCCGGCCAGAACATCGAATCGTTCTATATTTCGCTTGAACATTTGAACCCGATATCGATCGGCTTGAACTGCGCGACCGGCCCTGAATTTATGCGCGACCATATCCGTTCCCTCTCGGAAATCGCACGGACTGCGGTCAGCTGCTATCCAAATGCCGGTCTGCCGGACGAGAACGGCAATTATCACGAATCACCCGTTTCGCTGGCGAAGAAAATCGCCGCGTTCGCGGAGCAGGGCTGGCTCAATATCGCCGGCGGCTGCTGCGGGACGACACCGGATCATATCCGTGAGATGGCCGAGACGCTTGCAAACTACCCGCCGCGCACGAAGCAGGGCGACCACCCTGCGGCCGTGTCCGGCATTGAAACGGTGTTTATCGAAGCGGATAACCGGCCGATCATGATCGGTGAACGGACCAACATTTCCGGCTCGCGCAAATTCAAGCGGCTGATCAAGGAAGGCAAATTTGACGAGGCTTCGGAAATCGCCAGAGCGCAGGTCAAAGGCGGCGCGCATATTATCGATATTAACCTGCAGGATACCGATATCGACGAAGCATACGCCGTTAATCAATTTCTGCCTCAGGTCGTGAAGAAAATCAAAGTCCCGCTCATGCTCGACTCCACCTATGACCACATTATTGAGCTGGGATTGAAATATTCGCAGGGCAAGGCCATCATAAACTCGATCAACCTTGAAGATGGGGAGTCGAAGTTTGAGAAAATATTGCCGCTCATCCACCGCTACGGCGCGGCAGTCGTATGTATTCTGATCGACGAACGCGGACAGGCGGTATCGCGGGAAGCTAAGATGGAAGTTGCGGCCCGTTCATATGATCTGCTGGTTAACAAATACGGCATGGACCCTGAAGATATCATTTTTGACCCGAACATGTTCCCGGTCGGCTCCGGAGACCCGCAGTATATCGGCTCTGCAGTCGAAACGATCGAAGGAATTCGTCTCATTAAAGAGAAATTCCCGAAAGCGAAGACGATTCTCGGCCTCAGCAATATTTCTTTCGGGTTGCCGGATGCCGGCCGCGAGGTGTTGAATTCGGTTTATTTGTATCACTGTACCAAAGCGGGTCTCGACTATGCGATCGTCAACACGGAGAAGCTGGAACGTTACGCTTCAATCCCGGATGAAGAGCGCCGTCTTGCGGAAGAGCTCATTTACAATACCAATGACGATACGCTGGCTGCTTTTGTCGCTGCGTTCAGAGACAAGAAGATCGTGAAGAAGGAGAAAGCTTCCAATCTGACACTCGAGGAGCGGCTCGGTTCCTATGTGGTGGAAGGTACGAAGGAAGGGCTTATCCCGGATCTTGAGGAAGCGCTAAAGAAATATTCGCCGCTTGAAGTCATCAACGGACCGCTCATGAGAGGGATGGAAGAGGTCGGCCGGTTGTTTAACAACAACGAGCTGATTGTAGCTGAGGTGCTGCAGAGCGCAGAGGTGATGAAGGCGTCGGTCGCTCACCTGGAGCCTTTCATGGAGAAGGACGAGACGTCCGTGAAAGGAAAAATCATTCTGGCCACCGTAAAAGGCGATGTCCATGATATAGGGAAAAATCTGGTCGAGATCATCTTGTCCAATAACGGGTACAAAATCATTAATCTGGGCATCAAAGTACCTCCCGAGCAGCTGATTGAAGCCTACCGGAAGGAGAAGGCCGATGCGATCGGGCTCTCCGGCTTGCTTGTTAAATCGGCACAGCAAATGGTCATAACCGCGCAGGATATGCGCAGTGCAGGCATTGATGCGCCGATTCTGGTAGGCGGCGCGGCATTAACGCGCAAGTTTACGAAAACCCGTATCAGTCCGGAATACGATGGCTTGGTGCTGTATGCGAAGGATGCAATGGATGGACTCGATATTGCAAACAAGCTGATGAATCCCGAATTGAGACGGGTGTACGAGGATGACTTGGCGGCGTTCAAGGCGGCCGGCCACATCGAAGAGGAAGAGAAGAAGCCGCTTCCCGAGCTCACCAGGGCGGTCCGCTCCAATATTTCGGCGGATGCGCCGGTCTATATTCCGCCGGATCTTGACCGACATGTACTTCGTGACGTGCCGATTCCGCAAATCGTACCCTACGTAAATATGCAGATGCTGCTGGGTCATCACCTGGGTCTGAAGGGTAACGTGGAGCAGCTGCTGGCTGAACGCAACGAGAAAGCCGTGCAGCTTAAGGAAACGGTCGATACGCTGCTTCGTGAAGCGGCAACGAAGGGAACGCTGCATGCTCACGGCATGTACCGGTTTTTCCCGGCGCAGTCGTCGGGCAACGACATTATCATTTACGACCCGCAGGAGTCCGGACAGGAAATCAAACGATTCACCTTCCCGCGGCAGCACGTGGAGCCTTATCTTTGTCTGGCCGATTTCCTCAAATCGGTCGACAGCGGAGTGATGGACTACGTCGGGTTCCTCGTTGTGACCGCTGGGGAAGGCGTACGGGAGCAAGCAGGCGAACTGAAGGACAAAGGCGATTACTTGCGCTCGCACGCGCTGCAGTCGGTGGCACTGGAAGTGGCCGAAGGACTTGCGGAACGCGTTCATCATATGATGCGGGATACGTGGGGATTTCCCGATCCTCACGATATGACGATGAAACAGCGCCATGGGGCGCGTTATCAAGGCATTCGCGTTTCGTTCGGGTATCCCGCTTGTCCGAACCTTGAAGATCAGGAGCCGCTCTTCGACCTGATGAAGCCTGAGGATATTGGCGTACAATTGACCGAAGGGTTCATGATGGAGCCGGAGGCATCCGTCTCGGCGATGGTGTTTGCGCATCCGGAGGCGCAATATTTTAACGTGGAAAAGGCTTAACGGCACAAATATTCAGGGCGGCTATCGGCCTGGTCTGACATATGAAAAAAGTGATTCATCGCATACCCTCTGCAGTCGGTATAACCGCCACTGCCGAGGGTATTGCTATAGTAAGGATAAGGAGGAGAGCCGCTATGAATCTGACGTTTCTTGGAACGGGTGCAGGGAGACCGACGAAAGCGCGGAATGTCACGTCAATGGCGCTGTCGCTGCCAGGCCCTACAAATTTATTTTGGCTGTTTGACGCAGGTGAGGGTACACAGCACAGACTTCTCGGCAGCAAGCTGAAGTTAAATAAGCTGGAGCGGATTTTCATCACACACTTGCATGGCGATCATCTTTTCGGTTTACCGGGTCTGCTTAGCAGCCGTACTTACTTTGAAGGGTCAGTCCCTTTGAGCATCTGGGGTCCGCCGGGAATCCGCGCTTATCTGGAAGCTGTTTTCGAACATAGCGGCACTCGTCTTGAATACGAGCCGGAGATTATCGAAATATCGGAGGCAGGCCTGATAGCAGAGGACGACAGGTTCACGGTTGAAACGGCGGAGCTCGATCATCGGCTGCCATCTTTCGGCTTTCGGATCACCGAGAAGCCTTTGCCCGGGCAGTTGAATCTGGAGAAACTGAAGGAACTTGGGGTACCGCCCGGACCACTATACGGCAGGCTGAAAAAAGGCGAGGACATCACGCTGAGCAGTGGCAAAACCGTACGTTCGGCGGATGTAACGGGAAAGCCGGTTCATGGGAGAATCGTGACCATTCTTGGAGATACTTCGCCCTGCGACAGCGCAATTCGGTTGGCACAGGACGCAGACCTGGTGGTCCATGAAGCGACGTTTGCGGCTGGTATGGAAGAGAAAGCGGCCGCTTACGGCCATTCGACCGTACTGCAGGCTGCGCAGGTGGCAGCGAGCTCGAACGCAAAACGGCTGGCCGTCACACACTTCAGCTCGCGCTATGATGACGAAGCGGTCGCGAAGCTTGTTGAGGACGCGCAAACGATATTTCAGAATACCGTCGCCGCTTATGATTTGCTGGAGCTTAATATTCCGAGGACGGCTGACCAGTCTTAATATACCGGTAGACATTTAAAACGAAAATAACCCCTGTACCGAACCGCGTAAGCATTCTTGCGGCAAACGGTCAGGGGTTATTGGTGCAACCGAGCCCGGTTTATTCCTGTTCTTCCTGAAATTCCTGCTCGTCACGCATCTCCGAAGTCAATCCTTCGATGCTTTCGCTGCGGCGCGCATTCTTGGATTCCACATTGCTTTGCTCTTCGGATGAAATTTCGTCCGCATGCTCATTAAGGTACTCTTCCGCTTCGTTCATATTTTCTTCCGTATTTTCGATTGCATTTTGCAGATTGCTGACGTTGTCTTCGCGATTGTCCGGATGTGCCATGTTCTGTAGTTCCTCCTCTAAGATTATATTTGGTTAATTTTTCAAACCTTGTATAGCTTGTACAGTCTCAGGGCGGTCTATACAAAAACATTATGTCTCGAAAACGATCCGTTAACGAAACGCTGCTATTATGATGCTGTAAGCTGCATGCTACAAATCTAATGGCAAAATCGGAAAGGATGTTGCTTCCTGGATAGCGGAACTCATTTGCTCTTCGGCGTTTCTTTGGCGGGTTTGTCCATGCTTGATCCGACCGTTGCATCCCACCCGGAAGTCGCGCACGCCGTTATGGCCGGCACCCTTATTGGAAGTCACGCACCGGATTTTGATTCTCTGATGAGGCTGCGTGGGGAACCGGCGTATGTCCGCCACCACCGCGGGCTGACACACTCGCTGCCGGCGCCGGCGATATGGTCTGTGCTGCTCGGTTTCCCGCTTGCTTGGATGTTCGGGGTATTGGATGCCGGATGGACGGTCATCCTATGGACCTTTATCGCTGTCTGCTTACATATAAGTCTTGATTTATTTAACGCATACGGTGTTCAATGCCTGCGTCCGTTTTCCGCGAAATGGCGGCATCTTGACGTGCTTTGCCTGTTCGATCCGTACCTATTTGGATTACATGCCACAGCCGTTCTCATATGGCTGTCAGGCACATTCTCTCCCGGTCTTATGTTTGCTGCGGTATATTCCGCCAGTATCGCCTATATCGGGTGGCGCACGGCTCAGAGCGTACGCACGAAACGGAAGCTGCAAAGCGAATACCGGACTAATGGTCAAATAACGCTGATCCCAAGCATGTCGGGAGTTACGTGGCAATATGTTGCAGAGACGGACGACACCTATGCGATCGGTACGGTAAAACAGGGGAATATCTATCAGCAAGCAATACTCAGCAAGACGGGTCCGGACAGGTATCCGGCGGCCGCGAAGGCGACTCTAGGCACGCTTGGCGTCAGTGCGTTTCTCCATTTTGCCCAGAGCGTTCATGTCCAGGTTAAGGAACGGCAGGAAGGATATGAAGTAACGTGGAGCGACGTCAGATTTTGGCATAATGATAAAATGCCGTTCAGCGCGGCTGTTACGCTCGACCGGGATTTAAACGTGCTGCATGACAGGATCGGATGGAGCAAGAAAACATGGGAACCGCCTTATGTATAATTGATGGGCTGCCTTCCGGGAGGGTTCGACAGGACCGGGAGCGGCCTTTTTTTGCGTTATACGATTGCATGCCGAACATACATTCTGTACAATAAAGAGAATAGAATCGGAATGGTTTTAAGAAGGGGAGAATAATGGCATGAACCGGTGGACGGGGAAAGCATCAGGCTTGGACGAGTGGCTGCAGCTGCTTAAACAGCAACCGGAAATCATGGAAAATGTGACACATTGGCATACCATTCCGCCGCGTGAAGCGCGCAGTACGGAGATGCCGGCGGATATCCATCCCAAGCTTAGGGAAGCTCTGCAGGGACGGGGGATCGGAAAGCTGTTCGTACATCAGGCGGAAGCTTACCGCGCGGTGCGCGGCGGTCTGAACGTGGTCACTGTAACGCCGACGGCATCGGGCAAAACGCTCTGTTACAATTTGCCGGTGCTGCAGTCGCTGCTTGAGAACGATAGCGGCCGAGCGCTTTATTTATTTCCGACCAAGGCGCTGGCCCAGGATCAAGTCGCTGAGCTTCAGGAGCTGGCAGCGGCAATGGATGTCGATCTGAAGACGCATACATATGACGGCGATACTCCGCCTACGGTCAGACAGGTGATCCGCAATGCAGGACACATCGTCGTGACGAATCCGGATATGCTGCATTCGGCTATACTGCCGCATCATACGAAATGGGTCAAACTATTCGAAAATATAAAATATATTGTCATCGACGAGCTGCATTCCTACCGCGGAGTATTCGGCAGCCATGTGGCGAACGTTATCCGGCGGCTCAAGCGGATCTGCCGGTTTTACGGCTCCAGTCCGCAGTTTATTTGCGCTTCGGCGACCATTGATAACCCGGGCGAGCATGCGCAGCGGCTGATCGGCGAGCCGGTCAGGCTTGTCGACAACAACGGCGCTCCGATGGGAGAGAAGCATTTTATATGCTATAATCCGCCCGTCGTCAATAAACAGCTCGGCATACGCCGCAGCAGCGTTCTTGAATCGCGCAGGCTTGCCGCATCCCTGCTTCGCCAGGGGGTTCAGACCATCGTATTCGCACGCAGCCGCGTTCGGGTGGAGCTGCTTCTCACGTATTTGCAGGAGCTGGTGAAGGATGAACTCGGCACGAAAACGATACGGGGTTACCGGGGCGGTTACTTGCCCAAGCTGCGCCGAGAAATCGAGCAGGGCTTGCGCAGCGGCGAAATACGCGGAGTTGTCAGCACCAATGCGCTTGAGCTCGGTATCGATATCGGGCAGCTTCAGGCATGCGTGATGAACGGCTATCCGGGTACGATCGCAAGCACCTGGCAGCAGTCCGGAAGGGCGGGACGGCGCCAAGGCACCTCGGTGACGTTTCTTGTGGCAAGCAGCAATCCGCTTGATCAATATATGATCCAAAACCCGGACTTCTTCTTTAATCGTCCTCCGGAACGCGCGCTCATCCATCCGGATAATTTGCTGATCCTGATCGATCATGTGAAATGCGCCGCGTACGAGCTGCCGTTTGAAGCGGGAGAGAAATTCGGCGAGGAGTCGCTTGAGCACATGCTTGAGTTTCTGGTGGAAGAGAAGGTGCTGCACCGTGTGAAGGACCGGTGGTACTGGATGGAGCAATCGTTTCCGGCTCATGGCATATCGCTCCGTTCCGCAGCTCAGGAGAACTTCATTATAATCGATATGACGAGCGGCAGCCGCGTCTTGGGGGAAGTAGACCGGTTCAGCGCGCCGACGCTCATTCACGACGAAGCCATATATATTCATGAGGGCGTGCAGTATCAGGTCGAGAAGCTCGATTATCCTGAGAAAAAAGCATATGTACGCGAGGTCGACGTCGATTATTTTACCGATGCCAATATGGCCGTTGAGCTTAAGGTGCTGCATGTCGACAAGGAACGGCAGAGCGGCGATTTGCTGAGGCAGTACGGCGAGGTGACCGTCAACGCAAAAGCGACCATTTTCAAGAAAATCCGACTTAGAAGCCATGAAAATATCGGCAGCGGTCCGATTCATTTGCCTGAAGAGGAGCTGCATACGAGCGGCTACTGGTTCTCGTTCAGCGAGGAGGCGGCAGCGCGCAAGAGCGCTAACGATATGCAGCAGGCGCTGCTCGGTCTGGCGAACGTGCTTGTTCATCTTGCCCCGCTGTACCTGATGTGCGATCCGCTAGACATCCGAGTCGTACCACAAGTGAAGGCAGTCCATACGAAGCGTCCTACTATCTATTTCTATGACCGTTATCCGGGCGGCATCGGTCTCAGCGAGCGATTGTTCGAGGTGCATGACGAGCTGCTGCGGCAGGCCAAATCGCTCATCCGCTCCTGTACCTGTTTGAGCGGCTGTCCGGCGTGTGTGGGACCGATCGAAGAGGTAGGATTGCTCGGCAAATCACTTGCGCTGGACCTGATCGAGGAAGCGGGTATATTGCAATGAGCGGGCTGCGCGACAGACTGCTTCGGCTTAGAGGTTCAAGTGCCGCGGGAGCTGCTGAATCTCCCGGCGCCGATGAGTCTTCTGAGGCGCTGCAAGCGTTGGAGCTTGCAAGCGAGGCGGACGGAAAGACAGACAATCGTTCGGCTGATGAGGAACTGACAGACCCGAAGCATGAAACGGTGAACGGCTATGCAGACGACATCGAAGTGCTGACTTCCGACTGGGATGACACCGGCGTCCAGATCATCCGAACTGCGGAAGGCAGCTTTCTTCTGCGGGAGACCCGTTATCCTTTAGAGCACCGGCACGGAATTCATCAATTGTCCGAGCTGCATGAAGCGTCGACGGGACTATCAGCCTTTCAATCGCCGGTTAACGCACCAAAGCCGGTGAGATTAAGCCGTATAGGTGGATTAAACGGCAGCCCAAGCGGAATGCCGGGGACTAACATTGAGGCAATCGCCGTGAAGCCGGAAAAGGTGTTGTTTCTCGATTTGGAGACGACGGGACTTGGCGTCGGCGCCGGCAATGTGCCTTTTATGGTTGGCCTCGGTTTCGCCGAAGGTGAGTCGTTTGTCGTTCAACAAATGCTCATTCGTCATCCGGCGGAGGAGCGGGCGATGCTGGGCTATCTGTGTGAGAAGCTGCTGATGTATTCGCATCTTATCACCTACAACGGTCGGACATTCGATTGGCCGGTATTACTGAACCGGTTCATCCTTAATGGTTTCCGTACATTCAGGTGGGAGCCTATCCATATTGACCTGCTTCATCCATCTCGGAGCATATGGCGCAATACGCTTGCCTCCTGTCGTCTTAGCCATGTGGAGGAGGAGCGGCTCGGAATCGTCCGTACCGACGATGTGCCCGGTTCGCTGGCTCCCGCCATCTACTTTCAATTTCTGGCCGACGGGAAGCCTGACCCGCTGCTCGGCGTCTTTCTCCACAATGAATCGGACATGCTGTCACTGGCTTGTCTGGCGATCCGATTCGGGCATTTGCTAAGTGGGGGGCTCGGCACTCGCGTCTCCAATCCGACCGAACCGGAAGAGCTTCTGCGCACCGGCTTATGGCTGGAGAAGATGGGTGCGGCGGAACATGCCGCTCCCTTGTTTAGCCTTCTCGAAGCAGACAGTCGTACCCCGGCTTCCTGCTTAACCGCACTGGCGGACAGGGACAAGAAATGTGGAAATTGGACGCGTGCTGTGTTATTGTGGCAGAAGGCCGTACATATGGCGCAACACGCTTCGTGGCCGGACTGGGATGCTCATATCGAGCTTTCCATGTACTATGAACATAAGACCAAACAGTTCGATGCGGCTCTGGCGCTTGCCGAAACGGCACTTGAGCTCGCGCAGCGGCGTTATACAAGTATGCGGATCGACGCGAAACGCCGTGCTGAACTGGAAAGCATCCACAAACGGGTCGAACGGTTGCGGGTGAAATCAGGGAGGCTGTATGGATGAGGGAACTGCGATTTGCGATACTTGGCTTCGGTAATATTGCAAAAACACATATGACTGCGCTTCGCGCGCTGCCTGTTATAAAGAAAACGCCGGTTGTACCGGTGCTTGATACACTTGTAACAAGAAGACCGGACGTCCATCAAGCACAGGCCGAAGCGATCGGCTTTCGCCGCGTAGTCGATTCGGCCTCGAAGGCTGCCGCTGACGAACGTCTGCATGCGTTTGACGTCTGCACTCCGAACGCAAACCACTTCGACGATGTTATGGCGGCACTGTCGGGAAGTAAGGCTATATACTGCGAGAAGCCTGTAACGGAAGAGTACAGTCGTTCTCTAGAGCTGCACCGCAGAGTAAGTGAACAGCCTGAAGTTCTGCAGCAGCTTGCCTTTACTTTCCGGTATCATCCTGCCGTTATGCGAATTAAACGCTGGCTGCAGGAAGGAATTGTCGGCGATATTCTGCAGTGCAAAATCTCCTACCGCCGCTCCGGTTATCTCAGTCCGGAGCGCCCGGTAAGCTGGCGATTGCAAAGCGGTATGTCGGGAGGCGGCGCGATTAGCGATCTCGGCGTTCATGTCCTCGATCTTCTGCGCCATTGGTTCGGAGAGCTGGATGAAGTCAGCGGAAGAACCAAAACCTATGTCCGGAAACGTCCGGATGCGGAAACAGGTGAAATCGTCGATGTTGATGTGGACGATTGGGCGATGATGCATTATACAACGGAGTCCGGAATAAGCGGAACGGCTGAGGTTTCACGGATAGCGCTTGGATCCGACGCATTCGATATTCAAATTGTGGGTGCGCAAGGCTCCATAACATGCGATCTGGAGCGCCATACGATACCGGCGGTCCATCTCCTGCATGGCGGTACAACGGCATTGCCGATACCAGATTCCTTAACCCTGCTGCCGGATGAGAAAGCGACCATGGGTGTGGCGGTAGACACACATTTCGGCTCCCTGCATCATTTTATTTGGCGTTTTGCCGGAGAAGACCGCTGGGCGGGACTCGCTCCGACAATTGAAGACGGAATTAAGACTGAATATTTGATAGACCGCGTGCTGAAACAAAATAAGGAGTGGAACACCAATGACTGATTCCGGTGCGGCTCTGCGCGGACTCCTTATCGACTTGGACGGCACCCTCTATAACGGCCGCCAAATGGTCGATGGAGCGGACACGTTAATACATATGCTCCGCGCCCGAAGTGCGCGTTATCTATTCGTAACAAACAATTCTTCAGCCTCTCCGGAAACCGTCGCGGACCGGTTGAATGCGATGGGAATTCCCGCTGAGCCGCAGGATGTTTGCACATCCGCTCAGGCGGCTGCATCTTATATTGCGGAGCGGCAGAAAGGCGCGCGTGTTTTCGTGGTAGGAGAAGAAGGGCTGAGAAACGCTCTTACCGACCAGGGTTTACAGGTCGTAGAGGATAATCCGGATATCGTCGTCCAGGGCATCGACCGCAGCTTGACTTATGACCGCTTATCCACCGCAGTCCGGCATATTCTCGGCGGTGCAGCTTACGTCCTTACGAATCCTGATGTGCTGCTTCCTTCGGACGGCGAACTGCTTCCCGGGGCCGGAACGATCGCTGCCATGCTTCGAACGGCGACAGGCGTGGAGCCGGCGCTGATCGGCAAGCCTTCCGCAATACTGATGAATTTCGCGCTGGAACGGCTGGGATTAACTGCTGCAGAAACCTGGGTGGTCGGCGATAACCCGGCGACGGATATTGCAGCGGCTCAGGCTTCAGGCTGCTATTCCGCTCTAGTGCTTACCGGACTCGCGACGAAGGACAATTATAACCGGCTTCTTCAAGCCGCCGGTGTCATCGCGGACGCGGTATTTGATGATTTACATAAACTTAAGTTACATGTAGACGATAAGCTTCAGAGGTCCATTAACTAACTGGAAGGAAGATAGACGATGCCGGAATGGCCGGAAATGGAAACCTATCGCAAACTGCTCGCGGAGCGCATCGTGGGTCAGCCGGTTACGCAAGTCGAAGTGACAAGGCCGAAATCGATTAATGTAGAACCGGATATATTCTCGGAGCAGCTGATCGGAAGGACGGTGTTGTTTGTAGAGCGCCGCGGTAAAATGCTTCTGTTTCATCTTGACAATGGGAAGCGTCTTCTACTCCATTTGATGCTTGGAGGGATGATCCGCTTCGGACCGCCCGGGGAGATACAGGACCGATCGGTGCAGGTGGCCATCGGCTTCCCTGCGGGTGTCATGTGTTTTATCGGACTGAGGCTCGGTTATATTCATTTGTACACCGTAAAGGAAGTCGAGGCTCATCTGGCCAAGCTCGGGCCGGATCCATTCGATAAGAGATTGACATTCGAGCGTTTCAAGAAGCTGTTTGCCGGCAAACGCGGCTCACTCAAAACGACGCTAGTCAACCAGCAGGTCGTATCCGGCATCGGCAATTGCTATGCGGATGAAATCGCGTTCGACGCTGGAATCAGGCCGGATGCGCGTATAAGCGAGCTTGAGCCTGATACATGGGAAAGGCTCTACAATTCGATGCACAGCGTACTGAAGGAGGCGGCGTCTTACGGCGGCTATATGGAGATGCCGCTGACTGCCGACGATACGCTGACAGGCGGTTTCAATGACCGCTGCAGGGTCTACGACCGTGACGGACAGCCGTGCCTCAGATGCGGTGGAACCGTGGAACGGGGCGAGATCAACTCGCGAAAAATGTTTTTCTGCCCTTCCTGCCAGAAAGGTAGGTAACAGAGCATGCGCGCCGGCTGTCATGTATCGACCAGGGGCGGTTACCTTGAGGCGGCCAAGAGAGCCGCTTCGATTAGAGCAGAGGGATTTCAATATTTTCCGAAAAATCCGCGCAGCCTTCTTATTAAGAAATTCGATGCGGCGGATGCGAAGCGCTGTGCGGATTTTTGCCGGGAGAGAGGAATCGTCTCGATTGCTCACTCTCCTTACCCGACGAATGTTGCCGCTGAAGATCCCGACCATCGGGCACGAACGGTAATGTCGATTTTAAACGATTTGGAAATTGCGGAAGCTTGCGGTTCGCTGGGTGTCGTCGTCCATTTTGGTGTATATAAAGGCTCCGATTCTCTTGAGGGCTATAGAAACGCCATTCAGGCGATAAGTGCAGTAACCTCCCAGTGGAACGGAAACGCCAAGCTGTTGATCGAGAATCAGGCGGGCGACCATACCTTCATGGGAACTACGATGGAGGAGCTCGCGCAAATTCGCGGTTTGTGTGTCGCTCCCCACAAAATCGGCTTTTGTCTGGATACGTGCCATTTGTTCGCAAGCGGCGTATGGGACGGGAAACCGAACGCGCAATGGCTGGATAATGCGGATAGGCTCGGAGTTCTGGCGCATATAAAGGCGATTCACCTTAATGACTCTGTTTATCCTTCGGGAGAGAAACGCGACCGGCATGCCGTGATCGGTCAGGGCTTCATTGGAGAAAAAGGTTTCTCCTGGCTGCTGGGCCACCCTGCTTTCACGGAAACGCCGTTTATCCTTGAGACGCCGGCAGGCGCAGACGGTACTCACCTTGATCAGCTTGAACGAATACGCCGATGGGGAGGACAATGATGATAAACGTTTATTTGGATGATTACCGGCCATGTCCAGTTGGCTTCACACCAGCTAAAAACGCCGAAGAATGCAGGCTGCTTCTGGAACACGAGGAAGTGGACATTTTATCACTCGATTACGATTTGGGGTGGGGACAGCCGACCGGTCTTGAGGTTGCCCGGTACATAGTGGAAAGCGGCCGTTACCCGAGGTCCATTTATTTTCATACATCGAGCCCTGAAGGGCGAACGCAGATGGTTCATCTGCTGCTCAAGCATGCACCGTCTCACGTGAATATTCATAACGGTCCGATGCCCGGGTAACCATACTGTCAGGCTCGCCCGGGCATGTGAAATAACGGAGGAACCTAATATGATAAACCTACAGGAAATTACGTTACGCCGCGGCGAACGGGATATATTGCAGAGCGTGGACCTTAGAATGAATGATGGCGAACATTGGGTCATTCTCGGTCGAAACGGCTCGGGCAAGACGACTTTGCTTGAAATGATGACCGGATACCTGTTTCCCTCTTCAGGGACGGTCGATGTACTCGGGTATCGGTACGGCTCATGCGATGTCCGGGAAGTCCGGAAAGAAATCGGCTACATCAGCCAATCCGTGATCGAGAAACTGTCGCTGAGCGATCCGGTTTGGGAAGTTGTCGCAACCGGGGAGTATGCGTTTTTGCGGTTTTATCAAACCATTGATGAGAACGTACGGCTCAAGGCGCTGCGTTTGATCGATCAGGTCGGACTTGGTTCTATGGCGGAGCAGCCGTTCGGCACGCTCTCTCAAGGCGAGCGGAAGAAGGTGCTTCTTGCCAGGTCGCTTATGGCGGGTCCCAAGCTTCTCGTTTTGGACGAGCCATGTGCGGGACTTGATCTGCATGAGCGTGAAAAGCTTCTTCTCGATCTCGGCAAGCTAAGCGGACGTGGATTGATGATTGTATATGTGACGCACCATCTCGAGGAAATTATTCCACTGTTTACTCATGTGGCTCTTATACATGAAGGACGCATTACCGCAGCCGGACCCAAGGAGGAAGTGTTGAACGGTGAAGCGCTCAGCCGGGCGTACGATTGGCCCGTAGAAGTTGACTGGGTGAATGGCAGGCCCTGGATTCGGGCGGTATCAGGAGGAGTAGAACGTTGAGTCAATGGATAGGGACGGCTAATTACGGATTTGCGGCATACGCGATGGAGGAACTGCGGCGGTTATTTAATGACATTAAATTCACGCAGCTTTCAGCGAATGAAATATTCCGGATGGAATTGACGCTCGGCCGCGAAGAGGTATTATCGGCGCTTAGTGATAACGAGCCGATGTTCTTGCGGCATATCCAGCCGGTCGACAGGACGTTACCGATTCACGGCAATGCCGATGATTTACAGGCATTATCAGAGCTGGTCCGCCATGCCCGTTTGCGATGCGAGGGCCGAACCACGGCCGTTCATCTGCGGCGTGCGGACAGCACGCCTTTCCTGTATTCGGCCGCCGATACGAAGGCCGTCATCGACGCTGTTCTGACTGAAATGGGCTGTGAACCGACGATGCAAGCGCCGGAGCTCATCTTATCCATCTATGCGGGAAGAACGGAGCTCTGTATCGGATGGGGAACGCCGGAGGAACAGTTATCTGATTGGCCTGGAGGAGCAGTTCGGTTTCAACGAGAGGATGGTCAAATCTCCCGCGCCAAATTCAAGCTTTTGGAGGCGGAGAGGGAGTTTAAACTGGACTTTGCCGGCTTTCGCCAAGCGTTGGATATCGGTGCCGCTCCAGGCGGGTGGACTCATCTTCTGCTTGAACGGGGCTTGAAGGTTACGTCGGTGGATCCGGCGGAGCTTCATCCGTCTTTATCCAGCTACCCCAGGCTGACATATTTGAAGAAGAACGCTTCGGACGTGGAATTCAAACACGGTACCTTTGATCTGCTCGTCTGCGATATGAGCTGGAGCCCGATGCAAATGTCGAAGCTGGTGCTCGAACAGATTACTGCGCTGGCGGAAGGAGCCACCGCAATCATCACGGTGAAATTAATGCACAAGAAGCCGCTGCAAACGATACGCGATGTCATTGCAAGGCTGAGTGAGTCTTTCGAATTGAAGAAGGCCAAACAATTGTTTCACAACCGTGATGAAATTACGTTATATTTAATTAAACGTTAAAATAAGTTATACGCTTATTATGGGAAAGCATCCCGATCTACAGACTCAGGTCTGTCTATCGGGATGCTTTATTTTGATTATGAGGAGTGAAATGTATGGAACCGGTCGACAGAGAGAGTTTGAGAGGCGGAGCGTTAATCGGCGATCGATATCGGATTGCGGGTCTGATCGGCAGGGGAGGCATGGGAGAAGTATATGCCGCGGAAGATTTGCGTCTGCAAGGTAAATTACGGGCATTAAAGGTGAATCGGCCGCCGACCGCGGACGGACTTTACAGCGCCGAAGAGGCTGCACTTCTTATGCGGCTGAATCACCCGCGCCTTCCGATTATAGTCGATTATTTTCCCCCGGGCGACAAGGACAGCGAAATGCTCGTTATGGACTATATCGACGGTGAAACCGTCCAATCCTTGCTTCGAGACAGCGGCGGGTTCTTGCCGGAGTCCGCAGTGCTTAATATTGGAATACAACTGTGCGATGCGCTTCATTATTTGCATAGCCAGCATCCGCCGATTATTCACCGCGACTTGAAACCGACGAACGTTATGGTGGATCAAAACGGCTACGTACGGTTGATCGACTTTGGTATTGCCAGGCGTTATAAGGCGGGACAGGTCCAAGATACGGTTAAGCTCGGTACTCCCGGGTTTGCGGCTCCTGAACAGGAGGCACAGAGGCAAAGTGATGCACGCACGGATGTTTTCGGTCTCGGCGCCCTGATGCTTTATATGCTGAACGGAGGCACCCCGCTCAAAGACGGTGTGCAGTCAGGAGGCGGCCTGCCGGGAAATGTGTCGGCTGACGTTCGTTCGGTAATCGGCCGAATGCTTGATCCCCGGCCTAACTGCCGTTATACGTGCATGGAAGAGGCTGCCAAAGCAATGGCTGCCTGTGTACAGTCGCCGAATGCCGGTGGATCCATCTTACCGGAAGGCTTACAAGCACAACGGAGTATTCAACAGCCCGGAATAAGCCGAGCCAAACCGCTTCATATTACAGTAGCATCGTTCTCACCGGGCGCGGGTTCAACGTTCGTCGCAATATCGCTTGCCCGGCTGCTCGGTTCCCGCGGCATCGAGTGCGCGGCCGTTGAGCATCCTTCGCTTGAACCGGAATGGTATTCCTTGTTAAACATAGAACATCGAAAGAAATCGGCTAAAGCCGGCCAGCCACTTGATTCCCGCTATATTCGGATTCAGGACGGACGGGAACCGGTGTATTGGCATGCTCTTCTGCCATCTGCAGCTGAAGCGGCCATTGATGATGATCTGAAATTCAGGTTAATGATGGAATCGATAAACGAACCCGTCGTGGTGACGGATATGTCCGGCCAATGGCTCGAACGGGCTGCAGAAAAGCAGTTGCTTCAAACCGACGTTCTAATATTCGCTGTTGATCCATTCCCGTCCAAATGGACGCTCCGCCGAATGAAAGCGGCGCAAACTATTTGCTTCGAACGGGAGGGAAACAATCTTGCAACAATATGGGCTGCCAACAAAGATATGAAATTTCGCAGCCGTTCCGAATGGCTCGCGATGATTCCGGCCAAGCCGGACATTTCGATTCCTCTTTTGCCCGCTGAGGAGTGGGTAGAGCTGATGTGGAACGGGTTATGGGCAACCTCGCACAAATCATGGTCTAAAGCGTTTGAACGTTCCTTCCACCCTTTTATCAGCAGGCTTTTTGCATCAAGTTAACACAACAGGCAAGCTCCTGTGATACAATGGAACGCGAGCGGTGTAGAACAAACGCGCTCTTTAACATGAACACCATATAGAAACGGAGTATTGAGAGATCATGAGCTTACTGACAGTTGAAGAATTATCCCATAATTTTGGCGATCGTACGTTGTTCAAAAATGTTTCCTTCCGTCTGCTTGCAGGCGAGCACGTCGGATTAGTCGGTGCGAACGGAACTGGTAAATCGACGATGATGAACATTTTGACGGGAAAGCTGCTTAAAGACAGCGGGAAAGTGGAGTGGACGCCCAGAATCCGCTATGGATACCTGGATCAGCATACGAAGCTGACTCCTGGAAATACGATACGGGATGTGCTTAAGGACGCTTTTCTGCCGCTCCTTGAGCTGGAGAACGAAATGAACGACATAGCCGTTCAAATGGCTGATGCCGATCCGGATAGACTGGAAGAGCTGCTTGTAAGGATGGGCGAGATTCAAGAGGAGCTTGAGATCGGCGATTTCTACATGCTGGACGTGAAAGTGGAGGAAATGGCCAATGGTCTCGGCTTGAATGCGATCGGGCTCGAACGAGATGTGGCCGCTCTTAGCGGGGGGCAGCGTACTAAGGTTCTGCTCGCCAAGCTTCTGCTGGAGAAGCCGACCGTACTATTGCTCGACGAGCCGACGAACTATTTGGATGAAGAGCATATAACGTGGCTGACAGGGTACTTGAAGTCGTACCCATACGCATTTATTCTGATTTCGCATGACACCGGCTTTATGAACGAGGTCGTGGATGTGATCTACCATCTTGAATTCGCCAAGCTAACCCGTTATTCGGCGAATTACGAGAAGTTTCTGCAGATGGCGGATATTAATAAAAATCAACACATCGATGCATACGAGAAGCAGCAGGAATTTATAAAGAAACAGGAAGACTTCATTCAACGGAATAAAGCCCGTTATTCGACCAGCGGACGCGCAAAAAGCCGCGAGAAGCAGTTGGACCGTCTGGACCGTATCGACCGTCCCGAGGAAGCGATGAAGCCGACGTTCAACTTTAAAGAGGCGCGTACGAGCGGCAAGACTGTATTCGAGGCAAACGGCCTCTTAATCGGTTATAACAGGCCGCTGCTGCCGGAAATGAACATGCTAATTGAACGGGGAGACAAGATCGCCATTGTCGGCTGCAACGGTGTAGGTAAATCGACGCTGCTGAAGACGATTCTGGGACAGATCCCGCCGCTTGACGGTAAAGTCTACCGCGGGGATTTTCTGCACCCGGCTTATTTCGAGCAAGAAGCCAAGGCTCCGAACTTAACGCCGCTTGATGATGTCTGGAACGAATTTTCTCATATGAATCAGCATGAAGTGCGGGGAGCGCTTGCACGCTGCGGTTTGAAAAATGAGCATATAACGCGCGCCCTTAACCAATTAAGCGGCGGCGAACAAGCGAAAGTACGGCTTTGCAAGCTGATGATGCGGGAGAGCAATTGGATAGCGTTTGACGAGCCGACAAACCATTTGGACGTTATCGCGAAAGCGGAGCTGAAACGCGCACTGGAAGCTTTCAAAGGGACGATTGTGCTTGTATCTCATGAACCGGATTTTTATGAAGATTGGGTCACAAAGGTATGGGACGTCGAGGCATGGTCCTTACAAAACACCCACTGACCTTTCAGCGGAAACGAGGGTCGCTCGATTTGACAAGTGGAGGGATTAGTTGACTTGGAAACCGGACGGAAGAAAGGCACATTTGGCGAAGTGTTCATTACGGCTCTGAAGCTTGGCCTGACTTCGTTTGGCGGTCCTACCGCTCATGTGGGGTATTTCCGCGAAGAGTACGTAAAACGTAAGCAATGGCTTGGCGAGCGCAAATTCGCCGAATATATGGCGCTCGCACAGTTCCTTCCAGGCCCGGCGAGCAGTCAGCTCGGCATGGCGATCGGCATTGAACGTGCCGGCATTAAGGGATCTATAGCCGCATGGCTCGGATTTACTCTGCCATCCGCACTCATCATGCTGTTGTTCGCGCTGGCAGCTTCAAACGCGGACTTATCACAGGCAGGCTGGCTGCAGGGTCTGAAGCTTGCGGCCGTTGCGGTCGTCGGATTAGCGGTCTGGAGTATGGGCAACACCTTAGCGGCGGGTCCGATCCGGGCCACTATGGCGATAGGGTCTGCCGCGCTTGCTTTATGGATACCGGGTGCCGGTGCTCAGCTGATTCCGCTCGTTATTTGTGCAGTCGTGGGATTATTATGGCTGCAGCCGAACCTGCCGAAAGCCGAGGCATCGGATGAACCGCAAAACAAGCCGATGATTTCGTATCCCGTCGCATGGACCGCTCTCGCACTTTTTGCCATTCTGCTTGCCGCGCTGCCGATCGCGTCGCGCTTAAGCGCTTCTCCGCTGCTGGCGCTTGTAGACAGCGCATACCGCGCCGGTTCGCTGGTGTTCGGCGGCGGGCATGTGATCCTTCCAATGCTTGAGCACGAAGTGGTTGGAAGCGGCGCGGGCAAGCTCTCAGCCGAGACGTTTACCGCCGGCTATGGTGCAGTACAAGCCGTGCCCGGACCGCTCTTCACGTTTGCCGCTTATATCGGAGGCTCGATGGCCGGCGGACTCAAGGGTATTTTGTTCGGAACGGCAGCGTTAATCTTTATATTTCTTCCATCCTTTCTATTGCTCTTAGGCGCGCTTCCCTTCTGGCATTCGCTTCGCGGAAGCATTAAGGCACAAGCGGCGCTGATGGGCGTCAACGCCGCGGTCGTCGGTATTCTTCTTGCCGCCTTGTATAATCCGATCTGGCATGATGCGGTTCAATCTCCCCGTCATTTTGTAATTGTGCTTCTCGTATTTCTGCTGCTGCACGTTTGGAAACGACAACCATGGCAGGCGGTACTCTTCTCTGCACTTGCCGGATGGGTGCTGCTGTAAGGATCCTGTGAGCGGCTTGCAAACGTAACGAAGCTTCATTATGATTGGTGACATAAGCGCTCCTAATCGATTCGTAGAAGTGGAGGACAACTAGATGAACGAACGCATACTTGTAATCGAAGATGAAGAGGGAATCGCTCGTATCCTGCAGCTTGAGCTGGAGCATGAAGGGTACGTGGTCGGACGGGCTGCCGACGGCAGGAGCGGAATGGAGCAGGCCGCATCCGGCGAGTGGGATATGGTTCTTCTTGATGTTATGCTGCCGGGACTTAACGGTATTGAGGTTCTGCGCCGATTGAGGCAAGCTGGAAATCCGATTCCGGTTATACTGCTGACGGCGCGTGATACCATTCCGGACAAGGTTAGCGGATTCGAGCATGGCGCCAATGACTATATTACGAAACCGTTTGCAATGGAGGAGCTGCTTGCGCGCGTTCGCAATCTTCTGCGGATTTTCCAGCAGCAGCCGAGAGAAGCGGAAAGTCCGGATGTAATTAAAACGGCCGATTTGTCGATTGAACTGCGCTCCCGAAAGGTATTCCGCAAAGAACTGCCTATTGAGCTCACACCTCGAGAATTCGAGCTGCTCGTTTATTTGGCCGAGCACAAAAATGAGGAAAAATCGAGGGAAGACATTTTGTCAGAGGTATGGGGGTACGATTTCATCGGCGAAACCAACCTTGTGGATGTGTATATTCGATATTTGCGCCAGAAGATCGATAAAGGATATCGTCACAAGCTCATTCATACGGTTCGGGGCGTCGGCTACATGCTCAAGGAGCCGGATGCATGACACTGCGTAAAAGATTTACTTTTTTCACGATATTCTGGTTGATCTTCATCTTGATTCTGTTCAATATCTTCGTCTATTTGTTCGTGATCAAAATCACCCTGCGCAGTGAGGACCAGCTGCTCACGAATAAAGTCAATATTTTACTCGAGGATCCGCGGATTAACGATCCCGCGACGCTCTCCGACCCGGATCTGCTTCGGGACTATTACAACGCCAGCGAGCTGATGCGTATTGTCGATACGAAAGGGATGGTCCTTAACAGCAGAGGCTCCGATCCGGAGCTTCTGGCTCTTCCGCCGGTCTTCACAGAACAGCACGAGACAGGCATGATGTTCATTGATGGCCGTAGAGCGCTGTTTATGAAAGTACCGCTTTATCATGGCTCGCAAGTGATCGGGACGCTTGAGATGTACCGCAAGCTGACGCTGCTTGACAGCTACCTGCAGGTTCTGGTTATCGCGCTTACGATTACGAGCGTTGGCGCTACATTGTTCGCGATAATCGGTACGTACTGGTTCACCTCCCGATTGACCTCGCCGATTCAGCATATGGTTCAGACCATGCGGGAGATCGACCGGAGCGGTAAACTGAGACAGATCGAATTAGACCAGAAAGATCAGTCCGCGGAGCTGCTTCAGCTCGCGCGGGCCTTTAATCAGATGATCGACAGGCTGGACCGGACGTTTGAGCATCAGAAGCAGTTTGTCGTGGATGCCTCGCATGAGCTGAAAACGCCACTTACCGTTATTAGCAGCTACGCCGGTATGTTAAAACGGTGGGGCAGAGACGACGATACCATCCGCGATGAAGCTATCGAAGCGATCAGTAAGGAAGCGCAGCGGTTGCAAAATTTAACGAAATCAATGCTTATGCTGGCCCAAGCGGAGCAGGAAGATTGGCTTAAGGCGGAAATATTCAATGTCGTTCAACTTGCAGAAGAAACTGCCGATCTGCTGCACATGACCTTTCAACGGATGATCCGCGTTCATTCGGCTAAGCCGGAGGTACGTCTGAGAGCCGATAAGGATAAAATTCGGCAGCTGATGGTTATTCTGCTCGACAATGCGATTAAATACAGTAAAGAAACGATTGACATTTCATTGACGGTTACCAAAGGAACCGTACGGATATCGGTTTCGGATAAAGGGATCGGCATTCCGGAGGAAGAGATGCCGTACATATTCGAGCGCTTCTTCCGCGTGGATGGGGCGCGCAGCCGCTCGACAGGCGGGGTTGGACTCGGGTTGTCGATCGCGAAAAGGATCGTAGATCTTCATGACGGTCAAATTGACGTATTCAGCAAGCCGGAGCAGGGGACGACCATTACAGTCGTTTTACCGCAAAAAAAATAATTGGCCGGACAGCAAGAGCCGCTTCGAAGGTCAAGCTTGACTTTGAAGCGGCTCTTGCGCTTGGCCCGCAATATATTGATCTATTTGACGACGCGTCGTGCTGTCAGATAATGCGAGTTCCAATACGATGAACTGAGGCTTGAGAACTTTACGCCGCCTTTGCCGTATGTATGCAGAATTCTATTGTTTCCCACGTAGATTGCGACGTGTCCGACCCTTTTACCGGTACGGGCCGTGGAGAAGAACACTAGATCGCCTTTCTTTAATTTACTGCGGGGTACGTAATAACCGATTTTAGACTGCATAATTGAGGTGCGGGGCAAAGAAATTCCAATTTTCCTGAATACATGCTGGGTAAAGGACGAACAATCAAACATGGAAGATATTCCGCTTGGAGCGCCGAACCGATAGGGGACTCCCAAGTAGTTGTCGCCGATGCTGATAATACGGCTTGCCATTTTGTACGATGCGGCCTCTGCTTTGGGGGTATGTATCGCTGCAATGCTTGAAAATCCGATAAAAGCGCTAACACCTATAGCAATAACTTTACGGACAATTATGTTCTTCAGCATTCTCGTGATGTCCTCCAATTCCTCTTGTTGATTGATAGGAATACTATACCAGAAGCTAAACATCCTAAAAGATTACCACGAAGAAAATGATCCCAGACCCGCCAACGGTTTGAATCGATTTATTAAAAAAAAATAAGAATTTTCTAATCGAGGGAGAGAAGGAATTGAATATTCGCATTGGGGCCGTTCAGTGTAGACTGGAAGATATCGATAGCTGCCCACGTTATCGATGCAGGAGACGGGAAACCTGCCGGCATCTTAAGCGAAGGCGTGATTAAACGACGATATGCTCATGGTCGCAGACCTTGATTTACAGCTGCTTGCTCGCGCAGCCGGCTCGGTTACGACCTGGCGCGACCGGAGAACCGACTTATACCCGGATTGGCCGAAGGATTGAACGGAAGCAGAGGGGAGCGCATGTATAAAGAACTGATCGTATATTCGTCAGGTCAACCCGTTCGCGTTATCATCCGAAACTATACGCTGGATGATGTGGAGGGTATGATCGACATTCAGAAAGAAAGCTTTCCGCCGCCTTTTCCTGCTGAGCTTTGGTGGAATACGGAGCAGCTGCGTGAGCATGTAACCCGCTTCCCGGAAGCAGCCCTATGCGCTGAGGCCGGGGGGAAATTGATCGGCTCGATGACCGGATTATTAGTTAATGATTCGATTACGGGAACCGATCATAGCTGGGATTCCGTCACGGACGGCGGATATATTAGAAACCACGATCCTCAGGGAGAGACGCTTTACGTCGTAGATTTATGCGTTGTTCCCGCTTACCGCAAAGCCGGCATCGGCAAGTGGCTTATGCAGTCGATGTACGAAGTTGTCGTCCATCACCGGTTGAGACGGTTACTTGGCGGAGGGAGGATTCCCGGTTATCACAAATACGCTTCCCTTGCCACTGCCGAGGAGTATGTCCAGCGTGTGGTAGCCGGGGAATGGAACGATCCTGTGCTTTCCTTTTTATTGCGCTGCGGTAGAATGCCGGTTGGTGTCGTTTCACATTACCTGGAGGATGAGGAGTCCTGCCATTTTGCGGCATTGATGGAATGGCGCAATCCTTTTTGGCGCTGAAATTTGTAGTCAAATCGAAGGGAGCTTGATTGAAATGGACTATATTCGAATTCAATCGATCGATAATCCGCTGTTTTTAAAGATGCACCAACTGATGTCAACGGTTTTCCCTCCTGAAGAGGTTCTGGCTTTCGAAAAGTGGAAGGAGCCCCTTATGGACCCGGGCATCCATGTTTATGCTGCCGTAGACGGGGAGGAGGTTGTCGGGGCCACAGAATACCGGTACTATCCGGATATGCGTGTCGCGATGACCGATTTTACGATTGTCGGCCGCCCTTCAATGGGCATCGGCCGGTTCCTGATGCGCAGCAGAGAGAAGGATATTGCCCGCCTTGCCGCGGATACGGGAACGGAGCCGCTTGGCATGTTTGCGGAGATTTACGACCCGGTGCGGGCGGATTATCATGTAGGAGGCATTACGCCGATGCATCCATATGTCCGCCGAGAAGTGCTCTCGCATATTGGTTATCAACGGCTGGACTTCCCTTATGTGCACCCTTCATGGGAGGAAAACGGCGAAGCGGTAAGCGGACTTGACCTTTGTTTTCTTCCTCGGGATGAAGAGCTGCATGAACTACCGTCGCCAATGGTATCGGAGTTTCTAAACCGGTATTATTCAGCACTTCCCAATAAACCGGCGGCGTGGTATGACATGATACAAAACCTGCAATTAAGCGGGATGCTCGCCTTGAAGCCATTATAACGTTCATTTGGAATGCCGGAATTAGGAGGGAACCTTGTGACAACTACGATAGCTTTCTGGGGTACTGGCGATTCAATGGGGGTCCCGCGTGTTTACTGTGATTGCGAAGTCTGCGGTGAAGCGCGCATGAGCGGCGTTAATCGGAGATACCGCTCGCTTGTCCATGTAACGAATGACGAGTTCGGTACTATGCTGATCGATTGCGGCCCGGATTGGCGCACGCAAATGGAAGCTGCGGGACTGCGCCGTATTGACCGCATATTAATTACCCACGCACATTTTGATCATATAGGAGGCCTGTCCGAATGGGCGGATATGTGCCGTTGGCTCGGTTATCGGGGAGAAGCTTTCGCGATGCCGGATGTGATAGACGATATCAATGTGCGATTTTCCTGGATCAGCCGCAATATTCATTTCAGGCCGATCGAGGGGCCGCTTACATTCGGAGCCTGGCAGGTTGACTGTTGGAAAGTAAATCATGGGAAGAATGGCTATGCTTATGCGTTTCGATTCTCTCATGCGGCCAGCGGGAAAGCATGGGCTTATTGCTCCGATGCAATTGCCCTGTCGGAAGTACAGCGCAAGCCTTTGTACGGATTGGATCTGCTTATACTCGGGACAAGCTTCTACCATGAGCCGTTTCCGTTCGAAACACGCTCCGTATACGATGTAACCGAGGCGCTGGCCCTGATTGAGGAATGGAAGCCCGTCCGAACAATTTTCACTCATTTATCGCATGATATCGATTTGCGACGTGATTATCGGCTTCCGGACGGGGCAGCATTTGCAAGGACCGGATTTGAAGTGAAGCTCTAGGCATAAGGGAGCTTGACGATTCGGGTTCGAAACGGTATTATAGACATAACTTTACAGGCAAGGGGAAATTTTAATGTTTGTCGGTGTTCTTAACTCGTAATTGGATAGAATGGCACACAATCCACTGTAACCGTTAGACGTCATCTCTATGACGGCTCGGTTATCAGTCCCACTGTAACCGTTAGACGTCATCTCTATGACGGCTCGGTTATCCGTACCGTAACATCAGGGATCGTTAATACGGTCACCGGGTTATAGTACCTGGAGCATGAAGAAGTACAGCTGCGCTTGTCATCTGCACAGGCTTTGTTCAGCTATACTTATTCACTTGTGTGCCGCCAAGAGTTAAGAACATGACGATTTCCGCCTGCTGACGGCAAATCCGCGTGCTCTTTGAGCACGCTTTTTTCATTTCCGGATACATTCAGGCATAAGTCCAGTCCTGCAGGATGGCCGCCTCCAAGTAACCGGTAAGGGATTTGCCGCACTAAAACACAGGAATGGAATGCGCATGCGTTCTGTTCTTGTGTTTTTTTATTTCAAGCAATTTAGAGTAAATGAACCACTTAGGAGGCAAAACAGACAATGAACGAAACGACCTTGAATAAATTGGAATTCGATAAAATCAAACATATGCTGAACGGATTTACCGTATCTCCATCGGGGATGCAGCTTGCCGCCAGACATGTACCGTCCGCTAATGAAATGCAGGTCCGGGCGTGGCTGAAAGAGACGGAAGAGGCGGCGAATTTACTGGCAACCGGTGCAAGCATCCCACTGTCCGCAATGGAAGGGATGGAACCGTTCATAGCACTGCTCGGCAAGGGGAAAATCTATACCGAGCAGGAGCTCGGTTACCTGGCTTCATGGCTGGCGGCCGTTGCCCAGATGAAACGTTATATGGAAGCCAAACGATTTGCGGCGCCTACCATTAGCGGCTACGCCGATTCGATGCACGACTGTCCAGAGCTGCGCAAGGAATTGGACCGGTGCATCAGGCACGGTATGCTTGCAGACCAGGCGAGCCCCTTGTTAGCCGATATCAGGCGTCATATTGCCGCTGTGGAAGATAGGATAGAGCGCAGGTTGAATCAAACGCTCGGAAAATACAAATCCGCCCTTCAAGAGCAAATCGTAAGCAAGCGCAACGGACATTATGTTATCGCCGTCAAACGTGAGCTTCGCAAGCAGGTGCCCGGTACGGTATGGGATGAATCGGCAAGCGGTCAAACCCTGTTTGTCGAACCTGTCGATGTTGCGGAGCTTCAAGCGGAATGGCAAATGTGGAAGGCTGAGGAAGAACGCGAGCGGACGGTCATTTTATCCGAGCTGTCGGAAATAGCCGAGCAGCAGGCGGAACGGTTAAGGTGGAATGCGGAAGCGATGGCTTCCTTCGATTTTATCTTCGCGCGGGCGAAGCTGTCGAGAACATATGACGGTATTCCCGTTAGCCTTACGAATCGACCGTATATCAAGCTGGTTGGCGCAAAACATCCCCTGCTGGGGTCAAAGAGCGTACCGCTTGACGTCGAGCTCGGAGGCGCATGGCGACAGCTTATCATCACCGGGCCGAATACCGGAGGGAAGACGGTTGCACTGAAGACAATCGGCCTGCTTGCGCTTATGGTTCAAGCCGGCCTGCTGGTGCCTGCTTGTAAAGGGACTGAATTCGGCTTGTTCCAGCATATTTTGGCCGATGTCGGCGACGGTCAAAGCATTGAGCAATCGCTTAGTACCTTTTCGGCTCATATGGCTAGTTTGAGGGAAATGATGACGTCCGCGAATGAACGCTCGCTCATTCTACTCGATGAGCTGGCTGCCGGCACCAATCCGGATGAAGGAATCGCATTGTCAATCGCGGTTCTTGAAGAGCTGCTCGAGAGGAGATCGTTCGTAGCTGCAACGACTCATTTTAATGAAATCAAACGTTTTGCCGCCGAGACACCTGCATGCACGAACGCCCGTATGGCGTTCGATGCGGAAACGCTTAAGCCGCTTTACCGGTTGGAAATCGGCGAGGCCGGCGATAGCTATGCATTTGCTATTGCCAGACGTTTCGGGCTGCCGGAACGGATTGTACTGCGGGCAGAAGCGAGAGCGGCTGCATATAGGTCGAATGGCGTAGCGCAGCCAGATAACCGGGCGGCCGACATCAGGAAAGAGCCGACCGGAACGAACGATAAGGTATCCGGTACGACAGGCAGCTTGAATGCTATTAATCAATCCAATGTACAATCGGGAAAATCCATTGGCTCGCCTTCCGAGGTCGTACACGGCACTGGTATCGATATGATGCTTGCGAACAATGAGTTGGACCAGACTTCCGCAAAACGCCCGTTTGAAGTCGGCGACTGCGTCTGGATATATCCGCTCAAACGGACCGGCATTGTATTTAAACCGGCTAACGAACGGGGAGAGGTTGTCGTTCAGGTGCAGAAAAACAAGCTGACATTCAACAGGAAGAGACTCTCGTTATATATCCCGAATCATAAGCTGTACCCTGGTACGGACTATGACCTGGACATCGTGTTCGAAAGCAAAGGAAATCGTAAAACAAAGAAGCTCATGGGCAGAAAATATGTACCGGGTCTTGAAATAGTCACTCCGCCCGACGAGACGCAGCAATAAGCGAGGAGGCCGGACAAATCAAGTTAATCGCGGCTTTGGATGACAAGCAGTAATCCTTCCCGTATTCGGATCAAGCCTTGGCGGCCGCTCAGAACATTGCTAATTCCAAGCGACTGGCCGATCTCAAGCGCAGCGTCGTGAAGCGGATACCGAAAACCCGACAGGGTAATTCCTGTTACGGTGGTTGATAACGGCAGAAGCGACACATACGGGAAATTATTGTCTGTCAGAACAAGCTCATTAGTAGTTAACTGTATTAAATTGTTTTCGTCCACAATGGCTGCATCGACACCGGATTCCGCCGCTGACCGGAGCAAATGAATATTGGCGAGCGAGTGATCGAAGCGTGAACCTAGCGCGCCGAACAGCATGATTTGATGCGGATGCTTGGTGAGTGCAAGACGCCAGGCGAGCTCGGTGTCGGTATAGTCTTTGTCGATGGGATCGCATGCGATTATCTCATCGCTTTGCGCTTCTATCAAGGCAAGCTGCTCCGGCGTGACGGAGTCGAAATCGCCCAGAGCTATATTTGGTCTCATCCCATGAGAGACGAGGAATAGCGCGCCTCCGTCGGCGCCGATCAGCAAATCCTCGGGCGTGATATGTGAAAGAGCCCAAGGTCCGAGTCGGCCACCGGTAAAAATTAGTATACGGTTCGTGCTCAATGGAATGATCGTTCCTTTCCGTGAATATATCCTTTTGACAGTATACTTCCGCCGCCGCTCAATAACCAGCGTCAAAATTAACGCTACCTCTTGCCGATTCGGATAACGGCGGCTAAAATGAGAGAGGATTTAATCAAGACACTTTCGGCGAAGATGGGAATAACGCAAAAGAAGGATCTCATGCAGCTAGAATGTGCAACCGGAGGCATTATGACGTGACTTTTCAGCCAAGTATGGACATTTTCACCTTATTCAGCATTATCGGCACCATCGCTTTCGCCGTGAGCGGCGCGGTTGTGGCAATGGAAGAGGAGTATGATATCCTCGGGGTATATGTGCTCGGCCTTGTGACGGCATTTGGCGGGGGAGTCGTCCGAAACCTGCTTATCGATGTGCCTGTCACGATGCTTTGGACGCAGGGTATGCTGCTCAAAACCGCCGTTGTCGCAATGACGATTGCGTTCGTGCTGCCGATCAAATGGATTCAGCGATGGCAAAAGAGCGAGGCTTTCTTCGATGCCATAGGGCTATCCGCATTCGCCATACAGGGCGCTCTCTACGCCACCGGCAAGTACCCGCTCAGCGCCGTCATTGTCGCAGCCATGCTGACGGGAATCGGAGGCGGTATGATAAGGGATGTGCTGGCAGGGCGAAAGCCGCTCGTGCTGAGGGACGAAATCTATGCCGTTTGGGCGATGGCGGCCGGCGCCGTTATCGGTCTGGGCTGGTTCGAAACTTCACACGAACTGCTATTCTTATTTGGAGTCGTTATCGTATTTCGGATGCTTTCTGTTCATTATAAATGGAGACTGCCGCGTCGATCGCTGAAATTTGCTCTCGCCCAGTCGGTTCATGCAGAAGACGAACGCGCAGCTGCGCAGCTGGAAGCGAAACAGAAAGGAGGAGGCGAATGATATCCGTATTGTTTGTCTGCCTTGGCAATATATGCCGTTCACCCATGGCGGAGGCGGTGTTTCGACAACAATTAAAGGAACGGCAAATGGAACACATCATTGAGGCCGATTCCGCAGGAACGGGCGACTGGCATCTTGGAAAGCCGCCACACGAAGGGACCAGAAGCTTGCTCGAACGTTACGGGATTCCCTATGACGGGATACGTGCCAGACAGGTGCGGATAGACGATTATAACGACTATGATTATATCGTTTGTATGGACAGCAACAACGAACGCGATGTGAGGCAGCTGTTCGGCAGTAAATCGGATGGCCATACGAAGGTATTCAAATTTATGGAATTGCTTCCGGAAATTAAGACTGACGATGTGCCGGACCCATATTACACAGGTAATTTTGACGAGGTGTACGACCTCGTATCGCAGGGCTGCTCCCGCCTGCTGGATAAAATATGCGAAGAGCAGTTGAACCGCACGGAAGCCTGACCATAATAAGAAAGGACCGTTTTCAATGCTGAATTCAGTTTCAGCGCTGGAAGCGGTCCTTTTTTTAAAGATAGAGTTATCCAGTCTCGGCGCCGAGAAATGTTTTAAGCGCTTCGGGAATAAATTTCTGCCAAAAGCCCCAAACATGATTCCCATCGTGTTCTCCGTAGTACAGCGTTGCGCCTTTTTCCTCCAGTCTCCGCTTCATCTCCCGGTTTAGCGCGACAAAATCGAACACGCCCCGATCGGATTCGAATGCGGTTTCCTGTAAACCGACAATCATATACATAGTAAGCCATTCAAGCTTGGCCGTCTCCGCTGCAATCGACTGGGATACGGGGTAGAAAGCGCCGGAGAAGCTTATCACGCGCTGAAACAGGTGCGGAAAAGTGAGCGCCAAGTGTAAGGAAACCGACCCGCCAAGCGAATCGCCGGCCAGAATACGTTCAGAAGGCTCGCGCCGGACGGGGTATTTTTCCTCAATATAGGGGACGAGCTCGTTCCCGAAAAAATCCGTGTAGCCTGCAAACAAATCACCGTCCGGCGAATATTCGGCGGACCTTAGCTTCTTGTTGACATCCACGCCGACAATGATGAAAGGCTCGATCCCTTCATCGAGAATAAGCTGATTTGCAATCGTCGCAATTCTTCCGAAGTTGAAAAATTCTTCGCCGTCCTGACAATAAACGACAGGATAACTGAGAAGTTCATTGTAGCCCGGCGGCAAATATACGCGAAGATCGCGCGAGCCTTCCGGTAGACAGCGGCTTGCCACCTTTTCTTTCACTATCGTTCTTTTCAAGTACCGTTCATCCGTCATTGTAAAAAACTCCTCTCTCACTGCATGGATTCGGTAAGTTGTGGGTAAACAAAGGGGAGGCCCAAGCACCTTCTGCAAAGCGCGGTTTGGTATCGTTGTACTATACTGTACTATAAATTTCTGTGGTCTGTTACATATACAAGGTGTAGAAAAAATAACCCAAAACTGCGAAAAATCAACGGTTTATTGTCTTTTATACTTTGACCGTTCGGGTTAAACAGGGTTATAATCATTCTATAACAGAGACTCGCGGTTTTACAAATATTTAACTGAGGTGAACGATATGAGCAAGCTGCCTTACGAAGTTCAGACAGAACCGGTTCAGCCGTTGTCCGTACTATCGCCCGAGGGTGAAATCGTCAATTCCGATTTTATGCCGAATTTGTCGGATGAGCAACTGAAAGAAGTTATGTACCGAATGGTATTTACGCGCACTTGGGATGAACGCGCGGTCAATCTCGGAAGACAAGGACGACTTGGCTTCTATGCTCCGGTTTCGGGTCAGGAAGCATCTATGATCGGCAGCGAATATGCCCTCAATAAGGATGATTTTGTATGCCCGGGTTATCGTGATATGCCGCAAATCGTATGGCACGGGCTGCCTCTTTACCAAGCTTTCTTATATTCCCGGGGCCATCAGCACGGTGGGCAAATTCCGGAAGGCGTTAACGTCCTGATGCCGCAAATTATCATCGGCGCGCAAATTTTGCATGCCACCGGCGTTGCCATGGCGTTCAAGAAGAAGGGCGAGAAGCGCGTTGCAATAACGTACACCGGCGACGGCGGCTCCTCAGAGGGAGATTTCTATGAAGGCATGAACTTTGCCGGCGTATTTAAACTTCCTGTTATTTATGTCGTTCAGAATAACGGATACGCGATCACCACGCCTTTTGCAAAACAAACGGCGGCCCAGTCGATCGCACATAAAGCTGTAGCAGCCGGCATTAAAGGCGTTCAAGTCGACGGAATGGACGTGCTTGCCGTTATCAAAGCCGTGTCCGATGCCGCCGAACGCGGCCGCAACGGCGAAGGCGCGACGCTGATCGAACTGCTTACCTACCGTTTCCGTCCGCATTCGATGGCTGACGATACTTCCAAGTACCGCACCAAGGATGAAGAGGGCGAGTGGAGCCTGAAGGACCCGATTATACGTTTCGGTAAATATTTGGAGTCTAAAGGCCTCTGGTCGGATGAAGATACGGCTCGCGTCAAGGAAGAAGCGAAAGCTACCGTTAACGAGCATATCAAGAAAGCGGAAGCGACAGAGAAAATGACGGTCGCAGGATTGATCGATTCGATGTTTGAGCATACGCCGCAGCATCTGGAAGAGCAAAAAGCCGACTTTCAATAATCGTTTAATAAATAGATGACGGCAAGCCCATGCTTTAGAAATAAGTTTTACGGGGTAAAACATAGCATGGCGCTTCCGGAGTATCGCAGAAAACTCTGAGGAGGAACCTTCAGCAATGGCTCAAATGAATATGAAAGAAGCGATCCGCGACGCAATGCGCGTCGAGTTGAAAAATGATCCGAACGTAGTCGTCTTCGGAGAAGACGTCGGTAAAGTCGGCGGCGTATTCCGTGCGACCGAAGGTTTGCAGGGCGAGTTCGGCGAGGACCGCGTATTCGATACGCCTCTTGCCGAATCGGCTATCGCGGGTATGGCTGTCGGGATGGGCATTCAAGGCTTCCGTCCGATAGCGGAAATTCAGTTTGTCGGCTTTATTTTTGAAGCGCTTGACCAAATGTTTGTTCAGGCGGCGCGTATGCGCTACCGTTCCGGCGGACGCTACAACGCTCCTATCGTATTCCGCACTCCTTTCGGCGGCGGCGTTAAAGCTGCCGAGCTGCACACGGATGCGCTTGAAGGCCTTGCTCTGCAAACGCCGGGAATTAAAGTGATCGTACCGTCGAACCCTTACGATGCAAAAGGTTTGCTCGTTTCCGCGATCCGCGATAACGATCCTGTCTTCTTCATGGAGCATTTGAACCTGTACCATGCATTCCGTCAAGACGTGCCCGAAGATGCTTACACGGTGCCGATCGGCAAAGCGAATGTCGTCCGTGAAGGCAGCGATGTAACGATTATCGCTTACGGCATGATGGTTCATACAGCTGTGAAAGCGGCTGAAGAACTGGAAAAGAACGGTGTAAAAGCGGAAGTGATCGACCTTCGCACACTGATGCCGCTCGATATCGACACCATCGTTGCCTCGATTCAAAAGACAAACCGAGCAATCGTCGTTCAGGAAGCGCAGAAATCATCAGGCGCCGCGGCGGAAATCATTGCCCAAATTAATGAAAAAGCGATTCTTCATCTCGAAGCCCCCGTCCTGCGTGTGGCCGGTCCCGATACGGTCTATCCTTTCGCGCAAGTGGAAGACGCGTGGCTGCCGAGCACGGCGCGCGTTATTGCAGCAGTGAACAACGTTTTGAACTTCTAATTGACTTATTACAATAGATCGAATCAGACAGGTCGATGAGACCTGGAAGGAGGTCACGGGACGTGGCGAAATTTGAGTATCGGTTCCCGGAGCTGGGCGAAGGGCTGCATGAAGGCGAAATCGTAAAAATGCACATTAAACCCGGAGATACGGTAACCGACGAAGATATTATTATGGAAGTGCAGAACGACAAGGCGATTGTGGAAGTGCCCTGCCCGGTAAACGGCAAGGTGCTTGAAGTGCTTGTCAAAGACGGGCAAGTATGCCACGTCGGGGATATTGTTGCCGTTATTGATGCTGAAGGCGAAGTTCCGGAACAAGCGGCTCCGGCTAACCAAAGCCACGCAGCGCCTGAGGCTGCGAAAGAGCCGGCGAAGACCGAGCTGCCTAAGACCGGCGCTGCCGATACGGCGAAAGACGCAGCTCCCGAAGCGGCTGATAAAGCGGCAGCTCCGGCTCCTGCCAAAGCTGCAGGCGGCCTGGTTCTGGCGACGCCAAGTGTGCGTAAATTTGCGCGTGAGAAGGGCGTAGACCTATCCGGAGCAGCAGGCTCTGGCAAAAACGGCCGTATAACGCGTGAAGACGTTGAGGCATTGGCGGCAGGCGGCGGTAAAGCTCCTGCGGCAGCGCAAGCTGGCGCTCAAGACGCGGCAGCGGGCGCAGCACAAGTTGAATCCAAACCGGCGAATGTGACGACTATTGCCGGCGATCGTACGGAAGAGCGCTTGCCGTTCAAGGGCATCCGCAAGGTGATTGCAAATGCAATGTCCAAGTCGGTCTACACTGCGCCGCATGTAACATTAATGGATGAAGTCGACGTTACCGAGCTCGTGGCACTGCGCACGAAAGCGAAGCCGGTTGCGGAGAAGAAGGGCGTCAAGCTGACGTACCTGCCGTTTATCGTCAAAGCGCTCGTCGCGGCCTGCCGTCAGTTCCCGATTGTGAACTCGACGCTGGATGAAGAAGCGCAGGAAATCGTGTACAAGAAATACTACAACATCGGTATTGCAACGGATACCGATAACGGTCTGATCGTTCCCGTTATTCCGGATGCGGACCGCAAGAACGTCTGGATGATCGCCGACGCGATCAAGGATCTTGCCGTACGCGGACGCGAAGGCAAGCTCACTCCGAACGAAATGAAAGGCAGCACCATTACAATTACGAATATTGGTTCCGCAGGCGGCATGTTCTTCACACCGGTCATCAACTTCCCGGAAGTAGCGATTCTCGGTACCGGCCGCATCTCGGAAAAGCCGGTTGTCAAGAACGGTGAAATTGTCGCAGCATCCGTAATGGCCCTCTCGCTCAGCTTTGATCATCGTCTCATCGACGGCGCAACAGCTCAGAATTTCTTGAATTACATCAAGCAGCTGCTCGCCGATCCACAATTGCTTGTTATGGAGGTGTAAGCCATGGTAGTAGGTGACGCTTCACTCGATATCGATACTCTGGTAATCGGTGCAGGACCCGGCGGTTACGTGGCGGCTATTCGTGCCGCCCAGCTCGGGCAAAATGTGCTTGTCGTGGATAAACAGTATGTTGGCGGCGTATGTTTGAATGTAGGGTGTATTCCATCCAAAGCACTGATCTCCGCTTCCCATCAGTATGAATCGATTAATCACGCTTCGGCTTTCGGTATTACGGCTTCCGACGTGAAGGTCGAATGGAGCAAGGTCCAGGAATTCAAGAACGGCGTGGTCAAGAAATTGACCGGCGGCGTGGCAACCTTGCTTAAAGCGAACAAGATTCAATATTTCAGCGGTGAAGTAATGTTCATCAACGAGAACGAAGCGCGCGTATTCAACGAACAGGAAGCACCCCGCTATCGTTTCAAGAACTGCATCATTGCTACCGGATCCCGTCCGATCGAGCTGAAAGCATTCCCATACGGCGGCCGCATCGTCTCCTCGACAGAGGCGCTGTCGCTGCCGGAAATTCCGAAGAGCCTTGTTGTAATCGGAGGCGGCTATATCGGAATCGAGCTTGGTCAAATGTATGCCCGTTTCGGCACGAAAGTTACGGTTATTGAAGGTTCCGATACGATCCTTCCGGGCTTTGACAACGATATGTCCTCGCTCGTCGCCAAGAAGCTTAAAGGCGCCAAGGCAGAAATCATCACCGGCGCTCAAGCGAAAAGCGCGGACCAAACGGACAGCAGCGTTACCGTCACGTACACGGTCGGCGGCGAAGACAAGCAGGTGACGGCAGACTATTTGCTCGTCACAGTAGGACGACGTCCTAACACCGACGGCGAGCTTGGTCTTGATCTGATCAATATCAAGATGACCGATCGCGGACTGATCGAAGTCGACGGTCAATGCCGTACGAACATTCCTCATATCTATGCAATCGGCGATATCATCGAGGGCCCGGCGCTTGCGCACAAAGCAATGTACGAAGGCCGCGTCGCAGCTGAAGCTATCTCTGGAGAGCCAAGCCAAATTGATTACAAATGTATTCCGCTCGTCGTATTCTCCGATCCGGAATGCTCAAGTGTCGGTTACAGTGAGAAAGAAGCGAAAGAAAAAGGCCACAACGTCAAGGTAGGTAAATTTCCGTTCAATATTAACGGCCGCGCATTGTCGCTCGGCGTTAAAGAAGGCTTTGTAAAAATCATTGCCGACGCTGATAACGGCCTGGTGCTCGGCGCACAAATCGCCGGTATAGAAGCATCTAACATGATCGCAGAGCTTGGTTTAGCCATCGAGATGGGCGCAACACTCGAAGATATCGCGCTCACGATTCATGCTCATCCGACGCTGGGAGAAATTGTTCTTGATGCGGTCGAAATGGCCCTTGGTCACCCGATACACGCAGTCGGCAAGTAATATGGGCTTTTGAGCTTTGGTTAAGATAGTTAGCAAGAGGTCACGAGCCGCTGCAGCGGCCGGGCCTCTTTTTCTAATTGCAGCGCTAATTTCTCAAAGGAGGCCGTTCAATGGACATGGAGCTTGAAAGCAAGCCGGCAAGCGCATCGCGCTCGACGATGGTGCAGTTGATTTTTCCATCCGATACGAATTATCACGGTACAATGTTCGGCGGAAAAGTAATGGAGTATATGGATAAAATAGCTGCCATTACCAGTATGCGTCATGCGAGGAAGCCTGTTGTGACAGCCTCGACGGACAGTCTGGATTTCGTGGCGCCGATCAGAATAGGTGAAGTGATTGAAGTCGGAGCATTCGTAACTTGGACGCATAAGAGCTCAATGGAAGTTTTTGTTAAAGTTGAGACGGAAAATGTGTACACCGGAGAGCGCAAAACTGCAGTCACGGCTTTTTTTACTTTTGTTTCGCTGGGTGAAGACGGCAAACCCTGTAAAGTGACGCCCGTAATTCCCGAGACGGAGGAAGAAAAGGCTCTGAATGCTTCTGCCCCGACTCGTTATGCGCTTCGAATGCAGCGAAAACGGGACAGACAGATCGGTCATTAAATGTTAAAATAGAACGACCAGTGGAATGCAGAAGGGGGATCACTCTGCTTTGAGAGCGTATTTGGATTTGCTTCAGGATGTGCTGGACCACGGAACGTTTAAGGAAGACCGTACGGGAACGGGAACGATATCCGTATTCGGCCGCCAGCTGCGTTTCGATTTAAATATAGGTTTTCCGCTTGTAACGACAAAAAGGATTCATGTAAAATCGGTCATTCACGAGCTGCTCTGGTTTCTGAAGGGCGAGACGAACGTCCGTTATTTGCAGGAAAACGGTGTTCGAATCTGGAATGAATGGGCCGATGAGAATGGTGATCTCGGACCTGTCTACGGGTCGCAGTGGCGCTTCTGGGAAGCGCCGGACGGCAGACGCATCGACCAGATTGCGCAGGTGGTGGACTCGATCAAGCGCAATCCGGATTCACGGCGGCATATTGTAAGCGCTTGGAATGTGGCGGAGATCGAGAACATGAAGCTGCCGCCTTGCCATTATGTTTTTCAATTTTATGTAATTGACGGGAAGCTGTCCTGCATGCTCACCATGCGCTCGTCGGATACGTTTCTCGGTCTGCCCTTTAATATCGCACAGTACGCGCTGTTGACCCATATGATCGCCGACCAGTGCGATCTTGGCGTCGGGGAATTTATATATTCCGGCGGCGACGTTCATATATACAGCAACCATATCGAGCAGGTAAAGCTGCAGCTTTCCCGTGAGCCGCTGCCGCTTCCGCGCTTGGTGATTAAGCGAAAGGCTGAATCGATTTTTGATTATAAATTCGAAGATTTTGAAATAGCGGACTATCAATATCATCCTACGATCAAAGCGGAAGTAGCGATATAGGAAGGGGTCGGGTGGCATGACTATAACGATGATTGCGGCAATGGCGCACAACAGGGCTATCGGCGTGGACAACAGGATGCCTTGGCGGCTGCCGGCGGAATTAGCTCATTTTCAACGTTCAACACTTGGCAAAACGGTGCTTATGGGTCGGAAAACGTTCGAATCCCTCGGCAAACCGCTTAAGAACAGGCTAAATGTCGTCCTGACGCGCAGCAGCAGCTGCGTCCCGGAGGGCTGTGAAGTTGTTAATTCAGTTCAGGAAGCACTTGAACGTTACGCAGCAAGCTCCGACACGGAGCTGGTTGTGATAGGCGGAGCCGAAGTGTATAAGCAGTTTCTGCCCTATGCGGACAAGCTGCTGCTCACAGAGGTCGAAGCCGAGATTGACGGCGATGCATTTTTCCCTTCTTTTAATGAGAATGAATGGATGGTCACGGACAGTGAAGCATACTCGAAGGATGAGAAAAATGCATACAATTTTTACATCCGGACTTACGTGCGAAAACCGCGGGGCCATTAATAAAGCCGGCCATCATTTGACGAACGATATGTCATAAAGTGCAAATGATTGTACGGAAAATCCATTTTACGGAATGTGCGCAATTGCTACGATATTGAAATGAGCCTCTATTTGGATATGGGAAAGTTTGATATTGAATAAACAATGAAATCCCGATATATTTTAAGAAGATGTTTGCTAGGGGTACCGGGAAACAAGAGATGGAGGATAAGCGATCATGTCTACACCTACTGGATTTATGGATTACAAGCGCGAACTGCCTGCTGACCGCGACCCGCTAGAGCGGATCAAGGACTGGGAAGAATTTCATAAACATTTCAATGAAGACCAACTTCGTACGCAAGGTGCGCGCTGCATGGATTGCGGCACGCCTTATTGCCATACAGGCATTGAGCTTCCCGGCGGAGCTTCGGGCTGTCCCGTAAACAATCTCATTCCGGAGTGGAACAACCTGATTTACCGCGGACTGTGGCGCGAAGCGCTGGAACGGCTGCATAAAACGAACAATTTCCCTGAATTTACCGGCCGTGTATGTCCTGCGCCATGCGAAGGATCCTGTACCGTAGGACTAATCGGTGACCCGGTAACCATCAAGTCGATTGAGCAATCCATCATCGATAAAGGCTTTGACGAAGGTTGGGTCGTTCCGCAGCCTCCTCAAATGCGCACAGGCAGGAAAGTGGCCGTTGTCGGATCCGGTCCTGCGGGTATGGCCTGCGCCGCCCAATTGAATAAAGCAGGACATTCGGTTACCGTTTATGAGCGTGCCGACCGTATCGGCGGTTTGCTGGTGTATGGTATTCCAACAATGAAGCTGGATAAAAAAATCGTGCAGCGCCGCGTGGATTTGCTTGAAGCGGAAGGCGTACAGTTTGTCGTTAACACCGAAATAGGCAAGGATGTTCCCGCTCAGCAGCTTATGGACGAGTTCGACGCTGTCGTCCTCTGCGGCGGTGCGACTAAGCCCCGTGAAGTCGATATCGAAGGCCGGGAGCTGGGCGGCATTCATAAGGCTATGGATTATTTGAATGGAACGATTAAGAGCTATCTGGATTCGAATTTGACGGACGGCAATTATATTTCCGCCAAAGACAAGAATGTCATCGTCATCGGCGGCGGAGATACCGGTACAGACTGTGTGGCGACAGCGCTTCGTCATGGGTGCAAGTCCATCACGCAATTCGGCACCGTTCCAAAAGCTCCTCTGGAGCGCGATCAAGTGAGAAATCCTTGGCCGCAGTTCCCGAACGTATACACGCTCGATTACGCGCAAGAGGAAGCACGCGCCTTGTACGGACAGGATCCGCGCGCATTCTCCGTCCTGACAAAGAAATTCGTCGGGGATGAGAACGGGAATGTGAAGGAGCTTCATACTGTCCGCATCGAACGTACGGTTGATGAAACCGGCCGCAGAATTTATAAAGAGATACCGGGTACCGAGGAGGTTTGGCCTGCCGATCTCGTTATGATCGCAATCGGCTTCGAAGGTCCTGAGAATACGATCATTGAACAGCTCGGCCTTGAGCAGGACCGCCGAACCAATGTGAAAGCAGAATATGGCAAATACCGTACAAGCGTCGACAAAGTATTCGCCGCCGGCGATATGCGCCGCGGGCAAAGCCTTGTTGTATGGGCGATCAACGAAGGCCGTGAAGCTGCTCGTGAGGTTGACAGGTTCTTGATGGGAACGACGATGCTGCCATAATAATTATTTTATACTTTATAGCAAATAACTAAAGCGCCTTAGGGCGCTTTTTAACTTGGATTGAAAGTAGGTGTTGAAGGTTGATTCAGTATGGTTCCGATGTGGTGACACAGCTGCGGTTTGAGGTATTTCATCCCAGAATCGAGCGCCGTGACGATCAATGGGTCGATATTGAGCTGGGACTTGAGCTGTCGCACTTGACGCCGATGCCTGCCGGGTTAACCGAGTTAACGGCACTCGTCATATGTACAGTAGACGGCGTCATTGCGCAAATAGTCCCTCTTGATGAAGGTTGCGACTGTGAATTTCAATTTACCGCCGATGAGAAGGAGCAAATCAGGGCGTTCATCGAACGGCCCGATATTCAGAAAGCGATAACAAATACGGCCTCCCCAAGCTAAGGAAACTTGTGGTAAAATTGAAGGACAGCTGCGCTTATACTTCCGATGCAGTTTTGCTCTTGCAAAACCTTAGGAGGAGTGCCGATGCAAACCACCCCAGTCAATGTGCTTACATCAACCGAGATTCGAAACCTTCGTCATTATGTCCATAATAAATATGCCGGCTTGCCTAACGAGCGTCGAGCGGAAATCTTGGCGGACGCGATGCAGCGTATTGTCCTTCGTCAACTGCCGGCTTATCCGCCTGATATAAGGTACAAGCTTACCGGCCGGCTTCTGCGGGACATTATAGCCGCCGAGCGGCTTCCAGTCTGCACGGAGCACATCTTTAGCGCTTCCTTGTCTTTGGATCTTGAAAGACCGGAATTGTTTGAAGCCCTCCATGCTTGGACGGAACAGCGAATTGGTATTTTTATAGATGTCGATGTGTTCCGGAGACTGCTGGCTGAGGCGGTTGAAGCGGCTAAGACGCCGCAATCCGGCACGACCTGGAGTATCCTGGTTGAACTGGCTTCCATGCATAAGAGAGAAATATCCGTTCATTATGTGAAACGAAGGTCAGAGCCTGGACAGGTTGTTCATTTTCCGCTCACGATAAGACGGCCGAGGGTCAGTTCAGTTCTGTACAGCCTTCTCTCAGCAGTACTGGTAACCACAACGCTGCTTTACGGCTGGAGCGAACTCTCGCCGGCACCGATATCCAGACTGCAGCCGCCGATTGTCGTAAGACCCGTCATGCCGCTAAAGACGCTAGACTTGAACGGCCTGCCGGCCGAGCTTCGCTACTCTGAAGTCAACCGGAGTCGGCTGCTGGAGTATTTGCGGATAAAATCATCACTGCTTGCAGAGCGGCCTTATTTTGAAGCCATTATGTCGACCGCAAAGAATATGAACATTCACCCGCTTCTCTTATTCGCCATTACGGGGCAGGAGCAAGCATTTGTCCCTAAAGATCATAAACAGGCGAAGAGAATAGCGAACAATCCTTTTAATGTGTTTCACAGCTGGAAGGAATACAATACGACCATAGAACAATCGGCCAATATAGCCGCCAGAACGATATTGAGGATCAGTAAAGACAGACCGGAGGGTAAAGATGCCCTGACCTGGATTAACCGGGAATATGCGGAAGACCCGAACTGGTCCAAAGGCGTTAGAAGCATAATGGAAGCGATGAAGCGCTACATAGACACCAGCGAGCGGTAAAGAGGCGATCAGTTGAAAACATTAATCATCGCAGAAAAGCCGGATATGGGCCGGACCATTGCAGCCGTTATCGAACCGAAGGCGCAAAACAAAAGGTCATATCTTGAAGGTGAACGGTTTATTATCACATGGGCAATCGGCCACTTGGTGGGGCTGGCAGAACCCGATCACTACGATCCTAAATACAAACGGTGGAACGATGCCGACCTGCCGATCATACCCGAACGATTCAAGCTGTGGCCCAATCCGAGAACGAAGGAACAATTGAAGACGATTGGGGAGCTGGCGAAGCGCTGCGATCGGTTAGTGAATGCCTGCGACGCCGGCCGTGAAGGTCAGCTTATATTTCATTATGTCCGGCAATATCTGAAAATGTCTCAGCCCACGGAGCGGCTGTGGATTTCTGATTTGACCCCGGAGACGATACGCCGCGGCTTTGACACCCTGCGCAGCGATCAGGACTATGATCCGCTTACGCGTGCTGCACGTGCCCGCAGCGAAGCCGATTGGCTTGTCGGGATGAATGCCTCACGCGCCTTCACAATTCGCCACAAGACCCTGCTGTCGGTGGGCCGCGTTCAGACACCGGTTCTTGCGCTTTTGTATGACCGCCATAAAGAAATAACGGCATTTGACAGTGAAACGTATTTCGTCGTTCAAGCGGCATTCAACCAGCAGGACTTCAGCTATAAGGGGCTATGGCAGGGAGAACGAATTACGAAACGCGAACAGGCCGATGCGATTGCACAGAAAGTATCCGGCAAGCCGGGACGAATACTTAGCTACGAAACAAACGAGTCAAAGGAATTTCCGTACAGGCTGTACGATCTGACATTGCTGCAGCGGGAGGCGAACGGCAAATTCGGCTATCCCGCCAAGAAAACGCTGGATATCGCACAGGCGTTGTACGAGAAGCATAAAGTCATTACGTATCCCAGGACCAGCTCCAATTATGTGACGGAAGAGAATATTCCGGTGATGGGCAATGTGCTGAATATGCTGAAGCAGACCCCGGCTTATGGTGATATTGCTAATGGAGCCGACCGCAGCCGCGTCCACAAAGGGAACAAAGCAGTTTGCAATCCGGCGAAGGTGGAAGACCACCATGCCATTCTTCCCACTCCCAAGCGTCCCGGCACGCTTAGTGCGGAGGAGCAGAACATCTATGATCTGATCGTCCGCCGCTTTCTTTCTCACTATTATCCGCCCGCAGTCTACAACAACCACGAGGTTATGACGGAGGTCGAGGGAGAGGTATTCAAGACGCGCGCCAAGGAGCAGCTGGAACCGGGCTGGCGCGTTGTCCTGAGCGCCGAAGATGGAGCTGCTGTCGCCAAAGAGAAAGGCCGAAAGAAGAAGACGGAAGAGCCGACTGAGGAGCAGGAAGACGAACTGCTGCTTACGGACCGGCCGTTTAACGTTGATGCCGGTTTGCCGGTTAACTGCGTGGAAGCGCTAGCGCTCGAGAAGGCGACTAAACCGCCGAAGCCCTTCACGGAAGGGACACTGCTGAAAGCGATGGAGAGCGCCGGAAAATCCATTGAAGATGAAGAGCTTCGCGATGCGATGAAGCAAACAGGACTGGGAACGCCGGCAACACGCGCAGCGACAATCGAGCGGCTGAAGCAGGTCGGCTACATTACAACGGCCGGCAAACGTTTGGAGATTACCACTAAAGGCTGCGCGGCTATTGAGCTGATACGCGGGGCAGGCGTTGAACTGCTGGCCTCCCCGGAGATGACGGGCCGATGGGAGCAGAGGCTTCATCAAATTTCCAAGGGCGAAGCGTCCGATGAACAGTTTATGCAGAAGGTTAAGCAGTTTGCAGAGATGATTGTCGGGAAGGTGAGGCATCAACGACCTGCCGCTGCAAACTTATTCGCCGAAGCGGATGCCGGGCAAGGGGCAAAGGGTAAGGGGCGCGGAACAAGCCGAAATGGTAATAAAAGTAGTGTCACAGCGAGCAGTAAAGGAAAACCTGCAAATTCGCCGCATCAAGCCTCCGCATCGACACAGAGACGCGTAACCGCATCTGACGGGTTAGTAAATGCGTCTAAGCCCGTCAGGCGCCTTTCGGGAGGTGCTGAAGATCATAAAAGCACTACCTCAGCCAAAGCTGCAGGGTCGCCTGCTGTGATTGCGGCATGCCCGCGACCGGGGTGCGGAGGGCAAATTGTCGAAGGCAAGCGCGGTTATGGTTGTATGAAATTTCGGGAAGGATGTTCCTTCGTCATTTGGAAAGTGCAGGGAGGAAAGGCGATAACGGCAGCAATGGCTAAAGCGCTCGCCACGAGCGGCGAGACGCGCAAGGTCAGTTTGAAACTGGAGGATGGGTCAATCGTGCCCGGAAAATGGAAGTTGATTGATCAAACAAAAGGTTCTATTGAATACATCCCTGCTGAATAATAGCAAATAGGCTTGTCACACTCATGAAGATTCATGAATGTGACAAGCCTATTGCGCGTAGCTGCGGCTTACGAAAGGGGCTGGCGATTCTGGACATAATCATGAATTTTGTCGGGGATGTCTCGCAGCTGATGAAGGGTAAAGAACGCTCCCTTCGGTTCAACATCGATTCCGACAATATTATAAACCCACTCGGACTCGCTCTTCATATGAATCGCGTTAATGCCGGTTGTAAGCGCAGGGATAACGTCTGTACGTATGGAATTTCCGATCATCCAGGTGCAATCCCGTTCAAAGCCGCCTTCGGTTAAGATATCTTCCATTGCTTGGATATTCTTGTGGGAGCGGACATAAATGCGTGAATCAAAATAACGCTCCAGCTGCATTTGTTTGATTTTGCGATGCTGGATCAACAGCTCGCCTCCTGTATATAAATGCAGCTCATGCCCGCTCGATGCGAGGCGGTCGAGCGTCTCCTCCATGAATGGATAGGGCTCAACCTCATGCTCATAAACGCTGCGTCCGAGCTTCCACAGGAAATCACTCTCGATAACCGATCGAGGCCTTCCCGTCAAATCGGAGAAGTAATGGTATGTATCGACAAACGACTGTGGAAAATGCTCGCTCGTGAAGCCGACGGCTTGTACGCCCGCTATGTCGATCTCCGTCTGCTTGCTGCGGATTTCCTCGCTTGAAACGTCATATCCTCGAAACCAGGCACTCATCGCGTCGGAAAACTGATCGATGATATGGTAGAAATATTTGTTGCAGTAGATGAGCGTATCATCAAGGTCAAACAGTATATGCTGCTTCATCATAGGCACGGCTCCTTTCCCAAATGAATCGGCTGTAAATCCAATCTACCGCATCTCGGGATTCGCCGTCAAATCGAATATTTATGTACACGTTTACAAATACTGTAGCCGGAGGTGAGGCAATCTATGCCATGGAATAAAAGTGAAAAGAAGGAAAATCAGCAAAATGAATCCAGTATAAAAGAAAGCTCCAGAACGATAAAATCCGACAAAGCGGCAGATCGTGTGCCAAATTCTAACGGTATCAACAAACAGCTGCCGTAAATTCATCCGGCAGCTCAAGTCACCATTGCCCGAAAGCGTGCATCTACCAAATCATCACCGATTGCAGCGGGTGCGCGCTTAACGGGCATTATAAAATCGACCGGGGACGCCCGCTCTCCGGGCTTTCAAGCAAACTTGCGCATTTTGGCGCTCAGATCCTGCTTAATATAGGCAATCCGTTTCCGGACATAGAAATCATAGCTCTCACCTTTCAATTCGCGGGGCGTGATCACCTCCTCCGCAGTGTTATCAATAATGGTCAACGAGCCGTTGGAATAAAATTTAAAAGTCAAATCACGCCACGGACGGTTCCTTTCAATAAATCGATAATTTTCACAGTTATTCATGATGATCAGCCTCCTTCGAAAAGATGGATTAGTAGAACACCTGTTCCTGTCTCGATTATACCAAACATTTGTTCGGATGGAAACTATTTTTTGTTTCCCTTAAACTAGACTGATAGATTGCATTATTGAACTGATAAAGGAGCGCCATTCATGATAAAAGTATCTCAATTGTCGAAGCAAATACCAGGCGGCCCGCAGGTGTTATCCGGAATTAGCTTCGAAGTGCAGCCGGGCGAATTCGTGGCGGTGAAAGGAGCAAGCGGAAGCGGAAAATCGATGCTGCTGCGCTGTTTGGCTTTGCGGGAAAAATGGAGCGGCGGTTCATATATTGTTGACGGAGTGGAAATTCTCAAAAAAGGATTAACCGGCACAATGAAAATCCGCCGTGAGGTGGCATACCTCGAGGAAAAACCGAATCTCTATCCGAACCGTACGGCGCTTAAGAACGTGCTGATCGGTGCGGCTTACCAGACTCCGTTCTGGAGAAGGCTATCGGGGATGGTTCGCAGCGACGATTATATGGGGGCAATGGATGTCATAGAAAAAATGGGGCTGCTCGAGAAAGCGCATCAGAAAGGCGAGAAGCTGAGCGGTGGAGAGAAGCAGCGTATCGCCATCGCAAGAGCGCTCGTTCACGGGGCGCAGATTTTGCTGGCCGACGAGCCGGTATCGGGTCTGGATCCTCACGCCGCGGAGCAGGTACTCTCGGATCTGAAGCGCATGTGCCGGATTCAGGGTATTTCCGTCATCGCTGTTATGCATCAGGGTGATTGGGCCGAGCGGTTTGCCGACCGTATTATAGGTCTGAACAACGGCAGGCTGGTGCTTGATGTTAAGGGGAGAAGATTAACCGAACGGGAAAAAATGCTGATATGACTCTTAACAGCGAGGCTGAGCCGTGCGGATTCGATTATATCTGCTTATCATGCAGCCACGGCGGAGTCGGACGCATGCGAGATGAGCCTTAAGCTGTAAGCATAATAAGTGCGCTAACCAAGCAATCGTGGCGTGAAGGCCGCATACAATGGAATATCAACCCGAATAGGCAGGTGTCCATATATGGCCTTTCAATTTCCTGCGGTCATTCATGCTTCACGCATGACCTTCCCCAAAGCCGAGCTGTGGGTTCCCGTCGTAAGCGGTCTGCAAAACGCCGCGGCGCGAAACACGATCAATGAATCGATCCGCCATACCGTACGCCAGCTCATATCCGAGCAAGGCACGCTCGAGGATCCGAGAGCTGAGATGTTGGGCTATTTTGAGATAAAGACGAACGAGAAAAATGTACTCAGCCTTTCTTTGTTCAACTATGCTTATACCGGCGGAGCCCATGGCTTGACTCTGCAGCAATCGCTTACCTTCGAGACAGGTACCGGCAAGTCGTACTCTCTCTCTGAGTTGTTCAAGCCCGGGAGCCCTTATATACACAGACTATCGGAGATCATCAAACGCCAAATCGCAGCGCGTGAGATTGCCGTATTGGATCCCTTTGAGTCCATCCGGGCCGACCAGCCCTTCTATATCGCCGATCGGGCTCTTGTCATTTATTTCGCCCTCTATGAACTGACGCCCTATGCTTTCGGTTTTCCTTATTTCCCTATCTCGGTTTATGATTTATATGATATTATTAACCCGACCGGACCTCTCGCTCCCATGTCCGTCAACGATTAGCGGATTCGATCAATTCTTTTCTTATGGCCGCTAAAGGATTTATAAATATACGACGAAATCCTGGGGAGACAAAGATACGAGGAGCAATCTGATGATCTATCTTCTTATTCTAATTTCAGTCATAATAGTCGGAGTTGCTCTCGTTATTCGTCAGCGGCGGCAAAACAGACCGGTCGTTGAACACAACCCGTTCAATACCGTTGCATATCTTCAGACAACCTACGATCCCGGGGAAAACGTGTCGGAATCGGATCTTACTCCGCCTAAGCAGGGCAGGCTCCCATATAATGTGCTCATAGTAGACGACCAACCCGCCATCAGGCTGCTGCTTCGGGAATTGTTCGAACTTGAGGGTATTACGGTGTATGAAGCGCCGAATGGCCGGACAGCGATCCAGCAGGTGAGACGGAACCCGGTCGACTTTATTTTACTGGATCTCAAAATGCCCGACATGGATGGAATCGAGGCGCTTCGGGAAATTCGCACATTTAATTCGAGCGTTCAGGTTGCCATGATAACAGCCTACGGTGATCCCGAAAAGCTTGAAATAGCCAAAATGCTTGGTACGCTTGCATTTTTCACGAAACCTTTCGATATTGAATATGTAAAAGATTTTGTAATGGTAAGGCTAAAGCAGGAAGCTGAGCAGGGACGGGAAGGGGACGTGTCGTGAGCGTGCGAAGGCGGATCGGCATTATCGCACATGTACTGCTCGGGCTGCTGTTTCCATATACGTTTATCGGATCGGTTATGCTCATATATGGCTTCATGGTTCCGATTTGCGTTTGCAGTTTCGGCATTGCTGATGTTTATATGGTTAAGGTTTAAAGGTTAACCGGACCTTTATTTCAAGAACTGCAACCGAACACCTATCGGCTCCTTAAGCACGGGTCAACGATATGCGGCGAGCGTTTGTTCAATGGTTGTACTGACACGATAAAAGCCCTCATACAGTCAAGTATGGGGGTGAAGCTGTGTTTACGGTACTTTCGGGGCTGCTATTATTTGCCGGCGTATGCGCGGTATCCGTCTGCATCGGTGTTATCGTACAACGAAAAACGAACCATGCGATGCAGCAGTCGTTTATTCGCCATTCCTCCTATATCCGATTCATGCAGGATAAACATGATCTTAACCGATTTGGTATCGCTCAGCAATTGAATCGGCATATGGGCGGCTTCTCAGTCTTTGGTCTCTCATTCTCAACTCTTTCGGTTATTGGGGGAGCGGTATTTCTGCTCGGTCCAGCGGTTGCGGCAGGCGGCACGGCCGTCGTAGGCATCGGTTGGCCTGTGTTGGCTTTGTTCGGGCTCGCGACGGCCTGTTCGCTGGCTTCCTTCGCTTCTTCGGTTCCGACGGCGGGCGGGTGCTACCACTGGACGACGGCGATCGGCGGCAGACGTTCAGGAATGATCTCGGGATGGTTTAATTTGATCGGAACGGTATTGATGCTTGTTACAACGAATTTATTATGTGCCGGATGGCTGGACCGGATTGCATCCTCCCGCTTTGGTTATCAGGAAGGAGCTTGGCCGTTCTATTCGATACTGGCCGTTCTTTTCGTCTCTCAAGCTCTCGTCAATATGAGGGGAATAGGCTTGCTCTCCCGCATGTTGTCGGCTATGACCTGGGTTCACGCTTTATTCGTGCTGATTATGGTCGCGGCCCTTGCTGCATTCGCCTGGCCTGGCTTTTATCCTCTTGATCTGCTCTACATTTCCGGCCCAATGAACAGTGCCGATGGCGCCGGACACGAGACGTCAATGCTTCTGGGCATGCTGATTTTGCAAAAAATGTTTCTCGGTTCGGACGCTGCCGCTCAAACGGCTGAGGAGACGTATGAACCGCGCATTAACGTGCCTTGGGGGATTTATTTATCCGTTGTGTATACTTTCATATTCGGTTTTGTGTTGTTTGCCTTCCTGGTCATTAATTATCCTTTTGGAACTGAAGGATTTGCCTCGTATGGCGATTTACCGGTATGGATGGACCGGATATGGGCGAGGTGGGGTGTTACGGTATCGGCGGTTGCGGCAGGCCTCATTGCCCTCCTTGGATGGAGCAGCGGTCTCGGTACGATGACATCTGCCTCCAGGACCTGGTTTGCAATGGCTCGTGACGGGGTCGTACCGTTCGCCAAACGGGCGGCGGAGGTATCCGAACGTTATCGTACGCCGCTGAGCTCAATTGTAAGTGTTGCCGCTGCTTCGGCGATCATATCGATCGCTTCCGGCGTGATCGGCTGGCATACAGCGGAATTAGCCATGCTGGTCAATCTTATTTCTCTCGGTCTTGCCGCGATCCACATTTCCTACGCAATTCCCATCGTTATCAAATTTACCGCTCACCGGCATAAACGTCCTCCTGTGACGCAGGGACCATGGCAGCTCGGAAAAATCGGTCTGACAGCCGATACGATCTCACTCTTATGGCTTCCTGCAAGTTCGGTGTATGTGATATGGCGTTTAGAGCCTACCCTCCAAATCTCCACATGCACCGCTGCGGTTCTATGCATCATCTTGATTGAACTTAAATACCGCCGCCTGAGAGGGCCTTTCAAATCAGTCGATCCTTTGCGGTTCAGCAGAAGAACACTTGATGAGATGATTCGAATTGAGAGAAAATTCCCACAACAATAATTTCCCGAAGTAATATGTTCATTTCCCGGGGAAGCGCATAAAATAACAGGAAAAGAGCGCTTTCGACACTATCTTCCGAGCCCTTCCTGTCGAAAAATTATGCTATTAATTGTTTGAGGTATGATGGTAATAATTAATGACATGAAATATCTATTTATTTGCCTTGCACTTCCAATCCATCTTATAATCTTTGGAGAATAGGAAGGAGGGAAGCAATTGATTTTACTCGGGAAGCTCTTATCTCTTAACATTGCCACGCCCGTCTCCGTACCGCATGGGTCGAAGAAAGTTGAAACCGGAATTTTTAAAAAGCCGGCCGGCAAACCACTCCATTTAAGCTTCACCGGACTGGCAGGTGACGGGCAAGCGGATTTGATCAATCATGGCGGCCCGGATAAGGCCGTGTGCGTTTATACAAGCGTCCATTTTCCATATTGGTCGGAGAAATGGGGAAAAAGCGCTCAGAACGGAGCATTTGGCGAAAATTTTACCGTGTCGGGTTTGACGGAGGAATCGCTATGCATTGGGGATACGGTTCGCGTAGGGGAGGCCTTGCTGCAGGTCAGTCAGCCGCGTCAACCCTGCTTTAAACTCGGTTTGAAGCATAATCTTCCGGATCTCCCGCTTCAGGTTGAACGAACAGGGTATACGGGGTTTTATTTTCGCGTCCTTCATGAGGGCATGGTTGCAGAGGGAGACGAGCTGTATCTCGAACACAGACATCCGGCAGGTATTACGATTTCGGAGGCTAATCGTGTGATGAGCGTGGATAAGAAGGACTCTGCAGGTATAAGGCGTCTGCTCGAGATCCCGGAGCTCGCAACGAGCTGGCGGGAAACGTTGACGAGCAGATTGGCGAAGCTTGAAGCAGGACATTAGAAAAACGGGGGATTAACATCGGATGGCTATAACTGCAGGCGGGGACTTTGCCGCCTTTCTTGATCAATACAACCTCGCCGCGGCATGGCGGGCCGTAGAGGAAGAAAGCGGCATGAACAACACGACGCGAATGGTATATTCGGGCGATAATAAATATGTTCTGCGTGTGTATGATAACCACCGCGACGCACAAATTGTGCGAATCGAGCATTTGGTTCTTGAAGGCTTACAAGCTCTGAAGCTGCCGTTCAAAGTACCGCAGCCGGTGGAGAATAACAGAAACTCTTCCATAACCGTATCACCGGATGGAAAACTCGCCGCACTATTCCGGTTTATTGAAGGCGATAGGCCTTCACCGAAAAATCCGGAGCACGTCGCAGGACTGGGCCGTGCCGCGGGGCTGCTGTCCCACGCGCTAAATGGAGTGAGGCCGGATGTGATTCCAATATATAAGCCGTACTATGAATTCGATAAAACGCATGGCGCTGTGACCGATGAGGCTATCCGTGTAATGGCAGCGGAATCGGAGCTGCTGTCAGGCCGGACCGGCCAGCTGGAGCAGCTGCTTCGGCTCCGCGGCCAGCTTCTCGATTTGAAGCCGAGGATTGCCGCTTTGCCCCATCAGTGGATTCACGGTGATATCGTGTTTACCAACTCGCTCTGTGAAGGGGACCGTATTGTCGGGATGCTTGATTTTGAATTCAGTACCGTGGATGTCAGAGTAATGGAGCTGGCGGTTGTGCTTGGCGAATTTCCGGAAGCTGAAGAAGGGACTGCGCTTGAGAGAACCGCTTTGTTCTGCCGGGGCTTCGGATCAGCCGTCAAGCTTACCATAGATGAAATCGCTTTGCTTCCGGAGCTGATCAAGCTGCGGATGATGGATGTTTTTCTGCATTTTGCCGGGCGATATGCGGAAAAGCTCGACCCCGAGCAGGTATGGGACGGCCAGATTGTGCGCGCTTCATATGTCTGCGAATGGATTAATCGTAACCTAGACAAACTGGAGCCGATGTTCCGCCAGTATCTCCTTTAATTACTTATTTGCAAGGCATATCGCTTCTTGGGAAGCGACATCCGTGAATGAAAAGCCGGGCTGCCGCCATATATATATTACAATTGCAGTGGGGGGGATTAATCATAATGTTGAACGCAGCGGAGCTTCTTGGTTACGGTCCGTCCGATCGGCTCCTTATTGTAAATGCAGATGATTTCGGCTTATGCCATTCAACCAATATGGGTATTCAAAAGCTCCTCCTGGACGGTGTCGTATCTTCCGCCACCCTTATGATGCCTTGCAGTTGGGCCAGGGAAGCCGCTCTTTGGAGCGCCCGGCACACCCATTTGGATATAGGCGTTCATTTTACGTTGACCAGCGAGTGGGACTTGATGAAATGGGGTCCAGTTTACCGAAAAGGGCCCATTGACTCGTTAGTCACCCAAGAGGGATATTTCCCCAAAGATGTGAAAACATTAGAGCGCCAAGCCGATCCGGAGCAAGTCCGCCAGGAGCTTATCGCGCAAATTGAGATGGCGCTGAAGCTGGGCGTTGATTTGTCGCACGCGGATAATCATATGGGCAGCCTGTACGGACTTGCGACCGGGCGCCATTTTCTTGATGTGGTGTTTGATATATGTGCGAAGTATGGGCTTCCGTTCCGGCTGCCGAGAACTCTTCTGCTTGAGAACGGGCAGGTTGCTCCGCAGGAGCTGGCCGAACAAGCGCTTGAGCTTGCGGATCTGGCGAATGCGAAAGGCGTTATTGTGCTGGATTACTTGCTAGGGCTGCCATTCCGTTCTGAGCCGGGTGAAACCTTCGACACGTTTAAAGCGCAAATGATCGCGCTGCTTCAGAATTTGCATCCCGGCATATCCGAAATCATCATCCATCCGTCGCTAGTAACCGACGAGTTATGCGCTTTCCATGAGACGCCGCTTAAGCGCGGGATGGAGATGGATTTGTTCCGGGATCCGGATGTTCAGGAAGCGCTCCGCCTTGAGGGGATCATTCCGGTTCGCTGGAGACAGCTGCGTGATTTGCAGCGCCGCTTATCCGCGTCCGTTTAACTCCGGTCGACAATACAATGGTAACGCTTGACACAGCGTCAGGCACTCCCAAAAGCAGACAAGCCCCTCGGTGAACGGAAGTAACGATTGAAAAAAGAACCACTGTTCGGAAATTACTTATAATGGTATACTGATAGTTGTGAATTTAATATATTTTCAGAAAATTCGGGAAGGGAGTGGGAGAATTGGCGGTTCTTCCTAAGCAGAACGAACTCGGTTTCTTCGAAATTCGCCTTGAATCGATCGGCGGACTAGGCGCTAACTTGGCCGGTAAAATGCTGGCTGAAGCGGGCGTAGTTGGAAGCGGTTTCAACGGAGTCAGTTTTTCTTCTTACGGCTCGGAAAAGAAGGGTTCACCGGTAAAAGCACATATCCGGTTTTGCGACCTTGAAACGAACATCCGGGATACGACACCAGTGGAACGGCCGCACATCGTGGGTATTTTTCATGAAAATTTGTCGAAGACGGTCAATGTCATCAGCGGGATTCATGAAGACAGCGTTGTACTTGTCAACTCTTCCAAGTCGCCTGAGCAGCTCAAGGAGAAATTAAACCTTCTTGGCGGTACGATGGCTGTGGTCGATGCGACAAATATTGCACTCGAAGAGAATAATCGCGTCAATATGGCGATGCTTGGCGGTTTGTTTCGGCTCTGCGACTTCCTTGATTTTGAGCATATGAAAGGCATAATCCGCAAATCGCTGGAGAAAAAATATCCGCAGGCGGTAGAACCTGCGCTTCGAACGTTCCAGAGAGGCTACGACGAAGTGCAGTTCCAAACGTTTGCGCTGCCGGAAGGGACGGCAATGCCTCAGCCAACGCGTTGGGATGTCCCGGCTCTGGGATATTTGACTCAACCGATGGGCGGCATGATTACGAACCCCGGCAACAGCGTACTGAAGGATTTGAGTATTTCCCGCCAAGGAATGATGCCGCATTTTGACGAAGAGAAATGTATTCACTGCGCCGCTTGTGACACCGCTTGTCCGGACTTCTGCTTCGTATGGGATGAGCAGCCGGATAAGAAGGGACGTCCGCAAATGTTTCTGCAGGGAATCGATTACCAATATTGCAAGGGCTGTCTGAAATGCGTCGTCGCTTGTCCGACCGAAGCGCTCGCCTCCGAGCGTGAAACGGACGGTTACGGCGAGCAGAACCGTGTTCCGCACCGTTTTGAATGGGCGAATTAATGCAGTGCTTCGGGTAGCCAGGAGAGAGGGGAGAAACAATGGCCATTGAAATCAATAAGGAAGTGAGCCGGGGAACCGTCGAACAGCGTATGGTATACGAATCCGGCAACGAAATGGCGGCGTATGCCGCGCACCAGATCAATTACCATGTAATGGGATATTTTCCGATTTCACCGTCAACGGAAGTTGCGCAATTTCTCGACCTGATGAAAGCGAACGGGCAGCACGACATAAAACTCATTCCGGCTGACGGCGAACACGGCTCGGCAGGTATTTGCTACGGTGCTTCCGCCGCAGGCGGCCGCGTTTTCAACGCTACAAGCTCAAACGGTTATCTGTATATGCTTGAACAGATGCCTGTACAGTCAGGTACCCGTTTTCCGATGGTGATGAATCTGGTTTGCCGCTCGGTTTCCGGTCCGCTCGACATACACGGCGATCATTCGGACTTATATTTTGCGCTTAACACCGGCTGGCCAATCCTTATGTGCCGGGATCCGCAAGCCGTATACGATATGAACATTATGGCGATTAAGCTCGCGGAGGACCCTGCGGTCAGGCTGCCTGTGCTTGTCGCCTCCGACGGTTACTTCACATCGCACCAGAAGCGCCGGGTTCAAACGTTCGCGCATCGCGCCGATGTCCATGCATTCGTAGGCGAGAAGCCGGTGGAAGGCTACGCGCATGTGCTCGACCGCAACAATCCGATTACGGTTGGGCCTTATATGAACGAGCCGGACTATATCAACAACTGCTATCAGCAGTCGGTTGCGATGTATAACGCCTCCGCCGTCTTCGACCGTATTCGCAAGGAGTACGAGGTCTTGACAGGCCGCGATTACCCGATCCTTGATCTTTACCGGATGGAAGACGCCGAGGTGGCTGTTTTCCTCATGAACTCCGCTTCCGAAATCATCAAGGACGTCGTTGACCAGCTGCGAGCCAAAGGCATTAAAGCAGGCTCGGTAGCGCCAAATATGATCCGTCCGTTCCCTGCCAAGGAAATCGCTGATGTTCTGCGCCGCGTAAAAGCGGTAACGATCGGCGACCGCGCCGATTCGTACGGGGCTCACGGTGGCAACATGACCAATGAAATTAAGGCTGCTCTGTTTACGCATGGCGTAACCGACACGATGGTCGTAAGCCGCATTTACGGCTTAGGCGGTAAAGACTTCTACGCGGAGGACGGACATCATATGTTCGAGCTCGCTCTGGAAGCCGTGAAGAACGGGAAGGTGGCCGTTCCATTCGATTATTACGGCCATACCCCGGGCGATCCGGATAAAGCGCCGAAACGGGTACTCGAGCCGATGAAGTACGAGGATCTGAAGACCGGGCTTATTACGGTAGACCGCGATGCGTCTACCGGCAAGCTTAAGGTGAAAGTGCCTCCCGTCCGTCAGCTCACGAAGAAGCCGAAGCGGCTGGCTCCCGGCCATGGCGCATGCCCGGGCTGCGGTATTTTCTCGGGCCTCGAGCTGTTCTTCAAAGGAATAGAAGGCGATATCGTTGCTCTCTATCAAACCGGCTGCGCAATGGTCGTTACGACCGGCTTCCCTTATTCATCGCATAAAGCGACTTATATTCACAACCTGTTCCAGAACGGAGCGGCTACGCTTTCAGGCGTCGTCGAAATGTTCTGGGAGCGGAAGCGCCGAGGCGAATTGGACAGCTATGGGCTAAAGGATGATTTCACATTCGTGATGATTACCGGCGACGGCGGCATGGATATCGGGATGGGCCCGGCGATCGGCAGCGCACTGCGCAATCATAAAATGATCATTCTCGAGTACGATAATGAAGGCTACATGAATACCGGCGCTCAGCTGTCATATTCGACGCCGCTCGGTCACCGCACGTCGACATCCAATGTCGGCAAGCATCAGGGCGGCAAGCTGTTCCATCACAAGGATACGGCGCAAATAATGGCTGCAACGAATATTCCTTATGTATTCACCGGTTCGGAATCAATCCCGCAGGATTTGATCAGAAAGGCCGCCAAGGCGCAGTATTACGCGCAAAACGTCGGACTGGTCTACGGTAAAATACTGATCACATGTCCGCTCAACTGGCTGTCGGAGGAGAAGATCGGGCAAACATTGATTGACGATGCCGTCAACTCATGCTTCTTCCCGCTCTACGAGGTGGAGGAAGGCGTAACGAATATTACGTTTAATCCCGAAGAGAAAGGGAAAAGGATTCCACTGGGCGATTGGCTCAAAAATATGGGTAAAACAAAGCACATGACGCGGCCGGAATACGCCGAAGCGCTCAAATCGTTCGAGGACGAGGTTGAACGGCGCTGGATGAGGCTGAAGGCGAAGCATGAGAATCCATATTTATAATAGTTAAGGACATTAATTAAATTTATGTAATGCAATCGGGGCGAAGCCGGATGGTGCTTGCGCCCTTGTTTGCTTTTTTAAGCGGGGAGGGGCGGTAGTATCATGCCGATTGTGTTAAGGCATCGGACAACAGGTGAAATCGCTTGCGGTTTACTGCAAAATGTATACAATTTTGCATATTATGGCGCACTCTGGTGGGACGATAAGGAAACGGCGGAGGAGCGTTCGGGTCAAGCATTGACTGCGGCAGGCTTCGAGCAAGCTTCGGACTGGGAGCTGCTTGAAGTCAAGGAAGAACGTCTCAAGCTGTTCAACGTGAAGCTGAATAACGACCCGAAACGGCAGCTCATTATGGAAGGCGATGGAACGATTACGGTTGTTAAAGGGCGGAGGAATGAAAAGGGGGACCAGAGTTAAGATGAAAGTGATGCAAAACGTTCATTTCCAGCAGCTGCTGGAGCTCGATAATGAATCGTCGGCCGCCAGTTTCGGCAGTCAGCTGCGCGAGGGAGGATTTACGGCGGTAAGGCGGTTTCTGGATGATTTCCGCGATTATCTTCGGCGCTTTGAAGACGATGATGGAGAGCGTGCCGCTGCGCTGCTGCAGTTTGCAAGGACGGCGCTTCCGGAGCCGGGTCGAATCAGTCCGTCCTGGGCTTATATCTGGCAGGAATTCGACAGTATTATCAGAACGAAACGTCATGTTTTCGGCTCGATCGGTCATACGCTGCGCAGCGGCGAATGGCAGGTGCTGCTCGACAATCCGTATTCGAATCAGAACATCGCCGTATATCCGGGACTTACGTTCATCGAAGCCGTATATATGTTTGCTTATTTCCGGACGGATTTGACTAACAACGAATACATCCGGCTGCAGAGAATCGACACGGTAATGACTTTTACGGGGGCCGATAAACAGTTGTAAGATGTGGCCGCAAAAAAAGGTTTTGATGTCTGCAGCTGCAGACATCAAAACCTTTTTCAATCGGTAAGTATTGATTTTTCGTGTAATCTGTGAATGTGAACGGCAAATTGATCTTATTGATAGGGAGATAACTTAACGGTTATTAACACAACCCTCGTTCATAAGGTGAGCCGCGATTTTAAAGCCGTGAAACCGTCCTGTTTCGATAAAAATTTCATTCGCCTCGCGCCGTGATGCTACGACGCCGGCCAGATAGACTCCGGGGACATTGGTCTCCATCGTCTCGTCGTTAAATGTGGGGTAGCCTTCCGGCTCGATCGAAACGCCGATTGAGGTTAGAAATGCCCGGTCCGGGTGAAAACCGGTTAGCGCGAGAACGAAATCATTCGGCAGATGCTCGGTCCCCTCTGTTAACGCATCTTTCACTTTTACGCTGCGCGGTCCGATTTCGACGATTTGGGAGGAAAATCGCATATCGATCCGGCCTTTGCCCACTAAACTCTCAAAGGTCGGCCGCACCCAAGGCTTGATGCTTGGCGAATACTGTTCTCCCCTGTAAACGACCGTCACTCTCGCTCCGACCCTCTCAAGCTCGAGTGCGGCGTCGATAGCCGAGTTGCTTCCGCCGATAATGGCAACATTCGTGCCGGTGTAGGGGTGGGCTTCGCGAAAGAAATGACTAACTTTATCAGACTGCTCGCCGGGTATGCCCAGCTCGTTCGGATGATCAAAGTAACCAGTCGCCACTATGACGGCAGACGCACGGTAGTTCAGCGATTCCCCGTAACGGTCCACCGTATGAAGTTCAAAACCGCCGCCCTGCACGGGTATTACCGATGTAACGGTTTCATAGGCGTTGATCCGCACATTCCGGCGCAGCGAAACATTTCGGTAATAATTCAGCGCCTCCAGCCGCGAGGGCTTCTCATTAGCGGTGGTGAAAGGGATTTCGCCGATCTCGAGCAGCTCGGGAGAGCTGAAGAAATGCATGTATGTCGGATATTGGGATATGGAATGAACGACATTCCTTTTCTCGATAATGAGCGGATTAACGCCTATCGCCTGCAGCTGAAGAGCTGCCGCCAAACCGCAAGGGCCGGCCCCGATAATAACGATCTGTTCGGAAATCATATGTTTAGGATAAACCTCCTTATAGATGGCAAACATGATTGGAAGGTTATTGCAGATAGCATCATTTTAGCACATGAAGAGCTCTTGTTCAGCAGGTTTGCGGCAGCAATGCAGGAACGCATTGCATTTGCAGCGCTTAATCAGGCAATTGGCTCTGTGTACGAGCGGCAGAATGTTGTATAATAAGCTAAAATTGTATACAGACGATGAAAATGAGGTGATAGAATGCGACGGCGCTTTGTTATTGAAGCTGTGATGGTAGCGACTTACGGACAATTGCTTGTACCAAGCAGGCCGGTCGATTTTGTCCTGCCTTATTCGACAATATTAGAGCTTTACGATATGAAGGACGGCACAGATCCGGTAATGGATGATCCGGACGATGACGCACACGTCAAACAAAAAATCGATGAACTGATCAAATTTTTCGAGGATCCCTTCAACCGGAAAAAAATCGAGCGTGCGCTCCAGATGCCCTGGCGCGAAAGCTCTCCGCTGCTGCTCAGCGATATGATTCAATTCACTGTCGTTTATGCTGTAGACAATGCTCATTACGGCGACTATTTCGACCCGATTGAGACGGAGCTGCTGCTTACCTCGCTCAAGCTGAACGTACCGCTTTTGTCGGATCAATTCGAATTTCAGGACCGGCTTCTCGAAGCGGAAGTGCCTGTTCATGTGTACGATATTGAAGATTATGATTATGCGGTAGAGGAAGGCAGTCCGGAAGCCGATTGGGAATCTTCACGGGATCTTTAAAAATATTTTTGCTTTTCCCCCTTGCGGGCTGCTGGAAGTGATGATAAGATTTGGATGTTCCAAAAAAACGGAAAACAACGAAAGGAGGGACGATGGATATGACAACTATAACTCTCAATGTGCGTCAGTTGGTTATTGGATGTGCCCATCGGCCCGACTTTTTGCATGCCTCGTCGTACGCTGCCTGATAATGGCCGTGTAACGTAACAAGTGCGTACAAAGAGACTTTGAGCCTGTGCGGCTCGGAGTCTCTTTTTTGTGCCTGACACTTGGAAATGCGCATGCTTTAGAAGGAGGAGAGAGAGAAAATGAAGGTTTTGCTCCGGCTTATGAATTATTTGCGACCGAGCAGCAGATGGGTCGTGCTGTCGGTATCGCTAATGATCCTCGGCACGATTATCGATCTTATCGCGCCATGGCTGTTAAAGGAAATATTCGATGAAGGAATCGCCAAAGAAAATGTTACCGTAATTCTGGTGCTGACATTAACGCTTGCCGGGGTTCAGGCGTTTAAAAGCTTCGGCATGTTTGTGCAGGGGAGGTCGCAGGAGCTTGTCGGCCAGAATGTCGTGTTTACGCTTCGGAAGGAGCTTTACGCCAAGCTGCAGCGGTTATCGTTCGGCTATTACGACAAAGCCCAGACAGGGCAGCTGATGTCAAGGATGACCGGGGATATCGAGGCGGTGAAAAACTTCATCGGCTTCGGTGCATTGATGATGTTCGGCGGACTGTTGACCTTTATTGGAACAATCGTATTCATGCTGTTTATGCAGTGGCAGGTTACACTGATCAGCATGGCTACGGTTCCGCTGCTCTTATTCGCGCTGTGGCGTTTCAACAAGAAGGTCGGACCGGCTTGGGGGCAAATTCGCGAGCAAATGGGGAAGCTGACGACTACGCTCCAGGAGAATATTTCCGGTATACGCGTTGTGAAGGCTTTCGCCCGCGAGCAAGCGGAACAAACCAAATTCGAAAACCGCAACGATCAGAACTTTGACACCAACATGGAGCGCGCCAAGCTGGAGGCCAAAGCATTCCCTCTCATGGGCTTCTATGGCGGCTTGACCTTCCTTATTATGATCTGGCTGGGTGCGATCTTTGTTGCCAACGGTAAGATGACGTTGGGTACGTTCATGGCATTCCAATGGTATACATGGGGGATTATTTGGCCCCTGAACATGCTTGGCTGGCAGATCAATATTATGCAGCAGGCAATTAAAGCGGCTCCGCGCGTCTTTGAAGTGCTTGATACGCCGGTGGAAATCGACTCGCCGGCAAGCGGCGGCACCGATGCGATACGGATCAAGGGCAATGTTACGTTTGAAGCGGTTTCGTTTCATTTTGCCGATCAGGATCCCGGCAAGGATGCAGGCGTACTGAAGAACATTTCACTTGATGTCCGCCAAGGCGAAGTGGTTGCGGTTCTGGGTGCGACGGGCTCGGGCAAAAGCAGCCTGATCGCGCTCATGTCACGGTTCTATGACGTAAGCGGCGGACGTCTGCTCATTGACGGCGTAGACGTCAGGGAATATGAGCTGGATGGACTGCGCCGCAAAATCGGCATCGTGCCGCAGGAAACCTTCCTGTTCTCGGCATCCATACGCGATAATATCGCCTATGGAGTTCCGGATGCGACCCGGGAGGATATAGAGTGGGCGGCACGCAAAGCGCAAATCCATGAATTCATCGAAACGATGCCGTATGGCTATGACACGCTTATCGGTGAGCGCGGTGTTGGACTGTCCGGCGGACAGCGGCAGAGGGTCGCCCTTGCGCGGGCGATTTTGATGGATCCTCCGATTCTTGTACTCGACGAAGCGACGGCGAGCGTCGATACCGCAACCGAGTCGGCTATTCATGAAGAGCTGCTGGAAGTGATGAAAGGCCGGACGACATTCATAATCGCGCAGCGGCTCTCTTCCGTGAAACGCGCCGACCGCATCATAGTGCTTGACCGCGGAAGAATCGTGCAGCAGGGAACACACAAGGAGCTGTACGATCAAGACGGATTTTTCCGTAATTTGTTCGAGATGCAGGAAGCAGCGGCAGCACGTTAAGAACTTGAGCGGAGATATATAATTAATAACATCAATAATTAATGTGCATAAATGTCGCAATGGGGGGATAGTATGAGTCAAATAGAGTGGGATATCGACGAGTTGGAGGAAAAGCCCTTTAACCGGTCATATATGAAACGGTTGTTCAAGTATGTACTGCCCTACCGGAAGGTACTGACTTTTGTCGTGCTCATAGTCCTGTTAAATATGACACTGAGCTTAGCCGAGCCGCTGCTGCTCAGCTATATTATCGATGAGGGCATCTTGAAGAAGGATTTTACTGTCATTCATTGGATTGGGATCACATTGCTCGCGATCAGGCTCATCGGATGGCTCTTTGGATATTTGCATACCCGGCTGATCAATTTTACCGGTCAGCGCATTTTGTTCGATTTGCGTCAACAGCTGTTCAATCATTTGCAGACACTGTCGTTCCGTTTCTTCGACGGAAGACCTGCAGGGAAGATCATGTCCCGGATTACGAACGATACGAATGCAATCGGGGAGCTTATTAACGGCGGTCTCATTACGATGGTAATGGAATTCACACATTTGATCGGTATCGTCGTGATTTTACTTTGGATGGATTGGAAGCTGGCGCTGCTGTCCTTCGTTACTATGCCTCTGCTGTATTTGGTCGTAGGCAAGCTGCAGCCGAAAATCGAAGGCTCATGGTCGAGATCCCGCAAAACGATGTCGGCCATTAACGGCAACCTGAACGAAACGATACAGGGAATACGCGTCATACAGGCGTTCTCACGCCAATCGGAGAATAACCGCCGATTCGAGAAGCTGAATACGAATAACAAACAGGCCTTCATGCGGGCTGTGACTCTGGAATCCACCGTATGGCCTTCTGTAGAGATGATCGGTATGATTGGCACCTGCATCGTAATCTGGTTCGGCGCGAAACAGGTCATGAGTGAAGCGCTATCGCTCGGCTTTATAATGGCATTTATAAATTATTTGTGGCGCTTCTGGGGACCGCTCAGCGCTTTATCTAAAGTATACAGTCAACTGCTGTCGGCGATGGCTTCGGCAGAGCGGATCTTTGAAGTGCTGGATTCCGAGCCTGAGGTTCAGGACCGCGCGAACGCAAAACGTATGAAGCCGATCCGCGGCGAAGTCATATTCGAGAACGTCTCCTTCCGTTATGGCGAAGATAAACCGGAAGTGCTGCATGACGTCAATCTGCGTATCAAGCCGGGTCAGCGCGTTGCAATCGTTGGACCGACGGGCGCCGGAAAAAGCACGATAGTCAATCTGCTCATGCGGTTTTACGACGCGACAGGCGGCCGAATAGTGATCGACGGTCAGGACGTGAAGGATGTCACGCTTGAATCGCTGCGCCGGCAAATGGGTATCGTGCTTCAGGATTCGTTTATTTTCTCCGGTACCATTGAAGAAAATCTGAGGTACGGCAATGAGGACGCAACGGATGAAGCGCTTCGAAAGGCTGCGGAAAATGTTCGCATTGACCGATTCGTTTCCCAATTTCCTGATGGATACGAAACACAGGTCGAGGAGCGCGGCTCCAAGCTGTCGGTCGGCCAGCGTCAATTGCTTGCTTTCGGCCGGGTACTGTTATCCGACCCGCGTATTCTCATTCTCGACGAAGCAACCTCCAGCGTCGACACGGAAACGGAGCAGCACATTCAAGCTGCGCTCCAGACGGTTCTGGAAGGGCGGACAGCGTTCATTATTGCGCATCGATTGTCTACAATCCGCGATGCGGATGTGATTCTTGTGGTTGAAAACGGCCGCATTTCGGAGCAGGGTACCCATGAAGAACTGCTTAAGCAGGGCGGGTTGTACCGCAAGCTGTACATGACCCAATTCGAAATGCAGCAATCGCTTTCGATTCGGACAGGGGCGTAAAGGATAAGGTCCACCTGGTGTACCAGATGGATAGATGGTATGAGATTTTCTGGAGAGAGGGTTGGTCCGATTGGTCGAGATAAGGACGGAAGCAGAGGCCGATCATCAAGCGGTTTATCAATTGAATGTTGAAGCATTCAGCGGCCGGGAGAACGAAGCGAAACTGGTCGAGCGGATAAGAAACTCAGACGGATTTATACCGCAGTTGTCTTTGGTAGCCGAGATTGAAAGCAGGATCGTCGGACACCTGCTTCTAAGCAGGGCAAGGGTTGCTGAGGGTCAAGAGAATCAAGAGGTAATTGTTCTTGCCCCGATTGCGGTTCACCCGTCATTGCAAAAGCAGGGAATCGGCAGCCGGCTAATGAAAGAAGGTTTGGACCGATGTGAGGAGCTTGGGTTCAGAGCGGTCTTTCTGATCGGGCATTCGTCTTACTACCCTAAATTCGGGTTTAAACCTGCACGAACTCTTGACTTCGCATTGAGGCAATTTGAAGTTTCGGATGATGTGTTTATGGTCCGTGAATTAAAGGACGGGGATTTGAAGAATCTCAAAGGAGAGCTGTTATATCCGGAGCCGTTTTTCAGCTAGAGAGCAGCGTCCGAAGTTAACCGGAAGGCGCGATACTGAAGCAGTAACAAGATTCCGGTTACAGCAAAAAAACCTTCTAATGAGAACGTATGTTTGATATACTATAAGCAAACAAGTGTTTGGTGGACCGGATTTTTACTGCGGCTTGATAATGAGAGTGCTTACCGCTTTTCTCGCATCTGAGACGACACTTTTCTATCGTTGGTCGAAAAATCAAAAAGGAAGTGTTAACGTGGAAAACCACTATTTCATGGAATGGTCAATGAAACATAAACAATCCGAGATCGAACGTAAAGCGCGGACAGCATGGATGTGGAATCAAGAACAGCCCTATACTGCCATAACCGCTAAAGGCCAACTCAGTGAGAAAGCCGTCGCCGTTCTTGCGGATTTTCTGGAAAACGGCAACGATCAGATGAGGCTGCAGGCAGCCGATATCGTTTTGCGGCATTTATCGGGTAAAGAAACCGAGAGGAAAAGATTACTCCAAAGGGTATTCTCCAAATAAGCTCTCAGAGGGTTGAAGCATACCGGTTATCGCCTCTCTTATGATATTGCACTTGCGCGATTTCCGCGGCTTTGCTATAATTACCAACAATAACCGTATACGCAATCATGCCGATGAAGAGAATCCAACTCGGAGGCGCTGCGAACGGGACTGTGCAGCCGCAGGCTGCAAGCGTCCTCTAAGTATTCCGGCACCGTACCGTTATCTGCGGATCAAGAGAGTCGATGAAGTCAGCTTCGACTAATTTGGGTGGCACCGCGAGCGCGCTCCTCGTCCCTTATGGGATGAGGGGCGCGTATTTTATTTCGCATAGGAAGAGGAGTGCTTGCCCATGTTAGACATTCGCATCATCCGAGCTCGGAGCAAAGATGTTCAGGAAGCGGCTGACCGTAAAGGCCTTGCTTTCGATGTGAAAGAGCTGCTTGCGCTTGATGACCGCAGACGGCAGCAGCTGGCTAAGACCGAGGAGCTGCGAGCAGAGAGAAACCACCGTTCGGCGGTGGTTCCCAAGCTGTTAAAGGAGAACCGGCAGCAGGAAGCGGAATACGAGAAGCAGGCCGTAACGGAGCTCTTAAGGAATTTAAAGGAAGCTGAGGCGGCGCTTCAGCTGAGTCAGGCAGAATACGAACGGCTCATGCTGCTGGTTCCGAACTTTATGTCGGACGACACGCCTATGGGTAGAAACGACCGGGATAATGTTGAGCTGCGGCGGGTCGGCGATCTTCCTGTGTTTAACTTTCCGGTTAAGAGCCACATCGAGCTTGGCCGGGACCATGATATGCTTGATATGGAGCGTGGAGTGAAGATCGGCGGATCGAGACAGTATGTGCTGAGAAACAAAGGATTGCTGCTCCACCGCGCCGTTCAGCAGTTGGCGCTGGATCTATTGCAGGATAAGGGCTATACGCTGCTCGACGTTCCGGTCATGGTTAAAGAGGAGACGCTTGTCTCATCGGGGTTCTTCCCGGGCAACAGGGACCAAACTTACAGAATAGCAGGCGAGGACAAATGGCTTGCCGGTACTGCGGAAGTGCCGCTCGTTTCCATGTATGGCGGAGAAGTGATTGACTTAACGGAGCCCAAGCTCCTTGCCGCATGCTGTCCTTGTTACCGGAGCGAGGTCGGATCGGCGGGCCGGGATGTTCATGGACTTTACCGGGTACACCAGTTTGCGAAAGTGGAACAGGTCATTATCTGCCGTGCGGACCATGAGCTTTCGGAGCAATGGCTGGATAGGATTACCGAAAACGCGGAGGAGCTCCTCCAGCTGCTCGAGCTGCCATACCGGGTTGTCGCGGTTTGTTCCGGCGATATGTCGCAAAAAAATTATAAGCAGTATGACATCGAAACATGGATGCCAAGCCGGAATAACTATGGCGAGACGCATTCAGCGTCAATGCTGCTTGACTTCCAGGCCCGACGTTCAAATCTCCGCTATCGCGATGATAATGGTAGGCTTCAGTTTGCTTATACACTCAATAACACGATGGTTGCCAGCCCGAGGATTCTTATTCCGCTGGTTGAGAACCACCAACGGGAAGACCGCTCCATCTATATTCCCAAGGCGCTTCGCCCTTATATGAAAGGGGCAGACCAGCTGCGATAAAATGTTGTTGACGTACCGACCGTTGGTCGGTATAATCTAAAACAAACCGACGGTCGGTCTGTGAAATATGGCAGCAGCTTATGAATTCTTCACTCAATTGGTTATTTGCACGAACAGCCGAGTTAGTCCGAATAAGCAGCGCTTGAACACCGGCCATTCCCGCGTGACAAGAGGAGGAAACGATAATGTCAGAATCAAGCGAGCCCCGTGAATCCCGTACAAACTCCAGCTTGCAGCTGCTGCTTCAAACCGCGGAGAAACTCATTGCAGAGAAGGGCTGCCGCAAGACGACGCTTCAGGAGATTATGAACGACACTGGGCTTTCAAAAGGAGCGATTTATCATTATGTGGGCAGCAAGGATGAACTGTTCGGTCTTGTTCTCCGAGAAAGACTAAGCAGTGCAAATGAACGATTTTACAACGCCGTCAATGAAAAGGGAAGCTTAACGGAGCCGCTCCATGCAGTAGTATACGGAATGAAACAGATGCATGACGAGAAGGATGTCACCAACCGGATACTCGTCTATTTGCTAAACCAACGCGATAACCCGGTCGTGGAGAAAACGCTGAAGGACTTTTACGAGAAATCGTTCGATATGTCAGTTCAATGGATTGAAGCCGGGCAGAAGGGCGGAGTTATTCCGTCCGAAATCGATGCCCATAAGTTAGGTGAGCTGTTTCTTCTAATTTCTTACGGTATGCGCGTCCGAGGAATGACGGTTTCCAAGTCGGGAAACTTCACCGCAGACGATATGTTCACTTTTATGAAACTGATGCTTTCGGGGGGATGTCCTCTATGATATTCAAGTTTATTCACGTGCTGGGAGCGATATTGTTTCTCGGCAACGTAATAACGGCGGCTTTCTGGAAAGTAAGAGCAGATTATGGCCGAGATTTCCGGGTACTGCACCAGGCAGCCAAGAATGTGCTGCTTGCCGATTATGTGTTTACAGGGCCGGGAATCGTCATTCTTGCTGTATTCGGCCATCTTGCCGCGCTGAGACTTGGATATCCGATCTGGACTACCGGTTGGCTGTCTCACTCCTACATCCTCTTCATATTATCAGGCGTTATTTGGCTGGCGGTTCTCATTCCAGCCCAAGTCAAGATGGTCCGTTACTCGAAGGTCGCCATGGAAACCGGAGTGATGCCTGCCGAGAATAAACGATGGACGATGCTGTGGAATGTATTCGGCATAATGAATACCGTAATACCTCTTGTCATTGTTTACCTGATGGTCGTCAAGCCTTAAGGAGGAGTAAAGTTGATACCTTTCTATGTTTTAGTCGCGGTTACGGCGATTTTGTACGGTGCAGGTCTCGCAGGAGTTCCCTACTTTGATCAATGGCAGCATGCGCTGACTGGAGGGCTTACTGGGATGTTTCTGCTTACGGCTTCGGCACACTGGGGCAATAAACGGGAGAATCTGATCCGTATGGTGCCGCCTTCTTATTCTAATCCCGGTCTGCTTGTAACAATTACCGGAATACTTGAAATTGCAGGTGTAATCGGTCTGTGGATACCGATGCTGGCGCCATATGCCGGCACAGGACTTGCGGTTATGCTGCTCGCGATGTTCCCTGCCAATATTCACGCGGCAAAGGTCAAAGGGATGATCGGGGGCCGAAGCGTTACACCGCTGCCTCAGCGGACTGCGCTGCAGATTGTTTTTATAGCGGCTGTGCTGCTTGCCGGCTGGTTGTAATGCGCTTAAGCGGCATCGCCGCTTCATAAACCGCACCGTATCGCTTGGTCAAGACCCCGTATAGTGGACATTGGAAAAAGCCCTATGCAACAAGCTGGCGCCGGTATTCAACCGGTGTCAGCTTGTTTAGTTTTCGTTGAGCGCGATCTTCATTGTAAAATTGGATGAATTCCTCCATTCGCCTTTGTGCCTCATCGATAGATCGTATATCATAGGGATAGAGTGCTTCGACTTTAAGATGAGAGAAGAAGCTTTCTATCGAGGCGTTGTCATAACAATTGCCTCGGCGTGACATGCTGATTTGGGCTCCAACCTGTGGCAGCATGTCGTGGTAAGCATGAGACGTGTAATGGCTTCCTTGGTCACTGTGAATGATCAATCCAGTCACGTCTTTATGTTTGTTGAACGCCTTCTTAAAAGTCTCTAAAACAAGTGGGTTGTCGTTGTTCCTACTTATGTGGTAGGCAATGATTTCGTTATTCCAGAGATCCTTAATGGCTGACAGATAGATTCTTTCATCCAATACCCGATACTGAGTTACGTCGGTTACCCATTTTAGATTGGGAGCGTCTGCCTTAAAATTTCGTTGCAGTAGATTTTCTGCGATCCGGCCATCCTCTACCGCTGCTTGCTGACTTGTTCGGTGAACATATTTGCGACGGATAACAGCCTGAATGCCCAGCTCCTGCATTAAACGAAGTACCTTCTTGTGATTAACCACGAGGCCATGCTGGCGATACAACTCATCCTGTACGCGCCGGTAGCCCACAGTCTTGTTACGGCGTTCAAATATAGCTGTAATTTGACGTTTCAGATCTTCGCTAGGATCATGGTTGCTTCTTTTCAGATAGCTGTAGTATCCACTACGACTGATACCAAGGTATTGGCATAATCCTTTTATGCTTTGTCTGTTCTTCATTTGGTCGACAACGATGTGCTTACAGTGTGCACCTCCTGATTCAAGATTTGTAACCACTTTTTTAGTACGTCTACCTCCAATTGCAACCGACGGAGTTCGCGTTCTTGTTCGGTCTCCGTTCGTTTCGGATCTCCCCGACCATCCTTAAATGCGGTGTCTCCAACTTCCCGATACTTCCTCACCCATATCTTAATTCGATCTTTATCCTGAACTCCCAAATGAATAGCAATGGACCTCTGACTCCAGCCCTCCACCGTGTGAAGACGAATTGCCTCCATCTTAAGTGACTCAGGATAATGCTTAAATTTTTGTCCCTTTAGCGCCATAAAAAATACACCCCCTAGAAATATCATCGGTCAACCCAGGGGTTTTTCCAATGTCTATTCTAAGGGGTGCACTTCAGCTGGCGGGCTGCGGTTTTTTTGTGTCATAATAACAGCATACGAAGCATGGCTGACGGCAAATACATAGCCTGGCTTTGTACGACCGGGTATACTGAAACAGACTCTACCATTTCTTAAAGAAGAGAGGAGCACCGCCGGATGAGCTTACAGTCGATTCACCGATTGGCCGACCGTATTCGTACAAACGTAGGAAGTGTAATAGTAGGAAAAGAAGATATCATCGATAAAATGCTCATCGCCATCATTGCATCGGGGCACGTTCTGCTTGAAGACGTACCCGGGACAGGCAAGACGCTGCTTGCGAAAGCGCTTGCTAAATCTATCGACTGCTCGTTTAAACGGATTCAATTTACGCCGGATCTGCTGCCGTCCGATTTGAGCGGCATTCATTTCTATAACCAGAAGCTGTCGGAGTTCGAATTCCGGCCGGGACCGCTGTTCACGAACATCGTACTGGCCGATGAAATTAACCGAGCAACGCCGAGAACGCAATCCAGTCTCCTCGAATGTATGGAGGAGAGGCAGGTGAGCATTGATGGAACGACCCATCGTCTTGGGCGGCCTTTTCTCGTTGTCGCTACGCAAAATCCGATCGAACAGCATGGCACCTTTCCGCTGCCCGAAGCGCAGCTCGACCGCTTCCTGTTTAAGGTGAAGATGGGTTATCCGACGGCGGCGGAAGGGCTCGATATCATGAAGCGCTTTATGTCGGACAACCCGCTCGACGAGCTGAAGCCGGTCGCAAGCGCAGCAGAGATTGAGGAGGCTCAGCTCGCTTATCCGGCTGTTCTTGTTAGCGAGGACATGCTTCAATACATGCTGGCGATTGTGGAAGCCACGCGTTCCCATCCGGATGCGGCGCTCGGCGTAAGCCCGCGCGGCAGTCAGGCGCTTCTGCGTGCCTGCCAGGTATACGCGGCTTTGCAAGGCCGCGACTACGTGCTCCCAGACGACGTCAAAGCGATGGCCGTGCCCGTGCTTGCCCACCGCATAGCGCTGCGGAGCGCGCAGCGGCTGCGGCCGGATGCGGCGGAAGGCGTCTTGGATTCCATCATGCGGACAGTAGCGGTTCCGTCCGACGCGCCGCTTATGACCAGGTCTTAATTCAGTCTCAAGCGGAGGTGTGAAACAAGGGATGGGGATTCATTGGTTTATATTAAGCGCCGCGGCCGTTATAATCATTCAGGGCTGGGTCTTTCGCCGCTTCGGCTTGAAGCGTCTGGCTTATGCTCGAACCTTCAGCGTTTCACGCTGCTTCGAGGGCGACAGGATCGAAATGATCGAGCGGCTGACTAACCGTAAAGCTCTTCCAGTGCCATGGCTCCGTGTGGAATCGATGCTTCATACGGGACTGAAATTCGAGAATGTATTTAACTTTGACGTCAGCAACGGCCAGTTCTATCAGAATCATAAAAGCTTGTTCAGTTTACTCGGTTTCAAGCAGCTCACGCGCAGACACGCCGTTCAATGCGTCCAAAGAGGCTGCTACCGGTTGACGGGCGCATCGCTTACGTATGGCGATTTGTTCGGCTTGTTCAGGTCGTGGGAGACGGTGCCGCTGCAGGAAGAGCTTATCGTCTACCCGCAGCCGGCAGACCGTTCGCAGCTTCAGCTGCCTTCCCGCAGCTGGCAGGGCGATATCACGGTCCGCAGGTGGATCGTGGAAGATCCGTTCTATGTGACAGGCGTCCGCAATTATCAGGCGGGAGATTCGCTTAAGTCCATTAACTGGAACGCGACGGCGCGGGCCGGTAAGCTGCAGGTCCATAGACGCGATTTTACGGCGGATTTCCGAATTATCGTACTGCTGAACGTTGAGGATCATGCCGGGATGTGGCAGGTGGTGAACAATACGGAACTCATCGAGCAGGGTATCCGTCTGGCGGCAGGGTTCGTGCAGTTTGCGGCAGAACAGGGGCTTGAAACCGGTTTTGCGTCAAACGGCCATGACCTTGATACGCCCGGCGTACCGGTCATCACCACGATGAGCAGCGGCAGCGATCATATGCTGTATCTTTTTGAGCGCATGGCCAAGCTGGTTATATCGAGCGCGACTCCGTTTGACCTGCTGCTGGCTCAGCTTGCCGATCAGCTTGATGACAGCTGTGACATCGTCATCGTATCGGCGTTTATGAATGAGAAAATGGAGCTTGCGGTCGACAGACTCCGCAGCGATGGACACGGAGTGGAATGGATGCCGTTATCGGCAAGGGCAGGTGATGCGGCTTGAAACAGCAGCTGCGGGATAGTTTGCTGGCACTACGGCGAGGATTCATTGAGCTTATATTGTTTGTGCCGATTGCGTGGGTCTTTCAAGCCTTCATGCTGCCTCCCGGTACGGAATGGCTGTGGATTGCTCTGCTGCCGATCGGATACCCGGCAGGATTTATGATCAACCGCTTGTTTTCATTCCGCCATTCATTCATGATCCTTCTCATTAGTGCTGTAATCGCCTTTTGTTACAGTTTGCTGCTGTTTGGTGCAACGAAGGAAGGTGCACTCAGTCTGATTGCCGCATCGCTTACATTGTATCGCGGAGGCAAGATGGCAGTAACTCCTTGGCATAATAGGCTGCTTCCCCGCCATTATACGGCCGGCCTGCTTGTTTATTTCGGCGTATCGGTTGTGTGCAGTCTGGCTGAACCGTTCAAACCGTTTAAGCCGCTGATGATTGGTCTCGGCCTTGTCGCACTGTTTCTGACGCTATTCGCCGCCAATCGAGACAATGTTAATAACGAATCGTTATCAAATGACGATAAGCCGATGATCGAGCCGACGGTGAGGAAACACAATCTGTATCTTGTATCCACTGTAGCTGTTATAACCCTGCTAATCGTATTTAGTTACCAGCTGCAGGCTGCATTAGGAGCGTTATGGCATACTTTCTCCAGCATATTGAACAAGTGGTTGTCCAGCGGAGGAGAGAAAGCGGCGGTGCCGCCTCCCCAAACCGAACCTCCAGCCCAGCCGCCGGGGTTGCCAAGTGGTGAGGGCAAATCCATGCCGCTTTGGCTTGATATTCTGCTGTACGGCATAGCGATTGCGGTACTCGGGGCTGTATTATGGCTGGTCCTGCGGCAGCTGCGCCATCTTCCGGAATGGCTCCGACAGCTCCGTGAGAAGCTCGCTCAATTATTTGGAAGGGAAAAGGGCGAGCAGAATCAGGGGTATGTTGATGTAGTGGAGAGCATTAGGAAGCCGGGCTTACTCGGCGGACTACGGCTGAGCAGAACAAAGGAACCGCGAAGCCGTTGGAAGGATTTGCAGGATAACGAATCGCGAATTCGTTACCTTTACAGGCAGTGGCTTGCCAGGCGGGTAAAGGCCGGTTATGCGTTCAAGCCTCATTTGACCCCAATCGAAACCGGGGCGGACGCGGGCACGCAGGCGAGCGACTCCCCTTCGGCGGAAACACTTATCCACCAGTATAATAGCGTTAGATACGGCAAAAAAAAGATCACAGACGAGACTATTCGGCGATTTCTCGAACGCGCAGAAAAATGACTGTTTTAATGTAAACGTCCATACATAAATATCCAACTGTTTGGTCATCCTTATATTAGATATGATTAACAGGAGGTATTGCAGTGGACAATCAGATACAGCAGCCAATCAATAGTCAACAGATGAGCTATCAGCAATTTCAAGAGCAGGTTCAGCGACAGCAGGAGCAAGAACGGATCCAAGCTCAGCAGGCTCTACGCAACGTAGGCCTTGATCCTCGCTCCCAGCAGGTGCAGCAGCTCGTCATTGAGCTTCAAAACATCGGTCGCGAGCTGCAGATCGCGGAGAATCAGCTTCAAACGCAAATGGACGCCCAAAGACGGCAAATCCAAAGTATCCGGCAGAGTCTGCAAAAAGCCGAGCAGCAGGCGCAGGGTTCGGTTTCGGCGATCAATTCCGTCGCTCAGCAGACGCAAGGTCCGATTTCTATTGTTAATTCCGCCGCACAGCAGCCGCAGCAAACGAAAACATATTTCCAATAATGCTTGAGCGTTAAACCGCTCTCACACCTCTCCGTATCGACGGAACGAACGACTGCCGTTCGCTTTCGCGGTATGGAGAGGTGTATTTATTTTCCGGCCATTATGCAATTGCAAGCAGACGTTAACAGGGTGAAAATAGCGAGAAACATTCTTTTTGCTCAACAACAGATAATCTAACGATGTCCGGACACCGTGTCAGCGAACCGTTGGTTTCGCAGAAAGATATGCGATGGCTCTTGCCGGTGTTTTGCGCAACAAGGACTAATTAGTGTGATTCAAAGAGGAAGCTTGAAGGATTTCTTCGTGAGCGGATACAACCACTTAACCCCGCTTGGCGTTAAGGTGTCCGCAATCAGGTGAGAAAGGTAACCGGCTGCCGAGACGGTCGCTATTCCTTTAATATGAAGCTGCTCTTCGAGTCCCCAACCGATGGCGCTCCATAGCGCCGCCGCCCATAAGGTATGTGTCATTCCCCGGTGATTGAGCCAGGGAACCCATGCGACGAAAAGGCCGAAGCCCATCAACCAATTCATCTTATATATCCATCCCGCATAAATAAGACCGCAGCCGATTGCGCTCACCAGCGCATTGCGGATTATGCCTGACTTGGCGACGAATCCGAGCAGAAAGACGATAACCGCAATGATCGTATATTCGGGATATAACCTGTCCTGTGCAGCGTACAAATAAATGACCCCTGCGGCCAGCAGTATCCCCGCCCAGAGGACAAGCTCGCGAAGCAGCCTGGAAACGCCGCTAAGCTTGCTGCTCAGCATGCTTGATCCGTCAAGGTCGGCACTCAAAGCCGAGAAAGCCGATATCGTAATATATAAGGCTGCATTTTTGAAGGTAAACGGATAGTATGCGGCGGCTGCAGCTCCGATCGCTGCGCCGATAACCAGGTGTGTTTTCCCTTTCATGATTCCTCCCGAGACTCTCGTATGTATTGTGTGTAAGACGCAAACATATGTTTGCTAATCTATTATACATGCTTTATCCGCGGCGTCAATGATAGAATAGGAAGGCCTCCGGCAGTTGTAATTATATTCGCGGCATGTGATAATAAGCTTTTGCCGTACTGGATAAGCACGAGACCAAGTTTTATGGGGGAACGATAACATTGGACCGGTATCCGTTTACTTTTAATGCCGCAGAGCCGTTCATTGAGCAAGCCGGCGCATGGATCGCAGATGTGTTTTACGATATACTGCCTGAATACGGGTTCGAAGTTCGCGATGAGCAAATCTATATGGCTTTTCAATTAGAGCGGGCATTCGCGGAGAAAAGGACCATATTCGCAGAGGCCGGAGTAGGAACGGGGAAGACCCTCGTCTATCTGCTGTATGCCGTCTGCTATGCCCGATACATGCGCAAGCCTGTCATTATAGCCTGTGCGGACGAATCGCTCATTGAGCAGCTGGTCAAACCCGAGGGCGATATCGCAAAGCTTGCCGAGCATTTAGGGTTGATAATCGACGCAAGGCTTGGTAAATCCCCCGACCAATATGTATGCTTAACGAAGCTGGATGAAGCAAGACTGGATGAAGACGACGGGATGCTGTTCGAGGAGTTAAACAGGAGCTTGCCTGCTTTCGTCCATTCACACGCCGCATTGCAGACCTTTCATCCGTATGGCGACCGGAAGCAGTACTCGGACCTGAACGATAAACAATGGAATAAAATAAATTGGGACGCTTTCCAGGATTGCTTCGTCTGCGACAAGAGGCACCGCTGCGGACAAACGCTGTCTCGGGACCATTACCGCAAATCCGGCGATATCATCATTTGTTCCCACGACTATTATATGGAGCATGTGTGGACGTATGAAGGAAGGAAGCGGGAAGGCCAGCTGCCGCTGCTGCCGGAGCATTGCGCCGTTGTGTTCGATGAAGGTCATTTGCTGGAATCGGCCAGCCAGAAGGCACTGAGCTATAAGCTGAAGCATGCCGTATTCGAACAGCTGATAATCAGACTGCTCCAGGGAGAAATCCGGGAATCGCTTGCCGTGTTGATCGACGAGGCGATTGTCCGGAGTGAAATTATGTTTGCCGCCTTGGAGAGCCAAAGCAGAGAGATCCCCGGCTCGGAGCGAAAACAGATCCTTCTGAGCGACAGCTTGCTGGCGGATGTGCGCCGGTTTCGAGAGGTGGTCTCGGCGATCGAGGAGGAGCTTGTGTTCGAAAGTGAGCTGTACACTCTGAATCATTACCAGCTCCGTATCGTGGAGGAGCATCTGGAGATGATGCAGAAGGCTCTCAGTTTGTTTCAACATTCGAAAACCTTGATTTGCTGGCTGACGGAAAGCGGTGACGGACCAACCTTATCGATTATGCCGACAGAGGTTAAAGAGGTGCTGAAAGAGCATGTCTTCGCGGCAAGGATTCCGATTATCTTCTCATCTGCCACTTTGTCCGTCGAGGGGTCATTCCAATATGTCACGCACAGTCTCGGAATTGACGATTATTTATCATTCTCCGTAGACTCTCCATATGAGTATAAGCTCCAAATGAAAGTGGTCGCGCCCGACTGGTCCGAGGGAGGAACCTTCACCGAGAAAATGAATGCGGCCGTCCGGCTTCTGCATCGAACGGGCGGAAGGGCGTTGATTTTATTCCGAACAAAGGATGAGCTTGAGCGGTTTAAGCATGGAATCGCAGAAGAGCCCGAATGCAGCAGTATGCGCTTCTTGTTTGAAGGCGACCTGGAAATCAGCCGCTTGATCACTCTGTTTCAGAATGACGAGACGAGCGTGCTCTGTGCCGTCAGTCTGTGGGAAGGACTGGATGTACCCGGTCCGTCATTATCTAGCGTAATTATCTGGTCGCTGCCGTTTCCGCCAAACGATCCTGTCTTTATGGCTAAACGCAGTGCTGCGGCTTCGCCCTTCGAAGAGGTGGATCTGCCTTATATGCTGCTTCGTCTCAGACAAGGGATGGGTCGATTGATCCGGTCGAGTTCAGATACGGGGATCGTGGCCATACTAGGTGAGGAATTACATCAGCGTGAAGGGGTAAAGGAACACATTACCGCAGTGCTTCCCGCAGGCGTAGAACTCAGCGAATCGCTTGTTTAGTAATTTAAACCTGGATAAATACGAATGATGCAGTTTAGGAACAGGATTACTGTTTCGGACTGCTTTTTTTGTTGTGTAAATATACATGACACTTACAGCGTATTTTGTTCTCAAAACACTTCATAATGTTATATAATATAACAAAAAAATTTAACCTCTCTGCCTCTCCCTTGAGCGCTGCCATAACAGCCAGCCGAATCATTGCTTCCCTCTTACAAACACTTCAATGGAATCCAGCCCGCTAACACGGAAAAGGTGACTTTAAAAAGACCTTCTTTACAAGAAATATATGACGTAAACATCACGTCGAATGTTTGGTATAGTGGAATTTTAATAAATATTTATCTATATTGACCAAATTGCGTACGTAAAATTAGACATTTTAACTCATGACAAAGACTACACATCTCTATAAGATGTTATATAATATAACATCATAATTCATTACGAATCCATAATCATTCCGGAACCGCGGCAATTAGAAGTGCAAGAATTGGACGTTCACCCGGTACAGGAGGTGTTTTGTGGATCATTATACTATTTTATCGGCTATGGGCCGATTGGAAAGCCCCTCCGTAATGGCTACCATAATCGGTGTGCATGGCCACTCGTATCGGAAAGCCGGAGCGGCAATGCTCTTGCTGCAGGATGGGGGCAAAATCGGCAGTATCAGCCCGGGATGTCTGGAAGCGGATTTACTGGAACGAACAGGTGAGGTTCTGGAATCAGGAAACCACGAAATAATCGAGTATAACTTAAACGCCGATGAGGATGCCGTTTGGGGAGAATCGGTCGGCTGCGGTGGCGCGATTCGTGTTCTGCTCGAGCCGGTATCCGGTGAGCTTCAGCAGATTATGCGGGCTGTGTATGAACGAACGACGGCAGGCGAGACAGTCGGGCTGACCAGAATACTAGGCGGGAGGAGGATCGGCTACCGGATTTCATCCGATAAACCGATCGCCGTCATGCAGCGCCAGACCGCGGATTGGGAGCTGCGCCCGGATATCAGGGATAGCGAGTTCCGCCTTGAAACGTTCCACTCTGTATTCTCGCCGCGACCGCGGCTTCTTATATTCGGTGCCGGCGACGACTCCATTCCTGTATGTGAATTGGTCGGCAGGATCGGGTTTCGAATAGTCGTTGCGGATTGGCGGGCCTCGCTGTGCAGCTCCGGACGATTTCCGGGTGCGGAGATCATTAACGGGCTGCCTCAAGCAATAATTGATAGGCTTCGGCCGGCAGCGGACGATTATGCGCTTATCAGCAGCCACCAGCTGCAGCGGGACCGAGAGATGCTCGAAGGGCTATTGCCGGCGCGGCTCCAATATATCGGCGTCCTGGGATCGCAAAGTAGGATTCGGCAGATCTTCGCGGGATTATCGGTAACCTCGAACGTGCGCGCACCGGTAGGTATGGCGATCGGGGCGGACGGCCCGCAGGAGATAGCGGTGAGCATTGCGGCAGAGCTGATCGCGGTACGTTCAAGACTAGAGGCGAGCCGGAAGGAAGGAGCGGATCTTTATCAAAATCGCGGGTATGTATCTGGCGGCCGGAGCGAGCAAGAGAATGGGAGAAGCGAAGCTGTCCATGGAGCTTTCTCCGGGCGTCACCCTTGGGAGCCTGGCGCTTCGTGAAATGCGGGCTTGTGATTTGAAGCCGCTGGCCGTCGTTGTCCGAACGGATGATCCGCTGCTGTGGCTCTGTGACCGGAATGATAGGGCTGGCACGCTGCCGAAGTTCCGCATCGTGCCTGGCATGCAATCTCATATGGGAATGTCGCGGTCAATCCGCAGCGGGCTCGAAGCGCTGCTGCCGGATGATCCCGACGCCATTCTAATCGCACTTGCAGACCAGCCCTTCGTTACTGCCTCACTCTTAAACCGGTTGATTTCCGTGTATCTCGAGGATCCTTCGGTCGATTATGCCGCCAGCGGTCAAGGCACTCTGGCCATCCCGCCAGTAATCGTAAGCAGGTCTATGTTTTCCCGGCTTTGCCAGCTGGAGGGGGACGCGGGTGCAAGACATCTGTTCAAATCGCCGGATTATCGCGGAGTCGTGGTGAGATATGCGGCCGAATGGGCATTTGTCGATGTAGATACGCAGGAAGAAATGGATAAAGCGAAAATGATTTGGTCGGAGCTGCAGGCCAAAGCAAGGTGAATACATTCCGGACAATTGACAAATAAACCATACCAAATGCTGCTCGGCATCCTGATCAACATCAGGATGAAATATATAGAAAAGCCTAAGGAGGAACCATACGTATGAGTCATCGAAACAAGAGAGCGGCAGTTATCATTTTCCTCGCAGCATTACTCGCACTCACCGGGTGTTCCAGCGGTAAATCGCCGGAAAGCACGAACACGGCAGCAGGAAGCGCCAAGGCATCCGATCCGGCGAAAGCGGACAATGCGACAGCAACAGCCAAGAAAGCACTACGCGTCGCTTTCGTTTACATCGGTCCTCCAGGCGACGGCGGATGGACGTTCGAGCATGACAAGGGGCGCAAGTATATGGAAGAGAAGACCGGCATCAAAGCGGATACGGTCGAAAATGTACCGGAGAGCGCAGATGCGGAACGGATCATCACCGAGCTTGCTCAGGACCATGATCTTATATTCACGACAAGCTTCGGTTATATGGATCCGACGCTTAACGTCGCCAAGAAATTTCCGAAGGTCATCTTCGAACATACCGCTGGCTACAAGACCAACGCCAACATGGGTACTTATTTCGGCGAAAATTACGAAGGGAGCTATCTAAGCGGCATTGCGGCGGGAAAAATGACGAAGAAAAACCTGATCGGCTATGTCGGAGCCTTCCCCATTCCAGAGGTCATTTATAACATAAACGCGTTTACGCTTGGCGCGCAAAGCGTCAATCCGGATGTGAAGGTAAGCGTCGTATGGTCGAATACATGGTTCGATCCTTCGACCGAACGTCAGGCGGCTGTTAGCCTGCTCGATAAAGGGGCCGACGTTCTGATGGCCTATCAGGATTCCCCGGCGACGCTTCAAGCCGCGGCCGAACGGGGCGCTATGGCAGGAGGAAACGACTCGGATATGACCCGGTACGCTCCCGACGCTTATTTAACCAATCCGGTCTGGAATTGGGGCCCCTACTACGAGAAGGTGGTCAAATCCGTACAGGACGGCACATGGAAGAGCGAGCAATATATGGGGTCCATGGAGGACGGCATGGTGGATATCGCACCACTTGGACCTAAAGTTCCGGAAGATGTGAAGAAGCTTGTCGCCGAGAAGAAGGAACAAATCCTCAAAGGCGAATTGATCGTCTTCGCGGGACCGATCGTCGACGCCGGCGGGACAGAGAAGCTCAAAAAAGGCGAAACGATGAGCCTGGCAGATATTCTCCAAATGAATTGGTTTGTAAAAGGGATAGACGGTACGATTCCAAAATAAAGGCAAGAGCGACAATACTTCAATCGGGCAAATCCCTTGAAAGAGGGATTTGCCCGTTTATCCCGCGCAGCGCCTGTCTGCCGTTCAAAGAAGGAGGTAACGCATATGAATGACTTCCATACCGTCGATATGCGCGGCATAGTAAAGCGGTTCGGCAGCGTTCTTGCGAGCGATCAAGTGGATTTCAAGGCGAAGGCAGGGGAAATACATGCGCTGCTCGGTGAGAACGGAGCTGGCAAAAGCACCATAATGTGCATGCTCTCCGGTGTTTACCGACCGACAAGCGGCGAAATCCATATACAGGGCGTGAAGTCGAAGATTCGTTCGCCCAAGGATGCGATGAAGCTTGGAATCGGAATGGTATTTCAAAATTTCCGGCTCGTGCAGACGCTGACCGCCGCGGAAAATATCGTGCTCGGCGAGAAATCCTCGTTCTGGCGCGGCCCGAAATGGATGCAATCGAAGCAGGAGGAAATTGAAGCGATTGCGGCGCGCTTCGGGCTTTCGATACCTGTGGACCGTCCGGTATGGCAGCTGTCCGTCGGTGAGCAGCAGCGCGTCGAAATCGTCAAAACGCTGTATCGGGGCGCTGATCTGATCATATTGGATGAGCCTACCTCTGTGCTGACGCCCGGGGAGTCGGATCAATTGTTCGAAACGCTCGCGCGTATGAAGGGCGAGGGCAAGACCGTCATTTTAACAACGCATAAACTGAAGGAGGTTATGGCCGCCTCCGACCGTATTTCCGTCATGCGCAAAGGCAAGATGATCGTAACGATGCCGACAGCTGAGACAACAGAGCGGGAGCTTGCCAGGCTGATGGTCGGCAAGGAACTTGGCGGCGGACGCGCTTATATGAGCAGGCCGCAGGGAGAAATTCTGCTTTCGGTCGACAGGCTGGACGTGAATGCGGACCATGGACGCAAAGTGCTCAATCAGCTGCATTTTCACGTGCGGGAAGGCGAAATTGTCGGTGTCGCGGGCGTGGCCGGCAACGGGCAGAAGGAATTGGCCGAGGTATTGACGGGGCTCCGTTCGCGTGATGGAGGCACCATCCGCTTTGGCGGCAAGGAGATGAAGCAGACCTCGGTGCGGGAAGCCATCGAATCCGGAATTGCTCATGTACCCGAGAATCGGATGAGAAGCGGTCTTGCGGGCAGTTTGGGTGTGACCGATAACCTGCTGTTCAAATCGTACCGCACAAGCGAGCGGTCCAGGCTAGGGATTTTACGTTCCGGCCGTAACCGGGAATGGGCGCAAAAGCTGGTGGAACAGTTCGACGTCAAGACCTCCAGCCTTGATACGCCCGTTAGTCAACTATCCGGAGGGAACCAGCAGAAACTGCTGTTCGCCAGGGAAATTCATCAGGAGCCCCGGCTTATGGTGGCGGTTCACCCAACCCAGGGACTTGATGTCGGCGCTTCCGAAGGCGTTCACCGGCTGCTTATGGAGCTGCGCGATTCAGGAAGAAGCGTACTGCTGATTTCCGAGGATTTGGATGAAGTTATGCAGCTTTCGGACCGGATACTTGTCCTTTACAACGGTTCGATAGTCGGGGAAATGACGCGTGCTGAAGCCGACCGCGAGCAAATTGGACAGTTTATGGCCGGCCTTCCCGGTAAGAGGGAGGAAGCCATATGAACGAACAACCTGTACCCGGAGCATTGACATTGGATAATAAAGCTCCAAAGCCGGGACGATTCTCGCTTCGGCTGGAAATCGATTCGTCCCGGCCGGGAAATCCATGGTGGGTCACGATTGTTTCCATTCTTCTTGCATTGGTTGTATGCGGAGTTTTTATTGCCGCGAACGGCATGAATCCCGTAACCGTCTATGCCAAAATGCTTCAGGGAGCATTCGGATCGGAATTCGGCATCACCGAGACGCTGGTCAAGTCGATTCCTCTGCTGCTGTGCGGAATCGGCGTTGCGATCGCCTACCGTATTTCGATATGGAATATCGGTGCGGAAGGACAGTTCGCCGCCGGGGCGATTGCGGCTACGGCGGTCACGATTTATTTTCCCGACTTGCCCGGATATTTCGCTATTCCGTTGATGATTGTTTTCAGTGTCGCCGCAGGCGGGTTATGGGGACTGCTGACCGCAATTCCGAGGACCTATTTTCAGGTCAATGAGCTGATAACTTCCCTGATGCTTAATTATGTAGCACTGCTCGCAATGGATTATGTTGTATTCGGTCCGTGGAAGGATCCGAAGGGGTTCAATTTTCCGGGTACTCCAATGTTCACGGATGCGCAATCGCTGCCTGTGCTGGGGGACACGAGGCTTCATGCCGGGCTTTTATTCGGGATTATTGCGGTTTTGTTATACGCGTTTACTGTCCGCTACACCAGATGGGGATATGAGCTTCGGCTCATCGGCGCGAATGCCGAGGCTGCGAAGAATGCCGGCATTCGCATCGGCAGGCACATTCTGGTCGTTATGATCATAAGCGGCGGGCTTGCCGGACTCGCGGGTATGAGTGAAGTAGCCGGCGTCTCGCACCGGCTTATGTATGGCATTTCGCCAGGATATGGTTATACTGCCATTATCGTCGCGTGGCTTGCCAAATTAAATCCGGTCGGATTAATTGTGGCATCTGTGTTGTTCGGAGGCTTGATCGTCGGGGGCTACAGCGTCCAAACGATCGGCCTGCCCTCTTCGATTTCCGATATGCTTCAGGGTGCAATCTTGTTTTTTCTCATCGCCGGCGGCGTAATCGGCAAGCTGCGGGTGAGGCGAGCCGTATGAAAGGAGCGGATTTCTCATGGAAGTATGGATTCAAGTGTTAAACGCGGCAATCGCTTCCGGAACGCCGCTTCTGTTCGCAACGCTAGGCGGCATATTGATTGAACGCTGCGGCATTATTCAGCTTGGCGCGGAAGGCTTGATGCTTATGGGAGCCGTTACGGCGTGCCTGACATATTTGCATACGGGAAGCTTGACGCTCACACTGCTTGCCGTATTTGCGGTTAGCGCATTGCTCGGCTTGATCCACGCTTCGCTTACGGTATCGCTGCGGACGAATCAAATCGTCACAGGTCTCGCCATGACGCTGTTCAGTTCCGGCTTCAGCGCTTATCTGGGCAAATCCGTAAGCGGCAATCCGGTCCCGCTTGCCGTTCCGAAGCTGCATTTGACCTGGATTGAGGGGGTGCCGGTTATCGGTGATATTTTCGGCCGGCTGGATGTGCTGACCTGGGCCAGCTTCGTGCTCGTTATCGTCATGCATTTGTTCATCCACCGCACCTCCTGGGGACTTCACCTTAGGGCTATCGGCGACAATCCCCCAACCGCGGATGTGATGGGCATTCGCGTCAACGCGCTTCGATATGTATATATTACTGCCGGATCGATGCTGATCGGGCTGGCCGGCGCTGATTTGCTGCTTGTTTATACTCCGTCATGGATTGAAGGCATGACCGCAGGCAGAGGATGGATCGCCGTCGCGCTTATTATTTTTGCGAGGTGGAATCCGGTTCGCGCACTGCTCTGCGCGTATTTCTTCGGCATGCTCGACACGCTCGGCTTCCGCATTCAGCTGCTCGGCAGCGAAGTGCCCTCCTATTTTCTGAAAATGATTCCTTACATTGTCACCATCCTCGTCCTGATGGCACTCGGCTGGAGAAACCGCAACAAACCTTCCGGGGCGCCGGAGTCGCTCGGCGTTCCCTATATTCGGGAGCAGAGATATTAAGTCGAAATCGTTGGCTGGAAATCCGAAGTGATTTTGTGAAGCAGGCTGGAGACGGTCCGGTCTGCATATGATCAGGAGGGGAGCACAATGGCAACCGTTGATGAGGAAATGACCCGCTCTCCGTTCGTCTGGCGTCCCGGCGATGCAGCCGAGGCGTGGCGGCTCAAGCAAAGCTACGGTGAAGAGAGTGTATATATATCCGGCGGAACGCTGCTTCGGACGCAATGGGAATCAGGTCTTACCGCAATTCCAAAGCATCTGATCGACCTCGGTTCGATTCCCGGAATTACGGGGGTCGCTGTCAGTTCCAAAGAACTTACGATCGGCGCGTTCACTACTTTATCCGCAATTCGCCGCGACCCGCTGATTGACAAATATTTTCCGATGCTCACTGAAGCGGTCCGGGTTATCGCCGCACCCTCTGTACGAAACCTCGCCACGCTCGGTGGTAATATCGCCTCGTTGGTCGGCGACTCGCTGCCGGCATTGCTTGTTTATGAAGCGGAGCTGCTATGGCACGATGGGCGCGGGCTGCATACGCAACCGCTCCTTGACTGGCTTGAAAGCAGTGAATCGAACCGGCAGGGGAGACTGCTAATGCAGATTAAGCTTCCTTGTTCTTCGGAATACACCGATTCGTTGGACTCGATGGACTCGATGGACTCGATGGAAAAGGAAAGCGCCGTCGACGGGAAAATAAAGCGGTTCTCCGCTTACGATAAGGTGGGCCGAAGAGAAGCCTTCACACCTTCGCTCGTCACTACCGCGTTATGGGGCTATGTGGATGACAGCGGAAATCTCGGCGATGTCCGTTTAGCAGCCGGAGGCGGACAAACGACGCCCTGCCGGTTATATGCCTGCGAATCGCTGCTTAACGGCAGGATGATCGAGCCCGAATTGCTGCAGGCTCTGCATGAACAAATCCTGCGGGAATACGACCCGAAAGGGGATATGTTCGCTTCCGCGGAGTATCGCAAACAAACCGCGGCCAATGTAATTGCAGCCGGCTTGTGGAAGCAAATGTTATGAGGAATTTATGAGTGTGTCCCAAGGCATATGAGAGCTGATAAGGCCTCGGGATATCCACTGAAACAAGAATGAGGCCCTTAATTCGGAAAATCCTGCTTATTGCGCGGAATAGAAGCCATGAGGACATTTGTAAGAAGGTTTTTCCTTTCTAAAAGGCCCTCGGGATATCCGCTGGAAGCAGAACGAGGCTCTTAACCGTGAAAATCCTTCTTATAGTGGATTGAAAATGCTCACGGTCTTGCTTTAGCAGGAAATCCCTGCTTACACACGGCCTTCTCTAGAGTCTGAAGTGCGGCATTGTCTAGAGTCGAACTGCGGCTTTGTCTGGAATCAGAAGAGCGGCTTTGTCTGGAGTCTGAACAGCGACCTTGTATAGAGTCTGAACAGCGGCATTATCTAGAGTGGGGATGCCGCAAGTGGTTATTTCAATTATTTTGAATAAAACAGCGATGCTTTAGCACATTAACATCCTGCGAATAAAAGAGGTGAGGAACATGTTGTTGAACCGAAGCTCAAGCGGCGAGAGGTGGCGGGTCAGACCTGACGGCCCAGGCAAGGTGACAGGCAAGCTCTCGTATTTAACCGACATGACCGCTGCGGGAATGCTGTTCGGAAGCGTGCTGCGGAGTCCGCACCCGCATGCAAGGCTGCTTGCCATACACACCGGGAACGCGAAGCGCTTAAAGGGCGTTCATGCCGTGCTGACTCATGAGGATGTTCCGGGACTGAACGCATTCGGCATTGCAATACAGGATCAACCGGTATTCTGCACTGATCGCGTCAGATATGTCGGCGACGCGGTTGCCGCGGTAGCTGCAGAATCCGCTGAGCTGGCGGAATACGCGTTATCGCTTATCGAAGTCGATTACGAAGTGCTGCCCGTTATAGACGATCCCGCGAGGGCGACTGATGACGGGATGCCTATGCTGCATCCGCACGGCAATGTCCTGCATCGAACGGGTTACAGAGACGGAGATATCGAAGCAGGCTTCTCGGCCAGCCGCCATATCGTCGAAGAAACGTATGTGTTACCGAGGCAGATGCATACCTATATGGAAACAGAAGGAGGTCTGTTCGTTCCCGGCGAAGACGGACGGCTTACGGTCTACGCCCCGACTCAGCACGGTTTTCTGGACCGGCTGCAGCTATCGAGGATAACGGCACTGCCGGAGAGCGAGATACGGGTAATCTCAAGCCCGATCGGCGGCTCCTTCGGCGGTAAAGACGAACTCAACGTTCAGCCCTACGGCGCGCTGCTTGCCCTTTATACGAAGCTGCCAGTCAAAATCCATAATTCCCGGTGGGAATCGATGCGGTCGGGCCTCAAACGCCACCCGATGACCATCCGCATGAAAACAGGCATCGATGCTGAAGGCCGGATTCTCGCGCATCAGGTCCGTATTACAGCCGATACCGGTCCTTACGCGACATTGGGAGCAGAAGTGCTCAACTTCGCAACCGAGCATGTACTCGGCCCTTACCGGTACGGGAATACCGATGTATCAAGCATATCCGTCTATACGAACAACGGAATGTCCGGAGAGTTTCGCGGCTTCGGCGGCAATCAGGCGCTGTTTGCTCTCGAAGGTCAAATGGACCGGCTGGCCGAAACAATCGGAATGGATTCGTGGCAGTTCCGACGGTTGAATTTAAAAAATTCAGGCGAGCCGGGCCCCTTCGGTCAGCCAATCGCTCGAACTGACGGAGCGAGCCAGGTATGGAACGCTTTAGCGGATGCCACGATATGGAAGGAAAAGGCGAAGGATTCGAATTGCAGTAGGGAGCCTTGGATCCAAACCGGTGTCGGTGCGGCTTTCATAATGCACGGTTCCGGGCTTGGTGTCGGCATTCCCGACCCGGCTGGAGGCAGGCTGACTTTAGCGCCGGATGGTAAAATCGAAGCGGCATTCAGCTACGAGGAGTTCGGGCAGGGTCTGCTCGCCACACTTGAGCTTATGCTGATCGAGCAGTTCGGCTTTGCAGCCGAAGATTTGCGTCTTGTCATCGGCGATACCGATGCGGTTCCGAACAGCGGCTCGAGCACCGCTTCGCGCGCCACCAGCATGATGTGGAAGTCGCTGCAGAATCTGAGGCCGATATTCACGAAGAGGCTGCTCGATTGCGCGGAGGTGATGCTCGGAATTCCCGCGTCGCAGCTCCAAGTTGGCCCTGGAGGGATCAGGGAGGGGAACAATCCGACGAAGCTTCTCGCCTCCTATCATCAGCTTGCGATAGCCTCGGATCAACCGATCACATCGGAGACCGAGTTCCATTTTCCGACCTCCCCGGTCAATCGTATCGGCGCCCATTTCATATATACATTCGCGGCTGCTGCCGTCAAAGTCGAAGTAAACACGCTGACCGGCAGAGTTCGGGTGTTGGACCAATTCCATACCGTCGCCGCCGGACCGGTCATGAACCCGCAGGGATATCTCGGGCAAATCGAAGGCGGAAGCAGCATGGCACTGGGTTATACACTTACGGAGGAAGCGCTTATGGCGGGCGGACAGTATTTGACCAAAAATCTGGACACCTATCTGATCCCCACACTGTCGGACGTCCGCGGAAGATTAGAGGTACTGCCGATCGAGGAGCTGCCCGAAGGAGATGAGTACGGTCCCCGCGGCATTGGCGAAATAGGATCGGTGGGTCTCGCGCCTGCGATCATTTCGGCCGTTCACGATGCGGTTGGGAAATGGGTTTGCAAGCTCCCTATCGATCCTGCGGAGCTCCAGGAAAGGCCATCCTTCGCAAAAAAGGCGGTGAGCGGCAGATGAAAAACAACTCAATAACGGAACCGTTGGGGCAGCCGCTGCTTTCCTGTCATATTAACGGCGAGCCCGTTACGATTGGCGTTTCGCCAGCCAAGCGGCTGCTGTCGGTATTAAGGGACGATTTGCAGCTGACCGGAACGAAGCGGTCATGCGAGATCGGCCGCTGCGGCGCCTGCATGGTATTGATGGACGGCGTGCCGGTGAATGCGTGTTTAACGATGGCTTATCAATGCACAGGCAAACAAATTACGACGATTGAGGGGCTGTCGCAAGACGGGCTGCATCCGGTCCAGCAGGCTTTTTTGGAGGAGGGCGGGTATCAGTGCGGATACTGCACACCCGGGATGATCATATCGGTTAAAGCGCTGCTTGACGAGAATCCGGACCCAACGCAGGAGGAAGTGGAAGAGGCGCTGTCCGGCAATCTTTGCCGCTGCACCGGTTATGGCGGCATTGTCCGCGCCGTTCAGCGGGCCATTGAATGGGGGAGGGGGAGCCAATGAACAACGATAAGGACCGACACATTCATTTTCTGCGGAAATGTATTGAGGTATCGAGGCGGGCAAGAGCATCCGGCAACACGCCGTTCGGCGCCATTCTAGTTGATATGTCAGGAGAAATTCTGCTGGAGCAGGGCAATATCGAGGTGACGGAATCGATATGCACCGGTCATGCGGAAACGTCGCTGATGGTAAGGGCATCCAAGCTGTACCCGAAGCACGAGCTGTGGTCATGCACCTTGTACACGACGGCCGAGCCATGCGCAATGTGCTCGGGATCGATTTACTGGGGCAATGTGGGAACAGTGGTTTACGGAATCTCGGAGGAGCGTTTAGCGCAATTAACCGGCGACGATGAACAAAATTTGACGCTCAATTTGCCCTGCCGGGAGGTATTCGCCTGCGGCAGGAAGCCAATCGAGGTGATCGGCCCCTTCCCGGAGATCGAAGCGGAGACCGTAGCCGTTCATGAAGGTTACTGGTCATGAAAATCTCACTATGGCAGTTGAATACGCTAAGCCGCGAATTGTTTGTGCGAATGCTCGGAGGTGTTTTTGAACATTCTCCGTGGGTTGCTGATGAGGCCTGGAAGAATAGACCCTTTCATTCTACCCATGAGATCCATGTTACGATGATGAAGATAGTCGGCAATGCTCCGCCCGAGCAGGTACTCGCGCTTATACGCGCGCACCCGGACCTTGCAACCCGTCTGCAAATAAGCGAATACTCGGCACTGGAGCAGCAGGGGGCGGGACTGGACCGGTTGACGGAGGAGGAATATGAGCTGTTCTCCAATCTGAACCGCGCCTATGTGCAAAAATTCGGTTTTCCTTTTATTTATGCGGTTCGCGGCAAAACCAAGGAGGATATACTATCCGCACTGGAAGCCAGAATCGGTAACACGGTGCCGGAAGAGCGGGAGAAGGCGGTCGCGCAAATCGGCCTGATAACCCGGTTTCGAATAATGGACCTGGTAGATGATTAATGTCGTAAATTAATTGAAAGGGGATGGCATCCATGTTGAAAATATCGAGCGGACGCATGCTGTATTACGGAAAAGGAGACGTCTTCGCCTACCGCACCTACGCAAAGCCATTGTCTGTCTCAGCGGTGCCGGAATCTTCATTCGCGGGTGATCCCAATGTCATCTTTGCCCATAACATTACATTCGCAGTGAGCAGCGACTCCCTTTTGACTTCCTTTACGGAAGGTGATAATTCGAACGTTGTAGCGACCGATTCGATGAAGAACTTCATTCTGCGCCATTGCGCGGATTACGAAGGAAGCACGACCGAAGGATTGATCGCTTTTGTGAGCGCCCGCTTCATAGAGAAATATCCGCACATTTCGGCGATAGAGATCGGTGCCGACCGGATTCCCTTCGAATCTCTGAACGTTGCGGGTGAGAGCGGTTTCGAGAACAGCGGTCTCGTATACAGGCGTTCCCATAACGAGCATGCTGGTGCTGTAATGGTACTCGAGCGGGTTGCGCACGAAGGCGCGCAGGTCGTTTCACTATGGAGCGGTCTATCGGATTTGCAGCTTATCAAAGTGAGCGGAAGCTCATTCTATGGGTTTATACGCGATGAGTACACGACGCTGCCGGACAGCTATGATCGGCCGCTGTTCATTTTCCTCAATATAAAATGGCGTTATGCGGAGGCGGATGATGCCCTCAAGGGGGAATCGGGCAGCTATGTGGCGGCAGAGCAGGTGCGCGATATTGCGCATCATGTGTTTCATGAATACAAGACGCCGTCCATCCAGTATTTGATTGTCCAGATCGGGCGGCGGATTCTGACCCGCTTCCCGCAGCTTGCTGAAATCCGGTTCGAATCGAACAACAGAACATGGGAGACGGTCGTTGAACCGGATGCCGTGACAGGGGCCGGAGTCTTCACGGAGCCGAGACCTCCATTCGGGTTTCAAGGATTCTCGATGACAAGGGAAGATCTTGGTGCAGTAGAAGGTATGGAGTCTTCGCAAGACCGGGAAAGCATCGAAGCCGGGACGGGCACTAGCCCGGCGGCAGCGGGGCAACCGAAATGACCGGCAGGCTCACCACTCATGTGCTCGATACGTCACGGGGCAAGCCCGCGCATGGCATGTACGTCACGCTGTACATGCTTGCTGCAAGCCCAGATGGACAGCCGCATCTCTTGAAGGAGGTACGTACGAATGCCGACGGCCGGATAGACTCGCCGCTTCTTGAGAATGAGGAGCTGAAGAGGGGGATATATGAGCTCGTCTTCTCCGTCGGCGACTACTTCTCACGGACTGCGCAAGATTACTCACCCTCCGAAGCATTTCTTGACCTGGTACCCGTGCGTTTCCGCGTAACCGACGCCAGCGCCCATATCCACGTTCCGCTGCTGGTTGCTCCCGGCGGCTACAGCACCTACCGGGGCAGCTAGGCAGGCAAGCCGGGATGGACATGAGATCCGCCTTAATGATAAAGTAAGAAGAGATTTGTTCGTATGCTTCCAAGTGAGTATCTTACTCTTATAGTTGAAAGTCTTTAAGGAGTGGAAAAAGTGTCAAGCAAGCAAACGGTTCCCGTTCATTCCTATTATCAGCATGCAGAGCGGGCCTATGAGCTGCTGCCTGCCGGCACCGACAGCCTGAAGCGGCTTAAGCAAGCATTTGAGTCGGCAAATGAAGATTTTCTGGCCATTGAGCTCAGAACCATGATAGAACGACTCGAAGAAATCGAGAAATTGCTGGCGGACGGCCCCCAGGGATAACCGGAGCCGAGCCTCCTCCAATGGGAACATTGGAAGGGGGCTTTTCCTTGTAATCGTGAGTTTTATGGATTGAGATTCGTGATGCGGATTTCACGCCAGAATCGTTAAGCAGTCTCGAATGGGCGCTGATCTTTACCTTGCGTTTTGAACATTAATGACGGAGAGCCAGAGAAAAGCTGATCGCTCCGGGAGCTTGCGGGAAGCGCATTTGTTCGTCATTTTGTGACAAAAGCTTGCGTAACGGCTGATAATTTTTGCTATGATGATAGTAATCTTGAATCCTCGGATTCCAGGAAAGGGAGAACATATTGATGGGTGTGCCGGTAGGCGTTTGGGTTGCTGCTGTAATTATTTTGATCGTATTGACCTGGTTGACCATATGGGTGACCAATAAGGCTTACTCAAGAAAATGGGAAGATCATGGAGATGAGACGGACAAGGGGTAACTAATCAGGTTAACCGGGAAGTCCAGCTTACTATATTTAAAACCAGCTGCAGATGAGCGAATCATCGGCGGCTTTTTTGCGTTCCGGCAGAAAACAAGAAAACAAAAGTCGGTCAAACAGGGGGTTATGGTGTACTCAGAGTTGGACGATTGCTGCGCTGCTGGAGGGTCAGCTTTCGTTATGCCGGATTCTATCAGCCGGTGCGGCTAACTTTAACAATTCCTTAATAAGCCGTCTGGTATGATTGACATGTACAAATTTACGTAAGTTAGGGGTCAATCGTGGATGGCATATACCATTAAGGAAATTGCAGAAATGGCAGGTGTATCGAAGTCTACGGTATCGAGAGTCATTACCGGTCAAGGCTATGCAAGTGAGGAGTCGAGGGGGAAAGTAATGAATGTTATTGAGGCGCTGCAATATAAACCGAATGCGGTAGCTCGCGCTATGGTGTCCAAGAGAACCCATAATATAGGGGTTATCATATATCGCGACCAACAACCGGTTGCTTCCCATCCCTTGTATGGCAAAATTCTCGACGCCATTCTGTCCGCTGCGGAACCGCTCGGTTATTCCGTATTCGTCATGACCGATCAAGAAATGTCTCTTCGGTCCGCCGATTTCATGCTGGAAAAAAGAGTCGACGGCCTAATCCTTATCAGTCGGCTGCGGAATAACGTGATTGAATATATAAAGAGCTTCGGCGTTCCCTATTTAATGATTAACGGCACGACGGAGGACGAAGAAGTCATCCGCATTGTGAACCAGGATGATAAGGGCGGAGAACTGGCAGCGGAACATCTTCATCATGTTGGCCACCGCCGAATTTGCATCATAGCCGGTCCGCAGGCTCACCGCAGCCACTTTCTCCGGTTACAGGGATTTCTTGGGTTTGCGGAGCGTTCCGGATTTCCCGTACCGCCGGATTCGGTTTATCAGTCGCCCGCTTCAACGTTTGAAGCCGGATACGAAACGATTTCCCGTCATTGGTCTGGGTTCTGCCGGCGGCGCTATACCGCCTTATTTGCAACCAATGACATGATTGCCCTTGGCGCCATGAAGTTTCTGATGGAGCAAGGAGTGCGCGTTCCCTCGCAGATAGCGGTTATGGGATACGATGACGTGGACCTTGCTGCTATGTATCATCCGTCATTGACGACAGTTGGGGTTGACAAAGTAAAAATGGGACGGGAAGCGGTGCTCCTGCTGGACCGTTTGATTAACTCGGAGCAATCCCCTCTTAACGAAGTCGAATGCGAACCCCGTCTCATCATCAGAGAAACGACCTAGCGGCAGGTGCTTTCAGGTGATTTACAATATTAACACCTGCGCATAACATCCTACTAACAGTTGTGCCTTACATTGTATTTAGATTCATGACGTATGGGAACGTTCCCACTATCGAGATTTCATCGAATAAGGAGTTGGATTTGTCGTATGCGCTGGTATTTCCGAGCCTTGGGAACGCGGAGGATCGTAGAGTTTGTTCTATTGGCCGCATTTCTCATTTTCTTTATGGGCCCGTTATTGAACCTGGCGGTTCTGGCCTTCAGCGGCAGTTGGCGTTATCCCGGCTTGCTTCCGCAAACCTGGTCGATTAAGTGGTGGTCGTTCGTATTTAAACAGGAGGATGTGGTTCAATCCATCAGTTTATCCTTTATGATCGCATCGATCGTGACCGCGTTGTCGATTGTGATCTGCATTCCCGCTGCTTATGCATTTGCCCGCATCCGGTTTCCGCTTAGCCGATTCTTCCTGTTTTCTTTTTTGCTCACGCACGCTTTTCCGAAGATGGGCTTGTATGTGGCGATCGCCGTACTCTTCTACAAGCTTGGGCTCATGAACACATTGATCGGCGTTGTCCTCATTCATATTGTAAATGTACTTATGTTTATGACCTGGATTCCCACTGCGGCTTTTCGGAACATCCATCAAGCGCAGGAGGAATCCGCGAAAGATGTGGGTGCATCGCCATTCCGGGTATTTCGTAGCATTACGCTGCCGATGGCAATGCCTGCGATAACGGTGGCATCCGTTTTCACTTTTCTGAATTCACTGGACGAAGCGCAGGGGACATTCCTGGTTGGAATCCCCGATTTTAAAACGATGCCGATTGTGATGTACTCTATCATTTCCGATTTTCCAAGCAATGCAGGCGCTGTTTTCTCCATTATTCTTACGGCTCCGACGATTATTTTGCTCGTTGCAGCCCAGCGGTTCGTGAGTGCCGATCTGCTTGCGGGCGGGTTTCAAGTCAAATGATTTCAGCCCATCAGACAATCAACTAAATTAAATTGGCTGCTTCCCGGAGGTATCTATGACCACCCAATTATCGGTTCAACAATTAACCAAACGCTACAAAACGGGGGACGGCGTGACGGGAATCTCGCTTGATGTCGGTAAAGGCGAGCTGATAACCCTGCTCGGGCCTTCCGGCTGTGGAAAGACGACGGTGCTTCGGAGCATCGGAGGCTTCCTGGAACCGGATTCGGGCGACATTCTGATCGAAGGAAGAAGCGTACTTAAACTTCCGCCTGAGAAGCGTCCGACCTCCATGGTTTTTCAAGCATATAATTTATGGCCGCATATGACAGTCTACGATAACCTGGCCTTCGGTCTTAAGATCCGCAAGCAGGGAAAAGCGGAGATTCGTAAGGCGATAACCGAAGTATTGGAGCTGGTCCGGCTGCCGAACTCGGAGAATAAATATCCTAGCGAGCTTTCCGGAGGACAGCAGCAGCGGGTCGCCCTGGCCCGGTCGCTCCTGTTGAAGCCGGCGGTACTTCTGCTGGACGAGCCCTTCTCCGCATTGGATGCCAAGCTTCGTCATGAAATGAGGGAGGAACTCCGGGAGATTCAAGCAGATTCCGGTTTGACTATGGTTTTTGTCACGCACGATCAGGAGGAGGCTCTCTCCTTATCCGATCGGATCGTTGTCATGAATCATGGCCATATCGAGCAAATAGCGTCACCGCAGGTTATTTACGATAGCCCGCAAAGTCTTTATGTAGCGCAATTTATCGGGAAAATGAATTTTTTGAAGGGAGTGGTAGATGGAGGCAGGGTTCGAGTAGACCATATGGAATTCACGGCTGCCGGCAAGCTGTCCGGAGATGTCACATTGGCTGTTCGGCCGGAAGACGTCACTTTTGTCAGCGACAGAGAGGAAGGACTCTCAGGAGTGGTGAAGCAGGTCATGATTTTGGGGCATTATGCCGAAGTTACCGTTGATTTGAAGACGCACGGCGTCATCAGAGCGTTTCAACCGCGCCAGTCGGTCGATGAACTTTATTCGGGTAAAGTCCTGAACGTGAATTTCTCGAAAACAATGGCATTTCAGAGCATGTAATGGGAACCGTTCACAAGAAAACGTCAATAGACCAGATCTTGAGGGAGGAACTACTGTATGTTTAGAACGAAGAAGCTGTTTATTATGTCTCTCGTATTTATTTTCGGTTTAACTGTGCTTGCCGGATGCGCAAACAAATCCGGTGCAAACTCCGGCTCTTTATCCGAAACAAGCGCCGCTGCCGCTAATTCTACGACCGAATTCTCATTCTATTTCACAGGGTCGAATAACGTCAAAGAATTGTGGGATACTCTAACGCCAATTTTCGAGAAACAAAATCCGGATGTTAAAGTAAAACTTGTCTATCTTCCATCCGGGACGGCGGCCCAGCCGACGCTCGACCGTTTGGCCGCAGCCAAACAATCGAATAACGGATCCGGCGGCATTGACCTGTATGAAGGCGGCTTGGGAGATGTCACGAAAGGGCAGAAAGAAGATCTTTGGGATACGCTGAGCAGCGCAAGCATTCCGAATATTGATAAAGTGGATGCGGAGACGATGAAAGCTGTGTCGAATCTGGCTCTCCCTTACCGTTCGTCTGCCGTCGTACTCGCTTATAACGGAGATACCGTGAAGGATGCGCCGAGTACACTGGGTGAACTTTACGACTGGATTCGCAAGCATCCCGGACGCTTTGCCTATAACGATCCGACTACCGGAGGATCGGGTGACTCCTTCGTTCAAACGGCGATATACAACTTTCTGCCTGATGATGCAATCAACAATGCCGATCCAAGCGTTGAGAAGCAGTGGGACAAGGGCTTTGCTCTGCTCAAGGAGCTCGGTCCGTTCATGTACGGTAAAGGCATCTATCCGAAGAAAAACCAGGGAACCCTTGATCTTCTGGCCAGAGGCGAAGTGGACATGATTCCAGCTTGGTCGGATATGGGGCTGCAGCAAATCGATGAAGGCCTGCTGCCGAAATCGACGGTTCTGAAACAGTTAAATCCCGGATTCACGGGCGGACCAACCTACTTGATGGTGCCTAAAGGGTCTGATAAGAAGGATGCGGTTGCAAAGTTTCTGAATTTCGTATTAACTCCGGAAGCGCAGTCGATTATCGTTAACAAAATGCACGGTTTTCCAGGCATCAAATTGAGCAATATGCCCCAAGACATTCAGGACGCTTTTAAAGGTGTCGCTGCGGGCTACCGAACCTTTAATATCGGAGAGTTGAGCAAGGATATTCAAAAACGTTGGCAAAGCGATGTTGCCGCGCAATGAATAAAAATGTGAAAACAGGGATTTTGGGATTACTTCTCGTAATCCCTTCTTTTTTAATCCTATTTGCCGTTGTCATTGTTCCTATTTTTCTGGCGTTCGTCGAAAGCTTCAAGAACGATTCAGGCGGGTATGATCTGTCCCATTACATCTATATATTTACTGACAAAGTCATGCGTTCCAACGTGATATATACGCTGAAAATAACGGTAATTTCGGTTATTTTGGTATTGGCCTCCAGTTATGCATTAGCGGTGTACATGCGGTTCAGCTCAGGCGTTATGGCGGGGTGGATCAAAAGAACGTATATGATCCCGATGTTCATTCCCGGCGTAATCGCAACCTACGGATTGATCAACATGTACGGCAATCATGGCTGGTTATCCAGTTTTCTTCTACTATTCACGGATGCCCCGCTGCCTCGGATCATCTATGATGCCCGGGGGATTATTCTTGCGAATATGTGGTTTAATATCCCGTTCACCACTATGCTGCTGAGCTCCGCGCTTTCAGGGATAAACAATTCGGTCATCGAGAGCGCAAAGGACGTAGGAGCTGGGAGACTCGCCATATTTTTTCGGGTTATTTTGCCACTCTCGTACAAAACGCTGCTCGTAGCGCTCACCTTCGTGTTCATGGGCGTTATCGGATCCTTCACCGCTCCGTTTCTGATTGGTCCGAATGCTCCGCAAATGCTGGGTGTCGCGATGGAACAGATTTTCGGTGTGTATCAAGAGGAAGAGCTGGCTTCAGCCGTCGCCGTTTTTATGTTCCTGCTCTGCTCCGTAATGGGCTATTTCTATATTCGTACTATGATTAAAGAAGATAAGGCTTCCCGTTCGTCTTGACCTGCAATCCCACTTGCCTGTGATGGGGGAATGAGAATGTTGTATGTCGATGTGAAAGGCCAAGTGACACCGGTATGCTCGCGAAGCCATATCACTTACCAGTTCCATCTCGAGCAGGCGGCAAGTAAATTGTGTATACGCTTCGCTTACACCCCCAAGCGATTGGTGGACCTGGAACGGTCGAGGGAGATGATATTGGACAGTATTGATAAATACACTGCGCCCGAGCACAACGAGGCGGTAAAATCCAGATGGGAAAGGTTCCTCCCGCTGCAAAACCTGATTACGTTTTCCGTGGACGATCCGGAGCGCCACAGGGGTGCAGGGCACCGCCATGATCCGGTGCAGGAACTTTATCTGTCGGAATCGGGAGCATCTCCGGGTCTTGTGAGCGGTCAACTGCCCGGCGGATGGTGGAAGGTGACCCTGAGTCTTCACGCAATCGTAACGGAGAGATGCGATTATGAGCTTCAGGTTTGGGAGGAAGGGGAGTAGCCAATGCGCTGGATAGCCTGCGAGCTTCATACTCATACGTTTCACAGCGACGGCCGCCAAAGCTTGCACGAGCTGGCAGAAGGCGCCAAATCGCTCGGTTTCGAATGCATTGCGCTGACCGATCATAACACGATGACCGGCCTCGCGGACCGGGAAACCGTTGAACGAGTGACCGGGATTACGATCATTCCGGGCATGGAATGGACTACCTTTTATGGACATATGGTAACGATCGGCCTAAGCCAATTCGTGGACTGGCGTACGGTAGGCGTCAATGATATCGACCAAGGAATCGCCAAGGTGCATGAGCAGGGCGGCATCGCCGGCATGGCCCATCCGTTCCGTATCGGAAGCCCGATCTGCACAGGATGCTTCTGGAAATTTAATATCCGCGACTGGAACGCTCTGGACTATATCGAGGTGTGGTCCGGAACGTTCCCGCCCGTTAAGCATGCCAATGCACGCGCCTTCAGTCTCTGGACAGAACGGTTAAACGAAGGGTATCGCATTGCTGCCGTATCCGGAAGGGACTGGCATGAGCAAAGCAATACGGAAGAGCTTGTTTCCGTTACATATTTGGGAATCGAAGAGGGAGACAGACCGATAGGAGAAAGGGCCGTTCATGCTTTATCTAAAGGCAGGACTTCAGTAACGATTGGTCCGTTGATCACATTGACGATCGAGCATTCACAAGGCAGCTATATAAACGGCGATCTGGTTCCCCCCTCTGACGAGACGGAAACGGTTCGTGCCCGGGTTCATGCGGATTTTTCCGTACGTAAAGGCGTTTGGGATATTCCGGATCAGAATTTCAAGCTGCGAATCATCGGCAATACAGGCCTGCTAGCCGAAAAAGCCATACGTGCAGAGGATAAAGAGTATCTAATGGACTTCCTGCAGACCGGTCTGATATGGGCGAGAGCCGAGCTGTGGGGAACGATCAGACACGCGAAGGTATTGATCGCATTTACCAATGCGGTCTATTTCTCAAACGGAAGCAGGGGGTAATAGTGTCAAGATCATTTCCGCTCGTCACCGCCCATACCGGGTGTATGAACTGCCCCGATAATACCTTGATCTCTGCTGAAACGGGAATCAAGCTGGGAGCCGATATTATAGAAGAAGATATCCGCGTCACCCGGGACGGCGTAGCTGTACTGTTCCATGATGATGAGGTGCGCCTACCCGAAGGAACGAAGTATCGCCTGTCACATCTGACCTATCCGGAGCTTCGGGAAATGAATATCATAGCTGCACATGCCAAGGGCGGAGAGACGATCCGTATTGCCGACTTGAAATCATTATTATCGCTCATCAGGAGTTCAGGGAAGATGATTAACTGCGACCTTAAGACGGACGGAAGCATTGAAGCGGCCGCTGCCTTAGCCCGCAAATACAACATGCAGGATCAAATCTTTTTTACGGGATGCGGGATCCAGCGAGCCCAGTTGGCTGAGAGGATCTGTCCCGATATTAGAAAGCTGCTGAATGCCGATGTCCGACTGTTCCTGACACGAGGCTACACTGAAGCGGTGGGGAAGACTATTGAGGATGCTTTAGCCGCATCATGTTCCGGAATCAACATCGATTACCGGTTCGTTCGAACAGATCTGATAGAGGCTGCGGATGCCCATAACCTTCCCGTTTACGTTTGGACGGTAAATGATGAGTCTCAAATGCAAAGCTTTGCCCGAATGGGCGTTTATTCCTTGACAACGAGAAATGTGAAGGCGATGGTTGGATTTAAGCATAGTTCGTAATTTACTATTGACGGAAAAAAACCAATAAAGAATGCCGGTTGGCGTTCTTTATTGGTTTTCCGTGACTTGTGCAGCTTCAATCCATTGGTCGGCCCAGTTCCCGATCTCTACGAAGAGAGGAGCAAGGGCATGACCTTTTGCCGTTAATGAATACTCAATACGTACCGGTATTTCCGGGTATACGTCTCTTTTGATGAGCCCTTCGGCTTCGAGTTCCTTCAGACGGTCGGAGAGTACTTTACCGCTTAAGTTCGTTAAGGAATTCTCAATCTTGGCGAAACGCTGCGGGCCGGAAAGCAGTTGAAATATAATTAATGCCGTCCACCGTTTGCTCAGTATTTCAATCGCTTTCTCAAACCGTGGGCAAATTTGCGCTTGTTCCATCGTATCACCTCGTTCTTCTCTTCATTATAAACCTTGGAATAATAACACACAATCAGAAGCGGAAAGCCTATATTTTTTAAGTGACTTATTTTTTAAACATTTGTCTCTTACGTGTGGCTATTCTTCGTTCCGAAATAGTTCCCTCAGCATCCTGTGCCGGTTATTTAAGAATTGCTGCGTAAGATTAAAATGGTCCGTTTGCTCCAAAGTCACTGCCTTAATCCCATTTGTAGTAAGTTGATAAATGATTGCGTCGGGAAAAGCCATGAGAATAGGAGAGTGGGTAGAAATAATAAACTGCGAGTGTTTTTGGACAAGGTCGTGGAGCCTCGATAACATGGATAGTTGACGGAATGGAGAGAGTGCCGCCTCTGGCTCGTCCATCATATACAGTCCGTTACCCTTTAAGCGGTTCATGAATGCAAAATTTGTGACATCGCTGCTTCAGCTTTGAGCTGGGCATGGCTTGGAAAAAGGGGCACTAACAGAGGAGGCAATCCGAAAATGGGGGCGATGATGGCGATCCTTTCACGAGGCAAGTACTGATTTTAACCCCTCCGCCGGTTTTGCTCGCGGTTTCATATGGAATATGCTGTTCCCGGACGCCTTAGTGGCAAAAAAGCTGTTGACGCATACAATGGAACATCACTCGTATAGGCAGGTGTCCCGAGTATGGCATTTCATTTTCCGGCTGTCATTCAAGCTTCCCGCGTTACTTTTCCGAAGGCAGAGCTGTGGGTTCCTGTCGTGAGCGGACTTTACAACCAGGCTGCACAGAACGAAATAAACAAATTGCTTCGCATTGCAGCCAGCCTATTGGTCGGCGATCATGGATCGCTTGACGATCCACGCGCGGAAATGAAGGGCTGGTTTGAATTGAAAACGAACGAAAAAGCCGTGCTTAGCTTATCGCTATTTAATTACGCTTATACCGGCGGGGCTCATGGGATTACCCTCCAGCACTCGTATACACTCGACATTACAAGCGGCAAATCTTATTCACTGGCGGACTTGTTTGAGCCCGGCAGCGCATACGTCAAGCGTTTATCGGATTTGATCCGGGCACAGATCGAATCACGCCAAATTGCCACGCTGGAGCCGTTCCGGACGATACTTCCAAATCAGCCATTTTATATCGCCGATCGCGCGCTTGTGATTTACTTCCCCTTGTTCGAGCTGACGCCGTATGCGTTCGGTTTTCCTTATTTTCCGATACCGGTTTACGACATTGCCGATATCATCAACCCCACTGGACCGCTCGCGGTTATGGCGGTGAACGATTAGAAGGCTGTTCATGGCAGAATGACGATTGAGCATGACAGAGTTACCGGTTCGATGGTTCTTATGCCGATGATGACGTCTTGGAAATGCCCGGTGAAAAAGCAGAAAAGGACTGCTCAGTCTTGATATGCCGACTGTGCAGTCCTTTTAATTTGGGCAATAGGCAGCTTAAGCGTCCGGCCGAAGTTGCCCTTCGTATCGTCCGATTCAGTGTTATTTCTGAGGGGCTGCTTCGCACCTTCCTGGCTTAACACCGGCTGCCCATTGTAAACCCCCGAGAAGATGCTGCAGAAATAAAGGCTCATGATAGGATGTTATCGTGTGGCCGAGGCCGGTGTACCAGGATCGTCCGCCCGAATAATTCCGGCACCATGCGATAGGATGATCCGCACCCATTGTGCCGCCTTTATACGTGCTCTCGTCCAAATTGAGCAGGATATGCGCTTTATCGCGGGGATTGGTCCGGTAATTGTACCACTCGTCCAATCGCAACCAAGCTTTCGGCAGAAAATAAGTCGACGGATGAGTCGGATCCTCCACACGGACAACCCCTCTTTGAACCTCCGGATCCGGATACATCGGATGGTCGTCGAAGTACGCGCCCAAGAGTTCCCCGTAGAATGGCCAGTCATACTCGGCGTCGGCTGCCGCATGCACGCCGGCATAACCGTGTCCGGCTCGAATGTAGCGTTCGAACGCGGCTTGCTGGTCCGGATTCAGTAGTTCCCCGGTTGTCAGAAGAAACAGGACCGCGTCATATTTCGCCAGGTTGGCGTCGTTGAATTTCTCCGCATCGTCGGTAAAATCCGCGGCGAAATTGTTCTCGGCGGCCAGCTTGCGCACGGCTTCCTTCGCTTCCGGAATAGAGTCATGATGGTGACCGGTGGTTTTCGTAAAGACGAGCAGTCTGAAGGCCGGCTTTCCCTTGGCCAATCCCGCAGGCGCCGGGGAGACAACCGTCGCAGCCATGAGGAACACTCCGAGCAGCAGAAAGAGCCGTTTAATCGAAATGCGTAAGTCGCTTTTCATTGCTTATCTCCTTTATATCGGTACTTTTGTAGATTTTCCCCACCTTGTGGACTTCTTATTCCAGCCGGGCACATTCCTCCGACAGAACTCATCAACGAAAATGTACAGTCGGTGCATGAATTGGGTTGTCTACAACATAGGTATGAAGTATTACTACGATAAGGGTGTGAACGTCTGTGATGCTGAATCCTTCGCAAAACGACATGAAAGAATGGATTCCGCTCACCCCGATCGAGAAGATGGCGCAGACTGACTATGACGTCATTATTGTCGGCAGCGGCGCAGGGGGAGGAGCAGCACTATGGCGGCTGTGCGAGAAATGGGGACGAAACGGCAAGCGAATCGGCCTCGTCGAGGCCGGGGACCTGCTGCTTCCGACACATGCCGCGAACATACCCGTTTTTAACGGCCCCCGTTTCGAGCTGTTCCAATCTGCCCATTCGGATTATATCGGGAATCGGCTGCCTGATTTTCCGAATGTGATCCTCATAAGGGCTCTTGGAGGAAGAACCTTATTTTGGGCGATGGAGAGCCCGCGTTTCCCTCCGTTCACTTTCGAAACTTGGCCGATAACTTATCGGGAGATTGCTCCTTACTACAATATTGCGGAACGGATTATGAAGGTTAACACGATCTATTCTCTGGGCTCTGCGGTCCAGGACATCCTTCTGGAACGCTCGCGTACCGGAGGTCTACCGGAGGCAACGACCGTACCGCTTGCGTTGGACCCTCAAGCGACTCAATTCGGGCAAGTTCATTCGGACCCCGCTTTCAGCTCCATTTCTTATATGGCTTATGCGCTGAATACCAGACCGTTCGATCTTAGCGTAAGGACCCGTGCTTTGCAGGTGTTTACCGAGAAAGGAAAAGCCGCCGGTATCAAGGTTATGACTTGGGATGGGAAAACGCATTTCATTTCCGCGAGAACAGTCATTTTGTCGGCAAGCACGTTAGAAACTCCGCGCATTCTGCTCCATTCCGGCATTCCGGGGGAGGCGATCGGCAGAAATTTGGTCGACCATTCTTTCGTAAGTGCCGAGGCGACGGCCAACCGGCAGATGTTTCCCGAGGTACTGGGTACATCCAAGATTTATGTGCCGGACTCGGAACAACGAAGATTTCATATGCTCTTGTTAGGACCGACTCTCTATCAGCAATTTGTGGAACCGCCTGTGGCCGATTCGCTCAAGTTCTTGTTCTACACCTATGGAACGGTCGAGCCAAGGCTTGAGAACCGTGTCTATCTTAATCCAAACCAACTTGATGCATACGGCGTCCCAGGGATCGGCGTCGAGTTTTCGTGGAGCAGCCGGGATATGGCCATTATTGAACAGATGCTCGTTTCGACGGGCAAATGGGTAGAAACCCTGAACATGTCGCCTCTTCAGGCGCCCGAGTTATGGCCGCCGGGAAGCATTAAACATGAGTCGGGAACATGTAGAATGGGTGATAACCCCGCTACTTCAGCGTGTAACCGTTACGGACAAATTCACGGCATCCCTGGGCTATTCGTTGCAGATAACAGTGTACTGTCGCTCACCGCAGGGGCTAACCCTACATTGACGACAATGGCGCTCGCCATGCGCACTGCCGACTATATCGTCGAAACGTCCAGTTGAGGAGGGGGAGGGACGAACATGACCGGATATTCAAAAGACCAACCGTTTTCCAGCCCGGACGTTCGCCAGCGTATAGCAGACCGGGAGCCTCGTAACCCGTTTATTCCGTCCACAACGCACAAACAATGGATTCCTCCCGGAATTCCGCTGGAACATTGGATGCCGCTGACCCCTCTGGAGAAAATGGCGCAAACCGATTACGACGCCCTGATCGTCGGCAGTGGAGCCGGTGGCGGGGCCGTTCTATGGAGACTGTGCGAACAGTGGGCAAGATCCGGGAAAAAAATCGGGATAATCGAATCGGGCCCGCTGCTCCTGCCGACTCACGGGCGAAATCTTCCGACAATGGACCAGGAACGTTTCGTTCAATATTTCTCGAATCCCCTGCATACGGAATATATCGGAAAGCATTGGCCGGAATACCCGGGAGCAAGGATTATCAGGGCTCTAGGAGGCAGAACGCTGAAATGGAATTTAATGACGCCCCGGTTATCCGCTGTGCATTTCGAATCGTGGCCGATACCGTATAAGGACATTGTCCCATACTATCTGATAGCCGAAGAAATGATGGATGTAACGACCGACTATGCCAAGGGGTCGTCGATCCAGCAGACGCTTCTGCAGCGGCTTCGGGCGCGAGGGCTTGCCGATGCCCAAGCGCTGCCCATTGCCGCCGATCTTCAGGCGTCGCAATTCGGCATCATCCATTCGAATGTGTTCGCCAGTTCGATCAACTTTTTTGCCAGAGCCCTGAATATCAGGACTTTCGATCTTGCTGTCAATACCCGGGCGGTTCAAGTGCTCACCGAGAATGGAAGAGCGGCTGGCGTAACGGCTATGACTCCGGGCGGGAAAAGTTATACAATCACCGCTAAAACGGTTATCGTCTCAGCCGGAACATGGGAGACGCCTCGCCTTCTTTTCTACTCCGGTATTCCCGGGAAAGCAATCGGACATTATTTGGTCAATCACCCGAGGGTGATCTCGACGGCCAAGGGAAACCGGGACCAATTCGGGGAAGTATCTGGAGTGGCGAGCCTTATGATTCCGCATCCGGACAACAGCCGAATATTAATGAACGGGATGGCTCCCGATCCGGAAGAATATTATTGGTATGCGTACCAAGACAAACCGTATTTAAACCAGTTGAAATTCCGGTTTTTCTGCCAGGGGACAATGGAGCCGCGGTTTGAAAACCACGTTTTTCTCGTGCCGGGAACAGAAGATGAGTACGGCGTCCCCCGACTGCAGGTTAAGTTTTCGTACAGTAATCAAGACCGTGTGATGATTGCCGAGCAGTTCAAATTCCTGGGGAAAGCAGTGGGGGTTATGGGACTCGAGTTCGATAATGCACCCCGTCTTCTTGTCCCGGGGGAAGACAATGCTGAATGCGGGACATGCCGGATGGGACTGGATCCCGATACATCGGCAACCGACATTTTCGGACAGATCCATAGTGTTCCCGGCCTGTTCGTGGCTGACAACAGCGTCGTTCGTCTGTCCGGACCCGCCAATCCTACTTTAACAACAGTCGCTTTGGCGATACGAACGGCAGATTATATAGCTGCAGTTCAGCCTCATCTTTTACCATAATTAGTAGGAGCAGAAAGGCAAGTGAGATAATGACACCGCATACGTGTTTCCTTCCCATTTGTACAGAAAGGAGTCCGACTTGATTCCCCGCTGGAGCACTTCATACTTCAAGCTGCGCCGGAAGGGACTTTCGGGGCCCAGGCCGGTGCTCGATAACAACACATCCCCGCCCGCTTACAGGAAGAACGTATCGCCGACATTGTAGAGCGTAAGCGTATTTAACGATAATGAACAGTATTTATCTGACGCATCTTTTAAAAAAAGAAGTTCTGAATATAATATAATTTTTAGGCAGGTTGAGCATTGGGAAGGTGACATTGAGAACGGAAAGCTTTACCCCCTGATTAAGCTATCGGAAACGACAGGCTTCCTTTCTATACAAAACGATAAAATAACCTGATTAAATTTAACGGCTTTTCAGCATAAAAATGGTTTAAATAAGAAAATAAGGGAGTTGTGTTCGGTACGCGAACACTTTAAGTTTACATAATTAATATTATGTAAACTTAAAGTGTTTAATAGGGTATTAACATTAGCTCGTGCCTGAAAAGCTAACTCAAGCCAGTGGGTCGGCAGTCTTAAGTCTGCATTAAGCAGCATACGCAATCTACCAATCCTTCATAGTGGAATACCCCGCGCCATTCTCTCTATCAATTCATAGCATAGAGAAAGAAAGAATGGAGGAGGCGTCCGCATGCCGGTATTGGATACGGGACTCCTGAGTAATCGGGACGAATCGCGTATGACACATCTTTCAATAACCGCTCTGAACATGGGCAGACATAAGGCGGTAGCCGGTTTCCAAATCTATGAGATTCTGCCTTCCTTAGAAGAAGAAAACTATGGGAGCTTGCACTTCACCACGCTTGAAATCGCCGCTCTTCAGCCTGTGGTGGAACCCGGCTGCGCATTCACGGTTGATTATGATATGAATGGGCTGCAAACCTTTGGCGTCCGCGTGATTGTTAGCGGACCAGGGGCAGGGGATGTTACTGCTGCAATGATGGAGAGGAATACAGAAGGCAAGGTGACGGCCATACACCATATGGCCGTCATGTCCTCAAAGCCGGAGGGACGGCTGCTGGCTTATGTGGCTAACCATACCCAGCACACGATATCGGTCATCGATACCGGGGTCAACATGAGGGCGGCGACAATCTCGCTTCCGCCCGGGAGCAGCCCGCGGCTGCTTGATCTTGCACCGGATGGACTGAAAGCCTATGTTTCCTGCCAGGGAGATAAGACGGTAAGAGTGATCGATACGATAACACACTCGGTATGCGCGGAGATCGGTTTTCCAATCGGCGCGGTTCCATTCGCCGTGACGGCAGCTCCAAGCGGGAGGAAGGTCTATGTCACAACGATGATAGAAGACTATGTGGCCGTTATCGACACGGAAACGGATTCGATTGCAAAGCTCATTTCACTGCCCCCCGGAAGCGACCCGACGGCCATAGCTGTTACGCCGGACGGCACACGGGCATACTGCTGTCTGATCAATACCGGGGCAATCGCCGTCATTGACACTTCGAGCGACACAATAACGGCAACGATAAGGCTTCCCAAAAAAAGCAAACCGTCAGCGGCGGCTGTTACACCGGACGGAGAATTCATTTATGCATCCGATATTCACTTCGAAAAAGTGTATGTAATTGAGGCCTCCACGAACCGGATCGTAAAAAGTATTTCTCTTATACCTGGCAGCGACCCGCAGAACATCGTCATCACGCCGGACGGCGCGATTGCATACGTAGCCAGTCGCGGAAGCGACGAGCTGGTCGTCATTAACATTTCCCGAAATGAAATACTGACGACGATCGATTTGCCGAACGGCAGCAATATGAGCGATTTGGCGGTTACGAGTGACGGATCGAAGGTCTACGTAACCATTCTGACATTCGGTTATGTTGCAGTCATTGATGTAGAAAGCCATTTGCCTGTCGCCATCCTCCCGGTTGGAAGCTTTCCATCCGGCGTAGCGATTACGCCAATGAGGCTTGTATAGGACGATGAAGCGAGCGCTTCAGTCCAAGGAAAAGGCCGGGAAGTCCCGGCCTAAACGTTGGCGCTCTGCAGAGGAAGCCACTGAAGCACGCGTTGAATTTTATGATCCCAGTAGCCCCAATCATGATCCCCCGGCTCTTCCTCATAGGTCAGAGGCAGCTTTAGTTCCTTCGCGTATTCGCGGAATTTCACATTGTCCTCATACAGGAAGTCCTCAGTTCCGCAGCATTGGTAAAGCTGAGGAGATACTCCGCCGGAGGCGGTATCTGCGGCAAGCTTGAACAAGTCGTTCGGGCTGTTCTCGGCTTGCTCCAGAGTGCCGAATATTTTCTCGAAATCAATGGGGAAATGATGCCTCACGGATGGCAGATAAAGCGCGCCGGACAAGCTTGCCGCCGCTTGATAACGTTCCGGGTAGCTTAGAGCCAGCTTGAAAGCTCCATACCCGCCCATGGACAAGCCGGCAACGAAGTTATCCTCGCGGCGGTCGGATAGCGGGAAGAACGAACGCGCCAATGCCGGCAGTTCCTCGCTTATAAAGGTCCAATAATTGTAGCCGCTGATCATGTCCGAGTAGAAGCTCCGATGCACGGCAGGCATGACCACGGCAAGTCCAAGCGCGGACGCGTAGCGTTCGATTGACGTTCGGCGGAGCCAAATCGTGTGGTCGTCCGAGAGTCCGTGCAGGAGCAGAAGTGTTTTGTGCTTTTCGCCGTTGGCGGTTGTCTTCATACCGATCTGCGTGTGTGCCGTTTGCGGCAGTATGACAGTCATCGAAGTGGACAAGCCTAGAACATCGGAATAATATTCACATTGAATAAGAGCCATTATGAACTGATCCTCCAGATAAGGTTTTTTAGTGTAAGCACACTATTTCAACATACATGATTAAAAGACCTTCATCCAGGACAAGAAATTATGGAATTCGTTCAAATTACGGTCGTTTTAGAGCCGGGTATTTGCTCTTCGCGCCGGGACAGACTGCCTTAACTTTGTGTTCATAGACGAATTTGATGTATAACTGAATAGAGAAAGGGGGCGGTTTGATGAGCGTGATAACGGAAGATCCGGATAAACCGCCGCGCAGTCCAGATTCAAATGGTTTCGGCCGTTTGGGGATTTCACAAGTTCAAAAAGACTGCCAAGTCTGGAATATTAAGGATGTCGTTATTATTCATAAAGGCGAAACCGCTTGGAGATGGCATGATAACCAAACCGACCGTGTCGGAGCCGTCTACTCCTGTACCAAGAGCCTGTTGTCCGCCTTGATCGGCATCGCAGTCGGGCAAGGATATATCGCCGATTTGGACCAGCCGATTTCGGAATATTTCCCAGAACTCGAAGACGCAGACGACGAGCGCAAACGCGCTATCCGCATCAAGCATTTGCTAAGTATGACGCCGGGGTTCGATTGGCCTGATTTCGATAAGCCGTATTGGCGGATGAAACGGACAAGCGACTGGGTGAGGTTCGTCCTGGACCAGCCGATGGCGCATGAACCGGGCGAGGTGTTCACTTACAACTCAGGCGGTTCCCACTTGTTGTCGGCTATATTAACGAAGGCGACCGGCATGCCGGTATATGAATTTGCCAGGGAGCGCTTGTTCAATAAGCTCGGCTTCCGCAAGCCGAAATGGAACAGCTTTGGCGGCGTTTATGAAGGCGGAGCAGGGCTTCATTTGTCAACGCAGGACATGGCGAAATTCGGATTGTTGTATCTGCAGCGGGGACAATGGAAAGGCGAGCAGCTTATTCCCGCAGCTTGGGTGGATAGTTCCACAACTATGCGTCACAAGGGGCTCCTTCATTACGAACCGCCTATCTTCGGCGCGTACGGGTATCACTGGTGGATATCCTCGAAGGAGCATAACGGGAAGGTAGATTACTATTTTGCCAAAGGCTACGGGGGCCAGTATATATTTGTCGTGCCTGAGCTGGAGCTTGTTGCCGCGATCCGTAAAGAGCCGGAAGGGAAGAACAACGCGATATATTCCAAAAGGCTGCTGATGGAGCATATCATTCCGAACGTGCCCAAATGAACGAACCCGGCATTAATATTTACCCGCTGTCGCCAATGCTCGCCTCCTGCGTATGAATCATCACCCCGGCATAGTCAAGCCGTTCATATTCAGTTCAAAAAACCAATGTAAGCTTATCAGCATGATAAGTATTGGTGCCTGATGGAGGGCGGAAAGGAATTAAACGATGCAGACAACAATTCCTGAGATAAAAGGAAACGGTAGGCTCTTGATCAAACTGATCAGGCAGACGAAGCCATCCGCTGTATTAATATCGATTGCAGTTATGATGAGCGTAGCCTCGACGATTGTCGGGCTCATAATCCCGTTGTTTACGAAAAGACTGGTGGACGGGTTCTCGCTCAGCAGCCTGAGCTGGGGACAAATCAGCGCAATTGCCGTCACGTTCATTGTTCAAACCGTAGCCAGCGGCGTATCGATCTATATGCTTAACCGGATCGGGCAGAAGGTCGTCGCCGAGCTGCGCGACAGGCTGTGGAAGAAGCTGCTTGTCCTAAAGGTCGACTACTACGACGCGCACCGGACCGGGGAAACGATCAGCCGAATGACGAACGACACGGGAACCGTCAAGTCGCTTATTGCCGAGCACATGACCGGCTTCTTTACCGGTATCATCTCCATTATCGGATCCGTCACTGTTCTCTTCTATATGGATTGGCGGATGACCGCGGTCATGCTCGGGGTGATTCCGGTTGCTGCACTGTTTCTCGTTCCGTTGGGAAGGCAAATGTACAAAATTTCGAAAGGCCTGCAGGATGAGACTGCGTCTTTCACGACCGTGCTGACGCAAGTCTTGTCCGAAATACGGCTCGTGAAGTCATCCAATGCCGAGGCGAAGGAATACATGAACGGTAAGAACCGTATTACGAATTTGTTCGGATTCGGATTACGGGAAGCCAAGGTACAGGCGATGATTGCGCCGCTTATGTTTCTTGTTATGATGCTGCTGCTCGTCGTCATTGTGGGGTACGGCGGCATGCGTGTTTCATCTGGCGCCCTTACTGCCGGCGAACTGGTCGCTTTTATTCTCTATCTCATCCAGATCGTCATGCCGATGAGTCAAATTACGAACTTCTTTACGCAATTTCAGAAGACGACCGGAGCAACGGGACGTATTATCGAGATGCTGGATGCCGATGAAGAGGACCATCAGACGGGCAATGATGTAGAACGGGCTGATAAAGTCATTGCATTCGACCAGCTGACCTTTGCATATCCGAACGGAGAAGCAGTCCTAAAGGATATCAGCTTCGAGGTAAAGCCGGGCACAGTAACCGCAATCGTCGGACCGAGCGGAAGCGGCAAAACAACGCTCTTCTCGCTGCTGGAGCGTTATTACGAGCCTACAAGCGGCAGGATTCGCCTTGGTCCCGACGACATCGGGACATTCTCTCTTCAATCGTGGCGCAGCCAGTTCGGTTATGTCTCGCAAGAAAGCCCGCTCATTGCCGGCTCCATCAGGGAAAATATCTGCTACGGGATTCATCGCGAAGTAACGCGCGAGGAACTGGAAAGAGCAGCGGCAATGGCTTATGCCGATAAGTTCATCCGCGAGCTGCCAGGCGGTTATGAGACCGAGGTCGGCGAACGGGGTGTCAAGCTCTCGGGTGGACAGAGACAACGAATTGCCATTGCCCGTGCGCTCCTGCGCGATCCGCAAATACTTATGCTTGACGAAGCAACGTCCAGTCTTGACAGCAAATCGGAGGTCGTTGTCCAGGAAGCGCTCAAAAACCTCATGACTGGACGGACGACCCTTGTTATTGCGCACCGGTTATCGACCGTGGTGGATGCCGATCAAATTGTTTTCATTGAGAAGGGCACGCTGACCGGAAGCGGTACGCATGAAGAACTGCTGCGCACGCACGGGCTGTACCGGGAATTTGCGACACAGCAGCTGCGTCTTAACGATCGGGATGATTATGTGAAGCTTTCCGTGTAGTGAGGCCGAATGATCCTCCATCCATATTGCCTGATCCATCTATTATTATTAAAATAGGGTCATACGGGATGAGAGGAGAGAGCATAATGAAAAAAATGCTTGTCTTCATTGTATTTCTGTTGTTGTTGTTCTCCAATCACAATGTATGGGCGGACCCTGCGCTTCCTTTCGTCGTTAACGACGGTTCGATAGGCAAGGAATATTATGCGATAACCGGGATCGACGCGAACAGTGCGATTGCAGGCAAGTCAGGCGGAAATTCGTATGTGAAAGCCAATTTCGCAGGAAGCTACAACACGGGAAGCATCTGGTCGGACTATAAAACCTGGTTTGGCTTGGCATTCGTTGTAATTGTGCTTATGCTCCTCTATAATATTTTTCGAAATAAAAAGTAGCGCGGTCCGCCTCTTGGCGGCATCGCCCGATATCATCAATTAGAAGGCTGTTGTAGAGCGGAGATTCCGGCTTTACAGCAGCATTTTTGCATTCCGGCGCAGCGATCGGGGCTCTTTTGTTTCAGATTGTTTGGATATGGGGTAAATGGGTTAATAAATATTCACTTACATAATATACATGCTTTAAACGGTCAGGAAATGAGTAAAAGGGAGAAGGAGGGATGCCATTGATTACATTCAAGCAGGTGGATAAATACTTTGGCCGTTTTCAAGTGCTGATGGATATTAACCTGCACATCGGTCAGGGTGAAGTGGTTGTCGTCGTTGGACCTTCCGGTTCGGGGAAGAGCACTTTGCTCCGCTGCATCAACAGACTGGAAACCGTGTCCGAGGGTGAACTCACCGTTGACGGCATTAAAGTCAATGACAGATCCACGGATATTAACAAGCTCAGACGTAATATCGGCATGGTATTTCAGCATTTCAACCTGTACACCCATATGAAGGTTATCGACAATATTACGCTGGCTCCGATTAAAGCGCTTGGATTGCCTCCTTCGGAAGCAAAGGAGACCGCCCGGTTTTATCTGGATAAGGTCGGAATTCCCGAGAAGGCGGACGCTTATCCTTCTCAGCTCTCAGGCGGCCAGCAGCAGCGTGTCGCTATTGCCCGCGGACTTGCGATGAAGCCGAAGATCATGCTGTTCGATGAGCCTACTTCCGCACTCGATCCCGAGATGATCGGCGAAGTGCTCGATGTGATGAAGTCGCTCGCCCACGAGGGCATGACCATGGTGGTTGTCACTCACGAAATGGGCTTTGCCCGGGAGGTTGCGGACAGGATCGTGTTTATGGATCAAGGTCGTATTATCGAGGAGGCCGTTCCGGCACAGTTCTTCGATAATCCGAAGGAAGAGAGAGCGAGATTGTTTCTGAGCAGGATCATTAATCATTAAAAACAGAGCGGGTAGAGAGGGGAAATTGTATTGAAGAAAAATAAAAGATGGCTGACGATTATGCTCCTGATTACTGCTGTTATGCTCGTTCTTGCAGGCTGCGGCGCCAAGAATAACGGAAGCTCGGGCGGCAACGCCGGCACTTCCGGTGGAGGGAATCAAGGGACGGGTGCAAGCGCCGGCGATTCGGAAGGCGTACTGGCAGATATTAAAGCAAGGGGCAAGCTGGTAGCCGGTGTCAAGTTCGATACGAAGCTGTTCGGCTTGAAGGACCCCGCGACGAGAAATGTAGAAGGCTTCGATGTCGATATAGCGAAGGCGATCGCAAAGAAAATCTTCGGCGACGACAGCAAGCTGGAGCTAAAGGAAGTAACATCCAAAACACGGATTCAGATGCTGAACGCAGGTGATATCGACCTCATCGTCGCGACGATGACAATCACCGAGGAACGGAAGAAACAAGTCGACTTCACCGATGTCTATTTCAAAGCCGGCCAATCGCTGCTCGTCAAGAAAGGCAGTCCGATTCGCAGCATTGATGATATCACGAAAGATACGAAGGTTCTCGGCGTTAAAGGCTCCACTTCGATTAAAAATATCGAAGACAAGGTTGCGGGACTCAGTGTTCAGCAGTATGAGAATTACCAGGAAGCTTTCACCGCGCTTCGGTCCGGGAAAGGCGAAGTTCTTACAACGGATAATGCTATCTTGTACGGGATGACTAAACAAGATCCGAACTACGAGGTTGTTGGCGGTACATTCACTGACGAGCCATACGGAATTGCGATCAAGAAAGGCGAATCCGGCCTTGTCGCCCTTGTCAACGAGACATTGAAGGAACTGAAATCCAGCGGCGAGTACGACAAGATATACGAGAAATGGATCGGCGAAAAGCCGCCGGCGGAGTAACGGTCATACATGATTGATTTCTCCGTGCTGACCGGTCATTGGGATGAATATTTGACCGGACTGCGAAATACGCTGTTCGCCAGTCTTCTTGCATTGGCGGGCAGCTTTGTAATTGGGACTCTCATTGCCGTATTCCGGATCTCGCCGCTGAAGCCGCTGCAGGCGGCAGGAACCGCATATGTGGAGATATTTCGCAACATCCCGCTTCTGCTCGTCGTATATATGTTCTTTCTCGGCTTGCCGGCGGTCGGTATTCAGCTGAACGGCTTCGTGTCAGGTACAATCGGACTTATGGTCTACACCTCTGCATTTATCGCTGAAGCGATTCGGGCCGGGATTATGGCGGTACCCAGGGGACAGACGGAGGCCGCCCGTTCCTCGGGACTCTCATATGCCCAGACCATGCGTTATGTAGTTCTCCCTCAGGCGGTTAAAATCGTAGTGCCGCCCATTACTAATCAATTTCTTAACCTGGTGAAAAATTCATCCGTGCTTGGGGTTGTAGCCGGACTCGACTTGATGTATTACGGAGATTTAGTAAACTCCGAAACTTATAATACAGTGACCAGTTACTTTTTTGTCGCCTTATTCTATTTAATGTTGACATTCCCGCTTGCCTTTGCTTCCCGCGCGTTGGAACGCAGGCTCGCGCGAAGCGGCTGAAGGGAGGGGAAGTCATGGATTTTCAAAAGGCTTACTCGCCCGACAATTTGCGGTTTCTGATGGAAGGGCTCGGCATGACGCTAAGACTTTCCGCAACGGCCATCATCCTCAGTTTCATACTCGGATGTCTTCTTGGAGTGCTGCGGTATGCCCGGATCCCGCTGCTCTCCAGAATTGTAGCAATGGGTATTGAAATCATCCGCAATTTGCCTCTGTTGTTAATTATATTTTTCTCTAAATTCGGACTTGCGGAGTTTGGCATAAACCTGAGTCTATTCTGGGCCGCGATATTGGCGCTAACCGTGTTCGAAGGGGCAATGATATCCGAAATCGTGCGGGGCGGATTAAATTCGGTGGAGAAGGGGCTTGTGGAAGCTGCCCGTTCATCGGGTCTATCCTATATTCAAACGCTTAGGCATGTGGTTGTTCCGATTGCGCTCAGGCGAATGGTACCGCCGATTGTCAGTCAGTTTATTTCACTCCTCAAGGATACTTCGCTGGTAGTAATTATAAGTCTGGCAGAATTGACACATAATGCAAATATTGTGATGGGACAGGACATTAATATCGTATTCCCAATTCTGATACTGGTTGCCGCAATCTATTTCACGGTAAATTATGTACTTTCTCTCGCGGCAAGAAGGCTGGAATCGAAGCAAGTTTAAACGGGAATATGAAGCTGGGTGGATAAGAAACTTGTATCTAAAGAAACAAGGCTGCCGTTTGAATGCGCCGCCTTGTTTCTTTGCTGCGAAAGCTGCCCGGTATTGCCCGGGGTTACGGATTTTTGCCGTGCTGCTTTGCCGGGAGCTTGCCGGATGGCGTCCCTTTACCGTAATGCTCACGGTTCTTGCGGTCCTTTTCCTGGGTTTCGTGAACCTTCTCAACAAATTGCTTTGTATCTTTCTCCACTTTTCCGATGCCTCCATCATTCTCACTGATAATAATAATCACTGTTGGTTATACTTTAGAAATGAAGATGAAGAGAGGTCAGCCTTCAGGCAAAGGCTGACCGCTTAAGGTATTACAGCTGCGGTTCGAACGTTTTGCAATCCGTTTCTCCGGAATTGCTGGCTTGCTTGTTCCGATTGTTGACGACATAAATCGAGGATGCTGCGCAATGGTTCTCTTTCTCCCAATATTTGCAGGAGTTCACTTCACACAATACGTCTTTGGCCATAGCTTGTTCACCTCCGTTCATCTCATTAGGATGGGCGGATTGGTATTCAATTTATACGTAGGCGAGTAAGAATTGCGGCGACTGAATATGACAGTAGATTCGCGATTCATAATTTCTGCTTGCGGCGCAAACGCAGTTGAATTAAAATGAATACAGCTATAACGGCGATGGAGTTCGCCATAACCGCCCTTCGGGCTGATGACTCCTACCAGTGGAAATGCTGGTAGGAGTCTGTTTTTTTGCCCGAACCCGAAGTGATGAGAGGAGAATCTTAATGAATGCGATCGCACTGGCAGTAGGCGCTTTTATAGGGACAATCCTTCGATACGAAATGGAAAAATGGATTGAGCCCTTGCCAAATGGATTGCCTGAAGGAACATTGGTCATCAACTGGATTGGATGCTTATTTCTCGGTTGGTTCTTCACCATTATTTTATTTCGGTTCACTGTTCCCTTGTCGGTTAGGACAGGAGTCGGAACCGGTTTTACCGGAGCTTTCACTACATTCTCGACATTTTCTGTAGAAACAATAAACCTGATCAAGAAACATCAATACAGTCTGGCTCTGTCTTATGTGTTATTAAGCGTATTGTGCGGAGTGTTGCTGGCTGTAGCCGGCTATTATATAGCGAAATATCAATTCAATAAAGTAAATCGGGAGAGAAACGCATCATGATAATTTTAATTGGCGCAGGGGGAATTGCCGGAGCTTATTGCCGTTATTATTTTGGCAAATGGGTCTTCTCAAAGAGGGTAACATTGTTTCCGCTCGCGACCTTCATCATAAATATTTCAGGCTCATTTCTACTGGGCTTACTCTATTCCCTTCATATACAGGGGGATATCCCCGACTGGTGCTGGTTAATGCTTGGGACAGGTTTCTGCGGGGCCTATACGACGTTCTCGACCTTTGGCTATGAGACGATCCAGCTGCTTGAGAAGAAGAAGATCGGCTTTGCCTTTGCATATATCGTTCTTTCCGTTATTTTCGGACTGCTGTTTGCCTGGCTCGGAATGGACCTTGGTTGAACTGTCAACAGCTCATTCACTTATTTACGATTCGGTTAAAGGAGCTCGCGCAAAGAACATAGTATCCGAGATAGATCGCGATATACACTGCCATCGAGCTGATAATCGGAACCGCCAAATTGCCAACGATAAGATTGATGGCGGATAACGCTTTTAAAATCATCGTGCTGTGAAGTATTCCAACAGCCAGCGGCAGCGCAAAGACAAAGAAAGTCTGTTTAGCTACCGAGGCGCGTATTTCCTTCTTACTAACACCGATCTTGCGGAGTATGTCATAACGCCCTTTGTCCGCGTGGGCTTCCGTCAACTGCTTGAAATAAATAATGCTTCCGGTTGCGGCAAGAAACACGAGACCGAGAAAGCCCAAAATAAAAATATTCAGCCCTGCATTTTCTAGTCCCTCCCGGTACACCGTGTAGAATGAAGACATCTGCATATCCTTGTCCGCCAGCTTCGCAAGCTGATCGGAGGAGGCCTTCGTCGATTGCTGATTTTCTACTTTATATACCTTAAAAACGACCGGGGGGATTTGTGCGGCCAAGTCGTTAAATGCGGTATCGCCAACGACGAATGCAACATCCGGGTAGCTCCATCTTAGAACTCTTCCTTCGAGCAGGTTCACTAGCGTCATTGTCCGGTTTCCCCCGGATATCGCGAGTGAAATGGAGCGTCCTTCATAATCCGAACGGCTGAGGTCCGATGTATACCGCGGCAGGATAGCTGCCGCCTGATTCCCCGAAAGCTGTACATTTCCCTCCCGGTTTAAAGCCCTGGAAGCTTGATTGTATGTGCTTGCAGAAATCAGTTTCAAGGGAGACTGATGCTCCGGGAACCCGGATGGAACATACTCCAAAGCTGAAATATCACCATTCAGCATAATAACCGGAATATCCAAATGAGCCGTAATGGGATGCTCCTTATCCTTCTCAAGGATACTCCGGACCTGCAGATCCGTCGCTTCGCCTTCGGAAATATAGCTATAGCTGAAAGGCGCAGCCTCATCGGCATTACTCGCGTTGCTGTAGTACATGCTGTAGCCTACGCTGATAGCACTCAAAGTAACCGCGCTGAGCAGAGAAATCATGGTGAGCGTACGCGTATTCCCTTTAATGCGGAACAGCAGTTGAGAGGTGGCGATTACATTCATTCCACTGTAATAGCGGGATTTATTTGCCCTGGAAGCGCCTAACAGCCGAACGATAGCAGAACGGAATAATAAATAAGTCCCGATAATCATTCCGATTATGAAAAGCAGTATATTTCTCCCCATTTGTTCGTTTGTTGTCATAGGCTGAAAGACAAGCCAATAACTTCCGGCAAGCAGTACAATACCGATTATTGCTGCCGCCAAGGAAGCCTTCGGAGCTTGTTCACCTTCTTTCTCGGCTTGAAACAGCTCGATTAATTTGAAACGATAAATCAGACGGTAAGCCTGAAACGATGTGAATAAGATAAGGACGGCGAATACAAGAATCGTATTGATAATCGCTTCTATTGAGATGCTGAAGCTTACATCGATTGCCGAATCCAGCAGCTTCAAAAAAATCATGGTGAACAATTTGGACATTAATGTTCCAATGACGACTCCGGCGGCTAAGCCGACAGTTCCCATAATCAGGTTCTCGTAGAACAGCATTTGTCCGATTTTTTTTTTGCGTAAACCCAGAAGCGAGTAGAGGCCCACTTCCTTCTTCCTTTTCTTGGTGAAAAAGGAGTTAGAGTACCAGATGAATACGGCTACGAACAATAGCAGGATCACGGATCCCCCCGTAAAGACCGAGCTTATAGCCTGCGACATCTGCATGCTTTCCTGGATTTCCTTACTATACTGCAAAGAAACGAACGTGTAATAGATGACCACGCTGAAAATCATCGAAATGAAATAAATCAGATAGCTCTTCATGTTTCCCCGGACATTTTTCCTCGCCAGGCTAAATAACGTCACTTATGCCACCCCCAAGCACCGACAGCACATCGAGCACTTTGTTGAAGAAATCTTTGCGGGGCGCATTGCCTTTCACAAGCTCAGTGAACATATGTCCGTCTTTGATAAACAACACACGTTTGCAGTAGCTTGCGGCAAAAGCGTCATGCGTCACCATCAGAATCGTCGTTTGGTCTTGTTCGTTCAAGTCTTTCAGGCTTTCGAGCAAGTCGGTCGCCGACTTGGAATCCAGCGAACCAGTCGGTTCATCCGCCAGTATCAGGCTTGGCCTCGAAACAATGGCGCGGGAAGCTGCCGTACGCTGCTTCTGTCCGCCGGAAATGTGATAGGGGTACTTATTCAGAAGAGGCCGAATGCCGAACTTATCGGCAATCTCATCCACCCTTCGCTCCAATTCACTCACATTCATCTTCGCCAGCGCAAGCGGCAGCAATATATTTTCCTTTACGGTCAGCGTATCGAGCAGGTTGAAATCCTGAAAAATGAAACCGAGCCTGCTGCGGCGAAAGACCGATAACTGCTCTTCGTTCATCTTCAAAACACTTGTCCCGTCAATAACGATGTCGCCGGACGTCGGCTGATCGATGGTTGCCAGCATATTCAGCAGGGTGGATTTGCCGGAACCGGAGGGACCCATTATGCCAACGAATTCTCCTTCTTGAACCGTCAAATCGATTTCATCCAATGCGGTGAACACATTTCCCTTCGAACCGTATACTTTTCTCAGTTGTTTGGCTTCCACTACCGTTCTCATATAATGATTCCTCCATTGTGGTCCAATATTGTTCTTACGAGTTCTATTCTACAAGGAACAACCATTGTATAAGCTTACAACTTCTATGTCGGACCTTACAATGTTGTCACATTATATTGATTTCGTTCGGACCAAAATGGTATGTTGCATGGTATAGACGGCAGCCGGGGGAATGGGAATGAAAATCTTGATTATAGAGGACGATCCGATTATTGCGGATACGGTCGCGGAAGCTCTGGGGAAATGGGGCTTCGAAGCCCTTCGAGTCGAAGATTATGAGCAGGTATTACAGGAGTTTCTGCGTGAAAATCCACACCTTGTTTTAATGGATATCAACCTGCCTTCATTTGACGGATTTTACTGGTGCAATAAAATAAGAGAAGTCTCAAAAGTGCCGATTATTTTCCTTTCTTCGCGTAACACGCCTATGGATATGGTAATGTCCATGAATATGGGGGGCGACGATTTTATCCAGAAGCCTTTCTTTACCGATGTTTTGGTGGCCAAAATAAATGCGCTGCTGCGCAGGACGTACGCGTACGTTGAAACTCCTCTGAGCGTAATCGAACATGGCGGGGTCATACTCAGTCTTAACGATGGGTATGTCTTGTCGGACGAACGGAAGGCGGAGCTTACCAAAACCGAGTTCACGATTATGAAAATACTGATGCAGCATAAAGGTACGATCGTGGGCCGAAAGAAAATCATGCGCAGCTTATGGGAAGACGAGAGCTTCGTGGACGATAATACATTAACGGTCAACATTACCCGGCTGCGTAAGAAGCTGGCTGATCTTGGCAAGGAGGATTTCATTACAACGAAGAAAGGACAGGGGTACATCATCCTATGAGTCTGATTCAATATCTTAAAGATAAACGGTATTTCATCGGACTGTACATCTTAATCATGCTCTTTGTTTCCTTGATTATGCTGATCAGCGCCAGCAGGCAGCATGCCGCGAACAATATCCTATACACGAATGTCGGCTGCTTCTTTATCGCGGCCGTGTACCTTATGAGCGGATACTATTACCGCAGGACGTTCTACCGGGAGCTTAACGACATCATTGAGAGCGGTTCGGCAGAAATTGCCGCAGCTTTGCCGGCTGCTCAGAATTATCAGCAAGCGCAGTATCTTGAGCTTCTCAAGAAACTGAATGACGCACATTCGATGCAGCTGCAGCAGCTGCATAACGAAAAACGCGATCATCAGGATTTTATTATGTCCTGGATTCATGAGGTGAAGCTTCCGATCGCCGCAAGCCGGCTGCTGCTCGAGAACAGCACAGGCAAGACCGTAGATTACCTTGTAGACAAGCTGGAGGATGAACTGGGCAAGATTGATAATTATGTCGAGCAGGCACTGTACTATTCACGCATCGATTCCTTCTCCAAAGATTATTTCATTACGGAGCTGGAGCTTGACCAAATCAGTAAGGATAGCGTCAAGAAGTACGCGAAGCTGTTTATTGATAAACATATTCGCTTTACGATGAGCTATGGACATCATCTTGTGCAAAGCGACCGGAAATGGCTTGGTTTTATTATCGATCAGATCGTATCGAATTGTTTAAAGTACACGGGTGAAGGCGGAGAGATATCCTTCCGTGTTGAAGAAGACGGCAACGAAAGACGATTGCTGATACAGGATACCGGAATCGGGATTAAACAGGAGGATATTAACCGCGTTTTCGATAAAGGCTTTACGGGCTCCAATGGAAGAAGTCATGCCAAATCCACCGGGATGGGGCTGTATCTGGCCAAGCGGATGGCCCTTAAGCTCGGACACGATCTATCCGTCCAGTCGGAGGAAAACTCATACACGAAGCTCATCATTCATTTTCCGAAAATCAGAAACTATTATCGAATGTGATGTGAAGTGAGATTGACTGAGTTATTTCCTTTCCAGAAACCCCTTTCTATTTAATTCGATAATTTTCAGCTTTTTTTAAGATTATTCGGTTATAATAGAGATAATTTTGTGCTCTGGGAGGGTAATCGTTGCAAAACAAATCTGCGGCAAAAGTAAACAATAAAGCATTAAGGCAACAGGAGAAGCTAAAGAAACAGAAACGAATGAAGCTCATTATGTGGTTCACAGGTATTTGTTTTATTGCGGTGATTGCCGTTGCGATCATTTTCCAACCGAAAGCTAAACCTCTGGAAATTCCCTACGATGAACTGCCGATGCTGGGGTCAGCTAACGCACCTGTTAAAATTGTCGAGTTCGGTGACTATAGATGTCCTGCGTGCCAGGTATTCAGTCAAAATATTTTCCCGCAGTTAAAAAAGGATTATATCGATACAGGCAAGGTATCGTTCTATTTCATGGACGATATCATCATCAGCCCAATCGAAGAGTCCGTTACCGCCGCGCTCGCCGCGCGATCCGTGTTCCATCAGAATAAAGATGCGTTCTGGGATTATTATGACGCGTTATACAAGAATCAACAGAGCGAGAGCGTAAACTGGACGACACCTGACTTCCTGACCGAGCTGGCCAAGCAGCAGGGCATCAAGGTCGATTACGACAAGCTGCGGCAGGATATCGATAACAAAACATACGAGAAAGAGGTTACCGACCACAGCTCATTCGCTCAGAATAAAGCCAATGCCAGATCGACACCGACACTGCTCATTAACGGCGTTAAATTCGAAGATGTGTTCGATTATGAGAAGATTAAGGCTGCAATCGACAATGCTCAAAAGGGTGGAGCTTAATGCTTGTATGGGTTCGGACGTACTTTCTGTATTTAGCATGGGTAGTCTCAATGATCGCCACCGGCGGAAGTTTGTTTCTTAGCGAGATTATGAATTTCGAGCCTTGCAAGCTGTGCTGGCTTCAGCGAATATTTATGTACCCGCTTGTTATTCTGCTGGGACGGGCCAGTTATTTAAACGACCGGAAGATCATCGGCTATGCGCTCCCGCTTAGTATTCTGGGGGGATGTATTTCGCTCTGGCATTACCTCGAACAGAAAGTGCCGGGCTTCGCCGATATTATGCCCTGCAGTGCAGGCGTTCCGTGCGACAGGGATTACCTCGATTGGTTCGGCGTGATTACGATTCCGTTTATGGCTTTGATTGCTTTCATCCTGATCACGGTGTTCCTGTTGATCGGAAGAAAACAGCCGATTGAAACGGATTCCGACACCGAAACCGAATAGCAGGATATAAAACAAAGAGTGCCGGATTATACGGCAACGCTTGAATTTAAAGTTCATCCGATTTTAAACTGCGCGCAGCGCGGTTTTTTTTTGTGCTTAAACCGCAAAGAGAGGCTATTGGTCCATCCTTAAGAACCGCTTATTTCCAAGTTCCTGAATAACCGCTGGACGACGATTTCTCATCTTCACCCGGTCTGCGATGAAATAGCTGGCCTCCACAACCGCAATGGCGCCGGCAATATCGAGCAGCACATACTGCTTGACGAACAAAGTCGAAAGGATAATAAGAATGGAGATGGTTGAAACCGACAGCCGAATCGGGCGGCTAATCTCCCTTGCTGAGGCAAAGGCTTTCATGATGCAGTAAGAGGTCAGAACATGAGTGCTGGGAAAGCAGTTATACGGTTGATCCGAGTTATAAACGTATTGAACCAATCGGGATAACCAATCCGTTCCCGAAACTTCCGGACGCGGCACATGGGTTTGATATACCGCATAGATGCAGTAGCAAATGACTAATCCAATATTGTACAGCAGCAGCGTCTTCATATAGAGCTGACGATTCTTGAATGCCAGATAGACAAAACATACCAGTATAAAGACGAACCAAACTAAATACGGAACAATGAATATTTTCAGAAATGGCGTCTGCTCATCAAGATCCGTAAGAAGACTGTGCGTGCTCGCGCCCCTGCTGCGGTTCAAATAGATGTAGACAATGCCGAGCAGGGGTATGGAAAGAAGACAGCTGAGCGCGATAAGATGCGGCTTCAACGCTGCCAGTTAAACATTGATCATAATAGGACACTCCATTTCTCGTTTCGCGGGTTTTCGACCCGGTGTTATAACAAGAATACGCTTCCGTTGATTTTCCAGAAACGTCCTACGGTTGTATTCGATGCCAAGACGTTGAGCTGGGCTCCTTAAGACCAAGGTCCTGGATCAGTTCAGTTCCTTGGTCTGAGGCGCACCGGCCGGTTTTGTTATATCGGTGTCGCAGAGCGGACGGGAGAGCTTTATTATTTTGAGACAGCTGCAACCTTCGCTATCAATTGTACGTCGAAAATAGAGTTACATAAAAATGTATATATGAGGAAGGTGCGTCGAAATGCAGAAACGAACATGTACACTATATGGTAAAGGAATTGCCGCGGCGGCGTCTCTGGCAGTATTATTCAGTCTAGCGAGCGTGCCTGCTCCCGTTAATGCTGAGGCGCCAGCGGTCTCTGTCAGCAATTGGACAAGCAATACTGTGAAAGCACCGGTTATTAAACCTTCGTGGACGTTCTCAGTAGATAAACCGGCGGAAGCTTACTCAAGCCAGCAATCCGCGGCGGAAAACGGCATGGTATTTGCTTTTAAAGGCAAGCAATTGGTCGCCGTGAATGCCAAGACAGGGAAGCAGCTGTGGAAGTATGGTAGTAAATTGGCTCCTGCCGTCGTCTATCATGACGGTATTGTGTACGGGCTGACCGAAGGCGGAAATATGTATGCGCTTGATGCCAAGAACGGCCGGAAAAAGTGGGTTTCAACGGCTAAGCTTCCCGGCGGCGGATTTTTGACGCCAATCGGCGATACCGTATATGCAGCCGTGCAATCCGAGACTTTCGCCTTTGCAGCGGCTACAGGCAAGCTGAAATGGAAAGCGGATGAGCCGCAATCCGAAGGGGGCGGAGGAGCGGTGCTGGAAGCCGGAGGGGTTGTTTTCAGAACATTCTTAGTTCAGGGTGCTCTAACTTCGGTTCAGCTCGATGCATTCGATAAACAAACCGGGAAGAAGCTGTGGGACGTGTTTCGTCAGAACAGTCCCCTAACCGTCCGGAACGGTTTAGTCTATTCAATAACAGATCCTTATCCGTTTGACGACGCCGCAGTAAAGAGACAACTAACCATAAAAGCTTTTAATCTCAAGACTGGAGCGGTTGAGGAGGAGCGGGTATATTCATGGACACTTCCCGGGCAGCCGCCTTTTGCCACTGCCGGAGGCTCCGCCTTGCTGGACGGAAATGACTTGTACATATTTCAAAATGATAAGATCGTCCAATATGATTTTGCAAAATACGTACCGGATGGGCAGCCGGTCAAGAAATGGTATAGACCCTATTCGAACGCCGAGGTTGTCGGCAGCATCTACAAGGAGCGCATGTTCTTCTTCGATCATACAACCGGCGACCTTAAAGGGATGAAGCTGGCAAACGGCCAGCAAGTCGGATGGAGAGGGGATAATCCGGCGGCTCAGACGGATATTTTCGGTAATGGCGTGTATATAGGTCAAACCGACGGGCTGTTTCACGGATTTAACCTCCAGACAACGGCCGCGGCTTTCACCGTCAAAACAGGCACCAGGAATTACGGTCCGACTTTGAAAACAGGCGAAACGATCATTATTCAAGCCGAAGGGCGTCTGATTGGCGTCAAAATACCTGAATCGCTCAAATAAACGCTAAGATCGACTTCATTAGCCTTGTCGGAATCGTCATCCAGCTATCATCGTGTTCCATGACAATACCCCGTTTCTTCGCGTATGAAAACCTCCTGCAAGATTGGATGACGGGCGGGAAGGTTATTAATGAATACACGTTGAATACAGGGAGGGGTTCGCCATGCAAACGATCTGGAAAGGCGCAGTCAGCTTCGGTCTGGTCAATGTTCCGGTGAAAATGTTTACGGCCACTCAGGACAACGATATTCCGATGAAAATGCTGCATAAAGACTTCCATGTCCCGATCCGGTACCACCGCACCTGTCCGAAATGCGGCGATGATGTAAGCTGGAATGACATCGTGAAAGGGTACGAATATGAGCCGGGTCACTATGTGACGTTCGAGAAAGAGGAGCTGGAGAAGCTTTCAGCGGAGAATTCGCGTGAGATCCGCATTCTCGATTTTATCGAGCTGGATGAAATCGATCCGGTTTATTATCATAAAACCTACTATTTGGCGCCGGAGGAAACGGGCAAGCACGCCTATACGCTGCTTGTTGAAGCGTTAAAAGCAACGAACAAGATCGGCGTCGCAAACGCTACGATCCGTTCCAAGAGCAGTCTTGCCGCCATTCGGGTGATCGACAATGTGCTGTCGATGGTAACTATGTTCTATGCGGATGAAATTCGTTCTATTGAACAGGTTCCGAATCTGCCGAAGTCGTCAATGGTTGACGAGCGGGAGCTGGATATGGCGAAGCTGCTTATTGAACAGCTGACAAGCGAATTCAAGCCCGATCAGTACAAGGATGATTACCGGGAGCGTCTGCTGGCCGCAATTGAAGATAAAGTAGAGGGCAAAGAAGTGAAATTCGCCCCTGAAGAGAAACCAGCCAACTTTATCGATCTGATGGAGGCGTTGAAGGCGAGCCTGCAGCAGCCGAAATCCGCCGCTTCCAAAGCCGATACCGGCTCCGTAACCAACGGAAATCGCCGGGCAAACGCAAGACATCCGCGAAGAAAACAGGTACAGCGGCGAAGAAAGATAGTGAGAATGCCGGCAATAATAATGCCAAGAGCACTGCCGGGCGCGGAAACGATGAGAAGCGTTCCGCTGAAGCTAAAGCCGAAGCGGAAGCTGGCAAGCCGAAACGCACACGAAGAACGGGGTCTTGACGAATGAAGCCTTTTATCCCGATGTCGCCAGTCTATTCTGACATTATCCCCGAAGGGAAAGATTGGGTTTATCAGCTCAAATGGGACGGTTACCGAATTATCGCATCTGCTCGCTCCGGTCATGTCGGGCTGTATTCAAAGAAGATGTTGGAGCAAAACAGTGAATATCCTGAGCTTGTCCAGGCGCTGTCAAAGCTTGAGGGTGAGTTCATACTGGACGGCGAGGTGATCGTTATGGATGCGGAGATCATGCGTCCGAGCTTCCAGAAGCTGCAGCAGCGCGGCAAACTCACTGAGCGCGAGCCGGTTCAGTATATGCTGTTCGACCTGCTCAATATGGACGGAAACGATCTGCGCAAGCTGCCTTACCGGGAACGGCATGCGCTTCTGAAGCGGCTGGCTTCCGCTTGGGGGCCGCCTTTTTTTGTTGCGGATGTATATGAGGACGGCAGAGCGCTCTGGGAATGGGTGCAGATAAACGGCTGGGAAGGTGTCATCAGCAAGAGGCTAGGAAGTCTTTATAAAGAAGGGAAAGAACACAAGGATTGGTATAAACGAAAAGCTGCTCTGAGGCTGGAGCCGGAGGCGGTTGGCATATTGTTCAATGAAGGCAGAGCTGCCAGTCTTGTGATGCGTATGGACGGCGCTTATATCGGGCGCGTATCCTCCGGGCTTAACACTCGGGAGAAGGCGGAGCTGCTTAAGCTCGATATGAGCGCTTCAATGAAGCTATACTTTGACTCTCTCCCCGCGGGTCTGAAAGGGGAAACCGTTCGCTGGCTGGCGGAACCCCTTTCTATTGAAGTGACTGGAGCGGAACGGACGGAAGGAGGTTTGATCCGCCACCCCAAACTGCTCAGCATAGGAGGCAGGACGCTATGATTGCAGAAGAGAGCGGCATTATAAAGCTGGATGGGCACGAAATCACTGTTACTCATCCCTCGAAGCTGCTGTGGCCGGAGATGGGCATTACGAAGTCGGTCTATTTGCAAAAGCTGGTCGCGCTGTCGCCATATTTGCTGCCGTACTGCCGCAGCCGTTATTTGACAACGATCCGATACCCGGGCGGCGCGGGCGGCAAATCCTTTTATCAGAAAAATGCGCCCCGGCCAATACCGGATTATGTACGCACGGCAGAGCATGAGGGCGTGAACTATATTAACTTGAATTCGCTTCCGGCACTGCTCTGGCTCGGGAATCTCGCAGCGCTGGAGTTCCACCCTTCCTTCGAGTATATCGGCGGCGAGGAGCCGGCCGAGTGGGTGCTGGATATCGATCCGAGCGGGGAGGATGAGCCCAGGCTGCAGGAAGCGGTCTCTCTTATCGGGGAGACACTCGATGCGCTCGGTATTCAATCGGTACCCAAAACATCCGGAGCGACCGGCTTTCAGATATATGTGCCTATACGGAAGGGATATACTTTCGGTCAGCTCCGAGAAGTCGGAAGGTTTGTCGGCAAGTATCTATCCGAGAAATATCCGAAGCTGTTTACGGTTGAGCGGCTTATTAAAGACCGCGGCAGTAAAATCTACATCGATTATGTCCAGCATGCCGCGGGAAAAAGCTTGTCGGCGCCCTACACGCCAAGAGGCCGTCCGCTTGCGACCGTTTCGACGCCACTTCTGTGGCGAGAGGTGCGGGAGGGAATCGATCCGCGCTTATTCAACCTGCTCAACATCGAAGAGCGTTTATCCCGGTACGGCGATTTGATCGCTCAGACGGAGCCGCAATCGCTGGATGCGATTCTTGACTTTATTAAATTACGCTGCTGAGCGCACGGAGGAGAATAACTTGAAATTGTGTTCGCGATTCCTGATCGGTCAATACGGAAGGTTCGACTATGGGAAGTTTGAGCGTGATTTTCGCTCCGGCTTTTATGGCATCGAAGCAAGCCAATTTTCGAATCAAGCCGATTACGAGGCATTGGCCAAGGAGTCGGCGCGGCACGGATTCCAGGTTGGCATCCATTATCGTTTCCGGCATCAGCCTTCAAAGCTTCGGGACGCATTATTCCTGGCTCGGGATCAGGAAATCAGAGAGCAAGAATTCATTGAAGTAGACGAGGAGCTGCAGCTGCTCAGCGGGCTGAAGCCGAATTATGTGCTATTCCATTACCCCAAGCCGGTTATTCTTGACGAGCGCGCCGATTGGAACCAATGGCATTTCGCCGACAGAAGCGAATATGAATTCGAGAGCGTCTATGATTTTGAGTCGTTTCAGCGCCATAGCGAAGCGATGTTCGAATGGCTGTCGAATAAAGGAGAGCAGTATGCTTTCACGCCATTACTCGAGTTCGATGCCCTGAACAGATATGTTTATGATACCGATTTACTGGAAAAATTGCTGGAGGCCTATCCCCGTATAAAGCTCTGCCTGGACACGGGGAGGCTTCACCTTCAGGAACGGATCGATCCGCATTTTAATGCCATAGAGGTGATTCTCAAGTACGCCGGGTATGCAGCGCTTGTACACCTCGCCAATTCCCGAATCCGCGAGTCCGGGGTAGACCGCCACGTACCCGTTCTGCCCGAGCAAAGACCGCAGGACGGCTGGGCTCCGATCGAGCAATATCTACGCATCATCCTGAAGGCAAATCCGGATGTGAAGATTCTGTTTGAGCATCGCTCGGATCTGATCAGCGATGAACAGCTTGACCGCTGTTATGCTTGGGTGGAAAATATTTGTGAGGGCTATTGAATGGAATCGACTGGTAATGGAATTTAATCCGGAGCTATTCGAATCGATCAGTGATAGTGTACAGTGGTAGACATAAGCTAACCTGAAGGGACGAGATGCCATGAAGCTGTTGTTTCTGTGCACAGACAATTATACGCGAAGCGTCATTGCGGAGTTTTGTCTTAGAGATTATTTGCTGCGCTCGAATATTGACGATGTCGTTGTTCATTCAGCCGGAATAAGTGCGGGAAGCGAAATCGGCCATTATTCGGACCTTCATTTCTCCATAATGAACGAAATGAACATCGACACATCCTCTTTTACGCGAATGCAGTTCGATGAAATCTGCTTTAACGAGTATGATTTCATCATAGGCATGAGTATCCGGCATAAGGAATATATCAAGCTTACGTACAACAGGGACATTCCTTTGTTTCATGAAATTATGAGCGGAACTCTCCAGTCCGTTGAGGTTAGTGCGCCTGGCAGTGTACAATTCGCGGAGCAAATGAGACGTTTGGTGCAAATGTTTTACGATTCGATGCCGCAGTTCGTCAATTTGGTACGAGCGCTGCCGAAACATAATCCATTCGCTAGGAGAATTCATACGGAGGAGGAGCTTCATTCTCGTCTGGGCTATCCTAGCGAAGTGGTGAACCGTAAGACAATATCGTTCATCGATCGCCACTGCCGCAGCTTCATCTCGAAATCTCCGATGCTGTTCATTGCTTCGTCCAATTCAGAGGGTATGTGTGATGTATCGCCGCGCGGCGATGCCCCGGGGTTCGTATCGGTAATCGACGAGAGACGGCTGCTTATTCCTGAGCGGCCCGGCAACAGACGAATGGATACGCTGAAGAATATTCTCTCCAACCCGCATATCGGAATAATTTTTATTATACCCGGCCTCAAAGAAACGCTTCGTATCAATGGGCGAGCCGTTATTGTCGATGACCGGCAGCTGTTGTCCCCGCTGCAAGCGAGTGGTAAGATACCTCAACTCGGCATTGGTGTTGAAGTAGATGAGTGCTATGTCCACTGTGCAAAAGCATTCATTCGTTCGCATTTGTGGGATAACCTTACGTGGCCTGACCAGTCTGGGCTGCCATCAATACCCGAAATGCTTGCCGACCACGTAGGCAACCCTGATCTTTCAGCTGATGTTATCTCTGAAGGGCTGAAGGAAAGCTACGAGAAGCGGTTGTATTAGTGTATATTATAGATACCGGCAGACGAGAGGAGAGGCGAAGTGGGGCATCTTGCGGAATGGCTTGAACAGTGGGGCATTTGGGCGATTGTAATCAGTTTGTTGTTAAATGTGGTGATCAGTCTGCTCGGTGTCGTGCCTTCCGTTTTTTTATCGGCTGCAAATGCCGTTGTATTCGGTTTGGTCCCCGGATTTTTTGTATCGTGGTTAGGAGAACTGCTGGGAGCGGCAGTTTCGTATTTTCTGTACAGGAAAGGCTTTCTGTCTCTAAGGAAAGGCAAGAATGCGGACTGGAAGTGGCTTAGCCGCATCAACCAACTGGATCGCATGCGGCAGTTCACCGCGATCCTGCTTGCCAGGCTCACCCCCTTTATTCCATCTGGGATAGTGACCATTATAGGCGCGATCTCATCCATGCGGTTTACCGACTTCATTCTGGCCACGTTAATCGGTAAAGCGCCGTCTGTAGCTTTAGAAACATTAGTTGGACATGATTTGATTTTTCTGAAGCAAAATACGACCCGATTTATCGTTACAATCGTCATTATCGCCGCGTTTGTGCTGCTGTTTGGAACATCAAAGAAAAAGGCCGGCTAGTCGCTTAGTCGCGGCGCTGTTTTATGTCGGGGCTTTTTGGGCAATAGATAGGGAGGACTGATTCCGGCAAACGAATAATAAATTTAAAGAGAAAGGCCAAGGGGGAGATCATAATGCGAAAAACCGTACTATGCTTTGCCGTCGTATTTCTGTTCCTGACACAGCTAAGCTTCGCGGACGACAATGAATATCATCCGGTCCCGAAGAGCCCGGATACGCACCCGGCATTCATCGACAGGATCTACACGAAGAATGGCCATACTTATATTACGGCCGATTATATTCAGTGGTTTGAAGGCGAAGCAGCGAACCGTATGTTTCGGGAACGCGAGAAGGATGCCGATATGAACGAAGCGCCAGACGGCTATTATATCATTAACGACAGCAAGAAATTGCGCACCTTCGAAGTCGATCACAATGCTGTCGTCCTGATGCAAATCTATGATCGGACCGGCAAAGCTGCAGATGATGACATTGTCTGGAACGAGCGGATTGATGTCGCCAAATTCCGTTCGCTGTTTAAAAAGGACGGTATATGGGACATGAGCGATTATCCGTACCATCTTACAATCGAGAATAACCGGATTGTTAAAATCGTACAGCAATATATTCCATAACGGATCAAGATACGGGCCACTGCAGCAAGCTTTCCATAAGCTTGCTTTTTATTTTGCCTCCCGGCGTTCATCTTGAAAAGAGATTAATGATATCTAATCTGTGTATTTGTCGTTTGATTAACTTTTACTTTACGATGAAATCATGTCCTTCTGCGCATCCATCCTTGCGATTCTGAGCATCTTATTGACTATGCATACAGCAGTATATTTGACGGTATTCCAAACTTTACGGATTGAATGTATGGATGGGTATTGAAAGGGTTAATAAGGATAGAAGGAAGTTATTCCGATCATTCATTAAACTTAGACGGAGGTAGGCGGTAATGACAGCAAGCAATCAAAGCGGGCAATCGCCCTGGCAGCTCTATTACGGTCCTAATCTTGGGTACATACAGGAAATGTATGATATGTATTTAGACAACCCTGAAGACGTGGATCCCTCCTATCGGGAGTTGTTCGCCCAGTGGGGGCCGCCACCCTCGATTTCGGCTGCAAGTCCGGCGAAGCCTTTGCCGCAGCAAAGAGAATTATCCGGGGAGAGAAGCATCCAGGCGGGAGACCCCGCGTTTCTCAAAAAGGTCGTCGATGCCGGAAAGCTGGTCCGAAATATTCGAACCTACGGGCATTTGGCCGCCCATAATGATCCGCTCGGGCTGGGTACCGCACCGGATACCAGCCTGCTTGAACCCGAGAGGTTCCATCTTACCCGGGACGAGCTGGCGGCAATTCCCGCTTCTCTCATATGGGAGGACGCGCCCGAAACGGTACGAAACGGGTGGGAAGCGATAACTCGGCTGAAGGAAACCTATACGCAATCATTCGGCTTCGAATTCGGCCACATTCATGAAGAGGATGAGCGTATATGGCTGAACCGGCAGGCAGAATCCGGAATGGCCGGGAAACCGCTCGGTGCCAAGGAAAGAACCGCGCTGCTGCACAGACTTATAGAGGTCGAGCAATTCGAAAACTTCCTGCAGCGGTCGTTTGTCGGACAAAAACGGTTTTCGATAGAAGGAACCGATATGCTCGTTCCGATGCTGGATGAAATCGTGCGGGAGCTTGCCCATGACGGCGCTACTCAAATATTGATGGGAATGGCTCACCGCGGAAGACTGAGCGTTCTTGCTCATGTACTGGGCAAACCGTATAGCAAGATATTCTCGGAGTTTCACCTTGCGCCCAATAAGGATCTTATACCATCGGAAGGATCGATCGGCATCAACATCGGCTGGACCGGGGATGTCAAATATCACCTTGGCGCACACCGTTCGGTGAAGGCGGGAGAGACGATAGAAACCCGCTTGACCTTGGCGAACAATCCGAGCCACCTCGAGTTCGTAAATCCGGTTGTCGAAGGATTCACCCGCGCCGCGCAGGACGACAGGACGTCGCCCGGCTACCCGAAGCCGGATTTCGGAGCCGCAGCTGCGGTGCTTATGCATGGCGACGCCGCTTTCGCCGGGGAAGGAATTGTTGCTGAGACGCTGAATTTCAAGAAGCTGAAGGGCTACGAGAGCGGGGGAACGATCCACATTATTGTTAACAACCGGATCGGCTTTACTACGGAAAGCAGCGATTCCCGTTCCACGCATTATGCAAGCGATCTTGCAAAGGGCTATGAAATACCGATTGTCCATGTGAGCGCGGACGATCCGGAGGCATGTATTGCCGCTGTTCGCATGGCTTGTGAATACAGGCACCGTTTCCGCAAGGATTTTCTCATCGATTTGATCGGTTACCGACGTTATGGCCATAACGAGACGGACGATGCCGCAACGACGCAGCCGCTTTTGTACCAGAAGCTCCAGAACCACCCGCGAGTAACGGAAATCTATTCCGAGAGCCTCAAGGGAAAGGGTCTGATTACGGAAGAACAGATCGAGAAGATCAAACAAGAGGGAATGCAGCGGCTGCAAGCAGCCCTCGGAGAAGTGAAGGAGAACGAGAAGAAGGACCGCCCGTTCCGAACCGATGAGGCGGGCAGCAAGCGGCGGCCTACCCAGAACAAAACAGCTGTCCCGCTGGACAGATTGAAATCCATCAATGCCGGTTTATTGAAGTGGCCAGAAGGGTTTAAGGTGTACAACAAGCTGGAGCGTATATTGATGCGTCGTGCCGATGCTCTGGACGAGGGCGGTAAAGTGGATTGGGGGCTTGCGGAAACGCTGGCATTCGCTTCGATATTGGCCGACGGCAAACCGATCCGACTAAGCGGACAGGACACGGAAAGAGCGACCTTCGCGCACCGGAATCTTGTCCTGCACGACAGCAGCACCGGAGAAACATGGTGTCCCCTTCATACGCTGCCGGAGGCGCGCGCGTCGTTCGCGATCTATAACAGCCCGCTTTCTGAAGCGTCTGTGGTCGGATTCGACTATGGCTATAATGTATTCTCTCCGGAAACACTCGTCATCTGGGAAGCGCAGTACGGGGATTTCGCCAATGCGGCGCAGGTCATTATCGACCAATTTATTACAGCCGGCAGGGTGAAATGGTCGCAAAAATCCAGTCTCGTCATGCTCCTGCCCCACGGCTACGAGGGGCAAGGACCGGAGCATTCAAGCGCACGACTGGAGAGGTTCCTCCAGCTCGCGGCAGAAGACAACTGGACGATCGCGAGTCTAACATCCGCGGCGCAATATTTCCATCTGCTGCGCATGCAGGCGGCGATAACGGACACAGAGGAAGCAAGGCCGCTCATTATAATGTCGCCCAAGAGTCTGATTCGGAACCCGAATGTCGCGTCAGCGCCGAGAGAATTAAGCGAAGGGGCTTTCCAGCCCGTATTGGAGCAGCAGGGATTGGGAGAGGAACCTGCCCAGGTAGAGCGGCTGATCTTCTGCAGCGGTAAAATCGCGGTCGAACTGGAAGCTGCCCTGCAGCCGGACAATCCGGAGAAAAGCGAACCGAATGACCGTAGCTGGCTTCATATTGCCCGCATTGAACAATTGTATCCGTTCCCCAAAGCCGATGTCGAACGGGTTATCGGACGCTATCCGAATGTGAAGGAAATCATGTGGGTCCAGGAAGAGCCGCAAAATATGGGAGCTTGGAATTATGTCGAGCCGCGTATTAGGGCCCGGACACCAGGTGGTGCGGCCGTACGTTATGTCGGCCGGCCCAAACGGTCCAGCCCTGCGAGCGGCTTCCAGTACATCCACAATACCGAGCAGCAGCGGATTATTTCAGTCGCTTTGAACCGGAGCACGCTAACGACGAATGTTAAGGGGGAGAACGGCAATGAGTGATGTTAAAGTGCCTGAAATGGGCGAATCTATTGTAGAAGGCACAATCGCGAAGTGGCATGTGAAGGAAGGGGATTCCGTAAATCAGGGTGCGGTTCTGGCCGAACTGGAAACGGATAAGGTTAATATAGAAATCAGCGCAGAGGAAAGCGGGATAGTCGAGCAAATCACACGTCAAGAGGGCGAAACCGTAGGCGTGGGGGAAACGATAGCCCGAATCGGCACTGCCAAGGCAGCTGCTGCCGAACAGAACGGCAAGACGGGCTCGGCCGGAGAGAGCAAAGAAGACGCCGGTGCGTCATCCGAACGTCAACTGGGCGCCCAAGCTCCAGCTTCACCGCAGCAGTCCGCTGCATCACAAGCACAGCCGAAGAAAGACGACGCGTCAGGCGATTCCGAGGTCTCTGCCGCCTCGTATAACGCAACTCCCGGAGCGAGGAAGCTCGCCAGGGAAAGGGGAATCGATCTCTCCAAGGTCCAATCCCAGGATCCGATCGGAAGAATCCGGCAGGAGGATGTCGAAGCCTATAAGGCCAAACCCGCGGCAGGTGAAACTCCTGCACGCCCGGCCGGAAGCGCAGCCTCGGAACGCCGTCCTAACGAAGGGGGCGGTACCGATGTGAAACAGAGCGCGGCAGGCGCTGATCCGGCCAAACCGGCAGAGCGACGCAAGATGTCCCGCCGCCGCATCACGATCGCGGCCAGGTTAGTGGAGGCGCAGCGGACAGCCGCTATGCTTACAACGTTTAACGAAGTGGATATGACGGCTATACTCGATATCCGCAAGAGGCGCAAGCAGGCATTTCAAGAGAAGCATGGCATCGGGCTTGGATTCATGTCGTTCTTCACCAAAGCCGTCGTAGGTGCGCTTAAGGAATTCCCGCTTCTTAATGCGGAAATTCAGGGTGATGAGATATTAGTGAAGCAGTATTACGATATCGGAATCGCCGTATCCGCCAAGGAAGGGCTCGTTGTCCCTGTAGTACGGAACGCCGACCGCCTGACCTTCTCAGAAATCGAGAAGCAAATTTCCGGTCTGGCGGAGAAAGCGCGCTCCAATTCATTGGCACTGTCCGATCTGCAGGGCGGCACGTTTACCATTACAAACGGCGGTGTGTTCGGTTCCTTGTTATCTACGCCGATTCTTAATGCGCCGCAGGTCGGTATTCTCGGCATGCATAAGATCCAGCTCAGACCGGTGGCCATAGATGCGGATAGAATGGAGAACCGGCATATGATGTATGTAGCTCTCTCTTACGACCATCGTATAGTGGACGGTGCGGAGGCCGTACGGTTCCTCGTAACCCTCAAGCAGCTGCTGGAGGACCCGGAATCCCTGCTGCTCGAAGGGTAAATAGCCGAGTGATTGATTGAGATAGGTCCATAGTCCGACGAACTGGCGTGACACAAATGTGACGCCAATTTGTCATGTTGCTATTCGGTAATGTTATTCATAAAATATAAATACCGGAACAAACGCACGAACAACCGGATATGCGAGAGAAACGTAGGGAATCGACATGAATGTACGTAAAATAAGGTTACATGATACGGAAAATATCCACTCCAGCGAGGACCGGGATGAATACGAGAAGGACTATGCCCGTTTGATTCAATCCCCCGCCTTTCGCAGGCTGCAGGGGAAATCGCAAGTGTTCGGCGCAGGCTCGGGCGACTATTACCGAACCCGGTTGACTCATTCTCTTGAAGTGTCCCAAATTGCCCGAGAGGTTGCCAGGCGTCTGGGCAAGAATTATCCGTTCCTTGCGAAGAAGGAGCATCCTGGCTTGACGATGGACCCTGAAGTGGTCGAATGCGCATCACTCGCACACGATTTGGGACATCCGCCGTTCGGCCACAAGGGAGAAGAGGTGCTCAACCGGCTTCTTACGGATGAATTTGGCCTCTCCTATGAGGGCAACGCGCAGAACTTCCGCATATTAATGTTTCTGGAGAAACGGGCAGGCAGCGACAGCGGGCTGGATCTTACCGCAGCCGTTCTTCTGGCGATCAATAAATATCCATTCTGCATCGATGAGCCTGGTCGTCTTAAGGGCGTCTATAAGATGGAGTGGGAGGGAATCAATTTTCTGCGGCAAACTTGGCAGATGCCGGAAGGCTGCGCAACGCTCGAGGCACAGTTAATGGATTTATGCGATGATATCGCTTATTCCACTCACGACATCGAGGATGGCATTCGGGCGGGTAAAATCCAGATGAACCGCGATTTGTTCGAGGATGACCGCCTGATCGAACACGTGGTGCAAGAAATAGTTAACGATCCGAACCATTCGAAAGTAGACTGGGAACATGTCGATATGAATGACATGGTGAAGCAGGTACTGAGCCAGTATGTGCAGCAGTGGGAAGACATATATGTGGAATGCGGCCGGGAGCCTTCGAGGACCAGACGCGAGATGAAAGCAAGGTGGGTCCGGAAATTCGCGAGCGAGGTTGGTATCATCGACGACCCAGCCACAGGCTGGAAGCGTGTCACTTTTACCCGGGAAGGCCGGCAGGATCTGGAGCTTCTGCGCACAATGGAAATTCTCAAGAAACTTGCCTGGGTTACGTTGATCAAGGATTTTCGTGTACAGCGTCTGCACAAGCGAAGCGAGATTATGATTAAGCGGCTCTGGGACAGCTTCAAAAGGGTAGACACAGGAAGATTGATTATTCCGCCGGATTGGCTGGAAAGCTATGAGCAACACAAGGGGAAATGGTCTTGGGAGCGGATGGCGGCGGACTATATCTCCGGAATGACTGACGCATACGCCGAGAAAGTCTATGCCGAATTTTTCGCCAGCCGTTCAGGCTCCATCTATGAGATGGATTAAAGCTGCGGCAAGAGCCGTGTACCTAACATGCCAGCACCGTTCGAAAGTTGAACGGTCTTGTTTGTTGTGAATATAAACGGGTAAGCAACCGGCAGAACTTTCAGTTCTTGTACGCTGGAACTGTTTCTGTTTCAGGGCAACCTGGAGATGTACGGTATTATGAGGAAATATTTAACGTTATGAGAGAATCTTAATCGCCTGTACACCCTGTTATCCTGTAAACTGTGCGAAAGATAAGTTGAGGGGTGATTACGGCAATGGAAATGAAACGTTGTTTGTTTTGCGACAAAATTGTTCCGCTTCAGCCGCAAGGCGACTATGACCGGTATGTAGGCTGCTCATGCGCGCCGGGCGGGTTTTATAGTCTGAAAAGAGACAGCTACGATCTATATCATGAACTGTCGTATCAGGAGAAACGACAGTGGTTTCCTATCCTCTCCGGATATATCAGAGAGACGACCGATTGCAATGAAACGGTCCTGTTATCGTTCGCAGATTTGGAATCGGTGATCAATTCCCCGCGCATACCCGGTACGATGGATGAGAAGGCCGGCAGGCTTCTTCTTTACTTGCATCGGAACTCAAGTGCGCCGGGGGATCCGGTCATCATACACCGGCTTTCGGAGAGCTGCAATCTTACGTATTCTCCCAACCTGCAGGAGCTTGTATATATTATCGAGAAGCTAAAGGACGAACTGTTGATCGAACGGATCGGAACAACTTTTAAATTGACTGAATCTGGATGGCGCGAAGCTGCAGCACGTGCAGGAGGAAAGAGATTGAAGCCCTGCCTCGTTTATCTTCCAAACGAGGAGCAGCTGCGCGAGGAGTGGAAAGAGAATGTACTGCCGAAGCTGGAACAGTGCGGTTATTTGCCACGAATGTCCGATGATTTGCAAGCGGAGAGCAGCGGTGAAGATACGGTTCGTCTCATCTCCGAGTGCAAGCTGATATTGGCAGATATCGCAAGCGGCGAACCCGAGATTTACTTTGCTGCGGGATTTGCGCTGGGCATGCAGATCCCGGTCATCCTGACCGTCAATCGGCTCAACGCGGATAATTTGAGAGTGCGAATAAAGCAAATACAACCTTATGTATGGGAGAAGACGGAAGATGTAGCCGCGATGATGCAGCGGCGGTTAAACGTGTAACATCCATACCGGAGCACAAGAAAAAGCCCGAGAATTCGGGCTTTTTGACATTTTAAGAGTGTGGCTGGGAGTCATTCCGAAGATGCTTATTTAATTAATGATATTAATTAAATTTCTCGTATTGGAAAATTAATCACATTAACTAGTTAATTAACGTGATTAAATTAAAAAGCGGACAGTTGTTTAATATGACCCTTGATATTGTGCATCTTCGTATTCGAATTCCAGGCCTGGCATAAGGGAGACGTCCATATCGTATGCACTTTCGGCCGATTTTACCATTGGGGTCGCCGAGAAAAACAGTTCATTGTACACAAAGCACTTCTTAAACTTGTGAAGTACGCTGCACTCATAGCGGTTTGACTTAAATAAGTTTAAATAGCTAGTTTCGTCCCGTATGTGCTCGCCGTCATCATACCAGTTCATAAAACGGTTGCTGAATTGCGTGTTTTCTCTCAGATAAGGCTCCATTACAATGATTTTTCCATCCGGTTTCAATACTCGCTCGAACTCCAGCAGATAATTCCTTATTAGCTCGTCAGGAATATGGTGCAGAACGGCAATTACAAAAATATAATCAAACGAATCGTCGTTTGACGGGATACGCTGCTCATCAAATATGACAAAATTATGATCGGGATAAAGATGTTTAGCCAGATTTACCCTCTCTTTATCGGGCTCAATACCTATATAATGGCCGGGAGTGCATATGGAACAATTAGCACCGGTTCCCGATCCGAAATCGAGTATGATTTTATTATCCAATTCAAAGTGATTCTTGATGTGCTCATGGATGTATTTTCTCGTCAGCCATTGCGGACGCACAAACCAGTGATATAAGCGGGGGGAAAGAGGCATAACGTTTGTTGTCACCACCGTTTCATAGTTAACGGAAGTAATATAACTCGTTATTAGATCAAGCATTCATGTAAATTATGGAATTCGTTGGTTCTAGTGCTATAGTCGACTTGACACCCCTTGGCTTTTAACACTACAATGAGTAGTGTAAATTGTTGTTGAGCTTGTTTTAAATTTTAAAGGAGGAATAGTTTATGGAAAAAAATGTGCAAATCGGTGGTTTGATCATTCGGTTCGTTCTTGGCGTCATTTTCTTCATGCATGGGCTTCAGAAGTTTCAGGGTGGGATCGGCAATACGGCAGGCTTCTTCCAAAGCATGGGCATTCCAGGGTTCTTGGCATACGCAGTCGGAACGATCGAGCTCGTCGGGGGTATTCTTATCATTCTCGGCCTTGGTACACGCGTAATCGCTGCGTTATTCGCGCTTATTATGCTGGTCGCAATCTTAAAGGTAAAGTTGAAGGCAGGTTTTGTCGGAGGTTATGAGTATGAAATTGCGCTGTTGTCGATGTCACTGTTCTTTACGGCTGCCGGTCATCCGTATTTCTCACTGGATAACTTATTGAACCGCAGAAAGCAAGGGGCTACAGTGAAATTGCAGGGCTGAGCTAGCAATCGCCGAATAAGATGCGGAATTATCAGGTTTAATAAGAAACCGACCGGATTAAGAGCTGTCCCTGAGGCTTTTAGTGATTTCTGTCAGGACAAACTCGGCGTACCGGTTTCAGGATTGGGTAACATAATAATTATTATGTTACCCAATCCTGTGTTCTCTGAACGGCTTACAATCCATGCATCGTTTTATTAAGAATTTTCGTTATTTTTTCGACGGAGTCGCCGCATAAGACTCCGACAGACGCCTCTTATTAAATTTGCGTAATATTACGCCATGAGTTGGCGAGAATAATAAAGCAAGAAGAAAGAATATACCGGCGACACTGATCATACACCCTGCGATAGAAGCATCCAATGCATGTGCCGTATAGTAGCCGATTACGGAGCTGCAGAAGCCGATAGTTACACTATAAATCATCATACGACTCAATTTCTCTGTAAGCAGATATGCCGTTGCCGGAGGCACGACCAGCATTCCCACCACCAGAATCGCTCCTACACTTTCGAAGGAAGCAACAGTGCTGACGGAAACGAGCCCCATAAGCAGGTAGTGAAAGAATGCAACCGGGATACCGACAGCCGCGGCCATGGCCGGATCGAACGAGCAAATTTTAAACTGCTTATAGAATGCGGTAATGACGCCAATACTTAACAGAAACGCAAGGCCGACTCCCCAAACCGCCTTAGGTCCGATATCTATTCCGGCAAGTTGAATCGTATTCCACGGAACATAGGCAATCTCGCCATAAAGAACACAGTCGAGATCCAGGTCAATATCCCTCGTAAATATACTGATCAGAACGATACCGATTGCGAATAGAGCGGTAAACACAACACCAATTGAGGCATCGGACTGTACGCCGCTTTGATGAAACAATTGGATAAGAAACACGGTAATCAGTCCCAGTGCGGCGGCTCCCAGCAGCATGAACAAGGAATCTCTTGATCCGCTGATGAGGAAGGCGATTACGATACCCGGAAGGACGGAATGACTGATCGCATCCCCGACCATCGCCATCCTCCTAAGGACGAGAAAACAGCCGACAAGGCCGCAGGTGCCTGCAACCAGCGCTCCCGTTAATATAATCCAGAAGGTACTCATAACGCTTCGTCCCTCCGTTCTATTTGAAGGACTGCCTGCTCGCGCCTCATGCTGCTCCGTACAGATGCGCGAAGCAGCAGTTTCGACAGAACACCACGCCTAGGCGCGGCGATGACTGATATAACGAAGAGGGAGGTGGACGCAAGCACGGTTAACGGTCCCGTTGGCAAATTATTGCCGTTTGCGCTGATGAAGGTGCCGGCCAACCCGCTGAATGCGCCGAACAAGCCTGATAGCACAACCATAACCCCAAGCTTCTCGGTCCAGTAGCGTGCCGATACAGCGGGGGTGATCAACAGGGCTGACATAAGCACAACACCAACGGCCTGTATGCCGACAACGACTGCGATGACTATCAGAAACATGATCAGCTGATCCAGGAAAGCAACCGGATATCCCAATCCACGGGCAAACCCGGGATCGAAGCTGAGCAGCTTGAATTCCTTGAAGAGTAGGGAGCATACGCCGATTAAGAGGACGGAGATCCCAGTCATAATGATTACGTCTGACAGCATCATGGACGCGGCCTGACCGAACAGAAACTTATCCAGTCCGCTTTGATTGCCGTCGCCGCTGTGCTGGATTTGCGTAAGCAATACGATCCCGAAGCCGAAGAATACGGAAAGAACGATTGCCAAAGCCGAGTCCTGCTTGATTCTTGTGTTACGCGTAATATATCCGATCCCGAAGGTGGCGACGATACCTGCGGCGGCGGCCCCGATCAGAAACAACAGAATGGATTTGGAGCCGCTGAGCATGAAGGCGATGCATATTCCGGGCAGCGCCGCGTGCGATAATGCGTCGCCCATTAAGGATTGTTTCCGCAAATAAGCAAAGCTTCCGATGACGCCGCTGCTTAAACCAAGCAGCATGCAGCCGAATAATATCCACTGTGTGTTAGGATCCTGGAACACTTTCAACCATTCAAACATGCCCTACACCTGCCTTGTTATTTCATGATCAGAGCCGATTGGCTGCTGTTATCCAGTATCGTTAACCGGCCCCCGTAGGTTTGCTGAAGTTTGTCAGTCGTAAAGGTCTCCTCAGCAGGACCAAAATCGATGATTCGCTCATTGAGGAGCATTACCCAATCGAAATATTCTTTAACGGTAGCGAGGTCGTGATGGACGACCAGCACCGTTTTTCCTTGTGTCTTCAACTCGTTAAGCAGCGAAATGATCGCTTTCTCCGTTGCCGCGTCAACACCGACAAACGGTTCATCCATAAAATAAAGGTTGGCATCCTGCGCCAATGCTCTGGCAAGGAATATCCGCTGCTGCTGCCCGCCGGAAAGCTGGCTGATCTGTCTGTCGGCATATTCGGTCATCCCGACTTTTGCGAGACACTCCATTGCGAATCTTCTTTCGCTGCTTCCCGGGCGTCTGAACCAGCCAAGGTGTCCGTATCGCCCCATCATGACAACATCAAGCGCGTTCGTAGGAAAATCCCAGTCTACCGATTCCCGCTGGGGGACATAACCGACCAGCTTCCGCTGCTGCGAATAGGGCTTGCCATATATCGACACGTCGCCGGACAGACGGGGGATAAGCCCTAATGCTGCCTTGATTAATGTGGATTTACCGGCTCCGTTGGGACCGACGATTCCGATGAGCTTTCCCTCGGGAGCTTCAAAGCTGACATCTCGGAGTACCGGTTTTTTCTGATAAGCGACCGACAGGTTGCGGATCGATAAAGGGCTTGCCTGCATGCCTCATTCCTCCTGACCGATAATTGCTACTTCAAAGCGCCGACGATGATTTCAACGTTATGACGCACCATTCCGATATAAGTTCCTTCCGGCGTTCCTTCTTCGCCCATAGCGTCGGAGAATAATTCGCCGCCGATATTCATTTCATGTCCTTTTGCTTTGGCGCCCTGAATGACGGCGTCAATTGCCTTGCGGGGAACACTGGATTCAATAAATACAGCCTTGATTTTGTTTTCAACCAGATAATCCCGCAAATCAGTCACGTCCTTCGTACCGGCTTCCGAAGCTGTGCTAATCCCTTGAAGTCCCATAACTTTAATGCCATAGGCGTCTCCGAAATATCCGAATGCATCATGTGCGGTGACGAGCACGCGGCTCGCTTCCGGAATGGATTTGATTTTCTCCGCTACCTCATCGTGCAGCAGCCTTAACTGCTTCAAATAGTTTTCAGCGTTGTTGCGGTAGTCATCGGCATTCTCCGGATCCTTCTCCACAAGAGTGTCCCGCACCGATTCGGTCGCCGTCATCCAATGCCTTACATCGAACCAGATATGAGGGTCGTACTCGGTTTCCATTTCCGCACCGGACCGCAGCGTGGAGCGGTCAATTTTATCCGATACGGCAATTACGGTTTTCTTCTTCGCCATATTCTCGAATATTTCAACCATTTTCCCTTCCAAGTGCAGACCGTTATAGAAGATGATTTCGGCGTTGTCGAGCTTCTCGATATCGCCTTGCGACGCTTTATACAGATGAGGGTCGACGCCGGCTTTCATAAGTCCCGTTACTTCTACGTGCTCGCCGCCAACTTGTTTGACCATATCGGCGATCATGCCGATCGTCGTCGTTATTTTTATTTTGCCGTCCGAATCTGACGGAGTCGGTTCACTGCTGCCGCAGGCCGAGATAAAAGCTGCAAACCCGATGAAGGTGAATGCGAGAAACATTCTGTTTACGTAGGCTTTGAGTCTTACCGTTTGATTTGCTTGCATGTCATAATCTCCCCTTCTGGACAATCGGTTAAATGGTCACTCTATCAATCAATTTCAAAGTAAGGGTAACGGAACCTCTTTCCTGAGAACAATTATTTTTCTCCAGGGAAACATTTTAAGTAAAAAAATAAACACCTTATTGCCCGCTACCTATATTATTATCCTACCTCAAAATAATTGCCTGTACAACAAAAACTTTCCCGCGGGAAAGTTTTTGTTGGGTTTATTCATTCAGGAAGACAGTCCCGCAGCGGCATTTACCGCAAGTAAGCAGCCATAAGACAGTCCGCGGCACAGAATGTTTGATATTGAAGCATAAAAGGTATATAGAACTATCAATACAGAGTGAGGTGAAAATATTGAAACCGTCGAAGAAAAATAAGAAAAAGATTGTACAGCAGGGCAATCGTGATCACCCGGAGCAATATCCGACCGATAACGAGAGCTTATTCGATCGCTTCGAATCCGAGCGTACCGTCGATCCTATACCGGTAGAAGACCTCAATATTGAGCAAGAGGAAGAGAAACAAAAAGAGTCGACCAAACACAGCTCCTCCAGCGAACGAAAATATCGAAGAGGCGTTTAATGACATTAACAAATTTTTCACTTACGGCTGCTTTTCTTTATCCTCCACGAGTTTTACCAACATGTCTTCGATCCGTTTGAGCTGACGCTGCATCTCGATATTTTCTTCTTCCGCTTTATAGTTGATGGCAAAGTCGATCATCGCCTCATGCTTGTCGCGGGCCTCCTGACGATTTTGGCTCATCAGAATGACAGGCGCTTGAAATGCGGCGATAAAAGACAAGCAAAGATTCAGAAGAATAAAAGGAGGGGGGTCGAACTTCAATTTGCCGCTCAGGGTATTCCACAGCATCCATACTAATAGGAACAGCCCGAATATGACGATAAACGACCAGCTTCCGCCAAAAGATGCTATCTTATCAGCAAGCCTGTCGCTCCATCTGGTCTTTTTATCTTGCTCCTGACTTAACCTGGATTTCACGGCGCCTTTATAATCGCTCACTAATTCAGTGATTCGAAGTAAATGTTCTTCCTCCAGTTCATTCGCTTGCTCGGCCTCTTTAGCTTCTTCCTCCAAACATTCAAGCAATGAGGTTTCGTGGTTCTCTTGGTTCATGGGTAAATTCCTCCTTAAGTTAAAGATGGCCGCCCCTAAGACCATATACCCCCTTGGCAAAAGAAATAACCTGTCACGTTATGTCAGTCTGCAATACTTTATTTGAATGGTTACCGTGTAATGGGCCGAGAACAACTATACCGACAAAAATAAACATATTTTTCCATAAAGGGGGATTATGTACCTGATATTTGCCGCTGCATCAAATTTTTTTGCTGAATAGACATTTTTCTACAAGGTATTGGGACTAAAGAATGATTAACATAATATGGATATTCTGACATACTGGAGAAATAAAGAAATACTGAGACCGCTTTAAACTCGCAGTGTCTTCTTACAAATTATAATGTCGAAAGGAAGGAGTCGTTTATGAAAATGCTCAGGCGCAGGTTCACTTTCTTTGTTGTAACGGTAATTGTGCTGCTGGCCGGAATCATACCTTCGTATGCGTATGGAGAACCACTTGACGAGTGGCATATCCGAAATCCGCTGCCCACGGCTAATGACTTGGAGGAGGTTACATACGGCAACGGCCAGTACGTCGCAGTTGGAGAGAGCGGCACGATATTGCTCTCCAGCGACGGTGTGAATTGGTCAGTTCAGGATTCGGGTATTCAAAGCGATCTGAACGGCATCGGTTATTTTAACGGAACTTATGTCGCGGTAGGCAGAGAAGGCGCTATTGTGACCTCGAATGATGGCGCAAGCTGGACAATCCGGCCTTCAGGCACTGTGAAAGCGCTTCATGACATTGCCTTTGGAAACGGGATTTTTGTAACTGTGGGATGGGATGGAACTATTCTAACGTCGGCTGATGGTGTCAGTTGGCAGAGCCAAGCGTCCGGAACCGAGAATTTTATCGCAGGGATCAGTTTCGATAACGGGACATTCGTGGCAGTGGGTAACAGCGGAATGATCCTGACCTCCTCTGATGGGTCAGCCTGGCAGAAGCGTTCCTACGATACACTGGAAATGCTGCATGAACTTAGCTACCACAACGGCGGTTATATGGCAGTGGGAGGACTTGGCACGATTCTTACCTCCGCAGACGCTTCAAGCTGGAACAGCCAAAGTATTTGGGGGGTCAGCACTTTCTTTGACGCCGCGGCCGGCAGCGGCACGTATGTGGCAGTCGGAGTCGAAAGGGACGGGCTAGGCGGTGCGATCCGTACCTCCAATGACGGTGTGAACTGGCAAGACTCCACTCCTGCAGGTGTCAATTGGCTTAACGGTTTAACATATGGTAGCGACATTTATGTCGCCGTCGGAAATTCGGGTACGATATTGACCTCCAGCGACGGCATGGACTGGACCAACCGCACGCAGCGTATTTCGGACAGCAGAAACCGGCTTTCCGGTATCACTTACGGCGGAGGAATATATGCGGCGGTCGGGCTGAACGGGGATATACTGACCTCAAGTGACGGAATGGTCTGGACAAGCAGGAAACCGGGCGCCTCAAGAGGGCTTACCGATATTGCTTACGCCAATGGGACCTATGTAGCGGTAGGCATGATGGGTACGATCTTGACCTCCGGTGACGGGGTAAACTGGACGAGCCGCTCGTCCGGAACTTCAAATTATCTTAGAGGCGTTATTTATGGAAACGGAAGCTTTGTGGCAGTCGGAGACTATGGAACGATTCTGACCTCAACTGACGGTGCCGGTTGGACGGTCCGTACATCCGGAACTGCGAATCAACTGGAAGATATCTCTTTTGGTGGCGGTACTTATGCTGCTGTGGGAGGCGGGGGCGCCATTCTTACTTCAAATGATGGCGTGAGTTGGACTTCGCAATCCTCAGGGACAACGGATACTCTTATGGGAGCAGCTTTCGGCGACGGCATTTATGTGGCCACCGGATTGAACGGTACTATTCTGACCTCAAGCAACGGGACAAGCTGGACAAAGCAATCATCCGGAACATCAGTATACCTATGTGGCGCCGCGTACGGCAACGGGGTGTATGTCGTGACAGGCTCGCTTGGTACGATACTTACCTCCAGTGACGGCACGAACTGGACAACCCGGGCTTCCGGCGTTTCCAAATCGCTGACAGGAATAACTTTCGGCGGTAGCTCGTTCGTCGCGGTTGGCGAGAGTGAAACGGTAGTGCAATCGGAACCGATACAAAACGGCACTGTGCAGCTCACCGGTCTGACGCTCCCTGGAGCCACACTCAGTCCTTCCTTCGCCCCTGATACGATGAACTATGAAACGCACGTTGACAATAGCATCACCTCTATAAAGGTAATGCCGACCGTATCGGATTCCTCTGCAGCCGTTCAGGTAAGGGTAAACGGCGGTGACTATGTGTCCGTAGCCAGCGGCAGCGCGAGTGCCGCCCTAAGTCTGAACGTCGGGGTGAATACGGTTGATGTCCAGGTTCCAGTTACCGGCCTGCAGGCGAGGACTGCCGGCAATAATACGCATACGATAATGGTAATTCGTGACGCAGCACCAGCCAAGCTGGAGTTTAAGGCGTCAACCTATAATGTGGTGGAGGAAACGGGGAGGATCGATGTAAAGGTAGTCCGTTCCGGCAATACCGGAAACGAGGCTTCCGTTCAGTACGAATCCTCTGCTGGGACAGCGGCTGCGGTTAAAGATTTTACACCTGTATCGGGCGTACTGAAATTCGCGCCCGGAGAGACGGTAAAAACGATTCGGTTATCAATCCCTGATGATACCCTTATTGAATATAAGGAAACTTTCTCCGTCCGGCTCTCGAACCCGTCCCCAGGTGCAAGCCTCGGCGCGCAGGCTTCGACAGAAGTATATATTTTCGACCAAGACCATTTAAGGTAGAAGCCGAATTTGAACCCCACATATTAAGCCGCCAAGCTGCGGCTTTTTTATTTTTACCCTATTAATTCTGTCTCTCGATTCAAAAAGTTCCGACGGGCTGGATCCCGACAATATTTGGCGAAGCTTGTGGGGCCGATCATTACGTGGTAGTTGAAGAGGAAGCCAAAAAAGATGGTCGATACACCGGCCATCTTTTTATTTTCCAACTCATGCTCAAAAACTCTTGCGATATCCAATTACATATGATCGGCATCGGGTTCAAACCCGTTCCAGATAATCGTCTGCTCCACCGGGAAGCGTGAGGAAGGCCGGGCAGGGATTGCAGCCTTGCCAATGGCTACGAGCAGGACCGGAACATAACGCGGCGGGACATTGAACGCTTTGACGAAGGCATCGGCGTCGAAGCCGACCATAGGGCTTGAGTCGAGACCTTTCGCTTTCGCGGCGAGCATAAGCTGCATGGCGGCAAGTGATGCGTTGCGAATCGCTTCGTCGCGCCGATAGGTGGGAGATGCGTTCGCGTAAGAATCTTCGATTTGAGCGACCATGGCCGGATAGGAGGAATAGCCCGCATAAGCATCTTCAAGTCCCGTCTGGATGGCGGGTCTGTACACTGCTTCGGTATTGCGATTGGCCTGCAGGTCCCCGAGTATGGCGACGGTAACGGAAGCGCCCACGACTTGCTTTTGACCGTGCGCGATTGGAAGCAGCTTTGCCTTGGCTGCCGCATCGGTAATGGCGACGAACTTCCAATGCTGAAGATTCCAAGACGACGGCGCGCTGCCCGCTATTTCAAGGAGTTCCTTAATTTCTTGTTCTCTGAGTTTGTGCGATGCATCAAAATGTCTGACGGAATGACGTTCACGGAATATGGTCAAAAATTCGGTTTTCGCAGCGGATAACATTTCTTAATCGACTCCTTTGAATGAATAATCTGCACTGAATCTGGATATTAATACCAGTCATATTTTCCTACGGCTTGGATAGATCGTTCGCGAACCGGATCCGTTAATTGAAATGATATGCCGATCTTCGGCTTGAAACAATAGCATTTTTCCCAAAGTGTATCAATACAGTTAACCGGTATAATATAATGGCTGAGTGAGCAGGGGGAGCGGAATGAAAAAATATTTGGATATTCTTATCGATATGGAGCAAAAAATCCATGAAGGTCAGCTCGCTTCGGGCCAGAAGCTTCCTTCCGTCCGAAATGCCGCGAAGCTGTATGGCTGCAGTGTCAACACGATTACACGGGCATATGCGGAATTGGAAAAACGCCACGCCATTTACTCGATTGCTCAAAGCGGCTATTATATAGTGGAAAAGTCGGGGAACCGGCTCGGCGTCACGGAGAGCAGGACGATCGATTTCGCCTCTGCGTCGCCGGATCCAAGCGTATTTCCGTATTTGGATTTCCAGCACTGCTTGAACAAAGCTTTAGACACTTACAAATACGATCTGTTCACCTGCGGTGATTCAAAAGGGCTGGAGACGCTTCGTCATACGCTCGTTTCCCATTTGGCTGGAGATCAAGTATTTACCAAAGCGGAGCGGATCGTCGTAACGTCGGGTGCGCAGCCGGCACTCGAAATATTGGCGAAAATGCCGTTTCCAAATGGGAAATCGGTCATCCTGGTCGAACAGCCTAGCTACGATAATTACTTACGGTTTTTAGAAATGGAGGGTATTCCGGTCTCCGGTATCGCCCGTACGATGGCTGGCATTGATTTGCGGGAGCTCGAGGAGAAATTCAGACTTGGCGGCATCAAGTTCTTCTACACCATGTCGAGGCACCACTGTCCGCTCGGTACATCTTATAGCGCGGATGTGAGGAAAACGATCGCCCGTTTGGCCAGCAAATATGACGTATACGTCGTGGAGGACGATTACATGGCCGATTTGGGCGAAGAACCGGGCTCAGACCCTATTTACGCCTATAACGGTACGTCGCACGTCGTTTATTTGAAGAGCTTCTCGAAAATCATTTTCCCGGGACTAAGGGTCGGCGCCGCCGTCTTGCCGGAAAAGCTGCTCCAGACATTCCACGAATACAAAAGATACGCGGACACCTCGCAGCTGTCCCAGGCGGCGCTCGAAGTATATATCAAAAACGGCATGTACGAACGGCACAAACGCAAAATACGCAGCCAATATACTGCGCGGCTTCAAACACTGAACGAGGCCGTACAGCGATATAACGATGAAGTAATACTCGAAATATCGGAAGTCCGCACCGGCGTTTACGTGCAGTTCAAGCTGCCGCAAACGGTCAATCTTGAACGCCTAATAGAGCGGCTTGCGGCAAAGGATATTATTGTCGTCTCCGGCAAGCGGTTTTATTTATCGAATTATTTGAAACGGGAGAAGTTTCTGAGGATCAGCATCTCACGGGCGCAGCCGGAGCAAATCGAGGAGGGGATTAGGGAGATCATCGAGGAAGCGAGGCGGGAAGTGAAGTCCCCATCTTAATGGCGGAATACACCACCGGTTCCCGGAAGCAAGGTTGTTGAGTAAACAAAGGCAAGAAAAGGAAAATGGTGAGACACCATAGAATTAACAAGTATGGACTGGAGACCGAGATATCATTTCAAAGGAATCCGTAGTGCTTGGATCCCTGGTTGTCTAGTCGAGAGTTGCCGGAGCAGGAAGGAATTACCCGAAGAACTGTTGAAAGAAGCTGCGAATAAGGAGCCTTACGAAAATGCCTAAGAAAATCGCCCCGAGCTTTTATTTTATAGGCAACCACTCTGTTTTGGATTTTATCAACACGAAGATTGCCGTGGGCGGAAAACCCGTCGATTTATTGGCGGATTTTTCGGATCTATTGGAGTGGTTGGTGAAAGCTCGCTTTATTATAGAAGTGGAAGCGAACGAATACAGTCGGACATGGGGAAGCGGTAAAGAAGGGGAAGCTGTCGTGACGACGGCTAGAGCTTTGCGAAGCGCGTTGTTGTCTCTGGTTGAACAAAGGAACGCGGGCCGCGATGTTTCGGAGCATCTGGAGCAAATCAACGGATTGCTCAGGGATCGGGTAATTACAACGAAGCTCGTTCAGATGGAGAATGGATTCGCTGAAAAAAGAGAAGTGAAGGTCCGGAAACCTACCGACCTTCTTGCCCCGATCGCTGAGGCGGCCATTGAGTTTTTCAGTCATTGCGAGATGCAGCTCGTCAAAAAATGCGAAAATCCGGATTGCGTCCTTCTGTTTTACGATCAGAGCAAAAACGCCACCAGGCGTTGGTGCAGCCAAAAGACATGCGGCAACCGAATGAAAGTTGCGGCTTTCCTGGAAAGGCGCAAAAATCAATAAACAAGTTTAGCCGAGCCTTAGAATCGCTTCTAAGGCTCTTTTTTTATTTGTTTTTATTAATACCCTATAATAGTATTTGCAGGTTAAATAAATTTGTGTATAATACTCATATGACCTGTATGGAGGTTAAAAAAGGTGGTGATAAAAGTGAGCGGCGTGTATCATGCAGGCGAATTGACTGTGCAAAAACTGGCGGGGGCGGAAATCGTTGCGCAGCAAAACGGAACAGGCATAAAACCTGTGATTTTAAAAGGGGCAATGGCGTTCCTTCGAACGCAATCGCTAATCTTAGCGTCTTCCGTCGACGGGTATGGTAGAGTGTGGAGTTCTTTTCTAACGGGCGAGCCGGGTTTTATCAATGTTACGTCCGAGAATACGTTAAGGATAATATCCATACCAGTCGCAAGCGATCCTCTGGTCGGAAATATCGCATCAAACCCGGAGATCGGCTTATTGGCGATCGACTTCAACAGAAGAATCCGAATGAGAATCAACGGGCAAGGCCATTTTGACGAAGACCGACGGTTATCGGTAACAACGGAGCAAGTATATGGAAACTGTCCGAAGTACATACAGAAACGATCGTTGCAACCGAGCGGCGGCCTCCATAGAACTCTGAAATCCGTAGAGCAAAGCTTTCACTTAAATTCGAAGCAGCAAGAATGGATTCGAAAAAGCGACACGTTCTTCATTGGCAGCGCCAGCTTGGAAGGGAAAGCGGATGTCTCTCACCGAGGGGGGAATCCCGGATTTGTAAAGGTTGCCGATGCAAACACGCTGCTTTTCCCCGATTACTTCGGAAACTCCATGTTCAATACCCTCGGAAATATTTATAGCAATCCCAGCTCTAGTCTATTGTTTATTGATTTTGATAGCGGTAACTCCCTTCAACTTACCGGACGATCGACAATCATTTGGGACGAGAACGAAATATCCAGCTTTGCGGGGGCGGAACGGTTGGTTCAGTTTGTTATCGATGAAGTCATTTATACGGAATACAGATCTTCGCTTAGCTGGGATATATTCGAGTATTCCCCGGCCAATCCAACATTGTAAATTAACGACCAAATTATAGGAGGATGAAGTACATGCCAACAGCGAATAAATATGTGATTATTATCCAAGCGAATCAACAGGATGTAGGTAAAGCGGTTCATGGTTTGTTATATGGTCAGGAACTGCATGACGAGGGTTATGAAGTAGAGGTTCTCTTCGACGGTGCCGGTACGGAATGGCCGAGTGAGCTTAGCAAGGCAGACCATCCGTTCAACTCGTTGTACAAACAAGTCATGAAATCGGGGATTATTAAAGGCGGATGCCAAGCGTGCTCCGGATTCCACGATATTGAAGATGAAATCCAGAAAGCAGGGGTATCGTTGGTGGGGATTGAGAAAACCGGCGGACATATTCCGTTTGCTCAATATATCAAAGACGGATTTTTACCGATCATTCTTTAATAATATGTTCGTCCTTTATAACGAAATCACGGGAAATAGCGGGCTGCCTTAGCGGTCCGCTATTTCTCTATCTCGCTGCGCTAAGACTGCTAGGAACCATGTATAATGTAGAGAAGAACATTAAGCATCCACCTGCCGGTAAGTTCAACGAGATGTTAGAGGGGAGTATTTCATTGACTCTACAACAATTAAAGTACGTAATTGAGGTCGCGGTCCGGGGCTCCATTAATGAAGCTGCCAAGCGATTGTTTATTTCTCAGCCAAGTCTTTCAAATGCGATTAAGGATCTGGAAGAAGAAATGCAGTTTGAGATTTTTGAAAGATCCAATAAAGGGATCTCACTTTCCAAGGAAGGTGTTGAATTCTTAAGCTATGCCAGGCAGGTAGTCGAGCAGGCGGAATTGTTGGAAAGCCGATACCTGAATGCTAAGCCTTCCCCGCAGCATTTTTCGGTATCTACTCAGCATTATGCTTTCGCGGTGAATGCATTTGTTACTCTGGTTCGGGAGTATGGCCAGGATGAATATGAGTTAACTTTACGAGAGACCAAAACCTATGAAATTATCGAAGATGTCAAAGGTTTACGCAGTGAAATAGGGATCTTATATCTTAATGAGTTTAACAGGAAAGTCATCGACAAGCTGCTCAAAACCGCAGGTTTGCAATTCAACAGCTTATTCACGGCAAAGCCGCATATTTTCATCAGTATTAAAAACCCGCTGGCCAAGCAATCCATCGTGACGATTGACCAGCTTCAGAACTACCCGTATCTGTCCTTTGATCAAGGGGAGTATAATTCTTTTCATTTTTCAGAAGAGATTCTTAGCACGATGTCACATAAGAAGAGCATTCGTGTGAATGACCGTGCGACGCTTTTCAATTTATTGATTGGACTTAATGGATATACCATATCGACAGGGGTGCTAAGCGCCGATTTGAACGGTAATGAAATTATTCCCGTACCTTTGGATTGTGAGGAAACGATCAATGTCGGTTGGATTTCTCATAAAAATGCTTCGCTTTCCAAGCTCGGAGCGGCCTATATAGAAGCGCTGGTGGAGGCAATCTCCCGATAAATGTTTTGATATAGCAAAAAGCTATAACTAGCTATAGTTTATTTCAGTTACACTATATCTGCGAAACCGTGATATCTTTCTTGTAACAATGTGTAGAGGAGCTTACAAGATGATAAAAAGCAGTGTTTTGGGATATCCGCGTATTGGTGAAGATAGAGAATGGAAGAGAGCACTTGAAGCGTTCTGGTCCGGCAAGCTCGAAGAATCGGAATTTCATCGTGAGCTGCAGGAGATTCGATTGAATCATTTGCGCAAGCAGCAGGAGAAGGGAGTCGACTTGATCCCGGTTAATGATTTCAGCTATTATGATCATGTTCTTGATACAGCGACAATGTTCGGAATTATTCCAAAACGCTTTTCTTATGAGGGCGGCGTCGTACCATTGTCTGTTTATTACGGTATAGCCCGTGGTACGAAGGATGCTGCAGCAAGCGAAATGACCAAGTGGTTCAATACGAACTATCACTATATCGTACCAGAGCTGGAAGGAGTATCGCCGGCGCTTACCGAGAATAAACCCCTGCTAGCGTACCGGGAAGCGAAGGAGAAGCTCGGGATCGAGGGTAAGCCGGTTATCGTCGGGCCTTTGACCTTCCTGAAGCTATCAAAAGGATACAGTAAATCGGAGACAGACTCGTGGCTCGGGAAATTGCTGCCGCTTTATGTACAGCTGCTGCAGGAGCTTGAGGCAGAAGGTGTTCAATGGGTACAAATAGACGAGCCGATTCTCGTAACGAAGTTAAGCGCAGATGATGTGCAGCATTTGAAGTCAATCTATGAGACGTTTGCAGCAGCAGTACCGAACCTTAATATCATGCTGCAAACCTATTTTGAGTCGGTTGCTTACTACAAAGAAATTGTCTCACTGCCTGTAACAGGTATAGGGCTTGACTTCGTACATGGCTTCTCTGGTAATATCTCGTCAATTAAAGAGGTTGGTTTTCCATCGGACAAGATTCTGGGTGCAGGGATCATTGACGGACGTGGTATATGGAAGGCTTCATTGCGCGAGAAACTGAAAGTAATAGAAGCGCTCTCCGAATTCGTTACAAACGACCGGCTAATTGTGCAGTCGTCATGCAGCTTGCTGCATGTTCCGGTCACTGTAAGAAATGAGACGAAGCTCTTAAGTGAATTGAGGAATGCCCTTGCATTTGCCGATGAGAAGCTGGGCGAACTTGTCCTTCTGGCAAAAGCAGTCTCTTCGGGCGGAACTGGAGTTACAGCTGAGCTAGAAGAATGCGACCGTGTTCTACAGGCGCTCGAGCATTCAAGCGAGCGGAATCGTAAAGAAATTCAGCATGCCGTCGCGGACATCAGTGGACAGCAGCCAAAACGCAGTGTTCCTTTTTCGGAGCGTCATCTTGCTCAACAGAAAAGATGGCAATTGCCGATTTTTCCAACGACGACGATTGGCAGCTTTCCACAATCAGCAGAGGTGCGCAAAGCGCGTCAATTGTGGCGCAAGGGTGATTGGGACAATGAGCAGTATGCGGATTTCATCCGGGAACAAATCGACATCTGGATTAAACTGCAGGAAGAAATCGGGCTGGATGTTCTCGTACATGGGGAATTTGAAAGAACTGACATGGTCGAGTTCTTTGGTGAGAAGCTGGCGGGCTTCGCTTTCACACAGTTCGGCTGGGTGCAGTCTTATGGTTCTCGCTGCGTAAAACCGCCAATTATCTTCGGAGATGTGGCGTTTGAAGAGGCGATGACTGTCGAGGAAACGAAATATGCCCAATCGAAGACTGAACGTCCCGTTAAAGGCATGCTGACCGGCCCAATTACAATAATGAACTGGTCATTCGTCCGCGAGGATATCTCGCGCGAACAAATTGCCTATCAACTGGCATATGCGCTAAGACAAGAGGTAGAGGCGCTAGAGGAGGCGGGCATTGGCATGATACAGGTAGATGAGCCCGCTGTTCGCGAGGGACTTCCGCTTAAGGAAGAAGATCAAGCGAATTACCTGGCTTGGGCTGTGAAAGCGTTCCGCATGACCACATGTACGGTTCGGGATACGACTCAAATTCACACGCATATGTGTTATTGTGAGTTCCATGACATGATTGATTCGATCGAAGAAATGGATGCGGATGTGATTTCGATTGAGACATCGCGCAGTCATGGCGAGCTGATTCATAGCTTTGAGCTGAACACATACAAACTAGGCATTGGATTAGGTGTATACGACATACACAGTCCACGTATTCCGCGTGTAGAGGAAATGACCAGTATGATCGAACGCGCTTTGCGAGTGCTTGATCCGAAACTATTCTGGATCAATCCGGATTGCGGACTTAAAACGCGCGGATATCAGGAAACGGTAGAATCCTTGCGCAACATGGTCGAAGCCACGCAGATTGCGCGCGCAAAGCATTCCTTAAAGGTTTAAGTGATCGATAAAGTAAAGATCTATAAAAGATAACTAAGCCGCGGCGCCGCGGCTTTTTTCAGTTATTCATCATGACAATTTCACAAAACCCGTATTTTGTACAAATGTATAAAAACCGATTTAATCCCTTTCGGCCATTGGTTTTTTATATATTGTTACACATTATATGATGATCAAAATAATAAGTACTAAAGTCCGACAAAACAACCCCCAATCAAATCATTTGATTGGAGGTTGTTTTGTGTGAATCTTGCTATAATTTTGTTTCGTCTCGACGTTGTGGTCTGCGTAATTGAGCTCCCTCATTCTCCACGCCGCCCCTGGAGGTTTTCACTCCCATGTCTCAACGGGTCTACGCCCTTTCATTCCTTCGTTACACCTGTCCAAGGGGTGGAGGCCGGTCTTGCTATCGTTACGGGTCGGTGCCCTTTGGTTCAATTCATCCGGTACCCCGTGCTTTCTTTGAAATCCCGCGAATAAGCCAAAACTCGTACAACGAAACGGTAAGTATAGGTTAAGCAGCTAGCTGGATTGGCATCGTTTTTGGAGCGTTGTAAGCTTCGCCGCTGCGAGCCATTCCAACTAAGATTCTGGCTAATTTGCCACACAGCTTCATAATGGACCTCATTTTCTTCATCTTCTTTGTCTGTACATTGTATGCATGGATGGCTTTAAACTCCGAATTATTAGCAACTAAACTCATGGTCATCATGAAGATGAAACGTCGGAGACGAGAGCGTCCACGTTTGATAATCTTCATCTGTCCGGTCCATTTACCTGAGCTTGCTTCTGCAAGGTTGAGACCAGCATGACGCAGTAAGGCATTACCGTGAACAAAGCCGCTTAAATCCCCCGCCTCACCTAGAATACCAGCTAACGAAATCGCACTTATCCCTTTGACAGCAAGCATGGATTTCGCAAATGGAATGCGATCCAAAACAGCGATTATCTCCGTTTCTACTGTTTGCAATTGCCGCCAAGCAAGGTCGTACTCATCGAGCAGCTGCTTCAAGTGAAGCTTGTAGGCATGTGTGGCTTGCTTAGAACCCACAGATTTGTAAGCCAATGAGATAAGAGCTCGAGCTTTTCGCTCACCAGAATGCCGTTTCATAATCGATTTCCAACGTTGTAAAACGTCTTGAGGCTGTAATTTACACAATTCTTCGGGCGTTGGGAAAAGACGAAGAGTGGCCAATGAACCGGCACACATGATGTTTTTGAAAACTTGTCGCAGCTCAGGAAAAACAACGTCGACCCAGCGATGAATTTGGTTCTTGGCACTAACGAGTCTCGTAACGACAGAGTCGCGGTTTGAGAGAAAAACACGTAGTTCATCGAATGCTTCTGGTGTGTTGCGAGTGAACGAGTAGTAGCCGTTTTTGACCATATCTGCGATGACCAGGGCATCCTTTTTGTCACTCTTGGATGGCGTATTGTCGCGATTTTCCTTGTTCTTTTTCACGAGATGTGGATTGACTAGAACAACTTCAAACTGACGATTTGAGAGCCACCTGGAGAGGTTAAGCCAGTAGTGTCCGGTAGGCTCCATACCGACAATGGCTGCTGTTAAAGCGTGAGCGGATTGCAGCGACTGGATCCACCGAAGAAGGCTATTAAAACCCTCTTCATCGTTTGAGAAGGATAGGGGATTACCGACCACGATTCCCCGAAAATTAAAGGTTTATCTTGTACTTTTTCTAGTAAACGCACAGCTGTTGACACTACGTTTCCATCCCCTCATAAAACTCATTTAACCAGTCTTGTTTCTCTTCGGAGTTCTCCAACTCGAAAACCGTATGTATCGGCTTCGCGATCGGTGAGCGCGACTTGGCTGATTTGAAGTACTCTTTCTCACGCTTCATATAGCTCTCCTGAAGCTTCTCATGCAAGTCTCGGAACTTCTCCTCATCGTAATAATGTTCATACACGGTTAATGTATCTGGGTCTCGCCATTTCATGTACTCAATTAGCTGCTTCTTCTTGTCTTCGATTTGGGCTGCCGTTTCCGATTGTTCATAAATGCCGCGCAGCATCGAGGTCACAAACCAGTGCCTTGCTTTATGCGGGTTTAGTTTGAGTCCGGAGTTCTTGGTGATCGTGGTCCAATTCGAATAAAACGCTGAGTAAGTGTATGGAGTGCCTCTGGTCGACAAAAATAAAGGTTCGCCGTCAGGCAAGTCGTTGAACTTTACTTGTGTGCTTGCGAATTGACGTCGCTCCGAGTTCACATATTTGATCAGTAATTTCAGTGTCTCCGGAGAAATTCGAATGAACTTAATTCGCCGTTTAAAGCTGCCTTTGTTCGTCGCGGCTAATTCATGCATAGCGATAAGGCAGATCCCAGTCCCCAATGATCTCAGGGACCCATTCTTCATTGATAATTTTAAAGTAGGAATCCGTTTGTTTCCTATAGGAGAGCGGCTCTTCGGTACCGGCTGCCTTGGGCATCCTTGGTCTGTTCCCCCTTTCCCCCGGCTGCTCAGAAACACTTTCTTTGAATTCTAAATCGATTAGTGGATTGGCGTGGGAATACTTCTTTAAGCGGATCATGGTCTTATAAAACCCTTTAATGGCGGACAGGAACAGTTGAACTGTTTTGGAGCTTTTGCTCGTCAAATAAACGCCCTCATGCCCGTCTCTGCCGCGGATCTTACAGTGCATCTGGTCTAACAAATACTGCCTGACTGCCTCCTTAACGGCTTCCGATTCGTCATCCCACCAGACCTTTCTTGCCTTGTAGCGACTTTGGTACTTTAACCAATAAAAGAACGGTTCCAGGACGTTTAAATAAGCGATAACGGAGCTCTCACTGATCCTGTTGACCTGATCGTGATAAAACTCCGTCAGAGGAATGAATGCCTCCTTCGAATCGTCAAATACAATGAGACGGTATTTGCTGCTCACTCCCTCCGGACAGTATACATGGAAAAATGAAGCCATTTCCTTCCCTCCTCCCCACCTTCATCCTCACAAAAAAGCGGACATTTCCGTTCCCTGAAACGGATGTCCACATATGATGTGTAACACTATATGAAAATACAGTAGAATCATAGGCTCGTCAACGAAACTTAACAATTGATATTACATTGTATTTTGTACATATGTCTATAAATCGATTGAATCCCTCAAACGTATTCAGTAGCGTTCCAATGTCGGACGACAAGAACTTCTATACAAAAACGACAAGAACTTCTATACATAAATGCTTTCTCACTTCTGCCGCAGCACTCCTGCTGTTTTGGAAGCTGGTTAAAAATTTCCACTAGTTCCTTTTCAAACTAATCTTTGATATCTCTTTGTAACCAAACCCCAAATCCTGGTCCCTAAAAAAAGAAGAAAATATAAACCAATGAATAATATCAATCCCCTTACCATTTTATACACCTCCAATAACCGATTTAACCATTAAACGTCACGACAAGCAAGCTCCTCACTATCGTACCCGTTAGCCATCCATGCATCTCTTATGCTGCACCACAGAGCATGAAAGTTAATCCGTTCTTTCATGGTAGCTTAAAGGTGGAATGATTATTCCTCACTCCTGCATAAGTTAATTTTTATTCTATTTCTGATTAATACCAGGTTTTTCATATCCCACGACTTTTCCTAAGACATCTTGTTTTAAAAAAGCTCCCGCCGTTTGACTGTCATTGAATCCTCTCCAACGAACATCCGCCAAGATAAAGTACTCGTTTTCTTTCAACGCTACAGCGTTCCATGAATCACTGTTGTCAGAGGTAGAATCATTGCCATAAAACACGTCCAGTTTGTTATCATTAATATAGACTTGGCCCTTTTTAATGCGCACCGTTTCACCAGGGAGCCCCACGACTCTTGCAATATCTGTGTCTTGTTCTTTTTTGTTTTTTGTTTTGAACACTACAATATCCCCGCGGGAAATGTCATGTTGCTCATAGTATTTCAAGTCTACTAACACTTCGTTGCCCATGCCAAAAGGATGTGGGTGACTATAACCAACTTCTGATAACATTCCGTCTGTTCTTACCTTTACCTTCTTTAACGATGGGTCAGGATTCTCAATCACCTTTATTTTATCTACTGTCACGGTGTCAGTGACGGTTTCGGTACAACCGCTCAAAATCAAGGCAATGAATAGCATTAAAAGAACCATTATCTTTCGTCTCAAGATCATCTTCACTCCTTTCTTGCGGCTACGTGTTCTAATTTTGGAATCAATGCTGATTTCCCGTTATTCGGTAGCCCTTGGCGGGTTATTCAACTATCGTTTCCGTTAGAATTCCTGTGGAACGAATAATTTGGAGTTTGAATAAAAAAGAGCGCCCCTGTACGATGGGAGTACACAACGGGTCTACAGCCCTTAAAATCCCACATCAGGAGGTCACTCTACTATGAAGTTTAAGGCACAAGATAAGCAAAATCAACTCATTGAAAACATTACCGCTGGTCACCTTGTCATCGGTGTAGATATCGCGCAGGAGACCCACGTTGCTAGAGCTGTAATTTCCGCGGTATTGCCCTGGGTAATCCATTGGAATTTAGTAATGATGAAGTCGGGTTCCAATCTCTTAATCGCTGGATCCGCGACTTGCTGGCGTCGTACAAGCTAACCAAAATAATTGTCGGTATGGAGCCGACAGGACACTACTGGCTCAGCCTCGCCCATTGGCTTCAGGACAAAGAGATCGAGGCCGTACTCGTTAATCCTCACCTAGTCAAAAAGAATAAAGAAAACCGCGATAATACTCGATCTAAAAGCGACAAAAAGGATGCGCTTGTCATTGCAGACATGGTGAAAAACGGCTATTATTCCCCTGTCCGTTTCCATTCCACAGAATACGAAGAGCTGCGAGTCCTTATGGCAAACAGAGAAACTGTTGTTAAACGGCTTGTTAGTGCTGTGAATCAGATCCACCGCCTAAGTCGACATTGTATTCCCTGAACTTAGACAAGTCTTTAAAATCTTGACTTGCAAAGGTGCATTGACAACTCTTCGGTTGTTTCCTCTCCCCGCCGATCTATGTCAATTAGAGCCTTCTGATGTAATTGCGGGATGGAAAAAGTCCATGAAACGCCATTCAGGTGTGCGTAGGGCTAAGTTGCTCATCGATCTTGCCAAGCGAACCGTTGGTTCTAGGCAGGCAACTCTCGCTTACAAGCTCCATCTTGAGCATCTTCTTGAAGAGTATGATTTAGCAAATACACAGCTTCAGAGAATCGAGGCTGAAGCCAGGGACGTTCTTGGGCGTATTCCCTATGCGAGCAAAATCCTTGCTATTACGGGTGTGAGTGCTACTTCTTTAGCTGGCGTTTTGGGGGAGTCAGGTGATCTCAGCGGTTATGTTCATGGGAATACACTACTCCGTCACGCAGGCCTTAATCTAACCGAGGCCAGCTCAGGGAAATGGAAAGGCCAGATGACGCTCAGTAAACGAGGCCGCCCACGCCTTCGGCACTTCCTCTACCTAATCACGATGTGCATGGTTATGACCAACAAAGAATTTAAGGCTTTGCATAAACATAACGTACAGGTTAAAAAGCTTAAAAAAATGAAATCAATCATGAAATTATGTGGAAAGCTGGCCCGCCTTTTAGTCGGTTTGGCACGTAGTGAGGAAGCTTACAACCCAGGTAAAGTCTTTATACAGGCAGCTTAAAAACAACACTCACGCAAGTTGGTGCATTCGCGGGATTACAAAGAAAGCACGGAGTATCGGGATATGTTACGCAAAAGGGCTCAGACCCGTTCCGTTAGAAAGACCGACCTCCACCCCTTAGATAGGTGTAACGAAGGAATGAAAGGGCTATGACCCGCCCCGACATGGGAGCGATAATCGCTAAGGGAACCGTGGAGAATACGTGCAGCATATGGAACGAATTGGGTGAGGCTACCCCCACCTCTGTTCCCGCACACCTTCTAACGGGTCAAAAATAGCAAGCCCTGGCTCTCTTCATTCATCACCGAATCTAAAAGGGATGAAATCCTGCGAATACACGAGCTTGCGTGAGAAAATCAAATCATATCGAGGGAGCGTAATGGAGACGGCCGACGTTGGAGATAATTATCTATCAGGGCATACATGAAGCCAACAGCTCCGAAGATTAAAATGGAGCTGCTAATATTCAGATCGTATTCCTGAATAAAGTGATCACTGTAAAACTTATGGAATATGAAGATTCCTCCTATTCCCCCCAGTATGGAATACAGTAGCACCCGACCAAGCGCAACGGTCACGATTTTGCTAATAACGATAGATAACGGTATTAAAATAACAGGATAGAATACAGATGCAATAAGAAACATCATCGTGATAAAAATAAAACCTATATTACGAAGACCATAATATTCGCTTGTGGTGATTTTATATCCTTCTATTAGTTCCAAGCCCAATGCAGCAAGGCTGAACAAAATGATAAAAGATATCCATAAAATTAAGTATCTTACTATGTGCAAAATTAACACCACCTATTTGAGCTAATCAGCCTTTTGTGTACCCGTTAGTCAAGAGAAGGCTGGCGATTGGCAGCCTTTATTCTTGTTCGTTGAGCTATCGTTTCCGTAAGTTCAATCAATTTTTTAGAACCAGGTCGACCCTCTCGTTTGGCTTTTCTATATCAATATAAAAGTCTTCTGCTTTCCAATACCTATTTGTAAACTTTTCAAAATTCCTTTGAGTAGCCTGACTTTCTCGTTGAAACCTTATCTCTCTCGGACAATCTAAATAAACCAAATAGTCGAAAAATCCTTTCCATTCTTTGCGTTGAAGAAAAATCCCATCTATAAGAATAATACATGAATCTGAAATGGTTATGTTATGTACGCTATGATTATCCAGTTCAGCGTCGAAAAATGGAAGGTGAATTTCATTGGAAGTTCTCAATTTTTCAAATAAATTTTCTTAAGCCAGTTAACATCCCATTGAAGGTAATAGTATTCGTACCAGCCAATGTTGTTTTCCCTGAACGACTTAAACCGTCAATGCCCACGACATATCGTGGTATGTTTGAACGTGAATTTACAATGGAATTTTGGATTATAATTGAGTTCACATCCATTTTCCCTTCCACCTCCAATATTGCGTAATCCTGCCAGTTACTTCAACGATGAAGAGCAGGTCACTACCACGCCTGCTCCTATTGTAATCATTTCACTATCGTGTCCCGTTAGTGGAATAAAAAAATCACTTTATACAACTGTATTACTTATAATCGTCAGAAAACCGTTCTTTGCAGCGGTATATATTAACAGATCAATGGATTGTCTTGCAGTATCGCTAAACAAATACCACTCATCTTTAGATACGTCATGAATCAAAATCTCTGGGTATCCTGTTAAAAGTTCAGATGGAAAAGAACGAAGTAAAGAATATACATCAAAACGAACTAAGCTGTTCCCTTTTTGGTCTAGAAAATCATATTGTGCATTTTTATAATAAGACCCAAGTGTGTCAATAGTGGGGCTCCAAGAGTAGTTTGCAGGTTCTTCTACCTTTTCACCTTTGTTTTCTACAAAAATATTATAAATTGTTTCGTTATATGCATTTCCATTAATTTGCTGAACTACGCCGCCCATAGTCATATGGTATTCTTGTTGCAATGCTTTTACTTGTACTCCGTCTATGAACAATGGTTCAGTATCGACAATCACTGTAAAGTTGCTGTAATTAACATTGCATCCAAACGTCTCTGCAATAAAACGAAGTGGAACAAATATGCGATTATTTTTCATGTATGGTTTTACATCAAGCAGCATCTTTTCCCCGTTCTTCACCGCTGTACTACTGTTCAGTTTTAAGAATACTTTCATATCGCTTTTAGCGAGAATAACCTCGGAATTGGACCATTCGACGCTAGCCCCCAAATTTTCACTAATAACACGTAAAGGTACCATTGTACGTTTGTTCTTAATTTCGGGCTTCACATCGGATGCAATAGCAACACCGTCAACTTTGATTTGAATTTCTGCTGCATAAGTAGTTGACGATGAAATAAATAGAAAGATTGCAAGAAAAACCCCAAAGAATGCTTTTTTCATAAATTATAGCTCCTTTTTTGGTTAAACTTAGTGCACAGTAACTCTCCACCATATTAAGACGTAACTGGATAAAATTTGTTGCGCTTTCCTGCCAGTTAGTTGAGCGATCAGCTAAGTAACGCAGAAAAAGCGATGGATCCGATCCATCGCCGCGTTCTTGTAACCGTTAGAGCATTAAAAAATTACCATTGGGCTTCAAGATGTAGAATCTTAGATTTCGGGTGAAAGAAAACAAATAAGTGACCACAATCCCCGAAATTAAGAAAATCATAATCACTTAAAGTGGTCTTTATTTCCGAATCGGAATTAATGGTGCAGACAAACTTCATCCTTTCACCAGTTTTCGGACATATAGGAATATTTGGCGCCTGATACCATAGTGGAACGCCGCATAACATCAAATCACTTGTTTCCATAAATCTCTCCATATCAATATGTGAGGTGGATCTGTACCTCTTTTCAAGAAAATGAATTGGATAGGAATAATCAGAATCAGGAAAATCCAATTCATCGGGGAACGGATCAACATCAGACGGTAATTGATAATTAAAAGTATCTGGGTTTAGAATAATCGGTTTATTGGGATCCGAATAATCGAGAAATAAACGACTACCAAATTGATGCAGTGGAAAGGCAATATGCAACTTTGGAAGGTTAAGCCACTGAAAGAAAGGATCTCGTGCATCAAGTGTACCTATAAAATGAAATTGGTTTTTAACATCTTGGGTTTCTGGCAAAATAAACTCCTCGGGTTTTCTCCCGCCAATCACATGTAGGCCTTCAGCATCTTTCTCCAGAAAAAAAATCGCATGATCCTCCCAATCCCTAATGGGTAAATCAAAGCTATCCTGCTGTAGTAGTTCTTCTTCAAACTCACCATCAGCCGTTAAACATCTTTCATACAATTCACAACACTTATTATTTTCAATTGTCAATCTTAGTCCTCTTTGAGCTGTGCAGAAAAAATCAAATGCTTCTTCGTCTACCCCATGCGTGAGAAGGAACGATGTTGCAGATTCATGATCATTGAAATCGACTTCCCAGCCGCCTAAAAACCTGTCTACTTGCTTATTGTGCATGTATTGCACCTCCTACCCATCATCTTTTCCCGAGAGTATTAAAAACACACATTTATAAAAAGTTACTGTATGCACCGCTGTCAATAGAATGGACACATAGAATCGAGAGGATTACGCTGCAGATCGGTACTGACGTTCGTGCTGGTTAGGTGTTTTGTAGCCGATGGATGAATGGATTCGTTTTCCGTTGTAGAAGCATGTAATATACTCAAAAATTGCTTTTTTGGCTTGCGAGCGAGTCTTGAATTTCTCCAAGTAAATGAGTTCTTTCTTTAGCACACTGTGGAAGGATTCGATGCACGCATTGTCATAGCAGTTACCCTTGCGGCTCATACTGCCTTGCATCTGGTATTTATCCAGTCGCGCTTGATAGTCAAGCGAAGCATACTGGCTGCCGCGATCAGAATGATGCAGGACGGGACCGTTAGTTCTCTGAAGGCTATAGGCCCGGTCAAGCGCTTTTAGGACAAGGTCCTTGGTCATGCGATCATCCATGTGGAATCCGACGATCTTTCGGCTGTATAAATCCATAATACTGGCCAGATAAAGCCAGCCCTCGCTTGTCGGGACATAGGTAATATCGGCCACCCATTTACTATTGGGGGCATCTGCAGAAAACTGTCGGTCCAACACATTGTCTTGAACCGGGAGATTGTGCTTGGAGTTGGTCGTTGCTTTGTATTTCTTAACGGTCCGGGATTTCAAGCCCAGTTCCTTCATGATCCGCGCAACCGTCTTTCCTGATACATGAACACCTTGCTGTTCCAGCGACTCCTTGATCTTCCGGCTACCGTACAGACGGCGGGAGTTTAAGAAAACCTGGCGGATGCACTGCTCCAACTTTTTTCGACGTGTACTCCGCTTGGTTTGCTTGTCTTTATTTTTCTGCCATGCATAGTAGCCGCTTCGAGAAACGTCAAATTGAGCACACATCTTTGCGACACGGAGCTTGAAGCGATGATCATGAATGAAGGAATAGATCAGCGCCGGTCTTTTGCAAAGTAGTGCATAGCCTTTTTTAAGATCTCGTTTTCCTCTTCCAGGTCGCGAATACGCTTCTGAAGTTCACGCGCTGCTTTCTCATCGGGCTTTAGATTTCCACTCCCAGGAAAGGCCTGTTTGCCTTCCTGTTTAAATTCTGACATCCAGCGATACAGGGTATTCTCACTGATGCCGAGCTCGCGGGCTACCTGCGCCACCGGCTTCCCTTCCTCTTGGATCATTCGGATCGTTTGTATCTTGAAGTCTCTATCGTATTTTTTCGTCATGTTCGACACCTCGAATGGATTTGATTTTATTCTCGCATTCTCGGTTCTTCGTGTCCACTTTCTAGTCTAGCAACAACTATATCTGGACAAAATTCATAAATTTCTTGTGCAAAAGATTTTAAATCGTTATCGTTTGGTATGACCTTAAAGTGTACTTCAACCCAGTCATAATCTGCCCCGATAATAGTAAAAGGATATTTTTTGTTCCATTCCTTTAGTTTGTCAATTACATCATCGTTTCCTATATCATAATTGTCACCATTTGTTTGTTGAATTTTAAGAATCTCAAACTGGTCATCCCCTTTTATTACACCTACCTTACAAATTTTATTATTTGTGTGCTCGCTAATAAAGACTGAGTATTCTAAAGGTCTAAGTTTAGATTGAAGTTGAATGACTAACTTTTCAGCTTCGTTCTTAGATGTGGAGAAGGAAATCCCTTCAACCTCTATTTCACCTTCATTATATAAATTTCTTACAGTTAAATGCTGATAGTTGTTATTAGATACGTGCTTAACAATATCTAATACGTCATGACTAAATCCCATTTCTTTTGCAATATCATCGCCAAGTACATCTCTTTTTTTCCCGAATCCAAAAATCTTCTTCCAACCCATTTTCGGTTTCCTCACTTAATAGCACCCCAGCATGTATCGTGCCACAAAATCATCCATCTCTAAGCTCCAAGCCTTCATGGGGCTTTTTCGAGTTAATTTGCCCAAGCATTATCCCCTTCGGCTTCACTTTCACGATGCGGTAGGATTCATTTTCATTACGGCCTGCAGATTTGCTTCACCGCGCAGAGCGCGACTTTTCACAGGGCTTCAACCGCCGGATTTCGCCGACGTCTGCCTGCTAGCTACGGGGCGGCTTGGTCCCTACCCCGACTGAACTTTCATCAGTAAGTTGTGCCTAGCTTGGCTAGGCGCGCACTGCCCGTTAGCGGAGTGAAGCTGTCGATTGATCCGCGGCAGCTTCATTGAGCTCTTGTTATCCGATAGTGAATTCTCCTCAGTAAAGTAGTCTATTTATCCGAATCCCTTTTATTTAATAATCTTACTCCAATTAACAAAGGAATTATTAGAAAAATAAAAACTACAGATGGAATTTGTCCAGACCACCCTCCAAAATTCCCATCGATTTCATCCACATTCTGTGACATTTTAGCCAGAGTAAATATTATCGCTGCAGTTAAACATGAAAAGCCCATGAGTAATAACCCCGCTAGTCTATTCATTAAATCACCTCACGCTCTTTCCGTCTCAATTTATTCTTTTACGTTCCAATACTTGGAAAGTTGCGCTATGCTGCCCGTTCAATAAAAAACCAGGGAGCAGCTGCCGCGGCAATCTACTCCCTGTTTATTACGCTATCGTTATCCGTTAGCTTAATCTTCTTCCGATACTACTTGAAATTTGATAAAAGCTCACCCTTGATTATTTAAAGTTTGGATTTGTAACTACTTTTAATTGATCACCTATTTTTTCACAGTCAGGTGAGGACTCTTATCAAGAAGAGGCTGTGCTTCTTTTAAGGCAACTTTTCGTAGTCGATGGCATACCAGGCATTGAATGCCTTATGGCATTCGCCCTTATAAAGCTTTTTATCGGTAAATTTCCGCGCATTCCGTGCTTGTAGGTTGGTAAAAACAATGATTTTTCCAAGCACCCGCGAGCGGTTGACCGTACCACATTGCGGGACAAGCTTGAGATGTTGGCCCCCACGGGTTGAAATACCACAGCGAGTATTTTGAAGGCCATTCTCGCCAGCCTTTTATGGTCTGTTCAGCTAGCCGACGCTCTCGTTCCCGTGACTTCAGATAAAAATCGGGTTCTAATATGGCGTCGAACATGGCATCGTCATTCATATAATGATAAATAACATCATTAATATTGTTGACGTTCTTGAAGTCCGAACACCTGACTACGGCCCGATTAATCACGACAGCGCCAACCGTTAACATACCCTTTTCGCCTTCCGCCTGTGCCTCGCCCCTCATAAGCCGCGCCAACAAATCAACGTCAGACGACCTATACTTAACCCTTGCACCCATGGCAAAACCCCCTTTAACTGGTTAACACACTATATTCACATTTTGGCAAAATGACCGTTGGCGTGCGGGGTGGGTCACATGTGTGCCAGGGTGTCAAAACTTAAAAAAGTAGCCGATCGTTTGGCCGGCTGCCGCTGTGTAATGGTTGAACTCCCTCGGTACGATATTGTTTTCTCACGAATACTCGCTTATTCGCAGGATTTCACCCTTACTAGAAATGTAGAAAGGTAAGAAAGATGACCTCGTAATAGACCTGAGCAACATGAAGGCGTGAGGAAATAGAGGGGGAGGTTGCAACCCCACATTCTTCCATCTACTGCACGCATTCTCCACGCCGCCCCTGGAGGTTTTCACTCCCATGTCTCAACGGGTCTACGCCCTTTCATTCCTTCGTTACACCTGGCCAAGGGGTGGAGGCCGGTCTTGCTATCGTTACGGGTCGGTGCCCTTTGGTTCAATTCATCCGGTACCCCGTGCTTTCTTTGAAATCCCGCGAATAAGCCAAAACTCGTACAACGAAACGGTAAGTATAGGTTAAGCAGCTAGCTGGATTGGCATCGTTTTTGGAGCGTTGTAAGCTTCGCCGCTGCGAGCCATTCCAACTAAGATTCTGGCTAATTTGCCACACAGCTTCATAATGGACCTCATTTTCTTCATCTTCTTTGTCTGTACATTGTATGCATGGATGGCTTTAAACTCCGAATTATTAGCAACTAAACTCATGGTCATCATGAAGATGAAACGTCGGAGACGAGAGCGTCCACGTTTGCTAATCTTCATCTGTCCGGTCCATTTACCTGAGCTTGCTTCTGCAAGGTTGAGACCAGCATGACGCAGTAAGGCATTACCGTGAACAAAGCCGCTTAAATCCCCCGCCTCACCTAGAATACCAGCTAACGAAATCGCACTTATCCCTTTGACAGCAAGCATGGATTTCGCAAATGGAATGCGATCCAAAACAGCGATTATCTCCGTTTCTACTGTTTGCAATTGCCGGCAAGCAAGGTCGTACTCATCGAGCAGCTGCTTCAAGTGAAGCTTGTAGGCATGTGTGGCTTGCTTAGAACCCACAGATTTGTAAGCCAATGAGATAAGAGCTCGAGCTTTTCGCTCACCAGAATGCCGTTTCATAATCGATTTCCAACGTTGTAAAACGTCTTGAGGCTGTAATTTACACAATTCTTCGGGCGTTGGGAAAAGACGAAGAGTGGCCAATGAACCGGCACACAGGATGTTTTTGAAAACTTGTCGCAGCTCAGGAAAAACAACGTCGACCCAGCGATGAATTTGGTTCTTGGCACTAACGAGTCTCGTAACGACAGAGTCGCGGTTTGAGAGAAAAACACGTAGTTCATCGAATGCTTCTGGTGTGTTGCGAGTGAACGAGTAGTAGCCGTTTTTGACCATATCTGCGATGACCAGGGCATCCTTTTTGTCACTCTTGGATGGCGTATTGTCGCGATTTTCCTTGTTCTTTTTCACGAGATGTGGATTGACTAGAACAACTTCAAACTGACGATTTGAGAGCCACCTGGAGAGGTTAAGCCAGTAGTGTCCGGTAGGCTCCATACCGACAATGGCTGCTGTTAAAGCGTGAGCGGATTGCAGCGACTGGATCCACCGAAGAAGGCTATTAAAACCCTCTTCATCGTTTGAGAAGGATAGGGGATTACCGACCACGATTCCCCGAAAATTAACAGCACGTGCGACATGCATTTGCTGGGCGATGTCGATCCCGAGGGTCTGTCAAATCTTTTGTGTAAACTCTTTTCGTGCTTTCCCCCGAGGGGGAAATTTTATCGCAGATGCTGTCCGATGCGGTCCGGATAGAAAACGGAGAGCTGCAGCAGCATTTGACCCCAGTTTTGAACGCGGCCTGTCCATTTACGCGTAACATCCATGGTGGCCAGATAAAGCATTTTCAACAAGGATTCATCCGTCGGGAAGATGCTTTTTCCCTTCGTCACTTTGCGAAGTTGGCGGTGGTAACTCTCGATGATGTTGGTGGTGTAAATGAGCTTGCGGATTTCGGGTGGATACTTGAAGAAGGTGGCCAGCTCATCCCAGTTATTGCGCCAAGAGCGAATGATGAGCGGGTACTTATTCCCCCAGGTTTCCTCGAAGCGATCGAGCTCGACGAGTGCCATTTCTTCCGTCGCTGCTTTGTAAATCGGCTTCAGGTCAGCTGTTACCTTCTTCAGATCCTTGTAAGAGACGTAACGGGTGGAGTTGCGGATCTGGTGGATGATACACTTCTGAATATCCGTTTTCGCGTAACAAGCCTGAATGGCTTGGCTGAAGCCGGTCAGATTATCGACACAGATGATAAGGATATCCTGCACGCCCCGGTTCTTCAGGTCGTTTAGAACATTAAGCCAGAACTTGGCGGATTCATGCTCACCAATCCACATGCCCAGTACATCCTTGTTGCCATCCAGGTCGATGCCGATTACCATGTAGGCGGCTTTATTGACAATGGCACCATCTTGCTTCACCTTGAAGTGTATGGCATCCAGGAAGACAACCGCGTACACGCCTTGGAGCGGCCGGTTCTGCCATTCTTTAATCAAGGGAATGATCTTGTTGGTGACGTTAGAAATAAAGGTGGGAGAGACCTCAATCCCATACAGATTTTGCAGATGATCCTGAATCTCACGCGTGCTGACACCTTTGGCATAAAGGGCAATAATCTGATCTTCAATGCCGGTCACATTAGACTGGTGCTTCTTCACCACCAGGGGTTCAAATTCCCCTTGCCGGTCACGGGGAACGGCGATCTCCTGATCACCGTACTCGCTTACGATGGTTTTCTTACTCTTGCCATTACGACTGTTGGTCGTCTGCTTGTTCTGCATGTCGTGCTTCTCATAGCCCAGATGTTCATCCATCTCGGCTTCCAGCATCTCCTGCAGCGTTTCGGCAAACAGCTCTTTCAACGCATTCTGTGCATCCTGCGCCGAGACCAATTTATTCTCCTTGATGAACTGCCGGAGTTGCTGTTTCGTCCATAATCCCATGTGTTCTCCCCAACCTTTCTTCTACTTCCATTGTAATAGGTTTAGGAATTTACACAATCTATTTTACAGACTCGATCCCGACGACCAGATGCTGGGCGGAAATTTTTTCAATAAGTTGATTTTGTTTGTCCTGCGATTTAAACTTCATAGTAGAGCGTCCTCCTAAGATGATGGGATTTAAAGGGCTATGACCCGTTTCGTACTCCCATCGTACCGAGGCGCTCGTTTTTTTGCAAAGCGGAAATTTAACGCTCTACAGGAATGCTATCGTACCCGTTAACGTAATGAGCAAGACACCAAGTGCCAACTTAGCTGTTCTGAAAATAAATCAAAGTATCTTTCTTCCTTGTGGTAATCTTTTCATGAACCGCTCTGAATCCCTAACAAATCCAAATTGTTCATACAATCCATGTGCGTCTTGAGTCCCCAAAATACCGGTCATCCATTCGAACTCTGGAGCATTGGATATAACATCGACAATTTTTTTTGAGATTCCTTGTCCCCGGTACTCTTCCAGTACAAAGATATCGCACAAATAATACATTGTTGCCCCATCTGTAACTATTCTTGCGAATCCAATCATTTTATCGTTGTGATATACACCGTAACAAATTGAGTTTTGAAGAGATTTTTTGATTTTTTCGGGGGGTCTTCGACTAGCCCAGTAACTGTTTGCCAAAAAGTTTAAAACCGTTTGAACGTCAATTCTTGATTTATCATCACTTATTACGTATTGCTTATATGATATCTCCACTCTAATCCCCCTTAGCAAATTATTGAAAATATTCTAACATGGATGAATTTAAACATGAATAGCCGTTATTAAACTCTACAGCCCTTTAGCTTAATGAAATATGGAGCAGCTGCCACCGGCAATCTGCTCCATGATTCGTTGAAATATCGTTCCCATTTAGCAAAATTATAAATTTTTCCTTTTTCAGTCGCTGCCCTTTCAATATTTGTTGGAATCACATTCTATTGTTACGTCGCCACCTTCATTATTTGCTAATTTCGACTGTAATCGTCAGGTCATCAATATAATCTTTCGGATGGAATTGCTCCGTGCCGATGATGACGTCATCGTTTGGATTGGTCGAGGTAAATACAGCTTGATATTGATTCACCGTTCCTTCCACCCGTTGAGGGTATTGAAGAACGTCATATCCTACGCCATATTGATTTTCTAGCCACACATACCTTGTCCGATCACTGGTAAGCTCGCCCTCTACTTCGAACGTCATCGTAAATGTATTATTTTTTTGTTCAATATGCTCAATCCGAACGGAACCGGCTTCCCCTTGAGACAGCTCGAGGCTCTTTCCCTCCCATCGTTTTGTTTCCAAACCCGTCATACCGCTCCCCAGATACGGCTTAATGGTCAGCGACTTCGGAATGGGATCCATACGTTCGAAATTCAATTGAGAAGAGTACACATATTGACCGTCTTCAGTCGGTGTGTCTTTTCCATTATGACTGAATATTTGCAGAACGCGTCCCTTGTCATCGAAAATTTGATAGTTCATGACTGAAGGGAGCTCCCTTTTTTCATTACTGAACCAACGGATGGAAAGTGTTGCGGAAGTTGAATTAAAAACAGTTTTATCGTAAAGCATCGTCATATCCCGCCACACTCTGGCGTCATTAATGAGGTAAGCATGCTCGTCTCCTTGTAATTTCATAGGAATCGCGACATGCCACGATCGGTCATCCAATGAGCTTAATTCAAGTGTGAAAGCTTCCGGAATTTCTTGATTTGGGTGAATCGTATAGATACCGGCGAAGCTTCCATCCGCCAACGTTCTGCTGCCGCTTAAATCCGCGTTATAGCTCGTCAGACGTTTACCGTCTATCGATATTTGAGTATGGTTCCAAAATTCAAAGTTGCCAGTATCGTTGATAAAGCCGATATGAATGCTCGATCCGTCGTAAAGACTTTCCGTGAAGGTAACGGTTTTACCGTCAATGACCACCTGTTGTCCAAGCGGACTCACAAGCCCGTCTTGACTGGCTTTCCGTTCCCCGACATTCCCTACAAGCTCAAAAATCGATCCGATCACCGGAATTGAACGTATGGTTTCCGCGAAAACCGGAGAAATCGCTCTTGCGCCGAACAGGATAACTACCGCCAATACCACCGCCGGGAGTGCGTAGTACATTTTCCGCTTGCGTGCTTGTCGAGGAAGCTGATTAAGAGTGTGCATGATTCGATCCTCCAGTTCGCTTGGTACGGATGGATTCACCGTTTGTTTAATTGCTTCTTCCCATTGCTCCACTGTCGCTCCTCCTCCGCTATCCATATTTCTTTTGCTTTTTCACGCGCTCTGCACAATCTCGTCTTGATTGTACTTTCAGGCACTTCAAAAATAGCCGCCAAGTCTTGTACGGAAATATCCTCGATATGGAACAGCTTCAGAAGCTCGCGTTGATCCTCTGGCAAACTTTCGAGTAGTTGATCGACTTCGATCCGTGCTAATGCGTCGTCGTTGGAAACGGGCTCGTCACGCAGCTCAAGCGCAATTATATTTTCACGTTGTCGGTACATTTGTTTGCATTCATTGATGAGGATGCGCAGTAACCAGCTTTTAAAGTATCTCGGTTCCTTCAAGCTACGAATGTTTTGGTACGCTTTCAGGATCGCATCCTGGATGGCGTCAGCACAATCTTCATCGCGTTGAAGCATCGTTTTCGCCATACGATACATGACCGTTCTGTGAGAGAAGATCAAGCCTTCGAATGCTTTCTTGTCTCCGCGCTGCGCTTTTTTCACTTCCGATACGGCATCCATCGACAATCTCCTTTCTGGTTGCAACCATACGTTAGATACATAAGAGGATCGTTAGGTTTCACGTTATCAAAAAAATGTTTTCGGAATGCTAATTGAGCTTAAATGCCCGTTACTTCAATGAAGGCTGCCGGTTTGATATTATCCCCTTTAAGTAGACAGTGCCAAGAAAGCGCACTACAGTTTACTTGGAGGGGATTTTTTATGGGGGAAATGAGAAAAACGTATGATGTAGAATTTAAATATAAGGCCGTTAAAATGTTCCTTGATGACAAGATGGGATATAAGACTGTCGCAAAAGCACTTGGCATTAACGATAAAATGGTAAGGCGGTGGGTTGCACATTATGAAAGAGAAGGCCTAGCTGGCTTGGATGAGAAGCGTGGTAAATCTTCAGGGGCTGCAAAGGGCCGTCCAAAAGCGGAGCCGATGAGCCAGGAACAGGAGCTCTTACGGTTACGAGCGGAGAATGAATACTTAAAAAAGCTATGGGTGTACCCATCGTTTTTCGAGTCAATTCAGTTTCACCAGTAAAGAGTGGTTCACGTTTTCAAAGAAACCTTTAACTCAATGTCTACAACGTAATGCAGTTTGAGTGATTCACGAGAAATTGCACTCTGGCCATCGCATGATGGGTTGACCTCAGCGGTCTGAACGCAAGGATAGGTGCATTTCGGCGAGTGCCTTATAGCAACCGTTTCGGGTGACAGCCCTTGATGCAACGTCCCTTGTTTTCCAAGTCCCTTACAACCTAGCTTTCCTTTCTAGACATAGGTGCTTCCTCTGCCTGTGAGCTGGATGCTGCCATGGTTCGGCATAGCGTATTTCATAGAAGAAAATTTTACTTTACGCCACTCACCCCATCGTTTGATGGTCCATATGTTTTCATAAGTTCTAACTTTAGACCCGTACATTCGGAAGTTCGTCACTTCGTATATTTGAGCATTCTCACCGTATCCAGCTTTTCAGCCGTGCGGCATATCCGTTGGCATACCTTGTCCAGAGGAATGGCTTCAGCCTTCGTTCTGCCGGATCTACCTGTACTTCATACCTCATGATCTGTCAGGCATGACGCACGCAGGAGTATTGGCGGGATGGTTTCGGGAAACATGGCTCCGTCATTCCCATCCTCAATTGTAAAGTTAAGATTATTCATTTAATCTCCTGCTTTTCACGCCGTGGCGCTTATAGCAGAACTTGTCGAACCTGCCCCTTACTTCAATAAAAAGCAAAAGTGGTGCTGCTTAAAGTAGCTGCTCCACTATCGTTGCCCGTCGTTGGTAGGAGCTGAAGCCATCCTTTCTCATCAGGTTATCTCCCACTGCATCGTCAACGCTCCCTGTGCCCGATCGCCGGTGACGACGATTCGTACAGTAGACGGTGACTTGACTCGATATGCGATCCAGTCTTTGTCACCCCGCTTTACGCTTGTGTACGTCCCGCCCTCGGCGTCCAAGTACGTGCCGTAGCCGCCACCGTTGGTGATCTGCCAGTCGATGTGATATGCCAACGTCTGTCCCATTCCGAGCTCGATGGGAATCTCTTTCTGCCCGTTAAAATAAGCAAATTCCGCGCGATAGCCATCGGCAGTTTCTTGTCGCTGTCCACTGCTTAGTCACCGTGAAATCGGCCATGCAGACGTAGACTGCCCTGGCAAGCAGATGCATTGCTGCAACTACGCTGTAGGGCCACCACCTACGAAACAGATGAGTCGCGGCGAGAAACGCTAATGCACAGGCCACGCCGTAGCCGCCGGCAAACAGACTCAAGATCCATTATTCGGTTTCAGCTTCGAAGGCCATTTTTTTGACAACTGCGCAACGAATCCAGAGTGTTAGCTGAAGTTCGGCTCTCCTTGAATATTCCCACGAATGGTTAAATCATCTTTTGAAAATATTCTACATCTAAAAATCTTCCGAATTTATATCCAATTTCTTTAAAATGCGCGCATTTTAGATATCCATTTCCTTCAAATAAATGTCTACTTCTTTCATTCTCAGTACAAAGTCCAGCAACCAATGTATGAAATCCTTTATCCTTTGCAACTCCTTCGATAAATTGAAGTGAGTGTTTACCAAGCCCTTGTCCAATGAACTCTGGCTTTAAGTATATAGTTATCTCTGCTGTATTATCATAAGCCTGTCTTGCCTTGTATTGTGTTATTAAAATATACCCCGAGATGAATTCATGATTTAAAATTACAAATGACTTGTATCTGTTACTGTTATGATTCATTATCAAGTTTTTCATCTCTAACTCTGATAATGGCTCAGTATTAAAAGTTATTGTCGAACTTAGAACGTAATGATTATAAATAGATAATAGGTCAGGAATATGATCTTCTCTAATTTCCACAAATGTGATCTTATTCATAAGTAATCCTCCCAAATATTCTTTAAACTGATTTGCCGAATTTCAGCGTCACGGTAGAGACACCGATTACTCGGCGTCCCCCGCACAATATCCCGGCGTGCGGATTTCCCGCACCGGGCTCTTCAAGAATACTCATTTCCGCACTTCCGGCTTCTAGAAATCAAACTGAAGTTGGATATGTCTGGATTCTACAATTCGAGACTTCACAACATAATACCTGCTCAAGCAGGCGGTAAAGGCGCTTAGATTGAAGCTTCGTCGTTGGCTTCTCCGGTTTAACCACTTGTACAGGATTCGGATTGCCTGCGTATGAAAATCCCATAGACTGGCGTAGTTCCCGATTAACCCATAGTAATTGTAATAGCCCTGGAGTTTTGCATTTAGTTTCGGGATCAGTCGTCTCAGCGGCTTGTCCCGGTTCTCCCTAGTAAGTAGTGAGCCAGCTCTCCGGAAAAATTGAGCCACTCTTCCGGTGCTGGAAACCACACTATTTATCGAGAAGAGTCAATTGTATTTTAGAAGTAGATATGATGCGGGAATCAAGGGCGAGCGTAGCGAGTTCATCTTGACCCTTGAATCCCTCTCCAGCCCCAGATCCTGTCGTTGGTGGTTTTTAGCAAAGATCACCTAACCTCCGACGAGGACGGGGTTTGGGGCAGAGCCCCAAGAGTCCGTTTTTTGTTTGCAATTCATTTTGTTGCTGGCTCTCTGAACCGGAAGGGTGGCTCAAAATTATCGGAGAAGTGGCTCTCACTTTCCCTGCGAAAATTTATACAATCTTTCATGAGTAACACTAAAAATAATAAATTATAAGGCGATTCACTGCGTTGACTAGGTAATCATTTCAACGAAAAAGCATACGAAGCTGCCATTAATATTGTTGGCTTCATTTTTTTTACGGACTAAATGGTCAGAAAATCAAGTATTTAATGTTAGAGTACGTAGGTGATGGACCATTAATCATGAGTAGGAATAACTTCTATTAGAAAATTGATTCGCAAATTCACCGTGTCCACATCCTACATCAAGAATCCTCGAACTTTCAGATATGTACGATAATATAGTCTGTGCTAAAATCATTTCAGCGGTTGGCTCATCGAATTGGGATTGCCAAGGGTATTTATATTCTCCAGTCTCTTCAACTAACCGTAAATAAAACTCTTTGCTTTGCGGCACACCTCCTGCCTAGTGTTATTTAAAGTATAATGCCAATCACCATTTATTGGAACTATCCTGCCTGCTATCTTAATGAGCAGGACACGTTTCCGGCTTTATTAAGCCTCTTCATCAATTCACAGTGGCCCATCGGGAATGGGATCAAGTTCTTGTCATTTGGTTTTGACAAGAACTTGACCCCATAAATTAAAAATGCCGCAATTTATGTGGCAATTTAATGAGATTATGTCTTGTCACCCGACATTTGAGCAGCTAATCCAAGGATTGAATGATATAGTGAATCAATAGCTGAATAACCTTTATGCGACTTCCATTGTATAGATGTTCTTGTCGTCCGACAGTTTTCCATTGTTTCCTTCACGCCGGTTCAGCAGGAGGCTCCTCGACCGCTGCTGACGGTGGCTGTGACGCCGACTTGGAGTTACCGGCTCCTTCTGAATTTTGAAGTGCAGCAGGAGGGGATATGTTGTCCGAATACTCTCTCTGTCCACAGCCAATCAAAGCGGCTAGAACCAGTACGCCCGCACCGGCCAGCAACCAGGCAATGGGTGTCTGTTGATCGACAACAATACAACAACACCACATCTGTCCCCGGCACGAATGATGACAGAACAGAAATAAGCTTCCCTTCACGGGAAGCTTATTTCTGTTCCTTCTTAATTAGGATAGTACCTGCGTAGCTGATACCATCTGCGAACGCACGGGTTAAATTGGAGATTTACCGCTAAGGTCGTAAGGAACGGGGCGAATACGTGTCCGCTAATATAAGATATAAACCCGTCAAAATGTTAGCACTCCTCTTTTGGATGGCGGTACACTACTCACCTTCTTGGCGGATTAACGTTACATTTCCAACGCCATTGTCGGCGAGATTCACGCCGTCATTTTACGTGGGCGGCAACATTCTGTCCTGGGGAAACATATCAAAACATACCAACATACGATAATATCCACAAAAAAATTCTCTTATATTAAATTATACTGATACTGCTCTATACCCGGAATTGTGTAGATTCTGCTATAGCCTGCATCTATAAGTGCTTGTGCCGCTAAAGAACTCTTATACCCCTTTTGACAGTAAAGGATTAATGGAGTATCCTTTCTATCACATACCGAGAACGGGTTATTGGATATATCATTTAACGGTATACAAATGCTTTCTTGTATATGTCCTATCTTATATTCCTCATTAGTCCGCACATCAACAAGCATTGCAGTATTATCATTTAACATCAGCTGCCATGCTTCATCGGGGGACAGATTTTTACTTTGAAATTCTCTGCTCCCAGTCTGAGGAATACGCTGGTCCCTATCAAGCATTCTTACAACAACTGCTGCAGCATCCGCGCGAGTTAAGCTGCCCACAGTGTCGAACACGGTATTGTCACGCGCGTGCATTATACCTTTAACATACACCTGCGCTATATGCATAACGCAGGTATGGCAGGAATATAAGTCTCTAAGATTTTCTGCCGCCGACCATTCGTACTCATCTCTTTCTCCGAATTCTGTTACAAGCGCCTCGTGAACTATTCTTGCAGCGGAACGGCGCTCAATGGGTTTGTTTATGTTTGTTATATCATAGTCCTCTATTATTCCCTTATACAACGCGTAATCCATATATCCAGATGACCAACAGCCATGCGTTGGCTCTTTATTGCCTTTACTACTTCTAATTACCATTGTTACAAACTGTTCAGTCGTAACATTATCCTCTGGATGAAATAAGCCGCCTTTCATCCCTGGAATAATGCCGCGTTCTATAAGTTTTAAAATATATGCTTCAGCCCAATGATTATCAATATCAGCAAATTGATTGTCTGCCGCATCAAAGTCTATTGCAGTTTGCATTAATTTTCTCATATTATAAATCCTTTTTTTAACTTTTTCATCAGTATATTAAACAGGAGTAACTCTTATGGTTACATTGTCATAGGCGTCAATTCCTGTAACGGAAAAGGTCCTTGAAATGTTCGTTGTAACCTCACCTGTCCATAAATCCTTTAGATAATAGCTTACAGCATTTTTAAATTTTCCAGCATCAATCATTTTATGCCCAATATATTCGATAATGCGGCTTACATCAACGGAATGCTCCTTCGTATCTCTTGACTCGCTGAGATTTATAAAGGACATTGCAATATCTCCGTTCGCAAGAGGCTTTGCAAGAATATCAACTCGGTTATTATTCGTAATATATGCCGTATCGGGATTGGTATTATCGATAGAGCAGTAAATTCTTTTTGCCTGAATACCAAGGGGATCCTGATTCAATGCGATTAGGTCTTTGTTCGCAATAATCATCCATAGCTCGTCCCCCTTTGTAACCCGTCTTAAATCCATTCCCAGCATAATCGGAGAATTCATCATACACCACATCGTCATATGAGTTTTATTCATGGGATTTGTAATTCCGTTCATACCGATTACAAGCATATCGGGATCGTTCCACCCCTTGTCAAGTCCGGCAAACTCGTCCATAATAACCGCCTTACTGTACTGCGAGGTTATACTTGCGGTATTGTTTGAACTCCATTCGGCGGAGCCCGGATTACCGTCTGAGCCGACACAGAAGGTTATATCATTAAGAATACGCCATGAGTCTCCAACCTTATATCCCCAGTTATGCGGCTGTGTTTTACCCCATTCACAGATTGAGAGTACAACATCATGGTCAGGGTCAGCCTTGTTCAAGCCTTCAAGCAGAGCCGCATATGAATTAAGGGTGTTTTCCTGCCTTCTGTGATTCATAAGACGTATAATATTTTCTCCCTCATTTAAGGATACAGTTATTTCTTCCGAATCTTCAAAGGTAGCTGTACTTTGGGTAAGAGGAAGCAAATTATCAAAATATCGAGTTTCATGATCTGCGTTTCCTACTGCAAGCTGAAGCCAGCGTCCAGTGCCATCCTCCTCGCCGCTTGCGTAATTTATGGTTATGGCGTATTTTCCGCTAGCCGGCGCGTTAACAGTAAACTGAAGCTCGCCCCAGCGGTCGCCCACAGGTGTTGTACCGACGTTTGTTCCGTCGAATGTACCGATATTTGTTACATAGTCGCCACTGTTTTTGGATGCACCCTGGCCTAAAAGCACACCGTCCTTTACAGCATTTAAAGTTATTTTCAATCCTTCACCCGCAACCGTTATGCTTCTGATATTCGGTGCATAGGAATATTTTGCATTTGTTGAGTCTGAGAACGTTGCATTGTCCCAAAGGTAGTAGCAGTTATCAACCTTTATTAAGTCAACCCCCCAGTCAATATAAGACCTTGTGTCGACATCCTCAAAGCCACACGTACCTACCGCAGAGCCTGCACAAAGATTCGTACCTATATCATTGTACATACCGAATTTAAGTTCCTTGCTGTGTATATAATCAGATAACGCCTTAAAGCCGCTTGGAAATTTAATCGTTTCATTTGAAAGTAAACCGTTTACGCGTTCGGACTTATAGCAGCCGTCATCGAGCACTACATACTTATATCCCAGATCCGCAAGTCCCAAATCAACAATTGCGTCTGCCATTGCCTTTGTGAGTACCTCGTTGTTCTTACTGCCAAAGGCATTCCAGCTGTTCCAGCCCATGGCAGGGAGGCGTCCCTGCTTTTTATCTAAAAGCACTTTACCGTTTGAGAAAGCCGGAAACATATAGTCAGGATCCGTGATCTCGTCAGGCTCAGTCCTTGATGTAACTCTAGCCGGTGCAGGGGTAGATATTGAATTTAAATTCATAAACTTGTCCATAAGAAATCCTCCTTAAACTTGCATTTACATTGTCATGATAGGACAAACAAAGGGGGAAATAAATATGTTTTTATCGAGTGATTATGGGGAAATGTGATATATTCATTTCAGGAGCTGATTTAAATGAAACTATATTATGCAAAAAGCCCTTTTATGTCATCCGATATTTATCCCATGCAATATGGTGAACAGCAGTGCGATAACGGATATTCCTTTGGACCTGCAGTGCGCAACTTCTATTTAATCCATTACATTTATAGCGGGCAAGGCGAACTGCATATTAATAAAAAAGCTTATAAAGTGCATGCAGGACAGTTTTTTCTGATTTATCCGAAACAAACAGCATACTATAAGGCAGATGACAATGAGCCGTGGCTGTATCGTTGGATCGAGTTTGACGGCAGTTTTTCGGAAAAGCTTATGACTGTGACAGGCTTTTCACACGAAAACCACGTTATAAATGATGATCATGGCGTTGGAAACGCACTTAAGAATATAATAGATTTAGGCTGGTCTGACTTTGAAACTATCATGAGCCATTTTTGGTCATTTATTGCGGCACTTACGAAGGGCAAATTATTAAAGAAAGATGAGAATACAGCAGAAACATATGTCTCTAATGCAAAAAACTTTATAAGAAGTAATGTTCACAAAAGGGTATCCGTTTCTGAAATTGCACATTTTTTAAACATAGACCGCAGTCATCTGGCACGTATCTTCAAAAGCATTTGCGGCATAAGCACACAGCAGTTTATAATTTCTCTAAAAATGGAGATGGCTTCACAATTACTCAAAAAAAGCAGTATGACCATTAAAGAGGTTGCCAATGGTGTCGGATATGGAAATCAGATGGAATTTTCGAAGCTGTTTAAAAAACACTTTAATATGACTCCCACACAATGGAGAGATCAAAATTTCTTTCAACAGTCCATAAATAGCTATGAACCAAATTACAGCTGCCAGTCACAGACCGACTCCTCCCTTAATGATCTAAAAGCTCCCGTTTAAGCGTAGTATGACAATAAGATCAATCGAACTTGTATCGTCGGGAATGGGATCAAGTTCTTGTCATTTGGTTTTGACAAGAACTTGATCCCATAAAATAAAAATGCCGCAATTTACGCGGCAATTAATGAGATAATGTTCTTGTCACCCGACAATGTTGTCGGACGACAAGAACTTCTATATTTATGCAATCTTTAGATCAGACGGAGACGGAAACTCTTTTAGGGTCGCCATTGCTCGAGGGCAATTCCAATCCTTAAAGACGGAAGCATACTCAGGGAAACGAATATCCAGCCAGCGAAGGGTCTGTCAAATCTTTTGTGTAAACTCTTTTCGTGCTTTCCCCCGAGGGGGAAATTTTATCGCAGATGCTGTCCGATGCGGTCCGGATAGTGCTCATTCTAAATCATCGTATGCATCACCAATTGGGATGAAGTTGTCATCTAGCCAGTAATAGCGTTCTCCTTTATTATCTATCAACCTTTTCAATAGTTCGGTGAATGAACTTGCAATTATGGGACTGTCTCCTGCTAGCCCAAAAGTTTCGGCGAAGCTATCGTAACAACGCCCATATCTTTCTGGTGCAAGATCAATAGAAATATACTCTGACGTCCCTCCTTTGCCTATAACATACCAATGGCTGGATATATCATCTTCATATATTTCTCCTAGAATAACATGACTTGAAAGAACGAACTCTTCAGGACGAACAATCGATATAGAATAGTCCGATCCTTTGTATAGGTTAACGCCCCCACATAATTTATAAAACTCTTGAACATCACTGGGAAGAATATGTGTACTATTTGTTACAGGTAGACCCTCCGATAGAAGAACTTCACAATCCTTTATTAAAGATATTCTTGAAATGAGTTGATCGATCAATTTTATCACCTCTAATTTAGCTTATATATTTAATAAATTCAGAATAGTATTCCAGTCTCGCATCTACCGGTACATTGGCGGCATCAAACATTCTTTCACTTAAATCTATTATCTCTCGTGCAGAAACTTTTGTCCAATCTACCGCCCCTCCAACTGGTTTTCCAGTGTTTTCATACAGCCACTCGCGATAAACTTGATTTGTTGCATCATGTTGTTGTTGTGTTAGAGCGATAGTTGGGTTATCCGATTTTCTACTTTTATAACCGGAAATGTTATTTTTTGCCCACACATCAAGAATACCATGATGATTTTCAAGAGGGGCATTACTTGGTCGATACGGTACGACTGTATTAGGTTTAACTGCTTTGGTTGTACCAGATCGACCACCAACCATACCCAAAAACGCGAATGCCATGTTCTCTTGAAGTTGTTTATCCTTTTCAGCTACTTCAACAATTAACATCAATTGTGCTTTAGCCCACGATGCTTGGCCCGAGGTATTTTCCGAGATCCTTGAACTGGTTCCGGTCGCCATATTAAATAGATATAAAAATTGGTTCCGATCCGTTACAAGAGAGCCGCTGACTGCAACTCCCAAATCACTTCTAATATTCCAATAGATTTGGTTCCCTTTACCTGCATAAGCAGCAACAGATAGCATCATATCTACTGCTTCTTTTGTATAATGTCCAGAAGGATCGTGATAAATCAACGGGTTATTATTCACATACGTATAAAGATTGAGACTTAGCGGATTCGTAGTCTGCCCCTTATAACTATCCGCACCAATAAACCGTCCTATACTAGGATCATACCATCTTGCCCGCAAATACTGCAGGCCTGTTGTGTCATCCTGCATTTCGCCCGAGTATTTAAATGGCTGTTGGATGTTCTCAGTTTGCGATGCGATATTCCCAAAGATGTCATAGTTGTACTGGTTCAACTTCGTCGTTCCAGTACGATCCATGAGGTTAACTACGTCACCGTGACCGTTATGAACATAGTAGGCCTTGCTTTGGTTATCTTCCCTAGCGACAAGCCCCTGGCCGCGGATATAACGCGCTTTCAGAGTCGCAACTCCACCAGAGACATTGGCCTCAGCAATAACTTGATCGCCATCCCAATAATACCGTGTAGTCTTTCCATTTTCCGTTCGTTCCCATAACAAACCATCACCGTTATATTTGTATGAAACATTACCTCCTCCATTGTTGATAGCGATGTTGGTCAGACGATCACGTTTGTCATACGTTTTAACCGAATCTGGGCTGTCAAACGGATGATTAGTCGTCATACTCGAACGATTGCCGCGGCTGTCGTACTTATACGTTTCAATATATTGTGACGATGTTGTGATACGATTCAGTTCATCATAGCCGAAAGTACTTGTCGCACTATTCTCTGTTTTCGAGTTATATTACCGTTATTATCGTAGCTGTAGCTGAAACTATTTAGTACGGTTCCGTCTGATTTCTTCTGAATTAACGACCCGAGACTTTTACACTGTTAAGTGGAATAGATGTTAAATTAAACTGAAAGTAACCATCATCTTGTTTATAGTTATCATAGCTGCTGCTCCACGATCCCACCGAGAAAGACTCACTAGGACCGTCATGGCAAGAATTCCAATAATTGCTACAAGTCATATCTTTCGATGTCGAAGTAGTTATCACACTTGGATCTACATAAATGGGGAATTGTAAACCGGTTGTGTCAACATTAAGTTGAATAAAGGTTTCACCATCAGTTTCATCAATGGTTTGAGATACATCCCTCTTTGTTCCGATGGCATTAACAAGCCACGCGGACATCAGTTTGAAATTTAGTGAATTTTTTATATCACCATCCACTTGGAATCTGAAAGTGGTCGGAGCTTGGTTGTTTTTTAAAATAATCGTTTCCTTTATGCCTGTGTCAAGTACTTCCAACTGCAAATCAGTGTTTTCCCAAGCGTTGTGATACTCCGCTTTATTGCTGTAAACATTAGCGGTTACAGTATTAGCTTTAATTGGGGTAAAGATAAATTTTTCAGAACCTTTACCAATGGAATAACCACTATCGAATTTTTTCGGGATCTTCACATCGAAAGGTACTTGAGGCGCTCTATAATTTGTTTCTGTTCGATCAATTGCTTTATTTTTGCGAATCTCTTTGTTTTTCAATGCAATCATTTTCATATCATCAGATGAGACCTGTGAAAATGGGATATGTACCAAGTCTAAATCAGCTTCATCGATAAGCTCAGTGCTGATCGGTTGCCATTTTCCCGTATCATCCAAGTAATTTCTGCAATAAATGAGCCATCAGAAAGCTGATAATGCTTACTATTTTCAGTCCTACGCTCAACAGCTTCCCGTACAACAGTTTTTTCTAACTTCTTTGCTTTGTCGAGTACTCCCGCAGGATAGACTTGACTGTTATCAGGGGTCGATCCATCTTGTGATGGCGGCTGTTCAGCGGTTGCATTTGCATTATTGTTTGTACTTGAAATATCTGCAGTAGTCGTTTGTGCATTTGCTAACACTTCCTTCAAAGGACAACAGATAATAAATATCAGGAAGCACATTAGAAAACGTGCTTTTTTTGTTTTCTTACTGGACATAGTTGGACTCCTCTTTTTTATATTTTAAAAATCCATTTCCTAACACATCATGAATGAGTACATATTCGCAATGAAAGTTTCACCGCTAGATCCATCCTTTCCACTAACAAATTTGGACACCCTTTGACATAAAAAACTGGATTGAACATTATTTCGATCTTCTGAATCAATTTAATTATGCACTTCTACAATATAATAGGTAAGAGGTGTAAATTGTAGAAAAAAGGTCTTTTTTGTCTATTATTTAGAAAATGATTTATTCTTTTAACTTGACTGAGAAAAAGCAGGATTTCTCCTGCTAAAAGCTTCTTTCGAGCTTTCCGAGATCCTTTGAATCAATTCCGGTGCTTCCTCTAATCCGATTTCAAACAGAACTGCCTGTCTCTGCGCTAATTCCCTTACCGATCTCCACGCCTCATCTTTCTTACCCGTGAAATTTTTGATAACGCTCATCTCTTTCCCTCCGCTTACCGAAAAAAAAAGCACGGGCTTGTCACCAGACCCATCATGACCATATTGTTTATCATCTTCTTATACGCAAAGAGGACTACAAAGCCAGCAATTACTTTGAGCAGCGACAGCAAGAAACGATCGTGAGTCAAGCCGTTCGAAGGCTCGAGAATCTTGGTTTTCAGGTTTCGCTATCTGCTTCAGAGGCCTCTTAACGCTATATTTCATATAGATCCTAAGAAGCGCAGTTTTTAAAAAACGTAAAGCTGGGCTTAGTTTCGTGCTGCCATTTTGGGGTTTGCGACTAAGAGTAATTTTCGGGGTGGCTTAATAACTCGTGCACTTTCCTGGATCACGGGAATGTATAGAAGTTCTTGTCCTAATACGGCTTTGTATAGAAGTTCTTGTCTTGAGCAGACGACAAGAACTTCTATACAAAAAATAAAAAGCCGCAGTTTGTGCGACTTTGTTGTATAGATGTTCTTGTCGTCCGACACCCGGCTGCACAGGGGTCAATTATTGCTTCACCATAAGAAAGTAAAACCGCGCTGTGGTGTCATACACTATATAACCTTCATTTTTCGGTGATAAAATAATAAGTTAATCTACTAACTTCAGTCCAAGAAGGAACTCTGATTTTTACAGCACCTTTTCTGGCGATTTTGAGCCATTGATATAAAACCAGTCTGTCATTAGCAGCGTATGTTTCCATACAAAATCTTGGGTATCAACCTGCGTGATATTATCATTCGCATCTTATTTGTACACAATACCTAAATTCGATGCGTATTCCTCATAGATTATGCGGTCAAGACTGTCGTAACCAAACAACTCGTACCTGCCGGTTTTCGGATATTGGACTTTCGTTCCATTTCCACGCGTATCGCGAGTTTAGTAACGAAGGCTGCCGAATGTACTGGTAGCCGGCCATCAAAGATAAATATCACTAATCAATCTGCGAGGGTAATTCTGCGTTAATTTGCCTGTCATCTCAATAACTTAAGGGCCACCGTTCGTGTTTATCATTAACTGAGTAATGGATTAATGACTCACTTCTAATTACAGAATATTTCCGTCGGGAATGGGATCAAGTTCTTGTCAACGTAATATGACAAGAACTTGATTCCATAAATAAAAAAGCCCGCGATTTACGCGGACGTCATTGGGACCAAGTTCTTGTCACCCGACAATGTATTTCGAATCTTAATTTTTCCTTTTCTGGTACTACAAACTCCTTCGCAAGGGGCCATCTTTTCGGTTTACAGTAGCGTCTTCTGGTGTTCGTGTTCGTATAGCTCGGGGCGGCGGTCGTAGAAGGGCGCTACCGCGCCGCGTTCGCGATTCTCTCGGAGCCTGTGGAAGTCGAGTTCGGCCAGCACCGTCCTGTTTTCGTTCGTTTCTCCGACCTGCAAGATGCCATCCGCGGCGAACGGTAGATCGCATGGGGTGAATATGCCCGCTTGGCAAAAACCAATGTCCACCTGCGGACGATCCTCGGTCAAGGCTCCGACGAGGCCGCTCAATACGACGAACAGCTGATTCTCGATCGCCCTCGCTTGGGCACAATACCGCACGCGATGGTACCCGAAGGAACTATCGGTATAAGAAGGGCATAGCAGCAGTTCCGCGCCGCGAAGCGCGGCTGCCCTCGCCAGCTCCGGAAACTCGATGTCGTAACAGGTCAAGATCGCCATCTTGCCCCACTCCGTGTCAAATACGTTAAGCTCGTCACCCGCGACCAGAGGCCAGCGAATCTGCTCCTCCGGCGTAAGATGCACCTTGCTCTGCGTCTCCACCCGTCCGTCGGGAAAGAAGAGGAATGCCTTGTTCGAGTACTCGCCCTTTTCCTCTAAGCAAATATGCGTCCCCGCTTGTATGGCAATATTGCATTCTCGGCTTAGCTCTCCGAAGAACTCGATATATCTATCCGTTAGCCCGTCCAGAAAATAACACGCTTCATCGTGCAGCATCGACGGCTCTAAGCTTAGCAAGTGAGCCGTCATGTATTCCGGGAACACGATCATCGAGGCGCCCTGCTCGGCAGCATCCCGAACCTTCGTATCGATTCCCGTCCAGAACTCTTCTTCGGAACGGATATCAGTGAGACCGTATTGCGTTGTTGCTATCGTTAACTTCTTCATATGCACCTCTCGTTTGTTTAAGTACGAATTTGTAAGGAATAGATGTCCGTCCGGCGATCCTTGAACGACAATGCATCGTTGGACTTACGGTACCTTTCCAGCGTTTCCATGTCTACCTCGGCCATGATGACCGTCTCCGTATTCTCGCTGCACTCCCCAGCGATGCCGTCGCGAGAGAAGGAGAAATCAGCCGGCGTATAGATACCGGACTGGGCGTACTGAACGTCTACGTTGTCCACATGGGTTAGATTTCCTACCGTTCCCGCGGTCACAATGAACACTTGGTTCTCGATCGCCCTGGCCTGTGCGCAGTACTTCACCCTCAGGAACGTCTGCCTATCTTCCGCGCAGAAAGGAACGAATATAATCTGCGCTCCCTCCTCCGCGACGATACGCGACAACTCCGGATACTCGATATCGCTGCTGAGTTGAATCGATATTTTACCGCAATCCGTGTCGAACACCCCGAGTGAGCTACCCCCGTTGATGCCCCACCACTTCCGCTCGTTCGGAGAAATATGCAGCTTGTATTGCTGCTCAATTGTGCCGTCCCGGCGGAACAAGTGAGCCACGTTGTAGATCCGGTTATTGTTCTCGACGAAGTGGGAGCCGCCTACGATATTTACGTTGTATTTGACCGCGAGTTCGGAGAATAACTCCACGTAGTTGGTCGTATATGTCGTGAGCTTCCGGACGGCCAAGCTCGGAGACCGTTCATCCAAGAAGGAAAGCAGCTGCATGGTGAAGTTCTCCGGGAAAACGGCGAAATCGGATTTGTAATCCGATGCCACGTCCACGTAATGCTCGCACTGGGTGGCGAATTCCTCGAAAGAATCGATCTTCTTCATCATATACTGGACCACGCAAATGCGGACGGGGAAAGACATTTTATAAAGCGTCTTGCTGATGCTCGGCCTGTATTCGATATTATTCCATTCTAACAGGGCCGCGAAATTCTCAGAATCGGCGTCATCGGACAAATAATTGGTAATGATCCTCTTCAGCGTAAATCCGTTCATCATCTGAAAAGTCAGCACCGGATCGTAGATGTTCTGCTGCAACACTTCCTCCGCGTAAGCTCTTGGCGACAACTTATCGGAATACTTGTGATACCCCGGAATGCGTCCCCCTACGATAATACTCTTGAGGTTACGCTGCTCCGCCAGCCGTTTCCTTGCCTCGTATAACCTTCTGCCGATCTTCATGCGACGGAAATCCGTATGCACCATGACTTCCATCCCATAGAGGTTCCCGCCCCGGGGGTTATGGTTGCGAATATAGCCCTTGTCCGTGATTTCGGAATACGTATGCTGCTCCAAATAATCGTCGAAGTTCACGATCAGGCTAGAACAGGAGCCGATAATATCACCGTCGAGCTCAACGCACATTTGACCATCGGGAAACGTGCGGACGTGACTTTCCAATTGATCCAGCTTCCAGGGACCCATGTTCGGAAAACAAATATTTTGCAGCGCAATGATTTTATCGAAATCTTCGCGTTCAATGTTGCGGATGATGATTTTCTTTTCGAATTGCGAGATTTGATCGGTTGTCATAGAAATGAGGCCCCTTTGTAAATGCGTTTAACTATATTATACTACATTGTTTCTTGTACCTAGTATCGGGATGTAGCGGTTTTGTTAAACGGAATCCACCCGCGAAATCGCCGTTCGCAGGCGGATTTCGGATTGACGCGATAGCTCCGCTATACGCTCGAACGCTTCGCCGTAATACGGATTGTCAGTGGTCAGTCGGCCTAGGGCGGCGGTTCAGCCATTCGATTGCGGATCGTCGGTCGATTTCTGCGGCTGCGACAAGGAACGGACAGTTCTTTTCTTTCGACATCGGCTATGAATATGTCCAAAATCAGCAAAGTTCTTGTCCCGAGCGAAGGACAAGAATGTATCCTTTAAATAAAAAAGCCGCGATTTACGGGGACTCTTAAGCGTATATGTTCTTGTCCTCCGACATACTACTGGGTTTTAGAATATTTCCGTCGGGAATGGGGTCAAGTTCTTGTCACCCGACAATTCAAGAACATATATCCTTTAAAGACAAGAACTTATATCCATTCATGTAAAGTCGAATAAGCCTCCTAACCACTTGGAAAGTGGAACAGGAGGCATTGTGCATGGAACTCTAGGCGAAATTGAAACGGCTTATTGATTGATTATACGGCAATCTCAAACAAACTGGCCGGCCCGGCAATATACCGCTCGAAATGAACGCCGTTGACACGGTGAAAGGCTACCCGATTTTCTCCACCCAGACGCGGCCGGAGAAAAAGACGGCGCCGCCGCCCATGTCCGCCAAACGGTCCGGCGTGAGCGCATTGACCGTGTTTTTGCCGTTTGGCGAATCGGCCCACAGCCCTTGGCTGACCACAACGCCAGGCAGAACGTCCTCGCCGACCACTACTGCCAGCACGCATTCGCCGCGTTCGTTTGATACGCGGACGAAAGCTCCGTCCGTGATACCGAGCGCCGTCGCATCAGTCGCATTCATATACAGCTTCGGCTGCTTTTCCATGCGAGCATGCTTCTCGTTATGCGCGAAAGTCGAATTGAGGAAGTTATGATTCGCCGTCGGAATAAACAAGAACTGACGGTCGCAGTCTCCGGCAAGCGGGGTGTAGGTAGGCAGAGGCGGAAATCCCCTTTTCTCCATCGAATTCGAATACAATTCGATTTTACCGCTCGGTGTCAGCAATTTTCCTGGAAACAGCGGCTTGGTCGCCGCTTTTACATACTGCTTTTCCTGCAGCGCTTCGTATGTGATACCGGAGATATTCGGGTTGGTCGGATGGTTCAACGCCTGGCGGATCAGATCCTCGTCCGTATCCTGAAACGCCTGCTCCTTGAAGCCCATCGCCGCAGCCAGCAGACGGAACACCTCGACGTTCGGCTTGCTTTCTTCATAAGGTGCGACCACCGGCTGCTGAAGCTGGATGTAGTGATGCCAATATGACCTGTAGAAATCCGTATTTTCAAACGACGAGGTTGCAGGCAGCACGATATCAGCATATCGCGCCGTTTCGGTCAGAAACAGCTCATGAACGACCGTAAATAAGTCTTCCCGGGCAAGCCCTTCCCTTACCTTGTTCACATTCGGGGCCACCAACGCCGGGTTGGAATTGTATACATAAAGCGAACGGATCGGCGGATCCAGTTCGAGCAGGGTGCTTCCGAGCGCATTCATGTTGATGGAACGGGACGGTTTCTCCCGCAAATCCGGCCGCTGCAGTGCGGCTGCATTATGCTGCAGATAGCCGCCGTTGCCTTTAATCGCCCCGCCGCCTTTCTTCAGCCACTGTCCGGTCAGTGCCGGCAGACAGGCAATTGTCCGGACGTTCATACCGCCGTTGTCGTGATGTTGCAGACCGTTGCCGATCCGGATAAACGACGGCGTCGTTTCGCCATACAAGCGGGAAAGCCGGTAAATATCCCGGACAGGCACTCCGGTAATCGCGGACACGGTATCCGGGTCATACTGCCGGACATGCTGCCGGAGCTCTTCATGCCCGACCGTATAATCCTGCAGAAACGCCTCATTCGTCATGTTCTCCGCAAACAGGATGTGCATGATGCCAAGGGCAAGGGCTGCGTCGGTTCCTGGGACGATCGGGATAAACCAGTCCGCCCACCTGCCGGTTCGGTTGCGGTGCACGTCGATGGCGACGATCTTGGCGCCATTCTTGCGCGCCTTCTCCGCGAGCATGACCTGGTGCATATTGGTGCTGACCGCATTCACGCCCCACATGATGATGAGCTTTGCATGGACGGTGTCTTCGGGATCGGTCCCGAAATTTCCGCCCATCGTAAACTTATATCCTTCCGCACCGGCGGCATCGCAAATGGTGTACAGCAGCTTGCTTGCGCCCAGCCGGTTGAAGAAACGCCTGTCCATCCCTTCCGTTCCGATGCGTCCCATATTGCCGTAGAAGCTGTACGGAAGGATGCTTTCGGGACCGTATGCCTCAATGAGCCGTTTCCAGTTAGCTGTAATCGTATCGATCGCCTCGTCCCAGGTAATCCGTTCAAAACGCCCCTCCCCCTTGCTCCCGACGCGCCGCAGCGGATAGCGGAGCCGTTTCGGATCGTATAACCGCTCCGTCATATGGCGGACCTTGTTGCAGATCGCGCCTTGCGTGACAGGATGGTTCGGATCGCCTTCGACTTTGACGATTCTCCCGTCCACTTTATGGACGAGCAGCCCGCATTGGTCGGGGCAGTCGAGCGAGCATACGGATCGAAAAACGCCTGACGGCTTGTTTATTGCATGCATAGAGATATCTCCTCTCCAAGTATTAAGTTTACTTCTGCCTGGTGTTGCGGTAAAACAGCAAAGCCGCACACCATATGTGATGCATGGTCTAAGACAACATCTTTAGCTTTGCATCAATATAATCTATATCAAGCAGTTGTTTCAAAATTGTGCCGCTGCTTGCTCTCACAACGCGTCCACCTCCAGCGAACTACGCTAAAACTAATTGTAGCAAAGTTTGAAATTTATTGAAGAATGCCAGTTAGCTTAATGACAATTCCTTAATGCTTACGAGCTATTGGACTCTTAAAGAGCCTGATGTCCTCACAATTCCGGCAATGGACATAGGTTCTTGTCCATTTCGGTTAAGAATATAGGTTCTTGTCCTCGACTTTGGACAAGAACTTATATCCATAAAATAAGAAAACCGCAATTTACGCGGTATCTAATGCATATATGTTCTTGTTTTGTCCTCTGACAGTTGACAAGTCATTTTCATTATTTGTCGGCCTTTTTTTATTTTAATAGCCCCAATTGTAATTAGAAATTGCACCACAAGAACTTTATCCCATTCCTTTCATAACCCTTGCCGTTAGCGGGTAACGCAAATGAATAAACTAATAATCTCTGTCACATGACTTGAGAGATTCCGATAGCAACAATTACCATAAAACACCCTCTTACTCATTTACTTCAGCTCCACTATCTCGGACTGCCCAGATAGAATGGTCGTACACGATTGGAGGTTGTTTTGTGTCAACGGGAATTTTTTTGATCGGGATTGCATTAAAGCCTATTTTAAGAACGTTCTGTAAACATACAACATTCTCCGTTTGGGATTTTTTGTGTCGACGGACAGTAACCTCAGCTCGTTACTTAAAATCATGGGTATGGACGTGGTGTCAATACTGACTTACTCTTATTCCACCACTCTGAGTCCTCGCCATAATAAATAATATATGCCCAATCTCGGGGAGTTTCAAGATTTAAAAATTCCTCATCTTCATCTATAGGCGTACTATATTTTCCCCATAGCTTATTCATTCTACCGACCGCTTCTTCTTCGGTTATTCCGAACTCTTCAATCATTGCTCTTGCGATTAACTCACAAATAAAGTACGAATCTTTTTTTGAAATAAATTTGTACTTATTCATCGCCATGCTCCTCTCGGTTGATTTACTAATTTATAGGAATGAAAGTAGTAAGTATACGTCCAGCGTTTATCGTATCAGCCAATAATTTTTAAGTATAGCGTTTAAAAATGTAGTTTTTCCACAACTATTACTTCCGATTAAAGCTCGATTTGGATAACTTCTTCTTGTCCAAAAGAGCGAAAGTTTTTGATTTTTACCCTTGATAGTTTCAATTTTATGTCTCCTTTTGGACGGGTATATATGTATATTTCTAGTCTGAATTAGACACACTCTCTCAAAAATCCCCCTATATTGTAATATTTTTTTTTATTGTGTCACAAGCCAAAGAACCCCCTGATAAACAAGAGGTTCTAGTGCATTCTCGTATATGTAGATTACATAGTATCAAATGTCAATAAACCTGATAAATCCCCATGTCAAGCCTCTTCTTCATAATAGGAATGCTGCCCGTTCGTATTATGAGGTCACCAGATCTTCTGGTCGACCTCTTTTTTTTTGGTCGTAAGATTGCGTTAGCTGGGGATCGAACGTTTCTGCTCGTGGGACAGATTTACCTGACTTCATTGGAACCAAGTTCGTGTCACCCGAACATTGTCCTCACCAAGTTTGCCATGCAGAACGGGAAACACCATATCCAACGGATCGTTTGCATTGTCCCTGCTCCAGAGGTTCATTTGCGTTCCCTAAAGAAAAGCCTACTTACTCGTTTAGAGAAGTCCTCAATGCCAAAGTTTGCTGTATCTATCCGGTTATACCAGTTTGTTATGGTTTCCAAGATCCATATAGGTACCTGTACGCCCCTAATCAGAGTATAAAAATGTTTATACGACCAGACCAAATGCTCCCATCGGTTATCGTTTCCCTCTTTGTCATATTCCGATACATCAAGAACTTTACCTCTTCCTTCTTGCAAGAGAACGTTTTTTAAATGAATATCCCTTGGGTTCAATCCCAGACTTCGGACAAATTCACGAGCATCCTCAACGTCTTGGATCACTTGCTCCGGAACATGAATACCTTGCAGAAGACAATCATACAGGGTAATTCCTTGTTCGTAGCTTAAAACTAAATAGTTTGGCCCGGATCCATAACATTCGGGGAAATACCGCGATCCATTTAAACTTTCGTATATACCTGCCTCAATCTTCTTTTTTTCTAATGACTGATCGGAATACACTTTAAATGCGTAATTGGGGGTGTTCGGGTAATAGAAGACCGCGGCATCCGTTCCGATACCGATACAACGCAATTCTTCTGAAAAACTGATGACGGAAACAGGCTTATTGTTTTGATAACCAACGATCTCAACGTCTCTCAATGCTTCTTCAGCTTGTTTCCAATCTGAAATCATTACCATCTACTCCTTGACCTCATCGCTGTCGGTGCACTATCCCGGGTTTTGATTCAATTTTATCAAAAACCAGATGATCTGAATATCCCGATCAAGCCTATCGAAACGCATAATATTGCAAAAGAGGACCTGCTGTAAGCAGGCCCTCCCTCTTTGCATTAGTGTAAGCCAATGAAGTTTAAAGGACCTTTGGTACTTCAATCCCTCTGTCTTCGTTCTTGGGATTGGTGAACTCGGTAATGGTCATCACATCCTGCACATGCATATTCACTTCAATTACATCCAGTCCGGTCATGTCTTTCATTACATTTTGAATTTTCTTCACGGTATCCGCAAAAACTTTCGGCGCGCTTTTTCCGTATTCAAGAATCACATTCAGATTCAAAATCACCTGCTTTTCTCCTACCTCGGCAGTTATTCCTTTGGTGACATTAGAACGGCCAAGACGCTCCGAAACGCCATCGATAAATCCTCCGCTCATCGAAAGAATTCCTTCGATTTCATCCACAGCAATGCCTGCGATCTTTTTTATTACCTGATCTTCAAACGATAATTTATTTCGACCCAATCCATACTCTTCAACGTTGTCAGATTGCAACTGCAACTCTTGTGTTTTCAATTTAATCTCTCCTCTATCTTGTTTTGATTTTATGAATCCTATTTCTTAAGAAATAAAAAATTTAATAGGGTCTTCAGCTTGATTCCTCGGTCGATCCACTTTCCGACCAAAAATCCGCTTAACATAAGAAGCACAATTAAAAAGGTCGGTCCCGCACCAAGGGTAAGAAACAAGATGCTGATAATCGTACCGATGACGATTCCTATAACCCGACTTCGGTAGGGCATTAACAGGTCCAAGGATTTCATAATCATCTCTTCTTATACCACCTTTAATCTGTCCCGGGTTCTCAGATCCCGGACTGTAATGCATACGTTTTTCAAAGGCGTATCCGTGAAGTTTTCGACTGTAGTTGTGATTTCACTTTGCATCTTGCGGCACAACCCCGGCAGGTCGACTTGATTGAATATAGAGAACGTTATCTCAGCTTCAATAAAGGAGTTTCGGTTATTGATCCGGGTATGGACGGCTGGAGAGCGAACTCCATCGGTTAACAATACCGTTTTCATGATATGTGTCTGAATCGCTTTCTCGGATATGGCGATCCTCCCGTTTCCCATATCCAGTAGTATAGCCGGCTCGGGTGATCGAGCGGTTAATGATTTTACCAGGACAGCAAGCCCGAAAACCAACAACGCTCCGCTCATACACCAGATGACCGCATGATAAGCTGGATCATCGCGGAGTTGGTTAAACCAACCGGTCAAGCTTCTCATCTCCAGGGTCTCAAAAAAAACGATTGCCGAGACAGTAACCGTTAATAAACCCAGAAATAAGGAGGCTAATCGTATGATAATATTCATGGATTCACCTCCTGAATTTCAAGTATAATATCTCCCATTTTCCATGCCCTGCAACCTGCTCTTCCAGTCTTATCTTTCTTTTTTCAATCTTTCTTAGTGAAGCGGGCCTAGTGAAATACGGTAAGTCAGCTCGGAATAACGGGCTAATACCATTCCGCATTTTGGGCAATAATACAGAGTGCGCCTGGGGCCGCGCTTGTTATCGGAACCAAGAGTGCTGCTTTTATTGGATAATTCCTCTCCCTTCATAGACACATCAATTTCAAGCTTATAAAAAGGTATCGGCCCCTGATTCATTCCTTCCAAAACGTGCCCTGCTTCGTTTACCAGGTGTTCATAGCTGCATGTTTGACACTTCATTTATCATCACCTTTCCAAATGAAAAAGAAATAAAGCAGTAGTACTTTACTTCCAACGGCGCGATATGCAATTGAACCTGATACAATCCAATTGACCATAATTTCTTGTCACTTACAGTGTACCATGACAATATTTTCATGTCAATGATTGTTTTTATTAACTTTAATATGTTTATATACCACAAAAAGGGGTATGGGTAGGCGAAAAGCAGTTGAAAGATCTGGCTTACCTTTCAAAATTCAATATTGGAGACTGTCGCATTAAGGGTGTCCGCCGCCCACTTTTACATTTATTGTGACACAATTTATAGGGTTAATATAACGACCCCATAATTGCCTTCGTAAGTGGTGCCTTCGGAACTGCGACCGCCGCAGGGCGATCACCAAGGTCTAAATTCACAATGATATGATTACAATAGAAAAGGACGGAGATCTTTGCACCATCTACGTCCTCGGGTACACAGCCGCTTTTAAGGGCGCGGCGGCAAGCATTCGGAATAGACCTTCCCGAGAGGGAGGTCTATTTCTTTTTATCTTGGTTTGCCTTTACCTTAGGTGGACTACTATAACAAGCTGTGATTTACAGTAATATTAGTATTACACAACACCTATGCGTTCTAAGTACCTGGTAGTACAGATAGGTCTCGTCATCAAACACATAGCTGGCATATCGTAACGGGTTCTCATTCTTCAGGGACTTTCCATCGCCTGTTGTTGCCGTTCCTGTCGTCGTCGGATTTCCGAAAGAGTCATAGGAATAGCTTATCACTATCGTATCGTTATTAATCCTAAGTGGCAGTTAAATGCAACGTCTCTTCTTTTTGACTCTTATAAGTAAATTCCTCCTTGCCGGTGTCGAGCCGCAGCGGTCGTCTTTATTCATCATCAAGAAATGCTTCAAGATCGTTAAGCTTACTCGACCAGAAGTGTCGGTATGATTCAAGCCATGTATCGATTACTTGCAGAGGCTCGGGACGTAAAGAATATATTTTCTTTTGAGACACCGATTTTACATCCACCAGTCCAGCTTCCTTTAATACACGAAGATGTTTGGAGACTCCCGGTTGACTTAATTGAAAGATGTTAACCAACTCTCCGACGGACCTTTCTCGAACACGCAGTAAATCAAGCATAGACCGTCTGTGCGGTTCAGCCAAGACCTCGAATATATTATTTGTTTTCATTATTTACACCGTGGTTTTTATATTTGAAATTGCCCGATCGTTTCGAATATTGCTCCTCCATCGGCTTCTCCAATTGATGTCTCGGAACAACTCCATACGTAATTCCATGCTCTAAGTAGTATTTTAGCAAAGTCAATGCTTCCCCCCATCCGACCGCACAGTCGCCAAATGCCTTCAAGTCTATGTCGGTTTTCTTATATCCCGTCTCCACCAGTGTTAGCAAAGTCCCTTCGCCCAATACCGACAAATGGAAGGAAATTGTCGTTGTCGATTCGCCTGGCGTCCACTGGTAGACAAACTTTTCATTAGGGATCGCTTCCAGAACAGCTCCGCCATCTTCTAGCGTAATGTGATCGGGACCAAAATCCTTAAATCGGAAATGAATCGTCCCTCCCGGTTTTGCATCCACAGTCGTGCCTTGTGTGAACCATGAATCCCAGCCTGCTCCCGTTGTAATCGCCTCATAAACTTTGTTCGAGGCAGCATTAATGAAAGTACGATGTTGAATACTTAGAGTGTTCATCGAAGTATATTTCTCTCGAACTTCCTTCACGCGCTCCCAAGGGAAATGGGTAAACTGCTTATCAAGAACGACACCCAACACATCAAGATGTACATGCCAGCCTGCCAGAAAATTGGGTACAATGGCGGTTTCGTAAAATGTATGTGTCAGATGAATTAGACATCCCTCTCCATCTTCTTTCAATCTCCAGCATACCATTGAGGATCCTGAAGATTGTTCCAACCATGTATACTCCAGCTCGTACGGAGGAGCGATCTTGGTGAACTTGCCCTTTACAAGATCTCCATTTTCCCAACGAAATGCGAGTTGTCCATCCACAATCAATTCCATTTCCGATTGTGCGGTTAACCATTTTGCAATTTGCTCTGGGCTCGTGATTGCCCTCCACACTTTATCCACCGGATGCTTCAAATAACGTTCGAAACTAACTACACGGTCTCCATTAATCTGCAAAACCTTTCCGTCCATGCTATCACCCCTATTGTTTAAAGTAGCCTTACCAACTATATATTACCATCAAGTTATATAACTGTAAAGTAATTAAATAAATGTGGCACTTGCAGTTATCAATGGTTGTACGGTACAACAAGAGAACATGGGACGGTTGTCCTGAGCCCGTCTTTGTGGCCTCAATCAGAAAAATTTTTACTGCCGGTGTTTTGCTTTCTTGATCCATGTTGCTTTCATAAGAATCCGATTGAAAACTACCGCATGAGACTCCAACAATGAACCTCTTCAAATATGTTCTGTTATTCATAGTTGTCCCCCATTGGATATTACAACGAAAATCGATAAGTAATGTTGCCCTATAATCCCGTTATTTTAACGAACAAAAGAGGAGCTGCAGCGAATGCTAGCTCCTCCACTATCTACATTCCCGTTAGCGGAATGACCAGTACGATTTTATCACTGAGCAAGAAGGGGTGTTGAAATGAAAATCTACCCAGCTTATCTCTAGGTGCATTTCCTCCGGCCACCAGGGTAGAAATCGACGATTCGGCTGCAAGCATGTCGTTGGCTTACTCTCCCCAAGTTGCGCCAGGAAATACGGTATAACGATCCAAATATTGCGTTGAATTAGGAACAACTTTTATAGATTCGATCTTATGGTCCTGACTAAAAGTAACTGCCCATTTCTCTGCTTTAATTTTATAATCGTCTTCCGCGGTCACCCGCTGTACAATTTGTACCGTAAATTTATCGTTTACGGACTCTATAGCCTTGAAATCGATAATGCTTCCCATATTTAAAATGCCAGCCGGAAATTCCAAATAAATATCCGTCTTAAAATTATCGGAAACCAGTTTCATGGCGGAGGCTTTATCTCTTTCATCATAAGCCATGATAAACCTGTAAACCAGGTTCCTGTTCGCCACATACGAAACACTGCTTGGCTCTTGTTTAAAGTTTGGATCGGAATTGACATAGGCCGTCTTGGTTCTATTATCCCAGCTAATAGATGTTCCAAATCCATCGGAGATTGCGCGAATAGGAACATAGACAGCGCCATCAATAATTTTAGGCGGTGTACTGGTTTTTACTTGATTGCTGTTCACAACGATTTTAGGAGTGATGGTTGCAGCAAAAGCAACTCCAATACTGAATGTTAAAACACAGCTTAAACTAATTAGACAAGCCTTAGTTAATCGTTTCATTATATTCCTCCAGCTTCAAGTGGTATACACTAGAAACAATAAATTCCTATAGCACATTTCGGGTTATTCTGAAATCAAACTTCAGATAGGACCCTTAGTCAATATTCGCGATATACCAGCGACCTTCCTTATCTTGGAGTAAATAAACGGTATAATTAGCCCAATGAACTATGCCGTCCGATAAGTATTCATACTCAATTTCCACATCTGCTCGCTTGATATCTCTTGGATAGGAAATCTGGGAACTGAGCTTAGTGAACCGAAATTGCTTTTCCTGCTTCAGAAAGAAGTCCAGATAGTCGGCATCCGGCGTTTGCAACGTATCTCGGAACGCTGATTTATCTTTGGCCACGATCGCTTCGAGATTACGCTTCACCTGCCGGTAAATCTCTGCTTCCTCTTCATTCTCGCCTTCTGGGAATTCGATCTCTAAACCTGTTTTGAATGCTGCTGGATCGGCAACATAGCGGAGCGACCTCGCGGAGGCGAGCAGGTTGGGTAGCGCTGTTGTTAACTCCTCCTTCAGGTAGCGAAGCCGGATGGCTAAACGACGGCCGTGGTCGGTAAAGACCAAGTAATCATTATAGGTTTCGTCGTCTATATGAGTACCGGCGTATTCATTATACTTGGCTAGTGCCGGATTGATATAGTTGGTCTCAATCGAAACATCGCCAGCGTCCATAAGCGACAGTTCTGCCTGTAGGTCTTCCGTCCCCCACGAGGTGACTTCCTCAAGCTTGACCTCCTTCATCGTTTCAAGAATATAGAACCCATAAGGCCGAGACGGGTCTTTCTTGAAAGAGGCTGGCGTATCCCCGCCTTCCAAACTGTCCATCTGGTCGTAGCCGTCATAGTAGGAGACGCCACCCAAGAACAACTCTTCCTTGCTCTCGGCTGGTATGGCCACCGGTTCAGCAGGAGGCTCCTTGACCGCTGCTGACGGTGGCTGTGACGCCGAATTCTCTGACTTTGTACAGCCGAACAAGGCGGCTAAAATCAGTGTAGATGCACCGGCCAGCAGCCAGCTTCGTCTTATATGCATTTCCATCACCTCAAGTACATAGACGGGATAACTGAGGATATGGTTTCTTTAATTTGGAAAATTAGTACCAACTATATCCCAAGCGTTTCTTATTGCGCTGTCGCTTGATATACGTTCATTATCTTCAATACCAGCGCTTTCCGTCGGGAATGGGATCAAGTTCTTGTCAAGCAAAAATGAATACGGTATAGAAAGTGCATCATAATGTTCCTGTGGTTCAAAACCTTTTGAATACCGAGGATTACCCATTGCCTTTAGTCGCTTAGCCATGCGTTCAGCATAAGGCCGGCATGCTTACGCTCACGTCTTGCAAGACCGGTTGATCCAGATAGCAGAACGTAAAAAAAGCAGCCGGTCGTCTTGGCCGGCTGCTGTCCTGTCCTTATTCCGCTTTCGCTTCCGTAGAATTCCTATGGAACGAATTATCTTTAACTGAGTAATGAATTAATGACTCACTTCAATATAATTACAGAATATTTCCGTCGGGAATAGGATCAAGTTCTTGTCACCCGACAAGTACGCTAGCACAGCTGTCTAACCGGACAGTCTGTATTACGTAATAGAAACGCGGAAGGAAATCTCTCTCTTCCGCGTTTCTATTACCATTTATTTTTTTGCCCGATATTGCTCATTGATCTCCTCAATTACTTTGCCGCCGCCGTCTTTCAACCATTTATCAATCGCAGCTTGAAAGCCCGCTTCGTCCAAGTCTCCCATCATAAACCGGTAAGTAGCATCCGTTATAAGCTGCTGGAGTTGAACGCCTGACTGGTCTCTCGTCGGGGAGTCGAAAGCCGCCGCAGGGTCGTTAATCAGAATGTTGTTATTGTCAGACATCGAATCGTTAGTTTTTTGAGCCAGCTCCGTATCCGCGTAACCGACCAACCCATCGACTGTCTCCGGACCGCCGACTCTCAAACTAAGGAGCGGGCGGACCTCGCGATCGTTGATCGCCGCTTTCTCCGGATTTTTAAACACTTTCGCTTGTCCGTCGACGATCTCGTAATGCTCTCCCTCGATCCCGTAATTCAGTAAATTATAAATTTCCGGATTTAACAGTTGATCGAAGAATGCCAACACTTTCTTGAGCTCCTCTTCGCTCCGCACTGCCGATTTCGGGAATAAGACCATATTCCCATACCCCGGAACGGACCATACGCCAGGTTCTCCTTCCGGACCTTTGATCCTGTTGACGACATCCAGGACAGTTTCCGGCATCGACTCGGTCATGTCCCGCTGATACCCCGGGGCGGCGCAGATGCAGCCGATATACATGCCGGCTTTACCGGACTTGAACAAAGCCTCATGATCCGGCTTGCTCGTAACTGGGAAATCGTGATTAATTAAACCTTCGGACTGCAGCTTTTTGAAAAATTTCATTGTTTCCATGTAAGCCGGAAACATAAATTCCGGGCGAAGCTCCCCGTCCTGCTCCCCCCAGTTGTTCGGCGTGCCGAAGTACGAACTGACGGTTTTAAATGCGCCGTACACGAGGTCGCTTCGGTCCGCCAAACCAATGGTGTCCTGCTGCTTGTCGCCGTCGGGATCTCGTTCTGTGAACGCTTTCATCATATTGTAAAGATCATCGATTGTTTCCGGCCTTTTCAGACCCAATTTGTCCGCCCAATCCTTCCGGTAAATAACCCCCTGCCTGGATAACGGCGTCGCCTGATAAACCCCGTAAATTTTGCCGTCAACGGAGCTGTTCTTCAGTACGGCCGGATCCAAGTTGCGTAAATAGGGGTATTCCTGCAGGTAAGGCCCGATTTCCCAGAACTGTCCCTCGCGGAGCGCTTTTTTGAAATTGTTGTAGATCGCCACGTTCCCTACATATACGGCTTGAGGCAAGGTATTGGTAGCCATCGACGAAAGTACCTTTTCTTCATATGCGGCATTCGGTACCCAGTTAATTTTCAATTTGGTATTTGTTTTTTGCTCGATTAACCGTAGAACTTTATCCTCCGGAAGCTCCGGCGTGTGAAGCACGGTCATGATACTCAGTTCGAAAGGTCCATCGGATGCAGATTGGCCGCTCTCATCCGTCTTCGAACTCGCGTTCTCGCTCGACTCCCCTGGTTTGGTGCCACCCGAACAAGCCGCGGTCATCACTAGCAATACAACTGAACCTACGAGCGCGACCCACTGCCAGCTTCTCTTACGGACGTTACTTGTTTGCATCATTCGTTATTGCCCTCCTATTTTCTTTGGATAGCGAGATGCTTGACTCACCACCCAATCGTACACAAGAAAAGAGGTAACGCCTATAATCTTTAGATTTGTAAATCCGCATCCAATGCGGTTTTCCAGACAAATATAAAGAAATGATTATGCAGATTATATAGTTTTCCAGCAAGGTCGATCTGTTAATGAGAAAAGGCTGCCGCGCGGCAGCCCTTAAGTGTTGAACTCCCTCGGTCCGTTAGTTAAATCGTGCCCTTTAAAAAATCAATAAAGGCATTCAGTTAGGGCACCAATCACATTCGGGTTATCCCATCTAGCTTTAGCCCGGGATTGTTAATATCCTACTGTTAAATTTAAACAGATATTTTCAATCGGTCGTTCCTTCGTGCGAGTTTAGTTGAATAAATCTACCATTTACCTTAATGTCAATTCCTTAATGCTGACGAGCTATTGGACTGTTCGAGAGCATGATGTCCTCACAATTCCGGCTACGGAAATATCCATAAAATAAGAAAACCGCGATTTACGCGGTATCTAATGCATATATGTTCTTGTCCCCCGACACCAGTCTATTGCATTTTTTTGAAGTCATAAATGACAAGAACTTGATCCCATTCCTGACGGGAACGTAACATTTTTATATGAGAATGACAACAATGAAAAGGTTAGTTTTTCATCCAGCTCTCCCAAATTCCTATTCTTTATGAACGTTTATTCGTACCAATATCTCGGGATAATCCCCCTTCCCTGCTCCAACAACTCTTTAATAATCATATCCGCATCTTGGATAGAATTCACCAGCGGATCAGTCATCATCGCTCTTCTCAGTTTCCCGAAATTCCGTTCCACGACAGCCTCAGCCGTAAGTTCATGCGTATCCAGTACCAACTCTTGCATCCCTCGGATTCCTCGCGGCATCTCACCCACGTGCAGCGGCTTTACTCCATCCATACTTACCTCGCATAACAGTTCAAGGAACGAGTCGTCGTTCATGTTGGTAACCGCACCGTTATTGAGTGTATTGATGAAGAAGCGTTTCCCCAAATTGCCGACCATGTTTTCTATAATATCCGTTGCGTGATCGGGTCCGAAGGTTTTCATGTAATCGGCGGTTGGAATATTCCCGGTGATGAAGTCGTCCACTTGGCTCCACATCTCCTCGTGACGCTTATACCTGTCGTCCGTTTCCCAAATCTTTAAAGGCGGGATGGCGTCCTTCGACTTGCCTAGCCCCTGCCAGTACCGTACATATTCTTTGGTATGGGCCGTACATGTCGGGACATAGCCGAAAATATCATAAAGCTCATAGGTGATGGCATCGTTATAAAGCGCTTTTGCACCAGTATCCCCGCCGTTGTTTTCCGTAGCAGCCGAATTTCTTAATGCCTCGGCGATCGGGGCCATAACGTCCATTCCGTCATACTCCGCCTTAAGCAGCCAGGTGAAGTGATTGACGCCGGCCACTCGGAAATCAAACTTCCGGTCTATCTCCCCGGTAAACTCGCTTCTATCTTGAATGATCCCCGCGCGAACTGCATAATAGGATTTGATGTGCGGCATGTGATGACTGTCGCAAAGTGCGAACGTTTTTAGGTTCGGTGCATATCGGCTTAATGCGATCCCATGAACCGTTGAGGGATTAATATAATTGATTACCCAAGCATCAGGACAAAGTTCTTCAATATCCTTGGCGCATTCCATAATGACGGGCAGCTCTCTCATCGCCCTGAAAATCCCTCCCGGGCCGATGGTGTCTCCCGAACACATGCGAATTCCATATTTTAAGGAAACTTCGCAATCGATGCCACGGTATTTCACCGTATCCTCAGCAAAACTAAGTACGACGAAATCCGCGCCTTTCAGGACCTGTCTCCGGTCAGTCGAACCTTCCACCTTAAGCGGCACATTGTTTTCCCTTGCAACCATTTCAGCAAGCCGCATCATCTTGGATAGTTTTTCTTCGTCCGTATCTACTAAGGCAAGAATACCGTTGTTTAAATATTTCGAGTGAACCATTTGCCAAATCGACTGACGCCCAAAGAACAAACTGCCTGCACCAATGACAACCACCTTCGGCTACTGCACTTGTGATTCGCTCACGATAGAGTCCCCCTTAACTGGTTATAGCCTAATTATAGGGAAATGATCCGAAAGCAGAATATGAGATGGTCTCGGATATATGTCAAATAGTAAGATCATTCATGGTTATTCATTTTAATGATATAGTGATGTTGTATAAATAATGTCTTGTAGTAAAGGAAGGCCAGAGGATATGAAACGGACGGACATGGGAATTCTCAACGAGTTGTCGGAATTCATCACGCTTCGCATGAAATCGTTCTGGGAGCCGGTTCACGATGGTAATTGGATCGAGCACAAGGCGCATATCGACTATGATCTTTGGTTCATCCAATCCGGAACGACCAAAATCACGGTAGATGGAATCGAACATACGGCCACTCCGGGAGACGTGGTCTTTTTTTACCCTGGGGTTCCCTATATGGCAGCTACCATCGAAGAAGGTTGTCGATTTATTTATATTCATTTCGATTTCGGAATCGGGGAGCAGCAGCGAATTCTGAGCGATTTTAATCTCTCGGGAATCATACCGAAGGGTCTGATCCGGGAGGAAGCCACCCTTTTCGGCAAATCCTTCCTTCAATCGAATCAGCTAAACAACATGCCGGGAAACCGTTTGTATTTGAAGGCTTGCCTGACGGCCGTTATTGCAAAAATAATTGAACTCCATGGACAAGGCCGATATATCGGAACATTTACGAACGGGAGAATCACAAGGAAATCCGAAAAAAATCTTGACGTTTTGCAGCCAGTATTCACATACATTAACGCCCACCTGCACCAATCTATAAAAATGAACGAACTTGCAGCGCTTGTTGGCATATCGGAAAAATATTTTATCGCTTATTTCAAAAAGGCCTTAGGAATCACTCCAGTCCAATACATTTACCAAATCAAAATGAACCGGGCGAGAGATTATCTCTATGAGAAAAAATATACGGTTTCAACAAATCGCCGGCTTTCTCGGTTATCCCGATCCATTCACGTTTTCCAAGGCATTTAAAAAATATTATAACGTTTTGCCGTCCAGATTCGAGTGATCCATATAAGAAATCCATAAAAGGAGGGGTGCTCAATCAAAGAGTTCTTGGATGAGAAGTCCAAACAACATTGGATGGCGCCTGAGTCGTGCCATCTTTGCGCATATCTGCCGAGGAGTCAGTTTGGAGGAAGCCATCACCGACAACGCGAATATCAGTGGCCCGTCTACTTAGGGTGATCAACGGCGCGTGATGGCACGCATGGTTGCCGCAGCTGACAAAGGAGAACGAAACAATGAAAAAGTACATACTCTTCGATCATGATGGTGTTCTGGTTGATACTGAATTCTGGTATTACAAAGCGGGAAAACGCGCTCTGGCTGACATTGGATTTACCTTGGATAAAGATCAATACCTCCGCGACATGACCCAGTCATTGGGCACTTGGTCCCAAGCTAGGGCGGCAGGTATTGATGAACAGACCATCAGCAAGCAGCGTGAGGTCCGCAACGTCTATTATCAGGAATATCTAAGAACAAAAGCCATAGAGATTGAAGGCGTAGTTGAAACTCTAGCCGAACTGTCAATGTACGTCCGCATGGCCATCGTGACGACTGCAAAACGTGCGGATTTTCAGCTTATTCATGAAAAGCGCCAGATTAGACAATTCATGGAATTCGTCCTTGTTCGCGAAGACTACGAGCGCACCAAGCCGCACCCGGAACCATACTTGACCGGCCTAAAGCGCTTCGGAGCTACCAAAGAAGAGACCCTGGTTGTAGAGGATTCAAACAGAGGGTTGAACTCAGCCGTGGCGGCTGGTATCGACTGTGCTATTGTCCATAACGACTTCACAAAAACACATGACTTCTCACAGGCCAGCTATCGAATCAAGACTCTGATTGAACTAAAGGACATTATCCTGAATGTAACCTGAGAGAGCATTCAATTTAGTTCAGCAGATTATCGTCTTCAGCATCAAGTAGGTAACCCATGAATTCTTCATGTAAAGCAATATCTTCCCTCAGCGATTCTCCCGTTTCCAAAACAACAAGATCAATATTGAATTTATCGGCCAATTCAGTTCCACCATCGATCATAACAAAAAACCGAGTGTAAAACACCTGTCACGGTGTTTTGCATAATTTTCTTAAAGGCTTCAATTTCATTTTCCTTTTTTATTGTATTCTCTAAGATTTCGTATTCTCCCCTTAGATCTGACCATTCTGGAATGACAGCACTCGGACCGAGATAGTCCACATTTGCCCATGTGTCCCTAATCTGTTTTAAATCTTTGAATAAATCTTCATGCTTACCCAATTCTATGACCTCCATTGTTTCCTTACATAAAATTATCGTCGAGACAGTATTATTGTATACTGCACGTTGAGCGAAGGGCTACCACGATCGACCTCTTTATAAACCGGCAACAAACGGCTATACGGTTAAGGAAATTTGTGAAATCACCAAGATCGGCCGCAGCAGCCTATTTCGTGAGCTTCAGGAGCGAGGGATCGCTGTGGTATGAGCGACCAGTGTGGGTTTAAAGAGACAGCTCTTTATCAGCTAAATGAAAACCAGTCGACGGACTCTTGCAACAGCTAACTAGCTGCACTTGCTATGGAGCCTTCTTCTAATCTCATTCACGAGCAAATTTTTCTCCTCTTCGGATATTGCATCGGCGACTAGTTTGCGTGCTGCAATAGGAGCAATCCAAGGCTCAATGTCTGCATAACCAATGCTGGACAGCCTTTGGTATTCCTCCATAAAGATGCGAATGCTTGCCTCCCGCGTTGCATTAAGAACGACACTCGCTTCACATGGCAGATGCGGGGGCAATATCGCATATCGAATCATAATGATGTATTCGGCCAAGTCTGCTTCCGGATTCCCGGTCGAAGCATTGTTCCAGTCAATTATGACCGCATCGTTATCCCGGAGCAGTATGTTGCCCGGGTTCGGATCTCCATGACAGAACTGCTGCTTCATCGGCAATTGATCCAATTGGGCCATCACTGCTACTTTGTCGGCCTCAGGCAAATATTGCGCACGACGAATGTCATGCTTGATTTTTCCCTCTGGCTCGGCATATTCGGAACCGAATGGGTATGGATTTGATAAAAAAGTCGTGCCGTAATTCGGGCGTCGACGTAGTCGTCGAATACATTTAGTGGTTGCTGCAGCTTGGATTGCTTTATTGCTCTGTCAACAAAACGCTTCATGATCGACTCGCCATAAATACGTTCGAACACAATACCTGATCGACCTTCTATGTTCACCAGTTCAAACGGCTGGGGAACAGGGAGTCCGCACTCCTAGGCGATTCGACAATGATGCAATTCTGCTTGTAAGGCAGCGGTGCTCGTGTTAGGTTTTGCTAATTTGACGATCTTGCTCTCGTCCTCCCATTCAAATACTTCCGCACATCCGCCTTCCCCAATCTTGTTGCCGAATTTATTGATCATGTTGCTCTCTCCTTCTTCGGATTTAATAAGTGAGACCTTCTTTTTGCAGCAACATCTCGTACATTTCTCGTATCATTTCAATTGCTTCGTTAATGTCCAGTTCCAAAGTTTGGGAATTAAGAAGCGTTCCAATGCCGATTAAATAGATCGTTAACTTTAAGAAAATGCGCTTGAGTTGATGGTCTGATACGTCATGAAGCCGCTTGCTGTGACGCATATAGAAGGTGGTTAATTCTTCTCCTAAAAATTGATCAGTGTGCGGATTGTATTTTCTGTATCCGGAAAGATATAAGGTTCTAAACAGTTGCTTCTCATTCTGTGCGAAGTACAGGAAACCGATGGTAATGTTCAGAGCGGGAGAATTGGCGCTGTCCTGATACTCCATCATACTATTGCGCGCAAACTCGGTTGCTTTGTCGTATACGCTCGTTTTCAGATCTTCAATGCTGTCATAGAGGCTATAAATAGGCTGGGTGGAGCATTTGAGCGCCTGAGCGACGTTTCTCGCGGTTATAGCCTCAAATCCTTGCTTTCGAACGAGCTCAAACGCGGCGGTTAAAACTTTTTCTTTCGTTAGCTCTGCTCTTGGCGGCATCTCTTCTTCCTCCACAAATAATAACATATGTTATATAACTAATGTTATAATTGATGAACACTTGTGTCAAGCGGAAGTACACGATCAGAATTTTCTACTAACCAACAAGTCAAAAACGTCCTGACTGACCGAGGATTGTCCGAAATCCCTTTTGCATGTTTAAACTTAAACAAACCTCTCCTTAACAATCCTGCCTGTTATTTCAACGAACGAAAAAGAAGCTGCCGCAAAGCAAGCTCCTCCACTATCGTACCCAATAGCGTAACAAATACATGCTAAGTGCGTTTAAAAAATTTAACAAATGTTTCCAAGGGCTTTATGTTTGGGGGGCTTATTTCTTTTGGCAAATTATCGATATCAAACCATTTAAGTTCTAAAGTTTCGTCGGTTTCGGACAATAACTTCCCTGAAAAATCATAACATACAAAAACGATTCCGATTAAATATACTTCATCGCCGTTGGGGTATGTGTACATCCTATCATCCCCTGAAAAAATCCCTAAAAGCTCAAGTTTATTGGCAACTAAGCCTGTTTCCTCAAATAGCTCACGTTTTGCAGCGTCTTCGACTACTTCACCTATTTCAACAATGCCACCATGCAATGCCCAACACAAATTATCTTTTCGTTTCTGTAGAAGCACTTTTCCATCTTTATAAACGAAGACACCTGCTCCCACAGCAATTAACCTATCATGGCCAATTTTTTTTCGTATGTTTTGTATGTACCCCATCGCTATTCCACCTTTCGGCATTTGGTCCATAATCTTGCCGGTCGCTGGGTCGTCATGGAACTATCGATCCCGTTAACAAGTCTCTATTCCACTCACTCGGATTCATTTCTTTCCGCTTTCGTCTCGCCGACCGTTTTCCAGCGATGCCGGTACTTCTCAAGCCGGGGATGCACTTCTCGCGGCTCCGCAAAGAGCAGCAGCCGAAGTTTGACGATCCATTCCTCGAAGGATGAATACGAAGCGAACATGTTCGCCGTCTGGGGAGTCATGTACAAGAAGTACGGCGACTTGTATTTCTCTGTCAAATACCGCAGTGCGGAATCGATCGGCGTATATCTTTTCCGTTTTCCTTCAAAACCTTCAATGACGATATCCGATCTGACGCGCTCGCGCTTCCATTTATGCAGCCGATCCTCGCGTTTATAATTAGCGGTGACTGGTTCCTTCGTCATCCGCCGCACCGTTTCCTCATGCAGCGGATACAACACGAGCTTCGCAAACGAGAGAATCTCAATCTGCCAGGCCGCAGCGTCCAGCTCCTCATCCGTCGTATGCTCGAACGAATCATAATAAATCAGCGTACCTTTGCGCTGCTCTGCTGGCGGCTCGTAACCAAACGGTACAGCATCGGCGTTCCGTATCATGAATCTCTCCTCATTTGGTAAGACATATAAATAGTAGGCCACTTCGTCAAAATATTATCTTCGACAAGTAGACCGCAATAGTTACGGTAATGCTGCTAAGCAGCGTCGAAAGCAAAACCGATTGTGCCGCGTACTCGGGGTGATTGTTATACTCCAGCGCGAACAAGGCGCTGTTTCTTGATGTTGGGAACGAGCTTGCGATGAACAACGCCTGCGCGATCGTCCCTTCCAATTTAAAGCATAAAATGATGACATATGCAAGACATGGGGACATCACTAACCGGCCGATAAGGCTGAGCAGCAGCGGTAGCGAAATCCGGTTGATTTTCAGATGAGCGCTCTGCGCCCCAAGCGTAAGAAGCGCGATGGCAATAAAAGCGTTCGAAACATTGTTGATCGGATTCCAGATCGTATCCGGGATAGGGACGGACAGCGAATTGAGCAGCAAGCCTGCCGCCAGTGCATACAACGTGGGCAGTTTAAGAAACTCCGACAGCACCTTGGAGCCGCTGCTCTGCACGGATACCGAATTCATCAGCCCGTAGGTATAGGTAACGAAATTCTGAAATATCGAGACGACGACCTGGACCGATGCTCCAAGCGGATTGTTGTGAAAGACAAGCTGGCTGACCGGGAGGCCGAAGTTTCCCGAGTTATTCAGCACAACGCTGTTCTTAAACGTCGCGGACAGACTTCTTTCGAAGTTGGCCGCTCTCGCGACGCCTGACGACATTACCATTAAAGCGAGGTTTTGAACGAGCAAGAAACCGAGGATGATAAACAGCGATTGCCCGCCGATTTTACTTTCGAAGATGTTTGTGAAGCTAACTGCCGGCATAAGAAAATAAGTCGTCAATTTCGATAACGTATTCATATCGAAGTGAAAAATGCGGTGCAGTAACGCGCCGGCGACAATAAGGGAAAAAACGGGAAAAATAACTTGCCAAATAATGAGGTATAGTACGTTCATAAGCAAGCTCCTCTACAGGCTGTCAGCAGAAATGGTCTTCCGATCCTTTTCGGGCATGTTCAGCATAGAACGGAATCCCATGAATGAAAAATACCAATGCCTTATCGCTTGCTATCAAAAAAATGCATAGCAAAAAACGCGGCTGCCCGCGTTTTTAAAGGTCCTTTTGAAAATCCAGCGTCTCCACGAACTTCACGAAACACTTGATCACATTTAGTTCGAGCGCATGCTCGTGGTACAGCATCCACGTCTGTCTGACGATAGGCTGCTCCTGACGATCGTTTACGACGATTCTATGCAGGCCGTCTACGTTCTCAACCAGCGCACTTGAGAGGATGCCGTAGCCCAGCCCATTGATAACCATTTCCGTGCAGGTATCCCCTTTGTCCACTTCCATGCCGATCAGCGGAGGTCGTGAGAACGTTCCACTCCACCAATTGTCGATGATCCCTTTCATGAGCGGGTCCATCTGGTATTCGATCCGGGGCATGAAAGGCAGCTGCTCGAGCTCGATTCGCTCCCGCGAGGCAACGCAAATATTTTCTTCGAAAAGAAACAGCTTCGCGTCCGGCCACTGGTAATCCCCGCGCACGATGCCGATATGAATCTCCTGGTTGTAGATGAGATCGAACACCTCGCGGCTCCAACCCGTTACCACTTTGTATTCCACAAGAGGGTATAACTCACGGAATAGCTTCAGCAGGCGCGGCAGCTTGTGTTTGGAAATATAGTTCGAAACCCCTAAACGCAGCGTTCCCCTAACCTCTTGACCGATATTGGTCGTCGCTTCTTTAATATGACGAAGATGCTCCAGTGCCTCATCGGCGCTTTTAGCCAAATATTCGCCTTGAGGTGTAAAATCGACGCCTCTTGTCCCGCGATGGATAATCGTCACTTTAAATTCCTGCTCCATCTGTTGAATTCGTCTCGTCAAGGCTGGCTGTGAAATATATAAGCTTTGGGCAGCCTTCGTAATATTTTTCTTCTCAAAAAGCACCTTAATGATCAGCCAATCCTGATAATCCATTTCATTTACCCCGCTCATCGATTCGTACATGGAGCTATCGCACTCGGTTTAGCGTAACTTTTTCTTTGATTATAACTCTTATGCTTGCGGCCGTTTTAAATGGGCAGATAAAAACTTTTCGGTGATATCAAGAACCTGAGGATTCCAAACACCTGATCCATGGTCAGCGCCCACTACTGAACGGTTTTTTTATTAAACCCGTCTACCTAAAAAGGGGTGCAGCCTTTCTGTTCTCGTTCTCCGTTACGGAAGGAGGTGTTTAATCTAGTCACATATTTCATACACTCTTATTTTCATACTGCTTGCTCCACCTTCATCGTGTTCTCCTCCGATTCCTGTAAGAAGGCAGAGGTTCCCTCTCTCATTTGTAAATTCAGACAGCACCTGTCCCTTCAACCGATGGCGTGAGATGTCATTCAATTGCGCGTCAAGTAATCCAATACTGCTCAAACCCGTGAGTACAACAGCTCTTCCACACGAATCCACGGTCAACAAAATAGAGTCTTCCTCCCACTTTCTTCGGGAAACAATGAGGAATGAATTCGTATCAATCACGATAAGTTCCATATCTGATAGGTTACTAAATATTCGATGGTTTTTGGAATCTAAGGCTGCAGAAGTAATCCAACCTTCCATATGCAACTCTTTGATGATCTCCATCTGTTCAGTCAAAACGAACATCTTCGTAAGCGGTTTGCCGGGAGTGGTTGCATTATAATAAAAGAAGACTCTTCCGGTCTCATCAAATAAAAAGTTTCCGGAAGGATCATGATAACCGTCATAATCATAACGGAAAGATGCTTCAACATGCCCGCTGCGATTTAATTTGACGAGCTCCGCAGATTGGCCTGACCGGTCCCTTCTGCACACATATATCGCATTATTACTAAAGAAAGGAAAACCACCGCACGGGATCTCAGATCTCATCTCAAAACTCGAGTTATATTCCCGTAGCGTTTTCTCGTAATCGTCGAAAGTGAGAAAGCCACCACCCTCTAACACATGGATCGGAGAAATATAAGTTCCACCCATGGAAGTTTCGAAGATTTTTCGGCCCTTATAATCAAACAGATAATATTGTCCCCTGATAAAACTCATGTAATAGATAAAACCGTGTGCTGCCCTTAAAGAACCATCACGATTTCGGTGTTGGAAGGAGTTAACATTAAGCATAGGTTCCAAAGAACCACTTGGAATAAAAGTATATATCTCCTCATCCTTGTAGCATTCCATACTTCTATCGTATGGAGGTATGCCGATGAGATATTTATGATCTCCTATAACATCAATCAGGGCGCCCCCAAATTCCTGAAGGAGAATGGCTTCTGTTTGATTTTTAATCCGACTTTTCTTTCTTATCTCTTTTATATATTGTTCAATTATTGAAAGATCACGTTTACGGCGGAAATCCGTTACAGAATCATCGCATAGCATCTTATGATCAATCCAAATTGTAACACCCAGAAAATGTTGAAGTAATTCAATTTTCTTACCCAAATCCTCACAAACAAGAATGGCTTTCAAATACTTAGCCTCGCCTGAATCAAACCCCAACTGTTCTATAAACACTTCAGGTTTGCCAAGTTTGTTGGTTAGACCATGTCCATCACCGCCGCTGATATGGCTTGTGAGCGTTCTTCCGTTTCTGTAAATAGACATCTTTAGAATGTCATCATCGACATATTCAATGGACATGACACTTGGGGTGATGGCTTTTGATAATTTCTTTGCAACTTTTTCAATGTCTCCGACTTGGAAGTGCTCACTCGTGATGGTAGTCCATCCATCTGACAAACATTTTACAATACTGCCGGATAAAACTTTTTCTATTTCATGAACAGAATTATATCTAATTTGCAGGTTGGCAAACGTAGTACTCATATCCTCATGACTCCCCGAGAAAATTTAATACCTATATTTTCTGGATCAATACTGTAATATCCTCCAGGTATTGTTTGTGGAGAGTGTCTGATAATCCAGTAAAAAAAGTAACTACACCAAATTTCATGCCACACAATCAAATTCTCCTTTCCCCATCAAAAAAACTTGCCGTTACTTATGGTACGGTTCAGCATTTCTCAAATAAACTAAAGTTACGTTTTTTTTTCTCTCAAATCTCATATTTCTTCATAATAGAAATGCTGCCGTTAGCGTAGAGAGGCTGCCGGTCGGTCCCGCGGCAGCGTTGTGGTGCAGGATATTTATCTATCTTCTCCGTCAGGGCGTAACGAGCTGCCGCATTTACAAGCGTCAGGATGCAATTTCCATTACATCTACAGAAATGTTACCATGTTTTTGTACTCATATAGCATTTAATTTAGCGATAAGTACTATGCAATTGGTTTGGGGGGAGAAACAATGCTAGACGGGCAAGGAATGATAATCTCGGATAAGCAGTTGATACATCATCTCGTTAATAAATTCAACGTTGAAGAACTAAAGCTGGGCGAATGGTCTTATACTAGGTTGGATTGGAAAGCCTCTAATATAGTGACCGACGGACTGTATCGTGTCGCGGGGAAAGCTATCATCGGTATAAAGTCTATGGACTGGTCGTTCATAATCAAAGTTATCGTTCCGGCACCAGAAACGGATGATACCAACCATTACTGCTACTGGAAACGCGAGCCTCTCCTCTATCAATCCAGGCTGCTCGAGACGCTACCGGAGCCGGTGCGGGCGCCAAGGTGTTACGGCGTGGAACAAGTCGATGATGGAACATGGCGGATTTGGTTGGAAGAACTGACCGTACGCTTCGATGAACCATGGGACCTTCAGAGATACGGGGATATATCTGAGCTGCTGGGCCGATTTAATGGCGCTTACCTGACTGATCACTCTCTACCGTCGGAACCCTGGTTGTGTCGCGGGTTTCTCATATCCTGGGTCCGCGAGTGCGACAAATACGACAGCGGTCTCGCAGCAGTTGAAGACGCGTGGAATAATCCACGCGTAAAGGAAGTTATGCCAGCCGGCACGTTTGAACGATATCGATCGTTTCGTTGGAATAGGGAATTGATGTTGACAGGTCTTCAAAAACTGCCGAAGGTATTCACCCACAACGACGCATGGAAGCCGAATCTTTTTCCCGCAGCAGACGGCAGTCTGATGATGATTGATTGGTCCAACTGCGGCCTTGCAGGCGTTGGGGAAGAGCTTGGACGTTATTACGGCTTGAGTCTCAATGCGAATCTGGGTGCTTTACCCAACAAAAAGTCATTCGCGGATGAAATTGCGGCACGGTATTGCAAAGGGTTGCACAGCGCCGGATGGGACGGTGATCGTCGATTAGCCAGATTTGGTTTTGTCGCGTCTGCCGGCATTCGACGCGGAATGATGGTTCCTAAACTGTTGGAGCAGTTAGCTAGCCTGAACGAAACTGACGACATAACGGATAAATTGAAAGAACGGTGCATGGTTGCGGTCCATCTGCTTGATCTTGCGGAGGAATCGATCATGCTGGCTAATGACATTGACCTCCTATATCGATAAATTCATTTCCCTTCTAGTTACGATCACATAAACATGATTATCTAAACGAGCGTGTGAAAACCCCTCTGCACATTGCTTACATGTATTTAATGTATTCTTGTGGGAGCATCACAAAAAGCAGTCCAAAACTAGAACAACATAGTCTTGGCCTGCTAATTTCTGTTATTTCAACTATCGTGTCCGTTAGCGGAATTGAGTTTCTGTTATTTCAGACAAGCTCGATTAATTTTTTGTCAATCTCCTCAATATATCCAATATCCGAGAAGCCGTCCCATAAAATGATTTGATCCGCTTCATCATTTTCAATAAAATCAACGAGCTTTTCTACTTCACAAAAGAATAATGCTCCATATTCCATTCTTTTTGGACCGTGAAAACTTGGCTGTAGATCGAATTTCATTAGACCCCTGAACTCGACAGTATCGACCGTTTGATTGGTTTCTTCAAAAAGTTCTCTTATCACACATTCTCTAGCCGTTTCCCCTTGTTCAATGACACCGCCAGGCAACTCCCAGCTTTTTCTCCATTTGTTTAGCATCAAGAGATAACTCTCTTGAAACTTGACCACAATTAATGAGTGAGTTAATGGTGCGTCTAGATTGACGTTGTCGATCTCTTCTTCTTTCATCTCAATAATGTCCAAAAGGATATTGCCTTTCTTATCAGTTACGATTGCCAATCTCATTTTCCCCCATCTCTAAGCCGTAATGGATCGAGAGCTTTATTACGGTATTCTGCTCTGTTACAAAAATGAGTTAACAGACAGCCGCAGCGGTCTACTCATTCCGCAATAGTATCCGTCAACAAATCATACGTACCTAAGGCTTAATAAATAAGGTCATCTCTCGTTTCAATCCCATGATATTCGCAATAAACTCTATATTTATTCAGGAACGTATAAATATCGTCTTGTCCAATAATTTGATGGTTCTCATCAAAATATTGAAGAGAGCCACCCAATATCAAAAGAGTTACTACTTCTTCGTCTTCTGTAATAAGGGTATGAATGTCGCCTGGTGGTTTAAATATAAAGGTTCCCGGAACAGCAACCCATTCGCGCCCTTCATATCTCCATTTGCCCTGAATATTATAGCCCAATACCGATCCGCCGGTGTGTCTGTGTCTTCCCAAAACCTGGTTACTCTTAATCTTAAATAAGTAAATCCATGTCCGGTGTTTAGCTCAAAGCGTAAAGGTTTGAAATAGCAAGAGTGATTATCAGTGAACAGAACCCAAGGCAGATCTTCAATGTTCACGATACGTTCTGGCAACTGAAATTTCTCTGCAAGTTTTATTACTGATTCTTCAATAAGGGAATTCATTGAGAGCACCTTCATTCAATTTGGTTAAGTCCTATTAGTATTCGAAACCCACCTCAATTTTCCCTCTATTCCCATCCTCTGTCGTCACGCTAACCTGCATTTTGTTTATTGCGCTCACGTTATCGGTTAGTTCAAACGTATCGGAGAATCTACTCTTTTATTTGAGATGCAACTAAGGTTACATCAGTATCCGTTGTATCAATAGTAGTCATAGGTGGGTTAAAGTTCTTATCGGCAATATCAAGCAATGCCTTAGCAAAGTTTTTGTGGTCCTGAATCATTTCCTCAGACCAATTTCTTTCAAGTAAGCGTTTCTCACGAGTTTCTTCATTACAGTGTAGGTTTATGTAATATACATGCTTAAAATAAGGGAAATCCACACATTTTTCAATATCCCAAGGCATCATTGACCCGCATATAATAGTCATGCGTCCACTTTGAGCGATATTTCGTGCAACTCGAAGCCAAATATTCCGCATTTTCTCCCAATCATGTCCGATAAACTCAACAATATTATCAGGGTCAAAAACATCAGAATCTGGCATTATTCTGCGTAATTCTTGAACGACATATGTTTTTCCTGACCCACTTGCGCCTGTTACGATAAATAAAGGCAATTTATTTTCCATTAGTTGTACCCCCACCTATCTACTTATATTTTACAATTATAGCATCTCACAAACGATATGGAGGGTAGTAAACAATTATAACCAAACTCCCGTTTGTTGAGCCATCCGCGCTCAGCACATAAAAAAACGATGGATCGGTTCCATCGTTTCACTCTCGTATCCGTTAGTTCAATCATTTCCCACTTCTTATTGCTCCCCCGACAACTCCGGCGCCTCAAATACTTGACGCAATTCAATCTGACCTTCCCCATGTCCTTGCGGGTCTGGCATCCGCATGGCCCACTCGATTGCTTCTTCCCTCGACTTCACATCAATCAGAATGAACCCGGCAATCAATTCTTTCGTTTCCGTAAATGGGCCATCCATAACTACCGGCTTTTCCCCTGGTTTTGGATATGAAATACGAATCCCATTTGAACTTGGATGAAGTCCTTTTGCCGCAACCCGCACGCCTGCCTTAACTAATTCCTCATTGTACTTCGTCATGGCTTCAATGAGCTCTGGGTCCGGGAGATTTGCCCCTTCCGAATTCTTCGAGGCTTTGACAATCAACATAAACAGCATAAAAAGTTCCTCCTTTTTTTTAAAGGCCAATCCCCTAATTGACCTCTATATAAATACAACGAACCGGTATCTTCAAAATCGACACATTGATCAAAAATTTAAAATGAGATCGTTACGTATAAATTTGATCGTGTAATTCATGGCATAGGCTGGCTTGCCACGGCTCTTTTGAATTTCTCGATAAACTTCGTAACCTCTTGAATTGTTTGAGATTCTTCTCTCGTTTCTTGTCTTATTCTAAGTTGCAATCGGAAGCGCGCTTCAAAAGGTACTTGCGTTCCTTTTCATTACGCGCTAGAGCTGCAGCACGATTGAATTCTAAACATGCTTCTTGCTTGCGGCCCAGTTTCATGAGAAAGTCCCCTCGAATGCTTGGCAATAGGTGGTAGTTTTTCAAGGATGGTTCTTGGATTAACATATCGACGACTTCTAGCCCCACTTCTGGACCGAACGCCATTGAGAGCGCGACAGCACGATTCAGTTCGACGACGGGTGATGATGCAAGCTGGGAGAGAGCGTCGTAAAGCGCCGAAATCCAGACCCAGTCCGTTTCCGAAACCGTACGGGCACGGGCATGACACGCTGCAATCGAGGCTTGAATTAGATAAGGGCCGTACGCCCTGTCGAGACGCTCGGCCCGTTCGATTGCAGTCAGCCCCCTGCGAATGAGCAGATGATCCCATAACGCCCGGTTCTGATCCATGAGCAGAATCGGTTCTCCACTCGGGTTAACCCGTGCCCTGAATCTGGACGATTGAATTTCCATCAGCGCCACGAGTCCATGGACTTGCGGCTCGTCAGGCGCGAACTCAGCCAATATCCGTCCAAGCCGCAGCGCCTCCTATATCTGGAAATGTCTGGGGCGACAACCTCCCCCTCTATTTCCGTACACCTTCATGTTGCCAATGTCATTTAACGGGGTCGCTCTCCCAAACTTTCAACCCTCATAAAAGGGGCGAAATCCTGCGAATAAGCGAGCATTCGTGAGAAAATTAAATCGTACCGAGGGAGCTTAATGCTTATCGGCAATCTAAATCATTAATTGCCTGTCTTATTACTCACAATAACCCTTCTCAATCATTGGTGACCCTTCCTTTATACGTCACGTGGTCTTCCGATTTGATCTCGATCACGTTGCTGCCGAGTTTCTTCTTATCCTTATAGGCGGTTATCTCAAGCATACTCTCAGTTGCCACTTGTCCATCTACAAGAGGAGACCAGTAGATCGTATCACCTGACTTAACAATCGCTTCTTTCCCCTGGTATCTCACCTTTGAATCCGACGGATTCCATAATAACAACTCCCCTTCTGATGTTCGCAAGCTAATCTGGTCTGCATCCTTAGAAACAATTGTTATAGGAAATCCTGGCACACTGCTCATAAACATTGAGTATTGACCGAGCGGGAAATCTACATCTGGTTTTACCACTTGGGGGGTACCGTCTGCCGCATAAGCAGTGATAACGAATCCATTAAACAATGTAGATGGACCGCTATTGGTTTGACCACCATTATGAAAAATAAGTGGTCCTCCAATGATAAGGAGGAATACAATCACACAGGCAGCGGAAATCATTGCGACTTTATAACGAAATGAGCGAACTCTTATTTGAGTAACACTGGAACCAGAACCAATCTTGCTGATTATGTTTTGTTTGAGCTCATCGTCCAGCTTTATTCCATTCATCCCTTTCACATACTTAGATCTCAACGTCATCGTCCAAGCCTCCCATTAATTTTGCCTTCAGAAGCTCTTTTGCTCGTTTCAGTTGCGTCCGAATCGTGCCCTCTTTACGATTCAGAAGCTCGGCAATCTCTGCTGTTTTGTAGCCTTCATAATAGTAGAGATGAATGACCATTCGGTATTTCCGAGGGATCTCAAGAACAGAGGACACTACCTCCATACTCTCGATATGCTCAATAGGCAGTGGTATATCGTCAACAGTAGAGAACCATTTCTTCCACGGACTTCTGATCACGTCTTTGCACTTATTTATCGTCACTCGAATGATCCAAGCCTTCTCGTGCTCGGCATCGTTGAAGGGACGGTGGTGCTTAAATAGCTTGATATAGACCTCTTGACACACATCCTGCGCATCCGCTAGGTTTCCGAGGTGGGTTAGTGCCAATCGCAGCACCATGTCGGCGTATTTGTTCACCAAGATTGCTAAGTATTCATTCTTACCCATCTCGTTGCTTTCCCATTGCTCCCCTCCTCTACTCATAACATTTTGAATCATGGGGAAATGTTTCATTGAACTTAAAAAAATAACATGGGAATGGTTGGGATAGAATCAATCAATAGTATATCAAGGCTGCCAATCGAGCTGGCAGCCTTGTCATTAAGCTATATAGTTTCCTGTTAATTGAACAAATTTATAAATTTTCTCTTTGAATTCCTCAGCACATCATTGTGCATTACTGCCAGTTGGTTAAGCGAGGGGCTGCCGCGCGGCAGCCCTTTCGGCATTTAACTATAGTTCTCCGTTAGCGGAGACATGTTTTCTAACTGCCATTAAATCCCAAATCGACATGACTTATCCTTTGGCACTTATTCGCACAAGTACTTCGTCCCGCCGTTTCCTTTTATCGTTATTCACATATTCTGTAGTACCTGATAGCGGAAAGAAAAATATTCAAATGAACCTTCACGTCCAGCATTGCTGCTATCTTCAGGAAGGGGAAATTATTTGTGAATTTTACTTTCAAAAACTTCGCCAGGATGTTTATTGGTAGACGTGTTGTCATTTTTACAACAGGCTCGCCCCGCGGCTTAAACGGATCTCCTGAACCTGCTAGATTCCAAGGTATGATTCGCGAAGCAGGAAAAGATTTCATTTGTTTTATTACGGATGATAGAAGACGCATCATTATTATAAACGATGAGATCGTTGATTTGGTCACACCTAGTTCGAGAACAAGAAATTCGAGAACCTTAGGTAAACGATAAGAAAAGGGGTTTTTAGATGTTAACCTTCCGGCAAAGAGTACAAAGATTATTAGGAAGACGGGTATTCATTTCCACAACCGCACTCGCCGTCGACGAAGCCGGTTCAGCAGAATTCGACGGAGTTTTAAGAATTGTCGGCAAAGACGTGCTTGTTATCATTTCAGGACAGAGACCAATAGCCATAAGAATTAGCGAGATTATATCGTTAAGACCCCTCAACAACAGAACAACTCTTAAAAGAAAGCTCACCTAACTTTTAGGCGAGTTTTTTACTTTCTGGTTAACCAGTCGCGAAAACGGTACAATTTGTTTGACGTTTAGTTAAACTGATCCGTTAGCTGAGAAGACCACCGGTTCACTGAATTGCATTCCGTCATAGCGGCCTTAGTCTTAAATTCCATGGGACTAAGGCCGTTTAATTTCTCATCGCTCGTTATTGTAAAAGTGAATGTAATATACCTGCTCGTATTTCTTGACCCGCTGGTACACTTGATATTAGGCGACCTGAAACTAATTATGCTTTTATTCAAGCATAGTTGTGTCGCATGGTCATTAATTAAGCAGACAGGTATCGTTCAAAAACGACACAAGTCTGCTTAATTAGCAGCTAAAGATATAATGATTGCTTATTTTATTTAAGCAGTTTTGTGTCGCTGCACATTTGTATTTGGTGTCATACACCAAATACATCCATTTTTCAATGATAAAACTAGCGAGATATATTAAGACAACGTGGGCCTGCAAAGCTTGAGAGCGGTACAGCCTCAGCCATCAATTGGTATCCTAAGTCGTTGCCATGAAGGTTGTCATAACTGGTGCCGGGTTTCCACCACTCAGGGAACAAGGGATCAGCAACAGCGCTTTCAAAGTCAATAATACTGTCAAACTCACCTGAATTTTTGATCCATTCATTGATTTGGTGTCGTTTCTCTTGCACCTCTGGCGTACTATGAGTTCTGAATACGCTCGGTCTTGTCTCGTCGCCGGAAGGCGTAAGCAAGCCTCCGTGGACGCGGATACCATGCTTATGCGCCAAATCGATCACTTGACGATAACCCTTAATCAACTGCTCGACAGTAGCTCCTGCGGCGAGGTCATTAATCCCCTCGAGCACGATCAAGTCTGTAACCCCAGTTTGTGAGAACACATCGCGTTCCAGGCGGTCAAGTCCTCTTGGCCCACGATTTTTAGGATCATTCAAGACCAACATGTTTCCTGTAATGCCCGCATTTAAAACAGATATAGGGATCTCGGCGTCGTTCAGCCTTTTTGCTAAAAAATCCGGCCAAGCCTTATCTTGATTCTGTGTAGAGAAGAAGCCGTCGGTGATAGAATCCCCAAGTGCGACCACTGTACCGGCCGGGCCGTCGGTAAGGACATCCAAGCCGTTAACAATCATCCAATCGGTATTCGGTTTAATGAATGAGCTTCCGTCTTCCTCAGCGGCATGGTTGCCAGAGACGGACAAATACCCTACGTCGCTATCCCCGTAAAGAGATGAATGAGCGGTTACCCTACCTGTAGCTGTAGCGGCGTAAATGCTCACCGAAACCCGGGAGAGTGCCGGCACCGACAGCGCCACGGGATCACTCCATAACTCGGCTCCCGCCGGTATCGTTACGTTCCTTTTCCCGTTAAAGGTTACTGGCTTATTGGTACCGGGAACGACTGCGGCCAATTCCAATTGACGCCCTACGTACACATCATCAATCGTCAAGGGTTGTTGACCGAAAACATTCGACAAGCGCACTCGCACCAATTCGCCGCTGATATGAGTATTAAATGTGGTGCGATAGGTAAGGTCGGCAAATCCGGTTACCGTTTGGATCGGACTGGCCATCCAGGTTCCGACCCATGCCTGCTTCGTGCATTGGCTTGACGTGTTCGTCGCGGCTGTGGCCGGTAGAGCAGCAAGCGATGTCAAGGCGAGAATCAGAGTCAGTAAAATACCAAAATTTCGTTGCACTAAATTCATTCCTTTCTTTTTCTTTTGATGAGTTTTAATGGGGCCGATTAAAGCCCGCACATGCTCTTAAACCATGCTCAGTTACTTCAATAAGGAAAGAAGAGCCGCATCGCTGCAAGCTCCTCCACTATTGAATTGAGCTGAATATTGATTACAGGCGTAGATAGATACTTTCAGCTTTTTTCAAATTCCTTTCTTTTTTCAAGTAATAATTTCCGCCCGATGCTCCGATTTAATCACGGCTATAAAGCTCGGCGAATCAATCCACCCGGGTTGGTTCGTACCCAAACGCGAAGCGGTTCACGGAGTCACGGCTACAGTATCCCGCGCACTGAAGAATCGACCGTCCTTCGTTAAGCCGGTTACGGTCATTGTCACATTGCCGGATTGTCCGGCGAGTGCTTTCCGAACCTTCTGGCCCTCGAACTTGACCATGGTATCCGGTATGCCGTCCGCGTCGTAATCGCCCAGGGTACTCGGCTCCGATTGCGCGCTGATCGACTTGCCGTTCAGATGCAATTGGACGGTAGCCACGTCGACAAGCTGCCCGTTCCCCGGAAGCTCGATATAAGCCGTAACGGCATTTTCGTTGCTGCTGGCGGACAGCTTCAAAGTATCTGGCTTCACATCCGCCTCTGCACTTATTTCCATCTGCGAAGCGGGTACGAGATAAATATTCGGCTTCGGTTGCGTCTTCATTCCGTCGCCCAGGTAGAAGCTCGGATGCGGCGGCTGATTATAGCCGACATTTTGCCAGGCGACGGCGAGGCGGTACTGCGGGTCGTGCATCAGCGTCCTGAACCGGTACCCCGTCACATCCGTCGTCGTATAGATGCGCAGCGCACTGCTGTCCTCCGTCCTCCATACCACTTCTTCCCGCCAATCTCCGAACAGATCGGCCTGAAGGTTGGGCGTGCCTTTCGTGTAATTATTCGAAAACGTTCCGGTTGCCGTCATCATCCGGACAAGCTTGCTGTTCTCATAATCCCATTTGTCGATTTTGCCGACTCCGACACCGGCACTCTGGTTAAAGCTATGGTCCAGCAATTCACGGAGCAGGTCGCCATCCCACCATATGCCGAAATTGACGGACGGGATGTTATCGGAAATTTTCGTCCCGTCTACCGAATACACACCCCCGGTCGTAGCGTCCCAGTTTGATGAGCCGACAGCCCACATCTCCGCGCCGGGATAGCGGGGGTCGATATCGGCGGCCATCCCCCGACCGACGTCATAATTCGTCGGGATTCCCCAGAGCTTCTCTCCCGTTTCGGCGTCTCGGAATTCGATGCCGGCCGGGCTCGGATAATGTTCATGGACATCGAACACTTCTAGCCCAGGCCGGTTCGGAGCGAAATCGCTCACATGAAGCGCGTCGCCATGACCGAGTCCGGTTTTGTAAAGCGGCTTGCCGTCGTCGTCGATCGTCATCGCGCCATAGATGATCTCGTCCTTGCCGTCAAAATCGACATCCGCTACGCTCAGCTGATGGTTCCCCTCGCCGACGAACTGTTCATACCCGTCATCGTTCGTATCGAAACGCCACAGCTTCGAAAGCTTGCTGTCACGGTAGTTGTAAGCGACGACAACCGTTCGGGTGTAATAACCGCGAGCCATAATCAGACTGGGCCGTTCGCCGTCCAGATAAGCCACGCCGGCGAGAAAGCGGTCTGCCCTATTGCCGTATCCGTCGCCCCAATCCGCTACATTGCCTCGCGGCGGATCATAGTCGGTCGTAACGAGCGCTTTTCCGGATTCCCCGTTAAAAATTGTCAAATATTCTGGACCCGCCAAAATATATCCGTTTGAATAGCGGAAGTCCGCATTGGCATCCCCAATGACTTGTCCTGCGCCGTCCACCGTTCCATCGGCAGTTTTTGCCGCAATTTCCGCTTTGCCGTCGCCGTCGAGATCGTATGCCATAAACTGGGTGTAATGCGCGCCGGCACGGATATTGCGCCCCATGTCGATGCGCCACAGATGCGTGCCATCGAGCTTATAGGCATCGAGATACACATTGCCCGTGTATCCGGAATGGGAATTATCGTGCGAATTGGACGGATCCCATTTCACGATCAGTTCGTACTTTCCATCGCCGTCCAGATCCGCCGTGCTGGCGTCATTGGCGCTGTACGTGTAGGGATCGCCGATCGGCGTTACGCCGCCCTCGGGCTTCTGCAGCGGGACGTCTAAGTAAGCGTTGTTCCACACAGAAGCACGCTCTCCTCTTGGCTGCTCAACCCCATCGATGACGGGACGAACCTCGTAATGCGAACCAATCGCCCCTTCCGCATCCACATAGTTCGTGCTGCCAACGATCGGAGTCCCGTTGATTTTCACTCCGTCGCGGTACAGGTTGAAGGAGATATCGTCCGGATCTGTACCGAGCATTCGCCAACTGATGTAGATGCGTTCGTCGGTCTTGACCGCAACAAGAGCGCGGTCGATATTCTCCATCTGCCGCTTCAACACGGTTACGGCAGGCGTGACCATCGTTTCGGACTGCCCGGAGACGCCGCCCGCGCTGACGGCGGCAACCCTATAATAGTACGGGATCGTCGTCAAAACGCCGGTGTCGGTAAACGACGTCTGCCGCGTCCGGCCAATCCATTCATAAACTCCGTTTTCCTTTTTGGTGCGATAGACGTTGTACGAGCCCGCCCCTTCCGACGCATTCCAACTAAAGGTTATGTCGTTTTTGTTGACGGCTCCGAGCGTAAGCTGCGTCGGTACAGGAGGAACCGGAACGTTCGGATCGATCATCGACACATCGAGCGGCATCGAAGGAACGGTTTCCGTTCCTGTCTTGTCGACAGCAGTCACCGTAAATGTATACCGGATGCCTACATCGACCGTCGTATCGGTATAGGCATTCGTGTTCACGCTTCCGATCATTTGGTCCCCGGACTTGCCCTCCTCTTGGCGGTATACGTTGTATAGAACCGCATCGTCGACAGCCTTCCACGATATCGCCACGGATGGAGAAATGGAATCCAGCTCGAGCCGGTCTATTTTCAATTCGGACGGAGCCAGCATGATCGGCGTAATCTCCAGCCCGTTCACGATGCCTGTCGAGCCGCTGAAGACGAAGTTCATCTGCCCGTCCTTGACGGAGATTGGCGAGATGACCCGCTCTGTGTAGCTTTTGCTCGGCGAGGTGACGGTTCCGTAGCTTTTCCCTTCGACGGCAACGTCCGTCCGGGCACTGCCGATCATATCGCCGACATACACCTTCGACGCATACAGTCCGTTCGGCAGATCGACCTTGAACTCCCAGCGGGCATTAAAGTAGCCGAGCCAGTCGCGTATCAGGTCGTTGCCGGTGCCGCGGTCGCGGCCGATCATGTTGGTTGAATCCGCAATGCCGTATCCCTTCTGCGGCGTATACACCGTGGACAGATTGACTTCGGTATAGCCTGCAGCGACCGGGGATCCAGCGGGACCGATATCGTATTTATACAATGCTCGTTTCGTCCCGATCGTCACTGCATCAGACGGCTCCGATTCGCCCCTTCCGTTGACCGCAACAACACGGGCCAGGTAAGTGCGTCCTTCCTCCATGCCGCCGATGTTGGCAAAAGGTACGGTGGAGGTGGCGACAATTGCATAGTCGTTATCCGTCGCTAGCTTTCGGTATATTTTGTAAATGTCGGCTCCGGCTGTCTCGTCCCAAGTCAGCGTGGCTCCCGCATTGCTGACGTTGCTCGCGATAAGCCCTGTCGGTTTGGCCGGTACTTCCGCCGGCGGCTCGATGTCGGTCACATAGGCGGCAAGCGGCAGATCAAGCTGCCTAATTCCGCCCGATAATAGACGCGCGAGCTGAATCGCGCCGTACTCCTGGAAGTGCGTATTGTCTGCGGCGCCGTTCGGGAACGCCTGATACATGCCCGCCGGCACATGCATGAATACAGAGAGCGTGCCTTCGGGTCCGATCGAATCATAGTATGCGACGCTAAGTGAGCTCAGATCGACCAACGCCACGTCAAGTTCCGCGGCCAACTCCTTCATCTTCGCCACGTACTCGGGGAAGCTCACGTTGAATTTGCCGGTTTCGCTATTGTAGCTGCGGCGTCCCACCGGAGTGACCAGAATCGGCGTCGCTCCGCGCTGACGCGTCCCGTTGACGTACGTCCGCAAATATTCCTTATAATCGGCAGGCGAAGCGTACCGTTCGGGTATGCTGATCGTTGCGTCGTTATGGCCGAACTGAATCAGGAAGTAGTCGCCTGGCCGGATCACCCGCAAAATATTGTCCAATCGCCCTTCGAAAATGAACGACTTGGAGCTTCTGCCGCCGATCGCCCGATTATCGAACATGACGTCGGTTGTGAAGAAGCGCTGAATCATTTGCCCCCAACCGGCTTGCGGCCGCCAGTAAGGGTCATACGTCTGAACGGTGGAGTCCCCGGCAATATAGGCCGTCGGCTTTACGCCCGTCGTCCTGGCCGGCAGCTTTGCGATGACAAGCGCGTTCAGCTTCGGAGCGGCCCCAGTAAAGGACAAGTTCAATTGGCCGTCCACCAACGCGATATCGAACGAGCGCTCTATATACTGTCCTGCAGGTACGGCCGTGGTCTGCACCTTTTGAATCGATTCCGCCACAATGCCGACATCTGTCGCTTCCAGCGCGTCCCCGGCAATGACCGTTACCGAATAATCGCCTGCGGGCAAATCAATCAGAAGTGAAGTGCCCCCTGGTGTAACGAAGTCCGAGCGAAGCGCGTCGTCCGTCCCCCTGTCAACCGATCCTACCTTCGACGGATCGACAAAACCGTATTTCCAGTCCGGCCCGTATTCCGTATCGGAACTGACCCGGATATATCCGTCCTGCAGCGCCCCAGGCCCGAAATCCATCCGGACCGGCATCGCGTCGGGCAACGGTGTAGGGGGCTTATAGACAGCGCTTTGGGCAATATTCGATCCCTCGGAATATCCCGCCTCGTTCGTAGACTTCACCTGATAGTACCAGACGGAAGACGTGTCCGTTTGGTCCGAATATGAAGTGGCCTGAGCGGCGCCAATCTCCGCGAACGGCCCGTCTAACGAAGCCGACCGAAATACCGCATACCCGTCGGCGTCCTCGGATGCCGTCCACCGCAGCTCCACCGATCGCGACGTAACGGAAGTTACCTCCAGATTCGTCGGCGCTTTCGGCGGGATGGCCACCAGCGTTACGGTCGCCGTTGCGGATGGACTCGGAGCAGACTCCATGCCGCCCGCATTCAATGCTGTTACATAATACGTGTAGCTGCTCCCCGCCAGGACAGCCGTATCCGTATAGTTGACATCTGGGGTTTGCGCAAGCTTAAAATATGTCCCGGTTTCACCGATCGAGCGATACAGATTGTAGTAAACCGCATCCGTCACACTCGACCATTGCAAAACGACGCCCTCCCGCGATGCCGACAAAACCGAGAGCGTCGCCGGAGCGGCTGGAGGCGTCGGCACAGCCTCCCGGACGATCAGTCCGTTCAAATATCCGCCTACGCCGGCGCCGGTCACGTATACGGTCAACTGACCGTCTTGAACAACCGTGCGGTACGTAGCGCTGGCGGTCGCCTGCCGGGCGGAGATCGTTCCCGCCTCCCGGCCCTCTAGGGAAATCGTCGTCTTCGTCGTAGACGTTCCGACCAAACGGTCGCCGGAATATACCGTAACGTCGTATTCACCGTTTGGAATATCCGCCATGAACGTAAAGCCCATCCCCAGCACAAAGTCGGCCTCCATGTCGTCCTCAGACGTTGCCGCATCTCCGCGGTCTCTGGAAGCTATCGTCCTGTCCAGACCGTACCCGAGTGTTTGCGAGTACAGCAGCTGGTCGTGAACTTGATTGAATCCTTCCGAAACGGGACTCGCCGGTGTGCCGAAGTCGAATTGTTTTATGACCGGTTCGCCGGTTTCGGGGGCTATGGCGACATCCATTGCGCCTACCGGGGGTATGCTGATAAACATCATCGCGAAGATTAGCAGAGCGGCAACCCATTTGCGAACGATTACCGAATACATAAGCGATAACCTCCTCCTCTTATTTGAGTGATGAAAAACGTAGTCTCCTTTCTATGAAAGTGCTTACATTTTAGATTATAAGAATGAGTCAGGGAAAAACCTATGTAATAAACCGTTTTTTTTGTTCACAAAACAGACCAACATCTAGATATTTAGTCTTGATGCAATTATTACTGCTTCTCTTTGATTCAAAAGTAGTTCTGATGCAGCAAGTTTAGGATGATTCAACCAGAACTCTCTTATTTTATCCGGTTTGCCCTTCCACTTTATAACACTGTCAACTATGAAGGGATACTACCATTTACGCGGATTCTTAAGCATATATGTTCTTGTCCCCCGACATCGATTGACAAGACCAAGCGTTGCAGGCCGTGACCCGGCTTCAGAAACGCAGCGAAGGCCGCGGTTACCGCGGCCTCTGCATGAGCGTCTTTCCCAATTATGAAGGGTCCAGAATAAGACTCATCCCCTCGATTTTAAGCTTATCCATTCGGATGACCCAGTTTCGGAAAGTCTCATAGGTCGCATCCGAGAAACCGAACAGCTGCTTGATGTCCTTAACGATCTGTTTCTCATCGTCGTTGTAATCGCCGTCGACAAATATCAGTAGAAGGATTTCGGCGAAAAAGATATTCTTCACCTGCTGGTCCTTCAGATCTCCGATAATTTCCGACAGGTCGCTCTTCGGACTGTACAACATATCCGTCTCCTGCAAATCCATTTCGTTTACAAAGGAGCGAATATACCCGCGTTCTTTCCAATTAACGAATCCGTCGGTGCTTGCCACGAAATTTGCCAGCTTCAAAAATTTAAGTTTATGTTCCTTCGACTGCAGAAAATGCAAAAACAAAGCCGCCAGCTCCCCTGTTTCAAAATAATAACCGCCCTTATGTTCGACGCCAAGAGAGGTTTCTCCTACATATACGAATGAATTTTATTATTGTTTCCAGTTTAATACTTTGTCCGGATCCGCAAGAAGCCTCCCGTAGTATTTTTTCGCCCGGAAGTTGTGAATTTCTTCGCAAGCTTTCTCCATTTTCCCCATAATCGTTTCCTGAGGTATTTCCGTCGGCGCCCAGTACAGGATGTACATCGAAAATGGTCTGCCCTCATCGTCTTCGCGCACGTACCGGATTTGGTCGGCTTTCCTGAACCCGTTCTTTTCGTAAAACGCCAGTCTTCTCCGCGTATCTTCGTTATCCGGATCGCTGGGCTCGGCTTCGAGAAGGATCATTTTCCCCCGCTTCTTCAACCGATCGAGCACTTTCGTTCCCATTCCTTTGCCCCGTGAATTGGAGATGACCAGCAAATAATCGATGAACAGAAAGGTTGGAAAATCGGCATAGAGGATGATGTAATCGTCGGTCTCTTCGATATGGTATACGTCTTTCTCTTCGATCAAGTCCTTTAACTGGTTGGGGTCTTTCATTTCGTGCTCGGGAAAATAATCATTCAGCTTTTCATACCAATCCATTTATCGGTACCCTCCTGCTTGCGCGAACGCTGTATTGGTTAATTTTTCCCCAAATGGTGTACAATTATGTCGGAGCCCCCAGAAATCACAGTGAACGATGGAAAAGGAGCGCATGTGCCATGCTGCAGTGCCGGGATGACGTTTTATTTTATACGAAAATGCTGGTCCGGATCAAAAGCATCGTCAATACAAGCGGCGAGAAAGAAATCGCCCAGACGCTCTATTCCCTGATCGCGTCGCTGCCGTATTTTCAACAAAACCCGTCGTTTCTAACGAACGCTTCCACGATCGATGACGAGGTCGAACGATACAATGTAATGGCTTTTGTGAAAGGAACCAAAGAAGCAAGCGGCAGAACCGTTATCCTCATGGGCCATATCGATACGGTCGGAATTGACGATTACAACCAGCTTGAGTCTGTGGCATGCGAGCCTGACCAGCTGCGGGAAGCGATGCTGCAGGAAGAACTCCCCGAAGAAATCCGAAAGCATGTGGAATCGGAGGATTGGCTCTTCGGCCGCGGAGCGCTCGATATGAAAAGCGGTATTGCCGGACATTTCTACCTGCTTAAGCACTACGCCGAGCATCCCGAAGAATTGACAGGCAATTTGGTATTCCTTGCGGAATGCGATGAAGAAGACCGTTCGCACGGCATTTTGTCTGCGCTCAAGCAGCTCAAGGCGTGGAAAGATCAACATCAGTTCGACTATATTGCGGCTATCAATGCGGATTTTGTGGCGCCCCGGTACCCCGGGGATCCGAACCGTTACATATACAAAGGCACGGTCGGCAAACTGCTGCCCGCCTTCTACATTACGGGAGCGGAAACCCATGTCGGCGCCTGCTTCGAAGGGCTGGATCCGAACTTTCTTGCCGCCGAATTGACCAGACAGCTCAGTTATAACCCGGAGCTTTGCAACTCGGCTCAAGGTGAGATCACCGTGCCGCCGGTATCGCTCAAGCAAACGGATTTCAAGCCGGCCTACAGTGTGCAGACGGCTCTCAGCGCTTATGTCTACTACAACATGCTCGTTTATACCTGGACGCCGAAAGAAGTGCTGGAGAAATTAAAGCGCCAAGCGGAAATCGCCTTCGACAACGCATTGTCGGCTTTCGGGCAGCGGTACCGCGAATACTGCCGGCTGAGTGGAGAGCCTCCAAGCGGCATTCCTTGGCGAACCAGGGTATTCACCTACGAAGAAATGAACAAGCTTCTTCTTAGCGAACACGGGCAGCATTTTGCCCAGCACATGGCACAATTCAAACAGCAGCTTCTGCTGCTCGATCGTTCACTGGATTTGCGGATGTACGCGGCAAGGGTCGTGGAAGAAGCGTGGAAGTGGATGAAGGATAAAAGTCCGGCGATGATCCTGTTTTTCGCTTCGCTTTACTCCCCGCGCGTGGAATTGACCGGAAAGAATCGAAAGGAACAACGGCTGATCGAGGCCGTAGACGGAGCGGTTGCCGAGATTCGGCATCAGTATGAGCATCCGATTCAGGTTAAGCCGTTTTTCCCTTACATCTCAGACATGAGCTTTGTCAGCCTCAGCGATGATGAGGAAGCGATCCAAACTGAAACGGCCAACAACCCTGCCTGGAAGAGCAAGCTTCATGTGGATTATCAGGATATCCGCGACCTCGATGTGCCGGTCATCAACATCGGTCCTTACGGACATGACGCACACAAAAAGTACGAACGGATGGAAATCACCTATTCCCTGTCCATCGTCCCTAATTTGACAAATCTGGTGATTCGGCGGCTGCTGGCGCCTTTGGGGAGCGATGATCTCTGATGCTAAGAAAACAGAGGCCGAGGATACGCCTTAATAACTTTAATGGGCTTCTGTTAAGTTCTTTTGACATATAGAAAAAAATTTCCCCCAATATCTGTTAAGTTCTTTATTTTTCTACACAAAAAAAACCTGCCGTTTCGACAGGTCTAATAATCGGTAAATGTGCAGCGCCAATAAAATGGAGCGCCTGATTTCTGTTAAAGAAGTATCAAGATTTGTCTTCCTCAATAGGTTGTTCCCACTTAATATTTTACCACTTTTTTCCGGTTTAAATAAGGCTGTTTTTGTTTTGAAATTACCGTTATCATAACAACGCAATCAATCCAATGGGGGTGCAGCAATGGATATTCGGTATGAGCCCATTATGGAATACGTTGTTAAACAGTTTTCTGAGCATCTTGGTTCTAGGCTGAAATCAATCTATGTAAAGGGTTCAATTGCAAGAGGGGATGCCATTTGGGGTATATCAGATATGGATCTTGTTCTTGCGTTTGACACACCAACTCAAGAAGATACTCTTATAAAAAACCGAGTAGAAGCCACGATTAGGAACATGCCAGGTGGCGATGCATTGGTTATACAGCGGATTGCTGATGATCGACTGGAACATATGGATTCGAACACGAGAGCATATTGGCTCTATTCAAGTTGGTTTGACTCGCAGGTTTTGTACGGTGAACACCCTACAAGTTTTCTTCCATCACCCCCAAAATGTCAAGAAATTGCAATAGCCATATTATCAATATTGAGTGAGGAAGGAAAAGACACAGATGCTCTGACATTCCTTGATGCAAAAGGCACGCGCTTAGTATCGAAACGGATTCTACAATCAATGGCAATGTTGCTTGTTTACAACGGGGTTGCAGCATATGTCCCCTTGTTACAAATTCAAAACTATACTTTCCCACCAGAAATACAACCACATATTCCAATTGTTATTGATGCTTTTATCAACCCACAGGAGAAAATCGATCCTATCAAATTAATTAACGCATGGAATACGACGTGGCAGCATATTAACAATCAAATTTTCAACAAATAATTTTTTCCAGTTTGGGTATCGTTTCATATTAGCCATGGGCATGTGGTAGTACCAGCGAAGCTCACACTTAAAAAATTTCTTCTGTCCTGATTCATACAACGGAGAAGAGATAGGTTCTTGTCCATTTCGGTTAAGGATATAAGTTCTTGTCCTCGACTTTGGACAAGAACTTATATCCATAAAATAAGAAAACCGCGATTTACGCGGTATCTAATGCATATAGGTTCTTGTCCTCTGACAGGGCATGTTTAATGTGGAAAGAATGCCACTCTTTTTGCGTGTTGCCGGTAACACCTATTCATTTTAATACACATCTCGTTGATAACGTCCTTGAGCTTGTATATCATTGAGATAAGCTTCCGCTGCTTCGCGGCTCATCGCACCTTCTTTTTCAATAACTTCGATAAGCGCGTTGTGGACATCTTTCGCCATATATTGCTTATCTCCGCAAACATAGAAGCAAGCTCCGTTTTCCAGCCATTCAAACAATTCCTTGCTGTTTTCAAGCATTTTATGCTGCACATAAACTTTTTGTGCCCTATCACGGGAGAACGCAGATTCTATTCTTGTCAAGACCCCATCTTTTTTATACTGTTCCAACTCGTTCTGATAAAGAAAATCCGATGCCGCATGCTGGTCTCCAAAAAATAGCCATGCTCTGCCCGTTGCTTTAGTTACCGCACGTTCCTGGATAAAGGATCGGAATGGTGCAATGCCTGTCCCCGGACCAACCATAATAATATCTGTATCTTGAGACGCCGGCAAATGGAAGTGTTTATTAGGTTGAATAAATACGGGAAGCGTGTCTCCTTCTTGAAGACGTTCGGCAACTAAAACCGAACAAACGCCTTTACGTTCACGTCCGTGAGCCGTGAAGCGCACAGCACCGATGGTTAGATGCACTTCCTCGGGATTAGCGGCAATGCTGCTTGCAATTGAATAGAGACGCGGCGTCAATTTTCTTAATAGAGACACCATCTCTTGGGCAGAAGCGTTCCATGGCCCGAAATCGCGCAGCATATCAATCAAGTCACGCCCGTAGATATATTCTTTCAGTTGGTTTGCATTTTCATTTAATAAAAGCTTGTTCAACTCTTCATTCTCGGTAAATTCTACCGCTTGCTGTAAAATCTTTTTCGATAGCAGTGTAATTTCAAAGTAGGTTGTCAGCGCTTCTTTTAACCGAAGTGTATCGCCTTCCTTATTAATTGTTACTAACGTTTCTTCGTCCCATTTCATTTCCTCAAGCAGAGAAGCCACCAGTTCCGGATCATTCTTGGGGATAATACCAAGAGCATCTCCTGGGACGTAGGAAAGGCTTGATTCTTTTAACGATAACTCGAGATGTCTTGTTTCTTTATTGGAGTCAGCGCCATTTAAATTTACATTTTTAAGAACCTTCGCGTGAAATGGATTTTTCCTTGAGAATGTTGTTGCCGTCTGATTTTCTGTAATTAGCATATTCTTCCTCCCAAAATACTTGGATAACACAGGGCTAGAAAAGTTTCTTGATGTATTATGCACCTCCGGAACCTTGCCTCCCATCATCTTATCCAACGGATTGATCAAATAATCTCTGGTCCCGCCCGAACGTATGTGCCCCAAAATAATCCCTTTGCGCCTGCAGCTTAATTGGCCGGCAGCCTTTCCGTTCGATAGCTGTCATAATGCGCTGTAGCAGAAGCCAAAGCAGGAACTGGAATCCCTTGTTGTCATTTCGCCCGCTAAAGTTAACTCTTGGTTTGAGCGAGCAATTTATTAACGGTTTTGCTCATCTGATTTAACATAAACTGAGGTGCAACACGACTCATGAGCTTTAGCGCACTGCTCTGGCCCGGCAGGATCTCAAAGCGATCCTTTTCCAAACCCTTGATTGCGTACCTAACCATCTTACCGGCATTCATTGGCTTTACGCCTTTGATCTCATACCATCAAGAGCTTTAATTATAGGGGTCTGAATAGTTGGAGGCGCCAATTCAAACACTTTAATATTAGTATTTTTTAGCTGAATTCGCAATGATTGTGTAAAAGAATGAATACCGGCTTTCGTCGCACATTATACCGGCAATACCGGATAAGGAACAAATGCTAGTGCGGATGAGACATTCATAATCGCAGAGGATTTCTTCGCCTTTAAATGCGATAAGAATTGGTTCACCATACGGATCGAACCGCTGAGGTTAATTTCAATCTCGCTACTGATATCGTCTAAATCAACCTCTTTGGTATGAAAGTTCAATTTACGCATAATCCCAGCGTTATTGATCAGAAAATTCAGTTCTGGAAATTGACTGGTTACATTTTCAAAAAGGTCGGAAATGGCCTTTGGATCGCTTACATCACACTGAAATGTGTAAACGTATGGAAGTTTCTTTTTTGCTAGATCCAGCTTGGACTGATCCCGCCCGGTAATAATTACGGTGTTCCCAAGCTGAACGAGCTGAGCAGCAAGCTCGAATCCAATCCCTGATGTTCCACCCGTTATAAGAATTGTGTTGGAATCCATTTTCATAAAATTAATCCTTTCTCTATAAGTGATTTATATAGTGGCTTTGTATGCTTTATTGTGCAACAAGATTTCCAAAGATCGTAAGGTTCTTGCAAATACCCAAATCCCATGCAAAGTATTATGCAAGCTTATTGCCAAAACTAAAGAATCTCATCGAGCATGTCTTACTTCATTCGTTTCAATCCATTAATAATAAAAGCTTCTCCAATAATGCATCAGATTCAATCCCCCTCCAATAATCATGTGCATAAATGCATTTTGTTTTTCAACTGCATTGGGCTGGGCAAACAGTTCGAACTCGAACCCTCCAAACCGAAAGTTTGATGTGATTGTTGGAGTATTTCTGACGGTTAACTCCGTCAAAATAAACCCTTCTAGATTTCCATACAAAGACTTAACTTTATCCTTAAAAGGTTCGAAGTTATTAACTTCCATAATAATGTCTAGATCGGAACCCTGAATGTCAATCGAGATTGGGTTTGTCCCACATAGGGTAGGATTATATTCAGCCAGGTCATTGAGGATGTTTAATGCCATGATTATATTGTAGGCACGACGCTGAATTTCGTTCCCTGATTGCAAATATGATATGGTATTTAAGATAAAACTCCCTCCTGACGTGTTAGTTCCTATCATCCGTTTAAGATAGCATTTCAGTCGTATTTATTAAAGAATTCTGCCAGTTAATTCAATGATTAAAGCAGACTGCCGATGCAATCTGCTTCATTCCACTATCGTGCCCTGTTAGCTTAGCCATTCAGCGAATTCTCACTTATCCTTCAGACGGCTATGACTATCCTATAAATTCCCCGTTCACGTTGTCTTGGTGAGATCCATGCACCAGCTATTGCATCGCATGATGTACCCCGGTGGGTACTCGAAGGCGCACTCGCCAATGAACAAGAAGTCGAGCTTCCTGCAAATTGCGTTTGACGCAGGATTGTCGACGGACGGGAATGCATGAATGTACCTGTGTTTTTGCTCTGTGCTGGCACTTACGAGGGCAGCTGCGGTAGCTGCAGCCGCTATGCCTCTGCCCTGGAAGAGTGGCAAGACGCCCCAGCCGATCTCGTATATTGTCTCATCCTGCCAGATGCGTTCCCAGTACCCAATGTTACCGACCGCTTCGAGTTCAGGGAGCAGGACGATGCTGAACATACGACCAGTCCCCTTCCTGCCGATCTCAAGGTACCGATTGTGGCGTGCGATGATCTGTTCCTCGCTCTCCGGACCTCCCAGGTGTTCTAGCATCTCCGGTGCATTCAGGCGGTAAAGTAGAGCAAGGTCGGCATCTGCCCATGGCTCAATCCGTACGTTAATTCGATTTCCTATGGAATCGAATCATCTTGTGTTCATATCCAAAAAAGAACATATGTTCCGATTAATTTTAGCACCAATTCCTCGATGTGTCATTAAGAAGGTGAACTATTCTGCCCGAAATGACAATTCCTTAATGCTGACGAGCTATTGGACTGTTGGAGAGCCGGATGTCCTCACAATTCCGGCCATGGATATAGGTTCTTGTCCTCGACTGTGGACAAGAACTTATATCCATAAAATAAGAAAAACCGCGATTTACGCGGTATCTATGCATATATGTTCTTGTCCTTTGAGCAAATCTAGAAGCCGCTATTGCTCCCAATACAGAATCTTAGCTTGTTGCGCTCACGATTGCAAAATACTCCAAAGCGGTCTCCTCTGTATTATAAAAATAAATGAAAAATAGATCATTGTATAATAGCATTGTACTGCTCATCGGTCAGAATTCGCCGGGCCGTCAGATATCTGGGTGCAAAATTCAGATCCTGCTCTTTCTGCGAATTGCTCGCGATTGTTACAGTTTCTTTAGCTTTATTGGCAAGCAGCGTCTTCTGCTGCTGTTGGATGGTTTCATAGTTCTGTTTGACTTCCGCCAGCTCCTGCTGCAACAACGTTTCCTTCCCCGCAATAAGCTTTTTATCTTCTTTATTGCGCTCCAACATCTCTTTATCGAAGCCAATGATTTGGTCCAAATACTGCCAGCGGTTGAGAAAATCTGAGAAACTGGTGGAATGCATCAAGACATCCAAGAAACTGACATTACCGTCCTTATAGATAACCTGCAATTTATTCATCAACATTTGGTCCCGCTGTTTTACACGAGAATCCGCATCTTGTAAGTCCTGAGCGGTCTGTGTCAAATCGGCTTCTTCTTTCTGAATGTTGGATTGAAGCGACTGTGTCTGATTGGTCACATCGTTGATGTGATTATTTAGATCATCTAATTTAGCGTTCGCAGCTAGGACATCCTTTTGAATCACATTGATTTGATTCATGGAATCCGATATTTTATGCTGCGATGCTTTCTTTTCCTGTTGAACTTCCTGCAGCTCGTGCTCCACATCGGACAGCTCCGAACCGGCATAGACAAGAACCGGGGTGGACACCAAAACGATCAGGACAGGCAGAACGAACAAAGTCAGTCGACGCATGTGTTTCTCCTTAATATACAGAGGTCAAATCACCTCAAATTCTACATTGCCGGAACAGTGGCGAGGCAAATCCATGATTCGATGCAATGGAGTGCTACTGTTCGGTAGCATTAAATCGGCGGGACTTCACGGCATTAGGCGAAGCTCATCCGGTTGGAGCCATCTTATTTTCCATATAACGGATAAACTGGGCGGCGAGCTCAGGATCGAATTGGGAGCCGGCACAGTTTCTGATTTCCTGCAAGGCATCGGCAAACGATTTCGTTGCCTGATAAGGGCGTTCCGTCGTCATCGCATCGAAGGAGTCAATTATACAAAGCATGCGGGCCAGAAGCGGAATTTCTTCTCCTTTGTAGCCGTACGGATAACCTTTCCCGTCGTAACGTTCGTGATGCAGCTCGACAAGCGGTACGAGATCTTTGTATTTACCGTTCACAAGCACAATCTCTTTACCCCACAACACGTGCTTTTTGACAATTTCCCATTCCTCGCTCGTTAGCTTGCTTTTCTTGTTCAAGATATCCCTTGGAATTTCGAGCTTTCCAATATCGTGTATCAATGCCCCCAGCACCAGCAGGCGTCGATTCGCATCATTAAGCTTCAACACATCAGCCATATCAACCGCATAGGAATATACTCTTTTCGAATGTTTGAAGGTGTACACGTCTTTGGACAAAAAGATTTTAAGCTGTTGTTCCAGTTCTTTAATGTCGTCTTCAAGGCGTTGAGGCAATCGGCTCTCTTCCCCGTAGATCAGGACCATATTTTTGCCTTTCGATTTCGCCGCGTATACCGCACGGTCTGCCCAATCGATTAGCTGAGACTTATCATGCATCTCCTTTCTAAGTTCAATGATACCTGCAGAATATGACAAACAGCCATGCGGAAATATTTCCACGCCGTCGAAAGGGCTGTCGTTGATTTTCTTTCGAAGTCCGTCAATAAAAGCCTTCGATTGCTCCTGCGTAAATCCGGGCATAATGATCGCAAATTCTTCACCGCCAAAGCGCGCGGCAATGAAATTTTTCGACTCACACTCCGACTTGACAAGCTCTCCGAAAAAACCGAGAAGCCGGTCTCCCTGAAGATGCCCAAACGTGTCGTTATATTTTTTGAAGTCGTCTAAATCTATCATCGCAAGGGATAAAGGGGATTCCTGCTTTTTTGCAACCTTTATAGCTTCATCCAGCTTTTCCTCAAAACAGCTGTGGCTGTATAAACCGGTGCGCTGGTCCGTATTTGCTTTCTCACTTACTGAATTATACATTTTAAATAATTGTTGAAAGGCATGGGACAGCAGTATACCGATAGCCAAGAACAGAAACAAACCCAATGAACCATTCTGAGCCATAAGGATGACAAGAACGACAGATAAAAGTAACGTACTCAGATAAGCGAAGAGAATATCTCTCATGATATTCTTTAAGAACTTAAATACTGATCCTTTATAAAGAATTAGATAATAACAACCAAACAAGATGACATTCAACGTAAAATATGCAGCTAAAGCTACTAAATACGCATACATGTAATTAATATTGAAAGGACCAGTTTCTCCACCTAAAAGGTGAAATGTTAACCCTGCTCCGTTTATCATAAAAGTATACATAGAAAAATTAAGGATGTGTTTCCACCACTTTGTATTCCGGGCATAAATCATGAAAACTACTGAACTGAGTAACAAAACAAATAAGGCAACACCCCCTCCGTATAGAAACAGTGCAGCCAAATAGACGGAAGAATCCATTGACTGTCCGTTCCCTTCCGGGGATAGAGCAAAAATAAAATGGCTTAAAAGGAGTACGGCTCCAACCATCGAATAAATAATAACCCATTGTGTCATTGAATAAGAATTTATGGACAAGTTGCCCGTTGCCGCAAAGAGGAGCATCCCCGCAAAGGATTTCAATAACAAATACAAGTTACCGGGCTGACGAAAGCCAGCAAGTTTTTGAGTGAGCCTCATTGTTTCCTCAGACCCTCCGACACGTGCAAATAAAAAACGGGGAACAGGATAACCTGTTCCCCCTTATCATACACGATTTTAGATTCATATGTAAGAACAAAGTCCTACTGATTCAGGTGATGGCATCCTAAATGTATCTAAAACCGGAAGTGAGAGCAACAATAACGGAAGCGACGATCACAGCATTTACCAAAATACGGGTAATTTTAATTCCTTCAACTTTTTTCATTTTAATCATTCTCCTTTATAAAATTTAATATTTATATTATTTTGCATTAACAACGGATGAATTTGTTCTGAAAGCCATCATCACAGACTGCAGATAGACGAAAATTCCGAAGTTCATGATGACATCCCCTACGCTGATTACCTGGGTCCTAGGATATGGAGCGGATAGTGGAATAATGTCCCCGAGAAAAGGTAATCTTGTCGCTGCAGTTAATGCCGCATGCTTGGAGTCGGTCGTTCCGTTCTGAAGCATCTCGACGTAATGGTGACCGAGCACGGAAGCGGCGTCGATCGATACCGGCATCCGTCCGCCGTTCACAAGCATGACGAGGAAGTTGAGTCCAACACCGGCGAAGATCCACCAGAACCCTTTCTCCTTGCGGTTTAGCCAGAGTACATAGAGCCCGGCGGCGTAAACCGCCATGAACATATAACCGCTGAATGACTTTATGTAAGGAATACGATCCCCGATCAGCACGATAATCAATTGTATCCCGAGCAAGATCGGAAACAGTATGCCTCCTTTTATGCTTATTTGCGAAAGTGCCGTCAAGCCGCTGCGCCATCCTGCACGAATGAATCCGACAATTAGACCGATAACGATTCCATCATAGACCATCTAAGCAGTTCCCTTCTCATTAGCCGGAATTAACCGCCCTGTTTGCGCCAGGCTTCGGCTGGTTCCTCACCAGGATGTAAGTCTTGCCGAATTTCCGGCAGATTACCTTTCCTTCGCGGCACAACCTTTTTACATGGTCTTGATGCACCCCCCAAAGTTTGGACGCCTCTTCGGTCGACATTATTTTATCGAGCGGATTCATGCTTCCCCCCCTTTTTAGAAAAGAGAGGCGGTAGGTTTCATCAAAATCTCTTAGAATATTTCATCCTTTGACTCCATAATAGCTTGTCCGACACCGGACGTCAACAATTTCTTTTTTGGTAGTCGTAAGCGCTATCTTGCTTCACCTTAACGCCCCTGCTTCCCGCTTCATGTTTTCAAACAACTCGTTCGCCCCTCGAATTGCTGTAGTTCAAAGCTATTTGGTTGTGCTTGTTCGATTCCGAATTCCCTTTGGTAAAAAATAACATACCCTGGTGACCTCATAATACGAACTGGCAGGATAGTTTAATAGCCACAGCTCAATCCAATTGCTATAATTGGAAATGTTGGGGTAAGGAGATGGTGGTTTTGGACTCTTCTCTTGAAGAAGAAAACAGTCAAATGGACACGGTCATGAATAAGATCATAAATTCAAAAAAAGAAGAGAGACTCATTTTGGGAATAGATGGTTTAAGTCGTTCTGGGAAGACAACTTTTACTGATGATCTACGAAAAAGGCTAAAACAGCTACAGCTAAACTTTATTACGATCCACATAGATGATCATATCGTAAATCGTAAGAAAAGATATGCTACTGGTCATGAAGAATGGTACGAGTACTATACTTTACAATGGGACATTCACTATTTGCGGGATTATTTATTTGCTAAAATACGCAAGCAAAATGAATTACAACTGCTTTTTTATAACAGCGAACTCGATGAGCAAGTTACGAGAACCGCTTTAATACCAGATGAGTGTATTGTTTTGATAGAGGGTGTTTTCCTTCAACGACAAGAGTGGCGAGAATTTTTTGATTACATAATTTATCTCGATTGCCCTAAAAATATGCGCTTCTCTCGTGAAGCAGAAAGTACTCGTAAGGACATCCAAAAATTCAACAATAGGTACTGGAAAGCGGAAGATTACTACATGGAAACGGTAAATCCTTTAGCTAAAGCCAATTTAGTTATTAGTACAGGGCTTTAACCTGTCATAACGCATGCGGATTGCGGGTAAAGTAATCAAATCAAGAACAATTTCCTTTGGAACCCACCTGCACTCGGTCGTTTCATCAGAAGTAGCTAACTCTCCACCACAGCTTTGCACACGAATTCAAATATGACCTTCGTAGGAACATCAGTCACAGAGTCATACCGCTTAGGATATTTCCATTCCCACCTTCTACATTTCCGCCTGCCGATACAATATGTGTCGGAAACGCCATTTCACGACCTCCTAATACGGTAAGGTTGTATATTTATTCCATTTGTTTCATGTACTTTCCTGCCTAGCATCTGGCGGACGTTCAAAATCTTGACGAGCACGATCCCAGGCGCGGCGCTCACGCTCGTTCTTCGGGTCACTCCCGATCTATGCCTCCCGCAGCCGCTTCTCTTAATGTTCCTCGACGTAATCCAGAACGAACGCGTCGCGAACGGCGGTGTCCTATTTCACACCCGCTTTTTATACACCCTCATCGCAAAAAATACGCTGCAAGCAGAATCCCAACACACCACGCAAGAGCGATCCAAATATCATTGCCCACCGGCCTGCCAACAAAAAAAACGAACACCCGATTTGGATGTTCGTTCATGAATTAGCAAATGTACAAATTCGTAGCGTTGAGTTAATCTTTCTACTCCCACTGCTCCATTTTAAGCCGGTCGACCATGCGGATTCCGAAGACGCCGCCAACCACGCCTCCATTAGCCGAAACGAACTTCACTTCTGTGTGTTCGCTGCCGCTGATCAGCTCGCTTGGAATATTGTAGAGCACGTCGAAAAGCTGTTCCGGGTGCGCCGCTTCAAGCTTCTGGCGAGCAATGGCGCTGCCATTGACGAGAATGTCGAATTCGCGCTCGTTCCGTCCGCGCTCGTTATGATAAGCGCCGTCGCTGCCAAAGTAGGTGACTTGCAGGACCATCGCCCTGTCAGGCGCGACTGCCATCCGATAGCTGAAATAACCGCCATTTTCCGCTACCCGATAGCCTTGCTGAGCGCGGACGGAATAGCCGGATCTCGACTCCTGCGACTGAATACCATGCTCGACCTCGGATTGCTGCTCATGCGGGCTGACGACGTCGATCGTAATGGCATGAAGCCGTTCCCGCTCCGCTTTCTCATGGTCGACGTAGTTCTCGTACTGTTCCTTGTTCATCATCGTCCAATAAATCGTATAGCGCTGATGATGCAATTCGTAGAACGGTATGAGCGTTACGCGCTGGCCGCCAGGTTCGCCCACAGCATCGGTGACGAACGTTAAAGCCGAGCCCTCTGCCGGCTTGATCCATTGCTTCACATCCGGCTCATCCGTCACCAGGATCGGAACGTTAATGAGCGGATGATGGTGCAGCTTGAGATGATTGTCCACGATATCGCATTCAGGGAACTGTCCTCTTCCGAGCGCGCCCGCGAGCACGACAGGACCGTACATGAAGCCGACTTTCATGTCGTCATCCTTCGCCCGGTAGACGTGCAAATCCATCGGCAGCGTCACTTCAATCATATCGCCGGCATTCCAAAGCCGTTCGATCTCCAAATACCCTTGTTCCGAGCTCGAGTAAGTTTCCGTTCCCACGACAGCCGTCACCGTACCGGCAGCCCAATACGGAATGCGAATGCGAAGCTTGAACCGAGCGTCCTGCGCTTCCTCCAGCACGATTCTCGCCTTATCCGTCTTCGGAAATTCCGTTTCCTGCCGAATGACGACATTGTGTTCCTTAATGACCGCTCTCGAACCGATGAACAAGTTCACGTAGACGCCATCGCTGTCGGTATGGTAAATATCGCGCTGATAAAGCGCCGGATTCTCCATCCCCGTGCCGGTGCAGCACCAGAACGACTGGTCGTGCGTGCCGTACACTTTGAAGTGGCCCGGTTCCGTCGATACGAAATACATTTTGGCACCGGAGTCCGGGTCCTGCGAAGCCAGAATATGGTTGTACAAAGCGCGTTCGTAGAAGTCCATATATTCGGCATCCGGCGACCAACGGAACAGATGCGCAGTCAGCTTCAGCATATTGTAAGTGTTGCACGTTTCCGCCGTCTCGACGCCCAGCTTCTCGGAATGTTTTCCCCTGAAATGCTCGAAAATGCTGTTGCCGCCGATGATGTAGGAACGGTTGCGCGTTACTTCCTGCCAGAAAAATTCGGCCATCTTCCGATACTTCTCTTCGCCCGTAATCTCAAAAATCTTGGCTGCGCCTATCACTTTCGGAATTTGAGTATTTGCATGCTTTCCTTCAAGCTCGTCTACGCCTCGGGAGAGCGGCTCCAGAATCACTTGATGGCAGAAGCGGATAGCAAGCTCCAGGTAATCCCGATTGCCCGTAATCAAATAAAGATCGGCCATCGCCTCGTTCATGCCGCCATGCTCGCAGATCAGCATGCGCTGGAACTGCTCGTCCGTCAGACGGTCGCTGCCTTTCTTTGCCCAATCGGCAAGCTTCACGACGACTTGCAGCGCCTTCTCGCTGCCGGTCAGCTTGTATACATCGATAAGGCCCGCATAAATCTTATGAATGCTGTACCAAGGCACCCATGATCCGCCGAGGCCGAAGTTGTGCACTTCAAATTCGCCGTCGCCGAAGAAAACGCGGTCGAAGCAGTCGCGCGCAAATCCGCTGACATACCCGTACGGATCGTGTGATTGCACGAATGCCAGCTCGTCAACCGCATAGTTCAGCTTCTGCAGTAGCGCTTCGTCTCCTGTAACGGCATACATCGCCGCGGCAGCCGACAGCCAGTGGCCGACGGAATGCCCTGCGATTGGCGTCGATTCCCAGCCGCCGTAACGCGCCCTCTTGGGCTGGAGGGATGCCGCCTCATAGCAGGGCGCAACCAGACGGTCAACGTCAATGTTTAGCAAATAGCCTTTTCCTGTTTGTTGCGATTGTTGAAATATTCCATCGAGTAGTGTCGTTCTCATCACGTTGTCATCGCTCCAATATATACGATTTGATTATTTGACACTACCACTTTATCATTATAAATAGCGGCTTTCTATGAATGAACCAAACTATTTCTTATAATATTTCACACATGCATAGATACTTTGCAGCGACCTATTCTTCCATTCTTTGATGAGAGGTACCCTGTTATAGGCCGGTACCCTCAAAACTTTCATCCAGCGGTAAGTCGCAACCTTCATTGCAGCTAAATCCCTATGATTTCAATACATTTTTTTTACAACGGATTTGGCGGTTTTTTCAAGGGAAACAGCTGTCTGTTCCTTTTTTCTAAGAACAACAAGGGTGGAGAGAATGTCCAGTACGTGTATTTGAGCCAGCTTGGATGAGAAGGCCCCTCCCTGTAGCGGTGTTTCTCTGGAGGATGCTAACAGAATGGCGTCTGCGTAATGCGTAATTGGCGCTCTCGCATGGTTAGTGATGCAGATGACAAAGGCTCCGTATTCTTTCGCAATTCGGATGGCATCGACCAGATCCTTGGTGCTCCCGGAGGTCGAGATCCCAACAACAACATCTTCCGGCGAGACTAAAGCGCAATTCATTGCGATAATATGAGAATCCGAAGCATAATCGACATTGAAGCCCAAACGCATAAAACGGTATTTTGCATCGGCCGCGGTGTTTCCCGATGACCCTACTCCGAAGAAATGGATTTTTCTTCCTGCAATTAGGGCTTCTGCAGCCCGGTGCAATTGGAATTCATCAAGAAGATCCCGGGTATCTGCCAGTGCCTTGCAGTTGTAAGAGGTGATTTTTCTCGAAATGGTGTGAGTATCATCCATTTCTTCTATCCGGCCGTGAATATTATCCGTAGGACCCACGAGATCTTGCGCCAAAGTCAGCTTAAATTCCTGATATCCCCGAAAGCCCAGTTTTCTGCAAAAGCGGATAACGGAGGTTTCCCCCACATAGGCCATTTCGGCCAAATCGGTGACAGAAGCGTACACGGTCTCCTCAGTCTTGGACAGCACGACATCCGCTACTTTCTGTTCCGCCTTGGTCAAAGAATTATATATGCTTGAAATCATCACCAACGGGCTTGCCGTGATTGTATATTTTTTCAACTTCTTTCTTCCCTTCTCCATGCACTTTATCGATTGCCTCCGATCGCTATACTACTCCACTTATCCTTTTACCGCGCCGACCATGCCGTTAATGAATTGTTTTTGAAGCAGTAAAAACACGATAATGATAGGGATTACAGAAATAACCGTACCGGCCGCAATGTAAGGAAAGTTATAGCTGAGTTCACCTTGCAAATATTGTAACGCAGCGGTTAAAGGATATTTATTAGGGTCGTCCAAAACAACAATCGGCCATATAAAGCTGTTCCAGAAAGCCATGAAATCGAAAATCACAATTGTTGCGATAGCCGGCCGTATCATAGGAACCATAATGTTCCAGAATATACGAAATTCGCTTGCGCCATCGATTCGGGCTGCATCTTCCATTTCTTGAGGAATAGTGATGAACGCTTGTCTTAATAAAAACACGTTAAAAACAGTCACGGCGGATGGCAGTACGATGCCTAGCAGCGTATTATACAGTCCCATCTTTTGAATAATGAGAAAGTGAACGATCATTCCTGCGCCGTTTGGCAATATCATCGTGCTGATAATGGCATAAAAGATAAGATTGCGGCCGGGAAAGCGGAAACGGGCCAACGGATACGCCATAATTGTGCATGTAAGCAGGTTAAGTCCGACCCCCATTGCCGTCATTAACACAGTGTTCCAGATATTAGTCCAGAGCGGCATAATATTGAATACATCGATAAAATTTTTGAAAGTGATAGGCCAGGGAATGAACTGGGGAGGAAACTGATAGATATTGGCATTGACTTTGAGCGAGGTTGACAAAAGCCACAGAAAGGGACCCAGGCAAAAAAGTGCGGTAAGAATCATCAAGGTGTAAAGTACCGCTGCACCTGCGACTCGGTTAACCATAATAGTTTAACCCTCCCTTCTTTCCGTACTTGAACAGTATGATCGAGAATAACATGACGATTAAGGAAACAATCAATCCAATCGCGGCTGCGTAACCGAAATCAAAATCCTGGAAAGCTTTGACATACGTGTATACTCCGGTTACCATCGAGGCATGGGCGGGGCCTCCGCCGGTCATGATATATACTTCATCAAATACACGGATGGCCGACATGACCGACAGCAAGGAACAAAGGAGTACAAACGGTTGAAGCAGCGGAATGGTAACGTGCCGGATTACTTGGGCGCGATTCGCTCCATCAATTTTCGCAGCTTCTTGCAGCTCTGACGGAATAGACTGCAGGCCGGCCAGGTAAATCATCATATAGTAGCCAAGTCCTTTCCAGACGGTTACGAACATGACGGCATAGAGGGCCGTATCCGGGTTCGCAAGCCAGGCGATATTGCCATTGGTAATACCTGCACTCTCTAATATGAAGTTAATTATCCCTTTCTGTTCGAACATCCATTTCCAGGCTATCGCTGCGGCGACCATCGAAGTCACTACCGGCACGAAGTAGGAAACACGAAAGAAGCGGACTCCCTTAAGATTGTTGTTTACAAGGATCGCCATGCATATCGATAGAATCTGAATGACCGGAACGACAATGATATATAGAATGGAATTTTTCAAAGCGAGTAGAAAGTCAGGGTCGGAAAAGGCGCGTTTGAAGTTGGCAAGTCCAATCCACTTTGTCTCACCTATAACCGAGTAGTTGGTGAACGTAAGAGGGAGACCGTAGATAATAGGGTAAAAGGTGAAAATGGCCATTAATAGGAGTCCGGGCGCCATCATCAAGTAGGCAAAGAGATAGCGGCGGTTGCGAGTGTTCAACATAACTTCCTCCCCTCCTGTTCAAAGGTACATATAGCCATAAGTAATGCGAGGGAGTGAGCATAGGCCCACCCCACTCGTTAGTTCCTATTAATAATTGGCGTTAATTTCGTCCAATTTCTTCTGCATCTGTTCTTCCGCATTTTTGAGCGTCGCTTCGGGGGTCTGCTGCCCGAGAAGCATCTTTTCCCACTCTTTCGTTAAGATCGAAATTAATTCACCCTGATCCGGAACGCCAAACGTAATATCAATGGCCCGGGGCAGGCTTGCAGCGGCAATGACTTTAGCTTTGGATTCCGGATCCTCCCCGGACTCAGTGAAGAACGGATCCTTCGCCGCTTCCTTCGTCGACGGGAAGATGTTGACAACCTTAGCAAACTCAAGCTGGGACTCGTCGTTTGTAATATAGTTGGCAAAAGCTATCGCTTCTTCATGAGTATCACTCATGGCAGGAACGACTACATTCATCAAAGGCGCATGAATGTTTCCGGATGATTGAGTGGGTACATCCGCAATCAACGTATTCGCATAAACATCCGCAGCATTCTGTTTGACACGGTTCAAAAACTGGGAACCTGTAATCAACATTGCGACTTCTCCGGCCTGAAATTGATTGAGTGCATAAGTATACCCGCCGGTAATGCCGTCCTTCGGTACCAGATCCTCGTCATAAAGAGCTTTCACCCATTTGGCATATGTCAAAGCTTCAGGTGTATTAATAACCACTTTCTTCTTATCTTCACTTATCACTGGAACCCCCGCATTCACCAGATCGGCATAAACGGCAATCGTTGGGATAAATGCATACTTGCCTGTCTTTTCTTTAATTGCTGCTGCATGCTGCTTCACTTCATCCCATGTTTTGGGAGGCGCGTTCGGGTCAAGCCCCGCCGCCTCGTAAATCTTTTTGTTATACATCAAAACGTGCGGAGCGATATACCAAGGAAACGCGAATGTGCTGCCTTGTATTGATGCTGACTTATACATCTCCTCAAAATAGATGCCGATTTGCTCAGCGGTCGCTTGTTTATTCAAATCGACAAGCGCCCCCTTGCTTGCGAGCGTAAGCGCCATGTTTGTATTCAGGTTTACAACGTCGGGAGATTTTCCAGCCGCAATAGAGGTCAAAAGTTTATTTTCAATGGCGGTGAACGGCAGATCCGTCCATTTAATCTTGACTCCCTGATTTTCCTGCTCGTATTTGGCAATTCTTCCATTGATGTAATCGTCAAAGTTAGGACTAAGCGCAATAGTCCAGAAATCCAATGTTATATTTTTGGGTGCAGAAGCCTGGTTGTTACCTTTCGAATTCTCAGATGCCCCGGAGCCTTGATTTCCCGTCTTTTGATCGGTTGTTTTACCCGTAGTAGATTGAGTGCAAGCCGAAAGGACCGATATAAACAACATCATAGCCAGCAGTATCGCGGTAGAACGAAGCTTATTTGCCATTCCTGTTTCCCCCTCAAAGATGATTTTATCGATTCAGGTCGTTTTCTCTTTGGTTTCAATAAAGGTATATTCAGTCATTCGGTGAAAATTACTGCTTCTTACAAAAATGAACATGGAGAAATTCTTCAAAAACGTTAATCCTTACTCTTGTCCATACTTCCAACATTGATAAACCGCTCCTGCCAAACCGGCCTTCTAATCTTGATTCCCCTATATCGATACCGATACTAAATTCCTGCGACACTGGGTCACCTCCCGGCGTTGTTTCGCTTCCATTCCCGGATTTCATCAACAAACCGCTGAGTAATAACCTGTGGTCTAGTGATGGCGGTGCCGACAACGACAAACGCGGCTCCGAGCTCAAGTGCCATTACCACTTGCCGCGGCTCCCATATTCGTCCTTCCGCTACGATTGGGACGGAAATCTTCCCAACCAGCTCCGATACGAGCTTGAAGTCCGGTTCCTCTTGCTGTGTGCTGTAGGGGGTGAACCCCGACAATGTGGTCGAAATAAAGTCCGCCCCCGCCTGTGAGGCACGAATTCCCTCCTCCAATGTGGAAATATCGCACATGATCTGCGCTCCTCGGTCTTTTATCGCCTTTATGGTGTTTGCAAGGGTCTTCCCATCGGGACGAACGCCTGTTGTTGCATCAATTGCGACGATATCAGCACCGGCATCAATGACATCTATGGCGTCCTTCAATGTCGGCGTGATATAGATACTGCTGTCTGCAATCTCCCTCTTGTTGATGCCGATAATCGGTAGCTCAGTCACCTTTCTGATTGCGGCTATGTCCTGCGCACTATTCGCCCGAATCCCAACGGCTCCTCCATGCTCAGCCGCTTTTGCCATAGCTGCCATAAGTTCGCTTCCGTATAGAGGTTCATGCGGCATTGCCTGACAAGACACGACCAGCCCTTTCATTATTGTTCGTCTCATCCTATTCTCCTCTCCCACGAAACCCGGGTGATTTTCACCATTTGACCCGACAAAAAAGATTTTTTTCTCCACAATGAACGTTATTCCATTTGGATCTTAAATATCCCGAGTAAAATACCTCAAATAAAGAAAGAAAATTTCATTTTGCATAAGGAAAGAGGAATTTTTCCCCATATGATGTCGTACTTTTAAATAAACATAAGAACTAAATCATCCGAAAAGTGGGGATTATAGAGGATGAAGGCTACGCGAACAAGAGTCAGCGTGTTGCTGTATAAAAAGGGAGGAATCCTAATGAGCCGTTATCGTAAAACTATTGTATTTATTTTGGTTATTTGCATGAGCATGGTGATCCCGTTTCATACACTGGGCGCAAACGACCCTTCCATCCTCGAAAACGTTGAGCATGATGCAGTCTTGGAAAACTTCATTAACGCACAAGGATTAGAGGTTAAAGGACTGAAAGCGCAGGAAGCCATTAATCAACATTACAAGGGCAATGCGGTCGCAGATAATGGCCTGAAGGCGAACATTCTGTGGTATGATCTTGCGGCTAATCTAAGTAGATTAAATACTCGCGAATCTGTGCGAGCCATGTTAGACAAGACCAAGAAAGCCAAAATAGACACGGTCGTTCTGGATGTCAAAAACTATACGGGATTTGTCGGCTACCAAAGTCAATTTGCCCCTCATATCAGCTCCAGCACAATTCCCAGATATCAAAATTTCTTTGCCCCTAATTACGACTTGCTTGCCACCGTTATCGAAGAAGCCCACTCCAGGGGGATCAAAGTACATGCGGCCGTCAATGTTTTCTCTGAAGGCAACAATGACTATAAAGACGGTCCCGCGTTCCGGCATCCGGAGTGGCAAACGCAGTTTTATTACGCGACTCAGGTCATTACCGCTCTGAGTGGTAGCCAATATGATCTCTTCGGTACTAATGTAGTCAGAGCGACCGATACGATTGTAAAATACACCTCCAACTATGCGAATAGAGTGAACCGCTGGGGACTTGAAGCCATCGTCATTGATAACAAAATCGTTGAAATCATCGACGGTGTGACTACCGGCCAAATCGGAACGGTCCCTGTGAACGGGTACATCTTGTCCGGACACGGTGCTGGACGCACTTGGATGCTGAGCAATCTGAAAGTCGGCGATACGGTCAATTTAAACCAATCCAAGACCTCAATTATTCCGGCCTCCCGCTACCCTACTTTCTCTACCTTCGTCAATCCTTTAGTTCCGGAGGTTCGCGAATATGAGTTAAACATCATTAAAGAAATTGTTACAAACTACGATGTCGACGGACTCGTCTTGGACCGGGCAAGATATTCGAACATTTACGCCGATTTCAGTGACCTAAGCCGCAAAGAATTTGAGAAGTATATCGGCAATGAAGTACAGAATTGGCCTTCGGATATCTTTACCGTGACTTTCACCGATACTGGGACGCAGATTATTGCAGGTCCCTTATACAAAAAGTGGATCGAATGGCGGGCGCATAACATCTTCAACTTCTTCGCAGACGCGAAAGCTTTGGTTAAATCCATCGATAATAATGTTGATTTCAGTACTTACGTAGGGTCGTGGTATCCTTATTATTATAGTGAGGGGGTAAACTGGGGCAGCCAAGATTATCATCCAAATGAACCATGGGCCAGCGAAGATTATCATAAATATGGATACGCCGGGTTGCTCGACTTTATCATGACCGGCCTGTATTACAGTGACATAACAATTGAAGAAGCCCTTGCATCGGGAAATCCGGAGTGGATGAGCGTTGAAGGCGCGGGCAATCTAAGCACCGAGGTAGTCAATCAGGATACCTTTGTATATGGAAGTTTGTATCTCCTGCAGTACCAAGGTCAACCGGAACGGTTCAAACAAGCGATCAAGAAGACGCTTGAGACAACCAACGGGATTATGATTTTTGATTTGGTCTATTTGGAAATGTATGATTGGTGGTACATTTTGGAGGACGTTCTGAAACCATCCCATCCGCCACATGAGAATAACGGATTGAACCGTTTAACAAAATAATGCGAGGAAATGCAAATAAACCTGCCGCCAAAGCTGCTTGGCGGCAGGTTTATTAGTTCCCAAAACTGCATAGATCGGCGTACCCGGCATATCATATTGTAATTTTATCAGTCAGTTGCAAATCTTCATCTGAAAGTAATGCTTGGTTGACCATTGGTATCTACATGTTATTCGAATAAGATTGAGGTATCACGAGAATCAAGCATCTCTAACGCACATTGCTCCAGTAACGTAGCGGTTTTACGGTACAATGCTCCTCCTAAACTTAGACGTCTTACTCCCAGTTTCTTCAACTTGTCACAATCGGCAAGGCCAGGAAGTGCCATTACATTCAGTGGTGCAGATGTGCAGGATGCGATTGTTTTGATTTCTTCTTCATGCTTTAGCCCGGGTACGAAGATCCCGGATGCACCGCTCTCCACATAAGCTTTCAACCGAGTCAGTGTTTCGTTGAGCGGATCTAGATTCAGAAGATAGGCGTCGATCCTAGCGTTGATAAAAAAATGAACGAAACCGTTATTGTCTAAGGCACCTCTTATTTTGGTAAGAAGATGGCATTGATCCGAGAGCTGCTTCAGCCCCGTTGCACCTTTCATCGAATCTTCGATGTTGATTCCGGAAGCCCCTAGATTTGCAACCTTCAATACGTTGCTGAGAATCGTCTCATCGTTATGTCCATAACCCGACTCTATATCAGCTGTGACAGGAATTTGTACATTATCAACAATTCGTTGAATCACGGAAAGCTGCAGTTCGAATTCGATCGCTTCCCCGTCCGCATACCCCAGACTGGCCGCTATCCCCCAGCTCGTTGTACCGATCGCTTTGAAGCCCGCCTTTTCGAAAACGCGTGCAGAAGGCAAATCCCATGCGTTTCCAAGCACCAACAGTTCATCCGACTCGTGTAGCTTTTTAAACAGTTCAATTTTGTTCATATTCTTTCCCTCCCTTTGTCTAAATCGTTTACCACAAACCAGAAAAAAGCAGACTGTCCCTGCAATCTGCTCCATTCCACTATCGTTCTCAGCTAACGCAATTGCTTTGCCCAAACTTCAGCCATTGTTGCGCCCTCAAGAAATTGCCAGATTCCATCATCTTCATCATGTGATACATATAATATGAAGCGTTTCTTCATCATCACCCCATATGTTGTAATTACGGCCGTACTTTGTGGATCTTGAAATGGCCAAAATGTCATTGTTCGTTATTTGAACATAGTTCTTCAGCTATCTGTTGAACACGTTCATATGTAACTCCAATTTTAGATTCTACCGCTAAAGGATGGTCTGTAGGTTCCAGTTCGATGTAAGGCCTTAGTCCATTTCCTCTAAGGTGTACAAATGCTTTTAAGCTTACTGTGTCGGGATAACAAGGCAAAGAAGTAGAAAGCCAACCATACATTGGCTCAAGTAATTCCTGGTTGTCCCAGAACTCCTTTGTTTTATTGAAATTAGCCTCGCTCAGAGAAACCCATACTCCCCAAATCAGGTGTTCATCGGTATCGATAATAGGAATTTCAATGCAGCCACGGATAAAATAATACTCATTATCCATAATACATAATTCTTCTCCTAGCTCAAACCTCTTATTCTGATCCTCGGGCGAGGCAATGTCGTAATAAACAGGTGCCGGGTTCCCGAAACTCGTCGGGAGTTCATCATGGTAAACACCACAGCAACTACATGTGTATCCTTTAATTTCAAACACCTCCCATGTATTGGACAAAACAGCCCGTATGCTGAACATTATATTGTTTTTAGAAAGGAATTCAATTTTCATCTGCGCCTTTTCAATCCGTTGAATATCGATATCATTTGCTTGCACGAGTTTATTGTTCTATCTATCTTTAAAAACATGTCATTTTTTTAAGACACTAAGTATATCCTTTGCGACATCATTAATATTTTTCAGACCATTAATTTTTTTAAAATTCCCTCGTTCACCGTAATAAATTTCTAGTTGTTTTGTAAGCTCATCATTCACCCTGAGACGTTCTTTTACCGTTTCTTCTCGGTCATCCTCTCGCTGAATGAGTGCCTCATTACAGGAGTCACATCGATCAATTATCTTTGGTGGATTACTTATTAAGTGGAAAGTCTCGCCGCAGCTTGCACAAACCCATCTACCGGTTAGCCGCTCAATCAGGATGTGATGATCGACATCTATATAAACAACGTTGTCAATGCCCCTTCCTTCTGATTTCAGATGGATTTCTAATGCATCCGCCTGAATTATATTTCTGGGGAATCCAATGAAAAATGGAGCAGCTGCCACGGCATCCACTCCACGCTATCATTATCTGTTAGCTCAATAAACTAATAAGAAATTAACCCTTATTCACCTCCCGAATAGACGGCCTTTCAGTCTTTTATCTTTCAATCTCCGTTAGCGCAATTTACTCATATATTATCCAATTGGTCCGGCAATGTTGCCCAATTATCTTCGATCCAATGCATTTCTTCGACAAACCGGCCAAGTAATCCGCGAAGCTCGCTTTCAATACGAACCTCCGTACGAAGCCACCAGATGGATTCGATCAAGTAAATCATGCTCATAGCCCGTGAAAGCATGCCTTGTGGTACTTCCAACTGTCCACGGTACCCATCCATAAACGCTCGAGCTGTCTCCATCCGCATCTGGCCGCCCCGCAAAGATCCTGACAAGACTGCACGGGCCACATCGATTTCCTGGTACGCCATCGTCATTCGGTCAAAATCAACAATGCCGGCCAATCCCTGCTCATGCAGCAAAATATTATCCACCCACAAATCCCAATGCAACCATCCGGCCTTGCATGGTTCAAAGATGCGAAAATCCATTGATTTTACAATGGCATGTGACCGACTAAGCCACTCCATTACAGTCTTATCTCCCGCCTCCTGCGCTTTCTCCCAGTTGCCCTGCCACTCTCGCAAATAGGCGTCCCTGTCCGGCTTCCAGGCAGGCTTGTCCATTGGTGGTACGGATTGTAGCCACTTATGCATTCGCCCAGTTGCCGCGCCTAGTTCAAACATATGAGCAGAATTCAAGCAGCCGGCTTGAGCAATATGTCCTTCGACCCAATCCAGCACTGTATAAAACAAACCCGATGGAGTTTCCTGTATGAACTGCCCGTTATAAAAATAAACCCTAGGGCAGGGTATTCCGGCTTTACTGAGCCCATGCTGCAGTTGGAGCGTCTTCTCGATTGCACTTCTTCTTTCAGGACGCGTGTGCAGCTTGTATCGCTCCGGGTGATAATACTTTACAAATAATGGCCCGTGGTCAGTTACCATCTTCCACTTGACGTTGAGCCAGCCCTTATCGATTAAGACCACTTCTCTCACGGATTGTCCGAACTGATCCTTAAGATGAACCGCGATTTCCGCTGCCCAACGCTCTTTCACTTCTTTAGTCATATGGTGGCAAACATAACCTTTCTTCGATTAGATTTTTAATGCAATTAAACCTGGTAACTTCAATAAAAAAAGCAGATTGCCGATAAAATCTGCTTACTCGAACTATATTATCCGTTTAGCACAAAAATGTTGATGTAAAACCAATACTCTTCCATTTATTTCTTGAAAAAGGTAGCCATATTATTAAAACCATAAAGGCTGTTACTGTAGAAAGTAATCGTTAGTCCTCTTGTATCTAATAAAAATTGTTCGTTCCAGTACTCAATCATAGGCGTCGATAATTCAGCCAGTTCTTTATTTGCAAAATATCCCAAAGAAACATGCGGTGAATAAGATAGCAAACATGTTTCTAAACCAAATCGCTCTTTGTACTTTTTAATAAGATTTTCCCTTTGTTTTTCAATCTTTTTCAAACGGATCTCACAATTAGCATTTGAAGGTTTCAAGCGAGCCACAAGGACAGAATTCCCCCATTTTATCAGTTTATCGAACTGGAATTCTATAGGTTCTTCCATAATGATCTTTAGCGGCTGACCGTCAACCTCAAAAAAATCACTTATATTAAGAAAGGAGTTAGATAAATCCTGTAGTAAGTCCTCTCCATCGAATCTATATTCGCGCGATACATTTTGAACATTGGCATCGTTAATGCCATCCCAAAGTGTCACATGATATGAATGAAATGGAAGAGGGCAAAATAAGTACGTGCTAACAATTTCAGGGAATAACGAAAGAGTTTGATTCAGCGTTTTGTAAAATTCTAATTCTGGAGACACTATATCACAACTTAACATCTTTAATTATCCGTTCTCATCCAGAGGCAACAAGCGGTCTGCCGGATTATCAAATAAAATGGAAAAACCTCTAAATGGGGACCATTGAGGTATAAACCCGGAAACTTTAGGATTGGTAATAAAAAACATAAAGAATGCTCTCCTTTAATTCATATTAACCACATTTTGTCACACTATGTCCTTACCAAAAACAAAACTCCTTTTAAACTATCGTTTCCGTCAGGTTAACGCTGTCCCTCGGAAAAAACTTATGGCGCTCTAGCAATCCTTAAGCGGAATGGAAAATTCAACATAAAAAGGATGAAGTTCTTCATTTAAGCAAAGCTCAATTCTCTGCTTGAAATTTCCCCAATTTACCATTTCAAATGCTGTTTCAATTGGAAAAAATCCTACTTCTAAAGACTCAGGGGTAGTTGTTAATTCTCCTCCGACTGGTCTGCCTAAAAATAAAGTGTTACAAATACAAGCACTTACATTTTGAAAAACACCACAAAACTTGATCACTTCTATCTCTATACCGCTCTCCTCCTTTGTTTCCCTTATCGCTGCATCTTTCAAAGATTCACCTTCTTCAACCTGCCCTCCTGGCATTTCCCATCCTCGTCTAGGCCCCCTTATCAATAATATTTCGTTACGTTCATTAACTACAATTGCTGCCGCAGAAACTATATGTTTTGGAGTCACTTCATCTTCCTCCCCTTTTTAAACAATGGAATGTGTGATTTGTAAGCCAGGGACTTTCTATGTTCGTTATAGGGAGAGCGAAAGGTTAATCCATTAACGGAGTGCTCTGACTTTTACCCTTGCATGTGGATCCGGCCGGGCAGCTCCTGCACATCCAGCTCGCGCATGGAGAGCTTGGCCCCGATAGATCGGAAGCTGCTGATAACATCCTCATAGCCGCGCTCGATGTGCTCGACGCCTGTAATAAACGTGCTGCCCTCGGCAGCTAAGCCGGCAAGCAGCAGGCAGGTGCCGGCACGCACATCCGTAGCATGCACCCAGCCGCCCTGCAGCGGAACACCGCCGCGGATAAAAGCGCTTTCTTGTCGCAGCTCGATCTCTGCGCCCAGCCGCCGCAGCTGCGGCACGTTAGCGAACCGCTTCGGAAAGACGCGGTCGGTAACGATGCTCTTGCCCTTAGCCTGCAGCAGAAGTGCGGTCATCGGCTGCTGTAAATCGGTGGCAAAGCCCGGATACATGCCTGCACGAATCCGCGTTGCCTTGAGCGAGCCTGTACCGTAAGCCGTAATGTGGCTTTCACCACATTCCACATGCATCCCTACCTCCTCCAGTTTGGAGAGGCAAGCGCCAAGATGCTCAGGGATGACGTCCATGACGGTAACTTGACCCCCATGGAGCCCGGCCGCCATCAAAAAAGCGCCGGCGATGAGCCGGTCCGGAATCACCGCGTGCATTCCCCCGTTTAAATAAGGGACGCCTTCAATGCGGATATTTTCCGTTCCCGCCCCGTATATCCGCGCGCCGAGCCGGTTCAAGAAGGCGGCCGTATCGACCACCTCTGGATCCACTGCCGCGTTGTACAGCTGCGTCCTCCCTTTGGCCCGCACAGCTGACAGCATCGCATTAATTGTCGCGCCGCAGGTAATGGTGTCGAAATAAATATCCGCACCCTTCAGCTCGGCGGCCTCGACTACGTAATAACTTTTGAAGATATGAACCTGAGCCCCGAGCGCTTGAAACACCTTGATATGCTGATCGATCGGCCTTGAAACGAAATCGTCACCTCCCGGGAATCCGATCGTGACTCTGCCGAATTTTGACAGCAGCGCGCCTGCAAAATAATAAGAAGCCCGGTAGCTCGAAGCCTTGCCCGGATCGATCACGGCGCTGTGAATCCAGCGCGGGTCGATGACGACTTGTCCGCCTTCCTGTTTCAGCTCCATGCCGATATCCCGGCTAATCCCCGCAACGATACGGACATCGTCTATGCGCGGGATACCCTCCAGCGTTACGATATCGTCCGCCAGACAAGCGGCGGCAAGCAGGGCAAGGGAACTGTTCTTCGCTCCCGGTATATGTACCTTTCCGTTCAGCGGGCCTGAATACTCCGCCTGTATATACTTCATCTAGTAATTCCCACTTTCGTTATGACGATTTCAATTCCGATTCGAGCACGTAGCCGCTGCCACGCACTGCGCTAATAAGAAAGGTGTCTTTGCCGTATTTTTTGCGCACTCGGTAGACCAGGGCATTCATTTCGTCGAGCGTCACATCCGGGACGCCTTCAGCTCCCGGCGATCGTTCCGGCCATACTCTGGATTTGATTTCCTCGAGCGGAACGAGCCGGTTCGCATTCTCATGAAGCACACGAATTAGCAAATATTCTTTTTCGGACATCTGAATCCGCTTGCCTTCCACCACACATTCCCTTTTCTCCCAATGAATCGTCAGTGAAAGCTCCGGGACTTCCAGCTGCCTGGTGATGCCGAGCGGTTCGATTTCAAGGGTTTGATCGGCAAACATATAAGAAAAGTGGAGGACGCTCATCCCTTTGGCGAGCTTAATGATATCAAAATTGTTCAGTGGATATGGACTGTAAGGTGTTAACCGTACGCCATTGATCTCCGTTCCGTGGCGACTCCCCAAATCGTACAGCACCGCCTTGTCCTGCACCTTGCGGATGGCGAAATGCTGCCGGGAAATAAAAGCGTTCGTAAACGCCAAATCCGGAGTCAACTGATTGGATAACCGGCCGACCAGCGTTTCATCCGCGCTCAAATTCACGCAGGTGCCCAATCGGTAGGGCTCGCCGCGAATAACATATAAACATGCAAAGTTTTCCAGTTTCGTCCCCTCCGTTTGCGATGGCAGGCTGCCACCGGAATTGCGAAATCACTCCACTATTCATGGTAACTCAAATTGATGATGAATAAAACCACTTCGCACTGACGGCCCGCTCACAATTCAGTAACGCCGGGAACCGGCGCCGGTTTTGCCGCTTCGGGAAAGGTCCGGCTGACTCTGCTATCAATCGAGCTGATTGATATTCTGTATAAATTTCTCCACCGGTAAGGGGAGCATATTTTCCTCTAGACATGTAAAAAGCTCCCCTTACCGTAGCAGGTTATATTATTTAACCTGTCTACCGTAAGGGGAGCATATCAAAATAAGGCTCTTGACTTCTGTTTCCTTCTTTAACTATATCACACCCGCTTTTTATACACCTTCATAGCAAAGAAATAGGCTACGAGTAAAATCCCGACGCACCACGCAAGAGCGACCCATATATCATTGCCCACCGGCTGATCTGAGAGCAGCGCACGGATAGCCTCCACGATCGCGGTCACCGGCTGGTTTTCAGCAAAGGCGCGAACGACCGACGGCATCGACTCGGTCGGCACAAACGCCGAGCTGATAAACGGCAGGAAGATAAGCGGGTAGGAAAAGGCGCTTGCGCCATCCACTGATTTGGCGGACAGTCCGGCAATCGCCGCGACCCAAGTCAACGCCAGTGTAAACAGCATGAGTATGCCGGCTACTGCAAGCCATGGCAGTAGCCCCGCCGACGAACGAAAGCCCATAATCAACGCTACGAGAATGATGACGACAACCGATATGGCGTTGGATACCAGCGAGGTCAGCACATGCCCCCACAGTAAGGTGGAACGTGAAATCGGCATGGAGTGAAACCGCTCGAATATGCCTCGTTGCACATCGGTAAACAGGCGGAAAGCCGTGTAGGATATTCCGCTAGCAACGGCAATAAGGAGTATACCGGGCAGCAGGTAATTCACATAGTTTTCAGTTCCGGTTTGAATTGCACCGCCGAACACATAGACGAACAGCAACATGAACGCAATCGGCATGATGGTGACTGTGATGATGGTGTCCATACTACGGGTAATATGGCGCATGGAACGACCAAGCATAACGCCCATATCGCTGAAAAAGTGTTTTTTTGCCGCCTCCATTTACTTTGCCTCCTTTTTGCCGATGATTGCGAGGAATATTTCCTCCAATGTCAGCTGTTTTTCAACATACTCCACCTTTGCAGGTGGGAACAGTTTTTTTAGCTCGGAGAGCGAGCCGCTGGCGATAATCCTGCCCTCATGCAGAATGGCAATTCGGTTGGCAAGCTGCTCAGCTTCCTCTAAATACTGTGTAGTCAGGAATACCGTCGTGCCGCCGCCCGCAAGCTCCTTTACAATCTTCCAAACCTCAATACGTGCCTCGGGGTCAAGCCCAGTGGTTGGTTCGTCGAGGAAAATGATCTGCGGTTTTCCCACAATGCTCAAGGCGATGTCGAGCCTGCGGCGCATACCACCCGAATAAGTAGATACCCTGCGGTCGGCGGCGTCTGTCAGGCCGAAGCGTTTAAGCAAATCGTCCGCAACTTGACTCGGATTTTTGAGGTATCGCAGCTTGGCAATCATAATTAGATTTTCTCGTCCGGTCAAAATTTCGTCCACGGCGGCAAATTGCCCGGTCAGACTGATCGCCTCCCGTACATTGTCGGGTTTTGTTGCAACATCGAATCCGTTAACGGTGGCGGTTCCGCTGTCTTTTTTGAGCAGCGTGGTGAGGATTTTGACAACTGTTGTTTTGCCCGCACCGTTGGAGCCGAGCAGGGCGAAAATACTGCCCTTTTCCACCTCGAAATCTACGCCCTTTAGGACTTGATGCTGCTTGTAGGACTTTTGCAGTCCAATGACTTGAATCGAATTATTTAGCATAACTTCCCCCTCCTTATCGAACAGTTACCTTGGACAAATCGGCACCCATGCCTTTAAGCGCGGCATAGGTCAGCTTATCCATGATTGCGCCGTCAAAGCAGATGGTTTTGATGGAACGGTAATACTTATTGGTCAACGAAAAAAATGCCTGAAAAGACACATTTTTGAGTGTCGCGCCCTTAAACGAAACTTCGTTCAGCGACGTCTTGTCAAACTTGACACCGATAAAGGTTTGCCCGTCAAAACACAGACCTCCCAGATCGGAAGATTTGAACTCCACGCCGTCAAAAATACAGTTTTCAAAGATTGTTTTTCTAAGGTCGGTCATGGAGAACGTGACGTCGGTCAATTTTACACCTGTGAATTTTGCTCCGTCCAGTCCCGACTTGCTGAAGTTAGTGCGCACAAGGATGGATTTATTGAAGCTCGCATTCGCAATGTCAAGAGTGGACAGGTTGCAGTCGGTCAGGTTTGCGCCGTCGAAACGGGCTTCACGCACATCGCTGCTCGCAAATGTGCTGCCCGTCAAGTCAGCACCCGTAAAGTCGGAGCCTCGTAACGCACTCGCTGCAAATTTTCCCTTATGCGCGATAACACCCGCAAAGTCGCTCTTCACCAGGTTGCTCGCGCTTAGGTTTGTCACCACCTGCCGTTCGAGCGAGCGGGAGATGTTAGCCACCTCTTGTACCGTTTCCTCAATGTCGCCGATGCTGTCAATTGTCATCTCAAAAGCTGTTTCATCGTCCCTGCCTTCGGCTTTGAGTTCACGGAACCGCTCCTGCAAATCGGAGAGCAGGTCGGCCTTTAATTCGGTGACGCTTTTTATCCCATCGTACGGTGCGAAAACACCGTTCAAATACTTGTTCAATTTCTCATTCATAACATCATACCTCCCTATAATAAGTTTTCAAGCACGCGTTTCGCATACTCCCAGTTGCTTTTGTTGCGGGCGTAGGTCGTCTTGCCCTTGTCGGTAATCCTAAAATATTTACGCCGTCCGCCCTGAGATTCATCGCCCCAATACCACTCGATATCACCGTCCACCTCAAGCCGGCGGACGCTGGAGTACATCGTCGCTTCCTTTAATTCATACTCACCACCCGAGCGCTCGGCAATCAGCTTGACAATCTCATAGCCGTAGCGGTCAGCTTCGGACAAGAGCCGTAAAATCATCGTATCAGTATGTCCCCGCAGCAGATCGGATGTGATTTTGTTCTCGCTCACTACAATCACCTCCACAGTTGCATGATACGATATATTACTATGACTGTCAAGGTAGTATTTTTGTTATAATACCTTGTTGAAAAATGTTATGGTTTGGCTGTGTGAGTATGTTCTTCACAGAACATATTCGAGAGGCTGTAGATAGGCGTTCAGGAAATAACCGATAACCTTGTGGATCTTTTGCCAGATCCGGATAAACAAAGGAAAAGGGAACAAAGACCGAATCGTCCCGTTCCCTAAATTGGTTTAAGAAATGCTGGCCATGCATGCTGAAAGCATGAAAAAAATCCGACAACAAACCGTGATTATTCATGCTCGCCATATTACGACTTCTTTTGTGGCTAGATCGTGTATTCTTATCTTATCTAAGGGATGCTTCGAACGCGCGAGTTGCCAACCGTAAAATCAATGACCGCTGCTTCGTTGGTCCAATCCGTTGCTCCCGCACCGGAGAAGTATGCCATCACCTTCTCTTCCTTCGGCGGAAAATCCGGGGCAAAATTCGAAGTAGTGAAAAGCGTAACGGTCAAAACTCTTTCCGAATGCCTCAAAGCCCGGATTTGGGTCAGCATCCCTCCCCCTTCGGTCAGGATTGCCTTTACCCGACGCACTGAGTTGTGTATTCAGCCATTACAATATTTCGATATACCCTTCTGTTCCATGCACGCGAATTCGTTGCCCATCTTTTATCAGTTTGGTGGCATTTTCCACTCCGACAACAGCCGGCAAACCATATTCACGTGCGATAACTGCTCCATGGGTCATCAGACCGCCAACTTCGGTGACTAGTCCTTTAATGGATATAAACAATGGTGTCCAGCTAGGATCGGTAAATGAAGTGACTAATATATCTCCATCTCCCAGATCAGCATCTTCCATTTTTAAGATAACACGTGCACGTCCCTCTATGACTCCGGAAGAAACAGGTAGACCTACAATAGCTTCGACTGGGAGATTTTCTCGTTTGTACTTGCCTGCAATGATTTCACCATCAGACGTGAAAACACGTGGTGGAGTTAGTTTTTCAAAAAATTTGTACTCGTCTTTTCGTTTGCTGATGATCTGGCAATCCAGTTTATTTGTGCGTACGACTTCGTGAAGTTCTTCAAAAGTGAGGTAGTAAATATCTTCTTTTTCATGAATAACGCCCGCTTGTATGAGTTGTTCGGCTTCTTTCAGTAAAGCCTGCTTATAAACGAAGTAGCGACTAACTATGGCGTATTTAGGATATTCACGATAACCGGCGAAATTTCGGATCAGGTCGATCATTCGTTTTGTTTCTTGGGCTTTTTCTTCACCATCCGGTAATTGCTTCAAGCGATCCAATAACTCTTGTTCTTTATTCAAAGCTGCCTGCCGCCCTTGCTCAAATTTCCGATTGCTGGCATTAGGCTCAAAGTTTTTGATATTATTAAGAATCATGAGGACAAGTGTGGTTGGCTTTTCGCTCCACCGGGTTCTAGTAATATCGATTTCACCGGCACATCGCATCCCATATTTGTTGAGATAAGCATAGATAGCGTCCCGGGTTTCCTTTCCACCATCAAACTTAACCAGTTCATCCAAAAAGTTATCATCTTTTACATGTTTTAAATACTCAATGACTTCCGGATAAGGACGAATCACATCTGCGACATCCAATAGCGCCAGACCCATTTCCGAAGTGATATTGTTTGGCACAGATTGAGAAAGCGTGTCTGCTGCATTTTTTTCACCTAACCACTCCTTCATTTTTTCGTTAATCCATGATGAAGCGTTCATAGCAGTCATGATTACACCAAAACTTTGCGGGTCAGATACAACCTTCTTTAATTCCTGGATATCTTCCAGAATAAAATCAAATAAACCTAATCCTGATTTCGTTTGGATGTTATGCTTTAACTCGTTAATCGATGTTTCACTGCGCTTAATCAAAGCAGGTACTATTGTCGGATCGTATTCGATTTTTGTTTGATAATCCGCAGGCGAGATCTTTTTATTGCTTTTAGCGGGACCCGGTTCTTTTTCACCTTTTGGTGACGATTTGATAAAATCTTCGCGCTCAATGATGGTTATTAATGCGTCTCTTATGAGCGGATCGGATTTTCCCAGGACATTTACTAAAGTTTCCCTGCCGGAAGGTGAAGCCAGCATAGCTGTAACATCGACAAACAACCTTCCGCCAGCTTTACGCATGGGTGCAGGAGTTATTAACAGGTAAAAAGACAATCCCAATGGTTTTATGGGGTCAGTCATCATTTGTTGATGACCGACAGATACGTAAACGTGATTTTCTTGATCATTCGCTTCAGGGATCGGGTATAAAGTAGTGATTGGCCGACTCTGAACAATGTAAAATGTATCATCAACCAAACACCATTCGATATCTTGTGGGTAACCAAAATAAGCTTCGATCTGTCTTCCGATGCGTGCCAGCTGTAAAATTTGTTGTTCGGTAAGTGTTTGAGTCTTTTGCTGATCAGGATCGATCTGCTGGGTCTCTGTTCCGCCTTCTTTCCGTCCATAGATAGCCAATTTTTTGGTTGCTATCATCTTATCGACGATTTCCTCTTCCTGTACTTTATAACAATCGGCAGATACCAAGCCGGAGACCAGTGCTTCTCCAAGTCCAAAACTTGCTTCGATTGATAGCAGCTTTCGGTTGGAAGTAATCGGATCAGCGGTAAATAAAATCCCTGAAGCCTGTGGGAAAACCATCCTTTGAACGATAACGGATATATAAACTTGACTGTGGTTAAATCCATTTTGCATACGGTACATTACCGCGCGGTCCGTAAATAGGGAAGCCCAACATTTGCTGATATGCTGCATGATTGCCTCTTCGCCGATGATATTTAAATAGGTGTCTTGTTGGCCAGCAAAAGAGGCATGTGGTAAATCTTCAGCAGTCGCACTAGAACGCACTGCATAAGCATGTTTATCACCAAGTTTGGTGAGATAGTGAGTAACTGCTTTCACAACATCGGAAGGAATTTCTACTTCCATAATGATTTGTCGAATCTTCCTGCTGATATCACCAATTTGACCTCGATCTTCTGCTTTCAGCATTGTAAGTCGATCCAACAAAGCATGATACGTTTCGTTTTGTTCAATAGCTTGTTGATATCCCACTGTTGTAACACAAAATCCTTCTGGTACTTGCATTCCTTCAATTTTTGATAATTCCCCTAAATTTAACCCTTTTCCGCCAACGAGCAAAAGCTGCGTTTTATCCATTTCCTGAAAACCGAGAACCAATGAACTCATTCAATATCTCTCCTAACCATTAAATTGAGAAAAAACATTTGACAAGAGTTTACCGGCATGATACACTTAAGATGTAAGATGAAATAATTATGTCTGCATAATATTTTAAGTAGCAATCAGATTATATCATCGTGTGTTTTTATATGCAATGATAAAAGAACCTGATAAAACTACCCAGGTTCTTTTTTGATTTCCTGCTATCCCGACTCCCTGTTTGCCATCTTCTAGGATCAAATTCTAACAGCCCTCCGAATTTCCTCCATTCGTATAAGAACGAGCCATACATCTATTTGGACATAAAGTTACTTCTGCACTATCTGAATAAGGTTGCCGCACGTATCGTCGAAGACGGCTATTGTGACTTCGCCCATTTTTGTCGGCTCAATAGTAAACTTCACGCCGTTTTCCAATAATTGTTTGTACTTTTTATGAATATCGCCAACGCCAAACATTGTTGCTGGGATTCCATCAGCAAATATCTTCTTTTGATACTCTTTGGCGGCAGGATGGTCATTTGGTTCGAGTAAAAGCTCGGTACCGTCTTGCTCGTCGGGAGAAACAAGCGTTATCCACCTAAATTCTCCGACGGGGACATCTTCCTTTTTCACAAACCCCAGCGTTTTTGAATAAAACTCCAGTGCCTTCTCTTGATCTTGTACGAATATGCTGGTAACAATGATTTTCATAATGTCTTTGCCTCCTTTGATATTTGCGATGTCGGTGCTCTGCCAACAATATGGCTCCATTCGAAAAGCCTAACATTCGTCAGAAGTTTTTAATTAAAGTTACTCTATCTCGTTGCAGGGGATTCATGCATTTATTGCCCTTAGGCGCTTAATATCTTGAATAGGTGAAAAACCAAACATTCGGGAATATTCACGGCTGAATTGCGACGGACTTTCATAGCCTATCCGGAATGCGACCTCCGCGGCATCTGTTGACTCGGATAATAACAGACGCCGTGCTTCCTGTAGTCTCAGTTGTTTTTGGAACTGAATAGGGCTCATAGCGGTTACCTCTTTAAAGTGCCTATGAAGCGAAGAAACACTCATATTCGCTATTTCCGCAAGCTCCTGAATCCGAAAAGACCTATCATAGTTATTCATGATTTGTTCGATAACGTCTCTGATTCGTTTGGTACTGCTTCCTTCTATTGCAATTTGTTCAAGCACAACCCCATGCTGCCCTTGCAGAACCCTGTAGAGAATTTCCTTCGTGATGAGAGGAGCAAGTACTGGTATATCCTTAGGTTTGTCTAGCAAACGAGCTAGCCTAATTACCGCATCCAACAAAGATAATTCCATCCGGCTGACAAACATACCTCGATTAGTGTTTTCTTTCGGGCCAACTCGAATTTCAGAATCGCTTAAAATCTCTAAGATTTGACTCGAGGTAAATTCAAGTTTGAGAGACAAATACGGAACCTGGGAAGAGGCTTCAATGACTTGCCCGGTAACCGGTAAATCAACGGATGCAACAAGGTAATCGGCAGGACCATATCTAAAGCGCTCCTGTGCCAGCAATACCTCCTTCACACCCTGTACGACAATGCAAAAGGAAGGATTGTAAACTCCGAAATTTGATCCAGTAACATTAGATCTACGAGTGAAAAATAAAGACGGTATAGCAGTCGCGTGAACACCGTCCCGCCCTGAATAACGCTCAATGAGTTTGGCAAGCTCCTCCTGCTGTTTATATATTCGTTCAGACATAAGATCCTCCTTGCTCCTCCATCCTTGATAGTTCCATCATAATTCATATTCGTACGTAACGTATATGGTTGTGAGAGGATTAGGCAATCATTTGAGAAGAATGGGATAACGGTCGACTTTTCATTTGTTGCATAATAAGGATGCCGAAGCTGAATATAATTAGCCAAGTTAAAGGAGAAGATTAAAATGGATACACAGGGTAAATATACAGTTATTACCGGAGCAAGCTCTGGTATAGGTTACGCGACAGCTAAGGCTTTCGCAAAACGCAAGAAAAATATCATACTTGTTGCTCGCCGTGAAAACAATCTGAACGAACTGAAAAGAGAAATCTTGCAGGAAATTCCTGAGTTAGATATTGTGATAAAAGCAGTCGATGTATCTGTGAGTCAAAACGCCCATCATCTGTATCGAGAGTTAAATCCGTATCGAATCGAAACATGGATTAATAATGCAGGTTTCGGTAGCTATGGCAGTGTGTCCGGTCAAGACTTGGAGAAGATTGGAACCATGCTGCGCCTAAACGTGGAAGCCCTAACTATCTTTTCGTCCTTGTATGTACGTGACTATAGAGACGTGGAAGGTACACAATTAATCAATATATCTTCTGCTGGTGGATACACAATCGTGCCAACGGCTGTTATCTACTGTGCTTCCAAGTTTTTTGTTAGTGCATTTACCGAGGGATTGGCCCATGAACTGAAAGCCGCCAATGCAAAATTACAAGCTAAAGTTTTGGCTCCTGCAGCAACCAAAACCGAATTTGGAAAAGTGGCAAACAGTACGAGCGAGTATGACTATGACAAAATTTTTAGTACTTACCATACAAGTGATGAAATGGCCAATTTTCTCTTGCAGCTCTATGATAGCAACATGACTGTCGGAAGAGTTGACAGAGAAGCTTTTGAATTTAAACTTAGTGAACCGATTTTCGCATATGCAGGCAATTCTCAGAATAACCAAAAAGTCCAAGCGAACGAGAACACATCTCAATTTTAAAGTGGTGGAGTAGATGAATCATAGCTTGAGAAGACGGCAGCCATTTCACCGACTGCCGTCTCTTCAGTCCCGTCAGACTAAATGAGAACCCCCTGTTTCGTCCACTAATTTGACATCGGGACTTACATCCACTTTTACAACAACAAAATTACAAGCAAAACTAATCGGCCTCAGTCCGTCAGAGTACTGGACCAAGGCCGTCTAAAATAATATTATTTGTACTGTCTTCTTGACGGGGTGCAGTTCAGTCTTAGACTGCCTCTGCTTCTATGGTTTAGATTCTTTGGACTTTATATTCGGTTTCATTATATTTGCCTCCTAAAAATGGTGAGTTTTTATTTTTAGGTAGCTAAGATTCAAGCAGTGCTGTTTCTCAACAAATTCCGGTACAGTTGTATAGTCATCACTACCAAAAGCGAAGAGATACTGGCCCCTATCCGTAACATTGCAAATACAATGCAAGAAACGGAGCGCAAGTGCGGACTTATCAATCGCGCCCCGACAACCTTATTTTACCATTGTTACTTTATACAAGAAAATGTAAATCAAAAAAATCACCGGATAATTTCCCGCGCTTCCGGAAAGGCAAGACTCCGTATAAAAACCTTGATGGCATCATTCCATCAAGGTTTTTTAGATCCGGCCCAATTGCCAAGGATAATGGCGATCTTCATTATTTCTGGGAAGGTTCAGTGCTTATTGCTTCACCTTCTTACGACGTTTAATCGGAAACGGCGGTGGCGAAGCGTTGATCTTGTATTCTCCAGAATGACATCTCCTAATGTTTAAAGAGTTGGAACTCATATCCGATCTTATACATGTACTAATTCAGATTCAGATTCTTCCTTTCGTAAATTTTCGGTTTCAGGAATAGTGAATTCTTTTTCAGAAATGGTTTCTTTGGCGGCAAAACGCCTTTCGTTCCGGCATATGACAGGTGGGTTATTGGTTTGAATCTCTTTGAAGTTGTGATAGGCAGAAAAAACAGCTAACAAAATCCAGAAGTATTTAATTGTATCTAAGTCGGCTACCATTGTTAATTCAAATAAATACCCCACAAAAGAAAGAAGAAGGACAAAGTTAAACAGGTTATATTTCATATATCGGAGCATCATCAAAATAATAATGCTAAACAATGTAATCGTTGCGATCAACCCAACCCATCCCTGTTCGAGTTTCACGAGCATATAGTAACTATCGACTGATTGAGATGTTGTAACGTCAAAAGGGTTTAATTCAGGAATATAAAACACCATAGGTTCATTTCGGAGGAACCCAATTCCTTTACCAAAAAAATCTTCTAATCCACTTTGACTAAAGGCGTATTTTATTAATTCTTCGCGAAAAGAAAATGGTTCTACATTGTTACCAAAATCTTTAACATACGAAGTCCCAAAAAGGGAATCAGATAATGCTTTAACACTATCTCCGATTGCAGAGAGTCCAATTGATTCGCCGAAAGGTGTAACACTTAAAGTCAACAGTGGAAGTGCGAAATATATGAAAAGGAAAATAAAACGAATTTTCGTCTTTAATTTTGCGAATATGAAGAATACGATCAGAGAAATACTTAAGGAAATCAAAGCTGATCTCGATAAGGTCATAAACATATTTAACATAAGTAAGACTAATAGAGTGAGATAGAAGTAATACTGCTTTTTACTTATCTCCTTTGCCATTTTGATCTGGTAGAAGATAAGTGGAATCATTATAATTAAATACATACTGTACCCTAATGAGTGTGCAAAGCTACTGCTTACTCTCAAATGCCCCGAGCGAATGAATTGACTATATTTAAGACCCTCAAAGTTTGAAACATCAAGAAGGCTAAAAATATTAAATTGCGCTAGAAATTCAATGACACCGAACACAGAAAGAATAAAGGCAACAATGGAAATCGTATGTAAGAATTTATGAAGAAACTTTTGTTTATCTCCTATTTTTTCAACCTCAATATGGATATTCATGAGTATTAAATAGTACAACAGTACCTTTTCAACAATGATGGTAATAGAACTAACAAGGTTGGAAGCGTCCTGCATAGAATACATCCGAACAAACGCAGGGATCAAAATACATGTTGCATAAATAAGGATAGCAATCTTGAACTTGTCACCTTTTATAGCGTTAACAAGGTTGGATATACGTTGTTTTAAAATTAGTTGATCGTAAATAAGAATAAATAATAAGATTCGAAAGCCATTTATAAATGGCATTTCTCCCATCTTATAAGAAAAATAAGGCGGCAAAAATGGGATTAGAATCACAAAATACCAAAATAATTTCTGATTTTGTATTAGATATAATATGATTCCTAATAAAGCTAGAGCAAATATTATTTGCATAGTATTAGATAACCCCGTAAGTGTTATAAAAGAGACAATGATGGAAGCAAAAAGAACAAATAGGATCTTAGACTTTGAGCTGCTTAATTCCAAATAAACCTCTCCCCGACAATAGAACTTAGTACGGTCACTACAGCAGAGCTAAAGGTTACAACCATAATATTTTCTTTGATAAAATCCATGTTCATTTATTCATCCCTATTCTCAACTTGCACCCCCTCTCATTAATCTAATTAATAAGTCTTATTGCCTAAAACAATTACAAGTTCACTAATTATAAAATACCTTTTTAACAAAAAACGACCATTTTATATTATTAAATTCCATTCTAAAGAGACATATTTTATCATTTCTTCTACTTACTTAGATTATAGAGTCGACAAATTCACGGTTCTATGAGAATCTTTCTACTATTGTTGTCTTCTGTATACCTTTTGTCGTTTATGATAGGACTCTGAACCTACCATAGTGTGAGATCACCCCTATACCTGCGAAGATTATAGACGGATGTAGGAGCATCTACACAGTTATATTGGTGTGATATTGGAGGATTAGGTTCGGAAGGCACATGAGCAAGAGTGGGAGTCCTATATACGACAAAAAAAGCACTCTCCGATTTAAGAGAGTGCTTCATTTCCGTTGTATTGCCATTTAGGCCCAATAGCGTTATTGACCGTTATGTTTGTGTTACTAGACTAGAAAGTGGACACGAAGAACCGAGAATTCGAGCAATCAGAGACTAACGGTACCGTCCTGCATCATTTTGACCGCGGCAGCCAATGTCCATCAACTCTATTATGAGGTTTTGTTACGACTGAGAAAACTCCGTAACTCCTCCATACGCTGTTTAATTACATCTTAATATGTCTCCGAGTTCCATACTTCTTCCCGACTCTAAATATCAAAGGAGTCCCTATTATCGTCGGTAAGAACCAAAAGAATAGCGCCGGTAGATCACTCAATACTGGTATCCTTGGGACATTTACTACCAAGGTCGCAGTGATGATGCCTATGTACGAACCCAACATACAGCCAATATGAGTACCCAACCAATTTCTCCATCTCCTTTTAGCAGACAGGTATCCGAGCAAAGCAAGTCCATAAGAAAATAACGCGATATAAAAAAGATACTGACTTTCTTTCCAGTGCAAAACTGACATAACTAGGGCTGTAAAAAACACAATGACATAGGCCCAATGATATACCTCACCGGACACAGTATGTCTGCCTTTCTTCTTTTTCGAGAGCATTGCAATTAGTCCGGTTACCAAGCAAGTAGAACCAGTTGTAACATGAATAAGTAAAACTAAGTTAAACAAGTTTCATCAGCTCACTATTCGTTATTGATAATTGGATTTTAGCAAAGAGTAGACATTAGTAGTATATGGAATGCCATTTTGATACATATATTCTTTTAGAACACCTTCTTTTTGAAAGCCTAGTTTAGTCAATAAATTGTTAGACCCTTCATTTTCAATAAAAACAACCGCACCTATTCGATTCAAATGCAAGTCTTTAAAGCCGTATGAAGTGATTTCTGTTATGGCTTCTGATGCATATCCTTTACGCCAATGCTTAGGATGAATTTCATACCCTAGTTCTGCCCGTCTATGCTTTGGGGCCCAAGCATTAAATCCGATAGTTCCGATAATTCCCTCTGTATCTTTGATTTCAATTCCCCATCGCATGCCACGTTTCTCATTATAGTTTCTTGAAAAAAAGGCAACTAACTGTTTTGCCTGTTCTATACTTTCCAATTTGTCTTGTCCATAATATCGCGTAACATCCTCATTGGAAAAACAAGCAAAGACTCCTTCGGCATCATGATTTGTGATTTCCCGCAACAAAAGTCTTTTTGTTTCTAATATAGGAAACATTTTGTCAACTCCCTTCTAAATGTTTTCGGACCCAAATAACGCATTAACAGTCTACCGGCAATATTTTTATCTGGGGAAGCACTCTGGAATCTCAACGAAAACCGGCATGCAGTACTTTCCCGGTACTACTATCGAAATCAACGACTCCATTCATGCATTTCGGGTTTATCAGGATCCTGCCGGGAACACCTACTCATTAAAAGTCACGTATATCCTTAATGAGTGATACGCATTCTTCCAATATCTCTTCAGGAAGCGGTTCTTTCATCAATATTTTTAATAATCCTTTATTTGCTCCTACTGTCTTTAAATATGAAAGCAGTAAGTCTGCCTTTTCTTTTCGGTTCATTAAGGCATAAGCAACATACCAGGCTTCAGGACTTCCGACTTGAATACCGTTCCAACGGAAAACTGGGATAGATGGTATTCTGCAAAGACCTTTGCTTCCATATATCGAAAATCGCCCCATTAGTTCCACTTGGGGGTTATCGTTATGAATGAGTAGCTTATATTCGGTTCCAAATGGAAAATCGCCACTTATTATTTCTTTTACTTCAAAGTTCTGCAAAGCATTCAAAACGCTATCTTTAGGCGCTTCAGTCATAACGTCCCAGTCACGAACCATGTTGGTTAAGCCAAAGCTGTATAATAAACCACTCCCACCTAATGAATAGGGAATACCACAGTGTTCAAGTTTTTCAATGACAACAGCTAATTTCTTAATTTCCGGTTTCATTATTGTGTCCTCCGTATCGCCAAAAACTTAAAGTGTATGGCATCCAGTGCCGCGGCAAACCTATTGGAGCTTCTCCTCTCGTTATTGTAGAGTGCCAAATCACCGACAAGTAAAACTGCTCTTCTCTCACGCGAACATAGATATCGGTAACCAGTTTATGAATCGGCACTTCATCAACCAATAGAAAAATCCCCTCCGGGTTAGCAGCCTTCAAGTCCATTGTCAATGGACTTTTTTTTACTGTCAACTATAAGGGGATAATATTAATTATGCGGGTTGGAATCGGAATATATTCTTGCCAGCTGATAATTTCCAACTTAAATGTAGTATTCAATAAACTCTTCCGAATACCGCTGATGTGTCTTTTTCCGCAGTACTGTAATCAGCAAGGCTGCCAAGCTTATAAAACATATAAAGACAAACGACAGTCGGTAAGCGGCCATATTCAATCCCTTCGTTGCCGGCAGAAAAAGAAGCGCAAATTGGAATAACGCACCACTTAATGTGACTCCCATACCCATTCCAAGCGTTCGGCTCATGTTCAGCGTTGCGCCGGCAACTCCAAGTCTGTCTGGTTTGACACTGCCCATGATGTTACTGTTATTAGGTGGAGTAAAAATCCCCATTCCGATCCCCAATAATGAGAGACCAGACAACAGCAGTCCAATCTCATTTCCGTCCCGAATCAAGGCTAATAAGGCGCACCCGGCTACAACGGCGCTCATTCCCATAACAACAGGAAAGCGCACTCCGAAACGATCAGCTAAGAATCCTGAAATCGGTGTAAAAACCGTCATCCCGATCGGGACGACAGCCAAATATAGTCCTGCCGTCACGATGCTCAAATGGAATTCACTTTCCATCAAAAACGGGCTCAGAAGCAGTATGCCGTACATGACCGTAAATGATAAGAAGCTCGAGATATTTCCGGTTACAAACACCCTGTCTTTAAACAATTCAAAATCCATGATCGGCGATCTCGAGCGACGCTCCTCCCGTATAAAAGCCGTCATAGCTATGAGTGCGGAGAACAGACTCAGCCCAATCACCGGCGATGACCAACCTGCCAACTGTCCCCTATTTAGCACAAAAACGATCAGTATAAGCGCAGGAGTTAGAAAAAGAAAGCCCCAATAATCAAAAGTTTCCCTTTTCCTATTAGGCTGATCTTGCGGGAGCAGCAAAAAGGCAAGAATCGTACCAGCAATGCCGATTGGAATATTCACATAGAAAAGCCATCGCCAATCGCCCATTGAAAGAAGAGCGCCGCCAATAACCGGCCCAAGACTAAGACCTATGCCTTGTGCGCCGGCTTGAATCCCAATCGCTTTACCCCTATGCCCAACCGGCGTACAAGCCGTTATGATCGATACGCTGTTCGCCTGAAGCATAGCTGCGCCAATTGCTTGAAATACGCGTGAAATTAATAAAACAGTAAGACTAGGAGAAAGTCCGCAAAACAAAGAACTGATGAGAAAAACAGAGAAGCCTGCAGTATACATCAATCGCCTCCCGAACAAATCGGCAATTCTGCCAAACGGGATGACAAGAGATGCCAGTGTAAGTAAATAAACAAGACTAATCCATTCGATATCGGACATTGTCACATGGTATTGTTGAGCCAGCGACGGAAGCGCTAGATTGATAACACTTGCGTCAAGAGCCGCCATAAAAGCACCGATACAAACAGTAAATACGACAAACCAATGATATCCCTTTCTTTTTGCAATGCTCTCCAGGGGAGAATACGTCAGAAAATTGGAAGTCTGCTGCATGGCTTCTTCCTCCTTTCAATTACTCCAAACCCAACGCCAGATCCAGGGCGTACGAGTTCGAATAATTTTATTATATCATCTTTATTTCATTTCGGATTAAAGTATAGCCATTTAACTCATAAATCATATTTATAAGCATATTCACCTTCCCGACAGCATAATAAACATCTCAGAAAGCACCCTTAACCAATTGTTTCAGTGCAATAAATTCATTTTGGTAAAAACATCATAAATGTCACTTGATTAAGATAGAAAAGCATCTGGAAGTGGTTTATAATTAAGATAATCCCATGCGCATACTTGGAAAAAAAGAGGTTTTGAAATGAATCTGTTATCAACCCATCAAATCGCTTCGCCCAAGAAGTTAATTTATATGCATATCGCACAGCAAGGAATGACTTCGAAAGCCGAACTTTTCCCTGCTTCCGGAATGACAAGCAGTTCACTGACCCGCTTACTTGAAGAAATGGTGTCGGAGCAATTGCTAATAACCTCCGGTTTCGGTCCGTCCAGTGGCGGCAGAAGGCCGATCTTATACGAGATCAACCCCTCGTACGGCTATTTCTTCGGGCTGGAAATTTCTCGACGGACGTCTACGCTTGGTTTTTTCGATGCCAAGATGAATCCCAAATCTCTCATTCGCTGGCGGATGGACGAGGCCATGACCCCGACTCAGTTGGTCGACTATGTCACGCGTAACATAAGATCCATTCTGCTCGACCACCGCATCGAACCGCACCAGGTCATTGGAATTGGTGTTGGAGCGGTCGGACCGCTTGAACGCGACAAAGGCGTCATTATTCGTCCCCTGAACTTTCCGTCCGAGGGTTGGACCGATGTTCCGATCTGCAGTCTACTGGAAGAACGGACAGGTCTTCCCGCCCGGTTGGAGAATGGCGCGAATGCGGCCTTGATTGGAGAGCATTGGTCAATGCGCGGCAAAAATTTCCAGCATATGCTCTATGTACATGCAGGCGTCGGCCTCCGTTCCGCTATGATGTCAGGCGGTCGTATTGTGCAAGGTTCCGTAGATATGGAAGGTGCGGTTGGACAAATGATTATTCAGATGGACGGTCCCAGGCTGCACGATCATGGAAATTACGGAGCCTGGGAAGCCTTCGCATCCGTACAATCGCTCGAAAGGCTTGCTAGAACCCATGCAAAGTTAGGCCGCACTGATATCCCCGGGGTGGAACACGTGTCACCGGAGAAAATAACATACGACATGCTGCTTCAGGGGCTTTCGAACGGTAATGCCTATGCCCGGGAACTGTTCACGCAGTCCGCCGTTCATTTCGGCATCGGCCTAGCAAACCTAATCAATGTCTTTCATCCGGAGGCGATCATCCTCGGTGGCACCCTGATTAACGCCGAGGACCGGTTCTATCACACCGCCATCGAGACCGCCAGGCGCAATACTTATTATTATCCGGACTACGAGCCGCTTTTTACGAAGGGCGAACTGAAAGAAGATGCCGTCGCCGTTGGGTCTGCTCTAATGATCTGGAGAGACATAATGATGTAAAAGGGCGTTCTGCTAACGAAGTGATGCGAAACGCCCAACCGTCCTTAATTTATGGTTTGGGGCCTACAGTTGGTCTATAAGACACGATTCTGCTCGCGGGACTTGGATCCCGTCAAACAGTGAAATGGTAAATATAAGTTAAGCAGCTGGCTGGACTGACCCCCATAAAAGAAACAGTGGCAGACTAGGACTCGAAAATAAAGTCTTAGACTGCCTCTGCTTCTATATTGCATCGTTTCCTTCCCTTATCAAACACAAGGTTTCGCGCTAGCTGTCGTTCCGCAACCCGAATGCTGCTACTAAGGCGATGAACAAAGTGGCGGTCGCCGCCAGAAATGCATCCGAATAAGATATAGCATCCAGCATGTATAGGGGATTTAAGGAATTCGACGCTTCGTGACGAGCGGTTAATAATGCCCCAATCATTCCCGCTCCTGCACCTGCTCCAAGATATAAAGCACCCTGGAATATTCCCATTCCCACGCCGACTTGTTCTCTCGTTAACGCGCTTACCGCAGCGTTATTGGCAGGGGAATTCGTAAGTGCGAAAGCAATCCCCACGCCCAAGACACCCACTGAAACTAAAACAGGAGAAGCTCCGGAGGCAAAGGTCGACAAGAATAAAGTTGAAATCCCCATCAACGTCACCCCAGAAATTATCAGGCGTTTCGTCCCCAATCGATCTGAAATACGACCTACGAATGGAGAAAGAATCGCCACAGCCGCACCTCCCGGCAAAAGGATCATTCCCGCTTGTCCGGGGGAAAGTCCATTCTCTTCCACGACCATCAATGGAACAAAAACAAGCACTGAAAAATAAGCAAACATCGAAAAAACGGCTACAATAACCGAACTCACATAAAACCTGTTTTTAAACAATACTGGCGGCACAAATGGATTCTCTACTGCGACAATGCGCCAAACAAATCCTACCAAAGCGAATAGAGATCCCATAAGACTGCCTAATGAAGAGGTCGAAGCAAAACCGACCGTCTCTCCTTGTGTTACGCCAAAAAGAAGCAGCCCTACAATAACTCCAAGCAATGCTCCTCCGACGAGATCAAATTTTCTATGCTTTCCGGACTCCAGGGTCGGTTTAATCGTCGGCAGCGTGTAGAGTGCACCAATAACTACAAAAATGGACAGCAAAAATGTAAACCAGAACAAGGATCGCCAACCAAAAAATTGTCCGACTGCTCCTCCAAAAATCGGACCTCCGGCTGTTCCGACACCAATACAACCTGCTATTATGCCAAGATAACCCCCTCGTTTTCCCGGTGAAAAAACTTTCGAAATGGCGACGACGGAAAGAACGGGTATGGCTGACATCCCAGCACCTTGAACCATTCGTCCCAAAACCAGGACTGGAAGGCTCGGAGCGAGAGCGCAAATCAGACTTCCCATCGATAGGATCAATACGGCGAAAGAAAACAGCTTCTTCAACTCGATGAAATCCGACATGCGTCCATAAAGGGGAACTCCAATCGCCAATATTAGTGCTACGCCACTCACTACCCAGCTCACTTGAGCTTTCGAAGCTTCAAAATGTTCGCTTATAAGAGGAAGAACTGGATTAACCATATCCACCGTTACAGCAGCCACAAGGACAGATAGTGCGAATATCATCATGAGAAGTGTTGTAGATTCTTGCTTTCGTAACAGTTTAGATTCTTTGGACTTTATATTTGGTTTCATTATATTTGCCTCCTAAAAATGGTGATTTTTATTTTTAGGAGGCTAAGTCAATCGCTTTTCTCACCAAATTCACCCCAATCATAAATACTTGTTTCAATTTGCTGTTTTTTTCCAATTTCCAACTCGCAAAAAAGCGCCGTATGAAACCGGCGCCTGGTTGCGTTTTAATTAAAATTTGCAAAATAATTACTTACTCGCATTTTTGCAAATTTTAATATAATGAGGCAAAAAGCTTCCGGCCATTTTGTTTTGAGATGATATTTGACTAAATCGTTGCTTGAAAAATGGGCAGACTGATCCAATTGCAGCCAACTCTCCAGATTTTTTCATTATTTTTGCCTCCTTTCTTGCAATGTTTATGAAATCGAGCCAGCACCATCATACCTTTAAGGTTTTCACCTAAAAAAACTCATTGTCAACAGCACCAATCCACCAATAAGTTTAAATATAAGTAAAGTTTTATTCGTGGGTTCACGTTTATCAAAATCATGATCTACTGAATTACTTATAACACTATATGTATATCTGCCCCATTTCCATGCGCTCCTTGGAAAAAGGCCAGGAACTTAGTTGTTGGCCATACGTCATACGTTGTAAATTCACTGCTCAGGATCTTTGCTTAACTACACGCAGCATCTCATCCATCTTCCCTGCGTGGTAGGATTCATGAACAATGACAAACCCTGCACACTCGCCATAGCTTGCGAAACCGAAGAACGGAGGATCCAGACGAACATTGAACAGCTCCAGCGGAAGGGTAAGGAAGCGTTCTTGCTGCCTTTTCAACAGCGAAATTAGCTCGTCCCTACTAGGGGGTTGGTTAATCCAATCGCTTGGCTTCGATCCCGAATCGAACCACCCTGTGAATTCTGAAGGAAGAGAAACAGACGGGAAAGGAACTTGAAATAACATCCGCTCCGCCACTGTAAGGATATGCCCAAGCTGCCAACGGATCGTGTTACTGAACTCCTCCAATTGAACATCTGCAAGTTCTGCGGGGCACGATTCAGCGATATCGAGGCACCAATTCCGCGCCATATTCATTTGAAAACCGATCGGATGATTCATGAAATACCCCCCTCAAATTTCCGCCTATTAAAGTTTGGGAATTTACACACACGTATACCATTTATATTACCATATGTAACCTCTTGTGATTTCTCATAGATTGCTCAAATTCGAGCTCTACTGCCCATTAGCGTGGAAATGGCAGTTCCTTGTTTCGTTTCGTCGTTGCTGGATCATTGCCCGCCGCTATGTGATCGAAGATAATCGAACAACTCAAGTGACTTCGTTGGCAATAAACCTATATACCGTGGCCACAACCCCAACCACATTGGAGTAATAATCAGGAACTAGCCCGGCTATAACGAGCGCCGTATAACCAACCGTGGCTATTGATATAAGTACGAATACGGCTCCCCAAAACTGTGGTGGAATCATTGTTAATTCGAATAGATGGGTTGCGTCTCCTGCAGATCGGTAGTTGCAGAAGCTGAGGCGAGCAATTATTATTGAGCTGCTTACAGAGTCAACAAGGATGATGGTCATTAAAATATAAAGCAGCCATTCTAAATTCACATCAAATTTCATTGCCAGAATGAACCCTGCGATCAAAGGGACTGCCCAGGCGAGACTTAATAGATCCCGGAGCCAAAGTAACGCACAAAGACAAATCATCACTGTGAGAATCCACAGAACGACTTCCCCATATCCTCTATACAGGAGATACAGCATAAAAGAGGGAAATAACGAGGCAAATGGATAGCCGGCAAATGTCGTGATTACCCTGCCTCCCCACCAGGTGCTCACTACCTCTGCATATCCAGATGTATCTGCATTTAGTTTGATTTTCCGAACTCCTCCGAATGAAATGATGGAGAACAAAGCATGCCCAACCTCATGTATGAAAGTGTTTAAGAGCTTGGTATATCTATGTAAGATAGGGATCTGCGTAATAATTGCGACAACGACTGCTGATATGACCAATTGCATGCTCATTGACACCTCTCTTTGATGTAATTCAGATATGCATGTTATAAATCGATAGCTACCATAGCGTGATGACAACACTGGCCGAAATTAATGAGAGCTTGATGTCATAAAAGACAAGAACTCGAAGGTAAGGTGTTTGGGATGAAAAATACGTCGTATAAAGAAAAACCACAACACGAGGGTTAGTCGCATAGTGGGTTGATGATATTTAACGAACGAAATTTAATTAACTCTACTCGATGTTCCTGCTTTTAGGTAGAGCCGTGCATGACTGTTCCTTTGAAATAAATTGATTAAATCGATTCGATAATCATACTTCTTATCTGTCTGAGTCGCTTTCAAAATCTTTTCATTCGCCCAACCGTGTGTGTCTTACACTTTGAATCAGTGCGGCTGAGAGTAGTATAGATACTAACAGTCCAACGAAAACCGCAACATGTTGTCCTCCGCTAGTTGGAGTCCATCCTTTAATGAGTAGCATAGTAAACTATATAGCAAATAATAGAACTGGAATACCTGAACCCTAAAAATAATGGTGTCACCCTCTGCTGCCATTATATGACCGCCTTCCACTTTTATCGTTCTTCGTTAGTTGAAAGAGTCATGTTATTCTGTTGTCGCGATAAGAAAGAAATAAGCGCATTATCGTACTCTGCTGCGTGCTTTCCAATCCAAATGAGGTGGCCCCACGAATCAAGTATAAATACTTCTGATAGGGGAATGAGCGCTTTTGCGTTTTCCAAATGGCTCAGGGGTACTGCGCTATCGTTTTGGCTATGCATGATTAACGTTGGCGTTTGAATGGCCGCCAGTTCCTTAGAATAGTCACGTTGAGTTTGTTCCAAGTCAATCAAGAAACCCGAATACGAGCGTTGTCGATTATTCATTTTACGAAATGCTTCAGTGGAATGGTAGTCAAGCCGTTTCCGAACTTCCGAATAAGGGAGCTTAGAGAAAGAAGACGCCATCATTCTGAAGGTTAGCTTTGGCATAAGGTTGTTCATGGCCGCAAGTATCTTCCATGTTCTTTTTTCGGTTTCGGGCTTGAAAATACGCTTCGCCAGTTTGTATTCCTTATCCTCAGGTGCATGCCACGGTTTTGTAACTGCACACTGAAGCGTGAAACTGACAACCCGATCGGGAAACATGGATGAAAATGCGATTCCGGTTGGCCCTCCCGCTGAAACTGCGATTACATGGACTTTCTCGATGGTAAGATGATCCAATAATGATCTATAAATGTGGCAGGATACTCCCAAATCCGTAATCGGGGAGGTTTGGCCGTATCCTGCGCGGGAAGGTGTAATAATGGAATATCCTGAAGTTAACAATCTCTGATAACCGAACTCCTCATGACAGCTCGAATGGCCGCCATGGAACAGCAATATAGGGACTCCCTTTCCGATAACCGAATATTCTAAGTTCGTAGCTCCTGAATTGAATAGGCCAATTTCCCGGTGCACAGGATCTCACCTCTCTATATGTATTTCTTTACGAATGAGGTTACGCGATATTTAACCACATATCAATAAAGAAACGACAAATGGTCTCGAAAGACATCAGCCCCACCTTTTTGGTTCTTCTTATACTTGGTTTGGGAAACTGCAAATCCGGCTGCAAATGCACCGATAATGCCAGCAGCGTAGCAGTTGCAGGTGTGATGGTGCAATCAAAGATGTTCTTTTTATGAACGTCAAGCCGCACACATGACTGTTTGGAGCAACAATCTGTGGTGCACCTGGTCGTTAGATTGACTGCCGACCGGCCTTCGCCAGCCGTAAGTAATTTATGTCGCATACCTACTATGTAACGATTGGACATCCATATAAACCTCCTAGATGTACGGTTTCGGCATGTACGGATGAATACTCACAGCTTAAATTAGTATCGATCATTATGCAATAATCGCCTTCTAATATTTCGGGCATCTCTGAAGCGCCATCATTTGATTTTGAGCAAGGCTAAACGAAAAAGCCGCTTTCGCGCGGCTTTTAATCCATCTATTTTATTATCTTCCTACTCCAGTTACAATGCACGGCTCATGGCTGTGATGTTCTGGTTGCCCTCAATCGGACCCATCATTGCCGCCAAACGACCGCCGCCGAAACCAATTACTGAAACTTCAACTCCCGTCTTACCAAGTTTACGATAATACAGACCTATTATTATCGAAGTTTCATTTCTTCGATTACCGTATCTTCGTAAGCATGTCTTTCTCCATTCATAACTTCCTTAACCTTAACCGGGTGGCCTGTCAACGCCGATTCTAGCGCGGCAAAAACAATGCTTAACGCTTCAAGACCCCGTTCGCTGCTGGAAATTGGCGCTTTCCGGTCCGCTATTGCTTCCCACAATTCCACATATGAATGGGCAAACGGATGTGCCGGTACTTCGGGGATAGGGCCGTTCACTTCCGTAAACATATGGGTGCGGTGCACGCCGTGATCGTTAATCCAGCCTGCGCCGGCCTTTCCTTTGAAATGCCGCCAAGCGGTACCTGCAAAAAAAGTCCGGTTTAAGGTGACCGTCGCATAGTCCATCAGCATATTTACGGAACCGATAATTCCGTTTTTAACCGCTCTGCAGACAGCCACATTCTCAGCCCCCAAAACGCTCGGTTCCGAAACGGTTAACACCCTGTCGTACTTTTTGGCATCTGCTATCATTTCTCGTGCAAAGAACGGAGATATGGCTAGCGGCATTTGCATTTGTACATGAATACCGGCGGCAAAACAATCCTCCGCCACGATGTGATGCAAATCGTGATTCAATAAGACCGAGACCGCATCCAATTTTTCTTCTGCGATCATTTTCCTGTAATCTGTATACACCGCCGGTCGTTTACCTAACCGTGCTTCAGCATTTGCAGCAAAGAGCCTTGCTCTATCTTCATTTAGATCGCAGACGGCCGACAATTCAAAGGTCTTCGTGTCCGCCTTCTTCAACTCTTCCAATCCTTCCAAATGAGCTGAAGGCCAGCCAGCCGACATCCAGTGTCTGGGCCCGGCCGGATGCGGCCCACTAATCGACCAGTTCGGCGCACCGCCGGCCGAGTTCGGTGGCCGCATCAGCGTTGGTGCTTGCGTTTGTCCGAGCACCGTGATTGCTTCGTGCAGGCGCAGATCGAGCAGTTCTCTCCATCGTTTTGTAGGTCTCATGCCGGAACCGCAGTTCAACGGTATATCCACATAAGCACCTTCCGCGGTTCCGTCTCCGTCGACATTCAGGACCTTATAGGGAAACTCGCGATCATGGCCTGTTTTGAAGCGCCTTTATTCCAAGCGCCAGCGCCCCAGCCAAGCCCGCATTTTCGCCTAGTCCGGGAGGAACGATGTAAGTTTCGATATTAGCTAGAATTTCGTCTGCCTGGACATAACCGTTGAGGTTTTTCAGCACTTCCTTACGGATTGATGGGAATAATTGCTCTTGGTGCATGACGCCTCCGCCCAAAATAACTTTCTTCGGCGACAGCAACAGGATCACGCTGCTTACGGCTTGGCCGATATAGAACGCTTCAATTTCCCAGGCTGGATGATATGCGGGAATTTCGCTGCCCTTCTTACCCCATCTCTCCTCCAAGGCCGGACCTGCAGCCATGCCTTCAAGACAATCGCTGTGATAAGGGCATTTCCCGGCGTATTCGTCTTCCGGGTGGCGTCTTGTAAGCACATGTCCGCCTTCCGGATGAACAAGACCGTGAACGAGTCTTCCTTCTGAATAGACGCCGACGCCGATGCCGGTTCCCACTGTATAATACACGCAGCTGTCCAGTCCCCGTGCAGCTCCCCAAGTCGCTTCCCCGTATGCAGCCGCGTTAACATCGGTGTCCCATTCGAACGGCACGTCAAATTCGGACTTCAGCGTATCCAAAAACGGAAAATTAGTCCATCCAGGCTTGGGAGTCGTCGTAATCCAGCCATAATAAGGACTAAAAGGGTCTATGTTAAGTGGGCCAAATGAGCCGATGCCGATAGCTTCCACTTGCTTGTCCTTGAAATAAGCGATGACTTTCGACATTGTAAGTTCTGGATTTTCAGTCGGAAAACTTACGCGGTCCTCGATGATCCCTTGCTCATTTCCGATGCCGCAAATAAATTTAGTGCCTCCTGCTTCGATTGCACCGATATGCATGTTTCATTCTCCTCCACAATCCAATAATAAACCGATCCGCCTTAATTGGGCGGACCGGGGGTTACATTAACTGTAGTATTCAACAACAAGAAAGAAGTTTACATACACTTTGTCACGGCATAATATCCAGCAAATCACCTTTACGTGAGTAAGACTGCTGCATGATTGCTTCTCGTCATGTGTGCGGTCAGCCAATCGTTCCGTTAGTGGCGGCCATTTGCCCCATTCCTTCGTAAATGGAGTGTAAATTGAAAACCTCAAGCGAAACAAGCTTCGCATGACCGTTTGCGGCAAACAGCTCCACCGTACCGCATCCGGCATCGGGGAATATAAGATCCGTCATGACGCCGTTCCCGTCGCCAGCGAACACCTCTACCGAGGAGCAATCAATGAACAGATGAAGGCGAATAAGCCCCTTATCCGGCTGCAGCTTCATCTCGTGCCTGCAAGCAAACTGCGGATGAAAGTCGATGATGCCTGAGGCGGAGCGGTCAATAAATAAGGTTTGATTCCCCGCATCGTAACCTATGATCGTTTGCCCATGCCCCGCAGTCCCCAGCTTAATACAGACTTGATCGGCGTCGCCGGGTTCGAATAGAGCAACGACTTCCGCTCTGTTATCCGTGATCTCAATCGCATGAGAATGCTCTGCCGCGATAAGTATATTGTTCCAATGGCGTTTTCCTGAACGCAGCCTCTGCAATTCCAGGGCCGGGCGCTGAACGAGACGGATTCCCTCAGCCTCATTGCGCAGCGACAATACGCGTGGTATGGTCATCGCCCCTCTCCAGTTCTCGGTGGGCGTTTGGTTCGCGTATTTCCAGTTGCTCATCCATCCGATCAACAAGCGTCTGCCGTCTTCAGCCGGGACGTCGGAGAAGGTCACCCCGGCATAATTGTCGCGGCCATGGTCAAGCCAGAGCACACAATCCGGCACGTTATCGTTGACAAACGAATAGCCGTTGAATGAACCGACAAAATATTGCGTTCTCGAGCCCTCCGGATAATCGGGGTCGTCGCCAATGCTCACGATCAGCACCCATTTCTTCGATAAATATCCCTCGACGGAAAGCTCGAATAAATCCGGACATTCCCAGACCCCGTCATGGGACCCCTCTTCTGCGCCAAAAATGCTGGCAAAGGACCAAGAGATAAGATCGGTGGATCGGTACAAGCGAACGTGATCGCCAGCGGCCAGGACCATTACCCAGCTTGCCGTTTCTTCATGCCGGAATACTTTAGGGTCGCGGAAATCGGCGATTTGTTCCGTCAGTACCGGGTTCCCCGGATACTTGATCCAGGAACGTCCTTTATCCAAACTATATGCGATGCTCTGGCGCTGTCTCGGCTGGCCGTTATCCGGATCTGTATCATGCTGCGTAAAGACGGCAACCAAGCCTGTCCCCCCGTTAAACAATCCTGAGCTGTCCGTCCAATCGACGACCACGCACCCGGAGAAAATAAAACCGTTGCCGTCAGGTGCGAGCGCCACCTCAAGATGCTCCCAATGGACCATATCCCGGCTTACGGCATGCCCCCAATGCATCGGACCCCATGTGGTTCCTTCAGGGTAATGTTGATAAAACAGGTGATACTCGCCTTCGTAAAACACCATCCCATTAGGATCGTTCAACCAGTGAGCCTCAGGCGTGAAATGGAACTGGGGCCGGAATTTCTCGTCAAACTTCGATTTCGTCACGCTTCAGTACGCTCCCTTCTCATCCTATCCTCTTTGCACATCTCTCTCAATCAGGACTAACGAACGCCGGAACGGAATCCTCGCTCCGTCCCGGCCCTGTTCATACCTTACTTATTCAGCTGCTGATTGTAACGATCCAATCCCTTTTGATAGATGTCCATCAATTGGTCGAGACCCATCTCTTTTACCTGCTTCACATAGGCATCCCATGACTTATCGGTAACGCCGTCCACGATGAATTTCGCTCTTTGCGTATTCACGAATTTGATCAAATCGGGTTCGATTTTGTTGATCGTGTCGAGTTCTTCCGGATCGAAGAAGATGCCCGGATAATTCTCTTTTTCCATGAACGGCTCATAGTACTTCTCCAGATCCTTCTTGCGCTGCTGCGCGCGCGGCTCCATATCCACTATCGTTTGATAGTCTTCTTTCGTGATGACGCCTGCGCCGTTAGGAGCGACCGTCTGACGGTATTCGCCCATCGATTTGCCTGCGGGAAGCGGCAGATTCACAAGCTTGCCGTTTGCATCCTTCTTATAGATAATGCCGATCGGGCCCCAATGAATTTGCGCAGCCATGTAAGGCTCGTATTGCTGGTCGATCCAGCGCATCGTGACTTCCGGATATTTGTCCTCCTTCGTGATGACAAACGCCCCCCTGCCAGGGCCGCCGCCGTTGCCCCGACCAATGTCTTTAATGCCTGTCGGACCGACAAGCGGCGGTACAAGCGCATAATCCTTCGCGCGATCCGTACCAACGACTTCTTCGATTTCCCACCAGACGTATGAGCCCAGCGTTTCTTCCGGCGTTTTGCCCTTGGCCAAATATTGCGGCGCTTGTTGCGTGAATGATTCCGGATCAATAAGTCCCTGCTTATACCATTTCTCATTAAAATATGTCAATGCTTCTTTGTACTGCGGTTGAACGGCCGTGAAAATCACTTTTCCGTCCCTGACGATACGGTGATCCAAATTATCCGGCATGCCGAACGCGCCGAAGAGACCGCTAATATCCGCTGTCCAGTTCATATGCATAAAGCTGAGCGGGATTTCGTCTTGTTTGCCGTTGCCGTTCGGGTCATCATTCTTAAAGGCAAGCAAGTCCTTTGTGTAATCGTCCAAGGTGACCGGCATCTTCAAACCAAGCTTATCGAGCCACGATTTATTGATTACATGGAAGAAAGGATTTGTGCCGAGTTCATTCTCTTCCCAGGTAGGCAGACCGTAAATGTGGCCATCCGGAGCGGTAATCGCAGCCTTAATGTCCGGTCTTTTTTCGAGAAGCTTGTTCAGGTTCGGCGCATAATCGGCTATCAGCTTCTCGAGCGGTATAATCGTGCCGTCTTTGCCGTAGGAGATCAGTTCATAGTCGGTGAAACCGGCGCCATAGAAGGCGTCAGGCAAGTCGCCGCTCGCGAGGAGCAAGCTTTTCTTCTCCGCATAATCGGTATCCGGAATGTTATCCCATTCAACATGGACGTTGGTCGACTTTTCGAGACGTTTGAAAATTTCCATCTCGCCGTAATTTGGGGCCAGCGCCGCTTTTGGCGCGACCATCTTGAGTGTGATTTTGTCTTTGACTATTGGCAGGCCATCCTTGCTGACCGCGATTGTATTCCCGGCCGCGCCGGCGTTTGCCGATCCGCTGCCGCTATTCTCCGACTTCGTGCAGCCCGCCAAAAGTACGCTGGTCGCCACGACCAAACAGAGTGCTGCGGATAATCCTTTTTTCATCTTTGTGTACCCTCCTCTTTTTGTTAAACCACGCTGTTTCATCTATAATTCACCCGAGAGGCCTTGCCCGGGGAATTACCGCATCGAAGGCGCCTGTATCGGCGGTGTTACCCTTTGATTGAGCCTATCATGACACCTTTTACGAAATATCTTTGCAGGAACGGATACATGATCAGAAGCGGCAGACTTGCCACGATAATGACGCCGTATTTGATCAGCTCGGAAACCCGCATTTTGGCAGCGTAAGACTCGACGTCAATCATCATGCTGGAGTTAACCTGATTCTGCACGAGAATGTTGCGAAGAATGAGCTGAAGCGGGTATTTCGCTTGATCGTTCAAATAAATCAGGGCATCGAAGAAGCTGTTCCAGAAGCCCACCATATGGAACAGAACCATGACCGCGATAATCGGCTTGGACAACGGAATGACCATCTGCAGAAAAAACTTCGTATTCGAGCATCCGTCGATGAAGGCGGCTTCCCTCATTTCATCGGGTATTGTACTTTGGAAGAATGTACGAACGATGATGATATTGAACACACCGGCAGCTCCCGGAAGGACAAGCGCCCAAATCGTGTTGATCATGCCAAGGTCCTTGACGAGTAAATAAGTCGGAATCAACCCGCCGCTGAAGAAGGTCGTCAGAAGAAAGAACCACATAAACACGTTTCTGCCGACAAAATCTTTACGCGACAACGGGTAGGCTGCAAAGAGCGTCAAGGCCACACCTATTACCGTTCCCACGACGGCATAAAGCAAAGAATTCGCATAACCGAGCCATATTGAAGAATCGTTAAAGATTCGCTGGTAACCATCCATAGTGAAGCCTTTCGGAAACAGCCACACATCGCCGGCATATATCGCGTTCGGATCACTGACGGAAGCGATCAGTACAAAGTACAAAGGATATAGAATCAGCAGCATGCCGATCGTGAGAAATACCACATTCAAGCAATCGAACAATAAATCACCCTTGCCATTGCGTTTAAGCACAGTCGTTGTCATGAGGCTCCCCTTCCCTTACCACAAACTGGTTTCTGTTAATTTCCTGGCAATTCGGTTCACAGCTACAAGCAGAATGATATTGAGGACTGAATTAAATAAACCGATTGCCGCAGAATAACTATATTGCGCCTTCTCGATACCCATTTGATAGACGTAAGTCGGTAAAATATTAGATGTGTCATAGTTGAGGTCGCTCTGCATCAGGAACGCTTTTTCGAATCCGACGCTCATAATATTGCCCATCGCAAGAACGAGTAAAATAATGATGGTCGGCGCTATGCCGGGGATGTCAACGTGAAGTACGCGCTTCCATTTGGTTGCGCCATCCATAATGGCCGCTTCGTGAAGCTCCGGACTCACGCCGGCCAAAGCAGCCAAATAGATGATCGTCGCAAATCCCGTCTCCTGCCAAATCCCGGACAAAATATAGAGTGGGCGGAACCATTCGGCATCGGCCATGAACAGAATCGGCTTGCCTCCGAAGAAGGTGATGAGATGGTTAACAAGTCCGCTGTTCGGTGAAAGGAATACATTAAGCATGCCGACCAATACGACCGTCGAAATGAAGTGGGGCGCATAGATCACGGTCTGCACGAACTTCTTGTACCGTTTCGCCAGCAACTGGTTCAGCATGAGCGCCACGATAATCGGAATCGGGAAGCCGAACACGAGCGACTGGACGCTCAGCAATAACGTATTTTTGATAATAGGCCAGAAATTATAGGATTCGAAAAACTGGACAAAATAACTGATCCCGACCCATTCGCTGCCCCAGATGCCCTTGCTGGCCGAGAAATCCTTGAAGGCAATTTGGACGCCATACATAGGGTAATATTTGAAAATCAGATACAAGATGACGACCGGCAGAAGAAACAGGTACAGCTCGTAATTGCGTTTGATTTGAACCCAAGTTCTGCTCTTAACTGCCCGCTTCTGCCGACTGGCAACGGTATCTCTCGTTATCACGTTCATGCGCCATCTCCTCATTTTTTGAAACGTTTCCACTCTACTTGAAACGTTTCCAATTTGGGGTAAAAAAATTAAGTTGTTTCTCCCGGCCTGAAAACAACCGGTATTCGGTACGTTTCGCGGTCTAATGTTTCTCCCTCGATCTTCTTGAACAGCAGCCTAATCGTAGTTCTGGCCATTTCCTCCACCGGCTGCCGGATGGTTGATAATACCGGATGAAATAATTGATGATCCTGTATGCCGTCGTACCCAATCACTTTCACGTCCTGTGGAACGCGAATGCCTTCCTTGCCCGCCCGCTCGATGTAATTGGCGGCAAACATGTCCGTGATGGCGAAGACACCGTCGACATCGCCGTGCTCGCGTATAAATTCGCTGTAAAATTGCTCTTCGTCCGTCACCGGATCCGGCTTCTCGTAAACGACGAAATCAAGTCCAAGGGCTTCCGCCTCGTGTATAAAGCCTTCTTTACGGTTCATCGTTTCGCTGGGAACCTCGGTCAGGCTGCCAATGAATGCCGGTTTTCGTACGCCCGCCTTCACGAGTTCTCTGAGCGCGAGCCGTCCGCCTTCAAAGTTGTCCGAAGTGACGCAAGTTATTTTCTTGTCGAAGTGGCGGTCGATGCTGACGATTGGAATATCCGTGCTCACATTTTTATCGATATCGTTGTAAGTAATTCCGACAATTCCTGCAACTTTGTTCTGCTGCAGCATATCCAAATAATAAAGCTCTTTCTCCGGCTTGCCGCCGCTGTTGCAGAGTATCAGCTTGAAGCCTTCGCGGTCCAGCTCGTCCTCAATGTAATACGCCAGTTCGGAAAAAAACGGATGCCAAATGGTTGGAAGCAGCAGCGCCACCATCTTCGATTTCTGCATCTTAAAGTTTCGCGCCACTTCATTCGGGATATAATTGAGCTGCGTAATGGCTGCCTTGACCTTCCGCAGAGTTTCCGGTTTGACTGCGCCGGAATTATTGATCACTCGCGAAACGGTTCCAACCGCCACTCCAGCCAAGTTAGCCACATCTTTAATGCTGGACATGTTGACCTCCGCCTATATCTTCTTTAGTTGGTTCCATCATAACACCACATTGGAAACGTTTCAATAGTTTTTTTGAAACGTTTCCACAATCAAATATACGGCTTGGCGATCGTGTTTCCGGTGCCAATTTCGCGGTGTAGATGCGTTTGTTGATGCAACATATAAAGCCCTCACTCCGCTTCTGTATCACGAAGCGGCATGAGAGCTTTTAGTTAACCGAATTAACACACCAGTTTTTTTAAAATCTTGTTACTTGCTCAGTAACGGAACCTCCGTATGCAGTCCCGAAATTTCTGATCTTTCCTGAATGACTTCTTCTGAATTATCCATTAAAATTGTGCCTATTCCGCGACGAAAAAGCAGACCGCCAATGCAACGCTTTATTCCACATTCGTTTTCCGTTAATTCAGCAAGCAACTCAGTTTACTGTTCTTGTTATTGATATACAAAACTACTCCAAATAATTGAAAAAATAATAAAGCCAAACATTACAGCACCCCAACCTGTATTATTAGCTGTACTTTCACCCCCATTTTTTATTTTCTTAGCAAGAGCAACACAATTAACAAAAAAGATAATGGAAACAATTGGTGTTAAATAAGCAAAAATAAATGGCATTGATACACCTCCCTAATTTAATCTTTATCCTAAATAAAGTATCGTCCCCCGTTATCGCAATAAATACGTGGGTATATTTACCACAAAGGGAATTATATGAAATCGTTCAATATGAAATTATAATCAATAATAATAGAAGGAGGTAATTAAAATGAGTTTGATTGAACTTTACACTTCAGGGAGCAAGGATATTGCAATATTCAATTTACTATTTATTTTCTACGCAGTCGCTACTGCCGCACTTATTTTCTGTTTATTAAAATTCACCAAGCAGAATGTCCCAGTCAGCCGTTTTGTTTCCGGCATGCTCACGTTCTATTTTGGCACTTTAGTTATTTTTGATATATCATTCACATTTCTAAGAAATTTCGGTCAGCAAATCCCTGGTCCAGGTGCTGCATTGCTTTTAATACTAATGGGATTGGCGGTTGGTGGAACGTTAATGTTCGTTGCAATGCAAAGATTCATATTCAAAATAAAGGATATTAGCAAACCTACCATTGGCTTTCTAGCCGCGCAACCTATTTTAGCAATTGTATTCTTCGTAATTCTGACGGTAAGTGGAGTATAAATGGGGTAGAAATACTGAGCGAAGGGGCTACCGCGTGGCAACCCTTTCCGAGCTGAACTATCGTCTCCCGTCCCTCGGTTTTAAAGGTTTATCTCACGTATGCTCACTCCTTCGCAGGATTTCATCACCTTGTATTGTAACGGTTGGGGGGAATGTAAGCCACATGTACTTTTCCGTCTAGGATTAGGGCATGCGGAAATAGAAGAAACGTCTGGAACATTTCCCCAAAGGCCTTTTCTACTGCACGCATACTCCACAAATCCCTGAAGGTTTACCATCCCACGGCTCGACGGGTGCCCTTACATTCCTTCGTTACACCTATCCAAGGTGTGGAGACCGATAGCGTTTAGCTGATGGGTCTGCGCCCTTATCGGAGACGTACTCGGTCCTCCGTGCTTTCTTTAGTCGAAATCCTGCGAATGAGTCAATTTACGTGGTTTCTATCACGTTTTATGCTGCTTGAGCGTACGAGTGGACTGTTTTTTCAGGAGTGAATTTCTCTCCGCTTTGAACCATACCGATTAGGATTCGAGCCAGTTTCCCAAGCAGCTTAAACACCGATTGTTGCTTGCTCATATGCTTGACCTGAACATTATTTTCATGCAACTGCCGAAAGACTGGGTTGGTTCCTACCAGTGTAAGCGTAGCGAGATACATATATTTTCGCAGTTTGGCATCTCCTCGTTTGGAGATCACGATCTCTCCCTTGCGTTTTCCTGACATGCTTTCGGCTAAGTTTAAGCCGGCTTTCCTCAGTAACTGACGCCCGTGGGCGTATTGTTTCAAGTCACCTGCGCCAGATAGAATTGCTGCAATGTAAATCGTTCCGAGACCTTTTACCGAGCGAAGTTGGCTGACTAGAGGTATCTCACCTAGCAAAGTTACAAGTTCTTTTTCGATCTGTTCCAAGATATTGACAATGCGCTGATACTCCTCTAACAACCGTTGTAAATCGTGCTTAGCCTCCCTTAGCGCAGTCGTATCTCCCACACTCTGCCTGGCTGTGGAGATTAATTCGGCGGCTTTCTGTATGCCCGTGGAACCACCAGCTCGCTTCATATATTTTCTCCAAGCTGTAATAACCCCTTCCGTTGATTGGCCACTTAGATCAGACGGAGACGGAAACTCTTTTAGGGTCGCCATTGATCGAGGGCATGTCCAATCCTTAAAAACGGAAGCATACTCAGGGAAACGAATATCCAGCCACCGAACAATACGATTCTGCAATCGAACACTATTCGTAACCCAGAATTCTCGATCGCTCATAATGGTACGTAACCTTTGAAAGTGGAGCGCTTGGCGAGTGTAATCATAGTAATAGCCCCGGCTAACAACATCTGCGATTACAAGTGCGTCCTTCGGATCGCTCTGGGAGGGACAGTTGTCGCGGTTTTCCTTGTTTCGTTTCGTCGTTGCTGGATTCACCAAAACAACATTTACACCTTTCCCAACAAGCCAGTTGGCCAAGTTTGTCCAATAGTGTCCTGTCGGTTCCATCCCGATGATAAGACTTTTTAATCTGTGTTTCTGCTGTAAGGCATCCAGCCACCGTTGTAATTTTTCAAATCCTTCATGTGTGTTCTTAAACGAAAGATGCCGATTAGATAGGACTATTCCGCGGAAGTTCGTGGCTTGTGCAACATGGGTTTCCTTTGCCATGTCAATTCCCACAACAAGATGAGAGGTGGTAATTCGTTCAATACGTTGATTTTGCCCGTCCGATTGCTTAAACTTCATAGTAAGAGCGCCTCCTTGATGGTGTTGGGTTTCGAACCCTTGGACAAACCCATCATACCGAGGCGCTCCTTTTTTGACAAAGTCCATTTCTTAGGACTAACAGGAATGTTTAGCGTAATCTATTTTAGGAGACAACGGTCATCTAACCGACTGGTAAACGAGACCTATGGCTCCAGAATCAAAGGTCTTGTTTTCGATAAGTTTAAGATTGACCTTCTCCTTGAGACCTTGGAATAACGGCAACCCGCTGCCGATCAGGACGGGAGAAACCGTAATTTTATACTCATCGATTAAATCAAGCTGCATAAGGTGGTGTGCAATCCTAGGACTGCCGAGGATGACCATATCCTTGCCTGGCTGCTGTTTGAGGTTCTTGATCTCTTCCTCGACATCTTCTTTCACCAGTCTGGAATTGTTCCATTCGACTTTGTCCAGCGTCGTGGAAAAAACGATTTTGGCTGTCTTATCGATCCACTCGGCATGATTCCGTTCATACTGCGAAGCTGATGGGTTCGAAGGCACAGATGGCCAATAACCGTGCATTAATTGATAAGTCCCTCGTCCCCAAATGACGGTGTCGGCAGTAAGTGCTCCTTTGTTCATGAGAGATGTCTACATTAGTTACATTTTAGCACATTTCGCATATCCCCATCGTCGTTCCAGAAGGCATTTGTTTTCTATAATATCTTCCTTCGTTGATCGGCTCATTTTCATTGGTTTTTATGGAACTAGGTTAATTCGGTCAGTAAATTCAAGTATGCGTATGTAGAATTACCTAAATAAAGATGAACTTGAGAAAAAGGGACAAACTGAGTTCGTAAAGGGGGAGCAACCGGTGTAAGTGTCTTTTTGCGTGATGGCAGCAACCTCTATCATACCTATTCTGCTTACACTCGTGGCTTCGATATACTCATCAATACCTATAACTACCTAGATTTAACGCCGATGGGACGCAATGAATCGAGCCCTCTTGAACGGGTGAGACATCACGATCGCTACCAAGACGGCTCGCAGAATTCGACTGCTGTTGCAGTACGAAAGAACGCAGCTTGTAAGAATATGAAATGATACATCATGTTTCGTGGTTGCGTTATGCTGCCCGTTCCTATTATGAGGACATCAGGCCTTTCTGGTGGACCTCATTTTTGCTCTTCAATTGCCCAGAAACGATTTCCGTACGGGTCAAAAAACATCATAACCTTGTCGCCTCCACCGCCGAGAGTAATCTCTCCCACAGTGACACCGCTGCGAATTAAATCAGAGCGCAGCTGCTCGATGGTTTCAGTTGTAAATTGTATTGAATAATGTGGATTCAGTTTAATGTTACCTGTATACCAAATGCTGTTTTCATCCTCTTCTTCTTCTCCGAAAAGTAAGATTTCTTGTCCGTTTTCCAGCTTAAGGCTTGCAATTCCCATCTTCCATATCAAATTAAATCCCAGCACATTAACATACCAATCGATTGCCTTTTCGTATTCTTCAAAATTCCCCGATTTAGTAACTGGAATGCCTACCACAATGTCTTTCACACCAACAGTCATTTTGAAGTCCTCCATTTTATGTTAAATTCTCTACGAATCAACATTACCATACTGCCTAAACTTATCTCATAAAATAAAAAAACCGCGATTTTACGCGGCAGTGCTCCCCTGAAATATAGAAGAGCACTAAAATCTTAGCAACAGGTTCTCAAGAAGGTATTCAAGCTGTTTACCTTCTTCCTCAGAGAACCCGCCATACATAATTTCTCTTATGCGAAATGATATCTCTTTGAAGAGAGGTTGTAAATCAATTCCTTTTTGTGTGAGCTTAATATAGGTTATTCTGTTGTCGCTGGCATCCTTTTCCCGGATAACATAACCGCAGTCAACCAGTTTGTTCACAAGTACAGTTACTGTAGGTTTCGTTCTGTGGATGTATTCAGCCAGTTCCTTCATGGTCACATGATCGTGTTTATACAGGTAAGTCAAAATGTCTCCGTGAGAAGGAACAATTCCTTTTATACCATGCTTTTCAAGTTCGGAAATAATAAACTTATTGGCGGCATCTCTGATACGACTGATTAGCGAAGCTGCATTTCCCTTTGTCATGTTTACATAATAGTACGATATCTAATTAATGTCAAATTTTTGAGATGCTCTCCAGCGACAAAAGCCGACCCTGACAGGTCGGCTTCCTCATTAAATCATGCTATTTAACCGATAGATCCAGAAACTTCAGAGAATCAATATCGTCATTATCCACATTCCCGTCCAGAGTACCTTCCGGCCACACTTTCAGGCCAATTTCGTCTGGAATATTGAGGTTGTTCAAGATACAGACAATATTTCCGAAGGGCAGTTCGTTATTCGTCGCTTGGGAGGGAATGACGTCCATCTTATCGCCTTTGTAATCTTTATCCCGATAGAACCTTATTTTCCGGTTTGAGGGCATGATGGCCACGATGCCCGAGATCTCATCGTCCCATTCGCTGTCGTCCGGCAGATTGTTGTCGGTTTTGGGCAGCTGGCCCAAATCCGCGATGCGATCGCCGACCGCCTCAGCCACCCATAATTTGTTCTTGCCGATCGGTTGAAGCACGTGGCCGAGCGCATCCTTCAAGCCGAGCAGCATCAGCGCGAAATCCGCCATGTCCGTAACACCGTCGAGCATGCCGTATACGGCTTCGACCTGGGTGTTCACCGTTTCCAAGACCGGTTTAAGCGCGTCCCAATTCGTGAGACGGGTGAACGTTGATTGCGGCAGGACGATGAGACGGTCGCCCGCTTGGTCCAGGTCGTCAAGCCGATGCTCGGTCACCAGCAGCAGTTCAGGCACGGCGATCGGAATTTGCGCGATCGGAATCTTCGGCAAGCTGAGCTGAATCGGGTCTAGCGTCGGAATGCTGATTTCCAAGGCGGCCTCCAAGTAGCGGAACTCGATCTCCGTCAGCTGATGGAAGCCTTTGACCTGCGGCACCAGCAGAACGTCGAGCCGGGAATCCTTCCACGGATTATCGCTCGTGTTGTCGGCGCCCGAACGAAGCTGGAACTCTTTGCCGCTGAGCGCTACGAACTGTCCGTCCGCCCCTTTCTTGTACAGCTTCCATTCCAGCTTAACCGAGAATCCGAGCGGAATCTCGAACGGTAAGCGATCATCCGCGAACGGCAGCGTACCTGTTAGAACACGATCAGTGGCGGCGAGCGCCGTGCTTTGAAAGCCCGCCGGGTACCGCGCGACTGGCTTGGCCAAATTGGATGCCAATTCGGCGATCAGCGGGGTTCCGGGCCCTAACGTATCCCCATTTCGCGTTACTTGCAGAGATTGCTCGATCAATCCGAGAATCTTGTCTTGGAAAGGCTGCAAGTTCAGATTCGAGAACGTCAAGGCGAGATCGTCCAGCGAAAGCTGCACTCCGTTCAAGGCAGCCGTGACCTTCGCCTGTACCTTGCGCGTAAGAGAAGCGGCGCCACCTGCCCACTCTTTGGGAGGCAGGAAAACGAGCGAAGTTTGGAGACTGCTGAGCCCTTCGAGTGTGCGGAAGTCTTTGCCTTCCTTCAGCGGAGCTCCTTTCTCGTCCAGCACGTGCCATGCAATCTCCTTGATTTCGAAAGGAATTGTGAGCCCGCCGACCGGCAAACCGCCTGTTACGGGAAACCATTTCAGATCAGGCAGCGCCGACGCGGAGAGCAGAGACGCGGTTTCGACGAGATTCTCCAACGGTGTCACCAGCTTAAGAAGCACCGGCTCCCCCAGGCTGGCCGAGCCCGCTTTGTTCGATTTCACCTGGAACAGGGATAGAATGTTCTCCTTCACGAGAGGCAGTTGCTTGATCAGGAGCTTAATGGGAGGGTTGGAGCTCCCCGGGTCTCCATTGATCAGATAGGAAACGGTTCCTTTCAGCTCGTATACTTCAGGGACGGCTTGCTCCGGTTTGTCCACAATCGACGGCTGTATCAGCAGGTTCTGCTCGAACGGATTGCCTGCGTCGGAGAGAAAAAAGTCTTTCCCCAGGGCGAGCGGGACGGGGCCAGCCGCGGCGCTTGACGTGCTTTGGCGACTGAGCTCCCAGACGATGCCGGTGATCTTCCACGCATAGGACAATGCCCCGATGTTCAGGTTCCCGAATGGCTGGGACAGATCCAGCAATTTGTGGATGACTTTTAGCTCAAGAGGCTGGCCTGGCTGCAGCGTATGGAAGGAGTCCGGAATCAAGTCGAAGCCAGCTAAAACATCTGTGAGGACAGAGGTGACGGACGAAATCGTCGTGGTCGGCGTGATAAGCGTGAGCGTCTGCGTAACGCCGTTGCATTCTGTCAGTACTTGAGCTGAGGCGTAGGCTTGATAAGCCTCTTGCTGCGGTAAGAACAGAAACCGGGACGTCAGTTTGTCCAAACCGTCCGGCGCTTCGAAGTCCCGGCCTTGGACCAGCTTGATCGGAGCGGCTGCCGCAGCGGAAGCGGAGGAGATCGTTTCTTTGTAAGCTTCCCATCGGATGGAATGAATCGTTACCGGGGTCGGTTTGCCGTTAATCGGCATTGTCGTCTTGATCGGAAACGAATCAGTCGTTGCGCCTTCGGGCAGTGACTGCAGAATCGTCGAGAGGCTGGCCTGCAAATACTCCCCGCTGCGCAGCATGTCAGTTGAAGTCGACTCCGCAAGGAACGACTGGAAAAACGTCTCCGAAACGGTGGGCAGCAAGGTGATCGTCTCGGGGTCGAAGGTGCGTTGGACGGGGAAGCCGTTCAGGATCACTTGGACGGTCGCTTGAATCGTCAGCTCTGCTTGTTGTTCAACCCGCAGCAGAGGCGTCAGCACGATATCGGTGTAATTGCTTGTTCTGATTTCCTCGAGATTGTAGTCCTTACCCCGTGCAAGCTCCGCGCCGGCTTTCTTGACTGATAGGAACGTCTCCAGTTCGTAGGGGAAGTTGTACGAACTGCCGTAGTAGAATTCGCCGGCATGCCCGGACCTGGGGAGAACGGGAAAAGCAGGTTTGCAAATTCGATACGCGAGAGACTGACCGGGATGTAGAACGCCGTTCGCGGGGTTCAACGTGGTGAACAGATTCTGCTTCAACTCGTTGAGGTCGATGGGGGTTTGCCCGATTACCACTTCCACTTCATTCATCTCCTATCCAAGTGTTTTGGGGCATTTTGGTCTTGATGCTATTTCGTTCCAGGCCATACCCACTACGATTATATAGGTAAAAAATGGAATGTGTTATAGGAAGCGATTCCCAATTCGTAGACGCGAGTTAGGTAACGGGTCTCACGCGAAGTCAGGTCTTGTCTGGAAATGGAACACGGATAAACACAAAGTTCGTCCGCTCCACAATTTGCGACATCTTCTCAATCGTCAAGATTCCCAAGGGCTTCCGAACTACACAATAATTGTGGGGTGAGAATTTGAGAGTACAATTACTTTTGCCGTCGACGACCAATAAAAACAGCCGCAGAGTAGCGGCGGTCATGCCGTTGCCCTGCGACTTTTTGGCGGGTATAGGATCGAGAAACTTCGTTTATTGGACTTCCTCGTCGGCCGAGGGACCGTAGATACCCGGCACCGGAATATCGAGAAGCCGCAAGTATACCCCGAGCTGCGCCCGGTGGTGGACCATGTGGCTTAATCCGAAGGTGCGGAGCGCGATCGCCCGCGGCTTGCGGAGGATGATATGGTCGCCGTGGCGCAGCGTCCATTCCTCGCCGAGCATTTGCTCGTCGCATCCGGCGAGCAACTTTTCAAACTTGCCGACGTTCGCGTCGAATTCCTCCAGAACGTCAGCGCGTTTTTCCAAAGGCTCCCGCCGCAGCGGAACGGTCGATAGATCGAACTCCGGGTACTGAAAAATCGCGATTTGCCAGTTAAGCAGATTCACCAGGTGCGTGGCCAGCCCGCCGAGCGTCATCGATTTCTCGTGCGGCTTCCAGGACATATGCTCCTCGGGCAAGCGTTCCAGAATGCGGCGCGTAGTGGTCAGTTCATGCGTTGCGTCGCCAATGATCAGTTGTTTGGTCATAAATGCCTCTCCTCCCTTATCGTTTAGCATACTATAAATTCCAGTCGAGTGAAAAGTTCTCTGTGAAGAAGCCGGAGCTCCTCATAGGATCGGCTCTACCTCTCTCCAGCCGGTTTCCGATCAAATGCAGCTCCCTCTAATAATGGCCTTATTCACAAATGCTGTATCCATTGGCATGGGAACATTATCTCCATTCTTTTTAAAACGATAATGCTCCTCATTAAGATATTAGATCAGTTTTTAGTCATTTTACGTCATTTTACCTTTGTGAAAAAGAAGTAAACTTAATTTTAGGAGTCGGATCTACGGAGTTGCCGCAACGGTATAGACCAATTCAGACACCAAGAATGCCAACTTCCGCCGTGTGCCGGGATTGGCGGATGCTACCAAGTATTCCTACCAAATGTGGACCGATTCAAGCCGGTACCTTCGTCATGCCAATGACCTGATGTTTGCTCAGAGTGGATCGGGAGCGGTATTTAACGGCGATGCGACTTTTGGTGAGACTGCTCCGTAAGGATATAAGCTGCAAGGAGAAGCATAAGTGGGAAATGTTCTTGTGGGAATAGACGATTTCAATCAATGAAGAAGGATCATATCAAAGCCATCCTTGGTTTCAGCAGTTTTTTGCTCTGAAACCAAGGAGTTTTTTACTTTACACCGCGTGGCGATTATTTATCCTCTGTAACCTGAACGATACTTCGTAGGCGTCATGCCTGCTTTTTTTTTGAATTGCCGCATGAAATGGACGTCATTGTCGTAGCCGCATAAAGCTGCGACCTCTGACACGCTGTACGACGTATTCTCAAGCAGGTACATGGCGTATTCCAGACGGTTGTTGATCATATCCGTATGAACGGAAATGCTAAACAGATCTTTATAAATGCGTTGGAAATAGGATCTGCTCATATTAAATCTGGCAGCAAGTAAATCAATAGGAAAGGAAATCTGTGGTAATTGAAAAATCTCATTGCGGAGATTAACGAATTTGATATAGTATTTGCTGCTTGGTTCATGCAAGCCGATCTTCTTCTCGATGGCGCTTAGCTTCAAAAAAAGGCACTTCATGGTAGCGTCAATGATTTCATTGCGATAAGCGCTTGACTGAATATGCTCCACTTGCAGCTCCTGCACCTTTCTGGAAATGTAAAAAGGATCATGTGCCCGAATCAAGGTGCCAAGCGGCAGTTGGAGCTGAGCAAAGAATACATCCAGCGAATCGCCGTCAAAGTGAAACCAGTCATGAATCATCGGCGTTTCCGCGTCGCGATAGTAATGCCCGCTATCTCTCCGATAAATAATGTAATCGTTTTTGTCTGCGTATTGCAGCCGATCCTCCAGTCTTAGTTCCATACGGCTTCTGAATAAAATAAACAGATAATCTCCGCTGCCATTAGGCCGGTCGATCGTAAAGCCGGTGGGATGCATCACGTTATAGCCGACTCTTTTCAATTCCATCATGCTTCATTTCTCCACTATGAAAAAGTATCGTTGCTTGATGCCTCTGCCAGCTATGACAAACAGAATCATACCGTCATATTAAATATTATTAACCGCGACCATGAGAATAGCCATACGATCAATATCGGCATATTGGACGAGCAAATAATATCGGTTCAAGGTAAAGTATTCGGCGACATGGAGATCGAAGCGTTGAATACGTTTGAAGAGCCGGCAAGGCTGCAAATGACAGACTTTGAGAGTACGACATCAAGCACGATCGAGCTTAAGCCTCTTTCGGTTTACGTCCTTTCTATTAAGCTTAAATAACGCTTTCATAACAGTGATGGCGGATGACGAGGAATTGAAAATATAAAAGAAGATCGCCAATCGGCCCTCCAATACGGCCGATCCGAGGACGATCTTCTTTTCAGGTTTAAGCTTTGTTTTTCGTAATCATTCGGACTAGATACACTGCATGGCGTACCACATCCACTCGAAAAGACATCGGTGACTCTGCATATATAGGTCATCATCTGAAGTCAACCGTGTACGACGGTTTACCCGTCATCTCTTAAATTTAGTTGACTTTAATCAATTGCCATTGCTGGTTCGTCCCTCCGTTATCCGACCACTGGATTACATCCCCGCCATCTGCAGTCGAACTAGCATTGACATCAGTCACCTTACCACTTTTTCTGTTGACCAGTTTATAGTAACCGCCCGATAAAACGAGCTGCCATTGCTGGTTCGTCCCTCCGTTATCCGCCCATTGGATGATATCACCGCCGTCGGCTATGGATCCGGCGCTAACATCCATCACTTTGCTGCTTTTGCGATTCACTATCTTATAATATCCGCTTCCGATGCTGACGAATTGCCATTGCTGGTTCGTCCCTCCGTTATCCGACCATTGGATAATGTCCCCGCCGTCGGCTATGGATCCGGCACTGACATCCAGCAGCTTTCCGCTGTTTCGATTAACAATTTTGTAATAAGCCGATGTATCGATTACTCCCCCATCGAATCCGTCCACATTTGAGATAATATACGTTGCAGTGGATTTGGCCGGCTGGTTTGCGGTAAACCGTTTGCTGGTCATCGTCAAACCGGAAATAGCAGCTAAATTCTCACTCCCGTTGTACGTTGTGCGATACCCGGTCACGGTGCCGACATTTGTGTAATGCGATAGATCGTAAGTAACTGAGTTCGAACTTGTTGAATCGTTGACGGTGACGATAATCAGCCGCTTACCCACGCTATCGTAGGCGGCTATCGAATCATTATCGCTAATATCGATAATTTTAAACCCAGGACGGATGAACTTGCTCCATTGTGACATGGTATGGTACTTCTTGACTAAATTGAAAGAACGGCTTCCTCCTTCTTCAAGGCTGGTCTCCAACATGCCCCAGCCTGAACCATGTCCTTCCACCGCTTGCCAATATACCCAAGCTTGATTTTTCATATACTTGATATCCCAAAGGATGTTCCTTGACATCGTCTCCCCTGTAACATTACCGTCTCCGTGTTCGGAATTCCAGATGCGTTTGCCTCCCGCTGCAGTATTGAGACCTACCCGATCGCTGCCGCTATAAGAATGCGTATTATATTGAACAAGCTTCGATTTTGTTGTCGACGAGTAGCTGTTGATCGTATTGCGGCTCAAATCAATGCTAGTTTCCTCCGGCGCGCTAACGCGGGTAGAAAGTCCTCTTTGCACAAGGAGATCATGTAGGTTACCGATCATCTTCTCCTGGTTGGCCGGGTACATCCGGTTTCCTTCCTGCCGATTGCCGAAGTACCAGTACGCCGAGCTTGGTTCGTTAAATGCGGATAGTGTCCTAAACGTTATTCCCCAATAATCGCGTGCCCGCTGCGCGACCGTGACTAAGTAATCGGCGAAATCGTCATACATGTCATCCCTCAAATTCTCATCCGCATTGTAATTACCGGTCACGCTCCCGCTTTTCGTCATCCACCATGGAGGGGAATTGGCAAAGCCTTCGACAATAAATTCATTGGCCGGGATTCTGGCCTTCGCGGCAGTCAGGAACCATCGTTGCTTGGCATCCTGATTCCAATCATAGGCAGATGTTGCGGAAGCTTTAAATCCCGGTATTCTGGCTCTGTATTCCATATGATCCGGATAAGCCGGGTTCTCGCCCCCACCGATATTGTACCTTATGATATTAAAGCCAAGCCCGCTGTCCAAACTGAACAAGCGGTCCGCGTATTGGTTTTTAATGGTATCGCTTGCGTCGCCGACGGTGTTTGCCCACCACGCGAGCGTAGTCCCCCAGCCTTCCCAGGTTTGGTGCTCTACGCCAGGATTGACAACAACGGTATAAGAAGCAGCGCGCACGGTTGAACCCTCATAAAAAACGAAAGTAGACAAGACAAGCGAGATGATGATAATACAATTTGTAATAGCTGCGAACAACTTTCCAATACCCGGCATGATTACGAACTCCCTTCGATTTTCACTGTCGATGCCGCAAGGATAACCGCAGAATAATGAAAAACCTTGCAGTATCGCGAATGTCGCCCCCATTATGAGAAATACGCTGAATTAAACGACTTGTCCCGTTGAATGATTATTTCCCCATTCGGAGAATGAACACGTTGCATATGCCGATATGAGTTTTCTCGTAACCGCCCTAGATTACGGTAATACCTCACGGAAAGTGGCATCCGCTTTTTCTAACGTAGTCGAAATGGGGTCAATTCTTAAGTAATTACTGTAATGTCGAATATACCGGCTGGGGAAGTTATAGGACTGGTAAGATACCCAACCGCTGGAACTCGCTAACCCGGCCACTCTTTTGAAGGTGGCATCGCTATTGAACGTGGATGTTCCGTCTGGTTTCTCCAAAACAAGGACATAGTTTTTATGCCTTAAATAATAACCGGGAAAATTCACAGACTCGAACGAGATGCCGGACGAACTGGCTAATCCGGGAACGATCCGAAATCTGGAATCGTCGATCGGGCTGACATTTTGGTCAATACGCGCTTGGAAATCATAATGGCGTACGAAATAATTCTGGAAGTTGTAAGATTCGAGTCTCCTGATATCCCCAGGCTGTCCCGTTTCCTTAAGAACGGTCATATGTCTGACAGTACCCGAGAGTCCCGGCAACACCTGTTTGGCACTCCATGTGTTAAAGCCGTCGGAAGAATCGCTATAATAGTATTTTGAGTCCGTATAAGAGTCGAAATAGATTCTCCAAGCGCCGTTATCCAGCTGAACAAGGGCAGGTCCCTCGACCCAAGAGCCCCAGTCGGCCCAATTGTCTGTACTTTTAAAGGTATACGGTCCGGTCAAGTTGGTTGCCGTGGCGTATTCGATGTATTTTGTCGTTTCGTTCTTGGTGAATGCGTGGTAAGTCGAGCCGATCTTGACAATGAAGGTATCAATATAATTCGGACCGATCCCAGAAAGAGCCGTGGGAGCCGAAAAGGACGTCGTCGCCAACTCGCTGCTTAACGCAGTGATTTTGTAAGGAAGAAAGTTGGCGTAATTGCCGGGAGATAATGAAACGATAACATTCAGGCTTCCATCCGAATCTTTAAACCATTCTGGGGCCCAGGTGTGTCCGATACCTCCCGGCAACGATAAAGTAACGTTGCGAACGAAAGTCCAATTCAAGCGATCCGGGCTTGACGCGATGCCGAATGTGTTGCCAGACCAGTTAGTTGTGTAAACAATGTAGTACTTGCCATCGGAATGTTTCATGATGCTCGGATCTCTGATGAGTCCGGTCGGTGGTGTGTAAGCCGGACCTTTCATCAGTCCGAAATTTGTTCCGTCATAGGATTGATACATATACAGGTTGGATTCGCTGGTATTCGTAAATGCAGACATCGTATAAACATTTGTAGCTGCCTCGGCAGTTCCCGAACGAACTACGACACACAGGGAAAGGGCCAGCAGAATACAAAGCATCGCGGTTATCCATTTACTTGTAGCAGGTAATTTAAGGGTCATCCTATCATTTCTCCTTTCAATTGGTGATAGGGAAAATATGCGGTTTGAGCCTAATGGTGTTACGACGTCCGAGACCGAAATTATAAAGTTCGGAGTACCGTCGCGCATAACAATAGTCGGGGGTATGACGGTTCGGACCGTCATTGGTGTGTTGGGGAGCTGCTGCGGATGCAGGTAGGGCGAATAGCTGAAGGACAGTCTTAACAAGAAGGGCGATCGATCGTTCACTTTAATTGAGATTTTCTATATTAGATCATCCTTTCCTTAATGAAATGTAAACGCTTACTCTTTTGAATTTATCATGCTGCTTTGTGGAAAGAAATAGAATATTTTATTCGATTGTGTTGAATTATTCTTTTCTTACGATAAATGCGAGATAAACGAGCATGTAGTGGCGTCAAAAAGGGGTTTGATCTCCAGGGAACCTATTGTAAATATCATTAACCAAGTTAACTAAAACATCGTAATCATCCGTTTCAGTAAATTTCTAATTCTCAATGACAACCCCGTTACACTGCTACCGGGAACTCAGCTCTTGCTATGACATTAGTGTCATACTATATACTTTCGAGTAATTGACGAAAGGGGATTATCTAAATGGTAGAAGCTAGTCAAAGAAAAAAAGTTGAACCTACACCGGTGACAATCTTAGGTCTTGGTCCTATGGGGAGGGCGCTGGCGGGTACGTTTTTAAGCAACGGTCATCCGACGACTGTATGGAATCGCTCGACGGGAAAAGCAGACGAACTCCTCCGTCGTGGAGCAACATTGGCAAATACGGCAGCTGATGCGGCCGTGGCGAGCCCATTAATCGTCGTCTGTGTGCTGAACTATCACGCAGTACATTCCATTCTTGGGCAAATCGGTGTTGCAATTCAGGGAAGAACATTGGGAACCTCACCGGAGGTTCGCCGGAAGGTGCAAGAAAAATAGCTGAGTGGGCTGCTGAGGCGGGAGTCAACTATCTCGATGGTGCTATTATTGTCCCGGCTATTGGCCAGCCGGAAGGGGTACTCTTATTCAGTGGATCGGAGCATGCTTTTCAGACACACCAAAAGACGCTAATGAACCTTGGAGGAACATTGGAGTTTCTTGGGACAGATCCCGGACGTGCAGCGGCATTTGATGTTGCTTTGCTCGACATATTCTGGACATCAATGAGTGGCTATATTCATGCCCTTGCACTTGCAGGTACGGAAAAGATATCCGCCAAAAACCTTGTACCGTTTGCTCGGAACATCGCAGGAATGTTGCCTGATATCATGTCTGAGTTTGCGAATCAAATCGATAGTCGTCATTACCCTGGCGTGGAATCTAATATTCATTCTACCGCCGCTGTAATGGACAACATTATCAGTACTTCCAGAGACAGCAGAATCGATGTTGGCATTATAAGTGCTGCAAAGGCACTTGTCGAAAAGGCGATTGATCTCGGTTACGGAGCAGATGATTTCTCACGATTAGCTGAAGTCCTTCAACAGTCTTCGCCGCGGCAGTGATCTCGATTAAATGTTTTATTCTTCTAATCCATACTTTTGCAAGCTTATTTTCATGGTTTCAATCTGTACTTGCAATTCTTGCTGAACATTCGCCAACGTTTCCATTGTCTGATTGATTTCAGATAAATGAGCTTCATACACACGAAGCATGTTTTGGCACTGTTCGATTGCTTCTTGTGAATCAGAGTCAGTGCAATTTAAGGTTCTCTCGATTTGTTCAGTAGTCAGACCCAGTTTCAGGTATGACTTGATCTGTTTTATTTGGTTAATGGCGGCTTCATTAAATTCCCGATATCCATTTTCAAGTCGAGAGACGGAAATTAAATTCTTTTTTTCATAATGTCTGATCGAACGGACACTGACACCGGTTATTTTAGAAAGTTCACTAATTTTCAATGCAAAAGCCCCTTTTTGCATTATTGGATTTAACAATTACGCCGGTAAAGTCGACTAATTCTACCCATTATATTGCTTTGAGAAATAGTGTGCTTCGATTTTGTTGCCTCCCGCTGACACATATACTTTCAAAGGCAGCCGATTCTGCTGGCAGCCCTAGCCTGAGCATACGTAATTTGATAATTACATCAAGTATCTTCCCGTGATCGACTGCTCCGCATGGATGATCTGCGGAGGTGTACCCTCGAACACCACCTGGCCGCCCTTGCTGCCTCCGTCCGGTCCCATATCGATAATCCAATCGGCTTGACTGATCACATCGAGGTTGTGCTCGATAACGATCACCGTATTGCCGGCATCCACGAGGCGGTTCATGATCCCCAGAAGGTGACCGATATCTGACATATGTAGGCCGGTCGTCGGCTCGTCCATCACGTAGATGCTGCCCTTCTTATGCAGCTCGCTTGCCAGCTTAATTCGCTGGCATTCCCCGCCCGAGAGCGTGCTGAGCGGCTGGCCGAGTGTAATATAGTTCAGCCCCACATCACTCATCGCCTGGAGCTTGCGCACGACCTCTTTTAGCTGAAAAAAATCCAAAGCCGACTCTACAGTCATCTCCAGCACTTCTGCAATTGACTTGCCGTTCAGCTTGTACGCGAGCACCTCTTCCTTGAATCGTCTACCTCCGCATACTTCGCATGGCAGCTTCACGCTGTCGAGGAATGCAAGGTCTGTATACACAACACCCAGCCCTTGGCAGTTCTCGCATGCCCCCTTGGAGTTGAAGCTGAACAAGCCTTGGTTTACCTTGTTCGCGGAAGCAAACGCCTTGCGCACATCATCCATAATGCCCGTGTAGGTGGCGGGATTCGAGCGTGTTGACACACCTACCGCCGATTGGTCGATGACGATCGCATCCGGATGCTGGCTGAGGAATACTTCGTTAATCAGCGTACTTTTGCCCGAGCCGGCGACACCTGTAACTACTGTCAGCACTCCGGTTGGAATATTTACACTCACGTTCCTCAAGTTGTGGAGTGTGGCATCCTTGATGGACAGCTTGCCGGACGGCTGCCTGCAATCGTGCTTCAGTTGGAGCGGCCGCTTCATATGGGTGCCAGTCAGTGTACCTGCCTCGAGCAGGCCTTGGAAGCTTCCTTCATACACGATGGTACCGCCGCGGCTGCCGGCATGAGGCCCTACGTCGACTATATGATCCGCCAGCTTAATTACATCGGGATCATGCTCGACGACAATCACAGTATTGCCCTTGTCGCGCAGCTTCTGAAGCAATCCATTTAACCGGTGTACATCACGGGGGTGCAAGCCAACGCTGGGCTCATCGAATATGTAAGTGACATCCACCAGACTGCCGCTCAAGTGCTTCACCATCTTGACGCGCTGCGACTCGCCGCCGGACAATGTATCAGTCTCACGGTCCAACGTCAAGTAGTCGAGTCCAATATCCACCATGTGCTGCAACCGCTCCGTCAGCGACTTGATGACCGGCGCGGCGATAGGATCATCGATCTCCCGAATGACGCGGATGAGCTGTCCGACCTCCATGGAGGACATCTCCGCAATGTTGAGTCCATTGATCCTGCAGCTGAGCGCGGCCTGACTGAGTCTCGCGCCGCGGCAGCTGGAGCAGGAACCCTCGGAGATGTACGGCGCAACAGCTCGTTGTGTGCGCTCGGACATCGTCTTCACATCCCGCTTGATGTATTTGTTGGTGAACTTCTCGATGATGCCTTCCACTGTAATATTCATTGCCTTGCCGGCGAACTGCATCTCCACTTTCCTCGCCTTGCCGTAAAGGAGCTGCTCCAGCTCCTCATCCGAATAATCGCTTAGCTTCTTGTCGGGATCGAAGGACCCCGACTGAACGGTCATCGACCAATCCCAGCTGTTCACCGTGTAGTCCGGCAGCATGATTGCCCCTTCATTTAATGACCTAGATTTGTCCAGCGCCTTGCTCATATCGACGCACAACCTGCGACCGATCCCGTTGCACTCGGGACACATGCCTTGCGGATCGTTAAACGAGAACATGTAAGCTTGTCCAACATGGGGCTGACCCACCCTGGAGAAGAGAAGACGGAGAATGGGAGAGATATCGGTAATAGTGCCCATCGTGGAATGGGAACCGCCGCCCAGCCTCTTCTGATCCACAATAACAGCCATGCTCAGATTCTCGATCGCGTCTGCATCCGGTTGCGGAAAACGCGGCAGAAAGTTGCGGACGAACATGCTGAAGTTTTCGTTCAGCAGACGCTGGGATTCGGCGGCGATGGTATCGAAAACAACCGATGACTTGCCTGATCCTGATACCCCGGTGAAGATCGTGATCTTCCGCTTTGGAATGCGCAAGGAAACATTCTTGAGATTGTTTTCCCTAGCACCCGAGATTACGATATACTCCTGGTTAGATTCGCTCATGCTTAACACCCTTCCAATAGTGTTAATATTTACTATAAATTACATTGTACCATTCATTGTGCGATGCGATAGCTTTACCCGAATTTTCGGATGCAATGCTGCTAAAGATGAAGGATATAACTCAAAGTCGCGAGGATAAATGAAATGACCATTCCCCCCTAATGTTCCATCACGATCCACAAAAGCGGCCTGAATTTTCAGCGAACTACCCCCCATTGCTATATCCTGCAATTCTGGTAATTCGTCAACTGATTGGTATTTTCCTCCAATACGCATAAAAAGTTCTACTCTAAAACGAACCGGGCAATTGAAGGCCGCTCGTTTACAAGGATTGGGGAATAGATCAATTTTACTGCCTTTGCTTCAAAGAGATCACAACTGATGCAAGCATGACTACATTTCTCGGAATTGCTGAGAAAGCGCCTATCTTCATTATGATTATTCAGACGTAGATTGCGAAATACTATTCCTCCTTAGAAAGGGCAACAAGGAAAACAGACCAATCACCGCCATTATCGAACCAACCCATAAAGGAGATATAAGGCCATAGCCTGCATCGATAGTGAGTCCGCCAATTACGGAACCGACGACGACACCTAAGCTGATGACAGAGCCATGAACAGTGGTAACCAGTGTCCCGGTGCCAGCAACCCGAGTAATCCTGGTAGACATGGCGGGATTCATAGGCACTCCGACCAGTCCGATTAAGATAACAGCCATCATGGCAATTACCGCTATGTCAGAAAATAAGCCAAACAGTACCAATGCAATAGTAAGTGTGATTAGTCCAATGGTTAGAACAGACATCGTGTAACGGTCGGAAAGCCTTCCGGTGACTATGTTTCCGATAACGGTTGCCGCACCGTAGATTGCTAAAAGAAACGGAATCGTCTTCGAAGAGAAGCCAACGAGCCCGGTTAAGATGGGAGCAAAATAACTGAATGCTGCAAATGTAGCGCCGATAATCAGCATGCTAGTAGCGTAGGCAAACCACAGGTGGCGATTCCTGAAGGCTTCCAGTTCACTTCGAATGCGAATTGATTTCGGTTTGGGGGAAGCAGGAATAACAAGTTGCCCTAACACACCAGAGAAGATAACCAAAAATACTACCGCCCAAAAACTAGCGCGCCATCCGAAATATTGGTCAAACATCATTGCCGCCGGCAGTCCTAATGCCGTGGCGACCATTAATCCCCCAAGGACGATGGAAGCCGCACGACCACGTGACTCAGGAGCAACAAGGTTAAAACAGATAGAAAGCGAAACGCCGAAGCACGCAGAAGAGGAAATGCCAGTGATTATCCGTGCAACCAACATTACCTCATAGTTAGGGGCTAATGCACCAAGAGTCTGACCGACAACGAAAACTAAGGCAAGCGCCAGAAAGGCGTGTTTGCGTGGCATTCTCAATAGTCCAACCGTTAACATCGGACCGCCAACAATCATACCTGCAGCGTAGGCAGAAACCAGGTATCCAATTGCCGCGACCGATACCCCAAATTCCGCTGAAAGCGAATGCATCATTCCGGCTACCATGAACTCGGATGTGGTCTGGGAAAATATCATGAAACCTAAAACGTAGACAGCGTACGGCATAAAAAAAACAACTCCTATCCTATTTCATATTTTAACGATAAGGACAAATTCAATAATGTAATGAACAGTACAAAATCGGGCATGCGCTGCCCATGTAATAAGATATGGTTTAAACCAACCCTTACTACTGGGCGTTAAAGCCTGGATTGAAGTTCATAGTGCAGCTAGCGTACCCTCCACAACATCCAGCAAGGCATCGCGATCTTTCTCGACTTTACTGAGAACACGTAACCCGTAAAAACTGCTCTTGAAAAATCTGGCCAATTCCAAAGCAGGACGCTTCGAAGAAATTTCACCCGAGCGTTGGCCGAGCGCCATAAGGTGGCACAACGCTTGATCCAGTTGTGCAAAATGACGAGAAACTAAACCCGCTACCTCCGGGTCCTTACCCCCGCGCTCAATTGCGGCATTTATAGCCAGACATCCTCTACGATCCGGATCATTCATATCGATATCGATAACGGTCTCCATTAATGCGCGCAACCGGTCCTTAATAGGACCTGGACGTTCCAATATTTCCATATTTGCTTGATGACCATGTTCAAAATACCGAAGCAATACATGTTTATACAGATTGTGCTTACTCCCAAAAGCATTATATAAGCTTCCCCGACCAAGTCCTGTATGCTTACATAAATCCTCCGTTGAACATTCTTCAAAGCCTTTGACCCAAAAAACATCCATAGCTGAGTCAATCACCGTTGAATCCTTGAATTCGCGCGGCCTCCCGCTCATGATTTTCATCCCTTTCAATGCGACTGATATTTGATCAATTAGTACAATATAAGTCGTTTTTTTACTAAGACTTGGAATTTTCTCTGTTTGGTCATTGTATTAATTTTGTATCGATCTGTCAATAATTGAATGATTAAGGCACACGAATACATCTCCTATTCTCTTTAAAAAAAGGCTATGTCTACAAAAAGGCGGTCATTTTACATAGTTCACGTTAATGAAGTATAAACATGATCCGTATACCTAGTAATGGCTTCATCGTAATCTGGATACTTATATCCGAGACTTTCTGATACAGCTTTTGAATATTTTCTGAATAACTCATAACAAGTTAATAAAGACTTCCACATTTTCTGATACCCATCCTCAGAATAAGTTAATAGGAGTTTTTCCCAATCTTCATTTGGGAGGTAACGATTTATAAATTTATAGTTCTGTTGCTAGACTAGAAAGTGGACACGAAGAACCGAGAATGCGAGAATAAAATCAAATCCATTCGAGGTGTCGAACATGACGAAAAAATACGATAGAGACTTCAAGATACAAACGATCCGAATGATCCAAGAGGAAGGGAAGCCGGTGGCGCAGGTAGCCCGCGAGCTCGGCATCAGTGAGAATACCCTGTATCGCTGGATGTCAGAATTTAAACAGGAAGGCAAACAGGCCTTTCCTGGGAGTGGAAATCTAAAGCCCGATGAGAAAGCAGCGCGTGAACTTCAGAAGCGTATTCGCGACCTGGAAGAGGAAAACGAGATCTTAAAAAAGGCTATGCACTACTTTGCAAAAGACCGGCGCTGATCTATTCCTTCATTCATGATCATCGCTTCAAGCTCCGTGTCGCAAAGATGTGTGCTCAATTTGACGTTTCTCGAAGCGGCTACTATGCATGGCAGAAAAATAAAGACAAGCAAACCAAGCGGAGTACACGTCGAAAAAAGTTGGAGCAGTGCATCCGCCAGGTTTTCTTAAACTCCCGCCGTCTGTACGGTAGCCGGAAGATCAAGGAGTCGCTGGAACAGCAAGGTGTTCATGTATCAGGAAAGACGGTTGCGCGGATCATGAAGGAACTGGGCTTGAAATCCCGGACCGTTAAGAAATACAAAGCAACGACCAACTCAAGCACAATCTCCCGGTTCAAGACAATGTGTTGGACCGACAGTTTTCTGCAGATGCCCCCAATAGTAAATGGGTGGCCGATATTACCTATGTCCCGACAAGCGAGGGCTGGCTTTATCTGGCCAGTATTATGGATTTATACAGCCGAAAGATCGTCGGATTCCACATGGATGATCGCATGACCAAGGACCTTGTCCTAAAAGCGCTTGACCGGGCCTATAGCCTTCAGAGACCTAACGGTCCCGTCCTGCATCATTCTGATCGCGGCAGCCAGTATGCTTCGCTTGACTATCAAGCGCGACTGGATAAATACCAGATGCAAGGCAGTATGAGCCGCAAGGGTAACTGCTATGACAATGCGTGCATCGAATCCTTCCACAGTGTGCTAAAGAAAGAACTCATTTACTTGGAGAAATTCAAGACTCGCTCGCAAGCCAAAAAAGCAATTTTTGAGTATATTACATGCTTCTACAACGGAAAACGAATCCATTCATCCATCGGCTACAAAACACCTAACCAGCACGAACGTCAGTACCGATCTGCAGCGTAATCCTCTCGATTCTATGTGTCCATTCTATTGACAGCGGTGCATTCTTCCCTACGCTAAAGGTGTATCCTTGCTCTGTTCCGATTTTCCAAGCCATCATTCTCAATAAATTAGGTCTTGCAATCTCGTTTAAATGATCAATAGCAAAAAGTATTTCTTTTCTCGCTAATCCTTTTACGACGTAAGTTGAAACCATCCAGAACTCATTACAACAATCATCAAATTCTCTTGCAGTTGGTTTTTTAATCCAATATTGACGATCAGTTGCGATCACTTCATTTTTGATAAGAGTATCTTTATCGAGCAACACCTCAACTAAACCGTCGCTATTGGAAAAATAATCTTCCACCTCGTTAGTGGGAATAAGTGTTATGTCTACTTTAGTCCCATCCTCAAAAAGCATTAAATATGAAAACCAATTACCTATTTCTGGCGGAAAAAGCTCCATATCCTCGGGTTTTTGCATCATAACACGTTTCCCAAAAACTCGAAGCCATTGATCATTCTCCTTGAAGGAATCAATATCTGTTACAAAGTAAGAAATGTCATAATCTTGAAATGCATCAGGTGGAATATTTTTGTTTGTACGTGAACCTTCCAAAGTTACCAATCGTATTCTATTATCATTTTTAGCAAAGTCTATAAGGATATTCATCATTTCTTGTTCACTTCTCAATACAGTAATCCTCCGTTCTAACCGTTTTCATTTGTAGCATTAAAAATAGAGCTTCTATATAGCCACATCACTTTGACGAAGACTGACATTCGTGAGATTTATCGTGAAAAGACATGAAGTCACGAGCATACTTTTCTTATTACGGCTATGGTAGTTGTTGACATTCTGAATGCGGTACACACCTTTTACACGCTGTTTACCGTCAGACTTAAATCGATAATGGTCTAATCCTTTTTTTCTTGCATACGAGTTGAAAGCCCGCCAGTAATCTGTACATAGCACGTTAGATTCAGATAAATGACCACTAATAACCTCATCCAATTTAGATGTGCGAATTCGCCCACGCCCAAGAACGCCAGAGTATGTCAGCTTCTGACGGTCACGAGCCACCAGTACGCATATTTGATCGTTACTGATGCCACGATATTTGGCTTTACCACCTCTTTTACGAGGCTTGCGTTCTGTTATATCCCGTATTCCCTTCTCAGAGTAAAGGAAATAAGTTTCGTCCATTTCTACAATACCCTGGAACGATTCTATTGGAATCTGCTTTAATGCAGAGAGGATCTTATGTCGCCAGTAGAATAGGGTTACATAAGAAATCTCATCGTTTAATATCTCAGCACACTTCCTGAGCGAGAACCCTTCGATCATACATTCGATGAATCGAACCCAAAGGTGAGGTTTTCTGGTACGTTGAAAGGGAGGGGCGTTGGCTTGCGTGCCGCTCCCTGCTTATGTTCTACCTACAGCTTTAACGCTGCGGATGACGTTCTGCGGCACTCCGTGCAGCCCAACGGCCTGATGGTAAGCGTCGAAGATCTTGCGAGCGATCGGCGCGGCACCATTCGCTCCGAAGCCGCCTTCGGGCACCACGACAGCAACTGCCAGCACAGGGTCTTCGGCCGGCGCATAAGCAATGAACACCGCGTTATCAACTATACCTGTGCTTACCTGCTGCTCCGATGTACCTGTCTTTCGCAGCACCTTATACGGCGCATCATTGAAGGCAGGTACGCTAACGTTTGCCATTCCCTTTTCAATCTCGTCCCAATATGCTTTCGGGAAAGTGATCGTGTTTAGAACTTCCGGTTTGAACTTGCTCACTACGTGACCTTCCGAGTCTTCAATTTGGTTCACGAACTGAGGCTTCATCCGCTTGCCGTGGCTGGCCAGCGTCGCAGCATACTGCGCTAGTTGCAGCGTTGTGTAGCGGCCCAATTGTCCAAATGACGCACGAATCAAGGCGGATTGGGAGCTTGCGGCTTCCCTTTCGTGAAAATAATCGATGACTCCGTTGCTTTCGTTCGGAAGCCCGCTGCCTGTTGAGACGCCAAGTCCGAACTGCTTCACATATTTGTCCCATATATCGACGCCTTTATCGCCTCCTTTGTGGTAAAGAGCATCTCCGACCATTTTCGCCATCCATGGATTCGATGAATGAGCAATAGCATTCCAGGGGTAGAGCGTACCATATGCATGATTCTGAGCGTTTTTAATTTCATACTTCCCCCCATTACCGTAAGAGAAAATCCCTTTATCATCCCATGCACTCGACGTTGTAAACAGCTTCTCGTTAAGGCCGATCAGGACCGAGAGCGGCTTCTGCGTAGAACCGAGAAAGACGACTGAAGAAGGATGCTTATTTTCTTCTACCTTAGTCTTATACGGGCCTATGACGGGATAGATCGTACCGTTCAGCAAGACGTACTTGATTTTGTCATAGTCATCGTTTCCGATTCTGCCGCCTTCCCAAATATTCGGATCATAATCGGGCATGCTTGCCATCGCAATCACTTTCCCGGTCTTCACTTCCATAGCCACCGCATAGCCGGTTTTGGCATTTTTCTGTCGAGCCGATGTAGGGGTAGTTTGAAGATATCTCAATTGGTCCATTATCGCTTCTTCAGTCTTCGTCTGTACCTCCCGATTAATCGTTAAATACAGGTTATCGCCTTTATCCGGCTTCGTAATGGCCGGCGGACCGATGATGCGGCTGGCCGCATTGACAGGGTACGTCTTGAGACCATTCTTCCCGCGCAGGATATCTTGATACATATACTCGAGCCCGTCAAAGCCGACATCCTCCTGCTGCAAATACTTCAGACGGGAATCGTCGGTTTTGGCTCGATTCTTGTACAGAGGATTGTTCTCGGCCCCACCGCCGTATCTCTTCAAATATCCGACGAGCTGCACCGCAAAAGAGGTTTTATCGTAATGGCGGATGCTCTCCTCAACAATGTCGGTTCCGGGGAATTGATCCCGGTTCCCCATCAGTACCGCGATTTCATGATTCGTTAGCCCGCTCTTGATACGGCGCGGCACCGAATACGGGTTTTTCTTATGCTCCAGGTCCATGTTTTTTTTGATCTCGTCAAGCGTCATCACTTCATTGGAGCTTCCGTACTTCTGAAACACAACCAGCAGCTCCTTGGCAAGTGCAGTAGCATTTGCTATGACCTGCTTCTGTGGTCCCGGCTCAATAGTGTAATACAGCGACTGAGTGGATGTGGAATACGCAATCTGATTTCCACCGGAATCATAGATATTGCCGCGGATCGGTGGGATTAACACCGGAATGGACCCATTTTTTGTCTCAACCTCTTTAAGCGATGAACCCTCGACAAATTGCAATATCGCCAAACGAACGATCAGCACGCTGAATAAGACAAAAGCAGCAAAAAAGAATAAGTTCAAGCGGAACGAAAAATTCCGCCGATTGGCGGTTTCCCGCTTTTGCGGATCATCCTGGATGGGCACAGTTGAAATCTCCTTTCAAATACAAATCATTTCTACCATGTGTTTCCTTTATAGTATCAGACATCGACGTATATGAAACTATTAAATACGCAGCGGTTTATATGTAAACAGGAAAAATCCCGCCGTTCTATGCTGCGCGGCGGGATATCTATTTTGCACATGAGACTAAGTTAAAAAGTGGGCAGGTTATCCAAGTTGTTCCCATCAAACCCGTCCGGTTCACTGCGAATGATATCGCGACCGTATTTATGGAATACATCCACGTGCGCCAAATTCCCACTTTTCGCTTCGTTTAAAGCAGTTACATAATCAAGGTCTCTACCGTTATCGGTTCTAAACGCAATGATATCGCCGTCTTCATTTTTCCGAACCGCTACAATTTGTTCCTTACCCGGTACAACATTAATTTCTTCAGATGCTCTTTGTTGACCTTCTTGGCGGTATTGGTTGTAAATTTCCTCGAAGTTTAAATTGTTATTGTTGGAATTGAAGTTTGGCATGCAGTCACCTCCACTGTACATAATTCCCTAATGGATAATGAACATACAACTATTCCCGAATTATGTAGTTTTCCAGAAAAAAGAGCCCTGCATAGTGGGCTCTCTCAAATTACGCTATAAGAGATTTGCATGCCGGTTACTGGATCGCGAGATTAGTCCAGATCCACCTTTGTTATGCAAAGTGAGTGGGCATTTCAACAAAATTTTTCGCACCAGCCAGCTTACTATAACTAAGCCAATACCTTTTCAAGCTCGCTGCACCATTTACTCCAGCCATACTTAGCTCCACCAAGTGCTTGTTCATTTGAGATTCCGGTTTGTTCGAGATGAAGGTTAACCTTTCCGTCGCCTAAATCCTGCAGCGTCCAGGTGACCGTGTGCGTCCCCGCTCCGCTGGTCCAGGTATAGGACACTCGGTTTGGTGCGTCCACGATAAGCACTTCTCCGTCAATAATGCCATTCCAATATTCGGACGGCTGAGTGCGAAACTGAAAACGGTGTCCTACGACGGGCTTAAAATCATTTTCCATCGCCTCACCGGTTTGGATGTTGGCCACCCACTTGGCAAGCTTGCTGGAATCGGTTAAGGCGGACCAAAGTTTCTCGATCGTAGTCTTATACTGAAAATCTAAGGTTAAAGTTAAACTCATTCCTCTTCCTCCTCTAATAGTTGGTTCAAGCGCAGCATATTCGCACTCCAGAACCTGCTGTAGAAAGCCACCCAATCTTGAATTTCTCGGAGTGGAGAAGCGTTCAGCCTAAATAGCGTTTCTCTGCCGACTTTTCGGTCAAGAACCAATCCGGCCTCTTTAAGGATTGTCAAATGCTTGGATACCGCTGTACGGCCCATTTCAAACTGTGCCGTTAATTCATGAAGCGGCATCTCCTCTGCCTCTGCTAACAGACGAACCAGTCGGCGCCTGGTTGGATCTGCAATCGCGTCAAAAACATCCCGCAACTGGTTGTTCTTGCTCACAACACCCTCCCTTATGCATTATGTTGATTCCAAATTGGACACCATTCGGTGGCTATTTAATTATAGGACACCATTCGGTGTCTTGTCAACGGCATTTTTAAACTTGCAACAAGTAAAGGAATCCTGCTCCTTCAGTCTGTCATATTCATTCAAAGTGCGGATATTAATATAATATTTTTGGCGAAAAGTATATTATTTTGTGTAGTTTGCCCTTATCACTCTATCGCTTCGCTATAGTTCGAGATATCTCATAATAAACCCTGACATCACTATTAGAGTCAAGTGAAATAAGCAATTCAACTATTCCGCCTGTTGTTTCAATAATAAATCGACAACACAGTTTGACAGAGCCAGCAAAAAAGAAGCCGCGGACTGCGGCTTCTTTGGGCTATCCGGGATCGTTCCTGCGGAGCGCGAGTTTTACGGCTTCACGACTTTTTCCTGCTTCTTGTTTTCCGTAATCGGCGCAGGCTCATCGCTTTGATCGTTCGCGGTAAGATCGATCCCGTAATCCTTGGCAAACACCATGTGGGTGTCGACCAGAACGTTCTCTACACGTTCGTCGAGTTGAAATACCCGGGCACCGCGCAGCCGGTTCCGGTCTTCGCCGGGCAAACCGTAAGCGCCGAAGCCGGTGCTTCCGCCATAGCCGAGCAAGACTCCGTAGTAGTTGCCATGGTACGTATTCACGTGGTCGTGTCCGCAAAAGACGCCCTTGACATCGCCTCGTGCCAGAATCGCCGAGAACATGCCGCTGTTGATCGGACCCGGGCACTCGTCTTCGTTCCGTTCCCCCACGATCTGATGCTTGCCGATCGCCCTTGCATGGTCGGCCTCGGATCTGCCGTCCACGCTTGCGTACCACATGAAGCGGTGCTCCCATAGGGGAATATGAATATACATGAGCGACGGCACTTTATAACCGAGCTTTTCTTCGAGTTTTTTGGACGTTTCGTAATACCACGTCACCTGATCGAAGCGCAGCCAGTCCCAGGTCGGGTATCCTTCGAAGTCTTGACCCGCAATCGTACTGGGCGCATATCTTCCGCTGTCCAGCAGCCAGAGGTTAAAGGCGGCCTTGGACCCTATGGAAGATCGGATCAACAGGTGAGCATTTCCCGACCCGGTAATCCCCTTTTCCCCGGGTGGGTTCACATTATGCCTGTAGGCCTGATAAAACCGAAGCATGTCCTCTTCATCAAGACCTGCGCCGGGAGTCGAGTCTTCGTCGTGATTCCCGAAGGTGACGGCCCACTTGATTCCCCGCTGCTCCATCGGCTGGGCAACGTTGTTCATCGCCTGCTTCATCTCCACTGCCGTATCGCAACCTCCGGTAATGTTGTCGCCATTCAGGACGACAAAATCCGGCTTTTCGGCGTCGAGCACCTTCTCCATCAGCTCCACGGTCCGCCGGTCGATATGCTCGTCGTCCTGCGTGTCGTTGAATTGGACGATTTTAAATCTGCCGTCGGCGTTGAATTGCAGCTTCATATTGTCGTTCGTTGCGGCCTCCGCCTTTCCTCCGCCAAGCCAATCGACAGGAACGGCTGAAGATCCGAGCGTGAGCGCAAGCGCACCAGCCCCGCCGATTTTAAGAAAATCTTTCCTGCTTATGCCATTACCTTCTACTTCTTGGCTCATCGGACAAAAACCTCCTACATTTGATTGGGACAAGCATAATACCAATCTATCGCAGAAATCTTTGACGAATGTTATCCTGGTCTAAAGATTGTGTTAATCTGGGTTTCCAGTGAATTTGTTAGCTCGATTGTTCATTTAGCCTTGAGCGTCTTCAACAATTTTGTATTCTAAAATATCTCCAGGCTGACATTCTAAAGCCTTACAAATCGCCTCTAAAGTGGATAACCGAAGGCATCAGTATGAATATTGTCTTTTTACACTGCTACAAAACCGATTCGGCATCCGTCTTATAAGCGAAAGGGGGACGGCGGCAACATGGAGGAAGGCACACACGTACCCGAACTGTTCCAACGCTTGTTCCGGGAGCATTACCCCGTGGTGGCGCGTAAGCTCTATGCCTTGACCGGCGATTATGCGGCGGCGGAAGATTTGGCCCAAGAGGTATTCCTGCGGCTCTACCGGAGCCACCCGGACCGCCTGGAAGCCGTCGGCGCTTGGCTGCACCGGGTGTTGATCCGTGTGGGCTATGATTATTTGAGACAACGGTCGTCTGTAAAGGCGTTATTGGAGAAGGAAACCGCCCGTGTGGCGGCTTGGTCGGAAGGTACTTCCCCTTCGGGAGAGACTGAGGTCATCCGCGAGTGGGAAAAAGACGTGGTCCGCCGGGTGCTGCGGAAGCTCACGGACCGTGACAGGACTGCCCTTCTGCTTCGGGAGGAAGGCTATAGCTACGAGGAGATTGCCCTCCGGCTGGAGATCAACCCGAAAATTGTCGGCACGCTGCTGGCCCGGGCGGAGGAACGGCTGAAGAAGAAATACGGGCAGGAGGAGGAGCGGCGCGATGGGCAACGGAGCGAAGCGGAACGGCGAGACGCCGGTTTTTGATACGGACCGGGCTTGGGACCGGTTCGAGAGGCTGGCGGCCCGGGAGCCTGTCCCGGCGTTCTGGAGGCAGGTAGAGGAAGATCAGCATTCGGACGAAACAAGAATCGAAACACCATGGGGCGGGAATCAAGTATATCACGAGAAGGATGGAGTGGTTGAGATGAAGAAGACAGAAGCATTTCAGGCAGCTCAAGGGTCCTCGGATGTCGGGGCGACAGAAAAAGTAGGCGCGGCTAGGGCTAGCGGAGCTTACCGCGCCTGGCGGACGGAGCGACCGACCGCACGCAGGCTTCGGAGACTGACCGCCGGAGTCGCCGTTACTGTAATAGCCATCGGCTTGATCGCCACCCCTCTGGGTGACCGGGCGCTTGCCGCCATGCAGCAAACCTTCCGCATTCAGCACGTGGTCGGAGTCGGGATCTCAGCGGATGACATGGCGTCCATCTCCGGCCTGCTGGATAGCGGCTCGCCCGATGGAGACCGGAGCTTCGACCTGGCCCAATACGGCACCTTGACCCAAACGGGCGGCGGGAAAGCCCGCACCGTTACCTGGGAGGAAGCGGAAAAACGAATGGGCGCCCCGCTGCTCCAGCTTGGGAACCCCACCGCAACCACATACCAGCCGGCAACTACGCTGACCTTCCACCTTAACGTTAAGGCGGTTAACAGGCTGCTCACCCGTTTGGGCAGCAGCACTACCCTGCCTGCCGGGGCGGACGGCAACGCCATCCGGCTGCACATCCCGGGTGGTGTCACCACAAAAGGCACCTTGTCGGGCAAGCCGGTGCGGCTGCTCCAATTCGGCAAGCCTGAGCTGACGGTGGATGGCGGCATCGATCCGGCAACGGTTCGTGAGGCGGTACTGGGTCTGCCTGTTCTGCCGGACAGCCTGCGGACCAAGTTGGCCGCCATTGGCGATTGGCAGAGTACCCTGCCGGTTCCGGCACGTGACGGCGTGACCACCAGCCTCCGGTTGGGCGGACATGATGCAGTCATGACCGCTGACGGCAGGGATCGCTTTCTCCTCTGGCTCGATGGGGACCGGATGGTCCTGCTGAGCGGCGAAACGAATGATTTTCCCACGGAATCCGCCTTCCAGCTGGCAGCGGAGGAGCTTATCCAGCCATGATGATCATTGATGCGGTGGATTTGACCAAGACCTACAACGGCCGCGGTGGCTGCCGCGGTATCACCCTGCAGGTGCCGGAGGGCTGCATCTTCGGCCTGCTGGGACCCAACGGTGCCGGCAAAAGCACCTTCGTCAAAATGCTTGCTGGCCTCCACCGCCCCGATTACGGGCATGCCACCATGCTGGGGCTGCCCCTGGGCCGGCCGGAGGCACGACGCAAGCTCGGGTATTTTCCCGAGCTGTTCCGCTTTCAGGATTGGCTGACTCCTGCGGAGGTGCTCCGGTTCCATGGCCGGCTGAGCGGGCTGCGCCCACAGGAAACGCGGACGCCCGCCTTCCGCGGAAGGGTTCGGGACACCCTGGATCTGGTCGGCCTGTCCGAAGCCGCGGACCGCCGGGTCGGCGGCTTCTCCAAGGGAATGCAGCAGCGCCTCGGCCTGGCTGCCGCCCTGCTCCTGGATCCAGAGCTGGTGATCCTGGACGAACCCGCTTCGGCCCTGGACCCCATCGGCCGCTACGAAATCCGCAGCCTGCTGAAGCGGCTCCGGGGCAAAGGCGTGACGATTTTCCTCAACACCCATCTGCTCGAGGATGTGGAGGAACTGTGCGATGAGGCCGCCTTCCTCTACGGAGGCGAGCTGCTGGCGTCGGGTCCGCTGCATAAGCTGCTCAGCGGGACCGGTGATAGCGGTGCCAACTGGCGCTTCCGACTCGGCGGCTGGCTCCCGGAGACATGGGCGGAGCTGAATGAGGCTGCCGGCAGCGCCCTCTCCTCCCTGCTGCAATTGATCGAGGCCGATGAGAGCGGTAATGCCCTCCTGTCCGCCCGCGTAACCGACCGGGAACAGGCCGGCTACCTGGTCTCTGTGTTCATCCGGAGCGGTCTGACGCTATACGAATCCGGCCCCGAACCGAACAGCCTGGAGGACTGGTTCCTCCGGATGGCTGGGTCCCGTCAAGGAGGTGACGCGCAATGACCTTGTACATCTCCGCCACCTTCAAGGAGCTGACCCGCAAGCGGGTGTTCCTGGTCACGATCATACTGACCTTCGTCTTCCTGGTCCTATTCGCTTTCGGGGTCCGTGAGCTGGCTGGCATGGGCGGTCAGGAGTCGGTCTCCCCCGCCGAACGGCTGCTGAACAGCATGGTGCTGATGGTGCTTGGGCTTTTTTTCGCACAATTCCTGGCGTCCTTCTTCGTTCTTTTCTCGGCCATGGGGACCGTCACGGGCGAACAGGAGAACGGTCTGCTGCTGGCCGTCGCCGCCCGTCCCATTCCCCGCTGGAAGCTCTATCTGGCCAAATGGCTGGGCCACGCCGTTTGGGTCTCCGTGTACAGCACAGTCCTGTTCGTTTCCGTGGTCTGGACCATCCACAGCCAAACGGGATTTCCCGTGCGGCCTGAGGAGCTGCTCCGAGGCTATGGGCTGTTTCTCTGGATGCCGCTCCTTCTCCTCACGTTAACCATGCTGGGTTCCGTCTATTTGCCGATGCTGGGGAACGGGATCTGCGCCGCCCTGCTGTACGGATTTTCTCTCTTCAACGGGTTGGTCGAAGGGGTTTCGAGTTACGGAGGAACCCCTCCCGCAGTAGAAAAATTCGTGTTTCTGACCGGACTGCTCCTGCCAACGGACTCCGTCTACCGAAGAAGCTTATACGAGCTTCTGGGGGGAGCGGATTGGGCTGGGTTGGCGTTGGCTGACATGGGTCCTTTCTCCATGCCAAGTGTTCCTTCGAATGCTTTCCTCCTGTATACAGTGGGGTATGCGGCGGTCTTGCTCTTGCTGGGGTGCCGGGCGTTCAGCCGGAAGGATCTGTAGCATCTCGCAGTTGACCTGAGCAGGAATGCGGCATGTAATATGGCTCCAGGAGGACAAATAATGCCATCCTACCCTACAGGGAGATGGCATTATTTGTTTTGTTTATTTCTTAATCCGTTAAAATTCCATATCGAAGCGAAAGCCCATTATCGAGGCTATTCACTTTATGACCGTTCTACACCAGGTTTTAATCTTCAAGCACTTATCCTTTTCTAATATACATTTGTCAGGGAAGGCTACACTGGACGGCATCTCCGGCGCTTGTGTGGAGCTTGAGGTATGTATAGATGCACAATCCGCCCGCGAAGCATTCAGCGACCAAACTATTGTCAGCTCCCGGCTAACGCCATCCGCTCCGTCATAAGCGGCTGACAGCCCCCCAGGCGACATGCTGATCGGCGATTTGACGCCCAGTTCACCGTGTTGATACCCCCGGATAATGAACATGTCGGTAAAATCGGATGTGAGCGGACAAGAAGCAACCGTTCTAACTTACGATCGGCTAACGGGCATGCTTACGTTGGACCGAAACCGTTCTGGCAAAGGTCCAGGAGGCATTTGCCAAGTTCCGGTGGAATTGCTGGATGGGGGCTCTGCGCGCCATCCGCTCGTTTCGCCATTGATTCGCAGCTCCATGCGGCTGAGAAATCCGGTATCCTTTTGATAATGCGATAATTCATGCTCCCAACTCCTGTTTCCATTTTTGTCCGAAACGTTTCGGATTTCTACCAAACAAAAACCGCCTAATATGACGGATGTTTGCAAGCGCTATCATTGCATTCAATGGCGGCGGAGTGCACGCCAATCTTCAGGAAAGCGGTTTTGAGCTTTCGCGTACGACCAGTTCGTTATTCAGAACAACGGTACGGCTTACGGGGCGGTTCTCCAGCATATCGATCAGCAGCTGAGCCGCCTGATAACCCATTTCATACTTGTCTTGACGGACCGTCGACAGTTTCGGTGAGCAGTACGACGCGATGGAGATGTCGTCGTATCCGACGATAGACATCGTTTCCGGCACTTTACGCCCGATCCGCTCGAGCGCCCCGAGCGCTCCGAGCACCATCAGATCGCTCGCTGAGAAAACAGCCGTCACCTCCGGATGTTGAAGAACGATCCGGTACATGGCTTCCGCTCCGCCCTCTTCGGAGAAGTTCCCGTTCATCACAAGCTCCGGACGATAATCGATGCCGCGCGCTTCCAGCGCCGCGCGGTAGCCTTCCAACCGCTCCTTGCTCACGGAAGCCTCGTCGTGGCCGTTGATCATCGCGATATGCCGGTGGCCCAAATCGAGCAAATGGTCCACCGCCGCCATTGCGCCTTTCTGATTGTCGGTCGACACATATCCCAGGTTCTTGCCAGTGAGAGGAATATCGATCAGAACGCACGGAAAGTTCTTATCGCTAACAACCTGCTGCAGGTAGGGGCTGTACAAGCGCAGACCGAAGATAATCGCTCCGTCAACATTCCGTTCCTTGCAAAGATCTCTATAGGACTTGGAAAGCTGCTTCTTCGGGTTCGAGCTGAAGAGCAGGATGTCGTAGTCCAATTCCGACGCACGGTCATTGATGCCGCACAAGATTTCGAACGACATGGCGTCCTTGACCCCTGTGCGGTTGATCTCCGACAGAATGACGCCGATCGTGCGCGTTTTCTTCATCACAAGACTGCGTGCAACCGCATTGGGACGGTAGCTCATTTGTTCGGCGATCCGCTTGATTTTTTTCCGTGTTTCCTCGTTCACATCGTTATAACCGTTCAAAGCGCGGGAGACCGTCGTCACGGAAACGCCTGCCGCTTTTGCCAGGTCTTTGATCGTTGGCATGTCTTTACGTCCTTCCAAAACGTTTCGGATCTGGTTATGCTGTTATTATAATTCTTCTTGTATCCGTTTGCAAGAAGTAAATGGAACGTCGTCTTTAACCCATTGCCAATCTTTTCATACCGAATATCCAAGCATATAAGTTTCGTTTCGGCAATATTCTTCGGAAAGAAGAAGTCGTGATTGCAACACCGGCTGCTTTGGCTACGTCTTTTATTCTTGTCATGTATCGGTTCGATCCTCCCAAAACGGTTTGATTATAACAGCCCTTACTACATACCGCAAAGACTGTTTTTAACTTAAGTTGGCAGCTTCCCTTTTTGGGCATTCAACTATCCGATGGCGACAGTTATACTTGTAATAAGCAGCAATAAAGATACAGGTGCCCAAATTCTTCTTTCCCATTTGCTCCTCGTAATAATGTTCATAATAGTAGCAATCACCGAAAAAACCACAACAAACCAGATAGCCGCATTTGCAAAAGGGTACCAATCAGGAAACATGAAACCTGACTTACTTAGCACGATTGACACTAGCAATGCCAGCATAATGACCTGAAATAAAGCGGCGACACGCATTGCTGGCGGATATTTTCCTGGAAACTTCCCGCCCATTGCAAAGCTTCCCCAAGGCATCCCTGCAGCTAGTGCAAGTTGAAAAAGTATTACAATTCCGATTAAAATAGAAAATGCGATTGCTGACATCAATATGTACATATCCAAACCCCCTTATGTTAAACACGACGGACTCCAGAACATTGCATCAGCTAACTAGCTGCGATGGAGCCTTCTTCTAATCTCATTAACAAGTAAATTTTTCTCCTCTACGGATATTGCATCGGCGGCTAGTTTGCGTGCTGCGACAGGAGCAATCCAAGGCTCTATATCTTTATAACCTATGCCGGACAGCCTTTCGTATTCCTCCATAAAGATGCGAATGCTTGCACCCCGCGTTGCATTTAGAACGACACTCGCTTCACATCAGATGCGGGGGTAAAATTGCATATCTAATCACTATAATATATTCGGCCAAGTCTGCTTCCGGATTCCCGATCGAAGCATTATTCCAGTCAATAATGATCGCATCGTTATTCCGGATCATTATGTTGCCCGGGTTAGGATCACCATGACAGAGCTGCTGCTTCATCGGCAATTAATCCAATTGGGCGATCACTGCCGCTTTGTCGGCCTCAGGCAAATATTGCGCACGACGAATATTATGCTTCATGTTTTCCCGCTGGTTCGGCATATCCGGAACCGAATGCGTATGAATTTCATAAAAAAATCGTCATTCAAATATTTCCGCACAACCGCCTTCCCCGATTTTCCTGCCGAAGCCCTAACTTCCCGGTACCCTTAATTCCATAATCGATCTAACTTGTCTGCATAAAATAATATCGCATTCTTATACGTATGAATCCCTTCATCATCACTGGTTTCTGATAATTGCTTTAACAGGATTTCCATAGCCTTATCATATTCTTTGAGATTATATAGGACCATTGCGTAAAACACCTGAAACTCTCTTCGTTCTGGAAATTCATTAATGGCTTCTACAAAAACTTTCTTAGACTCTTCATACATTCCCAAAGTACGATATGTACTTCCCAACCCTAACAATGCCCCTTGTCTTTCTTCTCCTGCCAAACCCAGCTCTATTGATTTAAGATAAAAAGGTACCGCTTCCCTTTCTAATTCCATAACATCATGAACCCAGGCAATTTGATACCATATTGATGGGTTATGAGGCTCTAGTTTCAATAAATCAAAAAAAATAGATTTGGCTTCTTCATGTTGCCCGGATTCCCTCAACTTTATTGCTTTACTGAAAATATCCAAAGTTTTCATTCCTTTACTCTTTACATTAATTGATCTACCTACTGAAGAACCAGGGCTTAAGCTGCGCGGCAACATGAGTATGTAGCATCGCAAGCGTTCAGGGAATTGCAGATTTAATCCTCATAAAATCTCATGTGTGATTTATCGTCTTTGTAATATTTAAGTCTATCCTGTAACGTACCAGTATGAAATTCAAATTTATGGCCATCAGGATCAGTAAAATAGACTGATCTTTTATCCCTCTCACTCCGTGTGCGACCAGGGAGAATATTTACACCTAAATGTTCAAGTTTTTTTACCACGGCATCAAAATCTTCGCTTTCTACGGTAAAAGCTATATGTGTATACGAGTAGTGGATTTCATTCCGTGGAATGTTGTCCTCCACATTTAGAGCCAACCATAAACCGTTCAAATCAAAATAAGCCAACTTGCTGCCCTCGACTATTAACTTTGCATCAAAAACATTCTTATAAAACTTAATTGATTTATCTAAATCGGTAACTGAAAAAAGTAAATGGTTAATGTTTCCAATTCTCAAGTTTATCCCCCTCCGCACTTCATATTCGTTGGGTTAATTTCAAATTCCTCCCCATTGCTACATTTGATATTTCCAATAAAGCAATTCTTGATCTTTGCGATCAATTTGAAATCCTAACTTTAACAACACACTCTTTGAGCCGATGTTGTCAGAATCGCATCTCGCTGTTATCATTTGGACCTCATTGTGATTTACGGCCCATTCAATTAACTTTTGAGCAGCTTCACAGCAATAACCTTTACGGCGATGGCTTTCATTCGTTGCAAACCCGATTTCAATCATGCCCTCTTGGTCAGGACCTCCTAAAAAACCAATCCCCCCGACAATTTCTTGGGTCTCCTTTGCAACAATGATCCAGGAGTCAAATCCTTTAGTACCGTTATTTTCTATCAGAAGCTCTCGAAAATAAGGCAAAGCATCCAAAAATTCGGGACCCGGCCATTCGCCATTGGTTTTGTAACCCATTGCTTCAATAGCCCGAGTATCAAGCCGAGCTGCTGCCTCGACTAAATTAAGATCAAGTGTTTGTAATATGAGCCGATTGGTTTGAAGTCTCATGTATTGTTCACCTTTCTCGTTGAAGAATTTGGTTGAAAGAAACGGTTTGCTGTAACACGCTAGCTTGCCTTCAAGATTAAGAATTTCACTTCATCCCCCCTAGCCGATCATAAAAAAAGGGCAGGAATGAACTTACGTCATCCCTACCCTTATATCGCCTAATGTATCTCCTTAGTGAACTTATCTATTATTATAACAAGGAAAAATTTAACTGCCAAGTACCGAAGGTTGGAACAGCTAAACGGAATATACCCGCTATGTTTCCTCATCTAGTCTATTATGATTGGAGAAAGCCTCCCAACGAGTGTCGAGAGGCTTCCTACCGCGATATTCAGAATCGGACTAGCAGTCCGCAATTGCCGGAGCAGCTCGTCAAACTAAGTTACTGGCAGGCTTTCCCGATAACGCTTGCTGCACCCGCGTGACTCCTTGGCTAAATGCGTGCCCTCCGCCTACAGCCGCCGCCACTGCGACGGCGTCCATGATCTCGTTCGGGCTTGCCCCTTTAGATATGGCCTCTGTTACATGATAATACGTACATATTTCATTATTTGCAAACAAAGCGATTCCAAGAGCAACAAGCTGCTTGTGCTTCCCGCTTAATGCCCGGTCCGCAAAACATTCAGCGGTAAACTGATCGTATGCCTCCACTACGTTCGGCAGCGATTCATTCATGAGCCCCACGCCAACCTTATATGCGTCAACTTTATCGTCCATCGTATTGTTCAACATATTTTAATAACCCTCCTCTTTTTATGTGATGCGCTATTTTTTCCTGGTCTTTACCTATGTTTTAGTATGTCTGGCGCACATAGTGATCCGGATAAAGGTCTTTTGAGCGGCTGACATAATAAGCCCCCGACCTAACGTCCTCCTCCGTTAGTTTGCTTATTGTGTGGGAATTATATTCCATTTTGCCGTACCGTTGCACTACACTTTTTCTTCAGCAAACATTCAGTTCACGCTCACCTTGATCTCACAAACACACTGTAAAGTTAAGGCACATCTTGTTTAATCGCTTACAATTGGACCGAGTATAGAAACGTTAATGATGCGATCTCGGAGGATGTATAATGAAAAATAATGTTAAACTCACTTATCTCGAAATATTCCGTGGTATTGCGATTCTGGCCGTATTAGCCATTCATACCTTCATCCGCGGTTAATAACCTTGCAAAGGAATCGTCACTTTACCCGCTATACCACATCGTTAACACAGCCTCTAATTTCGCTGTGCCTGCCTTTCTATTTTTGAGCTCGGTTGTTCTCCTCTACCGTTATGACGTGGGTACGAATCAAAACTGGACCGTTTTCTACCGCAAGCGATTTAAAACCATTGTCGTCCCTTATTTGCTTTGGTCGCTATTTTATTCCACTGTCGTCCTGTACACGCGGCACTCTTCCATACTGGACGGCCTGTTCCGCTTTCTGAAAGGTCTTCCGATCGGTGGCAGCTATTCCCATCTGTACTTCATCATTGTGATTGCTCAATTTTATTTGCTGTTTCCACTCTTTCACTTACTGCTGCGGATCGGATTTATACGCAACCATCCGCTGCTGTGCGGCGCCGCTGCACAAACCGCGTTTTACCTGCTGAACCACTACTGGCTGCATATGTACAAGGTCGGTACATTTATTGGATCATATTTGCTTTATTTCTTCCTGGGCGCTTATGCGGCTATGAAACTAAAATCGAATGAGAGAGGCGCTTCTCAACCGGCAAGATGGATGCTTTATGCGGAGTTTGCAGTTTCGGCTGTCGTTTACATCTATCAAATGTGGCTGCAACGGACCAGTCCGCACTGGTTGCTTCAGCCGTGGCTTTCCTATCTCAATTTCGTAACAAATTATACGTATTCCGCGATCTCCTGTTTAATCCTAATGCAAGTCTCTGCGTTTATAGAGAGCGGCCGGTTTCGGCTTGTCAACAAATCACTGTTTTCCATCGGAAAATACTCGTTCGGCATTTATTTACTCCACCCTTTCTTTCTTCTGGTATGGCGGTACAAAATCATGATTGGCGGACCGCTTGTCTATCATGTGCTTACCTGGGCGGGTGGAGCGGTGGCGCTTACGCTTTCTTGGCTAGCGACAGCCATCATCCAGAAATCGCACCTCGGAACGTTTGTCGTCGGAAAGTCTGACGTCCGCCAACTATTCGCTACTCAAGTGAAAGCGACAAAAAGCGCCTGAAGACCTTCTCTTCAGGCGCTTTCATATTCGGCGAGCTCGGGCTCCCATGGAAAGAGAGCCCCGCCCACCTTTCATGAACGGTTACAAAACATGCATACTTATTTTTTTGAGCTCATTGCTTACGATAATAGGACTTGAATAGCCAGAACCTGTCAATCGATTTTTGACGAGTTGCTGGCATTAGAATTCTCGGATCCGGGATATGGCCGAGTTCATTTCCTGACCGTTGCTTGTTTTATCATTCAGCACAATAGATATATGACGAAGGGCTCATATGGGTGGAATCGAAGCTGCGCATGTATTTTGGAACTCGAAAGTGGAAGGCTAATCGGCAGAAGGATGCAGCACCATTGCCGAAAGTAGCTTGGTCGATGACAATTGCTGATGTGGCACGGCAGATGCATCATGCAGAAAGCTATTGCGAGTTGATAACTGAATTGAGGCGCAGAACAATGAATGAAATGGGTGTACTTCTCACAAGGGCTGGCGATTAGTGTGGCAGGACGTTATAAAGTGGTGGCGCTGCCTCTTCAGAAATCATGAACTAACTTTAGAGAAAAAAGGGGTGCTTCGAAGCGGATTCCTTAGTCATTACATGCAGCAAGCCCCCCAGCATATAGGGTGCTGAGAAGTTAGAATATATGTTACAATGGTAAAATCAGATTTCAAAATACATTAAATTATGCTTCTTATCGTATCAAGGAGGCTTTATTTTGTCAGTACATAATAGTAGAATTTCCGGTTATCTTTTGGTGCATTTTATTGGGGAACAGCCTGACGGCGAGCAGGTTTATTTCTCTTACAGCGAGGACGGCCTGCATTGGAAAGACCTTAACGCGGGCCTGCCGGTGCTGCGTTCCGAACTGGGGGAAAAGGGCGTAAGGGATCCCTTTATCGTGCGCTCGCCCAAGGAGGATAAGTTTTATCTGATTGCCACGGATCTCAGCATTGCAAACGGAAAGGGCTGGTCAGCTGCGTCGAATGCCGGAAGCCGCGATATTATCATATGGGAATCCGCCGACCTGGTGCATTGGTCTTCACCTTGGGCAGTCACGCTTGGCGTACCGGGCGCGGGCTGCGTATGGGCGCCGGAGGCGATTTATGACGAAGAAGCGGACGAGTTCTTGGTGTTTTGGGCTTCTGCGACGCAGGAGCCGCATGAAAAAGAGCGGAAACAAAAAATCTACAGCGCCCGTACAAGGGATTTCCGCAGCTTTACAGAGCCTGAAAAGTATATTGAACGGGAAAACCATATCATTGATACCACGATCATTGCCCACAATGGTTCCTACTACCGTTTTTCAAAGGATGAAACGACGAAGAATATCCGGATGGAAAAAGGTAAATCGCTGGAAAAAGACGCATTTACCAATATGAACGTTCCGGCTTTGGAGGAATTGTTAGGTGTGGAAGGCCCGCAAATTTTCAAACTGGGCGACCGTGAGGAGTGGTGCCTTATTGTGGACCGCTTTGCGGAAGGAAAGGGCTACCTCCCTCTGCTGACTTCAGATCTTGAAAGCGGTGAATTCCAGGTTCTGCCGGAAGGGTCGTTCAATTTGGGGAAAACCAAGAAACGCCACGGCGGAGTCCTCCCTATTACCGCTGCTGAATGCAGCCGCCTTCTGGCTGCGTTTGGCGATGGGCATCAGGTGCTTCCAGGGCAGTTCGCCGACCCGGATATTGCCAAGTTCGGCGACCGCTATTACCTTTATCCCACAACCGATGGCTTCACGGACTGGTCGGGTACGCAATTCCATGTGTTCTCTTCGGCTGACATGCGTAATTGGAGAGACGAAGGCGTGATTTTGGACCTTGCGACGGAAGATGTACCCTGGGCTGTCGGCAGCGCATGGGCTCCGGCCATTGCCAGCAGAGAAGGCAAATTTTACTATTATTTCTGTGGAAAAATGAAAAACGGTGAGAGCGCAATAGGTGTTGCGGTTGCCGAGACTCCGGTAGGTCCGTTCAGCGCCCAGCCTCAGCCACTGGTTACCATGGAACAGATGAAGCGTCTAGGTATCGCGATGGGCCAGACCATTGATCCAGACGTATTTATTGAGGATGACGGTACGGCTTACCTGCTATTTGGAAATGGACACCCTGCAATCGTACAGCTTGGCGAAGATATGATAAGCGTAATTGAGGATACGATGAAGAATCTTGCCGGCCTGCACGACTTCCGGGAGGCTGTCACTGTTCTGAGGCGCGGCGGGTTGTATCACTTCACGTGGTCCTGCGACGACACCGGCAGCGAGGATTACCATATTAACTACGGCACATCTGAGCATCTTTACGGACCGGTAACTTACCGCTACCCTGTTCTTGTCAAAAATAAGGAAAAAGATATGCTCGGCACCGGTCATCATTCGATTCTCCGGGGGCCAGACACCGATAAGTACTTTATTGCTTATCACAGGTTTGTCACGCCGCTCACCCGGTTTACAGAAGGAAAAGGCTTTCATCGCGAAACCTGCATAGACCCGATCACCTTCGGCGAAGATGGGCTGATGAAGCAGGTGAAGCTGTAAAGGATGTTGCGGCCTCAATAATAGAAACAGCGGCAGCCATGGACGAAAAACTTCATCCTGGACTGCCGTTTATTATTGGCTATCGTCCCGGGTCGTACAAATGACCAAAGAAGAATAGGCCGCAATAGTAAAAGTACGAAGGGCTGATTAACCAAAGTCTTTCCAGGCCTCGGGATCAGCCCTTTCGTTTACGAATCGTTATTGACGGTTAGAGTACTCGTTTGGCATACAAGAACATCCTCTGCCAATAAGCGGAATTGATGTCCGTGATCTGCACGCCGTCTTTGGGGGCTGGACATGAATGGAGCATCTTCCCGCCGCCCATATAGATGCCTACGTGACCGGGCGTCTCGTCGCTGTTGAAGCGGCCGGGTACGGTGAAGAACATTAAGTCGCCTTTCTGGAGTTGATCGCGAGAGACGGATTTGCCTTCTTGCGCTTGTTCGCGCGCCGTGCGCGGCAGCGAGACGCCGACTTTGTCGAACAAATACCGGACGAACGATGAGCAATCGAAGGTGCCCGTCTCGTCATAATTGCCCGTGCCGAACTCGTAACGGACGCCCAAATATTTACGCCCATCCTCAATGACCGTATCCGCATCGCCTGCCGAAGCGATCTTCAACATGCCGCCTCTGCCTGGCGAAACCTGTGCATCAGCGAACGGCATCACACCCCCTGTAGCCCGAGACTTTCCCGCTACCGCACGCTGCATGAACGAGATACTGCCGCCGCGCGATTGCATGGTCAACTCCGGGGCAAACAAGGACCTCAATGCCGAGACGGGAATGTACAACTGATTGCTCTCTTTGATCGCAGGCGCCGACATCTGAAGCTTCTTTCCCGCCTTGGTACCCGCGCTCTCGCCCGTACGAAATTTCCAGATCGGATCGTGCTCGCCAATGCCGTATGAACCGTCGCGCAGCCATACGCCATGATAATTGGCAGTTCGGGCTACGTCGCTTAAGGAGACGTACCCGGTATTGTGAATCGTTCTGACTGGCACTAAGCTAGTCTGCGAGCGATTCGGGTCGCGTGTCTCGTCGACCGAGCGTACATGTTCGGGCCTCGAATGTTTCTTCAAGTCGCGGGTAACGCCGGGGTTGTTGACGCAGGCGCTTATCCCCACAACCAGAATGACGGCGGGCAACCATGCCCGAGTACCTTGCTGGACAGGCTTAAGAAATTTACGCATCTGAAACTTTTCGCCTCCACTTGAGGGAATGGATATTCATCCCTTATGATGTTCCAGTAACCAATATTTATACAGAAACCGCCTCCTTGCGCGGGAGTGAGGCGCAAAAGGGTGCAGTAGAGCCGCATGCTTATAATCCAACTTTGCCATCCTCAATATTCTGGTAATTGCGTAATAAAGAAAGCCGTCATTTACACGGCAGTTAATGAGATCAAGTGCGCAAACGGCGAAAAGCGTGTTCGATAATGTCTAAAGTAAATAAAACAGCCGCGGTTATTCACCGCGGCTCCTGCTTACCCAACTTATTCCTAAACGACATGTATCTGCTCTAATGCTATCTACGCTCTACCTGCACATCCCGCGGAAGCACAACCGTAACATTCATCCACGGATAATAAGAATCGATCCCACTCTTTGACGGCAGCTGCTTGATCTGCACATACATCGTATCGCCGGTTGAGTGCAGAGAAACGATCTGGTTCTTGTCCAACGGAACCGGTTGTTCGCCCGCTTTAATCCGTTCACGGAATGTACCGAAAACCTGAACCGAACGGTCCGCTGATTTGTCGATTTTTATGTCTTGATTCGACGATTGCACAATAACCTTCCTCACGCCGTCACCCAACGCTTCCTTAACCGTTGGAAGGTCCTTCGTCGCTTCCGTTACCCTCAGCATCGAGCGAATTTCCTCCGTAGCCCCGATCGACGTTAATAAGGTGAACCCGAAGCACCCAAGGCAAATCACGCCGACGAAGAATAAGCTCAAGAAATCGTATTGAATCACGCTATTCTCTTTGCCGGAAAAAAACAAGTAGACGATGATTTCCAGTCCCAGAAGGACAAAAATAACCGGCCACCAAGCTATAAATGCATCAAACGCCTGCATTCCCTTCCACTGAGAGGCAAACAAAATGATCCCCAGTAAAATTAAAGATAACCCCATCGATAAAGTGCCTACCCGCCATTTTCTCATCTGCCTTCCCCCTTCCTCTTTTTGCTTCCAAACAGCAGACGAAGTCCGCCCCCGATCAATATGACGGATACGACAAAGGTTTGAAAATATTGGTGGAACAACGAGGAAACGTTTATCTTTGGAATCATCCGATCCAATACCCTAAGCAGCATCTCATCGGTCACGTGATACAGCCCCAGCACAAGAAGCACAATTCCCACCCACTTTTGGTTATGGACCAGCCATTCCACGAAAGGCACATCCTTCAGCTCCTCACGCCCTTGCTTGGAAATTTGCTGCAAAGCGTCGAAGAAGCTGTAGAACCATAGAATCGGTATGACAAACAGGAAGATCGACAGCCTCAGAACATCCATAATATAAATGGAGAACAGGAAGGCCGCCATCAGCTGAAGTCCCCGCTTTTGCAAGCCGAGGTACATGTGGCCGGCTCCTGGAACAATAGAAAGGAACATAGCGATCATTTTGCTCTTCTTCCCGTCGCTGCGGCTTTCCTGGAAGTCTTCGAAGAAAGTACGGTCCATCAACGCATCTCCGCGCTGCTTCCGGTTCAGCTGCTGAACACAGTCGGACATGGCGTACAGCCATATGATGGGCAGCACGAAGAGAAACGCGAGAAACTCACTTCTAGCGGTCGTTACGGCAATGAAAAACACCATGGCCAGCAATCCGAAAAAAGCGATTAAGAAAGACAGCCCCCGCTGCATCAATCCAAGATGAAAATGGCCGAGTCCCGGGATTATCGAAAGAAGGATCGTCGGAAACCGGTCGTTGTCAGCGCGCGGTGGCACTGGAGTCAATTCATCGACTGACGAAACGTTAGCGGCCGATGACGGTACTCGCCCTCTTACGAGATAAATGACCATATCGATCAAGTTAACGACTCCGATAAGAAAAGCGATAATGAGTAGTAAAACAATAAATTCTTCGTCGTGTCCCCCTGAGACAAGCAGTAAAAAGATCAGAGCGACAGGTCCAAAAAAACCGCACCCGTACATTACCGCACGCACAAACCGATTCAAATATAAGTGCCCCAAGCCGGGGATAAAAGACAGCAGCAGCGCCGTCATCGGATTTTTAGGCTGCATTAGCGGGTTCCCCCTTTTTCATGTTTAGGCTGGATTGAATCCAGCATGACGATGGTTTTTTCCATAATGATTTGAGATACGGACGACCGGATCTCCCCCTGCTCGGCCTCGGACGCTTCTATATTCGTCTCCGCTTTCCCAACCCGTTCCGCCAACGTCTGGAATGCGCCTGTTCCCATCAGCAGGAACGTAATGGCCGCCGCAACCGCATAATGAAACAGAGGATTCCTGGTATATGATTTTCCGGTTGATTTCTTGCCTGACGAATCCGGACTTAAGGAGAGCGGAGCGATTTCTGCAGACCCAATATGCTGCATTACCACCTCCGCCATATCGGCTTGAGCTTCTTTCGTAAGCGTTGGGAAGGAATCTTCGGCATTCAGTTCTAAGGACTGCATATACCGTGCAAGACAATGATCGCACGTGCCTAGATGGGTTTCATAAGCCTGCCGCTCCTCATTCGAGAGCTCCTGCCTGACATACCGGGTCCATTGTTCCAACGAATAATGACTCATCTCCATTCATCCTCCCTCCAATGCTTGCGAATCCACTGCTTGGCACGATACAGCTTCGATTCCACCGTTTTTAAGGTGACGCCCTGCTCTACGGCAATTTCCTGATAGCTCTTATCCTCAATATAAAAGGCAACCAGCACGTCACGATAATTGTCCGGTATCTCGTCCAGATACTCCCGAATACGCTGCCGTCTGTGCTTATACATCACTTCGTCCTCTACCGTTTTCGTCAGCTCCATCGGAAGAAGCAGCTCCGGTTCATCGCTCAGCTGCTCCCGCTTCCGTTCCCGCGATCTTTTGTAATCTATCGCTTTGTTAACGGTAATTCGCGTAATCCATGTTTTAAAGCCTTGATGCTGGTACTGAGGGAGAGAAGCATAGATTTTCAACAGCGCTTCCTGTGTTAAATCTTCAGCGTCGTTGGTCGAATGCAGTACCGAATAGGCAACTTGGTATAAATAGGTGTTGTATTTGTTCATAATTAAGCGAAATGATTGCACATCGCCGGCTAATATGCGTTCGATCCACTCTGTTTCCTCTGAAATGGTCCTCCCCCTCCTCTCCAAACTAATAGACGCATCTGCGTCGTTAAACTACTGCACCTGTACAACTTATTTTCTAAAAAAATTATATACTAAAAAAAGGAAAAGAGCTGCCAAATAGCAGCTCTGCCTTACCGGCGCGTTTTTTTCGCTTGTATATCAAAGAATCGCCCGGATCAGGACGATTCCGCATCACAATATCTCAGCATTAAGTTCGATCATAGGTCATCACCCAGCAAACGCCGTTTGAGCATTTTACGGTCGTGTTTATTCCGATTCATGAAGTAAGGGCTGGACATACTCAACATTCAAACCATCAGGTTGCTTTACAAACATAATCCAACTCCCTGGGAAGTAAAAGAATAATTAGAACAGATCTCATTTATGATTAAATATTTACACATTCCTAAGCTGCCGACCGGTTCATTCCATCAGATAGTCCGACGGGCTTTTACCGGAAATCATCTTGAACACCTGACTGAAGTAAGTCGGATTGTTGTATCCAACCATTTCGCTGACCTCATAGACCATGTAGCGGCCTGACTCGAGATATTGGATCGCTTTCCTGATCCGGTAGCGGTTCAAGTAGCTGACGAAGTTCTCTCCTGTTACCCGCTTGAACAGCTGGCTTAAATATTTCGGATGAACGTACAGCTCCTTCGCGATGGAAGCAAAGCTGATCTCCTCATTGTAATGGGCTTCCACATAGTTCTTGACGCTATCGATCAGACGATTGCCCTTTTTCGCCGACAGCTCCTGTCCGGCCGCTCGGAGCCACTCGCAGATCAAGCCGTCTATCCAGCCGGTTAACCCATCCAGTGTGTAATGCTGCTGAATATCTTTTAAAAATTGGGACATCGTATGCGGCGGCGATACCAGCGGGAAATGATCGTTCCAGAAATATAGCAGTGAGCTGAACAACCCGACGCAAACGGTCTGAACGTCGGCAATCGAGCTGCCCGACTCCTCCTGAAGCCGTGATCGGATTTGGGTCCATTTCTCAGCTGCCTTGCCGAGTTCCTTGCCGGCGAGCGCTTCCGTCCATTGCTTCAGTGTATAAGCGTAGTCGTCGATTGCCGCATGCATGCCGCCGTACTCCTCGTAAGGATACACCCTGCCCGTTCCCTGAAACTCCGCAGCCTCCAGAGCCTCCCGGCTTTCAAGATACGAATCGAGAAAATCGGAAAGTTCCCGCTTGACCGCACCAATGCCGGCGTTAGCTTCAATCTTGAGGTAATTGGTGATTTTGGCCATTGCTTTCCCGGAAAAGCTCTCGGCAAAACGCTGCATTCGGTCGTGTCCCTTATCCGATAACTCACACAGCAGTAGAACGAATAGCTGGTCCGAATATTCAAGGGCATAGCCCTGCAGCCCGGATACCGAACCGAGCTCTTCGAGAAGCGTCTCCCGAACGATATTCCCGGCACCGAATTTGAGCAGCTGCCAGTCTCTTTCTTTCAGCTTCGTCAGGAATGCGGGACGAACGATTTGCAGGCTGATGGCCAGGATCTCCCGGGGCTTCGGAATCTCCAAATACTCCAGCCGCTCGCCCGATATCTCACCCGGACGAAACCGCGTGGACAGCAGCTCAAGCAGGAATTTCTCCCGCAAATAAGGCAGCATCCGTCCGATTTCCAGCTTGTATCGCTCCTCCAGCTGCCGTTTCCGCTCGGACACATCGAGCTCCATCAGCAGTTGGCCGAGCACGGATTCGATCTCGTCGACACTGGCCGGCTTGAGCAGAAAATGATTGACGCCCCAGCGCATCGCCTGCCTTGCATTCTCGAATTCCTCGTAGCCGCTGAGGATGATGATCGGCAGGTCCGGATTTTCACGGCGAAGCGCTTGCGTTAGCTCAAGCCCGTTCATGCCGGGCATGTACACATCTGTCATCACAAGATCAGGCCGGAATTCCCGGTAAAAGGCCAGCGCGTCGCTGCCGTTCCCCGCCGTACCGGCAATGCGAAGATTCAGCTTATCCCAGCCGACATGCTGCGTAAGCGCCCTGATCGTATACGGTTCATCGTCAACAAGGAGAATCGATCTCATCTGTTCTCACCATCTAACCATTGTTTTAGCCTGTCCTCCGTACCGATTATGGGAAGCAGAATCGACGCCTCGGTCCCCCCGCCGTCCCTTCCTGTTATTCGTAGTCCGTACTGCGGACCGCAGTACAATTGTATCCGGCCAAGCACGTTCCGAGTGCCGATCCCTTCGCCGTTGCCCATCTCCCATCCCTCAGGAAGCCCTTTGCCGTTATCAGAGAGCTTAATCTGCAGCACGGGCCGCTTTCCCTCAACCTGCCATTCTCGGATTTCCAGCCGAATCTTCAAGGCTACTGCCGCCCCATCGTCCCTCCGACCGTGAATAATGGCATTTTCGATCAACGGCTGCAAAATAATCTTCGGAATAAAGCAGCTCTTCACCTCAGGATCCACCTGCTCGGTATATTCCAGAGGGAACCCGACTCGCTCGCGCTGGATATCGACGTAGCATTGTGCGTGCTCGAGCTCATCGCGCAGGCGGATGAACATCTTGCCTCCGCTCAGCCCGATTCGCAGCATACGGCTCAGCTTCATAATCATGGAACTGATATCCTGCGCGTTATAATCAATCGCCCGCCAATGGATCATATCAAGCGTATTGTACAGAAAATGGGGCTTGATCTGCGCTTCGAGCAGACTGGTCTGCGCTTCACGCTTCGCTTTGCTTTCCTTCCGGACGCTTTCCATCAGCTCTTTCAACCGCGAGACCATGAGGTTAAATCCGTGTGAGAGCTGGGCGTATTCCTCCGTGAATGTTATGGTCACACTGGCACCGAAATCCCCCCGCTCCAGCCTCTTCATCTCCAAAATCATACGGCGCAGCGGACGTATCATATTGCGGATGAAAAAGAAGGCCACACCCGCCGACAACAGCAGACTGACCGTTCCGATCCCAAGCACGTACCATTCCGCCTCGCGCATCCCGGAGAGCAGCGTGCCGGTCGGAATGATTTGTACAAGCCGCCACTCAACTGTGCTCGGTTTGGAGAACATCACGATGGACGTTCCGCTTCCCTGCTTGAGCAGTTCATAGCCGTCGCCTGATGTGAACGAGCGTTCCCGCAGCCATTTGGCGTCGACTGCCGATTCCGCCCCGGAATTTTCCGGCCCGTTCACCTTCAGGATGATTTTGCCAGCTGTATCCACGATCAGCGTTTGACCGTCAAGTACCATCGGAATATCGGCAAAGTTCCGAAGCACATCTTCGCGCGATAGCCGTACCAGCAGGTACCCGATCGTCTTACCTTTGCTGCTGAAGATCCGCTGGACATAGCCGATCAGGGACTCCCCCGAATCGTTGTCCGGCAGCGACACCCATACGGCATCTGCCTTTTCGATAGAGGCAAACCATTCTTTTCCGGCTATCAACTGCACGGGGAATACGGAATCCATCGAACTGTAGGGGACGCCGTTGAAGGCGTCGGAGTAAATTTCAATTGAGCTGATGCCTGAGCTGACGACCAGCATATGCTGCAGCTTTTCCGATATCTTCCGGCGGTTCAATACCATCTCGTATTTGCTGGCGGCCGGAGCTTCCAGCAAATCAGTGATGTTCTTGTCGCTCACAACGGAATAGGCGGTCCCGGTCACATACGGAATAAAATCAAACCCGCGCCTCGTGCTCTCATTGAGCAGTGCCAGACGGGCCCTGCTGATATCCGTGAACGTGACGGAAGAGAAGGACTGATAGGCAAGCCACACGATTCCGGCCAGAAACACCAGATTAAACGCGATAAAAACAGCCGCCATCAAGGTGGACAGCCTGCACCTTTGTAGAATCGCTTTACGGGTCACTGCTAACTTTTCGTTCATTCTGCGCTCATCCCATTTCGGCCGGTTCTTGTATCCAGCTTAGCCTTTAAGGCCGGACGTAGCAATCCCTTGTACGAAATACTTCTGGCACACGATAAAAATGATAAAGCATGGCAGCAGCGACAATACGGACATCGCGAACATCGGCCCCCAATCGGACTGCGAGCTCGAATCCAGAAACAGGCGAAGCCCGAGCGGCACCGTATATTTCGTCGCATCGCTCAAATAGATAAGCTGGCTGAAAAAGTCGTCCCACGTCCATAGAAACGTGAAGATCGCAGTCGTTATAAGGGCTGGTAAGGCCAAAGGCATGATAAGCCGCCAATAAATCTGCAGCGGACCGCACCCGTCTATGGTGGCAGCTTCGTCCAGCTCTCTGGGCAGGCCCCTGATAAACTGAATGGTCAGGAAGATGAAGAACGCGTCGGTCCCCAGCCATTTCGGAACGATGAGCGGCGCGAGCGAGTTAACCCAGTCCAGCTTGTTAAACAGAATATACTGCGGAATAAGGGTCACATGGTGCGGCAGCATAATCGTCGCCAGCATAATGCCGAAGCACAGCTTCTTGTACCGGAAGTTCAGCCTGGCGAACGCATAAGCGGCCATGGAGCAGGTCACCACATTCCCGGCTACCGCGCCCAGTGACAAAATCATGGAATTGAGCAGAAACTTTGAGAATGGGTTTCCCTGTACGCCGCGCCAGCCGTTGGCATAATTTTCCCAGTGCCACTGCTTCGGCCAGAACCACGTTTCCGAGAAAATCATATTCGCCGGCTTGAAGGAGCTCCCCAGCATCCACAGCACGGGGTACAGCATGACGAACGCGACCGCAATGATGAGCAGATGTCTCACGATCGCCGGTCTTTCTGCGGAACGTATCATTATTCTAATTCCCCCCGTCCTCGTAATGAACCCACATTCTCCCTGACCGGAATACCGCAAGTGTAAACAATCCGATTATCAGCACCAGCACCCAGGCCATAGCCGAAGCATAACCCATCTGGAAGAAAGAGAAGCCCTTCTTGTACAGGTACAAGGAATACATGAGCGTCGAATTGATCGGTCCCCCCGTACCGTTGCTGATAATAAACGCCTGAGTGAACGATTGAAACGAGGTGATGATCTGCATGACCAGGTTAAAGAAAATGACCGGTGAAAGCACCGGCAGCGTGATGTTAAAGAATCGGCGGACCATTCCGGCCCCGTCAACGGATGAAGCCTCGTAATATTCCTGGGGAATCTGCTTCAAGCCGGCGAGAAAAATTATCATCGACGAACCGAACTGCCAGATGGACAGCAGTACGATGGAATAAAGCGCATACTTCGGATTCGATACCCAGTCTGGGGCATGAATGCCGATCATAAGCAGCAGTTGATTGAGCAAACCGTCTCCTCCAAGCATCTTGCGCCACAGCATCGCGATGGCGACGCTTCCGCCGAGCAGCGATGGAATATAGTAGATCGTTCGGTAAATACCGAGACCCTTGATGCCTTTATTGAGAAGCAGAGCAACGGCAAGCGCGAAAACAAGCTTGAGCGGGACAGACACGAACACGTATGTGAACGTGACCTTGAGCGAGGTGTAAAAGAGCTTATCTTCGGTTAGCATCGTCTTATAGTTGTCCAATCCGACCCAGGTAGGCGGTGCAAGTATGCTGTAATTTGTAAAAGAAAAATAAAGCGATGCCAGCATCGGGCCTAGAGTAAGCAGCAGAAGCCCTGCGAACCAGGGGGTGAGAAACAGCATCGCTGCGCCGTTATGTCGTTTCATGGCGTTTCCCTCCATTCCAGCAGGAACGCGGCAGCCACGTTCGTCTTGAAGCTGCGTGGCCGCCGCCGGCTGCGTCTTTATTTGGACTTATTCAATATGTCGTTCGAATCTTGAATGAAACCTGGAACGATTTGTTCCGCCGTGCTTTGGCCGAAAGCAATCTGCTCGCTGGCACTCTTGAAGTTTTTGTCGATTTCGGCATAGCCTTGCGGATAGGGCGGACTGATCGGACTGGAGTGCTTGGATACCGTGTCGATAAAGTCGTAAATCGTTCGCTCCGTCTTCGTAACCGTCTCTTTAAGCTGATCCCGGATATCCGAGTTGACCGGGATGCCGCGTTCAGAACCGAGAATTTTCGCGGCTTCGGGATCGTTGACCAGGAAGTCGATCAGCATCGCCACTTCCTTCGGATGAGCCGTCTTCGCGTAGCCGGAAATGAACATGGACGGCTTCAAATATTCGCCGATTTTCTTCTCGCCTGCCCCATGCGGAATGACCTGCATTTTGAGCTCGTCGCTCTGGTTTTTCATCAGCTGCTGGAAAGCAACCACCTGGTTGGACCAAGCGAATTCCATCGCAGCCGTTCCGAGAGTAATCGGCCTCGTTTCCAAGGCGTTTGTCAATGATGCGGTAACCTCTGCAGGCGTAACCACTCCGGACTTGCGCAAATCACCCCAGTACTTGAACCATCCGAGGAAATCGTCCTTCGTCGCCCCGACCTGGCCATTGTTGAACAGGGCGCCTCCGTTCTGCCTGGCCCATATTTCAAACATGTTGGTGGTCCCGGATATGTCCGGCGAACCGTAATAGCCTTTACCTTTTGCTTTGGCAATCTTAGCCGAGATCTCCTTGAAATCGTCCCAAGTCCAGCTCTCCTTCGGCTCCTCGATGCCGAGCTCGCGGAATACGGCCGTGTTGTAGATGACGCCGGGAGCGTTCACCCCCAAAGTGATCGCATACAGCTTGCCGTCGATGGAACCGGCCTGCAGCATGCTCTTGTCGTGTTTATCCGTTTTTATTTCGCCGCTCTGCGAATATGGGGTTAAATCGAGCAGTGCGCCCCGCTTCGCGTAGTCCGCCAGAAAAGCGTAGTCCATCTGAATGAGATCGGGCGCGTTAGCACCCGCCACCTGGGTCGACAATTTATCGAAATAGCCGTCCCAACCGGAATATTCGGGGTTGATCGTAATGTTTGGATGCTTCTCTTCGAACAGCTTGAGCGCTTTCATGGTGAGATCATGCCGCGTTTGCGATCCCCACCAGGTCATGCGCAGCTCGATCTTCTGGCCATCGCCGGTCTTCGTTTCACCTGTTGATGATGCCCCCTGCGTTCCCTGACCGCCGTCCTTGCTGCCGGAAGCACACGCAGATAATGCAAGCATCAATGATAAACCCAGAAATGGAAGTACTTTTTTTCTCATGAGGCCCCTCCTTGCCTTGCTGATTTTGTAAGTGCTTTCATTTTATATTGTAGCTCTTTCGAATCATTCGGGAAATGAACAAAAGTAAGCAGAAGCTTCAGAAAAGTAATATTGGCAGAAAAAAGAAAAAGCTCGATCGGAGCTTTTTCGCTTAGTAAATCACTTCGTTTGTCAGCCTATTCGGCGGGCGACATGGAGAACAGCGCCCCAGTGGCGGCAAACCGACTTTTCCGGTCGTTTATTAAGGCAAACTCGGATCTCGCCAAAGAGCTTATCGCGTTTCCATGCCTCCATAAGTATGTGTCCGGAGAAGGTTTCGAGGAGTTTAATATACTCTTCGACATGATAAATACGCTCCCAATCGAAGTGTCGTATGTGAATAATCTCAAACAGGCCGCTTTTCTCAATTTCATCTCTCTGCTCTTGCAGTTCATTTGGTCGCGTCCAATCGGTGTCTCCCGGTTTATCCTCTCCGATCTCCTTGTAGATGGGTTGAATTTCACGGAAGAATGGGTCTCCACCGTCTGGAAAAACGTGATCTGCGTTCCAAAATGCCAGGTGACCGCCGGGACGAAGGGCTTCCCATGCCTTGATGTACCGAACTTCAGGATCAACCCAGTTCCAAGCGGTTGCGGCGAATACCAAATCAAAACTTTTCCCCGCCTCAGGTTGCCAGTCCTCGAACCCCCCCGTGATAATGTCAGCGTCCATTCCGACAAGGTTTTGACGGGCGACTGCAGCAAGCTCAGCGCCAAGTTCAACGCACGTGATCGTAAATCCACGCTTGGCTAACGGGAGAGTGGCCTTTCCGGTAGCACAGCCAACTTCCAGCAAACGATCACCAGGATTCAAATTTGCCGCCCGGATCAAATCATCGAACAATTCTTCCGGGTAATCCGGACGAACCTGCTGATATAGGCTCGCGGCTTGTTCAAATGAGCTTCGCAATATTTTATAATCGCTCTTCGAGTTCATAATTTGCCCTCCTTATACGTGGCTCTACCGCTCTGCTTTACTATGGTTTACTCTTCCTCTTTGGAAATCGCCCCAAAATATTCTACAACTACCTCGCGGAATTCCATAGCAGCTCGCGAAATGTACCGGCTCCTATGCCATAGTAAAGCGATCTCCCGTATTAATTCGTGATTCTCTACTTGGAGATATTTGATATGCTGCCGTGAATCCCTTGCCGTGCTTGGTATGAAGGCTATTCCAATCTCAGCTTCTACAAGAGCACTTAGCCTTGCAGGCTCATCACCCTCATACACATACCTAGGTGCAAATCCAGCCGAATGGCATAAAGAGTCAACGAAATCGCGAGCACCATAGCCATTCTTTACACCGACAAACGATTCATCCCGTAATTCTGTCAAGGATACGCTGCTTCGGTCTGCCAGCCGATGCGCCTTTGGCACAGCCACAACGATTGGGTCGATGAATACGATTTGACATTCAATGTCATCCCCTTCAATAGGAGGTGATGACAAGCAGAAATCGACCTCTCCTCTATGAAGAAGCGTAACCATTTCCGGCATGGTCAGCATTTGCACATGAAACTGGATATATGGCCGCTTTTTTCGAAACTCGCGAAGAATATTTGGTAACGTACTTGCGGTGTTCACCGCCAAGTTGAGTGTGCCATGCTCCGGGCTGGATAAATCGCTAATCTCCTGCTTCCCCTGTTCCAACTCGAACAAAGCCTTTTCCGCACGGCGAAGGAATCTGCTTCCGTACTCATTCAATCGCAGCTTTCTCCCTATTCGATCGAATAGAGGAACCCCTAAATCTTCTTCCAACCGTTGAATCGTTCTGCTTAACGACGATTGAGTAACGTGCAGACTTCGTGCAGCTTCGGTCACATGCTCCAGACGAGCTACCGCAAGAAAATATTGCAGTTGAAGAAGTTCCATTTTGCACCCCCCTCATTCCCTCAAATCAATGAAATTATAACACAAAATGCGTTTGAATAAATAATCGTTTTCAAGTACGATGACATTAATACGCTTTGGGGGGACTAAAAATGAGTGTGCGCAGCTGGTGGTTGATGATTTCCGTTGGCCTTGGGATACTGTTGAACCCGTTAAATTCTTCTATGATTTCCGTTGCTATTCCAAGGCTGCAAAATGTATTCCAACTTGACTTTACAGTTGTTTCTTGGATTATTTTTTCTTTCTATATTGCAAGCAGCGTCGCTCAACCCGTGATGGGACGGGCCAGCGATTTATTTGGCCGCAGGAGGATATTTCTTACCGGTCTTGTTGTAGCCTTCGTTGCATCATTATTAGCTCCATTATCGCCAAACTTTGCCTGGCTCATCGTGCTTCGCATTGTACAATCAATCGGAACGAGCATGATGGTTGCGGTTGGAATGGCCATTGTGCGAATTCATATTACGGAGAAACAAGCGACTGCGCTGTCTGTTTTGTCTATATTCCTATCCGGAGCGGCAGCAATTGGCCCTTTTATCGGCGGGGTCTTGATTCACTGGTGGGGCTGGCCATCCATGTTTTTTGTCAACATTCCGTTCGTATTGGCAAGCTTTCTATTAGCCTGGAGGAATATCCCTAAGGACGAACCAGCGACTTTCGTCGCACAGAAAAAGTCCTTTCGTGAGTGGTTTGTTTTGATTGATGCGTCAGGAATCCTTCTCTTCACACTCGGTCTTGTTGCCCTGCTCGTTGGGTTACTATCGGCAAAATCATCCGGGCATGTCATCATCGGACTGATAGGCGTCATTCTACTCGCGGCTTTCACAGCGCATGAGTTAAAAGCGGCGTCTCCCTTTATTCCTTTGCGCACATTCGCCGAAAATCCTGCGATGACTTGGGTCAATGTCGAATTCATACTCGTTAACGTACTTTTTTACTCGCTCTTTTTCGGGCTTCCGTCGTATTTGCAAATTGTACGCCATGTCAACGAATTCGATACAGGAATTCTCATGCTAAGCCTCGGCTTCTGCTCACTCGTTGTTTCTCCAATAGCAGGACGGTGGATAGATAAATCGGGACCAAGGCCGGCATTGCTGGTATCAGGAATACTGATGACGCTCGGGTCTGTATGGATCGTGACATTGAATCAATCTTCACCGGTGATCAGTGTGTGTCTGGCTTTAGCAGCATTCGGTATAAGCAGTGGGCTCAACAATGTCGGGATGCAAGCGGCCCTGTTCAAAAGTTCTCCAAAAGAAATGATCGGTATTGCATCCGGGTTATTTAACACATCAAGATACCTGGGAACCATTCTCTCTTCATTGTTGATAGGCATCGTGATGGGAGGTAGCTTCAGCTTCGGGGGATTTCGAGTGCTTGGGATGATCCTCTTAGTAATTGCTTTGTCCTTGGTATTCATGAGTTGGCGGCGCCGGGAGTCACTGCAATTGGAAGAGTCGCAGGTTCACCAAGTTAAAATGTGATGAATATGGCGACGGAGGGAATTACTTCAAGGGTATGAGATAATAAACAGAAAAGCCGCTGTTCAGCAGCTTTTCTGCGAAAATGTTCTTGCCAAATTGACAACTTATAATGAATAAGGGCAGATCCGTTTTACTTAAATACACCCTGCTGCTTATCCCCAAGCAAGCTTGTTTGATCCCGGGTGATCGACAGCTTGAGCGAAGGAGCCAGCATGCCGCCGAAATGTTCAATCTGATACTCGGGCGATTGCTCGCCGACTTCATGAATATTTTTCCCATCGACGTCGACATAGTCCACATAGCTGATTACTGTACCGTTAGACATTACCATCCAGGAATAGCTTTGATATGGATTGTCGTCCGGATTAGCGATCACAAGCCCACTCCCGTTAAGCGGTTGGTACTCTGCTGTCAATGAGTCGGATACAAAGCCGTATAATCCCTCAGGTGCATTCAACCCTTGCGCGAATTTATTTCCGTGCGTTTTAAGGAACAAATAATACTGATTGCCTTTCACCATCACGTTAGGACGTTCCAACTCTTCATTGACGCAATTCGCTTCCAGCAGCGGTGGGAGCAGCTTGAATTCCGTGAGACTGCCGCTTGTTGCCTTAGCGATTCCGATGCTTCCGTTATAAAACTTTGCTTCAGGCGGTGTCGTACGCATCGCATCCGCGGACCCGGCGTGTTCCATCAAGCACGCGCGCTGCTCGAGCTTTCCACTGGAGTTTGCGCTGAAAAGCAGGTATCCCTCGCCACTCTTTGGGTCCAGGAAGTAGTAAGGATCGCGGAATGCATACGATTGGTCACCTTGTGCAGCCTGTTCTTCTGTTTGATAGTAGGTTCCGTCGGCTTCGAGTATGATTTTATGCTCCGACCAGTTGGTAAACGAAACCGACCGGTTTGTCGTCACAACGTCCGCGTCGACAGTGGCGATCTTTTGTCCGTAAGAGAGCTGCGCTTCGCCTTTTCGTCCGGTTGCGGTATAGAACATATGAACTCGGCCTCTTTTGTCGATGACGAATGAGCCTGCCCACTGTCTTGAGCCGAACGATTTGCCTTCTTCGAATACGAGCCCGCCAAGAACCCAGCTCTTTCCGTCGTTCGAGTGAAAGTACCTTATTTGAGCCGAATCATGGCGCTTTCCAGGGATCGACCCTTTCGGCACGGACAGCGCAAAAATGATTTTATGACCGTTTACAATCGCCGGATGACCGTTCATCTCCTGCAGTGGCCACGTATCCCATATGATGAAATCCTTCGAGATGGCCTGAAGCTCATTCTTATCGAACTTCGGAGCAATATTACTTGCATCAGGTTTGATTTGGGCTGCCGCTTCTCTTGTCCAATTCGTCGCTGCCGACGAGCCTTGGGCATTTAACACCGAAACGTCTGCATGAGATAAAATGACGGATGCTCCGACAATTGCCGCTAACACAGGCTGAATGAATTTCTTTACCTTCCACTTCACACACATTTCTCCCTTTCTTATTTCGAATTGAAAACGATTGTAAACAACGGCTCATTGCATTGAAACCTCTGTACCGTTCGCCCCCTCTTTTCTCTCAGAACAACAAAAAAGACCCAAAATGAGCGGGAGGAGACCATTGCGGTCACTTTCGCATCATTTCGGGTCTTGCCTGAGATTTCAGTCACAATCCCAATATTTGATTGTTTTTACAATGTTCATTTTACCCCCGCCTACTCGGCATTTCAATAGGACTTAAGTCACATGGATGTGGCTTGCCCGTCATTGGCTTAAGACAAGAATGTTAATGTCGCTACATGTCGTCGTTTTCCGGTTAACACGAGGAATCAATCCGATGCGTTCATAATAGCGGAGCGTATCATGTGAAACAATAAATTTTTCACTTACTTCAGCAATCATCATGCGGGTTCACCTCCTATATCGATATTTTTATGCGAAATTGGAGTTAACTCCAAAAGATGGGTCAGCCAATTGAATTGGCTAACCCATCCTTCATCAAAGCCGGTCGAAGATAATAGAAAGCACCTTACAAGTTACAAGGTAGAGATGTCAATAACGAATCGGTAACGCACATCACTGCGAAGAACGCGCTCGTACGCCTCGTCCACTTGATCGGCACGAATAACCTCAATTTAAGGCGCAATATCGTGTTGAGCGGAGAAATCGAGCATCTCTTGAGTCTCCTGAATTCCACCAACGAGCGAGCCGGCAATGCTGCGGCGGCCCATAAGTAATGAGAATACATTGTACTTGTCCGGTTCGGATGGAGCGCCGACATTAACAAGTGTTCCATCTACGCGAAGCATGGATAAATAAGCATCAACATTAAGATTTGCAGATACTGTGTTTAAGATAAGGTCAAAACGGCCAGCCAACTCGGTGAATGTAGCGGGATCGCCGGTTGCAAAGTAATGATCGGCGCCGAAACTCACGGCTTCACTCTTCTTATTCATAGACTGACTCAAGACAGTCACTTCAGCACCAAGGGCATGAGCATATTGGACCGCAAGATGGCCAAGCCCCCCCATCCCTACAATGGCAACCCTCTTACCAGGGCCCGCGTTCCATTTTTTCAAAGGAGAGTACGTGGTGATGCCTGCACACAACAGCGGGCTTGCAACATCCAAATCCAGGCTGTCTGGAATACGGACAACGAACTTTTCCGTGACAACAATTTTTTGGCTATATCCACCGTATGTTAGATTACCATCGTAGTCTAATGAATTATAGGATAGAATAACGCCTTTCGAACAATATTGCTCCTCACCGCGAAGACAGTATTCGCATTCTCCACAGGAGTCGACAAAGCAACCAACGCCGACGCGATCACCAACAGCAAATTTAGCAACTTCTATTCCTACTGCCGTTACGACTCCAGTCATTTCGTGGCCAGGAACAGAAGTGTCGTTAAAAAAGAAAAAAGCCGCAACCGCGCGGCTTCTCATCATATTTGTCTGCACTTGTTAGCTGCCCGAAAGATTAATAAACTACAATTTAGTATTAGTCAGCTCAGCATCAGCACGCCGTACGGCTCCAGCTTAACGTCTCCCGCCAAGGAGTTGCCGCTGAGCAAATCGACTGCGTTACGCTGTAAATGCAGAGTTACCGGATGTCCCGAATAGTTGAGCGCAAAAATAAAAGCTTCGCCGGTAACCGGGTGGCGCCTAAGAGCGAGCTCCACCTCGGCGGGCGCATGAACGACGTCCTCCGCCGTTTTCCTCAACCCAAGCTCCGGCAAAAGCTTGCGCACGACCGCTTCGCTGTAAGCGGCGCCGTAATAGTAAACACGGCCTTGGCCCAGCTCGTTGACGGTCAAGGCAGGCTTTCCCGCGTAATAGTCGGAGGCATACTCGGCAACCACCTTCACGCTATCCGCCTCGACCATCAGAATATCGTTAAAGCCTTCGGCAGTGAGTGCAGCGGCTGCGAAGTTTTCATCAACGCCGCCTTCTTCGCCAAGAAAGCGCAGCGCCGGCGCCTGAACGGTTCCATTAATAATCGTGAAATCCTCGACCATAATGCCGCACAGGGAAGCGGCAAGACCCGGAAACGGCATCATCCGGCAATGTCCGTGCTCGTTTTTGTAACCGGTGCGGGCTCCGAACAACACGATGCCTCCGGCTTCAACATAGGAACGAAGCAGCATTTCCGCGGCCTCCGTCATAATTGCCGGATGCGGATATACCAGCACCCGATAACGCTGCAACTCGGAAAGCGGCGTATGACTCGTTAACGTTAACCTGTCGGCGGCAATATGTTCCCGCTGAAGTGTTTTGAACCAGGCGTTCGTGCTTTGTGCGGCAAGGGGACCGTACCATACGTCGAGCTCCCCGTCCCAGCTGTTATCATAGTCATTTAAGATAGCAATGCTCGCTTCGTAGCGGCTTTGCGCCAGCCTTCCGCCAACCCTTGCCAGCTCTTCGCCGACGCGTGCGGCTTCGAGCACTCTGCGGTTCGGCCGGTTATGATAGTCGTTGATGCCATGCCAGTAAATTTCGGTGCCCACCGTGGCCGTGCGCCAGCGGAAATAAAGGAGCATGTCGGCGCCATGAGCAATCGATTGATACGTCCATAGACGCATTTGGCCGGGCCTCGGCGAACCCATTGTGAACCGGTTAGCCCATCCTCCAGGACCGGATTGCTGCTCCATTACGCAAAAATTCGGGGAGATCGAGCGTACCCCGCTCAAACTCAAGCTCCACATTCGGTCCAGCAGAGGTTCGGGACCGGCATCCGGGTGGATCGATGCGAACTGCGGATACGAATCATAGGAGAAGAAATCCAGAAGCTCCTCCGTAAGCCGATGATTGTCGAGGTGGCCGAACATACCGTTGGTCGTAATCCAGTGCCGCGAACCTGCTACTTCTCTCAGAATATCGGCTTGAATGCGGGCGAACTCGATCGCGCTGTCCGAGATGAACCGCTTCTCGTCCAGAGCCTGATGCGGATTCGGGGAGTTTGCAGGCGTCGGCCTCGTTAGATGCACCTGGTCCCACGCCGTATACGTTTGACTCCAGAATACGGTTCCCCACGCACGATTGAGTGCATCAAGGGAGTCGTATTTGCGCTGCAGCCATTCGCGGAATGCATCGTGATCGGCATCCGAATAAAACACATCAATCTCGCAGTTCAGCTCATTGTCGATTTGCCAGCCGACTACCGCCGGGTGGTCCTTGAAATGCTCGGCCATCTTCCTGGTGATCCGCGCGCAAAGCTGCCGATAGACGCGGCTGTTGTAGTTGTAATGCCGCCTCATACCGTGCCGGTATAGGATACCTTCCTTCGAAACGTTCAGTACTTCCGGGTACCGATGTGTAAGCCAAGCCGGAGGTGTAGCCGTAGGTGTGCCCAGAATGACTTTTAGGCCATGGCGGTGAGCGGAATCAAGCGCCCGGTCGAACAAATCGAACCGGAAGACTCCCTCCTCCGGTTCCATGATGGCCCAGGCGAATTCCGCAACGCGGATGATTGAGAAGCCGAGCTCCCGCATGCGGCGGTAATCTTCCTCCCACAACTTCTCCTCCCAATGCTCAGGATAATAGCACACTCCAAGCGAGAAAGCCTCTTCTTTTAACGATTTTGCCACTCCGCACCCTCCTGACAATATTGGTTATAAAATATTGCGAATTACGTCCTCTGGTATTTCATTTTATCGTAAATAAATATAGAGTAAATAATGGGATCTTGCGATTAATATCAAAATATTGCGAATGTGATGAACTCATTTCAACTGGAGGAGAGACATCGTGAGGGAGCATATTTATCTGCCGCAGCCCAGCTATTTGCATTATGTCTGCTATCCAGAATCATGCGGCCGCTATTATCTCGATCCCGAGCACCGCGAACGAGACCGGCGGGTTTCTTAAGGGAATACAATCTGCATCTCATCATATCGGGCAAAGGATATGTGATGGCCGGTGGAGAGCGGCAGGAATTGCCGGCTGGCTCGGGGTTTCTGTACGGACCTGGCGAGAGCCAGGATTACGGATCGGACCCGAACGATCCTTGGAATGTACGGTGGGTTCATTTTACCGGTAATTGGATCGAGCCGCTACTGGGCGGCAAAGGTCTCGGTGAGGTATGGCTGTTTACTCTTGCGCAGCAGCGCAGCCGGGTCGAACAGGCACTGGAGAACTTAACTCGGTTATCCGCTGCATTCGAGAGTGCGAACGAACCAGCCATATCAGCGGCACTGTACGAGGCGCTAGCCGCACTCCTGCATGATGCCGGACGCCAACGCCGGCTGAAGGGAAGCGGCACCCGCGAGAAAATGTTCGAAGCTGCCGACTATATCCGAAGGGGCTGTTCAGGGAAGCTCAATTTGACATCGATTGCGGATAAAGCCGGTTACAGTCCGCACATTTTACCCGTATTTTTCGAGATGCCGTTGGAAAGTCACCGACGCATTACTTGACGGAAGGCCGAATCTTGCTGGCCAAGAACCTGCTGGTATCTACTCCGCTTGCCATTAAGCAGATCGCGTATGAGACGGGCTTCAGCCAAAGCAGTTACTTTAATCAGTCAGTTTCATCGTATGACTGGCATGACGCCTCAGCAGTTCCGTGATATGTACGGATAAACCTTCCATTATCTTGTAGAGTTTCGATGCGTCTTCAAGTCGGTTCTACCTCTGCTGCTCAGCCTCGTTAGCCCCGGTTATTCACATGACGAAAAAGAGCCGGCCCCGCACACGGTGTAAATGCGTGTGGAGTCGGCTCTTTCCTATTGCCCGGATCCGATTAGACCGTTTCTTGTTTCAAATACTTATCCAAAAATACCAGGATCGAACGATCCCCTTTCAATCGATTTTCTTTCTTGGAAAAACCATGACCTTCATCATCAAAAACGATATATTCTACTGGAGTCCCGTTTTTGCCGACCGCTTCTACAATTTCGTCCGATTCCACTTTAAGAACTCTCGGGTCATTCGCTCCCTGTAATACGAGCAGCGGTTTCACTATGTTGCCTGCATGAAACAGCGGTGAAATGCTGCGCACGTACGCTTCATCCGTATACGGGTTTCCGATTTTCCTATAAAGCGCATCGCGAAAGGCTTCCCACCACGAAGGGATGTTCTTGAGCGTACGAATCCAGTTTGAAATGCCGAAAATATTAACGCCAACGGTAAATTCATCGGGTTTAAAAGCCAGTGCCGCCAGTACCATGTATCCGCCATAGCTTCCGCCAAGAATACCGATCTTTTTCTCATCGATATAACCCGTGGAAATCAGAAATTTTTTCGCCTCAACGCAGTCCGCCAAATCGACATCTCCATGCTTCAAATCCGCCTTTTTAAAGAAAGTTTTTCCATAGCCGGAGCTGCCTCTGTTATTCACGGCAATTACGGCATAGCCATGGTTGACAATGTACTGAATCAATGGGTCGTAACCCAGTCTCGATTGACCGCCCGGGCCGCCGTGTACCCATACCAGCGCAGGGATTTTTTCGTCATCGCGAATATTTTGCGGTCTATAATAGATCGCCGGAATATCCAGGCCGTCAAATGACGGGTACCGCACGACAACACCTTCCGCCAAATCGGAGGAATCGATAGCGGGATTTAACGTATCGGTCAGTTTATTAATGGTTTTCGTTTCCATATCATAAACATATAAATTGTTGGGAGAAGTGGAATCGTTCAACATGAAACAGAATCGTTTTTCACTCCTGGATATGTTGATACCGTTGATTTGTCCGTTCGGCAGCTGCGATAACGACAGAGGTTCGTCATTTTCGGTATCGATGACGGATACTCTTGTTTTCGCGTCCTCGTTGATGCCTAGTACCATGTACTTGTTGGAGTGCGATAAAGAAGCGTACATGATGTCCCAGTTTTCCTTAAAGACAATTTCGGTGCTGCCTGTTTGAAAATCAATTTTCTTTAAGTATAGAAATTCATGGTCCTCATCGGTCAAAAAATATAAGCTTCCCGAATCGCTGTCAAACGTCTGAGGAAAATGATTGACTTCCCCCAGATGAGGACTGATCCATTTCATCTCTCCGGAAATCTGGTCGAATACATACATATTTGAATCATTTGTTGTCAATGTTTTTATAAAGGCCATAAATCTTTTGTCTTTTGAGATACAGCAAAATTGATAGCCTTCCTTATTTTCATAAAGCAGACTGGACGTAAACGTTTCAATATCCATCTCGTAGATGTCCATGAACTTGGAGTCTCTCTTATTGGATCCGTAAAAAAAGCTCTTTTCGTCGTCGCTCCATCCGTAAAATACGGCCTTCTCGTTCTCGCCGGGCGTCAAATCCCGGCTATTACCCGCCTCATCGTAAACGTAAATATGATTGAGTTCATTACCGCCCCGGTTGCTGGTATAAAGAATACGATAATCACCTGGAAAAAAGGAGATGCCATATATCGGATCATCTGTGGATCGTGTAATTTGCCTCGCAAGGCCGTCTTTAACCGACATGATGTAGGCATTGTAAACACCTGTTTTGTCGCTTGAATACAAAATAGATTCGTCATCAAACGAAATCGACGGACTAACAATGCTCTCGGTATTGACAAAATCCTCTATTGAATAACGTTTGATCGGCTTGCTCTTCGAAGGAATGGATGTAATATGATTCTCCACTTTGTTTTCCCCTCTCAAATGGAATATCAATACTTATTCGATAATAGGCATATATTTCCTCCTTTCAAGATTAGAGGCCCGTAACTGTTAAAAGGAATACTCTCTTCAACTTTACAAATTGTAGGAAAAAGGCACTATATCTGTCGATATAGAGCCTTTTTTAACAAGAAGCTGCCCATTTTGAATTTTTACTTGGCTTTACGGAGCGACTTCAGTGAAAGTCGCATCGGCATTATAAGTCGTCCCTGATGCGCTCTGCGCATACAAAAGATAGTTGGTGTGGCGCAGATATTTGGTAGAATCCGTCCACATTTGGTAGGACGATTTTTGGGCATCCGCTAGTCCCGCTACGCGGCGGTAGGTTGCCTCATTGGCGAAAGCTGTCGTGCTATCGTTCGAATCGAGCCAAGCTTCTCCATTGGACCGGACACGCAGGTAGCGCCCGGGGAAGTTGACGGACTCGAACGAAACTCCGCCCGAGTTAGCCAACCCGGTAACCATCTTTAACTGTGAATCTTGAACCGGTGAAACGTTGGCATCTATCTGAGCACGATAGTTAGAGTGCCGCACGTAGCGGTCCGGAAAGTTATACGATTGCAAGCGAACGTTTACGGATATCGGTTCGAGCCTCCACTGCTGATTACCTCCGAGCATATATCGCCATTGCTGGATGAGGGCTCCATCTGCGGTGGAGATACCTGTCACGTCAGCCGGCTTGTTGCTGTGCACGGGGGTAATGCGGTGATAACCGTTACCTACAGGGATAAAAGCAAATTTCTGATTGTCCCCGCCATTCCAGCTCCACAACTCGAATTTGGCGCCATGATCCAGAGAACCGCTTGCTACATCCAAAAACTTTCCGCTCCTTACATCTTTAACGCTATATTGGCCGCCACCAAGATGGGCCACAATCCACTGCTGATTGGTTCCTCCATTAGATGTCCATTGCTGTACACTTGAACCGTTTGCCGTTCCGGCTGCATCCATCGCTTTGCCGGAATGGCGCACAATCAAACGATAAGTGCCGTCGGGGATATTGCCGCTCGGAAGAGTAGCGGTTCCGCCGCTTCCGGCTGGCCGGGTATAGAGAAGCGTACCAAAGCCGGGCTGGTCGAATGTCGAAGGATATTGGGTGTTCGGTCCGCCCTCAGGTCTTACTCGCTGGGCGCGTGCGGCAATATTGGGCACCGACAACCCCTTGCGGTTTGCGTAATGGTTGTAAATCATCTCCCAAACCGGACGATATTCATCACGACTGGCGCTGGAAATCACCGATTCCGTTTGAACGGCGCCGTTTGTGCCGGCCCCCCGTTCATAGGTCATAAACGGTACGTTATCGTCTCCGTTGTTATATTTGGCAACGTATTCGGCGGCGCGCAGGAAGCGGTTATTTGCCCACCCGTACAAGTCGTCGCCTTGATTCCAGGCCATTTCGCTGATAACGGCCATTAAGCCGATCCCCATTTGGGTGTGAGCCTGGTCGCGCCCGGACTCCTCCCACTGTGCGAGCCCGCCCGGGTGCTGGAACGGAATCGCATTATAGATCGAACCGTTTCCAGCGCCATGTTTAAAATATTCAATTCCGATGTCGTAGATATCCCGGCGGTCGGTAAAAATGCCGATCGCAACTGTCGCCGCCATATTGCACAGATCCCAGTTCGCCCGGTAATTCTGAATGTAGGCGTCATTGTGGTCCGCGCCGAATTCATTTCCGACAAGGAACCGCTCGATAAGAGGCTTGTAAAATACAGTGAGCAGCAAGTTCTGCATATCGGTCAAATTGAAACCGGGATAATCCCGCATAAGCTCCGCTGCATTAGCCATTTGATATCCGTTAAGTCCGGCAGCCAAATAGCGTTCGGCAGCCCCGGTGATCGTCGTAAGTGTGGACGACCAGGCGTTCAGAATGTTGCGTGCCGTGTCGCCGTTAGCCGTGTTGCCGGTAATCTTCCACAGCAAGGCATTCTGATAAGCGCGGGCGACATCGACGTTCAACAAGGCTACATTATCGCCGGTGCCGCCGCGAATGATCGTAGATGTGGCACGCGGGGTCCAATTGGAAGAAGAGAGCGGGCTGCCCACCAGTTGATTATAACCGTCCAGATACGGCTGCGTGCCCGCGTTAATCATCTGCTTCATTCGGTCGAAATCTGCTTGTGTATGCAGCAAGCCGGGATGTACAAAGGGACCTGTAGACGCTTCCGCTTCCCTTTCATTAACAAATCCGATCATGCTCACCAGAAAGCTTATAATAATTGAAAACGTTAAAACCTTCTTCTTCATTAAATTCATCTCCTTTTTAACTTTGATGACAATTCAGGTGGGTTTGAATTAAACCAGTCTTTCTATGCGCTCACCTCCAGCTAATGACGAATTATGAAAACGCTTTCGGTATATACTTTAGATGATTTAACGTGCATTTTATATTGTAAAATCTTTAAACGATGTGTAAATATTTTAGAATTTTCTGGTAACTGGACGCTGTCTTTCGAATTTCGCCCAAGAAAAATCCCCTCCAAGTAAACTGCGTGCTCTTCTTTAGCACATGTCTACTTCAAGGGGACAACTTGTGTTACACAATTCACCCCAAAGTTATAACTACATTTCCCCTCTTATGTCCTTCATCGACATATTTGTGGGCGTTGGCCGTTTGCTCCAACGGATAGGAGCGATCGATAACCGGTTTCAGCCGGCCCTTCTCCATTAGCTCTTTCAGGTAAACCAGATTAAGGTACTTCTCTGGCCAGAGTAAGCACGATTTTTAATCGGCCGCGATTTCCCGTTGAGAGGTCTCTGATCTTCTTATCCGGTTCCAGCTGCATATACATCATAATTTCTTCAGCCTTGGCGGTGTTGAAGTCAGCAAACTGCGAAGCCTGAAATGCCAGCGCTTCACTTACTGTAAATAGTGAGTAGAAAGAATCCTGCTCCGGCAAGAAAGAAACAAGTTTACTGATTCGACGGTTCGCAGTCTGTCCACCTACGGTAACCGATCCGCTGGTCGGATAGGAGAGTCCCGCAATAAGCTTCAATATTGTTGACTTTCCACTTCCATTCTCACCGACAATGCCTATGATTTTGCCGAGGGGCACAGTCAATGAAATGTTATTAATCGCGGAACGCTTCATGTACGTCTTGGAAACGTTTCTAAACTCGATCACACTATGCATCTCCCTTAACCATTTTGTTTAAATGGTCTTGTAGTCCCGAGATGATTTCATGCTGGCTGTATCCCATTTCCTGCATGACGTGTACAAACGTGAGGATCTGCTCCTCTTTCAAATTCTGACGCAGCCGGATCAGTCGGTCCTCTTGTTCTGTGACGAATGTACCTTGACCTCTTCTCGTTTCCAGAATGCCCTCGCGCTCCAGCTCACTGTAAGTACGCTGAATTGTATTCGGGTTCACATTGTAGGCTAACGCCATATCGCGGACAGATTGAAGCTTCTCGCCTGCCTTTAGCTCTTTACTTACAATCTTCCGGTTAATACGGTCTGCCAATTGCAAATATATGGGTTTGATGCCGGAATAGGATCTATGGGGAAAGTCGGAAACCTCATTTCCAAGCTTATCCATTGTGTTAAAAACTTATATAGGACAGTGGAATCGAATATGGCACCGACCCAGCTTGGTATGATGACCGCTCCAATTAGTGCTACCCAGCTCCAACGCCCGATCCGATGTTTAACGCATGATAAAGGGACCATAACAGTATCACCCAAACACCAAGCATAATGGAGATCATAATGATATGAGCAAAGATCAATAATCCCGCCGTCCAAGCATCCGTCCAATGCCCTTCAATTAATTCAAACCTTGAAACAATCAACAATCCGGCCATCGAATATAGAACAGCCAAGGATACAAAAGCCATGACGATCCCTACCAGAATCTTACTGAATATTAAGGTAGCAGCCGATTGGGATTATGCAGCCACAGGTGCAGCTGAGCGGCCTCCGTTCTAAGGCTGGTAAACAACATGACCGGAAGATAAAAAAACATGAAGCACCACTGCTGCTAACAAGGGTATGAACAGGTATAAGTTATCGCCTGTATTCATTTCCAAGAATAACGTTAACAATAATATCAAGAAATTAATGACAAGACCTACGAAAAAAGCACTTCTTGTTAACCGAAAATCCTTTTTCACTAATGCTGCCAGTGCGGCCATTTAAATCTCCCCTTTTGAAAATGTACATTGAAATATTGTCCTAGTGAGATAGGACACTAATTCATTAGTTCATGTCAATGGGCTATTGTAAATGTCTGTAATCAAGCCGTCCTCTTGAGAATCAGAAAAAACCGTCAGGGAGAACCCTGACGGTTACGAGCTATAGAACGTTACAGTTGTTTTTTGCAAGCTATGCCATTTCCGTTACTCTCCCTCGAATATCAGCCTGATCGGATAAAACGTTCGATTTGTGGTGCCATACAATTTCGTCCCCATCAAACAAAATCCGGATTGTGAAGGCGAAAGGCATATCGATAAACCTTATAGTCAGCTGAAGCGTGTCCTCCTGTAACCAGGTAAAGCTGGAAACTACGCGCTTAACCTCACCATGCAGCAGCCTCGTGGTCCCCTCCACCCAATCTCCTCGGCCGAGGTCGAAGATATATTTATCATCCGTCTTGCTAAGAACAAAGATTGCTTTATTATCTTCAAACGACATAGTAATGCTCACCAAATGCTGATCATTGTCTTCGAGCTTATATTCCTTGCCAGCGATGGTTGCTTCAAGGGGTGAATCCGGCTGCAGCCTTGGCAGATGTACTGTCAGGCCCTGCAATTCAGATGCAAGCTTCGCTTGGAAATCCTGATTGGAGGAAAGCGGCGACAGCTCTATTGCCGGAAGCAAGTGATCCCAGACGGCATTCAAGACTCCCTGCATGTCGTTAGTTCCGCCTGTTATAGCCAGCACCGCATCCTGCTCCGGCATCACGATACAGAATTGACCGAACGCGCCATCGCCACGGATCACTCCGTGCCGGCACAGCCAGAACTGGTAGCCATAGCCCTGAGCCCAATCATTGGCTCCTCCGTCTCCATTGGATATCTGCTTGGATGTGGCTTCATCGACCCATTTCTCCGGCAATAGACGCTGTTCATTCCACACGCCTTTCTGCAAATACAATTGGCCAAGCTTAGCGATATCCTCCGTTGTGACGCTTAACCCCCATCCGCCAAAACAAATCCCCTTGGGACACGTTTCCCAGGTCGCACCGTTAATACCAAGCGGTTCAAACAGACGCGGCTGCAAGTATTCCAACAGGTTTTGACCGGTGACCTTATGAAGTATCGCTGACAGCATATATGAAGCTCCGCTGTTATAGATAAAATGAGTACCGGGTACATGCAGGGCAGGAGCATGGAGAAACGCTTTAGTCCAATTTCCGTCTTCGCTCTGCAGCAGATTGCTTAATGTGTCCTCATTATGACCGGTTCCCATCATCAGCAAATGACGAATGCGCATAGCTGATAGGTTTGAGTTTATTTCATCCGGGACATCATCCGGGAAGAAGGATACGACGGTGTCTTCTACCGACAGCTTCCCTTCCAAAGTGGCGAGACCGATGGCGGTTGAGGTAAAGCTTTTGCTCAATGAGAACGTCATATGATGAATATCTGATGCATAAGGAGCCCACCACCCTTCAGCTACCACCTGCCCATGCCTAAGCAGCATAAGACTATGCAGTTCCAATTGACGTTCTTGTATCACATTTAAAAATACAGTCAAAGCTGCCGAGGAAATTCCTTGCGCTTCCGGATAACTTCTCGGTAAATGCAGATTATTCCGTTCCATCTTCTCATTCCTCCTCTGTAATACATAACTTACTGCAACTGTAGTCGAACGGCAAGTGAAACAAAGCAGATTAACTTTGATGTGGGTCAGCCTCCAAGGTGCGGTCACAATCATTTATTAAATTATAATATTAGCGAACCGCCGAAAATGGCGGTTTTTTGTTTCCTTCAGATAACCTTAACCATCTTGGGATTTATATGGTTTGCTGTACAATTGGTTCATGACGAGAATGAACTCTTTGGTTGCAGGGGTTACTTCCTCAAAAGAATGCGCGATGATTCCGATATCCCGGACTATACTTGGATGAATATCTTTAACCTTCAAATTGTGAGAAACCGATGACATAAACCGATGACAGCGTAAAATTCGAAATAATGCCAATGCCGAGGTTATTTTTAACCATGTGAACTAACATCTCGGCCGTTTGGACTGTTAAATTCTCTTTAAGCGATAAATTTTGTTCTTCAAGTTTATTAACAAGAGCCGTCTCGTGTCCCCCTTTGCAAAAAATAAATTGATTCTGATATTTATCGATATCTATCTTGTCCGCCTCTTCCAATGGATGATGCTCCGGGAGTATTGCGACCATATAATCGTGGAACAACACTTGATATTCAAAATCATCAAAGGGGGTCACGACGATACCGATATCAACGGTTCGATCCGACACCCATTCTTTAATTTGATTTGAGGTTCCCTCTGTCAGCTCGATGCGGACATGCGGATATTTTGACCTGAATAAGGCGATCGTCTCAGGCAGCAGATTGGTCGAAGCTGCGGGAAAAGACCCCACTTTCACCTCCCCTCTTAAAAGATTATTTTCACGGCTGGCAATTTCATATATCTTGTTCTCGATCACCTTCATCTGCCTAGCCAAAACCAGAATTTCCCGGCCCGCGCCGGTAAGCAGTAATCCGTTGCTTTTATTTCGGATAAAGAGTTTAATATTTAGCGAAGTTTCTAAACATTGGTATTTACTGCTTACATCGCCGGACTGCTGCCCGACACTTCTAGTCGCGGGCCAGCTCTCCGACCGGTTCGGACGCAAACCGGTGCTGTTCCCGGGTATAATCGCTGCCGTTGTTGCCTGCGTCCTGTTCGCCACTGCGTCCACTGTAATCATTCTTCTCTTGGCGCGTTTTTTGTCGGGAATAGCTGTCGGGGTTATTGTCTCGACGGGTATGGCCTCGGTCGTGGACGTAGCAGGTCATAACCAGAGGAAAGCAGCTTCACTGGCGGCATCTGTCGCAATGGTGCTGGGTGCTGGGCTTGGACCCTTGCTCGCGGGAGTTTTGGCCGAGACGTTGCCCCAGCCAATCGTTCCTGTCTTCTTGATTCAATTAGTAATCTTGATCAGCGCATTGAGCGTTGCGGCCAGCCTTCCCAAAAAGCGCAGCAAAGGGTCGGAAAACCGGCGCCTGCGCATGCCAAGTATAACTGCGGCTAACCGCACGCATTTAGCCCTGGGGATTGCCGTATTCGCACCCGGCATCTCAGCCACATCTTTCATATTGTCGCTCGGCCCCTCGCTGTTGGCCAAACTTCTTTCTGTTACGAGCCCTCTTGTGGCAGGAAGTACAGCATGTCTCATGTTTCTAACGGCGACCGGCATACAGTTCGCGCTTGAGAATTTGCCTATTCGCACCATTTTTCTTATAGGCGCTGCGGCCTTCGCCGCCATCTTGGCTGCAGCAGCAGCGGCCGGGGGCTTTTCGTATTCTAACGGCTTAGGAGTTAATATTCGTGTCATCCGACACAAGAGTCCAGGGCAAGGGCCATTAATAAATAAACCAGTCGCCGGTTCATTTCCAGCGACTGGTTTCTCAAATTACAGCAGGTTTCAAGTAATTCCAAGAGCCGAAGGCCAATTCCCATACCATGCGTATCCAACTCTTCTTTCTTGTTCAATATCGCTAAGCTTATATTTAACTATACCGTCACGACCTACAAATATAGGCTTATTCGTTCCAATCTCGTAAAAACGAGCCCATATCGGAGTAGTGACACTTGAGTCTTCCACAACTATGACATCATCACTGGTCTTTACTATTCTAATTCCAATGATCTTAACGGTTCTGAACCATTGCTCGGCTGCATTAATAGAAGCATTAATTTGCGACGTGGCAGGTCTGGTTTTTAGAAATTTTACAATTCCTACACTTTCATTAGCGCAAAGAGATGGGACTTCATATGACCTAGCCCCTGCAGGCTTTAGCGTTACCGAGTCATGCTGTTGTCCCCAAACCGTTAAGGCTCCATTAACAACAACCTGTGTCTGTAATATGTTATCTATGCCTTTCGAAACCGCTGTTTTACATCTACCGGCTAAAGTGCTGTCTATAAAAGCGAAATCGCCTCTTTTGTTTGCAATGTCATCCAGAAGGATCATAACATTAATCATTGCATTGTCATTGAATGTAATGTGGGTATGATAACCTGTGCTTTGATAGATCTGCGGCCACCCGCCGTTAGCATATTGCATATTTAACAGGAAGTTGATTCCTTTTATAGCAGCCGCTGAATAACTGCTGTTGCTTGTCCTTTGATACTCACCTGCTAATCTTCTTATTTCCGTGTACGTAGCTTTATTGTCAATTGTCGACTTCGCCCAATTCCCGCTAGTAACGGCGTAATCTTTTCTCCAACCTCCATCGGGCTGCTGGTATTTTAAAATATCCGAGAAACTGGCAGTAGCTCCTGATGCGTCGGCGGCGAATACAGCTTGCGGAGGTTGTAGCATTATTCCAAAAGCTCCTAAGATAAAGGTTAAGATTAACACGAAAGATCCATATTTTATTTTTGATTTTGACATGACAGCAATCTCCTTTTTTTGTTTTTTACGAACTTTTTAAGCTATATTAATTTAAGATATTGTATGACCCACCACCTTCCACTCTAAGAATACTGCTGACTGGAAGCGCTTACTTAAATCCATAAATAGGGTATCACACAATTTATTAATTAAATAATGTAATTTTGTCTTCTTATTACTAAATTTGATCTTTCTTGCCTCATGGCAAGTCCAAATTTACTCATTCGAGCCTTGTGGTGTTTAGCGTAGTCGTTGCGGCATTGGGGTTATAATGAATAAGGCCGCAACCGCGGCTTTTTATCGTTGCATGTTCTTGTTTTAAAGCATAATAAGCTGCCGGGCAGAGACCCGGCAGCTTTCCGTTTTAATACAATTCACTTCAGAATTACTTCAGTTTTCCCGGAAAACTCGCGATAAATCCACGAAGTGCTGCGGCTCAAATGTACGGCGCCATCCAAGTACGGTAATCGTCAAGAAGCTCCCGCTGAATGCGTTGCTCCAACCGACGGAATTCAGCTTCGAATTCGGCTTCCCGGGCGGGATCAAGAACTAGTGCGAGATTACCGGCATTGCATTGTTCGATATACTTTTTTCTCAGGGCGGTTGGAGGATGGGTGGTATCGAACCGATACTCCGCATTTTGCGTGATCCGACGAATTCTTTTGATTTCCCTTTCGGGAACATGATTTACCGCATTACGAAATTCACCGAACAAATCGTTGTTGTATTTGTACTTGGCAACCTTCTCAAAGGCGATATAGAAGGTAGGTTCGAAGTGAAGCTTCTCAAGGGCGGACAGTGCTGCACTCTTACCGCTGATATGAACGGCAAGGCTGTCGGCGTGGTATTCGAGTCGCTGGCTTTCTTTCCACGACGGCAAGCTTATTAAATACCACAGCAGTTCGACCAACTTGGCCATACCCAATCGAATCTTAGCCATAAGGGTGTCGAGAGGACCGAAAAGTTCCGAGTAATCGGTTTTGGGATAAAAAATATAATGCGCTTTCCACATACCAATTTCTTGTATTGTCATTATGTGCGTTGTGGGCCATTTCGTGGGCCAGTACATGAATTTTCTCTTGTACGGTTAGACCCGCAAACAGCGGAATACCGATTCCGATCAACCTTTTCCGAAGCAAGCCGGAACGCATAAAGAAGGCGGTAAATTCAGGCAGGGCGACGACGCTATCGATTCTTCGCGCCCCGGTTCGTTCAGCCAATTCGTCGAGCAGCTCGTAAATCACCGGGTAATCTGACCTATGGATCGGCTTTCGTTTGAACCTGTAAAATCTCGGTCGGATTTCGAAGGCCACTGCCGTCATAAGTAAGCCTGATAGAAACTCGCCGAAATTGTAAGGCGTTACGAGTCTTTCGATGCCAAGGTAAAACAGCAGGATTGTCAAACCATGAAGCACGGTTGCCGCCAGATATGCAGCGACAATGGAAGGTGTAATCCTGAATTCGACGCCCGCAGTCATTATGCTGTCGTATAACCGCTGGACTGCCCGAACACCAATCTTCCGATTTAGTTTATCCGCAAGCCGTTCGTGTGACGAAACGCGCTCGGGGTTCAAGTTCCAATCACACTGATCGCACCACGTCACGTACCCTGGTATGACCGGCATATCGCTGCCGCACTGCGGACAGGATACTCGTGCTCCGTTTTCCATTCTCTTCCCCCTGTATCTATAGTTCGATAGTCCTTTTATATCAACAGTATGTCAGTCCTGTGCTTGAAAATAAAGTCTTTGTTTCTAGCACTTTATTCCTTCAATCTACACGAATCGCAGATTTTCCGGATTAAATGGAATACATCGCAGCAATTAAAAATAAAAGCAGCTGTCTTATGACAGCTGCCTGCATTTTCTATAGGGATCCATAGCTTTACGATTACCAAGGCCCAGATTATTTTTTGAGATGATAAGGAACGGTTGTAACGATTACATCTTTCCGATAAAGCAGTGCGGCACGAATGGTAAAGCTTGTTTGGTTATGCAGGATATTGTGCCACCCCTTTTTCGGAATGAATTGCGGAATAATGACAGTGACTTGGTAATTTGATTCTCTGGCCTTCCGCTCTACCGTATCGATAAATTTCATCAGCGGCTGGATAATGCTGCGGTATGGCGAATGCAGAGTTACCAGCCTGACATCAGGCATCCATTTGGACCATTTCTCCTCGAACTTCGCCTCGTCCTCACGCTCGAATGGGATATACACTGCAATGATCTGATCCGCTCCCAGCGATTTGGCGTAATTTGCAGAGTGTTCCACTACATGTGTGATACCGGCTACGGGTAGAATGATGACATTACCTTCTATTGGAACGGCCGGTTCGCATGTGGTAAGCCGAAGCTGTTCGCCGACCGCCTCATAGTGTTTATTAATCCGGTGAAACGCGAGCACGATAAGCGGCAGAAAAATCAGTATCGGCCAAATCTGCGTGAATTTCGTCAAGAAGAATACGAATGTAACCGTCAGGCAAATGAAGGCGCCTGTAGTATTAATGATCAGCTTTGGTACCCATCCGGGGGGCTTTTGCCGAATCCATTTCAGCATCATTCCACTCTGGGACAATGTAAACGGAATAAACACGCCTACGGCGTAGAGCGGGATTAACTGTTCGGTCTGCCCTTTAAATGCTAATATCAGTAAAATGGAAAGAACCCCGAGCATTATAATTCCATTCGAGTAACCCAGTCTATCCCCGCGAACGGCAAACATCCTCGGAATAAACTTATCCTTGGCAAGATTGACTGCCAGTAAAGGGAACGCTGAATAACCGGTATTCGCGGCCAGAATAAGAATCAATGCCGTTGTACCTTGGATAAAGAAATACATGAAAGTCCGGCCAAAAGTTTGTTCGGCGATTTGAGAAACGACTGTGGCTTCCACTATGGGTGTAATGCCGTAATAGTAAGCCAGGAACACGGTGCCGGAGAACAGCAGTGCCAACAATATGCCCATCACTGTTAGTGTTCTGGCCGCATTTTTCGGTGCAGGATCTCTGAAGTTGGGTATTGCATTCGAGATCGCCTCAACACCTGTCAACGCCGAACTCCCGGATGCGAAGGCTCTTAGAAGCAGAAACAGACTGATCCCCATTACAGGTGTCCCGATCGGTGCATGCTGCGCCGCAGAAACTCCGCCGCTGGCGATATTATACAAACCTGCTCCGATTAAAATAAAGAGAGCGAGAACAAACAAGTAAACCGGGTAGGCCAAAATTGAAGCGGATTCCGTCACACCACGAAGATTTAGCAGTGTAATCAGGATAACAAATACAACTGCGATGCCAACAGTATGTTCGTGCAAGGTTGGGAAGGCGGAAGTGATGGCATCTGTTCCTGCGGATACGCTAACGGCCACTGTCAGGATATAATCTACAAGCAGAGAACCGCCAGCGACCAATCCGGGATATTTACCCAGATTTTCTTTGGAAACAACATACGCCCCACCGCCGTGCGGATACGCAAAGATGATTTGTCGATACGACAAAATAAGAGCCACCAACAGGATCAATACACCGATTCCTATCGGAATCGAATACCAGAATGCTGCAATGCTGATCGTAATCAGAACCAGTAGAATCTGTTCCGGTCCGTAAGCTACAGACGACAATGCGTCGGAAGACAAAATGGCAAGCGCCTTGGTTTTGTTTAGCTTCTGTTCCCCTAATTCGTTGGATTTGAGCGGCCTTCCGATCAAGATTCGTTTGAGTGCCACTAACATTCCCGACCACCGCCGCCTGAGAAATAAACTTGCCGCATAATACGTTATCCCTACCCCTTCTTTTAGAAAATCAGTTGTTTTAGATATCCTTACCCTTCCCAAATTTACTGTTTTTTACCACACAAAAAAACCGCAAGGCATCTTACGGCTGTAATAACCCAAGTCGTCTCACCTTCTCCAAAAACGCTTGCGAGGTTAGCTGCCGGATTCGGGCTGTTAGAGTCGCCCTACAGTGCGCACCATACAGCACTGATTCACCCCATGACGTCATATAATGAGCTCCTTCGGTTCCCCCGTTTTCCTCAGAAATTCAGCGAGTTATGAGATGAGACGATTATACCGCTTTGAACAACCACTGTAAAACGGCCAATAAACTCAAAAAGCATCGATTTTATGATGCTTTAACGAATGTATGCGGATACATTATATAATATTGTTCTAGTGGTATGTGAAGGGCAGTATTATCGTTCATTCTCTTAAATTGCCGCACTATTCAGCTATCTCTGCCAGTACAACGTTTCCCGATACGAGTTTCCCCTTAGATAGACTGAATAACATTCAGGGCTTAATAATTGACGGATTCTTCATATCCGCAATACAAAAGTACCAAGTAACACAAAAAAGCCGCGATTTCCGCGACCTTTAATGTTGTATTTTGGTCTTCCGATAGGCTGCTGCGCAATTCCCGGCTTATAACTACTTTTTGTTATTTGGTTAAAAACTTCACCCTTAATAATCACCCATACGTTCGCTCAAAATTAACTCTAACCGCCTCTGCAACAAGAACATCCTGCTCGACTGAACCGCCGCTAACACCAAGTCCGCCAATCAAAAGATGTTGTTGGAGTAACGGAATCCCTCCGCCAAATAATACAATACGATTTCGGTTTGTCGAATGGATGCCGTAAAGGGACCCTCCGGGGCGTGCCATTTTGGCCAAATCTGCAGTCGGCATTTTCATGGCTACCGATGTCCATGCTTTATTGGTTGCTATATCGATGCTTGCCAGTAAAGCATGGTCCATTTTGTAACACGCGGTCAGATTGCCTCCTGCATCTACAACTGAAATCACCATAGGCACGCCAATTCGATGTGCTTCCAGCTCCGCTGACTGAATGATTTCTTTTGCCATCCATAATTGCATTGCAGTCACATTCCGCCAAAGATCGTCATTGCGTTGAATTTATGAGCCGGAATCTTATTTTCCGAAATCACTCTCCATTGGCACTGCATTCTTTGAGTTCACTCCCTCTTTTGTATTACACGCTTAAGACCTTACATTTTTACGATTACCGGAGCCGTTTCTTCAAACGATTATTACATTTTATTTGCTTCGCCCCGGATCTATTCTAGGGACAATTTGTAATATTTTTCTTGTTGATGAAGCTGCCGGAGCAAGCAATGAATTGCTATAACATCTCCATATTAATGACGACTTTTCCTTTGGGGTGACCTTCTCCAAGATACCTGAGAGCTTCAGCAACCTCGCTTAACGGATACCGTCTATCTATAACAGGAACTACTTTGCCAGCTTCAAAAAGCTCCTTGAAAAAATTTTGGTCATTTTTGTTTGTCCTGTGAACAAGGATACCCATTTTCTTGCTCCCTGCCATTGAAACACACGGTCCCAGGAGCATGAGTTGGCAGATTCGGGCCATGGAGCCTCCCACCATGACATAAGTGCCGCCCGGACTTAATGCACGCTTGTAATCGAAAATTGAGCGATATCCAGCAACATCAAGAATCAGATCGTAACTCTGCCCATTATTGGTGAAATCATCCTGCGTGTAATCAATAACCCGGTCTGCACCAATCGATTGCAGCATATCCAATTTCCTTGTGGTGTCCACGCCTGTTACGCAAGTCCCGAATGATTTGGCAATCTGCACCGCAAACGTACCCACACCGCCGCCCGCACCGTTAATTAATACCTGCTGTCCTTTCTGAATCTGTCCTTTATCACGAAGTCCCTATAAGGCTAAGACTCCCGCTTGCGGTATGGCTGCGGCTTCCTCGAATGTCATACCGGCAGGCTTAAGCGATAATGCATTTTCATCCGCACATACATATTCCCCGAATCCGCCCCAACTACATCCGGAGAGGTCCCCGAACACTTCATCGCCTGGAAGAAAACTCCTTACGTTGCTACCGACCGCTTCAATCCGTCCCGCTATGTCAGCCCCGAGAATATTGTATTTTGGTTTCAGAAGCCCTTTGAGACGGGCTAAGAACGGTCTGCCTCTAAGAAGATCCCAGTCCCATGAATTAACGGATGCAGCATGTACTTTTATAAGCACTTCATTGTCCTTGGGAGCAGGCTTTTCCACCTCTTTAACCTTAAGAGCATCAGTAGTGCCGTAATGTGTATATACAACTGCCTTCATGAAATTTCCCCTTAACACTTATTTTTGTGCTTTGGTTTTATTTTATAGCAGACATGGGAGCTATTGCAGGTGAGTTGAATCCTTTGACTATAAGCCAGACCGGCATTAGTATTTCAAATAAGGCTCCCGGAAGAAATAAGAGCATGCCTGGGCTATAACCGAAGAGCTCTAGCAAGGCGCTTGTTAACAACGATGCGTAACCAATAAGTCCAAAGACGGATATTAAACGCGGAATGAGCCTTGATCGGTATAACAAATAACAAAATAAGAGGCTGTAAAGACCAAGAACGATCATTGCCAATTGAAAGGCCAAAAATTTCGCTTTAATTGCTAAGGCGCCTAAGTGACATCGGGAATACTCCTTGAGTTAATTAATTGCGCTGCAGTCATTGGTATTGGAGTCATGCTTTTCCCAATCTTGAAAAAGCATAATGAAAATATTGCGATTGGATACGTTGCTTTCAGGATTATTGAGGCCGTAATCCTGGTGGGTAATAAATCGTTTCGCCTCATAAATCGTCTCCGCGCCGCCCGTCATGGCATCGATTCGAACGATTATGCTGTGGGGAGCCGCTTCCATCAGCTCGCGGTGGCCGACATAACCGTTGCCGAGATCGAGGCGGATGCAAGAAGAGAGGTCTTCCTGAACACAGGTCAGGACGTATTTACAGTCTGCAGTCGCACTGGCGTTACCGAGCTGATAGCCCTCAGGCGCTTCGTATAACAGCTGTTCTTCCAGTGAAGGTAAATCGAGCCGGACCAGGGAGCGGCCTTTCTTTACAAAGGCTGCACTTCCATCCGGCAGCAAACATGCGTCCAATTGGTCGTTGTCGCGGTACTCCGTAAGCTGAGTGATCTGACCGCTCGCCAGATGCAAGCTGTATAAGTTCGTACTGTTTCCCCTATCCGAAATGAGCAAAAGTCGCTGTCCCCCATCGACCATCCGCTTTCGGTAAAATATAAATGATGGCTGTGAGCCATATAATCGGTCAACTGCGTAACTTCAAGACCTGTCAGCCGGTCAGTATAGGTCTTCCGTTCTGAAGGCCAGACGGTTCCTTTTACCATTTACGCGCCTCCTCTAACGAATATGTAAGCGTCTTACAACTAAGGCTTCAGCCCTTCCCACTTCACGTTCCACCTTCCATCCTTCGGAAAACTTGTCCGCTGCCTTTCCAGCCGCAGGCCATCATGGCAGCGGCTGTCAGCAAGCCTCCATTGCCCGGCAAATAAGCCGTTAAGCCTGGTCGTTGATAGTTATGTCCATTAGTCAAATAGGTGTTTTCATGTAAGCCCGTTCGCTCAATTCGCCCGGAGCTCCATTCCCAGCCGACCAAATAATGGTCTTCATCCATGCTTCTGTCCAGCAATGCCCGCTGAGCTTCCTGCTCGAGGAGCACCGTCCGATGCCTGTCATCATTGTCCCAATCCGGAAACACGGCTTTCGCCCACGCCGTATGGATCATATCGGGTGCAGGGAAACGGATGAATACCTGAAGGCGTCCTTGGCTGATGAGCGGTGATTCCACACGTACGCCGACGGTATCGTAAACGGAGTGACAAGCTGTCGTTACGCGGACCGGAACACCTTGAACGGTATATTCACTCGTAAGTATGCCTGTCCAAAGGTTTAATCGCTGATGTATATTCGCTATATCACCGGCTGCCGCTTCATAGCCGGCCGTACGTGTCAAACATCTGATACTCGGCATCCTTTTCCGTAAACCGGTCACGTCCTCCTGTGAAGTGCCACCCCCAGTTGGACTGGGTACCAAGCGGTACCTCATATTGCTCCGGAAATGACTGCAATCCGGTGATGTCGCTTGTAAAGGCAAATTCCGTATTGCCTACGGAGAAGGGGGACAGCGGGGCCCACTTGTTCAGCTCGGGATGATGCCGCTCTACGATTTGTCGTCTATCCATCGTTTCCTCCTTGGACCCGGACCGGATGGAGCCGCTACCCGGTTATTCTACCTTGGAATCCATCCGGATTCTCATCATATCCCGGTACTTGCCCGGTGTAATATCCTTATACTTGCGGAAGATGCGGATGAAGCTGTTCTCATGCTGATAACCAACCATTTCAGCGATGTGAGAAATGCGGGAATCCGTTCTTAACAGCAGCTCGGTTGCAAGGTCCATACGCAGCTGAGTCAAGTAGTTATATATAGTCTCACCCGTCTCCTGCTTGAAAACTTGGCTGGCAAGACTGCTGCTAATTCCTATTGATTCGGCAACTTCGGGAATGCCGATCGGCTCACTCAGATGCTGCTTCATATATTCGATCATGCGGTGACATGTAATGAAATCTTTGCTTTCAACCAGCCGGCGGCCTGCGGTTCAGTTCATGTCTGATGTCGTCCAAATGCAGCGTCTCAAATTGTTCGCAGGAATGCTCATCCTCCTGCTCCTCAACCGGGCGGAGCTGTTCGATCCTCTCAGCGGCCTCCTGCAGGAAAGAAACTACGGCTGAAGGATATTCTGATTCTCCCGGGCTTGATCGGAACCTTCAATATGATCATCATCCGCACTTAATATCACTATTGCGTGCATGACAAGATCCGCGAGTTTTATGCCAATCCCCTGTATGCCCCACTTCGATTCTTTATGATATGATGAAAGCGTTTCATTAAAATAGCGAAGCGGGAGTCTATCCGCCTGGCAAGGTGACCGGTTCGCGATTCAAGGAGGAATTGTATGTCTTATTTATCCATAAGCACTTGGAGTCTGCACCGTTTGCTTGGACCCCTCCGCTGGACGGAATGGGATGCCGCCGCCGGTACGCACAAGACGCGGGTACAGTCTCAGCCGCAAATTCTTACACTGCTTGATTTACCTGCCGAAGCTGCGAGACGTGGCTACCGGGCGCTGGAGGTATGCCATTTCCATTTTCCTTCGACTGAGACGACCTATCTGGAAAAGCTTCGTCAGTCCTTTTCCGCCGCCGGGCTTACGTTTGACACTCTTCTGCTCGATTACGGCGACTTAACGACTATCGATGAGGCTCGGCTCGAGGCGGATCAGGATTTGTTCCGGCACTGGATCGATATTGCATCCTTGGCCGGCGCCAAGAATATCCGAATTATCGCCGGTGACGCATCGCCTTCTAACAAGGATGCCGTCCGCAATTCCGCCGCAGCGCTGTGCGCGCTGGCCGATTATGCATCGGGACACGGAGTCCGCGTCATTACTGAAAACTTTCATTCCTTAACATCCACAGGGGAAAGCTGCGCCAGCCTCATGCAGCAAACCGAAGGCAAGGTCGGGATGATCACGGATTTCGGAAATTTCAATCTGCCTTCCAAGTACGATGAATTTGCCATAACGCTGCCGCACAGCGTGTCCGTCCATGCTAAAGCCGACTACGATCCGGACGGCATGCCGGACGAGGCGGAATACCGCCGCTGCCTGGATACGATGAAGGCCTCCGGGTATAACGGCCCGGTCGTCTTGATTTACGACGGGCCGGATGATATGTGGGAAGGGCTGGAACGTATCAGGCGGATCGTGGAACCGTATTTATAGAAGTGAGTCATCGTCTTCTTATTTTCCCGACAGTTTTCTTCGCAGCAGAAAGAGGAAGAACGGGGCGCCCATCAGCGTGGTCACTGCACCCACAGGCAAATTCGTCAGATGATTCTCCATGCCGGGGATCGGCAGCCTGAGAGTAATGATCTGGCCGATCCAATCGGCAGCTACAAGAAGTACCGCGGAGAACAACGCGCTTGCCGGGAACAAGTAGACCGGATTTCGTCCGACGACAAGCGCCGCCATATGCGGACCGATGAGGCCAATGAATCCGATGGCTCCGACCACCGATACAGATGCTGCTGTCAGAGTGGAAGATATTATTAACAATATCAGTCGTGTCCGGTTAACAGCCAGGCCAAGCCCCGCTGCCACAGAATCACCAAGCTGCAAGAGCGCTGCCTTCCTGGCATAAGCCATAGCAAGTGTCAGTCCCACAAGCGCCCAGGGCCAGAGGATATTCCACTGGATCCATACCCTGCCGTTAAGAGAACCGAAGGTCCACAGGAAGATAGAGGACAATCCCTGTTGGCTCTTGAGCAGCAGCAGCGAGGTTAACGACTGCAGGATCGCCGTAACAATAATGCCTGTAAGCGCCAGGTTCGCATTACTGTTCTCCTTCCTTCCATTAAGGAAATATACAGCCGCAACAGTGATAACACCTCCGGCTAGCGCGACAAAAGGAAGCAAGGCATTCTGCGAAATATCACTCGGTGCATAAATCATCCACAATACAACGAACAGCACCCCGCCGGCAGACGCCCCGATCAGCCCCGGTTCTACTAACGGATTGCGAACTATGACCTGGAGAATTACTCCTGCTGTCCCAAGCATGAGTCCTGCAGCAATCGCAATCAGGACGCGCGGAAGACGCAAATTCCAAACAATATGACGCTGACCGTAATCCACTTCATGGTTAAGCAAAGACTTAATGACTTCAATTGGTGTCAATGAGACTCTCCCAAGCGCAATATGCAGGATGATACATACAGCCAAGACAGTAAGCAGAATTCCGGTAGATACCACAAATTTTGTACCGTAGGAACGGGGCGAAGGCTTAAGCATGATTGTTTTTACCTCCCTTGTTTCTCAGGAAGAAGCACAGGAAGCAGATTCCACCCACTAAAGTAGTCCAGACCCCTACTGGTATTTCCAGCGGATAGAGCATCAGCCTTGCGGCGGTGTCGGCAGCCGTCAACATCACTGCTCCGCATAGTGCGGACACAGGTAAGATATAGCTTGCGTTAAGTGTGCGAAGCATAAGGCGAGTCACGTGCGGCGACATCAGTGAAATATATCCGATCGGGCCGCACTGCGCCACTGTCACCGCCACAAGTACTGCACATACGATTAAGATGAGAAGCCGCGTCCGCTCTACTTTCAAACCAAGCCCGGAAGCCGTTTCATCGCCAAGCTGCAGCAGATTAATGGCACGTGCAAATAGTATCACGACGGGCAATGTGACAACCGCCCAGGGAAGGATTCGAATAACATGTTCCCAATTCCGGTTCGCCAAAGAGCCAAGAAGGTATGTATAGAGCAGGTTTACGTCATTGCTCGTGCCCAGCGCAATTAACAGGATCAGTAAACCATTAAGGATAGCGGTGACCGACATTCCGATCAGCAGCATCCCCGCGGCACCTCGGCTTCCCCTCGCCGAGAGAATAACGAACATTCCGCCCAGGAGTCCTCCGCATAAAGCGATAATTGGGTGTAGATAGAACGCGACAGGTAGATTGAGCACAGTAATAGCAGCCATACCAAGCGATGCTCCTGCTGAGACACCGAGCAATTCCGGCCCTGCCAGACGGTTGTTCATCGCCCCCTGCATCAACGTCCCTGCCGCCCCCAGCAGCGCCCCGATGATGAGCCCCAGCGTAAATCGGGGAACACGGATTTCACGGATGATGATCCTTTCTATCTCCTCACCTGTGCCCGTGAACAGAATATCATGCAGCTCCCTCCACGACATGACAGGGTCGCCGGCTTTAATTCCTAAAGCGAAGATAGAGATCAGGAGAATGAACATAGCAGAAACCGGAAGAAGATATATCCTTCTGCCGGTTTCGGTCGTTTGAAGCGGACTCGGCATATGTAATCGGCCTCCTAAAACTGCTCGGGATAGATCAGCTTCATGGCTTCATCCAGCAGTATTCCGAGAGACCTTGTACCTCTGCCATCCCCCCAGATCGGGGAGCGCACTTCATGTACCTGCTTATTCTGCACTGCCTTCAATTTACTCCAGATCGGCGAAGCAGCCAGCTGTTCGGAGAGAGGCTTGGCGCCCGGGCTGAAAGAGTAGCTCTCTACAAATATGACATCGGGATTAACGATTAACAGCTTCTCGAGAGAATAAGGAATGCTTCCTTCTCCATAAGGGTCATCTGCAGGGTTCGAAACTCTCCAAGGATAGTTTGTCACTTCCTTTAACACTGTACCAGCCAGGTTGGTGTCCGTTACAATTGAGAAATTTACATCCGAGCCAAACATGATGAGCGCTGTCTTATTCTTCGGAGATTTCTCTTTTGCCTGCTCCAATTTGCCCAGGAAATTCTGTTTCGCTGCTTCTGCTTCCGTCGTTCTACCGGTCAACTTGCCCATCGTTTCCAGGAATTCAATCGATTGCTTATAGCTCTTCGGACTTGCGAGGTAAAGCTGAGTAACGCCGCTCAGGCCACCGCGCAGAGGATCATGTACACCCTTGAGGCCAATGACCAAATCCGGCTTAACCGTTACCAGGTCCTCCAAGCTGGGCTCAAAGAAGCTGCCTCCAATAGAAGTGAAATTCTCACCTTTGCTTCCGTAGTATTCAGCTGAGACAGCAATCTCGCGCACACCGCTCTCGGCAATAGCGACCGGCTCCATGCCTAGTTCAGCCAGAACATCGACGCACAAGGAGACGATACAGGCGACATTAACGACGGGTTTGTTGAATGTTAACTCAGCATTCGCTGCATACTTTATCACAACCGGCTCGAACGCCGCAGACTCTTCGACAACAGAAGGTGCCTCCGTTGTATTGTTATTCCCGCAGGCGGGAAGCACAAGTAAAGAGGTCATAATCAGAATCAATAGAGGCAAATTAAAAGTTCTCAATGGGAAAAGCTCCTTATTAGTAAATTTTACTATAAGGATATATTATATTTAAAAATAATGAATATCAAGGTTAATTTTTATTCTATACCCACTCACCGGAATTAATGGTATAAGTTGGTCTTTAATTTGTCTGACCGATTCGCCGCTCGGCATCAATCACAAGCTGTCGAATAAAACATCGGTTTTTGATTCTCTCGCCTTCTAATCTATAATGACTATCGAATATAGTATATATTTGTATTCTGCAACTAATTACAATAATGAAAATGCTGCTTTCACCCTGCAGCAGCATTTATTTCTTGTCAGCAGCAAGCCGTAACCTTCCAAGGCCTCGGCAGCAGACCGGATCGGCACCACCGTATGGCTATCGGTCAAAGGCTTAATATTCTTAAGCTGCATCTGTCTCGAGTTTCACGCTTTGTGCGGCTGTACCTCCGCGGAAGACGACCAGGATGACTATGAGGATTGTTAAGACAAGGCTAACAGCGCCTTTACCCAGCCCCAAACCGCCGCCGCTATGAGCCACCGATAACCAATCCGAAAACGAAGCTCCTACCGGACGCGTCAGGATGTAGGCGAACCAGAAAGCGAAAATTTCTTTGAAACCAAGCAACCAGTAGCCCAAAGCCGGAACAGCAAGCAAGATGGCGAATAATACGCCGGAAGAGAAGTAGCCCAGGTGCATGCTTGTCGCGGTCATGTCCCCTGCGGCGGTACCGAGTGCGAATGTTGTCAGTACAGTGAGCCAGTAGAAAACCTCGCGGCGCCGGGTGAAGATGCTATGTACAGAAAGAGTCTTCTCTTTGGAATACCAAGTGATGAGGACAGCAGCCAATGCCACGATAAAGAAAATGGTAGAAACCATGTATGGAACGCCAAGTCCCACACGCACCACATCCGCAGCCATTGTACCGAATATACTTACCATTACGACAACCAGCCAGTAGATTCCCGGCACAAATCGGCGCGCTTTGAACTGCAGCACCATTGCGGCAGCAAAGATAAGAACACTGAGCGGGGCTGAAATAAACGGGTTTAGTTTCTCGAACAAATAATCGGAGGTCACCTCGCCCATACCGGTAGTCAGAAGTTTAATAATCCAAAAATAGAGCGTAATTTCCGGAACCTTAGCAACCATCTCATTCGAGTGGTTTAAGGAGACCGATGAAAGCTTATTCATACCCAAGCGTCCTCCAATAACATGTAAATTTCAATAATTTTAATGCAAAAGCAAACCCATTCATGTTGACGAAGCCAAACATCCATAGTGCTAATGATAGGATGAAGATATTAAAATACTATTAATGGCTAATTATCTTCTTATTAAATATCTTTTGGCACACGTAAACTGCACCTGACACTGATAATAGGATTAGCCGTTTGCCATTTAGTAAAGAACACAAGAAATAACCCAGTACCGGAGAGGTACTGGGTTTGTCAGGTGTTGGATGAGGGTTTGATCAGTAACGCGAAAGGATCCGTTTCTCCCTGCTCCGTCAGAATTGCAGGCTCAAATAGCTAATGCTGCCAAATTCGAAGCTGTGATGCAGCACCTTCGTTTCGCTATCGGGATCAGCGCTTCCCGCCGCCAGAAACAACGGAACAAAATGTTCAGGGCGCGGTACCGCATCACGGGCGTTTGGCGCCAGCTCCTCATACCGGAAGAGCGAAGCCCAATCCTTCGCTTGCAGCTTCTCAATCAGCCAATTGTCGAAAGCGGCGGCCCATTCTTCAGGCTTTCGGTCGCGCGACAAACCCCATTCGATCCTCTGCAAGTTGTGAACAGTGACGCCGCTGCCAACCACCAGAATATTCTCGTGCCCCAGACCGCGCAACGCTTCGCCAATCCTGAACTGGCGCTCCGCCGGCAGGAACGGATGAACCGACAGTTGAACGACGGGAATATCGGCCTTTGGAAACATCCGCGAAAGCGGCACCCAAGTACCGTGGTCGAGCCCGCGGTCGCTCATAAGAACGTCGATACTGTTCGCACGGAACCTGTCTGCTACTTGCTCCGCCAACTCTGGAGATCCGGGAGCCGGATATGTTTTCTCATATAAGGCGGGATATTTGCCGGTAAATCCTCGCTTTGTCTATAAACCGACATATTCAAAGTAGTCGAAATCGGCATAGTTCGAGCTTGCCGATCCGTTACCGCTTGCAAAAATACCGATATACGTCCCTACGAAGCCACCCGCTTTATCCGAGCTCAACACAGTACCGTCGGCGTTTTCAACGATCGTCTCCCACCGCCCTGATTCCGTCGCGAAATCGAAGCGCAGCGATTGACCGATCGCTTCGAATTGCAAATAAAGCTTGCCCGGGGGAACGACTTTGGAGCCAAGCACGGTCTCCTCACCCTGCTCTCTGCATACGACCCGCACGACAGTTTGATCCTCACCACTCAGGCCGCATTCGAACCGGTATTGGAAGTCGTGGTTCTGCAGCGCCACAAGCCCTGCCGTCTCAGATGGTCCATTCGGCGTAAACTCCACAGAAGTTCTCACCGCGAAGTAAATATGCTGCTGCCTGCGTCCGACGAAGCTCGGATTCAATTCCTCAGTCATCGACTCCGGCTTCAGCCGTAACCGGAGATGGCCGGGGCGTTCCGACAAGCTCCAGAAGTCTCCCCTCGGCGTCCGGATGAAATTCCACCGATCTTCCAGCACCGGAGCATCGAAGTGGTCACAGGCGGACAGGGATGGCCAGCGCTTCTCGGGCAAATTTGGCCGGGTCATTTCCCACTCGACGATGCCTTTCCCCGGGTTCACGACAGGCCATCCATCCTCCCATTGAACAGGAACCAGGAACGTCTCGCGCCCCATATTTCGATGGTACCCTCCATAAGGGCGTGAAGCGATACAAACCATCCACCATTCCCCGCACTGCGTCTCTATGAGGTCCGCATGACCGACATTAACGATGCCGTACTGCTTGCCCAAGTGCCGGTGCGTCAAGATCGGGTTCATTTTGCACGACTCGTACGGTCCGGTGACATTCTCGCTGCGTGCGACTGTTACCGAATGGGTGAACCCCGTACCGCCTTCAGCGATTACCAAGTAGTAGAAGCCGTTGATTTTATAGAGGTGCGGACTCTCTTGGGCATGAATCTGCTTCAAAGCGCCGTCCCACAAGCTGAATTTCGGGCCGGTCAGCTGCTTCTCCTCCAGGTCCAGCTCCTGCAGCCAAATTTCCATATGCTTCGGATACTGCTGCCCCTCCGGCGGGACCCGGTTACCGGTATAATAAACTTTGCCGTCATCGTCAAACAGCAAGGAGGGATCAATGCCTGGAGCATCATTCAGCCAGTTGGGATCCGACCAAGCGCCCGCCGGTTCCGTGGCTGTGACATAAAAATTCCTTCTCGCGCCGGTAGCGCTTTCAACGAATGTCGTAATCATATAGAATACGCCGTTATTATACCGTATCGTTGGAGCATATATCCCGCGGGAAGTCGGGGTGCCGTCCAGATTCAATTGCGAAGGACGGTCGAGTACATGTCCAATTTGTCTCCAGTTCACTAAATCGTGACTGTGGAAGATCGGCACGCCAGGGTAATATTCGAATGTTGACGTCACCATATAATAATCGTCTCCTACCCGGCAAATGGAAGGGTCTGGATAGAAGCCGGGCAAAATCGGGTTGCGAAACGTATTCATAGAATTACCTCCTAAGGTATGCAGCAGTCCACCGTGAAGGCGATCTTCCCGCCCGTCAGTCTGTACATCATTTCGTTTAACATCCCGGTTCCATCGGGACGGTATATAGATGATACCGCCACGACGAACTAGGATGTGTTGGCAGCCAAAGTGACAATCCTGTTAAAGCAATGAAACAGCCCAATGTACAACGTTCACAAGTAAAACAGTTACCGGGACACGGGACCCGTCACTCTTACGTCGACCCCTGATACTGCGGAAACGGACCGGTGCGTGTCCGCCGTCAACGGGTCGAGGCATTCGATTCGGGCGGACTTTCCGCCTGTCACCGCAAGCATCGTACCGTCATCCTGTCCACCCGCGCCGGCTAAACGGATGATATCCACATCTTGGCTTTGGTGCAGCTTTACGAGCGGGCCTTCCGTCGTGTAAAGGCGGATATCCTCAAGCGTCAGGCGCTTTACATGGTGGCAAACGACGCCTCGGCGTGTAGTGGCAGTGTAATTGTGCACCGATACGCCTTCGAGCGGCAGTTCCGCTAAACCGTTCACAAGAAATGCATGTTCCCCGCCGGTGCAATTAATATCCTTCATGAGAATGTTACGGAATACCGGCGTCTCTTCCGTAACCGGAAAGCTTTCTTCCCGGACCGTTCCCGAGCCTTCCACGCCTTCATAGAAAAGGTTGAAGGAGATCGCATCTCCGGCGATGTCCGTCATATGAATCCGCTCAATAACGATATCTTCAACGACGCCCCCGCGTCCTCTGGCGCTCTTGAACCGAAGTCCGATATCGGTGCCCATAAACGTGCAGTCGCTGATATGCACGCGCCGGACCCCTCCGGACATCTCACTGCCGATCACGAAGCCTCCGTGCCCATGATAAACAATGCAGTTTCTAATAGCGATATACTCGCTCGGAATACCGAGCGCGCGCCCTGCTTCATCTTTTCCGGATTTCATGCAGATGGCATCGTCGCCAACGTCGAATGTGCACGATTCTACAACTGCATGGCGGCAGGAATCTATATCCAGCCCGTCGCCGTTTTGCGCGAACCACGGATTACGCACGGTCACATTGCGGATCGTGAGATGCTCTGAAGCCCAGGGATGCAGATTCCAAGCCGCGGAGTTTTGGAAGGTTGGCCCGTCCAGCAGAATACGGCTGCATTTCCGGAAGCTCAGCAGATTCGGGCGCAAATATTCACGACAGGGCAAATAATCCGCTGCCTCCTGCTTCCCTTCCCGATGAAGCCTATCGAACTGCCCTGCTCCTTCCATCGCTGCCGCAGTCGGCCACCAAACCTCTTCCGCTTTATCGACTATTCCGCCGGAGCGGATCAAGCGCTCCCACTGCATTTCCGTCATCTTCCACCGTTTTACCGGGCGCCACGCTTCGCCTCCGCCGTCAAATACGCCTTTGCCCGTAATCGCGACATGCTCCGCGCCTTCTGCATCCAGCGGGGACTGGCAGCGGACAGACGGTTTCCCTTCAAAATGCGATGAAATGAGCGGGTAATCTTCGTATTGTTTGCTAAACAGCACGACCGCTCCCGCCATCGCATGCAATTCCAGCCGGCTCGTCAGCTTAAGCGGACCGGTCAACCATAAACCCGGTGGTATAATCACCCTTCCTCCGCCCGCATTCGCGCAGGCTTCCATCGCAAGGCAGAAAGCTTGCGTATTGTCGGCCCGGCCATCGCCCGTTGCGCCGAAGTCGGTTAACCATACCGAATGGTCCGGTATTTCGGGAAGCAGTACATCCGGCATTATCCAATTGAGCTTGCTCGTTTTCTGTGATCCCATAGTATTTCCTCTCAATAAGTCAGAATGCGTTTCATTGACCCCCTCATTATAGAACATGAATAATACAACTTTCTTTATCGTTAATTGGTCATATTGATGCAAAATTGAATATATATGTCCAAAATTAAGTGCATTTTACCGAAATTTATAACAAGTCCGACGGCTTCCACACGCGCTGCAAATAGTGAAATAAAAAAAGCCCCAACAGGAAGTCGGGGCAATCTCTGCACTCCAACCCTAATGGCTCCACATGTTCCATCAAGGCCAAAAATGAACACTTTTATTATTGTCTCCCTGCCCTCGTGATGAATTTTAATCTGCTGATACTGAAGTCCATTATGTATTGAATCAGCCCAAGCTTTTGCGCTACTCTTTGTGAGCTTAAGTTGTCCCATGATGTACTGTAAAGTGGTATTTATCCTATTTTTGTTACTTTCCTACTCCATTCAAGGACTACTTTGTCGGCAAATCCTTTTCCTCTGAATTGCTCAATCGTTAACAAACTGACCGCATTACCGTGAGATTTACATCATTGACCCGCGCCAGTTCCATTAATCGCTGCTCGATTTCGTCCAGGAAAAGAAAATTAACGAGGTGCTGTTTCTCAATAACGCGAAGCCACTTCCCATACGGGGTTCTTACCCTGCTCCGCAGACTGTTCACACCAGCGGACAATAAGTCCCTTTATGTTCGGGAAGCTAACTCTGGCAGTTAAAAAAGACACCGGAGTGGTGTCTTCTGCAGACTATTAATTCCACTTTTCAAATAGTCGATCGATTTTGTCGACAATCGATTGTTCCGATACCGTTTGAAGTATTCCCTCTTCAACGATAACTTTTCCGTTAACCACGACTTCCTTAATCGCTCCCGGCTGAAGCGAATAGACAATGTTAGCGAAGAGCTCCCGTTTCGGAGTCAATGAGAGATCGTTCACATCAAGCGTAATAAAATCCGCTTTATAACCCTCTTGGATGATCCCTACAGGCAGCCGCAGCAGCTCCCCGCCGACTTTCGTGCCCATGTCGAAAACCTGTTTCGCATTGATACACGTACCGTCGAGGCGGTTCACCTTTTGCAATAAAGAGCACATTCTCATCTCTTCAAAAACACTGATTCGGTTATTGCTGCAGGCGCCGTCGGAACCCAGTGATATTCTCACGCCCGCTTGAAGCAAGTCTGGAATTCGCGTTACGCCGTCCGATAGGAACATATTGCTTGAAGGGCAATAAGCCAGCGCTGCCTTGCGATCCCCAAGCAGCTTGATTTCCGAGTCGTCCAACCACACCAGATGAATTGCCAGCATCCTCTCATCGACAACGCCAAGGTGGTTCAAATAGTGAACGGGTCTTAATCGGTACTTCTCGAGCGTCTCTTCAACCTCAAACATTTCCTCAGCGACATGGATGTGAAATGGAGTGTCCAGCTCCTGGGCCAAGCGGTGACCGGCTTTGATCATTTCCGGGGAGGCGGCATGCGGACTGTGCGGGGCAGGATGGATGTCAATCATCGGATCGCCTTGGTATTTGACCGCAAGACTTCGCGTTCTTTGCACCGCATCCACTGCCGTCTCCCGGAAACCGGCCGGCGCACCGGCCCAATCGTACATTGTGCGGGCCAGCACGAGGCGGATACCCAAATCCTTGGCTGCCTGAATGACAGCCTCGTCGGTACCATTGCCGCCGTTATGGACGTAGAAGAAGTCACTAACCGTTGTAACGCCGTATTTCAACATTTCGCCGAATGCGAACAGAGCTCCGGTGTATATGGCGTCTTCATCAAGGAGCGGACTATATTTATAGAGAGCCTGGTCGCGCCATTCGAGAAACGGCCGGTCTACGGCAATTCCTCTTAGCAGGCTTTGGAACGAATGATTGTGGGCGTTAACGGTTCCCGGAACGATCGCTTTCTTGCTCCAATTTTTAAGTTTAACACCGGTATATTTCGCTTGTAACGCCTCGGCGTCCCCTACCTCCTTAATCACACCATTGTCCACCAGAATGGCAAGGCCTTTTTGAAATTTATCCTTGTAGTAGATGGATTCCGCTTTATACAGAACTTTCATATCGGTCTCCCTTCTTAACGGTCCAAGCGCCGGTCCAGCTCCAAGATGGTATGGAGCAGCACATTCGATACCTTCCCGATATCATCCATCCGGCTAAATTCTTCAGGGCAATGGCTTTTGCCTCCGATGCTTGGAACAAACAGCATCCCGCTTCTAGTGATGGACGCCATGTGCGTCGCGTCGTGGCCCGCCATGCTTCCAAGCAAATAGTACGGATAGCCGAGTGCAATTGATTGTTCTTGGCTCACTTGAACGATCACTTCATCCATTGGAGCCGGATCTTGATCAAGCATTACTCTTCTATTCACCTTGGCGGCCCGCTTACGTTCAATATCGTGAATTCGGCGCTCCCAGGCCTGTATGACTTCGCGGATCTCATCCCGGCTTTTCCCGCGAATGTCCACAATAAATGCGGCTTCCTCGGGGATGATATTGGCTGCATTCGGCTTTATGCTGATTCGTCCGACCGTCCCGACCGTCTCGCTCGCCGGATGCTTCCGGCATACGTCCTCCAGCGCAAGAATGATTTCGGAGGCCGCCGTCAATGCGTCGCTGCGGTCTTCCATCAGCGTCGTTCCGGCATGATTAGCCTCTCCGCGAACAATAACTTCCTCCCTGTATATGCCCGTAATCGCGGTGACGTTGCCGACTGGAATATTTCGGTTAAACAACCGCTTTCCTTGTTCGACGTGGACTTCAAGATACGCACCTACTTGCCGTGCATTTCGGACGGCAGCCTCAATATGATCCGGATCGCCACCCGCCGTGACGATTGCTTCAGTTAACAGTTGACCTTGTGGATCCGTTACACCGTCGATATGTTTTTTTGTCAGCTTGCCGGTAATGATCCTGCTGCCGAGCGTAGACAATCCGAACGGGTTCGGCTCTTCCGCACTGAATGAGACGAGCTCAAGCGGATGCCTCGTTTGAACGCCATGGTCACCCAGCACGTTCATCACTTCAAGAGCGATCAAGACGCCAAGGGCACCATCATATTTCCCTCCGTTTGGAACTGTGTCGATATGCGAACCGAAAGTAATGGCGGGAAGAGCCGGCTTAGTACCCGCACGTTTACCCCAAATATTCGCGGCCTGATCGACCCGGACTTCCAATGACAGCTCATTAAGCCGTTCTTTCAGCCAATCCCTTGCTTCCAGTTCCGCCGGGGTAAACGCAGTGCGGTCCATACCGCCCCGGTCATTTTGACCGAACTCGGCTAACGCTTGGATGCTGGCTTCCAGCCGCGCCGCATTAATCCGAAGCTTTTCTTCTGTTTGCAATGATTACACCGCCTTGGGCTACGATTTCTCCGTTTTTAATAACCGTATCGACAAGATTGACGGCAAAGTTATATTGAAGCGTCTGGTAATTCGGAGCGTCAAACAGAACCAGATCCGCTTTCTTACCGACCTCAATGCTTCCGATTTGATCCGCTCTATTAATGGCATGAGCCGCATTTATCGTTGCCGCAGTCAGTACTTCGGCAGGTGTCATTCTCATCGACAAGCAGGCAATGTTCATGACGAAAGGCATGGATTGGGTCGGGGAAGAGCCGGGATTGCAGTCAGTAGAGAGCGCAACCGCCACTCCTTCCTCAATCATCTTTCTTGCCCGCGCGGGTTTCTCCATAAGGAATAATGCGGTCGCAGGCAGCAGGACGGCAATCGTATTGCTGCTTGCCAACGCTTGAATGCCGGCATTTGAGACTTGCAGCAGATGCTCTGCGGAAACAGCGCCAACCTCTGCCGCAAGCTCGGCACCGCCGGTTTGAACAATTTCGTCGGCATGGATCTTTGCTGTTAATCCGAATGCTTGGCCTGCTTGAAGAATTTTCCTGGACTGCTCCACCGTAAAGACGCCTTCCTCGCAGAACACATCGCAAAACTCCGCCAGCTTGCGGGCCGCTACAAGTGGAATCATCCGTTCAATAATGAGATTTACAAATTCGTCCGGATTGTCTTTGTATTCGTCGGGTATCGCATGGGCGCCCATAAACGTGGAAACCACGTCGACCGGATGAATCTCGTTCAGCCTGCGGGCCGCTTCAAGTTGTTTGATCTCATCCTGGACCGTCAATCCGTATCCGCTTTTCGCCTCAATTGTAGTTACTCCGTGCAGCAGGAAACGGTCCAGCCTGGCGTAACCTTGTTCAATCAGATGCTCCAAAGAGGCTGCTCTGGTGCTGCGGGTAGAGCTCAGTATTCCGCCGCCTTTTTTCAAAATATCAATGTATTTGACGCCCTGAAGCCTCAACTCGAATTCCTTCTCACGGGTTCCTGCATACACCAAATGAGTATGAGGATCGACGAGTCCCGGTGCGGCCACTTTACCAGAGGCATCGATGGTATAAACTTCGCCTTTAACTGATTCCAGAAATGCCGCGGCATCATTATCGGAACCGACAAAAGCGATCCGTTCGCCGATGAGAACAACACTACCTTTCTCAATAACGCCGATATCGGACATCGCCTTGCCTCTTTTAGGGGCGCTGCCTGCCACTCTCATTGTGACGACCTGAGCAGCCGATTTAATATGCGTAATAGCTGTCATTGTGCCGCCCATTGTACTCAATCCATGCCCGGAATTCGTATGCCGGACGTCTTTGCCGTCCGGATCGCGAGCTCATAACCGGCATCAACGTGGCGCACCACACCCATGCCCGGATCAGTCGTCAATACTCGTTCAAGCCGTTTGGCTGCATCCTCCGTACCGTCGGCAACCACAACCATCCCGGCATGAAGAGAATACCCCATGCCTACGCCGCCGCCATGATGAACCGATACCCAGCTTGCTCCCGCAGCTGTGTTTACGAGCGCATTCAATATCGGCCAGTCGGCAACGGCATCGCTGCCGTCCTTCATCGCTTCCGTTTCCCGGTTCGGAGAGGCGACAGAGCCGGCGTCCAGGTGGTCGCGTCCGATGACAATAGGGGCTTTAAGCTCTCCGGAAGCGACCATATCGTTGATAATTTGCCCGAATTTTGCGCGTTCACCGTAACCGAGCCAGCAGATCCGGGCCGGCAGTCCTTGGAAGGCGATTTTTTCCCTGGCCATGTTGATCCATTTGCACAAATGCTTGTTATGCGCGAATTCACTAAGAATGACTTCGTCGGTCTTATAAATATCCTCCGGATCTCCGGATAAGGCTATCCACCTGAAAGGACCCTTACCCTCGCAAAATTGCGGGCGGATATAAGCGGGTACGAAGCCCGGAAAATTAAATGCGTTCACCACGCCCTCATCAAACGCCACTTGGCGGATATTATTGCCGTAATCGAACGCGACAGCGCCTTTCTTCTGCATCGTAAGAATCGCCTTAACATGAACGGCCATGCTGGCCTTCGATTTGGCAACGTATGCTTGCGGGTGCTCCTTCCGCAGCCGTTCGCCTTCCTCAAGTGTCATCCCTGATGGAAGGTAACCGTTCAGCGGATCGTGCGCCGAGGTTTGGTCTGTAACAATATCCGGGATAAAATTCCGGACTGCCATTTGGGGTAAGATTTCCGCAGCATTTCCGAGCAAACCGATCGATAGCGGTTGACGGGCTTTCTTCGCTTCCACAGCCAGATTGATCGCCTCATCGAGAGACTCGACAAGCTGATCGCAATAACGGGTACCGATGCGTTTCTCGATTCTGGAGCGGTCAACTTCGATGGCGATGACAACCCCTTCGTTCATTGTAACTGCGAGCGTTTGCGCGCCGCCCATACCGCCGAGACCGGCAGTCACAGTTATCGTTCCTTTCAGCGATCCGTTGAAATGCTGCCTTGCACACTCCGCGAATGTTTCGTAAGTACCCTGCACGATCCCTTGGCTTCCGATGTAAATCCAGCTGCCCGCCGTCATTTGACCGTACATCATCAACCCTTTCCGGTCCAACTCGTGGAACGTTTCCCAATTTGCCCAAGCCGGAACGAGATTCGAATTTGCCAGAAGCACCCTCGGCGCGTCTTTATGCGTTCTGAAGATGGCGACCGGTTTGCCGGACTGGATGAGCAGTGTTTCGTCCTCGTTCAGTTCCTTCAGACAAGTGACAATACGATCATAAGCATCCCAGTTTCTCGCCGCTTTACCAATGCCCCCGTATACCACCAGTTTCTCCGGATGCTCTGCTACATCGGGGTCCAGATTATTCATAAGCATGCGAAGTACGGCTTCCTGAATCCAGCCTTTCGTGTGCAGCTCCTTACCTCTCGGTGCTTTTATTTGTACATGATCAGTTGAGCTCATAATAAAACGCCTCCATCTATAACGGAGCATAAAGCTCCTGTCTTTTTCCAATCGTTTGGTTAAGACTTTGAGAGGAACAGGAACGACGTCGGCAGTGATTCACCTCTACCGCATTGATATGCAGAACCGCCTTCTATAATCACTTTCACCGATTTTCGGCCCGTCTCATTTTATTCATATGAGTGTAAACATGACAACACGCATCAATTTGTGACCTGTTTCCTGCAGGTTTTTCGATTCCATTCTCATACCCCGCCTTTCATTATCATAATGTCTGTCTGTACTGACTGACATGCAGTTTATAAAAAAACTAGGGGGTTAAAGCCCTAGTGTATATCTGTACACTCTCTTCTATAAAAGCGTCCAGCGTGACGGATGGAAAATTCTCCTCCGAATCCAGATTATTGAGAAACGCGCCAAAACACGTCATCATAAAGGATAGTGCCTGTATTTCCGGGTTATTCCGGATCAACTTGCCTTTGTCGGACATTTTCTGAAAATAGTCGGTCAGAATTTGCATAAATTGACGAGGGTGCTGCTGAATTCTTTCCCGAAACCCCGGCAAGCTGCCCTCCTCTTTGATGCTGATTGTAATCATTTTCCGGTTGCGATTCATGATCTGATGATACGTTCGGCTGATCAGAAGAAGATCCGTATGCAAATCCCAAACAAGTCTATCCGCAAACAATTTCTTCATTTCCTCGGTATAATGAAAACGGTCGAAAGCTGCTTCAAGAAGGTTCTGCTTGCTGCCGAAACGGCGAAACAGCGTTTTCTCGCTCAGTCCTGCTGCGGCTGCAATCTCTTGGGTTGTGACACCGTTGTAGCCCTTATCCGATATTAAATCGATCGCGGCCAACAGCAGCTTTTCATCGCTGCCCAGATGGGTGCTGATGCTCATCCTCTTCCTCCGTCCCTGTTTGTATGTCAGGACTTACTGTCATTTGAGTTAAAATTAATTTAGCCGTCATAGATTGTCAAGGATATTTTTCCTCTTGATGTGAAATGAAATGGGGCAGGCAATAACATCTTACTTACGGGTACTCTGACTCCCAGCCAGTATTGCAGGAAATACCGGCCGGAATGGGAGTGAAGAGTCCCGCACACGATTTCGCTGCGCGTTTAATTACTAACTTCAATCTGTAATATTTCTGGTGTAATATTCAATAATGTCTTTTCTTCGGATAATTCCGATGAAAACCAATTCATCGTCAACAACTGGAACGAAATTCTGATCTGCGGCCAGGGCCAGCATGTCCTCCATTTGCGCGTTGATCGAAACGCATTCAATATGGATGCGCTTCTTGATTTTGGTTACCGGCACTTCATGCATATTGTCAAAATTAAGGCCAGGCGTATTTTTCAATTTCCATAACAGGTCACCTTCCGATAGGGTACCTATATATTTGCCGTCACCGTCAATAATGGGGATGGCCGTGTAATTGTGATGCTCCAGCTGTTCCATGGCTTCCCGCATGGATACCGAGGATTGGATAAAAGCAACCTCGTCTTTGGGTAATAGAAAAGAAGATATTTGCATTGGCATGAACTCCTTTACTTTGAAGGATCTAAAATTTTTCTCAAATAAACGGCGGATTCCTCATAACCGAGTCCCTTATAGAAGGGTGCGGCCCTTCGGGTTGCCAAGGCAATCAGTCGAGAATTCCTTGATTTTGACCATTTCTCAAAGCTTTCCACTAGCTTAGTTCCAATTCCCAGATGTCGAAATTTTTCTTCCACCATTATTTCCTCTAACCATGATACACGACCATTTGCATAAAAAGTATAATGATCGAAACCTAAGCAGTACCCCGTTAATTTGCTGTCATATTCCGCAATTCTCAGGAAAGCGGATTCATCAGCTAATACTGTTTCAATAGTAGACAAGAATAATTTTTTATTAGTTCTAAATGAGGTTGCAAACCTTTCGGCAAGTATGAATAAATCATCAACTTCTGGCATCTTTAACGGTCTTATAATTATTTCCAAGCTGCCGTACTCCTTTCAATATGTGTCTCCCGATGTGCCAGTGGATGTGCGGTCGAACCCGGGGCATAGGCTTTACCGGACACTCCATAAAATACAAATTATTATACATTATGTAGTTAGTATACTCCGGGTTAACAAATAAAACCGAATTATTGAGCAGCTCCACTACTCATTATGCGGCTTTGAAGTTATCCCAAATAACACCCATCATTATTTATAACCATTATTCTGCTATCGCAAATCAACAAATTATGATGCCGGATTAAGGCGAATGTCCTTCCATGGCAAACGAACAGGACTTATGCCCCCGGGTTGCGTATACTGGCATAGAGATAAAAGCAAAGGAGTTGATTACACGTGAACTTCTGTCCTACCTGCCCAACGCAAACGGTCTATGATCCGCCTGTTTCAGTATACCAGAATTACTTCCACCCACAGCTTGTGCAAGTGATCCATCCAGTCGAAATTGTCAACCAGCACCACTGTGTTCCCGTTTATCAGCACTATAACACTTACTCGGTCAAAGACGTGATGTGCTCCTCCTACGGCTACAGATCAGCAAAACGCCCGAAAAGAAGATAAACCGGCTTGAGCGATGCGCCTTCGGCAGTTTAACCGCCGGGGGCACATTTTTCTGAGAATAGCAATTTCAATAAGTACCATGGATAAAAACCGGTCTGAACCGACAGAAACGGCGAACCCTTCCAAGGTTCGCCGTTTCTTACATAACGCACGTATGAGTCTCAATGAAAAAGCAAGAAATGGGTGATTACAAGGAACGTAGAATGTTCAATACTTCTGCAGGCTCCATCCGTGTTCGATAATCCGGATTCACGCTCGCAGCACTGATCATTCCTTGCTTGTCGATAATATAAGTGGCCGGTACGGGGAGCTCCCAGGAATCGTCGCCATTAAATTTATCCAGCGCAAAACCGAGCGAGCTGTATATCTGATGAAGATTGTCCGGAAGCTTGAACTTTAGATTATACTTCTTCGCTACCCGGTTCCCGATATCGCTTAAGACGTGAAAATTTAATTCGTTTTTTTGCTGATCGGCTAACGAATTATCCGGTGTTAAAGGACTGATAGCCAATAATTGGGCACCTGCAGCATGAATGCTGTCCATGATGCGCTGATACGCCTTTATCTCCAAGTTGCAGAACGGACACCAATCCCCCCGGTAAAAAGTGAGGATAACAGGCCCTTTTGCGATTTCTTCAGACAAGGAAATGTTGTTTCCTTCCTGATTCGCCAACATGAAGTCTGGCGCTTGCACTCCAACTGTCAAGCCTTTGGCAGTGCCCGATTCCCGGAGCTCCGATATTGATCGTTCGAACGCTGCGATCACCTCTTTAGGCAGTGCCTCCAATCCATGCTTTGTAACGGCAGCCAGCTCATCCTGCAATTTCGGGTATTGTAAGCCTTCCAAGAAACCATCTCTCCCTTCACTCTGATGCGCAAATCGTACCATTCTCCCGGGCCAAGTCTCCACCCGCTGACGGAGCCGGTCGCTGGTTAGCGGGATTATTTCGCAGCTTCCAAACAAAAAAACCACTCGAATGAGTGGTAAGTGAAGTGATTATTGAAAAGAACGGGATGAGCGTCGAATCAATTCCCCCGGATTGACACCGTATTTCCCCCTGAAAGCTTCCGCAAAGTGGCTCGGATTGGAATACCCCACCGAATAAGACACCTCAATCACGCTGGTGCCGCCATCTCGCAGCAGGCGGTACGCTTTATACAGACGTTGATCCTTCAAGTAACCGAACACGGTTGTGCCGTACATTTCCTTGAAGCCGATTTTCAGCTTGTAATCATTCAAGCCAATCATTCGGGAAAGCTCAAGTATAGAGGGAGGCTCGATCATCCGCTCCAGAATTATCTCACGCGCTTTTTTAATTCTTGCCGTATCGGTTCTGGACAGCTTGGTAGAAGACGGTTTACCCTCCAGTAGGTGTGAGCGGAAGGCTAAAGACATCAGTTCGAGTACCCTGCATTCCATTTCAAGGTTTCGGAAACCCGGCCCTTTGGCTGTTTGCAGCATCTGCTTAAGAAGGACGGTTGCCGCGGGTTCGATCGTCTCCTGGAACATGCGATAAGGTTTTTTTCCTATGATTCGGTTAAAATCGACCGATCGCGAACCGCCGGCTTCCTCCACAAAGTGATGGAACGTTGAAACTGGGATGGCGACGCTAAGCATTTGAAATGATTTATCTCTGCAGAAATGCATGCTTGCCTCTGCCGGATTGATAAATTGGAGGGTATAGCTGCCGGGTGCCACCAGGTACTGTTGGCCGGAGATCTGGATTTCTCTGGCGCCCTGCAAGCAGTAGCTTAATTCAACCATGGCTGCTTTTGTGTTCAGCTTCAATATGCGGTTGTCTCTGAGCGAGAAATCAGCGATAACCATCCCGATATCTGCACGAGGCACTACTCGGTGAAAGCAGCCAACCCCCATATGAGGGTTAAGCTCCATCTGTTCGGTTCGGTCATCCGTCTTTCTATTCGTTTGGAGACGATCGAAGAAATGGTTAAAGTTATGATGAAAGTCCGGTACTGTCATTGCTTTAACCCCCGTGAGAAATATTACCAAATTATACTCGCTTGCCTGCCATATGACAACCCGGGTCACGTTAAGCGAGGCAGTATGAAAGAAAATAAAACTTCCTTCTTCTCGCTGCTGTGGCTCGGGCGCTCTATTGCCGTTCGACCTTATTCTTCATAGATCCCTCGGCGGTTTATGTTGAATGAAGGAAGGTTTTTTTCATTTCTTATCGAATATAGTATTTTACATATATGTAATCAAATAGTATTTAATAGCAAAGGAGTGATCGGTCAACGTTTGTCCAAGACATAGCACGAAGCTTACGAAGCTCTGAACCAATCAATTATTGCCGGAGGTGTTACCTGTGAAGAAAATAATCATATTGTTCTCCCTTCTCTTTCTTGGCTTACATAGTACCGGTGCCAACGCTGAGGAAGCGATTTCGGACTTCCCGCACAGTTTGATTGACGAGGTGGATGGAAAGATCCTTGATTTAAAGGGTAACCGTATTCTTTTCCTGGATTCAAGCAATACATTAAAGATAAAAGACCGCAGCTCCGGTAATACCACAACGATTGTCCAAGGCAAGGTTCCCCTTGCGGAGTATAGCTTTCTCTCGCCGACAGGCGCCATTTTCCTTGAACAAAGCGGTGATGTTTCTACCAGACTCATGTTTGAATGGCGTGACAACAATCTTGTAAGTTTGGGGAAGGTCTCACGGTCATTGATCGTGAAGGGTAATTATGCCGTCTTCAGCGATCCGGGTTCATCCGTCTACCTGCGGGATTTAAATCAGGGAACAAACAGGCTGATTACAAGCGATGCCTATTATGGCTACGATGTTGGCGAGAACGGACTGGTCGTTTGGGGCGGAAAAGATTTCCGCATTTACAAGCATACAAATGGGAAAACCGCTCAAATTACACCTGCCAATGACAGTTATCGTTACACTTTCCCGCTTACGGATGGCATTAATGTGATCTATAAAGCCGGTTCGGCAAGCAATTCGTACTATGGAATCAAGTGGGATAGAATCGGCCTGCCTCCTACTTTAATCCCCGGTTACTCATTTTCGTATATCGATAATTACTTTCCTTATGCCGACTACCAAACCAATAACGGATATGCCGCGCATGAATATTTCGACGATGGTTATTATACTTCCAATCTGGTTATTATAGGCCGGGAGCGTACGGACGAGAACGGCACTTACGCGGATGGCCACCATCTGCCGCCTTATCCGGATCTAACTGCTTTAGGTCCGCAAGGAGATGCCTTACTTGGGGGCAATAAGTATCACCGGTTCAGTTTAAATCATACTTTCACTTTGCCTTTTAACTCTGCAATAGCTTTCTGGAACGGAAATAATACCTATATTGCGGATGGCGGAAAGTTATACTCCGTAGGCTTCGATGACGATTTCACACCTCCGGTTACCACGGTTAGTGGGCTTCCACTCTACTCGAATTCCCCGGTCACTGCTGTTTTTGCCGCCTCGGACGACAAGTCAGGTGTGAAAGAAACATTCTATAGATTGAATCAAGGCCAAACCGAATCAGGAAGCACACTTACCGTTTCGAACGAAGGCTCATATGAGCTTGAGTACAGCAGCGTAGATGAGAAAGGCACCATTGAATTTACTAAAAGTCAGCATTTCACAATCGATAAAACTGCGCCCGTAACCAAGTACACGGTAACGCCTGTTTATGGCACGGACAAGCCCGTCAAGTATATCAAAGGCTACACCTTTACATTGAGCGCCACAGACGCGCTTTCGGGAGTCAAAGCAACCTATTACCGCGTCAATAAAGGTTCATGGACTATCTATGAAAAACCGGTCGCGCTATCCGGCCAGGGAGATCAGCAGTTCGAGTTCTACAGTATCGATAATGCCGGGAATGCCGAATCGCACTCGTCTTAAGACGGGGGTCACAGGACTTTGCAGGCAGCTTCTACAGTGTAAATATAGATTCTTGGGTTCAGCCGTCTGCTGTTTGCAGCCGGCTTTTCATACAGCACAGATAATGTATGGGGGGATTGCAATTATTCTGTTGACGGGCTTCACACTGCCCACGCACCTAAGCGATAAAAAAATATTCCGGACGCAAGGATCGGGCATCCGGAAGGCTACAAGTTGAATATGTCTTTTAATTTGCAGCTCCTCTCATTACCTGTTCCGGCGCCACCCGATACCGGTTTGAACGCCGACGCCATGACTGCCAAGATGACCTCCGGCTTGAACGCCGACGCCTTTGCCGCCAAGGTAACCGCCTGCTTGAACACCTACACCATAACCGCCGAGGTGACCGCCCGCTTGAACACCTACACCTTGAGTGCCCAGATGTCCGCCTGCCTGAACGCCAACAGCATGACTGCCAAGGTGACCGCCTGCTTGAACGCCGAACCCATGGCCTTCAAGATTCCCGCCATAATGTTCTCCTTGATAAGTGTACCCTCCAGGCATCGGATAGAGGTAAACATATGGGAAAATCGGGTGAGGATAGCGGAAATACGGATACATATAAGGATCATATACCATTTAGTAAACCCCCATTCAGCTTGTTGCTTCAGCCTATTCACAATCGGGGAGGCGTGATACTTGCCCCGAGAAATTGGGCTGCAATTTGGCCGCTGGGACGCTCAGGCCTCACCTCCAGGCCTCTTGAGAGCTTCTTGATACAGCACATCAATGTCTTCCCGAAGCTGTGCGACCCATTCGCGGCTGAAGGAAGCTTTCAGTCCGAGTATACCAGGACCATATAAGGCGCCCATTATTTCAGCGGTTTCAAACTCAGCAGCGGGAACCCCTGGGATTCTATTCATACACTTTCCTCCTTGGCTGTGTGGCTAATTTCTTGCACAGATAGAACAAAGTTCTTTCTACAAATAAATTGTAATCAAAAAACCGTTCTCCAAACACGACATAATTTTATTAAAGATGGACGATTTATTAGTGCATTTCTGTTTCCCCTGGGTTAAATACGAGTCAATCTCCTGTTAAAGGAGCGGCTGTTCAAATTCCGGGAAGTTGCGCTTCCTGGGTCACTTGGAAATTCAGGATAAATTTCTCATAATGCGGAAACCTACAATAAGCTGCAAATCAAACAAAAGGAGGGAACTCCACTTTTATGCAATTCGATGTTTCTCTCGTAAACAGAGTGGCCAAGGAAATCGAGGAGTCGGGTCGGCGTATGCAGGACTATGTAAATTCGCCGCGGGAGCTTACAGAGGAAATGCGCAAAATTCAAAGCTCCCTTAATAGTATCCAGTCTTTGACGCAAGTCGACCAAGCGGCAGGAAAGAATGCAAATACGGCACAAAATGTGCCAGACCAGAACCAGAGTTGACGCTGCGCGTCAGTATAACAAATAAAATCCCCCTGAACCTGGGGGATTTTATTCCAATATCGGCAAGATATCAGGCGATATTGCTGAAATCCCCGAACATTGGCCTCCATCGTTTCACCGAGCCGGCCCCTCCGAACACATATCCAAATGGACCTGCCACGAGCATTTCCCCTGCCATTGCTTCCCATTCCGAGAAGGAGACTGGGAACTGCTTGGAACGTTCATCGCCGCTTTGATAATACCCCATCCGAATCTCTTCGCAGGTCACAAACTTTGTTGACCGATTTTCTAAATTCAAAGAATCTTCAAATAATGAAGGCCGCAGTCTTTACGATTATTGTAAAATTGTCTTATACAGCAGGCAGATGCATATCCGCTCCGCAGCGAGTTTTGAACCAAAACGGTTTAACTAATCGGAGGTGGTCAGGTATGTTTTCCTGGTTTCAAAGAAATAAGAGTAAACAGCAAAATGCAGATGTGGCGAAGACTCCAACATCAGCATTTGTTGAGTCCGAACCGGTTGTTGAAACGGAAAGTGATGAGCCTGCTGTCGGACCAAAACAATTTTGGAATGCGGGTATATCCGTGCATGATTGGGTCGGTGAGATTTACAATGAACAATTGAAAAAAGGCGCATTTGACAACCTTCCCGGTAAAGGAAAGCCAATTGAAGTTCCATCAGGGGACATCACAAACAGCATTTTCAATAATGCCAATGTCATACCGGGATGGTTGACGCTGCAGCATGAAATAAGGGATGAGTTGCACCATTTAATAACTTCGTTAAATGAAAAGGACGAAAGCCTGATCAGTCCAAAGATTGATGACATTAATAAAAAGATAATGAAATACAATAACATGGTTCCTAGCCCGATTTTGCAAAAGCGGAAAATTTCCCGGGATAACCTGGAGCAACAACTGAAGCTGTGGCTTTAAGCAAAAATTCATTCGGTTGGTTTGGTCTGTTTTACGAACAAGCTGACGACGAGGGCGGCGATAAAACGACGACTACTGCTGGGTCAGTATGACCGGGCCGTCTCCAGTGATCGCGACGGTATGCTCAAACTGTGCGGAGAGCGACCCGTCAGCGGTTCTTGCAGTCCAACCGTCCTCATCGATCGTCATATAATGCTGTCCGGCATTGAGCATCGGCTCTATCGTGATGACCATGCCTTCCTTCAAACGGAACCCTTTGCCGGGGGTTCCGACATGAACAAAATTCGGTTCCTCGTGCAGCGCCCTGCCGACGCCGTGGCCAAGAAGATCACGTACGCAGGAGAAGCCGTTTTGCTCCGCATGTACCTGCACCGCGTGCATCACATCGCCGATCCGGTTGCCGATGACGGCTTTTTCGATCCCAAGATATAAGCATTCCTTCGTTACCCGCATCAGCTTATTTGCTTCCTCAGACACCCGGCCGACCGCATAGCACCATGCCGAATCGCCCACCCAGCCCTCTGCTTCGGCGACAATGTCGATTTTCACGATATCGCCTTCTCTCAGTGGTGTCCGGTTCGGGAAACCATGTGCAATAACATCGTTGACTGAGGCGCATGTTGCAAACCGATAGCCTTTGAAGCCTTTTGTATACGCCTTGGCTCCGTTCTTCTTCAAAAATTGCTCTGCGAACTCTTCTATTTCAAGCGTCGTAATGCCGGGACGGACCATACCTGCCAGCTCCCTGTGAAAAGCTGCGACGATTTGACCGGCCTTCTTCATTTCTTCGATTTGGGTCCTAGTTTTCAGAACGACCATTAGTTCAGCTCTCCCTCTTCCGGATGCCCGAAAATAATATATCGATAACATCGAGTGAGTCCGGTCCGGATTGCCCTCTGTGATGAATGTGCAAAGTGGCGCAGCCGACAATAGACCCGAATATGAGATTTGCAAGTTTCTCCGGCGCTTGTTCGGCCGTTTCTTGTCTAATCATCTCGACAAGCGGCAGATAGAGCCTTTCTTGAAAAACTGCCATGAGCTTCTGGAAACGGTTTCCGGGCATTTGATGAAAGTTATCCGCAATCGTTTTGAGTAGTATAAAGACCGACGGGTCTTGGATGCACTTAAGAAACAGCAGCCTCGAGTACAACTCGGCTCTTCCCATATCGTTGCCGTTCCCTTCAATGGCGGGGAGAACTGCCGACTCCGCGAGGGACAGCGCACTCCACAACAAATCCTCCAAGAGCATATGTTTATTTTTGTAGTAATGATAAACCGTTCCGTAGCCAAGCTCCGCCTTAACGGCAACGTCGCGGACTTCCATATGTATGCCCTTCTCCAGGTACACATCCGCGGCCGCCTGCATGATCTGCCTCATGCGCATCTCGCGGATCGCTTCATTTTGTTCCTTCGTACGGGGTGACATGGCACAGCTCCTTTTTTGACCTACTGATATGTCGATTTAAAATCACAATACAACATTTATCACCCAGGATCAAGTGAAATGAGTTTACCTTCTATTTTGCAATCACCTTTATGTCCAAATTGGATGACGGCTCCTTTGTATATCATTCTTGGTAAGATTCATACCTCTAACCTTCTGCAACTAATCCCGATGGATATACACATTCAAAGCGCTCGACTCCGGGGTATTTTTCTCCCAGACTCATTATCGCAAACCCGAATTTTCTATAGAAACCAACAGCATCTTTATCGGTTTCCGCCTTGATTCTTACGGTCTTTCTTGTTTGGATAAACTCGTTCAGCATATAGCTGCCTATTCCATTGCCACGATATCCGGCTTTAACTGCAATGTGCTTTAGTTCCACTTTTTCAATTGATTCGTAGACGACGCCAATTAATCCAACCAACTCATTATTATTTATATATCCGAGAAGTTCTCTGGAATCACTTTCCATATATTTGTTAAGTTCTTTTTCGATTCTTTCATCATCTGGCCACATACACTGCGCTATCAGACGCTTCACTTCGCTTCTATCTTTAAATTCCTTTAAATTAATCAACTGGAACACCATCCTTGTAAGATAAGGTCTTTATTAGAATGATCCTATGGCTCCTGCAAGTTGTGCACCATTCAGTCCGGTGGCTTCTTGCATCAGTTTCCAAAATGAATCTTTAGTTCGGTAAGCATCTTTCCCCTTAACACTTATAAATTGGCAGCCTCCACCATCTACATTAACGAGAAATACTTCTTTCCCATTTTCATAGAAAGTCATGTCATACGATATGCCAAGATCATTAGGGCATGAGATAACAACATTTTTGGGAACGCTTTCTGAGTCCAATAGATTAACGTAGATTTCTTCTGTTAATTTCTTATCATTTACCTGGTATCGTGCAGGAGGCTGGTGCTTAACTGATTGCAACTTACCTTTTCTTTCGATAGTCAGGCGTGTTGGATGAAGTTTTTCCAAGCTGGCTGAACCAAGTTTCGGATGAGCAGCTGCTGAAACTCCCGAATGTGGTGAATTAGAACACGCTGTTAAAACGAAGAATAATAGAACAGACAAAATAATTTTCATCGCGATAATCCTCCTATTAGTCAATATAACTTCTCCAAATACAGTCACTACCCATATTGACGTCAAATCGGAGGGAAATGTTCTTTCATTTTTCTAGGTTGAGAAATAATAAAGCCACAATTCCATTGTCTAAAAATGAAAAACGAACAGGTCATACAAGTGGGATCATTATTATCCACTTATTTGACCTGATCATTACACTCGGCAAGCTTGTTCCTTGAGAAAATCCCGGATGGATGGATCCGTGCACAATCCAATCGCACGGCTATAAGCAGCACGGGCTTCATCGTATCTCTGCATTCGCTTAAACAAATGGGCGGTTAGAGCCCAATAAGGCTGATAGCTCTTGACCGCATCGTCCGGGATGGCTTCAAGCAGCGTCAAGCCCCAATCGGCGCCGCGCGCTTCGGCGACTGCGGCGGCTCGGCCGACTAATGCGCCGATAGTAGGCGCAATTGCTACCAGCCCCTCATATAGCAGAGCAATCTCTTCCCACTCGGTACGGCCGGACCATGCACGCTGGGCATGTACCGATTGAATCGCTGCCTCGAGCTGGAAGCGTCCGATACTGCCTGCCTGCGCGGCACTGCCCAGACAACGCTCCGCCTCATTGATAATTCGCTGCGACCACAGCGAGCAATCCTGCTCCAGCAGCGGAATGTAGTTCCCTTTTTGATCGCGGCGCGCGTCACGTCGCGCCTCGCAATACAGCATCAACGCTAGCAGCCCTTGCACTTCAGGCTGGCCGGGCATAAAGCGAAGGAGAAGTCTAACCATGTAAACAGCTTCTTCGGCTAGTCCCTTACGACGCGGTTCTACACCTGCCACATCGTCCCAGCCGCTGCCATAAGCAGCATAAATGGCTTCAAGCACTGCGTTAAGACGATCCGGCAATTCATTCTCGGCGGGAAATTCGAACTTGATGTGTTTGCCACGGAGTTTCATTTTCGCACGGCTGAGCCGCTGTCCCATTGTCGAAGGTTTTACGACAAACGCGGATGCAATGCGGGCAGCGTCTATACCCAGCACAGTTTGAAGCATAAGCGGCGTTCGCACGTTAGGTTCGATTTCAGGGTGTGCGCAAATAAACAGCATCCTCAGTCGCTCATCAGGAAGCGCATCATCGGAGCTCGACAATTCACGTGCTTCTTCCGCAATTGCGAGCAGATCAGGTGCGGCCTTTGCATGCACGCGGGCACGACGGGCACCGTCAATAAGCCGCCGGCTAGCTGTAGTAAGCAGCCATGCTTCTGGCTTGTCCGGCACTCCAGAATGAGGCCATGTTTCTAATGCAGCAAGGAAGGCATCGGCAAGCGCATCTTCCGCTGCGGCCAAGTCGCGCCAGCGAACTGCCAAGTACGCGACTAGGCGGCCATAGGAATCGCGGGCCGCCTGTTCAACTACATAGTGAGTGTTCATCATATCACTTTATTGACGGTATATTTTGCCGCACTTCAACCGCATCGCTTGGACCACGGGCCGCCCATTCCAGCGCTGTATCAAGATCCGGAACATCGATAATGAAGAATCCGCCAAGCTGTTCTTTCGTCTCAGTAACCGGTCCGTCCTGCACCAGCATTTCGCTGCCCTTCCGCCTCAGACTGGTTGCAGTCTCCGGAGCCTGGAGGCCGGAGCCTGTCACAACGACACCTGATGCGCGTAATGCATTCACATAATGGGACCAGCTTGCCAGATACTCCTTCTGCCGCGATGAATCGGTTCGCAGCGAAAATTCCTCCGGGCTTTCATAAAACAGAAGCGTATAATGCATGTTTATTCTCCTCTCAAATTGTACTCGAGTGTGCTACTATCTCACTCAATAGAATGACGAACTGCTCTCACTCATTTCGACATTATTCAAAAATTTATTTGGCTAGAGTGATTACGAGTGTGCAGGTCCTACCGGGCTTGGGTGTAAAGTGTTACTCAAGCTCAATCCAAAACCTCCGTACTACATTCCCGTTTTCCTCAGTAAATTCCGACTCGAATTTCCCTCCATTCTTGATGATGGTCCGTTCGGAGCCGGTATTGCCCTTGTCACATACGACAAGAACCCTGCTGAGTTCCATTGTCTTGGTCTGCAGCAGGGCTAATGATAACAACAACGAGGCGTACCCTTTCCGCCTCTGGGATGGTCGGACCCCATAACCGATATGTCCACCGTTATTAATCAGTTTTTGGTTAAGCTTATGGCGAATATTGACTGCTGCGACGATTGAATCGGCTTCGTTCAATAACCAATAAGTTGAGTGCGGTACCCAGTTTTCATTCATAATCTTTTCTTCGGAATCTTGAGAGTATAAAAATTCAATCATAGAGGGAAAATCGTACGGCTCACGCTCTACCACCCAGGGAACTATATTTTCTCCGCTCCTCTTCCACTCTTCATAGAATGAAATATATTCGTCCCGGTAATCAAGTGATGGCTTGACCAATCTAATTGAAGCTTGCACACTCTCACCTCGATATGATTTTATCCAATGCTAGCTCACCATCTTCTGCCTGATCGGCATCACTTACAATATCCCCTGATTTCTTCCAGTTTCTTAATTGTCTGAAATCCACTTACTTCCAATGTTTCGTCCCATGGGCTGAATCCTTCTAACCATATTGCGTTTAAGCCTGCATTTATTGCACCGTAGACGTCATTAGACGGATGATCGCCGACATATATAGCTTTGACAGCATCCACACTCAATCTCTTTAATGTTAACTCGAAAATTGCTTTCTCAGGTTTCTTAAGTCCAACCTCTTGAGAAATATGAATGATATCGAAATATTCCCTTATCATGACAGAATCGATCTTTCTATCCTGTACCATTTTCTTCCCATTTGTTATTATAGCCAGTTTATATCCGCCTCTTTTTAAATACGTTATCAGCCCCAGTGCTCCGTCCATTAATACAGAGCTTGCAGGAAACTCTTCGTTCCAAAATTCCTGAAACTGATCAAACGATGGTACAGAAATCCAGGGTAAGTTTTCAGACAAATAGTTATATATGTCCTTTTTGCTTTGATACCCATCCCCATCTGCCGTCAATAAATTTGCATAGACGCGTTCCTCGGTATAGTCGGGATGAATATATTTTTTATGCAGTTTTTTAGATAGTATATGCAGAGACTTTTTTCTATCAAGCAAGGTGTTATCCAAATCAAAAATAACAGCTTGATAAGTCATGTAGGTTTCATCCTCTAAATTTATAATTGTTCTGGCAGAAATTTAAATCCCACTAATGCTAAAGCGTTCAAGTCTGTTAGGCATATCATCATTAATGTCCTTTTATGGTTTGATAGCGTCAACTATCAATGAAACAAATCCCAAATGACCATTTTGATTACGGTGATCAAATCGCTTGGAACGATAAATAAAACCCTTTCTTTCATCCCAGTGGTTATAATGAAATTCACCGTTCTCATCGCAATATTCGAGAAGCTGGACCTGAAAACCAGCGGATTCAAACATCGTCGTCAGCGTTTTGTAGCTATGGACAATTTTGTGGGAAGCTGCAGGATGGTCTTTTGGTCCCGGCCCCTCTATTTTCACAGTATTTTGATATTCCTCATTTGGAAACAAACCATCAGGTACAGCACACCGGATGTACCCTCCCGGCATGAGAAATTCGTAACAATTTTCCGCCGCTTGCACTCCCTCTTCGTATGTCAAGTGTTCCCATACATGCTCGGCCAGGATAGCAATTATGGATTCCGGTGAAAATCTCAGGTTCCAATCATTCTTGTTGAGTAAATTCAATTCCTCCTCTTGAGTGTGTATCCATCCTTCATTATTGTTTATACCTCCGGCCCCGACTACCACTCTTAATTCTTGAGTCAAGCCAATCACTTCCTTTTTGTTCTGATTATAACTGAAAAGGGGCGCCTCTTTCTTTAGAGTCGCCCTTCCAGGTCCATGCGCTTTTATTGTCGGGATTATATTATTCCTTTCGCCAATTCAATAACGGAATCAATGAAAGGTCCTTTCAGCTTGGTGTATTGACCTCGGTTGTCAGCATATATCGTGGCAAGATACTTCTTTAATTGCGCTTATTCTTCCACTTTCCCAAGGTTGTGTCTCAGGTAATCGCGAAATAAAAGGTTATTGTTCCATTCCTCGCTGTTTAATTCGTACACATGCAGATGATGGGTTCCCCTTCGCCATTCCCCCTTCCTAAAGAAACGACGGTTCGGAAAATCTTCTTTTGGAACATATTCGTAACCAATTGATCTTAAAGGCTCTAAGAAGGAATCGGCTTCAGCAAGTTGATTAACGCCAAGGGCAATATCGATGATCGGTTTGGAAGGAAGACCGTAAATGGAGGTGCTGCCAATATGCTCAATGATGATCGTCTGATCGTCTAATGCAGAGCGAATGTTTGCTTTTTCATGCTCGAATTGCTTAATCCATTCAGAGCAATATTCTTCAATGATGACTTCCATGGCCTTCATCCCGCCTTAATCCGGTTCGTTCATACGGTCATATTCTTCTCTTGCCCGCTGGACATGAGGATAGTGCTCATTCGTCCATTGCTTAAATTGGCGTATGTGAAGCATCAATGTTTCGCTAAGCGGCGTTAGCTCATATTCGACAGTCGGGGGCACGGATGGATGAACCTCGCGTTTCACGAGTCCATCCCGTTCAAGCTGTCGCAGCGTCTGGGTCAGCATTTTCTGGGAGACGCCCTCGATACGCTTGCCGATTTCGCCGTAACGCTTGCTGCCTTCATCCAAAGCATGCAGGACGAGTACCGTCCACTTGCTTGATATAATCTCGAGCACCCGACGGTAACCGCATGCTGAATCAGAAATATCGGATTTGATTGTTTCGTTTCTCATAAACTATCCTCCACGCACCAAAACGTTCGTTTCGCACCCAAAAGTGCCTACTTACTTTATTTTAGTACATATATTATTGTATGTCTATGCCCTAAACTAAAAGGAGAGATTATCCATGAAAGTATTTGAACTGAAAAACGGCTTCGGCCTTGATCAAGTCACAATGGCGGAGCGTCCCATACCGTTACCCGGACCGGGCGAAGTTCTCATTAAGCTGCGTGCTGTTTCGCTCAACTCCCGTGATTTGGGCGTGATTAACGGATTCTACTACCCCGATTTGAAGCTGCCGCTTATCCCTCTTTCTGATGGTGTCGGCGAAGTTGCAGCTGTTGGTGAGCAAGTCACTCGCTTCGAGATTGGAGACCGAGTAAGCGGCATTTTCTCACAGCAGTGGCTTTCCGGTGAACCAACAGAGGCGTGGCTTAACGGTTTACTCGGCGGTCCCTTGGACGGCTTACTCGCGGAATACGCCATTCTGAATGAGAGCGGTCTGGTGCTTGTGCCGAAGCACTTGACGGATGAGGAAGCAGCCGCTCTCCCTTGCGCGCTGGGGTGACAGCTTGGCAGGCAATTGTAGCGGAAGGCAATGTGAAAGCAGGCGATACCGTTGTTGTGCAGGGAACCGGCGGCGTTTCATTGTTTGCACTCCAATTCGCCAAGCTGCAGGGTGCGAGGGTCATTGTTACGTCAAGCAGCGACGAGAAGCTGGAACGCGCGAAGAAGCTTGGCGCCGATTTCGGTATTAATTACCGCAGCACGCCCGATTGGGACAAAGCGGTGCTGGATTGGACAGATGGACGCGGCGCAGATCATGTGGTTGATCTGGGCGGGGCGTCCACACTGAACCGCTCGGTCGCTGCCGTCCGCTTCGGAGGGCGGGTAAGTTTGGTCGGTATCTTATCGGGCGCGACAGCGGAGGGCTTCCAGCTCGTTCCTACTTTCCAGAAGAGAGTGCGGCTTCAAGGAATAAACGTCGGGAACCGCGATATGTTTGAAGCGATGAATCGCGCGATCGAGCAGCATAAGCTCCAACCCGTAATTGACCGTGTTTTTCCGTTTGAACAGTCGATCGAAGCATTGAAATATATGGCTGAGGGAACTCATTTCGGGAAAATTGGCATTAAGTTTTAAAGATATTGTTTGCGAAAACAGGGCAACAAAGCAGTCCAAGACTGGGATCACGCAGTAATGGACTGCTTGCTGCTTATTATGTTTTAGGATAAATAGCTGCAATAGTCAATGTCATTGTCGTTTATTAATACCGCCATTTACTTTTACTTATCGTGTAATGATTATACTGCTCTTGCCGGATCTCAATAATGGTTTGGAAATCGAAACCACATTTACGGATGACTCTATTAGAGGGTAAGTTACGGAGCAGAGCGATAGAATTTAGCTGCTCTATATCTGTGTGCTCGAACAAATACTTGATGATTCCTTGAACAGCCTGGGTGGTATAGCCCTTGTTTGTGTAGTCCTTCGATATTGCAAACATAATCTCTCTATTAGAAGGCGGCAATTCATCTTTAATACCGGTGCAGCACCACCCAATAAATTCACCAGTCTCCTTTGAAATAATACCTAAACGCAGCCGGAGATTTTCAATGCCACCGTCTTTCGATACAGCTTCTAAAAACTGCTTGTTTTCTACTGTTTCATAATTTAATAACCAATCCAAACGTTGTTCCCTGGATACGTTCCAACCGGGCAAATATTCTACTATTTCGGGTTGATGGGTAATACTGTAAATAGCATCAATATCGCTTATTTGGTACTCACGCAGTAAAACATCTTTACAATCTATTGTGAAAATATTGTCTGCGGAACCCGCTTGATTACTTGAATTCATTTTCATTCTCCCGTCATTATGAAGACCCAACTTTATAAGATTGATCTCTTACAACCACCGTTTCCGGTGTAAAACTTATTAATAGATTGCTGTCACTTAAGCCTCGAAAACGACTATCCCAATCCTCCATATTCGGACCTAAATAACGTGATAACAATCTCATAGCGATATCTTTATCATATGGCCGCACACTGGCTGCTCCGCGAAAGCCGACATGCAATACTTTCCCCGTATTTCTATTAAAATCAACGATTCCTATAGCGCATTTTGGGTTTTTCAGGATCCTGTTTGGAAAACTATCCGCAGATGTTCCTATGATCCAAAGTTGGGTTTTTTCCCAGAGATACCATACGGGAGAATCTCTTGGCCCTTCGTCCGACATCGTAGAAAGGTGAGCAAACAAAGGTTCCTTTAAGAATTCATCCAAGTCAAAACTCCGGTTTCCTCTGATGAGTTTCATCCGAATACCACCAATCCATGAAAAAGCTCTGGTAACTTAGCTCCTGAATTTACATCGAATTTATCCGCCTGCGAATTGCCTCCCTAGCTTCTTCCCGATCATCGAAGTGTATCGTCCTCTCCTTCAGGATCTGATACGTTTCATGGCCTTTACCTGCGATAATAACGATATCGCCGGAATTAGCCATTTCAATAGCACGGTTAATCGCTTGTCTGCGATCCTCGATCAGTTCATAAGAATCAATTGATGTTCCGTATTCGCATAAACCTTGTTCGATATCCTTTAGTATACGAAATGGATCTTCGGAGCGAGGGTTATCCGACGTGACGATAATAAAGTCGCTGTATTGTGCAGCCAGCTTACCCATTACCGGCCGTTTGGTCCGATCCCTGTCACCGCCGCAGCCAAAGACGGTAATAATCTTTGCGCCGGCAAATTCGCGCAGGGTAGATAGCGCCTTCTCTAAGCCGTCGGGAGTATGGGCATAGTCGGCGAGCACAAGGAAATCCTGCTGTTCATCCACTACTTCCATCCGGCCCGGGACACTTGTCAAATTTGCCAGCCCCTGCCGGATGTTATCAAGGGGTATCTCTTCGGCAATCGCGGTCGCTATAGCCGCAAGAGCATTGTAGACATTAAAAGTTCCAACCATCTTCAGCTCCATCGCAGCCGAACCTGCAAAAGAATGCAGCTTGAATTTCGTTCCATTCGAGGTCAGCTGAATATCTTCGGCCATGACATCCGCCTGGTTCTTAATCCCGTATGTAATAACCTGCGCAGCAGTTAGTCCGTTCAAATAGTTGGAGGCCTCATCGTCAGCGTTCAAGACGGCGTATTTTCGATTGGAAGGATCCGGCGTAAATGAATTACCAAGCCTTGAGAATAACATCCCCTTTGCTGCGAGATAGTTCTCCATTGTTCCATGATAATCCAAGTGGTCTTGTGTGAGGTTTGTAAAAACGGCTGTTCGAAAATCACAACCAAGCACCCTTCCTAGATGCAGTCCCTGAGAAGTCACTTCCATAACACAGAAGTCAGTCGAAATTTCCTTCATCTTCTTTAAATTTGCCTGTAATTTGTTTGGATCCTGGGTATTAATATCCGTCTCCAATAATGAAGGACCAATTTTTGTACCGATATTCCCCATTAGGCCTGTTGAATAACCGGCATGAGTCAATATCGACTCAATCATGTGGCTTGTTGTCGTCTTTCCATTCGTCCCCGTTACTCCAATCAACTTGATATCCTGACTCGGATACCCATTGAAGTGCGCGGCAAGAGCCGCCAATGCATACCTTGCATTTGGCACCTTTATTGCCGGTATATTTACTGTTACATCGCGTTCTACAATTAAAGCTGCCGCTCCTGCTTTTACAGCATCATCAATAAACTTATGACGATCCTCTTGAAATCCGGGAACGCCTGGAATACATACGAACAGCTCTCCCGGCTGCAAATTCTGCGAGTTAATTGATATACCTGTAATGTCGATATCAGCATCGCCGTTAACCTGGTAAATGGTTAGAACACCAATAAGCTCCTTTAGCTTCAAAAAAGAATCCCCCCTATGCAACAAAAATGATATCGCTTATCTATTAGACTCTGTTAACAATACTTCCCTTTATCGGCGATAAAATATCGATATACACACTGTTGTGAATGATAATAGGTTCAAATGTATCAAGCCCTTGCGACACAGCCTTGACTGCATTTCCCTTTATGTCGAATTCGGCGCCATGACATGGGCATCGGAAGAAAAGCCCATTTACAGCACCGCGCTCCGCTTCCGGAGCAGGTTCTATTTCACATCCCAGATGAGTGCATGAAGGTGACATAATGTGTACGCCGCTCTTTGTATCGTTTTTCACATAAACGAAAGAATTGATCGGTTTCGTAACCCACGCATCTTGTATGACAGCCTGGTAATGAACTTTTTTCACGCCTTCCACAGCCATCAACTCCTGCAGATCGCCCAGAATTACTATGTTCCCTGGCCTTTCTTGGGGAGTCCGCCCCTTATACTTTACAGCCCCATAATAAAACAATCCGGTACTCCCCGCCAAAATCCCTGCTGCTCCCAGCACCACCTTACCGGATGTACTCAAAAAGGAACGCCTCGTTATTCTTTTGGGATATCGTCCATTCAAAACAGTCACAACCTTCCAAAGGGCTCACTTTAAGGTTTCTCCAACTCTTCTCTTAGTTCTTTAAGAAGCTCACTAAACCATAATTGTGACTGTTCAATTTTCATTTCCAGGTCATCAACTGAACCGATTTTAAACAGTTCTTCCAATTTTCCAAGTACATCAGGCGGAAGATGCTTCGATATGGAAACAATATAGTAATCATGATTAATAGGTTTGTATTTGATACGTAATAACTCGATAAGCGGGGTTACAACGAATTTGTGATAATAACCCATCGCTTCAAGGAATTTGTTACGCTTTACGTATTTCTTTGCCCTTGCTTTCTGATTCATCATATTTTCAAGGTGGTATAACCGGTTAATTAACCGCAGGTTAAGTTCATCTGCATCAAGGCTTTCATATTGTACAACGCCTTTTTTGTCGAAGATTATGTATGGAATTTCACTGTCATTTTCCGTGATAAATTTATGTTCACTGCTAATTTGAACAGTAATGTCAAGAAATAAGGAATCGGGGGTGTCTTGTAAATGATACACTTTATATCTTGAGTTCGGGTTGTTTCGCGGTTCTTCATAAGATAAATCTATTCTACCAATATCTGTTAATATATTCTCCAAGAGGCTAAATATTTCATTCCCAAAACCGTCTTCAACATCAAATACAATATCAATATCGGAATATTGGTCCATTGAATTAGTGCCGTCTGAACCCTCTAACCAGATCGCGTTTATTTGTTTAGTGTCCTTCAAGCCTTCTTCAATCCGCGAAAGTATATATTCTCTTGTAATCATAGAGTTCGTCCTCTCTGGTAATTTGAACATTGTTAAAGCTCACTCATATTATCCAAGACCTTCTTGAAAACTACCCGGTTACCGCCGCGGCCATCATAGTTAATAAATGCCGGTACACCCCCCAGTTCTTGTTCCTGAGGCTCAATCATGAAACCAAGCCGGGCATGAAATGCTATGGAATTCTTTTTTCCCGGAGCAGTCACACATCGAATGACACTTCTTCCTAATGATCCGGCACGTTCGAAAAATGTTTCATAAAGCGAGCGTCCGATGCCTTTGCCGCGCCAAGCGGGGTCAACCATCACGATTCGAATATAGGCCTCGTCCGGTTCGGATTGTGACAGGAAACCGATAATGAATCCAACAATCTTCCCGTTTTCTTCGGCCAATAGACAGGTTTCGCGGAAATGATGGATATACCATCTGGATAACATATCGCTTGAATAATGACCTCCCCACCAGTCGTCCGCTGCCTTCAGAATATATTCACAATCGTTTTGATTCATTTGTCTTATGATCAAACAGCATTCCCCCTTCTCATTAGAAGATAAGTATAGGTTTCAGATTTACTTCCCTTTTGGTTTGTTCTTCTGGAAATGAGGCCGAAGCAAAGAAAATTGTTTGGCAAGAAAATGCGGAGTATATGGCATGTCGTTTCTAAGCCAAGAAACGATCGTTCCAATCAGGGCTGAAGATGCGTACCAAATGGCAATGTCCTTCTGAATACCTTCTGTCGTGAGGCAGGAGTCGTTCTCCATTCTCTCCCATCTGGCGGTAATCGATTCCGTTAGCAGCTTTAGCAGACGTTCCGTAAAGATCGGAGTTCGTCTGGAGCCGAGAATGACTTTATAAAATTTTGCATGCTCGGCAATATGCTCGAGTACATTCACCAGTACCGGCCAATCCGCATCTTCTTCAGTATTCAGATTCACCCTCGTATTCTCTGAAATCCGCTTAATGTCCAGGGCCATATCATCAGCCATTTTTTCCAGCATATCCGGAATGTCTCGATAATGAAGATAGAAGGTAACGCGGTTGATAGTGGCTCGCTCTGCGATGCGGTTAACTGAAATTTTCTCGAGATCCATTTCCTGTAGCAGTTCAACAAAGGCATCTCTAATCAATTGACGAGTACGAAGTATTCGGGGATCCATGCGCGGCTTTATCTTATCCATCGTATCGTATCCCATTCCTTTCCTTATTAGATAGTAAGCTACAATTTCCTGCTTTACGTAGAACATCTTCAAGTTAAACTACACAAAATGAATTTCATGTATATTACTGTACACTTCATCAATAAGCGTCGCTTGTAAACTCACTATTTCTGTTTATAATCTAATTTATACACCGTGGATTATACAACACATTGTAAATTATGTCCACGACAGAGATGAAAGGATGGAGTTGGCGATTCTTTCCCATATTTTGTGAAAACCCGGGTTTGCAAGATGGCTTTATTGAGATATGGTTTTACCTTATTTTAAATGGATCATTTAGGAGGGATTTTTTATGAGTTCAGTCGATCAAACCATCCTTTTGCACGAAATTTGCGTTCGCCCCCCGTACCCTTGAGGCATGGGAACCCCGAATTCAGGCTATTGTCGATGAATTGATCATGGATATGGAAGGGCTGGAAACAATAGATGTTATGCAGAAGCTGGCGATTCCTCTTCCCGTGGTTGTCATTTCGGATTTACTCGGCGTCCCATCCAAAGACCGGGCGATGATTAAAACCTGGTCAGACATCATCTTCCTTCCGTTTGCCAAGGAAACTTACGACGACATTAACGCTCAGAAAGCACAGGTCATGAAGGAGTTTTATGAGTACTTGTACCCCATCGTGCTGGAGAAACGGAAGAATCCAGCCGATGACATCATCTCCGACTTGACGAAAGCCGAGCTTGAAGGCGAGCAATTAACGGATGAGGAAGTGGTCATGTCCTCCATCGGACTGCTCGGTGCCGGAAATGAAACGACGACGACTTTCATTTCCAACGCCTTTTATTCCATGCTGTTTGACCAGCCGGGTATTTATCAGGAGCTGCGAGCCGACTTGTCATTGGTTCCCAAGCTGCTTGAGGAAGTGCTGCGTTTCCGCTTTCCGTCAGTCATGGATCGCAGGATAACGCAAGATACCGCAGTCTTCGGACACGAAATGAAGCAAGGGCAAATGATTATGGCGTGGGTCGGTGCCGCCGATCGGGATGAGGCCCAGTTCGCCCATGGGGATGAGTTTGATGCCCATCGCCCGAATAATCAACAGCATCTCGCGTTCGGATCCGGTCCGCATTTCTGTTTGGGCGCCCCGCTTGCCCGCATGGAAGCGCGTATCGCGCTCTCCTCCTTTGTAAAGCGTTTCGCCGATATCGGGGCGGTTGAGGGCTTCGAGGTGACCGACCATTTGACCGATTCGGCGCTGGGCCAATCCCTTAAGAGCCTCCCTATTCGACTAGCTTAAGCTATTTAGTTCAAAAAGCTGCATGCAAAAAAACAGCGTTTTAACTTTAATTTAAAGTTAAAACGCTTTTTTTGTATACTATTGCTCTCAATTCATAAGACGCAAGTCCTACAGTGCTGCTGGATGACGCCTGGGAAATTCCGTTTGCGCTAGATCACAATTCGAGCCCATCGGATCAGAATGTCCGCCTGTTCCCCCGTGAAAAATTTCCCGGTTTGGTCCGTCACTTGGCCAATATAGTCGGCCATCATGCTCTTAGCCGCGTCTATTCTGCCGCTGCCTGCCGCTGCTTTCGCCTGATCCAGCTTTTGGTTCAGCGATTTTACGACTGTATCCCACTCTTTGGTACCCGTCGCCTTCAGGAATGAGTTTGTCACTGTCTTTAAGCTGTCAAACGTAACTGTCACCGTAAACGTGTGCGCAGCTGTCGTTTGATGGCCCGCCATATCCTCTGCTGTGATCGTTACAGTATTCTGACCGGCGGGCAGTGAGTAAGCCTTGGCCTGAACCAGCGGCTGGCCGCACGGCGTACCGTATACGCTCGAGATAACATCCGTCGCGCTGCATGTAATGCTCACCGTCTGATCGATCGTGTACGACGCCGAGCCCATTATCTGAACGACGGGTGCGCTCCGGTCGATCTTAATCTCAAGCTTGTTCGCTTCTCCCGAATCGACCGAACGGCGGTACTGCACCTGATGCGTTCCCTCTTGTGCCAGGGTGACAGGCGCGCCATAGACTGCCCAGGTGACTCCTCCGTCCAGGCTGTATTCCGCGATTGCCGCAGGAGACATGGTCACTGTGACTGGGGATGTATACCAGCCGTTCTTGCCTCCCGGAGCCGCAGGGTCTACAGACACAGTAACATCCTTCCACTGCAGCCCCTTGAGTGCAGCAATCAATCTCGCTGATGCCGAGTCGATCTCGGGCTGAGCTGCAGCCTCATTGCTGTAGACCTCTTGCGCTTTCTTTACTTCCGCCTGAAGCGCTTGTATGCTCTCCTCTTTGTACAGCCCGGTATCGACTGCACCGGCTTCTTCCAGTAAGATCGGAAGCAATGTCTTGTCGATCGGCTTGTCATAGAACTCAAGCTCAGCGACGTTCGAGTTACCGGCGGGAGAATAGAAGCGCAGATAATTGAAGGCTGTCGCATTTGTAATCGACGCTGTATTCCAAGCCGCCGCAGTGATGCCGTTAATCGTATAAAGATCGGTCCAGGCCATTCCATCATTCGACCCTTGAATGATAGAGCCCTTTACCCTGGATACAAAATTGGTTCTCGGATAGAATTTGACACTTCCGATGCTTCTGGCATTGTCCGCACCTAAATCGACAAGAATCCAGCTTGGGTTGGCTGTGGTATCGGTATAGGTGCCCGTATTGCCGTCAAAAGCCCGCCAACCGTTCTGTGCAGCTGACCCCGCGTTGGCGTCAGGCCAGACTACAGTAGAAGCGGTGACCATCGAAGACGTCACGGCAACTTTCGCCGCGGGAAGTGTGGATGCAGGCACCAGCAATGATTCGGCTTGAGCGAGCTGTTGGATAAGCGCCGCTTTATCGGCGTCCGGCAGCGCAAGCGCAGCCTGGATCCGTTCCGCTTCCTTCTTATACAGGTAGTAGCTGCCCTTGGTATAGCCGTCTGGCATCAGCAGTCCGAGACTAACCTTGAAAGCAACCGTTTGGCTGACCGTAAACAGCCCGTTGCTAACGGTAAAGATGGCAAAGTTGTCGCCGTAATTCGCCGGAGCCGGAGTCCACGTGAAGATACCTGTGACAGGATCAAACGCCGCGCCCGAAGGCAGTTTGGCAGCGCTGTAAGTTAGAGCCGCACCGGTAGGATCCGTCGCTTTCACCTGATACGTAAACGCTTGTCTTGTCTTAAGCTCCACCGTTCCACCCGGAGCGATGACCGGATCGCCTTTTACGGTGAGCTTGACGGTACGGGAAGTAGACCCTCCTTCCGCTGCAGCGGTTAAGGTTAACGTATAGACTCCGCCCTGCGTTCTGGCAGGCGTCCATGCGACTGTGCGCTTATCTGGATCGAAAACCGCTCCTTGCGGCAGTCCGCTTACACTGAATACGGTACCGGTTACGGAGTTCAACTGGTGAAGCTTGAAAGAGAGCTGATTGCCCGCGATGACGGTTTTGTCCGCAACGGGAGCAATCGCCGGAACGCCCGGCAGATAGACCAGACCTTCATAGGCCCCTCTTAAACGATCGGCTGCGGCGTCAACCTCAGCCTGGCTTGCGCCTGAATCGGATGCGACAGCCTGCGCCGAAGGTATTTCCTGCTGCAAAGCATGCACGCTGTCAGCCGTATAGATGCCGGCATTGCCTGCTGCAGCAGCCTGCTCCAACAAGAATTTAAGCAAGCTGTTGTCATTCCCATACCCGGTTTGATTATACACAGCCCCGATCTCGCCATCGCTTAAAACGCGATTGTAGATACGGAATTCGTCGACCATGCCGCTAAACAGCGGATCGGAAAACTGGCTTTTGCCGATATAGTTCGTGCCAGGCTGGAAATCGCCCGGTTTGATCGTGATACCGGTCTTCGCCGCCTTCAGCACGCCGTTCACGTACAGCTTCGCCGTTCCATTCCCTAGTGTCACCGCGACATGAGACCATTGACCCACCGGCAATTGCGCCGTTTCCACAAATTGTTCGCTACCGTTCTTGATCGAGAAACGAAGTGTGTTATTGCCCGATCTCGGCGTGAGGAACATATATTGATTTGTGTTATTGCCAAAGTCGAAGATCCTCTGCCACTGGCTGCTTCCATTCCAATACACCCAAGTGGCGAGGGTCATCTCGTTGTAGCCCGACATTGGCTGCGTCGCTGGCAGCACAACATAGCTGTCCGTGCCGTTTAAGCTGATCGCTTGCCCGACCTTTCCTGCCGGGTAAGCTGCGGCTCCAATAACGGTTCCGCCCGTGGACGTAGAGAACCCGAACGAATTATTTGCGTTTCCTTCGAATGAGTAGAGCGACGTTGTGTAAGGTACCAACAAACTGCGGGCATCATAAATTTCATTAATCAGCTCTTGCTCGTTATAATCGGGATTGCCGACGCTGCTCTTCACATATTCCAATTCTTTCTGGAACAGGTAGTAGCTTTGTTTCGTATAGTCTTCGTCAGGCAGCTTCTCCGCTTCCGCCAGCGCTTCGGCAATCGTGCCGGGAATTTGGGTGACCATCTCATGACGCTCTCCGAAGATTCGGAATTCAGCCGGCTCAATCATCGGAGCACCTGGGAACAGTTCGGTCGCCGGCTCGATCATCTGGATTTTCAGGAAGCGGAACTGCTCATCTTTGAGGCTATCCTCTACGTCAAGTTTTTGCATATCTTCCGTCACTGTCGTCAGACCGGGCGTTAACCGTGTCCAATTGACTTTATTGTTCGATCCGAATACGGCAACGCCGCCGATCCGTTCGGGAAAGCTGGCTCTTACCTGGAGCCCGAACGCATTGGCCGATACTTTAAAGTCAGGCCCGAAATCCATGTAATATGTCAAATTCTGAGCCCAACAGAAGCATACAAAACTTCCATTCCCATTATCGAGCAGATTCGGGACTGCATTACCGAATGTGGAAGAAGCGAACATATTCAGGTAATTCATGCTTCCGTCACTTAACAGCGGCGTCAACAATTGTAGTCCCTGAACCGCATTACTCAAACCAACCAATTTCTGATAGAAAACCTCATCCGCCGAGCTATTGATCGCACTCATGACATCGGTATACACGACTTTATAACGTTCAAGAGTTGACGAAATATAATTTGTACTCGGATTATAAGGAGTAATTACCGCGGCCACCGCCGACTCCCGGTCATCGGTTACGATTACGGTAACGTCTTTAGTTGTCACCGTGGTTCCGTCCGATGCCCCCACGACAAAGGAGTAGGTTCCGGCCTCAGTCGGCGTCCAGGAAAATACGCCGGTGCTTTCGCTTAGGACAGCACCCTCCGGTTTATTGTCGATTTGATAAGTAACGACGTCCGTCGCGTTCGGGTCTGCTGCCGTAAAATCGAATTTGACCGGTGCCTCGGAACCGACATAGGCAAATAATTTCAATGGCGCATTTCCCGCACTAAACACCGGAGGCGTCAGCTGAGCTCCCGCGTTTACATTAACGTGATCGAGGTCAACCGTTGTCCCTGAGCCTTTCACCTTGAAATAAACAAGGTCCCCAAAAAACTGGAAATTGTTCATCGTATAGGTTACATACCGCCACTGCCCCATCGTGTCAGGCAGCGTAATGGTATCGCCAATTCCGCCTATAACCTCCAATTTGGCTGTGCCATTGGTCCGAATTCGGAATCCGATCGTTTTCGAGCCTGTGCTTGAGGCTACGAGCGCAATTTTGCTTCCCTCTTCCGTTGCGGTGAATTGGACGAAAGAAGTATCTCCTTCCTGCTTTGTCGCGGAATTGCCGTCAAACCTGGTATATCGGTTTTCAACCTCTCTCAAATCCGGGTTCGATACCGGTTTCGGAAGATATTGCGCACCTTCGGCTTCCGCTTCTTTCGGGATAAACAGCCAATAATCGGCTCCTCCATCTGGCGACTCCCAGTAAAAGGGCAGTCTCTTCGCAAACATTTCGGTAAAATATGGGGCTGCTTCCGCCATATTTACTCCTGCCGTGTATTTATAATAATAGTATAGGTCATACACATTACCGCCGATTCTTCCTCGATAAGCCCCGGAAATGTCTTTATAAATGATGGTCGGATTTCCATTCGCATCGGTATGCGCCGCAACCGGGATCCACGGCGTATCGTAACCGATCATAAACCGGGCAAACAAGTCGGCGGCTTTCAAGATGCGGTTATCGAGAAATTCGTATGGGCCCACAGCATCCGGCGCTGTCGAAGCCGTCCCGTCTACCGGGTCTACTTTTGTTCCTTGGGCGAGCAGTAACCGCGAGATGATTTCCACATTGGTAATGTCTCCGGCGCCGTGCGCCTGGTCCCGGCCCATTTCCACATGCTGAACGACCGGGGGATCTACCGGCTCCCCAGTCAATGCATTGGTGTCCACCAGTCTGAATAATGCTTTAATGGCACCGTTCTGCCCTTGATCCACAGCCGTCTTATTGACGGTAAACCACTCGACCCCTTCGTTATACCGGTCTCTGTTGCCGGTAAAGATATAACCTGACATGGCTCCCAGCAGCGAATAAAGATGCTGGTTCATAAAGCGGTAATTCGTATGCTGGAAGGTTTCGATGACCGGATTGATCAGATTGTTCGTGAAATCTGCCGTATCTTTATCCGTCCATGCCAAGCTCGGGTTTTCAGTGCTTGTATACCGCAGGATTTCTGCAGCAGTAGTCATGCGATTGAGCGGAATTCCCGTATGAATATGCGAATCGGTAAAATACACGTATTTCGCGGGGTCCATCTGTTCCCAGATCCGGATAATACGCATCGCGTTTGCCCGGTAGACTTCATCACCCGTTATGACATATAACAGAGCTTGAGTATAAGCCTTCAAACCATCGGCTATAAATCTTGAGTTAAAGCCCTGGCTGTTGAACGCATTGCTGGCCGGTTTCGTCGGATCCGCGCCGCTCTGATTGCTGGAGGTGACGTTCTTTGCAGCCGCAGCGGATAAGAGCATTTGATTGAAATAGGTATTCCAGGGCTCTTTCTGTGCCCGTACCTGTGCCCTCACATTCTCTAGAATATCCTTGGTAAGCCCAACACCGGGATGCTTGAACCCGCTTGCATCGATGACCTCAGCAATCGTTGGTAAATAATCCGTAATTACCGACTGCACAGTTGTCTCAGCTGCAGATACCCGCGGCGATATAGGCAGGAGCGCTGCCATGAAACTAATGCAAATGACAATAGACAATATACGTTTAAACTCATTTCCGTAATTGAACCTTTTCAGAAACATCATTGTTAGTCCTCCATTCATTTAATGCGACTTGATGCACAAAATGCTTGTCTTTCTTTCGTTTTTAGTTAGTGCCGACCTTTGATAAGGACAGTTCTAAACTCTTTAATCACCCCCACTGAACTCCATAATGACAGTAATCATATAAGCATCGTTCAGCACTCCCAGAACCAACTCTATCAAAATGAAAACGCTCTATCTATTGTAATATTATTCGATTTCATCAGTTTTCTTTAAATTCGACAGCACAATTCGCAAAAAAGTGAGGATGGCATGTTCACCATCCTCCGCAATATCCATATTGCTTCCAAAAAGTTGCAGCAAAGGTTTGATTTATTTTATAATGTCCAATACAAGGGGGGGCGGTAGGGATGGCAAATCATTTTGTCAGAAGAAGTAACGACCCATGCAAAGCCTAATACTAGGGCGATACTTTGCGTGGGGCTAAGGCAATTAAAGTTAACATTGTCGCCCGAATAAGCTTATATCGATTCTAATAATGGCTTTGCACCTTATTTGGATTTCATTAATAATAAGGGGCTGAAAAGCATGGACAAACCATTTATTAGAAACCATCAATATAACTTGATTAAGAAGCAGGCCGACCTGCTGCGGAATGCCTGCAATACCGTTTCCGACCGAAAAGTGGTGGACGCGGTAAGATATAGCGTGCAGCTTAAAATTAACGAGGCGCTGCCGGATTTGAGCGAGCTTCAAAAACAAATGCTGGAGAAGATTTCGACATTAAATACTGCGCGGGAATTTCAGTATTATATGCTTTCACTGGAGCCTTATTTGGCTGAGTTTGAGCACGTAACGGATAAACACATCAAGAAGCTGTTTCCCAAAATCAAGAAACTGAAGGTTCCCGACTTAGCGGCAATCGATTACCGCTATGTGACCTACCTTGGTTGGACTGATATCGCAACGAATAAATTGTTTCTCGTTTATCATCTGAGCGGGCAGCTCATCGGTGTAGAAGGAAGATATACCCCGGTGAATAAGAAAAGCATTTGCTTTTTGTGCAACCGCCATGAAGAGGTTGCATTATTCTCCGCGATTACGAAATCGAAACCGGTTAACGCTTCGCCTGACTACTATAAGGCACTCGGCAACTATATGTGCGTGAACAGCGACACATGCAACAAGAACATCACGGATGTTTCCGCATTGGAGAAATTTATTTACGACGTCTGTGAAGCACCGTGAATCGTAAATCACAACTCTTCTTCCAATAAGACAACTGGAGCCCGCCTTAATGGCGGGCCTCTCGTTTTAACCGAAATTATTGATTAGGGGGAATGCTAATTGGTTTATACAGCACTGCTGCGGGGGATCAATGTTGGCGGAAACAATAAAATTGACATGAAGCTGCTTAAGAAAGCTTTTGAACAAGCTGGTATGAACTCTGTTGTGACATATATCAATTCGGGAAATATTATATTTACATATCATGGACAATCAAAAACGGAAATATCTCTGATTCTTCAAGAAGTTATACATTTAAATTTCGGATTGCAAATCAAAGTTGTGGTCCTTAATTTTGATGATATGAATACAGTCGCGAACTCCATTCCGGAGTCATGGACTAACGACCAGCAGATGAGAACTGAAGTGATGTTTTTATGGGATGAGGTCAATAGTGAGTCAGTTCTTGAAGAGCTTGTTATTAAACCGGATATTGATACGGTGAAATACGTTGGCGGAGCGATTCTATGGTCGGTTGAGAGAAAGAATGTTACACGAAGCGGTATGAATAAACTGATCGGCTCAAAGATATATCGACAAATGACAATCAGGAATGTAAATACAACCCGCAAAATATTCGAACTTATGCAAGCTGCAATGAAGTAAAATCAGAGATATGCCCGATTAAGTAAAAGCTGCAAACCCGAGAGACAAGACACAGGGCACCGGCGAGATAACGCTGGTGCCCTGCTCCCTCAAAGACGTCTGTTTCTCTTTTCATCCAGATATATATCCAGAGCCTGTATACCGCGAATCGCGAGTTTAATGAATAGGAATAAAGCATATATTCCAAGCAGCATAAATAACCCGTTGAAAATAAACATCAACGTCGGTAACACTTCAAACATCGAATAGCCGGAAGTAACTGTCATCCTTTCACCCACCTTTTCTGTTCAATTAGGTCTATTTTACCATTTTTAAACAGCTGTGTGATGGGGCAGGTCAAAATTTTAGTAAGATTTAAGATAACAGCATGCAACGCTTATCTTTTTTGTATAAGCTTTTGCTCCATACTGTATTTCACGTCCCTGACTAATTGTATGGAGGCTTCAATTTCTACCTTTCTTGTCGACACGCTTTCTATACTGCACCCGATTGGGATACCCTTCTCTAATCCGAAATCCATTAATTCTTCAAATACTTCCTGTGATAAACGGATTGATTTATCTAGTATATCATTCGAATATATTAATTCATTTTCCAGCCATCTGGGAATGCTTATTCCGAGCCATTTCATAAATTCCAACGTTTTTTGCGAACCGCAAGGCGCGATATTAAACAGGATCGGAACCATCTCTATTTCGTTGTTCTGACAGTAGTAGTAATAATCTGACAGAAAGTTCTTTGACGCCTCGACATTGTAAGTCGCCTGAGAAACAAAAAACCGGCATCCATTTCTTACTTTATTCGCAATCCGAAGATGCTCGTCATTATTCTTTAAATGTCTCTCCGGTATGACGACGCCGCCGAACACTAGCTCGTTGTTCAACCTCTTGCTTAAACTGTAAGCTTCCGGCAAACCAAGCCGTACTTCCTGCTTGCTTGAGGAGGCCCCTACGAATACCGAGAATCTGTCTTGCTCTGCGTCAGAAGTGAGCCATTCCGACAACTGCGTCTCCGTATATTTGCCGACGCAACGATAAATAATCTTAGGTACCTCGAGCTCGCTCAAGTACTCCTTGCTGTATGCAGTCGGATCAATCGTTTGGAGATAAGGAAACGGCCTTTCTTGAGTTGTTCTTTCCGCCTCGTCCTGAACATCGTAAATAATTAAACCGTCAATGTCCAAATCCTTTAGTCTTTCAATCAGTTTTTGCGAAATTTCCGCTAGTTTCTCGGGAGTGTTGCTTTGTTTCGGGGGTGTTATGCCATATGTTATAATTCCTGTTTCTTTGTTGACTATTTTTTCTTTTAGCATCAATCTCTTTCCATCCCCAATCCGCAAGTGCATTTTTATTCATCACTAAGTAATTTAATACAATATAGTAGGTTGGGAGAATATTGTCAATAGCCGGATAACTCTGCAGATACGGTCATTGTTAAACTCAAGCGAGGTTAATCTCTACCGACCTCCGCAATATGGATATACTTTTCACCAGAAAGTCTTTATGCTGTTCTATTCCTCTTCTTTCACACCAATATACGGTTTCTCCGCTAGCGAGAGTAAACTTGTATACCTGTGAACTGAACGATTCGGGAACATTATCTATGCATGTTGCATGAAGGTTGAATATTTTTATGATCATTTGTATTAAATTCAAATTCTGCCCCCCGTAGACTGACCTTTTAACAGTTTAACTTAGGGCTTCGACTTATTGCACTTAAATAATTAAATCAGCACTCACTAATATAATTCTTTACTTATATAGCAGTGTGTGTTTTAATCATAATAGCCTAACGCTTTGATACTCATATAAAGGGGAACAATAACCGGAAAGAGGTGAATGTTGAATGATATCCTTTGACGCCATGGCCGAAACCCTTAAGCTCCTTTCAGATAAAACGCGTTTAACGATCCTTGCCATGCTGAAAGAAAAAGAAATGTGCGTATGCGATATAGTTGAGATTTTACAAACGACACAGCCGAACGTAAGCCAGCATTTAAGGAAATTGAAAACGGGCGGCCTTGTGGGCGAAACACGCCGCAGTCAATGGATTTATTATTCACTGAACATTGAAGATAAGCCTTATTTGCAAGGCATTTTGGATCAATTACCTTCTATGGACGAACAAATCAATGCAGTTAAAATGAGCTGCAATTAATCAGGAGGCTTTATGCTGGCGGTCGCTTCACTTATTTTCTTAATCACATTAATCTTTGTCATTTGGCAGCCAAAAGGATTAAACATCGGTTGGTCCGCTTCGGGCGGAGCGGTACTTGCACTGCTTGCAGGCGTAGTCAGCTTCCACGATGTGTGGGACGTCACGCTTATCGTCTGGAATGCGACTCTTGCGTTCGTCGCCGTAATACTGATTTCACTTATTCTCGATGAAATCGGTTTTTTCGAATGGGCTGCGCTGCATATGGCGCGTATCGCACGAGGAAACGGAAACCTGATGTTCGTCTATGTCATCCTCTTAGGCGCGGCGGTAGCCGCTTTCTTCGCCAACGACGGGGCTGCGCTTATTTTGACGCCTATCGTCCTAGCGATGGTGAGAGCATTAAAGTTTGATGAGCGAATGGTGCTGCCTTTCGTTATTGCCAGCGGATTTATTTCGGATACGGCCTCTCTTCCTCTTGTTGTTAGCAACTTAGTCAACATCGTTTCATCTGATTTCTTCAATATCGGATTCGTCGAGTATGCAAGCCGGATGGTTATACCCAATCTATTCTCCGTCGGGTCCAGTTTGCTGGTACTTTACCTCTTATTCGGACGCAGCATACCGAAGCAATATGATTTAACGCAATTGAAAACGCCGAATGAAGCGATTAAGGATCCATACCTGTTCAAGGTTTCCTGGATCATCCTTGCAGTGCTGCTGGCCGCATATTTGACAAGCGAGTACATCAGGGTTCCCGTATCCATCATTGCGGGAATCGCTGCAATCGCCTTTATTCTAATCGCCAGACGAAGCCCCGATATCAAGACCGGGAAGCTCATTAAAGAAGCGCCTTGGGCAGTTGTTGTTTTTTCCATCGGTATGTATGTCGTCGTCTACGGCTTGCGTAATGTCGGTCTGACCGATGAGCTCGGTAAAGTCTTTCACTGGGTTGGGGGTCAAGGATTGTTCGCAGCAACCATCGGAACAGGCTTTATCGCCGCGATCCTGTCCTCAATCATGAACAATATGCCTACTGTGATGATTGACGCACTCGCGATTCACGGAACCAACCCAACCGGCGCGCTCCGCGAAGCTTTCATTTATGCCAATGTCATCGGCTCCGATCTGGGACCCAAAATTACGCCGATCGGCTCTTTGGCCACTCTGCTCTGGCTGCACGTCCTCTCCCGCAAGGGAGTGAAGATTACATGGGGCGCTTATTTTAAAACCGGCATCGTGCTGACACTTCCTGTCCTCTTTATCACGCTGACCGGCCTATACTTATGGCTTAAAATCATTAATTAAAATAAAACAACTTGATTAAAAAGGAGATCGAAAAATATGGAAAAGAAACTCGTTTATTTCTTGTGTACCGGCAACTCCTGCCGCAGCCAAATTGCGGATGGCTTCCTGAACGCCATCGGAGGCGATACTTACGAGGTAAAAAGCGCGGGACTCGAAGCGCATGGGCTTAATCCGCGGGCCGTCCAGATTATGAAAGAAGCCGGCGTGGATATTTCGAACAATACATCGAATGTAATTGATCCCGAGATTCTAAACCGGGCAACTTATGTCATTACACTTTGCGGCCATGCCGACGAACACTGCCCTGTCATTTCGAACCCGGACGTTATCAAATGGCACTGGGGCTTCGAAGACCCGGCCAAAGCGACCGGTACGGAAGAAGAAATCCTGACCCAGTTCCGTACCGTCCGTGACGCTATCAGGCAGCGGATCGAGTCGTTCGTCAAGGAGGGTAAATAAATGGCTGCTGCCGTCAAACGCATGCATGTAGCTGTTAATTGTTCGGATCTTGAGAAGTCCCTCTCATTCTACCGCAGCTTCTTTGGAGCTGAACCGGCAAAAGTCAAAGACAATTATGCGAAGTTCGAATTGGACAGTCCTGCCCTGCATTTCTCATTGAACGTACGGCCGTTCGAGAAAGACGGTGTTCTCAACCACCTTGGATTCCAAGTCGATAATACGGAAGACGTTCTCGCCATGGGCGAGCGGCTGCGTCAGTCTGATCTGATCCTCATCGACGAAATGAATACGACCTGCTGTTATGCCGTACAAGACAAAGTATGGGTGTATGACCCGGACGGGAATGCGTGGGAAATCTTCTATACGAAAGAGGACTCCGAATTCGAATCCGCGGGCGACGCAAGGGATCTTTCTCTATGCTGCGCTCCTCCGTCTGCTCCGGTGCCTGTTCAGATCAAATCGTTTAAGCGGATGAAAATTTAACTTACAGGAGATACTTATGACCAGAAATTATCAAGCGCTTGTCGGCGACCGAATCTATCTTGGCGGCGCTGCCGATGTGAAAGAAATGATTTCCGAAGCGGGCTGCGAGGTTATTATAGATTTGCGGGAAGAAGCTGAAGACTCCGGCAATTTAAGCGAACATGTAACGAGGATTCAAGTTCCGATCGGTGATCAATCGGATACTCCGCAAGCTGAGTTGATCGGTCAAGCAATCAAGCACGTTGTTGATGCTTACAATAACGGCCGGAGGGTCGGTTTTCATTGCGGCGGAGGCAAAGGCAGGACGGGCGCCGTAGCGATTGGGACATTAATTACACTCGGGTTAGCCGAATCCATAGAAGACGCCGAACGGCAGGCCAAGAGTACCCGTCCGGTTATCAATATAAGGCCGCCTCAGCGCGAGGCATTAGAGAATTTGTTCGAAAAATAATAGCGAAGCCGCCTGTCAAGGCGGCTTCTTCGATATTGCTAATCCTCGGCAGGTGTTAAGCTTTCATAAGTGGAATATTCAAATATACGGATGTGCCTTTACCTTCCATACTATCGAGGGTAATTGTGCTCTCATAAAGGGCTGTCAATTTTTGAGCGATGGACAATCCCAGCCCGTTCCCTCCCCTCTCCCTGCTTCGCGCTTTGTCCACCCTGTAAAACCGCTCAAACACAAAAGGAACATCCGATTCGGGTATACCTATACCGTAGTCCCTCACTCTTAGTTTCAACTCTCCATCTTCTATTCTGCCTGCAACCTCAATTCGTTTCAGATCTTCTGAATACTTGACCGCATTATCCAATAAAATAAGCATTATTTGCTCAAAATGATTCGGATTAAAGGATATATGAGCATCCATAATATCATTCAGATCCAGATCGAATTCATATTCCGGATAAACGGCCGACAAATGATGGATAGATTCGGTTACGATCTCATATGGGCAAATGTCCTCCCGAATAATGGTTTGTTCTTCTCTTTCCGTCCGGCTTAGAAGGAGTAATTCCTCGACGAGCAGCTTCAATCGTCTGATCTCCTGCTTGAAAATGGAAAGGGATTCATCCAATACAGCGGGGTCATGCTTGCCCCAACGATTCAGGACCGACAAATGCCCTTCAAGAATAGTCAGCGGCGTTCGCAATTCGTGCGATGCGTCCTCCACAAACTGTTTTTGCTGTCTAAACGACTGCTCCAATTGCTCCATCATTTCGTTAAAAATACGGGTAAGCTCGGATATTTCATCGCCGTTATTGGAAACTGCGGCTCTTTCATGGATACCTTCGTTCTTGACCTTGATTATCGTATCCCGCAGGGATTGAACCGGCCGAAGCATTTTTCGCGCGATCATCATCCCGCCCCAAGCGCTTAATAGAACGGCTCCTAATGCGGCGCATATCATCACAAGCAATATCAGATTGATCAAATTATCATTGGTCTCAAGATTTCTTACGACCTCGAGCGTACCTTTGAAGCCAGGGTTCATGATCGGCGATCTGACGGCAAGGTAAAGATCCCCATCATGACTAAACTGTTCTGTTTGAACCGTTTTCACTAGTCGGGGCTTCACCCACTGATCAGGAAAGGAGCCGGCAATGGACAGAATAGGGTCGCCATTTTGATTTAAAATGCGGATAAATTGATCTCTTTCATTCAATTTTCCCAGAAATCCCCTGCTTGCAACGATCTCCGCTTCACTCATTTTCCTGTCATCCTGCAGGTAACTCAGAATTTGGTTGGCATTCTTCCCGACAGTGGTTATATCTTGTTTGAGAAGCCACTTCTCTATTACAACATATTGAAGACCGTTATAAGCAACAAACAGGAATAAAATGAACGCGGAGGACCATAAGGTTAATTTCCATTTGATCGGCATAGATGACAGAGCTTCCATATAACGCTTTATCATCGCATCACATATCCCGTGCCGCGTATTGTCCGAATATATTCATCCTCACCCTCTTGAAGCTTCGTTCGCAAATATCTTACATACACATCGACCACATTGGTTTCAACGACAGTGTTGTAGCCCCAAACCTGATCCAAAATGATATCACGGGTCAGCACCCGATTGATATTGCGCATAAAGAATAACAACAAATCATACTCCCTTTTGGTTAAATCGATTGTCTCGCCATTACAGCGAACGATCTGCGATACCTGGTCAACAACGATATCCTTGAATGTTAATATTTCTTTATCCTCTTGCTGCATGCTTCTGCGAAAAATGACCCGCAGACGCGCCAGCAGCTCTTCAACCGCAAACGGCTTGGGTATATAATCGTCCGCTCCGCTGTCCAAACCGGATACTTTATCAATGATGCTGTCGCGTGCGGTTAACATAATAATCGGCGTTGCTTTGACATTACGAATTCGGCGGCAAACCTCAATTCCGTTTAATCCCGGGAGCATGATATCGAGCAGAATAACATCCCACTCCTTGCCCAGCGCCATCTCCAAGCCTTGCCTGCCGTCATGAGCCACAGCCACTTCCATACCTTCATGCTGTAGTTCCATTTCGATAAAACGGGACAAATTCTTTTCGTCTTCAATTACCAAAACTTGCCGCATGGCAGAATTCCCCTTCCGTTCAGAAGAAATATGAGTAACCAGTTCGATAGCGCCGGAAGGGGAGCGCCAATTTGACTCCCCCGTTCTCATAATGCTGGACACTACTTTTATATTATAACCTGTTCACACAGCTAGAAAGATAGATTTGTATTTCTTAACGCTTTGACTACTCCCTGCCGGGCCATTCGTATAGCTCCCCACACCGCCGTCATTGTCGACAGGACAGCAAATATGATTAATGTCATTAAATATGACCAGGGAATTTGCAAATAGTCTGGAGGCGGGTCAAACACACCCGTGAGTACCTTTACAAACATTTGCGCTTCGCCAAAACCAAGTGCGCAGCCGAATATAGCCCCGAGAGAAAGAATCAAGATGCCTTCACTCCAAATGAAGGAGCCTAGCTGCTTCTTCTTGGCGCCAAGCGCCGTCAAGATCGAGTAGGTTCGTCTTCGTTCTGCCATTCCCAGCGCGAGAATGACTCCCGTTGACCAAGCAATCATCAGAAGGGCGAATCCAAGCTCCAATTTGGTAAGGCCGCTGACATTAACAGCCGTCAAGCTGGAGCTGATCGTATTCTGCACGGACCCGACATCGGTTACCTTTGCTCCCGGTAAATCTGATACTGCTTTAACCGCCTCACGGGCAAGATCGATCGGTGCCCCATTTGCTTTCATCATGACAATTTCTTGAGCCGTGTTCCCCGTTTGTGCGGCAATATAAGAAGCATTGGCAACAAGAAATGAATCCTTCGGGGCGGTCGGAAATTCCTTGACCATTCCCACCAAATGAAAGGGGACTACATGATATTGATGGTCCTTGGCGGTTTGCAGACGAAGATGAATCGTATCTCCAGGCTGCAGCTGGTAATCGTCTATCGTTTCCTGAGAGACCAGCAAGCCGTCAGGCGTATTAGCCAGTGCCTTCAAAGTGGTTTTGGCACTGCCGCTGCCGAAGTAGGAATCGGATAAGGTGCTGACATCCGTAATACGATTCGGGTCAATACCGTACAAATCCTGCAGGTCACTGCCGACGTAGGCAAACCGGTGCTGCATCGTTTCAATGGCGGATACGCCTGAAAGCTTTTTCAATTGACCGACTTTATTCCCGGGAGGATACGCGGTTGAGCCCGTAATCATTACGTCCGAACCGTTCGTTAATTCCGCGTCCACTTGGGACTGCGAATTGTAGGTTGTATTGAAAACGGATGTCGAAACTGCAAATGAGAATGCCAGGACAACCAGCATGATCCCTTTGATTAAAGTGCCGCGCTGCCGGAAATAAGACTGCGAGACGACATGAGATAAATTTCCTGCAATCGGATGAAATAACACATTAAGAATGCCGCTCCCCCGTTCCAGCAATAAGTTCCCTACCCGCATCAGGAGAAGTGTCCCTCCGAGCCACAAGCTGAGCGGCGCGATGAAGGCTTCGTAATTGACTGAGGTTTTCACCACCCCTTCAGGCGCCAATACGAGCTGATAACCGGTGCTGGACGCCCGCCAGAAGAAGATGACCGATAGAATGAGGAATAAATAGTCCAAATAAAGCCTACGCCATAACGGCTTGCGAATCCGTCCCACGCTTGTTTTCGATATCGAAACCGATACCGTTCTTGCATCGCGCCATGCCGGGAGCACTATCGAACATGCCGATACCAGCAACCCGGCCGCCGCACCAATAAACGACCATTGAACCGTAGTCCGGTCCCAGCCCATATGAATTGACTTTAGAAATAAAGACATTGCAATGGCAAGAAGGATACCTGCCGCAATACCGCCGATACCGATAACGACCGCTTCCATACTTTGAAGCGTGACGATTTGCTTCATGGATGCTCCGCGAATCCTGAGCAAAGCCTGTTCCTGCCGTCTTCGCTGCGATCCGGAAGCCGTAACGGCCAAAGTAAGAAAAATGGCGAGCAGCACGCCGGGTAATCCAAGAATAATGAATAAAACCCTGGTATAAAGTGAATCCTCTCGCACCCCGTCCAAACGTGCGGCTAAATTGTCACCAACCACCGCGCTTCCTGCGACAGCTGCCTCGAAGTGATTTGCAAGCTTCTGCGCCTGGACAAAAGCCTCAGAAGGACTGGGCGATAACTGTTCGGCCAGCTTGACATGAATTTGCGTGCGAACCGTATCCGGCCTGACCTTCGCCTGCGGATCGAACAGATGATGGTATACAGGGGCGGGAAGCAGGATAAGGTTGTCCGGCGGAGCTTGCGGGGATGTGCCCGCAGGTGCCCCGACCGCTTGAAAGAAGGAATCCGCCTGCGGAAGATCAACTACTCCGTCCACCTTGACCTGGACCGGCGGAAGGCCGATCCGACTGATGGTGACAATATCTCCTATAGAAACCTGCAAATTAGAGGCCGTCTGTTGAGCGATCAACACTCCGGCGGGCGGCCCCAGCAAGGAACGAACCTCTGCCGGAAACAAATGCCGATAGTCTGCCGGTAATCCGACAACTTTCCCCGGTCCGGTTGTTTGTGTTGTATTTCCGGTCTTGGCTGCAAACCCGGCTGCGTCCGCATATCCGACTTCTGCCGCGGCTTGGACTTTTCCCGCTTCGCTGATTGCATTGTTAATAGCCTTAATATCCGCTCCGGGCGTAAGCAGTACCTGCCAATCAACCGGAATGTTCCGGATGGTCTGCTTAGTCATCGACGCATCGCTGGAGGCGATAAAGCCACCGAGTAATGTCAGGAGGGCGACAGTTATAGCCACGCCCGTCATTACACCGAACAGCCTGGACTTGCGGCGTTTGAGCAGCGCTTTTAACCACATTAATTGAATCATCGGGTTGGCACATCCAATCTTCCGTTTCTCATTGTCCAGACCGTGTCCATTCGCTCCGCTACCTTCAAATCGTGCGTGGCAACGAGCAGAGAACACTCGGACTGACCCAGCGCGGACAACAATACATCCAACATGGATTGCGCTGTCGCGTGATCCAGTTGGCCCGTCGGTTCGTCAGCGAGAATAAGCTTGGGCCTGCAAGCCAGCACCCGGGCAACGGCAGCGCGCTGGGCTTGACCGCCCGAACATTCCTCTGGAAGCTTATCGGCAAGCATTTGCAAATCCAACTGTTCCAAGGCCTCTTCAGCCCGCTTCCTTGCCTCGGTGCGCCCCGTGTGATTTAACAAGAGCGGAAGCTCCACATTCTCAATGACGGACAATGGCGCCAGTAAGCTCTGTGCTTGAAAGATGATTCCGACATGCTGAGGGCGCAAAGCATTGCGGTCTCCCATAGCAGGCCATGAGATCAAACCGGAAGTTGGTATTTCCAATCCGCCGATACATTGCAGCAGTGTTGATTTACCGCTGCCCGACGGCCCCATCAGGGCAATGCGGGCACGAGGTTTAATTTGACAGGATGCGGATTCAAGAGCTGTAACGGTTGTTTGCCCATTATGATACACGCAGCCGACTCCCACGGCGTCAACCAGTATTTCATTAATCTGTTCCATGCAGCACCCTCCCATCCTCCAAACGCACGATCCGGTCCGCGTTCCTCGCCACCTGCTCACTGTGCGTCACCATCACGATTGCAGTTCCTTGATTACGCAGCTGATGGAACAAAGCAATAATATGTCGTTCTGTTTCCCCATCGACTTCGCCTGTCGGTTCATCGGCGAGCAATATATCCGGTTCTGCGGATAAGGCAACGGCCAGTCCAGCCCTAGCCGCCTCTCCGCCTGACAGCTCTGAGGCATAGGCATTCCTGCGCAAGCCTAAACCGACGCGACTTAGAAGTTCACCCACCCGCTCTTTATTCCCCTTCCGGGCAAGCTCGATTTGCAGCAGCATGTTCTCCTCCACCGTCAGGTGAGAAAATAAATTGCCGGATTGAAGCATTATGCCCATATTATTGGCCCGGGCTGCCGAGCGTTCCGTTTCGGGCAGCCGGGTAATGTGCTGCTTCCTTAAGGTCACATGTCCGCCGTCCGGAATATCAAGTCCTGCGAGAATCGATATAAGCGAGGATTTACCGCTGCCCGAAGGACCCATTACGGCGACCCATTCACCTTGGCCGACTTCGATATTTACTCCCTTAAGAGCAAGCGTTTCCTCTTCCCCGGCATGGTAAAACCGGTATATTTCTTTCCCCTGCAGCACCGTCATTGTCCCGTCCACCTGAAGCTTTCCGACATTCTCTTCCATTGATCCACATTATCGGCACCGAGCGGGGCCCATAATGTCAGTACGGCAAGCTTCTTGTTGTTATAGTAATAATAATTTTCATTTTCCTGGCGTACCTGCTTGCCCGTTACGGAATCCGGATCCGAATTGGAGCTGTAGGCAATGACAACAGCTTTACCTTTTGGAAGCGAGACCTCTTTCACGGAATTGATCTTAACGGCCCTTCCGTTCTTGACCAAAGCCGCCGCCAACGATTTTTTAATGCTGTCAGCCGTAGGCGCTTCGGCGGGGCTATTGATTTGTACGCTTAAACCGTCAAGTTTACTGACAAATTGCACATCAGCTCCATTGTCCGTCCTTGCCCACCCCTCCGGGACATCCAAGCTGTATCCCCCTTCAGCTGATGTGAATGCAACAAATGCCTGCGTATCGGGAATATCACCGAGCGGATTTTTCTCCGGCGCCAGCGGCTTCTCTCCGGCGGCGGCAGCAGGTTTTGCAATTTCCGCGGATGAACCGGAAGCGGTTGAGCCGGCAGGCGTCGTCGATTGAGCGGTTGAGTCTGAGACTGCCGCCGGCGAAGGGGCGGGCGCGGCAGGATTTTGCTTCTGCGCTGACCCCGAGCTTGAGCTTTGCATTATGCCCCCGCATCCTCCCAATATGGCGGTTAAGCTTAGCACTAATAGGGTTGCGATTGTTTGATTCCTTCGTTTTTTCATTTCGTTTGTCAGTCCTTTCTGCAGCTGAATTATAGTACTGTAATGAATTATAGAGAAAGTTTTTAATAACGGATTTAGACGGAAGTGAGAGCAGCATTAGAATTAAATGAGAAAACCAAAAAAAGAGCCCCTATAACAAGTGATGTTATAAAGGACTCTAATTTTTTGTTCAGCCTGTAACCGGTCACTAAGAAAAAAGAACATCTCCCGCAAATTCTCCAGGCGATGTCCAATAATAAGTGCAATATTTATTCAGGTTGGGTCCGCTTCCCTAAAGATAGAAAGTCCCGGATTTCGGCGCGCGGCTCCCGGCCTGTTTCGTCGGACATTTCAGCAACCAGCTTAAGATACTGATTCTCCACAGCAAACTCGTGGCCCGTTTGCCGATAAAGCTTCATAATGTCAAAATGAACATCTTCCAAATGCGGAAATTTGACCGCAATCCGGGAGTATAAAGCAATTGCTTCGGACAACCGGCCTTCATCGGCCAGAAATCTCGCAAGATTCCGTGTATGCTCGAGCCATTTCAGCCGAAGCCGCTCGCGCTCACCCTCCGCCCAAACATAATCATAATCGCATAAATAGTCATCCCGGTACAGCTTGACCAGGTTGATATGAAGTCCGACCGTTGTTCCCGAAAGCGGCGGTGCTTCGAATATTCCCCGCTCCCACAATTCAGTATCCAATGAGACTTCGTCAAGCTCGAGTTTATACCCGTTTTCACTGCTGTTCAGACGAAACGGGATTCCGGCTGAGCCGAGTGTTTGACGTATCTGATAGATTGCTGTATACAGGTGCGTGTAGCCTTTCTTATACTCCATATCCGGCCAAAGCAGGTCAACCAGCAGGTCCTTGCGGATCTGGCGGTCTTTATGCAGTAGAAGATATGCAAACAATTCCTGGGCTTTCAAGGTACGCCAACGTACCGTTCCTGACCGCCCCGTTTCAAATTCCATATGCTTAAAGCATCTAAGCAAAGGGACTTTGGCTTCCTGCGGCAGCTCCTCGGCAGGTTTGGGCAAAGCGGCACGAAGCCTGCGGCGTTCGCGCAGCTTGTCTATCGTAAGTTTCAACCTCTTTTGCGAAAATGGCTTGAGCAGATAGTCAACCGCATTCAATTCAAAGGCCTTGACGGCATAATCGTCGAATGCCGTTACAAATACAATTTCCGCCTCAGGGAGCAGCGGGTAAATAGCTTCCGCCACCGCGATGCCATTCAGAATAGGCATATCAATATCAAGAAAGATCACGTCCGGACTGATCTTCGCCGCCGCCGCCGCCGCATCTTCCGGATTATCCAATGCGGCCGCAATCTCAATATCCCCGATAAATATTAGCTGCCTGCTTAAATCGCGAAGCGCAAGCGGTTCGTCGTCAACCAGCATCGCTTTCACGCATATTCACCTCGATTAAAGGAATTTTGAAAGAGACGACCGTACCTTTGCCCATCTCGCTTTGCAGCTCGATGTCCACGCCGAACAGCTGCCCCAATCTTTTGCGCACGTTTCGCACGCCGATACCGGAAGTGCCGCGGTTGCTCGCCGCCCCTGCCTTTCCAAGCTCCGACACATCGAACCCGGCTCCGTCGTCCCGAATGCGAACGGTAAGCCTTCCGTCTTCCGGGTGAACGGATACGTCAACCGTTCCGCTCCCCCTCTTATTCAGCACGCCATGACGGACCGCGTTTTCCACAAATGGCTGGATCGATAACGGGGGCAGCATTGCGTTTAATCCTTCATCCGCTTCAATGGAATATTTCAACCGCCCACTAAATCGGATTCTTTCAATTTCTAAATAGGCTTTCACCAGAGTAAGCTCCCTTTCCAAGGAAACAAGGGGCTCCGTATTGGTGAAGCGGAAGCTTTCGCGCAAATAATCACCGAACTCGACTAGAAGCTCCCGCATCCGCTGCGGCTCTTCTTCGCTCAGTGAAGCGATTGAGTTTAACGTGTTAAGCATAAAATGGGGCTTGATTTGCGCTTGCAGGAAGGCCGCTTCCATCCGCAAATGATTAGCTATAGAGCGTTTCATTTCCAGAAGCGTCCTCACCCTGGAGCGCAGCTCGGCTGCGCCGGCTGCTTTCATGACAAAGTCATTGGCACCGGCATCGAAGGAGGCCGTAATGTCTTCTTGTCTGCCGCATGCGGTGATCATCAGAATCGGCAGTTCATAGAGCGGATGTTTTCTTCGGATTTGTCTGCATAACTCCAAACCTGTCATATCAGGCATTATGAGGTCCATTATTACCAGATCCCAGCTGCGTCCGCACCGCAGCATCCTGAGCGCCTCTTCACCGCTATGAACGGCTTCGGTCTCGATACCTCCGGCGCGAAGCATGTTCTGCATTACCTTGAGTCCAACCGGTTCATTGTCGACGACCAATACGGAATACTTCTCCCCGGACTGCCGTTTCGGAGCGTTCCTCTCTCCCCGCTTGGCAACAACCGTTTCCGTTTCACCCGTCATTCGGCCGCCAGCGAGTGCATCATCCATAACAGCTTCTCGCGAATCGCGATGTTCGCGCTCCTCTCCTCCTGCAGCCGGAAGCCGAACCGTAAAGGTCGAGCCTTCGCTTAAGCGGGATTCCGCTTCAATCGTACCGTTCATCAGCTCGGCAAGCCTTCTCGCTACTGCTAAACCAAGACCGATCCCCGGCATAGAACCGGATGCAGGCCGGATTCGCTCGAACGGTTCGAAAATAGCGCCCAGTTTACCATCAGGAATACCGATCCCCGTATCGGACACTTTGATATTCAGCATCTCACCGGAATGTTCAGCGCTTACCGTTACCCGTCCCTTCGAGGTATACTTAATCGCATTATGTATAAGATTAATAAGTATTTGCAGAAGCCTGTGCTCGTCCGCCAGAGCGTAAGTAAGGCCGGGTTCAATTTTATTTACCAGCAGCACATGGTCGGAGGATGTTAAATACCGCATCATCTCTAACGAAAGCTGAACGGTTTGCCGGACGTCAACCTGCTGCAGCCGGATGTCAAGAGTCCCTTCCCGCAGCTTGGACCAATCGAGCAAATCGTCCAGCAGTCTCTCTGCCTGCCCGCCTACCGAAACCAGTGTTCTAAGCTGTTCCTGCGAGCCGTCTGTATTCTGTGGGCCGTTGTCGAGCAGCGTCTGGGCAATATTAGTCATCACATGAAGCGGCGTTCTGAACTCATGCGAAGTCTGCGCGAGAAACTCTTCTCTTTTCCGGAACAATCTGCCCAATTCGCGCGAGAGCGAGGCGTTTTTGGTGTAAGAGACAACGTAACGCTGAGCCAACATAACGGACAGAACGACGATGAACAGCAGAAACTCTACCGACCAAACGTTGCCTAGATCAGACTTCGCATAAACGATGCTTTTTCGTAGAAATGCAAACGAAATATAAGTAAAAACCATCGCGAACTCGAACGGCGAATTTTTATCCCCGTGAATGGCACTGCGGCACAAAACAAAAGCGCTGTACAAAAACAGCAGAAAGATAAAAACCGTCCAAAACGGGATAAGAAACGTTACATGCCGGATATCGCCAAAGATCGAGAATAAACCGAATGTCGCCGATGTAACAAGCAGCAGCTTGGTCATGAGCGGAATGGCATGTGAGCGATAACGCCTTGCGACAAATAGAAGCATACAAATACCCGACAAAACAGTACTGACAATCGTCGATTTTATTTGCCAAGAAAGAGGCAGGCCGGGAAAGAGAATATAGTTCCATTTCTCGTTCATCATTGCAGTGTTATAAGCCGAAAACAAGCAAAACCAGGCAAAATAACCGGTACCGGACATTCGCTGTATTCCGCTTTTAGCCAAAATAAGATATACAAAGCCGATAAATATAAATGCAAGAAAAATCCCAAATTCAAGCGACAGCGACAATTGCCGCTGTCTTTCCATCAGGGAAGCCGGCCCCAGAGTGACCGTCGTCGTTATTCCGCCTTGCGACAGATGATCGAAATTTGCCACCTGTACGAACAAATCTACGGTACCGGAGACTGGCTCAAAATATACGTTGAGTGGACTGTTTACGGGCTTGTAGCCCACTTTGTCAGCGGCAGGAATTCCGCTTCCCGCCAGAAGCTTGCCATCAATAAACACGCGGCTGGAGCTGAAGACTGAACGAAAATTAAGCGCCATCAAACCTGCTTCATTCTTTTTGCCAAGCAGAATGGTCAGCCTATAAGTGCCATAGCCGATTAGTCCCATCCCCGAATCATCAGTCCCACTTATCGACCACTTGCCTGGTACGTTGATATCGACCGCCTTGGCGTCGAAGGCGTCCGAATCCGATGTGAGAAGCTGTCCCGGATAAAACAACCAACCACCGTTTAAAGGTAGTCGTCCCTGCCCATCGATTCGCCAATTCCGAAGATCGATAACACCGTGTTCGGCTGACGGGCCTTCATGTTTCATATAGTAAGAATATCCTAAGACAAACAGATATACGCCTAGATTCAGCATGACTACGATCGTAATGATCCTTTTAGGGTTCATCTGTTTCCCTCTCAATTTTTCCAGTTTCAACTATTTATTATAAGCGATTATTTGCCGAAATTAAACAGATTTTGTAATATCAACACGAAATACTTCATTTTTAGTAGCAGATGGATTTGGTGATCATGCAAAAAGGCGCCGGTATAAATACCGGAGCCTGCTGGCACGGACGATTTTGATTTTTGACTAAATATCACTAACTCCCAATGGGACTTGCGGCATCCTGTACGAGTCATCAATTAAGGAAATTGGGCCCATGATCCGGTTTTATCATTAACAAGATCAGTATTACCGTTAACGCAGACACTGCGCTAACCGTATAGAACAATGGACCGATTCCTTTCCCAATCAGCAGTGAAGCCGCAGGCGGACCTACGGCGACGCCCAAAAAGCGCATGCTGCTGTAAAGTGAGGTAACGGTGCCGCGCTCTTCTTTGGGAATCCCCTCCGTAATCAAAGCATCCATGCAGGGCAGTAATACCCCGATTCCTGCGGCACCTATACCTATTAATGAAAGCAGTACGGCCAGACCGCTTGGAGTAAGCATTCCGCACAGGAACAATACAAGTGTCAGCCCAGCCATGCCGGAAACAGACAGCCATTTCATCAGCACTTTGCGTTCGCCGATGCATTTGCCTGTCAAGTACGAGGCAAGGCAGAGCGCTGAAAGCGGAATGGCCAGCAGCCCTCCCTTTGCCACGCCTTTAAAATCATACCTCTGCTCCAATGATTCCGACAAATAAAACAAAATGGCGAATATCGCGAACATACCTGCCCCGCCGGAAATAAAAACTGCCGATAGCCATTTGCCTTCACGCTTGAGAATGGTTAAGATATTTGCTCGAAATTGCTGGAACGGAACAGGTTTAGGTTGTTTATCATTTTTCTGCCCGCGCTGCTTTGGAATTCGGATAAAGTACAATATAAGCAGCAACGACATCAAACTGAACACGGGAATCGCATAGAAGGGCATGTCCCAGGCGATTAAGGCGATGAGTGACCCGAGAACAGGGCTTAACACCTTGCCGAATGTATTTGAGGTCTCGACAAGACCGAGCACTGCGCTCACTTCATCCTCCTCCTTGAACAGGTCTCCGGTCAACGGGAATACAATTGGAGCGGCACCTGCCGCCCCCGCACCCTGAAGAAAACGGCCAACCAGCACGAATAGATATGATCCGCTTCCAAGCGAGGAGGCTAGTGCCGAGACAAGACCTCCGATTGCTACGAGGATAAGTGCTGGAATGATAACTTTTTTGCGGCCGATTCGATCGGAGAGGTATCCTGCCAGCGGGATGAGGATAATCGCCACGACGGAATAGACCGTAATAATCAGGCTCACTTGAAACGAGTTAACTCTTAGCTCCTTGCTGAGCTCGGGTAAAATAGGGATAAGCATGGAATTGCCCAGCGTCATCATTAATGGAACGGAAGCCAGCGCTGCGATTGATGCACGTTTACGCAAGACCATTTACTGCCCTCCCTTAACCATTTGCAGGTTTCATTCACGATTGGAGCTATTGCTGTCCTTGTCTTGTCCAACCTTCTTGGCGACCTGCTCCAAGGGGTTTTCAGCCATATATCTTTCATAGGTATCGGTAAGGTTTGATCCGCGTTGCTGAACCTGTTTCGGTTTATTGTCGTTCGTCATTATTAAACCTCCTGTCTTTTTCAAGTAAGGCGGTTATTCTTGATCCATCAATCCTATGGTCTCTTGTGATGAGATTTGTTTCTGTGCTTTGGCGACACCATTGGTCAAATGGAAAACTTCAGAACCACTGCCGGGTTTTCCGCTTACGCCCCGCAGTACCTTTTTCCCTAATACGTTTTTTTGCTCCAGCACTTCCTTCACCTCGTTACGAATTGGCGTACTGCTCTTTATTTGCTCGGCAGAACCCTCACCTTATAATGATCTTAAAGACAGAATTTATCCTCACTTTGCACGCGATGCGTCAATTTTGAACCAGCATCCGAAAGGCTTCATAACCGAAAAAACCTCCGAAGCCGATTAGTGATAACCCGGAAAGTATGCAGATACCCTTAAGAAGCCTGTCCGATAAAAAACTGCGGAAAGAGCTTGCGACTACCGCCATGAAAATATCCCAAAGCAAAATACCGGTAACAATTGCTGCACTGTTGATAATAAGCTGCAGGGGGCTGGACTTCGCCGCCGTCTCCGCTAGAACAGAGCCGTAAATGCCTAACCAGAATAAGATGGTCATCGGGTTCGTCAACGACATAAGAAATCCTGAGAATAGCGATCTAAGTGGAGTCTCAACGGAACCGGCCGAGCGGGTGGAAATTTGCCGCACGCCGAGGAGGCTTTCAATTCCGGTATAAACAAGAACAAAAAAACCGAATAACCATAGAAAGGTCTTAAGAAATGGAATGGTAAGAAAATGCACTAATCCCATATACACCATCAGCATATAAAGGACGTCGGCTGTCATCGCTCCCAGACCGATTAACCATGCATGCAGGAAACCTTTCTTAATGCCGGTATCCAATTGAGCGGCGTTTATTGGTCCGATAGGAGCTGATAACGAGAGGCCAAGAAAGATGTAGCTGAACCAGATATTCATCGTTCATGCAAACCTCCTGAATAGATAGTAAATGGGACTTGTACCAATCTATTCAGATAAGCCGGCTTGTACGACATAATATTGAGGCTCATTCAGGAAAATTCGCGTTATGCGCTGGCAACAAAACAGCCTGAACTCGCCAGGCTGTTTATCCCGCACTATGACTTGGGCCGGTCGTTCCCTTGTGAGACCTGCCCGGGCTTACGGCCAGGCTCGATCTTCATCGGCCGGGCTGTCGTCCGCGTCTCATGCAGCCGTACGTCTCCCGCCATATGCGTACTCAGGTCGCGCAGCTCCGGATTCTCTTGGCTGTTCTCGTTCAACGTCTCTCACCTCCAGTGTATGTGTCGAATTTTTGTTTGTTTGAGGTGTCTGTTTTATAAAGACGCGGTAAATTGTTTAAGGTCGTCAAGCAGTTCTTTAGGCAGTTCCTTGTCCTCACCGAAACCGCCGGTCAGGGTGCTGGCTACGAATTCGGCACTGACGCCGTAATGCTTCAATATCACGTTAATCGTATCCAAATGATCATGGTTTTCGATAAACTCGTTCAGCCTGCTCATGGAATCCCTCCTTGTCTTCGGCAGTTAGTTTTACTCATCCGTGAAAATTTATCCCTTGGTACATATTTGTCGCTCCGCTCACCCACCCTATACGATAGCGACATCCCACAAGACAGGAGTTTATTAGACAATGAGTCAAAAGAAGCCGGCAGCAGCCCTGCATACCCGTAATTCCGACGCGAAAAACGCCAAGGACGAGAATAAATTGCACTGGTGGCAATTATCACTGCTGGGGGTTGCTTTCACGATCGGGACGGGATATTTTTTGGGCTCGGGACTCGCGATACGGATCGGAGGTCCTGGTGCGGTTCTTTCCTTCGCAGTGGCCGCTTTCGGCACATATATCGTGTTTGACGTTCTTGCCCGAATGACCTCGAATGATCCTATTGAGGGTTCTTTCCGTTCCTACGCCAAAAAAGCCTATGGAAGCTGGGCGGGCTTCAGCAGCGGGTGGGTTTACTGGGCTTCAGAGCTCCTCATAATGGGAAGCCAAATGACGGCTTTGTCGCTCTTTTCAAGGTTTTGGTTTCCGGAAGTACCGTTATGGATCTTCGCCGCCGGCTACGGTATGCTCGGACTCATCATTGTCCTTCTCGGAACAAAAGGCTTCGAAAGATTCGAGAATATCTTCGCTTTGATCAAAATATCGGCGATCATCATGTTCATCATCATTGGAGCGGCTGCATTGTTCGGCGTTTTTGGAGCCGGTACGAACAATCCGGCATTGCCGTTTGCGTTCAGGGAATACATACCCCACGGGGCCACCGGTTTATGGTCTTCTCTTCTGTTCGCCTTTTACGCGTTCGGCGGAATCGAAATTATGGGTATAATGGCCCTTCAGCTTCGAAATCCCGCTGATGCCTCCAAGGCCGGAAAAATGATGCTCCTTCTACTGGCGGTAATCTACATCTCTTCACTCATTCTGGCGATTACGCTGGTGCCGTGGAGAACCTTCGATCCGGATAAAAGTCCGTTCCTCACCGCTCTGACTCCTTATAAACTGCCATTCGTACCGCATATTTTCAACGCGATCCTCATCATCGCCGGCTTCTCTACGATGGTCGCATCGCTGTTCGCGGTTACGAAAATGCTGGTAACGCTTGCCCACGATCATGACGCACCTGTATTTTTTGCACGAAGAATGTTACGTGATTGTCCGCTTCCGGCAATCGGTCTCACAACAATCGGGCTTATCGCGTCTGTCGTATTCTCGCTGCTTGTCCCGGGGCGCTTATATGAATATATAACTACCGCGGCAGGACTTATGCTGCTTTACAATTGGTTTTTCATTCTCATGACCGGCGGACGATTGCTCAAACTAAGCGGCTGGGGCCGCATGAAACGTTTTGTCGGGATGGGAATCATCTTGACCGCCGTTACAGGTTCGTTGTTCCACGCGACAAGCCGTCCCGGCTTCTACGTAAGCTTCGGATTTCTTACGGTCATTGGCGGGATTACGCTGCTGAAGCTGCCGCACTGGCGTGAAGTGAAGGCGGGAGCAGAGAGCCTCGCACCGAAAATCATCGGGATGGAGTACCGTTTGTCCGAAGAGAAGGTGCAGCGCTTTAAAACAAAAAAGCGCGGAAAATCCGATTGAAGGGCACCGACCGCTCCCAAGCGCGTCTACCTTTTTACAATTTAAATCGCTTCGTTCGGGTGAATTTGAAGATGAACAACCCCGCCATTGCGGGGTTGTTCATAAATTATATGCACCAAATCTATAGCCCGCAGCAAATCTGCCTTAATGTTAATTCGCTAGCGGATTATCGTATAGAGCCGCCCATTTGTCCAGGCCCGAACTGTGTTCCGGCATTACTCATACCTGTTCCTTGCCCCGTCCCTTGACCCGTGCCTTGACCCGTGCCTTGGTCCGTTGACTTAACATGCTTCAATACAAACCCAAGGTCGCGTCCGATTGCAGACGCCTTTGTTTTAGGATTCAGGCTGCTCAGATTGGCCTGTAACCGGTTCAGTGCCTTAATTGCGTTTTTATCAGTCACCTGCCATACCCGGTTTGCGCCTCCGGCCATTCCATTAGTCGCACCCATAGTCCCGGTGCCGCCGCCGTAGCCGGTGGTTCCACCCATCATATTAGATCTGCCGCCGTTGCCGGTTCCACCCATCATACCTGATATCCCGCCAAGGCCGGTCATTCCATTCCCGTTAGTCATACCGAGCGCCCCGCCAAGGCCGTTTGTTCCGCCAAGGCCGGCTGTTCCATTTGTCATACCCATAGCCCCGGTGCGGCCTCTGTTACCGGCTGCTCCATTCGTCATGCCCATGGCGCCGCTGCGCCCTCCGTTGAATCCTCCTTCGCCTGCAACGATCAACACGTCACCGATTAACAAGGCGTTCGCCGTACTTGTCATCTGCATGCGATTTCCGGTATCGCCGGGTCCGGCATCGGGACCTCTGTTATAATTGTTAGTGTTCATGGTGCCAAGCCCGGTGCCGCGCAAGTGCCGCATGCGCGCGTCTTCCGCCGTATTGCTGATGCGGTTGCGATCTGCGAGTAAGTTGCCTTGATTCGTTGAGTGGGTTCTTACCCCGTTATTGTTCCCTGTCACCGCATTCCTGTTAGTATCAGTTGTGCCGCAACCGGAAAGCAGCATTGTCGACAAGCCAATTGCACATGCAAGCGAGAGCACCTTTTTTTTCAAATCGTTATCCTCCCCTGGTCTGTTATTCTTGAACTATCGGCATTGCGCCTTGCTTCACCCCTTCAGTGAAAGCAGCCAATCGGCATGACAATCACTGCAGAGCACCTCGAACCGCTCTTCGGTCCCATCCTTGCCATAAACGGTAAAAGTGTGGACGATTTCGGAAATCCGATCACAGTAGAAACACTTCATCGAACGTTCACCTCGCCAGTTTTCCGGATTACCCCTCCGGGTCGGATCCAGTACGGATTTTAAGCCGCAACTCTAGAATCCCGCCGCAAATTACGGTTTATTCAACTGCAAAGGGCAGATATTTACCAGAACAGTCAACTGGTTTCGGCGCTTCCACCTATTCGGCTTACAACTGGCGAAACATAGAAATCATAGCCTGAGTTACTTATCAATACCGCGAACGAACAAAATAAGACACCCCAGTACAGGGGTGCCAATTGTTACGCATTCAAATCATACAATCCGGGGCTGTGCTCATTAGGCAATTCCGGCATAAACGGCAGTGGAAAGCCTTCCGGCGGCTGAACAACCTCCAAGGTGCCGCCGTTTCGGCTCGGCGATTGACCACTGAAGATTTCTCCGATCCGCGTATCGTCCATGCGAAAATTAAATTGGGCGTTGTGGAAGCCCATTTCCACATATTTACGGCACTCAGGATACTTATTAATATCGTAGTTTGGTACAGGGAACAGCTTACCCCAGTTTACGCCCAGGGTCTCCAATGCCTTAGCAAAAGCGTTTTGATGCGCGTTATCCCGAACAATAAGGAATGCGAGCGTTTCTCTGAACGTTTTGTTAGTGCTCATCTCGTAAATCCGGGACTTCTGAAGAACACCGGTCGACTCGAGAACCAGATTGTCGAGCAGATTACCGATCAGGTTCCCATGGTCGTACACATAGCTGCCAAGCCATGGATTGCCGGTAGCATCGACAGGCAGAGAGCTCTGAGCGCCGATGATGAAATGGTGCGGATTGGCATGCCTGACCGCATCATCCAATGGAGCGCCATCCGACCCGGCGTTTCCGGGTACTTGTACCCCGGAGCCGGTAAGCAGCTGGTTGATCGTATGTTGGACGAGCTCCACATGGCTCAGTTCTTCGAGGAAAATACCGCGCAGCAAGTCGCGGTACTGAATCTCTTTCCCGCGAAAATTATTGCTCTGGAAGAAGAACTGCATCATGGTGCGCATTTCGCCGAAACGACCGCCAAGTATCTCTTGGATCACTTTGGCTGCCTCGGGGTCGGCCTTGTCCGGGACAATCATGTTTATTAAATCCTCTTTGTAAAAGTACAAATTGACAACCTCCTGCGGATTGGGGTTAAGGTTCGCTTTAGTTTGGTTTGCGGTGTTGAAATTTATAACTTAATTGATGTCCAGAATAGGCCCGACCATCGTTTTGTCGGCAGTCTTACGACTAGGTAGAATGGGGTCACCGTATTTTTAGAGCGGAAATGGTTATAACTGTCCTATTGAGAATAATTAAAGGAGAATGCGAATTGAACCAATATCTTCGTGATATGAGATCCCATCCGACCTTATTAGGCTCCTTCCTGCTCGGTATCGGGGCGATCGGTATGCTGGACGGCATCATCTTTCACCAGATTCTCCAGTGGCACAGTGTTTATATGGAGACTGACCGTCATAATCAAATCGTAAGCGATGGCCTGTTTCATTTAGTCGTCACGATAATCATTATGTGGGGGGCCGTGGTGCTGTGGAACAGCGGCAGACGTAAGGAAGTCGGGCGCCAAAGGCTATTTCTGTCCGGATTACTTACTGGCGCAGGCTTTTTTAACTTTATGGAAGGGATTGTAAATCATCATCTTCTGCAAATTCATCATGTGAAGCCGGGACCTTATGAGGCAGCATATGATCTCGCCTTCGATGCTGCAGGGTTGCTTCTGCTGCTGGTCGGGTTATTGATTTATAGAAACAGGACGGGGAGAGTATAGAACCTTAACAGGCTGAATTTAATACTGCTCCTGCACCGCAAACGTAAAAAAGAGGAACTGAGCTTTTGCAGCCAGTACCTTTTCTCTTAGGATATTTTTTTTCATAGCTCATAACACATACGCAAGAAAGAAGTCCCCGCCAAGAAACTAAGCGGGGACTTCTTTTTTACATTTTTAATGCCACCTGCGCATTTTTGATATCGTTCGCGATCAGCTTTTCTAAATCGTATGAAGGATATAACCCGCGCCCAAGCATGAAGTAAAATACTTTTGCGTGAAGCTGTATGGCGTTATTAATATGTTTTTGGAGAGTTTCGCGCAAGGCAGGTGTTGCCGTTTCGGTTATGGCGATAGCGTAAGTCCGCACGGAAGTTTTTGCAAAAGCAAGCAGGTGACCGGCATAATAAGCGGTTAGGTCCTGTGAAGAAACAGCCCTTGCCGCAACCGGCGCAAATTTAAAGTATGGCAGAAGGTCTTTCAAATTCAGCTCCAGCGCCTGAATCGTCTCAGCGTATAATGCCTTTAACGCCGGGTCTTTAACATTGGATATATCCATTTTGAAGCCCATCAAATGATTGGCTTGGAAAGCCACTAATTCGTGTGTTTCCAGTGTCTCATGCCAGGCTAAATGTTGGGGCTGTCTCTCGTCGTTATACATTCAGGTTCCCTCCAGGTGCTTTACTTGATTTATATCAAATCACATAATGAACCGAAGCTTTCCCGAGCCCAAAGCTGAATGTATCGGAACGCAAGCCGCGGCGCATCGTTTCAAGCGCAGTCGTCTCGTCCGGCGGGATATTGCCGAGGTGGACTTGCGGTCCGAATGTCTTCAGCAGATGAACCTGCTGCTGCTTGAGCGGAGCCTCCCACATTATTGGAGTCGTACTGCCGAGAGTTTGACATACAGTCTCCAGGACATTATTGCGGCATTCCCCATTTTCGTCGAAAAGACCGACACCCACACCAGATTCGCGTGCCTCCACAATAATTAGCTCCGCTCCTGCATTCAGATCCGTTTCCGCCGTTACAGCAAGAGCACTGGCATCAATAAGCGATCCGGTCAGCTTTTTACCATACTCGGTTACCACGCAGAGTCCTCTTCGGACACCTTCCTTGATTAATTCGGTCCGACGGTTTCGGGGCAGCTCGATTGTACCGTCCGAAACCTCGATACCGTTAAAGCCCAGCCTGCACACGGTGTCGAAGAAAGCCGGCACTACATTTTGCTTCACCGCCGTCTCCAGCAGTGTCCCTCCAGGCATCATTATAATATTACGGCGCTTTGCAAGCTCGATCTTGCTAACCAACAACTCGAGCGGATACAGAGGAGCGGTGCCGAAGCCCAGTTTAATCATATCGATATAATCTCCGGACGTTTCGATTAAGTCGCTGAAAGCATTGCGGCCGAGACCTTTATCGATAACCATCGTTTGTCCACGTTCGCTTCTCAAGTTCTCCGAATCGTTCGCATTGAGACTGCAGCGGATGTCGCCGGGATCCTCAAGTTCCCTTGGCCATACCGGTTGAGGAAAGAACTTCATCAATTAATCTCCTCGCTTATCGATTGATTGTTTGGAAGCATTCTGAAAATCCTGTACCAAAGCAATGTATTCGAATAGGCGAGGGCAGGTGCCTGCACTTCAAAAAAAATAGCATCTTAAAAACCGACAAAAAAACAGCCTGTTTGAACCAGGCTGTACTTTGACGATTATGCGCTTCACCTGTTATCTCCTTCGCCTTGGTCTCGGTGCCGGGAATGGAGCCGGAGACCCGTCGGGAACCATAGCGACTGGTTCTCGGACCGTTCTGAGACTTCTGGTTAAAGCCTCCATCAGATCGACCACATGTGGAATTGCCGGCTGCTCGATCTCCACGTTGTGCATCTTGGCCTGAATAAGCTGTTGGAGCGCCGCTTCATAGTCGCTGTGATAATCGGATCGAAAATCACCGCTGATTTGCTCGATGAGCTGAATCGCCATCTGAAACTCAGCCTCGCTGATCTGCGCTGCCCCTTCAAGTCCAGGTACTCCCCGTACCGGCCTAACTTCAGCAGGATAATAGATCATGTTCATGACAAGACAGTTCTGATGCAGACGAATAACAGACAAATGCTCGCTTGTTCGGAATGCGATTTTGGCAATAGCTACTTTGCCGGTTTGATTCATTGCCGCATGCAGAAGCTTATACGGTCTCGCACCGTATTCACTGGGACCTAAATAATAAGCGTTTTCATAATATATAGGATCTATATTATCCTTATCAGTAAAGTGAAGAATTTCAATTGTCCGCAAAGTGGGAAGCGGCAGCTTATCCATCTCATTGTCTGAGAACGTGATGAAATTTCCCGGAGCAAACTCATACCCGCGGATGATTTCTTGGTGCTGAACCTCCCGGTTGCACACCGGGCACCATTTTTTGTACTGAATTGGCTGCTGACATTGATCATGTAGACTGCGGAAACTGGTTTTATGTTCCTCTGTCGCTTTGAATAAACTGACAGGAATATTCACCAGTCCAAAGCTGATCGTACCTTTCCACATCGCCCGCATACATATACTCCTTTGCCTTTTTTCCTCCTTACAGTTCCCGAAATGGTTATAGTTAATACTAATAGTTGGTTAATCATGAAACAATGGAATTAAAGGAGTCTCCTAAGCCTTTTTCTCTTTCATATCAGAATTGACTAAGATTGTGCGTTATACGCGGCAGTTTCTGAGCTTATATCTACTCGGTAATAAATACGGTATCTCCAATGCCGGCATTCCCTTGTGCCAGAACCGACGCATAAACGCCGAAATTAAGATTCATCTCCTCGTTCAATTTTTTGAGAATAGAGATATCCCGATTATAAGTATCGGGGTCTATCGTAATCATCGAACAACGTTCGCATTCCTGGGTAACATGGAGTCGGGTACTGCCTATAGATAATCGCTTACCCACCAGCTGAGTTTCATCAGTAATGCACCCATTCATCAGTGATATAACGAGATTTGCTCTAAATCGGCGCTTGTCTACACCTCTGCCCAGGATAGTCTCAAGCTTGTTAAGAGAACGATCGTTGATGATCAATATCCCTTCCGTGTCCACTGCCAATAATTTTTCGTTATCCGGGCTATGGCGCAGCAAGGAGATCGTGCGATTGGAGAACTTCTGAATTTCTTGAAGCAACCTGTCATCCCAGTAGAAAACCTCGCCGCCAGGAGACGTTATTTGCAGACCAGGAAACTCATCCGGACAAGAGCCTTCAGTGAATGCTGCCTTGTAACCAAGTAAATCAGGGATTTCACGTGCCGTGAAATAACGCTCCCATCCTTCCAGTGACTCATCTATTAAAGCATGACTGCGGTCTCCGTAAAGTCCATAAGCCGCAAATTGAGCTTGATTTAAATGTTCCCCGGCCATTGATTTCACAGGATATCTCGTTATTAGTGTAACTCGTCCAATAGATTGCATATACACTCACCACTCACTTTCGCCTTAAATGACTCACGTCGTAACCTCCTGACAAGTATAGCACAGGCAGTTTATTCTAACGTTTTTGTTTCTAACTAACGCTATTAATAATTAAGCAAGCGGTGTTCTTGGTATGTAGTGAAATACCGGGACGAAACCCCGATCGGAACAATGGTGTTACAGGTGTATCATTCACACAGGAGTTTTTACGTACCGCTTGCCCACATTTAATCACCTTGGACGTTGTAGAACGAGAGGAGATCATTTCAGCGCTTTCCAATGTGGGTGGCCGGGTAAGGTGGGATATTAAGATGAGCGGCTGCCTTCCAAGGCCGATATCCCAACCGTGGACATTCGTTGGGAGTACGCAACAGATGCTGCGATCGCGGATAGCTTCCGTAGTGAAGATGTTCAAACGAACAGCTGGACATTGGATGAAGCGCTGTCCCACTGGGGACGATACGGCTGGGAGTTGGTTTCCGTCCTGCCAAAGGCCGGACAAGTGGTCGCTTTCTTCAAACGGCCGCTTCCCTGCTGTTTCACGTTCCGGTCATATCACAGCTTTAAGCACAGACGGCCTCTTTCCCCTGTTTCGCGTGGGAAGAGGCCGTTTCTCTCGTGTACGTTCCGTAACTAATCAGGACAGCCGCGCAATTAAACCGGCTCATTAACTGTCTGCGAGACTTTTTTACCGAACGAGACCAGATACAACAATGCGCTTGCTGCAACAACGATGCTTAGTATTAAAATGAGATTGCCGTATAAGTATGCATGCGAATTAGTAATGAACGGATGAAACGAAAAATCAAACACATTTTGTTCCAGCGATTTGGCAACCAATGCGGTGACCACGGCCCCGGAAATGGTCGATGTCATATTAAACATTCCCATACCGACGCCAATCTGGTGAACAGGTAAAATTTGCGTGACACTTTCCGTTAGTGCCGTCTGCATGAAAGAGAACCCGATGTACATCATTATTAAAGCTATTCCGATGTACCATACCCAGAACCCGATAAGGGAAGATTGCAGCAGAAGACTTGCTGTTATCAAGGTCAAACCAAGATACACCACAAAATGGCTTCCTCGCGAGACGGTCATATTACCGGCGACTCTTCCGAAAACCACTGCGCTAATTGCACCGGGAAACATAATGAGCCCGATATTCTCCGTATCCAAACCGTATATTTTGCTCAGCATAAGCGGGATTACAAACATCACCGACATAACGGTTCCGAATATTAGAAAACCAATGATTAGCGCGTTCCGATACAGGGGGTTCTTGAACAGGGCCGGATCGACAAACGGTTCCTTCGCTCTGCGAATATGAAGAATGAATAATATTAGAGCGATGAAGGCTATGATCAAATAAACCAGGCTCACTTGAGTTGTAAATAAGATTACCATCGTTACTACGATGCCGAGCAGTACTGCGCCAAGAACATCAAGCTTACCTTTACCGGGCTGCTCCTTAGGCAAATACTTTTGAAAAAAAGGAATAGCGAGGAGTACCGGCAGCGGAACGAGAAATAAATATGACCAGTGGAACGATCCAGCGATATATCCGCCGAGTACCGGACCAATTCCAACCGCGAAAGAGACGGTGGACGTTATGATTCCGAACATCTTCCCCCGTTCTTTCACAGTAAAGAACCGGGCTACCATGATAAAGATCAGTGCAGGGATTGCGGACCCTCCGGCCCCTTGAATGGCCCTGGACATGATGACAGCCGGATACCAGGATTGAAGCACAAAGCCAAAAATTGATCCAAGGCTGTAAAGCAATATTCCGATCGTTATCAATTTTTTGATACTGTGCATATCGGAAAGCTTGCCGAAGATGACCATCCCCATGCCGAAGACAATAAAAAAGATCGTCACCACCCAGCTGACTCCGGAAGCTTCCAGATTGAACTGCTCGGCGATATCCGGTGTAGACACATTAAATACCGATTCGTTCAGAACGGCAAAGAAGATAACGAAATAAATCCACGGCACACTTTTCTTAATCTCGGAAAAGTCTGAAACAGATATAGTATTATTCTCCACTTCTCTCATTTATAAATCTTCTCCATTCTCGGTGAAATTTGGTTGATCCCCTACTCGGATGTTCAACCTCCCCTATTCTAGCATGGATCATGCGGTGCCATTTCTTATCGATTGCTGTATTGAAGTACCTGATTGATGAAATTGTCCATCAGCAGGGAGAGGGAGACCAGAATCGGAGGATCATCCGGCTGAGGAACATTCAGTCTTACTTGCTGTTGCGGTACGGGAGAATTAGGTTCCACGATAATCGGCTCGAGCGAACGAAAGCGCAAGATTGTGTGCGGAAGCAGGAAATCTATGGCCTTCATCCCCCAGGGAACCGACGTAGCCATCAGGTAATATATGCCCGGTTTGACATCGGTAATGCAGAATTCCCCTACCGATGGAACAAGCGTTCCGTGCAGGGGGAGTCCCTCAGGAATCGGTTTGGCAAACAGACCGATTAGGATGATTCCCTCGAAAGGAATCGTCGACTGGATTGTTCCTTCTACTCTTGAGTGCCGGTTTAGGGAAGGAAACGACGTTCGCCAACCGTTAAGTTCCTGCAAAGACCGCAAACGGATATCCGCCTGCAGAGCCGAGTTGCGAAAGTCGGATGGCGTTACTCCTACCCGCTCGGTGAATCGGGTAGTAAAGGTCCCCAGACTCTGTTGGCCGATTTCCAATCCGATATCGCGGACACTTAAATTCGTCTGCAGCAGCAAATCTTTTGCCTTCTGCAGCCGAAGAGAAGAAACATAATAAAGTGGCGGCAGGCCGACTTTTTCTTTGAAAATACGCGCAAAATGGTACGGACTGTAAGATATGTAGGCAGCTAATCGGGAAAGGGGAAGCGGTTCGAAAATATTTTGATGGATATATGAGATCACCTCGTTTATTTCCGAATACCGATCAGCCATTTTTCACACCTTCCTTCAATGCGGTGCCTTGCATCAATACAGAACAACAGTTCGCATTAATAATACCACATATTTCTAATCGATGGAATGGATTTTACCAAATCTTTTGTAATTTCAAAGGCCAGGTGCCGAGCGCATTTATCTTGGGCTAATAGCTAACTCATTCGGGAGCTCAAGAGGATATGCGGCCTTGAAAATCAAAAAGCTGCCTAAACGGCAGCTGAAGGACACTTTTAAACTTTACAGCTTTGTGAGAAATAGAGATTTCACCTTCTGCTGTCTTTACGGTGAGAGCGTTGATTGGGTCAAGATTGCTTCTGCGAAATATGCCAACAAACACCGGCTGGATCTATTAAGTGGATTTCACGCTTTCCCCACGGGTATAAGTCCGGCTCTTTCAGTTTAATGGGATATTTCTTCTCAAGCTCAGCTGCCTGAATATGCATCCACCAGTCGTCAAGATCCTCTACAAGCAGATCTATCATGAAATTGTTCTGGAACTCCTGATTATGGAAGTTCTGAAGAAAAAACTCCAGTTCCCCCATTTGAAAGATACTCACTCCATTGTCGGAGTACAATTTCTTAAAGCCAAGTTCTTCGAAAAAGCTCTGCGCAAGAGAATAATCCTCGCCTGACGGGATGAATGGCCGAAGTTTAATAGCTTTCATGTATGTTTCCCCCATACTCAAATTAATTAAACAGTACCTCACCTCAACAAGCCCGACTTACGACTATTCGCTCATTTTGCATCGTGGAAAATAATACCCAAACTATATCTCGTTCCCGAAGTGACCGTACTGACACCATGCCGAAGCGTGGTCTTATAATAACCCCGAGTCCCCGGAACAGGGCGGTGATTAGTCGGGAAGATTAGACCGGCACCTTGTTCCAAAGTAATCACATGGCCCCTGCTCTGCGCTCGCGGCCGCTGCTCTACGAGAAGAAATTCGCCTCCCGTGTAGTCAAGCTCCTGTCCGTAAGTGTCAATAAGTTCCTCGCACTGCTCTTTATTCAATAAAGAAGGAATCTCGGCATACCCCTGCTCGTCCAACTTCCGCTGAAGCGTATTCCAATCCAAGCCCAATATAAGATCCCGGAGACGATCAGGCATGAAGAATACTCCCTTCAAACACCGAGCTTTCCTTCTCGAGCGTCAGAAGCCGGGTTTTCATTTCCAATCCTCCGCGATAGCCGGTGAGCGCACCATTCTTACCGATTACCCGGTGGCATGGTACTGTGATTAAAAGCGGATTTGCTCCGATAGCAGCTCCAACAGCACGTACCGCAGCCGGTTTTCGGATATGACCGGCAATGTCCGAATACGACCGGGTTTGCCCATATGGTATCTGGCAAAGAGCATTCCACACCGCGAGCTGGAACGGCGTTCCGCGGAAATCGACGGAAATGGTGAAGCAAGTGAGTTTTCCTTGTAAATACTCGATTAATTCCGCCTTATAAGGCTGCAGAATTTCATCGTTCCGGGCCAGGACTGTCCCCGGAAACCGGCTTTCAACCCATTTGGCCAATTCGTCAAACGATTTACTCTGAGATCCAATGTAACAGAGCCCACTGGACGTTGCCGCAATGTACATATTCCAATCCTCATGATTCAGCAATGTCCAATAGATCTGCGGATCAGTATTTGGATGCATGGTTCAGAACCCCCTTAATCGATTTATTCCTTATTAACTGACGGTACTCTGCAGGCGTATGTCCGTTAATTTTCTTGAACAGGGTTATGAAATAAGGTGTATTCGGCATGCCTACGGACAATGCGATTTCGGCAATCGATTTATCCGACCGTTCCAGATACTCCATAGCTTTGGCCATTCTCGTTTGCTGAACATATTCCAACGGCGTTATTCCCTTGACCCTCTTGAAAGTACGGTGCAAATGATAAGGGCTTCCGTGACACATATCGGCCAAGGTTGCAAGTGTAATCGTTTCGCTGAAGTTTAATTCAATGAATTTGGCGATCTGTGCCGCCCATTCCATATCAGGCAGCTTCAAACCGGTCGGCCTGCACCGTTTGCACGGTCGGTAATCGGCTGAAACCGCTTGATCGGCACTTTGAAATATGCGTACGTTTTCCCTTTTGGGCGCTCTGGACTTGCAGGACGGTCTGCAAAAAATACCGGTAGTTTTGACCGCGTATAGAAACTTGCCGTCGTACGAGGCGTCGTTTCGAATAATCGCTTGCCAACGTTCATCGGTAAACCGTTCACTTTCCGTCATTTGCTTCACCTCCAACCACAGTATACCCGCTATTTATTCACTAATGTACGCAATCGGAATGTAATAGCAAGATATCGAAATTATTTGCCGCTGATTTATGATAAAACTATAGATGAACTGTGGGGATGAATGGAGGATTTATATGGTGAATAAAAAAGGCTGTCCAGAGTGGGATGCTCCTTATTTTACAGGTGTTACGACGATGAAGATTTATTGTTTCCCTTGGTGTTCGGGACAACCTAAGCCTGAGAATGTAATCCGGTTTGAGTCGCGGGCGGAAGCGGAATCAGCAGGCTACCGGCCATGCAAAAACTGCTGTTCCGCCCTCCCTCACGGCTCCTGGGAGGATCATAAGCTGCAGCTGAGATTATTGGTTCCAAGAGAATTCAGCTTTGCCGAAAACCTGCGGTACTTGGCCGACGCCCAGAACGAATGCCTGTTCCATATTAAGGGCGGGCGGGTCTGCAAAGCCTTATCGATCGAAGATGAAACGCCCGTAGTGGAAGTCAGCGGCGATGACGGCAGCGGGATCGTGATACGTTTTTTGGGAGAGACGGCCCCTTCACGCAAATGGGTTCGAGCGGCAGTGGCCCGTTATGTAAGGGATTGGTTTGATTTGGATACGGACTTACTGCCATTTTACAATCTTGCTGGTACCGACGAGCTGCTTGGCAGAGTGGTGAGCCGGTTCAATGGACTGCGTAATATCGGCATCCCCGATTTATTCGAGGCGATCTGCTGGGGAATCATCGGACAGCAAATAAACCTTACCTATGCCTTTACATTGAAAAGACGGCTCGTGGAAAGCTTTGGCCGCCGCGTCGAATGCGATGGGGAACTTTACTGGATCTTCCCCGCCCCCGGGGATATCGCAGCATTGACGGTTGAAGACCTGAGCGGCCTGCGCATGACGGTTAAGAAATGCGAGTATCTCATCGATACCGCCAGGCTCATCGCCCAAGGTAAGCTGACCAAGGAGCTCCTGCTTGCTGAACGGGATTATAAAAAAGCGGAAAAGATGCTCGTGAAAATCCGCGGAATCGGGCCGTGGACGGCAAACTATGTTCTAATGCGCTGTCTGAGAATCCCTTCGGCCTTCCCTATCGACGATGTCGGTCTGCATAACGCAATCAAGCATCTTTCAGGCAGCGAAAGCAAACCGACGAAAGAAGAGATATTGCACCTCTCTGCAAAGTGGATAAATTGGGAATCTTATGCCACCTTTTATCTTTGGAGGGTGCTTTACTAGATTTCCATTAAACCGATCTATTAAAAAATATTTTCATCATGGGTGGAGTGACAATCGTAGTAATCAATACGACCACAACAATAACCGCGAACATTTCTTTACTAAGGAGACTTGCTTCCAGCCCGATTGCCGCAATAATTAGAGCCACTTCACCGCGAGATACCATAGCTGCTCCTATTCCGAATGAGCTCATCCATTTAAACCCGGCCAACCTTGCTCCCAGAGCAGAGCCAATGAGTTTTGAAAGAACGGCTAATATCGTTAACCAGGTAATTAACAGCAGGTTTTCAGAGATGCCCGTAAATTCAGCACTTACACCGATCGATGTAAAGAACACGGGAACGAAGATCGAATAGCTTATCGTTTCCACCTTTTCAAAAACCTCATGTTTATATGCAGTAAGACTAATTGCGACTCCGGCGATATAAGCCCCAATAATGGCTGCAACACCTGCATATTCGGCTAAATAGGCATAAATGAAACAAATAATAAGGGCTGCTGAAATGACCGACTCTGTGATGCGCAGCGGCGCGAATTTTTTCAACAGCCAAGGAACCGCCTTCCAGGCAAGAAGACCTGCTGCAGCAAAGAATAAGAATTTCTTCAGCACGACAATTCCCAAATTCACATCTCCGCCTGCAAAACTCATGACAAATGCCAGTGCGATTATGACAAGAATATCATCGATGACGGCAGCTCCTAATATAGTGGTGCCCTCTTTTGATTTTAGCTTGCCCATCTCTTTCAGGGCTTGAACCGAGATGCTGACACTTGTAGCTGAAAGCAGCAGCCCGAGGAATACGGACTCGATTGGAGGCAGACCTATCATTGCTCCGGCTAAATATCCCAGACCGAAGGGGGCGATAATCCCTGCGATTCCTACATAGGTTGAAGCCTTCCCTGTTCGCTTAAATTCCTTTGTATCTGTCTCTAAGCCAGCAATAAACATTAATAGGATTACACCGATTTGACTTAATTCTTGAAGAATTTCCGTGTTGCTTATAATACCTAGAATCGAAGGTCCCAGTACAATACCAATGAGCAGCTTGCCCAGAACGGAAGGTTGACCCAGTCTGACACTGATATCTCCGGCAATTTTTGAAGCAATTAATATGATGGCTAATTGGAATACAAGCATACTTCTCCACCTTTTCTCATTCTGATTGTCTTTATAACCGGCAAAAACTACAAAAAGAAGCCTGTCGTACCAATAACCCGCTATGCATAAAAATAAGCATAGTGAACCCTTGGTGACAGGCTCCTCCAAAAACAATAATCGATCAATATCTAAACCAACTATACAGTAAAATACCAATGTGTTCAAGTAAACTGAAGTGCGGCGGCATAAGTCCCCCCCGAAGCGGACACATTATAATTGTGTAATTGTGGGAAGGAAGTGTGTGAAACCTGTGACATCCGGTAACGACAATTTAAACGATTTACCGTCTCCTTCTGCGGAAGAAATCAATGAGAATCGACTTCCACTAAGATCGGAGAAAAAAGCTCATTCGAAGCCTCACGATGAACCTACGGTAGCTTCCGAGGCTTTGCGGTACGAGCATGCCGATCGTATTTACCCTGATCTGGACAAGTAGCACATTACTCAAGCAGAGAATAAGCCTTTGTATCTCTTTCTTTCAAAAGAGACAAAGGCTTATTTGTACTTCATCATTCACTTTTCATTCCTCATCCATCTCGGCGGCCTCGAACACCGAATCCAGCGGCACATTCGTTATGTCATGCTTTCTTCGTACCTGCTCCCTGGTCATGTTCATGAAATCATCCAACGAACGGTCCAGCATTATCTCGCGTTTCGGGTCTTCATTCACATCTGAATCCACTTCATCATGAAGGTCAGGCATACCGCTCCTCCTCTTAAGTTGATGAAGTTAATATGATGCTAATGTACCATATTTATACAACCATTGTTATTGAAAGTACTTCGTCAAATGCTGCTACGCTTTCGAGATTCCCCGCCTTTACGCTTCCAATGTTTCCAAGAACTGATGATCCTCAAGCTCAATGCTGATCGCCCCTTGATAGCCAGTACGGTCCAGTCGAACCGCGACCTTGATGGATTCCTTCCCCGCCCATTTTCGGCGGTATCCGCTTCCCAATCTTCATGCCGTTTGCTCACCTTCCAACAGGACAATGGAACCGGGTGCATAATCGGCCGCCCGGTAAATCATTTCCGACAGCTTGACGACTTTGAGCGCAAACTCACCGGGAACGAGCACCTCGTGCCGTCCGAGAATCGCATCGATAAAGCTTTTATCCTGATTGGTCGTTTGCTTGGGAAGTACCGGTGTGACAGGTTCTTGACGCAGTCTGCGCAGCGTTATCTGTCCGTTCTCATAGAAGATTCCGCCGTTCTCGCCGCAGAAAATATAGGTTTCATGCCAGCAAGGAGCGAAGCCGATCAGATTCAAACCGGCGACTGCTCCCTCGGCAAACCGGATCGAAGTGAAGGTGTCGATCTCAACGGGTGCTCCGTGCATATGCAGCTGCGGCTTGACCTCAAGCGGGGTAAGGCCCGTCGTCCACAAGAGCACATCGATGATATGACTTCCTGAATCCATCAGGAAGCCGCCCCCTGACAATGTCGGGTCCTGCCGCCATGAACCCGGCGTCCCCTGTCTCCACTCTTGATACAAGGAAGCCGTAATGGAGGTAAGTTGGCCGATTTCTCCTCTGGCAATCACATCCCGGATATATAGAAATTCCGGTTGAAAATGTCGCTGGTACGATACCTGCATGACCTTGCCGGCGTTATTCGCAATTTGAATAAGCGCCTCGGCCTCGGCGGAAGAGCAGGTCATCGGTTTTTCGATGAGGACATGAAGCCCTTTGCCCAACACATCCACCGCTTGCTGGAAATGCAGGGAATGCGGGGAGCAGATGACTACCGCGTCCAACTCGGACTGATCCAGCATCTCGCTGTAATTCGAGAACGGGACTGCATCCCTCAGGCTGAATTTTTCAGCGAACAATTGTCTGTTCTCTTCGCTTGTATCGGCGTATGCTGTAAGGTCCACTTCGGGCAATTCCAGCAGCTGACGGGCATGCAGCCGGGCGATGCCTCCTGTACCGACCATTCCGATGCGAATTTTACTCATCAAGCATCCGCCTCCTATTATTTGATTCCGGAGAATGTGATTCCCCGTATAAAAGCTTTCTGCACTAAGAAATATATGATAATAATCGGCAGCGTAATCATAACAAGGGTGGCCATCATCATCTGCCACTCTGCTCCATGCTGGGATTTGAACGCCTGCATGCCGAGCATCAACGTATACTGAGACTCCTCCGACAAATAAATGAGCGGTCCTTGATAGTCCGTCCAGCTGCCCATAAATTGGAACAACGCTATTGTCAGCAATGCCGGCTTGCATAATGGAAGCATGATCTGCCAATAAATTCTCAGCTCGGCAGCACCGTCGATCCGCGCTGCGTCTTCAAGCTCCTTCGGCAAGCCCATGAAAAATTGGCGCAGCAGAAAAATAAAGAACGGCGCTCCGAAAAAAGCAGGAAGCCAGAGCGGAATATTCGTGCCGACCCAGCCGAAATTTTTGAAGGCGATGAAGATGGGAATCATGGTCACTTGGTAGGGCATCATCATAACCATAAGAGTCACCGCGAACAGCGGCTTTGCCCCCTTCCATGGAACCCTTGCGAGACTGTATGCGACAAGAGGGCAGGAGAACAGTACCCCAAGCGTTGCGAGTCCGGCAATTGCCAGAGTGTTGTAGAGATACATAAAGAAAGGAATATAATTGATTGCGTCCGGATAATTGCTCCAATGCATGACGTCCGGTATCCATTTGGGCGGCCATACGAACAACTCATTGTTCGCTTTAAGCGAAGTGGACAGCATCCATAAGAAAGGAGATAGGAAAAAGGCACCGACGATAATCAGAAAAAAGTGCGCGGACATTTTTTGCATTCTGCCCGCTGATTGGCTTCCATCCATGTTATTATCCTCCTATTCCTTTCCTTGATAATGAACCCAGCGTTTCTGCGAAAGGAAGATTACGGCGGTTAGAACGACCACAAGCAGGAAGAGAATCCAAGCCATTGCGGAAGCATAGCCCATCTTCAAGTAACTGAACCCGTTTGTATACAGGTACATCACATAAAACATCATCGAGTTAGCCGGCGTACCCTGACCGTTCGTGAGCGTGAAGGGCAGTACGAAGTTCTGCAGCGCTCCTATCGTCCCCATTATCAAATTGAAGAAAATAACCGGTGTTAAGAGGGGGAGCGTAATATGCCGCACTCGCTGCCATGTATTTGCGCCGTCCACATGGGAAGCGTCATAGTAGTCCTGGGGAATATCCTGAAGCCCCGCCAAATATATAACAACCGCCTGTCCGGTGCCCCACAAGCTCATCAGAATAAGCGACGGCTTGGACCACGCTTCGCTTCCGATCCAGGCAGGCCCACTGATACCGAGTTCACCGAGCCAATAGTTTACGAGTCCATACTGCGGATTCAGCAGCCACATCCAAATAATGGTCGTTGCAACCGGCGGCACGAGGCTCGGGATAAAAAACAAAGTCCTGTAAAAACCTTGTCCGCGGATTTTCATATTAAGCAGCAGTGCAAGACTAACGCCGAACACGATGCTGAGCGGAACATAGATAAAGGTGAAATATAAAGTATTGTAAATACTGATCCAGAAAACTTCATCTTTGAAGAGCGTTTGGTAGTTTTGCAATCCCACCCAGGAACCCTTCTCCAGAATGCTGTAACTCGTGAAGCTGTAATAAGCCGACATGAACAGCGGATAGACGTTGAAGAGGATCAAACCAAGAATCCATGGAAGGGCAAAAATCATACCGAAAAGGCTGATTTTCCTCTCAAACCGGGTCTTTCCCCGCCGCAGCTGGATTGCGGTTGACGTATCCTCGTTTAAGGACGTTTCGATTGCAGCCACTTTCAAAACCTCCTTCGGCTGTATGTGAAAGTGCGCGAGTATAAACGCGCTTGGTTCTTGTGTCTAGGCGGCGCATCAAGTTTGAAGAAAGGGCAGTCGAGACTGCCCTTTTCTCCGCGAGGAGCAGTATGCATTATTTATTTGCTGTTCAGCTTGGCCAGCTCGTTGTCGACATTCTTCTTGACTTCATCAAGCAGCTGCTGACCGGTTCCTTTACCGTGTATGGCCAAATCCTGCACCCTCATCGTCTCATTCCAGAGGAAGGAGCCTACCGGTGTAACCGGCCTTGTATGACCTGTTTTCACCCCGTCGATGAAAATCTTCAGGTTCGGAATATCCTGCAGCTTCAGTTCGTCGTTAACGGAAGGCATCGCCGTTATATCGTTGCCTGCAGTCGGACGTTTTGCCCACAGCATAGTTCCCTCTTTGCCAGCAACGAATTTAACGAACTCCCATGCAGCATCCACCTTCTTTGAGCCTTTTGGAATAATGTAGGACCATCCGCCGGCCCATGTAGTCGGTTGATACCCTTCGGCGGGCGGCATATACGTGACGCCCCAGTTAAACTTGATATCATACTTCTTCAAGTCGTTCAGGATCCAGTTTCCGTCCATTACGAAGCCAACCTCACCTGTCCAGAACGGGTTCATACCGGTTTGACCGACCGCATCGGAGAAGCTGGTCAGGGTTGCCACATCATACTTCTTCGCGTAACCGGCCATCCAATCCAGCGCCTTCACATTTTGCGGGTCGTTAGGCGTCAGGTTTCCGTTCGCGTCCTCCCACTTGCCTCCCCAGTTCCAGGCTTGAGTGTAGAGGAAGCCCTGGTTCATCCACGGAATGAAGCCCACCGATTCATATTTGCCGTTCTTGCCTTTCTTGAACATCTTCTCGGCCATTTGATCCAGCTCCTGAATCGTCTTCGGAGGCGAGTCCGGATCTAGTCCCGCCGCTTTCATCAAATCTTTGTTGTAGTAGAGAGCACGGGTGTCGGTAGCCCAGGGAAGCGCGTATACTTTATCCTTATATACCGCTTCTTTCCAGATCGGCGCGTAATAATCATTCGGCGAGATCCCCGAAGCTTCGATGTAAGGGGTCAAGTCTTCCAGGGAACCCTTGTCCGCCCACGAGCCGATCAGGAAACGGTCGAATAGAGCGACATCGGGCGGATTACCGCCCGCAATCGCGGTCAGCAGTTTGTCCGAGGCCTGGGTGGAACCGGAGGTCTCGACAAACGTCATTTTCACCTTGATCTCCGGATGCTTTTTCTCAAATTCATCGACAACATATTTTTTGAAGTCCCTCTGATAATCGCCGGCCCACGGGAACCAGAAATCAATGGTTGTCACCTTCGCGTCCGCATCCGATCCCGAGCCCGTGCCCGTGCCCGAGCCTGCATTGCCGCCTGTACCGGCTGTGCCGCTCTTCGAGCAGCCCGTAACCGCCATGGCGATGACAAGACATAACACAAAAGTTACCGGGAGAAGCCTTCCGACCCGCTTTCCTGACTTCTTGTTTCTATGAACGATGACCATTTTCCAGCCTCCTTCTTAATCTTGCTTTCGGTTACAACCTCATTGTATCCGCTTACAAACCTTCCGGAAATGCGGCTCCTTTTGTATTTTGTGGCTTATTTTTGTTTCTTTCACTCACTTTAACGGGATAGTAAGCGATACCTTGGTGCTGCGTCCGTATTCGCTTTCTATCGTCAAACCGTATTCTTTGCCGTAAGCCAATTTAATTTGACTGTTGATATTCTTGAGTGCGAAGTTATGTTCGCCCAGCATTTCTTCGTTTTCCAATACCTCCCGGATCTCTTCCAGCTTACCGGGATGAATGCCGATTCCGTCATCCGTAATCTCGAAGCAGGAGGCAGCGCTGCCTTTTCTCCTCCATACGATATCCAGCCGTCCCTTCTCTTTCTTCTTCTCAATTCCGTGGTAAATGGCGTTCTCAACCAGCGGCTGAAAAATATATTTGAGTACTCTGTCATAATGCAGCGACGGATCGATTTCCATATGAACGGTGAACTTATCCTGGTAGCGGACCTTTTGAATTTGCAGATAGCTCTCCAGCAGTTCGGAAACTTCTTTAACCGTCACAAACTCTTTGCCTTCGCTTAAACTGATGCGCAAATATTTCGACAGACCGAATATCATGGTGCTGATTTCATCCGCCTTGTAGATACGCGAAATCCAGTGAATCGAATCCAGCGTATTGTAAAGAAAATGCGCGTTGATTTGGGAGGACATCATCTTTAATTGCGTTTCTTTCTTCAATAACTTTTGAATATACACTTCATCTATAAGGCTCTTGATCCTGGATACCATGACATTGAAGCCCAGAAAGAGGATGCCGAATTCATCCTTCCTCCCTTCACTAATCTGCACCTCGAAGTCTCCTTCCCTTACTCTGCGCATGGACTGGAGCAGCATCTTCACAGGCTTGTACATTTGTCTAGCGACGATCAGAGCAAGCAGTATCGATACCGCCATAAAACCAAGCACCAGGTAGAGGGTGTATAATCCGATTTCCCCGCTGTCCTTCACAAGCTCTTTGACCGGCGCCATGCCCACGAGCTTCCAATCGTTCACTCGCGACCGGTCGAACACCGTGAGCATCTCTTTTCCGCCGAGCATGTTGTGCAGTACTCCGTGTGCCTGATCCGGAAGCGTCAAGCTTGAACGAAATTGGTTACGTTGATTGAAATCCGAGACGACGGCATTCCCGGAATCGACCAGAAGCGTGCTGCCATTCACTTGAAAATCGATGTCCGATAAGAAGCTTTGAATTGTCACCGGGTCGAACTCCATAATGAGCACCCCGATTATATCGTTTCTCCCGTCCAGGTCTTTGATTGCCCTCCCAAGCATGAACACCTGCCCATTGCCGGTTTCGTTCATCTGCTGAATAAAGGACGGCCGAATGCCATACCAGACAATTTGTCCGCCCGCCTGCTCAATTTCTTTATACCAGGCTTGTGAACGCTGGCTTTGGGTAGCTGGCGGAAGCTCCGCAAATCCATTATTCGAATAGCGGTAAGAAGCCGCATACTCCCCCAAAATGTAAATATTCAGCATGTCGTTCTTGACATTGACGAGATTGGACATAAAGCTCATGATTTGTTTCATATTGCTCCCTTGCTCATAAGTGTCCTGGAAATCCCCGAGAATTCCTTTCTGTATGTTCTTATAGCCGAAAACAAGGTTCGACCGGTTGGCGTAATCCTCCAAAAGCAGATCAAGGTGCCTGTTTGCCTGATCGATCGTTTGCAGTGCTGACAGCGAGACTTTGGTACGGATGATTTCCTTGGATTTCTCGTAGGAGAAATATCCCATGATAATCAGCGAGATGGACATACTGACAAAATAGAGGGCGAAGAGCTTAAAGCCTAATGAGGACAGCTTGAAATAGGATTTCATCTCCATTAAATCTCCCCCACTATGTTATTGGATGCCTGAATTCCTGTATTGAGCGGGCGTCATGCCTTCCTGTTCCTTGAACATTTTGGCAAAATGCCGAAAATCGTTGTATCCGACCTGCTCGGCGATTTCGTATATTTTCAAATTCGTTTCGTTCAACAGCTTCTTTGCTTTTTTCAGCCGAAGCCACAGCAGATATTTGCTGAACGTTACATTCATTTCCTCGTGGAAGATTTTGCTGAAATAAGAAGGGTTAATGTAGAGGTGTTCGGCAACCGTGTTCATCGAAATCCCTTCGGAGTAATGAGCTTCGATATAGGTAAGCGCCAGTTCGATTACTCTCTTGCGGTTGCCAAGGCTGCAGTATGCCTGCCGGAATGGAAGCAGCACAGCCATAAGCTCTTCTTGGAGCTGAGCCAGGGAACAATATGGAATGGATAATCGTGTGCGCATCGCATCATTGGAGTCCGGTACGGTCAGATAGCTTTCCTTCACCCTCAATGCCGCCTCATCCAGCAATGCTATCAATCCTTCACGCAGAACAAGAGGCTGATAGGAATCACTGCTCTCCGCCATATGCCTGATGAGCTCCTCGACTACTTCCCGCAGAGTGTCTTCCTTGGCAGCCTTGATCGCCTGTACGAACCGGACGCTCCAGCCTGCCGGTCCTTGATATGGCCGCTGCAGGCGGGAGTCGTCGGATGCTGCCGGCAGCTTGGAGGCATCGTAAGCTTTGCCGTAACCGAAATAAAAGGCATACCCGCCGGACCAAATCGCTTCTTGAAATGACTTCGGGAGCATAGTTCCTGTTCTTTCCCTGCTTATGCCGATATTAATGCCAATTCCCAAGTAGAGCCGGGCCGATTCGATCAATTTATTCAGGAAATCGGTTAACAAGATATCATTCTCAATATCCGCTTGGGATGAAGGGGAGTAAATGACGACCGCATCCACGCAGTCGAATTTGTCCAGGGGGCATGCCAGCGACTTCCCGGCTTGAAGGCTCAATTCCTGAGCAATATTACTAAGCGCATAACGGATTATAGAACGGTCCTTCGGTTCTTTTATTACGGAGCCCCAATGGTAAACCTGTATGCAAATGACCTTCAATCGGGCGGGGTTAAGGTCGATATTCAATGCTTCCCACATCGTCTCTATAGTTCCAATGGAAGACTTATCCCCAGATAACAGCTTTTCGAGATAAAGCTGGCGAGCAAGCGGCAAGCTTTCCCTGATCCTGTGCGACATCTGCTCGATTTGGCGATGCTTGATGTTCTCGTTTCCGAGCCTCTCCACACATTTGCGCACGCTGGCAAGTAATAGAGTCTCCTCGATAGGTTTTAACACATAATCGCAGGCGCCATACCTGAGAGCCTTATGCGCATAGCTGAAATCGCTGTATCCGCTTATCATGATGACTTTCGTATGAAGATTACGCGTTTGGATCCACTCGAGCAGATCCATGCCGTCCATTCCCGGCATTCGAATGTCCGTGATGATAATATCGGGCGTTTCTTCCTCGATCATCTTTAATGCTTGCTCGCCGTCTTCCGCATCACCCAATACTTTAATACCTTCGGAGAGCCAATCCACAGAGGAGCGCAATCCCTGGCGAACCCATTTTTCATCATCGACAATGAGCAAGGAATACATTTCTTTTCGCCTCCTTATATGTAAATAATCCCCAACAGTTGCCACTGATGGGGACGGTTTACTCATGCATTAGACAGTAGTAAAGCATAACCTTCACCACACTTTCTTCACGAATTGGTTGAAAGACTAACGCTTCGCCGACAAACAGCATATACCATGGACTAGCGTGCCCAGCCCCCTTTCAAGCTTCAGGCAGGTAAGCGATTTACTTTATAATAATCCGTCACTTTTTATCTGTATACGTCAATTTTGCGCCATGTAATACCGACAGTCTTCACCTGTGAAGGAGGCTAACATTTTGAAAACTTATCAGAATATGCGAGAATGATAGAATAGAGTTCAACCTTATACTTCACTTATGAACACACTGATGGACCCATCTCACTTACCTTCAGGAGGTAGATAGCCTATGAAAAATGAAAATTCTTCAAAGCATGAATCGGCGGTACTCTCTTTGTTTGAACCTTTTGAATTGGGAAGCATGAAATTGGAGAGCCGCATTGTGATGGCGCCTATGACCCGCGGCTTCTCTCCGAACGGAGTTCCGGGCCAGGATGTAGCCGATTATTACCGCCGCAGGGCGGAGAATGGCGTAGGCCTGATCATTACCGAGGGAACGCTGATTGATCATCCGGCTGCCGGAGCCAACCCGAATTGGCCGAATTTCCACGGCAAGGACGCGCTGAGCGGTTGGGAACAGGTTGCTGCTGCCGTTCATGAGGCCGGCGGTAAAATTATCCCGCAGCTGTGGCATGTAGGTACGACCCGCAAGATCGGCAGTTTACCGAATCCAGGCTCGCTTCCCGTCGGTCCTTCCGGCCTTGACCCGTTGGGCGATAAGGTCTCGGAGCCTTTAACCGAACAGGAAATAACCCATCTTGTCGATGCTTACGCTCGGGCTGCAGCCGACGCCAAGCGAATCGGCTTTGACGGGATTGAACTTCACGGCGCTCACGGTTACTTGATCGACCAATTTTTCTGGGACAAAACGAACCGCCGAACAGATCGTTATGGAGGCGGTATCGTCGAACGCACCCGTTTCGCGGTGGAAATCATACAGGCCTGCAGGCAGGCAGTGGGTCCGGATTTCCCAATCGTCTTCCGGTTTTCGCAGTGGAAGGGGACCGATTACACGGCTAAATTGGTTGAAACGCCTGAAGAGCTGTCCCTGTTCCTCGCTCCGCTTGCCGAGGCCGGCGTTGATGTATTTCACTGTTCAACCAGGCGTTTCTGGGAGCCTGAGTTTGAAGGCTCCGATCTGAATCTTGCGGGGTGGACCAAGAAGCTCACGGGTAAGCCCACAATTACGGTAGGCTCCGTCGGACTTGATGCCGAATTTACGAGTCTATTTAAGGGAGGCGGAGGTTCAAATACAGTTAATCTCGATGGTTTGATCGATAGATTCGAGAAAGGCGAGTTCGATTTGGTTGCGGTAGGACGGGCCCTTCTCAATGACCCCGAATGGGCTAGAAAAATTCAAGAAGGCCGAACCGATGAATTGGCTGCTTTTATGCCGGAATCGATCAAAACCTTGGTATAGATCTGCTTAAGACAAGAACACAAACGGCTGCCTCCTGGATTTCACCGGGCTGCAGCCGTTAATTAATATCCCTTCAGAACATGCTTATTCAGGAAGTTAACTGTAAGTTCTATCGCCGAATTCAAATGATCAGTTGGGCCAATGAATGGATGAACCGTTCCGAAAGTATGATTTGCCCCGCTGATGACGAAGTGCTCTTGATTGGGAGAAGCCTCCCGAAGCCTTTCATGCCCCTTCACGAGACGTTCTGAATCTCGGTCTCCCTGCACGGTCAGTACGGGAATCGGCAGCTTCGCTATCGCATCAATGATGTTGAACCGCTCCGCATTAAAGTCCAAATCCTCGAAGAATGACGATTCAATCGGCATCTCCTGTTTAGTTCTGGCATTCGTCACATAGCCTACTCCACTACTAATCACTTCCTTGCGGAACGTCTCATCAAACAAATCCGCATCGGCTATACCGTTCCAGGTAACGACAGCTTTGAATTCCGGATGTTCGGACGCATACAGAATGCTGTTTCCCCCTCCCCTGCTGTGGCCAAGCAGAGCTATTCGTTCGCGGTCGAACCGGCCTGATAAAGGCAGCTCGCCAGCGCGCAATTGAGACATCAGAAAGTGAAGATCCGCCTGCTCGCGGGAATATGTGTTCTTCCCGAACTTGACCAATTCGTCAAAGTCCCGTTGCCCGACACCGCTGCATGAGAAATTAAACGATATAGCTGCATATCCTCTGAGAGCCAGTTGCTCAGAAAGGTAAGGAAAGAATCCCCAATCCTTGAACCCTTTAAAGCCGTGAACCAGCATAACTACAGGCTTTTCCCGGTCATGATCAAGCATAGTGACGTCCCCGTGAAGGACCAGATCCTTGTCAATTTCCAGTTTAAACGGCAGTTTTAAAATTTGTTCCATTCTGCTATCCCCTTTCTCAGCTGTTCTGCAAAAAAGAGATTAGCGCAGTTGCTAATCTCCGGCGGCCACCGATATAATTTGAACCTATTATAGCATACAAACTAAATAGTGGTGATGAAGCTGTTCGCGGCAGGCTGCTCCAAAATCTCTTTTACTCGTATGGGCCAATTATTATAATCATTCCCGTAACAGGCGAGCAAAGCATATACCCAGCGGTCAATTCCGAATGCAATGCAGCCCGAATGCATGGGTTTATAATCGGTGCCAACCACATGAAACGGCCTGCACAATGAATCTTCCATATTGTTGAAGGACGCAATGGAAAACGAGCCGCTTGTTGCGCCGGTATTCACGACAAGCTCATATTTCATGTTCCCCATGATCTGAAGCTGTCCTTTCGCGCTTTCCTCCGAGAAGTAGAACGGATCGCTTGCCGTCTCGATTCTGCCTTTGAGGCCAAGCGATTCGAACAGCATCCAAACCTCTTCCATAAATTGTTTACGCTTCGTTTCGATAAACTGAGAATCTCCAAACAGCACGATTTCCCTCATACTGAACTCGTTCAGCCGATGTTTGCCGAGTCTCCACGAAGCTTCATGACGGAAGCATGTACCACGCGCCGTTAGAACGAGCGGACCGGTTAGACGGCTTTCCGAGAGCTCCGCATAGCAATGAAAGCATACTGCAGGCGATAGTGCATAAGCGCTTAATCGGGCGGTGCTTTCATAATCCCCCGTTTCCCTGATTTTCTCCAGTGCTTGCAGGGAATGCGGAAATTCGGATACGAAATGAATATTCTGGGGAAACGCGGAAATATAACTGCATTTTTGCAGAACGGGGATCGGAATCATAGACGGGTAGCTGCGCAGCTTGGCACTATGGCGAACGGACAATTCGGCAAGAATGCGATCGATCTGCTGATTCAGCGTAACCGCAAAATCTCTTCTGACAGAGCCGTCGTCAGCGAACAAATCGCTGATTTGTTTCATCTCTCCGTCGTCTCCGTCACCCGACCCCGATTCGTTATCAATATAGGTTCGGCTGCCGATAATTCGGTTGTTCCGCTCCTTCATGATCAAAGCCTCGATCGTTTTGTCAATTGTAAAGAGCTTTGCGACGGGGAGCAGCTCCACGACGATTTCTTGCGTCTGCGGATCGAGACGGCATCCGGAAATTCCCTCGATGCTGTAAATCAATTTCGACAGCATGGATTGAGCTTGCTTGGTACTCAGAATGCCTTCGGTTGGATACGTTTTTATCACAAATAGCTCTCCTTTACCTCCAACAATTTACGACCGTGAACATCGCTGCGGAACTTCCTCTCCTTCAGCCAGGAGAGCTCTGTCTGCAGATGAAGATGCGGCTGATCGCCAAACCACTCAATTGCGACGGGATGCTGGCATTGATCGCGTTCCAGCTGGCCGATAACCGGCGAATAATCGATTAATCCATCGGAGAGTGCCGTCATTCCCATCCGGCTGCCGGTTGGCGAATATACGTTCCCCGGTGCGAAAATGCCAAGCATTTCGCGTCCCGCTATATTTTTCAGATGATAATTTACGGTCCAGGTCTTTAAACCATTGTAGGCTTCAAGCGGATTGGTGCCGGATTCCCACAAATGCAGAAAATCGAGATTGATCCTCACATGGGCATGTCCCACATCTTTCAGAAGACGTAAAGTAGATTGGAGAGTATCTGCGAAAGTGTCCGGATGGGTCTCAATGACGAGGTAAACACCATAATCGAAGGATATTTGCGCAAGCTCCCGGAGCCGACCGACGCAGTGTTCCCAGTCACCTGGACTTGCAGAAGCGCTTGGCTTATTCCCTGCGAAAATTCGAATTTTATCGGTACGAAACGAATGGGACAGTGCAATAAGGGACTTCCATTTGCCGGTAAGCACCTGAGTCGGGCCGTTCCCGCGACTAATGTCAATATAGTCGCTGATCATTGAAATTCGAATGCTTCTGGAATCCATACTATCGAGCAGCCTTGAGACATCCTGTGAATAACGGCGTATCAAAGCCTTCGCATGCACTCCCCATAATTCGATTCCGGCGAAGCCCCTTTCATCTGCATAGCTGACAAGTTCACTGAATGAAACCAGCTCATGGCGGAAAGAAATCGAGCATAAATAATAGTTCAAGCTGCACACATCCAATCCCAATGGTATTAAAGTCTGCGCGGGGATAAATTATTTTCGCAATTTCTTATACCGTTCGGAGAACAGCTCGCCCTCTTCGATATAGACCTTAACCGGAATTTGAAAATCCTCCAGCCTTCCCCGGCAAAAGTCCTTAACTCTTGACTTTAATTCCTTTGAATCCATCGGTCTGTTCACATTGACTACGGCAGTTACAATGCTGCCCAGTATAGTATTCGGCTCTCCTTTGACCGTCACGTCCCTAAGCTCCGGCATTTGAAGCAGTACTTGTTCGACTTCGACAGGGTACACCTTTCTTCCGCCTACATTAATGATCTCGGATCGCCGGCCGAATATTCTGATATACTCCCCTTCCTCGCTTACTTGGTCCTCAGTATTGAACCACCCTTCATCATCAAACGGGTTCGGAGCGTTAAGATACCCGAGCATCGCCGACTTGGAACGGATATGCAGGACTCCGTCGACAACTTTGGTATCCACCCCTTCCCCGCCGATCTTCAGCCAGGGAGAGCCGGGCCCCTTAGACTTCGCGCGAAGTATGCCAAGCTCGGACAATCCGTATGTTTGTCTCAGCTGGACGTCGGGAAATCGGCTGTGAAGAAGCCGCAGCGTAATATCGGGCATCACTTCGGTGCCATAGGTTATGATCTTTAGCGACGACATATCGTAGTACTTATAAGCTTCCGTCATCAGCAGCATATTCAGAAAGCTTGGCGAGGCGGGCAGCAGCTCGACTTGGTGCTTTTCAATTAGAGCGCATATATCCGCAGGCGACCGGTTTGGGGGACAAATAATCGAACCGCCGTTTGAGAGCGTATGGAGCAGGGTATTAATCCCTCCGATATGGTCGAAAAGAAGGAACGAGAGCGTACGCAAAGTGTCCCTCGGGTATTTATATCTATCGATGAATGGTTCAAAATCATGAAGAATCGCCTTCGGCGCCCCGGTGGAACCGGACGTGAAGAGGATCATTCCCGCCCGGCCGCTCAGCGTAAAATCCTTCAGCAGTCCCGTCTTCGGAGCTCTGCTGTTAGTGACGACCTGAGAATTCCGCCCCTCAAAATGTACCGATTTATCGACTTGTGCAATCTCCATCAGACCCTCACGGTTATGACGGACGGCTGCAGACAAAGGAACAATAACATTATTGTTGGCGATGAACGCCAGTAACGCTCCGCAAACTTCAGGTGAATAATCTCCCTCAAGAAGAATGACTTCTCCGGGCTTTATTCGCTGATCGCCGATTATACCGGTCCAGCTGCGATAAAATCCCAGCAGGTCTCCATAGCTGACTGAATTGCCGGCGATAACCATAGCTTGGCGGTAAGCAAATCCGGACATTTTACCCAAGAGCCAATCAATAACCACCTGATCCTCCTCCTCACTATCCGGCAGGCAGACTATAATTTATATGATATAGCCGTTTGTTCCTGCAGGTATTCTTTAAAAAGCTGATACTTGCTTAAAATCGGAGTATTGATCTCGTGAACATTGATTTGAATATTGAATTCTTCTTCAAGATCGGCGAACAGATTGACTATAAGAATGGAATCAAGGGCCAAGTCATTGACAAGGTCCGTTTCAGCATCTATTTGGTCTTCCGCCGGTTGTATTCTCGTATTGCGCAGAATGATTTCTTTTATCCGTTTATCCATGCTCAGGTCCATGGTACTCTCCCTTCCCTGCCGCCAAATGGAGCCATTCGAGAAACTGCAGCTCAGCGTGTTTTAGCTTCTCGAGCTGTTTGGATATGGCAGGAATAACAATTTGACCGCTCTTATATTTAAGCAGGTGCAAGCTGACGGCGTTCCACATGGCAAGTATGGAATCGATCTGACGCTGCCCTTCATGGTACTGTGATTCCTCAAGGGAAGCCGATTCGCGGTAAGCATTCCACACCATGGCCCGGATACGTTTTATCGAGGAAATTGTCATCGTGTTGCGGCTGACCCAGTCGGCCCTTCGCGGAGGCGCCCACTCCTGAGACTTTACCAGGTCCTCCTCGAAAATTTCCAGCGACCGATAGCCGCCGTGACGATTGCTGAACCACTCCCGCCAAGCTGACTTTCTCTGCTCCTGGCTTTGATCCGGAACTGACGCTAACGGTTCCGTCTTCGAACCCCCCCGGTTCTTATAGAAAGACAGATTGCGGTAAGAACAATAAGCCAGGCACGACTCGAGATCGGGCTCCTCGAAGGGGGAGTTTGATTCTTCCAGGATAAAATAGTGCAGCTCTTGGCGGCCGGCTCTTACCTCACACGCATGCACGATTTCCTTCGGACTTATATTAACGACCGCATCTACCATCGGATCGGTAACAAGATACTCAAGGTGCTCTTCATTCCACCCATAAATCAATATGGAATGCTGAAAGCCGGAAGATTCCATTCCAAGGTATTCGCGGGGAAAATACCGGAGCTTGGATGCCGCGCCTAAACATATCGCGCTGCTGCCGTCCTGTACGCAGCGTCTTAGCGATTCCACATCTCCTTTGAAGAACTTGAGCTTGATTCCGTACAGAAACTCGAGAGGCAACTGCCTGGCATCCTTTCCCGAAAGCAGCGTTTTATATTGATAGCTTAAATTCCAATAATCCAATAATACCCGCCTGTAGTCTTTTCCGTTGATGTTAAGATAGGTCAGCACGCAGGAAGTGAAGCATTCCATAAATGCCAGGTTGATATTGTGCCCGCTCTTCGTTACCGTTAATTGATGAGTCATTGCCCGCCCTCATTTCATTTCCGCACCCGGAATTGCAGTTAACTTGGCTGCGCGATCTGCTGCAGAAGCTCCCGACTTTTCATAATCCGCTTCATTGTTCCTTGAACCTGTTTCGCTTCGAGAAAGTCTGCTCTTCCATACAGTGAAAGCCTGGCTCAGCTCCTCTTTCACTGCTCGCTCCAATTTGTGAAGATGGTCCAGCCTTTCTGTAAATGCTTGCAGATCGACTTTTCTTTGCAAAATCCCATAACGGGCAATTGTCAGCATGAGATTTTCCCATCCCTTTACGAGATCCGATACCGCCGGGTTCAGTTCCGTACCAATATTGCCTCTACAATACTGAAGGGCGTAATCATAACTGCCGTAACGTTTCGCGATTACGCCTGCATCTTGTATCGAAGCAAACAGCGTTCTGGGCGCATAACCGCCATTCTTCTCTACGGACTGCCGGACATAGCCTTCGACTTGCACGAGCAATCTGCCGGGAGACGGATTCAGCTCTTTCGCAAACAAATGGCTTACCAATTGCTTATCGGCATCCCGGATCGCCCGGATATCCATGACCCGGCCCATTCCGAATTCCATGAAACCGAATGCGCTGTACATATCCACGTCAGCTATAGTTTCCTCCCACCCGAAGTAAGGATCTTTAATCAGCCATTCGGTTCCCTGCCTGTTCTTCACAATCAGGAAATGCGGCGAGTGTTTGGAGCCATATTGATAGGAATATGGAAGAAAAAACAAATCGACCATAATAATAACGGTTTCATATGCTTCTTTGCTCAATATAAGGTCTGTGAATATCGCAAAGTTCCGGTCTTTAGCGGCATTATAATTAAACCAATTGCTTATCGGGGCTCCATAAAGCAGCGTAAACCGGTTATGCCAATCCTTGGGGTCGGCCACCTCGTCCGTGTGATAGAAAATGCCTTCATCATTTGATTCAAAATAAGCGTCCCATGCCCCAAGGTAGAGAGGTCTGAAATCAACTTCTTTCTCCTCAAGAATCGAGGCATAGCAGTCGAGCAAACAGTGGACTTGTCTGGTCTTGTTCACGGCTGTACGCCTAATTTTTGTCCAATCTGCCTTGCGATCGCTTTAATGGTGGCGAAATTCTCGATCAAGAGCTCCTCATCATCAAAAACGACGTCGTACTGCAGCTCGATTTGAACAACCATGTTGATGATTCGTATAGAGTCCATCCCGGCGTCCTGAATCTGCTCATCGTCTTTGAGCTGCTGCTCGAGAAGCGGGTTTTCGGTTAAGCCGGCAATTGTCCGGCGCAGAAATTCCATTACATCTTCTGTTTTCGTAACCTGCATGAACCTGATCCCCCTTAGACCAACATCTTCTTATTTACATTTAAAAACGACTTGATTTCAGATGCCACCGCCGCCGTTTCTTCTTCAGAGAGTGCGATGTGCATCGGAAGGGAGAGAATTTCTCCCGCGAATTTCTCACTGTTAGGGAAGGCGCCTTCCGCATAGGCCAGGGACGAATAAGCCGGTGTAAGATGAATCGGCACAGGGTACTGTACCGCTGTCAAAATTCCCTTCTTTTGAAGATGTTTCTTCAGTTCATCGCGCCTGCCATTGTCAATTCTAATAACATACAAATGGTAAACATGACTTGCGTTGCTGTCTTTCGGCAAAATAACGGAATCGGTATCTTGTAAGTACTTGTCATACCACCCGGCGATTTCCCGCCGCCTTTGCGACCATTCTTCCAGATAACGCAGCTTGATTTGCAGTGCAGCCGCTTGAATCGGGTCCAACCGGCTGTTGAAGCCGGGCATTTCATGCTGATAACGGGCTTCTCCGCCGTGGTTTCTAAGTTTGCGCAGCTTGGTCAGAATTTCCGGGGAAGACGAAATAATGGCTCCGCCGTCGCCCAGTGCACCCAGATTTTTGTCCGGGTAAAAGCTGAAGCACCCCATTATGCCCCAGCTCCCCGCCGCTTTGCCGAATAATCTTGCTCCGGCGGCCTGCGCGCAATCTTCAATAACAGCAATCCCTTGTGCCTCAGCCCATGGCGCCAATTCACGCAAGTCCGTCATTTGTCCGTAAAGGTGAACGGGAATTATCGCTTTGGTCCGGGATGTCACACATGCTTTAACTTGTTCGAGGTCAATCAAATAGCTGGAGCGGTCGCAATCGACCAGAACCGGCCTGGCACCGGTATGATTAATGGCATTAACCGTTGCAATAAAAGTGTTCGAGACGGTAATGACCTCGTCACCCGGTCCGATGCCCAGAGCCTTCAGCGCCAGAAACAACGCATCCGTTCCGCTGCCTACTCCGACCGCGCCCGCCGACCCGGTATAGGATGCGAATGACGATTCGAAGCCGGAAACCGCGGGCCCTCCAACAAAGACACCGTTTTTGGCGATCTGCTGGACGGATTTCAGCCATTCCTCTCGAATGATGTCAAATTCATACTGTGGAGCCGAGAATAAGATTCCCATCGTTAGTCCCCTTCCCGCAGCGCCGAGGCGCGAATGAGGTCCATAATCTTCATTGTGTAACCGCTTCATCCAATGTCACTGCAAGCTCTATTACACCGAAGGAAGCCCCGAAACCGAACCTATGAGGTTATACCGCGGTTTTTTGGAGATTAATGATGAAATCTACGAGTGATCCTACGGTTAGAAATGTATCCGGGTCGATCCCTTCTTCAGGAACATACACCTTAAACGTTTCTTCAATGTAAACGGTTAATTGCAGCACCATAATGGAATCGATGTGTAAATCTTCATACAGCCTGTCCGATTCCTCAAGTGGTTCGCGGACCCGCAGCTCCAAATTCTCCACCATTAACGTCCTCAGCTCATTCATAATTTCTTGTTTTTGCTCCATCCTCTATCTCTCCTGTTCCTGTAGATGTTTTCGGCTTACTTTACCCGAAGACATTCTTGGAATTGCATCTGCAAACTCGATGATGCTGGGTACTTTATATGCCGGCAGATGCTTGATACACCATGAACGAATATCCTGCTCGCTGACGGAAGAAGCTGCGACCACTATGGCTCTGACCGCTTCCCCCCATACTTTATGACTGGTTCTCACAACGACCGATTCTCTGATGCCCGGCATACACCCGATTACCGATTCGACTTCCGACGGTATGACCTTCAAACCGGAGACATTAATAAGATCATCCAGTCTTCCAAGAACATGGATTCGTCCGGTTACGGGGTCCAGATAGCCCAAATCCCGGGTTGATACGGCCTTTGAATCCGAGGTAACGATAATTTCCCCCTTACCTTCACCGGCACTGGAATTATCGGGCTGAATGGATACATGAAGATGATTCAATGCCATACCTGCGTCCGTCGGTGAGGACGGTCCTTTGCCAACCGATATACATCCCACCTCCGTACAGCCATACTGCTGCCATATCTCAATCAACTGCATATTCATGCGATCAAGCAGAGCTTGAGTTGGCGGCGACCCCGAAATGACCGCCTTATTCAAATGCAATTTCCCTTTCTCCAGGGAATCCAGCACATTAAGAATGAAGGGCACCGTGTACACGATATGATGGTTTAAATTCTTTAGCGCTTGCAGGGCGAATCTGGGGTTTTTGTCTTGTATAATTATCGGTTCGGTACCCCGCGCGATGCTTGCAAGCACACCCGTAATAAGACCGAACGAATGCGAGACCGGCACAAGAATGACAGGCTTAATTCCTTCTATTGCTTGAAACAGCCGATTATAGTTTTCGATTTCCGTCTCGACCAAGGCCCATGCGCGCTCTATCAATGCCGGGTTCCCCGTCGTTCCCGAGCTGTATTGCAGTAATGCAGGTTGATAGTGTACGGACGGTATACCTATGCTCAGCACAGTATCCCAGCTGCCGTAAAGCAGGTACGAGCAATCCGCATTACCGGCCATTGCCTTGGCTGACTCAAGCGGAGTATCGGCGTGCATAAGCAGGACCGAGCCGCCGCGCTGCCTAAGGTACATTACGGCTGCTAATAAGGGGAAGGCGTGTTTAAGGCAAACTGCATATCTCTTCCCTTCCGGATTTCGATAGCCGTCGAGCCGCTTCATCTGTTCAAACAAAGCTTGAAGCTGATTTTTGTCGAATATTTGGTCATCGACTGTGAGCATTATTCACCTCTTAACAAACGGATTGTATAGTGGTACATTAATGACAAATGCCTTACCATTATTTTACTCAGGCTCCGAAAAGCCGACAATATGCGATTCTTCAGAACATGGATGATTATTCAGAAGATTTTGTTAAGAGTAAAAGACTATTAAAATTAGGCGAGGTTATATGATTCGACAATTTGAAGAAGTACTGCCGGTTAAGTTTATCGCGCTTGACTCCCGGCAGACGGAGGAATGGGTCAGCCCGTATTTCCAGATTATTTGGTCCGCTGCTTCCGAGCGCGCTCCTAATGAAAATGATTTCCTATTTGTTCCTCCGAATGTCCCTGTCCGCAGGTTTGTTTATCCTACCCCCTTCAAGTGCATCCAGTTTTTATGCCCTATTCTGGAAACGTCGAATTCTGTAGCGAGATTTAAAATGCCGGTGGAAATTCCATCCTCCCTGTATGCAAGCAGCAGTTTTACAATGATTTCTGCCGCTGCAGCCGCACCCTCATCCGAATACCGGGAGTTCAGGCTTTCTTGCTCCATAACTAGTCTGGTCATCGAAATTATGGAGTATCTGGAAAGACAGCATAAACTGCGGACAGAACCGACTAAGAAAAGCAATTCCGACTTTTTCAAAAACGGCAGAGCACTTATTTACTCAACCCGCTATATGAGAAAAAATATGAGCAACCCGCATTTGTCTTTAACGGATATAGCAGGCGCCATTGGATACAATTCCAATTATTTCTGCCATGAATTCAGCAAAATATTTACGGTATCTCCCATTCGGTTCTTAAATAACCTCAGACTGAATCGCGCGCTGCAGCTTCTGGAACATTCGGAATTGAATGTGAAAACAATCAGTAAATTAGTAGGAGTAACCAGCTCCAGCAGACTGAGCAGCATGGTAAAGGCCGCCTCAGGTATGACTCCAATCAAGTATAAGCGTTCCAAGCGGACCCAATTTAACCAGGTAAGGTGAACAGTCATGTCCAACGTGTTATTTATAAACGGGCCGGCCAGCGGCCACGTGTACCCGACCCTGGGATTAGTAGAAGAACTAATAGCCATGGGCGAGAAAGTGTTTTACGTATCAAGCGAAGAGTTTCGGGATAAGCTTGAGCGTTTGGGTGCCGCTTTTACTTCATACGACAACTTTCTTGCCCGTGAGAATCCGTTTGAAACGAAGCGATACTTATCGTTGGTCATTAAGATTTTATCTTCTTACGACACCATTCTTCCCTGCATCTTGGAGCTTGCGCAGCATCATTCATTTGATTACATCATCCATGATTCCATGTACGGGTGCGGGAATGTGGCGTCTGATTCCCTCGGAATCCCCAATATCGCCACTTGCTCGTCATTTGTAAATTCAGAGCGGCTGCTAAGTGCGAATAGAGGAAATACGGCCAGGTTGAAAGAGAATCTTCTTCTGGTCAAAGAGTTCTGCGCTTTATCTGCGAATATTCGGGCCAAATACAACATTAGGCGGAGACTGGATATTGGGGATGTATTTTTTAACGGGGGAAAGATCAACCTTGTGTTCACCTCGGAATACTTCCAGCCGCAATCCGAGAGCATTGCGGAACATTTTAAATTTGTAGGGCCGATTGTTACGGACAGATATGAGCCTATTGAGCTTCCGGTTGACCGATTTCGAGGGCGACGGGTCATATACATATCGATGGGAACGGTATTTAATGACGTTAAGGAATTTTATGAGCTGTGCTTTGATTCGCTGGCTTCCTTCGACGGGCATGTAATCTTATCAGTAGGCAGCCGAATAAACGTTACCTCCCTTGAAAGCATTCCGGATAATTTCACTGTACTTCCGTATGCGCCCCAATTGCAGATTCTGCCGTACACAGACGTGTTCATTACCCATGGTGGAATGAACAGCGTAAATGAGGCGCTGTATTATAACGTTCCATTAATCGTAATACCGATGGCGGCCGATCAACCCATCGTAGGGAATCGCGTTGCAGAACTAGGGGCGGGGCTCACGCTTGACAGAATTTCTTTAACGGCATTAAATTTACGTGAGTCCGTAGAAGAAATCTTATCTGCGGGACGGTATCATGAGAATAGCTCCAGAATCGGGGATAGTCTGCGAATGGCCGGCGGACAGAAGAAAGCGATAGAGGAAATCCTTAAATTCAAGGAGTTCTATAAAATCCGGTAGAATTCCCTCACGCGGCACATGCTTGATCAGCGCATCACTGGAACAGGGTGAACCATGCAAAAAAGGGCGCGCTGCACTGCAGCCCGCCCTTTTTTCATTATTCCAGATTTAATGTAAAGCTCATTCGGCTGCTTGAAGCATCTGGTCTGTAAGGATATATGATTTTTATGCAATCGTCATATTGAATGACCGAAGGCGCAGGCGCTTCAGCTTCGACCCTGCAGGCCAGTCCCGGGAATATCCAGAGGTTCGGAGTAATTGCTTCAGCGTTGATGCCGGTTCCCCGGATTTCAAAATACAATTCGATTTCGAGGTTCGTTTCAAATTGGACTTCGACAGTGAGCTGATTCTTATTAGTCTTGGCCTCGTAAGTAATTCCCCTTAAATGAGTATTCCAATGTCCGCCCTTTTCACGCCGGATTAACCTCATATAGTACTTTTTTCCGTCTTCGGTTTTCCAATGAATAGTGGCCGGATACATCTGACCGTTCGTATTTCTGCTGCCGGACATCGCTCCGATCATAATGCTCTCCCCGATCCAGGCGGCAGCGGTGCACAGATTAGAGTTTGAGCCTGGCTTGTCTCTTTCACACAGCTCACGGAACTTCTTTTCGACCAGTCGTTCACCTTGGTGCGCAATTAGGGCCGGCATCACCTGCTCAGGTACATCAACGCCTACCAATGCGATCATCGGGTCGTGCCCGGATTCGCAATTGATGGCGGCAAGATACTCATAACCTTTCCCCAAAGCGAGATATAGGAAAACCCCGATCGAACTGTGAGCCCTCATCTCCATTTCATATGCACGCGAGAATGGACCCGACAGATTTTCCAGATTAGCGTTATAGAATAGTGCTATATTCTCCCAAAGCCCCTTTTCAACTTCATGGCCGATTTCCTGAAAAGCAGCCGACTTTCCATACTTTCTCCAAAGTCCCAGAACGGTCAGGTCAACGCCGTAATAAGTTGTCGTATTAAATTCGGCGAACGACCTGAATTCATTGAAACCCGTCAGCAGGCTTTCAGCTTCTTTGGCGGCATGCGCAATCCAGCTTTCATCATTATAGCGATGACCGAAATAATGGCTCACGAATATGTGCATCAATTCAATATTCGTATTCATCGGAACCGCGTCCGACAAACGCCGGTCAATGGACCCGGAGACCGCTCTCACCATTGATCCATCCATCCGGACAACCAGCTCATCCGGCAGCATTTCTTCAAAGTTCTCCAGGATAACGGCGAAGGTGCAGGCAATGAATTCACGCCAATTCGGGTCATAGCTCTTCCACACTGGAGGAAGCACATCATCTATCGCTTTCTGTAATGAATTCTTAATGTCATTTAAGTCCATACTGCCGGGCATCGGTGTTGCTTCAATCGCCAGCATATCGATAAAGCGTGCTGAAATCTTCTCGAAGGTTGCATCCAGATAATATGCAAAACCGGGCGCGAATGTTTTCCACGGAAGGTTGCCCGCAGGAGGATGCGGTTGCTGCGGCGCAGTCCGAAAAGTACCATGATAGATTTCTTCGGGGTAATCTAATTGCATCTCCAGAACTTTCCCGAGCACATCACACGCTCTTCGGAGGTCACCCGGTGCATTCCTGGTCAACAGTCCCAAAGCATAGTGAGCGCTTCCGCGGGTGCTGTGCCGATTCGGGTTATGCCTTATCATTTTCATCTCATCATCAAAATGCAAATCCATGTCTTGCATAGAATGATAGACCAGATAGCGCTGTTCCTCTGTCAACTGATCCATGATGCTTTGACTCATTAAGTCCCATTCCCTTCGACTTCGAAACTGTTTTTAGCCGATTGCACATTAATTATAACACACAGCCCCTGCAAGAGCGGTTCAACGCTGCGTATACACTGTGAATTTCTCGCTTTATATTTATTGGAACGTTTAGTTTCTTAAAGTATGGGAAACGAATAAATTAGCATAAATTACACCATCTGTAAGCAAAGTTGGGGAAAAGGGGCTTTATGTCAGGGAAGAATAAGAAACAGCAGTTCAACGATGCCTTCGAGATCGGGTTATATATCATATCCGCTATCTCTTTTGTATACTACACGCTTGAGGGAGTTTACGCGAAAAGCTTTCAAGCCGCGCTGATCGTTTCGGTTTTGCTTCTGATCCGAGGGCTGGTCAAATGGACGAAGAGCAAGTTGTTTCCCGCCATTCGTTTTTCAATACTGTTTTTTATAACGCTGACCATGATGCTTGCCAATTTATTCGGCCTATACGACGTCATACCTTATTTGGATAAAGCTGAGCATTTACTCTCCGGGGTCATTCTTTGTTTCGTGGGAATGCTGGTGCTAAGAAGAATGATTCAAAGCCAAAGAATGACTGACTTCCCTACCCCGATCGGAATCTGGTTTGCTTTGTTCTTCTCGGTAGCTATGGCCGGCTGCTGGGAAATTTTCGAGTTCACGACCGACCGGTTATTTGGACTCCTTTCACAGAACGGGAGCCTGATCGATACGATGGTTGACATCATCTGCGGGACCGTCGGCGCCGGCGGAACAGCCCTCTATCTCGCCCTTAAAGCCGAAAGTCATCCGTTCTCAATATTATCAGCGGACGATTCCGCTCTGTAGAATGTAGCCGATCTTCCCCTTCTCATAATTGATACCGTCTTTGGATAAACCAAGCTGCTCGTAATTACCTGTTTACTTTCGTGGAAGGATATGGTACCCTTATTTCGAAACATATAGAAATAACAACAACGACAAAGGTGAGTAGCGATGGCAGATGAAAACGAGGAAATCCGGCAAGCCGTAAAAGTATACAAGGCACTGGGGGAGCCAACTAGGCTCAAAATCGCCCTCCTCCTTATTGAGGAAATGAATCTTTGCTGCTCCGACATAGGGAGCAAGCTGGAGTCGGTTGCCGGCTCGACACTGTCCCATCATCTGAAGCAATTGACCGATTGCGGACTTCTCGATCTCCGTAAGGATGGCACTTACATCTACTACAGAGTCAATCGCGAAATGGCACAAAAGTACGCACCGTATTTGTTGGAATAATTTTTGTTGTTATTTCTATATTTTTAGAAATATAAAAATAGTGGAGTGGAGAAAGGAGTACAAGAATAATGTCGAACGCGTGGAAAATTTACATGCTGGCAGTCGTCAGTTTTCTGGTCGGAACGTCCGAATTTATCATTGCGGGCATTCTGGATAAAATAGCGGAGGATACCGGGGTTTCGGTATCAGCGGCAGGTCAGCTCATTACCGTCTTCTCGCTGGCTTACGCTTTCGGCACCCCTATTCTTATGGCCGCAACGGCCCGCATGGAACGCCGTAAGCTGCTGCTCTTCTCGCTGGGTATCTTCGTAATAGGTAATGGAATCGCGGTTGCGCTGCCCGGGTTCGGGGTTCTTATCGGATCGCGGATTATTCTTGCTCTCAGCACCGGAGTATTCGTCGTAACTGCATTAACCGTAGCATCCAAGCTGGCTCCGCCGGAAAAACAGGGAAGCGCGATCGCGACGCTCGTTATGGGCTTCAGCACCTCCTTAATTATCGGTGTTCCTCTTGGAAGGGTTGTAGCTTCCGCCTACGATTGGATAACGATATTCGCTGGTATCGGAATATTGGGATTGTTAGCAATGCTCGCTATTTTCTTCGTTATTCCGCGTAGTGACGGGGAAGAACCGGTGCCTCTCCGCAAGCAGCTCGCGCTGCTCAAGGAACCGAGAATTGCGGTAGCCTTAGCGGTAACATTCTTCTGGATTCTCGGGTATGCCATCACATATACGTATATTTCTCCGTATCTGCTAACCGTTACGGGAATGAGCAGCAAGGAAGTGAGTATCGGGTTATTCGCCTTTGGTATCGCCAGCTTGATCGGCTCTAAGGTCGGCGGCTTCAGCACGGACAAATGGGGAGTTTCCCGTACGCTGGTCGGTGGAATGCTGTTTCACACTGTAGCACTTATACTCTTGTCTCTGTCAGGACAGTCTCCGGCACTCGTCTTCCCGCTTCTTATGTTATGGGCGTTCTCGGCATGGTCCTCGGGTCCAACACAGCAGTATCATCTGATGACTCTCGCGCCGGAAGCTTCCGGCATCATGCTTAGCCTGAACACTTCGGTTCTGCAGCTCGCAATGGCTGCCGGCGCGGGAGTCGGCGGCATCGTTGTGGAGCAGGCATCGCTGAACGCTACCAGTTGGATTGGAGCGGCCGCGGTCGCTATCGCAGCGGTTACGGCTGCGGCTTCCTTCCGGTTCTCCCGCTCCCGTTCGATTTCCCTCAGTAAAGCGAAAGAACGGGAATTACAAGAAGTTGGAGCATAACTAAACCTTGGGGATACCAATCAAGGCTGCCGGTATAGGACCATCACCGGCAGCCTTGATTTCATAATCATTCCATTAACCACATTAATCATTCATGACACTAAATAAAATCTTTCTCGTTCAATAGCCCGCGGTTAACCGCTTCCCACAAATAAAGTGAGACAATCGTGCGGTAAGGTTTCCACATTTCACCGCTGACTTCCAGAATGTCTGAATCGGAACGATCATAAAGCCAACCGGCGGCACGCCTGAGACCTGCATCCCCGAGTGAGAGGACATCCTCCCTGCCGAGGCAAAATATCAGGAACATCTCGGCGGTCCAGCGCCCAATGCCTTTTGCCCCTGTCAACGTATTAATGACTTCCTCGTTACCCGCAGAATCAGGAAAATTCAGAACCAATTCTTCCCGCTTAACCAGCTCGGCGAGTCCTTGGATATATCCGATCTTGGCCCTTGATACACCGGCGCTACGCAGCTCTTCTTCGGAAACCGCAAGTACGGAATCGGGTGTGATTAAGCCGCATTTCTCTTCGACACGGCCGCAAATAGTCCCGGCGGCTTTGACGGATAGCTGTTGACCGATTAATGATCTGGTCAGTGATTCGAAAGCATTCTCGCGTGAAGGTATTTCAAGGGAACCAATTCTCTCCGCCAGCCATGCAAATCGCCGATCGGCAAGACATAATTGCCGCACCCTCGGTTCGTCCGGATTTAAATCGAACAGAATTCTCATGAAGTCTTATAATGCCCCCCAGAACAGTTCAGTCTCATAGTCGTAGAAAATTCGTCCGTTCCGTTCATTTCTTCCGAAAATCTCAAGCAGTTCAATCATCATCGGTTGGTAGGCTGGATCCCCTGGAACCGGGCTGTAGGAAGATGATAGCAGCCGTCCCTTTAACCCTTCAAAATCAAATACCTGCCGGTTTTTGAACCGGGTTTCCTTCATTTCGCCTTCTTTAAAGAATGAAGCCAGCGCTTCCCTTGAAATATTCTTGTGATTGATACTGGTATAGTCGGTTCCGAACGTTTGGAGAAACTGCTCATACTCTTCAAGAAAAGGGGTGCCGTGCTTAAGCCGTGAATTCCAGATCAGAGCGGCCTTTCCCCCGGGCGTTAGAATCCGCCTGAATTCGGTACGCGCAGCGGGCTGGTCAAACCAATGAAATGACTGGGCGCAGACGATAAACTGGATAGAATGGTCCGGCAATCCGGTCGCTTCAGCCGTTCCCGGCACTGCAGTAAATTCAGGATTATCCCCAAGCGTGTTCTCGGCGGCTTCCCTCATTGCCTTATTCGGTTCAACAGCAGTTACGCGGCATCCCCGATCCAATAACAGCTGTGAGAAAATACCGGTGCCCGCACCGATGTCCGCCACGACTGAACCCGGCTGCAGACCTACGATATCACACAAATAGTCGATCGACTCCTCCGGATACCCCGGACGATACTTCACATACTTTTCGACCCGGTTTGTAAATCGCTCCTCATTTTTCACCTGGAACCACCACCCACTCGAGAAATTCCAACCGGTTTCCAAACGGATCGTTCAAATAAAAGCGTAGCGCACCTTCACTCGCCCTTGTATCATCATCGGTCATAAGAACATTCTTGCCGTTAAGATGGTCCCGCAGTGCGTTAATATTGTGAACACGAAATGCAGGATGGGCTTTTACCGCCGGAATGAAGTCCTTTTGAACCCCGATATGAACCTCATGAGTACCGCACCGGAACCATACTCCGCCTCTATTCTTTAGGGTCTCCGGCTTCGGAATTTCTTCCCAGCCCAGAAATTCGGCATAAAACCGTCTCGCCTCCGCTTCGCAGCCCTCAGGGGCGGCCAATTGAACATGATCCACTCCCGAAAATAAGAATGCCATTGCACTCACTCCTCTTAGTTTCACCATATGAAATACTGTTTCATTTATATAATTCCATTTTACATAAAAATCCAATAAAAATCCAGTATATTCGTAAAATGCAAAATGAGAAGTTAACCTAGTACAACCTGTAATCTAGCTCCATATAATATAGTGCGGTAAAGGTCTTCCTACGGGGAGGTGATGCAATATGACACTTATACTTTCAGGATGGATGCTCTATGCGCTCTGGGTCGTTCTTGGATTGATGGGCCTTGACTTCCTGGTCGGTTTATATCGTTCACTCAAAGCGGGGGCATTCTCAAGCACTTTGGTACTCAGTTATCTCCAGGATTTGCTCTACTATGTCTTCCCTCTGCTTCTGCTTGCGAACCTCGTCACCCTGGATCCGACAGGCTGGTTAGTATTAATAGGTTACTATGTCGGTGCAGTCGGAGTTGCTCTTAAATATTTAAGCAGCATAAAAAATATTTTCTAAGCGTATACAAAATCCCCTAGCAGCGCTTGGGGATTTTTTGCTTTTAAAGCCTGTTTATAGCTGTTTCGCATTATGCTTGAATTTTGCGAGACAGTCCAAGCAAATACACGATTTTCCAACCTGATCAAGCGGCAGAGTTTCGAAAATTTCACGGGGGAAAAATTGTTTACTGCACCAGCACGCCCCATCAGGGCAGCCTGCGACTCTCCCGCAGTTATTATCCTGATTGCAAATCGGACAATGATTTCCGGTTCCTTTGGTCATTTTACACATCCAATCCATAACTGATACATAAAAAACAAACCTCTACAATTTCATTACATTGAATTAATACTGAGCTAAAGCTAATACTGCATAGTAAGAACAGAAGGAGGTGTATTGACGTGTATTATGAAGAAGACCGGGTTCCTTTCGATGAAACCGATGAAGAGGTAACCGAAACATTCGAAACCTAAGCTTCCCCGTCCCATTCACGGTAGAAGCGCTCTACATAGTGAGCCATATACCGGTGCCGTTCTTCGGCAATTCTTCCAGCGGAAGAAGTATTAATGCTATCCTTCAGCTTTAGCAATTTTTCGTGAAAATGATTGATCGCCGTACTCTTTCCTAGGCGATATTCCTCTGGTGACATTGAATCCCGCGGTGCCAGCCGCGGGTCATGGATCGGGTGACCCTTCCAGCCGGCATACAGAAACGTTCTCCCAATTGCGATAGCCCCTATTGCATCGAGCCGGTCCGCGTCCTGCACAATCTTCCCTTCAAGCGTCGCCATTGGCGGATTTGCTCCTGCATTGTAGGACATCGTAGAGATGATTTCCATAATGTGCCGGCACTCATCTTCGCTAATTGGCTGACCCGCAAGCCAATCGCGAACTTTCCGGAGCCCGCCTTCCTTCGACTCATTAAGCTTCTCATCCGCCACATCATGAAGCAGTGCGGCAACGGTGCAGATGAATATGTCCGCCCCCTCCTCGCGGGCCAACCGCTCGGCCATCCGTACCACACGATTAATATGCCACCAGTCATGGCCTGTCCGATCATTTTCCAATACCGATCTGGCGAAACGTTCGGCCGCATCCACGACGGGCTTCCTTTCAAACATCAAGACCGCTCCCCTTCTTCTGTAATGCATTAATAACATCATAATTGAGACGATCAGTTTTTGTAAAATTATTGTCCGGGTCCGGTAGGGGCACCCTCTCAAGCTGCTTATTAAGGTTCACACAATAAAAAAGCCCTGCATCGATATCTTGTACCGATGTAAGGCTATTATTGCATCTGTCTGAGGTCTGACGGTCTTACCCGGTTAAATGCCCCACCATTGCAGATTGGCATACGGATAATGAGCTTCATTACCTTCCATCAAGGCTGTATAAAATTCGGCAAAGTTATAGACAGGCTTGTAACCAAGCAGCCTCTGGGCCTTATCTATCGACCAATATGTGTATCCCCACATAGCGAGCAGCTCTTAAATATTTCCTCCACGAAGGTTAACCATTTGCGAGACTCCGGGAAAATACGATTCCAACAGCGCATCGGGCTCGCTTCTCCACTGTTTAAATTCTTCCTGCGGAAAAGGAACGTCGGCCATTATATTAATATTAAATGCATCGAAACCGATTGTATCGTTTTCCAGACCTGCCAGGAAGGCTTCCGCCACATCGCGGTCATCGATGCCGCCTTTCAGCAATCGGAAACCATAGTAGAGGAAATTCTCGGGCACGAACATACCCAGCCGGTAAGCGATTGTCTTGATGCCGTGATTACGGCTGTAGAAATCCGCTGCCTCCTCACACAGCTTCTTGCTGTAACCGTAGAAATCCGTCGGCAATAGGGGAAGATCCTCCGTTACTATAGCGAAGCTATCTTTGGAAGCCTTAATACTTTCACCGTATACCCCCATAGTGCTGCACAGAAGTACTTTGTTTATACCGCAAATCCGGGCAGCTTCATAGATAATATTATATGTTCCTTCTATATTAAGCTTCCAGAAATCGTCTCTCGTATATTTGGATAGATGAATGCCGTGTAACGCGGCGGCGTGAACAACAGCATCCACCCCTTCAACAGCTTTAAGCACACTTTCTTTGCTTGTTACATCACCATTAATGAACCGGAATGGAGTCTCGATATTCCGATAATCCATCAATACCGGTTCATGACCTTGCTGCGCCAAAGCCGGTGCAAGCACTCGTCCAAGATTGCCGGCAGCGCCGGTGATGAGCACTTTCATGGCTTTTGACCCGCATCCTCGAGACGACGCTTTGCTTCTTCATAAACATCCGGCGCTAATGGGCCTTGTTCCGCCGCTCTTATATTTTCATGAAGATGTTCCGGTTTCTTCGTACCGACGATCGTAGTATGCATATCCGGGTGGGTTAATGTGAAGCGCAGCATGAAGGCGGTACGGCTTTCTCCGTCATCAAGCAGCTCGTCCAGCTTCGCTTTATCCCAATGCTCCCAGCGGTCAGTGCTGCCAAGTCCGGCTCCCGGCTCGCCCCGACCTACCCCGCCGCGAATAATGGTTCCCGCCCCGGCGTGAGCCGCTTGCGAGATTATATTCTCATGAACTCTTTCCAAGGCGGAGTATGGGATTTGAAACGAATCGAATAATCCGGAGTTAATGAACGTTTCAATATGGGGCAAAGTCGAGGAAATCCCGATCCATCGGACTTTGCCGGATACCTGTACTTCCTTCAAGACATCAAGCAGCTGCCCCTCATCGGCTTGTTCAACCGTCGGGTTATGTAACTGCCATAAATCGATGTAATCCGTCTTCATTCTTCGCAAGCTTGTCTCAATATTGTGCATAAGATTATCCCTTGTCCATACATGAGGCGTCTCGTCGTGGTGGCCGGCGTTCACGACCGTACAACCGCACTTCGTAGCAAGCAAATACTCTCCGCGACGGTGGTTGATGAACTGTCCGATGTACTCTTCGCTCAATCCGTAATCATAAGCCGTGTCGATAAAATTAATGCCGGCATCGAGCACCGCGTTCAATATCCGTTCCGCCTCCGCGCCTGTTACGGGACGTCGCTCCAAATGCGCGGCCCTCGTATTTCCATAGCGCCAAAACCCAATCGTGTCACTTCAAGGCTGGTCCGGCCCAGAATGGCTTTTTGCATAATAACAGCTCTCCTCTCAAACTCCTAAGCTTGCCGTAGAGACAATATGGACAGAAAAAAGAACGCAGTTATTTTCTTGTACCCTCCAATAATGAATCCGAACCGCAGCCCTATAATGTTTGTCCGCTGTCAATAGTTATGATTTGACCTGTCATCGCTTCTTGCTCTAGCACGGCGCAAATAAAATCAGCGATATCCTCCGGTGTTGAAATTCTCTGCAGCGGCAGACTTGGAGCCAGCTTCTTCATTTGCTCTTCCCTTCCTTCCCACCATCTTGTAGCAACCGCGCCCGGTACAACGCAGGAGACTCTAATATATGGAGCGAGGGCATGCGCTAACGACTTAGTAAGTCCATGTACCGCAGCTTTGGACACTGCGTACGGAAGCGAGGATCCAACACCTGTCTGTCCCGCAATACTGCCGAGATTGACAATAGCCCCCTGTTTATTTTGTTTCATGTAAGCAGCCGCGGCTCGCGCACAGTAGAACATCCCTTTGACATTCACATTATAAAGCTCATCCCAGATTTGCTCTGTCGCCGCTTCGAGATCGCCTAGGGGGATGTGCCTTGTAATCGCGGCATTATTGACGAGCAAATCAACGGACCCGAATTGCTGCACAACAATTTTCACCATCTCGCGCACTTCCCGGTCCCGGGAAACATCAGCTTTAACCACTATCGCTCGCCCGCCGGATTCGTTTATTAGTCGAGCTGTTTCCTCCGCCTCGAGCTTGGAACGTGAATAATTCACCGCCACCGCTGCACCCCGCCCGGCGAGCTCGATACATACCGCTCTTCCGATCCCGGTACCGCCGCCGGTGACGAGAGCCGCTTTACCCATCAGGTTCAATATCGATCACTCCTTATCAGCTTGATATAAATGATTGTATATTGACTTCTCGAATTTGTATAATTGAATATAACAAAGGATCAATTCAATTTTCTTGAACTATATTGCAGGGGGAACCACAGATGGATCTTAAAACATTAAAAACATTTCATTTGATCGTTCATTATGGAAGTTTTGTTCGTGCAGCCGAAGAAATGAATTACGCTCAATCCACCGTTACGATGCAAATCCAGAAGCTTGAATCTGATTTGGGGATTCAGTTGATTGAACGGGGGAAAAATATCCGGTTAACGGAAGCCGGCAGACTGTTTCATGAACAAAGTGTGCAAATTGTAAAGAATATGGAACGGCTGCAAAGCAGCATGTCGGATTTGCAATTAGGCGAGGCGGGCAATATTCGTTTAGGGGTGACCGAGCCATCTGCCAGTTACCGGTTACCAGGCATTTTAGAACGGTTTTTAACCCGTTTTCCGAAGATTCGGATTTCCGTAGACATCGGCAGTACAGCAGCACTTTGCGAACGGCTTCACAGAGGCGAACTTGACTTGGCTTTAGGTTCCGCACCGGAGCTCGGATCCGGTCTTTATTTTGAACCGTTATTTGTGGAACAGTTTGTAATTCTGATTCCCGACCTTCATCCACTTTCCTCGAAACATGTCATTACGACTGAGGATATCAGAGGACATCGAATGCTTATAACATCAGCCAACTGTCCCTATCGCCAGAAACTGGAGATTATCCTGCAGGAAACAGGCATAATTCCGCTGGACACGATGGAGATTGGCAGTATGTCAGCTTTGAAATACTATGTCGCGGCGGGGTTAGGTATCGCCCTGGTGCCGAATATTATCTTGCAACCAGCCCCATCCGGCACAATAATGCGGGAATTGCAGGGTAATGCGATTAATATGACAAGCGGTCTTCTTACTAAATCCTCCGAATATCCATTGAAACTGGCAGGCGCCAGCCTCTATCAATTTCTGAAGCGAGAGCTTCTGAAAGCCGGCTGATGCACTTCATTCAATTGAATCAGACAGGTATATATCTGAGCCGGCCGGTTCCTCTATAAGAGAGCCCAACAATCGCAGGGGAAATTAACCCATAATAAAAAACAGCAGCCAAGGTATTATCCTTGAACGTGCTGTTTATTTGATAATATCAATATGGTATCCTGCCAATTTTAAGCCATCTCCGAAATACCCCTCTTCCGAAGTAGGAAGGAAGCGATGGCTATCGCTAACCCAACTGCATAGGTGGAGCTTGAAATCCAGGGATTATGAATGACGGTGGAAGTGGAACTCACGATCAAGCCCCCCGCTCCCGCTCCAATCGCCACACCCAAATGAGTAATCGAGGTATTGACGCTGAGAACGAAATTCGACGACTGAGGCGCCTGTTGAACAAAGTAGGTTTGAAGGGCTGGCGCTGTAACGAATATTGAAAACATCCAAATCACGAGCACTGCCAATCCCAGCACCAACGAGGCGGAAGCTATAGGGAGAAATGCAAGTGCTGCCGCAGAAACAACCAGACTGAAGCCGATGATTCTTGCTGTCCCCCATTTATCAACACCAAAACCGCCAAGACGCGTTCCGGCCACACCGAAAACTCCCAAAACAAGCATCATTATTCCTACACTTGACGCTTTCATGTGAAGGATACTTTGAAGAAACGGAGTTAAATACGTGAATATAACCGAATTGCCCGTGTTCCAAAATAAAGAAAGCAGTAATCCGCTGATAATAAGGGGATTTCGTAATACAGTCATTTGGCTTTTAAATGAAACCGGAGCATCCCCTTCAATCTCCGGAAGCAGGCGGACCATTCCAATCAACACCACAAGGGTAACAATTCCAAGCACCGCAAAAATGAATTGCCAACTGAACCAATTCGTAATCGCGATTCCTATCGGTACACCCAGTACCATTGCGCTGCTGAATCCAAGAACGATCTTGCCGATCGCACTGCCAATTCGATCTGCCGGGACCAGTTTGGCGACGGAACTTAGAGCAGCTACAATGAAGACGCCTGCACTGACCCCAAGGATCAACCGCGCTGCCATCAAGACGGCATATTGTGTACTTAAGAATGAAGCCAGGGAGCCGATTATAAACACAGCAAGCGAAGCAATGAGCAGTTTTTTTCGGCCGACACGGGAAGTAAGCGTTACAATAATCGGGGTTCCAATCGCGTAGGCAATCGAATATACGGTGATCAACTGACCGGCAAGGGCTATGGATATATTCAGGTCATCAGCGATGATATTGAGAATCCCGGCAACGACGAGTTCCACAGTTGCAACAAGAAAGGCCCCTAATGAAAGAAGATAAATGTTTAATCGGTTCATATTAATAATTCCTCTCTTTTGCCTAATTACAAGCTATGGCGTATCATTATATTTCGTAATATTTGGACCAGATTCATGGCTAGCACATGTCTGGCCTGCTGTTGGTTCTTATTATATTGAAGTAACGAAATTTATGTAAGAAGGCAAATCATTTTGACATAGTCCTTTTTAATGGATCAACTTACTTTTTGTAACTTTAAATCTCTGTAACAGTTGAAATGTGATGCGGCTATCACGGAAAGATACAGAATCAATAAAGAAGCCAGCCCGCTCCTCCCGGAGTTCGGCTGGCTTGTTTTCCTCGTTATCCATTTAGTTCTTTGTCTATTAGTTATACCTCACATACGTTCCGGCTATGAAATCATGTATCGCGCGTTTATCATCACGTAATCCGACCATAAAAGCACTCACTATGATTCCGATTCCCACGGTTAATACATATACCAAAGCACCTAATAATATACGAAGCAGCATTGTCCCTATACCCACTTTTTCGCCATTAACTTTAGCAATTCGAATTCCGACGGTTCTTTTCCCGATCGTGTAGCCGGACCAAAGTACAGGCAGGAAAATCCCATATAAAAACTCAATGGCCGTTGTGAAATAATCGCCTTCCCAATCTCCTGCAATGAAATAACTAATGATGCTCAGCGGCAAGGAAACAATAAATGCGTCCAACAAATTCGCCGCGAGCCGTACCCAGAAACCTGCCGGACGTTCAATTGTTAGTCCCAATGCCCCACCTTCCTGTCTGTTCGATACAATATATGGCTATTTTACCCATTCAAGCACTAAATACTCGCGCTGCCTCTCAAAAAAAAACGAAAGACTACCCTGCGACAATAACGATCAGCAGGGCTGTAGCCATACCGATCAGGCAGCCGGCCATACAGTCCGACGGGTAATGCACGCCAAGATAAATTCGCGATAGACCGACTGTAAACGCCAGCGGCAATAATAAATACGAGATCCAGTCCGATGCGAAAAGAAACGGCGTCACAGTTGAGAAGACTGCTGTCGTATGACCGGAAGGAAATGAATAATCCTTTAGCGGATTGATCAAGATTTTCGTCCCCTGTATGGCTTCATAAGGTCTTGATCGTTGTATCTTCTTCTTGACAATAACGGCAAGAATGTGGCTGAAGCTCAGGGCGGCCAAACCTTGCCAACCTATTCCTCTCCATGGTTCAGGTGCAAACAGGATAACGCCGAGCATACACAGAATCGTACATGCCGCACTGCCGATATGGGTAGTCCATCTAAGCAGGCGATCGAGAACGAAATGGCTAAGCGTATGATTGCACCATAGAAACATCCGGTTGTCCCGTTCCCGCAGCCATTGGTAACAGCGAGCTTTCATTTCACACCACTCCATCTTGAATCAAGGGAGCTTTACTCCCCGGCAGCAGGCCTTCTCTTACCCTTGTACACTGTCTCTGTTCCGTCCTGACGCACTGGATTAATCCAGTAAAACAACATAATGGCAGAAAGCAGCACTGCACTTACGGCAACCGTTACCGTTTCGTCGAAGCGATCCGCCATCCATCCGCCGGCAATAGGCCAGTCAAGAAAAGTATCATTAAACGTCCCATATATTATAAGGCTCCGGTATGTTCAAATCTAACTTTCTCTTTCCTTGCTGCCCGGCCTCCGGCAGTACGCAGCACATCTTCTACAATAATATCGGCCGCCCGCCCTGAGGCGAACGTCTCGTACAGCTTAGTCATTCGCCTTCTCATTTCCCCCGAAGCGATCAGCTCCCTGGCATGAGATACAAGCTCTCGAACACTTGAAGAAACGGATGCCGCTCCTTTTCTTTGCAGATAGCGGGCATTCTCCTTCTCCTGACCCGGGAACGGCTTGAAGATCAGGATCGGGGTGCCGATTTGAATCGCATCGGACAAAGTAATGCCGCCGGCTTTCGTTATGACACAGGCAGCATGCCTCATTCGGTCATGAAGGGCCTCGACATACCCGAACAATCGCAGACGGGAATCCTGTCCGAATCGGCGTTCGAGCTCCTTCTTCAGCTTTTCGTTCTTACCGCAGACGATATCTACACGCGCACCCGGAATGGCGAGCAGGCTTTTCGTCATCATTTTGATATCGGCAGCACGCCATGGGCTCCCGTAATTATGAGGATTGAACGTTTGTTCTCGCGTTGGCCCTGCAATGCCCTTCGCTCATAGAATCGTTCCCGTATCGGTATACCGGTGACTGCGATTCTCGCGGGCTGTATGCCTCGACTCACCATATCCCGCTTCAAGTCGTCGGTTGCCACATAGAACCGATCCGAATTAGTCAGCAGCCACCTGTTATGCAAGCTAAAATCCGTTATAACCGTAAACAGCGGCACCGTGATTCCTTGGCTCTTGAGCTGTTCGGAGACACCTGCAAACGGGAAAGTGTACACAATGGCATCGGGCTTCTCCTCTTTCATGATATCAATCATCTTCTTCTTGCCAAGCATGATTTTTACTCTGTCGACACCATATCGGTGAAAAGACTCCTGCAGCGTCTTGGATACCTGGATGTGTCCGGTTCCATACCCGGCGGTCAGGATAATGATTTTCGGGCCTTGCTGCATAACGGCTCGCCTGCCTTTCGGTCATACTCATAGTTGAAACTTGCATCGCATGTTTGCACATGGTTTTGTTTCAGTATATCGGATGAACGAAATTCAAAAACCGATCCAGCGTACTATTTTCATTAAGACCATAGTCCAGTTACCGAACTGGACTTTCGATTGTTTCGGTCAGGTTAATATCTTCCATTATATAGGAACAACCCGGCGCCTATTGCGGCACCGGGCTGTTTTTTAGCATCTTTTGAGAAACTCTTCGTCTACTCACTTACAGAGAAGCCATCCAAGCCTTGTCTTTGCAGCTCAGCGGCGACAATTCGGGCAAGCTCTGTAGCTCCGGCGCGATTCGGATGCAAGCTGTCGCCAGGCATATAGAGCGCAATAGTCGCTTCACGTCCGATCGATGTGAAGTATGCCGAGCTTAATACGTTAAGGTCGACAAGCGGTACATTTTCTTCCTGTGCAAGGGCAACGGTAGAATGCCGGTACCACCTATTGACGGAAGTGTGTATGCCTTCCGCATTAAAATCCGTAGCTCTGCCCTGCGGGGTAGATAAGACGACGGTCGCTCCTTTGGCCTTTACCTGCTGTACCATATCCCGCATAATCTCTTTGAATTCGGCTTCCGTTGTAGTATTCTTGGGATTCGTATCGTTAATACCGAGCTGTAATATAAAATAATCGCCCGGCTTGATATATTTCAGTATGGCTTCGAGCTGTCCGTCATTGCGGAAGCCTCTTGCGATCTGGCCGCCTGACGCCATATTTCTCACCTGGAATGTTTGTCCGTTCACGAAATCCTTAAATATTTGCCCCCATCCTGCCTGCGCACTGCTGTCCAGCGGATAGTAGTTGCATACCGTTGAATCTCCGCCTATATAGATCGTTCTATTGGTGACGGGAACGTCCGAGAGCTTCCTGATCTTCAAAGCGCTTAATGTGAAAGCGGTTCCCACCTTGCCCTCGGTTACGAGAATATTCAACTGTCCGTCCGTAATCGGGATTTGAAACTTATCCTTCGCGGAGTTTCCTGTCATATTGATGATCTGATAAACTCCTTCTGCCGCTACACTTGCTCTGGCAGTGTTCCCGAGTGTAACCTTTACCTCATAAAGTCCATTTGGCAAATCTACGTTAAAGGTGTTTGTGCTTTTCGTGCCAAAAGCCAGAAACTGAACTGCATCGCTAGCCTCGCCAAGACCGGAAGCTGCAACGTTCCGCATATTTTCCGGCGTATTAAAACCATAACCCGTATTCTGGCTGTAGCCCTCCGCAGCGCTGACTCCAATATAACCCGGCTCTACGCTTCCTCCTCCAAAATCAAACCGCAAGTCATCGCTCGGCGACGTCTCGGCATACAAGCTTGACATACTCCCAAGTACAATCGAACCGGTCATAAGCAGAGCGGTTATTGCTTTAAACCATTTGCCCTTTCTCATTACTGTTATCCTCCTTCGAATGTAATTAAATCGCTTAGTAAACCGCTTACATTTCTTGATACCACCTTTCATCTTATCCATTTAAAATCAGAAATGATGAATCTCTTGCAATAAAACAATAGCTGTTCTTAATGATTTCCAAAATAAAAAAAACAGTGTTGTATGTTGAATTTTCAGACTTTTATACATCCGCTCTTTTACCCTTCCGTGTCGGAGCCGCTTTCTCTCTTCGAATCATCGGTGAAATTGGAGAGCAGCAGTGATACAACAACCGATAATGCCAGCAGCAACAGCGGCACCACGCTGACCAGAACACGGAAAGTCTCGGCCGGATAGGGACCCGGATTGCTGCCGCTGACGTAACCGAATATCATGCCGACGATCCAGAACGCCAATGCCGAGATAAGACCGCTCGATCGTGTAATGAATCCCCCCACGGCGGTATAGATGCCTTCTCTCCTGCGTCCTGTCTTCTGTGCATCGAGATCGATTATCCGACTGCTCAGGACCGATGGGGTCACGAGAAATCCGGTTAGACCGAAGCCTATAACGACGCCTGCCGCAATGCCTCCTGCCAGATTATCCGCAAACCAGAGCGGAATAGCAGACAAGCCGTAAATCGCCAGCGACAGACGCCAGCTGTGAAAGCCGCCAAGCTTGCGGATTATCCAATACCATACGGCGACCAAAGGAATGACCGACACAAAAATCGATGCCAGCAGCAGGGAAACCTGCGATTCCGGAATTTTGAGCGCGTACTTCGCATAGAAGGGTATCATTGAAGCAAGCAGCCCGTTAACCGTTTGCGCAAACGAGTTGGCGATATTAAAGAGCCAGAATTCCTTGTTAGCCAGCGTCTCGCGAAACGCTTCCCTGAGCGGCAGCGGCTTCTCCTTGCGTGCGTCCTCGTCTTCTCTTATCAGCCATACGCACAGCAGCATGAAGATGGCGAATACAAATGCAAACACAATCGCCATATTGCCGAATCCAAGAGCGCCGAACAGAATCGGCGTAAGCGCCGAGCCGACCAGAATGGCTGCAATTTGAAACGCTTGCTGGACCGCCGAGGCTTTGGCTCTCAGTTTGTCGCCCCGGAACAGCTCCGGGAACAGAGCGCCGTAGTTTACCCACAATATCGTAGATACACCCTCGAACAGAATCAACGAGATGAGAAACCACCAGAACAAGCTGTTTCCCGCGAGACCCTCGGGCACGGCGAATATCATGATGAAGCTCAGCATCATTAAAGGGACGGCGGAAACAATCCACGGCTTTCGCCTTCCGAAGCGGGTATCGGTTCTGTCCGACAAATAGCCGGCCATCGGGTTGTTCACCGCATCCCAGATCAAGTAAATCGTCCGGGCCAGGGTGGCAAGTCCAATGCCAAGTCCAAGCTTCTCTACGTAATAGTAACTGTAGAATGCACTGAAAGCCTGGCTGGGAACCATCATCGCGAACATGCCGAGCGCATACGCCGCCGGGGTGTTTCGCATTCTATTTCTCATAGTTAATCCCCCATCTCCAAATCACTATCTACTTCTTATTATTCAACTTCACGCTGCATATGCATGCTGTCTCCCTTTCGTTCCGTATCTTCATAATAATAAAAAATCCGCGATTTCCGCGGGCAAACCGGACTGCAGTCCATGCCCTTTCCCCTATTTCGGTGAAACCACGGGACGTTTATTGCGTAATACTTTGAAAAGCCAAAGGAGGAATGAACATTGTTTAAGCACATGCTTCGTAAAATCTTAGGCTCCGTCATGGATTCCAAACACAGAGGCTATCGCCACAGCAGCAGCGGTATGAAGCGTCAACACGGCCGCCGTTACTCGTCCGACGACCGTTCCGGATATGGGCACAAGCAGCAAGGTCAAGGCTATTACAAAAATAAATATTCTAGATCCAGCTCGTAATAAAAAAGCCGCGTACGCGGCTTTTTTAGTGTATTTTATATGTTTTCCACGCACTATAATCGATTCATTGCATCGTCGAGCTCCCGCATAAACTCCAGGGAGTCCGTATAGGGAGTATCGATTTGCAGCAATTTGCGGATCATTCGCTTTGTGAGCGGCGATACATTAAGCTCTTCTTCCCACCCCGCCGTTGATTCTGAGTGAGCATCGCTTCGATCATAGCCCGAATACAGCATAAAAAGTAAAAAATGACCAATCGCATACAGATCGCTGGTAACGACAGCGGTTCTTCTAAGCCTTGTTTCTTCGTCCGCATCCGGCTGCGCGCGGGCTGGCTCCCCCAGCCTCGAAGCAAGTCCGAAATCAATGAGGCTGATCCGGTCTCCTTGAAGCATAACGTTCGGAATACGAATGTCAAGATGCACGAATCCGTTGTGGTGGATAAAGCAAACAATTTCCATTAACCTGCTTATGATACCGATAGCTTCTTTTTCAGTGAATACCGCGCCCCTCTCGAAAATCAAATCCTCTACAGTTTGTCCGTTCACAAATTCAGTCACCATATACAGCCGTTTCTTATTTTCAATCACCGCCAGGCATCTTGGTATCGAAGGATGAAGCAGCTGCCTCATTATCTCGATTTCGCGGCGCAGAAGCTCCCGGCCAAGCCGTCCCTTGCTTGGCTTGGCTTGCTTGACGGCGACCTGACCGCCCGCAGCGATATCAAGGCACAAGTATGTTAATCCGTAGCTTCCCATCCCTAGGAAGCGGATTATCCGATATTTTCCGCCGATAACCTTCCCTTCTCTTTCGGGAAAGTCGATCCACGCTTCAAATACTCTTCGCAAGTAACTAAACAATGATGTAATGCCTCCTCTCCCGGAAGAAACGACGACCTTGGCTTTTAGCGCTGCTGTGTCTTGGGATGCTTCTTGAGCCAATTCAACATCTCGTCCAGAGTCCGAACCGGGACAATATTCAAGCTTGGCGCTCCCTTATGCGCGTCAGCCTCCTGTCCCGCCGGCACGAAGAAGACGTCCGCCCCGGAGCGTTCAACCGCATATGCCTTCTGCTCTATTCCCCCGATTGCGCCGACATTGCCTTCTGCATCGATAGTGCCGGTACCGGCGACACGATTGCCGTAGGTGACGCCTCCCGGCGTAAGCTGGTCGATCAATGTTAGTGCCAGAATGGCGCCGTGCGAGGGTCCACCCTGATAGACCAGATATGAGCGGAAATCCACTTTTTTTGGCAGGTCCGCCTTAACGCTGTTTTCAACTGTTATGCCGAACACTGCCCGTTTCCGGTCGCCTTTGTCTGCGCTTGTCTTCAGGGAGACGTCGATCCTCTTGCCGTCCCGCTGCAAAGTCACCGCAACCGATTCACCAGGTCGAACCCCGCTCATCGCTGCGGCAAGCCCCGAGGTGGATGAAATCGCCTTACCGTTTAAAGCTATAATGAGATCACCTGGATTCAGCCGTCCCTGTGCAGGACTTCCCGCGGCTACCTGCAGGACCTGAACACCGGTTGGAATCACTCCGCGGCCGATTCCCAGCATATGGAATGCCACTGCACTTCCGATCTCATTCGCACCGGCTCTCTCGATAATAACCTCATTGCGGATTTCACCGATTGAAATACTCGTATCCCTTTTTTCGATTTGCAGATGAGGGAATATGGCGGCATAGAGCCAATCGATGGGGAAAGCAGGGCGCTCAATCACGAGAACACCCTCAATCGAACCTTTGGGATGTCCGTCCTGCACCATCGCATACCTGTTCATATTCAGGGTGAATCCTGGAGTGGTTATCTGATAGGGTGTCGGCCAGAACAATACGGAAGCGACAACCGACAAAATCAGCAGAAGCCCTATACTTCGCCACGGCCATCCCCTACGTATCCTTCTCTCCAGTATGATGATATGGAGCAGCGTCAGCAGTAGAGAAGCTGACATAAGCAAGGCTATGTAAGCAATTGTGTCCGGGTCCGGATTCCAAAGGATAATTGCCGCTGACAACGTGCCGGTTACCGCAATCAGCCCTCTGTTAAGCTGCCGCCAGCGGCTGGCGGGGTCCGCGAGCATGCCGATGAACGCTCCTGCCGACCAAAGGAGCGGCACCAGTGCCAAGAGGCGGACAAGCAGCTGGATCTCGTCAATCCAGTAAAAGGTTCCCCGCCGGATCGGATCGCCAAGCCATATCAATTCACCGGATACGGAAATAATAACGGCCAGTATGTAACCTGCGATATAAAAACGGATTTCCCGCCTCACCGAAGTCCCTCCTTTGGCGTAATGACCATTTAAAATATTCGCGTCCCTCTGCCATTCTCCTTCCTGCCCTCAAGCTCGAGGCCGAAGTATGAAACATAGAAGAGAGAAACGCAGCTTCGCGAACGACCATTAACGCAGAGAAACCGCGGCACCTCTCCGCGGCTCTCAACTAAAACGGGTCTATTCTGTCTATTGATTCTCTTCAGCTACTGCCGTCTGGAACCGTTAATGTTCCTTATAAAACAGACTCCAGCCGAATATTAACACCCAAAGAAATGCCGGTCCCGAGGTCCCAAGAAGTATAGGCAAGCTCCAATTCGGCAGCAAGAGCGAGGCGGCAATACCCGCTGCTCCCAATCCTCCCAATACAATACCCGACATTGCAAGCCAGCGCGAGACATCGCCAAGCTGCAGCATTTCAAGTCCGATTAACATGACAGCGATCCAGGCAAGCATCATCGCGAAATCGCCGGCCATAATGCCGAAGGCAAATATCCCCGTAAACAGCACAGCTGTTTCCTTCGGAGGTACTCTGCCCCAGTTTTGGGCTATAGTCGGCATCAGCGTTAATTCCATCGCAATCACCAGAATCCATATTGTCAAGGAAGCAATAAAGAGCCAGGAGGCTGCCCGTGACGCCGTGCCATTCCCGGTCAATATCGCCGAACCGGCCGCTAAACCAGTAAATAATAGAAACACTGCCACAAGCATTAATACATGGTCGAACTGCCAGTATACGGTCGAATCAGCGATGTGAGGAATTACTCTCATACCCGACCACGGATTCGCCGCAGGCGGATGCAGCACCGAAGCCAGTAACAACAGCAGCCCGCCAGCCATTATGGCTGTTCCGCAGAAACGGCTGCCGAACGCTCTAATCATAAATATCCCCCCTGACAGGTCCAGTGCTACATTTATAACCGGGAAAGCAGGAAATGAACCGTGAAGCTTGCTAAGGAATGCTTAAAGCAGCTTGAATGTTGCTCAGGTCCAGCCGCAGCTGTTCGTTTAAATCGTAAGGATGGTAAAACTCATTACGCATCATATAGGCCGTGATTTGCTCGTGCGTGTCGATCGCATCATCAAGCTGCTTCCTCAATACGGCTTTTATCTCCGGCGTTGCGGTTTCCGTCAGCGCAAAAGCATAGTTTCTTATGCCTGTTTTGGCTGAAATCAGAAAATCCATCGCGATCACTTGATCCGTCAGCTTATTAACACCCATCAATTGTTCGATAATTGTATTCATTAATCCGCCTCCTAAAAGCTGATTGGCAAAAGTACTGCGTTCAACTATTCCTTTTGAATAGTAACGCTTGCAGTTCCTCAAGGTGTATTGTGCTCAATTGTGCGTCCTGCTGCAAAATTTCCTTCAAGTCCGGATCCGAGATCAACACCTGCATAATTTTGGACTTTGTCATACATACGGTTTTGAAGGCGGCAATTTCATGGAGCTCAAGTGTCTCGTGCATCCCGAACGTTGTACTCATCCTGTGTTTACCTCCAGTAGTTCAGTTATGGTTTCAGCACCACTTTAATGCAGCCGTCGGTCTTCGTGTCAAACATTTCATAGCCGTTCTTCGCCTGACCGAGCGGAAGCACGTGCGTAATAATGTCACCAGGGTCAACCTTGCCTTCTGCGATCAAATCATACATATGCGGCATGTAATGAATGACAGGCGCCTGACCTGTCCGGATATTAACATTCCTCTGAAAAATATCGCCAAGCGGGAATGCGTTGTACCTCATTCCATAAGCTCCTGTAATGTGAATCATCCCGCCCTTGCGGACCGCTTGCGACGCGATTACGATAGCGCCCATCGCTCCACCGTGAAGTTTAAGTCCGGAAGCGAGAAACTCGAGCGGCGTCATCTTGCCGTCCATCCCGACGCAGTCAATGACGACATCCGCTCCGCCGCCTGTAATTTCTTTCAGGTGATTGCCGATATTCTGCTCCTGCTCGAAATTGACGGTTTCCACCTTATTGTGCCGCTTCGCGTGCTCCAACCGGTAGTCGACATAATCGACGGCAATGACCCGTCTGGCGCCCTTCAGCCAGGAAAACTTCTGGACGAGCAGTCCCACAGGGCCGCATCCGAGGACAATGACCGTATCCCCGTCCTTCACCCCGGCATTATCAACGCTCCAATAAGAGGTAGGCATAACGTCTGCGATCAGGCACAGTTTTTCATCCGTTACTTCACAATTATCAGGGATTTTGAAAGGAGTGAAATTGGCGTATGGCACGCGCATATATTCCGCCTGCCCCCCGGGATATCCGCCTGTTGTCTCCGAGTAACCGAAATAAGCGCCCATATCCCCGTGGGGATTAGAGTTGTCACATTGACTTTCCAATTCGTGCTTGCAGTAGTAGCATTGTCCGCAGCTGACGTTGAACGGAATGATCACCCTGTCCCCTTTTTTCACTTTGGTGACGCCCGGTCCCGTTTCCTCTACAATTCCCATCGGCTCGTGTCCGATAATATAATCCGTCGGAAAATTAGGGATCATACCATGAATCAGATGCAGATCCGATCCGCAGATCGCCGTAGTCGTCAATTTGACGATGATGTCATCCGCTTTCTGAATTCTCGGATCCTGCACTTCTTTAACCTGTACGTTCTTGATACCCTGATACGTGACGGCTTTCATGAATTAGGTTCCTTTCGGCAGCTTATTTATGTGGAGTTGCAAATGTGCCCAGGCGTGAAGTATCTTCCGGAAACAGCTGCATATTGGCAATCTGGACTGTCGTTCGAGCGGACTTCAAGTCCAGCTCGAACTGCTCGCGCAATCCGTAGGGATGCAGCCATCCCTTGTCTATCATCAGCTCCGAGAGCTCGTCGTGAAGCGCCAGCGCCTCATTGAGTTGAACGCGGAGAATCATTCTTACTTCCGGCGATGCCGTTTCGGATAAAGCGACTGCCGTATTTCGCACGCCGGTTTTAACAGTAAGCAGAAATTCGAGCGCAAACGATGCATCTGCAAGCCCCGGCATACCTTCGGCGTTGATGGGGTCCAAAAAATCGTTATTCATGGCTACCTCCGTTATTGGATCGTCACTTTCCGGTACAGGCTCTCCAAATCTTCTATCGCTTGAATTGACTGTTCTACGTTCTTCTGCATCAATGCTTTAAGATCTTTATCGAAAACCAGGCCCTGCATCAATTTCGCTTTGGCCAGGCCGATCGTTTTACAATTAAGCAGCTCATGAATTTCCATCGATTCATGCGGCGCCAAGCCTTTTTCGTTCACAATAAACACCTCCAGTTCCACCTCAGTGGTATTTTATCCTTTGAAGTGCCGGATATACGGGCCGAAGCTTTAATTGACAACAAAAAAACCACTTACCGTTGTCTTCCCGCGATAAGTGGTTCTTTAGACCTACGTTGCCGTGATATTCTCCTGCTGAAAGATGTATCGGTGCAGGAAAGCTTCCGCTACAGCCAAAACCGCCGCTATTGTGAATATTTCCCCCCAGGATAGTCCCCAATCGAAGTAAAACTCAAGGACCAGCAGATACAAGACAGCCATAACCCCGTCCATTATTGTTGCAACCGTATTATTGGACTGCCGCAGGATGAACTGATCTCCAACAAAGTAGGCGATAACAGTCAAGACCGACGCGGCAATGAACGCCGTCCAGTACGATATTCCCGTAAAATACGAGAGCAGCAGCGTCACGATCGCTCCGTTTAAGACCCATTTCACTAAAAACTTCAGCATCGGAATTCCTCCTTTATTTTACCTGGTAATGGTGTCCTCAATTGTAGACTTCCCATTAGGACTATTACCTATAACGGTAAAAATAAAGATCTGATTGCTTGCCGCTGCTTGTTCCCAGTAGCTTGTTACTGCTGCAGTTCTTTTATCTGGGTCAATGTTTCATCGATCTGATTCAAGACATCGATGACGCCTGCATTTTGCAGCGTTTGATTGTTGTAAATGCCGTTCTTGATATCAGCAAGGACCGAATCGATTCCTTCATTCAGCCTGCTGTTGTAATCGGCGATTTTGGCGTGAAGCTCCTGTGCATATTCGGGGGCTTGCACCTGTGTAAACCGGGACGCTTCTTCCTTCATCGCCGTGAGCTTCTGCTCCAGATTAGTACGCGCATCCAAGTCCGAAACCGCTTGTTCGGCCAGATTTCTTGCATCCTGACCGTACGAGCCCAGCTGCTGGACGTAATTGGACGCCTCATCCGCATAATCCAGCGAGCGATTAACTTCCTCCAGAAGAGAACACCCTCCGAGTAGCAGGGGCACTGCCAAAAGCATGGTTGCCAGTAATGATTTCATTCTAACTATTCCTCCCTCTCAATATGCTAATCATTATTTCCGTATAAAGGCTGTTTACACTTCTCTTCCCTTTATTACGTTTAAGATGGCGAGAGGGTTCACCATTCACATTCAAAACGTTATCGTCCAACCGGGCTTTACCTGCTGCTTCGTGTATGAAACGCCGTGAACCTTCAAGCCATTGGCATTTAGTAACGTTATGATGTCGCCTTTGTTACGGAAGAAATCCCGCTCGCCCGCCGGAATTGACACCGTTAAAAATTGCCCGGGAAGGATTTCCCCTTTTAGCGGGAACTTTCTTTTTGTTTTATTAGCGATCGCCCATTCATTAAGACTGATAACCTGATCGGTTGCGTTCAAGAGCGTCACATTTTCCAGTCCGGCGGACGTTTGCGCCGGTTTCACAACCGCACCAACGATGAGTATAGTGCCAGTCTTCGGTATGACAGAGCCGGGAGGATCTACCGAGTCTTGATTAATCGCATGACCGGTAACGTCATCCGTGTGCCAGGATTGGGATTGAAAGGCCAGGAATACGGCAATCCATTTGTTCTCCGCCGGGAAATGAAAGAGCAGCCCCCCGTCCTGATAAACGCCGTCGTCTCTTTTATATGGCCCTACATTGCCTTGGTTCATATGAATATCATGAACGCCTCGCCCCGGAGAAAATCCGAAAATTTTGTCCGGTTTGTTTTCCGGGCCCCACTGCTCGCCGAATGCGTAAAGGATTCCGTCATCGGACTCCATGGATCTTCTGACATAGTGGTCGATTTTTTCATTCAAATCGTTATCTTGTCCGGGAATGTCGAAGGCGAGCGGCGCCATCTCGTTGCGGTCGAACAAGTTGCTTCTGATATAATCCAAGGCGATGCCGTCAGGCTTGCTTTCCAAGCTTGTAAATCCGTGAGGAAGATCAATTACCGAGGTTGATACGACATGCTGAAAGTCTTCATTGGTATAATACAGCAGCTCCGAAGGGGACAACTTGGATTTGACGTTTACCGCAATGCGGAAACGCTCCTCACCTGCTATTGCGTAAATCTGGTAGTGCGGATTTTCAATTGTACCGGCACTGCTGCCGATCACTTTGCCTTTTAATACGCCGTAATTTATTGGCATGAGGACCCGCCTTTCATCGACCTGGTGATATGGAACTGAATTTATTATACAATTTTGAATTGTGTATGAGATATTTGTTTTGTAAAATTTCCATGCCGCTTTCGAGTGTACACCACCGTGATAATAAAATTTTAGATTGACACACATTGACTCATAATGGTAATATCTTGTTCCTGTCACACTTCAGAGGTATGGAGGTATCGCTATTTGATAACTGTAAACGGAATCAGTAAATCGTTCCTGGTAGCCAAGCGGCCATCGGGTCTGAGGCATGCGGTAAAATCGCTATTTCATCGGGAATACACGACTGTCGAAGCGCTTCAGGATATCTCGTTCTCCATAGCGCCCGGCGAAATTGTCGGTTACATCGGGCCAAACGGGGCGGGGAAGTCTACCACTATCAAAATCATGAGCGGCATCCTGGTGCCGGACCGAGGCACCTGTTCAATCAAGGGATATACGCCATGGCTGGAACGCGTACCCTACGTTAAGAACATCGGTGTCGTGTTCGGCCAGCGCTGTCAGCTATGGTGGGATGTACCTGTCATGGATTCATTCGAGCTTCTCCGCGATATCTACAACGTACCACAGCTGGAATTCAAGGATACTCTGGCGCTGCTGATCGAGACACTTGATCTGGAGGGCATCATTAACACGCCTGTTCGGCAGCTAAGCCTCGGGCAGCGAATGCGTTGCGAGATTGCCGCTTCTCTTCTTCATAATCCAAGTATCCTGTTTCTGGATGAGCCGACAATCGGCCTCGACGCTGTCTCCAAGATCGCGGTGCGCCACTTTATCAAGACCATCAACAAAGAGAAGGGTGTCACCGTTATCCTCACGACTCACGACATGAACGATATCGAGGCGCTTGCTGACAGAATTCTGCTGGTCGGTAAAGGTACCCTGCTTTACGACGGGAGCGTCCAGCGTTTGCGGAGCCGGTTCAGCACCAGAAGGACAATTACCGCCGAGTATCGCGAGAATTCCGTCCCTCTTGATATTCCGGGGGCATCCGTCTTGTCATGGACGCCTGACCGGGCGATTCTTAGCGTCGACACCGAGCAGGTTATGATTTCGGATACGCTGACCAGGCTGTCGGCCCAAGTCGACCTGGTGGATGTCACGATCGATACTCAACCGATTGAGGATATTATTGTCCAGCTGTATAAGGAGTACCAGTTATGATGAAAGCCTACATATCCGTATTCAAGCTGCGCATCAGCAATGGGCTGCAGTACCGTGCGGCGGCGTTAGCCGGAGTCGGCACGCAATTTTTCTTCGGCTTTATATTCATCATGATCTTTGAAGCCTTCTACGCTCAAGCTAGTCAGACTCCCCCAATGACGCTTTCCCAGGTAATCACCTATACATGGCTCAAGCAGGCGTTCCTTGCTTTTGTCGTTCTGTGGCTCAGGGATAACGAGTTGTTCCAGCTGATCACAACCGGTAATATTGCCTATGAGCTGTGCAGACCAACCGGCATTTACGGACTCTGGTACGCCAAGCTTCTCGCCCAGCGATTATCCAGCGCTCTGCTGCGGTGCTTCCCGATACTTATCGTGGTTCTCTTCCTGCCCCAGCCCTACGGACTCCAGCTTCCTCCGGATCTTTCGTCGTTTCTCTTGTTTCTCGTCGTGCTTATTGTCGGCCTGATGATGATCGTCGCCCTTTCGATGCTGATCTACATTTCAGTGTTCGTCACAATGTCGCCGGCCGGATCGCTATTGATGTTCAGCGTTTTCGGGGAATTTCTCGCCGGACTGGTCATTCCCGTACCGCTCATGCCAGGCTGGATGCAGCAGATCGTTTACTTGCTCCCGTTCCATTGGACTGCCGATTTTCCGTTTCGCGTGTTCACCGGCAACCTGTCGAAGTCCGAAGCCGTGAAGGGATTAATGATTCAGATTATCTGGCTGACTGCGCTGATCGCCTTTGGCAAGATTGCCATGGACAAAGCGCTTCGGCACATAGTCGTCCAGGGAGGATGATAAGGTGAAACTTTATTTCAAATACATCCGGCTTCTGTTAAAATCGCAAATGCAGTATCGCGCTTCATTCCTGCTGCTTACCGCCGGACAATGCTTGACGCCTTTCACTGTGTTCGCCGGGTTGTACTTCCTGTTCGAGAGATTCGGACAGGTTAAAGGATGGAGCTTCTATGAGGTGGCACTGTGCTTCGCGGTGACTCAAATGGCGTTTACGATTACCGAATGTTTCGCGCGCGGCTTCGACACATTCTCGACGCTTATCGTGGACGGAGATTTCGACAGGCTGCTTGTTCGTCCGAGAAGCACCATCATACAGGTGCTCGGATCCCGGTTCGAATTCGCCCGAATCGGACGCCTTTTTCTCAGTGCAGTCGTCCTTGGTTGGGCCGCTCTCCACATTGACGCCTACTGGTCTCCCTTCAAGATCATAGCGCTTATATTGATGATTCTGAGCGGTGTTGTCATATTCACGGGCATTTTCATTCTGGCTGCATCAATCAGCTTCTGGACCGTGCAAGGACTCGAAATCGCGAATATTTTTACCGACGGCGGACGGGAGATGACGCAATACCCGCTCAACATTTATCAGACGTGGGTGAAAAGATTTTTTACATTCGTTATTCCCTTCGGATTTGTCAACTATATACCCTTGCTCTATATCCTCGGCAAGCTCGGCGGCGGCGGTCCTCTGTATGCCTTCACCCCGCTGATCGGCTTCCTGTTTCTCGTTCCTTGCCTGGTCGTGTGGCGTATCGGAGTGCGTCACTACCGGTCTACCGGTTCTTGATGAAAGTAAAAAAGCCGGAACCCCAGTATGGGGCTTCCGGCTTTAACAATCTTTATTGCGGCATTCGAAATCATATTACTAGCCGAACAGCTCGTTAACCTTGTCCCGGTCCAGCTTCTTGATCACTGCCGTCAGAAGCGCTGCGGCTTGATCAAAATCGCTCTTCGACATTATCGCATTATGGCTGTGAATGTACCGGGTCGCAAAGCCCACAACGAGGGAAGGGCATCCGATCCCGCTCGTATGGAATTTACCAGCATCCGTACCGCCGCCGGATAATGCGTCCACCTGCACCTTGATGCCGTTTTCTTCGGCTGTATCCATTACAAGATCGCGCAGTCCGGTATGCGGAACCATAGAGGCATCAAAAAGCAGCACCAGCGGACCGTCGCCGACATTGCATGCCATATGCTGCGATTCGTTGCCGGGGGTATCGTAAGCTATGCCCACATCGAGCGCGAAAGCAATATCGGGCTCGACCAGGTTCGCGACTGTACCCGCCCCGCGAAGCCCCACTTCCTCCTGAACAGTGGCTCCCGCGTAAACGATGTTAGGGTGTTCCCCATTTTGCAGCCTTTTGAGAACCTCTACCGCAAGCGCGCAACCTGCACGATTATCCAGTGCTTTGCCCACCCACAGCTCGCCGCCGCGCATCGTTGTAAATTCGGAAACGGGAACGATCCAGTCTCCCGGTCTAACGCCCATTTCTTTGGCATCCTCTTCATCTTTCGCGCCAATATCGATATATAGATCCTTCAGCTCCATTACTTTTTCGCGTTCTTCCTTTTTCAATATGTGCGGCGCCTTGGAGCCGATGATGCCTATATATTCGCCTTTGCGGGTTTTTACCTTCACACGCTGCGACAGAACATTATGCGGCCACCATCCGCCGAGCTGGTGGAAACGGAGAAATCCCTTGGGGGTGATTTGCGTGACCATAAATCCGATTTCGTCCAAATGTCCGGCCAGCAGAACCTTCGGTCCGTCAGCCCGGCCCGTTTTCTTGCCTAACACGCCTCCAAGCCGGTCTTTTACAATTTCGTCGCTTAAAGGCTGTAAATATTCCTGCATGACAGTGCGCACTTCACGTTCGTGTCCTGGTACTCCGTCAGTTTCCGTCAGCTGTTTCATCATCTGCGTCATTGCATCCATTATGAGATATTCACTCCTTGTTTAGTAATATTGGCTTAATTACTCCGGTTATACGCGCTGATGTCTACTTAAACGTTCGACAACAGGAAGGGAATTCCTTTTCAAATGAACTCTGCAGCGCTTACACCCTGCTGCGTCTTGCAATCAATACCATATAAGTGACAATCGCGCCGGCTTCGCAAGCTGCAATGACGATAGCGAGCGGGACAGCCGTACCGCTGCCGGCGATACCGACGAACGGTGCCGCGACTCCGCCGAAAATGAAGGAGAGCAAACCGAGCAGAGCCGAAGCGCTGCCTGCTGCCTGCCCCTGATTCTGCATCGCCAGTGCGAATGTTGAGGTACTAACGATACCGACGCTTGATACGATGAGGAACAGCGCAGGTAATATCGTATACAGTCCAATACCGGCAGCGGCAGCAGCAAGCAGCAAAGCGCCCCCTCCCGCAGCGATCGATAGACCTGCCGCGAGCAGCTTGCTTTCTCCGACCCGCGCGGCGAGCCGTCCTGTAGCCTGGCTTGCTATGATGATACCCAGACCGTTCACTGCGAAGCATAAGCTGTACATTTGCGGCGATAGACCGAAGATATCCTGGAGGACAAACGGCGACCCGGCTATATAAGCGAACATGGCTGCCATAACGAGTCCTTGCGTGAGCGCAAAACCCATAAACGTCCGGTTGCCAAGAAGGCGTCCGAACGCCGTGAAAGTGGTCCGTATCCCCCCGCTCATCCTCCTCTCGGGCGGAAGCGTTTCCCGGAAGCCTAAGCAGACGGCCGCAGCCATCACCGCCCCGATAACCGCGAGCACTGCAAATACGCCCCGCCAGTTAGTGATCTGAAGAATTTGTGCGCCGACGACAGGGGCTAGTATCGGAGCGGCGCCGTTCACCAGCATGAGCAGTGCGAAGAACTTGGTCATTTCCGTTCCTGAATATAAATCGCGAACAACAGCCCTGCTGATGACAATACCTGCCGCGCCGGCCATCCCCTGAATAAACCTCAGACCCACGAACGTCCAGATCGATGGAGCATAGACGCATAATACCGACGATACCGCATAAACGATGAGTCCCGCTATGAGGGGCAGCCGCCGTCCGCGGATATCGCTAAGAGGTCCTGCGAACAGCTGCCCTAGCGACAATCCGAGCATACATGCGGTGAGGCTGAGCTGAATAAGCGAAGCGCTCGTGTGCAGATCATCCCCAATCGCCGGCAGCGCCGGCAAGTACATATCCAGTGACAGCGGTCCGAACGAAGCCAATGAGCCAAGAATGATAGCCATCCATAATCGTTTCGAGCGTCTGAGCGGTTCGGCGGCAGCTTCCTCGGCATTTGTCTGCATGTCAGCCATTATACTCATCAACCCCCGGTCGGAATTCGTAATTGCTCTTTGAAGAGCATATAATAGAATCTATCAAATCCACAGCTCACGATTCTTGGCTTACTAGTCTGGAGGCGAAAAATGCGAGTCCCGCTACCTTTAACACGACCAAGAAATCCCATGCTGCTGGCGGCGGTTATAGCCGGTATTGCATTAGTCACGATGATTCTCGCAACATGGAATCTGCCGAAGCTTGATTCCGAATTTACCGCGAACTTCAAAACGATATTCATCAGCATTTTGCTGGAGGCTCTGCCTTTTATGATGCTTGGGGTGCTGTTTTCAGCGCTCCTGGAAGTGTTCGTTTCGGAAAAAACAGTGCGCCGGTTCATTCCGGACAATCCCCTGCTCGCTATTCCGTACGCATGCCTGCTCGGGTTCATTTTTCCCATATGCGAATGCGGCCTCACTCCGGTTATACGCCGGCTGATGAGTAAGGGCATGCCGCTCTATGTAGCTATCGTGTTTATTATTGCGGGACCGATTATTAACCCGATAGTCTTGATCTCAACGATTGTCGCGTTCCGGATTCAGCCGTCAATCGCTTATTACCGGCTGGGACTCGCTTTTGCAATAGCAGTGATTATCGGTTTGTTCATTTGGCGTACCGTGAAAGCCGACCCCCGGCGGACGGCTGCGTTATCCGCTCCTCGCCCTGTTACCGTGAAGCGGATGAAGCTGGCTGGGGAGAACAGGCTTCATCAGATATCGCATGCCTTGGCCGACGGGCCTGATGTGCGGGAGCATTCACACAGGGGAAGCAGGATCTCCTCGCTGCTCAGCCATGCCATTGCGGAATTTTTCGAAATGGGCAAATATTTGCTGTTCGGCTCCATCCTTACCGCTCTGGTTCAAACGCTTGTTTCCCGAAATGATTTGACTTCGCTTGGCGAGGGCCTGATCAGCTCCCACTTGTTCATGATGGGGTTTGCTTATGTACTGTCGCTTTGCTCAACATCGGATGCCTTCGTCGCATCTTCTTTCATTACTTTATTCACGAAAGGCTCCCTGCTTACCTTCATGCTGCTTGGACCGATGCTCGATATGAAGAGCACGATCATGCTTCTGTCTGTTTTCAAAACCAGATTCGTACTGCTTCTCGCTGCATTGATATCAATCACGGTACTGCTCGTCACGATCATCGCAGAGCAGATTCTACCGATGTAAGGAGTGACTGTCCGTATGTCCAAAATATCAAAACAACAGCAGCCGATTCATGGCGCTGTTCAATCTCTCATTCTTCTCGGTTTCGGGTTATACATTCACTATCTGGTGTTCTCAGGTCATATTAATTTCTATATCGCGCCGCGTATGCAGCTGTATGTTGTGATGGCTGGCATTGGGCTTGACGTGATGGCGCTCTATCACGGCATGCGAACCTTCCGAAAGTATGCAGCAAGCAAACGCTCCTCCCGCGACTCCCGCGACCCGGGTAACCATAAACCGGCCGCATCCCCGCTGCTTAGAAGCGTTCTGATTAATCTCTTCTTCCTCTTCCCCATTCTGCTCGGGTTTCTTACGCCGGATAGGGCGCTCGGAAGCTCTCTTGCCGCGAAGAAAGGTATTAATCTCGGAGACGCCGCGAATTTCCGCCAAGCCATGGAAAGCTCGCCGCTTGTCGGCAGCGGTAACCCAATCGTAGGGATTCCATCCGACCAGAAGCTTGCGGAGATGTTTCCCAAAGACGAATACAGCGGCGAATATGCGAATCTCGGAATCCAGTTATTCAAGAAGCCTGTTATCAACGTGCAGGACACCGGATACGTCGAGGTGCTCTCCGCTCTCCAGATGTATATGGATAATTTCACTAACAAACCGATAGAAATCAACGGATTTGTGTACCGGGAAGAAGGTATGAAGCCGAATCAGTTCGTTATTGCCCGTTTCAATATCCAGTGCTGCGCAGCCGACGCAATGCCGCTTGGTATCCTGGTCGAATCGGATAAGGCGGCGTCCTATGCCACTAACAGCTGGGTGCACGTATCCGGAAAGCTGGGTAAATCCAATTACAGCGATGCCGAGGTGCTCTCAATCAATGCAGATGGAATGAACGGCATACCGGCACCGAAGAATGTATATGTACAGCCGCAATCGGATTTCTCCTTCGTGAACCGGATGTAAGTTTTAAAAGAACGCCACTCTGTATTAGAACGGCGTTCTTTTTCATTTATGGTGCTCTCTTCGGCAGCTGCTTCACATACTGGTCCGACAGCTTCATTAATCCCATCACATAGTCATAGTCCTTGCGGTAACGGGCTATATCTTTTACCGGCTTCAGGGTTGTAAGCGATACAGCTGTCCCGTCATCGAAGCCTTGGCCCGGAATAAACAATATATCATTGTTGAAGAACGAACCCGTCGGGAGGTAGTAGCGCATGCCGAACACATTGCGGTCGATATTCAGCAGATCATGACCAAACGCGGTGAAGCCCTTATCCTTTAAGGATATTCCCATTAAATTGGCAACCGTCGGCATTATATCAAGCTGACCGCCGACCTGATTGACGATTTTGCCCTTCGTCTCCCCTGGAATATGAATCAGCAGCGGAATATTGAACCGGCTTACATGCTCGTTGTATGTGATTCCAAGTGCCGCGCTCACCATTGCAGGATCGTTTTCATTAGGCTGCAGGCCGAAATGGTCTCCGTAGGCAACCAGCACCGTATTGTCCCACATGCCATTCGCTTTGAGGCGGTCGATCAGAGTGCCAAGGGCATAGTCCGTATAATTGATGGCTGTAAGGTAGTCTCCGAGCTGCTTGCCCTGCATGCTGCTTGGAACGGTTATTTTCTTGCGGTTGTCAGGCACCTTGAACGGAAAATGGCTGGATACGGTGACAAACTGGGCATAGAACGGTTTATTCTGCTTCTGAAGGGCTGAGAGCTTCTCTACGCCTACACGGTAGAGCTCTTCGTCAGAGGCGCCGAAATCGTTGAAATGATCATTATTATAGTAAGGCTTATCGTAATAATGGTCAAAATTCAAAGCCGGATACAGCTTGATCCTGTCCCAGAAACCGACATCGTTCACATGAAACGTATCGGCGGTGTAGTTCTGCTGCTCCAGCAGGCGGGGAAGGCTTGGCAGCTTCCGGTCGCCGTATCCTGTCGACATCGCGATGCTTCCCGTAGGATAAATCGACGTATTGGACATAAACTCCGCATCCGATGTGTTCCCTTGTCCGATCTGCTGGAAGAAATGTGGAAAATAAAAGCATTCATTCACCAATTTGTTCAAAACAGGCGTCAGCTCCTGATTGTTCACCTTCAGATGAATAGGGAAATTCTGAAACGCCTCCAATTGGACGATGATGAGATTCTTGCCCTTCGCAGCTCCGAAATATGCCGGTTTCGCAGCAGCCGCTTTACTCGCATAGGGATAAGTGGCTTCCAGTTTATTAATCTGAGCGACGGTTTCCTTCAAATTGCCGGAAGCGATCTCCCTGTTTTCCTGGCTGGCCTTGATGGCGGCCGCGACCTGATAGTCGAGGAATCCGAGGTTCTCCGCCTGCACCATTTCATTCTCGATCGAACCGGACAACTGGATATATCGCCCGGAGATAACCAGACATATGATGGCCGTAAGCGCGATCCCGATTTTCCAGACGGGCTTCCTCCCGCTTACCCGCTTGCCTCGCACTCTATTGATTGCCCATATAACTGCCATCACGACTACATCCAGGATGAACAAGTAATGAGCGGGTTGTATCGTCGATTGGACGCTTGCCCGAATTTGCAGCACCTGCTTGAGCTCCAGCAGCGCCGTATAGGTCGGAACCGAACCGAAATGCTCATTATAAAGCGTCGAGGAAAACAGCATCAGTGAAAATATCAAATTAAAGATCCAGTACGCCGGCCCCTTCATTCTTGCAGAAACAAGCAATTCCAGTAGACAAAGCAGTACAAGAAGCGCCAGACCGTCTGTCGTTAACCGGTCCCAGGCGATTTCCTTGAAGAAGAAATAACGAAGCAGGACCAGCTTGAGAAAAAGCAGGATGAAAATCAAATAGAAAGGTGTCCTTTTGAAGTTCTCGGCAGCCTTGTGCATTCCAGTTTCCTTTCCCTATTAAAAAAATGTAAATTTATTCTTAAACATTATAGCAGTTTTAATAGAGTGGATCTAATCAGAGGGATTAATGCAAATCCAGAAAAACTGGGTATTATGACCCATTCTCGGATGTCATATATGGGTAAAAATACATATTTTTCCTTTAGTATGATAGAAGGACCGCTTGTTGTGGTTATATAACCATTGATAGAAGGAATTCAAACATCATGATGCCGCAGAAATGGACTCTAATACCGAAGGGAGATCGATTTATGAGAATTAAGATGCAAACCGGAATTATTTCTAAAGCATTTGGCGTTATGATGGTGCTCCTTCTCCTGTCAGTCAATTTAGCCGCTGCCGCTCCGGCACAGTCTGAACGACATTCCTATCTGGTAGGCTTAAAACCGGGCGCGTCGTCTAAAGCATTAGAGGCTGCGGGTATCCAGTTTGCATCGAAGTGGGATAATTTGGACGCCGTTAACATCATTGCAACTGATGCGGCGATACAGGGTCTAGCCCGCAATCCCAAAGTCAGTTACATCGAAGAGGATCGCCCCGTTTATAAGAGCAGCATCGGCTCATCCTATACGGACGGCGCCTTCACATGGGGTTTGCAGGCGGTTCACGCGGAACAGGCATGGAATGTGAAAGCGACGGGACAGGACATCAAGGTTTGCGTGCTTGATACGGGAATCGACTACGGGCACCCGGAATTTACGCGCAATGGCCAGTCGATTATCAAAGCAAGTAAAAACTTCGTTGCCGACGGTCATCCGGATGCCACCGACGGTGACGGACACGGCACCCATGTGGCAGGCACGATTGCCGGACAGACCAGCGACAGCGGAAGCCGTATCGGAGCTGCGCCGGGCGTCGATCTCTACGTGGCGCGCGTCCTGGGAGACGACGGCAGCGGAACAACCAGCAGCGTATTAAACGGCCTTAACTGGTGTCAGGAGAACAAAGCCAATATCGCCAATCTATCGCTTGGCAGCGACAGACCTTCCCAAACGGAACGAAAGGCGTTTGACCTGGCCTATAAGAATGGCATGCTCAGCATTGCGGCAAGCGGAAACGACGGCAGCGGCAAAATCGGTTATCCCGCCAATTACAGTTCCGTTGTGGCGGTTGGAGCCGTTGACAGCAGCCTGAATCTGGCCGGGTTCTCCAATTACGGTAAAGGCCAAGAGCTTGTTGCGCCGGGTGTAGGCACACTGTCGAGTGTACCAAGAGGCACCGGCCTCCATGGGATTACCAAAGAAAACGAGAACGGAGTCGAAACGAGCTACCGAAGCTACGGAATCGAATATGCGGGACTCGGAAGCGCGGCAGGCCCGATGGTCGAATGCGGTTTGGCCGATTCTGCCTCCTCCTGCAGCGGGAAACCCGCCTCCGGGGCCTGGATAGCATTAATAGACCGGGGAAGCATTACATTTGGCGAGAAGATTCAGAACGTAACTGCCCAGGGCGCATCGGCGGCAATTATCGTCAATAACGATGCAGCCAGCCCCGATGACCCGGGCAACTTCACATTAGGGAGCGCAGGAAGCTGGATTCCCTCGGTATCCGTCTCATACGATAGCGGCATCGCTATCCGCAGCGGCGGACTCGGTGCGGGCAGCGTAGACCTCTCCGCATGGGATTACAGCTACTTCGAGGGCACATCGATGGCTACGCCGCATGTATCGGCTGTAGCAGCGCTTGCTTGGTCCGCCAATCCGGGTGTGACGAATGATCAGATCCGTACCATTCTTCACACGACCGCTCAAGACTTGGGGCCGGCCGGGCAGGATAATCAATTCGGCTATGGTCTGGTTCAGGCCGATGCGGCGGTGCAGATGGCCAGAGGAGGATTCTAGCATACATGATTAAGTAAAGCTCCCGGTACCCTTGCAATAAGGTACCGGGAGCTTTCTGCTTACACTTTTAACGCGCCGATAATAGCCCCTTTTACGAAATACTTCCGGAAGCGGATAGACGCAGAAGGAAATCGGGCCCATATGAGCGAATCGATATAACACATCGCATGAATTGAATGGGGGAAAAACCGGCATCATGAGTTATCGAAGTTCACCGATGGACAAGGGCGCTCCCCTTGCTGCCGTAAACATTTCTTACTTTCTATTGTTCTATGTGGCCATCTATATGGGCAACGCTATTTACGGAACGTTTCTCCCCTTATATTTCAATAATATCGGGTTCTCTCCCTCTCAAATCGGCACGCTGCTCAGCCTTGGGCCGCTCGTTGCGATTCTGGCCTAGCCGCTATGGGGCGCTCTGGGCGACAAGTCGAAGACAAAGAACTTTATATTGAAGCTGCTGATCTGCGGCAGCGGGTTAACCGTGCTGCTTTATCCCTTGTCCGACAAGTTTGCTTACCTGCTGCTCGTTGTATGCCTGTTCACTTTTTTTCAAACGTCCATATTTGCCATTAGCGACGCCATAACACTGGAGGGTCTCGGCAGACAGGCCGGGAGCTATGGAATCATACGGATGGGCGGGACGTTCGGGTTCGCGGTCATGTCCATCTTATTCGGTTTTGCCGCTACTAATCACATCGGTTCGATGTTCTGGGTGTACGCTCTTGTCATGCTGGCAAGCTTCCTTCTCATTTCCCGTTTCCCGATCATCAAGGGGCATCAGTTCGCCGGGCGGAAAATGCAGGTTTGGGTGCTCTTCCGCAACCGCAAATTAGCGCTTTATTTGACCATCAGCTTCGTTCTCAACATTACGCTTGGTTATTATTACGCCTTCTTCCCGTTATACTTCAAGGAAATGGGCGGGGATAATGTACTCCTTGGATGGTCAATGGTTATTTCTTCATTAAGCGAGGTCCCGTTTCTCCTTTATTCCGCTAAAATATTCCAACGTATCCGGATCCCTTATATTTTGCTGGTGGCCACGATCGCCACGGCGCTTAGGTGGTTTCTGTTCTCGGTCATACACAATCCGTACTGGGTCCTCCCGGTACAGGCTCTTCACGGACTTATCTTTATCGTGCTGTCCGTAACGATGGCTACCTTCATCAATCATGAGGTGCCGAATGAATTGAAGGCGAGCGGACAGACGCTGAACGGACTGCTGAATCTGGGAGCGGCCCGCATCATCGGCAGCTTCGTTGGCGGGATCGCGAGCGAGTTGCTCGGGCTGGAGAAGACATTTATGTACAATTCGATTATCGCTCTTGTCTGTATAGTGATTCTGTTCTTTGCCTTCGTGAAACGTAAATCGCCTGCAGCAAGCGCAAGTACATAATCGCCCTTATCGGGCGGTCTTGCGCCGCGACAAGAGCCTTAGTCTGAATCAGCTTCAGACTAAGGCTCTGATATGAATGCGCTATTGTTCATCCATCACATAAGCCAGCAGGAGGACCGCTGTGTTAACGACCGCATCCGCATGCGTCCGTTCCATGCCGTGAGAGGCATGTACGCCCGGGCCGATTAAGGCCGCTCTGATGCTGCTTCCGCCTTTAAGTGCCGCTGAAGCGTCAGAGCCGTAATGCGGGTATATATCAACCGCATACGAAATTTGCTCCCTTTTGGCCAAATCGATGAGTTTGGAAGTCATATTGTAATCGTATGGTCCTGAGGAATCCTTGGCACAGATGGAAACATCACGCTCGGTTGCCGACAGGTCATCGCCTATCGCTCCCATATCCACTGCGATCAGCTCCGTTATATCCGGTGGAATATGGGCGCTTCCATGCCCCACTTCTTCGTAGGTGGACAGGATCAGCTTAATAGTTCTGGAAGGCGTTTTGCCCTCGCGCTTCAACCACTCCATCAACCCGAACACCGCGGCTACGCCGGCTTTATCATCAAGGTGCCGTGATTTGATCCAGCCGCTCGGCAGGAAGCGGGTTCGCGCATCCCATGATATAAAATCTCCTACACCAATGCCAAGCTTCTCCACATCTTCCTTGGATTTCACCATTTCGTCGATGCGGATCTCCATATTCGCTTCTTCCCGCTTGAAATCCCGCACATCGGAGTAAACATGAACCGAAGGCTTGGTTGAAAGGACGGTCCCCTCGTAAATTCCGCCTTTCCGAGTATGTATAAGGCAATATTCTCCTTCGACCGTTTGCATCGCATAACCGCCGACCGGTGTAAAACGAATCATCCCGTCCGGCTTTATTGAGCGGACCATCGCACCCAATGTATCGACATGAGCCGAAATTCCGAGCGTTTCACGAGAGGAATCGCCCGGTATGGTTATGATTCCATTCCCTTTCGGTGTAATCTCGAGCGAATAACCCAACTGCTCGACCTCCTCCCGCACGACGTTCATAACTTCCGTACAGAACCCGCTCGGACTTGGCGTTTCCAACAGCTGTTTCAATATCCGCATGATATATTCGCGATTCAGTTGCGGCATTAATGGCGAGAGCATGGATTAAATCCTCCTATTTTAAGTTTCGAGTCCCCAAGAAATAATCGTTCATACTGGGTATAACTACCATTCTATTAGAAGGCATCCTATTATACAACAAGTTAACAAATCCAAACTAATTTCTTCTATGCCAAGCTCCCAAAGATGAAGAATCATTAAACATTCGGAATATTCTCATTTGACACTAATGAATAATGCGGAATAGGATTAATCATCAGAGCGATTAAAGTGGAACGGTCCCACTCACTGCACTTCCGATGAATTTACGGCATTTGATACTGCTTTCAGGTCGAGGAGATCAAAAAATTGAACCTCGCCGCTTTCCGCAAGCGATAGTGACTATTGAGTTGAAAGGGCTGATATTATGAGCAGAAATAAGGTTTTTACAGGTTCGCCCTGGGAATCGCTCCGTAGGCTACTGCCGTGCCATTCGTGTAGGAAATCGAGTTGAAATAGCAGTCTCATTGACCCTCGCTTATTGGTTGAAATAGAGGTTGAAGCTATAATGGATTAATAAAATCTATTTAGCATCGGGCCATCTTCTCAGGCAGAAATGTAATGTGCTACAAGGAGGCATTATCCATGAATGACCAAACCGGACCGAAGTATCTGATTGGGGAGGATTCCTTCTCGATCCAATACATGTCCCGCACCGGCTTTAACAGCATGCCCCGCCCCCATGAGCATTCCTATTATGAGCTTTATTATTTGCTTAACGGAGAAAGAGTTTATTTCATGAACGGAAACGTCTATACGGCAAAGAAAGGCGACATGATAATCATCAATCCCCATAATCTTCATTCTACAGCCAGCTCGGAAAAACCGGGATTTGAAAGGATATTAATTAACTTTTCAGAAGCCTTTATAAAGGACGGAGATTCGCACATCGTAAAGCTGTTGCCATTCGAGCAGTCAAGGCTGCTTAGAATTCCGCTCAAGGATCAGCCCGAAATTGAGCATTTGCTCAAGCTCATGCTTGCTGAATGTAAAGACGAACCCCCTCACTATATTGCCTATGTCCGTTCACTGATGAACGAGCTTCTGATTCGAATCCATAGAATCGGCATCTCGGTCCGGGAGTCGCCCGAATACGAGCATCCGATGCACCATAAAGTATCGGAAATAGCCCAATACATCAATAATCATTATGATCAGAAAATCACTTTAGAGCAGGTAGCCAACCAATTTTATATCAGCCCTTCTTATCTCAGCCGAATTTTCACTAAACTTACAGGCTTCCATTTCCGTGAGTATTTGCAAGTCGTAAGAATTCGGGAAGCACAAAAAAGACTCGTAAACAGCCGCGAGTCCGTTCAGTTAATAGCCGAAAAAGTCGGGTTTGAGCACATCGCGCATTTCAATAAAACGTTTAAAAAATTAGCGGGTACGACACCGCTGCGTTACCGGAAACAGCATAAGGGATAAGGTCTGCCGGACGGTCGATACGCTTTTCGCCCACCTTTTCCTTTTGTCCGTCATAAATCGGCATTCCCATATTGCGGATTACTGTGTCCTTGGTGTATATGCAAGGAAAAATTGAAAGATGAGTTCTCGCTAAATTGAACACAACAACTAATATCAGGTGACATTTCAAAAAAAGTAACCGGGGATTCGTTTCCCGGTCTTTTTTTTTCGACATGAATGTACCGGCATAATGTACCAACGCAAGAAACTAGCCAGAAAATATTGAGAACCAGTTTATTCTAAAAGAGAAGACCTTGTTAAATCAAGGTTAACCGGGTCCTGTCCAAGAAAACACCTGATTTACACCGTACATTTTTGCGTCCAAGCGTTTGTGATATCCATGCAATATACTGTATTACCATGATGTACAGGCTTTAATCGAGATCGCGGGGGGATGGCTATATCGTTAACGCTCCGATTGAAAACTGGAACCAAGCGATCAAAACCATAGTGAAAAGCTTTGGAATAAATTTAACTTGGAGGTGTGAACTTATTGGCGGTATTATCCACCGGACCAATTAATAATAGTTCTGTAACTGGTGTAAGGCCTACACCGTTTGTCACCATCATAATCGATAATCGGAATACAGTAAGCTCCTCGGAAATATTGATTGAAGGTTATTATTTAAACGGCACCAGAAACATGTACGTACTAGAATTGTTATCAGTGGAGCCAAATGCTGTTATAACCAGGAAATATTACGCAAATTTCGATGCTTTTGAATTTGTCTTTACCACAAGCGGAGCTGCCGAGAGCGAAACTCAAGTTTCTGTATGGGGAAAAAATGCATCGGGGCAATTGGTAGCTGCCCATCGAATCGTTTCGGATGAGCTCTTAGGTTCGACAGCAGCAGGTCCTCCAGGTCCTCCAGGACCACAAGGGCCTCAAGGACCTCAAGGACCTCAAGCGACCCCTACATTTCTTTATGTAACTAATGTTGGCGATGATACTGTAGAAATCTATAATATTACCGTGCCAATAGCTCCTGTTCGAGTAGGTGAGTTTAATGGAGGGAATTTAGTTAGTCCTAGGGGATTGGCGATTACAGGTACCACTCTTTACGTAGGAAATGGAAATGATCCTAATGTCGATATTTATGATATTGCCATTCCTACAGATCCTGCTCATTTAGGGGAGTTTCATGGAGGAGATATATTTTTCTTCGGGTCTTTTGATTTGGCGGTTACAGGTACCACTCTTTATGTAGCTAATATTAGTTTTAGCACTGTAGCTATCCATGATATTACCAATCCAACGGCCCCTATATTTGTTGGGGAGTTTGGGGCAGGTGAGATACCATTTGCCACCACTGGATTGGCGATTACAGGCACTACTCTTTATGTAACGAATTTGGGTAACACAGTAGAGATCTATGATATTACCAACCCGACGGCTCCAGTGCATGCAGGAGGGGTTAATGGAGGAAATTTGGTTAGTCCTCTCGGATTGGCAATTACAGGAACCACTCTATATGTAGCAAGTAGTGGGGACAACAATGTAGTTATTTATGATATTACAAATCCTGCTGCCCCTGCATTTGAAGGGACGTTTGGTGCAGGGGATTTAAATAGTCCTGTTGGCTTGGCTATCACGGGTACTACTCTTTATGTATCAAATTCTAACGATAGCACTATTGAAGTTTATAATATAACCAATCCTACAGCTCCCGTCCGTATAGGAGAGTTTGGTGCAGGGGATTTAAATGCCCCTAACTTTTTGGCTATTTTTACGATAGTAGACTAAATGTCCTATGATAAAGGTTTATGTGCTGTGTCCGGGGGACAAGAACATCGGTAATGGGTCGTGTAAGTTATTGTCCTTTTAACGATGTATGTTCTTGTCCCCCGAAAATGATTGGAATTATCACGGTTCGTTTAACGAAAAGATTTGTGGAGCTTTCAATGTTTTCACCATTGTTTGTGTTCCGAGGGCTCTAAAGCTCCGAAAATTCGCGAATAGGCTCCATCCACCGGCATACTTCACTGTACTGCGGGCTAAACACATCTAATTTGCTACATATTCTGACGGTGCTTCTCAGAATCGAAGGCCCCTTTTTACTCAGGCATTATTCGAGATGCCTGAATGGCTTTCGCATTCTGGCAAACCAGGCTATTTTTTTCATCAAGGTGAAATTAAATATTTGCTTGATAATGTTTTATTTGGCTTCAAAAAGTAAAAGCTTATCTATGAAAACTAATTTTACGGCTGCCAGGAGGAAAACATGAAAAAAATCGCAATATCGATTTGTTTGTCATTAAGCCTGCTTTGCTTTAACTCAGCCTTTGCCAAAGCGGCGTCCGCCGATGCAAGCGTTCCCGCAGTGACGGTGAAAATTGTGAATAGTGACGGCCGAGCTATCGGAACGGCGCAGCTTGTACAACAAACGCATGGAGTTCACATTTACCTTCAAGCGGAGAAGCTGCCACCCGGGACGCATGGTATTCACTTTCACACAATCGGCAAATGCGAGACGCCCGATTTCAAGTCGGCGGGAGAACATTTCAATCCGCAGGGTAAACAGCACGGCTTTCACAACCCGAAAGGCTTTCATGCAGGGGATTTATTAAACATCCAAGTCGGAGCGGACGGCAGAGTAAAGGCGGAGCTGGTGAGTCAGACGGTCACTCTCGTTAAAGGTAAGTCCAATTCTTTATTGAAGCCGGGCGGTACGTCGTTAATGATTCATGAGAAGGCAGACGATTATGTAACGGATCCGGCAGGCAATTCCGGCAGCCGAATCGCTTGTGGGTCAATACAATAATTAAACAAAAAAAGGCCCTGCCCGGAATACCGGGTCAAGGCCTTTCGTCGTTTTATTAGAGTACGCGGCGTGCGGTAATGAACCTTTTCTGATAAGAGGAAGAGTTGAAGTTGCTGATTGTTACGCCATATACGGAGCCGGTGGTGTTATGAATGAATTTACCGTCCCCCATATAAATGCCGACATGATTCACCTTCCCTGGAGTTTTGACGCTGAAGAACAGCAAATCACCTTTCTTCAGATTGCTTTTGCTGACAAATACTCCCTGTTTACTTTGAGCGGATGAACCCCATTTAAGCGTAACTCCCTGAGAAGCGAATACATATTTGGTAAAGGAAGAGCAGTCAAAATAAAGCTTCGAAGGATTATTCACACCGAACTTATATTTCACTTTACCAATAAGCGACCCGGCGAAATTAATAACCGAATCCGCCTTCTGCGCCGATGATGCGGACGCCTGGACTTGAGCCGTAGCCGCATGTGCGGATGGTGTAGAAATCGCTGATGCAGACAGGATAATACCAAGACAAGCTGCACCAATTGCAAATTTACGGAGCGCGTTCTGTTTCATTATTCCAAGTAGCCTCCCTAGAAGTTTTCTGCGATACTCCCTGATTAAACACCCTCGCGGGCAGAACACTCGCTTCGGAAGCATACGCAATGCTGGATGTGCGAACAGTATAGCACGCACTCCAAAGGGACAAGCCTATTCTAAGAAAACGCTAATCAAGCAATTTATTCCATATTTTATTAGAAAATTCTCATGCTATTCTCATAAAGTCCCAAATGACCTGCTCTCAGCGGGTTTTCACCCTCATATACCAATTTGGGTTAGTTTAGTCTGTGTTATATTAATAAACAGTAAAAAGCACAGTAATAACGGAGGGACAGCATAGAAGATGCAGAAGTTCAGAATACTTAAGAAATTTGCAGCTATCAGCTTATGCACTGCGATCGGTTTCTCGGCCGCCTGTTTCGGTTCTGCTGCGAAAACGGAAGCCGCAGTTCCGGCTTCAACTAAATTAATCGCAAAAGGTAAGCAATATTTGGGAGTCCCTTATAAATTCGGCGCACCTGCCAATGTGAAATACGCCTTCGACTGCTCCTCCTTTACACAATACGTCTTCAAGTTAGCCGGTATTTCGCTGCCGAGATCTTCTTCCGCACAAGCATCGGTCGGCAAGAAAGTGATCAAGAGTAATTTGAGCGTTGGCGACCTTGTGTTCTTCAAGACCAACGGCAGGGGCATCAGCCATGTTGCCATTTATGCCGGAAACAATAAAATACTGCACAGTTCGAGCAGCAAAGGCGTCACGCTCGCCGACATGTCGACGAGCTACTGGAAAAAATCCTTTGTTACCGCGCGCCGCGTCATCAAGTAAACACTTCTATGACAAACCAAGCTCAAAAGCCTACAGGTTAATCCTGTAGGCTTTATTGTTCATCAAATTATTAGCAAAATTTTGTTACTGCAGCAGGCTTTTATGTATCCAGATCGCCGCTTGCGACCCGTCACCCATTGCAATTACCGCCTGTTCAGAATGGACTGCGACATCCCCCGCCGCCCATACATGCTTTACATTCGTCATTTTGGTTCTTGCGTCGACTGGAATGTGCCGGTTATGTGTAAGTTCAACACCCAACTGTCCGGCCAAGGAAGATCTGACTTCGTTTCCTCCGAATGCGATGAAACCGTAATTCCCTTCAATAAAAGTGTCATTCTGAAGGACGGCTCCCTTAAACTGCGTTCCCTGTACGACAGCTTGTTTTATCGGCTCTTCGATATATACGATCTTATGCTTCCTCAATTCCTTGAGAATCTCATCGTCAAACGGTACACGCTCATGGTTAATATAAACCAAATCTCGAGTCCAATAGGTCAGGGTAAGCGCCATCTCCGCTCCGGATTTACCTGCTCCCATGACAATCGTTCGTCTGTTCCTTGTTTCATACCCGTCGCAATCGGGACAAATGAATACGCTTATTCCCAAGCAGGGAACCAGCTCCGGGAACCCAGGGATACGGTCCTTCACTCCGGTGGCTATCAGAAGTCTATGGGCAGAATATTGTTCGCCGTTGTCCGCCGAGATCGAGAAATACCCGTCTGACTTCCCTGCTTCCACAGCGCGGGCGGTCATAAATTCGATTCCCAGTGCTTCGGCTTGCTTTCGGCCGGTCTCGCGTATATAAGGACCGCTTACCCCCTCCGGCCAACCCAGAATGTTATGATAGCTGTTGCAAAGGTTCGATCTTCCGTCTTCGCTATCCAATACCAGAACCTTGCGATGATATCTTCCGAGCTGAATCGCCGCCTGTAAACCGGCGAATCCGCCGCCGACAATAATGCAATCGTAGTTCAGAGCAAATTCCTCCCGCTTCAGATTTCGGCCGGTTTTGATATGTCTCATTATTCCGGTTTCCGTGCCCTTTTAATCAAATTTTAATAACATTTTGCTATGATAGCGGAATGAAGCCTGTGAAGATCGTTAATAACAGGGGTACATCCTGGGCATTCTAACGTCAATAAACACCTGGTGAGGGGGTTCTTCTCATGACCGTTTATTCATTCGCGATAACTCTGCTCGCGCTTCTCGCGGCAGCTGGTGCCGGGTATAAGATGTCGGAACTGGTTATTCATATTAGAACCTTTGGAGATGAAGACATTTACCGGTTTGAGACGGATGCTGGCACACTGGTGCGGGAAGATGTCGAGCGGCTCAGCCGGGAAGAGGCTCAGATCGAATCACCTTTCGGATATCAGCTTCGGGGCTGGTTCTTCCCAGCGCAGCGGGATGAAGGGAAAGCCGTCGTTCTCGTTCATGGCGTGACCTCTTCACTCATTGGATCGCTCAAATATATGTACCTGTTTCGCCGCAGAGGCTTTCACGTCCTCGCCTACGACCACCGGCGGCACGGACTGAGCGGCGGAAGCTCGACAACATTCGGCTTTTACGAGAAATACGATTTGAAAGCTTGCATCGATTGGCTGTTATCCAGGTGCGGACAAAATTGCAGGATAGGCGTATTGGGCGAGTCTATGGGGGCGGCCACGGCTCTGCAGCATGCGGCCATCGACAGGCGTGCGGCTTTCTACATTGCAGACTGCTCGTACTCAGACTTGACGGCGGAGCTGAAATACCGGCTGAAGGAAGATTTTCGTATGCCTCCATTTCCTATGCTGCAGCTGGCCAGCCTGTTTGCATGGCTTCGTTCGGGGTTCCGTTTCAGGTTCAGCCATGTTTCACCCGTACGCGATGTGGCAGATGTGGAAACGCCTGTATTATTTATCCACGGGGACGAAGACCGCTATATCCCAAAGGAAATGACTCTTCAGCTTTATGGCGCGAAGAAAGGCTTTAAGCGATTGCACCTGATGCGGGGTGCGGACCACGCCCAGTCTCTGCGCACGAACCGCGAGGAGTATGACTGCGTCGTGGGTACGTTCCTGGCGGAGCTCGGCCTCGCGGAACCGGCTGATTCCCCGGATATTTCCTCTCTGCAGCTTACTCCTCCATCCCCTGTGAACACATAACACAAGCAAACTGCCGCGGGCCGACCGGCAGTTTGCTTGTGTCAGAGGACATTCATCCAATATAAGGTCACATCCGAAACAATCCCAAGGTATGAATTAAGAGGGGCTTAATCGAGGTTTATTTGCTCGATCCATTCGGTGCGCTTGCTTGTCATGCCTGCCAGAGCGGAATCGGCCGCCGAACTCTCCGATTGGAGCTGATTTGCGACAGTTCTGACTTGATGGATCGCCTTAAGCAGTTGATCATGTGCATGTTGAATGCGTCCCTGGACAACCCAGTCGACGATGAGTCCGTCGAACCAGTAGTCAGCCATCTTCAACATTCCGCCTGTCTCGATTTCAATATCGACGCTGCGCTGCAAGTCTGCCAGTTCATCTCGAAAATCGAGCATCAGGTGATTCGCATTATGAATAAACTGCTTTGCATCATCGATGTGGTTATGTTTCAGATGTGTACTGACAATGCCGCCGCCGCCCCACAAGTCCCACTTGCCCCAGCCTTCCGCTTTCGACAAGCTTGTAGAAGCATCCTCTAGCGAAGCCAGGACGCGCTGACCAGCCCTCCATGCTTCATGAAACTCTTTAACAAGGATGGCCTGATTCGCGATCTGCTCCTCCATTTCTGCCAGCTCGGATGATAAGAGTGAACTGCGGAGGGCGGATTCCTTCTCAGCCATCAGCTGGTCGTACTCTCGCTCGGCATTTCGGTAGTTTGCAAGATCGTCCCCGACCCGTTTTAAATCTGCCTCCAAATCTGCATACAGCTGCTTTGCTGCCTGCAGCTGCAGCGCTGCGGCAAGCACTTGCTGACGCTCCATCTCAAGCTGCTCTTCCTTACTTCGAAGAATCGTGTGAAACAGGTTGGTAAGCGACAGCCGGGTTAATTTATCGACATCGACCTGCTCCGATTCAAGCTGCAGTTCGAGCTGCGAAATGAGCCGCTCCTGCTCGCGCAGCCTTTTTTGCAGCTGCTCCCTTCTGCGTTCGGCCTTATTCAAGCGGAATTTGCCTTCCTTAGCTTCCGCTAACCGGCGGTGAAATGTATCTGTCATTAATAATTCCTCCGTTTCATGGATTAAGTGGGAATTCATGTATTACTGCTTTTTATTACGTTAGCTTGCGTGTTCGGTTCCGGAGGCGGGGGGATTTTGAAATCAAAAAAAAAAAAAGCCCGCCAACTAAGTGAACGGGCCATTGATCGTTATTCATGGTTATTTTGCGATAAGTGTTCTTAAACGTTTACTCCCGCTTGATATCCCAGCAGCTTGCTGAACGTTCCGGTTGTTTCTCTTGAAAGCTGGTGATATCCACCCTGCTGGATCAACCGTCCGCGGTCCAATACGATCACCTGGTCAGCATTGCGGATCGTCGACAACCGGTGGGCAATGACGATAATCGTCATCTGGCCCTTGAGCCGCTCCAGTGCTTCTTGAATCTTCGCCTCATTCTCACTGTCAAGGCTGCTGGTGGCCTCATCCAGCACGAGTATGGCTGGCTTTCTGAGAATCGCCCGCGCCAGGACGATCCGCTGCCTTTCCCCGCCGGAAATTCGAAGCCCCCGGTCTCCGAGAACAGTGTCCAGCTCCTGAGGCAGATTCCGGACAAATTCCTCTGAAGCCGAGAACCTTAAGGCCTCCCACATGTCTTCCTCGCTTGCATCCGGTGCAGCTACAGACAGATTTTCTCTGACGCTGGCATGGAACAGGAAAGGATCCTGCGAGACATAGCTGACGGATCTCCGCAATGCGAAAGCCGTTTCTTTGACGAGGGGACTTCCGTCTACCAGGACCTCGCCTTTCTCAGGTTCATTAAGGCCTATCAGTATATCGATCAAGGTGCTTTTTCCGGCACCGGATTTGCCGACGATAGCTGTCATACTGTTAGCGGGTATGCAAAGACTGATATCCTGAAGGGCATAAGAGGAATGATTCCTGTCGTAGCTGTAATAAATATGACGGCATTCAATCCCCTGCTCGATGCGTAAGGATCGGCCATTGGTATGGATATCATCCAAATCCAATTCCTTGTTCGCGTCACATTCCTTCTGAAGAGCCAGCAAACTTGTAAATGCCGGCATCGATTGGGCGATCTGTTCCCAGTTGGCCTGCAGCATGGCGAACTTCGGCCACAAGCGGGAGAAGATAATGACGATTAATAACAGCTGTCCGGCCTGTACGTCGAACACCTCGAAGGATACGTAAACGAATAAGACGATCAGTATGATGGACACTATTTTATAGTAATATTGCGAAGTGGATTGCAGTCTCGCGAATTGAACGAAATTATTTTCCATCCGATAACACAGCCCGCGAAATAAGGACAAATGCTGCCCTTCCATCATATTGCTTTTAATATCTTTAATGCCGTTGAAATGGTCGGTGATTCCGGCCATAAAGCTCTGTGACAGCTCTGTCGTTTGATCCCCTATTATTTTCGATTTTCGGATAAATTTACGAGCATAAATTGCCAGCGTTAAACCGCAGATAAGAATAACAGCGGTAAGCTTCGCCGACAGGAAGAACGCGAAGCCGATCTGCACAACCGTGAACAGAATCGTCGTCATAATTCTCAGGGTGAGATAGGTTCCCGTACTGACGCGTGTCAGCTCATTCGTCATAATATGATTGAAATCCGATTTTCTTTTTCTCAGGAAAAAAGACCACTTGGCCTGCAGTAAGGACTGATATACTTCGAGCCTCAAATGACGTACAAAGCCCTGTTGAATGGTCAAATTCATATTCGTTTGATTGCGCTGAAGCTGTGCCTGGACTAACAACAATAGAATGAAAATTCCAAGAATAACGGGCAGCTTCATGCCTTGCGGCAATTCTGCAAGCGGCTTGGCCAATGCGGAAATATACGGCACTCCGGCAGTACTCAAGCTGAAAAGGCCGATCAGGCTGAGCATCGGAGCTAACAGATAGATTCCAACGCCTTCCATCAAGCTTATTACCGTCATTCCAATTAAATTGATATACAGCTTCAGACCCGCAAAATCGTGCAGCTTTCTGATGTAAACAAGTATTTGAGCCACGTTGATCTCCCCTTATAGGCTGTTAAAGAGGGAAGCCCTTATACATTATTATCATGTATAAGGGCTTCTTGAGGAATCCTATGATTCCGGTGGTTTACCGTGTCCGGGGTGTTCAGGAGGGGTATGTGGGTTGGCGTCCATGCCTTTGAAGTCAATCCATGTACCTTTTCCCGCCATCGTCATGCTGACATCAAGCGTTTCCAAAGAAGGTTGTTTCCACGCTTTCTTTTCCATTGGTTTCACCTCCTTTCAAGTTGAGCCTTTTATGCAAATTGTTTTAAAAACCGGTAGGCAATAATACTGCGCATCAGAAATCTTGCGTCCGGATCATAAGCAAGCTCCGGACTCGGCGAAACTCCGATTTTTTCAATAGAATCCTTGATCTGGCGGATATTTAAAAATTGAGATGAGGCGGAGTCGGTGCAAATTTTCCGAGCCTCTTCAACGAAGCTGCTCCATGAATGGAACATGCGGTGAACCCAATCAGCTCCCTGCACACCGCGAATACGTTGATTTAAGCGGACTTTATCGGGCAAATAGGTTGCGGTCGCCCTTCTAATCAGCGAACGGTCGAAACCGTTCTGCACATACTGCCCTATTGGCACCGACAAGCAGAATCGGACGACTCTCGGATCGCAGGTTGGATCCCTCTCCCAAAGGCCATAACGCAGGGATAATTTGGTTCCCGATGCCCCCTGCATATTCGAGAGGGCCAAATTCTTGAAATGATTTTCTCTGGACTCGAACGCATCAACCGAGGAACTGCCGAGCCCGACATCATGGTTTTGAAGCTTCTCAAAAACATTCGTGCTTCTCGCAAAATCCGGATTGATCAATACCGGGATTTCCGTATGGCCGTGAGTACCGTCGGACCGGTCCAGAAATGGAAAAGCGGATTTCGTTATGTAGGGCAGCAGCCGGGACCTGCCGATACCAGTTCTTCGACTATAATGCTTTAACTCGCGGTAAAATCGAATCCACTGCATTTTCCTTATGAGAAGAATATAGTAGTCGATGGCCGGGCCCCAAGATATCGAGTGGTTCCCTTGAGCTCCTGTTAATAGAACCCCGATTCCTTCCTGCTGCGCTTTCTCGAAGATGCCTTTAATCCAAAATGAATTCTCAAAAAATTTATAAGGAGACTCCAGAAGCTCGAGCCAATCATCAATGTCCGTGAACGAGTTTCTATCCGGGAAATCCAAATAATTATCCGTTATATTTCCCACATGCTGTACCGTGTCCTGTATATAAGGACTCTCATTCGCCACACTGCTTCTCCCGGTCCAATCTATGAAATCCGATGGCGGAATATAACTGTAGGTATGTAACGTTTTCCCTTCATTCCTAAGAGGCGAAGAGGCAAAACTGACGACAGCGCCGGAATCCAGCCCTCCGCTGAGTGTAGCGCCAACCTGCCGGTGCGTCCGAAGCTTGGACGTAACGGCTTCCTGAAAAACATGGCGAAACGCTTCTTCATACTCCCCGTCTGATTGCAGGTTCAGTTTCTCCACCGGTGCCGCTAAAGAGCCGTATGCCTTCATTGTCATTTTGCCGTCCGCCACTGTCATCGTGTGGGCAGGCGGTAGCTGGTTGATTCCCTTATATACGGTGGAGTGAAAATCCACAGTATCCAATACGATCGGTATTGTCAGGAATTCGGCAAACCATGACTCGTTAAGCTCCTTCTTCACTCCGGGTAAACTAAGAAGCGGAGAGATTGTCGTGCAGAAAGCAAATTGCCGCTGGCCGCCATGATAATACAGAGCGCGGTTTCCGACTAAATCCCTCGCTCCGAATAGAAGACGTTTCTTCTCGTCCCAAATAACAAACGAGAAATCGCCGACCAAATAATTCGGAGCCGCTTCTCCCCACTTGCGGTATGCGAGCAAGATGAGCTTACTGTCCGGCATCCGGTTTCTATCGAAGGGTTCCACCTGCAGCCTGCTGAACAGTTCATTTCGATTGTCAATGATCGCATCTGCGGTAATGGCCAGCCGATGAGTTTCGTCGAAATAAGGCAGCCGTTCACCGATAGACTCCGGAGTGATCCATTGCGTATGGCATCCCAAGAATACAGGACCGCTATGCCAGGCATTGGCGTCGTCGGCAGGATATCTCTGCAGTGCCTGCATCAGAGTTCCGCTTTCCTCTACAGAAACAGTCTCACCGTGATAATTCAGAATTCCGACTATAGCACTCATTGGATCCTCCTAGTGCGACTATCGTCCTGATTCAAAAGCTCTATCAGCTTCTTTATGATACGTATTGTATCATATATTTCGAAAGATTCAATACGCTTTCGGGGGGTCGTATTTAAAAAACAGAAAAAAATTGAAAGGCCAACCGGAACAACAACTCCGGTCAGCCTTGTTTAAAAGTCGTATCGAATTATGTTACATAGTCGAATCCTTCTTCATCGCCATTGATCGCGTTTATATAAATTTTTCTGACCAGGTCGATTCCTTTGACGGGAATAGCATATACAAGATCCCCGTCCTTTACTTCAAGAACCGGGGCACCGGAGATTTGCAGCATTTTGTTCAACTTATGTGCCGCTTCTTCGGGTGAGAGTTTCGGTCGTAGCGGAAAGTCTTGTTTATAATATCTAAAATAATTCACGGCATCGAATTGCACGAGCCTGCCTTTAGCCAACATGAATATTTTTGTCTTTAATGTCATTGACCGTTCTCCTATCGTCTGCGCATCAAGCTTATGTTATGAAGACCGCATGACCAATTTAACAAATCCACCAAATAAACCGCTAGTAAACCAAAGTATATCCCAGCTCTTCCGGAAATGGAGGTTCAAAAACCAACATCCATTCTTTAAGTGTACTCTCAGGAATGTAAGCCGCTCCCGGAGGGAGTTCTGTATTTCTTGCCGCAAGGCGCGCTGTAAGATCCTCTGCTGGCGCATCTGCAAAGTGGATTTTAAACTCGGCCCCCAATTCCGCCGCACGCAGACGCATATCGTCCCTCTGGCTGCGCACCCAAAATCCGAAGTCCAAAATTACATCCACGCCCAGTTCTAAAACCCGTGCGGCAACGTCCCAAAGCAGAGATTCCACTAAATCGTGGCGCTCACTATGTCCAGTTTCGTTAACATCCTGTCCGAACAAACGAGTATGCCATTCATCAGGAGTAAGGCGAAGAGCCGAATATTTCTGTTCAAGCTGACGTGCTAGAGTGGTTTTTCCACTGCATGGAAGTCCAACCATTAAGTGAAGTGCTGCGATAATTCCGACCTCCAATGCTTCGCGATCTTCACAAAAAAGCTTCCGTAAAAGTCAATCTAATTATAGAACGAATGTTCGCGAAGTTCAATTATCAACAAGTGGGTAAACATTTCCTTGAAAATAAAAACAAAAAGCCCGATAGCTCAGGCTCTTTGCAATCTCTCAAACTATCATTTTCCGACGTTACGGTTCATACTCTATACCGCCGTAGAGGATTGGGGATGATCAACATCGGCTAATACTGCAGCGCTTGCGTTGGCGCTTACCTGTTCGGGGCTTTTACAGCCCGGTATAACCGAAGTCACCACCGGATGCTTCAAGCACCATGCCAGCGCCCATGCAGCCATATCTACTCCTTGCGGGACTTCTTCCAGCCCAATCCGCTGCACTTCCTGCAGCTTTAATATTGTGCTCTCCCTGTCATGCCGATGGCGGACGTCAGTCTCGCCGAACACGGCGTCCGGCTTATATTTGCCGCTCAAATAGCCGCTGGCAAGCGGTACCCGTGCAAGTACGCCTAAGTCCTGCCGTTCGCACGAAGGGAAGACATCCTTCTCCGGCGCTTGATCAAGCCTATTATATACAACTTGTATCACCTTGGAACCCACCCTCGTTGAGGCATCCGTCTGATGTACGTTTGTATTGCTGCCGATCGAGGTGCCTAGATGACGTATTTTGCCCGCCTGGATTTGTTTATCAAGCACACTCCACAATTCATCATTGTCAAAGGCTTCATTCGGGCCGGAATGGAATTGGTACAAATCGATATAATCCGTTTGCAGCGCCTTCAGCGAGTCATCAAGCTGTCTCACGACGTCATCCGCCTTGAAATTATCCGTTCTTGTGAAGCGTTCATGAAAGTGATGGCCGAATTTGGTGGCAATGATCCAATCTTCCCGATTGCGTCTTTGCAAATAGCTGCCGATGAATGATTCGGATAAATGATCTCCATAGCATTCGGCCGTATCGATCAGATTGATGCCAAGCTCGGCAGCCCGATCCAATATGGCGTCAACTTCAGACTGCGAAAATTGCTGTCCCCATTCGCCTCCGAATTGCCAGGTGCCGACACCGATAACGGAAACTTTAAGCTCTGTTTTGCCAAGTCTGCGGTATTTCATCTTGAATCACTCCCTTATATGAATTCACTTCCATTAAACGCTAATCGACGGGACAAGTCAAAAATAAACCGGCTAAGACCGGGCGTTCCGGTTACGGTACAGCAGATATATGAAGAACGGAGCGCCTACCCCGGCTGTAAACACTCCGACAGGAATGTCATAGGGCATAAACGCCGTCCTTGCGATAAGGTCGGCAGCGACTACGATGAGCCCGCCGATTAATGCGGAGACCGGAAGGACGCCTTCGAATGATGGCCCGACTATTCTGCGGGTCATATGCGGTGCGATAAGGCCTATGAATGCGATTCCCCCGCCTACTGCGACTGCGCTTCCGGCAAGTGCCACACTAATCCACATCAATAAGAAACGCTGACGCTGTACGGCGCTTCCTAGGCCTGCAGCAATTTCGTCGCCCAGCTGCAGCACATTCACAATGCGCGCAAACACCATCGCGAGCGGTATGAAGATAACCGTCCAGGGAAGCATTGCCCTGACCATTTCCCAGCTTGTTCCATAGACGGTTCCGGTTAGCCATATGTATGCTTCGCTTGCCGAGATAATCGGACTTAATACAAGCATTACCTTCGTTAACGATACGAGCAAAAAGTTGATGCCGATTCCAATAAGCACAAGCCGGATCGGTGTAACGCCTTTCTTCCATGCCATCGAATAAATGATAACCGATGTGACGCCGGCCCCTGCCATAGCTGCAACCGGGAGCCATTTGATGCTGACGGCACCGGAAAAATAGGTAAGGAAAGCGACAGCCGCCACGGATGCCCCGCTCGTAATTCCGATAATATCGGGAGAGGCGAGAGGATTGCGAATAATACCTTGCAGGATTGCCCCGGCTGCGGCTAGTGATGCCCCGACCAGAAAGGCCGCTATTATACGCGGCAGTCTCAAGGTATGTATGACGATCGAATGGTCTTCGGTTCCCTTACCGAGGATCGTCTTTACCACGTCAACCGGAGCAATATTCATATCGCCCAAGCCCGTACTTATTATAATGAGCGCCAGATTGAGCAGGGTTAAAGCTGCCGTGACCGTGAGTATTTTTGTATGCAGCTGCATCGCGGCACGCGGTTTGCCGGAACGAAGCTGAAATAAGGGCTTCATGCTCTTTCCAGCCCCCTTCGCGCAACATAAATGAAGAATGGAATACCGACAATCGCCGTAATGGCGCCGACAGGAAGCTCTTCGGGCCGTACGACGTAGCGTGCCGCAATATCCGAGAGAAGAAGCAGTACCGCTCCAAGTATGGCACTATAAGGAATGATCCAGCGATAATCGGTGCCTGCGAAAAAACGGGCCATATACGGAATGACCATTCCGATAAAGCCGATCGGTCCCGCGATGGCAACCGAGCAGCCCGCAAGTATGCCGACAATGATTCCGGCCGCAATTTTGACTGCCAATGTCCGCTGACCCAGCCCTTTGGCCGCATCTTCTCCCATCGTTAACACATTGATATGCCTTGCGAGGAGCAGCGCCGCTACCCAGCTTGCAGCCATGAAAGGCCAAACAGCGGACAGCATTTCCATCGTCCGACCGGCCACGGAGCCTGTCAGCCAGAACAGCACATCGCTTAACCCTTGCTCGTCCAGCACAAGCATCCCTTGAGTAAAGGAAGAGAATAAGGCGCTTAATGCGGCGCCGGCCAAAATGATTTTTAGCGGCGTCAATCCGTCTCTGCCGACCGACCCAAGCAGGTAGGCGGCAGCTGCACCTACGACAGCCCCTGTAAAAGATATCCACATCAATGATGTAGTCGATGTAACGGACAGCACGGTAATGGCGAATACGATAAAAAATGATGCGCCGTAGTTAATGCCGAGCACATTCGGATCCGCCAGCGGATTTCTGGTAATAGCCTGGATCAGCGCTCCGGCGATGGCAAGGCTTGCCCCTATCGCTGCCGCGATGAACGCTCTTGGAATGCGGGAGGTTTTAATAATAATTTGATTGTTTGAGCTTTGGTCATAATGCGTAAACGATTGAACGACGTCGCTAAATCCAACCTTCGTCGCTCCCAGAACGATGCTTGCATATATGCAAGATATCAGCAGAATGGCTCCGATTACGATCCCCAAGCTTTTGGCGACAGCCCCTGGTAAAACGTTCCCCATGTACCCCTCTCCAGTCTCAATACGCATAAAAGAATGAGCTTAAATCACCCATTCTTTTATGCCGCTTATGTTGTTATGCTTGCTTCGGTTACTCCAGATCGAAATAGAAATACAGATCGTCCATCATCATTTTCGCAGCAGTTGCCCCGCCCGACATATTCCAGGTAACGTCGTTTACCTTGTAGTACTTGCCGTTCTTGACGCCCTTTAAGTTGCTCCAGAGCGGATTTGCCGTCCAATCCTGCTGCGATTTGAACGATTTCTCATCGCCCGCCCAGTCGGAAGTGAGGTCAAAGATAACGTCCCCGTCCAGCATCGGTATCTGCTCCTTGGAGCTTAAGCCGACGACTACCTTCCCTTCAACCTGCTGGGCTTTGGGGCGAGCCAGACCGAGCTCCTTCATAATCGTACCCGCAAATCCCGTAACGTAGAACCTAGCGCTTCCATCCGGCTGGAAGCGGACGATGGATACTTCAGTGTTCAGTCTGCTTCCCATTTTCGACTTGAAATCTGCAACCCGTTTATTCCAGTCCGCCATAAAAGCAGCGGCTTGATCTTCTTTGTTCAATGCTTCTGCAGCAATCTCCATATTCGTCTTCCAGTCGAATACGTCTGTTGTCATCACCGTCGGAGCGATTTTGGATAATTGGTCGTAAATTTTTTCGTGACGCAGCTTGGACCCGATAATCAAATCCGGCTTCAACGCGACGATCGCTTCCAGATTCGGCTGATTTTCGTTACCAAGATTCTTGACGCCGCCCATGTCCGCTCTCAAGTAGTGATACCATGGCTGCTGCACCCATGATTCAACCGCTCCGACCGGTTTAACGCCCAGCGTTAGCGATATGTCTACCATTCCGTTAAACAATACGACTACCCGCTTTGGAACGCTGTTTAATGTCGTTTTCCCCATTGCGTGCGTGATCGTCTTTTTGCTCTCGACGTTTACGGTCTTGGACGCTGCGTTCCAGCTCACCCACAGTCCGAGCGACTCTCCGAGGAATCTTAGCGGGACTAGTGTGCGTCCGTTTTGAATGACTGCCGCAGCATCCAGCGCAACGGATTTTCCGTCCACCGTGCCTACCTTACTGTTTACGGTAAGTGCAATTATTCTTTGCCCTTTGACGACGGATATTTTCCCGGTCTTCTTATCAAAGCTGACTTTTGCCCCGATTTTTTCGGCCAGCGTTCTGTATGGGACTAACGTACGGCCATTGATGCTCTGCGGCGGGACGTCGAAGGTAACCTTGCTTCCGTCCAGAACGACGGATGTCGCTGCGGCGGCAGCCGCAGTGAAAGGCACTGCTCCGAATGCCAAGATGATTGCAACTGTTAGTGCCAAATACCGGTACATCGATTTAACCATGAAATGACTCTCTCCCTTTTCTTATGTAATTGATATTGATAATCATTTTCATTTATGATCATATTCTTGAAGCTTCTTTCTGTCAAGAATAAATATACCGTCTATGCAATTATTCGATACCCATCTTTTCGGCTAACTGTCTGAACCCTTGATAAATTTGATAATCGATCTGGATGACCGCTTCCATATCGATTTCTTCCGCTTTTATTTGTTCGGCCAGCTTCGTCATTTTCTCGTCAAGGAACGAATACATATCAGCGGCGGCCGATTTAATATCGTTTTTCACGTTATCCCAAGACTGAAGGGTTTGGGCTGCAGTCATTTTCACGCCTTCGGCATCGCCCGCTTCAGCCTTCTGCTTCAAATCTTTGGCAAGCGTCCTTATGTTCTTTACCGATTCTTCCATTGCCTTTTTACCGGCATCTGCAGCGGAAGGCGGATTTGGTTCCTTTTTATCCATAATAGAGCCTGTTACGGCAGCATTGGTCTCTTTGTTTTCTACAACGGCTTTATTGATTTCTTTTGTTTGCTTGGTCCCTTTCGTGCTTGCGGGTTGTTCTTTTTCTACTTCCTTTGCAGCGGTTTCTTTCGTGTCGGTTACATTAGTAACCGTTGTTCCTTCGCCCGCTTCTTTTACTTCTTCCGTTCCCTTTGCTTCGGTCACTTGCGCCGACGTTTCTTCGCTCTTCCCTTCTGCTTTCTCACCGTCATTCGCGCTAGCAGCAGAATCGTCCGTAACTACCGCTCCCTTACTGTCCCCCGAAGCTTTGCTGTTTTCCGATGCGGAGCTGCACCCTGCCAGGATGAATGCAAGTACCGTCATAATTACCAATTGCTTCACCTTCAAATATCCTCCTCTTCTTGATGAGAAATCCAATATAGCTTTAACAAATCTTATTGTATTAGAAATGATAATCATTATCAATATAAAAATGATAATGATTATCAGATTCATTCACTCTACTCGGAGTTCGGAGGCGAAAATACGAGCGTTTCTTGCGGTATCCTTCCGACAGGGCGATGCCGCAGAAAAACCGCCCGCAGGCGAGGCGTACGAGCCTGACCTGCGCTGCGGTCGTTCTTGTTACGTGATATATACGAACGCTGGGTGTTCGAGGCTGCTGAAATCATGTGCGGAGATTGACCAGCCGTATGCCCCGGCATAAGGAAATACAATTACATCCCCGGTGCGAAGCCTCATCACATTGTTGCTGCGCGCCAGAATGTCCCTTGGGCTGTTCATTCGGCCTGCAATTGTTACCGGCAGGTCATTGATCTCCTCCCTGGGAAGGGGGTATAGCCAATCGTCGACCGGTACGATATAGAACGGGTGCCGGTGCTTCCAAGCTCCCGGGAGCAGAAATTGATGCAGTCCCCCGTGTAAAACTGCAAAATTGGAATTCCGCATTCGCTTGAGATCCAGCACTTCCGCCGCGTAATAACCGCACGACGCAGCCGTATATCTGCCGCACTCGAACAGGATTTCCGGGCATGACCCTACTTCTGATTCCACACCGATTATATTCCGAAGCTGCCTGATAAATGAGTTCCAATCGAAGGGGGCTTCAAGACTCTCGTAATTGATTCCGATGCCTCCTCCGGCATTCACATAGCGTAAATCCAGACCGAATTCGGTTTGCCACTGTCTCGCGCGACTCATATAATGCCTAATCATGGCAGCATGCTGCAGCGCATCCAATTGATTGGACAGCGAATGGAAATGAAAACCGCGCAGCGTAATGCCAGGACAGCCTTGGGCTAGCTCTATCGCCTGAGCAATATCCGCTTCATCGATGCCAAACTGCGAAGGCACCCCGCACATCTGCAAGGTTCCTGCCGGCAGCGGTCCGCGCAGATTTACCCGCAGCAGAATATCGGCATTCGTGCCTAACCGCTCAGCGATCCAGTTCGTCCTCAGCAGCTCGGAGATGCTTTCAACATGAAGCAGGGAAACCCGTTGGCGCAGAGCCTCCTCAATTTCATTGTCCGTTTTGCCCGGGCCGCCGAATATAATTTCGGCTTCTTGGGATACCTCCCGCACTTTTAAGACTTCCCCCAGCGATGCTACCTCAAAGCCGTTTACAATGGGTAGAAGCGTCCCGAGCAGCGTTTTATCCGAATTCGCTTTAATCGCATAAAAGTATTTTACGCCTGAAGGTAATGAGGCGACGATTCGCTCTGCATTTCGCTTCAGCTCGCCAATATCGTATATAAACGCGCTGAACGGCTCACCCGGATTTGTGCTTTTCCAGCTTGTTATGTAGTCCGATATATGATTCATCTGATTGCTCCTTTAACCGGTGAATCAAGCGGTGACCTGGCGGCCGCTGCAACTATGAGCGACGCGAGCACGAAGAAGGCCCCGAACAAGATAAAGACGAAGGCCGAGCTGTACACCCCCGCAAGCAGCCCTCCCGTAAGCGGACCGGCAATTTGTCCGGTCACCAGGGCTCCGCTGGCTGAACCGATGCTGGTACCCCTGCGGTCGGCGCTGGATGTCCGGCAGACGACAAGGAATACGGACTGCAGCAGCGCGCTGAAGCCGAAGCCCTGCACCAGCCTCAGAGGAATCAGCCATTCGGGACTGGAGACGGCCGATTGCAGCATAACCGCCAGTCCGCAGATCGCAGCCGCCCAGGCAAAGTTGCGTTCGACCGGAGCCATATCGTTGCGCCTCCCCCACCAGGAAGACGCTGCCCAAGAGGCCGCCCAGGTTACGCCCTGCAGCAAGCCGATCCATAAGGCTGCATTACCCGAATCCGAGACTAACAGATTAACCTGCGGAGCAAATACCGAGACCAGCCCGTAAGCGCCGATATTGGCGCAAATTCCAGCCATTATAAATGATCTGCAGATGCGGTCGGCAAACAGCTCGCGCAGAACGGCGGGAATCCCTGCATGTTGCGACACATGCGCGGGCCTGCGTTCTCCTTCTTTCAAACCAAGCGCAGCCAAAATCGACCACAGGAGGAGCAGCCCCCCCAGCAGCAGAAGCAGTGCCCGGAAACCGACCGTCCCCCAGAACAGACCGATAATCAGCGGTCCCGCGAGCGACCCGGCGGCCACCGCACCCTCGAGCTTCCCGAACGCTTTTCCCCGCTCCTTCTCCGGTACGGCGCCTCCGGCATAGGCGGCTCCTGCATCCACTACGCCTCCAAGCACACCTTGAAGCAGCCGCAGCACCAGCAGCTGCGCCGGGGTTTGGGCCAGCCCCATTGCGATAAGAACGAGCGAAATGCCAAGCAGTGCCCGTACGACCATCCACTTCCTGCCGAGCCGGTCCCCGAGTTTACCCCAAAGCGGCGCCGTCAGCGCATACGAAAGAGCCGGCGCCGCCAAAGCCAGCCCGCTCCAGAGCATAACGCCTTCCCTCCTGCCCATTTCCTCCATATACATAGGCAGAAAAGGCGCGATTGCCGTCAGGCTTGCGGTTGATAAAAAGTGACCTCCCCACAGCAGCCGCAAGCTTCTTTTCCAATCCGAAAGTCCACTCATTTTACATTCAGCCCGCGATCGATTAGATTAAAGAATGGATTCGGCGCCCGCCCGCTTCCCGAGGGCATGCTTCCTCCGGGTCTCCCCTGCTGCTGCAGCAGCGGCGTTATAATTTGTTTCCAGGGCCACGTTTCCCGTTCGAACAGCAGCTCTTCCACCGTGCTCCGGTCTTCATCCGGTATACCGGCACAGGCGACCGCCCGCTTCAAACTTTCGCGGATCGCCTTCCAGAGCAGCTCCTCTTCTATTCCGCACCACTTTACAAGTGAATCGGCAATTGAATATAAATTCACCTGAATGCCTAGCGTCTGGAAATAAGAAAGCAGCTGCTCCGCCGACTTGTTGTAAAGCGAATTAGGTCTGTCCGGTTTGACAATATATCCGGGATCGGCAAGGCCGTTTCTTTCAAGCCAAGGCAGATAGAGACGAACGGTATCGTGGTCGCGCAGCACAATTCCCGCTGTCCTTCCGTGCTTCAGAACAAGCAGCACGTTCTGTCCGTGAACCTCGGGCATAACGCCGAAGCGCAGCATGTGCATACAAATAGTCAAATATTCGTCGCATATTTCGCCGAATAACTGCAAAACCGTATCCTCGCCCCGCCGCATCTCCCGCAATTCCAGCCAGGAGTCGAATAAGTGGCCGCCGCCCGTTCCGGGCCCGCTGACGGAAAATGCCGACATCGGCACCAGACGATGCGATTGGTCTATCGCCGGATACCGGCGAATCTGACAGGATAGATGTCTTGGGCGGTCGTCAAACCAGTCTCCCGCTTTGGGCATAAAAGCCCACCAAGCGGTTTCATCGCACAGGAAAAGCCGCTCGGATAACGTCTCATCGGCGCCCCGCAGCTGCTCAAGCAGCCGCTGCCCCTTATCGCCGTTCGTCATATAAAGCGCAGGAAGCGAGCGAATTGCCCCGAGAGAAACAACTCCAAGAGGCAGCTTCACATGATGTCCGTCATCGAGCGGGGTCAAGGAACGGACCGAGGATGTTGCCGCGTATTCGCCGGCCGAAATTCCCAGGGGAATGCATACGCCGGCTTCCAGCTCGCTCCCGAGCTCCCGGGGCAGCATACGTTCCAGCTGCCAAGGATGCACCGGCAATGCGGTATATTCGTCACTGCTTAAGCCAAGCCGCTCGAAAGCCGCCGCTAACAGGCTTTGTTCTTTCCGGTGCAGCAGAAGCCCGGCGGGATCAAGTCCCTCAGTGCCGCTTCCGGGCAATGTCACATCACGTCTTAATGCCACCCACTCGAGCGGGAAGGTTCCGGCATACTCCGCACTGTAACGGATAACCTCCTTGTCGTCCCAGCCCTCCTTGGCTTTGGCCGCCGGGTGAAACGGGCGGTCCCTCAGCGCTGACCACCGTTCAAGCTCCAGAAGGGAGGCTGGAAATGCAGGCGGCCCTGAGCCGACCGTCGTCTGCACTTGAAGCGACAACGTCTTATGCCTTACCGATATTCGAACCTGTTCACATAAGCGAACCCAATCATAATCCCCTTCTGAAGCATAAGTGCCCCCGCATTCAGCCAATAACGACAACAGAGCGTCCAGATCCAGGTTCCGAAGCGAAACGCAGCCGTTATCCATTGCATCCGCTTGAATAATAGCGCTGCCGGTAAACCGGTACGGCACATGATAAGCGGATTCCACCGGAATAAGCAGGCGGGAATTCCCGGCCCCGGGGACCGGACACTGCAGCACGAGTTTTTCCGCATTCGCGGCATCGGCCGCAAGATATGCGTCACGCAGCTGTCCCGGCAGCTCGCCGGCATACACCGCCAAGGCTTGTCCGCCTGCCGGCAGCAGTCCTTCCGCCAGTAAGGCGTTAACCAAATCGGTCAGCACATAAGACGAGGCCAGCGCGACTTCGTCGAGGCTATGCGTGCCAATAGCCGCATTGTCCCTGGCTTGGACCGTAATCGGATCAATCATAGGTCTCTCCTCTCGCTTCTGAGATATACTTACGGCAGGAATATATGCTCGGGATGCGGATGGCTCAGAAAGTCATGATGGGATATGGACCAGCCGTAAGCACCGGCGAAGCGAAACAAGACGACATCCCCGATTCTCAGACACCCGATATGCGCATCTCTTGCCAGCACATCCTTCGGAGTGCACAGCTGCCCGACTACCGTAACTTCCTCATCTGTAAGCTCCGTTCTTGAGAAAGGGTATGGCCAGCGCTCAAGAGGTACGATCTCAAACGGGTGGCTGTGCTGCCAGGAAACTGGCAGCCGGAAATGGTTGGTGCCCCCTCGGACAATTGCGTAATTCTTGCCGTGATTTCTCTTGATGTCAATCACCTGGGCGGCATACCAGCCGCATGCTGCCGTAATGTATCTCCCTGGCTCAAAGTACAGCTGCAGACCGTCCCATGCCTGTTTGTCAAGCACGTTACTCAGCTCGCTTACAAACGTATCCCAATCGAACTGGCTGTCCAGATCCGCATAATTAACGCCGATGCCGCCTCCCGCATTAAGCACGGAAACGGTCAAGCCGAACTCGTCGGCCCACTGGCGGACACGCATGCAGTATAGAGAGACCAGCTCGGCGTGGCGTTCTGCATCCAGATTGTTCGAGATCGAGTGAAGATGGAATCCTTCTACCTTTATAGAAGACAAACACAAAGCGGTGCGGATCGCTTCCGGGATATCCTCTTCATCGATCCCGAACTGAGTCGGTCTCCCCCCCATAGCAAGCGTCGCTTCGGGAAGGGAAGTGCGAAGGTTGACCCGCAGCAGAACCGGAACGGTCGTTCCGTGCTTCTGCGCGATAACGTTAATGCGCCGCAGCTCATGGATGCTCTCCGCATGGATCAGACTGACCCTGTGTTCGATTGCGCCTTCAATTTCCCGGTCGGTCTTCCCCGGTCCGCCGAACAGTATCGGCACGTCATGCGATACGTCTCTGATCTGAAGAATTTCCCCGAGCGATGCAGCCTCGAAGCCATGGACGATCCCGCATAGCTGCTTCAATATTTCCTTATCCGAGTTTGCTTTCATTGCATAAAATAACCTGCACTGTTCAGGGAGCGACTGCACGCGCCGGGCGGCATGCTCCTGCAGCAGCTGCAAATCGTAAATGAACGCGCAAACCGGGTCTGTCCGGGTCTGCGCCCATTGATCGATGTAATCAAGAACCTTGTTTCCCATCTTCACATTATTCATTGCGGTTTCCTTTCCGTACTTTTCTCCGAATATGTACGCAGATGCCCGCGAAGCGCCCGGAACGAAACTCCCCGCTCGTCCCCGAGCACGAATGCACGAACACCTCTCCCGAGCCAGTCCTCAATGTCCTCGGCGGCACGGGGGATCGCACAGTACGGCACGCCGCAGCGCAGCGCTGCGGCGTGTGCCTGCCGCAGACCGTCCCGGACGCAGGAAGAGCGCATCTGCCACGGAACACCATAGGATTGCGATAAGTCTGCTGCGCCTTCAAGCACCATATCGACACCGGGGACGGATAATATTTCATCCGCCCGCTCAACGCCCTCCCGGCTTTCAATCATCGGTACGACCATAATTTCTTTGTTGGCCTTTTCCATATAAGCAACCAGATCATGCTTGCCGAACGCCCCAGGCCTTCCTCCGTTAAGGCTTCTTGTGCCTTGCGGGTGGTACCGGCAGGCGCGTACGATAAGCTCCGCCTGCTCCCTGCTCTCGACTGATGGCACGACGATGCCTTGGGCGCCCCCGTCGAGAGCCCGCAGTATTTCTTTGGGATTCGGCCCGGACACGCGCACGAGCGCTGTGATACGGGCGGCTTCGGCAGCCCGGATCATGTTCTCGAGCGTTTCCGGATTCACCAGCACATGCTCGGTATCGATAATGACAAAATCATAATCGGCGCATCCAATCATCTCGACGACGACCGGGGACGGGATGGAACAAAAGAGTCCATAAACGTGCAGGCCGTCCGCCAGCTTTTGCTTAAGAGTGTTCTCTCTCAACATGCAGCGCACCAATCAGCGGAAACGGCTGAGCGGATTAGGAACGTCATGCACGCGGAACTCCGTATCGCCGAATAGACGCCGTTTGGTCAGCTGCTCGACCTGGATCGTATCCGCAAACAGATCGAATTGCTCAAACCGTTCCCGGTACTGCGGATTCTGCCGCTCATATTCGCGTATTACTCCTGCCGTGATCCGCCAGAATACCGCTTCTTCCAAACCGAAATGCTCCTCAAGAAACATGCACAGCTCAGCAATATTGATAAAGAAGAACGCATCGTGGACAAAGTCGCGCACCACCGCCGGATCGTCCGTCTCAATGAACGAATTGCGGTTTATTTTCGGGTGATGACCTGGGACCGGATTCAGCTGCGGGCAGGCGTCCGAGTCAGCCAGATGGCGGCGCGAGAAGCGAATTCCATCATGGAAATCCTTGAGCGCGACACGTCCGGGCATGCCGTCCTTATGAATCAGGATCATATTTTGGGCATGCGATTCCAGTGCTACGCCATGCGCATAAAGCATGTGGATAATCGGTATAACGGAAGCCCGGATAACCGCCTCGGTCCATTCAAGCACGCCATAACGCTCTATCCAGGGAGCGATAAGTGGACGTCCGGTTGCTTCAACATGACAGAGTGCGTTAAACGGTACCGCTTCTTCACTCTCCGACAAATATCCGTGCAGGCTTTCCCGCCAGATCACGCCGAGCGTTCCGTACGCTTTGGCTTGAGCAAGCTCCGGCAGCGTTTCATGATCGAATGCGGCACCCGCCACTTCGCGCAGAAGCACAACCCCGGTTCTTCCCGCCGCCTCATCGCCTTCAAGCAGCCCGTGAAGCCAATCGGAGATGAGAGATGCATTCAATATCGTATGTCGGGCCAAAATCCGGCCGGTCGACGTATTCGTAATGCTGAGCGGAAGCTTCAAATACGATTTGTGCGGTGATGCCGCGTTCGCCATCGTACGGATTGACTGCTGCGGCCGATACGAGTCTTCGCCTTCTCCGAGCGCAATTATTCGCCCTTCGGCAATATTCCGGTAGAATGCTGCACCGACGATTTCTCTCCACTGCCAAGGATGGACCGGGACCAGCCTGAATGCTTCCGGCTCCCCTCCGGCGGCTTTAATCTTTTCGTGGAAACACTCGAGTGTTTCATCCCCAAGCTCCCTCTTTATAAACTTCTCGTAGTCAATGGCACTGGAATATGACAGGCGGCAGTCTTCGGCGGAAACAGCAAGCCAAACGGGCTTCACTTCCGGTTTGAATTCCGGCCCGAAGGCGGCATTATCCACCAGGCTGAAACCGATCCTTGATTTATAACAAGGATGGTATGGGTGGCCGTCCAGCACGTTCGCTTCCAAAGCGTCATACGATCTTTCCGTTGCGGAAAGAGCTGAAGCAAGACGGACAGCGTGCGCTTGAGTGTCTTTAAGCAGCGTCTGAATCAGCTCGTCGAGAAATACCGGCAGACGTTCGCCGCATCCGGCATTTCCAAGCACCTCGCTGACAAACTCCGTGAGCTGCGTTTCCGATGGATCACCGCCGGACTGGATGCGTCTTACGGAATTACGGCGTACCCGGATACGGCCGAAGCTTTGCTTGGTCCGTCCGGTGCAGACATAGGCTGCGGAAACGCCGTCCGAGTTCTGCGCATGAACGGTAAATCGTTCTTCTCCGCCCGGCAAGCTTTCCCGGTCGAACGGAACTATGCCTTCGTACAGCAGCGTTTCGATTAATTGGCAAATAATTCTGTCTTCAACTCGTTTGATAAGCTCCGGCTTGATCACTTTCACCCAGTCGTCGCCGTTAACGGCAGCCGGCTTCTCCAGCAGGTTTGTTTGGTTCATAGCTCCTCCTTGCAGTGATAAATAGAATTTGGAATGTCTACATAAAGCGGCGTTTCGCCCCGTTCTTGGAATCGGCTGATCAAATTGGCTTTCGCCGGAAGTATCGGATTCGCAAGTAAATCCTCTATGTATCCGCTAAGTCTGAAGCATTTCGTTTCTTTCAGTTCTTTCTCCAGAAGGCTGCGGACGACTTTCCACAGTCTGCCCTCCCCCATATGATGCTGCCAAGCGACGGTATGAATGACCGAACCCAGATGATTGACAAAGAAATAGTATTTCAACCGGGACCAGGCTTCTTCTTCGGAGTACAGCACGGGACTATCACTGGAAACGACGGTCTGATCCATTTCTGCATGCTCGAACCTGTCGCGAACGATGCTGACCCCTTCCAGGTCCCGTACGTAAAACCGGCTCGGCACGCCATTCTCGATCGTAACAAGTGAATTTTGCACGTGAGCTTCAAGACTGACTCCGTAATCCGCAAATAATTTCAGAAGCGGCAGCATTGAAATGCGCAGGTATGCGGCCAGCCATTCATCCGGGTCTGGTATGTTTCCTCCGCCGGACCTTCTTACCGCTTGCAACAGCTTCGGTTCCCGTTCCCCGGGAAGGCATTCGAGCAGTGACGCTACGACAAAGCTTGACCCGCTTTCGCGGCCAACCAGCTGGTGAGCCTTGCGGAACACAACCGCGAAGCTCGCAAACAGCTGCACATCCGTCTCATGAGGCCCTTTGTAAGCATCGCTTCCGCCCCTTATGCCCACAAACCCGATTTCCGGCAATATCTGAAAGCTTTCGTTACAACCGAAGATACCCATACTGTTCAATATTTTCGCCGCATCCATCGTGCGGCGAACCTGCTCCGCAGTGTTCTCACGAATGAAGTTTGTAATTCTGACATGCAGCGGGAGCTTGAAGAAATAGCCGCTCCCCGGATCCCAAACGGTGCGTACGGATGAAGTCGGGTATACCGGACTGCCGAGCGGCCCAAGATCGACGAGCGTACTATCCGCCAGCATCCGCTGAACCCGTTCATCCCGCTTGACATACTGCGCCTGCCAGGGGTGAAGCGGAATGAGCCGGTAGTGCGGGCAGCGTTCTTGCAGTAACCGCCGAGCCTCATTTATGACCTCGGAAGGAATAGGGTCTGCATCATAACCGCTCAGGCGCTCTTCTGCGATCAGCACGTCGGATGCCGCAAAATAATGCAGGCGGAACGCTGCCCGCAGCTCCGGGGCATAGGCAGGAAGTTCTTCGTCCGAGAAGCCTTCCGAGCTCTTGGGAGTCGGGTGGAACGGATGTCCCGCCAGAAGAGATTGCTCGGATGCGATGTAATCCGGCTGTCCGGGCTTTCCTTTATCTGCGTTTTCAAGAGCGGCGGCCATATAAAGTCGCATCTTCCGCAGGCTGTTATCGATTTGTCCTCGCAGCTCGGACAGCCTTTGACTTCGTTTAACATCCTGGTCGTATAAGCTGACTTCTTCCAGAATCGTACCGATTAAACGGTTTGTATCCACCTCAGTGAAAGAACCGCCGGTCTCACTTGTATAAAACGTGTCTCCGTACAAATGCTGTCCCGCCATCGAATAATAATCAAGCATTCCTGTGATCCATTTCTTACTATGCGGCAGCTGGACCGAGAAGGTCTCTCCTTTAACGACTGGCGGCAGGAAACCGGTCTCCGGAAGCCCGCCCCTGATGTCGAACACGCCGATTTCCCGAAAAAAGCTGTTAAGCAGCCCCCGAACGGACGCCCTCTCGGCCAACCGTAAGCTGATCAAGCCCGCGTCCGGCAATAATGAATGTACCTGCAAACCCGATTACTCCCTTCTAATAGAGCTTCAGGCTTACGCCCGCACCCGCTTTGAGCGCCTTGAGATAAATGCTGCGAGCGCATGCAATATCCTCAATAGCCATCCCCATCGGATTCAGAATAATAATTTCATCATCCGATTCACGGCCGGCCTTCAGTCCACTCACGATTTCTCCCAATTCTGCATACAGCCGCTCGCGGGAGAAAAGCCCTTCAATGACCAGCTGATTGATTATTTTTTTCTCCCGGTTCGACTGATCCCAATCGTCCACTACCACTTTATCCGCCTTCAGGAAAACATCCTTCTGCACGTCCATTATGGACGTATTGCTTATGAAAGCACCCTTTTGCAGCCATTCGTACGGAATATACGGAGTGTCTGTCACTGTACAGGTGACGACGACTTCGCTCTGCCGGGCTGCCTCTTCAGCCGAATTCCCGACGATGCAGCTTAAGCCCGGATAGCTGGTTATAAGGTCGCTCATGAGCCGCTCCGCCATCTCGGCTTTTACATCGAACAGATGAATCTCTTCTATATGCGAAAACTGTTCGAGAAGTGTTCGAAGCTGCGCGGCTGCAATCAATCCGCAGCCGATGCACGAGACCCGGCGAAATCCTTTGCGGGCCAGATGGCGCGCCGCCACCGCGGTTACCGCAGCTGTACGCATACTGCTGATTAAGCCCGCCTCCAGAATAGCGATTGGAAAATTGCTCTGCGGATCGTTAAGCGCAATTATGCCGCTGGCCCGCTCAAGTCCTCTGCTTAGGAGGTTATCGTGCTTGCTGCCGATCCATTTGATACCCGAGATCGGAGTATCTCCTCCGACATGCGCAGGCATAGCGATGATGCGGTCGGCGATATGACCTTCCTTGCCGCTGGAACGCAGGTAAGGCTTGAGCGGCTGGACATAATCTCCCTTCGCGTGCAGCGTCAGTGCTTGTTCAATCGCCTCCACGTACAGGTCGGAGCTTCCGCCGCCAAGCGACGCGATCGTTTCCCTGTCCAGATAAAGCAGCTCCGGCGCTTTGCCGTCCAAGTATTCGCTCCGCTCGGGTCGTACCGAAGGCGCAGCTCCGCTTTCTGTTTTCAAGTTCATATATGTACACTCCTCTCCAATCCTTGAACCCACCGGTCATCGTAAACGAGGTCCATATACCGGTCCCCGCGGTCGGGAAACAGGGTGACAATCCGAATCGGTCTGTCCGCGCGCGGCTCAAGCGTTGGAATCAATCGCTGAATTGCCGCTACGACAGAGCCGCTGGACCCACCGGCAAATATGCCCTCGCTGAGAAGAAGCTCCCGGCAGCCTTCGGCCGAATCGCGGTCTCCCACATGGATGACCTCGTCGATTTCCGATCTGTTCAACAATTCCGGCACCCGGCTTGCTCCGATGCCGGGCAGTTCGCGTGGGCCCGCCGGGCTGCCGAATATAATCGAGCCTACAGCATCGACGGCTACGACTCGAAGCTTTGCGAATTTCTCGCGCATTCTCCGGCTCGTACCCATAATGCTTCCCGACGTGCTCACCCCGGCCACCAAAATGTCCGCATATTCGAGCGATTCGGCTATTTCCGACCCGGTTCCCTCGTAATGCGCGCGCCAATTGTTATCATTGGCATACTGGTTGATCCAGAAAGCGTTCGGCTCCTTCTGCAGAAGCTGCTGTACCCGCTTTATTCTCGTTTGCAAATATCCCCCCTGATCGTCCCTTTCTTCTACCATCGCGATATTGGCGCCCATTTGTTTCATAATATTCAGGTTGGTCGGGGCAATTTTCGGATCGACCACACAGGTCACCGACAACCCGTAAATGCGCGCCATCATTGCCAAAGCAACACCGAGATTACCCGAGGTGCTTTCTATGATGTGAGTCCCTTGATTGATTGTGCCGCTCTTGAATCCCTCTTCGATGATAAATCTGGCAGGCCGGTCTTTCATACTGCCTCCCGGGTTCATATACTCCAATTTGGCGATAACTTCGATATGTGATTGCGGGAACATCCGGTTTAGTCTGACCAATGGTGTTGTACCGACACATTCGGCCACCGAGTTTTTGACTGCAGGAAGCTTTTCCTCTTTTTTCAGTACCAAAACCACGTCTTCAGTCCTCCCTTACTAATCATCTTATTCGATAATGATAATCATTATCAATGTATCTGTATATAGATTAGCATGTCGGCGAGAACTGGTACATTCTCCAATCGGATAATATAGCTTATCCGATTGGAGTATCTCATTCATCATATTCCCCCCCGTTTCAGCATTTGCTTTAAAACATACGTAAAATCGGCACCCGATTTATCAATCTCAAGCGCCTTCTTCATGTTCTGAATATGTTTTTTGACGGTGTTTTCCGAAACGTACAGCTCGGAAGCAATCCGCTTTATAGAATAATGCTCGCAAAGCATGGCTGCAATTTGCTGCTGGCGGTCGCTCAGCGCCCCCTTGGGCGCCGCCGCTTGCGCGGGCAGCGAACCCTCCTCCGGGTTGCTGTCCACCAGGGCGCCTCCACATTCCAGAGTCACTTTTACATTTTCACAAATACCCAGGCGCATTACCTGCTCGATTACCGCGAGATGGAGATCGGCCAGCTTCGCGCGCCCCGTCTCATCCTTCACGTTAGAGTCTATCGTTAATTTTATCTTTGTCACTGACCCAGCACTCCCCCGACATTCCATCAAGAATCATATGCGGACGAGGACAAAAAAAAGGAAGCGACTTGTCCGCTCAAGTTGCTTCCCCTTCCGACATGCAGCTTACAGCTTCCCAAGCACCGGAATATGTTCTTTTGCATGGACGGCCATATATTTGTCTAACCGTTTCTCATCTGTTATTAGAGGACATGTGTAGCAGTACCGGTCTTCACCAGGCAAACGATAATTTAAACAGCATTTATCACGGAGCATGATACTCTGTCCCTCATGCAGAGGATCAGCCACATTTCGGAATCGGCTGACGATCGGGTTAACCGTTTGGCCAGGAAACCAATACGGATTAAACTGCTCTGTCATTACACGGTAAACGTTCTCAACCCTGCTGCCGAGTTCACAGGTTTCTGCCTCCCGGATCCACTCCTTCCTCCAATACGCCAGCAAATAGGAGAAGTGCGACCAGAGATTGGTCTCCCGGATTCCGGTAGTTTGGGCCGTTATTGAAAACAAGGGACTGACGTTATCCGAAAGCAAATGTCCGATATACAAATCATTCTTCCGCTGCATCTCAGAGGCGGCGTATAATGGTTCAAACTGAGCCTGATCCGGAATATGAAAGCTGAGGCCTATGCCTTTCATGGAAATCCGCACTCTCTTCAGAGACATTTCCAACCCGATTAGGCGGTGTGTCCATAAATAAAGCGCCCCGGCGATTAATGTGCTGTAGCGTTTGACAAAAAGGGAGCCGATGACCCTTTTATCCGAGGTGTTTAACCCTTCGCCGAAACGGTTAAGCAAAAGCTCGATTTGTTCTTCAGTATCAAGTGCGAACGCTGCCGTTTCCTGATTGTCCTCAGCAGCCTCGAAGGTGATATTATGCCGCTCTCTCAATAAAGATAAATCGAATGGAACCATATGCGCTAACTCCTTAATCGTTCGTAAAGGAATGGATTAATCTGTTGATTATGATAATCGTTCTCACTGATATTGTCAATTATTTATGCTCGATTTGTGAAAACGGAACCGTTATACCGGTTCGAATCCAGCAAAAAAGCCCCTTAACGGGGCTTCTCAATCCGGTCACGCTTTTTTATATATCGTCAACGCCGCACATTTGGGACACATTTTACTACCATTAAAGTAGAGGAAATTTTTAAAATTATGGCCGTTTACACAATGATACTTTTTTACAAACCAAAGTATTTTCACGCTGATCTCCCCTTGTCCAATGGTGTCAGTTACATATTAACGGTAGCATAAATCCGTCCAGTTTACTGTCGAATTGCGCGTGTCGAAAAATATATTTCCTCCTTACAGGGTAAAGGCTCTTTCAGCTGCGACCTGGTGCTTTGTGCCGGTATTGTCCCCCTGCTGCAGCTGGTACATTTGATAATATTTACCCCTGCTTCGCATTAATGACTCGTGATTGCCGCGTTCGGCGATTACTCCGCGATCGAGTACGAGGATAAGATCTGCGTTCTTGATCGTGGACAGCCTGTGCGCGATAACGAACGTTGTCCGTCCCTTTTTTACCACCTCAAGCGCATCCTGGATCAACGCCTCGGTCTCGGTATCGATGTTCGAGGTTGCTTCGTCCAGAATCAGTATGGCCGGATTGAAAACCAGAGCGCGGGCGAAAGAAATCAACTGCCGCTGGCCAGCCGAGAGGGTACTTCCCTTCTCGATGACCGGCTCGTCGATGCCGTTAGGCAAATGCGCCAGCATCCGGTCGGCTCCGACGTCTTTGAGAGCTTGTTCCACCTGCTCACGGGCAATCGAAGGATCGTCCATTGAGATATTGGAAGCAATTGTTCCCGTGAACAGGAACGGATCCTGCAGAACGATACCCATGTGAGCGCGCATCGTCTGGCGCGGCATTGTGCGGATATCGAGGCCGTCGATCGTTACGCGGCCGCGGTCCACGTCATAGAAGCGAAAGAGCAGGTTGATCACGGAGCTCTTACCGGAGCCGGTATGCCCGATTAGCGCTACCGTCTGGCCCTGCCGGGCTTCGAAGGAGATGCCCTTAAGCACGTTCTCGCCTTCTTTATAGGCGAACCATACGTCTTCGAATTTCACATTTCCTTTGTACCGGTCTATTCGGGCCTCTGAAACATCCTCGCCCTCCTCATCCAGCAGGACGAAGACCCGTTCCGCCGACACAAGTGCTGTCTCCAGATTCGCCAGCTGATTGACGATATTGGCGATTGGCTGGAACAGCCGGTTCAAATAATCGACGAAGGCATAGAGGACGCCAAGCGACACGACCGCACCGGGACCTGTAATCGAACTCCCTCCAAAATACCAGATAAGCGACACGTAAGCGATATTCCTCATCACGTTCACCAAGTTGTGGCCGGTCATTGCGTTAAGGCTGAGCAGCTTGTTCTTATAGTTGTAGCTCCGGTTGTTGAATGCTTCGAACTCGCGCTCCATTACCTTCTCTTTGCGGAATGCCCGAATTACCGCCATACCTTGAATCGACTCGTTAATTCGCCCGTTCATCTCGCTCAGCGTCGAGCGGATGATCCGGTTATACCGTTTGGCGACCCGGCCATAGAAGAAAATCCATACGGCAAGCGTCGGTACGATGAACAGACAGATCGCGGCCAGCCGTACATCGAGTATGAACAACGCGGCGAAAATACCGGTCATATATACCGTTCCCGTAAAAAAGTTCGCAAGCACCGTCACGTACAGCTCGCGGATCGCCTCCGTATCGTTCGTGATCCGGGAAACGATTTTACCCGCCGGTAGATTGTCAAAATAACGGACCGGCAGCCTGTTGATATGTCCGAACACGTCTTTGCGCATATTCCGGATTATCCGGTTCGCCGATCCCTGCAGCAAATACCGCTGTCCGTATGAAAACCCGGCGGACAGCATCAGCAGTCCCAGGTAGTACCAGCATAGCTGCAGGAGACCGCCAAGTTCCGGCTGGAAAAACCGGTAAAGCTGCGCGGTATTGAGCTTACTGGCATTATACGTCACCGATTCCTCGCCCCTGGAAATCTCGATCTTGCCATCCCCGAGCGCTGTTCGGCTGCCGTCAAATGCAATTGCGGACGGGATGAAGTAGTAGTCTCGGCCGACCTGCAGCACCCGCACTTCTTTTCCGCGGCCTTCTCCCACCGCGAAATGATCGGCGCGTTTATATACGCCTGCCTCGTATGATACGGCGTAGCGGCCTTCCGGCTGCGCGGCGTACCACGGCTGCTCGATGCCCGTAATATGGACGTCGATCAGCTGCTTCGCCACGAGCGGACCCGCCAGCTCAGTACCGACGGCAACCGTCAGCATAAGAAGCGCCAATATGAGCTGTGCCTTTACTTGCATTGCATACTGGAAGAGTCGTTTCACCGTCGCCCCTTTGCTGCCGGACGCACGGTCGATATCCAGATCGTATTCCTCAAATTCCTTATCCAAGCTCACTCTTGTTCACCCGCCTATACTTTAAGTTCCAACTTCCATCTGCTGCCGTTCATACTGCTCTTTGTACCACCCGCCTGATTGCATTAGCGTTACATGCGTGCCCTGCTCAGCAATCCGTCCGTCATCCAGCACAAGAATCCAGTCGGCATGCTGAATACCGGACAGCCGGTGCGTGACGATGAGCGTCGTCTTGCCGGCGCGTTCGCTTCTGATGTTCGCGATGATTTCAGCCTCCGTTCGGGCATCGACCGCCGACATTGCATCGTCCAGCATCAATATATCAGGATCGGCGATCAACGCTCTTGCAATCGAAACGCGCTGCTTCTGTCCGCCCGACAGCGCGACGCCCTTCTCGCCCACCAGTGTCGACAGACCGTCAGGCAGAAAGGACAGATCCTTCTCGAAAGCGGATGCGGTAATTGCCCGGTTCAGCTCATCCTCTCCAGCTTCATCCCGGCCGAATAGAATATTCTGCTTGACGGTGCGCGAGAACAGAAACTGCTCCTGCGGCACATAACCATACCATGACTTCAGCCGGTCCATATCGATCCGGTCAATCGGCACACCTGATATCATCACCGCTCCCGCGCTCGGCGGATATTCCCGCAGCAGCTGCTTGATCAGGGTCGTCTTGCCGCTTCCGGTCCGCCCCACGATGCCGAGCGTCTGCCCCCGCAGGATGGTGAACGACACGCTGCTCAAATTGTCGCTCGTCGCACTTGGATACCGGAATGTCACATCCTTGAATTCGATCGGTCCCGGCTCAGCGACAGGTATCGTGTCTGCAGGGTCAGGAACATCCGGCTTACAGCCCAGCGTTTCGTTAACACGATCCAGAGAAGCGTTGCCCCGCTGCATGATATTGATCATTTCCCCTATTGCGAACATCGGCCAAATGAGCATGCCGAGATATACGTTAAACGAAATCAGCTTGCCTATCGTCAGCTCGTTATGATAAACGAGATAGGCGCCAAAGCTGAGGCCGATCAGGTAGCTGGCCCCTACGAAGATTTTGACTGTAGGCTCGAACAGCGAATCGATCCTTACGACTGCGATATTTTTGGCCAGCACGTCCTCCGTCACACCCGCAAACCGTTTCTCGGCCGCCCTTTCCTGCACATACGCGCGGATGACCCGTGTTCCCGAGACCGTTTCCAGCACGCCGTCGTTCATGTCTCCGAACGCGTCCTGCGCGGCTGTAAACCGTTTATGAATCCATTTGCCGTACATGGCTACAAGAACAGCCATCAATGGAAGCGGCAGAATGGATACGAGCGTGAGCTTCCACGAAACGAATACCGTCATCGTGATCAAGAGCGTCGCCATCCAAACCGTCGAATCTACAAAAGTAAGAATTCCAAAGCCCGCCGTCTGCGACATGGCCTGTAAATCATTCGTAGCTCGGGCCATTAAATCGCCCGTCCTGTTTCGTTCATAGAACGTCGGCGTCATGCGCAGAAAGTGCCTCATGAGCTGCGAACGCATCATACGCTCGACGACGAATGCGCCGCCAAGCAGCTTTGAAAGCCAGTAATAGCTAATAATATAAGTCGCAGCAGCAATGACTCCGAGCTGTCCCAGGGTCAACATAAGACTGTCCCAAGTCAAGCTGCCATTATGAATGGAATCGATGGCGGTGCCGACCATCATCGGTGGAAACACCTCGATAATGCCGCAAGTGATCAGCAGCACAATTGCAACGGCATATCTTTTCTTCTCCAATTTGAAGAACCAGCCAAGCTTATACATTACCGCGAGCATTGTTGTATTGCTCCCCTCTCTCTATCGGATTTATTATTTATAAAAAGAAAAAGCACATCGCTCCCGCAAGCGATGTGCTTCTTCACAAAATAAAAGTCGCATGCCACGAGAAATCGTGACCTGCGACCTTGGGTGCGTGAAAACTTATCCGGTCATGCCCGGGTATAAGCTCTCTCTGTTCAAGGAGGCCACGAAAGTATGCAGTTGAACATTGCTGCTGTGAAGCCGATCAGAAAATGGATGAAGGTTCATGTTCAACATGTTCGGGTCTCTCCTTTCTTTTTCCAGAGATTTCAATTTGATACTTTGTAAGTTAACACGGTGGTCAAACAATTGTCAATCTTATTTTTTGTAAATCTATAATGTCATCTAATGACGGTTACCGTCTATTCCGCCTTCGCCGAAAGTATATCTCCTGTTTTGGCATCTATGATCACATCCAACTTATGCGGAGCATCTCCATATTTATTCTCATAGTGAACATGCCACTTTCCATCCTGAAGTACTTTTTCTGTATGCGGTGTTGTTTTTAATGCTGTCACATAAGCATCTTCCGACACTTCGTTCCATATCCCATCCTGCTTTAAATATAATTTGCCGTTTTCTTCTTTCCCAATTTGCTCTCCTGTATGGTCATTTAACCAGCTTGTTACTCTGTTGTCTGCTTCTGTATATTGCAAGATCTCCTGCTCTGTAACATCTCCGTCATGCACGTTAAAGACAGCATCGTAAAAGTAGTCGATCCGTTCCTTACAATCGATGAAGCCAGGCTCTCCAGCCCCCGCGCATACTCTAAATATAAATCCTGTCACCGGTAATTCCATATTAGTTATCTCATCGATCCGATCTCCTTGTATGATATATTTCTTCGTATCCTTATCGGCATAAGAAATCTGCGATCCTTCAGCGGTCAGGGTCAGGGCATAATTAGAATAATCAGGTTGAGGTGCTAATTTGCGTATATCATAATCGTTTAATTGTTCAAAAAAGTGGGAGATGGAGACTGAACGTTCATACTGAGGCCACAGTCCTTCGATTCGATTCCTTTTCACGACCAGCCTCTGATCGGCGATATTCAAATTAACCCGGTAATAAATAAACCCTTCCTGTTCGCGTTCAATGAATTCGTACCGCAATTGATTGATTTCTCCGCTTTGCTGATAGCCTATATCGAATTTCTCCATTCTGGCGTCTTGATTTACGTCGAATTCGTTTTTTACGGCAAGCCAGTTTTTTTCAAAATCAAGTTCGTACGCATTGGTTCCTTCAGCGGCGATTTCGCGCGGATGCTCAAATATATAGTTCTGAACGGACGGTGCGATTAACTGGAAAATAAACAGAAATAATCCCAGATAAGCTGCGCGGTGTTTGACCGCTGCATTTAACTTCGGACGCGATAAAAAGGCAAGAAAGACGATAAACCCGAGCGGCAGCTTGATTCCATTAATGGAAAACGTGAACCCCGCCAATAATGTATATCCGATTAACTTCAAGTAGAGAGTGTTTTCATGCTCTTGTCTTTTTTTATAACAAAAATACAGGATTAACAGAATTATCCCCGGTACAACATAGGCGACCCAACTCAATGTATCATCTCCGCAGACAAATTATTTTCCTTCAATTAGACGAAAGCCGCGGGAATAAGTTCTGGTGGGAAAATAAAAAAGCCGCCAAATAGGCAGCTCGCTTAGTCAATATGATATTGGCCAAACCTGTTATGGATTGATAAACATTTGCGACCAGTAATAGCGCATCGAACCGCCTTCGCAATATCCGATGCCGATTTGTGAATAATTGGGGCTCAGGATGTTCTGCCGGTGAGCGGGGCTGTTCATCCATGCGTTCATTACATCCTGCGCACTGGCTTGGCCCGCGGCGATATTCTCTCCGGCGGCCGAGTAGCCAATCCGAAATGCTCTGATCATATCGAAGGGGCTGCCGTAAATCGGAGAATTGTGCGCAAAATATGCGCGGTCGCGCATGTCCTCCGCTTTAAAGAAAGCAACCCGGGAGAGCTCCCAGTTCATCGTCAGCGGATTCAATCCCGCATTTGCTCTCTCCTGATTGACGAGCCTGACGACCTCGTTTCCAATCGGCATGATGTTCATGCTCAGCATGCGCAGCGGCACCGTTATTTGTTCCCCCGGGTAAACCCAATGCGGGTCCTTAATTTGCGGGTTAGCTTTAATGATGTCCGACAATCGGACCTTATATCGGAGTGAGATTTCCCATAGGTTGTCACCCCGGTTTACGCTGTAGGTATCCGGTTCCTGTCTGCCCTGCGCGCTTACGGCTTCAGCCGTTCCAAGAAACAGTGAAAGGAAGGCAAGTACGGCGAGAAGTTGTTTTGTCATTGATCTTAACTCCTTATCGTCATATCGTTCACTGGTAATATGTACATTTCAAGGCGCCGATATCCAAACTGATCAATGGGTAAGCAGCAAAAGGCGGCAAATAAGGCAAGGCCGCTGGAAGCCGGCGGCCTTTTATCTCGTTTATGTCTGATAAAGCGTTCTCATTTTATCATACGACTTCCATCATGATATCATCCATATGCTCGTCAAACCGGATTCGAAGATCCTTATTATCCAAATACCAAAGGTTATTCTCCTCGATATAGAATATGATACCTTCCACAACCAGCTTAAACGCCGGATTAACCGGTAAATCTTTCATAATGCCGAGCGAGTAACCCGGCTGGGCACTTTCACAGCCGCCGAGCCGCACGAATATTCTTAAGCAGTCACCCTCCGCCAAAGACATCTCCTTCTTATACCAGTGCGCCGCCGACGGCTCCACCAACATGCTCATCGCTTCCATCTCCTTTTTGATTAAGTAAGGAAATCGGGCTTTCATAATATTAATATGAATCTGATGAGACAAGCATTCTGTCAAATACGGTGCATAACAGCAGGAACATGGCGTCGATTTCTTCCTCTGATACAATCAAAGGCGGCATTAATCGGATGGTTGTCGCATTCGGAGAGTTCACCAGCAAGCCTTCCTTCAGACATTCGGCAGCGAATTTGGCGCCGACCGGTTCGGGGAGATCGAATGCAATGAGCAGCCCCCTGCCGCGTATGTGCTGTATGTTATATTTCTCCGCGAGTTCGCGTAGTCCTTCAAGAATGTATTTGCCCTGTCGTTCTGCACGGCGGGGAAGCTCAAGGTTCACAATTTCATTAACAACAGCATATCCCACAGCCATCGCCAATTGTTGGCCGGTGTAGGTTCCCCCTTGATCCCCTGCATCGAAGATGTTATAGCGCTCTTTCGTTAACATGGCCGAAAGCGGAAAACCACCCCCAATTCCTTTCCCAAGAGTCATGACATCAGCTTGAATACCGTAATGTTCATAAGCAAACAGCTTTCCGGTTCTTCCAAGTCCCGTTTGAATCTCGTCAAAGATCAGCAAGATGCCGTAATCGTCGCATGTTTTGCGCAGCCTGTACAAATACTCTTCATCTGCCGGGTGAACGCCGCCCTCTCCTTGAATTAACTCTAACATAATTGCACAAGTATTTCGATCTATTGCAGCCAAACAAGAATCGAAATCGTTGAAAGGAACATGCTTAAAGCCCGGCAGCTTCGGCGCGAACAGGCTTTCCCAATGCTTCTTCCCCGTTGCGGACATCATTGCAAGCGTACGACCGTGGAAACCGTTCACGGTTGTAATAATTTCACAAGCGCCGCCCAGGTTTTTCGCGCCGTGCTTTCTGGCCAGCTTGATCGCGCTCTCATTGGCTTCCGCTCCGCTGCTGGCGAAGAATACCCTGTCAAAGCCCGAAAGTTCGGTCAACAGTTCAGCAAACTCGATCATCGGCTTATTGTAGAACGACGGACTTGAATTCACCAGAATGGCGGCCTGCCGCTCCAAAGCTTCTTTAATCACAGCGGGCGAATGTCCCAGGCACGTTACGGCCCATCCTCCGACAAAATCCAGGTACCTCTTTCCCTCCGTATCCCACAGGTACATGCCTTCCCCGCGCTCCATTACAATCTCAGGCCGGGCCGCAGTAAACAAAATCGTTGCATTTGCCTTAGCCAATAATGAAGCCGTGTCCTCTCCCTCTTGGACCTTCATGTCTTTCCTCCCTAATCCATAATGCATAATATTACATCCATATGAATATTAATTCAATAATTTTAATAAAAAACGGTCAGTGACCGCATTCCTTACGTCCTGACCAATGACTCGCTGTTCCGATAACTTGTAGCGGTTATGTAATTACTTATTATCTTTGAAGAGATTTCCACTGCTTATTGGGATGATTGCGGTTCGAAAAGACCAAGCGATCCTGGAGCCGACCGGCGTAATTCCGTATTGAGAACAAAAACAAGCATGTGCCCGGTCAGAAGGAATTTGAAAATGAACAGAACCAGTATCTGCTGTAATGAACGCTTGCTATGAAATAAAAGCGCACACCGTAGTGTACGCTTTTCATTCTTCGCGATGCGCAGATCATTAGGATAAATTCAGTTTCAGCCAATCGAATGATTTTTGCCCGCTTACCTCGTGCACTCCGTGGAAGAGGTCGCAGGCGAACCGTTCTTCCGCCTCTTCACTGCCGTAAATCGCCTGCAGCTCCCGGACGGCTTTACTAAAGCCGGCTGCCGGAAATATTGGATCCTCGTCGCCGGACTCCAGAAACAACGGACGCGGCGCAATCAGCCCCATCAGTTCAGGCAGCTCCGCCTGCATCAGTATGCCTGGCGTATAATTGCATATACAGTGTTGGATAGCGATTATACTGTCTTTGAAAGTGTTCGGGAAGCCGATCAGTACTGCAGCACCTATGCGCTCATCCAGCGCCGCAGTAACATAAGAGATGAGCGAGCCGCCGGAGAAGCCGACAATTCCGATCCTCTCGGGATCTATCTCTTCACGAGTACTGAAATAATCGAGAGTCTTCAGCATTTCCGTCACGCGAAGCCCGGTAAGCGTCTTACCGAGCATCAGCAGCTGTGTCGACATCCGGTAGCAGGAGCTCGGCGCGTCCGGATCTTTCGCCAAATCGGCCTGCATGCGGCGTTCGCCGAAGCCGATCACATCCGGCGCAATGACAACCATCCCTTTCCTGACGAGCTGCACCGCAAAGTGGTTATATATACCGGGCTTGCCCGTATCGGGAGTTCCGTCCTCAAGCATGCCGCAAATTTGCCGGCTGCCATAGCCATGCCCATGCACCGCGATTACGCCGGGAAGCTTACCCGTCATACCGTCCGGTATCAGTACATAAGCGCCGAACGTAAGTCCCGGTATGGCCGAGAGCTCCACTCTCTCGCGTATGTAACCGTCGCATTGCACTCTTTCGAGCACTTCCGGACTGAAATCAAGTTCACGTTCAAATTCGCCAAGAGAGTCCCGCAGCGATCTCTTCAACCGGTTTTTCCTCTGCTCCGGCGTTTCCCCCGCAGCTTCGAATTCCCGTTGTCCAGCCGCCTGATCGTACAAGCGCTCCAAATAAGTATCTCCCGTCCACATTTCACTCCACCTGCTTTCTTAATTGTTATAAATTCCACTTTACTTCGTATCAGCGGCCTTGGGAACAAGCCGGATAGCCTGACCGCCGGAAGGTGCCAGCAATGAATGCAGCTCCGTCGCCGCGTTCACCTCGCGTATCGTAACGGAAACCTTCGTTCTCGCCTGAGTATCCTCCATTGCATCGGAATAAATGTAAGCAAGGTACCGGCATTCCTTAGCAGCCTGCCTGCCGTCTGCCCAATGACACGGTGCTGCAAGCGGAAGCACCGAACGGACAAGTTCATCAGCCCTCTCGCCTTCCAGCGTCGTATCCATATTATCATAACCGACATATTCCGTTATAAGGCCGCTAAGCTGGCTGAGCAGCGCACCGCTGCTCTATATCGGGAGCCAGCAGCATCCGCGGATGATCCACAAGTCCTGCTTCGGTGATCGCAGCATAAGTTCCATCCGGAAACACGACAGTGAGCGGACGCTCGCAATCAGGCTTTAATTCGCTGACGGCGACAGGATGGTATTCCCCCTCCGCGCCGCGGTGCTCATATGCAATGCAACCCTGCGGCAAATTAAACTGGCTGCATTCCCCCGTTATGACGACACTTGGACCCAAATGCGGCTGTTCAGGCAGGATATAGCGGAAAGCGGCTCCTTCATTGTAAGCCCGGAATTCAAGCTGCAGAATGCGGCCCTTCCCAACCTTCATGCTTACCTTCAGCGCGTTATAGTGATCATTCTCGATAGCCGCAGCATCATTTGGGAAGCGCCGCCTCTTGTCTATCCCACTCCCGGTCCGCCATTTTCATCGCTTCTTCCACGGTATAGCTGCCGCTGAGCATATCCTGCACCAATTTATAGAACCAATTGCGGAAATCCGGGGGGAGGTCATTCTTTCCCCAGAAACTACTCATCATCAACGATTTTTTCGTTTTCGGGTCATTCATGATGGCGAGTACCTTGCGCATCGGCTGGGTCGTCTTGTAGCTGATGTATGCTGAAGTGGAAGGAATACCGCCGACAACCGACAGATAATTCGGATATTGTTCCTCGTTAAAGAAGAAATACAGAAACTGCTTTATCACCTTGAGCTTGTCCGGATCGGCAGCCGCATCGCTTGAGATCGACCATCCTGCCGGAGACGGCAGCCCGTTTACAACGATATTCCCTTCGTTATCGGGAAGCGCGAAAAATCCGAGCTCGAAGCCGGCATCGATCTCAAGTATTTGCCGGAACATCCATGGGCCGGAGTAAAGCATCGCCGCTTTACCGTATGCAAGGTACGAAGCTGTCTGGTTGTCGGCAATAGTGATAAATTTCGGGTCAACATCCCCGTTCTTCCATAATTCAGACAGCTGCTTCATCGCTTTCATCGGCCCCGCATCGGTCCAGCTTACTTGACCGGCTGTGCGCTGCGCATTCCAGTCCGGATTATCGGCGTATACATTATCCATCAGAAATTTGTTGACCCAGAAGCCCATATGCCAGATATCCTTGCCTCCGACGACGATCGGGGTGATGCCCAGCCGTTTGATCTTGGCGCAATCCTCCAGAAACTCCCGATACGTTCGCGGTTCCCTGCTAATGCCGGCCTGCCGAAAAATCTCCTTGTTGTAAATGATCCCCTGCGGCGCGGGCAGCTCTAACGGAGCATTGTACACCTTGCCGTTAACCGTCGGAATGCTGCGGAAAAGCATGGTCAAGTCTTCAGGCAGCTCGGCGATCAGCCCGGCATCCGCAAACATTTGCGTATCGCGCATCTCAACAAGGTCCGGAAACTCGCCAACGGCATCTTTCGTTTTCAAGTACTCCAGATACGTTCCGCTCCCGGAATTTATTTCGGTTATCGTGATATTGGGATGCGACCGCTCGAAGGCGGCGATCATAGTCGACACCGCTTGTTTATGAGCGACATCGCCGCCTGCGTAGACGATCGAAAAGGAAAACTGCTTCTGCTGATCCTCTTCCACGGCTGCATGGTCGGTGTTATTGGAGAAACTGCATCCGGATAACAAGAACGCGAACACTGCGGCAAGCACCAGAAACCTTGCCAATGTCTTCTTTATGTTCACTTGCGATCCCCCCGGCTGTCACTAGTCTAGTCTTTGGCTGCCTGTTTATATTCCTGCGGTAGCTTGCCGTATCTTTTCTTGAACATATCGCTGAAATGTCTGGCATTGTTATATCCGACTTTTTCAGCAATTTCGTAGACCATCAAATCCGTTTGCATGAGCAGCCGGAGAGCATGCTTCATCCGCACTTCGGTTACATACGCCTTGAAATTTTCCCCGTTGTGTTTTTTGAAGAAGCTGCTGAAATAATAGGGATTCATATAAGCCAGTGCGGAGATGGACTCCAGGGTAATGTTTTCGGCGTAATGCTCCTCGATATAGTTCTTGACCTGTACGAGCTGCATCAGCTCCTTATTGCCCGTCTTCTCCGCGATGTGGGCGCGGATGTCGTTAACGAGCTTCTCCATTCCTTCTTCCAGCTCCCCGAAGGACCGGTAGGCGCTCAGCTTTTCGAGCAGCGGATGTCCTTCCGAATCCGCTGACTCCATCGGAATGCCGACACTCTTCAGCTCCTGTTCAAGCATGATAACAGTCGAATAGACGCTTGCCACAGCCGAATTTTTACATCCGCAGGAAAGGGTTTTAATTGCCGTCAGCAGCTCCCTCACTGTTTCGTGATAGTCTTCGGCAGGAGCCTGTGTCAGCCGGCGGGCGAGCTCCGTCTGCAGCCTCGCGAGCCTTAATCTTGCTTCGGGATCAGGCGCCATCCACTGGTGAGGAATAACGCGGTTGAGCCCCAGGAAATATTTCGTTTTTAATATATCCGAGGCATCTCTGTATGTTTCGTGCGCCTCGCTGATATGATTAACCGGCCTGCCGATCCCGATTGAAATCTCAAGCTTTAGAAACGTATTGATTTTATTGTGCAGATCTTCCGCGAGCTTGGTCGGTTCTTCTTCATCGTCGTGCTGAATAAGGATGCCGAATAAATCACCTTTGCGGAACATTAAACCGCTGCCTGCCTTTACCACCGCTTCCGCAATGATATTCGAAACGGCAAAATCGATCAGCTTTCGTTCGCGCTCCTGCCAGCGTTGCGCATTCCCTGATATACCGTCCAATTCCGCCAGACAAACAGTTACGAGGCGCTGACCGGTGACAATACCAAGCTGAGTCAAGGATTCGGCCGCGCTCCGGTTGCCGTCGGTCAACCTGTCGAGCAGCTCCCCGATCGTTTCGGTCCTTTTCTTGGATTCGAAGTGTACGAGCATTTCCTTGTTTCGCTCTTCCTCCGATTCTTCGCGGATCAACGCGACGGTCTTCAATATAACCTGCTCAAGCTGAAGCTTATCGACCGGTTTGACCAGGTAATCGACCGCTCCGTATTTTACTGCGTCCTGTGCGTAGGAGAATTCCTGATATGCGCTAATAAAGACGACCTTCACAGGACGACGCGATGCGTTTATGTCTTTGATCACATCGATCCCGCTGCAGCCCGGCATACAGATGTCGCTAATGATCAAATCGGGAGAACACTTCTCCAGCAGCTGCCTCAGCTCGACGCCGTCGTATGCTTCCCCCACAATTTCCAGTCCGAGCTCTTCCCATGGGATCAGTTTCTTAAGTCCGCGCAAAATCACCGGTTCATCATCCGCTAGCAGCACCTTGATCGTTCTCATCGCTCGTCACCTCCATCTGCAAAGGGAATAGAATTCGGACCGATGTACCGACATGCGGCTTGCTGTCAATATCAAGACCGTACTCTTCACCGCATGCGTTCTTAATTCGCTCATGAACATTTTTGACGCCGATGCTTTTCCCTGTAGAGCCTTCCGTTTCGGTCAGATGAGAGTTAAGCTGCCGAAGCTTGTTTTCTTCGATACCGATGCCGTCATCGTAAACCGTTATGGCCATGTTATCGTTATCCCGTTCCACAGTGACAAGCACGATGCCTTTGCCGCCCTTGGGCCTTATACCGTGCTGTACCGCATTTTCGACTACAGGCTGGAGCGACAGCTTCAACACATTTACCTTAAGGAGCTCCTCGCCCTTGATTTCAATCTGCAGCTTGATCCGGTTGTCGAAACGGACCTCGATCAGATGGAAATAATCGCGAAGATGGTCAAGCTCGCGGCCCAGGGTAACCCACTCCTCGCCATAATCAATGACGTATTTAAGCTGTTTGGACAAGGAATGAATCATATCGGCGACCTGGTCGTCATCATTGGCAACCGCGCTCATGCGGATAACCTCAAGCGTGTTATATAAATAGTGCGGCCTAATCTGGCTTTTCAATGCATTTAGTTCGGCATGCTTTCGTTTGATCTCCGCCACATAAGCGTCATTGATAAATAGGTTCAGCCTTTCGATCATCCTGTTGAACCCATGAGCGAGCCTTCCAAGCTCATCCTTACGCGTCACGTTCACGCTCGTTTCCAGATTTCCGGATTCGACTCGAAGCATTTGGCGCATGATGGCCAAGATCGGACCGGTGAACATTCGCGAGAATGCAGCGCCCATAATGACAAGTGCCAGCAAACATATAATAGCGGCTACAGTTACGCTTGTTTGTATCTTCGAAAGCGAGGCGTAAAGGTCGGATTTAGAAACAAGCGCGGTTACATGACCGTTCAGAAAAGGGATCGGCTCGGAGAAAACAAGGGTATTTCCATTCTCCTGCGCATCCAGCCTTTTGCCGATTTTGTCCCTTTCATTTGAGTAAATGACGTTGTCCTGCCCGTCCAATACATAGAGCTGGTCAGCCCGGCCTAATTTAACCTGCTTCAGCAAATTATCAAAAACATCGAGCTCGATATCAAAATAAAGGGTACCGATTATATGAGCATTCTTGCTTAGCTTTCCAGACGTATCGATCAGGTTCCTTGCCATTGTGACAACCTGATTCGGCGAATTGAAATAAGCCTCCAGGTGCGGCGGGAATACCGCCAGCCTCTTTGGCTGGGATTCGAGCGCATATCTCCAGTTTACAAGCGGAAACTGCTCGGTCGGGTCAAGCGGTCTGCTTGTCCGCGATTGATAGAAAATCGCCTTGTCGGCCGTCCGTACAAAAAAAACGTTCTTAATATATTGGTCGCTGTATAATACCGTTTTCAAAAAATCATCGATGGAAGAATCCGTTATTCCGCCGCCTTGGCGCTGAATGGCATTATCGAATAAGGACTGGGTACCCTCCGTATTGTAATACATCATTTTCGATATTTCGTTATAGCTGGTGAAGATATCATCAGCGTTCTTACTCATGAAAAGCACCACTTGGCGCAAATTGTTTACCGTATGGCGTTCAACCTGGCTAGTAAATTGGTTAAGCGACAGGAAGCTTAGCACAAACAGCGGAAGCAGGCCCACTGTAAGAAACGCAAGAGAAAATTTCAGAAATATGCTGTGTCTGAAATTGAGCCAGCTCGGCATATGGTCATCCCCCGGTATTGTATGGCTGTTCACATTTCGACAACGATATCGTATCTCATTACGCCCCTGGCGGAAATGAAGTTTTTAAAGAGATGATGTCAGTTTTTTGCGATGATTGAAAAAAGACCGGTTGCGCAAGGTCGCCTTCTTTAGTGATCGATTACAAATTAACGGCCTGTCACCGAAAGCTCGGTGCCAGGCCTGTCCAATTCGCTATTACCGATAATTTAATTATACGCTATCAAGAAAGCGGGTCAATTCCTTTGTAAATAGTTCCGGTGTTTCCATATTTGAAAAATGTCCGGAATCAGGCAGATAAACGGGGCGTGCGGAGGGCATCAGCCGGAGGAGTTTATCGGAGGAGCGCAGGCTGCCCGCATTATCACTCATACCAATGATAACAAGCAGCGGCACGTTGCGCGGCAAGCTTCGCAGCAAGCCGCCAAGGGATGGACCGATAAACGTACGGGCCTCCCTGTGGTTGGCCTGCCAGGCGGACCATTCGGAGATCATTTCCCACAGTGTGTTCTTGATTTCCATCCAATGCGGGCCGCACGCTTCCTGCATCTGCCCGAACCATATCCGTTTATGCTGTTCCACATCCACTCCGCTTTTATCGCCAGGCTTCGCAGATGATTGATGATCCTCATCATCCTCGTAATAGATTGCTCCGCTTGCTACCGAAACGGAGCTTACACACTCCGGGTGCAGTGCAAGAAAATCAAGTGCCGTAAAAGAACCCATCGACAACCCCACCAGATGAGCCGTTGTTACGCCCAGCTCCTTCATAAGTGAATATAAATCATCGGCATGAAGGAATGGCTCGTCTTCCACGGGCATGGAGGAAAGTCCATAACCGCGCATATCGTAACGAATAACCCTGTATTTCGCTGCCAACGCCTCAAATTGGGGGTCCCACATTCGCCGGTCCACCGAATGTCCGTGCAGTAACACAACGGCTTCGCCGCTTCCAAGGCTTTCGTAATAAAGCTCGGTCCCGTTCACCTTGATCTTCCCGGCTTGGATTTGATTCATAAAAACTCCTTGTAACGGAAATAGTCGAAGTCCGCGTGCTTGCGTGTACCGGCCAAGTCCTGAACGCACATCCCGATAAATGTTCCGGTGAAGCCCAGCTTCCCTTCGTATTCATCCGACAGCTGACCAAGGTCAAGGCTCGGACCAACGGGAATCCAGGAAATTTCGTTCTCTGAGCAGTAAAACTGCACCTTATCGGTTTCGACGGCTACTTTCAGCCGGCAGCTCTCCCACCCTTCTATGGAAACAGCAGCGCCGTCCGGTTCGTCACAAGCTCCAAGACGGCTCACGATCAGCCGCACATGCTTGCCCCGTTCCTCATCCCGACTGATGAGCAGATAGAAATGATCCGCCTCGTCGTAATAACAGATTAGACCCGCCATCTGCATATAATGCTCCGGATCGAACTCAACGCAGGTCTCCGCTTCCGCGCGGTAATGCTGCAATCTCCGGGCGACCATGCTTTGTCTGTTCCAGGAATACAGCGATTCCTGTCCGCGAAGCCGTAGATAGCCGGGACGTTCGCTAAGGCTAAGCCAGCTGTCCTCAGCAGGAATCCGAAGCGTCTGGAAATGGTTGTTAAGCTCGTCTTTCTCAAAGTCGTCCTTCTCCGGCAGCTTAGGGAACCTGTGCTCTCGCAGTCCCGGCGAGGGCACTTTCAGCTGTGGAAGCTTGCCGCCCCCGGCGAGCCGCAGCCAGCCCTCCTCCGTCCATTCCACTCGCTGGAGTGCCGTTTCCCTTCCGAGCGGGCAAAGCATCCGGCCCGGCAGCGGTCTGGCGCAAAGGTGGGCCATAAACCACTCGCCGCCTTGTGTCTGAACAAGCGAACCATGACCGGCCTTGAGCAGCGGATGCTCGGGGCTGTCTATCGTCGTAAGCAGCGGGTATTCGGGATCGAACTCATACGGCCCTTCAATATGACGAGACTTGGCCAATGTGGCCGCATGGTTGTAGCCGGTTCCGCCTTCCGCCAGCAGCAGATAATAATATTCCGCCCGCTTATACAGCTGCGGGCCTTCCGTTACACCGAGCCTGCTCCCCTTGCTAATTTCGCGGACCGGTCCCACCAGCTTCTTCTCGTCAGGCGAATATTCCTGCAGCACGATGCCGGAAAATCTGCTTCTTCCTTTACGGAAATCCCATCTCATATTTACAAGCCACTTCCGGGCGTCGTCATCATGAAACAGCGCCGGATCAAAGCCGCTGCTGTTTAAATATACAGGTTCCGACCAAGGTCCGAGTATATCCGCAGCTGTGACCATGTAATTGTGTGTGTCCTTGTAAGGACCCTTGCGGTTTTTCACATCCGTATAAATTAAATAGAAAATGCCATTATCATAGGATAAATGCGGGGCCCAAACGCCTCCGGAGCTCTGCGCTCCCCTAAGATCGAGCTGCGAAACCCGCTGCAGCGGATGAGTAAGCAGCCGCCAGTTCACCAGATCCCGAGAGTGGTGAATCTGAACGCCCGGAAACCATTCGAAGGTCGAGGTTGCAATGTAATAATCATCCCTTACCCTTATCATCGACGGGTCGGGATTAAAGCCTCTTAATATCGGATTATATATCATCCTGCTCCTCCTAATATTGTTCGAAGCCGGCGAACTGCCGAGACATAGCCGGCATCGGGTTGTTCAAATAAGTATACTAAAAGGATTGGCCAGAATTATTGCCCTCCCGCCGTCTCTTCCCTGATCAGCTCTACGCCTTTATATTCCTTAAGACCAATTGCAATTTGACTGCCGTCCCCATCCAGGCCGGTAAAGGTCACCTGCTGCTTCCGCCCGTCTTTAAGCAGGATTATTATCTCTCCCGCAGACAATGCCTCGGCCGAATCGATCCTCGAATCGCCTTCATGAGGTTCAAGCATGCTCAGGAACCGGGCTTCCTTGCCGCGAGTGCGGAAGCTGATCGTTTTGCGGCGTGCCGGATCAATGCCGAGCGGATAATCTCCGCCGATGACAGCTTCAAATTTCACGGCCCCGATGCCGGACAGGTCGATCCATGCTTTGGCAGGAAGGGAACGGTCCTCCGGCTCGAAAGGTACTGCCTGTTCGTACGGTTCACCCTCCAGATGAACCGGCCCTCCGTAATAATCGATGCCGATGCCGTGGCCGGGATCGACATTTTCATAACGAACCGGCAGCTCGGAAAGATGAATCCGCCTCCCGTTCTCCGTGGTGATGAATGCGTCGCCCCAGAACAACGTTTTCTTAACCGCACGCTCAACCTCAGCAATAAGCATAAGCTCCTGAACGCCTTCAAGCGGAACATTAATATGCCGAATTCCAAGAATCCAAGCACCGAACCTTCCTTCCGCCAAAGTTAGGCCGTCACCCGACACCTGATAAGAGACCCGTTTGTTCACCGCATCCGCTTCCGCATACCAGCCGGTCACGATCTCCTGCTTAGGAGGCCATAGCGCATGCATCTCCACATTCATGCGGCCGTTCTCGTTATACAGCAAATGCCGTCCGTCCCGGTCATCCCGATCTCTGTCGTATTCATGGGAGAACCGGATTAATGCCGGCGACTCGCACTCATACCAGTCGCAGTCGGTAATAAACTGCCCGGCATTGTACGGATCGGGGTTGAATTGACCGGTATGCCCGACATACTTCAGCTCTCTTGCACGGATTCCTTCATAGCCTTGAAAATGATAAAGGCAGTCGAATTCGTGCATTTCCCCGCCGCGAAGGTAATCGGCAACGATCGCATAATCATCCGTCACAATTAATAGACGGCGCTGCAGGACAGGCTCGGAATACGTACCGATGTCACCCTGCTGCCTTGGCTCCTCAGGGTTGGGCATATCTCTGCCTTCGATCAGACACCTTTCCTCCGGAAACCGCTCCGGATACGGGGTCTGCCCGCCATAAGGCGGATCGCTCCAGCGGGCCGTCGTTTCTACAGCACAAGCTTGCATCATTGAACCGCTGTGAAATAACAGCTTTCCGGAGGGCGCCGGCTCCTGCATCCGGCCATCCACGACAACCATATTGTGAGCCATGGAGGTTTGGACCCACATTTTGAACATGAAAGGAAAATAGCTGTACCACGAAGCAAGCGGGCTGTAGGTATGCCTGCCGTGGCGCATTAGCGACAACAGGCCTGTGCGGTCGAAATGTCCGTGATATCCGCCGTGCGAGCCGTATTTGATAACTGCTTGAATTTGCTGCGCATCGGTTCTTCCCGCCGTCTGCGAACGAAGCACGGTAAGCCCGACATTGGGAGCATCCGCCGATTTGGAATACGAGGGGATACCGGTTTGTTCGGGAAGCTCCCCGATTCCGTAGATCAAATCGCGCCGGTCGGCGTGCCTGAGCACCTCGGCATATTTCGGCTCGCGCCAGACGTGGTAAGCCAAATCGTACCATCCGACCATATCCTTCTCGGTGGAATCGTTGGCCGCAAACAGAATGCCTCGGTAATCGATAAACGGCAGCATTGCATCCCACACGTCGCGGACCGAACGGTAATTGCGGTTGACGGGGCCATATTTCTCGAAAGACATGCCAAGAAACGGCTTTTCACGCGGGAACGACCATGGGGAGAGCATCGCGTTTCTGTTGTACGACGGCGGCACCTGCATATCCTTCAAATTAATGCCCCACGGCGCGCATGCATGAACCGCGCGCGTGAACATGTCCGCGAACAGCACCACATAGTTGGAAGCTCCCTCGAAATACCAGCCGTCGTCCATGATCCCCGTTGCGATCATATCCATAAAACCGCCCGGGCCGCTAATGAACCGGCGAATCCAGTGCATATCCCCGATCGCCAAGCTGCACAGAAGGGCGCCTATCATGGCGCCGGACGGGATATTGTTCGTATCTCCGTCGGTAATCGCCCAGTCTATTTTATCAATAAACAGCCTGAAAGCCATTTCAATCATGTTGCGATCGCTTTCCGTCCAGCAGTCTTCGTTATACAGCAAATCGTAGCACGATGCGACATCAAGCATAAATTCGCCTTCATGAATCAGTCCGCCGCCGCATACCTTGACAGCCGTGGGACAGCTTCTCTGCGCTTCTTCGCGGGAGGATAGAATTCCGAATATCGGCGCCGACGTGCCGGGATAACCGGTCTGCGGATCTGCAAAGCGGCGCAGCAGCAGTACCGCCTTGCCCAGAAACTCATTCCGGCCTGTCAGCTTCCACGCGACCGCCGCCGCATGCAGATTGAACCGCTCGTGCAGCTCGAAAGCATGAGGAGCCCCTGCACCGTGCGACTGCGGAACAATCCACTCCTCGGCTTTCTTAATATATTTCTCAAGCCCGTTTTGCGCCCATTCATATGTTTGAATATTTCTCCTGACACCTTCCCATCCGGATTCGGTATGGATGATATACGGGTGAGGAAGGCTTCTGACCGTAATCAGCTTCAGTTTCTTAGCGAAGCTGGAATCCCCGCCGGGAACGGCCAACACCTGATGCGTTTCGAAGCCACCGGGCGCGATCCCCTCATGCATCTCTACGGTTAGCCACGCCCGGCCTGTTTCGCCGGAGCCAAGCAGCAGATGCCTCGGCTCAAGCTCGGCTCTCATGGATTCAAAGCCATACTGCTGATGACTAAGAGTAACGGCTTGAAGCTCCTGCGTTTCATTCGATACAAACAACTCATACCGGACGGTCTCCCCGGGACTTGCCGATTTCGACTGCAGCCCGGCCCCTAGGCCGATCCGTCCTTGCTTCTTCAAACGAATTCGGTCGATAAGCACCTCTTCTCCGGTTCTGCATGTACCTTTATCTTCACCCAGCGAACGCACACTCAGCTCGGCCTTATGAATGAAACGCCAGAACGCCCCGGTCATCTGCAAATAATCGAACTGTTCGAAAGACACCTCGACAGTCCTCCAGCCCTCTCCCGCAACGGACACGACGGCAGTGGCACTTTCGATATACTCGGGCCTGCCTATGACAAGGGGATATACTTTTATTTCGAGCTCTATTGGCCGGCCATCCGGGATTTGGATATCAAGTGCGATGCATTCCCAATGCCTCCAATCTTCCGCAAAATCATATTCGTAAATGACTGCGGAAGATGGAGCGACACCGAACTTTATCATCGGTATTCCCTCCACTTCTTATCTGATTATCATAGCAACGCAGGAATGGAAAAGGCCGGCGTACATCCGGGAATGATTCCCGTACCGTACGCCGGCACTCAGCCTTCGTTCACCATTCATTGAGATAAGGGCTTATTTACCGCCGTTATCAAGGTAAGCTTGCAGCTGTTTAATCAATTCGGCGCGGATTTTTTCAAGTCCGAGCGAACGGAGCTCTTCGTTCAGCTTGACAGCGTCAGCTTTCCAGTTCTTATCCAAACCGACGTTGAAGAGTTGAACGGATTCCTGCCATTTCGGTTGTACCATTGCGATTTCAGTCTTGACCGGCTCGGGGTTGAAGGTAAATCCTGCAGCCGGAATTTTATAATACGAATCCATCTTACCTTGATATTCCAAAATTTTGATCGCTTCTGCGTCATTATCAGAGCTGATTCTGGACATAATCGGATTCCACGTCATTTCGTAGCCCGGGAATATATAATTTGGCGTATTCGCCGTTCCTTTGTAGCCCTTGTCGCCGTCCTTCGTCCAGTGCTCTCCTTCGATGCCAAGCTCTATCAGATCGTGGTTGTCTTGGCTGCTGAACATCCAATCGAAGAATTTCATGGTACGCTCGATGTTTTTCGATGTAACCGGAATGGCAATGTCGTTCCAGGCTTTAAAGTCTGTCGGAATTGCGCCTGGCTGCAGGGACCGGTAATTGGACTTATACATGTAGTATTCAAGGTCGGCACCCGGAACAGACTTCTGCAGTTTTTGCCTTTTGGTGGAGGATCCGTTAATCGTGCCTTCCATCGCAGCTGATTTACCGGAAACAAACAGCGCTTCGGCATCTTTCTCGTTCAACACGTCTTTTTGGACGTATTTGTTCCATTCCACATATTTGTCATAACGGTTGTAGAAGTAGTCCGAAGAGTTGAAAGGCGCCGGGAATTTTGCGAAATCGGCTTCCGGATCGCCAAGCGTTGTAGCGCCGAGAACCTTCTTGCCGTCACCCGACAGTGCGACGTTGAACGATACACCGGTTCCGCTGATAAAGTTCGGATCTGTCCGCACATTCGTTATTTTGCCTTCCGGCTCAAATAATTTGAAGAAACCGCGGTCGCCCTTCTGACCGAATGGGATCATCGTCGGTTCTTCCTGCTGTACCTTCTCCAGATATTTCTGCAGATCATCATTCGACTGGATCGGCTGCATGCCGAACTTCTCGCGAAGATCCTTCCGGATGTAAATAACCGGCATATCGTAGAAGAAGTTTGTAAAAGGAATGACATAAATATGCCCGTTTATTTTATTTGCTTCCAGGAATTCGGGAGTAAACGCTTTCTTGAGACCCGGATATGCATCGTTATTGAAATATTTATCGAGCTCCTGATAGTAGCCTTGACTGATATTTTGGGTCAGGTTCATCCAGGCTGCGTCAAACACAGCGTCAACTTCTTCTCCTGCCGCAAGCTTCAGCTTCACTTTTTGTTTATGATCGGCATTCGGATTGAACTCAATATTGATTTTCGTGTTAAGAGTATCTTTCGTACGTTTTTCGAATTCAGCCAGTACCTTATCCATGTCCGCAGGTTTGTCCCCGAACAGCATGAATTTGAGCTCTACCGGTTCCGGAGCGCTTCCCCCGCCGTTATTTGTCTGCTCTTTGCTCGCATTGCCTGCTGATGTGCCGCCGTTGTCGGCCTTGGAGCAAGCGGCAAACACCGTTACCATCATTGCCGTGACCACAAACAGCATGGACAAGCGTTTCAACTGTCTCTTCATCGTTTTTGATCCTCCCTTTAATGTGTGAAGATTATATACTAAACCGCCCCAAAGGGCGAGCTCAGCCACCCGGCAGATAATTACATTAACCTTTGACGGCGCCGACCATGAGTCCCTTTACAAAATACTTTTGCAGGAACGGATACAGGAATATGATCGGGCCGATCGTTACAACCGTAGTCGCCAGCCGCGTCGTATAGGTTGGAACGACGTAATTCGGCAAATTGATTTTGCTGGAAAGCTCATTTGCGAATTCGGCATTGTTCATGATCCGCATAATCAGATATTGAAGAGGAAACAATTTTTCATCGGATATATACAGCATCGCTTCGAACCATTTGTTCCAGAACGCCAGCGCGTAGAACAACCCTACCGTGGCGATAGCCGGAAGCGAAATAGGCAGAATGATCCTAAACAAAATGTAGAGGTCGTTGGCGCCGTCAATCTTGGCGGATTCAGCAATCGAGTCGTCGATCGATTTGAAGAAGTTCCTCATGAGAAACATATTCCACGGGCTGACAAGCGCAGGAATGATGAGCACCCAGATACTGTCCTTCATCCCCAGGTATTTCGAAATGAGGAGGTAGTTTGCAACCAACCCGCCATGGAACAGCATCGTGAAGTATACGTAAAAGTTAACGCCATTCTTGTATTTCAGCGTTTTCACACTGAGCGGATATGCTATCGCACAGGTCACGATCATGGCCAAGGCTGTTCCAACCACAGTGACGAAAGCCGTTACGCCATACGCTCTGTATATGGTGTCGTCCCTGAAAATCAGTTTATACGCATCCAAAGTAAATTCTTTGGGGAATATACTGTATCCGTATTTGAGAATGGATGTTTCCGTCGAGAACGAGCTGGATATTACGGTGACAAACGGTAAGAGACAATAAAGTGAGAACAAAGTTAACAAGAGATAAAATAGGGCCTTCAATAAGCGGTCTCCGCTGCTTTCCTTGATCATGGTGATTCACCTGCCTTGGATAAGAAATTAGAATAACGCCGAATCGGGACTGAATTTGCGGGCCAGTTGGTTGGCTCCCACTACAAAAATAAATCCGACTACCGATTGGAACACGCCGACGGCTGCGGCCATGCTCATATCGCCCAAATCCATCAGTGCTCTGAATACATAGGTATCGATGACATCCGTTGTCGGGTAAAGCACCGGGTTTCTTCCGACTAACGCGTAAATCATTCCGAAATCACCGTAAAAAATCCCGCCCATGGCCAGCAAAAGCATAAGAATGATGGTCGGCTTAAGAAGCGGCAGTGTTATAAAACGGATTTTCGACCACCGTGTGGCACCGTCGATCGATGCCGATTCGTAAATGTCCGGGTTTATTCCCGAAATGGTAGCGAGATAGATAATGGAACCAAAACCTGCGGCCTGCCAAATTCTGATCATAACAAGAATGACCGGCCAATAACCGGGCTCTGAGTAGAATGAGATCGGAGCTGCGCCGAAGAGAGCAAGAACTTTGTTCAGCATACCATTGTCCGTAGCCAGCAGTGATGTCGAGAACATGGCTATTACCGTCCACGATAGGAAGTTCGGGAGCGTAACAAGCGACTGACTGATTCTTTTAAACCATTTGCCGCCAAGCTCCGACAGCATTATTGCGATAGTGATGGAAGCCAGCGTACCGAAAAAAATGAATAAAATATTCAAAAAAAGCGTGTTCGCGATAATTTTGATTGTATCGCTTGATTTTACGAAAAATTGGAAATTGTCGAGCCCGACAAATTCGCTGCCGGTTATCCCCTTGACAGGGTTAAAATCCTGGAATGCAATGATAATGCCGCCCATCGGCAGATAAGAAAAAATAAAAATAAGTACAATAGCGGGAACCATGAGTAAGTAAAGAGCTGAATTCTTGCGAAATTCTTTGATAAAAGAGGCCTCTTTCCGCTTTGGACGATCTCTGACTTCGCCGTTTCGGACTGCTGCAGCTTCTTTCACATAATGACCTCCTTTTAATACGTTCATCTATTTTATAGACTTGTGCATCTTGTCTTTTCGACTTCTTAACTTTAACACGCGGTTGTAAACAGCTGAATGAGGCATTTTTAAGCTTAAATCGCAGTTTTTTAAGAGAAAAAAAAAGAGCCGCTTATTGCGCGACCCGAATTCATACCGATAAACACTTAAATTTCCCGTCAAAAACATTAAATTGAATCCTTCGTAATTCGCTCGATAATATAATCTTCTTTCATCAGTTTTACCGTGAATAATTCGTCGAAGCCTTCTTCGTATTTAGGTATTTCCATTTTTCCATACGTAATTTGTACCGCCTTATCCGGGATGCGTTCTTTACCCAGCCTGGAATCATTTCTTTGCAGCGCGTCTTCCAGCGGGGTCTCGAAATAATAGCCGGTAATTAGAAAACCCGCTTTTTTTGATAACGCAATATATCCTCTTCTCGCATCGGCCGCCGGGTTCGTGTTGTCAATCACAAATGGTTGTTTGGCATCAAATGCCGCCTGCAGAAAAATCTGCTCCCGCCTTCTGGTCTTCAGCATATCCAGATTAATACGCATATGAGTACGGAAAAAACGGCGCTTGTAAAAGGTGGATTTCCCGGCTCCCTGAACGCCGATGAAAATAATCGCCTCAGACATCCTTCACTCCGTCCTCCTCCTCATTTCTTCTATGGTCAGACCCGTGAGCACTGATTCAGGCCGGGTTTCTGTTGGGCTGCCGCCAGCATCATTCGCTTCACTGTCACGCATTTTAACGAGGAGCCAATGGTTGCCGTTTGTTCTGGTCAATGCAAAGCCGCCCCTTAGCTTGGCCCCTTCCAGCCATATTTTAATGTGCCCTTTCGTTTCGAGCTGTTCTAGAAAAGTGAGGCCATCGTTTCCTTTGAGGCTTCGATAAGTGCCTTTATCCCATACGATAACCGTCCCGCCGCCATACTGCCCTGCGGGGATAACTCCCTCAAAGTGCGCATAATCAAGGGGGTGATCCTCCGTCCGGACGGCAAGCCTCTTAACCCTTGGGTCAGTAGAAGGACCCTTGGGGACCGCCCACGATTTCAGCACGCCGCCGGCGGCAATGCGAAAGTCATAATGAAGCGTTGTAGCATCATGTTTTTGCACGACGAACGTTGCGTTATCCGTTCCCGTTGTCCGCCCTTCCGGCTCGCTGCTGATGCGAAAATCCCGTTTTTCATTATAACGGGTCAACATATTGTTATCTGTTCCAGAAAACGAACTCGGTCTCATCATGATTTTGTTCTTCCCGCTCCCAGTAACTTCCCTCATTGAAGTAAGTTCCACAAATCCCGTCAAGGGTTTGCAGCTGTGTAATGAGTCCTTTCAAATCGCAAGTATGAAACTTGTCCTGCAGCTCGCGATTTTCCTCAGTGAGGGAGTAGAGAAATATTTCCATGCAGCCATCCCACCTGACATTGACATCCAGCAGGTTGTCTTCGGTTTCAAGTTCCAAAGCAGCTGTCCCGCCGTCCGCATCTCTTATATGCTCGGTTTTAATGATCCACACAGTATACACCGCCTTTGTATCTGTATGTTTCCCCCGTCAAGCGGTATTTATCAGCGAAATCCCCATCAATTGGACCCGATATTTTGTTTAAGCGGTTGCCATCATAACGATAAGGAGGTGTCTGAATGAACATCATGGATGGAATGGATGCCGCACGGTTCAAATCCGGGAATCCGCATCATAAGAAGAAGGAAGAGGAACTCAAGCAAGAAGAAAAGAAAATGCCGATGGTTTTACGGAATCTTAACAACAAATAACGACGATAGCGCCCATTCGGCGAAACGTAATGTTCGCTTTAAACAGCAAGAAAGCACTACTCCTGAAGGTAGTGCTTTCCCGTGCTTATCAGTTTTACTTACCGTAAGCCGTCAGCTTGTTAAGATCGGCTTCGACTGCTTTAAAAAGAGCTTCTGCCTTCTCCTTATTGCCCGCTTTCACCTCATCGAGGAGTTTCTGGGAGTTATCTGTAAGCGCCTTTGCTTTGTCCTCTCCGCCAAGTGCTTTCGGAAGGTCGGCGCGGATTACGTCAATGAACAGTGCGCCTTCCAATGCAGTAATGACCGCTTTGTCTTTGCCCCAATTTTCAAACGTTTCGCCGTACTCGCCTTTGGCTGTGGCAGCGAATGCCCGGATGAAAGCTTTATTGATAAGATCGCCTTTAACATTCTTTACATCATTTGAGAGATCGAATTGACTGTTGATGTAGTCTGAAGAGGCTTGATCGCTTCCTTCCAGATATTTCTTCAAGGACTGGTAGAATGCCCAGCCTTCAGCTTGCTCCACCTTCGCTTCATCCGTGTTTTCCTTGGCTGCTTGTTCAACCTTGTATGCATAGCCTTTCTCCGCGCCGGAAGCCAGATAGAAAGCTTTCATCAAGGATTTGTCTACAACCTGCTTGCCGAGATTGTAAGCAAGATTATCACCTTTATCGGCAGCCTGCTGCATCTGGTCGAACCCGCCGCTTACGGCTTCAATCAGCTGCGTGCCGTAGGCCTTATCCCGCTTTTCAACCATGCCTTTCAGTATGCCGTCATAGACGCCACGCGCTTCTTTCAATTCACCTGTAACGAACTCTTTATCGGTAAATTTTCCGTTAGCTTCCTTGAAATCGTGACGGAGACTGAAGAATGCCGTTTTTTGGAGCAGCTTATCGTATAATTGGGCTACGACGCCGGCAGAAAGTGATCCTTCCTCGCCCGCTTTCGCAGCGGCAACCAATTGTTCGTCAGTTTGGCTCTCATTTTCCTCGTCTAATGCCTTTACGACAGATTGGATTTGTTCGTTGTACAGTTTATTTGTTTGAGCCCAGTCGACCTTACCGGCTTCTGCGCCTTTCTTCAAACCGTCCACAAGCTCTTTCACAGCGCCGGTGAAATCTCCTTGTCCGGCCTTCTCGCTGACCTCGGCGGCCGATCCCTGCGTATTCCCGGTTTCCTTCTGCTCTCCGGCCGTTACGGCAGTGTCGGCAGCTGCTTTCGCGTCATTAGCCGCTGGAGTCTGCGGCTGATTGGTTTGTCCACACCCGGATAGCAGCAGCCCTCCGGCAAGGATCGAACCCAATACCAAATTTGAAGCTTTCATTTGTTCATGTTCCCCTCTCTGTCCCAAAGGCTATATGCTGATTGTTTTCGGCTATTGAGTTTCATTCTCAATAACAAACTAATGTCTATTCTATTGAGACTGAGAATCGTTGTCAACAACTATTTTTAGCACCTGCTTTTTGTCCGCCTGTTCGGGTACAATCTAGATAAAGTTTGGAAATAACGATTTTGCGTCTTTTTGAATGCCGGAGCGTCCAGGTGCCCTGAATAAGCATGCGCTCCATTGGTGTTTCCTAATGGAGAGGGGCTGTCCATAAGCTTTAGTAGCTTTCAGGACAGCCCCACTATGGATAGGCAGGTTATGCGTTCTTCCACTCAACCGACTTCAGAAGCCGGTGCTTGAACATCGCCAGTATAAAATCAACATAATAATCTTCTCGCACGATAACACGGTATTCGTTATTATTATATGCATAGAACAACACGTCGGTATAAACCCGATTATCGTCAAAAAATGCTTTCACCTGTTTTATTCCCTCTAAATAAGCACCTTCATCCACGATTTGAATGTTGAACTCCATGTCCTCCGTATTATCAACCTCTATAATTCGGAGGCTTTGTTCATCATAGCGGTAATCGATCATCGCCCTGTTCATCCCTTCCTCTTAAATCAGATACATCAAGTATCTCCAGTATATATATACCGTAGAAATCACAATGGATAGCAGCATCAGCGGGAAGCCGTATTTGAAATAGGTCATGAAGGAAATAGGATGACCTTCCTTCCCGGACATACCGGCGACGATCAGATTCGCGCTTGCTCCTATAAGAGTACCATTGCCTCCAAGGCACGCGCCCAGAGCAAGGCTCCACCAGAGCGGCTCCAAATTGTCTATTCCCATCGTTCCCATATCTTGAATCATCGGGATCATTGTGGCTACGAAAGGAATGTTATCGAGAAACGCCGATGCGATCGCGCTCAGCCACAGTATTAACATGGACGTCGCGACCAGATCCCCGTCGGTCAAATCAACCGCCTTCTCAGCCAGCTTCTCTATAACTCCCGTTTCGATCAGTCCGGAGACGAGAACAAACAACCCTACGAAAAAGAAGATGGTGGTCCATTCCACGCGGCTCAATGCTTGCTCCATCATATGCTCGCCGGTTAACAGCAGCAGCAGGAATGCGCCGGCAAGCGCTACGGTTGCCGATTCAAGATGCAGTGATTGATGCAGGAAAAACCCGATTATCGTAATTCCCAATACCGTCAAGCACTTGACGAGCAGCTTGCGGTCCGACAGCAGTTGTTTCTCATCCAGATCCATCACGCTTTTCATATTCTCGGCAGACGTTTTAAGCTGCTTGCGGAATAAAAGAATGAAAATCGGAATATGTACCGCCATCAGTATCGCTGCGATCGGGGCGAGGTTCACGATAAACGCCATAAAGGTAAGCTCTTGAACCGCGCTTCCGATCATAATATTGGGCGGATCTCCGATCAACGTGGCAGTTCCTCCGATATTGCATGCGATGATCTGAGTGATCAGAAATGGCATAGGCGGAACCCTTAGTTGTCTTGTAATGCTGAAAGTGACGGGCACCATTAGAAGAACGGTTGTTACATTATCCAAGAATGCTGAGCCGACCGCCGTTATCAGGGCCAGGGCAACCATGATGTGAACCGGATTTCCCTTGGCTTTCTTGGCCGCCCAAATGGCGATATATTTGAACAAGCCGGTATCCGCCGTTATGCTCACTATGATCATCATTCCTACAAGCAGTCCAAGCGTATTGAAATCAATATGGTGCAGAGCTGTTTCTTGATTGACGATACCGAGGGCCACCATGAGCACTCCGCCAATCATGGCGACAATGGTACGATGAATTTTCTCCGAAATGATAAGCGCATAAATAATTAGAAATAGTCCGATTGCCAAAATTGCTTGTTGTTCCATGCTGCCTCTCCTTCTGCGGTTCATACCGGCATATTGTTTGCTTCGCAACCCCAAAAAATGCAAAAAGAAGCCTGTCAATGACAGGCTCCTCCGAAAAACCAATTATTCAACTAATTTTTATTATACTGAGAATGAAATAAAAATTCAAGTGAACATGATATTTTCACCCTGTTATGCCGACCTTTGCTGCAGTCGCTGGAGCAGACGCCAGTTGCCGACCAGGATCATAAATAATAACGGATATTCGAGAAACGAGTACCATAATTTCCAGCCGTTATAATAGAGATATCCGCTCTTGAGAGCCAAATACTCATAAAAAGTCGCTACACTGACACAAGCAAGCAGGTATAATGATTTGGGCCAGAAGCCTTTGAGCACCGCCCAGAAATTCAAAAATATAATGTTTGAAGCCGGAAAAATCCCGAATTCGTAAACAAATCCCAGCGGGTCTACACCTTTATTAAAATACCCATACAAATCTAATTTAAGATCCAGATAAATATCGACGGCCAACTGGAGCATCACTGCAAAAGCCGATGTAGCATACATCTGCCAATACGGGATATGCTTGGGCACTATGAAGGCAAATACATTTATTAGAAAGATCGTAACCCAAAATAACACCATGTTCTTTGCCTCTGCTCCCTCGCTGCGGCATAGTGTCTGGTTAGTCCGCTGTATCGGCAGTTATTCCCACATTTCCTTAAAGATAACCTCTTTGACTCTACGGTCAAGAAGGCCTCAGGATTCTATCCGGCTTTCGCCGTTTCACGGCTTTGTTCGCCATTCCATTGGATCCAGGCCTGTGCCGCGGCTATTCGGGCAAGTGGAATCCGGTAAGGTGAACAGCTTACATAATTCAATCCAACCCGCTGGCAGAAAAAGATGGACTCTTTATCTCCTCCGTGTTCCCCGCATATGCCTGTTTTGAGAGAAGGCTTCACCGATCTGCCGGCCGATACGGCCATCTCGATCAGGCGGCCGACTCCTTCCGTATCCAATACCTGGAACGGGTTGTGGGAAAGAAGCTTCTGATCGATATAGTGGGTTAAGAATTTCCCTTCGGCATCATCGCGGCTGTACCCAAGCGTCATCTGTGTCAAATCGTTCGTTCCGAAAGAGAAAAAATCGGCATACGGCGCAATTCTATGTGCGGTCAGCGCAGCACGGGGAACCTCGATCATGGTTCCTATCTTATAATCCAGTCTTCTTCCCTTCTCTTCTCCGAGAATTTCGCGGGCCAAAGCTTCGACACGCTCTCTAAGCAGCTTTAGCTCCGAATCGTGTCCGACAAGAGGGATCATAATTTCGGGCAGAACCTTTATTCCAGCGTCGACGCACTTTAAGGCGGCTTTAAATATCGCCTCGGTCTGCATGTCGTATATTTCCGGATAGACGATCCCCAGTCTGCAGCCCCGTTGGCCGAGCATTGGATTCGCCTCATGCAGAGAATTCACCTTCTGTAATAGAACGGTCAGTCTTCGGCGTTCCGGTTCCGCATCAGCTTGGCCCTCACCCAGCTGAGCGAGCTGCTTCTGCAGTTCGGCCGAATTAGGCAGAAACTCATGCAGCGGCGGATCAAGGAGGCGAATCGTAACGGGAAGTCCGTCCATCTGCTCGAATATTTCCTCGAAATCCTGCTGCTGCATCGGCAGGAGCTGCGCCAGCGCTTGAACGCGTTCTTCTTTGCTTTCCGCCAAAATCATCTTCTGCACGATAGGCAGCTTCGCAGGCGAAAGGAACATATGCTCGGTGCGGCATAATCCGATTCCCTCGGCGCCGAACTCTCTTGCAGTTCTCGCATCCTGAGGGCTATCCGCATTTGCGAGTACCTTCAAGGTCCGGACTTCATCCGCCCATTCAAGCATCCGCTCAAGCTCAGGCGTAATCTCCGCTTCGCGGAGCGGTACAATTCCAGCAATGACACGGCCGCTCCCGCCGTCAAGAGTCAGCCACTCCCCCTCTGTCAACGATCTGCCATCGACCAATATTCGTTTTTCCTCGAGTTGAATCCGGATCGATTCGCAGCCGCAAACGCAGGGTTTGCCCATGCCTCTGGCCACTACAGCCGCATGGCTCGTCATGCCGCCCCGGCTGGTAAGAATTCCTTCGGCAGCCAGGACGCCATGGATGTCTTCAGGCGTTGTTTCAGGTCTGACCAGAATGACTTGTTTTCCCGAACGCGCCCATTCTTCAGCCGTATCCGCATCGAACACGATCTGACCAGCCGCCGCACCGGGAGAAGCGGGCAGCCCGGTCGCCAATAGATCTTTCACCGCTGCTTCATCAATGCCTCTATGCAGGAGCTGGTCAAGGTGGGCAGCCTCTATTCGGTTCAAGGCATCCTCCTTCCGGAGCAAACCCTCAGTGACCAGATCGACCGCGATTTTAAGTGCCGCCTGCGCGTTCCTCTTGCCGCCCCGGGTTTGGAGCAGATACAACTTGCCGTTCTCTACCGTGAACTCGATGTCCTGCATGTCTTTATAATGCAGTTCGAGCCCATTCGCCACCCGTGACAGCTGCTCATAAACATCGGGCATTTCTTCATGAAGTGTTTGGATCGGCTGGGGGGTTCGAATGCCTGCAACAACATCCTCTCCCTGAGCGTTGATTAAGTATTCTCCGTATAACCCGGTTTCACCGGTTGATGGATTTCGTGTAAATACGACTCCGGTTCCGCAGTCGTTTCCTTTATTGCCGAACACCATACACTGAACGTTAACAGCTGTTCCTTGATCATCCGGGATCTGATTTATTTTCCTGTAAACGATTGCCCTTGGATTGTTCCATGAACCGAATACCGCCTCAATTGCAAGCTGCAGCTGTTCGTGGACATTTTGCGGGAAAGGTCGATTGGCATGCTTGATATAACAACTGTTGTAAAGGCCCGTCAGCCTTATCCAGCCGTCTGCTGAAACCTCCTGGTCGTCCATGACGCCTTCTTCCGTTTTTAATTGTTGGAGAAGACGGTCAAAGTGGATATGCTCAATACCGAGGACGACATTGCCGAACATCTGCATTAACCTGCGGTAACAGTCATAAGCAAAACGCGGGTTGCCCGTTAGCTTGGCCAGACCTTCAACCGATTCGTCATTCAAACCCAAATTCAGGATCGTATCCATCATTCCGGGCATTGAGGTAACGGATCCGGATCTGACTGAGACAAGCAGCGGATTTTCCCGTTCTCCGAAGCCTTGTCCCGTTCTCGCTTCCAAGTCTGCCATTGCCTCTGTGATTTGCGTCATGATGCCCTGCGGCAGATTCCGTTCATGATGAAGATAGGCTTTGCAAGCGTCTGTCGTTATGGTGAATCCCTTCGGGACGGGAAGACCAACGCGCGTCATCTCCGCCAAATTCGCACCCTTTCCACCCAGCAGAGTTTTCATTCCGGCATTTCCCTCAGTGAAGCCGTACACTTGTTTTTGATTCATTCAGCTTATCTCCCCTTTAACGAAATTCAATATGCAGCATGATTCTGCCATTTATCACATCTTTAATATACATATTCCATATTTAATACGCAATATAATTTTATATATTACACAATATATACACATTTAAGGTGTACTTAAAATCACTGAGTGCAGGTGATTCCGGCCAGTTTTCCATTTCTGCACACATAGAAATATGTTGACTCGGGGTAAGGGCACAAGCAGGATGATAACCATCTCTATAAACTATACAAAGCTATGGCTATGATTAATCCGGAAGAAGGAGCGATAGAAAATGGCTGTGAACGAAACATACAACCGTGACTTTATTTCTATATTGAACGGTCTGATGGCATCTTCGGTAAGCATTCTTGACATCGGCAGCGGAATTGGTGTTCTGCTCGAGCAGTATGCGGCCCGCTTTATCGTCGCACTTGATATCCACCGTCCGTATTTGGAGAAAAGAGTTTACACATCTCCCCGTATCATTCCAATTAATGCCGATGCCCAGGATATTAACCGTCTGTTTTTGCCGAAAACGTTTCAAATGGTGACGCTCGTCGATACGATTGAGCATTTCACCAAGCAGGACGGACTGGCGCTTTTGAAAAAGGCGGAATTGGTGGCGCGTAACCGGGTCATTATTTTCACGCCGAGAGGTTTCTTTCCGCAGTCTGTTGATCATTACGGATTAAGCGGTGAGAAATATCAGACCCATTACAGCGGATGGGAGCCGGAAGATTTCGCGAGACTGGGATATGAGGTTACAATTCTTAAAAACTTCCATACGTCGGAGAATCGCGCGTTTGTCCAATCGTTCGGAATCAACCATCCACCAGTCGATGCGCTTATCGCCTGGAAAAATAAGCCCTGAATTATCTGTGCCCGGTTATCCGCCTATCATGCAAAGCCCCTGCACCGGTGCAGGGGCTTTAAGTTCATATATTGGCCGCTTAAATATTATGTGCTGTTGCTGGAAGATTCAGCGTGCATAAGCTTGTGGCGATCCCTCCGGCAATTATGGTAATAAAGGAGAGCAGGAAGGTATCTTCTGGCAGCAGCAGTTTCCCGAAGCTTATAATAATTGCATCCATGATTAAAATAAGGACACCCACATTCACCGGTAAGTGCTTGGAAATAAATTTCGCCAGCAAATCCATTCCTCCGGTCGAACAATCATGTCTGAGCATAATGCCGATTCCGGTACCTATTACCGCTCCGCCGATTACGGATCTTGTGAACGGCGTCCAGTCTACATAATAGAGAAAATAATATTGATAAGGCTCCAGCAAATCGATCATATAGCTTGAAAAGAGAAGGCCGTTGATACTGTAGTACAGCGTACCTCGCAGCTTGTAATACCAGGATAGAGCTAAGATAGGAATACTGCACAATAACATGACAAGACCGACCTTTAATTTAAACAGATAGTTGATAATGAGCGCAATTCCAATTACCCCGCCATCCAGAAGCCTCAAGGGTACAAGGAAAAAATTGATCCCGACCGCGATCAGGACGCTTCCGGCAACAATCGCAGCGATTTTTTTCAGCGAAATCAAAGTGAACCAAGCCCCCCGGATACTGCCTGTCTTATGTATATGCATCCGGTTATGGATATTCGCCTGGTTCACTAAGCTGCGGGTAATAAAATCGGTGATGCGTTAGGCTGGCGGAACCTGCTGACGCCGTCCTTGGCGGCGGAGTTTGTTTCTTCACTCTGAAGTTAACTTTAAGGATAATAAAAAACCGGAGGGTTGTCCTCCGGTTCTTTAAAGCGGTCTTGCGCAGGTAAGCACCCGAATTATTTTCGATTGTTCTTATGCTTATTAAATGTTTGGTTCACAAGGTTCTCTGTTGCCTCATCGATATTTGAACTTCCCTCTTTAACCTTCTCAATCGCATTTTGAACATACCGTGTTGCCTCATGGTAAGTATTCTTGACGGTGCCGTTCTGATCATTTTGTTCCATGGACTGCACCTCCTTCAGTTGTGGCATTCTTAAGTATTGTAGATACTTATATGATGTAATATTCATGCCCTGAACGGACCTCGCATCCGTTGATTATATTCGCAATTTGCTATGCACAAGGCAGATACACGGTAAACTGGGTCCCACGACCTACCTCACTTTGTACCGAAATGGAGCCTCGATGAGCCTCGACAAATTCTTTTGCAATTGCAAGTCCCAGACCCATGCCGCCCGTATGACGGGAACGTGATTCTTCAACGCGATAAAAACGGTCGAACAGGAAGGGGAGCTGCTCCGCCGCGATACCGACTCCGGTGTCCGTAATCGAGACGGAAGCGAAACGCGACTCGTCATGGGAAGTATCCGTAATTCGGATCGAAATCTTTCCACCGGACGAGGTATAACGCATGGCATTGATCAGCAAATTATAGAATACTTGCGTAATCCTGTTAGGATCAATGAACGCATTCATTTTTTGTGCCGGATACGAGCGAACAATTTCGATATGTCGTTCTTCCGCTTCCGGCTTTAACATATCGATGATCCGATCCAAAACGGGAACAAGATCGGCCTTGGATCGGTCTAGCTGCAATTTACCCGCTTCGGCCAGCGTTAACTGGTGGAGATCGTCGACGAGCTTGGACAAACGAATTACTTCATCCTGTATAGGCAATAAGGTTTCCGGAGGAATGTCCCGTCCTCCCTCTTGTATCATTTCCATATGACATTGAATAATGGAAAGCGGCGTCCTTAACTCATGCGCCACATCGGCTGTCAAATTTTTTCGTACCTCTTCTGCGCGAAACAACTGCTGTGCCATATGATTGAGCGCTTCGGTTACTTTCCCGAATTCATCTCTTGTTGTCACGGGAATGCGAATGTGAAGCTCTTGGGCTGCAATTTTGTGTATGGCGGGGATGAGACGTTTCAGGGGCTGCGTTAATTTCTTGGTTAACCATAAGCCAAGAAGCAATGCAATGATCCCCGTTAAGGCCGGTACCCATAAACCTTGGGTGCGCATGGAGTCCAGTATATACTTCTTTAATAGATAATCTTCGGCCGATTCCCACCCGTCGACATAGATCGTGCCGACCGTCGTTCCGTTTACCATGACTGTATTCAGTTTCCCCTGCTGTATCAACGACCCGGGAACGCTCGACCCTCTAAAAAACAAGATGTTTTCATCAGGAGACAAGGCAATCTCGCGTTGATCCGTATTTCTCTGCTCCAATCCGTCTGAAATCTTCATTTCCTCTATGCCTTCCCATGAATTTTTATGCTCCTTATAGTAGATTTCAAACAACTCTGTCGTTTTTTCTTTGAAGTAACGTTCAAAACGGCTTTCTAAGTATCCTTGGGTTGCCCCATAGTAGCCCACCGTGACAAAAAGAACCAGAACCGCCATCGCGCCAAACAATTTATCTCCGATGCACCACTGAACGTTCATAACTTGTCACCGAATCGATAACCGAATCCGAACACGGTTTGAATATATTTCGGGATCGCCGGATCGTTCTCGATTTTTTTCCGCAAATTGCTGATATGGGAATCGATTGTGCGCTCGTAGTTGATGAAATCATCTTGCATGACCGATTTCATCAGTTGAAGCCGACTGAAAACTATACCGGGCTTTGCGGCCAAAGTAATCAGTAATTTGAATTCTGTAGGAGTAAGAACAATTTCCGCGCCTTCCTTCATGACTTGGCATTTCGATTCGATAATCGTCAAGTCTCCCCTTAGCATCGTCTGAATTTCTTCGGATTTACCCTGAATGCGGCGTAATACGGAACGTATTCTCGCCGCCAACTCTCTCAAACTGTAAGGCTTTGTCATGTAATCGTCGGCTCCGATTTCCAAACCGATAATTTTGTCCGTCTCCTCTGTTTTTGCCGTCAACATAATGATTCCATAAGACCCTATGTTCCGAAGTTCGCGGCAAACTTCAATGCCGCTCATTCCCGGAAGCATCCAGTCTAAAACAACCAAAGCCGGACGCTCCGTTCTGGCTGCAGTCAGCGCATCCTTGCCCGTCGTGGCGCTCACAATCCGAAACCCTTCATTTTGTAAATATGAAGCCATCGCCTCAAGCATTTTCACTTCATCGTCAACCAGAAGTATAGTTGTTTCCATCTAAAACCCCGCTTCCTTCTGCCGTTTTTACTCGTATTATAGCTTTATTTTTAAGCAAAAACATAAACACCATGAAAAAAGAATATGTTCTCCACAAGTCCTTAACATCGGCTTGATAAACTATGTTTGAGCATGAGATGAACGCGGCAGCAAGGTGTACATAAATAGAAAATTCAACCCGCTAGAAAAAAGAATCTAGGAGGAGAAAGAGTGGCCCCTATCAGGGTACGTTACATTGTGTCAGTTTTTTAAAAACAACAAAGAGGAGTGATTAACAAATGAAAATGAAGCTAGTTTCATTCATAATACTTTGTGCATTTCTGCTTGTTCCAACTATTGCCTCTGCTGAAGTGACCAACGGTAATGTCGTATACGGATTAACCCCCGGTCGACTCTGGGCCACGATGGACGCGGTGGTGGGGCTGATCAGCGCGGTCATCGGCGGGCTGTCTCTGGCCCGCTCCGCCGGTCGTTTCGGCACCGGCTCCGGGCGACGCGGGGCTATCGTGGCCGCGGTGGTGGCGCTGATCGTCATAGTCTACGCTGGGCTGCATCTGGCCAACTTCACCGGTGGTTTCGGCACCGGCAGCGGGCGAGCCGGGGCCATCGTGGCCATTGTGATGGGGCTGACCGGCATGGTCCTCGCTGGGCTGACTCTGGCCCGCTCCCGCCGCGCCGGCTGACCCGGGCCATGGTGCTCTCCGTTGTGGTTCCTGTCCTTCAACGAACCAGATTAACCAATTTGAGTGCCGGTGAACAAATTGCACGGTTCTCGTTCCCTGGTAAGCAAACAAGTACCCTCCTTCCCGTTATCTTCGACAGGCAAACGACCGTACTCGACGTCGTATTGCTTGAGGAAGACGAAGAATTAATACGAAGGACCCGGAGGCACAGCCTCCGGGTCCTTCCAATTCGTTATTATCGGCGGGTCGGGAACATTTTCTGGACCATCAAATTAAATTCCTTGAAAAACCCGGTAACCGGTCTTCCCTGTCGTACATCCATAACATACGCGTTCACCCGGTCGATAAACTCGGGATTGGTTGAAACATATACGTTGTCGATATTCGGATCTGTTGCCCGCACCTGCCTCGCAATGTCGGCTTCCATAGCGGCATTGAAACGTCCTTTCTTGGTATCGATCAAAGCGGCTACATAGGCATTACGATTCGTAACCAGAACGTTCGCCTGCCTGACGCCTCTTATCCGGACGATGCTGTCGGCCGCTTTATCGGCGACTTGAATACGTTCATTGAGGTTCGTTTGCCCTTGGTTTTGTGCTTGGTTCTGACCTTGGTTTTGTGCCTGGTTCTGACCTTGGTTCTGTGCCTGGTTTTGCGCTTGTCTTGTTCTCATCTGATTATCCGGATTGTTGTTCATACAACCGGTGGAAATTACCGATACGGCGGCAATCAGCATTACCGCGCCCAGAAGGCTGTATTTTTTCCTTCGCATGCAAATCAACTCCTATATGTAAGTTGATGTTATTATGCGGCAAGGTTTAAATATTCATACAGAAATTCTGTTCATTACCAGACGGCTAGCTTTGCCTGATCATTCCCGGCTTTCGATGGACACGGCATGCGCAATGCCCGGAATACTCTCCCCTTGCTGAAAGGATAGCGGCGAGAGCAAGGCGCCGGTGGCGACGACAAGAATGCGTTTCAATGCCCCTCTGCGCATCCGGTTCAACAAATGGCCGTAAGTCACGACCGCCGAACAGCCGCAGCCGCTGCCCCCCGACTGGACCATCTGTGTGTTGTAGTCATATATCATCATTCCGCAGTCGGCATATGTTGTTTGGTGCATCGGCACCTTATGCTTGTCAAACAAGTCGCAGGCAATTTCATACCCCACCTTCGCAAGGTCGCCGGTTACGATCAAATCATAATAACCCGGCTCGATTTGCAAATCGCGAAAATGCGCCTGAATCGTATCCACTGCGGCAGGCGCCATGGCAGCGCCCATATTAAACGGGTCTTTAATGCCCATATCGATGACTCGTCCGATCGTTGCCGAGGTGACTACCGGTCCTTTTCCTTCGTGCGACACGAGAGCGGCTCCAGCGCCGGTGACCGTGAACTGGGCTGTGGGCGGCTTCTGAGATCCGTATTCCGTCGGATAGCGGAACTGCTTCTCCGCGCTTGAGTTGTGGCTGCACGTACCGGCCAGCACATGCTTCGCGCCGCCCGAATCGACTATATAGGAGGCAAGTGCCAGGCTTTCCATAGAAGTCGAACACGCTCCGAATACGCCGAGGTATGGAATCGTTAAAGTTCGAGCCGCAAAGCTGTTGCTGATAATTTGGTTCATCAAGTCGCCGCCGACATAGAAATTGACCTGCTCCTTCGTTAATCCCGCATTCTCGATAGCCAGCTTCGCCGCTTCCTCGAGGATCGTTTTCTCCGCTTTCTCCCAACTGTCCTGTCCAATTGTCGAGTCCCCGTGAATAATGTCAAAATCGTCGGCAAGCGGACCGCGGCCTTCGAACGGGCCGACAACGGTCGCTTTGGCTATAATTTTGGGCTCGTTTCTGAATACCCAGCTCTGATGCCCTTTTAATATCATCCAGATTCACCTCTCCTGCCGTTCATGGATTAAAAATCAGTTTAAGAATGCCGACGATAAAGGCCGCAACCGCTCCAAATACAATAACCGCTCCGGCAAGCTTGAACATGTTCCCGCCTACGCCGAGCACGAGTCCCTCGCTTCTATGCTCAATAGCCGCAGACGCCATGGAATTGGCGAACCCCGTGACAGGTACGGCAGATCCGGCCCCCGCCCATTGCGCCAATTTGTCATAGACGCCTATACTCGTTAATATGACCGATATCAGGATCAATACCGCGACAGTAGGATTGGATGCTTTCTCTTTCTCAAAGCCTCCTAAGTGGACGAACATATCCTGTATCCCTTGTCCGATTAAACAAATCAAACCGCCTACCAAAAAAGCGCGGATGCAATTGGCAAGCACAGTGCGTTTTGGTTCTCTCCTGCTTGCCAGCTCGATGTATTCCTGCTGAACGGGTGTCAACTTTTTCTTCTTGTTGTTTGCCAAAATCCCACCAACTCCTACCGGGTAAGGTACGGTTTCAGTTCCGTAATTGATTTTTCCAGTTCCTTGGAGCACCGTTCATACATTCTCTTGGCTTGTTTATCCTTTGTCGAGAGTCCGAACATCTCAAGATCGGCTTCGCACTTTTTGAGCTGAGCCAATAACGAGGCCCTCAGTTGCGGTTCTGGAACTTTAATCTGATCGTCGAACAGGTCGACGAATAATTGTCCATAAGAATCGACTTGTCCGAGAAATACATTCTCGACGGCTACGCCCAGTTTCTCCAGTTCGGTGAGAACCCACTGACGGCTAAACCCGCTTGCGGCTAGCGGTTCATTCATGATTTTACCGTCCATAATAATCGCTTGCGGCGCTTGCTCCGGCGCTACTTTGATTCCAAGATGGGCTGCAGTCAACGGTTGGTGTTCCTTCTTGAGAAGTACATTGATATCGCCGCTTGGTTCAATCAGAGCAAATTCTACATCGGCCGCTTTAAAAACATTTTTTTCCCGCAGTTGTTCGAGCAAATCGTCGGTGGAAAGACGTTCGTTTTTTAAATTGTCCTCAAGAATTTTCCCGTCCTTGATTAACGTAGTACCTTTACCTTCAAGCAAATCCCGGCCCCGTTTGGTTTTCAGCTGGAAAAACTCGATTGCGAGCGAGACCGTTACCCAGACCCCCAAAGCCATGAAACCGAGCCCCCAGCTGGCATCCGTATCCAATGAAATGTAAGCGGCCAGGTTGCCGATCGTGATTCCGGTAATGTACTCAAATAATGAGAGCTGCGATACCTGGCGTTTGCCCAAAAGTCTTGTCAAAAAAAAGAGAAATACAACGGCAAACAGGGTGCGTAAACCGACTTCAGCCCAGTCTGGCATAATACCAACAACTCCATTCCTAAATTAGCTAGGATCCGGCCATACCTCTCTCGTATGGCCGGATCCATGATTACTTCGGCTCTTTAACGCATACTACTTTCGAGCAAAACTGCTTCAATCCATCCCATCGTCCCCATATGCATTGGTGGCATTTACCCGGCTGTCTCGGCTTGTGGGGCTCAGTCCCCGGAATTAACAGCTTCAAAGATGTTCAACTCCTAGTCCCACTATGTATGTGATCAGTATGATCAAAATAAATATCCCCAAATTGCATATTTATATGTATTTTTCTCCTGTTTTTTATAGATTACCATTTTATGGGTCGTATGGTTTCCATTCAAAAGGATAACTTATTTATGGTAATCATTAGACAAATGGTAGAACGTGGAGGTGATACCCGTGACCGTCGCATCCGATGTCAAAACATGTCTGGCTTCCTTAAAAAGTGCTCAAGCCAGTCTGGAGCAGTTCGCCCTAAGCACTCAAAATCAGGAAGCGAAAACGATGTTCACGAATGCGGCTCAATCGGCTGAACAGATCGTGCAGCAAGTGCAAGCGCGCGTCCAGCAGCTGGAAAACGAGGAACCGCAATACAAAGGGTTTTAAAATCGGCAAAAAGCAGCCATGATCAACTGCACATGGCTGCTTTTTTCGGCGGTTATGTCCGCTTTACGTTCTCACTCATTACCCGCGAATGCGTTCATACTGCTCCTTGTCTACCATACGCAGGCCGAACACTCTTCGAACCCGTCGTCCGGGATGAGCCTGGAAGGTGACGGTAACCGTCTCTTTACCCTGGATCATCGTTTCGGGAATGATATAATTCACGTTAAAAAATTTATCCGCTTCGTCAAATCCCGTCTCGACATCGGTTAGCGGACTGCCGTCCAGAAGAATATCATACTCGCAATCCGGCATTTCCTGAGCGGCCGTATAGGTGACGACAAGCAAGGCCTGGGCTTTAGGGTCGACTTTCATATCAAAGGAGAACCAGCCGCCCTGGCCCGCGCTCCGATAAGCCCGTTTATTGATTATTCCTACTCTCGTTGTCGTATCCCCCTGGAAGTTATGATCGCGCTCAGGCTGCATTTCACCCGGTTGAACGAAATCAACTGTACACTGCTCCAGAATCCGGATTTTTTCCCGGGCAATCACATACTCTTCCTCCGCCGACGCCCATTCCTCTTTCGTAAAGAAATCCCAGTAGACGGAGTACATTCTGGCATGCATTCGGTAGAACGGATAAAGCTGCACATCCCGTGGATGGCCGGCATTAATCGTGCGGAACGTGTTGGCCATTCCCGGTACAGGCGCAAGCCAATCATTCAGCGCGGCCTGTCTTGGAATCATCACAGGCGTATACAGGAAGTTACCGGCATCCGGGTCGTCCAGAGGTCCCAGATCACCTGCAAGCACCAATGGGCCGAACATGACAGCAGCCCGCTTAGCGTTGTCCGGCATCGATTCAAGCCGCAGCGACATCGGTATGGTTACATCGATTTGATCGCCATCCGCCCAAGTACGGTCGAGCTTGATAAAGCTGCCCGGCCCGTTATCGATCAAAATCCGTTCGCCGTTGATTGCCACCTCAATACCGTTCTCGGCCCAATAAGGATACCGGATGTTCATCGTAAACTTTACCGGCTGCGTGCATGACAGCGTAAACAGAATCCTGTCCGACTCCGGATAATCCGTCTGCTGAAGCACTGTTACACCTTGGTCCTTCCATTCCAGCGAGGAAGGAATATATTGATTGACATAGAGCTCGTTCTCGCTGTGGAAATAAATCGCGCTGCCGTAGCTTGCGTGATTCTCCATACCCGTGCCGATGCAGCAGGTAAAATCATTGAATTTATCGTCAAATACCTTCTGGCCGCCCATAGCCAGGGATACGAAATAACAGACGCCGCCCTCTACGGGATCCTGCGAAGCCAGTATATGATTATAGAGCGCACGCTCGTAATAATCAGCTTCCTTCGCGGAGCCGTTCCACTCGAACAGATGCTTGGTGAGCTTCAGCATATTGTAGGTGTTGCATGTTTCCGTCGTATGAGGTCCGAGACGATCGTTCAGACTGTCCGCATCCGCAAAATATTCACCGAAGCTGTTACCGCCGGTTACATAGGAATGATGATGTACGACCCGGTCCCAGAAAAATTCCGCGGTAGCCCGGCGTTTATCGTCGCTGGTAAGCTCATATTCTCTCGCGAGTCCGATCAGCTTCGGAATCTGCGTATTGGCATGCTTCCCGGGCAGGCAATCCTGGTGCGCGGCAAGCGGATCCAGCACGAGCTTGTGCCAGAAGCGCTCGGCCAAGCTGAGATATTTCACTTCACCGGTATCCGCATATAAATCCGCAAGCACCTCGTTCATGCCGCCGTACTCGCATATCATCATTTCTTCCATTTGCTGCTCGGTAATCTGCGAGAAGATAGTTTCGTACCAATCCGCCAGTTTCGCCGCCAGCGCAAGCGCTTTATTATTACCGGTAAGGCGAAACGCATCGCGAAGACCGGCTAGCAGCTTATGCACCGTATAGAGCGGGGCCCATACACCGTTCAAGTCGAAGCCCTTCGACCGGATATCGCCGGAAGCAACCTCCAGGAAAATCTCTTTCCCTCCTGGTATACCCGATACATAGCCGTCGCCATGCGCGGCCTGGCAGACCTCCAGCTCATCCGTTATGTAATCGACACGCGCTTTGAACCGGGCATCTCCGATCGACGCGAAGAGCATCGAGCAGGCAGAGAGGTAATGGCCCAGCGTATGTCCCGATAGACTCATCGCTTCCCATCCTTCGTACTGAGGCGCTTTCGGCTCCAGCCCGGCATACTGCCTGAACCGGGCCAGCAGCCGGTCCGGTTCAAGCTCAAGCAAATATGCGGCGTTCAGGTCCATTGCATGCTTGAAGGGTCCGCCCAAAACAGCCACATCCTGTAAAGCAAACGCTTTAACCTTTGTTTCCGCTTTCACATTCACCGCCATACTATGTCCTCCTTATCCTTTAAGCCCCGTTAATGTGATACCTTCAATAAAATACCGCTGCCCGATAAAAAAGACGATAATGACCGGTGTAATAACGACTGTCGAGGCTGCCATCAGCAGATTCCATTGCGCGCTGTGAAGGGACTGGAACATCTGCAGTCCCAAGGCTACCGTATACTTGCTCTCTTCGTTAAGGTATACGAGCGGCCCCATGAAGTCATTCCATGAACCCATGAAAGAGAATAATCCGATAACGATCAAAGCCGGTTTCGATAGAGGCACGATAATCTTCCAGTAAATCGTCAGATGCCCCGCCCCGTCCACATAGGCTGCTTCATCCAAATCTCTCGGAATCGTAGAGTAAAATTGCCGGAGCAGAAAAATATCGAATGCCGAACCGAACCAGGCGGGCAGAATAAGAGGATAATAGGTATTGATTAGCCCGGCCAGCTTCCAGCCGATAAAGGTAGGAATGAGAGTCACCGCGCCCGGCAGCATCATACTCGCGAGCAGCAGCGCGAAGATGAGCCTTCTTCCCGGCCACTGCAGCCTTGCATAGCTGTAAGCTGAGACCGAGCTGCTGATGAGCGCGCCGATAAGGCATGAGACGGTAATGAACGCGGTATTCCGGAAAAACCTTGCAAAATCGACCGTCGTTAAAGCTTCCGTATAATTGCTTAGTTTGAAAGGAACCGGAATCCATACCGGCGGCATCTCGAAAATTTGCATCGATGTCATGAACGAGCTTCTGACCAGCCAAAACAAGGGAAGCAGGCAAAAACACGCGCCTATGATCAGAATCGTGTATACAGCAATTTGACCTGCAGCATTCTTCCTCTTCATATGCGTCTATACCTCGCTTTCATAGAAGACCCATGATTTGGAGGTTTTGAAGAAAATCCCGGTGATAATCAGAATGATGATAAACAATATCCAGGCAATAGCGGATGCGTGGCCCATCTCTCCAAACTGGAACGCCTCCCGGTAGATGTAATAGTTATAGAATAAGCTCGCATTGTTGGGTCCGCCCTGCGTCATTATCAACGCCTCGGTGAACACCTGGAACGCTCCGATCGAGCCCATAATGAGGTTGAAGAAGATGATCGGCGTCATCATCGGTATCGTGATGGCCCGAAACTTCCGGAAAACGCCGGCCCCGTCGACGGTCGCCGCTTCATACAAGGAGCGCGGTACGCCCTGAAGTCCCGCCAGGAAAATAATTACTGTGCTGCCTATCCCCCACAGGCTCATGAAGACGATCGAAGGAATAACCGTCGCTTCCGAATCCAGCCACAATATCGTCGGCAAATGGAGAGCTTCCAGGAAGCTGTTGAGCAGCCCGAGATCCGGGCTGAACAGCCAAATCCATATCATCGAAGCGGCTACGGCAGGAACTATGACCGGCAGATAGAAGATCGTCCGGAATATGGATTTTCCTTTAATAAAATCCTGATTCAGCAGCAGCGCAACCAGGAACGACATGGCCAGACCGATCGGTACCCGCAGGATGACATACTTGAATGTCACCCACAGCGATTTGTAAAAATAAGGGTCGGTGCCGTCAAATAAACGGGTATAGTTGCCGAAGCCGATAAATTTCGGCGTATTTACCGTACGATAGTCGGTAAAGCTGAGCACGAAGCTGCTGAGCATCGGTAAAGCCGTGAACAGCAGCAGCCCGAGTATGCTCGGCAGCGCGAACAATATGCCAACGATGGCGCGGTGCTTGCCGATCATGGAATCCCTCCTCGACGGACGTGAGCCGGGAAGCCTGCAGCAGTACTGCCGGACGCTGCTGCAGGAACCGGCTTATTTGCCGTAGTAGCCTTGAATGAGCGGCTGCACCTGCGGTTCGACCGCTTTCAGAGCGGTCTCCGCCGTCTCTTTCCCTGTCCATACTTTATCAAGAGCAGGCGTAACCAGCGCGCTGATCTTCGCCAGGTTCTTCACTTCGAAGCCTGGTGTGCGGACGCCATTCTCCATCGTCTGTTTCATAAAGGCATCCACATAGCCTTCCGGATGAGCTTTATTGCCCTTCGCCCATTTCGCAACCAATTCGGGGTTCGTGTACCACTCTTTCTTGAGCGGCATCCACAGTCCGCCCGCATGAAGCGGCAGGGTCGATTCCGGGTCGGCCATCCATTTGTACAACAGCCAGGCCTCTTTCGGATGCTTGGTTGAGCCGAAGATGACGGTCGGAGCACCGTCGGACAAGGTATTACTAATTTTCAGCTTCGGCAGCACGCCTACTCCCAGGTTGAAGTCCTGTTCGGCGAATGCCTGCAACCCCCAGTTCCCTGATACGGTTATCGCAACCCTCTTGGTCTGCAAGGCCATATCGGGTAAGCTCTTGGTCTGCAGCGGGGTCGGTGACACATGATATTTGTACATCAAATCGGCGAGCTTCTGAATCGCCTCGATCGCCTCAGGCTGAGCCAGTCCGAAGCCTTTGCCGTCGGGAGTCAGATAATTGCCCTCATTGGATACGACAGCGGCCATCATGTTATAGGGATCGTATTGAAAACCGAACTGCTTTATTTTCTTCGGATCGAAATTGGGGGATAACGCATTGTTCCCATTCTCATCTATTGTCAGCTTTCTCGCTACCTCAAGGAATTTATCCCAGTCCCATGCGTCGGCCGCTTTCGTCGGCGGCAGCTCCACTCCGGCCTCCAGCAGCATGTCCTTGTTATACATGATGCCGTAGCCTTCAACAGCCGTACTCATACCGAGCGTCTTGTCAGGGGCCCAGTTGTACCAAACCTGATCCAGATAATCTTCCTTTCTGAAGTCGGAATCCGCTTCAATCAAGGGATTGAGGTTTAGCAGCTTTCCATCTTCAGCCCATGCCAAGGCCGTTCCCGCCGGCATGTAACCGAGGTCCGGAGCAACGTTGCCTGCGACCATCGTAGTAATTTTCGTCGTATAGTCGGAAGGAATGTGCAGCGGCTCGACCTTGATCCCTTCATGCTTGGCTTCAAATGCCTTGAGCGCTTCCGTTACGGTCTTCTTCTCAATCGTATCGCCCCAGAATGCAAACTTGAGCGTGATGGTTTCCTTTCCCTCGGCCGCTGCCCCTGCCGGGTTATCCGCACTATTCCCCCCATTGTTACTTCCCGCTGAGCATCCGGTCAGCAGTAAGACAGCAATGACACATGTAGACAAGGCAATCGTCCAATACCGTTTAACGTGAGCCATTCACATCTTCCTCCCCTGAAAATGTTTTAAAACCGCCCGGGAAAATTTACTGAATATTCACATTAATAAGTGTAGTACAACAACCGGCCTGTCATATAGTCGAACATTTTTGTAAAGGTGGACGATTTTTATAGGTTTGTGCCTGGAAGTGTGATGATGACGATTGTGCCTTGTCCCTCCAGCGAATCGATACGGACTCCGTAGCCGTCGCCATAGATCAGCTTGATTCTTTTGTTTACATTTTGAATGCCGATTGAATCCTGTCCGCTGGCTGCGATCTCCCTCAGCTTGCCGCTGCTGATCCCTCTTCCGTTATCTTCGACGGCAAAGTACCGATCACCATCTTCGATCCATCCGCGAATGCGGATTTCCCCACCGCTTTCGATGCCGGAAAATCCGTGGATAATCGCATTTTCCACAAAAGGCTGGAGGAACAGCTTGGGCACCTTATACTTGTACAGCTCCGGCTCTATCTCGAAGGCAACGGTGAATTTACCTTCGAAACGGTTATCGATAATATAGATATAATTCCGCAGCCACTCCAAATCGGCACCGAATTCGCCGATATCGTGCTGATTTTGCGATGTATATTGAAGCATGGAGGATAAGCTGATCAGCATTCGGCTGATTTCCTTCTGTTTATTTTCAAGCGCCATCCAATTGATAACATTCAGCGTGTTATACAGAAAATGAGGATTCAATTGAATGTTAAGCGCCATAATTTCCGCTTCTTTCTCGCGAATGGCCACTTTATAATTTTCCTCGATCAATATTTTGATTTTCGCGCTCATTTGATTAAACTTACTGATCAAATATCCCATTTCGCTTTTGTTGTTTATTGGAATTTTTGTTTCAAAGTCGCCTTCCCCCGCCTTTTTGATCGCCTGAAGCAGCTTCTTGACCGGTTTGGTTATCGATTCGGCAAACAGAAACGCAAACAGGAGCGAGGCGGCGACCAATATAACCGCAAGATAAAACGTATATGACCTGATAGTCGGAATGAACGAGCTCATCAGCTCCTCAGGCGAGATGACGATTCCGGATATCCAGCCCGTGACACGAGAGGTGTCGAAACAGACGATCATCGGCTTGCCCCCGCTTGAAATCACAAGCGAGCCGCTTCCTCGTCGGGCCATATCGTCCAACCATTCCGGCGTTTCCCGGGCAGCGATCTTATTCTTGTCGCTGTGAGCGATAATATCGCCTTCTTTACTGGTCACGAAGAACGAAGCCCCTTTGACAGGGAGGCTGTTCTCGAACACATCCAGGTACAGATCGGGCTGGTAATTCACGACAAGTACGGGAAGCTCCGCCCTGCCTTCAAGCGGAGTCATATCATTGCCGTCCAGTTGGAACAGCTTCAGGAGCCGGACCGCAGAAAACAGGTACCGGTAATCGATGCTTGCCGATTTCAAATAATCGCTGTGAAACATATCCGCAAAGTCGTAGGAGGGGATCCATGAAAGCCCGCCGTCCATCCTCATAGCTTCCCGGTAAAGCTGCGTGCTTTTGAAAGCGGCGTATGGAATAACCTGGGAAGAACCGAAATTGGCATAGCCGGTTATAAGATGGACGGAATAAATATTGTTGAATTCCGAGAAATACTTGCTTTCGATGCGCCTAATGTTCTTTTCCATGGTGATCATCCTGTATTCGTCGCCCTGCCTGGCGTTCAGAAATTCCTTGAACAGATCCTGGTCGGCGATCATCGCCAAGGAGCTGTCCGTAATGCGGGAGAGCTCCGCATCGATCATTTCATTATTTTGCTTGACGATGGAGTGGATGTTTTGCCTGGCGAACTCGGATACAAAGTCCATACTGGCCCAGTAGTATTTGTAGCCCATAATGCCGAGCGGAACGATAATCAGAATCATATAGGATACCAGAAGCTTTGTTCTGAAGCTCGGATGGCGCATTCTTGATAGCCGGGAGCGGGTGTAGCTGATCCTCATGAGCTTCATCCTTTATTGGCTCACGGTCCGGTGTCGGTACTCATCCGGCGCCGCCCCATACTCTTTTCTGAATAAGCGGGTAAAATATTTCACATCCTGATAGCCGACCATTTTGGCGATTTCATAAATTTTCCTGCTGGTGTTTAACAATAAGTGCTCCGCTCTGCGCATCCGGATTTTCAAAATATAGTCGCTGATATTCGTTTGAGTATGGTTCTTAAAAAGCAGACAGAAATAGGAGGCGTTGAAGTGGAATTTACGGGCGAGGAAGCCCAGGGACAGCTCATCAGCAAAATGCTCTTCGATATAAGCTTTACACGCTTCGATAACCGCTTCGTTCCGTTTACCTCTGCCGCCGCGAAGCATATCGATCATGCCATGCAGCATCCGAATGGCAGTGTCTCTCAGCTGCCCGATATCCTTGCATTGCATAAGCTCGTCGGTGAAATCCGGCGCCAGCAGCGCCTTCAGCTTCTCCTCATAAAGCGCGATCGAATGCATGACGGCATTGGCGAAGCTGTAAACAAACCGTTCGGGGTTGGGATAGCCGTCCGTAAAGCTGCGGGAAATCGAAGCGTCGATAACATACGTGACACGTGCTTTATCCGCTTGCAGCAAGGCTTCCGCCAAACGTCGCGGATCAATTTTTACCGCTGTAAGCTTGCGCTTCATATCCATTTCCCGGCCGCAAACGACTCTTCCGCCGCCGGTATAAAATTTGCACCGGAGCGCATTAACCGCAAGCTTATATGAATGCCCAGCCTCCGACTGCATTTGCTTGAATTCGGTGCCGGCTCCGATGGTAACCTCGATGCCGTATTCGGCAGACATGCTGCGAATAAATTCGTTCAGCCGTGCCGCATGGGCCGGGGCTGGGAAAGGGGCTTGCTGCTCGGGGGTACTTATTACAGTTACGATTCGGTCGATGTTGTCGGGAAGAAAGAATGCCGCATGCTGTCCATAATCGGCAAGGATTCGCTGCAAATTGTTTTTCACTTCCTGCCGAACCCGCTCCTCGTCTGCGGCTGACTGAGGGTCGGCATCCCCCGAACGCTGAAAACCGATCTCGGCAACCAGCACGATCCCTCGCCCGCCCGGCGGAAACAAGAAGTGCAAACGTTTAAGCTCATTGTCCGTAATCGTACCCCGCAGCAGCTTAGCCATGAGTACATCGCAGTTTTCCGCACTTTCGGCTTTCACCTTGTTCTCGATATCCTTCAGAATCTGTTCGACCTTCGATTCCCCCACCGGCTTGAGCAGATAGTCGAATGCCCCCAATCGGACCGCTTTTTGCGCATATTCGAAGTTTGAGTACGCGCTGAGGATAACAATGCTCATTTCCTTGCAGCGCGAACCAAGGCTTTCCATAAGCTGCAGCCCGTTCATCGTCGGCATTTGGATATCGGTGATGATAATATCGATGAGATTGGAATCTATACACCGAATGGCCTCCGCACCGTCTTTCGCATCATAGATTCGATACTCGGGTCTCAATTCTTTGATCAGGAGGGTCAGCCCTCTCCGATGTCTGGGCTCGTCGTCGACAACTAACACGCTGAACATCGTTTTCACCCCTCGCCAGAGTATAGAATTGTACGGCTCTAATAATGGAAAAGGGAAAACCGCGGGCGGTTCTCCCACTTTCTGTCATCTCTCGGCTGTCATCGTTTCCCGCCACAACCGGTATACGCTGCGCCTTGCCTCCGCGATCCCCGGATGAAATTGAATTAGTGCAGAGGAGCGGACCCGGTGAACTTCCGCCTCTGCTGTTAAGACAAACCTCTCCCCTTCTTCTCCGGACGCTCCGGAATCGCTGCAGATCGATGCCGCCGCCAGCCTGCCCTGAGCGGCTGCGACGAGAGCGCTTTCCACACCGGTTATATTGCCTGCCACATACAATCCCTTCACCGGCGTCCGCATTTGCTCGCTGTGAACAGGGATGTATCCGCCCAGCTCTGGTACGTGAATAAAGGGGCAGCCAGCAACCGATGCCAGCTCGGCCAGCGGATATAATCCGCCTGCCAATGCGACGAAGTCTACGGGCTCTTCACGTTCGCTGCCCGGAACCGGTGAACCGTCATCGTTCACTTGGGTCAGAGTGACGGATTCGACACGGCCCACTCCATTAATGGAAACGACGGCTGTACGCAGCCGGACAGGGATACCCCATACGTTGACGCCTTTCCCTGGAAACCATTTCACAATGAGCCGTGAAAGCTTCATCGCATTGGCCAGCTGCCCGCCGTAACGCATAAATGCCGACGGAGCCAGATGAGACAGATTCATAAGCAGCTGCAAATTCGTCTCCGGAAGGGCGGATTTCCCGGAGAACGGCCCTGCGGCGGGAAGCACGATTCCCGCCAGATTGACGCCGCTTACCGCCAGTTCCCTGGCAATCGCCATGGCGAGCACGTTCACTCCGATAATGATCCCCCGTTCCCCCGGCTTCACATAATGAACGTTCGTCATGACCTGCGCCGCGCCGATCGACATGACTCCGGGAAGCGTCCAGCCGTCGGCCGGTATCGGGGCTTCGGCCGCACCTGTGGCGAGAAGGACATATGGAGCGGTCATTTTGCCAAGGGAAGTCGAAACCTCCCACTTATCCTCCTTCTGCAGGATACCGTAGACGGAAACGCCGCAGCGTATTTCGACGCCCGAACGCCTGTTTTCCTCGATAAGCTCAGCCGCCAAATGCCTGCCGATCCACCAGCCTTTACCCCGCTCTTCGTGAAATTGCCCCGGCAGGCGTCCGCCGGGCTCTGGGAATTCGTCGACAACCGCCACACGCAGGCCGTGACTTGCCGCGACTGCTGCCGCCGATAACCCGGCCGGACCGGCCCCTACGACAATAAGATCCTTCTGCGATTGCGGCTGCAGCTGCGGTTTATGGTTCATGGCAGCATTCTCCCTGTAATTTCATTGGACAGCTGCTTACCTTCGGATATATGCATCCCATCCTCGAGCGGAGTGAGGCAGGCGCGCACCTGTCCAAGCCCCTCAACGTCCACCCTGCATTCCATGCAGTGGCCGATGGCGCAGTAGAACCCTCTCGGGTTGCCGGACTCCTCATGCCTTCTGAGCATCCGGATGCCGGCAGCCAATAAGGCGGCAGCTATCGGCTCGCCCCGTAAGCCCTTCATACCGGCACCATTAAACATGAATGACACTGATTCCCTATCAGGCCCGGGACCCAAAATCGGATGATTCAATATCCGGTTGGAATTCATGTCTCTTCACCCTTTGCTAGCTGTCCGAACGTTATCGGACGAATTGGCGGACGGTGCGAGAGCAGCTCAATGTCATGCTGCGTCTTGCCGGGAACTAATTCCCCGATCCATGCTTCGACGAGCCGGCGGCATACCCTGCCCTGACACGCTCCCATTCCGGCTCTTGTTTTCAACTTCAATTGGCGGGCTGTGCACATTCCCGAGCGGTAAGCATCCTCAAGCTGCCCGATCGTCACTTCCTCGCAGCGGCAAACGATTATTGATGTCTGCATCATACAGGGCTCTACGACCGGGCAAAGCTGATTGCGCAGGTCTTGACCTCGGAGTAGAAATCCAGAGCCGACTGTCCCTGCTCGCGGGTGTGAGAGCTGGACAGCTTCATGCCGCCGAACGGCGCCTGGTATTCGACGCCGGCCGTCTCCTGATTGACCCGGACCATCCCGGCCTGCGCTTCCTGGAGAAAGCGGTGCGCATTGGAGAGGTCCTGCGTGAACAATGACGCGCTAAGTCCGAACACGGTCTTGTTGCAGAGTTCGATCGATTCTTCGAAATCTTCAGCCTGCAGCACGGAGACAAGCGGACCGAAGATTTCTTCCTGCAATAGCGGGTGATCGGCGTCAACCCCGGCAGCCACCAGCGGCCTTATGAAGTATCCGTCGTTCACCTCCGCGAAGCCTTCCCCTTCGGCCACGATATCCGCCTGCTCGCGCGCCAATCTTACATAGGACATAACCGTCTCGTATTGTCCCGCCGAAGCGACCGGCCCCAGATAGGCCGACGGATCGAGAGCCGGCGCAAGCTTGACGGCGGACACCGCTTTACGCAAAGCGTGGATGAACGGCTCATAGATCGCCCGTTCGACAATGACTCTGCTTGTCGCCGTACATTTCTGGCCTGCAGAGCGGAACGCGCCGCTCATAATCATGGGCACCGCCTTCTCCAGATTGGCATCCTTCAGCACCACTGCCGCGTTCTTGCCGCCCATTTCCGTCTGGTACTTGATGTTTCTCTTCGCGCAGCATCCTGCAACGTGCAGACCGGTTGCCGTAGAGCCGGTAAAACTGACGCCATTTAGTTCGGTTTGGTTTAGCAGAGCATCGCCGATCCGGCTGCCTTTGCCGATCACCAGATTCAGAACGCCGGCGGGGAGCTGGGCTTCGGCAAACACTTCAGTCAGTCGCGAAGCCGTCAGCGAGCCGAATTCCGCCGGCTTCCAAATCACGGTGTTGCCGCATATGAGTGCGGGGGCGATTTTCCAGATCGGAATGGCAACAGGGAAATTCCAAGGTGTTATTATACCGACCACCCCGAGCGGAACCCGTTTTGTATATTGCAGAACATCGGCTTCGTTAGAAGGAATGACGCTGCCGTTTGCCCGGACGCCTTCTGCGGCGTAATACCGCAGCAGGTTTACCCCCCGCATGACTTCCCCGCGCATTTCCGTAATCGGCTTGCCCATTTCCATACTCGCCAAGGTCGCGATCTCGCCAAGCCGCTCCTCCAGCTTAGCCGCGATTTTGTACAACGCCTCCCCGCGCGCTGCTCCCGTCAGGGCCGACCAGGAAGCGAATGCCCTGCGCGCCGCTTGCTCTGCCTCCATGACGGACGATGAATCCGAGAGGCGAAGAACGCCTACCTGTTCCCCAACGTTCGAAGGATTCTTTACGACAATTTCCCCTGCGCTCGGAGCGACCCAGTCGCCTCCGATCCAGTTTCTGCTTTCCATCTTCAAGTACCTCCCCGTATTAAGCTCAGTATCTAAAGTGGCTTATATCATATCCGGCTTACAGCCGCGTATTCGAAAGCTTGTTTGATCGCCTCATAATCGGCGGCCGGAAGCGGCAGTCTTGGAGGCCGCGTCGGTCCCACCGGAAATCCGGATAATTCCATCATATATTTGATCGACTGTACAAGCTGCGGACTCGCATCATAGTGGAACAATGGAAGCAGGCGGCGATACAGCGGCAGCGCTTCCTTCAGCCTGCCTTCCCTGGCCAATCTGAACAGCTGAGCCCCTTCCTGAGGCAGCGCGTTCGGAACTCCCGAGATCCAGCCAGTTGCGCCGAACAAAGGACCCTCCATCGCAAGATCGTCGACCCCGACCATTACCTCAAGACCGGTTTTCTCCAGAATGTCATGGATTCGGCGGATATCGCCGGAAAATTCCTTAACGGCTACTATGTTCTCGATCCGCGATAATTCGGCAAGAAAATCGGGAGTGAGATCGACTTTATAATCATGCGGATTGTTATAGGCGACGATCGGCAATCCCACTTCCGACAGCGCTTCGAAATGGGCGATAACCTCATGCCTGAGCGGCTTGTAATTGATAGGCGGCAGAGCCATCACTCCCGCAGCCCCCGCAGCTTTGGCGTGCCTTACCCAACCGACGGCTTGCTCTGTCGACGGTGCTGCCGTGCCGACGACAACCGGAACCCTGCCTGCTGCCGCTTCAATAACGGTTTCGACAACCTTCGCACGCTCTTCGCCCGACAATGTCGCGTATTCGCCAAGCGAACCGGTGGGAACGAGGCCGTCTACGCCGCCTGAGATTAACCGGTCGCACAGCTCCCTGAGCCGCTTGTAGTCCACCTCATAAGCATCCGTAAACGGTGTAACCATTGCCACATATACACCTTCAAAATGCGTCATCCGCTCTTCCCCTCTCATCATTAAACTTATTAACAAAGCAGAAACCCTTCCGCAAGCGGGTCGGTCGGATCGACGACAAACTGCAGGAAGCCAATAATATAAGCCGTTCCGGTGACCAGCGGAACAATTGCAGGGTAGTCCTTTACCGTTGTTTCCGCTGTGATCCTTGCTGTAATTTGCGTACCGACTATACCTTCATGGTACGATGTGTCTTCGGCCCCCAGCTTCCCTTGGCCGGCAAGCGACGCCATCAGCGCACAGACACCGGCTCCGCCAGGCGAGCGGTCGAATTGACCGCCCGCGAGCACAGTAACGTTACGGTATCGGCGGTCCATATGTCCGGTCGTCGAATCTGCGATAACAACCCCATGGATGCCTTCCAATTCAGGTATAAGCGGATGCCGAACATTCAAGCCCATCTCGAGGTATTGTTTAATATCCCTGCCCCAGCTCTGCAGAACCGGCAGCTCGCTTTCTTGCAGGCGGACACCCCCCAGCTCTCCGGCTTCAACAATGGCGTAAAACGCCCCTCCGAAGGCGATATCTACCGTAAACTCAAGCCCGTGCAGTGCAACAGGAACATCCTTTGCATATACAAACGAAGGCACATTGTGAAAGGATACCGAATGCACCTCCGAACCTTCGAAGTTGGCGTATGCTGCAATCAGGCCTGCCGGAGTATCGATCCGAATAGCCGAATCCGCTTCACCGGGCGCAAGCTGTCCGGAGCCGATCAATGCGGTTACGGCGCTTATGATACCATGCCCGCTCATCGGGCTCATCCCCCCGTTATCCATAAACAATAAACCAAGCTCTGCGTCCCCGCTGGCCGGCTGCGTCACGAAACACCCTGCCATACCGTGATGGCCCCGCGGCTCGGACATCAGCAGTCTGCGTATGGAATCGCAGCCCTGCCCGAATTCCTGCGATCTCTGCAGCTGAGTATCCCCCCGCAGATGCGGTACGCCCGAAGTTATTATCCTCAGCGGCTGGCCGCCCGAGTGTGCGTCAACGGCCGTAAACCATTTGCTCAACTGCATCGCTGCGCCTCCCTTAACGGGCATCAAGTATCATAACAGGAAAAATCCGTCCTTCAGCGGGTCTCTCGGGTCGATCACAAATTGATGGAACCCGGTCACCCACGCCGAACCGGATATTTGCGGAACGACGGCGGGCAGATCGCCTACCTTCGTTTCTTCGATCACTTTGGCCCTGAACACCGATCCGACGATGCTTTCATGCACGAACTCCTCATCGAACCGGAGCTCGCCTTTGGCATACAGCACGGCCGCCTTCGCAGAGGTTCCCGTGCCGCACGGCGAACGGTCGATGCCGCCCGGAGGAACGACAACGGCATTCCGGCAGTGCGCCAGTGAAGAGAGCGGGTCGCTGTAAAATTCCACATGCGTCATGCCTCGAATGACGGGAATCTCCGGATGGACGACCTCAACGCAGGAATTAACCGCTTCGCGTATCCGGATTGCTTTGCGTATGATCTCGGAGGCGTTATGCGGAAGCAGTTCAATGTTCAGCGGCCTTGCGTCGATAATGCCGTAGAAGTTGCCTCCGTAGGCAATATCAAGAGTAATATCCCCGAGTCCGTCAATGGTGACCGATACGTCCTTTTTATACAAGAAGGACGGGATGTTTTTGAAGGTGACCTCTTTGACCTTACCGTCCACAATTTCCAGCTTCGCGTCGACGAGACCCGCCGGCGTATCCAGACGAAGCGTGTCTTTATCCGCCGGATAAATGCCTCCCTCGATCAAAGCGGTACAGAGGCCGATCGTATCATGCCCGCACATGGGCAGATATCCGCCGGTCTCAATGAACACGACTCCGATATCCGCGGTCGGATCGCAAGGCTCTGTAAGGATACAGCCTGACATCACTTCGTGTCCCCTCGGCTCGTACATGAGCGCCCGCCGGAAATCGTCATGATTGGCTGACATATCCATCATCTTCTCCGTCATCGTGCGTCCGCTGAGCTTGGGAGCGCCGCTCATGACCGTCCGGGTCGGGTTGCCGCCCGTGTGCGTATCGATAGTCGAAATGAGCTTGGACAGCTTCATATGACGACCTCCTGATGCCCGCTCCCGCCGCGAAACCGGTCATACCTTAGCGGTTCGGTCGGTATGGACACCGGGCTTGCGCTCAGCATTTCGCTTATTACTTTGCCGGTAACCGCTGCGAGGCTTATGCCGTCTCCTTCATGACCGGCCGCGATGTACAGTCCGGGGACCTCATCGACGGAAGAAACGATCGGCAGATGGTCCGGCGTCCACGGGCGCAGCCCCGAATAAGTGCGCAGCATCGGTATATGCTCGATCACCGGGAAGAAGCGGATCGCCCGCTTCGCGATCAGGCGGATCACATGCTGATCGACGCGGGTGTCCATGCCGACGAATTGGCGGCTGCTGCCGATCAGAAAATTCTGCGAAGCCGTAGGTTCGAACACCAGAGCGACGCCGTATTTCTCAATATCCTCGTCCACCTTCCGCTTGCCGCCGAACTTGCTGATCAAATAACCGAATTCCATCACTTTGCGCCGTCCGATGTTCTGCGTGCGTGCTGAAACGAGTATATGTCCTTTGCGCGGTTCCACCGGGATATCGATTCCAACCATCCGGCAGACCTGTTTGGACCACACGCCCGCAGCGTTTATGACGATGTTTCCCTTTATGCTGCCGCCTTCGGTCTCTACGCCCCGCACCTTGCGATTGCCGTCAAGCAGAATGGAAGTCACAGCCGTATGCGTCAGCATCCTGGCGCCCAGCCGCCTAGCGGTCGCGGCCAGCGCGTAGGTAAGCAGCACCGGGTTCACTGTGGAATCGGTCGCGCACTCCAGACCCCCGAGCAAATCGTCCGCCATGTGCGGCCATTCATCCCGCAGCTCCTTACGGTCCAGCATCCGGAAGGGCAGTCCTGCCGACTGCTGGCGGGACACCCAGCGTTCTGCCGCAACCATCTCCTCCTCGCTCTCGCAGACGAGGATGCTGCCCGGAGCGCGGTATTCGAATTCCTCATCCAGCTCATGGACCAATTCGGCAATCAGCTGCTGCGATTTCAGAGACATTTGACTATCGAACCCCGGATCCTTGTCAATCGCCAAAATATTGCCGTCGCAGCGGGAGGAGGTTCCGCCCGATATTTCGCCCTTCTCGACGACCACGACATCCATGCCGAGTTTGGCCGTATAGTAGGCGATCGCCATCCCGATAATTCCGCCGCCAATGATGATTACGTCCGCCGTACCCGATCTCATATACCGCACATCACTTCTTTCCTTCCGAGTACCATCTTCTGAACGTTACTCCCAACTAATGCAGCATACTTGTCAGAGAAGAATAAGCTCTTTATCGGCTGATGCCGTCAGAACTTCGATTCCCGTCTCGGTGATGAGAATGTCGTCCTCGATCCGCACTCCCCCGAATCCGGGAATATAGATGCCGGGCTCAACGGTCAATACCATACCTGGCTCCAGCACATCCCGGCTTGACTGCGAAAGACGGAGCGGTTCGTGTATTTCGAGTCCGAAGCCGTGTCCTAAACCGTGCCCGAAATAATCGCCGTACCCGTATCCGGCTATCAAATCTCTGCCCAGCGAATCCGCTTCCCTGCCTGTCATCCCAGGTTTAATTCCGGCAAGCGTCGCGCGGTTGGCTTCCAGCACGATTCGATAAATCTCCTTCTGCTTGTCGCTTGGAGCGCCGATAAACACGGTGCGCGTCAAATCCGAGCAGTAGCCTTCATACAGCGCGCCGAAATCCAGCGTGACGAACTCGTTCGCTTGCAGCGCTTTGCCGCTTGCTACTCCATGGGGCAGGGCGGAACGTTCGCCTGATGCGACTATTGTGCTGTAAGCGGAAGAGGAAGCGCCCTTCCTGCGCATGAAATACTCAAGCTCCGCCGATATGTCCTGCTCGGTCACGCCCGGCTTCATAATACTCGTAATCTGATCGAAAGCACTTGTGGTTATTTCGACCGCCTGCTGTATGGCGCTCAGTTCCGATGCGTCTTTAATCGCCCGAATCGTTTCTACAAAATCCTTGGTCGGCACCATTTCGATATCGGTCAATTGATCCCGGTATGACGCATAGACGCCGTAATTCAGTCCATTCTGCTCAAATCCGAGCTTGCTCGCCTGAATATTCCTCAATAATTCATGAATCATTTCCTCAAGCTTCGGGCCCTGCTGAATGACCTCGTATGCCGTTGTTTGCTCCGACGCCTGCTTCGTATACCGAAAATCGGTGATGAGAATCGCGCGGCCGCTTGAAATCAATACCGCTCCCGATGAACCCGTAAAGCCGGTCAAATATCGCCGGTTTGCCGGGGATGTCACCAGCAGCGCATCCAAGCCGCAGGCCTCCAGCTTGCTTCGCACCTGGAGCAGGCGGTTTTGTTCCATCATGATCATCCTTTCTACCAGAAATCTGATCGGTAATGGCAGATGTAAGTTGAATTATGGTTTACTTTTTTTAGTTTAGTTCAACCTTGTTGAATCTGTCAATCACATTGTTCAGTCAAGCTTGGACATTTTCAAAAGGGTGCCGGCAACAAAAAAGCCTGTTCCAATTGCTCGGAAACAGGCTCAAATATATATTACTCTCCGATCACCGTCAGTTCTTTCGGGTACGCGGTCAGCACCTCGACCCCGGTGGATGTAACTGCGATGTCATCCTCGATCCGCACGCCCCCAATGCCCGTCAGATAAATGCCGGGCTCGATCGTCATGACCATGCCTTCGCGCAGCACATCCGTGTTCTTGCCATGAACAGACGGATATTCGTGAATTTCCAGGCCCAATCCATGGCCGAGTCGGTGCGTGAAATATGCGCCGTACCCCTGGTCCTCAATATACCGCCTGGCCGCTTGATCTACATCGGACATCCGTACGCCGGGACGGACCGCTTCGATTCCGCGCAAATTCGCCTGAAGCACCGTATCGTATACGGTCTTCAAGCTATCGGAAATGTCCCCGACTGCGAAAGTGCGGGTAATATCGGACATATAACCGCCCGCATATACGCCGAGGTCGAACAAAAGCAGCTCTCCCCGCCCCACCTTGCGCGTTCCGGTTGTGCCGTGCGGCATCGCGGATTTCTCGCCCGAGAGTACCGTGGTTGCAAAAGCTGGGCCTTCGGCGCCTGATTTTCTCATAGCATACTCAAGCTCTGCAGCGATCTCAATTTCCGTCATACCTGGTTTTACCTTGGCTACTACGGCGCTCAATACATCCTCTACCATACGGACGGTTTGCCTGATCAACACCATTTCATCCGGTGTCTTTACCGCCCTCATCTCGCGCATAGCTTGATCGACCGAGACATACTCATGAGCTTTAACGCTCCCTGCCAAACGTTCATAGCTATGAACCGACATACAGCCCTTCTCAATGCCCAGCCGCTTGATGGCCCCGCCCGCAAGGCCCTTCAGAATTTCATACGAATCTTCGGTATCGCCGTGGGTGAATATACGTTTCACACTGGAGGACGCTTGCGCCGCTTCCAGATCCAATTCCGGTACAAGCATAAAGGGCTCGTCACCGCGCTGCAGCACCAAGCCGAGAAACCGTTCATGCGGATCACTCCGATAACCGGTCAGATAATAGACATGCAGCGGAAACGTAATCAATATGGCATCCAGCAGCGTTTGTTCCATATAATCGCCGAGCTTCAGGATCCGATCGTTCACGGCCATCACCTTTTCCTTATGAATGGTTCTTACGCTTTTGAATTCGAACAGAATACCGATATGTATCTCACTTCGTCTGTAATAAGGCTATACGTATGGTCCTCGAACGAGTTGAAGTACAGACTGTCTCCCGAATTCAATGTATATTCGACATTGCCGACTTTATAAATCATTTTTCCTTCCAGGACATAAATAAACTCCTCGCCTACATGCGAAAGCGTCCTTTTGTGCGTCTTGCCTTTCTTGGCGATGAAGAAGAAAGGCTGCATCAGCTTGTCCGGCCGCTCTACAGCCATAGCCGAGAACGAATAGCCTTTATCCGTCTTGATCATCTTCTTGATGTTCATTTCACCAGTCGTATGAACCGTCCCGCCTTGGTCACTGTCATCCAGCAGGAGAGAAATCTTGGTTCCCAGCGCCTCCGCTATTTTGATAAGCGTTCCGATAGGAGGTACCGTTTTTCCGTTCTCGATTTTGGACAGCAGACTTTTCGTAAAACCGCAGACACCTGCGATATCGTCAAGACTCCTGTTCTGCTCTTTCCTGATTTTTCTGATTTTACTTCCCAGTTCCACAATGATCTATCCTTTTATTTTCATATCGTTCAACACGATTTATTGTAAAGAAACATTATTCAACCGTCAATTCTCTCCCCATATATTCACGTTTCCTTCTCAAAATAAAACGACGGCTGCCCCCGTTGAAAACCGGGAACAGCCGCCGCATATGAAGCTTCGTTATGAATGCGTTTCAGTCATAATGACGGATAAACGCGGATCATATTTGGTCGGAGTAAATTCGATGATCTCGTAATCGGCTGCTTTTTGCATATGGAAAGGATCCTTCTGCAGGATCGCATTCAGCTCATCCTTTGACTGAATATTGGCGACGATCACGCCGCCGATTCGGGGATTTCTGGGGCCGGAAAAAATAAATTTCTTCTGCTTGTACTGTTCGTCAAGAAATTGTACGTGCACAGACAGCAGCGCTTCGATTTCTTCCAAAGGCTTTATGTATGAAAGCAGCACAATATACATTGTTCTCCATTCCTTCCACTTAAGATGCCAGCAGATAAATCAAAAATACCGCTGCAAGCACGAAACGGTAGTACGCGAATGGGGCCAGTTTCAAGCGCGCGAGCAGCTTTAGAAACGTCATGACCGCAGCAAGTGCAACGACGAATGAAACCACAAATCCTGTCGCAAAGAAGCCTGCGTCCGCCGCCGATAGCGAATGGTAGTTTTTCAGCAGTTCATAGCCTGTCGCTGCAAACATGATCGGTATCGCAATCAGGAATGAAAAGTTAGTTGCGGCTCTGTAGCTGGCTCCCACAAGCATCCCGCCGGCAATCGTCGCACCGGATCGTGAGAAGCCCGGCCATAACGAGAGGCATTGAAACATACCGATCAGCAGAGCCTGGCGGTACGACAATTGATCGATCCCCTCGGCCTCGACCTTCGGCTGCATCTTCTGGCCAATGAGCATGAATATTCCGCCGACAACCAGTCCAATCAAGACCGTATACGGAGAGAACAAGTACTTTTTTATAATGGACTGAAAGATCAATCCCATCAGCATGGCCGGAAAACACGCCAGAATGACATGAATGAGATTCAATCGGGTGGCTCCCGCAGAGTCTGTTCCGACTTTAGCTAATCCAAGCAAACCTAATAATCTCCGCCAGTAAATAACCGCTACGGCCAGAATAGCGCCAAGCTGAATAATAATTTCAAAAGTATCCGCCTTATCACCAGTGAAACCCAGAAGCCTGCCCGTCAGAATCAGATGGCCGGTTGAAGAGACCGGTAAAAACTCCGTCAGCCCTTCGACAATTCCTTGAATTACGGCTGTTACAATATCCTGCGTCAATCCCTCACTCCTCCTTTATTTGTACCCGTATACCAAATGTAACGTGTAAAAATAAAGTATCCGTGAAGCAATGATTAAATCTTTCTTAACAGGGCGTATTCGTTTGAAACCGCGTTCCGGGTGAAAAGAGATAAAATCCGGAGATGACCGCAAATATTGCCGCACAAACCCAAAACGGAAAGGAAGGCTGCAGCCTCTCTGCCAGCCAGCCGCCCAGCATCGGACCTATAATCACGCCTGAGCCTTCAATTGTGGAAATCATTCCCCACCCCGTCCCGACCGATTCTTTCGGGACATATTGTGCGATTAAAGAATTCCAAGCGGGAAGTAACATGGCATAAGACAGTCCCAGAATAACGGATAGCGTTTCCGTCTCAGCGAATGTTTTGGCAAACGTCAATCTGTATATGGCCAGCGCAAATACGCCGAATCCGCTGACGAGGAACCATTTTCCTCCCAGAGAATCGGTCAGCCTTCCCATTGGAATGAGCAGAAGTACGGCGCAGAGCCCTCCCGTAACCAATGCAATGGACAGCTCCGAATGACTGAGTCCGATATGCTGCGTGGCGAAGGGCGAAAGCAGCGGAACAAGAATTCCTCCTGCGGTTGTCTGCAGTATCATTCCAGGCAGCAAAAAGCCCATACTGGAGAGACGGCTGAGCACCGCTCTTCCCTGTTCCTTAATGGTGAGTGTAAATACCGCAGCCTGCCTCTCCAGGCGCATCCGCGCCGCAAACAGCCACCCGATGGCAAATAGAACGATCATTACCGAGAAAGCAGCCGTATATCCGATGTCCATGAAGAAATTTATGATAACAGGCCCGAGTCCAAGTCCCGACATCCAGAACACATAGAGAACACCCATTTGCGACGCCCGCTTTTCCTCCTGAACATGACTTAAGCAGATAAGCCAAATCGGAGATCCGCCGATCCCGAGAAGTGCGGCAGCCGTTATAAGCAGCCACTGGGTGTGGGCGTTAACCATAAGGCAGATGGCCGATAATGAGAGAAATAAACCACAGTTTACAATAATCTTCGGTGAAACGCGGTCAAGCAAATAACCGACAAAACATTTGACAAAGCTGTCCGCCAGATAATGGACGGACACCGCCAAGCCTACAATCGATATCGATATATGCAGCCTGTCGATCGCATAGGAAGGCAGATAGGAAATCAGAAACGCGCCTCTGACAAATTCCACAAGAAACAGGATAAATAAACTCCACAGAAATTCGGAAGACCGGCCGGTTTCGTTCCTGCCGCTATGAGTAATCATGTAAAACTTGCCTTCCCTGCTGCACCGGCTCCGCCTGCCTCACTACAGCGTAATTGCTCAAATGTGTTAACACTTCTTCCACTATCGTATTCGCCGAGTGATTGCCGCTAACAGGCTGGGTTGCAGCGGAAAATTTATCGGTGGTCCCCTCCGGTTTCATAGTGCTCCTGATCGCCTGCTTCAGTTCCCCGGTATTGCTCACGATTTGCAAATTCCCTTTGCCTGCCCAGTATTCGGCATTCCCTTTCTCTTGGCCGGGCAAGGGGCGATAAACGATTACCGGCAGCTTCAGCACCATCGCCTCGGAGAGCGTAATGCCGCCGGCTTTCGTGATCATGCAGGACGACACCGACATCAACTCTTCGATGTGCTCGACAAAGCCGAACACAGTGACATTCTGCTTCCCTGCGAAGGCTTTCAGCATATCGGCATACAGCTTCTGGTTCCTGCCGCAAACCAGAAGCAGCTCGTGCTCATCGTTCAACAGACCATCAATGATTTTGCCGACATCTGACAAGACGCCGTAAGCGCCGGCCATGACAAGAACATATTTCTTGCCCGCTTGAAGCCCGTATTTCCGGTACACGTGCTGCTCGTTGCATGGCGTGTTGAAAGCTCTTCTGACCGGAATTCCGCTGACGGTAATCCGGTCTTTGTCAACTCCTCTGTCAACCATCTTTTCTTTCAATTCATCGCTAGCGACAAAATAGCGGTCGGTTTCCGGATGAATCCAACGGCTGTGCGTAACATAGTCGGTAAGAACAGTGAAGCTCATCATTGGAATACCGGTTTTATAGCGCAATTCCGACAGAGCAAGGAAAGGGAACGTATGAATGACTGCATCCGGCTTTTCTCTTGCAATAATTTCCTTCAATTTCTGAACGCCGATCATATGGATCCATCTTCCCAATCGTGCATTCGGCCTGAATTTGTCAGTAATGGAATAAGTCCAGCCATAGAGCTCCGGCCAGTATACCGAGCTTTTGATATAAGCGAAACGCGAAATCGCATTCAAGACCGGGTGCGCCTCGGCAAACAAATCGACAAGCTTGACCCCCTGAATCCCTTTGTCCAGAAAATGCTGCCGCAGCGCCTCGGACACCTGATAATGCCCGTCGCCGAATTTGGCGTACAAAATAAGAATGTTAAGGTTTCTATTCATAAATGATTCCCTGCCTCTCCATGCCTGGCATCAGCGAGCTTGCAAAGCGTGCTATTAAGCGAAAAATACGAATTTAAGCAGAATACTGATGATAATCCCGAATACCGCACCGGCGAATACCTCGATCGGGCGGTGTCCGAGCAGCTCCTTAAGCTCCATTCGATTCGGTTCCTGCTGACTCATGGAAGGAATGGTTTTGGCCAGCCGGTTCAAGAAGGATGCGTGCATGCCGGCATGCCTCCGGATCCCTGCCGCATCATACATAGTAATTGCGCTTACAACCACGGAAATGGCGAATAAAGAAGACGCCAGTCCCTCCGATATTCCGATCGCCGTGGTCAGCGAAGAAACAGCGGCGGAGTGAGAGCTCGGCATGCCTCCGGTACTAAATCCCAATCTGATATTCAATGATTTGCTCGTAATGAGATAGAGCGGAACTTTAACGAATTGGGCTAATATGATCGACGATAGAGCCGCTATCAAAGGGAAATTGTTGAAAATAGACAAAGCGGATCTGTCTCCTTTTCGGGTAAATTTGATCATGCATTAACTATACACATCAATGATGAAGCGATCGTGAAGCTATTATTAATTATTTCTAAACCCGCAAACGATATCCCGCCCCCCATACCGTTTCAATATACTGCGGGTCGGCTGAGTTCGCTTCGATCTTCTCTCTGAGCTTTCGGATATGAACAGTCACCGTTTGTGTATCGCCCAGCGCATCGATCCCCCATATTCTTTCGAATATCTGATCTTTGCTGAACACCCTGTTCGGGTGAATCGCCAGAAAATACAGCAGCTCAAATTCTTTGGTCGTCAATACGATTTCCCGGTCATCCATATACACTCTTCGGGTATCGTAATCGATCAGCAGTCCTCGAATTTGAACGACATTACGCTGCTCTTTACTCCCGATAAGCCGCTCGTACCGGGCCAAATGGGCTTTTACTCTGGCCACCAGCTCCCCCGGCTTAAAGGGCTTCGTTATATAATCGTCGGCCCCCAAGCCCAATCCGCGGATGACATCGATGTCTTCCCTTCTTGCCGTAACCATAAGGATTGGAATATTATGCTTCTCCCGGATTTGCCGGCAAATTTCGAAGCCGTTAATGACCGGCAGCATCAGATCCAGTATAACCAAATCGTATTTTCCCGTCAGCCCCTTCTCCAGGCCGATTTCACCATTGGCCGCAAGCTCCGCGCGATATCCGTTGATTTCCAGGTAGTCTCTCTGCAATTCGGCAATGCTTTGCTCATCTTCAATAATCAATATCGTTTTCATAGGTCTCCATCCTTACCTAAGGATCGGAAAGGCAAGCTTGATCGTGGTGCCCTCCCCTTTGCTGCTTTCGGCAACGATCTCACCGCCATGGCCTTCCATAATCTGCCTTGCTATCGCCAGACCGAGCCCGCTGCCGCCTGTCCGGACATTTCTCGATTCCTCCGCACGGTAAAACCGCTCAAAGATATGCGGAAGCGCAGCGGATTCGATGCCTTGCCCGTTATCGACAATTTGAATTCGGATCGCTTCTCCCTCAGCAAATGCAAGCAGACCTATCCGTTTGTTCTCCTTGTCCATGTATTTCACGCTGTTCTCGATTATATTGGTCAGAACACGCTTGAATTTATCCCTGTCTATCAGTACTTCCACCTCTTGCTCCAAACGAATGTCGGAGTCGAAGCTTACTCCTTTCTTCTCAAGCTCGAACTGCTGTTCATCCGCCCAATCCGCCAGGAAACCTTGCATCTTCACCGGTTCGAAAGAAAACGGCAGTCTTTTTAAATCGAGCTTGGAATAGAGAAACAGTTCATCGATGAGCTGATCCATTTCTTCCGCCTTCGTTGAAATGGTTTTCATATATTTTCTCGTTTTTTCCGGCGAATCTGCAACCCCATCCATAATTCCGTCAACATATCCTTTAATGGCCGTTAAAGGCGTTTTCAAATCATGCGATATATTGGATATCAATTCTTTTCTGTTCTGTTCGTACTGCAGCTGCAGCTTGATCGACTGCTGGAGCTGATACCTCATCTCCTCGAAGGCTATGCCAAGCTGGCCGATTTCATCTTTGCCTTTCAGGTCGACCTTGAAGTCCAGATTGCCTTCTTTGATTTGCTTGGCTCCCTTTTTAAGCACCTGCAGGGGACGAATGATATGCTTGGACATGAAATAGGTCAGCAGCAGATGCGTGAGCATCAGGATAACAACAAGCGACAGAAACAAAGTCGGGAAAAATTTGCGTGCGTAATACGTTACCGGGTCCACCTTCGTTACAATAAAAAAACTGCTTGATTGTCCATCTCTCGCCTCGTAGTCAAATTGTGTGATTACATAAAGCTCGTTGCCGTAGCGCACAGCCGCACCCTGTTTCCGGTAGCCGTCATGCTCAAAAGGCGGTAAATTCGAAGTAATCTCCGGCTGCTGACGCAAAGTGTCCGTCACGTACACGAGCTTGCCGTTCATTCGAACCGCAAGGGTCGAATCCTTTGACTTGACCTCCTCGCTAAGGTCGTTCAAATAGCTCGGATTTGTTAATAATGACGGGTTATGGCTGACCGTGCGCTTTATTTCATTCGTCAGATGGAAAAAATCTTCATGAGTGAAAGATTCTTCTGTCGACTCGTACGTGTTCTTGATATTCTGCAAATCGCCGTGAAATACGATGACGAGAAGCAGCGAGATCATCACAATCATGATCAGCGGTACAACAAGCATTGCTGCGTAAGAAAGAAGCAATTTCAAACGAATGGACATAAGTGCGGGAATCTCCTTATTGAAACTTCTCTTCGTTCAAACATAAGATACCCTTGCGAAAAAAACAAGTCATGCGATTATCACCGGTCCTGTCACTTCCTCCACGGCACCAATTTCTTATTCCCTTCTTTATCGTAATGCAATAGAATAAACTCCCCATAAATCATCTATTAAATAATTCTTAACAATTGGCGCCGAACCCGTCGACTCATGCTTTGGGCCGGTTCCACACACCGGTTATCGGCGAGGATGAGCCGGTTTCTCCCACATGGTCAAGATGGTACAAATCCTCTATCGTTCGCAGTACGTTCAGGTGGTTTATTTTTTCATGGTCCACGCCTGCTTTGATCATAGGCCCGGCGAAAATCGTCGGAATATGATTGCTCTTCGAAAAGTCATCCTCGTCCCAAGTCAGAATAAAGAGACTGTTATGCTGCTTTGCCCACTTGATGTAGGATTCCATATGATTTTTCAACCATTGATCCGCCTCTTTGACGGTCCCGTCATGCATGTCATGCGACATATTCGGAATGACAATAGAAACCGTAGGCAGCTTCCGGTAATCGGATGGAAATTTCGTCAACGGCATATTCGCCGATTTAGGAACGTTTGTAAAATCGGACCAGGGATTATGCTTTCTCCCGTAGCCTTTCATACTGCATACGGCAGAACCGACAGACGGCAAATCCTCCGAATAGCCGCCGAACGAATGCCCTGATTTAATCAATTCCGCGCCTAAATTCGGTTTATTGAACGAATGGCGGCAGGAATCGTCCTTTACGCCTTGCGTGGAGCCGGAGAACAATGCCAGATAATTCGGCTCGCTGGGATGCCGGACACCGTATGAGTTCGAGAATACAGCCCCTTGCTTCGCCAGCTCGTTTATAAACGGTGCATTCGGGCTGCCGATGATGTCCTTATACGAATGATTCTCTTCGATGACGATTACAATATGGTCGGGTGAATCCGGAATTAGTTTCCCTGCCGCAACCGAACCCGGACGGGCTGGAACGCCTGCGCGGCTATCGGGAGTTTGTCCTGCAGCAATGCCGCTCATAATGGATAATAATACGATTACGATTAACGATGCCCAAGCAATTCTTTTCATTGTACAGTCTCCTGATCATGGTTTATTCAAGCATCACTATCGTATAGGATACAGATTAAAATATAATGTGAAAGCCGAAAAAGAAAAAAAGGCTCCGGTTCCTTGTTCATTCAAGGACCGGGGCCTCAGCTTTTTTTGGTAGACTGAACCGCTTCTTTCATCTGCTAACACATTCCCGCCGTCACGTGCTGATAACGAAGCTGCCAAATCACGTCGGCCGCGTCGAACCCTGCTCGTCTTTTCGCGCTTTTACGAGATTTCTCCCGCATGGACTTAAGTATATTGGGCTGCAGGAAGCACTCCGAGATCTGGTTCACCAATTCCTGAAGCGTATCTGCATGAAGTGCTGTCCCCGATTTCAGTAAGTATTTTACATTATCTTCTTCCTGTCCGGGCAGCGGCTTATAAACAATCATGGGCAGCTCCATCGTCATCGCTTCCGAGATCGTCAGTCCTCCTGCTTTGGTAACCAATAAATCCGAAACCGCCATCAGCTCGTGCACATAGTCGGTGTAGCCGATGATCACTATTCGATGCTTGGAGTGCTTCAGCTTCGTATTCAACTGCTGCTTCAGCTTTTCATTGCGACCGCAGACGATTACCAATTGAAACCTGACCGCTGCCTGCTCGAAAGCGTCTATTCTATCCAATCCCTCTCCAAAAAGGCCGAATCCGCCGCCCATAAGCAGTACGGTTGGAAGTGAGGGATCCAGATTATGCTTCTTCTTCAGCAGCTCAGAATCGTGAAATTGACTGAATTCGAGCCGGACTGGGATTCCCGTAACCGATATCTGATTGCCGGGTATATGGTGACGGAGCAATCCCTGCTTCACCTCATCAGAGCCGACGATATAAAGATCGGTAAGCGGGTAAACCCAATAGCTGTGAACCGTATAATCGGTAATGATCGTTGCCGTAGGGACACCCGTTAGACCATGGGTTTTAAGAAACGACATGACCCCGGCAGCGATAGGGAAAGTGGATATTACGATCGATGGACGCATCGTCTCAAGCACATTCAAGAGACGTCCAAGACCGAAATGATTCAGTTTTTTGAGAAATTGGGAAAACGGATTTACAGGCCTTGTTTTGCGATATAAATATCCGTAAACCGAAGGAAGCTTCTTGACGCTTTTCAGAAAAATATAACGGCTTATCGATTGAAAGTAAGGGTTGGTCAGCTCCATGACATCCAGAATGATCGGCTCTGCGCTCGGGTGGCTGATTTTGAGCGAATCTCTTATGGCGGCGGCGGACTTCAGATGACCCTCGCCATAATTTCCAGTAAGTATCAGGATCTTTTCATTCTGCATTTTGCAACGGTTTCCCCTTTCATCATTCTAAACTTTCATCATCGGTTGTCCCCTATTGCATTCTATTATCTCAAGTTCATTATAATTCATGTATATTAAATTATGCTTAGAAAGAAGATCGCAGCAGGAATAAGCCCCGCGCCCTGCCGGACAGGCGCGGAACCGGCTAAATAACCAGCCTTTCTCAGCTACAGCTGCTCGGAGATCAGCTTCAGCTGCGTGAATTGGAGCAAATAATCCGGACCTCCGGCCTTGGAGTCCGTGCCCGACATGTTGAAGCCGCCGAATGGATGAACGCCGACGATCGCACCTGTACATTTCCGGTTAATATATAAATTACCGACATGGAACCGGCTGCGTGCGGCTTCCAAATGGCTCGGATTCGTCGAGAATACCGCACCGGTCAAGCCGTAATCTGTATTATTTGCAATATCGAGCGCCTCGTCAAACGATCCCGCCTTGCAGAATGCCAGAATGGGGCCGAATATTTCCTCCTGCATAAGCACCGAATCCGGCCCCAGATCGGCGAAAATAGCCGGTTGAATGAAATAGCCCGGGGTATCCGCCTTTCCTCCACCAAGCATAAGCCGCCCTTCACTTGCCCCGGTTTCCATGTACCCGGATATTTTATTATAGGCACTCCGGTCGATGACCGGTCCCGTGTAATTGCCGAAATCAAGCACATCGCCCGCCGTAAGGTTCGCCGTAAGCTCTATGCAGCGCTCCAGGACGGCGTCATAGACCTTATGGTGCACGATTGCACGTGAACACGCCGAGCACTTCTGTCCGGAGTAACCGAATGCGGACGATACGATCGCCCTGGCGGCTGCCTCCAGGTCCGCTTCGCCGTCGACTACAATCGCATCCTTACCGCCCAGCTCGCCGACAAAGCGTTTTAACCAGATTTGTCCCGGAGCGGATTTGGCCGAAAGCTCGAATATCCGCTGCCCTACTTCTCGGGAGCCGGTAAACGAGATGAACCGTGTCAGCTTGTGGGTGACAAGGAAATCGCCGATCTCGGAGCCGCTTCCCGGCAAGAACTGCGCAACTCCGGCCGGCATTCCCGCCTCCTCCATCAGTTCGATGAATTTAAAGGCGACGACCGGCGTCGCGCTTGCCGGCTTCAATACGACAGTATTGCCTGCGACGACGGCGGCGGTCGTCATGCCTGCCATGATCGCGAGGGGGAAGTTCCACGGCGGAATGACGACACCGACGCCGAGCGGGATGTATTGAAGGTCGTTGTCCTCCCCGTTCATCCAGACGAGCTTACTCGAAGCAGTTTCACTCATTTCGATCATTTGACGCCCATAATATTCCATAAAATCAATCGCTTCGGCAGTGTCTGCATCCGCCTCGGCGCGCGGCTTTCCTGCCTCAAGCATAAGCCAGGCGTTAAATTCATGCTTCCGTCGTCGCAGTATAGCGGCAGCCTTGAACAGCAGCCTTGCCCGCTCACGGACAGGGGTCTGAGACCAGACTTGGAACGTTTCGCCGGCGCTTTGAATCGCTTGCTCGGCAAGCTGTGCATTTGCTTTGGACATTGTGCCGATAATTTGACTGCTGTTAGAAGGATTGATTGAGTTAAACGTATCTTCCGTCATTATTCGGCGCCCGCCGATAATAAGCGGGTATTCGCGTCCAAGCTCACCCTGTACGAGTCTTATGGAAGCGGCGAGTGCTTCATGATTCTCTGTATCTGAAAAATCGGTAAACGGTTCCGGCCGGTATGGCTTCATGTTCGTTTCCACCTTTCTGCTACTGGAGTGATCTGAAAACGTCCTTAATACGTTCAACGGCCCATTTCATGTCGGCCTCCGAAATAATTAACGGCGGTGCGAGACGAATAACGTGGTCATGCGTTTCCTTGCATAAGAGCCCCGCTTCCTTCAATTTCTCGCAATAGCGGCGGGCGGGACCGCCTGTTTCAATGGCAATGAGCAGCCCTTTCCCCCGGATATCGATAATGTCCGGATGCTGAATCGTGCGCAGCATTGCCAGCATCCGGTCGCCAAGTTCAAGCGACCGTTCAGCCAGCCGCTCCTCCTCGGTTACCCGCAGTGCCGCAATGGCGACGGCGCTTGCCAGTGGATTCCCGCCGAAGGTAGATCCGTGGGAGCCGGGCTCGAATAGACCAAGTATGCTGCTGTCCGCCGCAACGGCGGAGACGGGGAAAACGCCTCCCCCCAGCGCCTTACCCATTATATAAACGTCGGGGACGACTTTCTCCCAATCGCAGGCGAACCGTTTGCCGGTGCGGCCGAACCCGGTCTGGATTTCGTCAGCCATGAGCAGGACGTTATTCTCTTGGCACAGAGCTGCCGCTCGCCGCAGATATCCGCCCGGCGGAATGACAACGCCGGCCTCTCCCTGGATCGGCTCGACCAGGAACGCTGCCGTGCGCGGCGTTATCGCGCGTTCCAATGCTTCCGTATCGCCATACGGAATGATTGTAAACCCAGGAGTGAACGGACCGAAGTCTTCCCGGTACGAGGGCTCCGAAGAGAAAGAGGTAACCGTAATGGTCCGGCCGTGAAAATTTCCGGAACAGACGATGATTTCCGCCTGTCCGTCCGCAATGCCCTTCACCCGGTAGCCCCAGCGCCGAGCCGCTTTGACCGCTGTCTCTACGGCTTCAACGCCTGTGTTCATCGGCAGGATCATATTTTTGCCGGTCAGGGCGGTGAGCATTTCCAGCAGCTCGGCAAGCGGCTCGTTATAGAATGCCCTGGAGGTCAATGTTACAAGGTCGGCCTGACACTTCAATGCCTCAATAATGCGCGGGTGCCGGTGCCCCTGGTTCAAAGCGGAATAACCGCTTAACATATCCATGTAGCGGTTTCCGCCTTGGTCCTCGACCCAGACGCCTTCGGCCTTGGCGATAACAATCGGAAGCGGATGATAATTATGTGCGCCGTAGCGCTCCGTCTTGGTCATAACATCGGTATTGTGGCTCATGTCTTCCCTCATTTCATCCGGTTCTGGAAAATCCGCATTATATTATATTCACCAGAGCGTGTGTTGAGAGCGTCAAGCGTGCTTAAGGCGCCAATTAAACCGGCGTTACTATGGAACTCAAGGACGAACCTGTGTACCTCGGGCGACTAGACTGCCGTGCTCAGCTTCCACTCGCATTTCATGTGCAGCCTGCCGGCTTTTAGCTCGGCGGATAGCTTCCCGTCCATTTTTAACATCAGGCTTTTGGCTATGGATAAGCCGAGCCCGGTGCCTTTACCGGACCTTGCCCGGTCCGCTTTGTAAAACCGGTCGAACAGCATCCCCAGGTTGTATTCGGTTACATGTTTGGCTTCATTGCTTACCGTCAATACGGCAGTTGAATGCCGCTTCTCAAGGTGAACCGACACGCTTCCGCTTGAATGAACGACCGCATTGAGAAGAAGGTTTTCAATGACTCTTTTTACCGCAGAGTCATCAGCGATAATAACAATTTCTTCATCAGGCAGGTGAATAGCCGTCTTAATGCCTTGTTCGTTAAACCGGTCATAGAATCCAATCAGGATTTCCGAGACCGCGTTAGTCATTTTTAACCTCTCCAGCCTTAATGGATAGTCGACGGATTCAATCAGGGACAATTCGAAGAAATCGTTCAACAGTTCCTGCAGCCGCTTGGTCCGGTTTCTAATAACCGACAAGTATTCTTTCTTCTCCTCCATCGTAAGCTCCTCGGCTTCGAGCAGCTGGATATACCCGAAGATAGAGGTAAGCGGTGTGCGGATGTCGTGCGACATATTGGAAACCGCCTGCCTAAGCTCATCTTCAGTCCGTCTTCTCCGGGCATTGGCCTCCGTAACGAGATCGGACTGGCGATTGATCTCGGCCGCAAGCGCTTCCAGGTGCTTATCGTAAAACGCAAGATCGATTTTCTTCTCAGTGGTTCGGTTGTTGTATTGTTTAAGCTGCCTGGTAATGCTTGTCATTTCTTTCTTCATGAAGATAAAGCGGATGAAGAAAGCTAACGCGGCTATAACCGAAACAATCGTGATATAGATCATGCTTCCCACCCGCTTTCCCGAAAGCTATTTAATTTCCTTCCTGCGATAGACCAGAATACTCAGGAGCCCGAAAACAATAAACGTTATAACCGGTACAAGCACGATCGTTGCCATTTCGCTGTTATTCAGGCTGAATTTACCGATATCCTGAATGAGCTTGAACACCGAGTAATCATATACGGTCCTAAGCAGCGGGAGATAACTGCCTATACCGGCGAGGATTGAATCGACAAGAAGGAAGAACACCATTGAGAAGCCGATCGTCTTGCCGCTCTCCGTGAAGATAGCCGAGAAGAACGCTGCAATGGAAGCGATGCCCGCCGCATAAAGCAGCGACAAGCCTGCCGTTCTCCATATATAAAGTCCGTCAACGGCTGCCGGAAATTCACCGATCCCGGAGAAAAGCGAAGCTACCGCAGCGCTTACCAATGGGAACAACACGGAGATGACCATCGTCCCTGCTGAGAAGCCAAGCAGCTTGGCTGCAAATATCCGGCTTCTGCTGCTGCCTGACGATGCGATTGTCTTCATGACGCCCGTCGAATACTCGCTGGCAATGAAAAACCCGGCGAAAATCGCAGCTCCGAACTTAATGATGTACGCATTTCCCCCGAGTCCCTTAATAAAGAATTCAATGCCTGTGCTCTGTTTAACACCGTCCGAGAGATTGTCAATATACTCGATGATCGGATATGCAGCACCAAAGGCGATGAGAAGGTAAACGAGCGTCCAGAACGATCTGTCTTTACGCAGCTTGAATAATTCCGCTTTGACGAGATTATCCATGATGCAGCCCCCCGATCCGCTTCGTGAAGAAGCCTTCCAAATCTTCTCCCATCGGCATGAATTGCTCAATTACGAGCCCGGCGGCGGATAAGGCGGCCGAGACTTTGCCCGGTTGTTCCAGATGCTTATACAGCTTGATGACACTCTCCGGCATCACCTCAAAGTCGGTGGTGGCAAGCTCATGTTCAATGACCGCCGCTGCTTTACCCGGATTGTTCACTTTAATATGCAAATACTGCTGACACTTCTCCTGCAGCTCCTTGCTTGTCAGCTGCTCCAGCAGATTGCCGTGATGAATAATGCCGTAGTGGCTCGCCAGCAAATGCAGCTCGCTCAAGATGTGGCTCGATATGAGAATGGTAATTCCCTGCTGGCGGTTCAACCGCTTTAGCAGCTCTCTCATCTCGACAACGCCCATCGGATCCAGCCCGTTAGTCGGCTCGTCGAGTATGAGAAACTCCGGGTCTCCCAGCAAGGCGATCGCAAGGCCCAGCCGTTGCTTCATACCTAATGAGAAGTTCTTTGCCTTCTTCTTGCCCGTCTCTTCCAGTCCGACGAGAGCCAGTGTTTTCCGGGTACACTCTTTACCGGGGATCCCTTTCAGAATTCTATGAGCCTCCAGATTGTCCTCAGCCGTCATATGCGGGTACAAGGCCGGTCCTTCAATAATGGATCCGATCCGCTTGCGGGCAAGTGTAAGCTCCTGGGCGCCGCTCTCACCGAACAGCTCGATTGAACCGCCCGTAGGGAAGGCAAGTCCTGTCGCGATTCGGATCAGGGTTGATTTGCCAGCCCCGTTCTGTCCGATAAACCCGTATATAGCGCCTTTTCGGATCGAAAGATTGACTTTATCCAAAGCATAGCTGTTCTTAAATTTTTTGCTGAGATTATTGGTCCTGAGAACATATTCGTTCATTTCGCCATGGCCTCCTTTATGTGATAGCTTAAGCATAAAGACGAAACCATAAGAGAAGTTAAAGCTAACGCTTAAGAAAACCTTAAGACTTAAGGCGATACCCCATGCCCCAAATCGTCTCGATATACTCTTCACCCGGATTTACTTTCGCCAGCTTCGTTCTCAAATTGCTCATATGGACATTGATCGTATTGTCATCGCCAAGAAAATCGTCGCCCCACACGCTCTCAAAAACATTTGCTTTCGTGAAAATCTTTCGCGGAGACGACATGAGAAGCGCCAAAATGCCATATTCCCGCGCCGTCAAGCTCAGCTCCGAATCATTCACGGATACAGTCTTCGCATACGGATCGAGAGTGACATCCTTGTGCTTGAGAAGAATTTGTCCGGTCTGTGGGGTAAAGCGTGCGAATCTCCTTAAATGTGAGTCGATACGGGCCGATACTTCCTCAATATCGAAGGGCTTCGTAATATAATCATCCGCACCCGTCCGCAGCGTTTCAATTTTGGTCTGGCGCTCTTCTTTAGCCGAGATCACGATTACAGGATACGAGCCTTGCCGATTGATTCGGGCTAGAAGCTCTTCCCCGGTCATTCCGGGCAGCATTAAATCCAGCAAAACCATATGCCATTCCTGCTTCTCCAAATAAAGCAGCGCCTCCGTCCCGGAATAGGCAGGCTGAGGGGAATAACCGCTTTTCCTCAAAATCCCGCACAATAACCGGTTGATGTCGTCATCATCTTCCACCACCAAAATATTTACCGGTTTCTCCATAAGTTCACCTATAAATTGAATTCTTTTACTTCTATCATAAACCTACATCCGGTTTCAGACAATGAAGGCAATGCAAAAAACCAGCCGCTGGGGCTGGTTTTTTATGGACTGATCTCCTAAAAACAACAGTCCCTGCCGTTATTGCTTCATCTTTCGAAAGATCTCAAGCAGGATTACATTCAGGCTGAGCCAAGTGCCGCCGAATACATAACCCGCGGCAACGTCACTCGGGTATTGCACATTGTAATAGATTCGGCTTAACCCGACAAGCAGGCACAGTATAATCACGACTGCCGCTGCGGCCAATCGAATATATACTTTTCCATAATGCCGAACCAGCAAATACGCCGCGAAGCCGCATACCGTTATGGAAGTAAGAGTCTCCTTGCTCGGAAAAGTATTGAAAAACTGGAACCCGCCTGAAATCGGACCCGGACGGTGAAACAACCAGCGCAGCCCTTCGTCTAGCACTTCCCCGCCTATGACGACCACGGCAAGAAAACTCATTTCAAGACGGCGGTCCTTGCCTTTGACGATGATCCAAACCAGAGTAAATACAATGAGTGGAATAAAGACAAGGTAAGAGCCGAGCAAGGCGAAACGGCTCATCCAGGCATCCCAGCCCGCGCCAAATATTGCATGCACAAGATATGAAGTCAGCTGGTCAAAGAGGGAGAATTCTTGAGCCAGGAAATCCTGAATCAATCCGATCATCAGGGAGAAGAACAGAATAAATACGGCAAATGCCGACAGAACGATAAATTTCACCTTGCCGAGAGAATGAAAATGCCGGATTCCTGCTTCAAGCAAATCCGTCATGCGGGTAAAAATAAGCTGCTTATTCTTCCGGTACAGATAAACCAGGATAAAGACGACAAAAGCCGCAATACCGGCAATCAGCAGGTAGCGGTTAATGGTGTGATGGTATTTCTCCCACTTGGGACCAAGTAATTTCCCGAGAGTAATGAATACTCCCACCCATAAAAGAGCCCCCGAATAGGCAAAAACGGCATATTTGCGAAAAGACATCCGGGTAACTCCCGAGAAATAACCTGTGAAGTGTCTCACGCCTGGCAGAAAAAACGAGATGATCAACAATTTGTTCCCATATTTATCAAACCACTCCGACACTTGAGCCAGCTTCTCCGGCCCCATATGAAACCGGGAACCATATTTCTCGAAGAACGGCTTGCCGAGTTTGAAGCCGATCCAATAAGCTGCGGTTATTCCGGCAATGGCTCCCGCGCCCGCAGATGCCAGGGAAAGCAGCCAATTTAACTTCCCCTCGTAAATCTGCAAGCCGGTATAACTCAGCAATATTTCACCGGGAAGCGGAAGAGCGAGCATTTCGAGCGCTAGAGCTATAAACAGCACACCGTAACCGTAATGATCCAACCATTGCGTCAAGAATTGCATACTCGATCCCTCCGGGCAGGTCTCCAGACTCTATTCGACTCTCGGCGCCTTCCAGGGTTGTTCTTCCCAGTGGCCATTGACCGAATGCCTGTTTAGTTTGTTGTACTATCATCGCTAAACAAACTCATCTTATCTTTCTCCAAGTCGGTTTTATCGGGTATTGACCGCAATATGGCTGCAATGCCGCAGAACAGCACCAAAGACCCGATTTCGGCTGCAACCAATTTTTCCGCTGTCGGCTCGTGCCCGACTATCATGGCCCAATAAAGGCCGAGTCCGGAAATCAAGAGCAGAATTTTCACTATCACCCGCTTCACGTCCTCTCAATGATCCGGCTGCAAGGCTCCATACTAAGGCCGCTCCGTCCGCGATAAACCTTTCGGCCAAATTCGCCGCTCCACTCCTTCATACAATCCGAGGCCAGATTCAAACCACTTCCTTACTTGAAAGGAACGGTGGAACAACCCGTGTATTCCTGCGGCGGATCCGATACCGATAATAGCTCCGGCGATTACATCCAGGGGATAGTGAACTCCTGTCCACACACGGGAGAAAGCGATACACGCCGCTATCAGCAGCCATATTAAGCCGTCTCGCCTCCTGAACATATAGATCGATGTTGCGATGACAAAAGCGCCGATTGCGTGATCGCTGGGAAAGGAGGCATTGGCCGGATGGCCGATTAATTGGGTAACGTGATGAACGACGAACGGACGGTCCCGGTAGAATAAATGACTCAAGACCACGCCGATTCCAAAAGCTGCGCATGCCGACACCAGCGCTTCGCCTACCATCCGTCTACAGTCGCTCGTCCGGCTGAACCAGTATACGATGATGCCCGCGTAGAATAAGTAAGAGCCGTCCGAGGCAAAAAAACGCATAACTGCATCAAGCCAGGGCATCCGTCCAGCGAGATTATTGATAATTTCAAAGATGGAATAATCCATTTGCGATATAAACATAGGTATTCCCCTTTCTATTCATCCACGCCATTGTGCGGCAGCGTAACGGTTACAATCGTCCCATGGTTTTCCTTGCTTGTAATGCTGATTGCGCCTTGATAACCTTCCACCATTCGTTTGGCGATCGAGAGACCGAGGCCGCTCCCGCCTAATGTCCGGCTTCGCGCTTTATCGACACGATAGAATCTGTCAAACACGCGTGAGACTTCCTCTTCAGGGATCCCGATTCCATAATCGGTAACCTTCAGCTGGAATAAGCGTTCGGGAGTTACTGTTACATGCAGCCGTATTACCTTTTTATCACCGGAATACTTAACCGCGTTGTCCAGAATAATAATCAGGATTTGTTTCCAATGATCTTCGTTCATGGCGATCAACACACCGGATGCCGTTTCATAGTCGGTATTGAACGTAAACGCCGGGTAGAGAACGGCAAAATCATCGGTCAATTGCCTGATTGAAAGGATGGGATCGATTAGTTCCGGGAGCTGCTGCGTCAACGCTTCGGCGCGCGACAGGGTGAGCAGCTCCTGCGACAGCTTCTTCAGCCGGGCCAGTTCCTGAAGCGACGCCTTGAGCGACTCGTCCAGAATCGCGGGGTCGCGTTTCCCCCACCGCTGCAGCATCGCCAGATGGCCTTCGATAATTGCTATGGGCGTACGCAGCTCGTGCGACGCATCCTCTACGAACTGCTTCTGCTGCTGAAACGACGATGAGAGACGGTCCATCATTTCATTGAACATTTGACTGAGTACCGACAGTTCGTCCTTATTGGGAATAAAATCGACTCTCTCATTCAAACCGTTATGCGTTATTCTTCCCATCGTCTCCGTCAGAACGGCAACAGGCTTGACCAACTGTCTCGCGAGCAGCACCGCGCCCAGAATGCCCACTGCTATGCCGATAAGCCCCCCGACAGCCATAATCAGAAGCATAATATGATTTACTTTCTCGTACGTTTCCAGATCTCTCACAATTTCGATGGTACCGGTGAAGGAGGTGAGTATCAACGGACTGCGCAGAATCAACAAATGATCGTCGCCGTGCCACACCTGCACCAGCTTCGTTGCCTCAGCCACTTGAGGCAGTACCCATTGACTCGGTAGAATATCGCTGATCGTAAGAACCACGCGACCGTTATCATCAAGAATGCGAATCATCTGATTGCTTTGGTTCACTTTGCCGAGGAAGCTTCTGCTTCCCGCTATATCTGTCGAGGCCTTATCGGCGAAATAGCCTTGTATCTCTTCAAAGCTTTTTTGCAGCGTCTGCTGCTCCTGACTCATTGCCCACCTGTTGAGAATCAAATATTGGGCGCCGCTGTAACAGGCGAACAGGATGATGATGAACAGCGACGACCATAAGGTAAGACGCCACTTTACAGGCAGCGCATTAATACGCGCGATAAGAGCTGTCATCGCATCACATATCCGATTCCGCGAAGGGTTCGAATATAGCCTTCTTCGCCGGAATCTCCCAGTTTATTGCGAACGTATCTGACATAAACGTCTACGACATTCATCTCCACCTCGGCATCAAAGCCCCACACATTATCTAGCAGCATGTCTCTCGTCAAAACGCGGTTAATATTGCTCATGAATAAAGCGAGCAAATCGAACTCTCTCTTTGTCAGAGAGATGGACAGCTCTCCCTTCATTACGATTCGCGAATCCGTATTCAGGCTTATATCCCTGAAAGTAAGCAAGGATTGGCTGTCACCATACTTGTCCACGCGGCGCTGCAGGGCGCGAATACGGGCAAGCAGCTCTTCGATCGCAAACGGTTTGGGAATATAGTCGTCCGCTCCGCTGTCAAGCCCCGATACCCGGTCGATTACACTGTCTCTTGCGGTCAGCATGATGATCGGCGTGAGCTTCTTCTCCCGAACCCGTCTGCATACGTCGAAGCCGCCAAGTCCTGGAAGCATCAAATCGAGGAGGATCAAATCCCATTCCTCACTAAGAGCCAGCTTCAGCCCTTTCTCCCCGTCATAAGCGACCGTGACCGAGTAGCTTTCATGAGTAAGCTCGAGTTCGATAAATCTGGCAAAATTAACTTCATCTTCGATGACAAGAATTTTTTTCATGATTTTCCCTCTTGTACCCGGATTGTTTCGGTTATCGTGTTTATTGTTTCCACGTCATTATAATCGATGTAAATGAAAATACGCTGAGAAAATTCAAATCTTTTAACAGAAAACACCGCATTTTATACCACGCAGATGTTAGAACGACAGAATGCCGCTTTGTCCAGAGGGAAACGATTAAGATTTTTTAATCGAATTCTCATTATTGGGCGCAAACCGTTGAGACCATAGATGACAGCGCTTTCTATGTAAATGATGGAAGTTTTAAACATGCTATAGTATGTGTAGTCATCGACTCCAGCATTATTACATCATAAAACAGGGAGGCAATATCGTGTTGAACAAATTCTTCAAGACAGTTATCGCTCTTACCGTCAGCTTCTCCATCATGGCAACAGGCGCATTGGTTATGGGGCCGCCGAAAGCCCATGCAACATCCGCTTCTACTGCAAGCAATATTACCGCTACTGCAAAACGCTATTTGGGAACACCTTATAAGTTCGGCGCATCGACGTCGCGCACGGACATCTTCGACTGTTCTTCTTTCACCAAGTATGTATACAAAAAACACGGCATCTACCTGCCGCGCACCTCTAAGCAGCAATCTCGTGTCGGCTCATTCGTACCGAGAAGCCAACTGCGTCCGGGAGACCTGGTGTTCTTCTACTCCCCGGTTCATCACGTGGCGATTTATATCGGAGACGGCAAGATTATCCACACTTACGGCAAACCGGGCGTTACCATTTCCAGCATCAAATCCGGCTGGTGGAGCAAGAAATATCAAACAGCACGCCGTGTCGGTTAATAGAATTTAGTGTAATGAAAGCGAGCTTTCCTTCGATGAAGGAAAGCTCGTTTTATTATTTCTTGAAGACTCCGATTGCCTCACCCGAACAGTTCCCGCAGATCTCGAAGCCTGGGCTTCTGCAGCCGGATCGTCATTTGATCATCGCCCACCAGGACGCTCTGCACCTTAAGCGGTTTCGGCAGCCCGCTCCCAATCGGTATGAGGAAATCATCGAATAACGCCTTCGGCAGAACGAGGGATTTCACTCTTGCTTCCTGGGCCGTTGCGACGAGGTCCGGTTCCTTCCACTCCAACCGGTATGTTACAGCAAGTCCAATATCAATACGCCCGAATACCTTGATATTGAGATCGGCGATTAAACGTTCTCCCGCAAGATGAATGCGCGCGCCGGTGATGCTAACACCCGGCCTATAATCAGCTTTACGCGCCAGCCCCTCTTTGACGAAATTGTTGATATCGTCCTCCGTAAGCACCAGATCAAGACTTTGATGTCGGACCATTTCCAGAGCTCTCTCACCAAGGGGCACCTCGGTATAATTCAAGTTGAGGGCTTGATCGGGAGATATATGCCTTAATAAAATAACGATGCCTGAAATAATAACCGCAATAAAAACAAGTATGAATTTGATCCATCTGTTCATCTTGTGCTGCCACCTCGCGCTTGTTAAGTCCTCCCACAATTATAACATCGGGTCGCTTGCGAGGAAGCGTTTTTAATCATCCAAAATATAAAAATCCTGCACTTGTATGTGCAGGATTTCATCCTGAAGCTCGGCCTACGCCTGGACCAAATCGGGCCTTTTTATTTGAAGCGGAGGGGGAATCAGCCAGCCCTTCTCCTTGTTCATCCTCAGGATTCTAAGTCCCATTGCGGTCTTGGTCGCATGATATTTGGCGAACAGCGCGCCGATATCCTCGCGGATGGATTTGCCCATCATTGAACTGCACGCGACCATACCCATCGATGAATCCGCCGCAGTCTTCATTGCGATTTCCTGGTCGCTGAATCTTGCTCCCACCGGAATGTCCTCAAGCTTGGCCTCCGGCCGCTCCGGCAGTGCAGGAGCAGGAGCAATACCGTTATGAGTAAGTATGGTATCGCATTCGCTGACCTCCAGCTCGGCCTGATTGATAAGGTCGTGCAATACGCTTTTCAGTTCCTTGTCACCGGCATGATACTGCAGCGCGCGGTAGTTGGAGATGCATCCTTTGGCCATTGCCGAGAACTGCCACAGATCGTAGACTTCACCGTAATGCAAAGGCTCATTCTTCGGGTTACCGCCCAATATACCCATGCTAGACATCTCCTTCAATCGTTGGTGGCTCATTCGGCACAAATACCTCTTGCTTCGCCAGCTGATGTATTCCGTCACTGGTGCCGGCGGCGTAAACATCGCTAAGCAGCTCTCGTGTAAGGGCATCGCCCTCGAGCTTCGATGAATCCCGATTCTCTTCCATAGTCATTGTCTCCTTCATTAACTGCTGGTGGAACAACTTACCTGCTATGCTTTAAAGGTAATATCTGTTTGACTGCTTCATTATCTGCATTCGCAATAATTTTATTCCACTGCATGAAGAAGGGCTGACCGGGGCATTTTAGAAATAAACGACATAGACGATCACTGCCAGAATAATCCGGTAAACGGCGAACGGTACGAGCTTAACTCTGTTGATAAGCTTCAGGAAGAAACGTATCGAGATCAATGCAAACACAAAGGCGCTGACAAAGCCTGCGATAAAAAACGGCAGGGCGTCTAATGTGAAGTACTGCCAGTTCTTAAGCAGCGAGATCAAGCTGGCCCCAAGCATAATAGGAACGGCCATAATAAAGGTGAAATCGGCTGCTGCGCGGTGACTCATTCCAAGCAGGACGCCACCGGAAATAGTCGAGCCTGACCGGGAGAATCCCGGCCATAAAGAAAAACATTGAATGAGCCCCACGGTTAGCGCCTGCTTGTAGGTAATTTGGTCGACAGTCTGGACTTTTGGAACTTTGGCGCGGAATTTATCCGCTGCAATCATGAATATAGCACCTATGACCAATCCTGCTAATACCGTTCCGGTGGAAAATAAATGTTCATCGATATAATCCTCAAACAGCAGTCCCAAAATACCTGCGGGAAGCAGACCGACAATAACCTGAGTAAGTTTAAGACGCCCCTCCCCTTGGGCGGTTGGCCCGCTCCGCCTTTTCAATTTCAGTCCCAAGAGATCGAGAAACCGGTCTTTAAAGATAATGACGACGGCCAGAATCGATCCGAGCTGAATAACGACTTTAAACGTATTGGCTACATATTTGGTTAGAAACTGTTCGGACTGAAGCCACATATCGTCTACAATGACCATATGTCCGGTAGACGATACCGGCGCGAATTCCGTAACTCCTTCGACAAACCCAAGCACGATCGCTTTTAATATCTCAATAATGTTCACTATTTAATCTCTCCCAAGTGCCGCCCGGCTTTTCTCCGTTTACGAACGTATAAGATAATCAAAACGATCAAGCCTAAACCAATTCCCGCATATGTAAAATTCGAATAAACGTCCATGAAGCCGAGGATTTCCTGCCAAGATTCTCCCAGAGAAGCTCCAATCAGCACAAGAATAATATTCCAGATCAAGGTTCCTATTGTTGTAAACAAGACGAACAGCCAGAATTTCATGCCGGACATTCCCGCGGGAATGGAAATAAGACTTCGTATAAGCGGAATCATCCGGCAGAACAGCACCGTCCAATAGCCGTATTTCTCGAACCATCTATTGGCTTTATGGATATCTTCCTTGGTGAGGCGCAGGATATGACCCCAGCGGCTAACGATTAGCTCCAGCCTTTCCACCTGAAGAAGATGGCCGATCCCGTAAAGAATAACCGCTCCGGCAACAGAGCCGGCTGTAGCTGCCGCAATCACTCCGGGAACCGTCAAATCTGTATGGGTAGTCATAAAGCCGCCGAATGTGAGAATGACCTCCGAGGGAATCGGGGGAAAAACATTTTCAAGAGCAATCATGACCACGATGCCGAGATACCCGAACTGTTCCATAAATGCGGTAATCCAATTTTGCATTAGCGTAGACCTCCGTTAACTAAAGCTTTCTTCAGGTTTCGTAGATATCGGTTGCGGATGAAGAAGAAATAGAAAATTTGGGCGATGAAAAAGCTGACCAGAACAACACCCATCTCACTTGCAATAGATAGGAAAAAGAACTTTTGGAGAGCAATAAAGGCGAAAACACTGTGAACACCCGCGAATCCTATCGGCACAAAAAACAACAATGCCAGCTGCCTCGTGACAATTTTAGTGAGCTCCGGGTCCGTTAATCCGATCTTGGCTATCGTTGCAAACTGGCGGCGGTCATAGTCAAGGTCGGCATATAGACGGAAATAGAGAAAGCTGCCGGCCGCGATGAAAAATACGGTTCCGATTAGCAGAGCAACAAACAGCATGATGCTGTATAAGCCGCTTTGCACCTCCTGCAGAGTCCCGCTTATGGTGATCGCATAAGGCTTGCTCATGTCATATCTGACTGCGCCATCCTTTGCCAGGTGACCCGCGATCCCCATTGTTTGTTCAAAATCATGAACATAGAATCCCGTATACCGGTCGATTTTGGCCGGGGCTGCGATCAGGTCGAATAATTGATCGCTGACAACCAGCCCGCTGAAGGTGCCGTCAATATCCTCGTCAAAGTCAGTTATGTTCAAATCCTCGTCAAGGTCGGCCAGTAAGTAATCGGGTACGGCCACATGTTCCGTATAACCTTTCTCGCGAATGACGAGGTTATTTTCCTTCAACGTATACTCTGTCATCCCGCGTTCAGTTAGGTAGGCTTTATCCCTTTGCGAAGCTATCATGACCAGCGCCTGGCTTCCGGTTAACGTTTGTTCCCGGAAGGTGAATCCTGCCATATTTACTGCTTTCCTGTAATCTGAGAATGATATCAGGTGCAGCTGTTTCGCCGTGGAACCGGGTGTGGACGATACCGCATCCGCATATTTTATCGGCAGTGTGAAGCTTTCATACGGGATGCCTTTGGCTGACAATTCTTCCCGAATCTCCATCAGGTGCTGCTGTTCGACCCGGCTGCCGTCTTTCGCGAGATAGCCGACAGCGGCCGGGTAATCTTCGCGGAATTGTTTGGATAACGTATTTATAGAAGTAAATACGCCAACCGAGCAGAACGAAACAGTCGAAATAACGGTTACCATAAAGAACATCCGGGCGTTGTCCTTCAGACGGTACGCAAGACTCGAAATCATGACAATATTGGTCCTTCTCAAAAAAAACGGCCTGCGTTTCTTGAGTATCTTGATCATGTGAACACTAAGCTGGGTGTAAAAGAAATAGGAACCGGTAATAGTCATTGCCGTGACCGGCAGCATGCGTACATATACCGTGGCAACCGTGGCGGTTGCCGCCAAATAGTAGGCCGCAATCAGGAGTACTGCGGCAAGAATCGATAGAAATACGGAGCTCCTCGGATCGGATTTTGGTTTCTGACCGGCTTGAAACAATTCGATTAACTTATTCGTGCGCGTAAGCACGGACGTGCAAATCGAAATAATCAGGAACAGCAGCACGAATGAGCTGACCGTAAGCGCCAGTACCTGCCATGAAACATACAAGGGCATGGACGGAATCCCCAGAAAGCTGGAACCGACCATAAGGAATAGCTTTCCCGTCAATAAACCACCCAAAATTCCCGTCATGATGGACCCAAGCCCGATGATCATATTTTCAAGAAAAACCATCCGGTTCAATTGGCCTTTGGTCATACCGTGCATAATCAGGATCCCGAATTCCCGCTTTCGCGTCTTCAGAAACGAACTGACCGAATAAAGAACGAATAAGAACGAGAACACATACATGATACATTCGGCCGCCATCATCGCTTGAACGGCAATGCTCGCTATAACGCCTTCCTTAACGTTCGGATTGAAGATGAACAACGCGCAAACGAAGAATATCATGACTGAGAAGGCGCTGCTGAAGAAATACGCGGCGTATGTCCGCTTGTTGCGGGTGACATTTCTATAAGCGAACTGCCGAAATGTCACGACTCTCCCCTCCCAACAGCGACAGCATGTCGAGAATTTTCTGGAAGAACGTCTGGCGGTTGTTACCGCGATAAATCTCGTTATAAAATTTGCCGTCCTTAATAAATATGACCCGATGACAGTAGCTGGCGGCGGCGGCATCATGCGTAACCATAAGAGTCGTCGCCCGTTCTTGTTCGTTAATGGCCGAGAGCGTCTCCATTACGTCCCTCGAAGCTTTCGAGTCCAGGTTTCCCGTCGGCTCATCCGCCAGGATCAGCGACGGCCGATGAATGATCGCCCTTGCAATCGCTGTCCGCTGCATCTGCCCTCCCGATATTTCATAGGTCCGTTTCTTCAAAATACTTTCGATGCCCAGCTTCCTCGCCACTTCCATTAACCGTCTGTCCATTTCTTTCACGGACGCACCGTCCAGCGTGAGCGGCAGCACGATATTTTCTTCAACGGTTAACGAGTCAAGCAAATTAAAATGCTGGAACACAAAACCCAGCTGATGCCGGCGAAATAATGCCGTCTCTTTCCTGTTTAAACCGTGCGGATCCTTCCCGTTAATCCGGACCTCTCCGGAAGTAGGCTCGTCAATCGTAGCGATTACGTTGAGCAGGGTCGTTTTCCCGCTCCCGGATGGTCCCATTATTCCGACGAATTCGCCGCCCTCAACACAAAATTGAACATTATCCAATGCTTTATTGGACACTTTGCCTTCGTAAATTTTCGATACGTTTTTCACATCCAAAATAGACACCTGTAACGGCTCCCTTATCGTTTTTTTGAAACGATCGTTATGTCTTGATTATATAAGTCCAGGTACGGCTCAGCTATCGTTCAAGATTACATTTGCTTACAGCTTTGTAAGGTTGAATATTATCCGGACGACCGTTCCTTCCCCGGCGGTTGATTCCAGTTCAACCCGGTGGCCAAGCTTACCGCATATTTGCTTAACGAGATAAAGTCCCATCCCGGTCGACTCCTGAAAATTACGTCCATTCTCACCCGTAAAATAAGGATCGAAGATGCGCGGCAGATCGCCGGCCGGAATTCCGACGCCTTCATCCTGGATTTCCAGTACCCCGTTTACGCCATGAATATATCCGTGAAAATGAATCTTTCTATTGTCTTCCACTGTATATCTGACCGCATTCGTAATAAGCTGCGTTATGACGAACGAAAGCCATTTCTCATCCGAGGCGATACCAATCCTGCCTTCCATCCGAATAACGGGGAAAATCCGGCTGCGGATAAACAGCCGCTTCTGACTTGACGTAACGGTTCGTATAATAGTTTCCAGGTCCAGCGCTTCAACAACAAAGTCGTGCTCGAACGCATCAAGCCGCGCTGTATATAATACCATCTCAAGCCCTTTTTTTAACTTGTCTAATTCATCGCCGATGGCATGCAGGCGCGGCTCGTCTTCGTTTTGAATCATTAGGTGGATGACCGATACAGGAGTTTTCATCTGATGTACCCACTGATTTATGAACTGAATATGATCGTCGATTTTGTGCCTATAGCGGAGAATATCCTTCTGATAATGACGGAATTGGCTTTTTAGAAGATGCTGTAAGCCTTCAGCCAGAGGGGTTTGCTGATTATTTCCCGCAAAATCTTCACTGCCGGCGAGCGGATTTTCCATCCGGTTATAGAAACTGCGATTCGTGAGATATCGGTATATTAGATAGCCTATAAAGAGGCACCCGCTTAGCAAGCATGCATATAAGCTGACCGCAAGGCTGCGGTGGCCGTCAAGCCGGTATATAAGCGTAATGACAAGCAGCTGAGCAAGATATATGTAAAAAAGAGGGAGCTGCTCACGCAGGAAAAGCTTCATTATTCACTCCCCCAGTTCGGCAGCAGCCTGTACCCTTGACCGCGAATTGTTTGCAGAGCATCATTAATGTTTAATGTCGTTAATTTTTTGCGGACGCGGTTCACGTAAACGTTCAACGTATTATCGTCAACGAACGTTTCATCATCCCATATTTTCTCCAGCAGCCGGTCACGGCTCACCACCCGCTCTGACTTCTTCATCAGCTCATCCATTATTTTCGCTTCGGTGTGGCTGATTTCCACTTTAGCATCCTTAAACGAGAGAATTAGCCGTTCGATATCCAGTGTTAATCCTTCGACTTCAATTGACCGTTCATTAAACGTCCCCGCATATGTACCGTAAGCCCGGCGAAGCAGGCTTTTAATTTTGGCTGTTGCAATTTCATAGTCGAAAGGCTTTGTAATATAATCATCCGCCCCGTTTTCAATAGCCATTACTTGATCCATTTTCCCTTCGCGTGCGGAAATAAAAAGAATAGGACAAGTGGAACTGCCGCGAATTTGCCGGCACCAATAATATCCGTCATACTTAGGCAAATTTATATCCATCAGGACGAGATGAGGTGCAAATTGTTCAAACTCGGATTGCACCTTCTCAAAATTAACCACCGCTTGAGTTGTATAGCCGAATTTATGCAAATGCTCTTCGAGCAAGCTGACAAGCCCCTTGTCGTCTTCAACAATAAGAATTCTAAACATGATTCACTCATCCTTTACCCGTATTCTCTTCCGCTGAGGGTGCAGCAGCCGTAATAACGTCTAAACGTATGCCTCAAACAGCTTATATATATAATCCAGCGCTTCTTCCTCGTCTTTCCCTTTGGTTACTAAACGAATAGCAGTGCCGGTTTTGATGGGCAGCAGCAGCATGCCAAGCAGGCTCTTCACATCCACGAAGCATTCCAGGCCGTCTTCATTCGTATATTCCATTCTGATATCTGAGATAAACCGTGAGGATTTTGCCGAGATTTCTGTCAGATCGCTTCGCTGAATATTAGCATTAATGATAAACCGGTGTACTCTCATGTGACCCACCTTCCCCCGATTAATAATCCGCCGCTTATGCGCAACTATAAGTTTACTACCATTGGAGGAACCAAGTAAATCATCCCGGACAGGCTCGCAACAAAAAAAGACGTTCCGCGAGGAACGTCTCTTCTTATAAGCTCCCGGCTTACTGCATGTTAAACGGAGCCATCTGTTGATTTGCCTGCATCTGTTGATTTGCCTGCATCTGTTGATTTGCCTGCATCTGTTGATTAGCCTGCATCGCTCCAGATGGAGCATATGCGCTCAGGACTGTATCTGTCGTCACTTCTTTCATCGTAGGGACTTGATAATAGCCTCTCTGATTCATATAGCCCCATACTTCATAGGCTTGCTCCGCGCAATTGATGGCTCCTTGCTGGAGCGTGTGGCGAAGCTGCGGGTTCGCGCATTCCAACGCGCCCATCATTTTTTTCGCGGCGCCATTTTTATGACAGCTCAGCATTGCGCTCGCCACGTCGCGATCATTCAACTCATTGATTCCGGAGACCGGTCTATGCTGAGCGGGATGGTCGAGTCCGTAAGTCGGCGAAACATTACGGGGCGACTGATAAGTGACCGCCTGGCCTGCGCCTTGTTGCTGAAGCAGTTGAACCGTACTATTGTATTCCTGCGTCAAAAACTGAAGCTGATGATCGAGCAGCTGTGCAAGATGCTGGTCCTTCACGTAGGGACGCAGCAGTTGAAAATGATTTGCCGTGTTAATTGCTTCCGTTAATATCTCGTGTACTTCCATTACCTCATGAGCGCCTAAATGTGCAGCCATTATGTAGCCTCCGTTTGTTTTCTAGTTTTCAATTCTGCTCATTTTCTTCCTTGTTAATAAACTCGTTTGGAATTTCTTCACCGGTCGGATTGTTGTTCTTGAACTGGCTGAGACGGCCTTTTCTAAATTCGCCGCCGTGCACCTCGGAGCTGCTTTGGCCGTTATTGTCGCTCCCATCGTGCCGGTTCCGGTTATAGTTTGCGTCTTCCCCCATTGCTTGCCCCCTTTCTTGAACTGAAAAAACTGGAATTACATTATATTTTCTATGACTAGGCCGTCTTTTATTCATAAAATATTGGAAAAAATCAACTTGAAACAAAAAACTCCGTATCCGACTAGAAATAGTCAGATACGGAGAGATTTCATTCGGGGCATACTCTAGCTATAGAATAACTCACCGTTCGGAAACAGTCTATTCTTTTTTTTAATTTTCCCTTATATTTTTAATACCGCTTTTGCAGGCCTGCAGAGTGTCAATCCCCTGTAAGTGATTCCAATATGTAGGGAGTGTATAAAGGTGTCAATTGAACAACCGAAGGCCGGCTTGATTACGAGCGCATTATTAATGGGACTGGTCCTCTCGTCTATCGATCAAACCATCGTGTCTACGGCTATGCCGACCGTTATCAACAAGCTGAACGGACTTAATCTGTACAGCTGGGTTTTTACCGTCTATATGCTGGCTTCAACAACAACAATGCCGATTTACGGCAAGATGGCCGATTTGTTCGGACGCAGAAGGATTTATATGACCGGCCTGACCCTGTTTCTGATCGGCTCCGCTCTATGCGGCTTTGCCGGTAATATGACCGAATTGATTGTTTTCAGAGGAATTCAAGGCCTTGGTGCCGGAGCCTTAATGCCGGTTGCCTTTGCCATCGTCGCCGATATATACCCTCCAGGGAAAATCGGCAAATTCCAAGGCTTGTTCGGAGCCGTGTTCGCGATATCCAGTATATGCGGCCCGACTGTCGGAGGGTTTGTTGTCGAATATTTGAATTGGGGATGGATATTTTTTATTAACCTTCCGATCGGAATTCCCGCTCTCTTCATCGTGGGAATGGCATTGAAGGAGAGTAAGAGTCACGAGAAACGAATCATCGACTGGTCTGGCGCCATCACGTTGTGTGCAGCTGTCGTTTCTTTATTGCTGGCTTTGGTAATGGCCGGAAGCGGAGACGGTGCACATTATGCCTGGGAATCACCGCAAATTACCGGATTGCTCGGCAGCGGAGCAGTATTTCTAACACTTTTTCTATGGATTGAAACGAAGGCGAAAGAACCGATTGTCCCACTCCGTCTGTTCAAGATACGCACTATCGCATTCGGAAATATCGCCGGTTTTTTCGTAAGCGCGGGCCTGTTTGGCGCGATCGCTTACATTCCATTGTACGTACAAGGCGTAATCGGGGTCAGTCCTTCCGTCGCCGGCTATATATTAACTCCCCTCATGCTCTCTACGGTTATCACTTCGAATGCCGGAGGGCGTTTAATGGGTAAAGCTTCCTATCGTACCATTCTCGTACCAAGCATTGCCATGATGGCGGCAGGCTTTATCCTTCTCAGTCAAATGACCGCAGACACGACGATATTTGAAATTGTTCTGTACTTGATCATCACCGGTCTTGGGATGGGGGCTGTTTATCCGACGCTCGGCACCGCCGCGATAACCGCGGTAGATACGCATAATCGCGGAACTGCCTCCTCCTCCTCGCAATTTTTCCGGTCCATTGGCGGGACGATCGGTGTCAGCGTATTCGGCTGGCTGCTGACCCGGAGAATGTCGGGAACAGATACGCAAGCCCTTCTGGACAGCGGCAGACGCGCAGCCCTCACTGGGGAAGCTTTGCTGACACTAGAGAACCTGTTCAGCCGCTCGCTTGCGCAATTGTTCCTGCTCGGTGCGGTCTTTGTCGGAATCAGTCTGATTGCAAGCATCCTGCTCGGAAATGCGCGGTTAATCAAACCGCAACGGAACGCGTCTCAAGACGAAGCTGTCTGATTCGGTTTTTCAGATCCCGGCGTATCAAGCTTCTTTCTTCAAAGGCTGCCGATCCGAAGACCCTGTTAACAGCGGTTTCCCGGACATCGGCAGCCCATTCTTCTTATTTCAGTTTGTAATACGCTTGGAGCGCTTCAATCAGCCCGAGAGGATTTTTCCTTAAATCCTTGGCGCTGATGAATACATCTCCGCTTACTTCGGGAACAAGTGCGGCGCTATACTGGAGTTGGTCGATGAGTTCCTGTGCGCTTTGCCATCCTGCTTCGGATGTGCCAAGCTTATATCCAGCATGGCCGATATAGAGCTTCACATTCGTGCCCCGTACCTCATTGGCCCACCAATCGACCAATGTGTCATAACGTGCCTTGTCAAACGAGAAACTCCAATAAATTTGCGGGATGACATAATCGATCCATTCCTGCTTGACCCATGTCCGCACGTCCGCATACATCGAATCAAATGCAGTAATGCTGGCCCTTGTGTCGGAACCCGTGGGATCCATCGCCTTGTTGCGCCAAACGCCAAATGGACTGATACCGAATTGGACCTGCGGTTTCGCACTGTGAATGGATTCTCCCAACTGCCGCACGAATTCATTGATATTGTCCCTGCGCCAATCGGCAATGCCGGCTATCTGTTTGTCGTTATAGGTCCGGAACGTAAGATCGTCACTGAACGGCGCATCAGTAGGGTAGAAGTAATCGTCGAGATGAACGCCGTCAACCTCATACTGATCGACCACTTCCATTATCGCATCGATAATATGCTGGCGCGCTGCGGGAATTCCGGGATTAATGTAGAGCTTGTTGTTCGAATTCACGATCCACTCCGGATGCTGCTTCACTACATGGCTGTCAGCCAAATTTTCAACGTTCGCTGCGGCGCTCGATTCGGTTGCCCGGAACGGATTGAACCAGGCATGAAATTCCATTCCGCGCTTGTGGGTCTCATCAATCATGAAGGCAAGCGGATCGTAATCCGGTGCTTTCCCGCTCGTTCCCGTCAGGAATCTGGACCACGGGACAAGCGAGGAGGGATATAAAGCGTCGCCGGCGGGACGGATTTGAACAAAAACCGTGTTCATCCCTATAGCTTGCAAATCATCCAGCAGCTTCCGGAATTCCTCCTGCTGCTTAAGCGAATTTCCATAGGAGCCGGTTGTAGGCCAATCCAGATTGAACACCGTTGAGACCCATACCCCCCTGAGACCTGCGCGTCCCGCCTCACCGCCGTCACCGGCCGCCGGTTCAGTTACACCGGGGGAGATAAGAGAAATCGTTGAATCGGATGGATTCCAATTAACCTTAAGACCGAGCTGCTCACCGACAAATCGAAGCGGTACCATCACCCTGTCCAATCTGGATTCGACCGGCACTCCTAATGATGCGCGGCTTCCTTTCACATATGCATAAGGCTGACCGACGGTCAGCTTGATCGTCGTTGCCGGCCAACTTATCGTTACGGTCTTCGTTCTTTGCGTCCAGTCCACCCCCGCTCCAAGCCCTTCGCTTATCACCCGCAAAGGCACCAAAGTAACGCCGGCTTTCGGCAAAATATACGGGGATACGTCGCTCTTAATCTCCTGTCCATCCAAATAAATACCGATTCTCCGGGCATCCTGGGCTTGAACCGAAACAATCATTATAGAGAAGAACAACACTGTAAAGAGCAGCAGGACCGTGTATTTCCGTAATCTCATCATTAATCCCCCAATATATAGTCATCGCTATATATTGACGTCTGCCATTTGAAATTGTTGCTGTTTATGAACAAAAAAAGATTGTCATTAATTAATATAAAACTCGCTGTGGCAATTGTGGTATAATCCATTTAATAAGGCTTTGCATATTTAAAATACGGTTACAGGAGATTCAAATGACACTTAAATTTCAAATCAAGAGCCTAGTAGTGGCGGACAGCAACGTTGAATCGGGACTTTATCATTTTGTGGCAACGCTGTCGGACAACACGCAGTGCCGGCTTATTTACAGTAAAAATCCGGATTGGAAAATAATCGGCGTCAATCGTCTGCTCAATGTTCCCTGCCCGATTTGCCGCAAGGACTACTACTGCAACTGCATGGGCAAATACGCGAACGAATTTGAGCAGGAAATTATCGATAAAGGTCTTATCTCGATTTAATTCAGTAACCGGCATAAGTATTCATCCTCACCTTCGCGCCTTGACTAGAATTATATCTGTACCCTGCAAGGGTCAGGCGCGAGGACCAATCCCCCGTTACATTAACGAAGCAACCACTGAGGAGATAATCGAGAAAACCAAGACCGTGATTCCTAAGCTGATGTTCGTCCAACCTAAGAAACGGGCGAGTCTCCCCTCCTGCACCAAATTCGCTTTAGTATAATGTTTCACATCCACCCGCAGGATTAAATATCCCGAACAGACGAATATGAGTACGATGAAATTAAGGTAACCGATGTTCTGCTGAAACATGATCCTTCCCACCGCTTTTCTTTTTATTTGGCTTTCATCCCGACTCGCCGCATGCGCACGGTAGCATGGACGTTGATCGGCAAATCTTTATAAATCTCCTCCCAGTTCGTTTTCGTCCGGACGTGCCGGTTCCAATAGCCTGGCATTTTGGCCCGAAAATGCTCCCCAAAGCCGAAAATATCCGAGCCTGCCTTCTGTGTCTCCTTAATAAGGGCAGCAGCCGCTTCTTTAACCAAAGCCGAATCCCGCTCAGCAATTTCATCCAAATCTCTTTGTTTATCGATAGGGAAGGACTCCAGTATATTTTCTTCAACGTTATGTTCGAGAAATATATGTACATTCACACGCGGTTCTCCATCTTTGAAGTAAACCTTCGTCAGCGTTTTCCTGTGTGTGGATCTAACCATGATAGAGGGAGCCAAACCGTGCATAGGAACGAATCCGGTATATCCACCGCGGTGCACATTGGTTAAAGCCATGTATAGGCCGATTTCCAAAGGTTTTGAAGTCCCGACGAGTTTATCTTTTTTGAAGTAAGCCAGCCCTTTTATTTCGATGTTTCCGCTATCCTTGATCTCCAGCACAGGGAGTATCGGTTCAACTCCTTTGCTTGAAGCCTTGCTCCAAAATACGCCGATAAATTCGTTTGGATACTTGCCCATCTGCACGGCATGATCAAACATGGCCATCAAATACAGACCCGGTACTCTCTCCAGCTGCGGAGCCGCTTTCATCATCTCACCCGCGTTTCTACGCGAGACGGCTAACCAAGCGAGCCGCCGCACCTCCGGATTACGCCGCAAATAATCGTTTATATCCCCCATCCCTCTGCGGGCAACTTGTTCCGAGACGATAATAACGCGCAGATGCCCCAGAAAAATCCTGTCGGCGAGCTCCTGCTGCAATACCATCATCGCGTCATCAATCGAATGTCCGGTTGCGGATAGAACCCAAACAGGTTTCTGCGAGGAACTTCCCCCGCCGCCTTCACCCGGTCCCAGAGGAATACGCCCCGGAACCGCTATTTGGGCTGTAAGACGGATTTGGCCGGTATCAGGGGCCGGTATTGCACCTTTTATATGAGATACTTCGCTTTCCTGGAGGCCCTCCTTTCCTGCTGCTTTGTCAATAGCGATAGCGAGGATTACAGCCCGTTCTTCAATCTCAAGCCTGTCCCAGCAGCCAGCCAGAAGAGGAAACGTTAAGCCCAGAAGCAGCAACAAAAGGATCGTCTTAACTCTCTTCGGACCCGGCATTCGGTTCACCCCTTTGTTTACGGATGAGAGCAATTGCAAGCAGCAAGCTGGGATAGCCAATCGTGATAATGAGGCCAATTCGACCGACAATCTCAATAATCTCGTACAATTGCAGCACACTCTGCGGGAGCATGGCGAGCAAAAAGATAAACGGAAGAATAAAATACGAAAACATCTGATGATCGCGCAAATGCAGCAGCTGAGTCATGGTTTTCATCGTCAAATAGTAGCTGGAAAAAAGTGTCGTAAACACTGCGGTGACCCAGACTGCCAGAAAGGCGGCGTCCAGTCTCTCCAATATATTTGCCGGAAGCGAGGTTGCTTTGGCTAATTCCAGCGTAGGCCATAGCATCAGCTTGATTTCTTCCGTTCCGAAAACCGCCACCGTCGCAATAACGATGAGCACATAGAAACCTCCCGCAATTAGCCAACCCCAGAATGCCGATATGTACGCTTTCCGGGGTTGGCGCATAAAAGGGATGACCAAGGTCATTATGAAAGATCCTTGAAACAAGGTGGCGATGGTTAGTATTCCCGAGAACACGCCGTCAGGGCCGGCACCCCAAACCGGCAACAAATTTAATACTCTGGCATTTTTCAAAGATAGCGTTACGATCACGAGGCCAGGCAATATAATAAATGGCAAATAAAATAAATGGACATAAGCGAACGTTCTGATATCTTTTCTTGCGATCATTGCGGCAAGCAGCAGCATGACAATAACCGTCACTTCTATGGGCGTTTGTTTGAGTACGGAAGTGACGACCACCTCGCCGAATTCACGCGATGCAAGCGCGGTCAGCTCAGCGAAGAATAGGATAATGCAAAAGCTGGCAAGATGGGAGATCCACTTTCCCAATATCATTTCACTGTATTGTGCAATTGATTTTTGTGGAAAACGGACACCCAGTATCGTAACCAGAGACAGTCCCGCTATACCAAGAAGAGCTCCCAGCACTGTCACGATAGGAGCTCCGGTATCTGCTGCAAGTACGGCCAATCGGGGGTGTGCAAGAACTCCGACTCCAATGATGGTGCTAATGAGTATCGCCGCCGTTTGAATCGCTGTGATTTGGCGCATTTCCAATTTGATCCTCTCCTTTGCCTGAATGCCGGTTTCTTCCGGGATCCAGTGGATCCGACTGCTTCCTGGGGTTTGGTTTGGTCTGATCCCCCATGCGGATGCGATTAGGGGAACGCAGAATGGCAGGTCTCTTCTTCATTGACCAAATAGGTGCACGAATGACCAAGTCCTTCATACCTTGAAAGTCTCCCGGAACAGCCGGGCTTAAATACGGAGCGCCGAACGATTTTAAAGCCAACATATGGTTGCCGATCAGAATCAGGCCGACCATTACTCCGTACAGTCCGAACATGCCTGCAAGGATAATGAGCGGAAATCTAAGCATTCTTAAGGCAAAAGCCGCATTATAAGCGGGCGTCGCGAAAGAACCGATCGTGGTCAGCGCGATCACAACAACTGTAATAGGACTCGCAAAACCGGCTGAAACCGCCGCTTGTCCGACAACCAGTACGCCGACAATGGACAATGCCCCGCCAACCTGCTGCGGCAGACGAATCGTAGCTTCGCGGAGAACTTCCATGGAAATTTCTATAATGAGCACTTCAATAAACGACGGAAACGGAACGCCGGCTCTAGCTCCGGCTACCGCCACGGCAAACTCTGTCGGAATTAATTCGGGATTATACGAGATGATCGCCACGTAAAGCGACGGGAAGATCAATGAGAACACAAGAGCGATCACACGAACCAAACGAATGAAGCTTCCCTGCAGAAACCGGGACGCATAATCTTCGGTGACTTGGTAAAATTGGCTGAATAGAGCGGGGAACGATCATCGCGAACGGTGTACCGTCCACGAGGATGGAAACTCTTCCCTCCAACAGATTGGCAGCGACTTTATCCGGTTTTTCCGTATACTGCACTTGAGGAAACGGTGATAAATAGTTGTCCTCGATACATTGCTCCAGATAACCGGCATCCAGAATTGCGTCGATATCGACCCTCGATAATCGGTTTTCGACTTCCTTAACCAGACTGGGATTTACTATCCCCTCCAAGTAACAAATCGCAACCTTAGTTTTGCTGACACGCCCGATCGGAGATATGCGAATGTGCAAATCCGGCGTCTACAGGCGATACCGGATTAATCCAAGGTTACTGTCCAGGTGCTCGATGAATCCCTCACGCGGGCCTTGTACAACCTGTTCGGTGGGCGGCTGGTCGATTGAGCGTTTCTCAACGCTGCGGTCCCCCGTCAGAAACACTACATCTAATCCGTCAACAGCAATGATTGTGGTCCCTTTAATAAGGGCATCCACCATATCGGCAAGACTGGAGGTTGTTTTTACAGAGCAAAAGGGCAGAAGCTTCATCATTATGGACCTTTTGGTTACTTTGATCTCTATCCGATCCGTTTCTTGCGGTTGCCCGTAAGCCCCCATCAGGGGCTGCAGAATCTCCTCGTTCAGCATCACTGAATCGGACAAGCTGTAGAAGTAGAATATAGCAGCCCGGTATTGACCCATTACGTCAAACTCGCGAATGACGAAATCTTGACTTCCGCTCAGCAAATCTTGCAAGAATGCGATTAAAGCGTCTACGGAGTCCCCGGTCACTTCATCCCCGAGACTTTCCATAATCTGATTCGGCGGTTGTTTTTGCGGCTTTGCCGATCCGGAGCCGGACGCGGATCCAGGTCGATTCCAGTTCTTCTGTTTCTCAATAAGAAACCGCCATAACGACATGCAATTCCCTCCTTCCCACAGCGGTTGTAGTGAGCCCAATACCGTTAGGCTACCATTATTTTCTTCGAACTATTCATTAAAGCTTGAAAGACTGCTACTTGCCGTGAATGAAAAAACCTCCGGTACGAAATACCGGAGGGCTGTTCATTACTCACTATTTATTATTCGATTCCCGCTTACCCGTTACCCATTCCAAGATATCGCAGTAGACTTGTTCCCTGCCTCTTTCATTCAGCAATTCATGGCGCATTTCTTTATACAGCTTTACTTGAAGATCGGAAACGCCTGCAGTCCGGTACCGGTCGTAAGCCCTTCGCACCATTTTACCGTAGGAGCCAACGGGGTCTTCCTGTCCGGATAATAAGAAAATCGGCAAATCCTTTCTCGTACGCCTTATGTTGACCGGGTCGGTAATATAGAGCAGCCCGTTAAACATATCCCGAAAGCCACCGGCCGTTAAGACAAAACCGCAGCAATTGTCCTCTATGAAACGGTCTACAACCGCTTCATCACGAGTAAGCCAGTCCTGCTTGGTCCTGGCCGGTACGATCCGATTGTTGAACGTGTCGTATGACAATCTGGTTAAAAAGGTGCTTCGATGCCTGATTCCAAAGACTCGAATTTCAATAAGCGCAAGAAGCTTCGCCATTTTTAGAAGGAACCTCGACTGGTGGGCAGTTCCCACCAATATGAGTCCATCGATTTCACTGCCGAACAGAGTTGCATAATGACGTGCGAGGAAAGACCCCATACTATGGCCCAACATAATGATTTTCAAGCCGGGGTGTTCTTCCCCGGCACGCCTCGTTACTAGACCAAGGTCTGCAACCATTTTGTTCCAGCCGTCCCGCTCTCCAAAATAGCCGAGATCCGCCGAATTGGCAGCCGATTTGCCATGACCTCTAAGATCGCTTGCGTAGACGATGTATCCCTGCTCTGTCAGATAGCGGGCGAAATCTTCATATCGGCCTCCATGCTCGCAGGAACCGTGAACCAATTGAATAATGCCGACGCTCCGGTCCGCTTCGTACGGTTCCCATTTATAAACATAAAGATTATCCTCGGACAAGCGAAAATGGGAGCTTCTCAAGAAATTTCCTCCGATCGGGATCTGTTATACTTATTCCTTATTCTAACAAATTCCCGATCGAATATTACACTATAATCTTCCTGATAACGTGTTGATGATGAATGATTTCATTAGTCCAGAAAATCTTTCAGCCGTTTGCTCCGGCTCGGGTGCCTTAACTTCCGTAATGCTTTCGCTTCAATCTGGCGAATTCTTTCGCGGGTAACGCCGAATACCCGGCCCACCTCTTCAAGCGTTCGCGTATGTCCGTCATCCAGCCCAAACCGAAGGCGCAGCACGTTCTCCTCCCGCTCCGTAAGTGAATCCAGGACATCACGGAGCTGTTCCTTAAGCAGTTGAAACGCTGCGGCATCCATTGGAGCAAGAGCATCGTGGTCTTCGATGAAATCGCCAAGCTTAGAATCGCTTTCTTCGCCGACCGGCGTTTCAAGCGAAACCGGTTCCTGGGCAACTTTCATGATTTCCCGAACTTTATCGGTGCCAAGCTGCATTTCTTGCGCGATCTCTTCCGGAGTCGGCTCGCGTCCAAGCGATTGCAGGAGCTGTCTGGATATACGGGTATACTTATTGATCGTTTCCACCATATGCACAGGAATGCGGATCGTTCTGGCCTGATCGGCAATCGCCCGGGTAATTGCCTGACGAATCCACCATGTGGCATACGTGCTGAATTTAAATCCCTTTGAATGATCGAATTTTTCTACAGCCTTGAACAATCCCATATTACCTTCCTGGATCAAATCGAGAAACAGCATACCGCGCCCCACATAACGCCTTGCTATGCTGACGACAAGACGCAGATTGGCTTCAGCGAGCCTCCGCTTCGCCTCTGGATCGCCGTTGCTGATTCTGACTGCCAGTTCCACTTCTTCCTCGGATGAGAGCAGCTGTACGCGTCCGATTTCCTTTAGATACATTCTCACCGGGTCATCCATATTGATTCCAGCAGGCAATGAAAATTCAGCTTCAAGATTAAGCGCTTTATCATCACGTTCATTTTCCATATCCGCAGCTCCTTCGCCCGATTAATGCGGGTTCCAATGAAATACCGTACTGCTTTCGACTTTCTTTATTGACAAAAAAAGAAGTCCGTGATATGATTAATTTGATTGTTACAAATTTTATCTATTAAATGTTACCTATCATAATAACATAAACCTATTTCGAATTCAACTGATGCCCCTACGGTATCGGTTTTTTATTTGTCCTCATGAGTGCCTCTAACCAATACGAGCGGTATGTAACAAAGTGCGGCATAATGCGCGTGGAGCTCATGTTTTCTTTTACATTTGTAAACAAAAGAAAACCGCCATTGAGAAAGGCGGTTTAAGGAATATATTGCTGCACGATTTTCACCACTACGCCGTCTTTAATCTCCAGATGAAACGGATAATCGCTTATGTCAAGCAGACTGTTGTTGCGATAGATTTCTTTGAATTTTGCCGTTGAAACGGGTTCATTCCAAGCCACATTCACATCTTCCGGATTTCCCGAATGATCATAGATTTGCATCAGTATCTGTGCATCCGGCGCCACTTCGAATGAGCGCAGCCGGGTGCTGTCGTTGACTATGTAGTAGCCGTCCGGAGCCCCATCCAGACCGGAATCCCCCTCATGCTCAAGAAAGACTTTATCCGCCTCTTTCCCCTCATACCAATCAATATAATCCGTATCAATGAACAATTTCCCATCCTTAACGTCCATGTGGTCGATATAGGCTGTCTCCGTCACCGGTTTAGTCGCAGCGGGCTTACCGCCTCCATTGTCGGTTGCATACGCAGACATAAAGGATATAGAAAGACAGACAACGAATATCGTTGCGCCTAGCGTTGTTTTTTTCACGTAAAGGGCTCCTTCCCGATTCTGATATAAACTATAAACGATCTATCTGTCCAAATTGTTGCAAAATGGTTACAGAGGTCCGGATTTTAATAATTGATCTGCGATTCATACAGTCTTTTAAAAACACATAGTCTGTTTATTGGGGACCGAAACGGAACTAATCAATGCGAAGGAAGGGACACTTATGTCATTGAATACGGATATGCCCACTATTCGGCCGGGAAACTTCGCCATTGCAGCTCCCGCGGATCGTATGCGCCACACTTACGATGCCTGGAACGAGCAAATTGTTTATCATAGAATGCCTGTACAATTTCTGTTTATCGGAGAATCGATAACGGAATTTTGGGACTTGCAGACGTACTTCGGACGAGCTGGAGATTACGTAGTGAACCGGGGTATTTCAGGTGATATAACAGCACATATGGTAAGAAGGTTTGCCGCAGATGTTCTGCAATTGAAACCGAAATTTGTGCATATTATGGGAGGCACGAACAATACGTGGAGGCTGGATGCATTTGAGCCTTGGGAGAGAACGACGCCCGAAGATATTTTCCAAGGGACGATATCAGACTTCTGCCGCATGATCCGACTGGCAAAAGCAATCGGTATTATCCCGATCATCGGATCGAATTTACCAACCGGAAGAGGAATTCCATGCTTTACGTACGAGCCGCTGCTTTCCTGCCGGGACAACAGCGTTGCCCTACGCAATGAGCTGATAAATCAAATAAACCAAGGACTGCGGCTCCTTGCAGTCAAAGAACAAGCGGTTTACGTTGACTACCATTCGTATATGACAGGTCCGGACGGAAGAACATTGCGCTCTGAGCTAGCCTCAGACGGACTTCATCCCAATGTACTGGGCTACAATATTATGGCAGAGGTCCTGCGGAGTACGCTGCAAGCTGTACGCATCGAAATTTGAATATTTAATTACTAATTACAAGCACCCGGGGAATTGACAGCCGATCAATGTGTTCACTAAGCTTCCGTTTCCGGATCCGTGACTATTCCATCATGAGCGTTAACAGAAGCGAAGCGTGTGCCTTCTCTCCGCCTGTTGGCGAAGGTGAGGCACTGATCACAGCTGTCGGCTTATACCGGAGATCGAGAGAAGCTTGACCTTGTTCCCATTCATATTATCATCCTGCTCTTTGGCTGAATTAAGTTACAGCACAATTTATCTCACACTCTTCTGGCTGTCAATCTTTTCCTTTTCCTTCCTTCTTGCCATTCTCCTTGTCTTTCCGCTTTTCATGCTTGTCTTCTCCCGACTCCTTATTATCATCGTCTTTCTTCCCGCGGTCTTTGTCCGGTTTCCATTTCTCTTCCTTCGAGTCATAATTCCCGCGTTCATCGTCTTTGCCGGCTTGGGCGGCCTTCGATTGAGGAAAAGCGAGAACAGGCTCATCCTTAAGCGCCTCAGTCATCAATGCCTGGAAAACCGCCGCTGCCGCTTTGGAGGTTGTCGTCAAATAATGACCCCCATCCGTATGATCGTATCCCAGCCACACGGCTCCGACAAGCTGCGGGGTATACCCCACGAACCAGTTGTCTTTGGCCCCCTGTCCGCCTGAACCCGGCATTTCCGTCGTTCCCGTCTTGCCGGCAACCGGTCGATCAGGCAGGGCAGCAGCCTCGCCGGTACCTTCCCTGACAACGCCTTGAAGCACTGACGTCATCGTATGGGCAACGGACGGTTCCGTCACTTTCAATCCCGCGTCGTGATCTGCCTCTGCCAGAATCTCATCATCGGCGGACTCGATTCGGACAATCGAATGAGCCGGCATCCGGGTACCGTTATTGGCAAATGCGCCGAATGCCTCTGCCATCTCCAGAGGCGATACGCCTTCCTGCAAGCCGCCCAAAGCAAGACCCAGCGTCCGGTCTGCATCGGTAAGCCGGATACCGAACCGTTCTGAAGCTTCCATACCCGCGTCGATGCCGATATCGTTCAGCAAGCGGACAGCCGGTACGTTGTACGAATGTACGATCGACTCATAAATCGATACCTCGCCATGATAAGCTCCTCCCGCATTTTTCGGCTGGTACCCTCCGATATTAATCGGCTCGTCCAGCAGTATATCGCCCGGGCTATAGCCTTGTTCGAAGGCGGGCGTGTATACCGAAATCGGCTTCATGGTAGAGCCGGGCTGACGCTTAAGCTGGACGGCCCGGTTAAATCCGCGAAAAGGCTGCTTGCCCCGTCCTCCAATTAGCGCTTTGATACCGCCGTCGCGCGGATCGACCAGAACGGCGCCGCTTTGGATAAGCTGATCCGCCGTGCTCTCGGGGAACAATGCTTCCTGTGCATAAACCCGTTCGGCCGCCTGCTGCATTTTCGTATCCAGGGTGGTATAGATACGCAGCCCTCCATGAAGCACCTCATTTTCGGTCATGCCATACTTAAGCGAGGCTTCGCGTACGATCTGATCCACATAGTAAGGATATTTGACCGCTTCGCCGCGATCGGGTCTGGACCCTTGAAGCTTAACCGGTTCCCGAACTGCCTTATCGAACATATCCGGGCTGATTTTGCCCTGCTCCTTCATAAGCTGAAGCACGATGTTACGGCGTTCCCTGGCCTTCTCCGGGTTTTTATACGGCGATAGTGCTGAAGGCGCCTTGACGATGCCCGCCAGCATAGCGGACTCGGCAAGGCTGAGCCGATTGACCGGCTTGCCGAAATAAACTGCAGCGGCCCGCTTGATTCCCCAAGCCCCTTCACCGAAATAAATCCGGTTCAAATACATTTCCATGATTTCAGGCTTACTATAGTGTTCCTCGATTTTTTTGGCCAGCAGAACTTCGTTCCATTTCCTCGACCAGGTTCGCTCCTGGGACAAAAAGACGTTTTTGGCCAACTGCTGGGTAACCGTACTTGCTCCCTGAACGGTTCTCCCGTTCGTCAAATTTGTAAACAGCGCACGTATAATCCCCCATATATCCATCCCGTCATGCTCGAAAAATCGTTTATCCTCAACCGCGACAACCGCGTCAACCAATTGCTTCGGCAGGCTGTCATAGCTTACGGGCTCGAAGGAATTAAGTGAAATCCGGGTCGCTTCCTTCCCCTTCTGGTCATAGATAATGGTTGCAGCCGGCAGCGGCTTGTCGAGCCGCGTTATATCCTGCCCCGCCACCAACAAGCGGAATACCGCCCAAGCCAAGAGGCTTAATAAACTCGCTGCCAATATTGCGCTAATAATAATCCTGTTCCATGCTCTTCCACTGTTTGACCGCTTATTAATAACCGGTTTCATATGTTTGCCTCCAAGCTTATCCTGTCACCTGCAGTAATCGCAGACTATAAGCATTCGAAGGAACAGCCGGTTTTCAGTACGTTAGGCCTGAGAACATCGTTAATCCAAGCCCGATTTGCCGCCGGGAAGCGATGCCGGGTAGAAGATATTTTTACGCGGGAATCAGTTTTACTTGGAATCAGGACTATCGAGGGTATCGTTTACATTCACCCACACCTTCCTGGAATGGCTCTGAGCGATCGCCTCATTAATGAGGACAATATAATGCCCGTCTCGAAATGATGCAAAGGTCTTCGGCTTCTCCTCATCGCCTCCCAGATGACGCCGGGAGACGGTATCGTAGAAATCAATGAATAAGTTCTTGACACCGTCCGGCCACCCCTCCTCGTGGCCGCCGGGATAATGAACCATTGCGGCGGCCTCCTCTGAGAGCTCCGTAGGATCCGTACCTATCTCCCTGTTCGCCTGCCCCCGGCGCCCGAGCCACAACCGGTTTGGCTTCTCCTGATCCCAGCGCAGCGATTCGTTGGCGGCGGCAATGTCGAAGGTTAGTTTGTTCTTGTGGCCTGCGCTTACTTGCGATACGGTAAACACACCGTGGGCCCCGCTTGCAAAATGCACAAGTACAGTGCCGAAATCCTCGGTGCGGACGGGAAATCCGGTATATTCGCCGTTTCCGCTTTCTTCACTTTGCATCTTGCGTACAGGATGCACCGTCTTCAGATCCGCGAACACTTGGGCGATCTTATCTCCCGTCAGATGCTGAATAAGATCGCACCAATGCGAACCGATATCTGCGATCGCCCGGGTAGGTCCGGAGCGCTCGGGAAACAACCGCCAATTATAGTCCGTCTCCTCCAGGAGCCAGTCCTGTAAGTAACCGCCCGTTACCAGATTGATCCTGCCGGAACGGCCCGACATTATTCTCCTTTTCGCTTCCGCGACAAGCGGAAAGTGACGGTAGTTAAAGCAGATGCCGCTAACGACGGAGCTCGCTTCAGCGAGCGCGACGAGCTTTGCTGATTGCTTGCTGTCAATCGCCAAAGGCTTTTCGGACAATATATGCTTGCCGAGCCGAAGCGCTTCCGAGTTAATCTCGAAATGAAGGTCGTTTGGCGTACAATTATGGACCGATTCCACTTCGTCATCATGGATTAGAGCTTCCCACGAGCCGTATGCTTTGCGGATGGCATAACGTGCAGCTGTCGCCTCTGCTTTAGCGACCGTACTCCCCGCAATTGCAACAACCTCCACATGAGGGAGCCGCCGGAGCGCTTCCAGATGGAAACCCGCAGAAAAACCGGTGCCTATAATGCCGATCTTTATTTTATCCATGACATTTCCCTCCAGCGAAAAATATGCGAGAAACAAACCTGCAGCGGCGCGGCTGCATTACACTGCACTACAACGGAAAGCCTTTAGCCTTCTTTCGTATCGCTGCCTCCGGAATCCGAATCTCCATAGCTCTCGAGCGATTTCCAGGCGTCGGCATCGTCGAAACGGCCGGCATGCCGCTGGCGGTTTATTCCCGCTCCCGAAGGAGGCGGCGTCATAACTTGTTCTTCAACGGGCCGATCTTCGGCAATATTTCGGTCAGGCGTATGATTCTTGCAATATGAAGTGGACGGAATAGCCTGCAGCCTTTCGGACGGAATCGGAATTCCGCACACCTCGCAGCGGCCGTAGGTTCCTTTATCTATCCTTTCAAGCGCCAGGTTCACTTCATCAAGCTTAAGCTCAATCACTTTGTCAATTGCCATATCGCGTTCCCGGTCGCTTGTCTCGGTAGCAATTTCCGCTGGATGGTTGTCATAGGAGGAAAGCTCTCCGGTTGAATCCGTCATCGTTCCAAGCTCCTCGGAATCCCCGCTCAAACTGAAATGATTTTCCAATTGGCGCTTCTCTTCCAGAAGCTTATCCTTCAGCTGTCCAAGCTCGGATTCTTTCATCGTATTCATGCGATTTCCTCCTTGTAAGGAAATTCGGAATCAGATGATCCCGTACCTACTCCTTACCCGGATGGAGATGACACGCACCACTCGCCTCCAGTCCACATAACCTCGTCGCCTTCTTTCACGCCTGGGCTCACTTTTGCCGAAGGAACATGAATCTCCTTATCATCGATTACCAGCACAGCGGTATCCGGCTCGAAGCGGACTATAACGCCGGTTCTCTTGACCTTACATTTGTTATCCTGCATATCGGCTTGGATCTTTGCACCTCCACAAATTTATTGCCGTGATCCCAATTACGTCAGATCGATTTTGGTTATTTTCCCGGGCAGCTCGTTTGTCATAAAATCATTCAAAATCCTCGATGCGATCGACTGCTTGATTTGCAGCTGGTCGCCCGCCGACAATTGATCGAACGTCTTGGAAACCCGCTTCTCCACCTTCATGACATGATAACCGAAGGCGGATTTCACCGGATCGCCTGTTTTGCCTACAGGCTGCGTGTTTGCAGCGTCCTTGAACTCGGTTACCCAAAGCTTGGATTGCTGATCCTCATACAACCCGCCACTATCCTTCGAGCCGGGATCATCGGAATATTCTTTGGCTAGGACATTCCAATCTCCGCCTGCATCCAGGAGCCCTTTTACTTTCTGTGCGCGAGTCAGAGCCTCTTCATCCGTCCGCAGCTGCTTGCCGGTTTGCGGATCGGTTGTGGAGACAAGGATATGCCTTACCGAAACAACATTATAATCGGCCTTCGTTTTCTCGAATTCCGCCTGTATGAGGGCATCCGTCACTTTGCTCTCGATATCATTCATTGCGCCTGTGATCATCATGTAGAAGTGCTTGAAGTCGCCTTCGGACAAGCCTTCCTTGTCTGCGGCCGCTTTAATCTCGGGAGCCTGACTTAAATATGTCTTAACCTGCCCGAGAAACTCGTTCATCTTCGCTTCCTCTTCCTTCGTCATCACTTTCTCCGCGACCTTAGCATACAACAGTTTATAACCGATATATTCACGCAGGAACTGCTCCTTCATCTGCGGATCGCCCATGTAAGCTGAGGTTTGCGGATTCACGATGCTGAAGAACCTCGCATATTTATTGAACTCCTTATCCGTCACTATACCGCCCTGGTAGGTTGCGATAATTTTGGATGCGGCCGTTTGCCCGGAGACTGTCGAAGCGTTTGTTTTGATTTCGACGGTTTTCTGCTTCGCGTTCCAGCTGACGGTGGCGCCGACCAGCTTGCCGATGTCCTTAATATAAACATACGTTTTCCCTTCATAGGACAAAGTCGGATTGGTTAATGAAGACGCTTTCCCATTCACGGTGATTTTTGCGTTGTTGTTAAGCAGCGCCTTGATTGCCTGGATCCCGTCGTCGGCAAATGCGACGGAAGATACAGTGAGCAAAGAACCGAAAAGAGTTCCGATCACAAACGGTTTAATTGATTTTTTCATTATGTATTCCCCTTCCCGTTATTGAATTACAACTAATTATAGCATCATTGTCGCAGGAAAGAAGTGACTATCCTATCAACCGGAATAAGGGCAAGCGGTTCAGTCGTAAACCTAAGAATCGGCACTTTCGAGCAAACAACCGCTTACGCAGGTAACAGTTAATATCTTTGTTGTTATTTTTTAACATAAATGTCGTATAATTCAGCATGTTTGCAATTATTCACGATTGCATCTTCATGCTCATTATTTTATGATTAATCACGTTAATTGTTTTTGAAAGGGGAATATTCAATTGCATACCATTATGACAAAACGTTATAAACGTTTTATGCCGCTCGCGGGAATGCTGATTTTTCCGGTTCTTGGATGGCTGTATGCCTTGCTGAACCAACCGGGTTCCGAGGTGTATAACCTGATGACCGATCTGGATCACTCGATACCAACCGTCAAAGCGTTTGTCCTTCCTTATTCCATTTGGATTTTCTATATTTACGTATGCCTGATTTACTTCTTTACCAAAAATCCGCGCGTGTACATCCGGTGTTTGCTTACGTATACGATCTGCGCCCTTGCCTGTTACGCCATCTATCTTGTCTTTCAAACAACGGTTCCGCGGCCGGCGCTCGAAGGCTCGGACCCGATCACAAGTCTGCTGTCGTATGTATACTACCGCGATCAGCCGTATAACTGCTTTCCGAGCATTCACTGCTTCTCCAGCTATATGGTTATGAAAGCACTTCATTCGAGCTCGTTCCGTAATCGGATCAATCAAACCGTAATTTATGGAATGTCAGCCTTGGTCATTGTCTCGACATTAATGATCAAGCAGCATGCAATCATGGATGTTATAGCAGGAGTTCTTCTTGCCGATGTAGTGTACCGGATGCTCGCGGTTGTGGAGAGAAAGAGAAGCGCCAGCAAAGCTTCTCCGTCTCCCAGCTATAAGATGCTGGACTATTAAAGTGAATCCCCAAATTAAAAAAGTCGATGCTTCCCTTGTAGGGAACACATCGACTTTATATTAAGCTTATGCTTGATAATAATTGCGTATCCAGCGGTGAGGCTTCAGCTTCTCCAACTGCTCCTTCGGCAATCCCCGTCCGTCTCCCACCCGCATATTCCGTTCGACGTTGGCTACCGACCGCATGCCCGGTATAACCGTGGAAACAGCCGGGTGGCTGAGCACGTACCTAAGCGCTTTTTCCGCTACTTCATCCACTGCAATACCCAGATCGGTGGCGATTTGCCGGACCCGATCAAACACTTCCTGTTTGCGGTCGCCCCGGAAGTAATTATTGCGGAAATCGCTTTCCGCAAATGTCGTTTCAGGAGTAATCCTGCCCGTCAAACCGCCTTCGTCCAGCGCCACCCTGACGATAACCCCGACGTTATGCTTTGCGCAGGCCGGTAACAGCTGATCTTCGGGACTTTGATCGAAAATATTGTAGATAACCTGAACCGAGTCGACAAGCCCCGATTCAACCAGCTTAACCGCACTGCCCGGTTGATGATCGTTTATCGATACGCCGAAGAAGCGGATTTTGCCCTGCTCCTTCAATTTGCGTATGCCCTCGAGCCAGTCTCCCTGGTCAATCCATTCATCCGACCACACATGAAACTGTTGGACGTCGATTGTATCGAGTCCGAGGTTGCGCAGACTTCGCTCCGTGCAGGCCACTGCATGTTTTTAGGCGGGATTTTGCTGGCTGCATAAATCGGTTCATTGTGAGCTTTGATTACTTGTCCGACCAGCTTTTCACTGTGGCCGTCACCATAGACGAGCGCAGTGTCAATGAAATTAAGCCCAAGCTCAATGGAGCGGTTTAATGCTTGAAGCGATTCATCGTCCGATGCTCCGATCCACATCGATTTGCCGATTCCCCATGCGCCATAGCCGATTTCCGATACCTTCAAGCCTGATTTGCCGAGCGTTCTGTAGTTCATTGTTTCTCCTCCAATAGACTATATTCCAGCATGTCCAATTTCCAGCCGTCTTTTGTTATAGAGGATTTGTACAAAAGTTTGATAATCTACGGAGCTGTGACAGCCAGCAAAAGAAGAAACGCAGCGATCATCGATACGATAGAACGCAGTACAGGAAGTTTGACAGACAGCTGTGTATGAGGGTCCAGAATGTGCACAATTCGCACGTTAATTGACGTTTCTGCGAAAGAAGCGTGGGAATGAGTCAGGACGGGCAGCGGTCCCTGTTTCAGAATCTTCAATAGTGCGCTTCCCAGAACATCCGAACTTCCGACTTTTGAAATTGCATGTTTATCGGCCATGACTTCAATAATCAGATTGTATTTCACCGATAACCATTTGAATATCGGTATATACCACATGCTGACGGATAGCATTGACAACAAAAACATTTGAAGAGGATCTCTATGCCGCAGATGGTATTTCTCATGCTCGATGACCGCTTCGATTTCATCCTCCTCCATAAGATTCAGCAGCCCGGTGGAAATGACGACCCTCGGTCTCAGCAGACCCATCGTGACGGCAATCGGCATTGGATGAGTAATGATCATGAATTGCTTCCCGTTCAAATGATGCGCTTTGCCATATAGCTTCGTCATCGGAAGGTCTTGACAGAGCATAAGCTTCCTCATCGTTTTTCCGAACATTACAGTTTGCCTTGCAATCATCCAGATACATGAGCAATAAGTGAACAGAATGAGACCGTTCATGAAGTGCGATAATAAGGGTATTCCGAAGAATTTTATCATTTCCAGACAAAACTGAAATACGTTATAGGAAATGGGTATACCGAGCATAAGATGAAAAACGTACAGTGTCATCTGGAAAAAAAGGACTCCGGAAAGCAACAATGCAGAAAAAAACAGCCGCCTGTAACGGGTTATCTCCATGGATTATCTTTCCTTTTTAAGTTCTTTTATTTTATTCTCCAGCTGTTCCAGCAGCTTGGGGTCCGCTTTCTCCAATGCATCCACCATATGGGTGACTGCAAGAGGACCGAATTCTTCAACCAAATCGAAAGCAAGCTCCTTGGATTTCGATTCCATGAACTCATCCCTTGACACGACCGGACTGTAAACGAATGACTTGGACACCGATCTTTTCCGGAGAATTCCCTTCTCGACCAATCTGTTCATGACGGTCATAACGGTATTAAAGCTCATTGCTTTTTCCTGCTCCAGCTTGCGAAGGACTTCTTTTATCGTCGACTCCGTCTCAAAGTCCCACAGACAGTCCATTATTTTGGCTTCGAGCGGACCGAAAAATCGGTTAAGTCCGCTGCCGCTTGTTTTAAAATTTTGTGTTTTCATTATGGGGCCACCTCACACTACGAATTGTAGTACCAGACTGTCTGAAAGTCAAGGTGTAACCCCTTCCGCAGCATCGGACTCGTCATAAATAAAGCCCCCGGTGGATCCCCTTGGAGATTCGCCCGGGGGCTTGGCAAACGCACGACATCAAATACGCTGCAGACCCTTTAAATATTCAACGACCTGTATATGCTTCCTCATCGATTTCTCATGCACAAGATTGAGCTTCCCGTTATCGAGGTTGCCCAGCCTTGCACTTAATTCCCGGTTCTCATGGGTCCAATCCACATGCTTCAGGATGTCCAGGCAACGGGTCCAGCCCGGATTGTACCGCTCTCCCTCGTACAAGTACTCGTGAGCGTAAAGCGCTATGGACTCCTGCATAACTCTGCTTGAAGAAATATATTGCGCGAGCCCCGGCTGCTCGGGCATGTGCGGCAGTGCGGCATTAACAAACTGGTGCAGAATCTCGATATGACTCGTCATATCCTTCCGTATGCGCCTTGCAAGCTCATAGGACGGATTCATTTTACCGGTGTACAGCAGTATCGCTGTGGAATACATCCAACTGAAGCATGTGTAGTTTTTATTGAACGAGGTCAAGTTGTTCCTACGTTCAATCCCAACGGTCTTGATGAATTCATTATGGTCTGCCACTTGTTGAAGAACGATGTTCAGAGGATCGCTGCCGTCGAAAGAATGACCGAGCTCCTTGCTGACCAGCTGGACCTTCGAATTGATATCGCCGAACAGTTGTTTCTCCTCTTCTTCGCCTAAGCCGACATACAGCTGCACCGATAATTCGCTCTCCAGCAGATCAAGCCTTCTAAGCTCCAATTGGGATAGCAGGCCTGCCGTTTGCTCGAGCTCTTCCTGTAACCTGACGTCTTCCGGCGCACGGCGGCATTTTATCTTCAGCTTGATCATTTCCCGCTCGTACCTTCTGCTCTCTTTAAGCATTTGGTCATTGGTATATCCGAGCGCCATGATTCGGTGCTGTCCATCGAGAATGCTAAGCTTGGAGCCATGCCTGAGCACAAGATGGCCATCCTTTTTGGCAAGTAGGCTTACATCGCGGAGCGATAGCGTCACTGGGCCGAAGAATACATGATCCAGCTCGCGCTCCTGCAAGTAATTAGCAATTTTACGCCGCTGCGTCCCACTCAGCTTACGCTGAACCATCGGATCGATCGTCGTGTAGTTCAGCAAATCGTGCACGCGAAGCGAGATCGTAGCAAGACCGTAACGTTCGCAGTAAGGCTGTATCGCCATCCTTAAAGCCAATCCGTCCATTAGCCTGCATCCTCCCTGCTGGCGATAAGAAAGTTATGCTGCTCGTCGAACAAATCGCGGATAAATTGATAGGCCTTCATAATCCGGCTTCTTCTTGGCAGTCGATCCTTCTCGTCGTCTTTATAGATCATATCCCAGTCGATGTGCGGCAGTATTTTCATCGCATACTCCAGCGTATACTTGTTGAATTGCTGGGTCTTGAACGCTTCTTCATGCAGGAAAAGCGCCATCGCGATCTGTAAATTCTCCGACCAGCAGAGCTCTCCCCGGCCCGGTTCGGGCAAATAACGCAGCAGGGTCTCGAAATACAGGGAAGCATGCTCCAAATGCGCATTCAGCGACTGCTCGGTGAAATGGTATCCATTGTTTCTTGCAGCCGACTTCATCCGGCCCTCGAAGAGGGCGACCAGCAGCTCGATGACCAGCGAGTAGGAAAACAGATATTCTGCATCTTTCCCTCTCTCCGACAACATGTCGGTAGGCAAATAACGCATCACGTGATATTCCTCGATAAGCCTTGAGGCCATGACATGATAAAACCGCCGTTGGTCCCGCAATACCGCCAGGTTTCCGCCGATCTTCCGCGGCAGCTTGTTAATGTCGGAGAACAGCTGCCTCTCCTGCCTTGCATTGATGTCCAGATAAATCATTACGGACATCGGGAAATCATATAACCTGCGCAGCTTCTCCGTAATTTCAGCTACCCGGTCATATTCTCTCCTGTCTTTCGCCCTGGCCATATTGCCTTGAAGCGTTTCCATAACACGGCGGAAAGCGGCAAGCCTATGCTGTCCGTCGACGACATAGCATTTCTCGACCGGCTGCAAAAAATAACTGCTGAGCTCCTCCTCGTAGTGGCCTGCCCCCCGGGCGGATAAAATCACCCCCGGAAAATAAATGTTCTGGCCATGATCAAGGTACAACAGTACGTAATCGACCAACCTGGATACATTTTGCGGAATCAACTGACGCTGAACTTCCAAATCGATCTCGTAAATCGAAAAAAGCTTGCTCATCGGCAGTGTTGTCGATACCGTCGTTTGGCCAAAGGTTCGTGCCAAATTCCCCGAAACTTCAATGGAATAACCGGCCGAGCCTGTTGACCACAGATCAGAGAGTGATTGTACGGGTTCCATGATATTCCTCCATTAATGATTATTATTTACAGAATATACGAAGATTACCAACGATGCAAATTGACCTGGTGTGGAAACAAAGAAGACCGGATGCCGCTGATTAAGCTTATGCTCCGGTCATCATGTCTATTTATTTCCGAAATAAGGCTGCGTATTCAGCATATCCTTCTTTCTCCAAATTTTCCTTGGGAATAAACCGCAGTGCCGCGGAATTTATGCAGTATCGCAGGCCGTGCGGCCCGGGGCCGTCATTAAATACGTGTCCGAGGTGAGAGTCGGCTTTACCGCTGCGCACTTCCGTCCTGATCATGCCGTGGCTTTGATCCAGATGCTCTTTAACCTCATTGTCGTTCAACGGTTTCGTGAAACTGGGCCAACCGCAGCCCGAATCAAATTTATCGAGGGAGCTGAATAGGGCCTCGCCGGAAACGATGTCCACATAAATGCCTTCGCCCTTATGATCCCAGTATTCGTTCCTGAACGGCGGCTCCGTGGCATTATTCTGAGTTACTTCGTATTGAATCGGAGTGAGCCTTTCTTTCAGTTCCTTCTCATCCTTGCGGTATGTCCAATGTTCGTCGATAAATGCGTCTCTTCCTGAGCCCTTGCGGTACATTTTATATCTCAGCGGCTGCTTCTTGTAATAATCCTGATGATATTCCTCGGCCGGATAGAAAGCGCCTGCCGGTACGATTTCCGTAACGATCGGCTTACCGAACCTTCCGCTCTCCTGCAGGTCGCGTTTCGACTGCTCCGCTAAAATGCGCTGTTCTTCGGAGTGGTAGAAGATCGCTGTCCGGTATGAGGAGCCTTTGTCATGAAACTGGCCCTCGGGATCGGTCGGATCGATTTGCTGCCAATATAACTCCAATAACCGCTGGTAGCTCATAATGCCCGGATTGAACTGAATTTGAACCGCTTCGGCATGCCCGGTCGTTTCGGAGCAAACCTCTTCATACGTCGGATTCTCCGTGCGCCCGCCCGTGTATCCGGAGGTCACTTTAATGATTCCGGGCATCTGATCAAACGGCGTTACCATACACCAGAAGCATCCTCCAGCAAAAGTAGCCAACTCAACTTTTGATTCCGTCATAGCCATACCTCCATCTCGGTCTTATTATCATCAAATCATGAATCGTTTCATTTAAATACGGAATAAACCGTACCCGGCCAGAGGAACTATCGGCTGCTCATCGACCATCAATCCATCCGCCTCCGACTTCAGCGCGACGTCCACAAGCCACTGTGTAAAGCCGGCGACTTCCATTGATTCCATTTCCCCCAGACTGAAAAATCCGGCTCCGTCGACTTCATAACCGTCAGGGGTCGGTTCCCCGCCGATATATTCCATCGCAAACGCGATATAAACATTATGTATCGTGCGCGGCTGATCCCGGATTGCCACCACTCCCTTAATCGCCGCATCGATGCCCGATTCCTCAAGGACTTCTCTTCTAACCGTTTCATGCATCATTTCATGCTGTTCTAAATAGCCGCCGGGGTTCGTCCATTTTCCTTTCCCCGGTTCCTGGGCTCTGCGGACGAGCAGGATTTTCCCGTCCTTAACGACAAGGGCGCCGACACCTACGCTGTAATTACCCCAATGAACGAAGCTGCAAGCGGTGCATGCCTTTCTAGTGGTTCCGTCCATATCCCGCAGCTCTAATGCCGAGCCGCACGACATACAATATTTTGCTTCCATCACTGTCACCTTATTTGTCAGATGTATAATGCCTTGGTATTCTCACAATCATCATAACGTTGAATGCATGTATTCTCAAGTATCAAGTGTGCCTTGCGAGGGAATCCCAAAATAAAAAAATCCGCGGTAAGCGGATTTTGGGATTTTGACAGCCGGTTCAAAGAGTAAATAAATGTCTGCCGATTTTTGTGATTATTTTGCGTGACCGGATCCAATCTGAAGTAGCGGTATCGGGGTTATAGTAGAAGAGAGCTTTGCCTGTCGGATCCCACCCTCTTACTGCGTCTTTCGCCGCTTGATAAGCAGTTTGGTTCGGCAACAGCCAATATTGGCCGTCCGCAACGGCAGTGAACGCATAAGGCTCCATAATAACATCGGTTAATGTTTTCGGAAACAGCGGGGACTGCAGCCGGTTCATTACAACGGCTCCAACCGCGACTTGACCTTTATAAGTTTCCCCTCTCGCTTCACCGTATATAATACGAGCCAGCTTAGTCAATTCCGGCTTGCTGACCGTAACTTTTTTGAGCATTAACCATGTTTGCCGTCCTGCAATCCCATCGGCCGGAAGCCCGTAATCTTTCTGAAAACGCATAACACTGTTCCGGGTCACCATCCCGAAGGACGTATTAAAGGAAGAGTTGAAATAACCGAGCGTCTGAAGCCGGAACTGCAAGTCAGGCACGTCCGGTCCTTTGCTTCCAAAACTCAAGGTGGCGGGAGCTTGCGCAGCGGCATAATTGTTTATGGTGACGGCAGAGAGAATGAACATAAATAGAAAAAGAATCGATAGTCGTCTGTACATGATGGATATATTCCTCCGTATCGTTATCAGATGTTCTGGTGCAGTATACTGTGGTCGATTGTAGCACAATTGGCAGAGCCGGATACGGATTGATAATAAATTTTAATGATCTTAAAAATTTTTCATTTTAGCAGAAAATACCGCTGCTGACGAGATGCTATTCCGGCTTAAAACAACGATGGATACAGGATTTCCCAGTGCGCCGTTACAATGCGCCAACCGGCTGTTCCGCTCCCCGGCACCTCGTCAGTTCGACCTTTGTTTACATTAATAGAAGGCCTGCATTAAAATATAACTATGTAATCCCGCAAAGAGGTGAGAATACGTTGAACGTCATCAAGCTGAAAGACCGCCAGGAGCTCGACCGCAGGACGCCTTCCATGCCCTGGTACGTGGAAAAATTTATCAACTACAAGCTTCCGGATCTCTCCCCGTCCTCCCTGCTCGAATATGTACGGGACTACGAGACGTTTCTCTCTTGGCTGCTTGCAGAAGGGCTGGCTGCGGGACCGACGTTCCGCGATATCACGCTTGAAGAACTCGAGAAGCTGCATATGGACAGCATCGACCATTTCAAAATGTTTCTCGCCACAAGGCAGCAGCTGTCCAACAGCAAGACAACAATCTCGCGCAAGCTTTCCTCGCTTCGGTCGCTCTTCCATTATTTGAGCCAAATCGCCGAGGACGAGCAGTTTTATCCGCTGCTCAAGCGAAACGTGATGGCCAAGGTATCGATCAAGCGGACGCATAAGCCGAAGGACACCGCAGCCAAGCTCGAAGGCAAACTGCTGCAGGAACAGGAAATTGACGAGTTTATCCGATTTATCAATGAGGATTACGGCAGGGATGTCGCTACCAACAAACAAGCGACGTTCGCTTATTTACGGAATCGAATCCGGGATACGTGCATCGTCAGCCTCATTCTCAATTCGGGTCTTCGGGTTTCGGAGGTCGTTAATATGAATGTGGATGATTTGGATATGAAGAAGAAGCTGCTGTATGTGTATCGCAAAGGCAAGAATGACGATACCTTTAAGACCCCGGTTTACTTCCGGCAGGAAGCGATGCGTGATTTGCAGCAGTATGTCTCATTGAGGGATTCCCAATATAAAGCGCCGAAGAGGGAGAAGGCGCTGTTCCTGGCGATCGCCAATGGCAGGAGGGAAGGCTCCCGTATGACGAAACGCGCCATACAGGAGATGGTCATCAAATACGCCAAACGCTTCGGCAAGCCGTACTTGTCGGTACATAAGCTGCGCCACTCGTTCGCAACGGATTATTATTTGCGCAACGACTTATACATGACGCAGGAGCAGCTCGGACATGCCTCGCCGGAAACGACGCAAATCTACGCGCACCTGACGGACAAAACGATGGCAGAAGCAATCGACCGCCAGAAGCGGCAGGAATAGGCAGCGGGGCGCAAGCCGCGGGAAATCAACTTAAATCCGGCGATAGATACTTCTGTTTGATCACCGCCAAGTGATGCAGTTCGTGACCTGCAATGACGTAAGCGGCGGCGCGGGCAGTGAGCGGCTTCCCGTACAGCTCGCCCTGCCGCGACCGCGATTCTTCGCTTAAACCGCGCAGCAGCGTTAACGTCGACCGGCGAACGAATGAATAATCGTCAATAAGCTCTTTAAGGGTCAGGCTGTCGAACGAGGCCGCCTGCATAAACTTATCCTGATCGTAGCTCTGAAACACGATCGCATCGCCGCGGGCAATGCGGAGCATCCGATAGGCCCAGACCCGCTCATTATCTATGATATGGCCCAGAACCTGCTTCAGGCTCCATTTGCCGGCTGCATACCTGTAGCTTGACTGCTCATCGGATATTTCTCCTGACAAAGCGACCATCTCCTCGAGCTGGGCGGTAAGCAGTTCTTCTATATTGCCCTTCGGTACAAGGCGGACATAGGTGTCGAAATAAGGGGCGTACTCATCTAAAGCGGGTCTTCTCATCATATTTTTCCTCCCGACTGGCGATAACTTCATAATTTTGCAGAACTTTGTCCAAGCGTCAACATTCTTTGGCGGTACTTTAATAATTCTGGAGGTTATTCAATCATGATCAATTCCGTTATCGGACGATTAAGACTCATAGGAAATGCGGAAGGCATTTCTTACATTGTACTGCTCGGCATCGCGATGCCTCTCAAATACTGGGCCGATGTGCCTGAGGCCGTTAAGATCGTCGGTGCGCTTCACGGCTTTCTGTTTATACTGTTTTTGCTGGCTCTGGTTCACGTTTGGATCGTACGCAAATGGCCGATCTTCCATGTGTTCTTGGCGTTTCTATCCGCCTTTATCCCGTTCGGCACCTTTGTGCTGGACAAAAAGCTCCGCAAAGGGTGATTGGCGGTAAAATACGCGTTTATGGCTCATAAATCATTTTGCGCGTCATGCCGCCGTCCACAATCATATTCGTACCGGTCACAAAGCCGTTGTCCGGCGACGTCAAATACATGCATGCGCCGACCACGTCGCCGGGATGTCCTACACGGCCCGACGGATGCTGTTCATGATCGATTGGACGCAGCTTCCCGTAATCTCCGGTCTCTATCCATCCGGGACTGATGCAGTTAACAGTGATGTTGTCGGGCCCGAGCGATATGGCAAGCGCATGCGTTATTGCTACCAGACCGCCCTTGGAAGCGGCATAAGCTTCCCCGAACGGCTCAGACATCGCGGCCCGGGTGGACGCAATATTGACAATCCGCCCGCCTCCGCGCGTCTTCATCCGTTTGGCTGCCTCGCGGGCGCATAGGAAGGCTCCCCGCAAATTGACGCTCAGCACATCGTCCCACTCTTCGACCGACAGCTCGTAAGGAGATTTCCAAACGCCGAAACCGGCATTATTGATCAAAATACCGATGGTGCCGTGTTGGCGCTCCACACTGTGAAAAAGTTCATCGATCTGCTCCGGACGCTTCAAATCGGCTGCTATGAAACTTGCCGCACCGCCTGCCTTGACGATCTGCTCCACTAGCGGCGAGCCCTCCGGCAGCTCCTTATCGGTCAACACGACCTTAGCGCCCGCCTCCGCATAGGCTTTGGCCAAATGGCTGCCGATACCGCCGGCCGCTCCGGTGACAATCACTACTTTCCCTTCGTATATCATCTCATCACCCCTTCAGTAAGACCGATTATTCGCCTAGGAGCGGGTAGCTCATATTGCGAAGCAAGCTCCATGCCGCACGGTAGCAATCCTCCGCATCGTCAGCTCCGCCCATTACGCGGGCCACGCAAACCTCCGCACGTGCCAGGTTGTTCTCAAGCCCCGGGTAATCGGGGCGCCGAGGCGACTGCTTGCACCTTTCGAGCAGCGACAGCAGCTTGGAAGCATCGGCGGCAGGGATAGCGGGGGCGGCGATCGCAGCCCCGCTGACGGGATTCACGGAGCGGCGTATTTCCTGCCGCTCCTTAAGTCCCGGCTTGTGCGCTTCTTTCTGCACGGCCGCTTCCTCCTCCCGAGCCATGAGCAGCTCCTGCTTCAGCCGTCCGCAGTAACGGCTTATCGCAGATTGCTCGCCGGGTTTAAACAGCTTAAGCATACGCTCGCCGGTCTCCGTGAGCAGCGATTCATCGGCAGCCAGCAGCTCCGGGAGTGCCAGCTCGCTTGGTTCGAACAGCAGCCTGCCCCACCGGTCGCCGCTGAGCTGGAAGCGGGTAAGAACCGCCTGGGCCTTCGGCACGTCCAAATAAACAATGCTGTGAACCGGACCCGGCAGTGGCATAGGCAGATCGGAAATTGCATGCCTCCAGCGCTCGTCGTACGGGTTGGCCGGCAGCCGCATCTCCAGCTCGGACTGATTATAAGAGATGTATGCCGATTCGGTTACCGCCAGCCATGCGCGGTCAAGCAGAAACAACGGCTTAAAGCCGTTCGCCCGGTAACTCGAGAGCCTGCTGCGCAGCCTCCTTCGGTACAGGGAGTCGCCACGCAGCGCGACAATGTAATCAAGCGCCCATTTCTCGCCGTTATCGAACGTCAGCAGAAAATCGGGAACGTGCCGAAGTTCTTTTTTATGCAAATAGCCTTCTTCTGCTGTATAGTGTTCCCCGTGCCTTTCCGACAGCGCCTCCCGCAGAAGTTCCATGCCGTCTGCATGCTTGCGTACCAGCTCGGCCGCCCGCTCCCGTCCAGCGTTATAGGCTGCGTAATTCTTCTCGCCCGTGCACGATTCGATATCATAATGGCGAAAGATAGCCTTGTCCTCATACAAGACCATGACAACCCGCTGACCGCAGCAGGCGCATGTAAAAGCTCCTTTCTCACGCGAATAGATACGGTATTTCGCTTCGAGATGTTCGCGCGCCGCTTCCGGTGTCAGCCCCAGGCGCAGCATATTCCCTCTCTCGCGTTCGATATACACGACTCCGTCATGTAGAAAAGCAGCCTCCACCCGACCTTCCTCCTCCGCTGATCTTATAAGCGACATTATAATGTGACGCTAAGTTAACGGCGATGGCTGGTTAATTTCCGCCTTTACACGGGCGGGACCGGATACAGAAGCTCTGGACACAAGCTCGGGGAGCATGACGATTCGCTGCTTGATTGAATCTTCCTCCTGTATGCTGCGAATGATCAGATCTACCACCAGCCGGCCCATTTCCCGAATCGGCTGGGCGACCGTAGTAAGCGGCGGATCGATAATCTCGGCCAGGAGCGTATTATCGAAGCCCACGATCGACAAATCGCCGGGAATCGACAATCCCCGTTCACGCGCAGCTTTGATGACGGCCGCCCCGAACAAATCATTGCACGCGAAGATCGCCGTCATCTCGGGATGCGCGTCGATTAATTCCCCCGCCGCTTCCCTGGCGCTTTGCACATCGAAATCAATGATTTTGATAAGCTCCGGGTTATGCGGTATCCCGGCACTCTCGAGCGCATTCAAGTAACCGCGTGTCCGCTCCTTACTGCTCATGACAATCAGGTCCTCGGTGATAATACCGATCTGCCGGTGCCCGAAATCAATGAGATGATTGGTTGCCAAGCTGCCTCCAATGAAATCGTCGACCAGCACCGTATCAATGGTGAGCGTCGGAATATCGCGTGCAATAAGCGCCATCGGAAGCGATTTTTGCAGTTCCTTGATCATACCGCCGTTCTGCACGCCCGTTGCAAGTATAATACCGTCGACGCTTTTCTGTTGGAACAACGAAATGTTCAACTCTTCCCGCTCGAGCGTATTGTCCGTGCTGCAAATCATGACGCTGAATCCCATCTTGTGTGCATGATCTTCTACATTTCGGGCAATTTCCGCGAAGAACGGATTCGCCAGATCGGGCAAAAGCAGCCCTAGCGTGTAGGTCTGCTTCCCCGTGAGAGCTGATGCGACCACACTAGGCTTGTAATTAAGCTCGTCCATGATGCGAAGAACCTTTGTTCTTGTTTCTTTGCTGATGCGCCCCTTCCGGTTGATCACTTTCGATACGGTTGCAATCGACACTCCCGCTTGTTTGGCAACATCGTATATTGTAGCTTTCATATTGTCCCAGCCTTCTGTTCTATATCTTTATTGTCTATTATACATAAAAGCCGGTTAATATGGTTATGGTTCATGGGGTCGTGTTCGACAAAAATAAAGAGCCTGAACATAACTGCCCAGGCTCGTGAAACGTCATTATCGATTGGACTGAATTAACGTAAGCGACAGGACGGTTTTAGTGAGGATGACTTCTTTGCCGCTCCTCGTACACCTTATTTACTTCTTCCGTTATAATCTTTCCGCCTGAATTCAGCCACCGCGACACAAAATCGTCAAAGCCTTTATCAGTGTCCTTCTCCCCGGTAATGGCGCCGATATAATATTGGTCCTGAAGCGATTTTAAGGCCGGCTCGAACTTCGTTCTGGACACCACTACCGCCGGTCCCAGTGCGTCGGTCAGCGTCTTCACGCCGCCGGTAGTATTATTCTTGAAATCAAGCGCTTCTTTGGACAAGTCATGCTTCATCATAGAAGCGACTTTTCCTGCAAAAGGATTATAGAAACCGCCCGCGCCTACTTCCTCACCGCGTTTGCCATTAGAGACAAAGGCCGGCTTAAGTACGGCCAGATCCCCTTGGAGATCGTAGTGAACACCTTTCTGGCCATAATAAGTAGTCAAATACCCTTCGTCGGTGCTCGATATAAATTCCAGCATCTGCAAAATCTTTATCCGCTTCTTGTCATCCTTCTCCAGCTGAACGCCGAACATCAGAGGAGCCTGGAGTGCACCGAGGGACATGGTATATGAGTCTCCATTCGGTCCGGTCACCGGTTTCCCGACTACCATTTTCACACCTTTATCAATTGCCTCCTTTCCATAATAACCACTATCATACAACTGATGCCACATCCCGGTGTCAAACATTCCGTTTCGGCCATGAATGAAGTCATCCAAAATCTTGCTGCTGTCGGATGTAACAAATTCCGGATCGATAATACCCTTCTTATACCATTTATTCAGCAGCTTCAACGTCTGCCGCGTATTCTCCGTTATACCCGAGTATACCAGTTTACCGCCTTCGCCTTTCATATACTGATATGGTGCCACCCCGAAGGCCGCAAAGATCGAGTTGAACATCTGAGGCGTGTAATCCTTGGCCCTGCCCGTAATGCCGTACGTATCATTCTTCCCGTCGCCGTCAGGGTCATTATATACGAATTTAGTGAGCACATCCTCGAGTTCGGCCAACGTCTTCGGTGGTTCGTTATAACCGATGGCATTCAGCCACGATTCATTGTAAGCCGGCAAAAATCCTGTCTTCCCGTTATACCACATCCGCGGAACTCCCCAATTTTTCCCATCATATTTGCCGCTGTCCCAGGCTGTTGGGGCTACCCCTTCCACATCTTTCGTATAATTCGGCATATATTTCATTATTTCTTCTGCGGAAATGCTGGCGATTATGCCTTGATCCGCCCAATTAACCATATCGTTTTCTTCGGCGTCGCCGGGAAAGATGTCCGGTATTTGGCCTGAGGCAAGCATAACGCTGAATTTCTCTCTCCAGTTGCCACGAACCAGCTTAACATTTTTAATTTTGACATTAAATTTTTGTTCCAGATACTTTTGGACGAAATTTCCGTCTTCATCCGGATTATCGAAGTTATTCGCAATCGTGATTTCGATCGGTTCCTCCTGCTTCGCCGGATTCCCTAATGCATCCGCCGACTCGTGAGTATTTTCGCTCCCTTTACTGCACCCGTTCCCAATAAGCGATACCGACAAGACAAGGCTTGTCATACCAAGTAAAATCTTCTTTCTCTTTATCAATTCTACTTCCTCCCCCACTGCTTCCATGATGCCGACAAATAGTGTAAGCGCTATCAAAGTCTGCCTGTAACCCGCAACCTACTCTAACAGCGTCAGTTAGTTTGTGCGAAGAGACTCCGGCCTTTTTGAATAGTATAACATGAATAATAGTCACAAAAAATACGGTACTAACCAAATACACAGTTAGATACCGCATCCTTATTTTATATCGATTCATTCACTCTGCTCAATATTTTATTCGCTCAAATAAATACCACTGGCGAATTCATTCAAAACAAAGTGATCAATGTGAAGGTCGAGAAGCACCTCGCCGTTAACCCGAACATTAATAAATTGAACATCTTTAACAACCCGTTCCTCATTGTATCCAAATATACGCGAAGGATTAGTGTTTTTGCCGTTATAAACGATATTGCTGAACACAATATTCTCAATTCGTCTGCCAGGCACCGGATTATATTTTTCATTCCACACCACACGGACATCAAAGAGCTGGCCCAGCTCAAAATCCTCCACCCGTATATCATTAAAGGTAATATTGCGGGCCGTATTATTGTCGCCTGCGCATATCGCCATCACACCCCAATAATTTTCCTGAGGTTCATGATGCTCAAGCACATCGATATTATCAAAGTGAATATTTTCTACGGTATCCCCATCTCCCAGATGGTCACCATGTGTGCCAATATGCATCGCGTGGGCGACATCCGCCCAAAAAATTGAATTTCTTACAGTGATATTGCGTGAATCCCCATAATATTCACCGCGGCTCCCGTAAATCGCAATACAATCATCCGAGGTTCTCAGAAAAACATCTTCAATTTCCACGTCCGAGCAAGCCATCATATCAATCCCGTCACACCAGCCGCGCGTACTGAATGATTTAAAGTTATGGATACGAATATGCTCGGATTGTCCGAGATAAATGCTGTAATGCGGAGGATCGAGCGAAATAATGCCTTCTACTTCAATGTTGTTTGAGAATGAGATTTGTACGGCTCTTAAATAAGTGGTTTTTTCCATATCTGACATGTATAGAACGCCCCTGCCGCGTATCACAACATTTTCTGCGCGCTTACAGATTAAGGAAGCATATAGAATGGCGCCTCCGGCAACATAAACCGTAGTCCCTGATGGGATATGAAACATGGGATCATCAAAAAGATGAATACCAGGCAAGAAATAAATGGTTCTATTGTCTCCATTACCCGTTTCCGTTAATTGCTGCACTTTCTCTGCCAAATAGCTCGGCGAGTGGCTTCCAGGCCTCACGGCAATCACATTTGCATCGTCCGGCCCCGGAGGCGACTTCTCTATCGGACCCGCGAAAAGATGTAAATTGCTGAATCGTTCGCCGTTAATTTCAATGGACAGCTTGCATGGCCGATCGAGCACGAATGTTATGACATTCGTCTCTGTTTGAAACTTTATATTCGTTGATAATGGGCGAATGACCGCTTGCTCGATATTCTGCTTATTCGAAACGATACAGACCTCGACCGTTCCTTCCATATCAAAATAAGCCATTGATGCCGCCCGGACATCATGCATGTCCACCTTTGCTTCAAAAATAAAAAGTGGCTGCCACTCCCCGCCAGATATACGAACGCTCACGGAAAAATCGTTCTTCCCAATTGCCCCGTCAGGCTGTTCGTAAACAATTAATTTGCTCATATGCATCCTCCATTTAAGTAGCGATAGCTTAACAGCACTAAGACTGGAGCATACTAATGCTCCAGCCTACATGCGTACTATTATTAGCAGAAATGATTACTATTTACGCTCCGCCAAGACCTTGGCTACCTCGTCGGTTACTGCTTGACCGCCGGCACCCAGCCAGCTTGCCTTGAAGCTGTCAAAGTCCTTGTCGGTATTTGCATCACCGGTAATCGCCTTGATCAGATACGTATCCTGCACTGTTTTCAGGTTTGCCCAGTTCTGCGCTTTGGTTGGCAATACCGCTTCACCCAATATATCTAACATAGGTGTAACTCCTGCACTGAGCTTCTCTTTCAATTGCAATAATTCAGGCTTTAACGTATGTTTTTGCATCGATACATCTGTAGAGCTTAACGGGTTGTAGAAGTTCCCCGCTCCAAACTTTGGCGCAGCGAATTCTTCGCCCGTTTTAGGGACAGCCAAATCCCCCTGCATTTCATAGCTTACACCCTTTTCACCGAAGCCCGTCAGCAGATAGCCTTCAGAATTCGTTGATACATACTCCAAAATTTCCATAATCTTTTGACGTTTCTTTTCGTCCTTTTCCAATTGAGCGCCTAATAAGAGGGGAGCCTGTCTTGCGCCATATGCGAACGCATAGGCTTTACCGTCTGGTGCTGTGAACGGCTTTCCTGGCAAGAATACTTGGCCCTTCTCAAGTCCAGGCTTTGTTACAAAGCCCGATTCTTTGTCGAAATTGCCCCACTTCCCATTATCAACCATACCGATTTTCTGGTTGGCGAATTTAATATTAATTTCATTATTATCGCTCGTAATAAATTCCGGATCGATTAGGCCGGATTTATACCACTTGTTCAAAAGTTTCAGTGCAGAGCGTGTCTCTTCTGTAACGCCGCCATAAACAACATTGCCTGCCGCATCCTTTTTGAACTGATAAGGTGATACACCATATGCCGAGAAGATTGAAGTGAATAGCTGCTCCGTAAGCTTGCCGCGGCCGGTTAAGCCATAAGTATCCTTCTTCCCGTTCTTATCCGGATCTTCATTAACGAATTTAGTCAGCACGTCCTCAAGCTCTTCAAGCGTCTTAGGGGGCTCTGTGTAGCCGATGTTTTTAAGCCATGCCTCGTTGTAGCCTGGAATAAATCCGTCCAAGCCGCCCGGCCAAACTTTCGGAATACCCCAGTTTTTACCATTGTATAGACCAACGCCCCATGCACCGGAATCCACCGAATTCAAAGCTGCTGTAAAATTCGGCATATAGGTTTCAATTTCTTTAGGATCAATACTCGCAATGATGCCTTGATCTGCCCACGTCACCATATCGGTAACGTTTGCATCAATCGGGAAAATATCAGGAATGTCGCCGGAGGCAAGCAGCACGGTAAATTTCTCTTTCCAAGTGCCGCGCTCCAATTTTACATTTTTGATTTTCACATTGAATTTTTTCTCAAGCTCGGTCTGAACATAGTTGCCATCCTTCTCAGGGGTATTAAAGTTATTTGCCCAAGTGATCTCTAGCGGTGCCTCAGTGGCAGACGCACCCGAGCCGTTTGCCGGCTTTGGCTCGTTTGTACCTGTGTTTCCCCCGTTATTGCCGCTGCAGCCGCTCATGACTAGCGATACGGATAAAGCAATCGCCGCCAGACCTAACCATTTCCTTCTTGTGTACTTCATCTTCTTTTACTTCCTCCCTTTTCTAGTGCCAAATATATATTTAGACAGTTCGCGGATACAGTGTATCGCGACCCTGTTTAAACCGATTAACTGCAGCCTACCCTTTAAGCGACCCTACCATGATTCCTTTAACGAAGTAACGCTGAAGAAACGGGTAAACCAATAATATTGGAAGTGCGGTGAACATAATGACCGCGGCTTTGACCATCTCCGGGGCCATTTCGTTGGAAGGGACAGGCAGCATCGGGTCTCCTTCAGACGTAATAACGAGCCGTCTCAAGAAGAGCTGAAGAACAATCTTCGATTGATCCTGCATGTACAGCATCGCATCGAACCAGGCATTCCAGTGGCCAACTGCAGTCCACAGTGCGAGAGTCGCCAGCACCGGCTTGGATAACGGCATAATGATCGTGAAGAGTATACGCAAATCGTTGGCTCCATCGATTTTCGCCGAATCCTCCAATTCCTCCGGTATACCCATGAAGAAGTTGCGAAGGAGCAGAAGATTGAACGTGCTGAGAAGACCAGGGATGACATATACCCATAGAGAATTAATGAGTCCAAGTGATTTGATCAGCAGATAGGTAGGTATAAGCCCGCCGCCGAAAAACATCGTAACGACAATAAACATCGTAAAAAAAGTACGGTGAGGAAGATATTTGCGGGATAGCGGATAAGCGCCGAGCGAAAGGAATATGAGCGTCAGACCCGTTCCGACAACCGTCCGAAAGACAGTGTTACCCATCGTTTGCCATACCGTCTCTGTTGTCAGAACGCGCTTCCAGGCATTGAAGGAAATTTCTTGTGGATAGAAATGAACACCCGGCCGCAGTGCCTCTGCAGGTGTGCTTAGAGATATGGAGAGCACGTGCAGAAAGGGATACAGCATCGTTACGGAAAGAACGACAACGAATATAATTAGAAATACTTGAAATAATTTCTCGCCAGAAGATAATTTCAATTCCGGTCACTCCTTTCATGCAGCAATTAGTACAGGCCTTCCTGGCCAATTTTTTTCGTAATATAATTTGCGAATAGAACCAGCATAAGTCCGACCACATTTTTGAATAATCCAACTGCCGTGGTCAAGCTGAACTGGAAATTTTGCAAGCCTATTCGGTAGACATACGTATCGAGCGTGTCCGCCACCCCATACACGGCAGGTGAATACAGCGTCAAGATTTGGTCAAACCCTGCATCCAGAACGCTGCCTACTCTCAGTATGAGGAGAATCGCAATAACAGGAAGAATAGATGGAAGGGTAATATACAGCGTTTGCTTCCAACGGTTAGCACCGTCCAAGACAGCGGCTTCGTACATTTGAGTATCTATGCTCGTCAAAGCTGCCAGATAAATAACCGTGCCCCAGCCTATTTCCTTCCATATAGCCGACATGACGAGCGTAAATCGGAAATACTTGTCACTCCCGAGAAAATAAATCGGATCAAAACCAAGTGCTTGAATAATATAGTTGACCACACCAGTATTTGGGGACAATAACGTGATCAAAATCCCTCCGATAACGATCCATGATAAGAAATGGGGCAGATACGATATCGTTTGCGCGAATTTCTTGAACAAAGAAAACCGAAGCTCATTAAACAAAAGGGCCAATATAATAGGTGCAGGAAAGCCAAATATAATATGATAAAAGCTTATAATAATTGTGTTTTTCATAATTTTCCAAAAATCCGGTGAAGCTGTGAACAAATATTCGAAATGCTTGAAACCTACCCACGGGCTTCCCCAAATTCCCTCACGGATGTAATAATCCTTGAATGCCAGTTGAATACCATACATCGGGCCATAGGCAAATACGGTATACCAAATTAATACGGGGGCTAATAATAAGAATAAATACTTATTCTTCTTGTATTCTCGCCAAATCAATGTCCGCCTTGAGACTTTAGTTTCAATGGCTTCACTTTGTTTGTGAATACCAGCAGAGCTTCCCGGGTTCATAATTTTCTTCTCCTTCCAATCCAAAAGTTATTATTTAAGGCATCGGTATCGTGCCTTGTTTGTGTCTTTTACACTACAAAACTGAAAGCGCTTTTTCTATTGCAATATCATTTAATTTCGTAAAAAATCTTTCAATACGGCTTATAAATTCTTTAATGAATACAAAAAAACAGCCCATAAGGGCTGCTTTAGAAGGAATATTCGGTTATTCGCTTACCGGGACAGCTGTATTTTTTGTATTCCGGTATTGAACAGGAGTGATCCCGAATCGGGCTTTAAACTTATTATGGAAATACTGCGGGTTTCGATAGCCGACCAGGGACGCTATTTCGGCTACGGCCATACGGGGGTCATCAATCAGCAAGCCGGCGGCTTTGTCCAGACGGGCACGGGTAACATATTCGGTAAAAGATTCTTTCATGACTTCGCCGAACAGTGTCGAAATATAAGCCGGCGCGAGTGACGCTTCTTCAGAAAGAATATTGAGAGAAAGATCTTCGTGCAAATGCTCGTCGATATAGGCCTTCAATTTCAAAATAACGTCGGCATGCGCATGATTGCCCGATTCCTGTACATATACGGCGATTCTGCCGGACAAGCTTCGAATCGACTCTATCGTTTCGTTCAAGGTGTCTTTCTTCAGCTCGTCAAACAGATTGGACGGAGGAACGAGCTTCTGCAGCTCCAGTTCAATAACGACCTGATAAATTGTGGAAACCAGTTGAAGCAGAGCCAATTCGACCGCTTCGAGCTGTTGGTTCCGTTCCTCCAGAGTGGCGGCGAAATCGTCGATAAAGCGATTCGCTCCGTTTATATTCCCCGCCTTCAACGCATTCTTGTACTGATCGTAAGAAAACAAATAAGGCGACGGTTTAAACAATGAAATTTTCGAGTGCAGAACTATGGCATCCGAGCCATACAAGAAGCGATAACGATATGCTTGCTGCGCCAATTGATAAGAAATCGGGATTTCCTCCGGCGATTGAACCAATGCTCCGATCGCCGCTCCGAATTCAATCTCCCCCCGCATTTCTGCTTGTACCCGAAACAAATTATCGGCAGCCGTCTCATCCTCAGGCTTGCCGCGTGAATCAAAAAAATAGATAATAGCCGCTTCCTTCGAATTCAAACATATGAGCTCGTAACGCACCGGATGATTGAACTGCTCGTAACGATGCTTAAACCTCTCGCTGACGCCTTCAATGAGACGAATATGCGCAACCAGATAGCGGCAGTCCTTCGGCAAACCATCCATATGCTCCAGGTCAAGGCCGGCTCCAAGAACAAGATTTTTCATCTCGTTGGTCTTCGCCAACGATTCCAGAGTCACGATTTTTTGTCCCATAAAATTCAGGGCATTGCCAATGATCGTATATTCATTCGTTAAGTTGGTCTGGTTCGGCTGATACAAACTGCGGATATGGAGCACCAGCTTTTTCATCGGGATATAGAATCGTTTCGATATCAAATATGAAATCAGCAGGCCAAGCAGAAGCACCAAGCTGCAGCCTATAATTATTTTCGTCTTGAATTGGCCGGAGGATAGTACAAACGAATTCATCGGACGAATGATCGCATAGGTCCAGCCATTTCCGGACTTCGATCCGTCGAGATAAGATACAACGACTTTCCCCCGCTTGTCGTCATTAATCTCCTTCACGGTTTGCCCGGACCCGATCGTAGTCTGAAGAATTCGTATATCGTCCGGATTCGCTTGCTCAGTGTTAACAATCAAATTCCCTTTCGCATCGAATATATATAAACTTTCGAGCGGGGAACTCATGATCTTGGCCGCCGATTCCTTGATGTAAGCCATATCAACATCGACAAACAGGTATCCTTTGGTCTCCGCGCTGGAAGAATCATATGGGAGTTTAACGACATATGACATCACCTGCTTCCCGTCGGCAAGCGTTCTGATCAACCACCGCTTCGGAACCGTTTTATCCAGATTGCTGATGAAAGCTGCGTCTTTCGAGTTACCCGGCTGTATATAAAAGTAATTATGATCCACGACAAAATTTCTCTTGGAAAAATAGACGGTTATATTGTAAGCGCCCTCATTCGTCAGATTCAACTGCTCAAGATCTTGTCGAAAGGAAGTGATGCGGTCGAAATTCCCTTGCCATCCTTCGTCCAGCAAGAAGTTAAGATTAGAATTGTTTTGAAAGAATATGGTAGATAGCGCCTTGTTCTGCAGATTGTCCTCGAATCTTCTCAGCAGCGTCTGCTCTATATAGTCTTTTGCGGTAACGAGCCTGTTCCGGCTGTCCCTGGAGATTTCGTCGACCATCAATCTTTGGGCCTGAGTATACAGGTAGCCTCCGGCTATTCCTGTTATTACAATGACTAAGATTGTGTATGATAATATGAGACGGATAAAAAAGGTGTTTCTGTACTTGGGCAGCACTCTCATTAATAATCCACCTTCCTGTCTCTACAACTGTCTATGGATAATTCTATTGTAAACGTTATCTTTTTGTCTGGGAAGGACGGTTCTAATACCCGGATTTACATACTCACAGATAACAGTAACAAAATATACTCGCTTCATCCACTGCAAAATCATTCAATTTATTCAACTTTCTTTAATAAAATCATATAAATCAAGTATTGATTAACAAGTCCTTAAAGGATATTCTCTTTTCAGCATTGGAAAAAAGACTATCTCGGTTCAACCGGTAGGATAGCCTGTGTTCCATCTCAGTACGCTGTGAAATGCTGATATATTATAGCTGCGATAGTCTCGCGGCTATGAAATCCGCAGTGCGTATGGCAAGAGCAATGGTCGTCAAAGTCGGGTTGGAGGCACCCATGGGAGGGAGAACGCTATTATCGGCAACGAATAATCCCGCCGCTCCATACACCTCGCCGTATCTGTTCGTTCCCCCTTCGCTGCTTTCGGCACTCATCCGGCAAGTTCCGGACACATGATTATCCAGCCCGGGAGGCAACAAACAAATCTCAGATTTTCCATCCGATGAAATCAGGGGCGCTTTAATGATCTCAGAAACTTGTTTAACCGTATGCGCTGCTTGGCGAATTATTTCCCGATCCCTTTCACTGTAAGAGAAATTGATTTGTATTTCCGGGACACCGTATTCATCCCGGCAATTCGGATTCAAATACACTTGATTTTCAAATCGCGATTCCACAATGCCAAAACCCTCAAAACGAACCCTTAATTCCATATTTACAGGTTTTTCCTCATAGCTGTACCAGAAATAGTCTCCGGGACCATAGAGTTGAATTTGGAAAGGTTGTTCGTCCGTCTGAGGGATCAAGATACCCAGCGTCCCTAATTCCTCTGGAAAATCACCCCTGTTTAAAACGCCATGCGCCATTATAAAAGAATGGTTGGTAAGAAAGTGACCGATTGCTCTTCCCTCGATGCCTGAATGCAGCAGCAGCTGAGGAGTTTCAAGAGCGCCTGCCGATACCACAACATTTCTGGATTTAAGAAAAAACGACTTTTTTTCCGGGTTCATCACTTGTACGCCGGCAACTTTTCCATTGTCGCAGAGCACCTTCACTGCACGGGCGTTTACAGCCAAATCAAAAGGTCTGCGATTTAAAGAAAAAGCGAATAAATTCATGGCACTGTAAAAGACGTTGGAATGAATTCGTCCATATTTGGTTTGTTGCAGATCAACTGCCAGGGGAAAACCCGCCGATTCGGTAAACCCTCCCGTGCGAAGCCGGTGCACCAGTACTTCGGTAAGTGACGAGCCTTTGGTGTATTCCCGGGAAACGTTCATAACCTCCTCGGCGATATTGTAGTAATGACTCATCTCTTTCAAGGTGACCGGCCATTTTCTGATTACAGATTCATGCATTCGAGGTGAGACGCCGGACCAAAACAACGTCCTTCCACCAAGCGCATGAAGAAGGGTTGCTGCCGGAAAATCAGGAATTCTCAAGCCGATCGGTATCGAAATCTTCGGATTTGCGAATAATTTTCTGGCTCGCTCCATATCGAGCGTCGGGATGTTCTGTGCATGCATGGGCAATAACAGATCGCCCGCTTCTACAATTCCGATCCGTTTGCCACTCGCTTTGAGCTGATCGCACAGCCTCCAGAGAACGGCGCTGCCCCCCGCACCGGTTCCGACAATCAGTACGTCATAGTCAGTTTTCTCCATCTGTTCAAGCGGGGTAAGCGGAATCCATTGATCCAAATATCCTGTTACGGGAGCAGGCGGGCAAGTAAGCGGAATATTCATCCCTGGTACGGCTATGGATGGAAGTCTTACCGGCCTGCCGCCAATGATCTGGTCGGGGCCTTCAATGGCAGGATTCAGCGCCAGGAGTTCCGCGACTTCGATCTGATTTTGATTCGCGATTTTTTGGAGAGTATAACCATCGTTCGCGATGCATATTCTCACGGGTTCACTTCCTTTCGTACTACTGCGTTGCAGCACGTCCGCCCCTTTAATTCCGCAAAAAGATTCAAATACATATATATGGCTGCTTGCAGGAACTATGTATTATGTTTTTGCGATCCGAAATAAAGAACCCATGAGTTAGGTAATTTCTCAGCCGCAACAGCGGATGGCAGATCCATCCCAATGGCGCGAAGCGTTTCAAATTCCATTAAATATTCGCCGGCCGAAGCGGCAAAGCCCGGGTTGCGGTTACCGAAGCTAATCGGATCCGAAACGCGTAGTTCGCCGAATCCCGTCCGAATGATCAGTAAATCCGTACCGGTGATATGTTCGGCAAAAGGCGCGAGGTCGGATTTTTCAATTAACTCATCGTCTTTCTTGGGTATATCGAGAATTTTCACTTGCGTAAATATAAAGCTGTCTATAGACATTTAATAGAGACTTTTACCCCGGGTCGGATCGTCAAGCAGAAGAATTTTGGGACTGGTCGACAACCATTTTCCAAGCACAACCTTTTGTTGATTCCCACCGCTTAGGCTGCTAACGGGGCGGTTCACATCTTTTGCTTTTATGACAAGCTTGGAGACCATATTATTGGTAAGCTGATTGCGCTTGATATCGGATATCCAGCCGAGATTAGAAATTCGTTTCCAAACAGCCATTGCCAGGTTATCTTCGATGGGAAGTGAAAGGTGCAAGGCTCGTCCCTTCCGGTCTGCCGGTGAATAGGCAATAGCTTCGTTTGACCGTGTCCCTGAAGCCCGGCAACGCCGCAAATTTCTCCAGGCCTTAATTCAAATTCGATATTATGCAGATCGACCCCGGCCCTGTCAGCTGCCTCTTCAATTACTTGAAAAATTGATCGACATCAGCCGGTTTGACTTGCGGATCAATAAAGTTGCCTTCAGGTTCAGCCAGGCTCTGACGCAGACTATTGCGATTCCGGCAATTACATCCTTGTTCCTGCAATTTCGGTGCATATTACGATCTTCCGTTAACCGTGCATCTGCCGCCAGCTGTCGGACAGCGGTAACCGCTTACAATTTCCTTGTCAATGATATTCGAATTTCCCTGAAGCTGCCTTTTTTGGGCTTATTCGAATTTTCCAACGTCAGTTCTCGGTCCCGAAAAGATGAAATCATATAACAACCCTCTTTTCAATGTAAGTAAACTACATTAATTTATTAATTTAAATTTTGTTTTACTACATTTTAATAATATCCTATTTTTCTTGCCTGCTGCCGGTCCTGACGCACAAAAAGAACCAACCGGTAAGTTCCGATTGGCCCGAATGAGCTGCTCCCCGCCTTGTATGGTGCTGTGCCGTAGCTTGGCGACGGCCTCAAAGTCCTTTCATGTATGAAGCGCATGATCGATCGGAAACGCCTCTCCGGACCATGCCAGCTTTGCGGTCCAGGAGGCCTCACCCTGCCAGAAGGGGTTGTCCGGGCCGAGACCGAGCGGAAGAAACACAGCGGCGCACAAATATAAACTCCCGTTGAGATATAATGCTCTCCGATCTCCGGCTGCGTGCCGCAAAAGCCGATTCGAAGCCAGCCGTTCTCATCGAAGGTTCCCGGCATTTCGAGCGTCCTTCTTATAACAGCCGTCAGCGCGCACCGCACACCGGCAGGCGTAACCGAAGGGGGAAGCTTCTCCAGCAGCGCGATATGCGCCAGCGAATGAAAGGCGCCACAGCGGTAAGCGAGCGAGCGGCCGAGCGGCGGGAATGTGCCTTCCGGCGAAATCATGCGCTCCTGCGTTTCGGCATAACGGGCAGCCTTGGTCATCATCGGCTCGACCATGGACCGCCACTCGCTCTCCTCAGCTCCAACGGCGCGGAGGATATCGACCAGCATCGGCTGGATCACGAAGCTGTTGTAATAATCGGCGCGGTAATCCGGTCCGTCCCCGTATGTGCCGTCGCCCAAATACCACTGATCATGCTGTTTCAGCGCATAATCAATACGCATGCGGTCCCAGTCGGATTCGCCGGCCTGGAATAAAGCGGTTTCAATGGCGGCCGAGAAGAGCAGCCAATTGCTGAAATACGGCTTTCTTGTGCGGGTGGCTTTGAGGGCCTGTACCAGGTTACGGCGAACCCGCCCGTCAAGCGATTCCCACAGCGTCCGGGGTGCCCTGAGCAAAGCGAGCGCGAGGAATGCCGCATCTACAATCGGCTGCCCGCCATCCGTGAAATTCATAAAGTCCTGCGAATCAGGGTCTGTCGCAGCATCAATCGCCTCCTGCGCAAGCGCCGCGGCGCGTAAGCGCAGGATTTCTTCCTGCCCCGTTAAATGCCCTGACTCAAGCCATGGAGCCATACCGCAAAGCAGGCGGCCGAACGCCTCGAGATGGGTGTAATGCTTGCGCTCACCGTTCTGCGCCTCAACCGGCATCCGCTCCTTCAAACGCCGTTCGGCCAGATTGACAAGAACGGGGTTTCCGATGCGTCCAAGCATCTCCAGCCAATAGGCTCTGTCGGCTGGCCCTGCTTCGTAATCCAGTTCCATTAATTAATACACTCCTTTCCGGCAGCTTGCTGTCCAGTTCCTCTCTAGTATACTGGTTTTGCAAACGAACGGAATGTAAAAAAAAATTTACTTCAAATAGAAAATTTTAGTCATCCTTTGGATCGGCTCCACCTTATTAATGTCAAATGAGCCCTCTACCATTTTCGACGTAATGGCGTTCCATCTGCCGCAAACCTCGCTCCTGGCGATATAAGCGAAAGCCTTCTCAACATCGTCGCATTCGAAGCAGTAGAAAAACAGGCTTCCGTCCTGAAAGATCGAATAATTCCGGATACCGGCTATGCTGTGCTCCTCAAGCACCTCAGGCCACGGATTCAGATGCATCTCAACATACTCGGCGATATACTCCTCTTTGATCCGCCAGGTCCACGCATACTTATTGCTTTTCTCCATAGGTATCACCCTCCCTTTATAAGATGCAATGAGCTACCTGCATCAGCTCGCCGACCTTCCGGAATAAGGATGCGTTGTGGCCAATCGATATGGCGCAGTGGTGCGTCGGCGCTTCAGCGAACCATCTGGCCATATAATCGTCCGGATGCTCGCGAAATTTGACCGGTGTCTGCGTGTTCCCGATTCTCATAATCGGCCCGTTGGTTGATTCTCCTTCGCTGATGATGAGCTTCAGCTTTCCGTCGCCGGTTTGCGTCACATTCAGCGTTGTCACCGGTCCTGTTCGCACCTTTGCCTCGACGGAGACGCCTGTGCCCTGCTTGCCGTGATACAGTCCCATACCGCGCAGAACCGGCTTTCCATCTGCAATGGCGATGTGGAAAGGTCCGTCATGGCCAAGTAAAATCGTCTCGTCGACGTAATCGACAACCACGATTTCAGAGAAACTGCCTCCGGTGCCGAGAATGTCGCATATTTTCATCGCTATCGCCGTTTTCAGATCTCCTTCGCCGGAGCAGGGAATGCCGCGTGCGGTCAGCAGCGAATGGCCGATAATAAAGCCTCCCTGCAGCTTCTCATACTCCCCTCCGGGCGCCCCGTGATAATAATAGGTAAGCGCGTCCAGATCATATTCCCGAACCAGCTTCTCCTGCGCCGCAGCCACCCTGCAGGACCATTTCATCTGTTCATCGGTCGGCTTTCTTGCGATCGGATCGGATGGGGAGTCGCCGCTGATTTCGAACATACCGTGTACTTCTTCAAGCTTGGCCGCAGCCTCCTGCGGAGTTACGTCCTTCAGCAGCCTGTTCAAATCGCACATCTCCAGCACTTCCACATGTAGTCCGGTTTGCGACTGAATCATTGTAAAATCGCTGTACAAGTCCAGCATCCCGCTGTAAGTGTTGCCGAGAAAGCCGAACCGGCTGTGGCGAAGGGTCCTCGGCACGCCTGCAGCGCGTACCCACTCCTCGATTTCCGCCCAGGCACGGATTGCTTCCTTCCGGTCGTGAGTCGTTTCATTAGCAAGGGATATATCCGGCGTATAATCAAGTCCGAGGAGGCCGTTCACAACCCGAAATGATATTCCGGCACGGTTAAAGGCGTTGGCGAATTCGGGTACCGGACAGGCGCCGCAGTTCGCAAGCCATTCGCCCGTTGTCGTCCGTTCGTAGTCAATCCGGTCTGTCGGCTGCAAATTAAGAAACACGACAGGCGCCTTACACTGCTGATGAACGGGCAGCACGGTCGAGCTCGTCGAGTAAGTAGCCGCATGACAGAAGACAAGGTCCACATTGTGCCCACTGAGCCACTCCCCGGCTTGCCGACCTTCACTTTCCGTATCCACTAGTCCATAGTTATAAATTTCGCCCCAGACAGACATCCGTTTTTCAATAAATTGTCCGTATTCTACAAGCCGCTCCCGCAGGCCGGGGAATTGGTCCCAATAAGCTCGAAGCCCCACGGAATACAGACCGATCCGAGGCTTGCGGCTTGGTTTGATGGATTGCAGCAAAGACATCTTTACCACCCTTTCGAAAGATGAAATAATAGCTTTAACCGAATTGTAATGGCTTACAATCCAAATTACATCGAACCATCTTGTGCAAAAATAGCAGAATCTTGCGAAAGGGGGTGAACGATTGTCCGCTTATAGGGAAAGAGCTTCTCACGGGTGGGCCGCCGATTCCGTCCGGCTCATAGCCACTCCGTCCTCTTTTGCCAGAACGTCACTTTTTTACGTCCAGGAAGTCGGACATTTTCGAACGTTGGCGTCATATTTTACGGAACGGGAGCAGCTCAGTTCCTATCTCGTCGTGTACACCGTCTCCGGGAAAGGCAGACTGTCCTACCGCGGCAAAATGTACACACTGCTGCCCGGTCAGGTTTTCTTCATCGACTGTATGGACCATCAGTATTATACGACCGATCCGGAGGAACCTTGGGAGCTGCTGTGGGTACACCTGAACGGTGTCAGCGTCCGCGCTTATTATGAACTGTTTGCCGCAGCCCAAGAAGAGCCGGTCATCATGGTGAAGCCGGAAACCAATCTGCCCGCCATCCTCAGGGAATTAATTCACTTGCACCGGGATAAGAGCTATCGAACGGAGCTTATCGGTTCAAAGCTGCTCGTGGAACTTGTGACGGAGCTGGTGCTTGCTGCGCAGCAGCCCGATGGGCCTGCCGGCGAAGTGCCCGGATATATACGGGCTGTAATGCGGGAAATCGAACAGCACTATGCGGAAGAACTGGCGCTTGAATATCTGGCGGGTCTGGCTGCGGTCAGCAAGTACCACCTGGCCAAATCGTTCAAGCGATATATGAGCATCTCTCCAGGCGAATATATCATTAATACCCGGATTACTCATGCCAAGGAGCTGCTCAAGTATACCGGTCTTCCGGTGGCCGAGATCGCCGCAAATGTTGGAGTCGATAACGTAAGCCATTTCATTCGGTTATTCAAAGACCGCGAGGGCGACACTCCACTGGTTTTTCGGAAGAAATGGCAGACGCCGCGATGATTGTGTATACAAGGTCAGCTGCTTGTCCCGATGGCCTTACTCCCGTCAGATAATGCCCGATATCAGGGAACCGTCCCTCCGCTATATCATGATAGGCATCGCCGGACTAATTCCCAGTATCCCTTACATAAACTACATTAGGCGCAGGCTGCAGGTACAAAGGGGTGGAAAAGGAGTCATTCATTGAAAATATGGGTTGCTCGCAACAACGATACACTCCGAATCATCGCGGATCACAAGCGTGTATCGATTGATGATCTCATAACACTTAATCCATCCATTGCACACCCCGATCAGAACATCGCTGGCAAGCTGGTAAATCTTCCTTTCGTCACCATAGAGTAAAACGCATTACTTCTGAAGGAGGAACCCCATGGTTCGATACTACCCCGTATATCCGTACATTGGCGCATTCCAAAGAGTGGTGACGCAGCCTATCGCTTTTCCCCCGCAGCATCAGCGGCATCCGGGTGAGGAGTGGCTTATGCAGCCTCCGCCGATTTTTGATTACCGCGGCTATGCCGGCAGCGGCAAACTGAGAGGCAAGGTTGCTCTCATAACGGGTGGCGACAGCGGAATCGGCAGAGCGGCTGCAGTCTCTTATGCCAAAGAAGGCGCCGACCTGGCAATCGTATATCTCAATGAACACCGTGATGCGGATGATACCAGGAGGTATGTGGAACGGCTTGGCGCACGCTGCCTGCTGCTCCCGGGAGACCTGCGTTACTCCGCCGTCTCTCGGGCTGCAGTGGCACGAACAATAGAAGTTTTCGGACGGCTGGACGTATTGGTCAATAACGCGGCAATCCAATATTATACTAGAAGCATCCTGGATGTCTCTGATGAACAGCTGGAGAACTCGTTTCGCACGAATGTCTTCCCGCTGTTTTACATGATAAAGGCGGCGCTCCCCTATTTGAAGAAGGGCAGCTCCATCATTAATACGGCCTCAAGAGTCGCTTATGAGGGAAATAAGAATGTAATTGACTACGCGGCCACCAAGGGTGCCGTGGTTACCTTCACCAGGACCATGGCCATGTCGCTTGTGGACCGGGGAATTCGGGTCAATGCCGTGGCGCCAGGGCCGACATGGACGGCTCTTAATGTAACCTCCTATCCTCCCGAGCATGTCGCGGTCCTTGGGACCGAGATACCGATGGGTCGCGCTGCCCAACCGTTCGAAATTGCTCCGGCATTCGTGTATTTGGCAGCAGAGGATTCCGCTTTCGTAACAGGTCAGGTCATTCATGTTAACGGCGGAAAGATTCTGTACTCATAAGCGTACATCCCATTATCCAAATCGCACTCCTGCAGAAAAAAGAGGCATGCATGCCGGCCTTGATCGCGTCGCGGTAGTCCTGTCCGTCGCTGCCGAAGACGACGAAATCGCCGAGGTTGCCGGAAGCCATTTGAGTCGCGAATTTATTCGCTCCGCCCTCCAGGTTTTGCGAGATAATATTCAGCTTCAGTCCGAATTTGTCCTGCACGATTTTACCGAACCAGCCGCCCTGCTCTCCCGAGAAGTTGGCCAATTGGGAATAAACGTTAACGGTATAAAGCTCCTTCTTATCGTCCTGCTTTGCCGTGCCGGTATTCGTGCCGGTGCCGGTGCCGCTGTTATTGCCGTTTGAGCAAGCGGCGGCGCTTACGAGCAGCGCCGATGCGATCAGAACGGTTGAACGAGAAGATTGCGATGGTGGCCAGAATCGGCGTTATTAGCGGGAATACGATCCGGGTGAAAACGGTCCAATACCCCGCTTCGTCGATCTGGGCCGATTCCTGAAGGGCGGCGGGAAGCGACTCCACGAACGTCTTGACCAATATAACGTAGAATGGCGACACGATAGCAGGCAGGATATAAGCCAGAAAGTTGTTTGTCAGGTTAAGATTGAGCATCGTAATATACCATGGAATGATACCTGCGTTAAAATATAGCGTGATGACGATAAAGGGGTACCAGAACTTCCGTCCCCACATTTCCTTCTTCGTGAATAGGAAACCGAGCAGCGCCGACCCGCCGACGGTGAGAACCGTGCCGACAACCGTTCTCGCCAATGACACGAAGGCCGCTTGGCTGAACCCGGGAATTTTCAATACCTGGATATAGTTGCCGAAATGGATCGATTTCGGGTAGAACGTAACAAGTCCGCGGCTGCTCAGATCATTGCTGCTGATCGTATTGATGAACAAATAATACAATGGGAAAATACAGATGATAGCAAACATTCCGAGTAACAGATAATTTATGGTATGAAACGTCATATCCTGGGCGGTTTGTTTTTTATGCATACGCCTTTGCTCCTCCTTATAATTCGGGACTACACTATGCTTTCGCCGCGGACCACTTTGGAAAGGCTGTTGGCAAAGAAAAGCAGGATAATACTGATGATCGATTTCAACATGCTGATGGCTGTCGCAAAAGAGAAGTTCGAACCAAGTAGGCCGATGTTATAGACATACAGGTCCAACACCTCGATATGGTCTTTGTTGATTGGATTCTGGAAGACGAAGTACTGCTCCAATCCGTTGTTGATGAAGTTGGCGATCGTCAGCAGCAGCAGCACGAAATAGGTCGGCATGATCCCCGGCAGCGTAATGTGCCAGATCGAGCGGAATCGTCCCGCCCCGTCGACTCTTGCCGCTTCGTACAGCTCCGGGTCTATCCCGGAAATGGCCGCAATATACAGGATCGCGCCCCATCCGAGCCCTTTCCAGAGTTCCCAAAGCGTTGGGGAGCGTGGTCAGGATCTGGACGCCTTTCTTGAACCGGTTCGAACGTATTTCGGATAAGAAAATGGCGAACACGACCGGAAGGAACGAGGTGAGAATCCCCAGAGAGCTCATTGCCATTGTATTCCGCATAACCCGTAGTACTTCGCCCCTTTGAGTCGGATTGCTGAAAATGGATTTGAACCACTGAAATCCTACATATTCCGTTTCAGACAAGGGAATGCCCGGTCTGAAATTATAGAACGAATAAATCCAACCGTACAGCGGTAAATAAGAGAATAGAAATACGAGAATCAGAAAAGGAAACGCCATCAGAAAAAGCCGATACTTATTGGGTATTCGTGAGTTTCGCGGCATTGGAATCGCTTCCATTTTATCGGTAGCCTGAATGGTACTTCTCATCGCTCTTGCACCCCACCTATCTCTTTGATGAATCTAGAAAATATTCCTTTGGCTGGATCTTAATTCATATACTACTAATCCCAAAGGTCCAATAATACCCTAATTATTAGTGGTTTTATCTCCTAATAATTAGTGAATTAGCTATAACGCAAACAAGAAGGCAAACCGGGGCAGCCCACTAACACTTTCATAATTGGATTGACAAAAAACTTCGGAACTAATTATAATAAGATGTTTTAATCGTAATTTTTTCTAATAAAATTATGAGCCAACTCTTTTTTTGAAAAGGACGAAAGCAATGAAGGATACACCCTATGAGCTTCAATCTACTCAATCGCCTCAACCTTCTACCGGCACTCCCGCTGCCGGCAGGACTGCAGAAAAGAACCGCCTATCTCAGCGCACCTATCTTGCACTTGGTTTGCCGCTGCTGTTGTCGGGATTAACGACACCACTCCTCGGGGCTGTCGATACGGCGACTGTCGGTCAACTGACCGACCCGGCTCTCCTCGGAGGCGTAGCGGTCGGAGCGTTGATTTTTAATACGATGTATTGGCTGTTCGGATTTTTGCGGGTCAGCACGTCCGGATTTGCTGCTCAGGCTCTTGGTTCCGGCGATCATGAGAAAAGCCTGGCTGCTTTATTCAAGCCCGCCTTGCTCGCTTTGTCCATCGGTTTGTTATTCGTACTGCTGCAGCGCCCAATTTTACATAGTGCGCTGACTCTGATACGGCCGGGCGACGATGTCAGTCTTGTCGCTTCCCAATACTTCAATATCCGCATATGGGGCGCCCCCGTTACCCTCATGAACTATGTCATCATAGGCTGGATGCTGGGAACAGCGAAGATACGGATGACATTGTTCCTTCAAATCGGCATGAACGTATTCGATATGGGGCTCACGCTCCTGTTCGTCAAAGCTTTCCATTGGGGCGTCACGGGTGTAGCCGCCGCCACCACCATAGCTGAAGCGACTGTACTCGCTGCGGGATTAATTGTTTTTGCGGCTTCAGTAAGGCTGCCGTCCGGTGGATCAGCCTGGAAATCCCTGATGCACATAGGCGATTTCAGAAAGATGCTGTCGGTCAACGGCGACTTAATGATTCGTACCGCTTGTTTGCTGAGTGTTTTTAACTTGTTTACTGCGGCGGGAAGCTCGTTTGGAACGGAACAGCTTGCAGCGAATGTGATTTTGCTGCAAATTCATTTTCTGATGGCGGCGGTGTTCGAGGGCTTCGCCAATGCCGGCAGCATCTTCGCCGGAAAAGCGCTGGGCTCGCAGGACAGGCTTTTATTTCGGAGAACGATCGGTCTCTCATGGCGGTGGGCATTATTATCCGCGGTACTAATAAGCGGCATATATTGGGTCCTTAACAGCACATTAATTACACTGTTTACGAACAATGACAAAGTAAGCAGTCTCGCATTAAACTACAGCATTTGGATCGCCGTTTATCCGTTTGCTGCCGGTCTTTGTCTCATATTCTACGGTATATTTACCGGAACGACGAAAACAGCGCCTATCCGGAATTCGACGATTATGTCTCTTATCGTCTTCCTGGCGGCGCTTTATCTGCTTGTACCCGTTTACCAAAACCACGGCTTGTGGCTCGCCTTTCTGCTGTTCAGCCTGGCCAGATCGTTATTCTTGATTATGTATCTGCCGAAGCTGGAAAGATCGCTGTTTATAAGGTGATTTATAAGGTGGCTTATATAGGGGCTTATAAGGTGACCGCCTGCACCATCCTGCGGGTATATTCGTGCCGTTCCGGCGAGAACAACTCTTCCGATTCGAATAAATCGGCCAAACGCCCCTCCTTCAATACAGCGATACGGTCGCTCATGTACCGTACCGAGGCGATATCGTGGGAAATAAACAAATAAGACATATTAAATTCCTTCTGAAGCTCTTTGAGCAGATTCAAGATTTGCGCCTGAATGGAAACGTCGAGACTGGAGGTGGGCTCATCGCAGATCAGCAGCTTCGGCTGCAGGCTGAGCCCTCGCGCTATCGCTACACGCTGCTTCTGGCCGCCGCTAAGCTGGTGCGGGTAATAATCGAGCAGACCGGTTCCCAAGCCGACTCTATCAAGCAATAAAGAAGCCGTCCCGCGTTTGGAATTCCGGTCGTTCCTCGGAAACTCCGGCACAGCTTCGGGATAATTCTCCAAAGGTTCAATAACCGTCTTCCAGATCGGCAAACGCGGATTTAATGAAGCGGCAGGATCTTGAAATACGACCTGAACATGCTGCCGGGCCAACCTTAAAGCACGGCCCGTAAGTGAATGGAAAGGAACACCGCTCAGCATAATCGATCCCCGGTCAGGCTTCTCCAGTCCTAAAATCAGCTTGGCCAAAGTGCTCTTGCCGCTTCCGCTTTCTCCAACCAGACCCACACACTCACCTTCCGCAATTGTAAAGCTGACGTCAGTTAACGCCAGGACGTCAGACGAGTACGATTTGCCGATGCCGCTCATCTCCAGCAGCTTCCTGCTTTTCATCACGTCCTCCCCCTTCCTCATGATTCAAGTGGCAGGCAGCCACGTGCCCCTCCCGGATCTTTTTCATTTCCGGCGGAGTCTCGGCACACTGCTGCGTCCGGGACGGGCACCTGTTCCCGAAGGGGCAGCCCTGCTCCGCGACCGAGCCCGGCTCTCCGGGAATCGCGGCCAGCTTACCGGGCATACGCGCCGCCGTAAGCACTGGTCTTGCCTTAAGCAGAAGCTGCGTATAAGGATGCTGCGGGTTCATGCGGACATCTTTTGTCGCACCCTCTTCGATTAAACGGCCCCCATACATGACAGCCATTCGGTCCGTATGCTTAAGCACGTGATTCAAGTCGTGAGAAATAAGCAGAACAGCGCAATTCGTATCCTTCCGAAGATCTGCGATCAATTCGAGCACGCCTTCTCCCGTCAACACATCAAGAGCGGTTGTCGGCTCGTCTGCAATCAGGAGCGACGGCTTCAGCATCAGTGCAGCCGCCAAGGACGCCCTCTGAAGCTGGCCGCCGCTTAGCTGAAACGGATAGCTTGCAAATACCCGGGCCGCGGGAAGCTGAACCCGGTTAAGCCATTCCATGGCGGTTTCCCGTGCTTCCTTGACGCCGGCTTGTTCATGGCTGCGGATTGTCTCGACGAGCTGCTTGCCGATTTTCATAAATGGCGTGAAGCTGCCCTGATAATTCTGAAACATGTAAGCAATTCTTTTACCCCGGACGCGTCTTCTCTCCCTCTCCGATAAAGAGCATAATTTCATCCCTTCCAAATAAATATGGCCGGATGTAACATGAAGAGGTTTGGGCAGCAATCCGAGAACTGCCGCGGCGGTAACGCTTTTGCCGCTGCCGCTTTCCCCTACCAGCCCTATCATTTCACCGGGATAAACCGATAAATCGACGCCATGCACCAGACTGCGGTTATGTCTCCCTTTATTATGAATCGCCGAGATCGACACCCCGGACAGACGCAATACAGGAATTGTATCGGTCACCTGAACACCTCTCCATCTATTCACTCTTCGCATCAAGAGACTCGCGAAGTCCGTCGCCGATTAAATTGCACGCCAGCACGAGCATCATAATGGCAACTCCCGGATATATCATAAGCTCGGGAGCGGTCTGAAAATAAGGTCTGCCGTCATTCAGCATCGCTCCCCATTCCGGTGCCGGCGGCTGGGCTCCCAGACCGAGATAGGAGAGCGAGGAAATAATCAGTATCACCTTGCCAATATCAAGCGCGGCAAGGACCAGCACCGGGGAAACAATCTGCGGCAGCAGATGCCGGCGCAGCAGCTTCCAGGTGCTGCAGCCTCCCACTCTTGCCGCCAGCACATATTCTCTTTCCCTTTCGGAGAGAACGATCCCCCTGACGATCCGCGCGTAACTGATCCACTTGATAAGGACAACCGAAAGCATCAGATTCGTCAGGCTCGGCCCCAGAAAACCTGCAACGGCGATGGCCAGAATAAACTCCGGCAATGCAACTAGCCCGTCAGCCAAACGCATTAAGAACGCATCCAGACGACCGCCGATATACCCGGATATAAGACCTGCAGGTATGCCGACTATAATGACGGCGATAACAACCAATGAGGTGATGCCCAGAGTTATTTGCGCTCCAGATGCGAGCCGGGAGAAAATGCAGCGTCCGAGGTTATCCGTTCCAAGAGGGTATTTCATGCTTGGAGGTAAGAATCGTTCCCCCATATTAACACTTAGCGGATCGTTATCCACCAAATAAGGTCCCGCTGCGGCTGCAAAAACAATAAGCCCCAATAAAATCAAACCGAAGATCAGCATCGGGCGGCGAATCATAGAGACACACCCTTTTCATACCGGATCCGCGGATCGATTATACTGTAGGACAGATCAACAAGGAGGTTAATTGTAACGGCAAATACGCCGGTTAGCAGCACATATCCCTGAATAACCGGGTAATCGCGGCTAAAAATCGCTTCAACAGCCATACTGCCGAGGCCCGGCCACGAGAATAGGGTTTCAACGACTACCGCCCCGCCGAGCAGACTGCCGATGCCCATTCCGAATACCGTCACGACGGGCAGCAGCGCCGCCCGGAAGGCGTGCAGCGAAACGACGCGCCACTCCGGAAGACCTCTTCCCCTTGCCGCGCGGATATAATCGTGCGATAAGCTCTGCAGCAGTCCCGCCCGCAACAATCGCGCATAGACTGCCGCCAAAGGAAAGCCTAAAGTGAACGAAGGCAGGATGATTTGTGTTAAGCTCCCTTTTCCCATCGAAGGCAGCAGCTGCAGCTTGAAGGCGAACAAATAGACAAGCATAAGTCCGAGCCAGAAGCCGGGGACTGCAGCGCCGACGAGTGCCAGGGCTCTGCTTAACAGGTCGGGCCATCTTCCCGGGTATCTGGCCGCAGCTATTCCGAGAGGAACGGATATCAGCAGCAGAACCGCCATGCCTCCTGCCGTTAATTGCAAGGTTGCGGGAAGCCGTTCCATCAGCTCCTGCCAGACAGGCTTGCCTTTGACGTATGATTTGCCGAGATCGAGCTGCAGCAGCTTCCACATCCACTGTCCGTATTGGACGATAAGCGGCCGGTCGAAGCCGAGCTCCGCACGGAGCCTCTCTTCGTCGGCCGCTGTAACCAAGAGCTCATCGGCTTGCAAAATCGTCTTCACGGGATCGCCGGACGCCAGCTTCATCAAGGTGAACGTAGCCACCGAAAGAAGCAGCAGCACGATCAGCAGCTGAAGCGCGCGCTTTCTAACAATAAGCAGCACTTTACTTCACATCCATCGTATGCGTAAGCATGTAATATTCTTCACCGCCAGGCGTCCACCCTTCGATGCGATTATTAACGCCGACGATAATATTCGGGTACACACCGTAGCTGTGGGGCACTTCCTGGTTTATCACACTTACCGCCTCCTGCGTAAGCTTGACCCGCCCCGCCGTGTCACTCGTCGCATTCAGCTGTTTGATCATATCGCTGAGCCTGGTTATACTAATCTTGCTCGCATTTAACGAACCTTCCGGTGTAAAAGCACTGTTGAGAAAGTAGCCGCCGTCCCCTCGCGGAGCAGTCAAATTGCTGTAGGTCGCCATATCCCAGTCCTTGTTATCCTTCAAATATGCGTCGACGTTCTCAACTGTCTTAATGGTGACCGTAATACCCGCCTTTGCTGCATCGGATTGCAGCATCTGCGCAATCAACGGAAGCTCGGGTCTTCCTTTATAGGTGATCAGTTCAAGCGCGAGCGGCTTCCCATCCTTCAACAGCTTGCCGTCCGCTCCAGCCGTGTAGCCGGCATCTGCGAGCAGCGCCTTTGCTTTTGCCAAATCCGCCCCGTCTGCTGGATCCTTGCTGCCAAACGGAAGCTTGCTGTTGAAGGGTCCGTTAGCGGGGACGGCATTCCCCAGCATTATATCCTTGGCGATCGATTCGCGGTCGAGCAAATAGTTCATGGCCTGACGGACCTTCAAATCCTGCAGCAGCGGCCTTTGGTAGTTGTACAAAATATAATGAGCCCGCAGTCCTGGTACGGACTCGATCCGGAGCGACTTATTGCTCTTGATTGCATCTATGCTTTCGGCAGGCAAATTATATACGATGTCCGCCTCATTCGATTGCAGTGCAAGAGCGCGGACATTCGCGTCCTCATTAAATTTGAACGAGGCTTCCTTAAGCTTGGGCGTGCCTGCCCAGTAGCCGTCATAACGCTCGAGCTGAACTTCTACGTTCGGCTCAAATTTCTTGACCTTGAACGGTCCGGTTCCCACCGGGGCATTGTTGAATGCTTCCTTGCCCATTTTCTGCTCGGCCTGAACGCTGATGACGGACGCCGAGGGATTGACGAGCTCAGACGGAAGGGCCGGATACGGCTCGGTGGTCTTAATCGTGAGTGTCTGGCCGGCTGCTTCCATTGACTCTATCTTCAACGCTCCGGCCAGCGCTTCGCTTGCTGCGATTCCTCTTTCGAAGGATGCTTTGACCGCAGCAGCATCTGCCTTCGTACCGTCATGAAAGGTAACTCCTTCGCGGATGGTGAACACCCAGGTCGTTTCATTCGTGGCTTCCCATTTCTCCGCGAGCCAGCCCTCCAGACTAAGATCGGAACCCAGCTTTACCAAGGTTTCGGTAATTCCGGCCCGCAGCGGAGTACTGCCGTTATTGGGGTCCAGACTGCCGGTTTTGAATGTGTATAATAGCGTTACTTTCTTGTCGTCAGCCTGTGTAGGAGCCTGCGTGGGAGCTTCCGCGCAGCCTGCCGCTGAGAGTGAGACAACGCCGGCCAGCAGGAGCGCAAGCGTTTTGGATCGTAATAAACTCGGTTTCATTATCTAATACCCCTCTATTTTTTAATCATTTGCTGCGGATATTCCGATTGCCGCCTTGCAGCTGTGCAGTATGTTCCGTCCGAGCGGACGGCCGGTATGTATAAGCTCATTCACAAGCCTTCTACCTATATCCGGAGTGACTTCACGGTACCAGTTGCCTTCCGGATAGTGAATGACAACGCAGGCGTCCTCGCATCTGCCATTGCAGCGCGTTCTTGTTGTATGAATTAGGGCATCTGCACCGCAGCGGGCTATCTCTTCACGAATGGCCTGTGTCACTTCTTCGCCTTGGCTCAGCATGCAGCTGCCGCCATTGCAAATGAGAAGGTGATGCTTCATTCCTTCCAAGTCCCTGGCTGTCATAACACACACTCCTTCAAGTTCCGGTTTCTCATGACGAAGACCGGAACTACCCGGCCCGGTCTCCCTGAAAGTTAATAGAATTTACGGAAGAGCGGCTTCCAATTGTTCAGGTGCGGCATTCGGAAGATCATCCGGGAACCGGCTCCAGTCCTGACTCATTTCTTCTTCGGTAAGCAGGCATTCATCCAGGCTGGAGATGAGGTTCGCCCGGTCCATTTCAATGCCGATGAAGACGATCTTGTTTATTCGGTCACCATACGTCTCATCCCAGTTGCGTGCAAGCTCCGGATCCTCGCTCAAAATCGCCTTCCGCTCTTCTTCGGACAATGCGGCGATCCAGTATCCGGAAGGTCCGAATTGGATCGATGGCCCGGCCTGACTCAGGCTTTGACCGAATTCATTGCGGGAGGCAAGCCACATCATCCCTTTGGCTCTGACCACCTCCGCCGGCCAATCCTCCATCCACTGCATCAGCCTTTGCGGATGAAACGGCCTGACCCGTTCGTAAACAAAAGAGGTAATTCCGTACTCTTCCGTTTCCGGCGTATGAACCGGATTCTCCATCTCCTTGATCCAGCCTGCCGAAGCGCTCGCTTCTTCGAAATTGAACAAGCCCGTATTCAATATGTCGGAAGGTTCCACCTTGCCCTGCTCAGTCCGGATAAGTTTGGCCCGCGGCTGGAGCTTTCTCAGTACATCCTCCAGCTCCTCCAGTTCATCCTTATCCACCATGTCGCACTTATTAAGCAGCAGCACATCGCAGAATTCGATCTGGTCGATCAGCAAATCGACCACTTCCCTCGTATCATCTTCTCCTACGGCCTGGCTCCTCTCGAGCAGCGTCTCGCCGGAAGAATAGTCGTGCCAGAAACGGTAAGCGTCAACTACTGTTACCATGCAGTCCAACCGGCAGAACCTGGATAAGTCGATGCCCTGCTCCTCATCGATATAAGTAAAGGTTTGCGCGACCGGTACCGGTTCGCCGACACCTGTCGATTCGATGAGGATATAATCAAAGCGATTTTCAAGCGCCAGCCGTTCAACCTCTCGGAGCAGGTCTTCCCTGAGCGTGCAGCAGATGCATCCATTAGACATTTCAACCAATGTTTCGTTCGTCCGGGAAAGTCCTCCTCCATTCTTGACCAGCGCGGCGTCGATGTTCACTTCGCTCAAGTCGTTCACTATAACCGCCACTTTCAAGCCATTGCGGTTATTCAGAACATGATTAAGAACGGTAGTTTTACCTGCACCCAGGTAGCCGCTCAGGACGGTAACCGGTATTTTATCCTGGTTCATCTCATCACCTCTTAATAGTAATAATTACGTAAGTAACCGAAAACTTAAGCCGGAAGCACCTCCGGCTCTAATAGTAAATTTTACTGATAAGTATCTTAACAGTGCCCTATAAGTAATGTCAAGACCCTCTGATCAAACTTCTTGATAGGCATAACGTTCTGGCGCTTGTTAGCTACTCGTTGAGCGCCTTCTCGAGCGCTGCAAGGTTTTGCTTCATAATGCCGATATAGTCCAGATCGTTTTTCTTATCTTCCTCGGTCAAGCCTTCAAGAGGATTCAATACGTCTGTTTTGGCGCCGATCTCGTTAGCTACCGTCCCGGCAACCTGCGGGTCAACCAATGTTTCGAAGAAAATCGTTTTGACTTGATGTTCCTTCGCAAATTTCACGATTTCCGCCATCTTCTCCGGGGAAGGCTCTTGATCGGGAGAGAGTCCTGCAATAGGGATCTGCGTTAAACCGTATTGTTTGGCCAGATAGCCGAATGCGGCATGCTGGGTCACAAAGTCTTTGAGCTTGACGTTCTCCAGACCGGTTCTATAAGCTGTATCCAATTCCTTCAGCTTAGCGATAAAGCTGTCCGCGTTTTTCTTGTAATCCGCCGCGTTGGCCGGGTCCGCTTTCTCGAATCCCGCAAGTATAGTCGTAACTTCTTGCTGGGCAAGCACGGGATCGAGCCATACATGCGGGTCAAGGACATGTCCGCTCTCATTGTCATGGTGACCCGGCTCTTCTTCTTCCGGAACGCCTTCCATAAGGTCAATGCCGCTGCTGGCTTCGACTGCAACCCGCTTATCATTGGCCGCGCTTTCGAGCGCCTGCTCAGCCCATCCTTCGACTATGCCGTTATAGACGAACACATCCGCTTCCTTTATCTGCGCCATGTCCTTCGCGCTCGGTTCCCAGTCGTGCGGTTCCGCTCCGGGCGGGATGAGAGCTACAACGTCCGCGTGATCTCCGCCAATCTGCTTGCTGAACTCATACATCGGATAAAATGTGGTTACAACCTTGAGCTTCTTGCCTGCGTCTGCAGCCGGCCCAGCGTTCGCAGAGCCCTCGGAGCTGTTTCCCGATTTCCCTGCACATCCCGACAAGACGAGCGCAACTGCAGCAGCCATTAAAAATGATTTGGTAATCTTTGCTTTCATTCGGTTTCTCTCCCATGCGTCTTTAATTTGTATATTTTTGTAGTTCTATTGCCCGGAAACATCCTTTGAGAAACGGGGAATCCGGCTGTATGCGGAAATTTCCGTTTCCCTGTCGCTTTTACGGCTTCTGATCCCGAGTTTCAGAACGGCTTTCTTGATTGTGATGCCTGAGACGAGAAACAACAGGAGTACAAGAGCGATCGTTCCTCCCGGAGGAGTGCTCAGCTGGTAAGATGCGGTCAGTCCCGAGAACACGCCCGTAAGCCCAATCCCCATGGAGAGGAACAGCGCTGCCGTGAAGCTCGGAGCAATCCGGATCGCCAAAGCGGCCGGAAGAACGATCAGGGAGGATACGAGCAAAACTCCTACAATCGGCATCGCCGCGGCGACGATCATACCTGTCAGCACACTGAAGCAGAGAGAAATCCATTTAACCGGAAGCCCGCCGGTTTTGGCGGTCTCTTCGTCGAAGGCGATTTGGTACAAAGGCCGGCGGAAGAGATAGAAGAAAGCTCCTCCGACCAATGCCACGAAGAACATTAACAGCAGCTGTGTCTGATTGACGGCCACCACAGATCCGAACAAATAAGACGAGAAGCTCTTATTGATATTCTGGTTGAGGCTCATCAGAACGACCGCCGAGGATAATCCGCCGACCATGATGATGGCGACTGAAATCTCGCTGTATGTCTTATATGATCTTCTTACATATTCGACGGCAATTGCGCCGATTATCGCCACGATAAATCCGGTCAGCGTCGGATCGACATGAAGGTAGGCGCCTCCTGCTATGCCGGCCAGCGAAACGTGCGACAGCATATCCGCCATTAACGCCTGCCTTCTGATCATCAAATATACGCCAAGTACGGAAGCGAGCAAAGCAATTATCCCACCGGCACAAAATGCCCGCTGCATGAAGTCGTAGTGCAGCATTTCCATCCTCCATCCTCCTTCCGTTCGAGCTCTATGATGCGATCCAGATATTCCTTCACTTCGGACAGTCCATGAGTAACCATAACCACCGTCGTTCCATGTTCTTTCACCTGATGATGCATTAATTCATAGAAGCCGAGCCGGCTCTCCTGATCCATGCCCGTGGTGGGCTCGTCTAATATGAGCAGATCGGGCTGCTGGGCCAGTGCCCGCGCGACGCAAATCCGCTGCTTCTGTCCGCCTGAGAGCTCCCCGATTTTCCGGTTTCGCAGCTCCCACATCCCGACCTGCCGCAGCGCCTTTTCCGTGAGCTCGTGATCTTCGGGCTTCAGCCTCCGCAGCCAGGAGCCTCTAACATAACGGCCTGAACGGACGAATTCCACTATCGTGCTTGGAAATCCTCCGTTGAAAGCCGCGATCTGCTGAGGAACATAGCCCACTACTAGCTTATTTCCTTCCGTGTTGCGGGAGGAGAGGTGCACCTTTCCTTTCCACGGCTGAATCAGGCCGAGCGCCAGCTTCAGCAGCGTAGTCTTGGAAGCTCCGTTGGAGCCCGTTACAGCCACAAATTCTCCGGAATAAATATCAATATTTGCATCTTCTATACAAGGCACATCGCCGTATCCGAACTCAACCTGTTTTAATGAGGCTAACAGCATGCAGTGTCTTCCTTTCCGGCAAATAGCCAGTAGTCAAGCAGATTTCCGCCTTCTATCATTATAAGTAATAATTACGAATTTAGAATAAAAAGTAATGTCTTGCGCCGTCTGTGGCGGCAAAACGAATTGGTCCGTCCCTAAAGTCATGATAAACGAGACTTATATTTGCTTTTTTTTATAATTACTGTCCCCTTTGTTAAATGTAATCATTACGCTTAAATCAGTCTATCAGCTATGGTTCTGTTCGTCAATCCGGTAGTTTGCAATTGTAATGTTCATCTCTATAATGGAGATAATCCGTAAAATTTACTTTTACATCTTTTCTTCAAGGCAGGAATATGCATTTGTAAATCATAGAGTTTGGAGGAAATTGGTTTGAGGACCCCTGTTATCGTACTAAGCGGATTTCTGGGAAGCGGAAAGACTACTCTGCTGCTGCGTTTATTGGAGGAAACCGGAAATCGCCGCCTGCAAGCCGGAGTATTAATGAATGAACTGGGAAAATATGACGTGGACGGTTTGTTTTTGAACGAACACGGGGGCACGGCCATCGAAAAACTTCTGGACGGCTGCGTGTGCTGCAGCAAGAAGAGCGAATTGGCCGGCAGTCTGAGTGCATTGCTTCAGAGAAAACCGGATGTAATCTTCATAGAGTTAACGGGTGTAGCCAATCCCGAGGAGATTGCCGACGCATTGACCGAACCGTCACTCCTTGGGCGCATGCGGCTTAAACAGATCATTACTGTGCTGGATGCCGAGAATGCGCTGGATTATAACAGCATATTTGAATCCGACAAGCAGCTGGTTCGGACGCTGCGCCGGCAATTGGAAGTGGCGGACCTGATCATCGTTAACAAAACAGATCTCGTAAGAGCGACCCACCTGCAAAAAATCGAAAAAGTAATCCATAAACAAAATGAACGTGCAACTATCGCATATACCTCACATAGCCGTGTCGACTTGGGACCCGTTCTGGACGGTATTGTAAGAAATGATGATCCGAAGCGGGTTTCCGTGCAGCGTATCCGGTCGGCCAAAGCAGCGAAGCTTGCCCAGGCAGCACCTGCGGCAGCGTGGCACGAGTACAGGCAGGAGCACGAAGACCATAGTCACGAAGCACACGGCTCCTTCTCCCGGGTGCGGACACTGGCCCTCCCCTGGTCTGAGACAACAGCGGTTTCACAAGAGCGGGTAGAACGTTTTCTTCATCAATGGAAAGACCGGTTATTACGGGCCAAGGGCTATATGTTTTTCCCGGATAAGGGACGAACCTACTTAATGCAGCATGCGGGTAAGCGAACATACTGGGACACGGTTTCTTACTCGGGCCCTTCTTACATCGTCATGATCGGAATCGAACTTGACGAGGAACGTCTGCTTTCGGAATGGAACCGATTGATTTGACAACCAAAAAGTGTCAACTTATAATTGTTATTAGTAATAATTACGCATAAGGAGTGGATACAATGTCTTCTGATAAACAAGCTTTTGAACCCCTGATACCCGTTACCGTCTTGACCGGATTCTTGGGGTCTGGGAAGACGACCCTTCTTAATCATGTGCTAACGGCCGATCATGGCCAAAAAATTGCTGTTATCGTCAATGAATTCGGTGAAGCGGGCATCGATCATCAACTTGTGGTTGGAGCAGATGAAGAAATCTTAGAGATGAACAACGGATGCATTTGCTGTACCGTCCGCGGGGACCTGATTCGGATACTCGGGGAACTTATGGAAGCGAAGAGAGGGGGAGGCGGCGGAGAAAAGCGGACTTCGACCGCGTCCTTATTGAAACCACGGGCCTCGCCGATCCTGCGCCGGTTGCTCAAACCTTCTTCGTCGACGAAGAAATAGCCGATTTCTATAAGCTTGATGCGATTGTTACCGTTGTTGACGCGAAGCATGCAGGGCAGCACCTTGATGACGGTCACGAGGCGCAGGAACAAGTCGCCTTTGCCGACGTGCTTCTTCTGAACAAAATCGATCTTGCTTCCGAGGAGGAAATACGCAGGCTGGAAAACCGGTTGAAAACGATGAATCCCACCGCCAGATTGTACCGCACACGGCAGTCTGAAATCGATATTAATCAAATTCTAGGGATCAATGCGTTTAGCCTTGAGAAGAAGCTGGAGATCGATCCCGGATTTCTTGAAGAAGAAGCTCATGACCACGATGATGATGTGGCCTCCTTGTTCTTCCACGAGGAGCGGCCTCTTGATCTGGACAAACTGGAACGGTTTCTGCAGGTCTGGTTGTCCGAGCATGGGGCCGATACGTTCAGATATAAAGGGGTGCTGAATATCCGGGGCGTTAAACAACGTATTATCTTTCAAGGCATCCATATGTTATTCGCATCGACGCCGGATCGGGAGTGGAATGCAAATGAAGTTCCGCACAGCGAATTTGTGATTATCGGGCGAAATTTGGATGAAGCATGGTTTCGCGGACAATTTGCATCCTGCGTGGCAGGTTAACCCGATACCGTCCACCAGCCCATTTTATATGGATAAGTGCCCTTTTTCACCTCCCTGCATAGTCTAGAGTATGTTAAGCCCATGCTTACAGAGTGGTTTATTTGTGAAACTCCAAGGAGGAAACCATGATACAGAATCAGCCTTACTTTCAACAAGCGGCTTATTTGCCGGAGTTACAAACGAACAGTGAAAATTATGAATTGCAGCCGGATACCCAGGTACCTCGCGATGATTATTTTACCCAATCCCATTACACATGGTACCATGACGATTCCGATGAGAGCGGGTCATTCTATCCCGCCATGTATCAACAGCAGCAGCAATGGAATCCCCACACTCAGGGTCTCGGTCCGGCAATGTATAATCCATTGACTGCTCAAGCGCAAGCCCCACAGGGTCTCAGTCCAGCCATGGTCCATCCGTGGGTTCCACAGACTCAAGGCCTTCATGGCCTCAGTCCAACTATGTATCACCCGGGATTTCCGGGTGTCGATGACTGCGATCCTCACGGATGGGATCACTACTCTGTCGACTACCATCATGATTGGTATCATCCTCGCTATTATCAAGCTCAAGGCTATTATCCCGCCGGATACCGGACATGGGACGGCTACTATTGGTAGTATCGTATACTTGACATACCGAAAAGGGGCGGACCGCGGTCTTCAACATGCGGTCCGCCATTTTCGGCTTATCCGTTAACGTGACAAGCTCCCCTCCAACCGGGGTCGCCCGCGATAATGACCGACTGGAATTTGGATCAGGCTGGTTTGGCCCAGAGGGGCGAGGCTCTGAATTTCATCGCTGTTTGCAGCATCAAAGCCAAGGAGCGGGCGTCCCCCCATCCCGGAGGCAATCGCCGCGAGCAGTAAGCGCTGTACAAGCATACCGGCCTCCATTTGTTGTATACGGTAGCCTCTGAATCCAAGCTGTGATTGAAGATGGTCCTTGTCCCCGGCCACGTGGAAACATAAAGGTACCTGGAACAGATTTATATTCCCCAGGGACATTCCCTCCTGCAGCCTCATTCTGTGATCTCCGGGCCGCGCCAGCTGCAGCTCATGTGCCGCTCCGTCATAGCGGTAAGCCCCATCCGCAATTCCTTCTACACCATGGAAGCATCCATACAACACAACCCGGGGAACAGCTGTCTGCCGCGTTCCATCCAGATCGTTACGGTAATTGAAGGAAGCTGTGGCCTCTTGCAGCAGAGCAGCCAGCTCGGGTTGGCCGATCTGCCGCAGCACATAATCCGATTCAGGAGAATACCTCTTTCGGCAAACAGACGCCAAATCGTACTGCAGCCTGTTTACGCCGGGCAATATAACCTTGCTGCCCCCGTATCTCTCCTCTTCCCGGCTTTCGATGAGCCGAAACGAATCTGTTGATTTCTGCCCGGAAGCCTCGTTCATCTCGGCAAGGAGCGGATATTCCAGGACCCGACGTGAACGGATGTAGTGATCATGACGAACCGCTGCCAGCTCCCGGCTCAGCTCGAGCGCCGATATACCGCCGCGGCCCTCACCACCCCTGGCAAACCAATTAACGGTAGGATCCGTCGATAACGGAATCACCGCATAAACGCTCTCCTCCTGACCGGACAGCCCAAGCAGATGGTTGACCGCCATATCAAGATACTGGAAGTAAACACAGGACTGATAGCCAAACCTTTTCGCCGCCTCCAGCATTTGACCGATCATCACCCCGGCGTCGAGCCCCTGCAGGCGATAGGAAAAGTTATTATACTTAAAGAAATTTTTCCAGAACATGGTCGAAACAAAAGCAACGCCGAAACAACCCGGCACGTCGCAGCGATTTCCCAGCGCCCTGCCAAGATAAGCATCGAAATTCCCCTCACGCAGCAGAAGCAGGCGATGGTGAGCAGCATCGTAATGATAGATCCCGGCCGGCAAATCCTCCAGCTTGAGATAAATGTACAGCTCATTCGGATATAACCCCCCGCCGGAAGGAACGAAACGGCGGTTCGTCTGCTGCGGGAAACCCGCAGCGTCTGCGGTTGAATCCAGAACAAAAACGGACTGGCTTACCTGCGCGAGCCCGAATACATACCAGAGAAAATGGCCGACTTCACGAAGCTCCGCCTTACCTTGAACCGCGCAGCCTGCAAGCGTCAGCGGCACCTCCGCGCACAGCGGAAAAGAGGGCAGGCGCCGGTAAAGCTTGTAGGGAAGCGGCGCGTCTTCCCAATCCGCCTCCCAATCCGGGGGTTTGGCCTTATCCGACTCAAAATGCAGGTCGTGCAGAAATGCCTTCAGACTCATCCATTTCCCTCCTGTAAGCTTCTGAAGAATGCAGCCTTCGTTGAATTTGCTCTCGCTTATGGAAACGGATGCGGGTAAGGATTGAGTTGTTCAAGCTTCAGCGGCTCTATCGCATAACCAAGCTCCGCCGGCACCCGCAGCACCCTCTCCAGTCCCTTAAGACGGATGAGATGCTGCCCGAAGGTCATCGGGAGCATGCCTGGTATCAGTACTTTCACGCAATGCAGTCCGTTTCGCAGAATCTCCGGCGTTGTCTGGTCCACCACAATCACATCCAGCTTCAAACGGCGGAATATTTGGAGGAACGTCTTCAGATCGTCAGTGAGATCGGAATGGCCTGGACTGCGCTTGAATTCCTCTTCAAACGTTCGCAGCGGACGGTTATCATCGAGCAGAAAACTTAGTCGCTGCTCAGCCTCCGGCAAACTGTACAGCATGGAATGATCCTCCATTTGCCTTACCTCGAACGGGTCATGGAGCATTCGTTCATATTGCTCCCGATTCTCCTCGAACTTCTCATTGAAAGTGAGCAGCATGCCAGCAACCTCGTGAATGGCGCCTTTCACCGCCCGTAGTGGATCCGGATGTGCACCGGCTGCGCAAATCAGGTTCAGTCCTTTCCCCGTCCTGTTTTTCGCAAGCGCCCAAATGCTTGGAATTCCATGCTCCATGGTCGAGTTAAATAAATGAACATCGTAGCCCGCCACCTCGCGTAAGCGGTCGACCATCATACCCAGCTCAAGGTCTCCAGCCGAATAGGGATCGAGACGAGGAACAGGCAGCTGCGCGTACCATGTGAGCAGGAAGGAATCGCGTTCCACCACCTCCAGAATGCCGTAGAAGATAGCCTCCTCCAAACTTCCGCCCAGCGCGCAGCCGTTGGAGGTTTCATACACAAAACCGCCTCCGCAGCCCGAGCTGTAATAAGCAAGCAGCTCCGGCACGAGAATCGGACGCTCCTGCAGGAACGAATACCCCCACACCCAGTCGATCGTCCGTTCCGGGTCAAACGGCTTGAACGGGAAATCCGGCCGGTTGTACTGCTCCGTCTCGTGTACGCCTACCAGCACAGGGTTCAGCGCCTGTTCCTGCAAATTGCGGAAGCTGTCGCGAACAACAGTCCTTTTGCCTCGGGGCGACAGACCGCAATAACGCTCCAGGCCCTCCAATATTGCAGTTAGCTCGCTTTCCGCATAGGAATGAGTCCTGCCCCCACAAGCTTCATCCCCCGTAAACAAGGGCAAATTAACACTCGAATCGGCAAAGGGTGAAACAAGGTCACGCATTTTTCCGTTCAAAAAGCCGGTCCGCGAATCCAGATAATCTTTGGCTAACGCTTCCTTAAGTTCGTCCATCGGACGGCACCGGTAACTATTGGGACTGACTTTTGGGCTTGGCTGCAGGGAAATACGCGCAGCCGTCGCAGAGTCATCAGGCAGTTTGCTGCAAACCGTGCAGAGGGGGTCGGGCATAAAGAAGTGACGCGAGCTCTTAAAGGTCTGCATATTGATCAGGAATACATGATTCTCCGAGAGGGCCGTCCCGCCCTGCAGGAAACTCGCGGCTTCCTCTGCAATAAGGGCAGCCGTCTGCAATAACCCGCTTCGCGATGCCCACGCGTCAGCCGCCATTCCGCCTTTCGCGATAACCTTCTGCTGCAGCTCCCACATTTCCTTGCGGTCGCTTCCTGCCAGCAGACGCCTGTAATCCGCGCATTGGGAGCAGCCCGGCGAGCCCGCGCGAACAAGCGGACCGATCACGCCCTCGCCGAATGAAACAAAGCCGCGGAGCCAAGGCACTCCGGACCGCTGAAATACTTCCTCCGCCTTAAGATGTATGGACGGATCCCACGCATCGCTAAGCACAAGCGCCAAATCCGCCGCTTCAGCTTCTGCAGAAGCGAAGCCGACATGCCTGACGAGCCGGTATTGAGCGGATAATTGCTGACAGACGAAATGCGCTAGCTGGCCTTCTCCGATCACCGCCACGATTGCTCTCACCGGGACTCCTCCTCTCGAAGCGACACGCCAAACACTCCCGCCAGCTCCTCTTTCAGGAACGGTTCGCAAGCCAGATCGGAAAGAAGAAGCCGCTTATGGTTCCGCTTCAATATCTGCATGGCGGACAGCAGAACCTCCTGATGCTGCGCCTCTTCACAAGCGGGAATAGCAATGCTCTGCAGTTCTTGTTCCTCTCGCAAGGATGAGATGGAAGCTGCCTGCGCAGCGGACTCGGAAGCGGCTGATTTGTTTTGGGCTCTCAGCAGCGCTTGCTGAAGCGCCTTCCGCAGTGCTAACGTTCGATTAAGGCCGACACTGCCGTACCAGCGGCCGCCGGCACGGATCCATATCACGGGAAAGCCTGCCGATTCCTCGCCGAGCCCGACAACAGGCGCGCCCAGCATCGTAGTCAACGACTGCAAATAATAGCGGCTGCGTTCGTCCTCAATAATTCCAAGCCGCACCGGAATAACTGAAGACTTATGAGCTTCCGGGAACCTCCGGAGCTCTTCGGATAAATAATTGTGCAGCCCGCGGCAAATGCCTTCCGCCACCGTTTCTCCCGCCCCGACACCCCCTACCCCGAACAACCGCGATACGTATGCTTCGATCCCGGCCAGACCCGCTTCCCGCCTCGCCTCCTCATGCGTCAAGCCTGTGCAGACGATCTCCGGCAGCAGCTCCGCAGCGCCCTCAGACAGCGGGTCGGCTGCCTGCACGCGGCATTGAGAGAGCGGGAGCTGCTTTAAATCTCCCTCCTCCCAATCATGCAGAATCCCCGTAACTGCAGATGCCAGCCGGCCGAAATAAGGGAACATTGCATTCCGTTCCTTCAGGCCCGGACTCTGTTCAAGCCGCAGCTCGAGATCTTCTACGCTAGTTGACTCCGGCCGGCCGTTTACAAGCGGATGGGGCAGGAATGGGTGCCAAGCTCCTTCCAGTGTCTCAAGGTCAAGAAGATATAATTGATTTTTCAATTCCGTTACCTTGAAGCCTGAAGCCGTTTTTAGCCATTCGAATGCGATCACGTTGGCAAGCATCGCTTCCGCAGTTGAGGAACCTTCATGCAGCCCGGGATCTTTGCGAAGCGCCGGCAGATGCAAACGGCGCAGCGCCGACTCAAGGCAGCCTTCCGAATCCGGATGGACCAATGGTCCGGCAAGCCCGGCCTGCTGCACAAAGACGGCAGGGAGAAGCACCTTCCGCTCCTCTCTGCAGGCGGCGTGGAGCGCTCTTAATTCTGCCAATCCATTCTCCTTCGATACGTATAAAATGGCATCAAACGGCCGCACAGCTTCATACCAGTCGATGCCCCCCTCCTTCCGTGCAATTTCCTCCAGCTCGACTTCCGAATCCATAGCCCGGGCATGGGCCGCCAGCTCCGAGATCCGCCGCCGGCTCAAGGAGGCCGTCACCGGATCCGTGTCCAGCATCCCAAATCGGGGCAGTCCGGATTCCAGCAAAGCAGCAACCAGCGAAACAAAGAACGGACCTGATCCTACCGCAAGCACCTTGGACTGACGATAAGACTGAAACCGGTACGCTCCCGAACCGCCGAAGCTGTCCAGAAATTCGATTTGGGAAGCGTATTTCCGGACAATTTCCTCCGGCAGTTGATGCGGGCGGTCGTCGCTCACATCCCGGACAAACCCGTTCGTGTGCAGCACTTCTGCGATTTCGTACACCCGTTCACGATATTGGTCCGGCAGCCCGTCCGTCAAATCCTCCATCGTGTACTCTCCGTTGAATACCGGTATCAGCTTTTCAATCCACTGATCGATCATGCTGCCTTCCATACGGAAGGAACCGGTATTATTGCGAAAATAGACGCCTCCCTCCGGATCGGGGAGGTAGAATGTGTCCCCTTTCACTTTCAGACGCATTGAGGGATTCAAATCCCATTCCTCCTTCATGTTTTGCGTGCAGCAAAACCCTGATCTGCCGCTTCAAACGCCGGCAATTCTTCTCTAATCGTATGTATGGCTATTTGTCCGTCATGCCTGCACTTATACAGAAAAATAGCCCCTGCAGTCGATTGCAGGGGCTTCTTCTCATTTCTGTTATATGTGCTTTCTTCGGGAAAATCAGCCGCAATGGGCACAGCTGCCACAGCGGAAGCAGTTGCTGCACCGGAAGCAGTTGCTGCACCGGAAACAGTTGTGGCATTGGAAGCAGTTGTGGCATCGACCAAACCCGCCGCAAAAACCGGCGCAAAAAAAGCAAATTCCTACGCAGAGCCGAGCGCCGGACGGATCCTCCTGCCCTTGACCCGCAGCCTGCGTCATCCCTGTCGTATTGAAATCGCCAACCGTCAGATTCTGTAAATCCTTTTTGAAATCGTTCATTTTTCATTACCTCCGTTTAATTTTCATCACTTAACCGCCGCCGACTGATAAAACAAATCACGTGCCGACGGGTGAAACCGGTCATGACGCCGATTACCCCTCACGACAAAATATACATATGAAATTCACTCCGCTAGTGTTCCTATGATAAACGCCTATAAATGCAACAAGATGTCTACACTTCTATTTAATTTCGCCGCACCTGATCATCGTTTAAGGAACCATAACGGTCTTGAGGAGCGGTTGGGAAGCTGTAGCAATTAATCGGGTAAATATGTAAATTGCAGGAGAAATGCTGCGTTGCATGAAGAAAACAATAATCTTCCGACTTACAGGATGGTTTTCCCTTGTCGGATGCAAAAAAAAGAGCCGATCGGCTCTTTTTAAATCAATATTTGAATCAGCGGCTTCATTGGCGCATCAAATCAGTTTGAAGCTTACTAATTAATGAAAAATTACGCCAGCTTTTCAATTTTAACTGATGCACTTACAACAAACGGGCTGGCTGGCGGCGGTCCCGAAGGTAAATTCATTAATACTTGATCGTTATTGTTAATATTATTCAGTGTCAATATGCCGCCGGCTGTCAAGAAAGCGGTGACTTTCCCGTCGTAAGGCTGGGCTCCTGCAGTGGTGCCGTAATTGCTGCAAGGCACCAGTTCTGCCGGCAATGGACCGGCGCCATCCGGATCAAAGAACAGTCCAAATGCGTTTGACCCGGCCCCAGGAAACACGTGATAAATAATGTTATAGAATCCGGATTCATTAATAAGAATGCTGCTCGGAGGGGCAAATCCAATCGCACCATTAACGATAATGGGAGCCTCGTTGAATGTTACGGCGCCGCCTTGCCCGCCGACGACCGCCGGAGCGGCAACCGTTTGTTCCTCAGTACTGCAAAAGAAGGCAAAATCGGATATGCCTCCTGCTGGTCCCTGTGGTCCCTGAGCCCCCGGTGTTCCCGGTGTTCCCGGTGCTCCCGGTGCTCCCGGTGCTCCTTGAGGCCCTGCAGGCCCCGGAGAAACATTAACGACAGGCGGCGGACAGGATACCCGTACGATTTTCTTCTTCACAACAACAACTTTTCTTTTCTTCCCTTTACCATCGATCTTTTTCTTCGGTTTACATACCACAACTGATTTCTTATGACATCTTTTCTTTGTTTTATCTACCGGACAACTCAAGCTAACACCTCCATACGAATTTGATATATTCTACGTGAGCCGTCTCTCCGGTGGGTGGACTAGTACCCACTAATTAGTAGACTGTAATCTATTTTTCGAAAAATAGGCAATATGTAAGGGATAATAGTTTAGATTCGATAAAATCTACCTAATCAAAAATACCTGTAGATACATAGATTAATAGTGGACATTCAAGTTACCTCTCCTGTGGAGACCCTGAACCTTTAGGGTCTCTTTTTTCTTTTTAATTCCCCTTAAAATAACATCAAATAATAGAAGCCGGCGAACCAGGTGCAGCTTACCGGCTTCTTTACCCAGGTTTTAACAGCCGACGAGGCTAGCTGCATCCGCCCTGCAGCCAGCTCCAAATGCTTTGCAGCGTAACTTCAAGATTGGATATACCTTCCACATTCACATACGGGCTTCTTCCGCGAAAATAATCCGTATGTTTCCCAATGATAGGCACCCGGACGATGCTGTCTGGAGCAAACTTTCGGCGGTTCCACCGGAATATGCCGAGCCGTCCCTTCTCCCACCCTCCCCAGCTGCCGAGGAACGTCACGGAATCTCCGGCGGCGCTGATATATAAGGTTGATGCACGAAGCTGAGCCGGAACCCGGCACATGGGTGAACCAATCTGCACCAGTCGTATATGCTCTGCAGAAATCTCATCTGCCTTCATCATCAACTCTGCGGCATGAATCCCCGCAACGCCTCCTCCGCTATGACCGATAAGCATTAGAACGCCGCCATCGTAAGCAGTTCTAATGGTCTCTGCTGCAGCCCTGCCGCCGATGGCGGCAAGCTTGCTTTTCCATAAAGGATACAAGTCTTGCCGCAATTCGTGCAGCTGCAGAGCCAACCCGCAGTTCCAGTCCCCGTAAGGAAACAGGACTTCAGCATGCCGCACGTGCCACTTGGCTTGTTGAAACCGTTCCACAGTCTTGATGCGGAACTCTTCCATGAAATTAGGTGCGGTGGCCACTCCGGCCAAAAAGTATATACTTATGTTTCTATGGTGAAGGTGAGTGAGCAGGTTAGGACCGTCCATCTGGTATCCTTCCTTTCCACTGATTGTCTGAATGATGGTTTGTGCCATCAGGCGGCCTTTTCTTCTCTGCCTATACGGGCCGACGCCCTTACATTTGGCTCGGAATATCCTGAACTCAAGATAGCACCGGATGCTTAAAGAAGCCTTAAAATGGACTTAGTTTTTTGCACAGGACGACCCAAGTGCACCATGGCCGTCACAAGACATCGCCGCCGGCTGCAAAGTAATAGAAAAAAGGGCCATGAGGCCCTTCTTCACATACCGATTATGAAGTTTATCCTTATCTCTAATGAAGTGGTCTGACGCTCTTTGTCACGTACCGCAAAAGGTTCGGTAAGTACGGGCTGAGAGCGCTGGCGGCGCTGCGTAATCAGCCTGTTCGGGCGAGTGCGCGTACGGGTCCGTCAGCACCTCAAGAAGCCGTTCCATCACGCCGTAGTCTTCTTGTTTAACCGCGGCTTCCAGCGCCTCTTCCACCCGGTGATTGCGTGGAATAATTGCGGGATTGCTGCTGCGCATCAGCTGGTGTGAGGAGGCTTGCGATTCCTGCTGCCTGCCTAGTCTCGCCTGCCACTGCTCATGCCACTGTGTAAATTCCGTGGTATCCGACATGGCGTTATCCTCAGGCTTGTCGAAGGTTAACGCCCTGAACGTATTCGTGTAGTCGGCACCATGCTTTTGCATCATATTGAGTAAATCTTCAATAAGAGATTCATCCTGCGGCTCTTCGCCGAAGATTCCCAGCTTCGCCCTCATTCCTGCGAGCCAGTTTCGGTGATACAATTCGGAAAAATCTGAAATTGCACCCTCCGCGAGTTTAATCGCCTCCGCCTCGTCGTCATGCATGAGCGGCAGCAGGGTTTCAGCAAATCTCGCGAGATTCCATGCGGCAATATGCGGTTGATTGCCATAAGCATAGCGCCCCTGAGCGTCAATGGAACTGAAAACGGTTGAGGGATCATAGACATCCATAAAGGCGCAAGGACCATAATCAATGGTTTCTCCGCTTAGAGCCATATTGTCAGTGTTCATTACCCCATGAATAAAGCCCACGAGCTGCCATTTGGCAATCAGCTCGGCCTGCCGCTTGATCACTTCGTTAAGCAGGACTACATAGCGGTTCCCATCCGCGTCGGCATCAGGAAAATGTCTTTGCAAGGTATAATCGGCCAAAGCACGAAGATCCTCGGCACTGCCCCACCTGGCAGCGTATTGGAATGTTCCGACGCGCAGATGACTGGCAGCTATGCGCGTAAGAACGGCGCCGGGAAGCTCGCTTTCACGGACTACCGGTTGACCGGTGGTGGCGACCGCCAGACTGCGGGTGGTAGCTATACCAAGCGCTTGCATGGCTTCGCTGATGATGTATTCCCGCAGCATCGGCCCAAGTGCCGCCCGGCCGTCTCCTCCGCGGGAATAAGGCGTTCTCCCTGAACCCTTGAGCTGAATATCAAACCGCTCTCCTTGGGGAGTGATCTGTTCGCCGAGCAGCAGGGCGCGGCCGTCACCCAACATGGTGAAATGCCCAAATTGATGCCCTGCGTATGCTTGGGCAAGTGGCGAAGCGCCTTCGGGAATCCGGTTGCCGGCAAGCACCGCTGCGCCGTCATTGCTCCGCAGCGCTTCTGCGCTCAATCCCAGGGATGCTGCCAACCGGTCGTTAAAAACCGCCAGCTTCGGCGAGCGTACAGCGGCTGGCCCCATGCTGGTAAAAAACAATTCCGGCAGACGAGCATAGCTGTTGTCGAAATTCCATCCCGCTTCAATTATTGTTTTTTCCTCTTTCATTGAATCTCCTTTGCCTCCTTTTGTGTCTTTGTTTTTCTTTAACATCAATCAGGAATTATAGGCATTATATCGGGAGAGAGCCCGTTTTATTGTTTACTTCTGCCAATTTATTATACCCTTACCAGGGGTTATCTGCACGTCGCAGTTAAGAAAGCGGCGATTCCGACAGCGCTAAACCAATCAGCCTGCAACTTGCCGATTGCTCCTGCAGGGTCTTGCCGGAATACTTCATCAAAAAAAAGGCGCTCCGCACTAACCTTTGCGAGAGCTCCTTTTTATTTGGCTGTTTATTGATTTTGCAGGCGCAATTGTTTACTGTAAACGATTTTTGAAATTGTAATGCTGATTTCGTACAGAAGAAACAAAGGAACGATGACGATGACGTCCGATAAGATATCGGGAGGTGTAATCGTTATTGCAATGATTGCGAGTATGAAATAGGCAAGCTTTCGCGCTTTGGCAAGCTTCGCGGGGTTCAATATGCCCAGCTTGGTCAGGAACATGACGATGGCCGGCATTTCGAATAGGAAGCCGAACGGGACGGTCATATGGATCATGAATGTAAAATACTTCTGAGCCGTATACATGGTCGCAAATTCGTCTCCCGCCATTTCGTCCATGAACCCGAACACCATGGGGAAAAGGATAAAATAACCGAAGAATATACCAATCAAAAACAGCATGCTGATGCTTGGTATAAAAACAAGCGTCGCGCGCTGCGTCCGGGCTGGAAGAGCAGGTTGGACGAACTTCCAGGTCTGGTAAGCCGCAATCGGCAGGGTGACAGCAATCCCGACGACGCCGGCGATCATCAGATACACCCACATGACATCAGAGGGGCCGAGCAGGACGAGCTTCCGGTCAATATCCCTCGATAGCCAGTTATAGATGTCCCTCACATAGATGAACGCGGCCGCAGTGGCTACCACAAACGTGATTAGTGTCCGGATTAGCCGGCTGCGCAGCTCCTCCAAATGTCCGATTACGGTTTGATCATTCGGATTCTTCATTTATTTGCTTGAAGACGCAGTCGGCTGAGCACCTTCCGCTTCTTTCTTCTTCTCGTCGTCCTCGCCGTTTACAAGTCCTCGCGTTGCCCCTTTAAACTCGCTGAGCGTCCTGCCAAACGCCCGGCCGAGCTCCGGGAGCTTGGAAGGCCCGAAGATAATGAGAGCAATGATGAGGATTAATATTAAACCGCCGATTCCAATGTTGCCGAATGGCATAATAGTCAACTCCCTGCAAGATGTATTTCAGCCGCGGTACGCCTAAGCTCGCGGCTGATCTGCAATTAATAATAATCGTTATTAGCCAAGTTTGAAGCCGCTGATCGCCACGACGCCGCAGCGCGCGATTTTGTCGCCTTTGCGGTGGGGCCACAGGCTTGTCGGGCTGCCCAGGTCGGTTGTGTTCTCACCTGGATGTTGAACCGACAGGAAGAGAGTCTGCTCGTCCGGCGTGAAGAACGGGCCAGTCAGCTCAGCATCGACCGGAGCCGAAGCGAATTGAAGCGCCTGGGCTTTACCCGGTCCGCTCGTCGGAATGACGAACAGGCCGTTGTTCATGAACGATTTGTGCACGCCTTTGTTCATGCTGCTTGTCGAGATGTCCGTAACGACCCACAGATTCCCGTTTGAGTCGAAGGCAAGATTATCCGGAGAACTGAACCCGGATTGGCGCCCTCCGGCTGCAAAAATCTCAAAATCGAATTCAAGCGAGCCAAGATCGCTGTTTGATTCAAAAATACGCGTGATGTGCCCATGGATATTGCCGTGGTTATCGTTGTTTGTATGGCTGATGAAGACCGTGTTATCGAACGGTGAAATTTCGATGTCCTCGGGACGGTCCGTGGGCATTCCGCCAACGACCAGCGCGGCTTCATGACAGTAGGTCAAGATATCGCCCTGCGTCTTGAATTTCTTCTGCAGATCCGGGTTATCTTTGATTTTCGCCGTTACGGCTTCAAGAGTAAGAGGCAGCCATTTGCCGTTTTTCAGGTTGGCGACATACAGCGTGCCTTCCTCCAGAAGAGCCGAGTTTGCCCGGCCGCTCGCCTTGTTGTACTTGCCTTTACTGACGAATTTATAGATACAGGCGTCCTTCTTGTCATCGCCCATATACACGACCACGCGACCGTCGGCAGCGAGACCCATCGCCGTATTCTCATGATTGAAGCGGCCGAGCGCGGTATGCTTCTTCAAATAGTTTTTGTCGAAAGGATCGACCTCGATAACCCAGCCGTAGTGCGTTTCCGGAAGGCCGGACGCTTTTGCCGTTTCGGAGAAATTTTCCTCGCAGGACATCACCGTATTCCACAGCGTAACGCCGCCGGAGCAGTTTGCGAACGTACCTTGAACGGTCGTTGCATTGTTTAATGCGGCAATGCCTTTCGCCGGACCGGTCAGCGTAAAATTGGTGAAGCCGTTGATGCGGCGTGCGTGCTTCGATTTCGTGTCCATTTTCCAGCTGCCGTTTTCATCGCGGTATACTTCAATTACCGACATGCCTTGATAGTACAGGTTTTTCTTCACTTGATCGGCAGTCATTTTCTCATTCGTAACCGGACCAATGGAGAAAATGTTCGTATACTCGTGGTTATTCACCAGCAAGCCGCGCGAATTGGAACCGTCAATCGGAAAATAGGCATTATAGTCGGAGCCTGTGCCGAACTTCTCGCCTGCGGCGTTAATTACATCGTCGAATGCGGCAACCACATCATATGTGAAATTTTTTGGAAGGATCAGCTTGTCTTCTATTGACGGTTGAATCGGATCAAAATATCCGCTTACCTTGTTTGTATTAAAACCAAACAAATGGTCCGCAGTCGGGGACATTGCGGATGCTTTTCCTTCGAGCGCTCCGAGCCCTGCCGATGCGGCTGCCAAAGCGGCAGCTCCGGTACCAAGGTAAGAGAGAAACGTCTTGCGATCCATATTCCTGCTCAATGTGTCCACTCCTCAATAAAATTTATTCACAGGGACAAGCATAATCCGACTTTGTAATGCCAGCATCACCCGGGTATGTAATTTTTGTAAACGAAGTTGGAAAACTTCCAAAAGATTTGATCTAAAATCGTATAAACTAAGTTGGTTCGTTCTGCCAACAAACGGAATTTAGCTGCAAAGCGATTAATCGGTATATAGAAAAAGCTGCAGCTCCCGGCGGTTCGGGACTGCAGCTCGTTATTTTGAAGTGATGAACACCCTACCTGCTTTTTACAAGCAGCTCAACAGCCTCTTTGACCAATTTCCCTGTATCCCTGCCCTTTGCCTGCTCTTCCAGAATACATTGCTGCAGATTCTCTGCAACGATTAAAGCCATTGCCTTATCGGAGGCGTTGCGGACTGCAGACAGCTGGCTGACCACATCCTTACACGATTTACCCTCCTCCATCAAGCGAAGCACGCCGCGGATTTGGCCTTCAATCCGTTTTAAGCGCATTTTCATTTCATCCGTATAATTGTAGTTCATCCCGATCAGCCACCTCTCGTAAGGCGTATACTCGTATAGGTATGTTATAAGGCAATGGAACAACATAAGGCAATGGAACAACACCGTTAAATGAACAAATTCGCCGTGCCTTCCGACGCCTCACCCAAATACGCGGCTGCTCCTCAGGGCTTAATATCGACAATGCGGTCGAGCTGCCCTGTGCCGTCTTGAGAATAGCCGCAATGACGAAGGCCGGAATCAATGCTCCCGCGAACCCCGGTTATTTGAGAAATAGATGCGCACGACCTGCTCGGCCGCCTGCTCCAGCAGCGGACCGGTTAATTCCATTGCCTTCTCCAAAGACATCGGCCGGTTTAAAATACTGACCACTGCCGATATTCCTTGCTCATATAAGCTTTCGATCCCCTCACCGACTGAACCGGCGAGAACGACGACAGGCACATGATGCTTTCGGGCGATGTTGGCCACACCGGAAGGCGTCTTGCCGCGGGCCGTCTGATAATCAACCTGCCCCTCGCCGGTTATGACAAGGTCTGCGTCCTTCACCTCCGCTTCCAGGCCAAGCAGCCGGCTTATGATAGATATCCCCGCTTCCAGCTGTCCGTTCATAAAGGCAAGAATGCCTCCGGACAAGCCTCCAGCCGCCCCGGTACCCGGATGATCGTGGATTGCTATCCCCTGAGTCCGTTCGATCAGATCGGCAAAATGTTTCAAGTTAAGGTCAAGCTGCTTCACCATGTCCGGTGACGCTCCTTTCTGCGGGCCGAATACGGCAGATACTCCATTCGGCCCTATAAAAGGGTTATCTACATCGCAAGCAACAATAAACCTGCTCTCCATGATACGCGGATCCAGACCGGACGTCCGAATTTCGGCTAAGCTGGTGAGCTCTCCCCCTCCAAGACCGATCGGACAGCCTTCACTATCCAGCAATTGAATGCCTAAAGCCTGCAGCATGCCGGCTCCTCCGTCGTTCGTCGCGCTGCCGCCCAATCCGAGAATGAAATGCCGGCATCCCTGATCCAGCGCCGCCAATATAAGCTGCCCGAACCCGTAGGTTGTCGTGCGAAGCGGATTCCGGTCCTCCGAGGCAATCAGATACAGGCCCGACGACATCGCCATTTCAATCACGCAAGTCGTGCCGTCTCCCAGAATGCCGAACCCGGACCTGATGTCCCGGCCGATCGGGTTTTTCACGGTGACTTCGAAATACCTGCCGGCAGTCGCTTCCACCAGGCATTCCATCGTACCTTCGCCGCCGTCAGCCATAGGAATCACTTTGGTTGCGCTCTCAGGAAATGCCCTCTTTATCCCGCGCTCGATAGCAAGTCCCGCCACTTTAGCCGATAAGCTGCCTTTAAAGGAATCCGGCGCAATCACGATCTTCATGTACGAACCTCCTTTTCGAGTCATCAGCTGCTTTTTCCCCATTATACGGGATTCATATTTAATGCTCCACAGCTGCCGGGTTTTCCATCCCTCTTTGAGCATATAGTTCGCAAACATCTAAGGGCGTTCTTGAAATAAAAGAAAATAATCCCTCCTGCGAGAAGGATTATTCCTAATAGGTTTATATTTACCAAGCGGAACGCAGCTTCCAGATATCGATAGACTTCATCGTGACCTGGTCCCCTATTGAGAAAACTTCCATTTCGATGCTGCCGGGGTCCGGATAAATGTTGTTGGTCATCACGGTTCCATAATTATCGGTATAAACTTCAACGACACATGTATCGATGAAAATATGCAGTTTCAAAGCTTCTTCGCCAGACCGTTCCAGGGTAACCGCCGGTATGCCCTCGCTCCACCCGTCCGATTGGCTGCGGTCAAGTCGAAGCTCGTTTGTCCGCAAGTTATAGACGAGCAGCGTCTGCTGCCTGCCGTCGCCCGAGGCCCTGAGCGCGAAACCGATCTCTTCCGCTTGGCAGCCGCTTAGCTGGAATTCCGCTATGATTTCCGCGCAATCGCTGGCTGCATATTTGGGCAGAACATCTGCTCCTGGAGCCACGATAGTGTTCTCCAGACGGTAATGCTCCCTGCGAAGCACCTTCAATTCTTCCACCGGCTCAAATCTCAATCTGCCGCTTTGATCAAGCTCCACGGTTCTTGGCGCCGACATTGCGCCGCACCAGTGATTATTGTCCGTGGGAGCGAAGTCTTTGAACCAGGGCATCCAGTCCCATGCGTTCAACCAGGCGATAATCACTCGTCTCCCTTTGCCGTCGAGCAATGACTGCGGAGCATAATACTCCCGTCCATGGTCGATATCGCCCATCGTGTCCCATGTGAATTTACCCGTAGCGTAGTCCATATCCCCGATAAGGTAAATCGTTATGTGCTTGCCCATCCCCATAGGCGAGAACATTAGAACATGCCGGCCGCCGAGCAGGAAGAAATCCGGGCATTCCCACATAGTGCCCATCGTGCCGTCGCTCTCCGCCAAGACACCGACGTAGTCCCACTCGCGGAGGTCGGCCGATTTGTATAACAAGGCTTTACCCCGGTTATCTTTACTCGAGCCGACTACCATATACCACAGTTCTCCGTGTCTCCACACCTTGGGGTCGCGGAAATCCGCCGAACCGTCGGCAGGGGGTCCCGGGATAACCGGATTGCCTTCATATTTCTCGAAGGTGATGCCGTCATCGCTTGATGCCAGGCACTGGGTCTGGATGAGCTGCTCCTCCTTAAGAATCGTTGCCGTGTACAGCAGCGTCAGGACGCCGTTGTTATCCACGGCGCTCCCGGAGAAGCACCCTCCGCGGTCATGCAGCTCATAGGGCTCGCTTGGCGCGAGAGCGATCGGCAGATGCTCCCAATGTACCAGATCCTTGCTCTTCGCATGCCCCCAATGCATAGCCCCCCACCTGGGACCATATGGGTTATGCTGATAGAAGAGATGATATTCCCCTTTGTAGAAGATAAAGCCGTTCGGATCGTTTAACCAATTGGCAGGTGCCATAAAGTGATATTTCAGCCGGCTTAAATCCTTCCTTGCGATATCTTTTGTCTTGGCAATGGAATGTTCCGCTTTCAACAATGCCTCCCTATGGGAGGTCTTCCCTTTCGCTTGCAGTTCCACGAATACTCCTCCTGTTTTGTGAAGCTTTTGCATCCGGAATCAGCCTCGCAACAAAACTTTGCTTCAGAAGCATAGGCTACGTTAATCGCTGCACAGCCGTTAGCGCGCCGCAGCAGTATGAATCGTCTCTTATTAAAACGAGCTGCGGATGTTCCTGCTTTGCTCAATGTTTCCCTGTGAGTGCCCCTGCAGCCTGTCTATTTTGTTCTGAACCTGAGCATTCCTGCCTTCTGTATAAAGGTTCATCCGCTCTTTGGCGAGCTCATATGACTCCTTCATCTCCTGGTTAAGCTCTACCTTCTTCAGCTGCCCCGGGCTCGGGAATTCCGGCATCCGCTGGATTCGTTCTTCGACCGGCAGGATGCCGAAAACCTTGGACGGAAGCGTCTGGTACCAATAAGCAGTCGAAGACCAATCATCGGACAGATGGTTCGCGTGCCCATGCTCGATGGTGACTTTGATACTTTCCGAAAAATGAACCGGATCGGTAATATGGAACCGGTACGAAACCTGATAGCCGGGCACGTCGCTCTCGTGCACGATGGATCCGTGGAACGGGAAGGCATTCTTCTGCATGCCCCATGCATGATTGAAGTAATCTTCGGCGCCTGTGCCGACGATGCTCGGCAGCTTCTCGCCATCGATGAAGAACATATCGTCCCCTTCTCCCCACCAGCTGCCCTGGAAGTGAGTGACGGAGAGATTGCAGCCGATATAGTGCCCTTTCCCTTCCGCCTCCAGGATGACGTAGTTGCCTTCCCCCTCAAGATTCGCGACCCGGTTCACCTCCGGCGTATTGACCTGAAGATCGGGACCCCAGCCGTCACACGGATTCTCACGGCGCCATTGCGCGTGGAAATAGGCCGTGTCATCTCCGAAAGGCTGTTTGTAAAGCTCATAATCGATATGGAAATAGAGACCGAACGGCACGTCATTTTCGTTGACGATTTCGATTGTGGCTCTCTTGTTGAAAGGCATAGGCAGATAACAGTTGACCGATGCAACTCCGCCGAACTTGAACTGTTCCTCCGGCTTAACTGAAACCGTGAACGGAAGAGAAGCGAAGTTGCCAGGCATGGAGTGGCCGATGCAGAAGAAATCGCCGTAAGGCACCAGCACGCTTGGGTGGGATTGGTCGTCCCACGTCATCTTGATCAGCACCTTGCGGTACCAAGCGGGGTCCGCCGTCTCCCAAGTCACGCCAAGTGCGTTATGAATTTCATTCACCGGGGCTATATTGCCGCCGCCTTCCGGATTGATCACGCTTGGGCCAAGGGTTCTGCGGCAGAATGATGTCATCCAGATATGTGTAATGCTGCCCGGTCCTTCAATATCGCCGAGAACGACTGATCCGCCTGCCGGGATCATCCAGTAATCCTGATTGCGGCCGTCCTGATCCCAGCTCGATGCACGGGCAGTGCGGACCTCCTTGATCTGAGTAAGCTTACTGAGCATGTTCAAGGATTGATTATGGACAGATGATTTCTCCAGGTTTAATGATTGGTTTTGCATAGATGATTTCTCCTTTTTTATATTGTTTTATATGGAAAAATGAGTGTTGCCTCTCTTGATGACGCCCTATTCAGCCTTTAACAGCGCCGGCCGTCATGCCTTCAATGATGAAGCGTTGAAAGAATGCAAAGAAGATAAGCTGCGGAGTGATGAGCAGTATGCTGGCGGCGATGATGCCGCCGTAGTCGATATCGAACCTTCCCTTGAATTGCGATATGCCGAGCGAGATCGTTGTCATACTCTCATCACTGATCAAGGTGACAGCAAAAGGAAACTCGTTCCAAATATACAGCACATTAAAGATGAAAACGGTAGCCACAACGGGCATGACGATCGGGAATACGATCGTTCTGCACAATGTCCATAAACCGCAGCCGTCGATTACAGCCGCTTCCTCCACTTCCTTCGGAAATCCCCTCAAGAAGCCGGTAAACAGCAGGGTGTTGAAGGAAATGGATGTGGCGATATAAGGAAGTATCAGGGATGCATACGTGTTCACGAGCCCAAATAGTATAGTTAGCCGATAAACGGGAAACAGCAGAATAAATGCCGGAATCGCGAGCCCTGTCAGCAAGAGAGCGAGAATGGAACCCCTCAGCCTCTCCGATCTGAATACCATGCGAGCCAGGGCATAGGAACTCATGAAGGTGATTAAGATTTCGATCACGATCGTCACGAATGCGATAATAAATGTGTTTTTATATAACAAAGCCAAATCCAATGTCTGCAAAGCGCGTCTGTAGTTATCGAAGCTAATGGTTGCAGGCAGACTGAATGGATTGTTCAGGATGTCGCTGTTGGATTTGAACGACAATAACACCATCCAAATAAATGGAAGCACAACGATAAGGGTTATGCCATACGCCAGTAAGCTTGTACCGGTTTTACCGCCGGAAATCGCCGATTGTTTGCGAATTGCCAATTGGGTGATAGGCTTGGTTCTTGTGCTAGCCGCATTATTCAATGCTCTTCCCCCTATTCCTCGATGTTCTTTTTGCTGAGCCCCATATAAACTATGGAGAATACCATCGTCAGCAGGAACGTGACGGTGGCGATTGCCATGCCGTAACCGTATTCGCCTGAAGTAAAGGTCACATTATACATGTAAGTCACCATGACATCCGATAGATGATTAGGTCCCCCGTTCGTCAGCAGCAGAACGGTCTCGAATATTTTAAATACGCCCGTAATGATCAGAACGACATTGATTTTAACGGTTTCGTTAAGCATCGGAATCGTGATGTGAAGCAATTGCTGCAGTTTGCTTGCTCCGTCGATTGAGCTCGATTCATAGACATCGCGGGAAATCATCTTCAGGCCGGCCAGGAAAATGGTAGCCAGGAACCCGATCATCTGCCAGGTGAATACGATCCCGACGGAATATGGCGTCAAGCTTTTGCCACCGATCCACTGCAGAGAGAGTTGTTCCAGCCCGATATTCTTTAAGAAAGCATTGATGAGCCCCGTCTGCGGGTCCAGAATGAACACCCAGATCAATCCCACCAGGATCGGCGCGACGATGCCCGGCGCGAAGTTCATTGCCTTGACCGCATTCCCGCCCCGGATCTTCACGTTCAGCAGCAGGGCCAGCAGAAACGAGCCCGGCAGAAGCAAAACAACCGCAACAAGCAGGATGATGAACGTGTTTTTGAGCGATATCCAGAATAGGGAATCGTGCATCAAGCTGATATAGTTCTGCGCACCGACGAATCTCGCTGCGCCGATACCCGAATACTCTGTCAGGCTGTAGTAGAAGGATACGATTACAGGAAGAATGATATAACCAAGATAAACGAGCACAGTGGGAAGCAGCATAAACAGGATATATCTTCGTTTGCTAAGCCAGATCATCACGCTCTCTCCCTATCGCATTGGATTGCATGCGATTCCGCCGAACCGGTGCATCCGCAGAATCGCAGCTTTTTGACCGTTACTTTGAAACCTTCTCGTCAATGAGCTTCAGCGCTTCTTCCGGTTTGTAGATACCGTTGATGACGCCGTAGATACTATCGTTCAGCTGGTTTGCAGCCGCTTCGGACAGGACCAGGTCCGGTTGGGCACTAGGCCGCTCCCATCCCGGTTCATTCAATTTATCAATCACTTCCGCATAGACGGGGAACTTCTCCTTATCCACATTGCCGGTATATTTCACAACGGGAGGCGCTTCATTCTCTGCCATTATGGCAGCCCCCTCCTGGCTGTAGAAGAATCCGAAGAACTTCTTAACGGCATCGTACTTCGCCGCGTCCTCTTTAACTGCCGCGCTCGCGACCAGCGGTGCCGCAGCTACTGCCATGGCTACCTTCTGATTGCCGACGCCGTCCGGGAAGGCTGGTCCCCATGAAAAGCCGACCGTCTTCGCAATCGGACTGGCTTCGATCTTTTTGGTTTCCCACACACCGGCATCGAGCATCGCCGCTTTGCCGCTTGTGAACATTTCGACCGCTTGAAAATACGACAGCGTGGAGACATTTTCAGGGAATGCGCCATTCACGCGAAGCTCGTCAATCTTGTTGAAAAAGTTCAGGAAATCGGGGTTGTCGAATTTCTCTTTGCCGGCCTGTATGCTGTCGATCTTGTCGAAGAAGCCGTACCTTGTCAGCATTCCGAGGAAGGCCCATGTGCTGAACGTGTCCTTCGCACCCTTCGCGATCGTAACGATGTTGTTCTTCTTGAACACCTTTGCCGCTGCGAGAAGTTCGTCATAGGATTCCGGAACCTTGACTCCGTATTTGTCAAACAATGCTTTGTTATACCATAAGCCGGTGACCAATACCTGATACGGCAAACCAAATTGTTTGCCCCCATCCTGGTAAGCGTTTAACATCTTGGGATCGATATTGGAGGCGATTTCAGGATTCTCTTTCACAAATTCATTCAGGTCGAGAAGAAGTCCGGCCTTATTCATTTCCTTCGCCGGCGCCGGAAGCATCCAGAATATATCGGGCAGCTTCCCCGACTGTGCCATCATTTTCATTTTCTTCACATGCTCCTGTGTTTCGGAGCCCTGAAGATCAATCTTGATATCGGGATATTTCTCTTGAAACTTCTGTATGATTCCATACATGTAAGGCTCTTGGTCCTTTACATTCGCTACGTGCATCGCAATCGACAGGGTTACCGTTTTCGATGCATTTGCAGCGCCGCCGGCAGCCGTGTCGGCCGGACCGGTTCCGCTTCCGCTCTTGCTGCATGCCGCTAAACTAAGAATAATCAAACAGGCGGTAAGGAAAATAGACGATGTCTTCTTCACCTTGCACTCCCCCTCATATACAAGTTTCAAGGTTGCAAATATTGCTTTCACCTTGTTGTTTAACCTAATCTTACTGCTGTAATATATGATTGTATTTAGCAAAGCTTATTTTTAATTTATCGTTTCTTGCTTTTGTGATACGCTTACATAAATAGAATTTGAGGAGAGATTAACGATGATCTTGCATCAAATTTCCCCTTATATCCGCGTAGCCATGGATAATATCGTAGATCGCCCCTGGATCATACAGGAGCGAGTATTGTTCGATTATGAACTTCTTTACATTATGGAAGGGAAGGTTATCGTCACTATTGAGGAGACGGTCTATCAGGGAGAGAGGGGAGATATTTTTCTGTTTCGACCGAAACAGAGACACAAAATCGTCAAGGTGAAAGGACAGCGGCTGCGGCAGCCGCATATTCATTTCGATTTCTTTTATACCGGGGACAGCGACAAGGTGAAAGTAAACTTTCGTCCTCTGGAAGAGATCGGCGCCGACGAGCATGACTGGTTTAGGCAGGATATTATCGACGAAATGCCGGTTCCGCTGTCCAGTCATCTTCGGCTCAAAAATCCGATCATGATCGAAAAGATGCTCATGGATATCATTTACGAATATGAGACCAAAATGCCCTTTTACGAATTCAAGGTCAAAGGTCTGTTTATACAGTTATGGATTCAGCTGCTGCGGGAAAATTACTGGAGCCTCAATCCTCATCTTGAGACGAATATGCATGCATTAATGCACGTTAAACAATTTCTCATGCATAATACAAACCGCAAGGTAAGCTTGGATGAGATCGCCAGGATGTCCGGAATCAGCAAGCATTATCTGGTTCGTCTCTTCCAGAAAGCGTTTGGTATGAGTCCGATCCAATACCACCAGCTCATGCGCGTTCATGCCGCCCGGCATTTGATCCAGTTCACGACGGATCCGCTTACCGCCATCGCGGAGAAGATGGGATTTCCGAATATTCATGCCTTCAGCCGTTTCTTTAAGAACGTCGAGGGTACCGCTCCGTCCTTTTACCGCAGCAGCAAAAATTAATCCGGCGCCGCACAGGCGCCGGATTTTACTAATTCGGAATAATTGGAACAATTGCCAGTATCGTTCCGCTTGGGAGGCGAGATCTCCCCTTGTTCAAGAGGTATTGGGCGAATCGCCTACCTACTATATGAATCATTTTTATCGGTAGCAGCGGGCACATGAGATCAGGCCGCATTAGCCGCTTCCCGATTCAGCCTTCCTATTTCCTCAACCAGCTTGATGACGGTATCAAGAAGCTCCCATTTTTCTTTAGGAACTATGATGGTAACCCCCTGCTCATTTTGTTCGAAAGGAACCGAGCTGCCGTCCAGCAGTTGGCAATGTGCGATTTTCTGCGGAAGCGCCTTGGCGCACTTTATGCTTGAAAGAGGTTTTCACGAATCGTCCCTCTGGTATATGAAAGAGAACGGACCGCTCGAGAAAGCCTGGCTGGCACTGCTTGATGAAGTGGAAACAACCAACTTTTTACGGCCTGCCAACATTTCCGCCCTGACCTATGCTGTGATCGTTGAATTTATGTGCAATGCCATACCTTTCTCCAATAAAAGGGGGACACACAACGTTGACCGAGTCATTCAACTGCTTCCGAAGATGCAGGAGAACGCCCATACAGGACGCAGCTCTTTACGTAAGCCTTCCTTAATTGCGCGGACAGCAAATTTTGTACCGCAGTATACAGCGCCGCTTGGCAAAACCTCGTGACCGGCTATCGAAGAGACGTTAATGATGTGACCATCATTCCGTTCTTCCATGTGCGGATATACGGCTGCAATGTACTAAGAGCAGCTTGCGCGAGCGATTCCATATCCGCCCTGGAGACCTCTATTTTTCTGGGGTAATTAGTTAATTGGTCAGTCATTGAAAAAAACGAAAAAACCGTCCTTTCGGACGGTCCTTTAACGTAATCGTACAGTTAGTGTATTGGCGCTGTTTCAATCCGTGCCCGAACTTTTTCAGAGGAGGCAGCGCGAGTGTATTGGCCTGCTTTAATCACCAGTTGTTTTTATTGCGGTTAGGGATTAACAAATTGCCACTGCAGGTTGGTACTGGTGCTGCTGCTCCACATTTTCAAGTCGGAGCCGTTAGTCGTACTGCCCCCGCCGTCCAAATAAAGACCGGTAGCAGCATTCTTTATCCTGTAATTACCTCCATATGGTTCCAATACCCATTGCTGATTGCTGCTGGTACTGCTGCTCCACTGTCCGCAAATGGAGCCGCTTGCGGTACGGCCCATACCGTCAAGATACAAGCCTGTTGCAGCATTCTTTATTTTGTAATAGGCTCCGTAGAACTCCATTACCCATTGTTGGTTGTTGCTGGTACTGCCGCTCCATTGGCTTGCATTTGAGCCGTTTGCGGTGCGTCCCATCCCGTCAATATACAAGCCTGTCGTAACGTTCTTCATTTTAGAAGTGTTCATCACACCCATGATCGCTTCAATAATTCCCGGCTGAGTTACCGCATAGGTCGACCTGTCAAACAGTCCAAAACCGTACTGTCCGTTGTGTCCATTATCCCAATAAACAGGGACAGATCCGTATTTCTTGGCAGTTGCGGTTATTGCTTTTGCAAAAGCCGCACGATAGGTATTATTCGTTGAATCAAAGGCCGTTTTATCGATGGAACCGAATTCGCCGACGACTACCGGATATCCTTGTGTGACGAATTTATCGTACATGGACTTCAGCTGCGAATCCAAATAATCTTCCTGTCCCCAGGTCGATTTCTTCGAAGTGTCGGTAGCTGCTGCTCCCCACTGGGTAATTGTGCCGGATTCCTCACCGGCGAAGTCCCAAGGCGAGTAATAATGAACGGATATCATAATTCTCTTTTCAGAGCTTGGAATTGTGGATGATCTGTAATTGTCTGTAGGAAGCGCAAAGCCATAATTACCTACAGTATAATCAATGTTCGTATTCCAACCGGGAATAAGAAGCCATCTTGCAGCATTGTTTCCTCCGGTTTGTCTAACAGTATCGACAAAGATTTGGTTATAAGCATTGAGGTTTGAATAGTATGTGGTATCAGGGGTGCCGAAAGTACCGTCAAATTCTTCGTTCATGGACTCGAAGATCAAATGCTCATCATAATTAACAAACGTATTCGCGATCTGCTGCCAGGCTTTTTGATATTTTGCTCTAATCGTGGTTTGATCGCTTGAATTGACTAAAAGCCAGGAACCGGTAACAGAATTGTAACCGTCTGTATGCATGTTGATGATGACATACAAGCCCTCGTTGTAGGCATAGTCGACAACTGTTTTAACTCTGCTCAGCCATGTGGAATTAATCGTATAATTCGGTGCACTCCCTATGTAATTCAAATACGAAACAGGGATACGAATTGTTTTAAATCCTGCTGCCTTTACCTTTTGAATGAGAGCCTGTGTAACAGCAGGGTTGCCCCACGCCGTTTCACTCGGTGTACCGTTAGTGCTTGCTTCAAGCTGGTTTCCCAGATTCCAGCCCGCGCCCATTTCAAAAACAATTTGTGAAGGATTCAATTGATTGAAATCAGCTGTTTCAGCTGCAGATACAACCGGACTCCAACCGGAAATTACAGCTGTAAATGCCAATACCATGCTTAACAGATAGACCCTGAGCGACTTAACTTTTAACAACATGCCTCAAACCTCCGTCTTTCTTTTTCTTCATTATGAAATGAGTTCAATAATCGACCCGATAGCGTCTCTATTAAGTCCTCCTCTCAGCTGTATAGTCTCATGAAATTTCTTCCTTGAGACTGATGTATGTGATCAGTTACTATGCAATCTGATTATATAATTATAAATGCATTTAAATTACCCCATGAATTATCACAAAAATCATATAAAATATATTGAAAGGGTTTTCATTAAAGGATCATTGGACGAGCGGCGCCCAAGAAATGCGCAAGACCGCCGTCCGTAAGATAATTACTTCCAATATATACAATAACCTCTATCCCTGTCATTGTATAGGTTTACCAGCTGTTTTCATCTCCGCTTTATGGGCGGTGACAGCTATGCCGGTACTATCCCGGCCTGATGGTCAAAAAAAATCACGAAGCTTGCTGCTTCGCGATGTTCCAAACCTATAACCGCTTCAGCAACGATACGATCGTCAGAAGCCCTTTGTCGAAATTGTCCAGATGAAAATGCTCGTTCGGCGCATGCAGATTCTCGTCCGGTAGACCAAAGCCCATCATAACGACAGGAGCCGCCAGTTCGCGGGAGAAGGTTGCGACGATGGGAATCGATCCTCCGTCTTTCGTGAACAGTGCGCGCGTGCCGTACACGTCTTCGTAAGCATCCGCAGCCAACTGCAGCATCCGGTCGGACGGATCGATATTGAAAGCACGGGCCTTCTCGCCGTCTTTGATTTGCAGCTGCGCGCCGGGCTGAACATGCTTCAGCAAATGGCGTTTGATCTTGTCCAGAATGTCCTGCGGATCCTGGTCCCCGACCAGGCGGCAGGTGATCTTGGCATGCGCTTCCTTCGGAATGACCGTCTTGGTGCCCTCGCCCTGAAAGCCGCCGTAAACGCCGTTAAGTTCAAGCGTCGGCCTCGCTCCGACACGTTCCACAAAGGAGAAGCCTTCTTCGCCGTACAACGCATCAAGACCGAGACTGGCCTTCAATTGATCTTCATCCAGCATTTGCTTGGCGAACTCTTCTCTCATGAGCGGCGAAAGCTCCGGCACACCTTCATAGAATCCGTCGACGCTTACGCGGCCCCGATCATCGTGCAAACTGGCGAGCAATAAGACGAGGGCATGAAGCGCGTTGGGAACGCCCCCGCCGTATGTTCCGGAGTGCAAATCGGTATTCGCGGTGTTCACAGTGACCTCAAGCGAACACAATCCCCGAAGTCCCGTACTGATAGCGGGCCTGCCCGGCTCGAGAAGTGATGTGTCCGAAATGAGGACGACGTCGGCGGCCAGCTTGTCCCGATTCGTCGTCAAGAAAGGCGGGAGGTTCCGGCTGGAAACTTCCTCTTCGCCCTCAATGCACAGCTTGATATTGACTGGAAGCCGTTCTTCCTGCTTCAATATGGCTTCGATCGCTTTGATATGCAGAAACACCTGGCCTTTATCATCCGTCGCGCCCCGTGCGTACAGCTTGCCGTCCCGGATGTCCGGTTCGAAGGGAGGCGTCGTCCACAAATGCAGCGGATCGACCGGCTGTACGTCGTAATGACCGTAAACCAGCACGGTAGGTTTGCCGGGAGCATGAAGATGATCCGCATACACGATCGGATGGCCTTCGGTTTGATGCACTTCGACGTTCTGGAGGCCCGCCCGGTTCAGCGCGTCCGCAAGCCATTCAGCCGCTTTGTTCATATCCGCTTTATGCTCGGACTGGGCGGATATACTCGGGATGGACAACCATTGCTTCAGCTCTTCCAGCTGCTGCTTCCTTAAGTTTTGAAAATAGGTTTCATAACTCATCGTGCATTTCATCCTCCCTTTCAATTTATATCCATATCATATACCTCCTCCAGGCAAAGATGCCAGAGACTCGGCGTACATTGTCACGCACTTGCGTTATTTGTTATTTTCAGGACTGGAGGAGGATTCTTTGATTTTCTCAATAACAAATTGTTTCAATCCTTCTAAATCAGCAGGTTTATATTGTTTTACTTTTTGTTCAGCGTTGTAAGCATCAGTAGCATTTCGCACTATGTATTGATATTGCGGCGGTACCAAATTCATTGCCCATTCTCCAGCTTGCGCTTTCGAATATATTTCCTCGTTCTCTTTATAAGACCATATTCTAATTAAAGATAATATACCTGTTACAAGAAGTTCTCCTTCCAGATTAATAAAGTAATCGACGCCCCAAACGATCGAATCCCAAAAATCTTCTGGAGGTACCTTAGGGAAGACCTTATTAATTTCTGGTCCAAATATACAAATCCCACTTTGATTGGTAAGTGTTACGTGACATGCCAAATCTCCATCAGTATACACCTGCTTATAATCCCAAAAATCCAAATTATGTTCTGCATCGATAACTTCAAGCTTTTCACGCCAATATTCACTAAAATGAAATTGATAAGGGGTAGGATGCACCCAAGGTGTGATTTCAGAATGAGTCAATATACTTAGCTCAATAGGAATCGGCTGCTTGTGTAATGCCAGGAATCCTTGCATCAACTTGAAACGTTGAAAGGCATCCAACTTATTATGGATGACAACCAAAATGTCTAAGTCACTGTGAGAGGGCTGGAAGCAACCTAAACACATAGATCCATGAATGTAAATGCCAATGAGATTTTCATCCAGGACATTTATTAAATACTCTTTAATATTGGCTGCCTGTGTCTTGATTTCAGCAGGACAACTATGCCAGTCGTAACCGCTCATTGATTGCACCCCCGCAATGCACAATTATTTGTTATAGCTCAATAATACATAAGTCGCTTAGCTGTTTTGAGGAATTTTCGTTTATAACTAAATATTACCGGATAAAGCGCGTGCTCAGCGCCTTATGCGGCGGTTACACTGCACTGACTATTGCCCTATTCCGCCATTCTACCCTTACCACTGTCCACACAGTTCAAATTTGGAATCATACGATATGTGTAGATTTCGTACAAAAAATTCATAATCGTGAAGGAGACCGAAAGAAAGATGGCTGTAATCCAAACTGCATTAAACTATACCCGGGCTAATGCAACAAACTTTTCCGATTCAATTAACATCCCGGCTTCGGCCGTCTCCTACGGATTCGTCTAGTGATAAGATTTTTCAACCGTCTTCGTTTCCGGATTAGCTTAATCGTTTCAATGACGGCACGAACGACAAGAAAGCCGTCTGCCATAGCAGGCGGCTTTCTCTGGAAAATTGGTCTTAAGTTTATGTGGATTACTGGAAGCAGTGTTCAGCCTTAAGTTCAAGCTTATTTCGTTTCCGTCACTAGCTTTAAGGTGCGAATTGTCTCGAGAAAACGCGGCACAGCCGTTGCAGCGTCGTCCTTTCCGTAACGGAAGCGGATTCCGTACCGGGTCCCCTCATGCTCGAAGGCAAAAAAATCGGTTAAAATGGCAGGGTTATCGCCGCCTTCCGGCTGCGAGCCAATGTATTCCGCAAACGGTACAAGCGCTTCGTACGTTTTCTTCAGACTGGCTTCTTCAACCGCGAATTGGGTGAATGGTCCAATCGTAATCAGATTTCGAGTATCGTACCCGAATTCAACGCCATCCTCCATATCGTAACGCTCCAGCACGGACGGTAAGTAGAGACCGAACGGCTCAAAAGGGGCCAAGCTTTCAAACTTGGCGGTGACCTCCTTCCCATCTATCGTCATCTTAATTTTGCTTGTACCTTCATACACGGGAATATCGGTTAAAGGCAATTCGCTACCCGCCGCGTCGTCAGCGGGTTGTTCAGCCAAAGGGCTTTTGGCGGCCCCGTCGTTTGTTGCATCCGTTCCGTTATTACCAATTGGTCCATCCTTACTTTGTTGATTGGTATCCTTATTCGTGGTTTGATTTTGTCCAATATTATGAGTCACTTCTCCGGGGCTGCCCTTCGAGCAGGCGGCGGTGGCGGTAACCACGGCGGCGGCAGCGAGAATAAGCATCAGCCGTTTATGGTTGGATTTCATCATATCCTCTCCTCTCGAGCATACAGACGAAGTACAGGTGGAAAATGTTACATCCCAAGGAAACCCGTACAGCTTCATGCTGTAAATCGATTTCCATCGATTCCAGTTATACTCCGACACATATTGTTCATAACGGCTGGCGTCGTAAGGCTGCTGCAGGAATCCTCCAGCACGTCGCCGGTGACGTGCCCCGGGAATTGTTCTTGCTCCACGATCGCGATCGAGTGAATGGCGAATAACGTTACTTGATGACCAAAACGTTCACGGAATGGGGTTGAATTTCGACCGTAACATCAGAGAGCGTATTCCAACGCAAAGGCTGCTCGATGACACGGACCTGCTCTTTGCCGATATCGTTGTAAGCGTCTTTCGAATCGCCGACCAAACTATAAAGGACCGCGTTCGAATATTGGACTGCACTGCCAAGATGCAGGGAAACGGTTTCCGCCAGATCCGGATGGCGATTGACCAAAGCAATTCCCAAATCTTCGCTTCCCGTCCGTTTGGTGGCGACTGCATCAACATGCGGGACACTGGTTGTCTTGCCGGCCTTCTCCACATCGAAAGCCGGATTTTCCGACAGCCAAGAGTCAACGACGATATCTCCTAAGTGACGAACATAGAGCTCAAACACAAAGTAACTGGATCTCAGGACGATCCCGTCTTGATGCGTAAAGATGGCTCCTCTTGTATTGACGGTCGGGGCGAAATTCGCCATTCCGACGACATCGCTATGCTTGTGACACTGATTTAAGAAACAGGCTGTAAACACGGCATCCGCCATGGTGTAGCTGGAATTAATGTCGTTTTTATCCCTCGGCGTTATATAATCTTTGGTTCCGGAATTAATATCCGGATGATGCCAGCCCCGAAGATTCCATTCGTCATAGGCAATACGGATTCTGCCCAGATAGCCGAGCGAGCCGAGAATATTTTTCGTCTTTAGAATAGGCTTCTCAATTTCCATGGTATAAGCCATACAAGTTTCATAATTCGATAAATCGTTGACTTGGCCCAGATGATCCCAATAGTCGTGAATCGAAATCCAATCCAAATAATTCCCCGCTTCCCGCAGCAAATTCAGATTCCAATCCAAATCCGAAATGCTCGCTGCCAGCAGCTCGATGTTCGGGTCAACCCGCTTCATCATTTTCGCCGATTCCTTTACGAAACGCCCCCATTCCCTAAGATTCTTGGCCCCCATTTCCCAGTCGCCGTAGTTTTCATTGCCGATGCTCCAGTATTTTACTTTATAGGGCTCAGGATGGCCGTTTTCAATACGGAGCTTCGCCCATTTTCCTTCAGTAGGGAGGTTGCAGTACTCAACCCAATCGCTCATTTCTTCAGGTGACCCCGTCCCGGCATTTGTGCAAATATATGGCTCTGCGCCGATCAACCGGCAATATTCAATAAACTCGTCCGTGCCGAACAGATTCGATTCCTCTACCCGCCATGCCTTATCAAAGTAAGGCGTGCGCTGCTTTCCTATTGCATCTTTCCAGTGGTAGGCAGAAACAAAGCAGCCGCCTGGCCAGCGTACAATCGGAACCTCAATTCGTTTAAGTGCTTCCACTACGTCTTGACGATATCCGCTGCTGCCTGACAATGCGGACTCCGGATCAAGGATGCCGCCATAGATTTGACGATGAAAATGCTCCAGAAAGTGACCGAAAATTTTCTTGTCTCTTCTGCCAAGTTCTCTCCTTGGATTAACCTCCAACCTAGACATTCTCCCACGCTCCATGATCAGATAATTTACGTGTGCGCACACGACTCGAAATACAATTGCACTATATCTCGAATAGTTTGTTATGTCAATAACAATACTGAAATCCTTCTAAGTTCTTGCCTTAAGCAATTTCCTATTATAAAATAAGTAGCAGTTACATCGTGTGCGTACACGAACATTCGTGTAAAAAAGGAGCCGGAAATGTCAGTCACGATTAAAGATATAGCCCAAATATGCAAGGTTTCCGAAGGTACCGTCGACCGTGCGTTAAACGCCAGGCCGGGAATTAGCAAGAAGACGAAAGAATATATTCTAAAAGTCGCGAAAGAGTTAAACTACTCGCCCAATCATTTAGCCCGGGGTCTTGCCAAGGGCCGGTCGATGACACTCGGCGTCATTTTATTCGATGTCCGAAATCCATATTTTGCGCAGTTAATGAACGCCATTGAGGTCAAAGCCAGGGAACAGGAGTATATCGTTTTCCCTATTTTTACGCATCACGATCCTCATAATGAGCGGAAAGCACTCGAGCATTTCAAGACGCGGCAAGTAGACGGGATTATCATGTTCAGCGTACAGTCCGGACATGAATTTGAAAAAGAATTGCTTGATTTAAAGATACCTATCGTTACAATCGGAAATCGTATTTCCGGCGGGTGGACCTATGTAGGCATTAACGAACGTGAATCTATGAAAGACGCTGTGAAACATGTCGTAAGCCAAGGTTACGAAGAAATTATTTATATTTGCCCTCCATTGGCCCGCAGAGGCGAGGTCAATCTTTATACACTGGAAGAAAGATTGGCCGGATGCCGCGAAGGTTTATCGGAAATGGGAAAGAAGGAACCGCTCGTCATCATGGATGCGGATTACATCAAAGCCGTCAGCCAGATAGATCTGGAATCCGAGCTCAAAAAAGCAATTGTATGCCCTGCGGACATCTACGCACTGGAAGTGCTTAATCATTTTAAGAAAAACAAAATCAGAGTCCCTGAACAGGTCGGCCTCATGGGCTTCGATGATATCGATATGTTGAAATATATTTCTCCCAGATTATGCTCCGTACGATACCCTGTAAGCGAGATAGGAATAACAGCAGTGGGTCGCTTGCTTGAAGAAATCGATGGAAACCACAATAAACATTTGAATGTGCTGCTTTTGCAGCATCAAATCGTAACAGGTGAATCTTTATAACGATATCTCGGGGCGAATCATCGTCCTGGCGGCAATTTGAAAGTGTATTTAACAACTGGCTTACTTTCTGTTTCTGTTTGTCGGGTAAAAGTAAAGGCCGATAGGATTACTCCTCTCGGCTATATTGTAGTCCTTCCAGCTCGGCGAGCAGGGCCGCTGCTTCCGCATCGACCTCCGCCTGGGTTGCACCGGCGTTACCTTCTACCGACACTGCCACTGGCACCGCTTGCTCAAGAGATTGCAGGCTTTCACCGTATAAGTTCCTGCTGCTACAGATTCGGATGTAACGGTATGGCATCGTATCCGGATTGACGGCGGAATACCATTTGAATTCGCTGCCCCCCTCTTAGATAGTGGAAAGCGTCGAAATGTTGAAGCTTAAGCTTAATACATTAGCAAGTTAAAGTTTTTATTCAACTAACGTTTCATTGGCCCCTACTTTTATTGAAAATAAATAGCCATCCTCGCATCAAGTAACATCATTCGGTCCGCTGATACCGCCTCTGAATCCATAATGACAGACAAAATATAGGTACTTACCATCTCTTCTTGAGTCTGATTTTTGCCGGAAGGCAAGTCAGTTACAAATCTGTTGCTCGCTGAATCATAAAAATAATCTAGGTTTCGCTCGCCGTGTTCAATAGCATTTTCTTCTCCGTATAACCTCTTGATCTCTGCCTTGGACATCCCAATGACAGCACCGCGTGCAGTTTTATATCTACCTTTCGAGTTTTGGTCCAGAGTTATACCAGCCACAATATCATTACGATACATAATTAAGACACCGGCAGTATACTCCGTAATCTTAAAGCCGCTTTCCTCCCCGGTGCCCAAGAAGCTCTCAACATCGGAACGGGCCATGCCATAACATATTTTCCCCTTGTCTGTGTCTAATTGCACTATACACATATCGTCTTTTGAAAAAGAATCAGCTTTAAACTCACCCTCATCGCCACATCCCATGATGAAGAGTAACAGAAACAATATTGGAATCATTATTTTCATTTTTTGTACCCCATCGTTGTTTTTGGCATTCTAGCCATTAATCATTCTGTGTAAAATTCGTTTGGAAAATCAACCATTATTGGGTTCATTAACGTACCCCTTTGAGCTATCATACATAATAATTCAAAATTATAACACCATTAACTATTCGGCCGCGACGCAACCTGCCCGTTCGTATTAATAGCAAAGGCTGCCGGTTCTTCGGCAGCCAGTCGTCAATAGTTCGCCTTCACAGGATTGAATCATTTCTGTAAATTTGATAAAAGTCGGCGCGAATGCATCTTTGACCCCGCTCTTTATATTGAACCGACATCAGTTTTTAACCCGCCAATTTACCATTTTGTTAATGAGCACAATCGTCACGAGGCTGTAACCGAGCAGCACGACGCAGTCCAGCATGACGCCGCCCGACCAGCCGGTCACGAGCACATTCCGCATCGCGTCCGCGGCATAAGTTGTGGGAAATATATAGGACAGCCACTGCAGCGGCAGGGGGAGCTGGTGTATCTCAACCATGACGGGCGAGAGGAACGTGACGAGCAACATCAGCGCCTGAACCAGCATGTTGGTCAACTGATGGTTCGGTGACCAGAAGCCGATGCACACCCCGATTCCGACCACACTTGCGAGCGAGAGAATAACAACCAGAGGAAGCCCCCATGAATAATGAAACTGAATCCCGTAGATCAACTGTCCGATCAAGCCAAGGAGAATAAACGAAGGAATCGTATTGAGCAGTCCCCTAAACAGATTGGCAAGCACGAAGTTCATTTTTGAAATTGGCAGGGAGGCGTAGTACGTAAAATGACCTTCATGCTTCTGCCAGGAAATTTCCTGCCCCATGCTGTTCATCCCCATCACGATGACACCGAAAATCAAATTGCCCGCGATAATCCGGATCATCATCTCTTCACTCGGATTTTCGGCGAAAAACTTCATAAACAAGACCGTCGACAGGGGAAACATGGTGCCCATCAGGACGACCCAAGCCCAGCTGTCCCTGACGATCGCACATTGAATGCGAAACAGGATGGAGAGTTCGGTCCACAGCCTGCCCGGTCCCTTTAACGGAACCGCAAACGCCGTTTGATTCGATTCGGTTGAAATCTTCATACCAAGGCCACCTCTTTCCGGACCTGTTCGTCGATATGGAAATAGACGTCCTCGAGGCTCGGCGGTTTTACCGCGTACTCTTCGATCGGTAGCTCCGGGTGGCGGATGATATAATCCAGCATCCGGCTCGCTTCCTGCTTATCGACGAGGGCCACCAGCCGGTTTTCCCCGTCGTCCTGCATGCTCCCCCAGTAATTCAGAGCCGCTATTACTTCCTCTTTTCGGCCGAACTCGGTACTCAGCTCGAATTTCAAACGCTGGTCGACCTTCTGCTTTAGCTTCGAAACCGCGTCGATGACCAGCAGACGGCCGTGATTAATGACGGCAACGCGATGGACAACCTGCTCGGCTTCGAGCACGTTGTGCGTGACCAGGATAACGGTGGTTCCCCGCCGGTTGCGTTCCTTAATCAGATTCCAGACGAGGCGCCGGTTCTTCGGGTCGAGCTCATTCGTCGGCTCATCGAAAATCATCACAGGGGAGTGTCCGATCAGCGTCGTACCGATGCCGATCATTCGCTTCTGTCCACCGGACAAATCCTTAAGCTGCTTATTGCGCATTTCCGTCATGCCGAACTGCTCAAGCAGCTCCTCCGCTTCATGTTCGGCCGCGGATTTCATCATGCCTCTTAGCCTTCCAGTAAATGTAAGCGCTTCGCAGGCTTTCAGCGACGAAAGAACATGCGGCTCCTGCGAAAAGTACGCGACCAGGCTGGCTACTTTCTTCGTTTGCTTGGCCACCTCCTCCCCAGCAAACAGAATATGTCCCTCCGTGGGCTTCAGATGTCCGACCATCTGCTTGATCAATGTTGATTTTCCAGCGCCGTTCGGGCCGAGAACCCCAAGAATCTCCCCTTCAGGAATATCGAAGGTAATGGCTTCGTTCGCCTTGATCTTGCCTTTCTTATACAACTTGCTGACATCCCGGACCTCATAAACCATCCGTTCCATGAACAACGCCTCCCGTATGTTATCATCTTCGTTCCAACACCGCATACAGTTAATGTTATATGGAACCGTGAGTCCGCTCTAGCGTCCGCAGACCAAAAACCCTCACCGCCTCAAGCCGTATTTTCCTCTCTGTCTGGAGACCGATTAATCTCCGTTTCGGTTAAATAGGATAGCGGAACTTTCACACATCACAAACTTCGGTAATACTGAAATAAAGTGCTGCCCCGTATCTTTAGATACCTCCGATTCGTTTACATAGTGATAGAGATGAGAAAATATAAATAGGAGGTAAAGAAGAAGAGCACCTCGGGCGGTGAAAAAACCGAGAGAAACTTAGGCAATCGTCAAGAATTGAATCCTACCCTGATTTGGGACAGTGAAACTGCTATTTTAATCGATACCGGCACGCCCGGGCAATTGGAGCAAATACGTGCTGCCATGGACGACTGCGGAGTCTCCATGGATAAGTTGAAAGCAATCATTTTAACTCATCAAGATACTGATCACATAGGTAGTCTTCCTGAAATTCTGCAGGAATCCGATGGAGGTATTGAAGTATACGCTCATCAGATGGAAAAACCGTATATTGAAGGAAATTTGCCCCTTATCAAAGTGAATCTCGATAGTATGGCTTGGCAATTAGAATCCCTTTCGGAAGACGAGTGCGGTAAAGTGGTGGCATACTTGTTGGAGAATTCACCGAAAGCAAAAGTTGACAGAACGTTGGCTGACAGACAAGAGCTTCCGTATTGCGGTGGAATTCAGGTTATCTACACACCTGGACATATTAGTCTTTATTTGAAGCAAAGCAAAACCCTAGTTGTTGGTGACGCCATGTTCAGTGTGGAAGGCATCTTACGGGGACCCCATCCGCAATCCACGCCGGATATGAACACTGCTTTCCGTTCCCTGGAAAAGTATTTGGACTACGATATTAAATCGGTTATTTGTTATCACGGAGGTTTAAGCAGGTATAACGTTAAGGAACAGCTCCAAGAGCTTGTCAGGAAAGTGTAAAAGACTTAATCCGGCACATTCAATGTGCCGGATTTTTATTTAAACTAATCTGCTCGTTCGGCACTGCTATTGGGAAATACGTTAACTCACAACAAAATGATAAATATCACTACAACCGCAAATGCATTTTAGACATACTTTTGAAAAAACAGAAAGAAGTCTTTAAAATGGGGAAAGTTCCTTTTTTACTTGTATATATGACCATTGTTGGTTACATTGATAGTTCCGAATTACCTTGATGTCAGTTATTTAAAATGCGATTCACACCGTTCAACACGGTTAGGTATCTCATTCCATTCTATCTTAGATGCCGAACTGCTAAAGGCACCGTGGTAGCCAAAAATATTCCAGATCTCCTTTAATTCCTTAAGCAATGCTAAAATAAACTCTTTTTTGGGGAGTATAATGGAAATGACTTCTTCATTATTGTGATCCAGATACACATTAAATTTTACTTCACCGTAACCTACCGACTCCATACCCATTGAAAAATAGTCGATTCCGAAATTAGTTCTTGCTTTTTGTTTTTCAATAAATTGTTCCACACATTGCAAATAATCTAGCCAAAGACCTCCACCAGCTGCGGCTGGTTTATTGTAATCAACTATATACGTTCCATAATATCTGATAATTATTTTCATTGGGGAATACCTTGGATCCAGCCCCCCGTGGTCGACAAGAATTCTAATATTTTCTGTATCGTTTATATCAATGTAGAAATTTTCGTATTCCGGTACGATCAATCCGTATTCTAGTTCAACTAACTTGGGGGGCTTTCTCAAGAACGTTTGTAATTTGAACATAATACCTCCAAAGCCATAAATTCATATAATTATCTCCTGTGGCAAAGTGCGTGAGTTGTTCCTATTTTTGTGCTGACTCGCTATATAAATCTGCGCGTTAGCAGAGCGAAAGAGCTGCCGCGCAACAGCTCCTTTGGATTTAACTATAGTACCCTTTCGTTCAGTGAATGAGTCACGCCTTGTCTCCTTCGTGAATCATTAGAGATTGAAGACCGATTTTATTTAAGTAGATCAACCGTAATTCAATTTCATCCTTAACCTGGTTAGAAACCTTCAACTCATGCACGTCGAGTGAATGGGGTAAACTTTGAATAAACAGCAGCAATTCCCGTATCGGCAATCTCAGAGTATCTGCAATCGATCGACCTTGTATCGTTATAGCTGATAATTCAGGTGCCATCTTGCTTCCGTTACATACCTCGCACTGGACTTGCTTGGAGAAGAAACGGATCGCCCTAATGTTCCCCTTGCTCTTCGTTCCCGCATCGCGCATATATCGCAAATCAGCAACGCATCCGCGGTAGAAACTTGTTGCTTGTTTCTTCTTGTATACATAGGAAACAGGCTCCTTCTCGTAACCGTAAAGCAAAATATCCATGAATCGTCTATCCTGCTCGGCAAGCGGCTTTTCATAGTCAATACCGATCATCTTGGCCAATGCTTTGATTTTGAACACCGGCGCACAAATCGTACCCGCCCAAAGAAGCACGGCCCCATGTTTTAAGGATAGTTCGGATGCGATCATTCGGGCGGGATCAATATCAATCACTGTTTCGGTTCCATTACATGAAGCACAAATCCCGTATGGACTGTTCGCTGAAAAACCCTGAGAAGTCCATGACCTGCTGCTGTCTCTACACTTCCCAATCATTGCATAAAGCAATCTGAGATATTCCGACACAGCTGTTATTGTACCGACTAGGCTGCCTGCTCTTTTTTCGTTAAACTTTTCTAGGGGGAGCAATAGACTTTCCAATTTAATAACCCCTTTCGTAGTGCATCCAAAAATTGGGTAATAATTCCTTAAAACTTGAAGCAAACCTTTTTGTATCCCCGTTGAGCGCAGGGTTGCGACACGGCAGCCTTGTGGCATAGAACTATGGTTTCGTCAGTTCAATGCGCCCGAAGCGTGAATGCGGTGTTATCTGATGCCGGCTCTTCTTTGAGTTACATAAATCAATGTTTTATGTCCCTCTATTTATTTATTTTCAGAATTCTTCCTATATTGTTTTTCTGTCCAACTCCAAACCCAGAGACCAAAAAATATCCCTCCAAATGGGAATAAGACAATTGATAATATAAGCATTTCGAAAAAATCTCTATTAAATCTTAACGAGTAATTCTCCATAAATGACATTAAAAAAGTATACAATATTGCTGTTGGTACACCCCAACTAATAACGCCATTAAAAATAATAAAATTCTTCTTGCCTTTTGCTCTTAGTTTTTCCCATTTCCTTTTTTGCTTTTCTTTCATCTCAGTTCATTCTCCTTTAAAAAGGATCACAGACACAGGTCTCCTTCTCTATGTATTTTCGTTGTTAGCCGGTTTCAGATAACGTTTTTGCATTCCCTCACCGCTTAGATAGCTTCTATCTTAGCCTGTGCAGGGTTGTCCGCTGATTCAGCTTCATCGAACATGCCTCCAGCGGACCAAGGCCGTTAGGCCTGCGATGCGTGAATGCGGTGTTAGACGAAGCTTCTGAACTCAATGAACTACTTTCACGTGGTTTTTGATTATCAGTTTTATCTGCTCTACTATTTCTTCCTTCTCTTGAGTCCCATCTATTACGATATCCGAGTTAGGTTTAACAGTATTCAGCATTGCTAAGTATGCTTTTCTTGCTCCGGACAAATAAGATTGCATTTCAAACATAATCTCTTCAGGTGTCGAATTACCAAAATCCCTCAAAATCCGTCTAACCATTGCCACATCAAGCGGTGTGTCAATAAATATTGTCAAGTCAATAAATTCGTTCATTCCTTTGTTTAAATATGAAAATGGATAATCAAGAAATATGTAGTCATATCGGGTAATCGTATTATCTACAGTTGCTTTTAAATCGTTAATTAAAGGGCTAAGTTTCCACTCATTATGATCTGCTCCACGATGCACCCACTCAACCAAGTCATCTGGACCTTCAAAGTCATAATCATCGAAATACAATGCTACGGAATTCTCAAATTTCTTATTAAGAAGGTTGATTATAGTAGTCTTTCCACCGCCAGATACTGCAGCAATAGCTATAATAAGAGGTCTCTTCAAAATATCCTCCTTAAAGCGTTGGCGGATCCCAGCATGCATGCAATCGTCAATACGGCTGCTATCTTGCTATATATCGGCTTCATCCTTACCTGCTCCTTTGTATTGTGCATCGTATGAAGAGCCCTCTACGGCCATTAACCGTAAGAGGGCTTGTCTAAAATAGCGAATGCGCGATCCCGGCAAAATATCAGTTAACCGTCATCACCGTCTGGCCTTGATCGTTCGTACTAACCTCAAGACCCGGCAAATTATGAACAGCTTTTGCAGAAATGTATCCATGTCCGGTCTTACTGAGCCAGACCGCTTTCTCCAAAGTGACCGCCTTGCCGTCCGCAGTCGCTTTGTCGGAGTTCAGCGTAAGCGCTGCAGTATGATTGCCGTAAGCAAGCGTAACCGTCCTCGTTGCCACGTCGTAAGATTCAGTCGCGTTCAAGCTGCGGGAAATATCTCTGATTGGAATGAGCATGTCTTTATCGTTGTTGTAGAAAGCATACTCGCCCGGGATGGTTTGCGCCAGCGGAGCGTTGTTGAGAATCACCGATGCCGCCGTGCCGAAGGCGTTGCTGCGGATGCTGTGCAGCTGATAAATATAAGGCGCAAAGTTCGGATGTTCGAAGTCGAACATATCCGTTATATTGTTGACTGAGCGATCGCGGGAATTAAGCGCGTCAACTCCCCAATTCCATTCGATAAATTTCAGAATGGAGGTCGTGTCATACTGCGTATGGCTCACATAGTTTTGCTTAGAATATGGCGAGATGACGATTGCGGGAATACGCGGTCCAGCACCTTGCAAGCCGTCGGGACCGGATTCGATTTGAGGAGGCGCCACATGATCCCAGTAGCCGCCGGATTCGTCGTAAGTGATTATGATAGCCGTATCTTTCCAATAGTCGCTCTTCATCAGCGCGTTGATCGTCTGTACAGAGAAATCTTCGGCGGTCGGCGTGCTCTGATTGCCTAGGCCCGGATGCTCGTCGTCACCGTAAGCGCCTTTTACAAAAGTGACGTCCGGCAGTTGGTGTTGATCCAAATCCTTTTGCAGATCGTTGTAGTCCTTAATATTGTTCTTATACACACCTTTGTCGAAGTTGACGAAATACTGGAACGGGTTGTGGTGCGAGGAGTAGGAAGCATCCGCCGAAGCGTACCCGCCCTGGTACCACGTCCAGGAAACGCCTTTCTTGCTCAGCTCGTCACCGATATTGTTATATGTGAGAGGCTCCCAGCGTTTGCCGTAAATGTCACCGCCCAAAGGACCGAAAGCGGGAGTCGGATCGCCTTTGATCGGGTTCCCAGCATTGCCGGATTGGGCCGAGACAAGATACAGCGCCCCCGGAGTAGAAGGCCCGAAGACCGGCTGGAACCAGTGATCGGCCATACTGAAGTGCTGCGCGTATTGCCAGTATGCGGGAATCGCTTGGTAATCGTAGTAGCCCATGGCGATCCGGCCGGAGCCTTTCGTGTGATTCTCGGAGGAGAGGTAGAAGCCGTCCATCTTGCCGCCGTTGACTGCTTTGGCCATGTCGTCGTAGCCGTGGTCTACGTCCAGCGTTTGCAGTTCTTGATTGGAAAACAGGAATGGGGCCACTTTGTTGCCGTTCTCGTCCAGGTTATACGAACCGTCCGGGATGCCTTCCGCTTTCGGCGTGCCGGGAAGTGCTTTGAAGCCCGGAGCGGTCGGATAGGTCCCAAAATAATTGTCATAGGAACGGTTCTCCTGATATATGACGACCAAATGCTTGATTGGCGAACTCGTACCCGTGCTTGCAGCGACAGAGGCTTGTACACTTGCGAACGGAACGATCAATCCAACGGTCAGCGCGGTAATTGCGGTGAGACTAACGATTTTTCTCATGGTTCCCTCCTGAAGTATGATTCGATACTTACTCAGCATAGGGAACAATCATTAACGATGCTTTAAAAAAATGTATAGTTTGTGTAAATCGCCGGTGTGCGAAATGAAAAAACCATTCGTTAACAATTAACCGAATGGTTTTGGATTAGGACAAAGGTGTGTATTCGAAATAATCAAAATCCGCATGGTTGTCGCTTGGTTTGCCATTGCCTTGTTAACAGACCAATTCTATGACTCAACGATGCCTTTTCCGGGATTGACTACCGGCCAGCCTTCCTCCCAAACAAATAAGGCCAAGATGCCGATGGGTTAAAATCGGATTGGACTTGCAGCCTTCGTACGGCCCTGTTTTGGATTTACTTCAAGCGATCGTGACCAGCACGAATTTTCAACATAGCTGCATCGAGGGGGAAACATCAAAAAAAGTGCTTACCTTTGACTTATCAGTAAGCCAATGATAAGCACTATTTTTAACCGATATTGAATTCATAGCCTAGATCCATTTCTACTAAGCAAACTATCTTACGACTTCGCCGGTTTTGAAGATGCTAACTATTTCAGTTCCGTCTTTAGAAAATTTGAACAGATAAGTCCCAACCAATTCTGAAAGTTGGCTCTTCGGCTTAGCTTTAAGCCCTTGCAACAGGATTCTGCCGGAAAATGGACACAAAACACCCATTCTCTAATAAATTCCGTCACTAGGGCATCATACTCAGCTTTGTGACTAGCCTACTCATCACTACTCAATCCTACGGTAGCGAAATTGCGAAAATTCAGCCTCTCCGTTACCTGCCGCATAAATGCCTAGACGAAGGCTAATAAATTCGCCAAAGTTATTATGGTTATAACCTGAGACCTCCAGCGCTGAAGGATGCCGATTCCACTCAATACCATCGGTACTGTAAAACATCGTCACTGTATGGTGGTCGTTCCTAAGCTTCAAATGAAGCCGGGAGCCCAGGCCTTGTACATGATAGCCTTTGATACCTCGCCGATATCGATAAATAGCTTGCTCCGTAAAGCTGATCCCCGCATAACAGCGGTCGTTATAAAAGAGCACGAGTCCTGCTTCAGCTTCAGGCCCGACCTTAATCTCAACTTCAGCTTCATAGGCCCGGTCGGGTGGAATGATGACGAGCGGTCCAGAATCCGCTGGCGAATCCCCTTTGGCCAACAGCTTCAAGACGCCCCCGCCTACTTCATAACGTTCAGGATCCAGTTCCTTGTAAAATCGCCACTGCCAACCGAGTGCAACACCTTGGAAATCGTCAGATAGCTCCGGAGAATTCCCTTGCACCGTCTTCATCTCTCCGTCCGTATCCTGTGGTACGATCGGCCAGCCGTCTTCTGTCCACTCGATAGGGTCCAGCAAGGTTTGTCTTCCAAGCGTGTAATAATCCTTTTCATAGGCATGATAGACGAAATACCATTTTCCGTCAGGTGTATCGACCAGTGTACCGTGCCCCTTGGACCACCAGCGTTCTTCCTTCGACCAAGTATGCACAAGAGGATTATAGGGAGAGTTCTCCCAAGGCCCTAAAGGATGTTTGCTCCTGGCTGCAACCGCCATATGGGTCGTCGCAGGACCAGCCGTTCCGCCTCGCGCGCAAATCAAATAATAATAATCGCCTCGGAAGAGTAGTTTTGGGGATTCGAGCGCCATCCCTTCCACAACCCAATCCTCAGGGATTGGCCATCCATCATAAACCGTTTGTAAGTCGCCGGTTGCGGAAAGGCCGTCCGGGGCTAAGGAAATAGCCCTTCCGTAGTTTACGTACAGGTATCGCTGCCCATCTGGCGCTAGCAGGTGCCCCGGATCAATGCCGTCTACTTTCAGATCAATTGGATCGCACCAAGGACCTTCCGCTTTCTCTGCATAGATAACATAATTCGTTCCGTTAGCGGGAAAGTAAATGTAAAAGAGTCCGTTCACATAGACCAGATCCGGTGCCCAGACATCTCCGACATAAGTCCGGAGAGCATGGCAAAGGGGGACCCAGTCGGTCAGATTGCGGGAATGCCATATGAGAAGCCCTGGAGCATACATGAAAGACGAGTGTGTCATGTAATAATCTTGACCTACCCGGACGATGGAAGGATCGGGATAATCGCCCCTTAGAATATCGATCGGATAGGTTGCGTTTAATTTCGAATCGGACATGGTCCTTATGCACCTCGCAGATATTGGAAATAGCTAGCCTTATCCTATTTCCAGGTTCAGCTTGTTGATGGCATCGGCCACCATTCGTGCGACTGCCTCTGCACCTTGCTCATTCAAATGCGTATTGTCTTCGATCCCTTCGGGGTAATTCGGATGTTCGCCCGGGTGCAGCCAGGTCAGCCATTCTTTTGATTTGGCGTCCCCCATTTCCTTGAAAGCGACGGCACTTCGGCCGCACAAATCGACGAAAGGGACTTTTTCCTGAACGGCCAGCGCTTCCATCGACCTGGGATAATCGCCGTGCGTGTTGATCAAAAGACCGTCAACGTCAAAATGTCTGCGGCAAAGAGGCGAGATGAGTACGGGATGTGCCCCCTTCTCTCTCGCCCCGTCAATATATTGCCGTAAATACCGATGGTACATGTTCCAAGGACTTGTATGTCTTTCGGCATCTTCCTTACTGTCGTTGTGACCAAATTGTATAAACAAGAAGTCGCCCGTCTTGATCATTTGTAAAATTTCTTCGAGTATTCCTTCCTCGATAAAGCTTTTGGAGCTTCTCCCGCACAAGGCTTTATTCACAACCCGAACGGAATCGGGAATAAATAAATGGAGCTTATTCCCCCAACCTTGCATGGGGTACGAATGAGGCGGATAATCTGCCATCGTCGAATCGCCAGCCAAGTAAATCGTTTGTATTCCCAAAGCATCCACCACCGATTATTGATAAGCGCCGGATTGCATACTCCAACCCGGCGCTTTTTTTGCTTGACAATCACATTATTCCGTTATTGATTCTCAGACGCCGAACTTATCCGCCAGCCTCTTGGCCAACTCGTCATCCGAGAGAGGATTGCGGTGCGTGTTCTCCAAATAAATGTATTTCTCCGTTTCCGGCATCAGAAACTGCTTGTACCACGCGAAGAAATCGGGGCTGTCGCCGTGCATGCGAAGCCAGCGGCGGAGCGTATCCATGTTTTGCACCGTGCTCTCGACATTCGTCAGCCAGTCCGCGCGGAAGAAATGAGCCCACTTCCCATGCTCGGCTTCTTGCAGCGCGACCCGGCCCTTCCGATAGTTCCACATCGCTTGCGAAGCATAGACGAACGCCAGCGGATAGCTGCCTTCACGGTAAGCGGAGTACGATTTCCCAAGTGCGTCAAAGCCCTCGCAGCCGGACAAATGCAGTTCTACGTGCAGCAGCAAATGATCCTTGAGCCGAAGGCGGTCCGGTTCCGCCAGTTCCGGAAGGAGCTTCACGATCCGCTCCTTCAGCTCGCTCAAGCCATGAACGGCCTCGCTGCACTTCCGCCGAAACCACTCGACTTGCTCCGGAAAATCGACTTCCCCCGTCGTCCAATATAAGCGGGCATCCGGTTGATCCGCTTTCCCTTGAAGCCAGTGTCCGACGATTTGGCGGGCCGGATGGTGATAGAACTCGTCTCCCGCCCGGTCGTCTTCGTTCGGACCATAAGAAATCGTCCGCCGCGCATAGTCGCGGAACATCTCGGCGATTTCCGGAGAGCCCGAGGGGAACATTCGGCGGACAAACGACCCAAGATGCTCTTCCGTATCCGCCTCCCCCCGCGTCCATAGCTCCCGTATCAAGTCCAGCGTATAGACGTGCGGCCGGATGTTGCCGCTGTTGACGAGCACATAATCCTTTGCTCCGACCCGAAAAGCCCCCTCAACCTCATCTTTGATCAATTCGGCCGGAGCCGGAAACAAAGTTAAATGATTGGAGGCTTGCAGATCGTGAAACGTCACATGGTAGTAAATGCCGTGCTTCCCTTCTTCATGCGGCTCGGGCAAAGCCGGTACCCGCAGATTCAGGTTTCCGTGGCGCCGGGATACCATCTTGCCGTATCCATTGTCTGCCCAAACCTTGATAACGTCGTCCGGAACATTGACATGACCTGCTTTATATAATTCCGAGATCTCCCCATACAATGCCACGCAATACTGCGGATCGGCTACCTTGCTGCTAACAATATCGTATTGTTTGCGTATGACTCGGCTGATCATTTCACCGCGCTTCTCAGGCGTGTCGAATGCGGGATCTTGAACCCAGAAAGGCTGGTCTCCTTGCCCGCGGAAGGAAAGAACCCAAACAATGTTACGGTCCTTTTGCTTCTCAATCGCTTCCTCCCATAGCGTTTCGAACAGCTCCGGGTTCTCTTGATAGCTCGCTTTCTTTCCTTCATACGCTCTCAGAAACATCTCGGCGCCTAATGGCTCTGCATGGTGGTGAGTGATCCATAATCCCATCTCAGCGGCCACATCGGCATGCACGCCGTGCCTCGGCAGGTCAGTGCCTGGAATGACCATATTCCCCCCGCAGCGCAGAAGCGCTTCAAAGACAGGCTGCCATACCTCGCGGGTCGGCGGGTACTCTTCCTTCCAGCCGATCAGGCATACCTCGTCGTTGACGAACCAGCCGCGGAACCGGACGAACGGTTCCGGCGAATCGTAATCGCCCTCAGGAAGCTCGACTCGGCTTCGACGCTCGGGCGGAAGATCCGCCCAGAACCAGAACGGATCGACGCCCAGGTACTTTCCGCTGTACTCGAGCATGCCGTAGACCAGGCCGAGATCGTCGCCCGCAGCAATATGAAGCTCCGTTCTGCCGCCGTCCTTGACGAAGCGGAAGCAATACGCCTCCGGCCGGTCCGGGCAACGGTCTTCGGGTATTGCGTAACGGATGACGATATCGGCCGGTTCGTCAGCCCCCGATACAAGTCTCGGAGCGGCGCCCAGCACCTGCGAATGATCCCTCTCCACCATCTTCCAAGCATGGCGGACCGGCGATGACGGATCCGTTGGAATTCGGTACGACGTATATTTATCGATGATGAATGCCATCTACATCCTCCTATGATCTTAACTACAATGATTTTACAGTAAGGGGTTTATGAAAAAAATCTTAAATTTTTGCCGTCCGATATAACAAAAACGATCCTCACCCCTTCAACGAACCTAGCAGCATGCCTTTATTGAAATGCTTCTGAAGAAACGGATAAATGATCATCATCGGCAGCGCAGAGACAACGATGGCCGCCATTTTCACTCCGGGCGTGTAGACCAGCTCTTCCTGCATCTGGGTGGCGGTTTCGCCTATGGATTGATTCAGCACAAGCATCTGCCGCAAAAATACTTGCAGCGGCCACATGCCGGAATCGTTCAAATAGATCAGCGCCGAAAAATACGTGTTCCAATAGCCGACCATATAAAAGAGCACAAAGGTGGCAATGGACGCCATGGACAGAGGAAGCATAATGGTGAAAAACATTCTCCACTCCCCGCAGCCGTCCACGCGCGCGGACTCTTCCAGCTCATATGGGATTGATGAGAAGAAGCTTCGCATGACGATCAGATAGAACGGAGCGACAGCTCCTGGAAGCCATAATGACCAGAACGTATCAATCATCCCGAACTCCTTGATGACCAGATAAGTCGGGATCAAGCCCCCGGAGAACAGCATCGTGAATACGACCATAAAGCCCAATACAGTCCGTCCTTTTAGCCATTTCTTGGACAAGCCGTATGCCATCAATGTCGTTGCAGTTATGCTGATTGCCGTACCGACCGTCGTAATGATGACGGCGTTCATGAAGCTGTTCGCAAAGTCGTCGTTCGCTAGCAAATATAAATACGCGTCCCACGTCCACTCCCTCGGAATGATGAAGAAACCGCGGGTCAAATATTCTTTTTCAGTAGCAAACGACGTCATCAGCACATAAAGAAGCGGGAACAGGATGAAAGCTCCCCATACGATAAGCATTGCGTACACGAGAACATCGAAGGAACTTTCATTGCCTGTTAAACGGCGGAGGCTCATCAGTACACGCCCTCCCTTCCCGACCGTTTCGCAATCGCGTTCGCCGAGAGCACCAGCACCAGCCCGACAACCGACTTGAACAGACCGACCGCCGTCGTATAGCTGAATTCGCCCTGCTGTACCCCAACACGATAAATATAAGTGTCAAAAACGTCAGACACCGCAAGATTGAGCGGATTTTGCAGCAGGAACACATGCTCGAAGCCGACATCGATAAAGCTTCCGAGACGGAGGATAAATAGGATGAGAATAACTTGAGCGAGAGACGGCAGCGTGATGTGCCAAATTTGTCTCCACCGGTTCGCACCGTCCACCGTGGCGGCCTCGTACAGCGTCGGGTCGATCGATGCGAGAGCGGCCAAATAAATGATTGCGCTCCAGCCCACTTCTTTCCAAATGTTCTGCAGCAGCCATATCCAGCGGAAATGATCCGGATCGTTCAATCCTTGATACCTTGGAAGACCAAGGGAATCAAGAAGCAGGTTGACCCCGCCGAATTCGCCGGCGAACAGGACGACCGTGATCCCGACAACGACGATCATCGAGATGAAATGGGGCAAGTATACGACGGTTTGCAGCGTCGTCTTGAACCATCTTAAACGGATCTCGTTAAGAATCAGCGCGAAGAGAATCGGCGCGGGAAAATAAAAGCATATATCGATCAGGTTGAGAATCAGCGTATTTTTGAGGAGCGTCACAAACTGCTGCTCGGTAAATAGGCGGACGAAATGATCGAGCCCCGCCCACTCGCTGCCCCAAACCCCTCGGAACGGACTGTAATTCTGAAACGAGATAACAACACCGAACATGGGCAAATATTTAAACAGAATCATCGTCAAAAAACCCGGCAATATCATCAAATAGATGGGAAAAGCGCGTTTGATGTAATGGGCGGAGGCTGAAGAAGCCCTTGATTTGCTAACGCCCCTCAATTCGCTTACGGACGACCTCATGCTCCTTCACCTTTCCTTATCGAAAAATCTGTCGGCCGCATCAGATGCGGCCGACAGGACTAGTAATACTAGCTCTTATATTTGGCGTACGCGTCGTTCATTTCTTGAATGATCTTATCGCCGCCGCCCGCTTTCCAATCAGCGATCGCCTTGTCAATGCTGTCGACAGGCTCCTGCCCGACCACGATTTTGAGCTGGGCTTCCTTGAATTTCGTTTCGAGGTCCTTCCATAGCTTCTGGTAGGTCTCCGAATAGATTTCCAGGCCCGCGGAATCGTTTTTCCAAGGATATTTGGCATTGTTCTCATTATACTTCCTGTCGAATTCAGCGATTGCCGGTTCGGTCCATTTATGGACAAAGAACTCCGGATCGGCGCGCCAGAAAAACCAGTTGTTCATAATCCGAGGCAGATCGGTATCGCCAAGCGGCGTTTGCTTATAGGTGCCATTAGCCTCTTTCGTATAGTGAACGCCCTCGATCCCGTTCCTCATAATATCCGTGCCTTCGTCGGTCATCCACCAATCGAGCAGTTCCAGGAGGCGCTGCTGCTTCTTGGGGTCGATTTTGCCGTTGATCACGGCTTTATTGGCTCCGACTAAGCCCGTTGGATTGCCGCGAAGACCGGTAGGGCCGATCGGCGGTGCAAGCTGGACCAATTCAGCGTTCGGGTCGATACTTTTCAGCTTTTCTGTATCCGTCCTCAGTCCAAGAGGGTGGTGGGTCCAGATGCCCGACTTGCCTCCCTGAAACAGCTCGTAGACGTTGATGCCTTTCTTGCTGAGAAAATCTTTGTCCATAACGCCTTCCTCATACATCTTATGAAGATAACCGAGGAAGTCTTTCTGCTCCTTGGACTGCACATTCTGGGGGATCAGCTTGCCGTCCACCAGTTTCCAGCCGTTGGCAAGGCCGAAAGCGGCCCGCAATTGGGCGGTATTCGCCCCTAATTCCTGGTCTGTGGCGAAGCCGGCCGTATCCTTCTTCCCGTTCTTGTCCGGATCGTTCAGTGCAAACGCCTTCATGATCTGATAAAATTCATCGACGTTGAACGTCTCTTCATTCGGCATCGTCAGCCCCACGTTGCGGATCCAGTCGGCCCGAATTTGATAGCTGTCACGGATCTCGAGTCCCCACGCCGGCATTCCGTACAGCTTCCCCTGCGGGTTCAACATCTTCCACTGATCATCCGGGAACGCCTTAGCCAGATTCGGATACTTATCCAGATGAGGGGCCAGATCCATGAAAACACCCTCGTTCTGCCACTTGACGAAATTGTCCGATGTGACTCTATACATGTCCGGCAAGTCTCCCGACGCTGCAAAAACATTCAATTTGTCCTTGTATGTCGGGCCGTCCGTCCACATGATCTTCATCTCGATGTTAAATTTCTCGTTCAGATACTTTACCGTCGGGTGGTCTTCCCGCCACTTTCCTCCGCCCCATGATTCCGGCATGAAGGTGATGGTCAGCTTTTCTTTCATGTCATCCGCGACACCGGCCTTGTCCGTCTTTCCTCCGGCGTCTCCCGCTTGTCCGTTCCCGGAACAGCCGGCTATAACGCCTGCAGCCAGAACCCCTGTGAGAAGAAGTGCTATTTTTTTTCTCAACTTTTGAACCCCTCCTGTAAGTGACTTCAAACTCTATTGTAGATCGTAGGGAGCCCTTTGTTTTTACAACATTTTACGATTCGTTATCCGATTTCACTTTTTTATTGGGGAACCGGATGGATACGACCGTCCCTCTCGCCGGGAACGAATCAATACTCACCCCGTAGCGGCCTCCATACTGCAGTACGAGGCGCCCATGTACATTGGCCAGGCCGAGCGAATCCCGTTCGGCGTATTGGCCAGCGGTATGATGCTCGGTAACCTGGGCGAGGGAGCGCCGAATGTACTCCAGTTTGTCTGCAGTCATTCCGGGACCGTTATCCGCCACCTCAACAACAAGATCGTCCCCTTCGTCGAAGGCACTGACCAGGATGGAGGCATTTCCGTTCATCGGCTCCACCGCATATTTCACCGCGTTCTCCACGATAGGCTGCAAGGAAAGCTTGACGAGACGCGCCGCCATGAACTTCTCGTTTACGTAGACCTGGTTTTGAAAGTTTTGCTTGAAGCGGATATCAATAATCTCCAGATACTTTCGCAGATGGTCGATCTCCTCGCGCAGCGTCACTTCAAGAGGCTCCAGCTTAGCGGTGTATCGGAAGAACGAGGCCAGATTGACGGCAATCTTCTCGATCCGGGGAACCTCTTCCAGAAAAGCAATGCTTCTGATAATGTCCAGTGTATTATACAGAAAATGCGGGTTGATCTGCCCTTGAAGCGCTTTGATCATCGCGTCCTTCTGGCGAACCTCGAGCTGCATTTCCCGCAATTGATACCGATATACATCCTCGATCAGGTTATTCAGCCGGCGAATCATTTGGCCGAAGCTGCGGTTCAAGCTTTGCAGCTCATCTTTGCCGGGATGACATTCGACTTGAACGTTCAGATTGCCTCTCTCTACTTCGTTCATGACTTTTTTCAATCGAATAACAGGTTGCATGAGCAGCTTGGTCAGGATCGGCACCACCAGAATGACGAACAGAAACAAGAAGAATAGGACAAGCAGCATCGATTCGGTCGCCACGTTCAATCCGGTTGCCATCTCTTGCAGCGGTACGACGGCGACAATTCGCCATTGTGTGAAATCCGATCGGGTGAAAGTAATTAAATAATCCAGTTTCCCGGCCTCTTGAAGAGTATCCGGTTCGTTCAAGCGGAGATCATTGAGCGGCGTCATAGAGATCGGTCTCCCAAGAAGGCTGGAGTCCGGGTGATAGACGACTGTATCAGAGGATGAGATGATAACGAATGTCCCGGTTTTGCCGATCGTTGTCTTTCCCATTATTTCCTTCAGCTCGGCGAGCGATAGGTTGACGAACAGTCTGCCAACCATACGCGTGTCCTCTGTACTGAAAACTGGAATAACGAGGGAGACGATCGGAACTTTATAAGGATACGACTCGTACGTCGGGATCACTGCCGTTTTCTCGGTAAACGGCAATTTGAGCCACGGTTCTGTGGGCCGATAGGCAGCCTGTCCGTTCGAAGAAACGAGTTCGCCGTTTTCCTTCAAGAGGACGAGACTTTCGATCTCAGAGTAGTTGATTGCAATGTACCTCCGAAGTGTATCCTCAATAATCAGCCGGTTTGACAAGGTGAGCGGCACCTTCCCTGCCAGCCAATCCTGGATGGCTCCGGCCTCCAGATTCGGATTGACGCGGCCGCCGATCGAAGGGAGCGGTCCGGCGATGACGGCGGAGGTGGATCGGATCAGCTGCTTGAAATAACGATCGATCTGATTATTCAGACTGGCGGAAGAGCTTCTTGCGATGTTATAGAAGTCCTGCGTTGTCGCCCTCGTATAGTAGTGCTCCGCTGACGCCGCTATCGTGACTACCCCGAGCAGACTCACTGTCAGGAAAGCGACGATCATCTTTTGTTTGATGGAATAGCGGTACATGAAACGGATCATGCGATTCATAGCCACATCCGCTTTCGGTACGCATTGGGGGAAACGCCTACCGAGCTTTTAAATACCCGGATAAAATAAGGCTGTGTGGCGAAGCCTACCTGTTCGGCAATCTCATAATTTTTCAGCTGCGTTTCGAGCAGAAGCTGCTTCGCCTTTTCAATCCTGACTTCCTGAATGTACTGAACCAGGGTTCGTCCGGTGCATCTTTTGAACCACGAGCTGAAGTACGAAATGCTCATGTTGGCCAATTGAGCCATTTCCGTTAACGAGATGTCCTTCTTATAGTAAGTATGGATGTAATCGCAAACCCGTTTGATGATATTATTGGTATTCGTTTTGTTCTGCTTCGCATAATGCATGATCATAATATCGGCCAGTTGGTTGAAATGGCGAATGATTGCCGTATCCTCAGCATCGGCCGGAATCGACGGAACGGATTGCCCCGGGGACATCTCGTTCATCAAGCCGGTCAGTTTCCACTCGAAAAGGCGAAGCAGATTCAACCTGGCGGCCGGATTGATATATTTAAGCTTCAAGACGGAATCGATTAGTTCGGACATTTTTCTGCCGGCCGTCTGCGGGGCCGCCTCGCCGAAGGCGTTCACAAGCTGCTGGAATCTCGACATATATTGGCTGATTTCTTTCAGGTTGTTTACGTTTTGTTCGCATCTGCGCAATGCTTCCCGAAGCTGCTCCATGTCCACCGGCTTCAGCAGATATTCGGTAACCCCGTAACGAATCGCTTTTTGCGCATACTGAAAGTTATCGTACCCGCTGATAATGATGTATGTCATCGGAATGCCAAGCTCATGGATTTTTTGGATCAGCGACAGACCATCAATCTTCGGCATCATGATGTCCGTAATCAGTACGGTCGGCCATGTCTCTTGGATCAATGCCCAAGCTTCTTCCCCATTCGTCGCTTCCGATAAAGTGATCGTTCCTTCTCCGATCCGGTTCACCATCTCGACGACGGAGCTTCGGATCCAAGGTTCATCTTCGGCCACCAGTATATGATACATAGATTTCCCTCCGATACGGTTTCGTGTCTCTATTGTAGCAAAAAAAAGTTGTCTGATTTTCTGGTTTTTTTTATCCGATTTTCTCCGTAAGAAGTGACAATACGCGACACGCACTAGGCACCGGATAAGGTCACATGACGAATCCAGGGCCTGTACAGCTTCACGGAGATCCCGAGTGGAACCGCTTTACGTTTCTCCAGCAGGTGTCCTTTGGCAACGGACTTCTTACAATTTTGAAACAATGAGATTTGCTACGGCTTCATGAATGAATATGTATCTTCTCATCCATTATAAAAATCCATTCTCACCAATTCTGAACATTTTCTCAATAATTATGACACCACACATGATGTATCATAATTAATTAGACAACTATCACCGATAACCCGCGTGGTTTCATATTTGTTATTTCAATATTCGTTATTTGCTTTTTCTCATCATATCGATAGCACGTCAAGGTTCCAGCGACCGACTATGAATATTCCATTTATTACATTAAAAACTGTGAAACAATGTACACTAAAGGGACGTTTAGATTATGAACGAATCAAATAATGTAGGTGATGGTATGAGAAAATATTCATTTGTATTGCTGTCAGTAATACTTGTGATTAGCAGTTTTGGGGTGATTTTACCAAATAAGGCTTACGCTTGTTCTTGTGCTAACAACCCAGACCCTAAAACCGCATTAGAAAAAGCAGAAGCGGTTTTCGTAGGGAAAGTGATAAAGGTTAATCAAGAACGGAAGCAACAAGGTGTTGTCGGGGCAATCGAGTACAGGGATGCTAACTTGTTTGAAGTTGATAGGGCATGGAAGGGCGTAAAGCAATCGCAAATTATCGTTTATGACTTTGGACATGATATGTCTTGCGGGTTCGTCTTTGAAGAAGGTAAGTCATATCTTGTTTATGTGTATAAGACTGATAACGGTGAGTTATATACAAGTTATTGCAGTCGTACTGCGGAATTATCAAATGCAGGAGAAGATTTGAAGCTGATAGGTGAGGGACAGGAAGTTGATAAGCAGGTAAACCTTGAAGGCGAGATGAAGCAGATTTCAAATAAGGATTATGATATGGAAATTTTCGTTGGGGGCATTGCGGTTGTATTAGCTATAGTATTTTTAATCGGTATGAAAATCAGAAGGAAGCATCAATAAAAGAGAAAGTTCTATTAAAGAAACCACCCCATTGTCAGGAGTGGTCGTTAGCTGAATCAAATATCAAAGTCACTTTGCGATTCAAAGCACAAATTTCTCAAGTGCAACAGCAACACCATCGTTATCATTTGAATCGGTAATGTGTTTTGCACAATTTTTTAGCTCAATAATCGCGTTTTCCATTGCGATCGGAAATCCGCACGTTTGGAATAGTCCTAAATCGTTAAAGTCATCCCCGAATACCATTACATTATCTGGTTTAACCCCGATTTCGCTTAACACCCCTTGCACGGCATCTTCCTTTGAGGCTGATTTGTGCATTATTTGAACTAATACTCCTCCGTCGGTTGCGATTACGTTCACATCACCGAACTGCTCAATGATATCGCTCCATAGACTGAAACCGAGAACCAATATTTTGGTCGGGGACAGTGATCGAATAAAATCAATTTCAACAACCTGGGGCGCAGGATCACTCGAACGGATGCCCAAATGAGCACGTTTCGAGTCGGGAACTGGTGTACACGTATACCATGAGTCATTGACCTCATATGAAATTAACGATTGCGGTGCATGTAACTCGATGAAATTGGTAATCTGTTTGCTTATCTCCATTGGGATACAAATATGTCGCTGAGCTTTCTTAGACTTGTATGTTATTAGAGCACCATTGTAATAAACCAGATATTCTACAAAAGGTAAATCCTCTACAAATTTGTTAGCCGCTCTAGGCGGTCGCGCCGTGGCAACAATAACATGAATTCCAGAATCAAAACATTTTTTAACAGCTTGATAATTCCGAAGAGATATGGATTTGTCACTGCCGAGTAAGGTTCCGTCCAAGTCCAATACAATGGCCTGTATGTTCGACATCTGCATCACCCCTTGTAATTTCTGAGTCCAATTTTTGCCAATTATAGTATTCTGCCAGTTAGTTGAGAAAACGGCAGCCACTAATACCGGCTGCCGTATCTTCGTGTTTATTGAGCTATCGTTTTATCACCTGAGTTGTTTAATTAACCTGCACCTTAGTTAGGCAAAGGCTGCTGATCTTGTAGGAAGCCTTTGAAGGTGTTTATTGACCTGAAGTTCTGTTAATTAAACTCTTGACAAGTTCAGGTACCTCTAATAAGTCGCTGATAATTCCGTCTACATCCAGGGGTATCTCCCATTGGGGGTCTTTTTTCCAAACTCCCTTCATTCCAACATTTCGTGAAGCTTGAACATCATTAATCGGATGGTCACCAATGTATATGCTTTCTTCCGCCTCTACTTCGAGCTTATCTAAAGCCCTGAAAAAAATCTCTGGATTCGGTTTTTTAATACCTTCCCACTCTGAAATTAAAATAACATCAAAGTATTTATCAATTCCGATTGCTTTAATATTTCTAAACTGAAAATCACCAAGAGCATTAGTGATTAAACCTAATTTAAAATTTTCTCTATTAAGACGCTCTAACATTTCAATAAGATTTGGATAAGGAATACAACTTTTGTGAAACTCCGATACATAATCCTCTAACAGCTGTTCCCAATTGATACCATTGATATTAAATTCATCGATTAATCGTTGGTATACTATATCTTTCCACACATAACCTCTTTCATCCAATTCTATAAATCTTGAAACGTATGTTTCCTTTGGAATATGGGATAAACAAAAATTAAACCTTTCGTGCTGTGTTTCTACAAATTTTCTAACAGACGCATCTCTATCTAATAAGGTTAAATCTAAATCGAACAGAACAGCTTTTATCAACACCATCACTCTTCTCATTATTCTCTTCTTCGCTTTGACGCTTTCATGCTTTTAATCAATAAAGTATAATTTACTTTAACATAGAGAAAATCACCTGTAAATAATTTCGTTTAGTACCTAGCTGTATATAACATAACTCCCGTTTGCACATAAGGCAGCCGATCATTGCTGATGGCTGCCTTATGTATGTCATTGAGCTATCTCGTGCCCGTTTGTTTAATCATTACATTCGCACATTAGGTCTTACTTTGGAGATTCAAAAGCTAATTTCAGTTTTTTGGACAGGCAACTTTACAGAACAGGAGTACTTTATTGAATCACGTCCGCCGCCGGTAATGTAATATAAACGGCATCAATTTCACTTTTTTCATCAATTAATGCTTTTGCAATTCTATGTCCCCCATCGATTAATTGTCCATCGGAACATAATAATATTGGGTACTCCATGTTTGCGTTGATAATTCGCTGACAATGAAATGCAACATTGCGTATAGTTGGAATTGGTCTACTCCCACTATCTGCAAACCAACAGTCCTGATCAAGTTCCTTTATTGAATCAATCTTGATTTTATGAACTGGTAAGTTCTTAGATAACTCCCACAGTTTTTCTACGTCCCAGAAATGTCGCCTTCCATCAATTATCCTTCCGTGTTTATGCTTCATTCGTGAAAGTAACTCTCCCACAATAATCACCTCAGCTTTTCATAATACTCAATGGCATGATAGGGAAATCGTGATCAGACATAAACCCATTCTCTTTGACAGTTCGGGATTAGGATTCCTTTTTCCTGCTGTTGCGTTAACCTCCCGTTTACTTCGTTAAACAAAAGAGGAGCTGTGCAAGCACATACTCCTCAACTATTTTTTCAGAACGGTTTGTATATTCTATCTATATCTGTATCAATTACAAAATCAACCTCTACATCATTATCAAGAGGTATTACATCAAAGCTAGGGAGTCTGCAAAATACAAAAGGTAAATCTCTAATATCAGAATTCAGCCTTTTTGCTTGTAAATACTTTTGTTTTAATTCCTGTTTAGTACACTTGGCAACTGTAATGTGAATTCAGTGAAAATAGCCATCAATTTCAACTAACATTATCATCACGACTGGTTGCTAACCAATCCATATAGCTTAGGGCGAGTGGGGTGGCGTTCGGGAGGCCACTTCCGGCTATCAAATAAGGCTTCATTATCCAAACATACAATATCTGCACCGATCTCCCGTGTGAGGTACTTCCATTCACTAATGATTCCGTCATAATCCCGTCCCAGACGGTCCAAGGCGTCCACGTAAACCAGATCGCCTTCACGGATCATTAGACACATAGCCTGATAGCGTGGCCGATAAAGTCCTTTCCACTCTGCTTATCGACGAATATAAAACGATCCTCGATGCCCAACTCACAAAATTTGACGAGTTTATTACTGACCTTTTAACCGTTCATGATACAAAGCACCGGCTCAAACCCTTTGGTTTACGCCTGTTTAGACCTTTATCTGCTTCGGCCTAACCAGCCCTTTCTTAATCGCCTCTATGTATTCGTACGGAGACAGATCATAGATACTGCCATGGATTCGAATGTGATTGTAATCTTGAATAAACTGGCTGACGACGTCATACGCCTGCGGATACGTCTCAAATTCATGTCGTCGATAGCACTCCGCTTCCAATATGGAATGAAACGATTCAATGTGAGCATTCTTATTCGGCGTTTTGGGCGGTATGCGCTCGTGAATCATCTCGAACGTAACACAAGCCTCTTCAAATCGGTGGCTAATAAATTGGGGACCATTATCGGATCGAATGACCGGCCTATCCGTTTTATCAAAGCGCTGACGCTTCATTAGCGCTTCCTGCGTAATCTGAATGAGATGAGCTGCTTCACAGGTTAAACCGATATGATAAGCGATAATGGCACGATCAAACACATCCAGGATGCTCATTAAGAAGAAAAATCGCTGTTCGCCATGAATCCAACCATACTTAATATCCGTTTCCCAGAGTTGATTGGAGCCTGTAATGACGCGATTGTTCGCCAGACGTTTGGGGTATTTGATCTTTAGCTGTCGCTGCGGACGAAGGACATCCATTCGCTTACAAAGACGGTAAACCTTCTTCTTATTAATCCGGCCGATATCGTCTTCTGAGCAGCACAGTGAGCTTCCGGTAGCCATACGACGCGCCTTCGCCAGCTAAACATTCCATGAGCCATTCGCAAATTTGCTCGTCACTGACCGGATTCCCATCGTGTGTGTATGAGAGGCCAGTACGGGACGACCGATGTTGTGAAGAGTTGCTGCCATCACTGTTTGCTGTTCCCGGTTTACAAAGGCGTAGTAGGTGGATCGCTCCACTTCCAGCACACGAAGGACGAAGCTCACGCTGTGTCCACTTGTTATATACTTCTGGGCAATCGCTATTTTATCCGCAAGTGCGGGTTCGTTTTTTTTAGTAGGTCTTTGAAAATATCCCTCTCTAGGGCTTGCTCGGCAAAGAGCTTCTTCAGTTTTTCATTCTCTCTTTCCAGTTGTGCATAATCTTCGGCTGTCGGAACGAACTTCGATTGTTTCACGCTTGTCTCATCCAGTTGATCGAGGTCTTTGCGATTCAGTTCCCTAGCCCAACGAAGCACCATCTTTAGATCCAGTTCATGTTGCCTAGCTACAGCTGTCATGTTGCCAATCTCTTTCCCTTTGGCCACGAACATCTTCTTGAAATTCAGGTCATATTGCTTCTTCTTCATTTCGTTCCCCTCCGCCTCAATCTCATTGTATCGGAGTAAGAGGTGTACTGTCCAAATTCATTAGGGGGCTAAAAAGCACCGGCTTAGATAACTCCTATCTTAGCCGGTGCAGGGTTGTCCGCTGAATCCGCTTTCTCGAAAATGCTTCTTGCGGACGAGGGTCGTAAACCCCGATGAGTGAATGCGGTGTTATAAGATGTCTCGACCCTTCTGAACTTCCTACAAAAATCATTTCTCTTTTTGGTTTTCCATTTGGTTTATCTTACCTAATCTAAGCGCAATTCCTGATAAGATATTTAATATTAAAGCAATGCAATAGGACCCAAAAACCCATTTTATTAAACGAGAACCATTTATACTAACATTTCCGTCTATTGATTGACTCCAGGAATCAAAAATTCCTATTATTATTCCTAAGATTAAAATCGCTACCGCATTAAATCTTGTAGATGAATACAAGCTTTTCATTTTTTTCTCCCTCTTTCAATCTGTTCAAAAAAAATGTTTTGATTGGGTTTATGCCGAGATTTCTTATAACGTCTCTTGCATTCACGAACCCTCACTGCCTTAAGCGACCAACGGGAGCGGCCGCGATGCGGTTAGGCAGTGCAGGGTTGTCCGCTGAATAATCTCCCCCGAAAATGCTCCCCGCGAATCGAGGGCCGGATGGCCCGATGCGTGAATGCTGTGTTAGGTGAAGTTGACGCTTCTTTGAAATGACCTCAAAGTTGTCCCCCGTGGAATATTTTCAATATAAAATCACTTTCTGGTACACCTAGTTCTCTATAAGATTTTAAAAAAGCTGAATTATTATAAGGTACTTCTACGAGCTGAGGTTCAACACGATGATTGTCCAATTTGATAATCCCATAGCGAGCAACTGGTTTGTGAAAACAACCTAATGCCCCTGGGTTAAAATAAACTGCCTTAGGAGTAATGTACTCGTGCACAACATGGTGATGTCCAAAACAAACCAATCTGTAATCAGCATTCTTGTAAAATTGATCTAATTTCTCTTCAGTTGGTTCCTGATCTATAGGCGTAAAATTGTTCATCTGGTCTAGATGGTAATGAATAAAGAGCTCCTCTTCCGTCTCTATCTTAATAGGCATGTTATCCAAAAATCTTACGTATTCTTCTTCCATTCGTTCTGCTAACCACTTATGATGATACCGGACATGCTCATGTCCTTCAGGTGTTTGTCGATCATAAAATGCAGCAACTACAGCATTATCATGATTGCCCTTAACATAAGAGATATTGTCTTGATTTAACAACAATTTAATAACTTCGTTACTATTAGGCCCGATTCCAACAAGATCACCAAGACAAAAAATGTGGTCGATGTCTTTATTCCGTATATCATTTAATACAGCACTTAAAGCCGGGCTGTTCCCATGGATATCTGTAATGATTGCATAATTCTTCATATGCTCACACCTATCATCTTTCGTCAATTTCACCTAACGTTCTTGTCTTCCTGACGTCGATTCCCCTTAGATAGCTCTTATCTTAGGGGAATCGATGTGTCTGCCTGAATTCGCTTCCTTGAAATCCCTCGGGCAGACCGAGCGGCGACAGCGGCGAAGCTGGAACACGGTGTTATGAGATGTCTCTGCCTTCTTCGAGTTCGCTAAATTCGTGCTTTAGTATTGACATTATGATCAGTGATTCGAACTTGTCCCCGTTCTTAATACATTCTCTTAATATCCCTTCCTGTTTGAACCCTAAAGATAAGTAAATGTGCTTTGCTCTTTCGTTATATTCCTTTACATCGAGCCATAGACGATGTGCGTGAAGGTATTCAAATATGTATTTCAAAATTGTGTTCAATGCTTCTTTTCCATACCCTTTAGACTTCTCTGAAATTGTAATTCGAATTAACTCAACATTATCATGGAGGCTGTTAAGACCTGCCAAAATAATATATCCAACTAATTTTTTATCTTTATCTTCTATGATTATGTGCTTCTTGTCTGGATCATTTAATGTCTTAACATGTTGATCCTTTGACCAAGGAATGATGTATCTGATGTTTTCACTATCATTCTCGATTGATAATACTGTATCAAGATCACAGGAAACTGTCTGCCTATATGTCAATCTTTCAGAATGTAAAGATAAATCAGACTTCACTGTTTCTACTCCTCTCTGATGTTTTGCAGAGATATCTCATAACATTCTTGCATTCACGAACCCTCACCGGCTTAGATAGCTCTTATCTTAGCCGGTGCAGGGTTGTCCGCTGAATCAGCTTCTTCGAAAGACCAAATCAACATAGAATAAAAAATATCAACGTAAAGAGACATACAATAATTATTCTAAAAGACTTTTTCTTTAATTTAACTATATTCTTGATAACCAAAGATATCGATAGTACCAAAAGAATTAATCCAGTATATAATGAGAAAGGTTCTGGGTAGTTCCACCCTCTCAACTGTTCTCGATCTAGTTCATAATACAACTCAGCTGAATAATTATCCGGTTCAGCAAAGTAATCAATAATGTCATCACTATAATCAAATCTTTCTTCCAAAATATACTCTTCATTAGAAAAGCCAAATAGTTCACTGATTGAGAGTGATGATTTTATCTGTGTACCAATAATGCCACCACTAATCAGCAGAACTATTATTATTAACAAATAAGTAAAGAAGTATTAAAGAGTAACTTTGCTCTATTCATAACAAGAATTTCTCCTGATTTTATGGTTTTCCAGAGGTTTCGAATAACGTTCTGTTTATTGCAAAGTACAAGTGCCTAGTTTTGCAGCCATTGATTATGCAGTAAAAAGTAACTGGTTTGATATGGAGAGGTGGGCATGATAGGCTTACTAGCATCTGCGAAGCCTGTGGCTTCGCCCCTTCGCAAGGAATCATGCCCATAGAGGCTCCATGTCAAACCTATGCATAAACTTCACTTTTTGCTGCATATAGGCAAAATTCATCGCTGCAAAACTCAGCACTTTTGGTTTGCCAAATACAACGTTCTTGTGTTCACGACGTCCCACTGGCTTAAGTGAGCGACAGCGAGCGGGTCCGACGGACTTAGCCAGTGCGGATGTGTCCGGAGCGCTAAGTCACCGGACCAAGGGGGCAGATTGTAGCTCCCGCAGCGTGAATACGGTGTTATCGGATGTCGAGGTCATCATTGAGTAATCTTCAAAAGATTCTAAGAGGGTGTTCAACTATAGGTGTTATCTTCATTTCATTGGGATTACCTAAGACATATTCATTGATAAAATATTTATTTTTATCATACCTGACGGTTATTCTTGAATTTCCAGAAGCAATTTCAAATGTGTCTGCATCTTCTTGGTTTACAATTCCACTCATTATAAGATACCCATCTAACATGAGATATTGTAATCCTTTATTGTGTTTACTATTTTTAAATTTAAATGCCAATTTTCCTGCTGCATGTACTTTGTATTTATTTTCATGTTCTTCATCATTATATAATCGTTTGATTCACCCATATTTTTATAATCATATGTATACAAAAAAACAAGATACTTACCAATTTTCTTGTTTTGCTGAATTTGTATATTTGTAACATTTTTCTTGCCGTCAGCACTTTCATATATCCGACGGATAATATCATCCGGTAATTCGCCAACTATATAAGTTTTGTTTATGTTGTAATAAAATACTGCAGTGAATATACCTAGAATTATAGATAGTAATCCAACTAAATATTCTTGATTTATTAGGCATTCTTAGCTCTCCTTAGGTTTTTATATATGTCATATTACGATTTCACCTAACGTTCAGGCATTCACGAACCCTCACTGGCTTAAGTGACCGAAGGGAACGGCCGCGACGCGGTTAGACAGTGCAGGGTTGTCCGCTAATTTAGCCGCTTTTGGAAATGCCTCTTGCGGACCGAGGGCGATAGCCCCGATGCGTGAATGCGGTGTTATAGGATGTCAGCGCCTTCCTCGATATGCTGAGACTTCTTGTTTTCTTGAATCTTTTGTTTAATTCGAACTGATTTGTTTAAATGTAAGAAGAGATGCCTCGTTGCCGGCATAAGAATTAATCCAGCTACTGTCTTCCTTCCCCAATATTCAAGCAGCCATGCCGATTCTTTTTTAACAGCAAATTGTTCTTCAAGTAATTTTAATCTCTCCGGTTCAACCTTTCGTTTAAAATCTCCAGGTTGTAAATTAGAAACAATATCTCGAGTTTTTTGTCCAACATCTACTCGGTATGACAATAATTCAGAAATATCAATATTGGTACTTAGGTCAGAGACCTCATTCTCCGTCATTTCATTACCTGAATGAACATAATTCACCTTAAGTTTCTTGTGCCAAGAACCCAAATGAAAAATCTGCTCTGCACCATTTACCAATACATTCATTGTCATATCCTCTATTCGAGTGATATGCCATATATGCCAGGCAATGGAATTCCTTGTATCTGGCGCTAAAACAGGGTATTCCCGAACTGTAACTTCCTTTAAATCCTTAAACAATTCATCTTCCAAAGTTGTAGTCGTTGAATTACTCATTTTTGATGAATGCAACAAACTATGATTAATTAAAAATAAGTTAACGGCCGTGTTGTGTTCTGAAGGACGTGTAATGATGCTTGTCAGTTTTTTGTGGTTCGCATTCCACAATCTTTTTTGTAATAAGTCCAATAATACCACCCTTTAATGTTGCTTTATTTATTTGCGCTGATTTCCTATAACGTTCTTGCATTCACGAACCCTCACTGGCTTAAGGCGACCAACGGGAGCCAGGTCGGACTTAGCCAGTGCAGGGTTGCCTGCTGATTCCGCTTTCTCGAAAATTCCTCTGCAGACCAAAGGCGTCAGCCCGCCGCGTGAATGCGGTGTTATCGGATGTTACTGTCATCTTGAATTAACTCTCAAAAAATGGTCTTATAAGTTCTTCATCAATTTCAATTATTCTTGCAATGGTATTCATTCCAAGGCCTTCATTTATTGCATTTAAAATAATTTTCACTTTTATTGTTCCTTCTCTTATTGTCTCCTTACTAAATCTATCGAACTGTAAAACATCATCCTCAACTTCCCCATTCAAATTAAACATCATTCTATATTCTCCTATATTGCTGCCAAGATACAGGACGTTAAGATTACAGTTGACCAGATCTAAGTAGCAATTACTATGTGTTAATTGAATGGACCGCAGTTCTGTCTTGATTAATTTAAGATTAGAATTCCCCATAAAGGTATCATAAAACTCGGCTCTGTGCTCTTTCTTCCAATTATTCAAGTAATTTCGGAATCCACTTTCAGTCCTTGAGACTACTTGGTTCCTTTCGGACCATTCAATTAATTGTACAGTGTCCATTGTATATTCCTTTTTGGTTTTATTTATGTATTACAGTAATTTCCGATAACGTTCTTGCATTCACGAACCCTCACCGGCTTAGATAGCTCTTATCTTAGCTGGTGCAGGGTTGTCCGCTGAATCCGCTACTTTAGAAGATACTTCTCGCGGACCAATGGGCGTTAGCTCCGATGCGTGAATGCGGTGTTATATGAAGTCAGCCACTTCCTCGAATTACTCACAAACAGCTTTTCTATACTGTTCTATTAAGTCTTTAATAAGTATTCCATCAATTTTCATTCCTTCAATATTAGAGTTTTTAAGCTCAACATTGCTTAAATTGCAAGTATCAAATATTGCTGTACTCAAGTCACTCTTCTTAAATATTACAGGCTCAACATTAACCCATCCGTCAGTTCCAGGCTCTTCATTTAAGTGACTAACCTTTGCTTCAGGACGAACTATGTTCTCGAATAAAGTTCCACCCATCTGAATCATATTTATATGTACATTAGAAAAGTAAATGTGCTCCCACTTCGAGTTAACAAAATTCGTATGCGCCAGAGAAGTATCCCTCATGTCTATACCATGAAAATCTGAACCCTTAAAACAAACCATATGAATTTGTTCGTTTCTAATATCCTGAAGTTCTAAACCATTCTTGGAATCCATCATTTTCTTCTCGGTAAGAGCCATATACGTCTACCTCCCGTGATATTTAATTTTTTATTCTTTGGCTGATTTCATCATTCTTGTGTTCCTGACGACGATTCCCTTTAGATAGCTCTTATCTTAGGGGAATCGATGTGTCTGCCTGAATTCGCTTCCTTGATATTCCTCTGGCAGACCGAGCGGCGTCAGCCGCGAAGCAGGAACACGCTGTTAGGCGAAGCCATCCTGAGTTACTTACAAAATTTCTTTCTTCATCTTAATTCCAGCAATCTCATTACCCCCATAATCATTCATGATCTTTATTTCAAAGGGTTTAAATCCTATCTTATTATAAAGTAAAAGGGCTCCTGTATTGGTATTGTGACAAACTAGTCTTAATTCTTGAACTTCTAATTCCTTCCTTGCTCGCTCAATCATTAAATTTACTAGATATTTACCTGCACCTTTACCCCTATATCTTGGATTAATTATTACATTTCCTAACCAGCAATGATCTCCAGTAACCAGGTCATATAGATTGCTATAGCCTACTATTTCATCACAATATTCAATTACCGTAGGCAATAGGCGCGTCATGGACACTTCATATAATTGTTCAGGTTTTACAGGAAATAGCCCTCTCGGAAACATATAAAACAATTCAACTTTATTCTGTGGAAACGTGGCAATAATATTAAAGTCGTCTTGATTTGTGTTTCTATACTTATACAAAAGTTCACCTCCTTGGCGCCGGACATAAAAAGTTTAATGTATTTATAGGATGTTTACATCTTGATGGTTTCGCCTAACGTTCTTGTATTCACGAACCCTCACTGGCTTAAGGGGCGCCAGCCCCGGGTCCGACGGACTTAGCCAGTGCAGGGTTGTCCGACTGATCCAGCTTCCCCGAATTCCCCCTGCCGGACCGAGGGCCGGATGGCCCGATGCGTGAATATGGTGTTAGGCGATGCCGCGTTGAATTGCTTACAACCTTTCATTCGTGATTTTCAATTCATATTTCTTTTGAGTTTTACTTTGTCCTTCTATTGTTTCGATCTTTTCTTCTGATTCTTTAAATCCGCTCTTTTCATAAAATGATCTTCCTATATGATTCTCTTTCGCTACCCAAGCAATCAATTTCTTTATTGGCTTTAAAACTTGAATAAATTCCTGAATGAAGCCATTTCCTATTCCAATTTTATGATATTCAGGTCGTACATAGATTCTTAGTAATTCATAATCCTCGTCATTCACTTGACTTGTCTGAGCAAATCCAACGACTTCATTATTATATTCAGCAATTAGAAATTTTCGTTTAGTACTTTGAAGATCTCTTTCTACAGATCTAATTAGGTTCTCACGAGAATAAGCTTTACTTAGAAAATTTTGAATGAAATCTTTTGAGTAAATGCCCCCATATGTGAAATTCCATGTTTCATGGGCTATGGATTGAATGTGTGGGATATCCTCACATGATACAAATCTAATTGTAATCATTTGGTTATCCTTCTTTCGTAATATAGTATTTGCTCTTCAGCGGTTTCGCCTAACGTTCTTGTATTCACGATGTCCATTCCCCTTAGATAGCTCTTATCTTAGGGGAATGGATATGTCCGCCTGATTCACTTCTCCGAAATACATCTGGCGGACCGAGGGGCAGCGAATGCTCCGATGCGTGAATATGGTGTTAGCTGAAGTTATCATCTTCTTCGAATCCTCAACGCATCAATTGGTCACATATTTTCCCTATCCTTGTAAACTCAGCTTCATCGTTTTCCTCAGTTAATGGGAATAATTGAATACTGAATCCATATCCAAGAGACAAATCAATCGGAGTAAAACTAGGTATTCCAAAAGTTAATATTAATCCCTTAACTCTTTTATTTCTTGATTCGAAAAATTCTGCAGGGAATAATTCTTTAACTAATCCTATAAGCAACTCATATGCTGCATTTGTTACTAAATCAGGGTTATTGGTTACAATATAAGGATCCTCAGCTTGTAATAATCTATCTAATGATAAAGCAATGAATCCTTCATGTTCATATTGAAGTATTTGTTGCTCCGATTCCTTTAATCGTTTTAGAATTTTCTTTCTGCTTGTTATCCTTTTAGCAGCAACTGAATATGTTGACCCATCATATTCAAAAGAAAAGTCGGGTTCAACACATTTCACATTCATTGCTGAGTTACTAAATCTAGATGCAAGATAAAGTTGATATTGTAGATTCCTTGCTGTTGAATTAGTATCTTCCGAAGGAAGTCTATTACCGCCTAGCATTAGCTTCAGCTCATTATCCGAGTTTCTCAGTATTTCAGATGAAGAAACAATTGACTTTATCTCAAAAAAGTCCCTCATTCCTTCAAGCAACTCGGGAAAATGTTTAGCTAAATTGTCTGTTTCAATTAAAAGAAGGTAGTCTCTATAGAATTGAAGGAATCGATTTGATTCATGAATTGGTATATTATAGTCTCTTAGAATTTTAAATATTGATTCAATCTCAGTAATAATATTGCTTGCTGGTAAATCCGTTCCTCCTTGACTCAACCCTTCACCTTCTTTGTAATGTCTTATGATAATTTCGGCTAACGCTTGTGCATTCACGAACCCTCACTGGCTTAGATAGCTCTTATCTTAGCCGGTGCAGGGTTGTCAGCTGAATCCGCTACTTTAGAATCTGCTTCTCGCGGACCGAGGTGCGGCAGCCCCGATGCGTGAATGCGGTGTTAGCTGATGCCCCGGCTTCATCGAAATAGCAATCAACTCTTACTTTCACCAAGGTAACTATCCCAATCGTAATCATGAACTTTATAGAACTTATTGTTTTTTATGTTTCTTTCATAAGCACAAAGCGGCTCATCATCAAGTAAATCTATTATTGAGTCATCCATGTTAAGAACTGCCCCTAGAGAAACAACTTGAAAATTATCAGAGTCCCCATTCGCATCTTCAGACTCATAGCCGGTGAAGAAAGTCCATCCTGTATCTATATCATCTCTAGGTGTATCCCTCATTATAAAATTGAAAAGTCTTCTTTCTAATACATCAGTTGTTACCACCACTTTCTTGTCAAAGTAGTAATCCCATTTAGGTACCTCTGGGTCCTCCAATAACGTGTCACAAATATGATCAGCACTAAAATCTATTTCATCTCCTAGGTTAAGATCAGAAATATAAATGGGCTGATTGGTCAATATTCCTTTAAATCCCTCATCTGTTATCTGTGTTAGCTCTACCCACATTCGTTCACCTGAATAGTCATCATGTTCATCATCAGATACAAAAATAAGTTTAACCAGATCACCAATGGCTAAACTTTCAATTACTAATGAGCTAGGAACATAAAAAGTATATGGGGTTTCTCTGTTCCTTTCATAAACACTTACAAGTTCCCAAGCCATAATCTTGTCACTTTCTTTCTTTAGTTTTTCCGGGGTTTCAGCTAACGTTGTTGCATTCACGAACCCTTACCGGCTTAGATAGCTCTTATCTTAGCCGGTGCAGGGTTGTCCGCTGAAACTACTTCCTCAAGATTCCCCTTGCGGACCAAGGGCGTTAGCCCAATGCGTGAATGCGGTGTTATAGGATGTCAGCGCCTTCCTTGAATAGTCCCAGACAGTGAATTATTAATGCTTGTTGAACAAATACCAGATTCTTCTTAAATGAATAGCCTACAAAATATTTGGAGTTAATGACATCTTCGCTTACTTCCTGATTCCTGAAAAAGGGAGGACATGGGTTTAACAATGCATTTGCATTAGTTAATTTCATTCTTTCGAAATTGACTTGAAACTGTGAGAAATATTCATCGGTTTGATATTCAAGAGGCAATGAATCTGTAAGTACAAAATCACTTCCAACTAGTTTAGTTTCAAGGTCAGTTGAAAAATGATAGTTCCGATCATCATTGCATATTTCATTGCCAGTAGTGCAAACATGATAAAGTTTAAGATCCAGAACCTTTGCAATTTCAACCCAAGAATTAACTATATTGCCGGCTGGACCTACAAATGTATAAGTAAGTTCCTTGAAATCCGGGCGAATCTCGCGTATTGAAAATATGTCTGAAAGTACTTCACATGGGTGATTTTCTGATGACATTGCATTTATTATTGGAATTAATGCGTGTTCGGATAATCTAATCATGTTATTAAAGTCAGGATGTCTGACAATTACCGCGTCAACCCAATTGTTTAAATATCCAATAACATCTGCAAGTTCTTCTTTCTTCTTGAGTGATTCGGGAGGAAAAAGAATACATTCCCCGCCGAGATCCTTAATCCCTTTCTCAAATGTTACTCTAGTCCTAATGCTAGATTCAGGAAAGAATAAAACGAAAGTTTTCCCTTCAAGTATTTTTCCAAACTTATTATTCTTGAGCTTTTCGGCAATATTAAATATTTCCGTCATCTTGTTAACCGATAGATCAGAAAGATTCAAAAAATGCATTAATAATCTCCTTTGATTGGCTTTTTAAGTTTCGCGCTGATTTCCTATAACGTTTCTGCATTCACGAAGCCGAGAGGCTTAAGTTGCCGGTCGATACAGCGAAGCGATTGACATGCCGGGTCCGTTAGGACTTAGCCTCGCAGGCTTGTCTGCCTGATAACGCTTCTTCGAAAACTCTTCGAGCAGACCAAGGGCTCACTTCTCAGATTTACTCCACTGCTAGCCCGCCGCGTTGAATGCGTTGTTATGTAATGCCTCGGTCATCTTCGAACTTACTCTCATCAAAAGCCTTTACAACTCTCTTCGGAGCAACACTTCTCCATGCTTTATTCAATAATCCTTTTAACTCTTCTGGTGACGCTGTATATAAATTTATGTGCATGTAATTTAGTTTTGAAAATGTTTCTGGTATTCTATATGTTTCCGGATCCATTGTGGTATAAATTGTTCGATCTTCCCCAACGGTCTTAATTGTTAAAGTTATACCATCCGGTTGTATGGTAGCAAAGATCTTATTGTTTATCCGGAATGACGGTTTGCCAAAATGATCAATTTCCACTGTCTCCGGTAATGACAAAATAAATTCTCGAGCTTCATTAATAGAAATCAAATACCCCACCCCACTAACGATTTAGATTAAGGTTTCGTGGTTTCATATGCATTTACCGAGGTTTCACATAACGTTCTTGTGTTCCTGACGTCGATTCCCCTTAGATAGCTCTTATCTTAGGGGAATCGATGTGTCTGCCTGAATCTGCTACTTTAATATTCTTCTGGCAGACCGAGCGGCGTCAGCCGCGAAGCAGGAACACGGTGTTATACGAAGTCGACGACTCCACTGAATTATCCAAGCAAATCATTTAACTTCTCTTTAAAACTATCCCATCCAGATTGGTGATCAATATTCAAGCCCCATCCTGCAGACCGTAGCCTTGAAGCAAGCTCTATATATTCTTTGCGCTCTTGTTCAGTCAATTCTGTATTAGGGAAACCTGTGTCTTGTTTGTACTTTATTAGAAAGTTGTATAATTGCCATAAAGTTACTTGAACCTCATAATTTAATTGTCCCGTTCTTTCGGCCACTTCAAAAGCAAGACCAACTCCATCCACCACATCGTCCAACTTTTCTGTTACATGAAATTCGTTCTTCCATTCAGTTTCCATTTGATATTTAATTGCACCCTCAAGCTGTATTAGATTACTCTGTATTCCCTTAAAAATAACTTGATCTAAAACTTGGGTATTAATGTCTTTTTTATTGATGTAAATAAATATCAATAGAACGTTTACTAAGATTGATGCCAATAAGCAAGTTACAACTATCTTTCTTTTAATCTTCATCACTTCTTTCGTCGATTTCGAATAACGTTCTTGTATTCACGAACCCTCACTGCCTTAAACGACCGGAGGGAGTGGCCGCGACGCGGTTAGGCAGTGCAGGGTTGTCCGGCTGAATTGGCTTCCCTGCTACTGAATCCACTTCTTCGTAACTGCTTCTTCCAGCTTCGGCCGGACCAAGGAGCGATAGCGACGCTGCGTGAATACGGTGTTATGAGATGTTCTCGCCTTCTCTGAAATAACCCACACCAATTGTCTTTACCTTATCAAGAAGCCTTCTTACATGCTTCGGTGATTTCAAAACTATAATCTTCTTATCTTGATATTCCATTAGCTTTTCCATAATTCCTGGTATTCTTGTCTTCTTAAAATTCCAGACCCACTTAATAAATTCAACATCTAAACTCTCAGGACAGTTTTCATTTAGATCTGGTCTTGTCTTACCGTGATACATGATTCTTCTTTTAATTACCCTATAAACAGTTATCCATCTTGAAAAATCTAAGAGTATAATTACATCCGCCTGTTTCATTCTTATATCATGTGTTCTTTCATAGTTTCCATCAATAATCCACGATTCTTCCTGTACAAGCTTTTCTTGAAAATTATCCCACTCATCATTTGGTGTTGGTATCCATCCAGGTCTCCAATAGTAAGCATCTAAATGATGTACAGGAAAATGTAGTATTTCTCCAAGTTGCCTTGCAAAAGTGGATTTACCTGCTCCACCAGACCCAATGATCATAATTCGCTTCATCGAACTTCTCCTATGCAATTGGTTTTGCGAGAATTTCTCATAACGTTTTTGTATTCACGAACCCTCACTGGCTTAAGCCGCGTTAGCGGCGGGTCGTAAGACTTAGCCAGTGCAGGGTTGTTCGCCTGACCTTACATCATTGCAATTGCCTCGGGCGAACCAAGGAGCGTTAGCGACGCAGCGTGAAATACGGTGTTATATGATGCTCCCGACCTCTTGAGTTACTTTCACTATTCATTAATGTGTTTTTGCGTCCCAATTGACCAGATGTTTCCTGAATAGTCTCTGAATGTCCCTCTTCTATCGGGATCTCCTTCTCTTTCCTTAGGTTCTTCCATAGGATGACATCCTAAGGCTATTGCTTTATTAAATATCTCATCAACATGTTGCTAGACTAGAAAGTGGACACGAAGAACCGAGAATGCGAGAATAAAATCAAATCCATTCGAGGTGTCGAACATGACGAAAAAATACGATAGAGACTTCAAGATACAAACGATCCGAATGATCCAAGAGGAAGGGAAGCCGGTGGCGCAGGTAGCCCGCGAGCTCGGCATCAGTGAGAATACCCTGTATCGCTGGATGTCAGAATTTAAACAGGAAGGCAAACAGGCCTTTCCTGGGAGTGGAAATCTAAAGCCCGATGAGAAAGCAGCGCGTGAACTTCAGAAGCGTATTCGCGACCTGGAAGAGGAAAACGAGATCTTAAAAAAGGCTATGCACTACTTTGCAAAAGACCGGCGCTGATCTATTCCTTCATTCATGATCATCGCTTCAAGCTCCGTGTCGCAAAGATGTGTGCTCAATTTGACGTTTCTCGAAGCGGCTACTATGCATGGCAGAAAAATAAAGACAAGCAAACCAAGCGGAGTACACGTCGAAAAAAGTTGGAGCAGTGCATCCGCCAGGTTTTCTTAAACTCCCGCCGTCTGTACGGTAGCCGGAAGATCAAGGAGTCGCTGGAACAGCAAGGTGTTCATGTATCAGGAAAGACGGTTGCGCGGATCATGAAGGAACTGGGCTTGAAATCCCGGACCGTTAAGAAATACAAAGCAACGACCAACTCCAAGCACAATCTCCCGGTTCAAGACAATGTGTTGGACCGACAGTTTTCTGCAGATGCCCCCAATAGTAAATGGGTGGCCGATATTACCTATGTCCCGACAAGCGAGGGCTGGCTTTATCTGGCCAGTATTATGGATTTATACAGCCGAAAGATCGTCGGATTCCACATGGATGATCGCATGACCAAGGACCTTGTCCTAAAAGAGCTTGACCGGGCCTATAGCCTTCAGAGACCTAACGGTCCCGTCCTGCATCATTCTGATCGCGGCAGCCAGTATGCTTCGCTTGACTATCAAGCGCGACTGGATAAATACCAGATGCAAGGCAGTATGAGCCGCAAGGGTAACTGCTATGACAATGCGTGCATCGAATCCTTCCACAGTGTGCTAAAGAAAGAACTCATTTACTTGGAGAAATTCAAGACTCGCTCGCAAGCCAAAAAAGCAATTTTTGAGTATATTACATGCTTCTACAACGGAAAACGAATCCATTCATCCATCGGCTACAAAACACCTAACCAGCACGAACGTCAGTACCGATCTGCAGCGTAATCCTCTCGATTCTATGTGTCCATTCTATTGACAGCGGTGCAACATCAGGTACATAAACGTGTACTAACAATTGGGTTGGTGAAAATTCATACGAGGATTCCCCCAGCATAATAACAGTATCATCAACAATTAGCTCCATATGCATAATGGTTCCGTCTGGCATGTCATATCGTCGCAATTCAGAAGCATTAAATATTGCTTTAATCAAGTCGACAAATCTCTGAGCATCCTTCACTACAAAATAGGGTGATAAGGAATTGTATCCTTTGGGTTTAAAGTTTTTTTTCATGTTTTTAGTCCCTTCTTATTTTTATTTAGAATTTGGTATTCGGGAGTTTCATATAACGTTCTTGCATTCACGAACCCTCACCGACTTAAGCGAACGTAGTGAGCGGCCGCGATGCGGTTAGTCGGTGCAGGGTTGTCCGCTGAATCAGCTTCCTAGAAATGCCTCCCGCGGACCGAGGGCCGAATGGCCCGATGCGTGAATGCTGTGTTATCTGATGCTGGTGGCTTCCCGAGTTACTTACTCAGGGTCCTTAATATATTCTCTCGGTATTCAGTATCCTTCTCTTTAAATTCAAATATATAACTCTTAACTGAAACATTCATGTACGCTTCACAATACAATCCCATTTCATCGTTATCATCAAAAAAGACCTTAAATTTTATATCTTCAAATGCAATATTTCTTGGATCCCCTTCTAATGGAAAACATGTAAATGATATCTCGTCTTCAAACTGTAACTCACCATTAAATCCATAAAGCTCTAACAAGACCTTAAGAAATGCATCCGATTCCTTTCCTATTGATTTCAAAGTAATACCCTTAAAAGAAAAGGCGTCTCGATTTATATCCCCGTTATCCCATCCGGGTATCAGATCCGAATTTATCAATACATCAAAACCAACTATTTCATCTTTGTATTGACCATACACACGAAAATAGTTTCTATCATCTCTTCGTTGAAATTCCACGATGTCAAATTCAAGATCCTGAAAATCTTCCTCAGTGTTCTGATTTATTTGTCTAAATTTCATTTAATCTTGTCCGCCCTTCCGCCAGTTTCAGATAACGTTCTTGCATTCACGAACCCTCACTGGCTTAAGGCGACCAACGGGAGCCGGGTCCAACGGACTTAGCCAGTGCAGGGTTGTCTGCTGATTCCGCTTCCTCGACAATTCCTCTGCAGACCAAGGGCGTCAGCCCGATGCGTGAATGCGGTGTTATCTGATGGAGTCGACTTCTTTGAAACCACTCTCACCATAGTTCTTTATTGTCTCTCCTAATTTCTTCTTACTTTTCTCATCCCATACATAACTCAATTCGAATGTACCTGGCTGAAAAAATAATGGAAATCTCCGTTTAAACCAATCTTGCATAGGTAAGTTCAATGCATCCTTGATCTCTACCCATAACAATTCCCCTTCTGGTGGATTTTTCAACAATTCTCCTTCAAATTCTGTAGCTAAATAATTAAATACCATGTACCTTAGTCCTTGTCTTGGATCACAGAACTCTTGAAGTCCCTTATATGTAATATCAGTAACAATCAAGCCCGTTTCCTCTTTTACTTCTCGAATAGCTCCATTTACTATACTTTCTGGAAAATCCACCTTACCTCCCGGTGCTATATATCCTGGAAAACCTAATTTATCCGGTCTATTCATTAGAAGAACTTTTGATCCTTCTTGCACCATACACATTGTATATATCTTATGATTTACATCAGTCATACAAAGCCCACTCCATTTCTTTTGAGTTCAATATCGCCTTTTGCTTCGTGGGATCACTTTCTGTTTTTAATAATGTCTTTCGACTCTTTCAGATAACGTTCTTGTGTTCCTGACGTCGATTACCCTTAGATAGCTCTTATCTTAGGGTAATCGATGTGTCTGCCTGAATCTGCTTCTCGAAACTCCTCGGGCAGACCGAGCGGCGATAGCCGCGAAGCTGGAACACAGTGTTATGTGATGTTCGGCGCTTCTTTGAAATACTTGCATAACGATTACTTATATGGTTCTTCGTGTCTCCAAGGGATAAAGGTTTCAAAATGTAATTGAATAATTGGTTCTGGAAAACCTCTTGGTACACTTGCGATATCCTCACTGCTAAAACCAAATTCAAAATTATCGATCTTGATTAACTCTGCTTTATTCCATTCTTCAGTTATTTTTCTCGGTCCTTCAAGGATTCTGCCCTTTATATGATAAAATCCTGCATAATGGATATCCCCTTTCTCATTCGGACCAAATTCCATAAACTCCCCTTCTTTACTAGGTTCAATTCCCAGTTCACGAAAAAAATCCATAAGTTGGTTACTCATAAATGCGCTGTGTAATCTATAGTTCTGACAGTAAGTACACTTGCAATCATCGGGTATATCGTGGTTAAAGTATTCACTTGTCTTTTTATGATCAATCTCAATAGTCCAACTACCAAACTTGAGTGTTATATCCATCTTGAATCTCCCAAACTTAATGTTTTTAAGGGTTTGCCAAATTTCACATAACGTTCTTGCATTCCCGACGCCCCACCACCTTAAAGGAGCACGGAGCCAGAGGCGAAGCCGGTTCCCGACTGGCTGCGATGCAGTTAGGTGGTGCGGGTGTGTCGCCTGAATAATCTGACAGTTATAGCTTCTGGCGACCAAGGGCCGCAAGGCCCGCTGCGGGAATGCGGTGTTAGATGATGCCACGCACATCTTCGAGATACTTACAAATATTCCTTTAATTCATCAATTAAGTTCTGTTTGTTTGCTTCAATATAGTCAATCAAATTATTAAAAATATTCTCTTCCTGATTGTTAATATATAAGTTTTCAGCTTCTTGTTGGATTCTATCAAGCAACTCACTATCGGTAATTCCATGGGTTTGTATAAAGTTATTGATTTGATATTCCTTCAAATTATGTAGATTAGTGTTTAAATCGTGCGTCTTCAATCCGAAGTTAGATAGGCTCTTCTTAATTTTATTTAGAGCTTTTGCGTCTCTTACAGCACCTATTCTCTCTAGAACCTCAATTGTCTCATCAATGAACTTACCAGTTGAGTTTTCTAAATATCCAAAAATACCGTTCATATTTAACTCGGTATCAAAATCAATTAGTAATACACAGTCTCTAATTAATATAGGAATCTTGGAAAGAACCTCTTTATCCCTGACTAAATAAAAATCTTCTTGGTAAATACCCTCACATATATGCTCTACTATCTCACTGGCTGGAACATTTAATAGATTCGATTTATTCGGTAACAATTTCCCCACGATTAGTTGAAGATTATTCATTACTATCCTCCCTGAATTACGATCAATAATACTCTTTAGCGTGGTTTCATCTAACGTTCTTGCATTCACGAACCCTCACTGGCTTAAGTGACCGTAGGGAACGGGTCGTCAGACTTAGCCAGTGCAGGGTTGTCTGCCTGAATTCGCTTCCTCGAAATCGCCTCGGGCAGACCAAGGGCGTCAGCCCGCCGCGTGAATGCGGTGTTATGTGATGCCAGTGCCCTCTTCGAGTTACCACCAACTATCTTCTAAGCAATTCGGTTTTACTCTTCTTTAAATCTATAAATACAGGTTTCTGCACCTTATTTATTGTTTCTATATTAATATCTTCAATTCTCATAAATTCTAGTCTCAATGATTCACTATTACTATCCTTATAAATTAGCGTCTTTCCGTCCTCAGATAGTTTACCATCCAATTCCGCCTCGACATTAAATAAAAACATTACAAAAACTACTTCATTGCCATCAGGGTATGTATATTGCATTCTTGCACCAGTATAAATTGAATACAACTGATAACTCTTTACATCTAGTCCTGTTTCTTCTCTCACCTCTCTAATCATGGTCTCCTCAATAGCTTCACCAGCGTTCATTCCTCCACCTGGCAAACCCCAATCACCATAATCAGATCTTTTCTGTAATAAGATTCGGTCAAATTTATCTTTGATAATTGCTCCACCAGTAACAATGATATGTCTACTCATGATTTCAGTCCTTTTATGGTTTAAAATATGACTTGCACTGGTTTCACATAACGTTCTTGTATTCACGAACCCTCACTGCCTTAAACGACCGAAGGGAGTGGCCGCGACGCGGTTAGGCAGTGCAGGGTTGTCCGGCTGAATTGGCTTCTCTGCTACTGAATCATCTTCTTCGAAACCGCTTCCTCCAGCTTCGGCCGGACCAAGGAGCCGGAGGCGACGCAGCGTGAATACGGTGTTATAGGATGTCAACGCCTTCTCCGAACTACATTCAAGTAACTAGTTTTTTTCACCTTGTCTTTGCAAAAATCGTTGTATCTCTTAAACTGCTTTCATCTGTAGATAAACTATTATTCTTTAATATTCCTTCTAATCTGTACCCCAAACGTTCTGGAATTGCTTTACTTCTATAGTTTAAAGAATCACATCGAATTTCTATTCGTCTTGCATTTAATTCTCTAAAAGCAAAATCAGTTATCCCTTGAACACCTTCGGTCATTAGCCCTTTACCACTAACCCGTGAATCAATCCAATATCCAATTTCAAACTTAGGAATTGCCCAATTAATTCTATGTAATCCAGATGAACCTACAAATTCATTCGTTTCTTTATTAAAAATTAATAGCCTTAGGTCTTCTCTCTTCAAGAACTGTATATGAGATTCCCTTATGTTTTCTTCAACTTTTTGCTCATTTTGTTCATAACGAGCAAATGGTAACCAATCTTTCAGTTCATTAATTGATGCTTGTATGCTTTCAAAAACGACTTTGCCATCACCGGGAAGTGGCATTCTAATGAGTAATCTATCTGTTGTAAATTGATGTGGAAAATCCAACAATATCGGATTCACATAAATCACTCCAATCACTTAAATGTTCTTATGACTTGCGTTGATTTCCTATAACGTCTTATTTGCGAAATTCGTAAAATAATCTTATTTTATTAGTATTTGTGAACTTCGGGAATATCTCGATTTATGATGTTTTTGTGTAGGAATAGGACTAAATCAATCATCAATTTGATCAAGAGGACTTTTAATACGTCTGACATCTTTTATACTTACATGAGTATATCGTTCGGTGGTACGAGTACTTTGATGACCCAGCAGTTCTTGGATGTACCGAATATCAATGCCTCCTTCTAATAGATGAGTGGCAAATGAATGTCGCAACGAATGTATACTAACCTTCTTTGGTACTCCGGACGCAACTAAAGCTTGTTCAAAGATTTTTTGAACCGAACGTTCCGTCAGATGCCTCCCCTCGTTTTGTCCTGGAAACATCCATATTTCTGGTTTTTCTTGATGATAGTAGCGCAGAAATATTTCTAAAGCAGTATCGGATAGAAGGGTAAGCCGATCTTTTCTTCCTTTACCTTGACGAATTCGCAGCGTTTTACGTTCTTTGTCAAAATCCTGTAATCGTAGACGTACTACCTCACTCACTCGTAATCCTGAAGAATATGTTAAGTATAAAATGGCTTTGTGTTTCAAGTTTCGGACTGCTTTTAAGATGAGTATAACTTCATTGAGGGATAAAACATTTGGAAGTTTATGTTCCTTTTTGGGTCTAATATATGGTGCAGATTCATTTTGTTTAAGAACCTTCTGGAAATAGAACTTTATCGCACTGATTGCTTGATTTACATAGGCATGAGAGCAATTTTTATGTAGCAAATATAGTGAATAGTTGTGAATCGTTTGATGATTCCAGAATATATGCTGCCCTTTAATGTAATTAAAAAAACGTTCAGCTTGGCCCAAATATGCCTTGATGGTTTTTGAGCTATAGCCCCTCAGAAGTAACTCATCTTTAAAGCTTTGCCTCTGGACAGAACCCCATTGAGCTACATTAGATAGTGAGTCTGAATTATTTGCCTTTTCATAGGATTGAAGTAAGTAGCACTCCTCTAACAATTGTGGTTCTACATAAAATTTGCAGTCCTTAAAAACTGTCAATATCTGATTAAGCACTTCCAATGTATAAGGAAATGCCCAGATTGATTCTTCAGGGATCCATCTTCTTCCCGGTAAATTCTTAATTTTAGTAATACCATCTTTATAAAACACCATAAACTTTACGGCCAATGTCGTTTTATTTCGTTTTGATAAAGATATTTCCATCAAGACCCGCCTCTCGATTATATCAGTCATTGTAAATATTGGAAATTAAAAAGGAGGCTCACAAAGTCTAATAGACTTTGCAACCCCCCGATGCTTCCGGTTCTATTTAAGTTGTAAAAGATAATTTAATAATATCATTGGGATTACTTGTCGTAAAGTGATTGTTAACAAAATTTGTGTCGCCGGACATCTGTCGGGTACCCGTTTAGTTGAACAACTTCGCTTATAGGGCTAACTTTCTTGCCCAAGAAGTTCCAGACATACTAAAGTACTCAAATCCGATTTTTTCATATAACCGAACCGCAAATAATTATCTCGGTCAACAGACTCATTGCCTTGTAATTTCTAAACTTCTCATGAATCCGCATAAATTCTTTATACCAAGTTAATTTAACCGAAGTGACTAACTGTTCCAGAGGCAGATCAAGATGGTTTCTGGTAACCCTCAATGTATGCTTTTGTTGTCTCCGCATTTAATTGATTACCAACTAGTGCTCCCGAAAGGATGGACCGAGAGATATTAAGCCATTGTAATGGAGTCTATCGAAATCCCGCCGGCTTCACGGTTATCCGACCCCTTCACGTTTTTCAAGGCAACCACACACGTAGTAGTATTTATAGAAGTTTGTAGAGAGTGGGCGCACAGCAAAATTCCAACGGATACCCCTTGCATAAAGAACGTATGTTCGTAGTATAATAAGGTAGCGAACATTTGTTCTTTTTCGGAGGGGATTAAAATTGAAACCTATCCTACCCAGCCCGACTCCACTCCAGACTGAAGATGAAATCCGAATGGTGAAAGAGTATCTTGTGCTGGTTGTTATGCTTGATTTGCTCGAAATCGAAGTTCGCAAGCTGAAGAAGCTGAGGAGCGGCGACCTGCGGACGTCCCGCATCTACATCCGCAAGCTGCGCGGCATCCAGAGCGGGCTTCCGAAGCAGCTGCATACGCTGCACCGGAACTTTAAGACGCACGGCATGCGGATTATCGAGATGAACCGCGCCAAAGGCTACATTGATTCGCGCTATCTGTGCCGAGGCTACGAGTATGAGATGATGCTTCAGGGCGATACGGTCAGGGCTGAGATCGAGGTCAAGCTGGCGGAAGAATTCGGCGTCGATCTAGCCGCCGAATACGGCGATGACGAACTATGAAGAAAACCAGGCGCACCATACTGCTGGCCGACTGCCAAAGCTTCTACGCTTCCGTGGAGAAAGCCGCGAATCCCGGCATTAAGAACAAGCCGGTTGTCGTGGCCGGGGATCCGAAACGCCGCAACGGCATTATTCTGGCGGCATGCCCGCTTGCCAAGGAGTACGGAGTAACGACCGCGGAGAGCTTGCGGGAAGCGTTGCAGAAATGTCCGCATCTATATGTTTCCCTTCCCCGCATGCAGCACTATATCGACATGTCGCTGCACATTACGCGTATCCTCGAGTCGTATACCGACTTGGTTGAGCCGTTCTCGATCGACGAGCAGTTCGCCGATGTGACGCACAGCCTCACCCGTTTCGGCTGCAATGCCACTGAGCTCGCGAAGCACATTCAAATGCGGGTGCGCAACGAGACCGGCATTTATACGCGGGTGGGCATTTCCGAGAACAAAATTCTAGCCAAAATAGGCTGCGACATCTTCGCCAAGAAGAACGAAAGCGGGATCTTCGAGCTTGCCAAGAGCAACATGTCCGACTTGTGGGGCTTCGAGCTGAACAAAATGTTCGGCATCGGCACGCGAACGATGATGCACCTGCACCGGATCGGCATCCGCACGATCGGCGAGCTGGCGGCGACTCCGCTGCAAACGCTGAAGCTGAAGATGCGCGCCCTGCTTGGCCGCAACACCGATATCTGGAGCGAGGTGCTGTGGCGGACGGCCAACGGCATCGACGACTCACCCGTTAAGCCCGATGCCTTCGATACGCAGAAAGGAATCGGGCGGCAGACGACGCTTCCGGTCGATTATGCGCGGGCGGATGACATTCATGTCGTGCTGCTGGAGCTGTCCGCGCTCGTTTGCGAGCGGAGCCGCAAGAAGCATTATCAGGGTGCGGTCGTTAGCGTAGGCGTGCAGGGGGCCGATTTCGACCGGCCGACCGGCTTTAGCCGCCAGATGAAGCTGGATACGCCGACCCATTTGACCCGTGAGGTTTACGCCGCTGCGAAGCGGCTGTTCGATAAGCACTGGAACGGCTTGCCTGTGCGCAAGGTGTGGGTCTCACTCAGCGGCCTGCTTCCGGACGATGCCGTGCAGCTGACTCTCTTCGAGGACCGGTACAAGCAGTTGGCGCTGGAGCACACCATGGACGACATTCGGGATTGGTACGGACCGACGGCCATCTCTTTCGCATCCTCTTCATCACGATCAGGCCAGCTTGGCAATATTGCGAGGAAAATCGGAGGTCATTTGAAATGAGCAAAAAACTGCAGGGAAACGGATTGTTCGAATCGTCGCGGATGATGCTCTTCGAGCACCGTGACGCGCTCATTGAGCGCCAACGCCTTAGGCACAAGCAGGGCCGTCGCACGCTTGACGAGCAGCGCCTCGCCGAGATCGCCGATCGGCTTGGCGAAGCTATAGCAGAAGGGCTGCGGGTCAGGCTCACGCTCTTCCACGAGGACGGCGACCGTACCGTCTCCGGCCCCATTACCCGCCACGACGCAGCCCGTGGGCGCATTCGCGTCGGCGGCGAGTGGACCGATCTTCATGATATTATCGATTGCGAGCAGGTTTAGTGTGATTAGCTGAGGCAATAACAACGCTGCCAACGTCAAAGTATTTAACAGGCAGCGTTTCCGCACTGCTCGATGAGGTGCTGACGGCAAACAAAGCTTACTTGCCCCGCTTTTTCAAATAAACCGCCGGCCGGGCAAGTAATCGTTATAAGCAAAGCAACAGCAGCCGCCCAAGCACAAACGCCGCCATCCAAGCGCGGATAGGCGGCATTTTATTGCGGTCTAAGCGGATACAAAACGGGTAAACCCTTACCGTTTCACCTCTTGCATATCGGCTTCAACCGTGCAGCAGCGCAGGGCTTCCCCGGAAATAAACGGAGTCAAGGAGCCGATTGAGTACAGATGCAGCTCATGCATCGCCCTGGTACACACGGTATAGAAAAGCCTCCTCTCGCTTTCCCGGCTGTACTGGGCGGCCGACGCGTCATATACAATCACCGCGTCAAACTCCACTCCTTTAGCCAGGTATGACGGTATGACGACGACGCCGGATTCGAACGAGGAGGAGTCCTGCTCCATAAGGTGAATCCCCGCCGTAACGCCCTTTAGCGCTTCGTAGGCCTCCAATGTTTCTGAAGCCGTCTTGCAAATAACCGCAATCGTTTTATATCCGGCAGACGACAGCGCCTGGATGCGGCGCGCGATCCGGCTGTGAAGCTCATCCGCGGCCGCGACTACCGTAAGCGTCGGCTTTGCGCCGTCGCGGTTAAAGGGCTCAATGGACTCTCCGCCGCTAATGCAGAGGCTAGTGAACTCAACGATCTGCCTGGTCGAGCGGTAACTTCGGCTCAGCGTGATCGTTTCTGTCTCTTCCGCTTCATACTGCGCGGCCAGCGCGGTAATTCCGCTGATTCCGGCAGCCGTGTGGGCATGAATGGATTGGTTCACATCGCCAAGGGCGGTGACCTTGCTGCGCGGGAACAGCCGCTTCAGGAAAGCAAACTGGAACGCTGTATAATCCTGTGCTTCATCGATCAAAATATGTCGTACCGATGTGTTCGTTTGGAAGCCTCGCACCCTCTCCACCAGATACAGGAACGGTGTCGCATCCTCATAGGCGAGCTGTCCCTCGTCGAGCCGCGCAAGCGTATCGGCGCAAATCTCCGGCCATAATCCGGGAAGTCCGGCAGCTGCACTGCCTCCGAACATGGTGGCAAACCGGGCATCCTTGAATATCTGACGAAAACAACCCTTCAGATTGACGAAGCCAAGCTTCTTCACCCGCGTGCGCAATGGCTTGATGCTTTCTTTCACGACATAAGCCGAGAGCAGTTCACGCTCGCGGTCATGATCGTCGAACGATTCACTGCTGAATTGTTTATTCCGCTTCAAGCTCTGAAAAGCCTTCTGATACGTTTCATTATCAAGCAGCTCAATAGCTTCTTCGACCCACGCTTCGGCGCGAGCGGCCTGTTCACGGTCCCTCAGCCGCTCCAGCAGCCATGAAGCCACAAGGCGCAGACGGTTTGGAAGCGCAATCGAGCGGTCGATCGAATAGAAATATTCACTGATCGCCGCCGCATCCTTAACCGTTTCCCCGCGGAACGACAAATCGCGGAACACGAGTCCCTCTTCGCCCAGATGCGTCAAATACCGGTCCATCAACGCGACAAAATCGGCCGATGCCTTGTAGCGGATCCCTTCCATGCGCGTCTCGTAGCCGGGCTCCTCCTGGCCGGTCAGCGCATACTCGAGCTGTACATAGGGATTTTCAAGCCGGAAAGATTTGCCGATGCGGTGCGCCAGATATTCCTGGAATGTCGTCTGCTGCATATTTTCCTCGCCAAGCTCGGGCAGTACCGTCGATACATAGCTGTTGAACATCGGATTCGGCGAAAATAATACGATCTGGTCGGCGCGCAGCGTCCCCCGGTACCGATAAAGCAAATACGCGACGCGCTGCAGCGCTGCGGACGTCTTGCCGCTTCCGGCCGCTCCCTGCACGATGAGCAGCCGGCTGCGCTCATTGCGAATGATCCGGTTCTGCTCACGCTGAATGGTCGCAACGATGCTTTTCATCTGCGCGTCGGATTGCTTGCCGAGTACCTCCTGCAGCAGTTCGTCGCCAATCGTGACGCCGGTATCGAACAAGCTGACGATCGCACCGCCCCGGATCACAAATTGCCTTTTCACCTTCAGTTCGCCCTTGACCGTCCCCATTGGCGTCTGGATCTCTGCGGGACCCGGCGGATAGTCATAGTACAGACTCGAGATCGGAGCCCGCCAATCGTAAATCAAATAATCCTGATCGGTGCTATCTCGCAGGGACGCGATGCCCAAATAGACGCGATCGGCTTTGCTCTCCCCGTCTTCGAGGAAGTCGATCCGCCCGAAATACGGCGACTCACGCAGCTTTCTCAAGGTCCGAAGCTGCTGGACGGCATGACGGTGCGCTCCTTCACGCTCGAAAAGCAGCTCTGCCTGCTGCTTCATGCTTGCATAGGTTTCCGCCATCTCCACCGCGTCGTCGAAGTTTACGGTAACGTCGTCCCAGAAATTTTTGCGAATGTCCACCATTTCGGATTTCGCATCCAAGGTTTGCTGCTCAAGCATCCGGGTGCGGCGGTCGATTTGCTCCACAACTGTATCCACTCGTCGCTGCTCCGCCGCCCAATCCCGGTTCGTCTCGCTCATCGGCTTTCATCCTCTCTCTGACTCTCAAAACGAAGCTTGACACTCGCGTATTTATTGTGCTATAATTATATTGGATAATTACGCGATTCGGTATATTTTTATTGCATCCAAAATTGATTTTACCAGATTTACCCCTGATGATCAATACATTTCGCACATGCGAGCTGCGGAGTGTCATATAGCTTTCGCCGCTTTTTCTAAATTCACACCCCTTAGCATAGACATCGGATCTGTTCCGATACATGCGAAGGGGTGTTTTTACTTGGACCTATCATTCCCATTAAGCGCCTTCACCATTAGGACATGGGGAATGCCCTCCTCGATAAATTCTTCCGAGGCTCTTTCATAACCCAGTCCGAAGTAAAATGATTCAGCCTGCAGCTGACTGTTCAATTTCGCCTTGATCAGCCCCCGTTCACGGGCGATCTTCTCCAGAAAACGCACCGCCTCTCTGCCCAGTCCGTGCTTCCTGTAAGCAGACAGGACACAAATTCGTTCCAGCTTGGCTGTGCCGTCGACAATGCGCAGCCTTCCGGCAGCGGCCGGCTCACCATTAAGATATACAAGAATATGTTCCGCGACACCATCGAGCCGGTCAAAGCCATCGATTTCAGCTTCCGGAGGCACGCCCTGCTCGTCAACAAAGACGGCTCGCCGAATTTGCAGAGCAAGCTCCAGTTCCTCTTGAACGGTTATTCGTTGTAGTTGCACTTTGGATACCCCCATTATTGATATTAAAAAATAAATGCGAGTCCAATACAGTCCTCTAGCAATAAAAGTCGGATTGCAATAACTCCGTCCTTATAAGTATACAAAAGCTGCGATTTCGCTTCCACTCCCGATAAAAATGCACCCCCTGCAGCGGATGGGGTTAACCAAGAGGTTTCCGCTGCAAGGGGTGACATGAACTTATACGCTGATGGCACGGATACGCCATCGGTGAGGTATATCAACGAAGAGAATCCCGTTACTGCAGCTGAGGGCTTCTTCCCGGAGTTTACAACAATAGACTCGATGAAATTTAAAATTCGGACATGTATAAATGGAGATAAATTACTCTATTAATGATATTGAAGTAAGTAGAAGACGTGTTCGAGGAGGATATTGCATTACGAAAGCCACAGATCAATCTCTTTATCGCAGCTTGGTAGTGACCTGCTTGAGGCGTAACTCTAACGGCTAAACGTAGTGTCGGTCCGGCCGGTGGCTTCAGTTTTATGAGCCGCAACCTCTGATCCGGGATGAAGGGGCATTTAAAGCCCCTTCTTTTTCGGACCGGATTCAGCTCTTTGCGGAGGATATTCAGTCTATCATATTATCCGTTTTCAACGATACTTAGCAGTTCTGCGGCAACTTCCTTTTGCGATTCGGGAATCGTATTCACCCATTCGCGGAGTGCCGACCGCACGCCACTGTCTGTCAGCCTCTGTGTCTCCATTATGTATTGGAGCTGCGGGGACAGAGTCAGACCTTCCTGCTCACTGATGTCGGCCGCCATGCCGACTGCGGTGGTAAGCATGCACGGGCGATGGTCTTCGAGGCTGCATTCCTTGTTCAATTCGTACACTTTCTCATTGTCTGGTTGATTCATAAGATTTACCTCCCCAGGCTTTGAGTACATCCTGGCGAAATCTTGAATTCAGCTCCGCCGCTTCCTTCTGGGCAAGCTTTAATGTCTCGGAGTCCGGGTCGCCATTGACCTTACGCGAGATTTCAGCAAAGCGGGCCGCCGCTATTTCAAGGTCATCCGGTGTGACGATGCCATTCACAAGCTTATGTCGTGCCTCGCGGATCTCCGGCAATACCTGTTTAATTTCATCGCGCATCTCCGGCTCCAGGCGCAGCAGCTTCTCCGGTGCAAAACGAATCCGTTCGAGGCCATTCACATGCTCCTCCGAACGCTCCAGCCGCAGCTGCACCTCGGGATGTTCTATACCGTCCGCCCTGGCGAAGCGGATTGCCTCTTTGAGTGCCGCGGCAATCGCCGTAAGCTCCGGTACGGGTTCGGCAAGTTTCTCCTGTATAGCGGAAATACCCTCAGCATACTTGGCTAGAACTTCACGGTCCTTCTCCGGAGTCGCGGCCAGCTTCTCCGGGGTCAAGTCGTACTCCATCAGCGCGGAAATCTCTTCGCGTGCCGTCTCTGCATCCCCCGCCTTGAGCGCAGCCGAAACCGCCGACAAATGCGCTCTGGTGCACGGGATACAACCGACCGACACGTGCATGTCCGGCGCATACTGGCTGTATGGCTTCGCTGGTTCAAGCGGGGTCACCGCTTCGTTAACATCTGTATAATTTCCTCCGACAATACCCATTAGATTAGCCTCCTCAAATAATTGCCGTTTCACGACAGATCATGAAAGTATGTCTGCCCACTACACAAATGACTACCGACGTTTACGTTTAGGGACTACCTGGCTATTTGTACGCAAAAAAACCCCTGTCCATCATAGAATAAATATGAATAGACGGGGGTACCCGTCGTATTCGGTAGCTGGCAGGCATCGTGGCATTATTTATCCACCTTAGCCCCTATAGCTTTGCGTCCCCACTTTTCAATGGGTTTGCCGTTGTCGTACGATGATATGCATTTGTCGTGTATTGTCAATTTACACGATGTTTTTTTGTTTTGGAATAGGACTTTTTGATTATTTTACCAAAATACAATTCATTAGTCCTGTTTTCTGAAACGCTTACATTTATTTGTTTTTTTTGTTAATCATGCAATGCTTGGAGGGGAGCTGACGGGTTGTGCCATCCGCCATGCCGGCATGCTGACGAATCAAGAAGATGGCCTCCGTCTCTGCAACCATGAGCAGACGGGGGTCTCTTTATGTCTCTGTATGTATAGGAAAACGAGTATCGCAAAGGGATTTCCGGTGCACAATCCATAGACGGATAATAATGAATTTTCATGATTTTAATATAAGACTTAAGGTTTAGGACGCTTAAGTTGAGTCAGGATCAAAATCTGTCTAAATTTGTTGCAATCCTTCGAACTAATCTCGTACTGGTCAAACCTGTTCGTCCGAAAGGAGATATAAAGCGTCTCATGAGAGACGGACCCCGCGTTTCATCGCCGGAGTTTTAAACAGGATGGAATACTTCTGAATCCGGGCCGAGAATTTTTAATTAATCGTCAGCTCTGCCAGCCAATTTGGCGCACAGCCGAATCGGCGCTGTTCATAAATTCGATATGCTTAAAGCCCCATCCGCACAGCTCTCGGAGCTGGTTGGTCAGCATACCCTGTGTCACATTCGGAAGCAGGCGTCTTAATTCCCCGAACCGTTTGGTCCCGTCTTTCAGCAAAATAAACAAAATGAGGGGCCAATGTCATTTAGTTAAGGCGCATAGCCAAAAATCAAGAACAAGAGCAGGTTATCGAAAAGATAGCCGGCTCTTTTTTGTGCGAAAAAGAGAAAAAGGACTTGATAAGTAGGTGGAAATGTGTTGAGAAGCCCCTTGAAAAAACGAGGAGGTTTTGCCAATGAATGAGTACGCGAATTCGCTAAAAGAAACACTGACATACCTCATACGAGAAATGTCATCCGCACCAGCACCTTATGTCAATAACCTGAAAAAGATTTTACCCGAAAGAAAAAACTGCCTTTTGAAACGGTTATGCAACTCCTGATTTCAATGGGAGGCAACAGCCTATATAAGGAACTCCTGGAATCGCAGGGGTATGACGTAAACACCGCAACCACGTCTGCTTTTGTCCAACAGAGAAATAAAATCCTGCCGTCTGCTGTGGAATTCTTGTTTCACGAATTTACGCAAGCGTACACGGATATCAAAGACTACCGAGGTTATCGATTGCTTGCCGTTGACGGTTCGGATTTACTTATCGCAACTGACCCTGCGGATACGGACACCTATTTTCAAAATCAACCGGACACAAAAGGCTTTAACCTTCTGCATTTGAACGCAGCCTATGACTTATGTAACCGACTTTACGTGGATGCCATTGTTCAGCCGCGAAGGTTGTGCAACGAGGGAAAGGCACTAGCTGCGATGGTTGACCGTTCCCCCTTCAAAGGCAAAACCATTGTTATTGCCGATCGAGGTTATTAAAGCTACAACAATTTCGCGCATGTCGAGCGTAAAGGGTGGAACTACGTCATACGGGTAAAGGATTTGGATTCCAATGGTATTCTTTCGGGCTTAAGTTTGCCCGCAAGCGAGGAGTTTGATCGTGACATTCATCTGATACTCACCAAAAAACAAACTAACGAGGTCAAAGCTCATCCTGAGATTTACAGGTTCGTCCCTTCCACATCTACCTTTGATTTTTTGGATTTGCAGGAGAGCTTTTTCCTTTCGGGTTGTTCGTTTCTTCCTGCCTAATAACACTTATGAAACCATCATTACGGATCTTTCTGCCGCTGATTTCCCAGCCGATGAAATCAAGTCCATTTATAACATGCGATGGGGGATTGAAACCTCGTTCAGGGCATTAAAGTACACCGTTGGTCTGACAAATTTTCACGCAAAGAGACGAGAGTCCATCACCCAGGAGATTTTCGCAAGAATGATCATGTACAATTTTGCTGAAATGATGACCTCGCACGTCGTCATTTCCCTAATGGATAAACGGCACCAATACCAAGTCAACTTCACGGTTGCCGTTTACGTGTGCAGACATTTTTTGCGCTCACGAGGTGATGAACCTCCGCTCGATGTTGAAGCGGTGATCCGAAAAAACATTTTGCCGATCCGACCCATTCGCCCAGGGCAGAAGAATACGCGCAAAATCCGCTCTAAATCAGCTGTTAGCTTCGTCTACAGAGTAGCATAATTCAGTCCATATGAACATTATTTTAAGCGGGTATTCCATCCGCTTTGTTTGCTGAACGCTTTTCTCCTTGCTTGCACAAAAAAACAAACGGCACAGGGCTTTTTCCCATGCCGTTCTGATATTCCAATTTTCCCCCGTTCTATCTTTGAGCTAAACCTCACGGACGGTTCTTTAATCGAATGGCTAGTGTATTGTGATTATGGATTAACAAACTGCCATTGCAAGTTGGTACTTGGATCATTGCTCCACATTATCAAGTCGGAGCCGTTAGTCGTATTGCCGCCGCCATCCAAATAAAGGCCGGTAGCGACGTTCTTTATCCTGTAGTTGCTCCCATATTCTTCCAGAACCCACCACTGGTTGTTGCTGCTACTGCTGCTCCACTGTCTGCAAATGGAACCGCTCGGAAGTCCCTGCCCGTCGAGATACAGCCCTGTAGCAACATTTTTGATTTTATAATAGCTGCCGTAGAATTCCAATACCCATCTTTGGTTGTTGCTGGTGCTGTCGCTCCATTGGCCAGCATTTTGATTGTTTACGGTACGGCCCATGCCGTCAATATATAACCCTGTCGTCACGTTCTTCATTTTAGTGGTGTTCATGACACTCATGATCGCATCAATAATTCCCTGTTGAGTGATCGTATTAGTAGACCTGTCAAATAATCCAAAGCCATACTGTCCGTTATAATTATTATCCCAAATAATAGGTACCGCACCGTATTTCTTAGCCGTGGCGCTTACTGCTTTGGCATATGCCGCGCGATACGTATTATTCGATGAATCAAAATTTGTTTTATCTACAGAACCATATTCACCGACGACTACAGGATATCCTTGTGTTACGAATTTATCATACATGGACTTCAACTGCGAATCCAAATAATCTTCCTGGCCCCAGGTTGATTTTTTCGAGGTGTTGGTCGCGGTTGCTCCCCATTGGGTGATGGTGCCGGATTCTTCGCCGGCGAAGTCCCAAGGCGAGTAATAATGAACGGAGATCATGATTCTCTTCTCGGAACTCGGTATTGAAGATGATCTGTAATTGTCCGTCGGAACCACAAAGCCATATTGGCCTGCTGTATAATCAATGTTCGTATACCAACCCGGAACAAGCAGCCATCTGGCGCCATTGTTTCCTCCGGTTTGTCTTACGGTATCGATGAAGATTTGATTTAATGTATTAAGGTTTGAATAGTAGGTGGGGTCAGGATTGCCACTGCCATAACCTACTTCGTTCATGGATTCAAAGATCAAATGCTCATCATAATTGACAAACGTATTCGCAATCTGCTGCCAAACTTTTTGATATTTAGCCCTGAGCGTTGTTTGGTCGCTTGAATTGACGTGAATCCAAGCCCCGGTAGAGTCTTGGAGCCCGTCATGATGGATGTTGATAATAACATACAGGCCCTCGTTGTAGGCATAGTCCACGTAAGTTTTCACTTTGTTCAGCCATGTGGCATTAATGGAATAATTAGGTGCGCTACCGATGAAATTCATGTACGAAACAGGGATACGGATCGTTTTGAAGCCTGCAGCCTTTACCTTTTGAATGAACGCTTGCGTTACATTAGGAGTGCTTTCGAAGGGTGTACCGTTGTTAGCGAGATCTAACTGATTGCCATAATTCCAGCCCGCACCCATTTCAAAGACCATTTGCGAAGCATTCAACTGGGTGAAATCGGCCGTTTCTGCTGCTGATGCCACTTGACTCCAACCGGGAATGACCATTGAAAACACTAATGCCATTGCTAACATAAAGCCCTTGAACGGTTTAACTTTTGACAGCATGCCAAAAACCTCCTTCTCTTCTAGGAAACGAGTTTTGAAAAACGCTTACAAACAATAGCAGGCCTTTTGATTTCCCTCCTTTCTAAGAACGGTCTCATAGAATGTCTTTCTGAAGACCAGAGTGAGCAGCTGCTGTGCTGCAAGCCCATTATATAATGGTAAGTGCCAAGAAAATACCCCATAAATTGACTCAAAACCAGACAAAAATATTGAAAAAGTAAGAACGCATGCGTAGGAAATGGCCACGAAGAAAAAAGAACCGGCGGAGGCCGCCGGCTAGTCGAGGCTTATTGCGGCGGATACTGTTCTATACCCGGAATGGTGTAGATTCTGCTATATCCTGCATCTATAAGTGCTTGTGCCGCTAAAGAACTCTTATACCCCTTTTGACAGTAAAGGATTAGTGGAGTATCCTTTCTATCGCATACCGAGAACGGGTTATTGGATATATCCTGTAACGGTATACAAATGCTTTCCTGTATATGTCCGATCTTATAATCCTCATGAGTCCGTACATCAACAATCTTTGCAGTTTTATCATTGTAATATCAGCTTCCATGCTTCATCGGGGGACAGATGTTTACTTTGAAATACTCTGCCTCCTGTCTGAGGAATACGCTGGCTGGTCCTTGTCAAGCATTCTTACAACAACTGCTGCTGCTTCAGCGCGAGTTAAACTGCCCAGAACGACGAACACGGTACTGTCGCGCGCGTGCATGATACCTTTAACATACACCTCACATTCGGTCTGATGCAATTCCTTCATTTTCTCGCGTCTCACGATACTGATCTTCCCGCGCTTCGTATCGATAAGGCCGCTTCTTTTAAACTTCGCGAGCGTCCGGCTGACGACCTCCCGGGCTGTTCCAAGCTCTACAGCAAGCGCTTCATGCGTGACACTCACATCCGCACGATCGGGTTCAGTTGCCACTCCGCCAATCGTTTCTCAACACTCTCAAAGAGAACGTTGTGAAGCATAGTCCAAAGCTGCATAAAACCGTCCAATATATTCTCAAAGATATAATTCCACAGGTGCGGGTAAACTTGAATCCATTTCAAAAAAGCGGACTTCTGCACAAACAGGACCCGAATTTGAGTTTCGGATATCATATAACCCGGATATTCGCGTTCGCTGAGCGAGCTTAAAACCATCAAGGCGCAAACATCGCCGGCTGTAAGGCGGGCCTCGATAACTTCCCTGCCGTTCTCCCCGGATCCCACGATCTTCACAGTTCCCTCGAGAATAAAAATCGACGCGATTCTGCAGCGCTCCGCATCAAACACGACCGTTTTCCCCGGATAGCTTCGTATTTGCGGCTGACATTCATCCCAGTCAGGCCCAGCTATGGACCGAAGCATGGGGAAAGTATCAAACACGCCGGAGGACTCCAGCTTTTCCTTCATCCCTTTCATCCGTTCCCTCCCGCTTCACGCTCCGATGTACTAGACGACCTTCACCCTGGCGAGCATCAACCCGCTAACGAATAATATCAGCGATCCGATGTAAAACATGACATCAAGCGTGAACAGATCGATAAGAAAGCCTCCAGCTATGACCGCTATGCCGGAGAAAATCGACAGCCCCACGTGATAGCGGCCGATCTGCTCGCCGCGCCGTCCCTGCTCAGTCACATCGGCGAGCAGCGCTTTCTCGCATGTCCGCTGCATGGCGCCGAACGCGCCCATCGCGATCTGCAGCGCATACACCTGCCAAATATCGGTGACAAGCGGAAACGCAAGAAACAGAAGGGACGTCCCCCATGCGCTGACAAGCAGAAAGATCCGGCGGCCGTAGCGGTCGGATGACTTGCCGAACCACCAGTTCAAGTACGCCGAGCAGAGTGTAAATAAGCCGTACGCTATCCCGTATTGCGTAAAGTCGCCGCCGATCTCCTTCACGAAAATCAAATAAAACGGAAATACAATGCCCGATCCGAACGTCATCATGCTTTGCGAGAGCATCATCCACCTAAGCGCGGAGTTCTCCCTAATCCGGGTTTTTATTGTCATGGCGCATACCTCGCATAAAATTCATTTATAAACCGCAGCTCCGGGTCCAGCCGCCGCTTGGCGGCAAAGAATTCGTCCGCCCGCGGATAAGCCTGCCGGAGCTGGCCGGGTGAGGCAAACAGCTGGTAAGGCAAATAATAGGTGCCGTTGTTGCGCAGTGCCAGGTCGGTTATGCTCTGCGTCGACTGCTCGAGCCGCTTCACCGCTTCAGGCGAACGTTTGTTATTGAACAGCAGTACAAACGCAAAGCTGTCATGCCGGGAATAGGACAATACAGCCTCTTCATTGCGGGGCACATAACGGACCGTAATATTCAGCAAATTAAGCCCGTCCTTCCGTAAAATATCCCTCAGACCATCGACAAACGGAATGAAACGGTCCACCGGCACAAAATACTCCTGCAGCAAGTCGGTCTTCTGGGGATCCGCATACTCCATAAACTGCGCTGCCGGGCGCATCGCGTTATTGCGCGAGATCAGCTGGCCGTCTTTCATCATATAGCCTTTCTTCTGCAAGTTCCAAATAAGATCCTTGCCCCAGTCAAACTTACGGGATAAACCGAACATGAATTTCGTCGCGCCAATGAACCGCTCATCGTTAAGCTTTTTCAAGCTGCCGCTTAAGGGCTCGTCAGATTTATCGTAAGTCGTCACGAACATATCGGTTAAATAATGATTCGGGGAAACGGATAACCGTGCAATCGCCATGGCGACGTCCGGATTGTCATTGACATGCCCGCGGAAATAATCCGGGAAATTGCGGTAGCCGATCGGCACTGTTTTCTGCTTATAAACAGTATCGTCTGTAAGACGCAGATCCGCATCGAGAATAATGCCGAACAAGCCGTACCCTCCGATCACCAACGGAAAAAGCTCCGCATTCTCCGTACGGCTCACCCTCACGATTCGCCCGTCCGCCAGCATAAGCCTGAACGATTCAACCGACTCAATGAGAGGCCCCTCGCCCATATCCCGCCCATGGACATTAACGCTCATAGAGCCGCCGACGGTGAACAGATTTTGCGACTGCATGATACGGACGGAGAGCCCGAGCTGCTGAACCGCTTCCTGCACCTGCTCCCATGTGGCGCCGCTCTGCACCTGAATTCGTTTGCTTGTCCCGTCAACGCGGATTACCTCGTTGTAATCCCTCATATCGAGCACAATCGCATTGTCATAGAACGTCTGTCCGCCCTGACTGTGCCGCGCTCCGGAGACCGATATAGGCAGTCCTTTGCGCCCAGCCTCCCTTAACGCTTCGGCAATATCTTCGGTATCCTTGACATGCACGACTTTATAGACGCGGACGCTCATCAGCCTGCTGACATCGGATGCGTATTCAGCGCTTGGCATATTCGAGCGTATGAGAAGGGATGCAGCGAAGAGCGCTGCATAAACTGCAAGGGCAGCGGCCCACAAACGCCGGGAAGAGGCGGCGGAAGTGCGAAACGCGCGAATCATGACGGCTCCCCAAGGACAAGGTGAGAGGTGCTGCCGGTTATGATATCGGCGAAATGCTGTGCTAACGGTGTCAGTGAATCGCCCTCCCGGGTCAAGAGGACGATCGGGTTATACTGGACCTCTCCTTTGACATACACGCGGCTGATTTCACGCCGCGCCACCGCCGGCTTCGCTTCCAATGACGAGACGAAGGCCGCACCGAATCCGGCCGCGACGGCGTGCAGCGTTTCATGAAGACCGTTCACACTCAGCGCAGTCTTCGGCGGCGACACACCGTTTGCTTCTAACAATGCAAGCAGTCTCTCGCGCAGAGCGCTTCCCTGCTCGCGCATGACGAAGCCTTCGAGTGCCATACGGCTTAAATTGACGGTTCGGCCTGCAAGCGGGTGATCCGCTGCAACAATGAACCAGAGCTCGTCCTCCAGGAGCAGCCGCCGCTTCAAACCGGGGCAAGCCTCCCTGCTGCCTCCGATCAGCGCGAGATCCGCATCGTAATGCAGCAGCTCCTGCATGGCGTCGCGCGCGTTCAGCGTCCTCATCGTGACGTTCGCGTCCGGCCAGACCGATCGGAAGGCAGTGAGCCAGCCGGGCAGCAGAAAGCCAGCCGGCAGCGAAGTGGCCGCGATCCGGAGCGAACCGGCAGCGCCTGAGCGGTATGCGGCAATATCGCGTGTTATATCCTGCTCCAGCGCGAACAGCCTGGCGGCGTGCCCGGCGACCCGCCGGCCCGCTTCCGTGAGGAATATTCCTCTGCCCTTCGGCGCCAGCAGCGTTAGCCCAAGCTCATTCCCTAAGTTACGGACATGCGCGGTCACAGCTGGCTGACTGATCAGAAGTCTCTCAGCCGCCCGGGTGACGCTCCCGGCCGCCGCAACATGATGAAACACAATAAGTCCATACAGGTTCAAGTGCATCCCTCTGCATAATCATAATTTTTCATTATAATAAACTAATATTTCTGTATTGGAATTATCAATCAATTACACCTATTGTAGAAGCAAGCGATCGCGGGCGACAAGGGAACAAGCAATAAAATAACGTTAAAGCGAGGTGAACGCTCTTATGAGAGCCGCTTGTTCAGAATGCGGTATACAAACGTCTTTATCGCCCATGCAGTACAGCTGCAGCTGCGGCGGGCTGCTTCAAGTTATCCATGCTGCCTCCGAGCCTGATACGGATAAGCTGAAGAGGATCTTTCACGAACGGCGATCCGAGCGGAATACGCTATACGCAAGCGGCGTATGGCGTTATAAGGAGCTGATTGCGCCGGATCTCCCGGACCATATGATCGTTTGCAAAAATGAAGGCAATACCGGAATGTACCAGTCGGAGAGTCTGACGGAATACGCGGGGGTTCGAGGGTTATCGCTAAAAGCGCAAAGCGAAAATCCGAGCGGGTCCTTCAAGGATAACGGCATGACCGCAGCGGTATCGCACGGCCGGTGGCTCGGGTATGACCGCTTCGCCTGCTCGTCTACCGGTAACACATCGTCGTCGCTCGCGATGTACGCGGCGCTGGCAGGCGTAAAGTCTATCGTTCTCGTGCCGGACCGTGATGTTTCCGCAGGCAAAGTGCTGCAGACGCTCGCGTACGGCGCGGATTTATGCACCTTCAGGGGCACATACGACGACGGCATCCGCTTTCTGCAGGAGAATGCGGAAGAGCTCGGATTGTATGTCTGCAATTCAATCAATCCGCTTCGAATCGAAGGCCAGAAAAGCATTATCTATGAAATCGCGCAGGAGCTGGATTGGAAGCTTCCGGACTGGATCGTTCTGCCGGGCGGAGCACTCAGCAATGCCGCTGCATTGGGGAGAGGGCTGCAGGACCTGTTCTCACTCGGATTTATCGAGCGGCTGCCGCAGGTTGCTGTCGTGCAGGCGGAAGGCGCGAGCCCCTTTCATCGCATGGTCGCATCCATGCGCTGCAGCGGTAACAATGGTCTACCGCCATGTATTGAGTTCCATTCCGAACAGCAACCGCAAACCCGCGCCTCGGCCCTCAACATCGGAAATCCGCCAAGCTGGCGCAAAGCGCTGCGGACATTAACATTGACACAGGGAACAACCGTCTCGGTTTCCGATCAGGAGATCATGGAGGCGAAGGCTTACATCGATCGAAGCGGGATCGGATGCGAGCCGGCTTCCGCCGCAGCGCTTGCAGGGCTCCGCAAGCTGGTGCGGCAGGGAGACGTACATCCCGAACAAACGGCAGTCTGCATCTTGACCGGCAATATGCTTAAAGACACGGACGCGATCAGCGAGTATCATCTGCGGAACGATCCATCCTCGGCGCTCCGCAATACGATGCGTCAAGTGGATTTGATTTATGAGGCTTTCCAATAAGTACGAATATGCAATCATGACATACTTATGGTTTCACCGGCAACAAGCCACGCAATTGGCCACGCCCATTAACGTGACCGAAGCGTGGCTTCGTATTTGCCGTTATTGAAACCGGACGCCGGGCATAGTGCTTCAGCACGCTTCTACTTCCTCAATCCCCTCTGTTTTGAAGAGGAAAGAGTCTACGCACTTTATCGTTCCTGAGCCAAATTCCTCCCCAAGTCAAAATCGCAATATAAACCGGAAACAATGTATGGCTGAAAAGCGGGTTATCCATCCGAATATGTGTAGCGATCGCTCCGCCAAAATATCCGGTTAGCAGCACGGCGCCCAATACAGAAGTGCGGGGAATAGCGTAAAGAATTGTAGAAAGAAGCCCCAGTACCCCAATGACAACAATATGATGTTCCGCATAGCCAAGTGCCAATGTACCTTCCACGACAGGTTCAGGTTTCATAAATTTCATTACACTATCAAACAGCATAAACAAGATGACAAGTCCGCTCATAATGCCGGCCGTCCAAAGCCGGCTTCTTGACATGGTTTTCGTCGTCATTATTTTTCCCCTTTCATATTTTCGGGTCCCTCACATATTGCTGCATGTATTCTGCCTCATCTCTGATAAATATATATTAGCATAAAAAAATGATTCGAGGTTTCTTTCGGATTGCTGTCTTTACTTGGGTCACCATGCTGAGTGATTCATGAATCGAACTATTTCCCTTCATACTTTGGTTAATACCTTCCAATACCAAAACTCCCTCCATTTGAACTTGACCAAAGCATAAACTATTGCACTAGTGTCAATGTCAACATTAATCAACTCTTCAAGAAAGCAAAAAGTGCAGCCTCTCAATATTTTGAGAGACTGCACCTTTGATCAACAATGATCCGATAACTTTAACTGTAAACCCGGCCTGACGTACGGAGCAGGTCAGCCAGGAATACAAGCGCCAACCCTTGTCCCCAGCCCTGCACCCTCTTATGCGATACACCCCGATAGCCGTCGATATCGCGCATAACGGCGGTTCCGGCTGATACGCCGAATACCGATCCGTCTTCGGATACTTGCTCCAGAATCCCCTTGATCGAACGGTTTACGTTTCTGTTGTACAGCGAGCCTGTGTGAAGCAGTGCGCATGCAATACCTGCCGAGCCTGAGGTTTCCGTATAGGAAGAAACGTCGGTCAGTACCGTGTGCCACATTCCATTATCGGCCTGAAGCCGGACAAGGGAGCTGAGCTGGTCCCGGAGCGAGCCCTCGATAATCATGAACGAAGGATGAGTAACGTGAATGAGCGGCAGCGCCTTCGCCATCGTAAGCGCCGCCCAGGCATTGCCTCTCGCCCAAAAAATACCCGACATATGATTCCCGGCAATATTATCCCAACCGTGATAATACAAATTGGTGACTGTATCCTGCAAATACTGTTCGTGTCCGTGATACTGCAGCAATCCGTCCTCCAAATAATCGTCACGACCGAGCAATGCCCCCATCCGGACGAGAAAATATCCCGCCATCATCATGGTGTCAACCCATGCCTGCTCGGGGAAATTGTAATCAACCGAGTTGACCGTGTGCTGGAAGACGCCTTCGCCGAAGCGCGGAGCCTCTGCCTTCAAATATTCGGCCATTTTTTCGGCAACCTCCAGATATGTCTTATCTTCTGTCGCCTTGTAGAGTGAAATCAGCGAATGGCCGATCGATACGCCATTGACCGACAGCTTGGGCAGCCCGTCCTCGAGCTTCTCATCGACCCACGCCTTGAGGAGGTCGATATATTCCGTTTTCCCTGTGGCCTCGAACGCTTCGGCAACGCCATAGAAGGCGACCCCTCCTGGCCAGTCCCAGCTAAAATCCATACGGAACGTACGATCGACGACCCGGTCGATTACGTCCCTGATATGCTGTTCATCAAACATGAGTGGCGGCATAAATGTATCTCCTTCCCGATCAGCCCTTCAACCCGCTTGTGCTGATACCCTCGACGATAAATTTTTGAAATGCGAAAAATACGGCGATGACCGGAATCAGACTGACTGTGGACATCGCAAACATGGCTCCCCAGTTGGATAACGTGTCACTGTCCAGAAACATCTTGAGCGCCATTGATACAGTATACATGCTCGGTTTATTGAGATACAATACCGGTCCGAGCAGATCTTCCCAGCGCCAGTAGAATGAGAAGATGGCCGCCGTCGCCATGGCCGGCGCGACCAGCGGGAGGATGATCCGCCAGAAGAGGCGGAATTTGCCGCAGCCGTCTATCGTCGCCGCTTCATCCAGCTCGGCCGGAATCGTCCGTATAAACTGGATAAGCAGAAAAATGAAGAACGGCGCGCCGAAATAATTCGGTACCACGATCGGTTTAATCGAATTGAGCCAGCCCAGTTTGGCGAACAGAATATATTGCGGCACCAGCACGACATCATGGGGCAGCATGAGTGTCACCATCATAATCGTAAACCAGAACGTTTTGCCGGCAAACTTCAGCCTTGCGAAGCCGAAGGCTACGAGAGCCGACGAGAGCACCGCCCCGATCGTCGAAAGAATAACGATGACAAGCGAGTTTTTAATAAAGGTTGTAAACGTATAGCCCCCTACCCCCTGCCAGCCGTCCAAATAATTACTCCAAATCCAGGGAGACGGTATAAGCGACTCGGCGGTAATGAAAATCGTTTCGCTTTGCTTGAACGAGCTCATGACGAGCCATATGACGGGATACAGCATGAGAGCTGCCCCTACGGCCGTAAACAGGTGATAGAGAGACCACTTGATCGGTTTCAGGCGCATCGTTAGCTGTCCCCCTTCGACTCATAATGGACCCAGAACTTGGAGGTTTTGAACAATATCGCGGTCAGGACCGCTATAATGATCAGCATCACCCATGCCATCGCCGAAGCGTAGCCCATATTGGAGAAGACAAAGCCTTGACGGAACAAATAGAGCGAATAGAGCAGCGTTCCGTCCAAGGGACCGCCCTCTCCCTTCGAAATGATGTAAGCGGGAACGAACGTCATGAAAGCGCCGATTGTTTGCATGATGGCATTGAACAATATAACGGGACTTAGCATCGGAAGCGTAATGCGGAAGAAACGCGAGAATGCATTGGCTCCGTCGACGCTGGCCGCTTCATAGTAGCTGCCGGGAATGTTTTTGAGTCCGGCCAGAAATATGAGCATGGATGAGCCGAACTGCCATACGGATAAGAAAATCAGCATCCAAAGCGCCGCAAGCGGATTGCCGAACCAGCGGACGGCGTCCAGACCCAGCGCCTGGAGCAGCAAATTGACTACGCCTTCGTCACCGAACAGGTTTCGCCACATAATAGAGACCGCCACACTGCCTCCGATAATGGATGGCAGATAGAACATCGTCCGGTAGAAGCCTATCGCGCGGGACGCCGTATTAAGCAGCACGGCGATAAGAAGCGCGAACAGAAGGCGCAGCGGTACACCGCCTACTACATAGAGAAATGTGACCTTTAGGGATTTCCAATATTTCGGGTCGCCAGTAAACATTTTCACGTAATTATCAAGCCCCACCCACTTGGGCGGCGAGAATAAATCGTAATTTGTAAACGACAGGTATAGTGAAGCGAACATCGGCACAAGCGTAAAGATCAGAAAGCCGAGAACGAATGGACCTATGAAAATATATCCCGTCAAATGGTTTTTCCATGCGATTTTCAAATTGATTCAACCCCTACTGCCTTAGGCTTTCTTAGTTATGCGGCGGCCGAATGCTCTGCACCCGCCGCCGCGATAATGTTGCTGTTATTTGTTTTTAGCCAGAACGGCGTTTGCTTCTTCCCTGAACTTCTTGGCTGCCTCTTCAGGCTTGATCTGGCCGAATGCCATCTGCTCGCTGTAGGATTTGAATATATTGATGATTTCCGCAGTTCCGACCGGATCCGGCGGATCCATCGGCGTGCTGTTCGTTTCAGCCCATGCGACATAGTCGAATACTTGCACCTGTGCCGGCTCCAGTATCGGCTTGAGAGCCTCCTTCACCTTTGAGGATACAGGCACTCCGCGATCGCCTTTAATCAGCTTGTTGGCTTCGATATCGTTGACGAAGAAATCGATAAATTTAGCCGCTTCTTCTTTATTTTTTGAGTTTTTGGAAACGGACAGGTACATGCTCGGCTTCAAATATAATCCGGCCGTTCTGTCAGGTCCCGGCATATGCTGCATTTCAAGCGGACGTGCGGCAACCTGCTGCAGGCCGATGAATTGATTCGTCCACTGCCAGATACCAATCGCTTTCCCTTTGACCAAAGGGTCATCCTCGACGCCTTTCACCTGTGCCAAATAATCGGGATTCGGCACCGCGCCGCTGTGTACAAGACCTGAAGTCTGACTGAAGAAATCGACGAACAGCTTATCGTCCTCATAGCCTAGCGCCGTACCGTCGGCATTATAGAGATGCTGCCCCTTGGTGCGCAGATAGTATCCGAAGAACACCTCAGGACGCATGCCGGTATCGAAGAACAAGCCTGCCGCCTTCGCTTTGTTCGCTAACGTTATATATTCCTCCCATGTCCAATCGGGATTCAGCTTGTCGACGCCGATTTTCTTGAGCAGCGCAGGATCATACTGAAAGTTGACGACGTTTACGCCTGCATTAAAGCCATACAAATTATCGCCGACCTTGCCGCCTGCCACCGCGTTATCGGATATATCGGAGACGTTGATGATATTCGACAAATATGGCGTCAAATCTTCAAGCTGGCCCCTCATTCCGTATTGCGACAAATAGGAGATATCCATCTGGATAATGTCAGGCAGTTCGTTGGCCGCAGCTTGCGGCGCGAGCTTCTTCCAGTAGTCGTCGTAGTTTGCGAACTCCGGTTCAATATTTACGTTCGGGTACTTCTTCTCATACATTTCGATAACCTTCAGCGTGTAATCGTGACGAGGCTGTCCGCCCCACCAGGCAAACCGCAGTTTTACGTTCTTAGGCTCTTCCGCCTTCTCCGCATTCTTGTCCGATTCACCGGTTGTTCCGGCGTTCGTTGTCCCCGAACCTGCGGTTTCATTATTGCCGCCGCTTCCGCAGCCTGCGAGTGCAAACAGGAGCGTGAAGCCAAGCAGCAGCAGCATCGTCTTCTTCATGGAATGATCCCCTTCCAGCTAATTGTATTGGCAGCCCTTACATTAACAATTATAGTTTTTTACCGGCCAAGGGGAATTCAAAAAACCGTCGCGTTTGTTCAAAAAACAGAGAAGCCGTATTCACGACCACCGTTTGTAATCCGTCGGGGAATATCCGGTGTGCTTCTTGAATACTTGGCTGAAATATTGCGGATTATCGCCAAAGCCGAGCAGCTCGGCGAGCTCGAACACTTTGACGTCATCCATCTGCCCGATCAGCTGCATCGCCTTCTCCATTCTTCTCCTCGTTACAAAGTTCGAAAACTTCTCGCCCGTTTCTTTCTTGAACAGCTTCCCTAAATAATCGGCATTCATATACAGCATCTCGCTCGCCACCCAGCCCAGCGAAAGACGCTGGTTGGGCAAATTGGCTTCGATACACCCAAGAACCTTGGCGATGATGTCCGACCGTTTGTGCTGGTGCAGCTCCTCGTTCGACTTGCAAATTTGCCTGGCGGCTCCAAATATAAACTCACGCATTGCCTGAAGCGTTTCCAGCTCATCCAGATGAGCCAGCATTTTCAGGTAACCGTTCATACTGGCCGCGTCCCCCTGCCGGACGACGGCAACATACAGGGGGATAATATATGATTTGACGATTGCCGTCTCGAAGCGGTGACCGGACAACGATTCGAAGAAGCTCTCCAGCTCCCGCTCCGCCTCGCTCCAGCGTCCGGATCTAATATGCAGGCAAACATTTTCTTCGTCATACAGGAAAGTTTCCGCTTCCGAATCGGCAAGCGGCGCGACGTCTTTTTTCGTGATAAGGCTTCCTTCACCCAAATAAAACCGGTGCTCCAGACACTCCAGCGTCTCCCTGTACATCCGTCTTGCGCCGGTTATCTCATCCGGTTCGCTGATCGCGGCGGTCAGTTCCAGCTTGTAAAAATTCGTAAACGTGCGCTTGATGGAATCGACCTGCGCAAATACCGCTTCGAGTTCATCACTGTCTTTGAGGAGCATCAGTACCTGCTTGCCTATCGTCGTACTAAGCAGCAGCGGCTTCCCCAGCAAGTCCTCTGCAATGTTCTTGAGCGCAAACAGATGCTCGTAATCATAGTCGCCTTCCAGGCGAAATAACAGCAGACGGACCGTCTGATTTTCGACCGGTATGCCGAACATCCTGCTGAAATCGTCCCAGTCGCGGCGGCCGTATGTTTTATTCGTTACCAGCTCCTTAAGGAACTGCTCTCTGGCATGAGGCATAACCTTCCTAAGCTCCGTCTCGACGGATTGCAGAAACATCTCCCGGCTCAGGCGGCGCTCCAAATCCTCCACAATCTCCCTGATCGCGTCCATGATCGACTTCTCATTGCACGGTTTAAGCAGATAGTGCTTCACGCCAAAGCGCATGGCCGTGCGTGCGTAATTAAAGTCGCCGTGTCCGGACAGCATGATGAAGCACACCGACGGGTCGGCTTCGTGAACGTGCTCGACCAGCTGCAGCCCGTCCATTCCGGGCATCCTGATGTCCGTAATGATAATATCCGGACGTTCCCGCTCCACAACTTCCTTAGCCTCCAGCCCGTTGCGCGCGGTCGCGACAAGCTCGGTGCCGCAGGCGTTCCAATCGACAATGCCGGATATACCTTCCAAAATAATGCGCTCGTCGTCCACCAGAAGCACTTTATACAAAACGATCTCCCCTTTCGAAAGGCAAACTGAGCGAGACCCGTGTTCCCCGGTCCTTACCGCTATCTACGGTCAACCCGAAATCTTCCCCGAACAGCAGCTTGATCCGTTCATCGATGTTCCGCAAGCCGACGCCGGAGCCTTGCGGTTTGACTTTCCCGCTGCGCAGCAGCTGCAGGAAGTTCTCGTCCATTCCGGGTCCGTTATCCCCAACCGTAATCGTCATTGAGCCGTCATGCTCTGAGGCATAAATTCGGATTGTACAGGTGTCTATCATTTGCTCCAGCCCATAATTAACCGCATTCTCCACCAGCGGCTGCAGCGAGAGCTTGGGAACGGGACAATCGAGTAAATTCTCCGGAACGTCCAGCTGAAAATCGAGCCGCTCCTCAAAGCGGTATTGCTGAATCGTGATGTAATTGCCGACGATCTCCAATTCGTGCCGGAGCGGAATCAACGGTTCCTTTAAGTTGATGGAGCTGCGCAGAAGAAAACCGAGCGATTCCACCATGCTGGAAATTTGCGGCTGCCTGCTCATTTTGGCCGACCAGTTGATCGTCTCAAGTGTATTATACAGAAAATGGGGATTGATCTGAGCCTGAAGGGCTTTGAAATCGGATTCCTTAATTGCTAGCTGCTTCACGTAATTCTCTTGAATCAAGTCGTTGATCCGCCGTACCATCATCCGGAAATTGCGGTGAAGCTGACCCGCTTCATCCATCGTGATGGATGCATCGTCCGGTTCCTCGAAATCCTCGAAATTACCCGTTCGCACCCGTTTCATCTTGGCATTAAGCCGCTCGATCGGATCAGTGATTCCTTTGGAGAACCGGATCGAAATAAGAACGGCCAATAAGAATAACACGCTGTATATGATGAAAACAGTGGTCTTCACATTTACGATTTTCTCGAAAATGCCATCGTACGGAATAACGTTGATATACGTCCAGCTTGTGTAGCCCGAAGGAACATACGCAAGGAAGTAGCGTTTGCCACCCCGGCTGACAAACGAGTAGCCCTGCCTGGACTTCATATAGGAATTCAATTCTGCCACGGGAACGGGCGGCTGTTCCGGGTATACGGCATCCTCGCCGTCGATTATAACAAATTGGGCAGAATCGCTGCGGAGCCCTTGGGCGAAATCGGCGAATAATTTGCTCATATCGATTCTGACAGCAACCATGCCGAGAGCCTCGAGATTCAATTGGTCATATGATCTGATCTGCCTGGCGGCGCTAAGCGCCCCGTCGGATTTGTCCGGATGAATCCATGTATTTCCTCCTTGACGCAGCGCCGTCTCCTTCCCGATGACCGCCGCACGCTCGCTCGACGTCGTTATCTGCTTCACGCCGGTAACGTATTCATCATTGCGGTAATCGAACATGTGGAGCGACAGAACATATTTATCCAGACCGCCCAAATATACCATTCGCTCCCTGATTTTTGCCGCAAGAACAAATTGGTCGTATTTCGAACCTCCGTGCTTGATCGCTGTCAAATAGGACTGTATGAGGCCATCCGTCGCCAAGCGGAAAGACAGCTGCTCCATCTTCTTAAGTTCCGTCTCGATACTGAACGAAGTCAGATTAAGCGCTTTGGCGGACTGCTGGTAAATCTCTTCGTCATAGATCTCGAATGCGATCTGCTGTACGGCTACGATTAGAACGCCGACCGTCAGCATAACGGCCGATATAAGCGCGATCAGCTTGTACTTGATCCGCAAATTATTATAAAGCGCTTTCATTGCGACCAATGCGGCTCCCCCTTTGCGGACGTCACGGTTAATCAATTGTGAATCCGGCTGCTGCCCGTTTGCTCCTTAATTATAAGACAGTTCCGTTCACTGTCAACGCTGTGACACCATGGTGGAGGATTGAGGAAACCGGCCCCCGACAAAAAAAGCCCGGCGTAGGGGCATCGGCGCCGATTCGCTAAGCTTGTTCAATCATTCGTGTAATAAATCCGGACTTCCCTTCCTGATAAGCGTTTCTGTCTGTTTCATGCAGAACGGCAAGCTCACGCTTGAGCCTCATGTATGCTTGCGCCGCTTCAGGCTCGGTTCTCATCAGCCTGCGAAAGGCAAGATGATTCCGCCAATCCGCACTTTCAATCTCAAGCATATGCAGATGGTGGGTCCGCAGGGGCGCCCCCTTCACAAAATAATGCCGGCGCGGACAGCCGTTCTCCCCGCGGTAAACATATCCGACCGCTTCAAGCGCCGGCACCAGTGCGGCAGCGAGTTCGAATTGCTCCACGGCAACTCCGATGTCGATGATCGGCTTGGCCGCCATGCCGGGTACCGATGTGCTGCCGATATGCTGAATGTCCAGCACGCGGCCGTGGACCGCTCCTGCGATCAGCTCGCGCTCCGATTCGAATAACTTCGGCCATGCCGGCGAATAGTCCGCCAATTTAATAAGCCCGCCCGGAAGACCTAATGTCATAGTTTCCTGACCTCCTTTCGTTTCGGAGACGTATGTTTATTTGCGACTTCATCACGAACCTTAACGCCATATCAACCATACTCCTCCATAATGGCGCGGCAAAACTATTTCGTCAACACGCGGCGGCGTCGAACGTCTGGTCAAGTGAAGCTGGATTTGACATTTACAGCAATTTTCTCGTTGACGTTAATGATGCAATACGATACAATTCGATTACCATTTTACGAAAGGGTGAGTGCAATGCGTACATTCCAACGCCATAACCATAATAGAATATTCGTTGTCCGTTTCACTCAACCGACCGTTTAGCGGCATATTAATAATTGGAAATTTCGATTATTTTTGATATGCATATAAATTTAGGCCATGGTGAAATTTCGCCATGGCTTTTTTGCGCCCTCCGGTGCCATTGAACGGAGCAAAGCCGGGGATATCATTGAGAAAGAGGAGAATCGGTAAATGCAGATAGCACGTAAAAAAAGTATTTTACAGCTGATCAGGAGGAAAGGGTTCAAGCAGTTCCTCACGCTGTGCATTACGTATAAATATTTATATATAACGGTTATATTGCTTCAATTGGGAGTGACGGCCGCCTCGCTGCTGTTCGCAGAAACTAACAGACGTCTCTTCGACTTGGCGCCTGATATTCCCGGCAAAGAGTTAAGCAAGCTGCTGACCGCTTTTTTCGTTTTTATTGCGATGGGTCTGGTCTTCTCCTTGATGGAACGCGTGTACAACCAGATTGTAAATACGAATGTCGTTTTCCGGATGAGAGAGATGGTACTTACCCGGCTAACAAGTTTGTCGCTCCGTTTTCATGAGGATAAACACAGCTCGCACTCAAATAACATCCTCTATAATGAACTGGAAGTGTTCAAGCATTTTGTCGTATTTGATATTTTAAAATTGATATCATTACCTATATCTTTCATTTCCGTAGGCATTTATTTACTTTCCGTAAACCCCGTACTCGGCATAATCGCTATTATGGTCGGCCCGCTCCAGTTCATTAGTAATCTTGTTATTAAAGAGCGGTTCAAGAACCTCGTCACCAGGCAGCAGGAATTAGGGCGGGAATGGTTCTTTCATCTCGGTGAGACGCTTTCCGGAATGAGAGAAATCAAGATGAACCGGATCGAGCATACCGTTTTTCAGAGAATCAATAAGGTTTTCAAGGAAAGTATCGCCCTGTGGATCTCGATTGAGAAAATGTGGGCGGTCCGGGAAACCGTTCGCATTATTCCGGAAAAACTGGGCTATATGATTGGGATAGGGGTAGGCGCATTCATGATGGCGGACGGAAAAATCGGAGTGGGCGGACTCGTTGCTTTCATTACGCTGCTGGACCGGGCGGCCGCGCCGTTTAACAGCATAGTAGAAATCATCAATTCCCTCCAGAGAGTTTCGGCAGGCGCGGAAAAGCTCCTGGATCTTATGGAAACCGAGCCTGAGGACGATGGACGGGGTATTACACTGCTCCCTTCGCCTCCCTCAATCACGTTTGAAAATGTTAATTTTCATTATTACGAGGATCATCAGGTGCTGAAAAATGTCCATTTTACCATTCCGGCCGGCTGGGCGGTGGCCTTGGTCGGGCCAAGCGGCAGCGGTAAAAGCACTATTATCAAGCTTCTGTTCAGGTTTTATCATCCGCAATCGGGGACAATTCGTATTAACGGCCTGCCGATTGAAGCTTATACAATCGATTCGCTGCGCGGGAATCTCGCAGCCGTTTCCCAGGATGTCTATTTATTTGACGGCACGATCCGCGATAACATTGCGATCGGCTCCGGGAATGCCGGCGACGAAGAAATCATTCGTGCCGCTATCCTCTCCCAGTCGGATGAATTTATCAACCGTCTTCCCGAACGCTACGAAACCAAGGTGGGCGAGCGGGGAATCAAATTATCACAGGGGCAAAAACAGCGTATTGCAATTGCCAGGGCAATCATGCGGAAAGCGTCGGTCGTTATCCTCGATGAGCCTACTTCCGCATTGGATGTGGAGACGGAAACCCTGTTTCAGCGAAACCTTGGGGAGTGGGCGGACGGGTGTACCAAAATCATCATCGCACACCGGCTCAGCACCATTCGCGACGCGGACTATGTTCTCTTCCTGGAAAATGGGGAGATCCGCGAAGCGGGAACTCCCCGGGAGTTACTTAACTCCAACGGCCGCTTCAAGGATTTCTGGAATAAACAGGAGATCAAATCGTTCAGCTAGACCCCAGCCACGATTTTCTTCGCACGGCGCGACACTTCCCGGAAGAGCTCTTCCTCGTCTATGGTAAGCAGCCTGCGTGCCTGCATAAGCAGCTTGCCGGCTGCCATGACCGTATCGACGTCCGCTCCGTTGGCGCTGTAGGCGAGCAGCGATTCAACATCATGAACAGGCTGAAGATGCGGCTTTCTCATGTCAATCATAATGAGATCCGCTTGTTTTCCCGCTTCCAGCGTCCCGATTGCATCGTCGAGACGAAGCAGCTTGGCGCTCCTGGTCGTCCCCATCCTCAAGGCTTGCGCGGCCGCCAGCGTTGTAGGATCTCCGTAATCGAGCTTCTGCAGCCATGCGGCCGCCTTCACTTCCTCGAACAGATCAAGCGTCGTGGCGCTTCCTGCCCCGTCAGTGCCGAGTCCAACGGTGATACCCTGCCGCATACACTCCGCAATTGGAGCGATTCCACAGCCCAGCTTCAGATTGCTTACGGGATTGTGGGCAATTCCTCCCTTCATTCCGGCAAGCAGCCGGATATCTTTGCGGGTCAAATGGACTGCATGGGCAAGGAGCACGTGAGAATTCTCAAACAGCCCGAGGTTGTACAAATATTCCGTCGGTGTCTGATTGTACCGCTCGCGGATGATCCCCACTTCTTCCTTGGTCTCCGCCAGATGAATATGGATAGGTATGCCGCGCGTATTCGCGTATTCAATCACTTCCTGCAATGGTTCCGGCGGGCATGTATACGGCGCATGCGGTCCGAGCATTGTCGTGATGCGCCCGTCGGCGCCTCCAGACCACTTATCGATCAGATCGACGGCCTCCCGCATTCGTTTGCCGCCGTCATCCTGCAAATAAACCAGTCCGCGCGACAGCGACGCCCGCATGCCGGTCTCCTTAACCGCCTCGGCAATGCTGTCCATCCCGACATACATATCGGCAAATGCCGTTGTGCCTGAGCGGATCATCTCTGCCATCGCAAGCTTCGCGCCCCAATAGATATCGTCCGGGTTCATCTTCGCTTCGGCTGGCAGCATCTTCCGCTCAAGCCAGTCCATCAGCTTCAAATCATCCGAAAATCCGCGCAGCAGGCTCATAGGAGAATGCTGATGCGCGTTAATCAGCCCCGGCATTATTACCATTCCATCAGCCAGCAGGATCCGGTCGGCTTCGGCCTCAATCTCAGGAGCTACCGCCGCTATTTGGGTATCCTCAATCAACAGATCGCCTTTATAAGGTGCTTCTCCCTCTTTCATCGTCAGTATGGTACCGTTCTTAATGAGCGTTTTCATCCCATATTCTTCCTCCTGCACCGGAGCGAACGCGCTACAGTCCCGTCCGGCGAAACTGTGTAAGCCGCTTGGAAACGCGGCTCCAACTGAACTTTAAACGTTAACGCAGCGTCAAAGTCAAGCCGGTTTATTCTGCCGAATTGAACTCTTTGTTTGGGTTTTTAAGCTTGCGCGCAGGCAGCAATTGTTTTACGATGGTAGAACTTCATTTCCAAACTTTCAAATTAAAGGAGCCGCTGCAATGGACTTCAGTCAACTGTATAAGCAGTATAAGCCGCTGCTGTTTTCAATCGCCTACCGGATGCTCGGCCTCATTCAGGACGCCGAAGATATCGTGCAGGACGTGTTCGAAACACTGCAGCAGCAGAATCCGGAGGATATTCGGAATATCAGATCCTACCTGGGCAGAATGGTGACGAACCGCTGCATCAACGAGCTCAAATCATCCCGTAAAACGAAAGTAGATTATATCGGTCCGTGGCTGCCCGAACCGATTGCCCAGCAGGATCTAAGCGATCCCGCCCGCCTGTCGGAGCGCCGCGACGATGTCGCATTTGCTTTTCTCGTGCTTATTCAGACGTTGGCCCCGGCCGAGCGCGCCGTATTCGTCCTGCGCGAAACGCTGGATTATTCATTCGAGGAAATTGCCCTGGTTACTGACAAAACAACCGTCAACTGCCGGAAGCTGTACAGCCGCGCAAAGCGTAAAATCGCCTTGGAGCGGCAGTCCGAATATTCAATGCAGCCCTTTCAGCCGGACCGGCCCGAACTGGCCCGCTCCTTCAGCAGCGCGTTCATGGCCGGCGATATTTCGAAGCTGATGGAGCTGCTGAGCGATGATGCGATCCTTATTACCGACGGAGGCGGCAAAGTTCGTGCAGCCGTCAATCCGATTTACGGTAAAAACCGCGTGCTTGCGCTCCTTTCCTTCTCGATTTCCAACAACGCAGGCGTTGCGAAATCCGTTCCGCGGCGAATTAACGGCCATGAGGGTTTTCTGCTCAGCCGGAACAATCGTCTCTATTCCGTCTATACGTTTGCCTATACGGAGGACGGGTCTGCCATTTCAAGAGTGTATATCACGATGAACCCGGATAAATTGAAGAATATTACGGAGGCTTGAAACGAGCTGGAGGGTTGCAGGACGTACAAATAATTGCGGTTGTGTGTCACAAATAGGCAGTCTCTCTTGTCTTGTATGTTGAAAGACAATTATGACCGATAAGGAGAGAATGTCCATGAGATTTAATTACCGCACAGCCAATCCTGAAGCTTTCCAGTCGATGTTGAAATTCAATCAATTCTCGGAGGGCGCCGATATCGATCCAAAGCTGCGGGAGCTGGTCAAAATTCGCGCTTCGCAGTTGAACGGCTGCGCCTTCTGTCTGGATATGCATACGAAGGATGCCCGGAAGATCGGCGAAAGCGAGCAGCGGATATACCTGCTGAACGCTTGGCGCGAAACGTCGCTGTACACCGGGGCGGAGAAAGCGGCACTTGCTTTGACGGAGGCAGTAACGAGGATAGGTGACCGGGGGGTTCCCGAAGAAGTATACGAGCAGGTTCGCTCGCAATTCAGTGAGAAGCAAATTATCGATCTTATTATGATCATTAACGTCATCAACAGCTGGAACCGGCTCGCGGTTGCGGTCCATATGGGTCCAGGGGAGCTGTAAAAGCAAACGGTCCGGCTGCGAACGGAACGATGCCGGGAGTTCTTCGCCGGAAATTCTTCAATAACAGAAGGACGCGACTGATTTCCGGTCGCGTCCGTTATTTATTAGGTTGTAATTAATTGATATAAATAGCGTACCGTCATCCCTGATGTAGATTCGTTACGGGAGCGAGGGGCATTTTCTGGGAGTGGGGCTTCGGTATAATGGGCGGAAGCTACAAAAATATTTCCTGCCCTTCGTACACTAAAGCACGAAAAAGCCGGGATACGAGTTCCCGGCTGCCGCCCTTTATATCCTAATAGCCGACCTCGACCGAGGCGATGACTACGTAGATTAAATCGTTCTTATCCTGCTTGTCCGGAAGTACGACGCCGCTTGTCGTCACCATTCCGCCATCCATTACTTCGACCGTAACTTTTCCGTAAGGAAGGACGGCCTTGACCGCTTCTTCATCAAGCTTCTCGCGGTCGCACGGAACCGCCAGCTTCACGTTCACTCTCATCGAATCCAGGCTGCCACCCGGCAGTACGGAGCGCAGCCCGGGCATCGAATTATGGTGAATAGCATTCTGAACGGCGCGGACTGCCGCTTTCGTCACGTTCTGTCCATGCAGATCGGTACCCATTCCAAGCTCAACGAAAAATAATTTGTCCATCGTTATCCCTCGCTTTCGGTTCTACAGAGAAGTATATCAGATTTGATGCGTCAAAACGGAGGTTCATCGTCGTCCGCCGCCTCCGCTCCAGCGGGCTGGGGTTGGCATTCGCTCCCCCGCTCTCTCTGCCGGCCGACAAGCTCCAGCACCTCCAGCAAATCCGGCGGCTGAAGCAGCTCGACTGGAGAGACGCTGCGGTCGAACTGAAACGCATCTCCTTCAATAAGCGCGATATAACGGCCGTTATATGTGGCAAAATGAACCGATTGTCCGAACTCCGACAACGGTCCTTTCACCGAAATGCCGTCCAGCTTGAACGCTACGCTGAGGTTCGGCTGATGCACGATCAGCCTCTCTGCCGCAGCCGCGACCTGCTCCTGCGACCAGCTCTCCTGCAGCTCGCGCTTCTCGCTCGCCGCCCATACCTCGAACCGCTGCGCTTCCTGCTCCCGTTCCTCGCCTTCCTGCCCCTGCCACTTCTCATCCATATAATCATGGACCATCGTAATCATATGCTCGCTCATCAGCTCCGGCATAGCCTTCTCATAGCTGACGAACCGAAGAAAATCTTCGAAATACCGCGCATGCGAAGCCTGGTGGATTTTCAGCTCCCACGGCTCCAGCATCCCCTCTTCCGGCATGAACGGGTATTGAATGGATTTCATATTGCGGGCGCTGATAGCCATTTCAACATGCGAAATAAGCTGTTTCTCATCAGCGATACGAGCTATTTTCGGCTCGAAATCGCATTTCAGAATGAACAGCAGCGGCTCGTCCGTATGACGGTTCGGCGTTGCCTTCACAACGATCAAGGCCCCTCCGCGAACAGCGGCCGCATCCATGTAAAGCCGGACAAGCTCATCGGCAGAGCCGTGAAACTCCTCATGCGAATCTGCGGTGCGCAGCCGCTGAAACAGGTTGTAATTCGGGTTGCTGTCCAGCTCATAACCGGGCTCCGCGATGAAACGTCCAATTTTCGTTGGCGCGTTCTCCGTGCTTGGGTGACGCTCCGCCCGACGCTTGCAAATACGCTGAAACTCTCCGTCCAGAAACGATTTCAGCTCACTGTCCGCATACTCCTCCTGATCCAGCGTTTGGAAATGCTTGAACGTCTTCGCCGTGTTATCCGGCCCGTCTGCTTGAATCACAAAGAACGATAAATAATGCACGATAAAATCCATTTGCCGCTTCCCCTTTCAGGTTATTAGCATAACACACGTTTTTGCTGCGTTTCTACATTCCATTGTTCAATTTTCCTTGTCCGGATGGCCGAAGCGCAATCTTCAGACAGCATGCGCATGGAAAAAGCCGGTTTCGGCACATACACAGCTCGTGCATGCGGCGGAACCGGCCTTTTGCAGTTAAACAAGTACCGGGACACCCGGATTTAAAGAAAGGGCTAAGCGAAGAGACTGATTAAATTGCCATCAGCGTCCTGCACGATCGCGTAGCGCTGGCCCCAGAAAGCATCCCACGGCTCGCGGTGCCCGTTGTATCCATTCTCCGTTATTTTCCTGAACAGCTCGTCCACTGCCTCGCGGCTCTCACACAGAAATGCAAGCTCAATACGATGGCCGACGGGCTCGTCCCAACTGCCATAAACATCTTTAATCGTTTCTTGTGTGTCAAAGGCCAGTCGGAAACCGCTTTGCTGAGCCTCGACATGAATATCGTCGTTGGCGCTCTCCGGTATTTCCAATCCCAGTATCCGATAGAAGTCCAAAGACCTTTTCATGTCTTTCACAATTATCCCGATCATATCGAGTTTAATCCCCATGACTCTCAGCTCCTTTAATAGATGTTCGACTTGTACGCCGCGAAAATAAGAAGTACATAAAAACACTGTATAATATAACCAGGATCATTAAAAGCGTTAAATTAACGTACGACAGAGACTGTGTACCCATTACGAACGGGTGAAGCGGAAATGCAATCATGGAACTATCCAGCAATTTTGCCGCCACAGCTGTGCCCAGCGCTTGAGCAATAAACATTCCTAAGCTAAACAACCCCATGCCGATTCCAATCTGATTGCCCCGAAGAGTCGAGGATACGCTTTCGGTTATTGACGTTTGTGAAAAAGCATACCCCAGATTCATAACCGCAAAGGCCGCCGCGATCCACCATACCCATTGATCTACGCTTATCCAAATTAGCGAAAATCCAAGAGCGATCAAACAGAGTCCCATAAACGTAACATAACCGGCCCCTTTTTTCACCATGATATCTCCGGCTATTTTTCCGCCAAATGCCGCACTGACCGCACCGGGAAACATGACCGCTCCTATCGTCCCGGCATCTAAAGCATATAATTGAGACAGCAGCAGCGGCAGCAGAAACATCATCGTCATAATCGCGCTGAACATAAGAAAACCGGTTGTGACACCGATTCTGTACAATGGGTCTTTAAAGAGCGCAGTATGGAGAAACGGATACGGATGTGCCCGAATATGAATTGAAAACCAAGCGCCCGCTGCGAGACTACCCAATAAATACAAAGGGTTCAATTGCGTTAAAAACAACATCAGTCCAGTAACCGCCAAACTCGCAAGAACAGCGCCAAGCAAATCAAATTTCCCTTTTTTCCTCTCCTCGCCAGGGAGAAATTTCAGGAAATATGGGATGGCAGCAAGCGTAAAGACCGGAATAAGAAATAAATATGCCCAATGAACACGGCTTGTAATGTTTCCACCGAGTACCGGTCCAACCGCAACCCCGCAAGAAAAGGCCGAGGTAACCAAACCGAACATTTTCGGACGTCCTGCAGCCGTAAAATAACGAGTGATGATTGTGTTGTTTATTGCAGGGATGGCTGAAGCCCCGAGTCCCTGAACGGCACGAAAGAGAATAACCATGACGTATTTGTCATGAAAAATAAAACCGAGAACGGAACCGGCAGCATATACCGCGATTCCAATCACAATAAGGTGCTTAGGGCTGAACAAATCGCTAAGCTTCCCAAACACAATCGATCCGATTCCAAAAAAAAGGATAAAAATGGTGACTACCCAGCTTACCTGAGACGGTAGCAAATGAAACTGCTCAGAGATGCTCGGCGTAGATACGTTGAATACCGTTTCATTCAGAACGGAGAAAAAAATGACATAGAGCAGCCAAGGCACAATTCGCCTTATATCAGCTTCACTCGGCCCGGATGCAGTCTTGGATACTGGCATTGAATGCCCCCTTTGTACTGGAGTCAATCAATACAATACTCCTTTCATTGCTGTCAAAATAGTAAAAAACGGACTTTCTCAGTCCGTTTTTGATAATTGTTTGGGCAGTATACCGTAATATCGCTTGAAGCTTTTTATGAAATGCGGTTGGTCATAGTAGCCGTATTTTACCGCAATGTCCGAAAAGCTCAAGTGAGTGCCGCTGTAAATCTCCTGCAGCATGCTTTGAAACCGGATAATTCCCAGCATTTCCTTTGGACTCAAACCGAGCTCACGAGTAAAGGTTTTTCTTATATGCCGTTCACTGAAACTAAGCTTTTCCGCCAGATCCGTTGTTGAAATACTCCCCTTAAAGGTGTACATATATTTGATACCCGCATGTAACAAAGAATTGGACTGAGCCTCATATACAGATAATAAATGTTTGAGCTTATGCTCAATGATTTCAATAATTTCGGAGACTGTATCAGCCGATAAAATTTCTTCAACCATAAGCAGCGCTCCAGCTCCCCATATATCTTCCAAAAAAACATGCTGTCCCATAAATGCAGAGACCGGATATTGTAATATGGAGCGCGCCGATTCCGAAAAAAAGCGGATACCGAACAAAGACTGGGCTTGGGAAAGACTTAGAACTTCAAACTGAGTCATCAACCCCTCAACAAAAGCGGCTTTCCAGCAGGAGGGTGACCGGAGGTCAACAATAATATCCACGCAGCCATCCGGTATGATCCGATGCATTTGATTCCCGTTGTTTGCATCAAAGTCCAACGTCCAATAACAAGCGACATGCGCTGCCAGGCTTTCGCATGGAGCATATTCGCGGTAGCGGTAACCGGGGTGCTGCAGCTGCTGCTGCAATTTTGGCGATTGTATAGGATGATATTCGTTCTTCATTCCTCGTCACCTCCCCGTTAATAGCCGGCTGATTGAGATTCAAATGCTTATATGTTTTGCTGCTCCAGCTGCGCGAGCCGCTCCAATACACGGCGCTTGCGGTACAGCATTGTCGCCGCTTCCGCTGCATCCTGAAGCGTGCTTCGGTTAATGAAAGCACCGAACAGCATGCCTGCTACCGGCACGAGCTGGAACAGCTTCTTCCACCCGAAGTTGTCGCGATAGACGGCCACAACTTCCCTCCAGCCCTGCAGCTGGGAAGCCATCTGACCTTGCGATTCCGGCTTGCCGAACAATGCAAGCTGCTCAAGGACAGCCTTCTTGCCCACAATGTCGGAGGAAGCGAACTGCAGACATTTGATGACGAATATGCGCTCTTCCTTCTTTCTCGGGTCGTACCCGTAGCTGAGAGCCACCTCTTGTATAAGCTTAAGCGATAGTCCGAGCAGCGCCGGTATATCGATTGCCAGTGTGAAAATCCCGCCGAAGCCGGTCGTTGCACCCTGCACGGTGGCAAATGCCGCCCGGCTGTGCGACAGCTCCTCAGCCGCTTTATTCATCACGGCGAGCGGCCTTCCCGCCGCCTCTTCGGGCGATGCCGCTCCCAGCTTGCGGAGCACCTCGCCTTCAGCGAGCAAATAGCGCCCGCCTGATTGCAGGAAGCTGCCGATTTCATCAACGGCTTGACCGATCTTTTCCTGAAGAAAACGCGGAGTCAGCTTATCCAGCAGCATGAACGGGATGCGGCCGAGCTTTTCCCAAAACCATATATCCTTCTGCTGCCGCTCCCACTTCACGATATCGGCCAAAGCCGATTGAAGCTCCTCTCTTGATTCCATCATCGCTACATTCCCTTCTATCTGTCCGTATCTGTAAGTACGATTATCTTTACCCGGGGATGCACAAATAACAAAAAACCCGCCTTGCGGCGGGGTAAGCATCTATGAATGAGCGTCTGTCGAAGCAGCCAAAAGCTGCGTTATCGTGCCGTTATAAAGGAGCTTCAGCTTATGCAGGGCGCGGGTGCAGCCGACGTATAACAGCTTTGCATCGTTCCCGCCGAAGCTGTGGCTGTCTGCATCGGCAATCAGAACGGCGTCAAATTCCAGCCCTTTGGCTAAATATGCGGGGACGACCGTTAGGCCGCCTCCGTACGCTTCCTGCTTGCTTTGGATGAGAACCGCTTCCAGTCCTTCCGTCGCAAGCCGCCCGGCGATTTCCTGACAGGATTTTGCGGTGCGTCCCAGAACGGCGATCGTTCTGTAGCTGCCGGCGTTCTGCCAATCACGAATCGTCCGGACGATCCGCTCTAACCGGTCGGAATTCGATGCCGCCTCTTCCACGTCAACCGGCTCTCCGCTGCGGAAGACCGGGACGGCCGGTTTAACGCCTTCTCCCATTGTACCAAGAACACGGTTGGCGAAATCAATGATTTCCATTGTTGAACGGTAGCTTCGGTCTAGCTCGAAGTACCCGCTCTCCCCTACATCGAACAATGCGGTCATTTCAATCCAGCTGTTGATCCCGGTATAACCGTGAATCCCCTGCTGCAAATCGCCAAGCACCGTCATGGACGAACCGCGCTGGCACAGCTTGAGCGATTCCAGCTGAAAAGGCGAGTAATCCTGCGCCTCGTCGATGACGATATGGTCATATACCGGCTGATCAAGCCCATATAGACGCAGCTGGATATAGACAAGCGGCGCCAAATCCTCCGGCTGGACTTTGTTTTGCTTCAGCCCTTTAACCGTAGCCGACCTTATGCCGCCCGGCACCATATGTGCGGCTGCCTCGTCGCTGAGAAGCGAACTATACAGCTGCGCCGCCGTGAAGGACGGGATCTTTTTGCAATAGGCGTTCAGTTTGGCGTTCGCTTTGCTTTTTAATTTCCGGTCGGTGTAGCGCCGCGCCTTCCACTCCGATTCCAGCCACCGCTTAAGCCTGCTGACCAGCCGCTCGCGCCGTTTCATAAAGGGCTCGCCGCTGTAATCGGTGATCAGCCATTCCCGGATCGCCACCGGCAGGAGCACTAAGCCCTCAATCGGCTCGAAGGGCTGCTGAGGCAGGAGCGAAGCTTCCAGCTGCTCCAGCTTCAAGTCGACAGCTTGCTTAAACTGCATGCTGCCCTTAATCCGCCCCGGCGCCCGTTCCATCTCTTCCCTGCTGCGCGGCTGCTCGAACCAGTATGCCATCGTATCCGATGCCTCATCGAGACGGACCTCTTTTTGAAGCCGCTCAAGCGCCCACTCGGCATAAGTCGTCTGCACAATGTCTCCGACGCCGAGTTCAGGCAGCACTCCGGAAATATAATCCAGGAACATCCGGTTCGGCGCAAAAATAACCATCCGTTCGGCACGGATCCGGTCCGCGTACCGATACAGCAAATAAGCCAGCCGGTGAAGCGCTACTGTCGTTTTCCCGCTTCCGGCTACCCCTTGAATGAATACCGCTTTATTTTTCTCCGTACGTATGATCCGGTCCTGCTCTTGTTGAATGGTCGAAACGATATCCCGCAGACGATTATCCTTGCTCTCGCCTAGCCGGTAAAGCAAGAACTCGTCGGTAACGGATTCCTCCTCCTGCCCCCGCACAAAGCTGTCGACGACGCGTTCCAGCTTTCCATTGCGTACCATGAGGTTGCGCTTCAGGTGGATTGTTCCTTCGACTTCGCCATCCGGCGACTCATAAGCAACCGGCGCATCGCCTCCGCTGAATGCATAGAAGAGACTTGCCACCGGTGCGCGCCAATCGATAACGAGCAGCTCGTTTGTGGACTCATGCGCAACCCCGGCTTTACCGATGTAAAGCGGCCTTGGAGACAGCTGCGACGGCTCCTGGAAATCAATGCGGCCAAAATAAGGCTCCTTGTACGCTACCTCCAGCCGCTGCCTCCGCTGCTCGTTCTGCAGGTCGAGCATCTGCTCCGTGAAATCATCCCCGGTATAACGGGGGCCTATTGCGCGCAGCTGGTTTCGAATGTGCCCTAGCACATTATCGATCCGCTCCGCTTCGTCTTGAAAGGCACTTTGAACAGACATGTCAGTTACCTCCCTCTGTTTGATGCGCACAACTTCTCTCTTAAGCTCCGCCCGCTTGGGCGGAATGCCGGGAAGCATGCACTTTAGAACGCAAGTCCGCTTTTCACTTGCCGTCGTTTCCACCGCCCTGCACATGCATATACAGCAGGCGAAAGCCGCATTCTCATGCGGCTTGGACGGGATTATCGATTAAGGTCGACTGCGGGTATTTGGCGGCTCGGTTGTCAGTAACTGCAACCGTTAGGCGCGATGATTCGCGGCTCGGTTGTCAGTTACTGCAACCGTTAGACTCGATCATTCGCGGCTCGGTTGACAGCGCGAGTGAATAATATAGCATAAGAAGCGGCGGCAGTCAATCTCTTCCATCGCCTTTGGGCTCGCATTTAGGCCTCGAGGAGATAGCGAAACAAAGCCACTGCAAGAACCGCATGGATCACGGCCATAACCGGAAGTCCGAACGCGAAGGCGGCATGCTTCGTTTTATGACGGAAAACCCTCATCGCCAGCCAGCCGCCGAGCGACCCGCCAAGCGCGCTGACACCGAGCAGACGCCGTTCGGGAATACGGCGCGTCCGCCCGTTGCGGCGGGCTGCTCGGGCTTTGTCGTCGCCCATCATGGCAAACGCCGCGATGTTGATAATAACAAGATAAGCAATAATCGCAATCACAATAAACCTCCACCCAAACAGGATAATGACCCAATGTTATTACATTCGCGGCTTCGTCCGATTTGTCGGAATCGCCTCAAGCGGATTATCGGGCCAATAATGCTTTGGATAGCGGCCCTTCAAGTCCTTCTTCACTTCGAAATAAGCATTCTGCCAAAAGCTCGCCAAATCCTTCGTCACCTGTACCGGACGTTGAGCCGGCGAGAGCAGATGAATGGTTACCGGCAGCTTTCCACCCGCGATTCTCGGCGTTTCCCGCCAGCCGAACAGCTCCTGCAGCCGCACGGCAAGCACCGGGGCAGCCGGATCGCTATAGTCGACCGGTATTCGCGAACCGCTCGGCACAGCGAGGTGTGTCGGCACTTCCCGGTCCAGCTGCTGCCGTTCCTGCCAGCTGAGCATGGACTCGACAATAGAGCCCATGTTAAGCCGGCCCAGGTCGGTACGGCTGCGCATGCCGCCGATATACGGGACCAGCCATTCCGGGAGCCTCTTGGCTAATGTCTCGTCCGAAACGTCCGGCCATGCCGGATTGTACGAACGCATCAGTTCAATGCGCGATTGAAGCTGCCTCGCTTGCCGCGTCCATGGAAGAATGTCCAGCCCAAGCTCGGCAATCCCCGTCATGAGTGCTTCAGCCACCAATGCCGGGTCGGCGTCCGCAAGCTGACCCTCCTTCAGTACGAGCGCGCCGAGCCGCAGCTTCCGCCTGGCCCGAACCGCTTCAGCTGAACGGTCCCACTTAACCTCCGATTCAACCTTGATTTGATCGCCCATCAACTGCTCGAGCTCAGACAGACTGAGCGGTGCGGCCAGCTGTATCCGGCTGTCCGACCCGCTGTCCTCCAGCTCGGCTGCCGCCAAATACGGGGCGCCGGACAAAGGCTGGAGCTCGGGTACGACCGCTCCGCGCCCGCTGCGCAGCAGGAATCTGCCGTCGCCGCGCCGCTGGGCGATCCGCTCGGGATAAGCAAGCGCGAGCAGGATGCCTGTAATATCCGACCCGCCGCTTGGAGCGCTTTGGCCGGCGGATGATGCGCTCGGCTTGATGCCGGCCGCGCGCATCCATTCCTTCGCTTCGGCGGCAATCCGCCGGCGGGTCGCATCGTCAATTGCGCCCGCCGGCCGGCCGTGAAGCGCGTCGAGCCGCAGCCGCATATCAATGCTGCGGCTGCCGCGCAGCGGGTCGCGGTCGCTGAGCAGCGCCGCCAGCTCGCATGCGGTGCCGCCATGCCCGAGCTTGTCCGCTTCCAGCACCATATGCGCCAGACGCGGATGCATCCCGAGCGCTGTCATCGCCTTGCCGTGAGCCGTCGGTCTGCCCTTCTCATCCAGCGCGCCAAGTGCCCGCAGCAGTTCAAGTGCCTGCGTATATGCGGCGGCCGGCGGCTGATCCAGCCAGGCCAGCTCCGCCGGATCGGTTATGCCCCACACGGCCAGTTCAAGCGCCAGAGGGGACAGATCCGCTCCAAGCAGCTCCGGATCGCTCTGCGGCTGCAGCTGCCGATGCTCCTGCTCAGTCCACAGCCGGTAGCATACGCCTGGAGCTTCCCTTCCTGCGCGGCCCCTCCGCTGGTCGGCGGATGCGACCGACACCGGCACCGTCTCGAGCCGCGCCATTCCGGTGCGGGGTGAGAAGCGAGGCACACGGCTAAGCCCGCTGTCGATGACAATGCGGACGCCCCTCACGGTTACGCTCGACTCGGCGAGTGAAGTCGCAAGCACGATTTTGCGCTCGCCAGGCGGGGCTTCCGCAATTGCCCGGTCCTGCGCCTCCGGCGGCATGCTGCCGAATAGCGGCATGATCCGAACCCCGCCGCCTAGCCCGGCTGCGCCGAGAAGCCCTTGGACGCGGCGGATTTCACCCGCACCGGGCAGAAATACAAGTACATCGCCCTCGTGGCGCCGGACCGCGTCGGCAACGGCCCGTGCCACCGCTTCCTGGGTCCGTCCGTCCGCACGCTTCGGCGCATAGTGCGTCTCCACCGGGAAAGCCTGTCCTTCGCTGATAAGGACGGGCGCACCGCCAAGCAGCGAGGATGTTGGCTCCGCTTCGAGCGTTGCTGACATCACGAGCAGCCGCAGATCGCCACGCAGCACCGATTGCGTCTGAAGACACAAGGCAAGTCCAAGGTCCGAGTGCAGGTGACGCTCATGGAATTCATCAAATATAACGATCCCAACGCCATCCAGCGCCGCATCCGACTGGAGCATGCGGGTCAATACGCCCTCGGTAATCACCTCGATACGAGTCTTCGGTCCGACCTTCGTATCCATCCGCACCCGGTATCCCACGGTTTCCCCGACCTCTTCGCCAAGCGAAGCGGCCATATAACGAGCCGCCGCCCTTGCCGCCAGACGGCGAGGCTCCAGCATGACGATTCGCTGACCTTTCAGCCATTGCGCATTCAGAAGAGCGAGCGGCACACGAGTCGTCTTGCCGGCGCCCGGAGCGGCAATGAGGACTGCAGCCGACCCATCCGACAATCGAGCCAACAGCTCAGGCAGCAGGGCGTCAATCGGCAGCCCCGACGCATCAGACCACTTATGCTGATTATCCATTTCTAATGTTCCTCTCTTCAATTCCCTATGAACACTCATACCTTCTATTATAGGTATTCCTCACTTTCCGCGTCAAAGAAGAGTGGACTGAAAAATAGTTTGCGGCCGTGAATGTATCGTGTTGTGATACTGCTTGTCTTAAACGCGGAGCTGCGGTGTAGAGGCCTAACATGCCTGCCTGTCACGCAGGAGACCGCGGGTCCGAATCCCGTCAGCTCCGCCATTTCTCATAGAAACGACACATAAACCTTCGAGCAGGAGCTTCAACCCCCTGCTCTTTTTTCTGCTGGAGGAGGCCTTGTTATATGAGAGGACGATTCGCCCCCACACCGTCAGGATTCATGCATATCGGCAATGCCAGGACCCAATTGCTCGCTTGGCTTCAGGCCCGCAGCCAAGGCGGTCTCTTCTTTTTGCGAATGAGGACTTGGATAAGCAGAGGGCCTGTCCGGAACCTGCGGCACAGACTCTCGAGGATTTACGGTGGCTTGGTCTCGATTGGGACGAGGGACCGGATGTCGGAGGACCTCTGGCTCCATATGTGCATAGCCAGCGGCTAAAGCTGTACCTTGATGCACTGCAGAAACTGGCGGAGCAGAGAATGATCTATCCTTGCTTCTGCAGCAGGGCGGTGTTTATGATCTCGGCCGCATTCCGAAGGAATCCATCCCCGTCACGGATGGACTGCTTCAGCGGTTATTCGGATGATATGTGCGTGGAAACCGCTTCATGGACCGTCTCATAAACGATTCTGCCGATCATATTACCGAGTGTTGTGGCAGAACCGGCGTATGCATGCACCCCGCCGTATTTTTCAGACTGATTCGCTGCAATGACGAACGTGTCTGTCGTCGTACCGGTCGCAGCCAAGTGATTATAAGGATCGATAATGCCGAGATCGGAGAGCGCCGCGGTCTTCGCTTCAGTGGCCGTAATGACTGCATTGACCATGGCTGAGGAGGTCACTCTTCCGTCGATTAACAGGATGCTGTTAATGGTACCCGCGCTGTAAGCGGAAAAAACAGGGCGGACGGTTCCCGCCCGTGCGGCATTACCGATTCCGGCCGTCGTACAGCATACGATGGAGAAACGGTCTCCCTCTGCTTCTGCGACCGAAGCATGGGTCAATTTTGCCGCGGTCATAAGTCCCACTGTCGCAAGCTGGGAATACCCCCACCGATTCAGCATAGCCCTAATATCGTGGACTGGGTCGGAGCAGTTGTAGCTCAGCGGCACCTTCCAATTCACAAATCGGTCGGCGATGGCAACGCCCCCGCCATACACGGCGCTGCTGAGAGATTCAAGCGGTTCGGCGCTCTTGATGACAATCCGGTCCTCATAATGGCAAATACTTATCCCCTGCCAAACAGAGGATAAGTATACTCTGCAGCCCCCGCGGCGGAAGGGTTGGGCCATTACCGTTTCGCCTCCATATTGTTCATTCCCATAAAATGCCCGATGCGGTCCATGTCGACGTATGTGCGAACATGCTCGGCAAGCCTGCGAAACGCTTCTTCGCGGCGCTCATGAACCCGGACGCCTGCCGGCAGCGGCTCCAATCCGCGTTCGACTCGCATCCGGTTGAGCCACGCCCGGCGGAAATCGTCATTATGCAGAATGCCATGGAGGAATGTCCCCCATACCCGCCCGTCAGCGGATGCGCAGCCATCGGCGATGAGACCGCTCCCTCTGCCATCTCCATTGCTGCCTTCTCGAACCCCCCCGCTTCCTTCAAGCTCTTCCCTGTCCTGTCTCATGTCTCGCAGGCGAAAAGGACGGCATGGCGCCGACTCAACACGTGAGTGCGTTAATTCTTCACGCCAATGCACCTCACCCATATGTATTTCAAATCCTTCAACTGTATAGACTCCGTCCAGCCCCGGAATTTGCGCATCGCCGCAGGCCCGCTCCGTCCGCTTCTCCGCCGCGAACGTAACATCAAACGGAAACCAGCCGAAGCCCGGCGTTTCATCCTTGTCGGACTCCGTATGAAGCGGATCGAGCAGACGCTCGCCGAACATTTCATAGCCGCCGCAAATGCCGACGGTATGACCGCCCCCTTGGATGTGCCGCTCCAAGCAATCGGCCAGTCCGTTTTCACGCAGGAAAAGCAGATCGTCGACCGTGTTTTTGCTGCCGGGAATAATGACTGCGTCGGGGCTGCCCCACTGCTGCTTGCCCGTGATAAAACGCAGCCGCACATCCGGCTCGAAGCGAAGCGGATCGATATCGGTAAAATTCGATATATGCGGCAGCCTCAGCACCGCGATATCGAGTGTATTTTCCTGCGTCGACCCGGAGATTTCAGCCGATCCCCGGCTTTGGCTCGAGCTGTCAAGCGACAGCGAATCCTCGTCCTCGAGGCCGAGATCGGGAAGATAAGGAACGACGCCCAGAACAGGCTTGCCGGTCTTGGCCTCCAGCCAATCGAGCCCCGGCTGCAGCAGGGATACATCGCCGCGGAATTTATTGACGATAAATCCGCAGACACGGTCCCGCTCCTCCGGTTCCAGCAGTTCAAGAGTTCCAACGATGGATGCAAACATGCCGCCCCGGTCTATGTCGGCGACAAGCACTACGGGAGCCTCAGCCCAGTCCGCCGCCCTCATGTTGACGATGTCCCGGTCCTTCAGGTTGATTTCCGCCGGACTTCCGGCGCCTTCCAGAACAACAATGTCATAATTCTCACGCAGCGTTTGCAGCGATTGCCGGACGATGGCAGCCGCCTCCGCGAGAACCTGCTCGCGATAGACGCGCGCTGCGAAGTCTCCGAGCGGTTTGCCGTGAACGACGACCTGGGAAACCATGTCCTTCTTGGGCTTTAACAGTATCGGGTTCATATCGGTCGTTGCCAGAATGCCGCAAGCATCGGCCTGCATCCCCTGCGCTCTGCCGATTTCTTTTCCGTCCCAGGTGACATATGAATTGAGCGACATATTTTGCGATTTGAACGGCGCAACCGAGCAGCCGTCTTCTTTGAAAATCCGGCAAAACGCCGCCGTCAATATACTTTTCCCCACATCTGAAGCGGTTCCCTGCACCATTATGGTCCGTGCGAGCGGCTTATTATTCCCATTGTTCATGATTTTTCAGCGCCTCCCCTGCCTGACCCCAATTTATGATTCTCTCCTCCCGGAGGCTTCCTTGCCTTTATCCGAAAATAACGCTTGCAGCTCATGCAGCAGCCTCAAATGCTCTTCGCGAAATCGAACGGCAATGCGGCAGAACGTGCCGTCAAGTCCGTCGAAAAGGGATGCGTCCCGTATCAGAATTCCGCGCTGCCCAAGCGAGCGTTGGAGCGATTGCGAGGTCCAGCCTGATTCCTCCGGTATGGAAAAGAGGATGTAATTAGCAGCTCCCTCAAAGACAGCGAGCCCAAGCGAGCTCAATTGGCGGGCCAGCCAAGGGCGCTCCTCCGCCAGCCAGCTCAGCGTCTTCCCGCGATATTCTCCTTCGTCAAGCACGGCCTCACCGATTTGCTGTGCAAGAGAATTGACGCTCCATGGCACCTGCAGCTCCTTAAGCGCTGCAATTGATCCGGGCGAAGCGCACATATAGCCGAGTCGAATGCCGGGAATCGCATAAAATTTCGTCATCGAGCGCAGTACATACAGCCGTTCATGGTTCGCCGCTTCCGTTAGCAGGCTAAACTTCCCCGCTTCCGGAACAAAATCCATAAACGCCTCATCGACCGCTACCCTCTCGCCTTCCTTGAGCAGCAGTCTCACTGCATCCGGGTCGATAAGCGCACCGGTGGGGTTGCCCGGAGAACCGAAAAACCACAGCGCTTCCCCTTCCACGAGCCCCTCATTCCGCAGCGATCCGAGCATTTCCGTAACCCGTTCCAACGGCAAATGAAACCGCTCCTCCGGCAAAAGCGATATTGTCCTCACCTTAGAGCCGCATTTCCTTGCCGCATCACCGTATTCTGCAAAGCAAGGAACGGCAAGCACGGTAACAGCGGGCTTAAGCGCCCGCAGCGTTAAATCGATGAGCTCCGCCGCTCCGTTTCCGATCAGAATGCAGCTCTCGTCAACCTCATGATGCAGCGCAAGACTGCGGCGCAGCCCCCTTACCGCCGGATCGGGGTATCGTCCTATCGTTCCGGCATAGCTGACAAGCAGCTGAGCTACGCAGGCCGGCGGCCCGAACGGGTTCATATTTGCGCTGAAATCGGCAAACCGGCCGGCTTCAATGCCGAACAATTCCTGGGCGGTCAACAAGTCCCCGCCGTGGCCGAAACGCTCCAGCATAACGGAAGCCCCCCCTTGTATAAAAATGAATTCAGCGTACATGCCAAAGCGCGGCAAACAGCAGCAGCGTTTCAATTATTTCGTTCATGGCCCCATAGGTATCGCCGGTCAAACCGCCTAATTTACGGTTCAACCACCGGGACAGCACCATACCGCTCAACAGCGTCACGGCTGCCTGAACAAGAGCCCACAGCCATAGGTCTGACCATAATTGCCCGAAAGCGAGCCCAAGCACGATTACAACAAGAGCTTGCATTGCCAGCGCCATACCCGCATGACGAGCCCGAACCCCGGCAAACATCGAAGCAAGACCTTCCTTCGGTCTGGCAAAAGGCCACCAAGCCATTGAGCAAACAATCCACAGTCTGCTCCAGGCGCAGGCGGCGGCAATAACCGGCATCAAAGAAGGCCAGTTCTGCCGCTCGAACAAGGTGGCAAGCACGGCGAATTTCAACAGAAGTAGAAAAACGGCAGCCATAACCCCCATAGCGCCGACGCGGCTGTCCTTCATGATTTCTAGCATCCGCTCGCGTGGCCGGTGGCTGAGCACCCCGTCCGCGGTATCCATCAGACCGTCCAAGTGCAGCGCCCCGCTCAAGCCTGTCCAAACAATCAACACGATGACTACCGCAGGCAGTGGCGGCACGGCCAGCGATAGGAGCCATCCCGCACCGGCTGCTATTAATCCGATGATCGCGCCGACAAGCGGATAATAGACGACGCTTCGCGCAAGGATCAGCGGCTTGAACGGAATTTGTACCGGAACGGGTAACCGGGTCATGAGCTGCAATGCGGCGCCCGCCGCCTGCAGCTGCTCTCTTACCGAACGTAAAACCATAAGCCGACCACTCCCGCGAATACGATTATACTGACTATATAAAGCAGCCTGATGGCCATGACTATATCTATCGCAGCAAGCGGTCTTAGCGGCCAACCGAGACAGGCCCGCTCGCTGACGCGGCCGAAATAAACATTGCGGCCGCCAAGCTCAATACCAAGAGCGCCCGCTACCGCCGATTCGGGAATACCGCTGTTTGGACTCGGATGACGGCCCGCAAACACCGCTATTGCTTTTACCGCCCGGACGGCGGACTGACCGGGTGAGATTAGCGCGGCGAGCGCGAGAAGCATCCCGCTTATGCGTGCCGGGATATAGTTAAGCACGTCGTCGAACCGTGCGGAAGCCCAGCCGAAATGAACATACCGGTCGCTGCGGTATCCGACCATCGAGTCCAGCGTGTTTGCAGCTCTGTATAACATCGCAAGCGGAGCGCCGCCGATTAAGGCAAACAAAAAAGGCGAAACGAATGCGTCGACGGTGTTTTCCGCAACCGTCTCTACCGCCGCCCGCGCCGCGTCCTTCTCATTCATTGCCGCCGTATCTCTGCTTACGATATATCCGACGTACTTCCGTGCTTGCCCGAGATCTCCGGCAGCCAGCGGCCTGTAGACGAGCATTGCGGCATCCTTAAGCCCTTTCACAGCCATTGTGGTGGAAATAAACCAGGCGGACACGGCATATCCGAGCCATGGATGAATGAGTGCGGCGATTGTCGTCATTAACCAGAGTAAAGCAAGCGATAGCAAAGTAGTCGCCAGCGTCAAGACGATTCCCCTCCGCTTAAGCGTACCAGACTTCATCTCCACCCCTTCCGGGTACAGCCGGCGCTCAAGGTACCTGATGAAACGGCCGATCATGATAACCGGGTGCGTTGGCCATTTCGGATCCCCGACGACCCAATCGATTGCGAGAGCCGCCGCAGCGAGCATAAGCGACTCCGGCAGCGAATAGAAGAGCATATCACCGGTCCTCCAGCATGAAGGCATGCGCCTTCAAATCCAGCGGGAAGCCGGCCACCACCAGAAAAGCCTGCCCGCAGATGGCGGCCAGTCTTCGGTTCATGCGTCCCGCCTCGTCACGGAAACGGCGGCCGAGCGGATACGCCGGCACGATGCCGCTGCCCACCTCGTTCGTTACCAACAGAAGCGGGCCGCTATAGGACGCAACAGCGTTAACCAGCTCGTCCGTAACCGCGTCAAGATCGTGTTGTTGGCCTTTCGGTCTTTCCAGCGTTGGTTCGTCCGTTATACCGGCAGCCGCCTGATCTCCGTGCGGCTCAAGTTGAAGCATCTGGTTGGTCAGCCAGAGCGTCAGACAATCGATCAGCACGGCGGGCCGCTCCTCCAGGCCGGCCGTTTCGTTCTCGAGCTGTCTTATCGTTTCGGCAAGCGCCAGAGGTTCTTCAATCGTACGCCATGCGAAGCCGGCTGACTCGCGCGCTGTCTGATGCCTTTGAATCCTTGCGGTCATTTCATTGTCCCAGCTTTGCGCCGTTGCAATGTAAATTCCCTTCGATGAGAGCCGCATAGCATAACGCTCCGCAAAGTCGCTTTTCCCGCTGCGTGCCCCGCCTGTAATAAAGACCGCCATTTGATTCATCCCCTCCAAGCTGGCCGTTATGCAGCAATAATGCTTCATTCAACACTAACCGCGCGATATGCCTGCGCTCTCGAATGTTGCCATTTCGCGCATAATACTTAGCGCGGCGTCGACAAAGTGAAAGCTTAGTACAGCGCCTGTACCCTCTCCAAGCCGCATGTCCAGATGAATCATCGGCGACAGTCCGATGCGCGCGAGCAGCTTGAGGTGCCCCTGCTCACGGGATAAATGCGAGCCGATCATATACGGTACAGCCTGCGGCGCGATTAAAGAAGCGGCAAGTGCGGCGGAAGAGGAGATGAAGCCGTCGATGACGACCGGGCAGCGGTTTACTGCGGCGCCAAGTATTACGCCCACTAATCCGGCAATTTCAAGTCCCCCGACTTTGGCAAGCGTGTCCAGCGGATCCTTCGGGTCGGGAGCATTCAGCTCGATTGCCCGGCGAACGACATCCACCTTATGAAGCCTTCGCTGCTCATCAATGCCGGTGCCGAGGCCTACAGCGTCATCGACTGCTATTCCCCCCAGCACAGCACATAGCGCAGAGCTGGCAGTCGTATTTCCGATGCCCATCTCGCCCGTAGCAAACATCCGATAACCCCGTTCTGCTAGCTGCTCGACCAGCTCAACACCTGCAAGAATTGCGGACACCGCTTCCTCGCGGGTCATAGCCGCCTGCCGGGTCATGTTCGCGGTGCCTCTCCTGATCTTGCGGCTCATAAGCAGCGGATGGTCGAAATCGGCATTCACCCCGATGTCGACACAGCAGACGAGCGCGCCTGCCTGTCTGGCAAGCACATTGACCGCCGCCCCGCCCTCCAGAAAATTGTTCACCATTTGTGCCGTTACTTCAGCGGGAAAAGCGCTGACGCCTTCCTCGCATACGCCATGGTCGCCTGCCATGACGATAACTGCGCGCTGTGAGAGGTCCGCAGCCGGTTCTCCGGTAATGCCTGCAAGCTGCATTGCTATCGCTTCAAGCTTGCCGAGACTGCCCGGCGGCTTCGTCAACGAGTCAAGATGCCGCTCGGCCGCTTCAACGGCCTCTCTGTTAAGGGGCCTAATTCCTGCAATAATCTTGGCTAACGCTTCTTCACTCACTTGGTTATCCCCTTTCCATCCAGTTCGGCCGGGGGCTGACCCGGAAGCAGCAGCAGCTGCGGAACACCTGTTTCCGGATGCGGCAGCACTACCGTTTTGGCACCGTAAACCCGGCGTATCAAATCCGTTTCTATTACAGCGGAAGGTACCCCGAAAGCTTCCACGCATCCTTCGCTCAGCACCAGCAGCTTGTCGCAGTACTGCGCCGCCAAATTCAAATCATGCAGAACGGCAACGACTGTCATACCCTGCTCCCTCTGCCAGTTTTTCACTGTATCCAGCAGCTGCACCTGATAGCCGATGTCCAGATATGTGGTAGGCTCGTCGAGGAGCAGCAGCCTCGGCTCCTGCACCATTACTTTCGCCAGCGCCGCCCGCTGTCTCTCGCCTCCGCTCAGCTGTTCAAGCCGCCGGTGCTGCAGCTCCGTAAGTCCCATAGCTGCAAGCGCTCCGTCAATAAGGGATGAATTGTCCTTTTTCTCTTCGCCCATCCAATTCTGGAACGGAAACCGGCCCATGGTCACGACTTCACGAACTGTAAATCCGACTGAAACCAAACCTCCCTGCTGCAGCACGGCCAGCCACTTGGCCAGTTCCTTGCGGCGATACTCGCCGGCTTCACGTCCTTCAAGCAGAATACTGCCTCCCGATGGCGTTTCAACGCCGGATATAAGCCGAAGAAGCGTCGACTTGCCGACTCCGTTCGGACCGATTATCCCATACATCAATCCCGCTTCCATCGTAAACGACAAGTGTTTCAAAATGGTCCGCTCGCCAACCGCCTTCTCCAGGCTGCGGGCTTCAATCATAGGAGGCCCCCCCTTGCTGCACTTTGCGCCGATAAAGCAAGTAAGCGAAGAATGGCGCTCCGATGAGTGCCGTCACGATTCCAAGCGATATTTCCTTCGGGCTGAGCGCCGTCCGCGCAATCGTATCTGCCCACAGGAGATAAATTCCGCCTCCTATTGCCGACAGCGGTATGATGATCCGGTAATCCGGCCCTACAATGAGACGGAGCAGGTGCGGCACGACAAGGCCGACAAACCCGACTACGCCGGAGATCGATACCGCGACGGCTGTAAGCAGCGTTGAAACGATGAGCACAATCATCTTTGTCCGTTCCACATTGATACCCATGTAAGCCGCATGCCGCTCGCCGAATGAAAACAGGTTCAGCGGCTGCGAATAGCGGATGAGCACCGGCAGGCCGACCAGCAAGAACGGTAATATAAGCTGAACATGCTCCCAGCTGCGCCCGCTCAAGCTGCCCATCAGCCAAAACATGATTTCGTTCACAACGCTCTGCGATAAGGAAACCATGAATGAGACGAAAGCCCCGAGGAACGCCTGCACGATTACACCCGATAATATCAGCGTTTCGACATTTACCCCGCCCCGTGCCCTGGAAAGAGCAAATACGATTACAAGCGTGATGATTCCAGTGATAAAAGCGACAAGCGGCACGGACCATATTCCGATTACCGTCTGATAGCCGAACAGAATAAGGAAAGCGGCGCCGACTGAGCAGCCGGAAGCGACGCCGAGTGTAAACGGATCGGCAAGCGGGTTGCGGAGTACGCCTTGGAATCCCGCTCCGGCAAGGGACAGACATGCGCCGACCAGCACGGCGAGCAGCACACGGGATAAGCGCAGCTGCGTTACGATAGCAATGTCGCCATCATCCCATTGTCCTTTTCCCCCATCCATCCACGGCAGCTGGTGAATGAGAATGCCCCATACATCCCGAAGCGGAAGTCCTGCCGATCCTATAGACATGCTCACGACAGCAGATGCGACAAGGAGGAGCATGGCTGCTCCTCCGAATACGTACAATTTGACCATCGTTTATTTGAAGAGGTCCGGGTGCAGCTTTTTCGCTACTTCCAGCAGCCCGTCGGCAAGGCGCGGCCCGACGCGTACAAGCGGATCCTGATCCACTTCGAATAACTTTTTATTTTTAACGGCACTGATTGTTTCCCAGCCCGGACGTTTTTCAATTTCCGCCAGAATCGGATTTTTCTCGCCTTGCTTCACCGTCATCGACGCATAGACAATGATGTCAGGGTTGGCTTTCACGACCAGCTCGGGGTCGATTTGATACCAGCCCGTTTTATCCGCAATATTCGTGCCGCCCGCAATAGTAAGCAGCTCGTCAAGGAATTCTCCTTTACCTACGGTCCAGCCCGGCGAGAATTCAAGATATACCTTCGGCTTCGGCACATCCTTCACCGCCTCTGTCACCTGCTGGCGAACTTCAATCATATGCTTGGTCACTTCTGCCGCTTTTTCCGCTTTGTTCATAATAGCGCCGACTTGTGTGATTTTCTCGATCACCGCGTCGTAGGTTTTCGGGTCGGATGCAAACACGTTCAGCTTCAAAGCGCGCAGCTTATCGATGACGGGCTTGTTCATGCTCGAGGAGCCAAGGACCAGATCCGGCTTCAAGCTGACGATTTTCTCAATATTGGCGTCCATGCCGCCGATTTTCTCTTTGGAGGCCGCTTCCGGCGGATAGTTGGAAAAATCGTCCACGCCAACGACCTCTTCCCCCGCGCCAATGGCATAGAGCAGCTCGGTCTCGCTTGGAACAAGCGTGACGATTCTCTGAGGAGCTTCAGTAAACGTAAGCTCGGTGCCTGTCGCATCTTTCACCGTCATCGGGTAGGCGGTCGCTTGAGCCGCGCCTTCCGACTTGGCGGCGGTCTTATCCGCCGACTGATTTCCGGCTGCCGTAGCCGGTTCCTCCACGTTTGATTTCGTGTCAGCAGCCGGCGCAGAGCTGTTTTTACTGCCGCAAGCAGCAGTAACCAGCAGCATTGCTGCCAGCAGGAACATCATTGACAGTTTCAACCAAGAATATTTTTTGTTTGCGTTCATGTTTTCGATTCTCTCCCAATAACGTAATAATTTCTGTCTTTGTTACGAACCCGTACCCTAATCATTCCATCAAAAAAAGCATTTCCGACATAAGTGTCAGAAATGCTCAAGTTCCGAAGAACAGCGGCTTGCAGACGTTTCGCCGGTCAGGCGGAATTCGTTTCCGAATCCGTGTCTTAGCCAATCCCCAACACCTCCCTAAGTCCTCGTAGGTAGCGTTTATCGAAACAGGCAGGTCTCCTGACTTGAAGCTTACGCAGCCAACGTCTTCCCGAACGATCAATCCGATCAGTGACATTTGATTGGCGCGTCGTCGGACGGCTTTCAGCTTGATTCAGCCTGGCTAGCGCGTCGACGCTTCTTACAGTGGCGGGTCCGTGCCGGTTTTACACCGGTCTTCCCTATTAAGCCGAGGGCGGCTGCGAAATGTTACGGCAGCTTTGTGTCGGCACCTGTTTCTACCCCTATTCAATTGTGCACCTGTAAATATATCACTTTCTTTTCAACCTTGTCTATACCGAAACAAAAGGAAGTTCCTACAAAACAACACGGATGCCGGGTTATTTTGCCAAGCTGTCTAGCATACGAGTAAAGAGTGCGTTTTCCAGCTTCGCTTGGCTTGAATCGCGATCAAACAGGAGGGAGAAGGGATAATGGGTCACAAAAAGAAGCTGACCGGCATCGGTGCCACAGCTTTATTGGCTGCGGTCGCCGTTCTTGGCGTCATACACGCCCAGACCGGAGCGGCGGAAGGAGTTATGCCGGTCGTCAGCCAGACGGTCGACGGGCTGAAAGCCGAGATGAAAGTATCTGCATATCCTGCAAAAACTCTGCACCACAACGAGTTTACCGTAACGCTGACGGATCGTGAGGGGGCTCCCGCAGAGGGCTTTAAGCTTAGCGCGAGCCTTACGATGCCGAGCATGGTTTGCGGCAGCGCTTCATTCGATCTCAAGGAAATATCGCCAGGCGTTTACAAGGGCGATGCCGTTCCGCTTATGGCAGGTATGTGGGAGGCAGCGATTACGGCGGAGACCGGTAATGGTAACGTAATATTCAGCCGCAGGCTGCTCGCGGAGCGTTAAATGGAGCATTAGGCTTACCAAAGCCAAGGCGATATGGATGGAAGTATGCCGTTAGCCGACAGCCCGCGCAAGATGGCAAGCAGGCCTACAAGCACTGCGGCGGCCGTTCCTGCCAGCCTCATATTCCGCCTCCATCGTTTCCCGGCGCGTCCGGCGATCAGACCCACCAACGCCAGCGCCGGGAACGTCGCGAGGCCGAACAAGGCCATAATTGCAGCCCCTTTCCAGATTGAAGCGGATGCCGCAGCATTCATCTGCATGGCATACGTCAACCCGCAAGGCAGAAATCCGAATGACAACCCGGTAGCCACAATGTGCGCTGCCTCTCTTTTACCGCCTTCTCGCCCCGCGGCAGGCTGAAACCGCCGCTGCAGAAATGACGTCCACCTCTCCATGAAAGGAAGCTGAAATCTGCGCCACAGCCATAGAAGCACAAACAGTCCTCCGGCAATAGATGCTATGCCCTGCATGCCTGCCAGCTTGCCTGCCGTTTCGACAAAGGAACCGACGGCGCCCATAACCAAACCCAGTATGCTATAAGAAATAATTCGGCCTGTGTTGTAATACAAAACAGCGCTGCGGGCAGATTCTTCCGTTTGCAAGGATACGGCCGAGATAATCCCTCCGCACATACCCATACAATGCGGCGCGCTCAGCAGCCCGGTCAACACGATCAGCCCCCATTCCTCCGCCGGCATCGCTTGCACCTCCAATTATTAACGGACTCATGCGACACCAAATTTATACCCGGTTATGCGATGCTTGCAATTTCTTCATATCCTCAGTTTCCCTTGTCCTGAAGAACTCTGCGCATTTGTCGATTAAGCCGCAGCGCATTGCAGACTACGGAAACGGAGCTCAAAGCCATAGCGGTGCCCGCCATCCAGGGTCTGAGTCCTCCGAATGCAGCGAAAGGGATTACGATTGCATTATACATAAAAGCGAAGCCCAGGTTTTGCCGGATGTTCCGAACCGTCAGACGGCTGATGCTCAGCGCCTCGCAGATCCCCGTAAGACCGGGCCGCAGCAGTGTTATATGCCCGGCGCTCAGCGCCGCATCCATGCTGCTGGCCATGGCAATGCCCACATCGGCTGCTGCGAGCGCCGGGGCATCGTTCCATCCGTCGCCGGCCATGCCTACGACGCGCCCCTCTCTCTGAAGACGGCGTATCAGTTCCGTTTTATCCTCCGGCAGCATGCCTGCATGAACGACGGATATCCCGGCAGCACGAGCCGCGTGCTCCGCGGCGCAGGTGTGGTCGCCCGTGGCGAGTAGAACGGAGATTCCGGCCTTTTGCAGTGCTCTGACGGCTTTGGGCGATGAGCTTTTGACACTGTCGGCGAAAGAAAACGCACCGGCACATTCACCATCCACTGCCGCATAAATGACCGTTTCGCCGGATTTCTCTTTATCTGCGGCAAACATGCTTGTCATCCGGCTTGGCTCCCATCCTTGCTCAGCTGCATAACGGGAATTGCCCAGCTCGACCCTCTTGCCTTCGACTTTCGCATGAATCCCTTTACCGAGCTCGGACTTGAACGCCGTCGCCTCCGGCACGTCGATCCGGCGGCGACGTGCAGCATCCATAATCGCCAATGCGAACGGATGCCTGGCACCAGCCTCAGCCGCTGCTGCCAGCCGCAGCAGCGAGGAAGGTGAACCGCAAGCGGCGGATATACCGGTTAAAGCCGGCCTGCCCTCCGTTAACGTGCCCGTCTTGTCAAGGACGATTATATCCAGTTGAGCCAGCCGCTCCAGCGCCTCCGCTTCTTTCAGGACGATCCCGCGCCGGGCAAGCTTGCCGGAAGCCAGCACAAGCGAGATCGGCGCCGCCAAGCCGAGTGCGCACGGACAAGCGGCAAGCAGGACAGCCAGCGCATGAACAGCTGCGGCGCCGGCGTCACCCGGCTTGATCACCAGGAGCCAGAGCAGGAGCGTTCCCGCCGACAATCCGAGCATGGTCGGCACGAACACGGCAGCGAGCCGGTCGACCTTTCTTCCGATCGAGGATTTCGTCGATTGGGCTTGCCGCGTAAGCGCAGCGATTCGGCTGAGCATCGTTCCTCCGCCGACGGCGGCGGCCCGGATAAGCATCCCGGAATCGTGAACGATGGTCCCGGCATATACGTAATCCCCGGCACCTTTTGCAATGGGCATGCTTTCACCCGTCAAGAGCGATTCATCTACGGACGCATCGCCTTCGATCACGATACCGTCCGCAGGCACAGGTACACCGGGCTCCGCAAGCAGCAGTTCTCCAGGCCTGATACGCTCCACCGGTATCCGCTCCCTTAAGACGCCGCGCACCACCACGGCATCCTTTGCCAGCAGCATCGTAAACGCCTCGTTCTCATGCATGACGCGCTCGGCAGCCGATGCTTCAAGCAGCTTGCCAAGCAGGACAGCGGCAATGACGACCGCCGAGGTCTCAAAATATAGCGGTAATCCTTTCATCATTGCATAATAACTGTATCCGAAGGCAGCGGTTGTGCCGACCGCCACCAGAACATCCATGTTGGCGGTCCGTTCTCTCAAAGCGAAATAAGCGTTAAAATAAAAAGGCATTCCGATAAAAAATTGTACAATCGATGCAAGCGCAAACTGCAGCAGCGGCTCCTGAAGGGCCAGCGGAACCGGGATACCGCGCATAAAGGTGAAATGATGAGCCATCGGCCAGAGGAGCGGAAGCGTGAGGAGAACGGAGACGATGACCCGCAAACGCAGTGAAGCCATTTCCGACAACCCGCTCTGGGCTCGGCCGAACGGTACAGCTTGAAAGCCCAGTTGACCTATTCGTTCGATAATGCCCGCGGGAGTGATGACGTCCGGCGCATATTGAATATTCGCAGATTTGCCTGCATAATGTACGGTAATTCCTAAGACGCCCTTCATTTTTCCGATCGCCTTCTCAATCCTGGATGCACATGCCGTGCAGCTCATTCCTTGAATCCGCAGGTCAAGTACATCAGCTCCAGGGTGCTCTGTCACCTTCACCCCTCCTCCGCTATCAACTGGCGATTCCCGCCTGTCCGGCTCGTCATGTATGTCCTACCCTTCCACTATATGGCGAAAAGCGGCATGTCATTCGCGCAGATGATTTTATTAGTGAACCACCTGCCTTGGTGGCAATAAAAAGAGCACCGCCATTATGACGATGCTTCAATCGATTTTATTGAATTTCGCTCTGACGGATGCGGGAACAGCAATTCCGGCAGGCCAGCTCCCGCAATTCCCGTTTCCGTCGCCGCTCCCCAGCGCCGGATTTAATCGCCGGTCACCGCATCGCCCGGCCAGCTGAGCATGCCGCCAAGGACATTCACGACTTCATAACCCTGCGCGGACAAATAATCGCATGCTTTGCCGCTGCGGTTTCCGCTTCGACACACGAAATAGATCGGTTCCTCATAATCGCTCAGCTCGCCCAGACGCTCAACAAGCTCAGAGAGCGGAATGCTGTGAGCTTCGGCAATATGGCCGGACTGCCACTCGTCGCGCTCCCTGACGTCTATAACACTCAGCTTTTCGCCTTCCCGCAGACGGGTCTCCAGCTCACTTGCCGTAATTTCTCCGTACATTCGGTAACAACTCCTTTAGGTCCAGTCGTAAATTCGGATGCTTCTTCTTTTGCATTGTACCTTCGACATCCCGCCATGTCCAGACACATCCGCATAAAAACAGCGTCCGCAGCAGGTGCGGACGCCGTCGACTTTCCAAAGCGGGATTTTAAATACGGACTGCCGTACCGCTTATCGCTACCATCAGCATACCTTCACGGACTACCTCATAATCAATATCGACTCCGACAATTGCATTTGCGCCGAGCCGGGCCGCAAAGCTCGACATTTCATTGAAAGCTATATCGCGTGCTTCCTTCAGCTTCGTTTCATACGCTCCCGAGCGCCCGCCGACAATATCTGTAATCGAAGCGAACAAATCGCGCACAATATTGGCGCCCATAATGGCTTCCCCCGTTACAACGCCAAGATAATCCTGAACCGGCCGTCCTTCAATCGCGGGTGTGGTTGAGATGATCATCTGTTACCCCTCCTCAAGTTTTTGAAAGATGTTTGCCTTTCTAATGATTGATACGCCCGAAGCTTAAGGTTCGGTTCATATGATTTTGTAAAATGTCGGTGCTTTATCCGCTTTGTCATCCTCCACAAATTGAATGCGGATAATGCGTTCCGTATCACGGTCGAATGATATCCGTACCATAACCCCGAATTGGCGGGTACCTTTTTTCAGAATCAACCGGAATGACTCCGATAATACTCCGGTTTGTTCTGTTCGTCTGCCTATATGCTTATAATCCACGATATCGGCGTGAAATCTTTTCATTGTTTCCTTCACGGCGACACGGCCCCATTTGGCATAATCAGGCTCAGCCGATACCCGCGCGCTTTGGCCCACCGTCAATATCAGCACAATAATAACAACCCAAAACTTCTGGTTCATTTCCGGACACCTCCGTTAATAGCGGTTGTAGGATGCCCGAAAGCTGACCGTTATATTCCTTATAAGCCTAGAGTTGATATTTTGTTTCTACTAATTGAATGACAAGCCATAATCAGAAGAACCGAGCATGCCCAATAAAAACAGTACCAGGCATAAACAAGTGACTGCCGGTACTCAAGCCAATTCTCCAGTGTCGGATCAGATAAAAGCTTTTGTTCCAGCACGATCAGACTTACCTTATATATAATAATTGCAACTACTATAAGCGCTAAAGATCTTACCGCTCCGGAAAGTCGTCTTCGAGAGCCTGCTATGTAAACCAGCGATACGGCAAACCATCCGAACAAGAATGCCGACATCGGTGCGACGATCCATACGCCAGCCCCTACTTGATGTCCGCTAAGCAACAATTTCACGGTAAATAATACACTCGCAATCAACCCGGTGAAAATCCACAGCCATTTACGGGTATCCGGCTGGGCAACCTGCTTATACGTCATCCCCGAAGTTGATTGACGCCAACTGCGGTATCGCCCGGCTAGCTGGGTCACTGGAACTATTAATCCAATTAATGAAGATAAATACTGCAGCCAATGGTATAGCCCGTCACCGGCAATTGTCGATTTGAGAACAGGAAATATATCGACAAAACCGCCTTGACTATGAGTCCATCCGTCCATAAAGACGTGAGTCAAGAAACCAATAAACAGGGAAGTCGTAAATACGAACCACTCGCGCCATGAACGCAGCTTCCAACCGCCAAGTTGATTTTGCACAAAATGATCGAAGCCGCCTACGGCAGGCATAAACTTCGGGAGCACAGGCTTTAGAATCGTATGAAAGACAAATGCGAGCGAAATGGAGAGCGGCAAGCCCAGCAGCATAAAGCCGCTCAGGGAATGGCCGATAGTCCGATAAGGCTCCATCGCCAGAAAATACTCCATATCCGGAGACATACTGCCAAGTACGAGCCCGGTGATACTCATCCACTTTGGCGCTATCCGTCTCAGCGGCACCGCATACAACGGATGCGAAAATGTAAACGGCATTCTCTACCTCTTTCCCTCAGGATACATTACGAAATATGAAATGTCAGTGGAGTTGACCAAACTTATTAAGCGGCCAAAGCCGAAAAACAGCCCTTCCTTCAATGCTCGACATCGCAATTGGACCGATAACGCGGCTGTCCTGACTGTTTTCCCGATTGTCTCCCATTACGAAAACTTTGCCCTCCGGAACTGTGTAAGGCACCGCAAGTCCGTTCGCATACGTTTCGCCTTTTACATATGGCTCTTCAAGCATTTTTCCGTTGATATATACATGTCCGTCTTTAAAGTTCAATACATCGCCCGGCAGTCCTATAACCCGTTTAATCAGCCGTTTATCGCTTTCCGGTCCATTAATAATGACGATGTCCCCCCGGCTCGGATGCTCAAACCGGTATGAGATTTTGTCTTCAATAAGCCGCTGCCCTTCTACAAGGGTTCGCTGCATCGAAATATTTTTCACTTCCGTTTGGGCGAAGGCGTAGTTTTGGATAAGAAGTGCAGCGACGACGGCGATCGTAAGCGATAGTACCCATTCTTGCAACTCGCGAAACCATTTCTTCTTCTTCGATTTCTGAAGCTCTGCGGTCACTTGCATTTCTCCTTCCTGGTATAAAAAGGGATATCCACTTTACTATATACGGCCGAACCTTTCAATTAGTTGCTCTGATTGATTTTCCTGGGCGGTATAGGCACAAAATTTATATTATCTTTTTAAAATAAGCCACCTGCCGGGCAATGGCAGGTGGCTTACTTATTCGTTATTCGATACACTCTTCCGGATCTGAAGGGGACGCATCCTCAATATTGATTTTCTCCGCCACAGTGTCACGGATAACGGAAACGACCGTTTGCAGCAAATAATTAATGTCCGCCTGGCTTTGCTGGAACTCCGTTATAATTGGAATACCGTCCAGCTCGTCCTGAAGCGCGTCGATTTCTTTCTCGATCTTCGCAACCATGTCGGAATTTTTAAAGGTCGTTTCGAAAGCGACTATTTCCTTCTGCTTTTTCTTGATTAGCGCAATCAAATCCTGTATGCGGGTGTTGCCTTGAATTTGCTTCTCCGCGCGGCGAAAGTGCTGCACTTCCTCGGAAGTGAACAGCATATCGGCCAGTTCCTTCGTTTTGGCCATGATATCCGCACGCACGATTATATCCTCTGTTCTGAAGGACGGAATGCTGCAGCCGCCTTCATGCTCGTGGTCATGCTCCTGACATTGCTCCTGCTTCGCCGCAGTCTGTTCGTTAGCCATTATCCCCATCTCCTCGCAATAATTACTGAGCTGAATTTATGAAACCGCTTCTTCCGCAGCGGGTTTCGTTATCGCATCCGCCTTGATGTACCAGGTTTGCGAATCCGTGACGCGGGCATGGACGAATTGACCGATCCATTCCTTAGGCCCTTCCAGATGGACGAGCTTATTGGTACGCGTCCGTCCGGACAACACATTCGCATTGTTTTTGCTCTCGCCCTCTACAAGCACTTCGAGCAATTGCCCGCGCAGCTTGTGATGGCTTTCCCGGCTAAGCTCGGCGATCAGATCGTTCAGCTTGGCCAAACGGGCCTTCTTGACCGCAGCGGGAATATTGTCTTCCATATCCGCCGCCGGGGTTCCTTCACGCGGAGAATAGATAAATGTGTAGGCCGAGTCGAAGCCGACTTCACGGACGAGCGATAACGTTTCCTCGAAGTGTTCGTCGGTTTCACCGGGGAAGCCGACGATGATGTCGGTCGTAAGCACGACGTCCGGGATCGCTTTCTTGATTTTGGCGACAAGCTCCAAGTACGTTTCCCGCGAATATTTGCGGCTCATTCGTTTCAGCACGTCCGAACTGCCCGATTGGACAGGAAGATGAATATGTTCAACCAGATTGCCGCGGCCGGCGAGTACTTCGATAAGATGATCGTCGAAATCGCGCGGATGGCTGGTTGTAAAGCGGATTCGAGGAATGTCGATCTTCGATATATCCGACATCAGATCGCCGAACCGGTACTGTATATCTTCAAAGTCTTTGCCGTAAGCATTTACATTCTGCCCCAGCAGCGTAATTTCCTTAAAGCCTTGACGAGCTAGCTCACGCACCTCCGCGATGACATCATCCGGACGGCGGCTGCGCTCTTTGCCCCGCGTATACGGTACGATGCAGTACGTACAGAACTTATCGCACCCGTACATAATATTGACCCATGCGCGCATGCCTTCGCGTTTCTTCGGAAGGTTCTCGATAATGTCGCCTTCCTTCGACCACACTTCAACAACCATCTCTTTGCCGAACATGGCGTCCTGCAGTAAATGAGGGAGTCTGTGAATATTATGAGTACCAAAAATCAAATCGACAAACGGGTGCTTTTGCATAATCCTGCCGACCACAGACTCCTCTTGGGACATGCATCCGCACACACCGAGTATAAGCTCAGGCTTCTCCATCTTGAGATGCTTTAAATGTCCCAACTCGCCAAATACTTTATCTTCCGCGTTTTCCCGCACGGCGCACGTATTGAGTAAAATAACGTCCGCCGTCCTGCGATCCTCGGTCGCCTGATAGCCCATCTGCTCAAACAGGCCTTTCATAACTTCCGTATCATGTTCGTTCATCTGACAGCCGTAAGTCGTGATCAAATAAAACTTGCCTTTCCCAAGCTGCTCCATCTCCGGCGGAATAGCAAATTCATAATGCACCTTTATATCTTCTTTGCCGCGGCTTTTCTCCTCTTTATAGCTCGGCGCGGAATTTATCGTGATCTCTCGTCCGCTTATCCGGTAAGTTGTTTTACCGTCATCTTCTTTCACCACTTTAGCGTTCGAGAAGTCGAAATATTTGGAGTAGTCTTTGGCGCCTTTGCCGGGATTCAATTCCGCTGGGTTCTGGCTCCCCTTGTTCACCTTGTGGTTCACTTCCTTCCTCTATACGTGCACCAATTGCTCTGAATGATATCGGTCCATTCCATGATTATATCAAAAGGGCGCGCGATTATAAAGCAAGAATGAGCGGCATTGCACCGCCATCCCGGTGCCCTATGCATAGCGGTACTTGAAGATTGAAGGTTCTCATAAACATACACAAGGGGGGAAAGAAGATGCGTCCTATTAAAGCGATTGTATTTGATGCGTATGGCACATTGTTTGATATACATTCGGTCATATCAAAAATTGACCAATTATTCCCCGGTGAAGGAAAACAAATAAGTGAACTTTGGAGGAAAAAGCAGCTGGAATATACCTGGCTGCGTTCATTGATGGGACGCTATAGGGATTTCTGGAAGGTAACGGACGATTCCTTAGCGTTCGCTTTAAAAGCATTAAGATTACGGTCCGATGGTCAAACTCGAAATATAATTCTTAATGAGTATTTAGTTTTAAAGCCTTATCCTGAAGTAGCTGCAGCTTTAGATCAATTACAGCATCTACCACTGGGGATCCTCTCGAACGGCACGCCTTATATGCTGTACTCGGTGGTGAATAATGCCGGGTTACACCATCTTTTTTCAACTGTGCTAAGCGTAGACTCACTTAAAATTTATAAACCTTTTTCAGGGGTATACGAATTAGCTTCCGTTTATCTAGGCGTCAGCAGAGAAGACATCCTGTACGTTTCGGCCAATGCGTGGGATGCCGCAGGCGCAAAAGCTTTTGGCCTTATGGTATGTTGGGTCAATCGTTTGAATATGCCCTTTGACGAGTTAGATGTGGCACCCGACCTGATCGTAAGTAACCTGGATCAATTAATGAATATACTTGCCCGGCGCATGAAACTGTACTAAACCTGCAACGACATCCCATATATCGAATAATCGGTCAATATAATCGCCGTTACCCGATAATTTCCGCGGTATCCCCTGTTTTGGCGCCCGCCGCGTTCGCTTCGTCCGTATCGATATGCAGATCAAGCGCAAACTCCGGTGATACTCGGGCAATTACATTATCAAGCACAAGCCCCCGCTCACCTTGGAGACGAACCGAAAGCCGCTGCTTGTCTGTAACTCCGAAGCGTTCGGCATCGCTCGTATGGAAGTGAATATGCCTTGCAGCTACGATAACTCCCTCTTCGATCGTTACCTGCCCAACCGGTCCTTTAATGGTTATTCCGGCAGATCCAGCGATATTGCCGGATTCACGAACCGGCGGATTAATACCGAGGGTAAAAGCGTCCGTCCGCGATACTTCCAGCTGCGTCCGTTTACGTGCAGGTCCCAGAATACGAACCTTGGGAAATCCCCCTTTGGGTCCAATCACTTCAACAGTCTCGTTAGCCGCATATTGACCCGGCTGGGATAACGGCTTCATTACTGTCAGCTCCGCGCCTTTGCCGAATAACAGCTCCACATGCTCCTGAGATAGATGAATATGTCTCGCAGATACGCCAACAGGTACCGATTTCATCGTTTGACCATCCTTTCGCTGTTAACAGTTATTATTTCCCAAGCGATAAAAGGCATACAGCCGCAGGGGCTGTATGCCTTCGATAAAAAGCTTCGTATTATCTGAATTCGGCAACCAGCTTGTCGAATTGATCTTGCGACAAGGACAACTCCTGGTTGGCAAGACCCTGCTCTTTGAACCCGACAATAAGCTCGTCATACGCTTTACGTTCTTTATTTTGATAAATAAGACCGGTCAGCATGCCGCCCGTTTCCATGATTTTGTTCATGGCCGCTATACGGTTTGCCGGATCGTAATCCGGGAATTGCTCCAGATTAACGATATTTTCTTTAAACCAGTCGTACGTGTTGACTTTGTTGAAGGTTACGCAAGGGCTAAATACGTTGATGAGCGAGAACCCTTTATGCTTCAGGCCTTCTTCGATCAGCGAGGTCAGCTGCTTGAGATCGCTCGAGAACGATTGCGCCACGAACGTTGCCCCTGCGGACATTGCAATTTCCAGCGGAGACAGCGTAGACTCGATCGAGCCCTCAGGAGTCGATTTCGTCTTGAAGCCTTCCGCGCTACGAGGGGACGTTTGACCCTTAGTCAAACCGTAAATTTGATTGTCCATGACGATGTATGTCACGTCCAGGTTACGGCGGATGGCATGGACCGTGTGGCCCATCCCGATTGCAAACCCGTCACCGTCGCCGCCGGATGCGATAACCGTCAGTTCGCGGTTAGCGAGCTTAACGCCCTGCGCAATCGGCAGCGCGCGGCCGTGAATACCGTGCAGGCCGTAAGCGTTAATGTAACCGGAAATCCGGCCGGAACAACCGATACCGGAAATTACTGCAAGCTTCTCAGGCTCCAGGCCAACGTTCGCCGCCGCGCGTTGAATCGCCGCTTGCACGGAGAAGTCGCCGCAGCCCGGGCACCAGTTCGGCTTGACGTTATTACGAAACTCTTTAAATGTCGCCATCTTACACCAACTCCTTGCAAGCTTTGTATACTTCGGAAGGCAGGAACGGATTGCCGTCGTATTTCAAAAGGCTGTGAATCTTTTCCGCTTGGCCTACATTAAGCTTCACTTGAGCAGCAAGCTGGGCCGTCGCGTTATTCTCAAGCACGACTACGTTCTTCGCGCTGTCCATGTAAGATTTCACGAGGTCGGTCGGGAACGGATGAATTTGGCGAACCGTAATATGGTTCGTCTTGAGTCCGTCGTTCTCAAGACGGGTACGCGCTTCGTCGATCGTACCCCCGGTGGAGCCCATGCCGATTACGAGCAGATCCGCTTCGGCATAAGGAGCGTCAGCGCGAACAGCGTCGCGGATCAGCATTCCATCCAATTTCGTGAGTCGTTTATCCATCATTTTCTTCCGGTTGATCGCACTTTCCGAAGGACGACCGGTTTCGTCGTGCTCAACGCCGGTTACATGGTGCAAGCCGTTCTTGTCGCCGGGGATGACACGCGGCGATACGCCGTCTTCCGTCAGCTCGTAGCGCTTGAACAATTGGTTCTCCGGAAGCTCAGGCAGGTCGCGAACGAGCTTGCCGCGGTTGATCTGAATCTTATCCAGCTCCAGCGGTTCGCAGGACTGCTTGCCGAGCGAGAGCTGCAGGTCGGTCATAACAATGACCGGCACTTGATATTGCTCCGAAAGGTTGAAGGATTCGATCGTATCGTAGAAGCAATCTTCAATCGACGCCGGCGCGATGACGATTTTCGGAATTTCACCGTGCGTTCCGTAAACCATCGCGTTGAGGTCGGACTGCTCCTGCTTCGTCGGCAGGCCGGTAGAAGGTCCGCCGCGCTGCGTGTCGACAATGACAAGCGGAGTTTCGGTCATGCCCGCAAGACCGATTGCCTCCATCATCAGGGACAGTCCGGGGCCAGCAGAAGCGGTCATCGTACGCACTCCTGCGTAGTTAGAACCGATGGCCATCGTAACTGCTGCGATTTCGTCTTCGGTTTGAACGACTGTACCACCGAATTTAGGCAGCTTTTTAATCAAATATTCCATGATCTCCGATGCAGGAGTGATCGGATACGCCGCCATCAGACGGCAGCCGCCCGCGACTGCGCCGAGACCGATACCCTCGTTACCGATCATAAACAGCTTTTGTTTACCGTCGGCAGGCTCAAGCTGGAACTCTTCAAGAGGTCCGCCGGCAAGGTCGAGTACGAAATCCGAGCCTCGTTTGACCGCTTCTACGTTCTTCTCGACGATCGCCGCGCCTTTACGGCCGAATTCTTCTTCAACCGCTTTATTGAACACGTCGATCGGCAGACCGAGAAGCGCCCAGGATGCGCCGGACGCTACCATGTTTTTCATTAGGGATGTACCGAGATCTTCAGCGATCGAAGTGATCGGAACCGGGAATAAACGTGCGTTAATGCCATCAGGCAGTGTGGGATTAAATTTCGCATCGGCTACTACGACGCCGCCCGCACGGAGCTCATGAGCGTTAAGATCGATGCTCTCTTGGTCAAATGCGACCAATATGTCCAAATCATCGGAGATCGCGCGAATCGGCTTCGTGCTGATCCGAATTTTATTATTTGTATGACCACCCTTGATACGTGAAGAAAAGTGACGATATCCGTATAAATAGTATCCAAGCCGGTTAAGCGCAGTCGAGAAAATACGGTCCGTACTTTCGACGCCTTCCCCTTGTTGTCCCCCGATTTTCCAAGACAATTGACTGATCAAAATGCCCATCTCCTCTTTTTGATGAACGTGCGTCTGCGACAACATCCAACATATAAATAATTCTATTTAACAGTCACATAAATTTTATGATGGTAGGTCCTAAAAAGCAAGGTGTAAACGCTATTTTAAACATAGTTCTTTTCGATGGTATCCATATCGGAAAGAGATTGAAGACATCCGGATTAATCATTCGGGAAGATGCTTTGTCAAAAACCGCATGGCATTCTCGCTTAAGAAAGCTTTTACCTGCTGCTGACTGTATCGTTTCAGCAGCTCTTCCTTCAAACCGGGCAGCTCCCCGGGATGCGAAAGGCCGATTACATGCGAATCGATGCCATCGAAGTCGGAGCCAAACATTAGCTGATGCTCTCCGCCAAGCTCGCACATGCGCTCGATATGCTTCAGAACATCGTCAACCGATGCCGCCCCTTCCGCACGGATAAAATAAGGGACGAACGTAATACCGATCAGCCCGTCCTTCGCGATAAGCGCTTTGATTTGTTCGTCCGTCAGATTGCGCGGATGATCGCATAAAACGCGCGAATTGGAATGTGAGGCGATCACTGGCTTGGTCGCCGTCTCCAGCATGTCCCAAAATGACCGCTCGGACAAATGAGATACATCTAATAGTATACCCAAATTATTACATTCTTGTACAAATTCACGCCCTTTGGCTGTCAGTCCGCCTTGTCTCGGCTCCATAACGCCGTCAGCACCCCAATTGGCCCTATTCCACGTCAAGCCGGCTGCCCGTACCCCCAGATGAAACAAAATCCTCAGCATGGCCAAATCGCCTTGAAGCCCGTCCGCACCTTCAAGAGACAGCATGGCGCCGATCTTGCCGCTGGATTGAAGACTCCTGATATCTTCCGACGTTCGAACCCATTTCATATCCGGCTCACTGAGTATTTTCCGGTGAAACAAATCGATGCTGCGGAGAATCGGAGTCATCGTTTTTTCCATCTCGTCAGGTATATAAATGGCAAATGTCTGGAATACTGCCGCGGCATCTTTCAGTCTCGGCAGCGTTACATCCAGCTTGCCTTCCGTGTCTTCGGCAAAAGACAAACGGTCATCTTGAAGCAGCTTGTAAAGCACATCACAATGAAAATCCAACGATTGCAGCTTGGTCATTCTTTAGTTACCTCCCGAAATTTCCTCCGACTGCGCGCAAAAAAACCTGCCTACAGTGTAAACAGGTCTACAATTCAGAGGTTAGCGTATATTCCATACCGCTATCTGGGCTCTACAATAAGCTTAATGGCGGTACGATCTTCTCCATCGATGACAATGTCCGTAAAGGCCGGGATACAGATCAAATCCACTCCGCTTGGCGCCACAAACCCACGGGCAATGGCAACAGCTTTTATAGCTTGGTTCAACGCACCAGCCCCGATCGCCTGCAATTCGGCCGCTCCGCGTTCACGCAGTACTCCGGCCAGCGCCCCTGCAACGGAATTCGGATTGGACTTTGCTGAAACTTTTAATACATTGACGTCCATGTTAAGTACCTCCTCGGGAATGATGGATGGATACCACTATTTAGATAGTATTCGAGAGAGGCGAGAAAATTCCTTCTTTCTTGGTGAATAGTTTGCAAACTGTTCTGAATTGTGAGAATTTTCAAAGTTTCATATCAATCGGTTAAAGCATCAGCCAATCCGTTTCCGTCAATCTTATTTTTTGTATCCGCTTTGCAGTCCCTGTGAAATCATCAATTTCCGCCAGAACGGCATGAAAATGCCAATCCCCTTCATCGACGACGAAACGGACAGGCAGCTGCGTCTTAAATTTGTGAATGACCGCCGTACGCTCCATTCCGAGCACGCCTTCCTTGGAGCCAACCATACCGACATCGGTCAAGAATGCTGTACCACCAGGCAAGATCGAATCGTCATTTGTTTGTACATGAGTATGCGTACCGACCACCAGAGAGGCACGCCCGTCCAGATACCAGCCCATCGCGATTTTCTCGGACGTCGCCTCCGCATGAAAATCGACAAGGATGCATTTGGTTTTGGACCTTAAGCTGTCAAGCAGCTCGTCCGCTTTACGGAATGGACAATCAATGGGCGGCAGGAAGGTCCTCCCCTGCAGGTTGACGATAGCGAGCTCTTTGCCGTTTGCCTTAATGAGAGCCACTCCTTGTCCTGGCGCTTCTTCCGAATAATTAGCCGGACGTACGATCCGGGGCTGCTCATCGATCCACTCGAAGATGTCTTTATTGTCCCACGTATGATTCCCCATCGTGATACCATGGACACCTGCATCCAGCAGTTCCTTCACAATCTGAGCCGTAATTCCTCTGCCTGCTGCTGCATTTTCTCCGTTGGCTATAATAATATGGGGATTATATTTACTCTTCAGCGAAGGCAGTACTTTCTTGACCGCCATGCGGCCTACACTCCCAACGATGTCCCCGATAAATAGAACGTTCATCCTTCAACCCCTCTTATATAATCAGAAAAGTGGCTGACTGGCAGCCACTTTTCCGATTTCGCTTGCGATCTTGTTATTTTGCGTATTCAACGGCTCGCGTTTCGCGAATGACGGTTACTTTAATATGACCCGGATAATCGAGCTCGCTCTCGATTTTCTTCGTAATGTCACGCGCTAGGCGGAACGCTTCCGTGTCGTCGATTTTGTCGGGCTGTACCATGACGCGTACTTCACGACCTGCTTGAATAGCGTATGATTTCTCGACGCCTTCGAACGATTCGGAGATATCTTCAAGCTTCTCCAGACGCTTGATGTAAGTTTCAAGCGTTTCCCGCCTTGCTCCCGGTCTGGCGGCCGACAGAGCGTCTGCAGCGCCAACCAGCATGGCAATAACCGATGTCGCTTCGCAATCGCCATGATGGGATGCGATACTGTTGATGACCACCGGATGTTCCTTGTATTTCTTCGCTAGCTCAACACCGATTTCCACGTGCGAGCCTTCCACTTCATGATCAAGCGCTTTTCCGATGTCATGCAGTAAACCGGCGCGTTTGGCAAGCGTTATATCAACGCCAAGCTCTGCAGCCATCAGACCTGATAAATAAGCGACTTCCATGGAATGCTTCAGTACGTTTTGCCCGTAACTGGTCCGATATTTCAAACGACCCAATATTTTGATCAAATCCGGATGCAAACCATGAACGCCAACCTCGAACGTTGCCTGTTCCCCATATTCGCGGATGCGTTCGTCCACTTCCTTACGCGATTTCTCGACCATTTCCTCGATACGTGCAGGATGGATACGTCCGTCCGCAACCAGTTTCTCAAGGGAAGTGCGAGCGATTTCGCGGCGAATTGGATCGAACCCGGACAAGATGACCGCTTCCGGTGTATCGTCGATTATGAGATCGATACCGGTCAACGTTTCCAACGCACGAATGTTACGGCCTTCACGTCCGATTATCCGGCCTTTCATCTCTTCGTTCGGCAGGGATACAACGGATACAGTCGTCTCCGCTACATGGTCCGCCGCACAACGTTGGATAGCCAATGAAATGATGTCCCGCGCCTTTTTATCGGCTTCCTCTTTTGCTTGCTGCTCGATTTCTTTAATCATTTGCGCTGTTTCATGGCGCACTTCCTGCTCGACGTTGCTCAGGATTATCTGTTTGGCATCTTCCATCGTCAAGTTTGAAATGCGTTCAAGCTCATGAAGCTGCTGCTTGTAGAGAGAATCGATCTGCTCTTGTGTCTCCTCGATCCGCTTCTCTTTGTTGGCTACTTGCTCTTCTTTGCGTTCCAGCGTTTCTATCTTTTTATCCAACGACTCCTCTTTTTGCAGTAGCCGTCTCTCAAGACGCTGTACCTCATTACGACGTTCGCGAATGTCTCTCTCAGCCTCGGTACGGAGCTTGTGGACTTCGTCTTTCGCTTCGAGGACCGTTTCTTTCTTAAGCGCCTCGGCTTCTTTCTTCGCATTGTCAAGAATCTGACTAGCGGCCTGCTCGGCGCTTGAGATCTTGGCCTCGGCGATCGACTTTCGAATAAAATAACCGATCCCAAAGAAAATTACGCCAACAACGAGAGCGATCGGAACTGTCCAAATCGACATCTTCTCACCTCCTCGTTGCTCACCAAAGCAAACGCTTGGGACGATATTTTGTTTTACAGCCGGTTGTTAACCCGATTTCATACACTAAATTTGACGAAAATAATCGTTTTGAATCAATTTTTGGAAGAAAAATCGATTCTGTAAGAAAGAATACAAACTTATTTTATCTTTTGTGAAAATCAATTGTCAAGCATGTCCCACTCTTCGTCGTCATCAGCTTCCTGCCCCGCTTCGTTTACCGCACGTTTAACAATGGAATCCGGGAACCCTCTGCGAAGCAAAAAAACAGCCAGTTTACGCTTTCGATCCCGGTGCTCGCCTTTTAAATACGGCCACTTTTTGTTCGCAGCGCGTATCGCCGCCTCGGCTTCCGATTCGGAGTCAAGTTGCTCCGATGCTTCCTTGGCCGTGGTCTTTGCAATACCGCGCTGCTCCAGCTCCTGCCTGAGCAGGCGGCGCCCTTTCAATTGACTTCGCATCCGTTCGGCCGCGAATCTATTGGCGTACGAAACATCGTCGACCAGATGCTCTTGCATTAGCCTTTCAATCGCTTTCTCGGCTGCACGCTCATCCATTCCCTTGCGCGATAAATACCGCGATATTTCCTTCTGAGTACGAGGTCTGGCGCCCAAATAAGCGAGCGACATGACGTAAGCCCGATGATTGCTGTCTTCTTCTCCGATCTGTCTCAGCTCTTCGGGATATATCTGCCTTCCTTTCATGAGCCGAAACTTGATTAACAGATCCTCGTGCACCGATATAAAAGGCTCCTCGAGTTCATCTACATACAATTGATACCTCTGTCTTTCTTTCCGGTCTTGCCGGACGGCTGTAATGAGAAGCATCCCCTCGCCCGCCCGCTCCTGATCAGTCATTATGGTCAACGACTCCTTTCAAAGTCCCTGCAAACAGAAAAGCACCTGGGCAGGTGCTCTTCGGTCTGTCATTTTCGTTATGTGCGAACCTGTTAGCCTAATCCAAATCCAGCTCTTCTTCCTCTTCATCGCCGCTGAATGTTCCGTTCAAGGCAGCAGCCGCCAAATTGCTGGCTTCGCGAATCTGATTCTCAATCGTTGCCGAGATATCACGGTGATCCTTCAAGAACTGCTTTGCATTCTCGCGCCCTTGCCCGAGACGTTCTCCATTATAGGAGAACCATGCGCCGCTCTTTTGGACAATCTCCATTTCCACGCCGATATCGACGATACTGCCTTCTTTGGAAATGCCTTCTCCGTACATAATATCGATCTCCGCTTGTTTGAACGGAGGAGCCACTTTATTCTTTACCACCTTGATACGCGTACGGTTACCCACCATGTCGTTGCCTTGTTTAATGGTTTCAATACGGCGGACATCAAGCCGAACGGTAGAATAGAATTTCAGTGCGCGTCCACCGGGCGTCGTCTCCGGATTGCCGAACATTACGCCCACCTTCTCACGCAATTGGTTAATGAACATTGCAATCGTCTTCGATTTGCTGATTGCTCCGGATAGTTTGCGCAGCGCCTGCGACATTAGCCGGGCCTGCAAGCCGACATGGGAGTCACCCATCTCGCCTTCGATTTCCGCTTTGGGAACGAGTGCAGCAACGGAGTCGATAACAATGATGTCTACTGCGCCGCTGCGGACGAGCGCCTCGGCGATTTCGAGGGCCTGCTCGCCTGTATCCGGTTGCGATAGGAGCAGCTCATCAATATTAACGCCGAGTTTACTGGCGTAAAGCGGATCAAGAGCATGCTCCGCATCGATGAAGGCGGCTTGTCCCCCGACTCGCTGAACTTCCGCGATGGCATGAAGCGCAACGGTCGTTTTACCGGATGATTCAGGGCCGTAGACTTCGATAATGCGGCCTCTCGGCAACCCGCCGATGCCAAGGGCGATATCTAGTGCAAGGGATCCGCTGGAAACCGTCTCGACTTGCATATGAGTGGACTCCCCGAGCTTCATGATGGAACCTTTTCCGAATTGTTTCTCTATTTGACGTAAAGCCATTTCAAGCGCAGCGCGACGATCTGACAACGAATCCACATCCTTCATAATTTATACTTTAATGATACCTTGTTTTGGTTGCGTTGACAAGACTTTTTACGAACATATATTCTTATTTATCCCCATCGGCCGATGAGCAAAAAAAAGAACCGCAGCAAAGTATTCTTCGCCACGGTTCTTCCGTCAACTAATGACGATTATAGTCGATCGCCGGCATTATGACAAGCTATTTCCTTAGGTATGCCCTACTCGTTCTTTGCGAGGATCTGCCACAGCCGGTAAAATGCAGACTTTGCAGCACGGAGCCGGATAATGCTGCGGCTTCCGCCGAGCTGGGCGGTATGCACGAGCGTCGGCTGACCGCGCCTTGCAATCGCAAAATATACAAGGCCCACCGGTTTCCCTTCGGTTTCGGACGGCCCTGCCACACCCGTCAACGAAACGCCAAAGTCGCTATCTGTCAATTCCCGGATCCGCTCCGCCATAAGAACAGCAGTCGACTCGCTGACCGCGCCCGGCGCCCCGGTTCCTTCAAGCTGGGACATCGGTATGCCGAGCAGCTTGTGCTTGACCGCATTTGTATACGTCACAACTCCGCCGTGAAACTCGCCGCTGCTGCCGGGAACATTAGTGACAAGCTCGGCGAACAAACCGCCGGTAATGCTCTCGGCGCTGGCCAGCTTGAGTCCGGACGCTCTCAGCAGACGTATTACAGCTTCCTCAAGGGGAATGTCCTCACGGGCAAACATGTGCTTGCCAACACGCTTCTTGATCTGCTCCTCCGCTTCATCCAGCAATACGGCAGCAGCCTGCTCGGTTAACGCTTTGGTAGAAATCCGGATAGCCACTTCACCTTCTTTGGCATAAGGGGCGATCGTCGGATCCGACTGTCGTTCGATTAAATCAATGAGCTCCTGCTCCAGACTGGATTCGCCTATGCCGGCAAATTTAAGCAGCCGCGAGTAAAGTTTGCGTTCTTCGCCGGATACGGCACGAAGCCACGCTTTCGCCGGTCCGTCGAACATCGGTTTCATCTCACCCGGCGGACCGGGCAGCAGCACGTAATGCGTGCCGTCAACGGTTATCGCATTGCCCACCGCAAGCCCGGCATCGTTCTCAAGAGGCTCGCAGCCTTCAATTATATTGGCCTGCCTCCGGTTGCTTTCGACCATATGTATGCCTCGCGCAGAGAACAACGCTTCGATTTTGGCCATCGAAGGCTCATGAATGACAATCCGCTTATTTAGATAAGCGGCAAGCGCGTCTTTCGTCAGATCATCCTGTGTCGGGCCGAGCCCGCCTGTAAATACGATAACGTCTGCCCGCGTGCGGGCAAGCTCCACAGCTTGACGGATTCTACCCATATTGTCCCCGACGACCGTCTGGAAATAAACGTCGATCCCCATTTCGGCCAGTCCCCGGGACAAATAAGTGGCATTTGTATTAACGGTTTGGCCAAGCAAGAGCTCGGTTCCGACAGCAATGATTTCAGCTCGCATCAGCAGCAGCTCCGTTCCTAATGTAATGAAAAGCATCATTCCTTCGCAATGAAGGAATGATGCTCACAGTAAAAAAATCTTGACTCATTCGCTAAGGGGAATGAGGTTTTTATTTTTGACGAAATAATCGATACCGGAGTAAACCGTAATAAGCGCGGCCACCCAGCTGGAAATAAGATCAAAGCGGAAATCGACAAAGGCGAATGGAAAATTGTTCAACAGAAGTGCGATAATCATCGTGATTTGAACGGCTGTCTTCCACTTGCCCCACGGGCTGGCCGCCAAAACCGCACCTTCAAGCAGGGCGATCTGGCGAAGTCCGGTAACGGCAAATTCGCGGCTGATTATGACAATCGCTATCCATGCATCCAATCTGCCCATCTCTACAAGGGAGATGAGCACCGAAGCGACTAGAAGTTTGTCGGCAAGCGGATCGAGCAGCTTGCCCATGTTGGTAACGATCTTGTTCTTCCGTGCGATGTAGCCGTCCAGTGCGTCTGTGCTGGCCGCGACGACAAAGATCAGTGTCGCTAATATTTGATTCCACGTTATGGAAAAATTTGCAAATGTCAACGGCTTCAGGTTAACGTTGATAAGCAGCAAAATAATGATTATAGGCACTAAAAAAATACGGGCTAGTGTTATTTTATTGGCCAAATTCACGAAGATAGCCCCTCCCCGGACATATCGAATTCATAAGCGTGCGTAATCCGCACCTTCTGAATTTCGCCGATACCGGCTTTGCAGTTCGCTATAAACACTTCGCCGTCGATTTCAGGCGCATCATAAGGCGAACGGCCTACATAAACATCACTTCTACCGTCGTAACGCTCGACCAGAACATCGATTTCACTGCCAATATGCTTCCCGCTATTCGCTTTGGAAACTTCCCTTTGAATTTCCATAAGCGTGTTCGCGCGCCATTCAATGACCTCGCTTGGAACATGGTCCGGCAATCTGGCCGCCGGTGTGTCTTCTTCGGTCGAATAGGAGAATACACCGAGCCGGTCAAATTTCATCTCTTTCACAAAATCGCATAGACGCTGGAAATCTTCGTCCGTTTCGCCCGGAAATCCGACAATAATAGAGGTGCGCAGCGCCACGTCCGGAATTCGCGCCCGGATTTTGGCGACGAGCTCGCGGGTATCGCGCTGACGGCCGGGACGGCGCATTCTTTTCAAAATCGAATCTTCGCTGTGCTGCAACGGCATATCGATATAGTTGCAGATTTTCGGATTTGCTGCGATCGTATCAATCAGCTCATCCGTAAAAAATCCAGGGTAAGCGTAATGCAGCCGCACCCAAGCAATTCCTTCCACTTCGCTGACTCGGTTGAGCAGCTCGGGAAGCATAAACTTATCATACAAATCGGTTCCATAGTTTGTCGAATCCTGTGCAATCAAGCTGACTTCCTTGACCCCTTGCCCGGCTAACTGCTCAACTTCAGCCACGATCGACTCAATCGAGCGGCTGCGGAACTGCCCGCGCATAATAGGAATTGAACAAAAAGTGCATGCATTATCGCAGCCTTCCGCGATTTTCACATAGGCCGTGTAACGCGGAGTCGTTACAAGACGCGGCAGTTTCTGGTCATAATCGAATACCGGATTGCCTACCTTTACCGGTTTCTTACCACGCAGCGCTTCATCGACAATATCATTAATATGGTTAAAATCGCCGGTGCCGACGATACCGTCGATCTCCGGCATCTCTTCCATCAGCTGCCGCTTGTAACGCTGTGTAAGGCAGCCCGAGACAATAAGCGCCTTTAGACGTCCCGTCTGCTTGAATTCCGCCATATCCAAAATCGTGTTCACCGATTCTTCTTTGGCTGCGTCGATAAAACCGCACGTATTCACGATAATAACCGTAGCGTCATCAGCTTGGTCGACCAGCTGATAACCCCGCTCGTGAATCAAGCCGGACATAATCTCCGAATCGACTAAGTTTTTCTCACAACCAAGTGTTACGACTTTTACCCGTTCTGTCATTGATGTGTCCCCCAGATCTCCTCCGAAAAGCTATCTCCACAAGTATAATACATGGTCTATACAGTGTCAAAATCGGAAAAAGCCCCGCTTAGAGCCCGAATCGGCGCCAAGAAGGACCTTATCGCATTAGAAAAAACAACCTATCTGTAGTTGGTGAACTGCAATTCGATTTGCAAATCGGCTCCACGCAGCAATGTCATAACAGCCTGAAGATCGTCCCGGCTCTTGCCTGTGACCCGGATCTGATCGCCTTGAATCTGACTTTTCACCTTAAGCTTCGAATCCCGAATAAGAATATTGATCTTCCGCGAAATATCCTGTTCAATGCCTTGCTTCAGCTTGATTCGCTGTCGGACCGTTCCGGCCGAGGCCGGTTCTATTTTTCCGAACTCCATGTTCTTAATCGGCACGCCGCGCTTAATCATTTTGGATTGCAAAACATCGATGACGCTCTTAAGCTTGTACTCGTCGTCGGAAGCGACAACCAATTCTTCTTTCTCAAGCTCAATGCTGCTTTTGCTGCCTTTGAAATCGAAACGCGATTCGATTTCCCGTTCCGCCTGCGTAATGGCGTTAGAGAGCTCCTGCATATCAACCTTTGAAACGATATCGAATGAATTTTCCGAGCTCATTATGTAAGCAACCCCTTTTTCCATTTAATTCTTGTTCCGTATTATACCCGAAATTCAGATGCAAGAAAAGGCATCAATCCTGCCATGACCATCAGGATTAGATGCCTTTTATTGAAATCCGTCTATGTGTTAGGCTGTGATCCGTCGGAAGGCTCCAGCTGCATTTTCCTTGTGCCGATTTTATTGCCGTCGTCAATTAAGACCCCATCAACCGTCACTTCAACCAGATTGGCGTGGGCGATATTGATGTAAACAGCCCCTTCTACATCAACAGTTGCCGTTTCATTGTCTTTGAGAGTTTGGGATAGAAGGATTTTCCCTCTGCTGCTGTTTTGGTTTACCCCTACCCAAGAGTTTCCACCGGTCACTTTAAACTCGATTTTGTGTGTACCCGTAGGCGATACCTTATAATAATCCGTCCGCCCGGATGTACGCTCCAGCGTAAGCGTCGTTTGAACGGCCGCCGGGGGCGTCGGATCCACAGGAGCAGGAGCTACCTTGTCGGTCTCTTGATTTGAGCCTGTGCCGTTCGAGCTTGTAGGCGGGGTATCGCCATTTCCGGTTTGCGGCGCCTGTGTCTGATCCGTCATCTTCGTTTGATTAGCCGAATCCACATTACTACCGCCGGGCCTATTGATGGCATACACATATACGATTACGACGATCAACAACAGAAAGGACCACATGAGCGCACGGAAACCCCAACGGCTCCAGGCATCGGATGAGGACCTGGACTGGGTTCGGCGCGGCCGTTGTACGGGTTCGGCAACCTGTTCCGGCACAGGCGAGGGTATTTCCTTCTGGTATAAACGAAGCACTTCTTCCGCATCCAGACCTACCGATTCCGAATAGTTTTTAACAAACGCGCGCACGTAAAAGGATCCCGGAAGAACTTTGTAGTTGCCTTCTTCAATGGCCTCCAAATAACGCTTTCGAATTTTGGTTAATTCTTGAATGTCATCTAGTGACAGGCCGCGCTGTTCACGCGCTTTCCGGAGTAATGCGCCTAAATCCGACATGACCACACCTCCCGTTCGTTCATCTTCATCAAAATTCATTGAACCCCGTTGTAAAGGATTCGTACGTGATTTCTTCGTCCGGCGTGTTGCGTAATTCAATAATATAATCGAAATTATTGTATTCGTATGAGGACTCTTTAATAAAAATATCAGGATGCTCGATCACCTTTGTGGAAGGAGATGCCATAATTTCCTGCAAAAGAGTATAATGCTTCTCATTGGAACGGATTGTGCTCACAATGCCGTCAATAATAAAAATGTTGTTCGGATTCATCTCTTCCTCGGAAAGCTGGCTTCGCACTGTCTGACGCAAAAGCGTCGACGATACAAACGTCCACCGTTTGTTCGAGCATACGCTTCCCGCAATAATCGACTCGGTTTTGCCAACACGGGGCATCCCCCTGAGTCCAATTACCTGATTGCCTTCTCGCTTGAAAACCTCGCCAAGGAAGTCAACAAGTAAACCAAGCTCATCACGAGTAAATCGAAACGTCTTGCGGTCATCGGAGTCGCGCTCGATATATCTGCCGTGCCGAACCGCAAGTATATCCACAAGCTTAGGTTCGCGGAGCTTCAAAACCGTGATATTCTCAACCTTCTGCAGCATTTTCCCAAGAATTTCGATCTTCTCGTCGTCATTCGTTTGCAGCAGCATGCCTCGTGTACGGTTCTCAACGCCATTGATGGTTACGATGTTTACTTCCAGCATTCCGAGCAGAGACGCGATATCGCCGAGCAGGCCCGGCCGGTTTTTATGTATCTTATACTCCATATACCACTGTTTGATTTCCATGAGACACCTCGTTTGTGGAAATGAAGAGCTTGTACGCTGTACCCGAAAGATTATTCTACAATATTCGTCATAATCCTGCAAGGTCTGTTGAAAACATTGCAGAAAAGCCCCCTTGAGGGAGGCTTTTTGCCACATATCATCAAAAGTATAAAATTTTGCTGAATACTTTCTGATATGTCCAAAGGAAGAAACTTGCTCTACAGCCTGTGCGGCTCAGCGGTTCTTCACAAGCTTACGATTTTTGAACAAGCTTGACCATGAGCCTGGCAATTGTTTTCTGTTCGTCTTCGTTGCCAACATCCCAAAGCTCTTTTAACGCGCGCTCCTGATCGTTCTTGGGATCAACTTTCGCATCGAGGAATGAACCGATTTCGAATGCAAGCTTCGCAATCGAATCTTCGCTTAAGCCGATTTCCTTGCCGTGCTCCACCCGATCGGCCAGAAACTGTTTCCATGTGTCAAAATTGGAAAGGACGGTTGTCATTGTGCTTGCGCCTCCTTTGCGTGTGTTGGCCGTTGTCCGGCAACATAACGTATTTTGCTCGCAAAGGGCTTATCTTATTCGACGAGTAATAAGCCGGAAATGTTTCACTGCTCAGGTTAGCCATCCACCGTTTGGACTTATGATTTGCCCTGTAATGTAAGCTGACTCCGGCAGCGCGAGGAAATAAACAAGCGAGGCGATTTCATCGGGTTGGGCGAACCGTCCTACCGGTATTTCGGATTCAAGCGCTGTCTTCTCTTGAGCGTTCAAATTATCGAGCATGACCGTATCTACCGCCCCGGGGGCTACTGCATTCACCGTTACGCCGGAAGGCGCAAGCTCCTTGGCGAGCGCCTTTGTGAAAGCATTCATACCGCCTTTGGTTGTAGAATAGAGCACCTCGCAGGATGCGCCGGACATTCCCCAGATCGAGGATACGTTGATAATACGACCAAACCGCTGAGAGATCATTGTAGGCATGAATATCTGAGTGCATAAGAACATGCCCTTTAAATTAACCGCCATCACATCGTCCCATATTTCCTCGCTCACATCGCAGAGCATACCGTTATGGGCGATACCCGCATTGTTGACGAGAATATCCGGCACCGAATCACGGAACGCCAGCTTCTCGCGCATTCTCAGAAGCTGATCCTTCGAACGCAAATCGGCCGCTACGGTCATCACATTTGCGGCGCCAAGCCGCATACATTCGCGCGCCGTCTCGTTGGCGGCCTCATGCGCTTCGTTATAATGAATGACGACATTCATGCTCTCCGCAGCGAAGCGGCGTGCAATTGCCGCTCCAATACCGCGGCTTCCCCCGGTCACAAGCACCGTCATTTCGTTTAATGTTTTCAACCCGGATCCTTCGATACAATCGAAACCGCCATCCGGTTCCAATCGAAATGGCTGCGCAGCCGCTCGTTCGCTTCTTGAAGCGTGATGCTTTCGTAGACCGGCAGAAGCTTAAACAAATCGGCTCCCCGAAAACGGTAGCGCGTGAATTCGCCGGCAATGGCCTCGGGGGAATTGAGCATCCGAAGGTAACTGCCGATTTTTTTACGCCTTGTTCGCTCAAACGACTGCTCGTTCAGCCCGCTTGTCCGGGCCGCTTCGATTGCTTCGCGCAATCTGGCAAGCAGTTCGTCGGGATCCCGTGTTTCGCCGCCTATGACCGAGAAAGCATAGTCTTCGCTGCTGTTATATTCATGCCCGAATGAATCGGAGATCAAATTATCGTCATACAGCGCGTTATAAATCGGAGAGCTTGAACCAAGGAGAGCATCCAGCATCAGCTTTGTGGCCAGTTCGGTGCGAAGAAGCTCGGCCGCTTCGAGAGGGGTCCGGTGCTCCTTGAAACCGATCATGCATTTGGGCAGGGATACGGGAAGTACGGCCGTCTTGCGCTTCGTTTTAACAGCTGCCGGCTCTTCACCGAAGAAACGGTTGATCGGTCCCTGGGGCTCGAATGATTTCTTCGCTTGATTGCTTCGCACAAGATCGATCACCTCGTCCGGCCGCACACCGCCCACAATAAAGAGAAACATATTGGATGGGTGATAGAACGTTTCGTAACAGCGGTAAAGCGTCTCCTTGTCGATCTTCCGGATTGATTCCGCGGTACCGGCGATATCGATGTGTACGGGATGGGCATTATAGAGAGCATCAATCAGCCCAAAATAAACCCGCCAATCAGCATTATCGCGGTACATGTTGATCTCCTGCTCGATTATTCCCTTCTCTTTCTCCACGTTTTCATCCGTAAAGTAAGGATTCTGGACAAAATCAAGCAGAGTTTCAAGATTCGCTTCAATTTGTTCGGTTGCAGAGAATAGGTATACCGTGCGGTCAAAGCTGGTATATGCATTGGCCGAAGCGCCCTGGGATGCGAAGGTTGCGAAAATGTCGCCGGCCGGTTCCTCGAACATTTTATGTTCAAGGAAATGAGCAATGCCGTCGGGGACTGACACCGGCTCCTGGTCACCAACGGCAAACCGGTTGTCGATGGAGCCATAACGGGTTGAGAATGTGGCGTATGTCTTGCTGAACCCCTCTTTAGGAAGGATCACGACCTCCAGACCGTTTGGCAGCACTTCCCTGTAAATCGTCTCTTGTACCCCCGGATAAGCTAACGTCTCCATATGCTTACCCCTCCTTCCCGTCGCGCAGGAAATAAATCGTATCCAGCTCTGTTTTGCGCGCTACCGCGGCGATTTGTTCCGCAGTCACTGCCTTCACCTGCGCAAGCAGTTCATCCGTCGATCGTTCGCGCCCTGACAATACCGCATTGAAATCGAACCCGATCATTTCATTGGCAGAATCCTGCAGCTCCCGCAGATGATTGGCTATCATCGCTTTGGTCTGGTTCATCTCCAAATCGCTGTAAGAACCGGTTCGCATTCCTTCAAGCTGCTTTTCGATAATTTCCGTAGCACGCTCGAAATTAGCAATCTCAATACCGGATTGTATCGTGCAAATACCTTTATGGCCGTCCAGCCTCGATGCGGCATAATAAGCCAGACTCGCTTTTTCCCTGACATTCAAGAACAGCTTCGAGTGCGGGTACCCGCCCAGAATGCCGTTATACATAAGTGCAGCCGGATAATCGTCATCCGCATAAGATGTATGCACGCGTAAGCCCATATTGAGCTTTCCCTGACTTACATCCATTCGTTCAATCACGTTACGGACCTTGTCGACCGCTCTTGCGGACGCCGGTCTGCCATATGAAGCAGGCTGGCCCTTGTCGAGCTGAAAGGCTTCCGATACAAGCGACTTCACTTCTTCAAGCGACGTGTCGCCTACTACATATAAATCCAATGCCGCTTCCGACAACCATCTGTGATACATCGCCGTTAGCGATGCTGGCGTGATGGCATCGATATCTTCCAGCTTACCAAGCGGGTGGAGTCTGTACGGTTCGTCATGACACATTTCTTCCAGGCATCGTTCGGCGGCATAGCGGATTTTATCATTAATTATAGATTCCAATCGCTTGCGTAAAGTCACTTTCTCAGCATCGACGTATTTGCCGCGAAGTTGTCCGTTCTCCGCAGCCGGATCGGTCAACACTTCCCCGAGAAGCTTCAAGGACGAGGCCAGCAAAGGCTGATTCGAAGAAACGAACCGGTCGTTAATGACATCCATCCGGAACTGAACGATCTGGGAGTCTCCCCGCTTGTACACATCGAATCCGAACCCCGCTCCATATAAATCGTCGAGCCGTTCGCGGAAAGCAATCGTTTCCGGAGTTGAAGCGGTCCCGCGTCTTAATACGAAAGGAATTAAGGCTACTGGCGTAACCGTCTCTTCGGTTAGCGGCAAGCCGGCATACAGCGAAATGGAAAACGTCTTAAAGCGTTTGGTAGGTAAAACATGCAGCCTGATACGGTTATGCTGTCCTCGTTCAAATGCAGATTTGGTCACGCTCGGCGTCCCCTTCCGCTTCAGTTTTCACATCTCTTTGGAGTAAATCTATTCCAATTTCCATCTGTCTATTCCATTCTACCCGATCGGAAATGGAAGAAGCAACCCACATCGTCGGCGGGCTGCTTCTTGGGTGCGGCTACATACAAAAAATATGTTTTCCGATGGTTTTAACCTGAGGACGGGACCAAATCCATTTGGACGTGGCTGTTACAGGATTGAAATAATAGATGCAGCCTCCGGTGGGATCCCAGCCGTTAATAGCATCTTCCACCGCTTTCTTTGCGTTCTTGTTGGGTGTGAGCCAAATTTGACCGTCGGCAACTGCCGTGAATGCTCCCGGCTGAAAAATGACTCCCGATATCGAATGGGGAAAGCTGGGTGAACTTAGACGGTTTAAGATTACGGCTGCTACAGCTACCTGCCCGACATACGGCTCGCCTCGAGCCTCTCCGTAAACGGCATTCGCCATCAGCTTCAAATCGTTAGCGGATAAGCCGAGTCTGGTTGATTTCGTGACATTGCCGGCGCGCGCCTCCGTCTTGCTTCCCCCCGGTACGTCCGCAGCCGTTGGTTTCCAGTTTTTCGTAGCTTCCCAAAGCTTCACCTTTGTTTTCCCGGCCACAATACCGTCTGATTTTAGACCGAATTTCCACTGAAACCATGTGACGGCCTTGCGGGTAGACCAACCGAAATCGCCGTCAATTTCTCCGTCGAAGTAACCCAAGTACTTGAGCCGACCCTGCAGTTCAACGACGTCTTTTCCCGAAGAACCTACTTTTAATGTTGCGCGACTAAAGGTTTCGGCCGTTTTTTCGCTGTCTGCATGCTTAAGCGTAAACGCGCCGAACAATAGAAGGACGATGACGATGGTCACCGTAATTAAACGATTTCTCATCCTGGAATCTGCCTTTCTCTTGCAAGTGGATTCGCAAAGCAAGCTGAGCTTATTCCTAGTATGAGAAAACCGGTTCCCTTCTATGCACGATTATGGCTTATGAGCTAATCTTTCCTGCGTCGTACTGATCGAGTGTCATCATTACTTCGCGCGGTTTGCTGCCTTCATATGGGCCTACGACGTTTCGCGCCTCCATCTGATCGATCAGGCGGGCCGCACGGGTATAGCCGATGCGCATCCGGCGCTGAAGCAGCGACACGGACGCTTGCTTTGCTTCTATCACTATCCTGACAGCTTGATCATAAAGATCATCGAGCATTTCATCGCCTTCCGGGGCGGAATCATCCAGCTCAGGCACCAGGTCCTCTTTATATTCCGCTTCCGCTTGCCCGCGCGAGAAGGTGACGACCGCTTCCACTTCCTGATCCGATAAGAACGCTCCTTGGACGCGAATAGGCTTGGACATACCGACAGGGAGGAAAAGCATATCGCCGCGCCCGAGCAGCTTCTCCGCGCCGACCATGTCCAGAATCGTTCTCGAATCGACCTGCGACGATACGCCGAAGGCAATCCTTGAAGGGATATTCGCTTTAATGACACCGGTAATTACATCGACCGAAGGCCTCTGGGTCGCAATAATTAGATGGATGCCGGCTGCCCGTGCCATCTGCGCCAGGCGGCAAATCGCATCCTCAACGTCATTGGCCGCGACCATCATGAGGTCGGCAAGCTCGTCTACGATGACGACGATATAAGGAAGCACTGCTGCCGGATTCGCAGCCATTAATGTGTTATATCCCTCAATATTGCGCGTTCCCGATTTAGAGAACATTTCATAGCGTTTCTCCATCTCAACTACGATCTTCTTGAGCGCGAGCGAAGCACGGCGCGGATCAGTGACGACAGGTGCAAGCAAATGCGGGATACCGTTATACACGTTAAGCTCAACCATCTTCGGGTCAACCATAAGAAACTTGACCTCATCGGGTTTGGCTTTATACAAAATGCTTGTAATGATGCCGTTGATGCACACCGACTTCCCCGATCCGGTAGCCCCTGCGACAAGCAAATGCGGCATTTTTGCAAGGTTGCCAACAATAGGCTGACCGGAAATGTCACGGCCAAAGGCGATCGACAGCTTCGAAGGCGCATTCAAAAATGAAGGCGTCTCCATCACTTCACGCATTGTAACCACGGATACTTCCATATTGGGCACTTCGATACCGATAGCTGATTTGCCGGGTATCGGAGCTTCCATCCGGATATCCTTGGCAGCTAATGCCAGCGCAATGTCGTCGGTCAGTCCTACAATACGGCTTACCTTAACGCCGGTAGCCGGCTGCACTTCATACCTGGTAACGGCCGGGCCGCGTACGACATCAAGAACTTTAGCACGGACCCCAAAGCTCTCAAGCGTAGCCTCCAGCTTACGTCTTGAATCATTCGCATCCGATATATCGCCTGTTTTAGCGCTTATGCCGGGCTTAGCCAGCAATGACAAAGATGGCATTTGGTAAGGCTTCGGGGCCGGTGGACGTGGTGTGATTGCCGCGTCCGGTTCCAGCCGCTCAATATCGTTCTCATCCAAAATCAGGCTTGCCGACGAAGGGCTATTTGAGATTGCATTCCCATGGCTGCCGCCCGAATGAACGGCATCACTCTCTTCATCCGAGTTACTAACCGGTCCTGCCTCTGACATCCAGTCCGGTAAGTCAGTAAGATTGCCTGCATGACCCGATTCTACACCGGACTGCTCATCCCACGGGAGAGCGTCATCTATTTCGGGATCCAGTGCCGGACTGTTTCCGTTTGCGCGGTAGGATTGCCACTCTACGCCTTCATCCTCTTCATCATCGTGCCAGTGAGGCAAGCTGCGTGCTTCCCTGTCATGGGACATTTGACGCTCTTCCATCAGCCACTCGCTGTCTTTGGCGGAAGCGGAATCCCCGTCTTGCTCCTGAACGTCATTGAACCAGGAAAAGAAAAGCGGCTTTCTCTTCGTGCGGGCGGGCCTTGCCGGTTGTTCATATTCTTCTTCTTCATCATCGAAGTCATCGCCCGGCAATACTGCGCCGTTTCTTCCATTTGGGTCCTTACCAGGTCCTGACGCGGCGAGCGGTGAGGGGCGTTTGACAAAAAACTTCATCCGAAGCAGCGATAACAGGCGGCCTCCTCTGTTACGAATATTTCTTGCCAGCTCGACATATGATTTGCCCGTCATCAGCATGATCGAAATCGCAAACATTACGATCATGATAAATTTCGCCCCAAAATAGCCGAAAAGCCAATAAAGCAGCGTATATTGAATGGCTCCCGCATAACCGCCGCTGACCGATTTTTCAATAATGATGGTTGGATCGTTTGAGGTCGAATCAATCAGCCCGCCCCTTACATCGCTGCCAAGCTGAGTTAGAATATACCCCGCGGTTAACCCGCCTGTAGGCTCCGTCTTCTGGTCCATTACAGCAATCGAACTCATTAGCGTAAGTGCCAATACGAGCAGCAGTATGCCTGTTTTACGGTTCGACCAACCCGACGGCCACGCCCGCTTGATCATAACGACCAGTCCCACATAAACGCCTACGAGCGCAAGAACGAAATAGAATTTGCCGAGTATCAGCCCAAACAGCTTGGACAAGGACCGGCCGACAGTGGCCTCTCCCGATAATGCGATGACCGATACCGTAATAAGCAAAATACCATACACTTCATATTTAAGACTCGCGCCCAGCGAGCTCTTTTTCTTTCTTCTCCGTTTGGCCAAATTCAGTCACCTCTGGTTGCCATTATACCACAGGAGCCTGCCCCATGCTGCTACTATTCTCCATTTACGGCACCATTAGCAGCGCGGAAATGCCGGGCGGTGAAGGCACTTTGTGAATTTAAGCCGACCAAATTATGAGGAATGACCCCCATACGCTACCACTGTACCCGGCGCCAATTCGGGACGCAAATATGCGTCCAGCGGGCATTCGAGCAGACGGACGATTCTGCCGATACCCGGAGATATCGGCTCAAGCTGCATGCGTACTTGACCAATCGTGAGATCCACATAGGGACCGGGTTGCTTACTGAAGCCGTCGAATACGAGCTCCAACGGCATGCTTGTGTATAAGGTCATTGCCTATAACCTCCCGGCACTGTCTGCTTACGCTCCTCAATGAGCCCTTTCAATTCCTGCAGGACCTGACCAATGCCGCCAACTGCGTCGATCAGCCCGTATTTCACCGCATCGACGCCGATTACGGTAGTCCCGATATCACGCGTGAGCTCGCCCGTTTTAAACATCAGTTCCCGGAACATGGTTTCGGTAATATTGGAATGCGAAGTCACAAACCGCGTAACTCGCTCCTGCATCTTATCCAAGTATTCGAAGGTTTGCGGAACTCCGATAACGAGCCCGTTCAGCCGAATCGGGTGTATAGTCATCGTCGCTGTCTCCGCGATAAAGGATTTGTTGCCCGCAACTGCGATCGGCACTCCGATTGAATGCCCCCCGCCAAGCACCAGTGTAACGGTCGGCTTGGTCATTGAGGAGATCATTTCGGCGATAGCAAGCCCTGCTTCAACATCTCCGCCGACCGTATTCAACACAATGATCATACCTTCAATTTTCGGGTTTTGCTCAGCTGCCACAAGCTGGGGAATTATATGCTCGTATTTCGTCGTCTTATTTTGCGGCGGAAGGACCAAGTGACCTTCGACTTGACCGATGATCGTCATGCAGAAGATATTGGAATCCACGGACGGCGTCATTGTTTGGCCCAGTTGTTGAATGGTATCGACTGCTTGATTGGCGAATCTCCGGTCGCCTGAAGGATCTTGCTGTTCCATTTTTACAAATTGATCTTGTTCGAACATGTTTATTTCCTCCTCAATGTTAATACCGATTCCAGGTACAGCTGTAGTGTCGGCGCTCTGCATAGTATGGAATGACAGAGTCAAATTATTCAAACGCGCGAACACTTCTTTGGAGCAAAGTAACAGCTATCCCGCCTTCCGGCGATGCAAATTTCCTTCCGTCGAAAACATGAGAACAAGAATGATGAAAATTTGTATTTACTTCATTACAAAAAAAACGGCTCCCCCCTGCCCAGTTCGAAAACCGGTTCAGAAGAAAGCCGTCTTTTATTAAAGAGTCATTAAACTTCCATAATGATTGGCAGTATCATTGGACGGCGGCGCGTCTGTTCGTACAAGAATCTCCCGAGCGCGTCCTTAACGTTTGTTTTGAGCGATGCCCATTCGTTGACTTTATCGTTCATCAGCTTATGCAGCGTCGAGGTGACAATGCGGTTGGCTTCTTCAAGAAGCCCTTCCGACTCGCGAACATAGACAAAACCTCGTGAGATAATATCAGGTCCGGACAAAATGGTGCCGTCTTGTTTACTCAGCGTGACAACGACAACAAGAATACCGTCTTGCGAGAGCAGCTTGCGGTCGCGCAGGACAATGTTGCCGACATCGCCGACACCAAGACCGTCAATCAGAACATTGCCGGCAGGCACTTTGTTCCCCTTGCGTGCCACTCCGCCTTGAAATTCAACGGTATCGCCATTATCGATTACAAAAATATTTTCCTTCTCGATACCGACAGCTTCCGCAAGCAGCGCATGTTGGCGCAGCATCCGGTATTCACCGTGAATCGGAATAAAATATTTAGGACGAATGAGATTAAGCATCAGCTTTAATTCTTCCTGGCTGCCATGGCCCGATACGTGGACGCCGGATACGGAGCCAGGCCCATAAATAACGTTTGCTCCCAAGCGGAAAAGCTCATCGACCGTGCGTCCGACATAACGTTCGTTACCCGGAATCGGCGTAGCGGCAATAATAACGGTATCGCCTGGTAAAATATCCACTTTACGATGAGTTGAACGTGCCATTCTCGTAAGTGCCGACATCGGTTCGCCCTGGCTCCCCGTCGATAAAACCACGACACGGTCGGCTGCCATTTTATTGATTTCCTCCGGTTCGATAATCATCCCTTCAGGGATATTTAAATAGCCCAGCTCGGAAGCAATTGTGACGACGTTAACCATGCTGCGGCCAACAACTGCTATTTTGCGGCGCGTAGCCATCGCAGCATTAATTACCTGCTGGATCCGGTGAACGTTAGAGGCGAATGTGGCGACAACGACACGTTGAGTCGCTTTACGGAAAATATCCTCCAGCACAGAGCCGATAAGGCTCTCAGACGGCGTATATCCCGCCCGTTCGGCGTTTGTACTGTCCGACAAAAGCGCCAGAACTCCGCGTCTCCCGATATCCGCAATACGCTGCAGATCCGCGTATTGGTCGTTAACCGGTGTATGGTCGAATTTGAAGTCGCCTGTATGAACGACCGTCCCTTCCGGAGTGTCCAGACAAACCCCTACCGTATCGGGAATACTGTGATTGGTTTTGAAGAATGAAGCATGAATGGCGCCAAGCTGAACTTCCGATTCCGCGTTTATAAGGATTCGCTTCGTTTCTCCGAGCAGTCCGGCTTCCTTCAATTTCCCTTCAATTAAACCAAGCGTTAGCTTCGTCCCGTATACCGGAACGTTCAGATGCTTTAAGATATAGGGCAGTCCGCCGATATGGTCTTCGTGTCCGTGGGTAATGAGAATGCCTCGTACTTTGTCCCGATTTTCGGTTAAGTAAGTAATGTCGGGTATGACAATATCGATTCCAAGCATATCTTCTTCCGGAAATTTCAATCCTCCATCAACGACTACGATATCGTTCCCATATTGAACGACATACATATTTTTCCCGATCTCTCCGACGCCGCCCAATGCAAATATGAGCAGCTTATCCTGGTTGTTCTTCTTTGACAAGTGAATCCGTACCTCCTAGAGTTTTACGAAGGAAAACCAACTTCATATGCAACCTGATTGGTTTACGAAGTAAAAATTTTCATCCGCTACATGTTATATTTTTTACGAAGGAATAAGCTTCGTAAGCATGGTCAGTGGTTAGTGTATCAATTGATTCGCTAATGGCTTTTAAAAGCAGCTCAGCTGTTTTCCTTACCGAAATGCATCGGTAATGGCGGAGCCAAATCAGCTTGGCTGTCCAAATTTGTTGCGCCAAGATATATATACGATTAAGTTCCCAGCACAAAATTATTCGCTACATATATTCTCTTTGATTGGTCCCCGCTCCAAACCCTTTAACAATTTCTAATATTTGCCGCACACCGTCACTTGTTATCATTATACATGATTGAAAATATGAAAAACAAGTAACGGGTTCAATACCCCGGTAAAAAGAAAAACCGATGCAAGCGCACCGGTGGATGGCGAGTGCAATAAATTGGCAGCCCAAAACGAACCGCAGCCGCATCAGCCTGTTACTTAAGCAGCTCGCGGAGCGCATCCATTTCGGCTTCCGTAGGGCCGACCAGCGGTAACCGTACGCTTCCAACCGGCATTTCGCGGAGAGCAAGAGCCGACTTAACGAGAACCGGATTGGGAACAGGATGAGGCAGCTCAAACAGGCCTTTGAAGACCGGAAGGCATAAAGAATGCAGTTTTGCCGCTTTGGATGTATCGCCTTGGACGTAAGCTTCGATCATTTGTTTCATTTCCGGACCGATGATATGGCTTGCTACGCTGATAACACCGTGAGCGCCAACCGACATCATGGGCAGAGCTGCACTATCGTCGCCGCTGTAGACGAGAAATCCTTCCGGAGCATCGGCGACGATTTGCGTCACTTGATCGGTAGACGCGCATTCCTTGGTGGCGATGATGTTTGGCAGCTGCGCCAGACGAAGCGTCGTTTGCGCCGACATGCTGACAACTGTCCGGCCCGGCACGTTATAAAGGATTACAGGCAGAGTTGTAGCTTCCGCGATTGCTTTGAAATGCTGATAGATGCCTTCCTGGCTCGGTTTGTTGTAGTAAGGGACAACCAACAGAACGGCATCTACACCACACTGCTCAGCCGCTTTGGTCAAATGGATGGAATGGGCAGTATCGTTGCTGCCCGTTCCCGCAATGATTTTACAGCGTCCATTCACGCGTTCGACGGCAAACTTGAACAGTGCAATTTTCTCCTCATCAGTTAACGTCGGCGATTCGCCGGTCGTACCCGAGACAACCAGACTGTCGCTTTCTTGATCGTCGATCAAATAATCGATCAGCCGGCCGGTCGCGTTCCAATCGATCGCACCATCCGCATTGAACGGAGTTACCATTGCGGTAACCAATCTTCCGAAATCCATTTCCGACTCCTCCTAAAAGTTATACGAAGTAACTTTTACTTCGTAAGCATAGACCAAGTTTTGCGGGGCAAAACTTGCAACCTAATTATTCGTGAAGCGAGAATTTGGTATGAAGCGCTTGAAGCGCGCTTGCCATATAAATATCACGGACAAGCACCCAAATCGTTGTGTTGGAATCTGCCGATTGCAGTATAGGAATTCCCTGTTCCGTCAGCGCTTCCACAATCCGCGCCATAATTCCCGGAACACCGTTCATTCCACCGCCGATTACGGAAATTTTAGCACAGCCGCTTATCGTTATCGGGCTAAAGCCGATCCGATGCAAAACATTTATCGCTTGCGAAGCATCTTTATCGAATACGGTGTAAACCGCTCCACCTGGGTTCACGTTGATAAAATCGACACTTATTTGATGGCGGGCCATCGCCTGAAAAACCTGCAGCTGAACATCGGAGTGGCCATCGGCTGCATGGACCGTGATTTGCGTTACCCCGTTAACATGAGTTACGCCTGTTACATAACGGTCCCGTACGACTGCCGCATGCTCAGTACTGAAAGTGTCGGTAACAAGCGTACCTTCGTCTTCCGAGAAAGTCGAGCGGACACGAAGCGGAATTCGGGCCTGCTGTGCAATTTCTACGGCCCGCGGATGAATGACCTTCGCGCCTTGGCGTGCCATATTGCATATTTCGGCATAGCCGACGACGGATAAAGGCCTTGCATCCTTCACAATCCTCGGATCTGCCGTTAAGATGCCGTTTACATCGGTATAAATATCGATACGCTCTGCCTTAAGCGCCGCACCAAGCGCTGTTGCAGAAGTGTCGCTTCCGCCCCGGCCAAGTGTGGTGAGCTCTCCGGATTCGGTCGCACCCTGAAATCCGGTTACAATGACCACGTTGCCTTCCTGCAGTGCCTTGAGTATAGGTTCGGCACGTATTTCCGTAATTCGGGCCCGCCCGAACTGATTGTCCGTAATAATGCCCGCTCCTGCGCCCGTTAAGGCGACTGCAGGAATCGAATTGGCGCGGAGCAAATCGCACAGCACGGCAGCGGAAATGATTTCGCCGCAGCCCAGCAGCATATCGAGTTCTCGGGACGGAAGGGAACGGCCATCCTCATGCAGCAGCGAAATTAATGTATCCGTTGCATAAGGATCGCCTTTACGTCCCATTGCAGAGACGACAACGACAAGTTGTAACTGTCGTTGCCGCTCTCTTTCAATATGTCGCAGCACGCACTCTCTTGCTTGATCGGTGGAAAGCGAAGTACCACCGAACTTTTGAACAAGGATTGGCATGATCAAACCTCCCTATCCGCATACAAGGCGCCTACGGACCGCTCACGTTTGACCAACTGCTCCTGATGAATTCAGTATTATTGGCCGATTGCGATATATTCCGCAATCTGTACTGCGTTCCAAGCTGCACCCTTGAGCAGGTTGTCGGAAACGATCCACATGTTGAGACCTCTGGAGGAGCCCAGATCGCGACGCAGCCGACCTACAAATACATCCGGCTTACCCGCGGCATCCGTTGCAAGCGGGTACTGCTGACCTGCCGGATCGTCTACAACAACGATACCCGGAGCTTCCTCCAGCAGTTTCTTGACTTCTTCCAAATCATAATCGTTTTTCAATTCCACGTACACGGATTCCGAATGACCGTACACGACCGGGATACGAACGCATGTAGCGGTAACGTCAATAGACTCGTCACCCATTATTTTCTTCGTTTCACGGACCATCTTCATTTCTTCGAGCGTATAGCCGTTGTCCTGGAATTTATCGATCTGAGGTATTGCGTTAAAAGCGATTTGATGCTTCACCGGAAGAGCACCGACCGGCAAAATATCCGGCTTTACAGCGTTTCCGTCAAGCGCTTCTCGTGTCTGGCGAAGCATCTCATCAATCGCACGGCTTCCGGCACCGGACACAGCTTGGTATGTGGATACGATTATACGGGAGATTCCATAACGGTCCTGAAGCGGCTTGAGCGCTGCGACCATCTGGATCGTCGAGCAGTTCGGATTCGCAATTATTCCTTTATGTTCGTTTACTTTATCAATATTCACTTCGGGTACGACAAGTGGAGTTTCCGGATCCATCCGGTATGCGTTCGTATTATCAATACATATCGCGCCATGCTCCACTGCATGGGGGGCGAGCGCCTTGGTTACGTCGCCGCCGGCACTGAAAAGCGCGATTTCCACGCCTTTAAAGCTTTCCGGCGTCGCTTCTTCGACCGTATGCTCCCGGCCCTTGAACATAATCTTAGTACCGGCCGAGCGTGCTGAAGAAAGCAGCTTCAGCTCGGCAATCGGAAACTTCCTTTTCTCAAGCAGACCGATGATCTGTTCCCCTACTGCGCCTGTTGCCCCTACAACGGCAACGTTAAACAACTTCTGATTCGACACCTGTTGTCGTCTCCCCTCAAAAATGAAACTTATGTCAAGGATTACTCCAGCCGCATTTCAAACTGGCTGATGGCCCGGTACTAAACTAATAATTAAACCGCTCGATAAGAAGCGGCTGCAACTGTTTCCCTTGCAGGGCGGCCTCGCAGGCTTCCGGAACCAAGTCCATTCTCGCTACGAGCGAATTTGGCTTTTGCTGAGGATTATCCTGCCCGAACGGTACAAAATAGATATTTTTGCAAACCAATAATTTCGCTATATTTGCCGCATTTAAACCAAGTCCGTCGTTTGTCGATATCGCCAATACGAGCGGGCGTTGGTTGCGCATTTGAGACTTCGCTGCCATAAGCACCGGACTATCCGTCATCGCATTTGCCAATTTACTGGTGGTATTACCGGTGCACGGCGCGATTACAAGTACGTCCAGCAGCTTTGAAGGCCCAAGAGGCTCCGCTTCGACAATCGTGGAAATAATCTCATTGCCCGTAGCCGATTTAAGCTGATGCTGCCATTCCGCCGAAGTACCGAATCTGGTATCGGTCGTCATGATGGTCTGAGTGACGATTGGAACGACATTCGCTCCTTCGTCAACAAAGCGCTTAATGACCGGAATTACTTCCGCAAACGTGCAATGTGAACCGGAGAGTGCATAACCGACCGTTTTGCCTTGCCATTTCATTGCCCATTCCCCCGTTGCCTGGTATCTTCCAAGATCAGCCGACTTAAACAATCCGCAATGATTCGTCCAGCGGTTTTAGGTGCGACGATACCTGGTAGACCGGGGGCGAGCAACGCTTTAATGCCCCGCTTCTCCGCAAAGCGAAAGTCCGTTCCGCCCGGCTTGGAAGCGAGGTCTATAATGACCGCTCGCGAAGGCAAATTTGCTATAATTTGCGCTGTGACTATCATAGTCGGAATTGTATTAAAAAGCAAGTCAATATTACTCACATAATGCAGCAGCTGACTGACGTAAAACGGCTCAAATCCCATTTCGGCAGCTCTTGCAAAATGCTCCTCCCGGCGTACGCCGACTTTCACTTTAGCCCCGAGCCCCTGCAGCGTGCGGGCCAAGGTAAACCCTGTTCGTCCGATCCCGAGCACCATGCAGGAGGACCCGTGAATCGTAATGTCCGTATTCTGGATTGCGATCATAACTGCGCCTTCGGCCGTAGGAATCGAATTATATATCGCGACATCGTCCCGGTCGAACAGCTCAATTAACCGAATGTCGTACTTTGCGCACAATCGGCGCAAATATGGTTTGGCCATCCCTGCATAAACGGTGCAATGCTTCGGCAGCAGCGACACATGGACTTCAGTTAATATGAGCTCGCGATCGCTGAACACAGCCGTAATGCGGCCGTCATCATCGGTTCCTACTGCCGGAAGCACGAGAGCGTCGGCGCTCGTAAACAATTCATCGCTTATCTCGGACCGTACCGCTCCATCCAGCGGAGTATGGAGCTGGTCAAAGCCGGCGACCGACACAATAGCATCGAGCTCAGTAAGCTTACGGATGACCTCAAGCTGTCTGGCGTCACCCCCCAGCAGCACGATCTGAACCCCTGTCAGCATAAGGGTATCACTCCTTTCCTCCCTGCAACCGCCCAGTATACTTAAATAAGTGCGGCTATCAGTGAACCCTCTTCATTGGATATAGATCATCTTATGCGTGCGCCCAGAAGGGGGTGATAGACGCTTTTGCTTTCCAATGTGGTCGGTAACGCCACTCGGCATCGCTTCGGCGTTCACATGGCAAATCCGCAGAAGAGACAGCAAAGAGCCTCCCTTATGAAAGGGAGGCTCTTATTGAATAATACCCAGGCGCGGATGCCGGGTCGGGATTAAATTGTAAACAGTTTCCAAATAAACAGTTCAAGTTAAAAAAGCAATAAAGAAAAATGCCGGTTGGGCAAGCAGAAAGAATTTAGCTAGGTTCCGGTGTGGCCAAAGCCTCCGGCTCCGCGGACTGTATCCGGCAGCTGATCGACCTCCGAAATCGCAATCTGGGGGACGACCTGGAAAAGCATTTGAGCAATACGTTCGCCGCGTTCGATCGTGAAGGGCTCCTGACCCAGATTGATCAGCAGTACCTTTACTTCACCGCGGTAGTCAGCGTCAATTGTACCCGGCGAATTGAGGCATGTAATACCATGCTTGAAGGCGAGCCCGCTGCGCGGCCGGATCTGGGCCTCCAGCTCGGCTGGCATTGCCATCGAGAAGCCCGTAGGGATCAGTTTCCGCTCCCCCGGAGACAATGTTACAGGTTCATCTACGGCAGCATGAACGTCGAAGCCTGCAGCCAATTCGGACATTTTCCGCGGAAGCTGCATATCCTCGTTGCCCGGAAGCCGCTTAAACAATACTTGATGCAAGACTATCCCTCCTAAGTACCGAAGCCGCTTTATCGTTGGTGCCTACCATTGCCACTGCAAACGGGACGGAGAGCATTCTGCGCGTCACGTCCTGAATATCGCTCATTCTTACAGAGTCGATTCGTTCCAGCATTTCATCCAAGGTGTAGTGGCGGCCGAGCATCAGCTCGTTTTTGCCGAGGCGGTTCATTCTGCTGCTTGTGCTTTCCAGGCTGAGGATCAAGCTTCCCTTTAACTGCTCTTTGCCGCGGTTTAGCTCGCTGTCTGTCAGACCGTTCGCAGCCAAGTCGTGCAGCTGCTCCAGCGTCAAATCCAGCACTTCCTTAGTTTGCTTCGGCGCAGTTCCGGCGTAGACGGTGAACAATCCGCTGTCCGCATAGGATGTATGGTATGAGTACACGGAATATGCCAAACCGCGCTTCTCTCGGATTTCCTGAAATAATCTCGAGCTCATTCCTCCCCCAAGCGCATTATTGAGCAATATCATCGCATAAAGCTGGGGGTCCGCTATCGAACATCCAGGGAATGACAGGCAAATATGATTTTGCTCCGTCTTCTTCTTGTGGAAAATATAATTACCTTGAAATGCAGGTGAAGAGACGGCAATCTCTGCGCCTGTATTCTTGAAACCGCCGAATTGTTTCTCAAGAAGCTCCAGAAGCACGCTTTCTTCAACGTTCCCGGCTACGCTGATAACCGTGTTGTCAATCCGGTAATGACTGCGCATATAGCCGCGAAGCGCTTCCGCGTCCATACCGGCTAACCTTTCTTCCAGGCCGAGAATTGAATAAGCGAGCGGATGTTCGCCGAAAGCCGCCCGGGATGATTCATCATGAACCTTGTCGTCCGGCGTGTCTTCATACATCGAAATCTCTTCCAAAATCACATTTTTTTCCTTGCTTAGCTCTGCGGCATCCATTTCCGATTCAAAAAACATATCGGCCAATGCATCGACCGCAATCGGCAAATGCTGATCCAGTACCTTGGCGAAATAACAGGTGTACTCCTTCGCTGTGAAGGCATTCACATTGCCTCCGATACCGTCGAACAAATCAGCTATATCTTTCGCGCTGCGGCGAGCCGTTCCTTTGAACAGCATGTGCTCGATAAAATGGGATATGCCGTTATTTTCAAGAGTTTCATTTCGCGAACCTGTTTTTACCCAGATTCCGAATGATACCGATCTGCATGTTGGTATGTATTCCACTACAACGCGCAATCCGTTGCTAAGCGTATAATTGTTCACCGCGGTTCCTCCTAAAAGTTTCTGCTGAAAATCAATGACTCCACTATAACAAAATTACTGTGCCGCCTCAACTAAAGAGATTCGCTTGGATGAGAGCGTTTCGCTCACCGTGCCAAGCGAAAGGCCTTTTTGCTTGATCGCGGCGATCATTCCCGGCAGCGCCTCACTTGAAGAATCGGTCGGGTGCATCAATATAAGCGAGCCCGGCTCCACACGCGTTCTTATTTTTCGTACAATCGACGCTGCCTGAGGGTGCTGCCAATCGACGGTATCAAGTGTCCATAGAACTGTTTTCAACCCCTGCTCCGCCGCCACCTCTATTGTTGTCTTATTAAAATCTCCGGAGGGAGGAGCAAACCACTTATTGGATACCCCCAGCGTTGACTTAAGAAGCGCTTCTGTCTTGGCGATTTGATTGTAAGCCGACTGGCGGTCTAGCTTGCTCATATCGGGGTGGGAGTAAGCGTGGTTCGATAACTCGTGGCCGAAAGACTGGATGAGCCGAGCCGCATCCGTATTTTTTTTCAGCCATGATCCGTCGAGGAAAAAGGTCGCCTTTACGTTCTCCTTCTCCAGTGTTTTCAACATGGACTCCAAATACTCATTGCCCCAAGCGACGTTAATCATCAGCGCGACCATCGGCTTATTCGGGTTTCCTTTATAAATCGGCTCCGGTCCGAGCTCGTCGAGGCCGATCGTCGGCGGCACTTCCCTATAGACATAACGAATCGGCGCATGCTCAGGTGCATCCCGCATCAGCCGGTACGTCTGCTCCACATCGATTTCCAAACCATTATAACCCGGAATTGCTTTCCATATGCGATCCATCCTCGCATCGATGGGTGCGATTCTTCGTTTCACAGCTTCCTTTTCGATCGTTTCCCGTAATGAGCGGCTAAAATTGTCCGCAGCGATATTCAAACGGTACGTCGCGGAGGCCTGCCCCTGTTTTATCGCATCCACGTAGGAAGACAAAGGGCCGTTAAGCTTTACGAATAGAAGAAGTGCACACATAATAGCCGCAAGTACGATCGCCATTTTCAGTTTCACCTATATCTCCCCACCCTTCTTCTTCATCCTATTATGGCTCGGCCGACATTATGAGAAGGAACGAAGCGGGAAGACTTGTGTTTTATGGCAAAATAAAAAGAGACAGATGAAATCTGGCTCTTTCCGAGGTACATATGGTGTGAAATTCGCTAATCCGTCTAGGGTTGTGAAGGCACTTCCGGCGTTAGCACCGCTTTACGGGACAAATTAATGCGCCCTTGCTGGTCAATTTCCGTCACTTTAACGGTAATTTGATCACCGATTTTGACAACGTCTTCCACTTTTGCGACTCGTTCGGTTGAAATCTGCGAAATGTGAACAAGTCCGTCTTTGCCAGGCAGAATCTCCACGAAGCAGCCAAATTTCTCGATCCGTTTGACTGTTCCTAAATACACTTCCCCGACTACAACCTCACGAACGATGCCCTCGATAATTTGCTTGGCGCGCTCGTTGGCTTCTGCGTTGGAAGATGCGATAAAGACGGTGCCATCCTGCTCGATATCAATTTTTACGCCGGTTTCATCAATGATTTTATTGATGATTTTACCGCCGGAGCCAATAACATCACGGATTTTATCCGGATGGATGCGCATAATGACGATTTTCGGAGCATATGGAGACAAGTCCTTACGCGGCTGCTGCATGACTTCAAGCATTTTGCCAAGAATATGCATGCGTCCTTCTCGGGCTTGTTCAAGCGCCTCAGCCAAAATCGCGCGATCGATTCCATCGATTTTGATATCCATCTGAATCGCCGTTACACCTGCAGCCGTTCCCGCGACTTTGAAGTCCATATCGCCGAGATGGTCTTCCATCCCCTGGATATCCGACAAAATGGAAAAATGCTCGCCGTCTTTAATCAGTCCCATGGCTATGCCTGCAACCGGGGCTTTAATTGGTACGCCAGCATCCATCATAGCCAGCGAACTGGCGCAGATACTTGCCTGGCTTGTCGATCCGTTCGATTCCAGCACCTCGGAAACGAGACGAATGGTATATGGGAAATCCGTCTCGGAAGGAATAACCTTGGATAGTGCCCGTTCGCCAAGTGCACCATGTCCGATTTCACGGCGGCCTGGAGGACGAAGCGGTCTAGCTTCACCGACGCTGAACGGCGGGAAGTTGTAATGATGCATAAACCGTTTCGTTTCGGCTAAATCGATACCGTCGAGTATTTGTACATCACCAAGCGCCCCAAGGGTACAAATGCTGAGCGCTTGCGTCTGGCCGCGCGTGAACAAACCGGAACCATGCGTTCTTGGAAGCAGCGCAACATCGCACTCGATGGGACGGATTTCACCGAGTCCCCTACCATCCGGACGCACTTTGTCATGTGTGATTAAGCGCCGCACTTCTTCCTTGACGATGTCGTAAAGCACTTCCTTCACATCGCCGAGCAGCTCCGGTTTATCCGCATATTCTACTTCAAAATGAGCGACTGTCTCCGCATTGATATCATCAATGGCTTCCTGACGTGCATGCTTCTCGGGAACGCGAACCGCTTCCACTAGCCTGTCCGCCGCATAGGCGCGAACCGCTGCGCTTACTTGCCCGTCCGGCGCTTTAAGCTTCACTTCCATTTTCGGCTTTCCTGCGAGTCCATGAAGCTCTTCAATCGTTGCGACGATCTTTTTAATTTCGTCGTGGCCGAACATGATTGCTTCCAGTACAACCGCTTCCGGCACTTCGTTCGCTTCCGCTTCCACCATCATTATGGCATCTTTCGTTCCGGAAACAACGACGTACACATCGCTTTTGCCTTCTTGCTCAACCGTAGGATTAATGACAAATTGACCGTCAATCCGGCCGACAACGACACCGCCGATCGGTCCGTTAAACGGGATGTCGGAAATCGTTAGCGCTGCGGACGTTCCGATCATCGCTGCAATTTCAGGCGTGCAATTCTGGTCCACACTCATTACGATATTCGCAATTTGCACCTCATTACGGAATCCCTCCGGAAACAAAGGACGAATCGGACGGTCAGTCAGACGACTGGACAGAATCGCTTTCTCGCTGGGACGTCCTTCACGTTTAATAAAGCCCCCGGGGATCTTCCCAACCGCATACAGCCTCTCTTCGTAGTTGACCGTTAGCGGGAAGAAATCCAGATTCTTCGGTTCGTTCGATGCCACGACCGTACAGAGTATTACCGTTTCGCCATACTTAACGGTAACGGCGGCGTTAGCTTGCTTCGCCAGACGACCCGTTTCAAGCACAAGCGGGCGACCGCCGAGCGTCATTTCAACACGTTGTAGCATTAAATCCCTCCTGATTGCAACCGGGCACATCTAACGTCCCTGGTTGTCCTATTTTAGTTTTTCCATTCGACAACTTTCATGCCATTTCCTGCTGGGAAAGAAGATAAAAGAAAAGCTCCTATTGGAGCGTCTCAAGGTAGTTTTCCTTATTTCTTGAATCTATAGTCGGCGTTACATTTACAAAAAGCAACCCGGCTCAGCCAAATCCGCTAATACGGTCGGCTGGACAACCAGGTTGCTTTTATCCCCGCATCTCTTATCGGCGAAGGCCGAGTTTTTCGATCAATGCGCTGTAACGTCTAACGTCTTTATTTTTCAGGTAAGCCAACAGCTTACGACGTTGACCGACCATTTTGAGCAGACCGCGACGGGAGTGGTGGTCTTTCTTGTGCACCCGAAGATGATCAGTCAAATTGACGATATTTTGCGTCAGGATAGCGATTTGAACTTCCGGAGAACCGGTGTCGTTCGCGTGGGTCTTGTGTTCGTCGATCAATTGATTCTTACGCTCTTGAGTAAGTGCCATCCTTGTTCACCTCCTTTATCATAATCGCCATTAGCCTCGCCGCCGCCGGTGAGATCGAGCAGGCCAAGCCAAGGTTCGTCTGCGAGTGAAGAGCATAACAGCTGTATCACTACGCAACGACTAAGAGTATATCACATTGTGCTATAAGAAGTAAATGGAATGATTATTTGAAAGCTGATAGGATACTTCGCGCCAGATCGGCATCCGAACGGATTTGTCCGATCAGCTCATCAAGAGAATTGAATTTCTTCTCGGCGCGTATATATGAGATGAACCGGATGATCACTGGTTTACCATACAGATCACCGTTGTAATCCAACAGGTGGGCTTCGAGAACCGGCTTCGGAAGCTGTTCATGGAATGTCGGCTTAACGCCGATATTGAGCACTCCGGGAATTCGCTCCCCATCAACGTCAGCCATTATGGCATATACGCCTTGACGCGGAATGACGTATGCCGATTCCGGTTCAAGGTTCGCCGTCGGAAATCCGAGCGTTTTCCCCCGTCCTTCTCCGTGAACAACCGTTCCCCGCACCTGGTAGGGTGTGCCAAGAAGCTGTTCTGCCGCTTCCGGCCTGCCTTCGGCAAGCGCTTCCCGGACATTCGTACTGCTGACCTTGCTTCCGTTAAGCATAAGCGGTTCAACCACTTCAACCTCGACGTCCGGTGCCCCGAGCATCTTCAGCGTATCGGGTTTTCCCGCTCCGCGCGCCCCGAATGTGAAATCAAAGCCGACAATGGCTTTCTTCACCTGAAGAGGCCGCAGTACAAGCTGAACGAATTCACCGGGAGTGACGACCGAGAAATTCAGATCGAATTTCACGATGTACACGATATCGACGCCAAGACCGCGGAAGCGTTCCACCTTTTCCCGTAGGGGCGTCAAGCAGGACAGGTACTGCTGCCCTTGGCCCAGCACTTCCTTCGGGTGCGGATCAAAGGTCATCACAGCCGATTGGATGCCCGCGGAGCCCGCTGCTTCAACCGACCGGCGAATGACGTTTTGATGGCCTTTATGCACGCCATCGAAATGACCGATAGCCAGCGTCTTCGGCTGCGCCGAGCGAGCGGCGTCGGATAAGAGAACCGGATATTGCAAAGAAATAATTTCCACTGCAGTCACACCTGCTTTATGAGCTTCACTTATTTTCAGTAGGCGTAAATACTTTGACCGCCTTTAGCATACCTGTGTCCGCGTCAACCTGGAACAAGCCGAGGAACATGCCGTTCTCTTCATAGAGACGAATGAGAGCATGCAATTCGAAAGGCTGCAAATGTTGAACGTTGTCCAAAGGAATTTGCTTGCCTTGAAAAGCATGCAGAGCCATCCGGGCGTCGACCGCCGCTCGCGGAAGATGGTCGAGCGCAGCGTCGGCCGGCAGCAGCTTCGCCTCTAGTTCTCCTGAAGCTTGCAGCGTTTCGATCTCGTCAAGCGTCAGGCAGTGCTGCCTGGTAAATCCGCCGGACATCGTCCGCGTCAGCTCGGCCATCACCGCCGGCACTCCAAGCGCTTTGCCTATATCCACGCACAATGTGCGAATATAGGTCCCCTTGGAGCACTTGACGGAAAAACGTATTCTCGGATGGGGAATATCGAGTTCCATACCGAGCAGTTCGAGTTCATATATGGTAACAGGCCTTGCCTGCCGCTCTATAACGCGCCCCTCCCGGGCAAGCTCATACAGCCGCTTGCCTGATACCCGGACTGCGGAATACATTGGCGGAACCTGCTCGATTTCACCGACGAATGAAGCGAGCGCCCGGCGGATTTCCGTCTCTTGGATTGTAACGGAATCCACCTGCGATAATATGGTTCCGGTCAGATCCTCAGTATCCGTGCTAAGTCCGAGCTGAAGTACCGCTTCATACGCCTTCGGTCTCTCCTGTACGTATTCAACCACACGAGTGGCGCGCCCGATACATATCGGCAGAACTCCCGTTACTTGCGGGTCGAGCGTGCCTGCATGTCCGATCCGTTTAATGCGAAGCAGCCGCCTTACCTTCGCCACGACATCATGGGAAGTCCAGCCTGCAGGCTTCCAAACCGCCAATATGCCTTCCATCATCGGTCCAGCGCCTCTCTTACCGCTTGCACAAGAATCGTAATTGCATCCGGTATCGGCCCGTCAAGTCTGCAGCCGGCTGCTCTAACGTGGCCGCCTCCGCCGAACGATTGGGCGATAGCCGCAACATCCGCTTTTCCCGACGAGCGCATGCTCACTTTTACTTCGCCGTGTTCGGTTTCTTTAAATAAAATGCCGACCTCCACGCCTTCCACATTGCGCGCGTAGTTGACAAGACCTTCCAGGTCGTCGCCGACTGCACCTGTCTCCGCCATATCCGGGTAGGTTACAAAAAGCCATGCTATCCGATTATCGTCGGAGAAAGTCAACCGGCTCAAACCGCGCTGCAGCAAGAGCAATTGAGATTTCGTCATACGTTCGAGCAAATGATCGGCGATCCAATGGCCCCGAACACCCTTGGACAGCATAAGGGAAGCGATCTGCATTATGGATGGACTCGTATTCGAGTAACGGAATCCTCCCGTATCGGTCAACAGCCCGGTATATATCGCAGTAGCTGCTTCAATATCCGGGGAAATGCCGGAGTGCGAGATTAAATCATATAAGATTTCGACCGTTGCGGCAGCGTCCTCCTTAATCAGGTTAACCGCGCCAAAAGAATCGTTCGTAGGATGATGGTCGATATTCAACAGTTTCGCTTCCTCCGAGAAAACACCGGCTACGAGGCCGATCCGCCGAAAATCGGCGCAATCGACCGCGATTATCCGGTCAAACTTCTCGGCAACGGGCTGCTTGATGAAGTTGATGATAGTGTCGGCGTCTTCTAAAAAATTCAGCCTGACCGGCACTGCCCCCTCATTGATCATCACCGCCTGCTTGCCTAGCCGGCGAAGCAGCCAGCCGATAACCAGGGTCGAGCTGATTGCATCGCCGTCCGGCTGTACATGCGAAACGACGAGAAAGCGGTCGCCGTCGCCAATGAATGAGAGCGCCTCATCAAGCTGCTTACGGTAAGCAGCAGAGAATGCCGTCTCCTGCCCGACCGTCATTGGCCACCATTGCCGCGGTTGATCTGATCAAGAAGCGATTCGATTCGGCTTCCGTATTCAATGCTGCTGTCGAATTTGAACAGAAGCTCCGGCGTATGGCGCAGTCGAATCCTTTTACCAAGCTCGGAGCGGAGAAACCCGGTGCCTCGGGCTAAGGCTTTCAACGTTTCTTCCTTCTGTTCATCGCTGCCAAGAACGCTTAAGAACACTCGCGCTTGCGACAGGTCGCTGGTTACTTCAACACCGGTGACGGTGATGAAGCCGATCCGCGGATCTTTCAGCTCGGTTTGAATAATTTGGCTAAGCTCTTTCTTAAGCTGTTCGCCGACACGTCCTACGCGAACCTTCGCCATAGGGCAATCACCTCTCTACTGTTTCCATAACGTAGGCTTCGATCGTGTCTCCCTCTTTGAGGTCATGGTATTTATCCAGTGTAATACCGCACTCATAACCTTGGGCGACCTCTTTGGCGTCATCCTTGAATCGTTTGAGCGACTCGATCTCACCATCGAATATAACGATACCGCCGCGAATCAGGCGCGCCTTGGCGGAGCGGGTGATTTTGCCGGAAGTTACCATACATCCCGCGATCGTACCTACTTTGCTGACTTTGAAAATGTTGCGGACCTCGGCTTGGCCGATGACGACCTCTTTATAAACCGGATCAAGCATGCCCTTCATCGCGTGCTCGATTTCATCAATTACGTTGTAAATGATGCTGTGCTGGCGAATATCCACCTGCTCCTGCTCCGCAGTGGCGATAGCCTGCGGCTCCGGACGAACATTGAAGCCGATGACGATCGCGTTGGAGGCGGAAGCCAGATTGATGTCGGACTCGGTGATTGCACCTACGCCGCTGTGAATGATCTTGACGCGTACGCCCTCGATGTCGATTTTACCGAGCGAGCCCTTAAGGGCTTCCGAAGATCCTTGAACGTCGGCTTTGATAATAACGTTCAAGTCTTTAATTTCGCCTTCTTTGATGTGTTTATACAAATCGTCGAGCGTAACGCGGGTATGTTCTCCCAGCTCGGATTGGCGCTGCTTGATGGCGCGGCGTTCAGCAATGGCGCGTGCTTTGCGCTCGTCCTCGAACACGAGGAACGGATCACCGGCCAGCGGCACTTCGGTTAACCCTGTGATTTCCACCGGCGTACTCGGTCCGGCTTCTTTCAGACGCCGGCCTTTGTCGTTCACCATGGCGCGTACGCGGCCGAAGCAGTTGCCCGCCACAAACGCATCGCCGATTTTGAGTGAACCGTGTTGAACGAGAATACGTGCAACCGGTCCTTTACCTTTGTCCAGCTCGGCTTCGATAACGGTACCGCGCGCCCGTTTGTTAGGGTTCGCTTTGTAGTCGTTCACTTCGGCAACGAGCAGTATCATTTCGAGCAGATCTTCAAGTCCTATGCGCTGCTTGGCCGAAACGTTGACGAAGATTGTATCTCCGCCCCATTCTTCCGGAACGAGCTCATAAGGGGTCAGCTCCTGCTTGATTTTATCGGGATTCGCATCGGGCTTATCGATTTTATTGACCGCAACGATGATTGGAACTCCCGCTGCTTTCGCGTGGTTGATGGCTTCAACCGTTTGCGGCATGACGCCGTCATCGGCTGCGACCACGATAATGGTGATATCGGTTACCTGCGCACCGCGCGCCCGCATGAGCGTGAACGCTTCGTGGCCCGGCGTATCAAGGAACGTAATTTTCTTGTGGTTGATCTCGGCCTGATATGCGCCGATATGCTGGGTTATACCGCCCGCTTCGCCGCTCGTAACGCTCGTATGGCGGATAGCGTCAAGCAGTGTTGTTTTACCGTGATCGACGTGACCCATAATGGTTACGACCGGCGGACGGGTTTCGAGGTTTTCTTCTTCGTCCTTCTCTTCGAATGTCTCGAAGGCGTCCTCTTCGACCGGAATCTTCACTTCGACTTCAACGCCGTATTCTCCGGCGATAAGCTGCACCGTATCAATATCAACTTCCTGGTTAATTGTCGCCATTACACCAAGGAAAATAAGCTTCTTGATAACCTCGGATGCGTCTTTATGCAGCAGCTTGGCTAAATCGCCGACCGTCATATTTCCGCGTACGATAATTTTCTTCGGCGTGTTGTCAATCTTTTCTCTGCGTTCCTGCTGTTGGTTGCCTTTGCCGCGTTGATTCTTCCCGCCGCGGTTATTACCTTTATAATTGCTGACTCTCGCATCGTCGAAGCGTTTGCCGCCTGCGTTACCCGGTTTGGTCTTCTTTCCGCCCCGATCGTCAGTTGACCCGGGACGGGATTCAAATGCGCGTCCTGCCCCTTGCGGAGCGCGGTTTTGCTGTTCCGGACGCGGCGCGCCGGAGCGAAATCCACCCTGACCGCCTTGACTTTGGCCGCCTTGGCCGGGACGCGGTGCGCCGCCCTGGCCTTGACCTGCAGGACGCTGGCCGCCTTGACCAAACCGTTGCCCGCCTTGGCCGCCGGCGCCTTGACCGCCTGGGCGTTGACCCTGGCCTTGCTGGCCGCCTTGGCCGAATCGCTGACCGCCCTGACCTTGGCCCGCCGGACGTTGGCCGCCCTGACCTTGACCTGCCGGACGCTGACCGCCTTGACCTTGACCTGTAGGGCGCTGACCGCCCTGACCTTGGCCTGCCGGACGCTGACCGCCCTGACCTTGGCCTGCCGGACGTTGGCCGCCTTGCTGCGATGCCGGACGCTGCTGCTGAGTAATCGTACTTGCTTGTGTATTTGGTTTTGTTGTATTCATATTCCCCTGTTGGTCCTGGTTTGTATTTTTATTCATTGGTGCTGATTGTCCTTGGGTTGTGCTTTGCTGCGGCTTCCGTTCCAACTGCGGCCCTGCGGGACGGTTTGCCGTTTGTGCCGATGCGGAAACAGTCGCGTTCTCCTGAGCGCGCTTGGCTGCCGCATTGGATTTAATATCACGGAAAAATCCTTCTACTTTGTTGACCATCTCGTTTTCCATTACACTCATATGATTGTTGACCGGAAGATTGAGACGCTTCAATATCGTAATGATTTCTTTGCTGCTCATATTGAGCGATTTTGCGTATTCATAGACTCGCAATTTATCCTTGTTGTCCTTGCTGTCTTGTGGTTTAGTCAATATACTCCACCTCCGTAGGTTGGGTTAAGCTTTGTGTAATGCTCTTTGAGAATCCTGCGTCGGTAACGGCCATGAGAACCCGCTCCGACTTGCCGATCGCCTCTCCAAGCGTGACCCGGTCAAATGCTTCTATCAGCTTCACGCTGTAAGTTCCGCATTTGTCCTGAAATTTCTTTCTTGTATTTTCCGATGCGTCGCCGGCCATAATGACAAGCAGCGCCTTCCCCTGCCGGACGGCTTTCAGCACAGTCTCATCACCGGTGATGAGCTTCCCCGCGCGCATCGCCATTCCGAGTAAGGACAATGCCTTATGCCTCTGCTTCGTCATCATCATCAATCCGATCCTTGCCGGCGTTAAACGTATCTTCCACTGCGATAAAATCCTGCTCAAGCTGATCGTAAATTTCCGCGCCCACCGGTTGTTTAAGCGCGCGATCGAGCGCCTTTGTCTTCTTCGCAAGCTTGAAGCATGCCACCTTACCGCACAGGTACGCGCCGCGTCCTGCTTTCTTACCCGTCAGATCGATCAGAACCGTTTCATCTGGCGTACGGACAATGCGGATCAGTTCTTTCTTCGGCATCATTTGTTGGCAAGCGACGCATTTTCGAAGTGGAATTTTTCTTGGTCTCATCTAGTTCCCCTCCTGAGGCGTTTTAAGAAAACGCGGCATCGTAAGCATACGCTAGTCGATGGAGACGGAGTCCTGATGCATCGCGTTCATCGGAGATTTCGGACGGCCATATTCCTGCTCCGCCTGCGTCTCGCTCTTAATATCGATTTTCCAACCGGTCAGCTTCGCGGCCAATCGCGCGTTCTGCCCTTTAATACCGATTGCAAGCGACAGTTGATAGTCCGGCACGATGACGCGCGCCATTTTTTCCTGCTCATATACGATAACTTCCAATACTTTGGAAGGACTCAGCGCATTTGCAACATACTCTTCCACACTGTCCGACCACCGGACAATGTCGATTTTCTCGCCCTTAAGCTCGGTAACGATAGTCTGGACGCGCATTCCTTTTTGCCCGACGCAGGAGCCAACGGGATCAACCTCGTCGTTGCGGGAATAGACAGCGATCTTGGAACGGAAGCCGGCTTCTCTGGCGACGGACCGGATTTCTACCACACCGTCGTAAATCTCCGGCACTTCAAGCTCAAAAAGCCTTTTAAGCAGGCCTGGATGTGTCCGGGAGAGGAATATTTGCGGTCCCTTGGTCGTATTTTCAACCTTGGTAATAAACGATTTCACACGATCGCCGTGCTTGAATTTGTCTGTCGGCATCAATTCCGTCAGCGGGAGAACCGCTTCTACTTTACCGAGATCGATGAACAGATTGCGTACATCCTGACGCTGTATAATGCCGTTTACGATGTCTTCCTCTTTGTCAATGAACGCATTATAAATCAATCCCCGTTCCGCTTCCCGGATCCGCTGGGTTACTACTTGCTTCGCGGTTTGAGCTGCGATGCGGCCGAAATCGCGTGGCGTTACTTCGATCTCTGCAATATCGTCCAGCTGGTAGTGCGGGTTGATTTCGCGGGAAGCTTCAACAGAAATTTCGAGACGCGGGTCGAATACTTCATCCACCACGGTTTTGCGGGCGTACACCTTGATGACGCCGGTAAACCGGTTAATGTCAACGCGAACGTTCTGGGCAGTATTAAAATTGCGTTTGTAGCTGGAAATCAAGGCAGCTTCAATCGCTTCAATCAAAACATCCTTGCTGATTCCTTTCTCTCTTTCGATTTCCGACAGCGCTTCTATAAAATCCATGCTCATTGGAAAATAGTTCCCCCTTTCAATAGTCCCTTACGTTATAGTGCTGCCATCGCCTTCAATTAGAAGACGATGGCCAAACGGGCACTGGCCATTTTGGCATATGGGATCGTATGCTTCTTTTTGCCGATCTCGACGACCGCTTCTTCTCCATCGAACGAAAGGAGCGTGCCTTCGAACTCCTTGGATCCCCCGATAGGCTCATACGTTGTAATAAAGACGTGTTTGCCCACCGCTTTGCGAACGTCGTCCGGTTTCTTTAGCGGCCTCTCTGCTCCAGGCGATGAAACCTCGAGAAAGTAAGCCTCTGTGATCGGGTCCTGCTCATCGAGCTTCTCGCTCAGAAACTCGCTGACACGGCCGCATTCGTCAATATCGATGCTGCCTTCTTTGTCGACGAATACGCGGAGAAACCAGTTGCCGCCTTCTTTGACGTATTCCACGTCAACAAGCTCAAATCCATTTTCGTCAAGAAACGGACGGACCATTTCTTCCACGACGGTTTTGATTTTAGCTGTGCTCAAAAATGATGTACCCCCTACTGCAACTGTTAATCGCGTTTGTAGCGGCGATTCGGTTGTCAGTGAAATTTTGCAACTGTTAATCGCGTTTGTAGCGGCGATTCGGTTGTCAGTGAAATTTTGCAACTGTTAATCGCGTTTATAGCGGCGATTCAGTTGTCAGTGAAATTTTGCAACTGTTAATCGCGTTTATAGCGGCGATTCAGTTGTCAGTGAAATTTTGCAACTGTTAATCGCGTTTATAGCGGCGATTCAGTTGTCAGTGAAATTGGCAACTGTTAATCGCGTTTGTAGCGGCCATCAGTTGTTAGTGAAATCTATAACTGTTGACGGCTCTGGGCCAATCAATCGGTTAGTTGTCAGTCGTAAAAAGGTGTTGACAAAACGTAAAGAGTGGGTTTCCCCACTCTTCTGCGAAAAAGTCGTATCATCAGCATTGCCAGAAAGATTATACCATAACCATCTTGTGGTGACAACAAATGAATTGTTATGGCGCTTAAGAGTACGTCTCGGCTGCGGGAAAGCTGCACCCGGCGTTTCCTGAAGAAAGCTTGCTTCCTCGCTTCGGCTTTCCGGAAACCAATAAATAAATTAGAACAATGATAGCTGGTTGGACTCGGGAAGGCCGCGGAAACATCCCATTCCGCCAAGCACTTCGATAATCGTTTTCGATGCTTTTGACTTCTGCTGGAAGTCCTCCACCGAGAGGAATTCGCCTGCTTCGCGCGCGGCTGCAATGTTGCGGGCGGCGTTGTCGCCGATACCCGCGATGGCCGCAAACGGCGGAATGAGCGAGCTGCCGTCGATTATGAACCGGGTAGCATCGGAACGGTAAAGGTCGACCGGTTTGAATGAAAAGCCCCGTGCCGTCATCTCCAGTGCCATCTCCAGCAGCGATACCGAGCCTTTCTCCTTAGGCGTGGCGCTGAACCCCTTCGATTCAATTTCGATAAGTTTACGCAAAATAGCATCATAACCCTGGCAAAGCAGTTCCAGATCGAAATCTTCCGCTCGAACGCTAAAATACGTCGCATAATAAGCAATCGGATAATAAAGCTTGAAGTAAGCAGTTCGTACTGCCGAAATAACATAAGCGGCGGCATGCGCCTTCGGGAACATATACTCGATCTTCAGACACGAGTCGATATACCACTGCGGCACCTTGCACCGCTTCATTTCGTCAATCCACTCCGGTGTCAGCCCCTTGCCTTTCCGCACGCTTTCGGTAATTTTAAATGCGAGCCCCGCGTCCATTCCCGCCTTATATATCAGGTAAAGCATGATGTCGTCGCGGCAGCCGATTACAGTCTTAATTGTACACGTCCGATTCTTGATCAGCTCCTGCGCATTGCCGAGCCAAACGCCGGTTCCGTGGGAGAGACCCGATATTTGGAGCAGGTCCGCAAAGGACGACGGCTTCGTCTCCTCGAGCATCTGCCGAACGAACTTCGTTCCCATCTCCGGCACTCCATAAGTGGCGACAGGAGAGCGGATTTGTTCCGGCGTCACGCCCAGTGCCTCCGAGGAGTTGAACATGCTCATGACCTTCGGATCGTTCATCGGTATCGTCGTCGGGTCGACGCCAGTCAAATCCTGCAGCATCCGCATCATCGTCGGATCGTCGTGCCCGAGAATATCAAGCTTGAGCAGGTTCTCATCGAATGCATGGTAATCAAAATGCGTCGTTTTCCACTCCGCGCCCGTATCGTCAGCCGGGTATTGCACCGGCGTAATATCTTCCACCTCGATATATTCAGGTACGACTACAATGCCGCCGGGATGCTGGCCCGTGCTTCGCTTAACTCCGGTACAGCCGCTGGCAAGCCTTGAAAGCTCTGCCCCGCGCCATTTCTTGCCATGATCTTCTTCATACTTTTTGGTAAACCCGAATGCCGTCTTCTCCGCGACCGTACCGATCGTTCCCGCACGATATACGTTTTTCTCCCCGAAAATCACTTTAGTGTAATTATGAGCTATCGGCTGATATTCACCTGAGAAGTTAAGATCGATATCGGGAACTTTATCTCCCTTGAAGCCGAGGAACGTTTCGAACGGTATGTCCTGTCCCTCGCCTTTGAGCGGTTTACCGCAGTTCGGGCAGGTCTTGTCCGGCAAATCGAAGCCGCTCGGGTAGCTGCCGTCCAGGAACCACTCGCTGTATTTGCACGTTTCACTTAGACACGTGTAGTGAGCAGGCAGCGGGTTTACCTCCGAAATGCCGAGAAACGTAGCCACCACCGAGGAGCCGACCGACCCCCTGGAACCGACCAGGTAGCCGTCCTCGTTAGACTTCTTGACCAGCCGTTCGGAAATCAAATAGTTTGCCGAGAAGCCGTATTTGATAATAGGAACAAGTTCCTTCTCCAGCCGCTGAACGACAATATCGGGCAAGGGTTCACCGTACATCCGTTTTGCCGTGTCATAGCACTTGGTCCGGATTTCATCATCCGCGCCTTCAATAATAGGCGAGAACAATCCGTTGTCCGTCGGTCCGCCTGTCTTCGGAAACATTTGAAATTCTTCGAACCGCTCAGCCAGCTCCGACGTATTTTTCACTACGACCTCATAAGCCCTGGCTTCGCCCAGAAATGCGAATTCCTCAAGCATCTCTTTGGTCGTCCGGAAATGAGCGTCCGGTTTGCGGATGTCTTTGAGCGGGCTAAAGCCTGTTATGCCGTGAATGGTGATATCACGGAACATTTTGTCCCGGGGAAGCAAATAATGGACATTTCCTGTGGCGATGACCGGCTTGCCCAGCTTGTCGCCGATTTCGCAGACGCGCCGAAGCGCCTGCTCGATTTCGGCGCGACTGGCGACAAAACCCTTCTCCACCAGATGCATGTAGAAGGTGACAGGCTGAATTTCAAGCACATCGTAGTAACGCGCCGCTTCCTCGGCTTCCTCAACCGATTTGTTCATTACCGTTTCAAAAAACTCGCCCTTCTCGCAGCCTGAAACGATCAGCAGCCCTTCTCTCAGCTCGGAAAGCTTGCTCTTCGGAATAGAGGCGACACGTTTAAAATATTGCGTATGAGACAGCGATATGAGCTTGAATAAGTTCTTCTTGCCCACAGCATTAAGCGCATAAATGCAGCAGTGGAACGGACGCATGTTGGATAAATCGAGTCCGACATAATCGTTCAGCATATGAAGGCCCGTTATGTTCCGTTGAACGGCGTCGCCTATGAGTCCGAATAGAACGCCGCCGAGGACGATTGAATCGTCGATGGCCCTGTGATGATTTTCCAGACTTATTTTATATTTATCCGATAGCGTGTTCAGCCTATGGTTCTTCATCGTCGGATGAAGGAAGCGGGCGAGCTCCAGCGTATCCAGCACCGGATTCCTGACCTCCGGCATTCCCAGCCTCTTGCAAGCCGCCTGAATGAAGCCCATATCGAACCGCGCATTATGCGCCACCAGCACCGAAGATCCGATGAAATCCACAAATTCGCGAAGCATCGGCTCAAGCTCCGGCGCATCCTGCACCATATCGTTCGTTATGTTCGTCAGCTGCTGAATGTTGTAGGGAATCGCTTCGTGCGGGTTAATGAAGGTCGAGAAACGGTCAATTTCCTTCCCTTCCCGCATTTTCACGCCGGCAAGCTCGATAATCTTATTGTTGACGACAGACAATCCGGTCGTCTCAATATCAAATACGACATATTCGGCCGTTTGCAGCGTTTCTTCGCGCGGGTTAAGGACCATTGGAACGGCGTCGTTGACGACATTGGCTTCCAGACCGAACAGCACCTTGATCCCATGCTTCTTCGCCGCCTTCGCAGCGTCGGGATAGCACTGCACATTACTGTGATCGGTAATGGCGATTGCTTTATGTCCCCACTTCGCCGCTTGTTTTATGTACGCGTCAACGGGCGTCACGGCGTCCATCGTGCTCATTGTCGTATGAAGGTGAAACTCGACGCGTTTTTCTTCCGCATCGTCTTTGGCTTCCTTCGGCGGCACTACTTCATGAAGATCGGAGGGCATCATGACGAGCTCGGGTTCCTGCATGAACCGGTCGTATTCTACGCGCCCGCGGGCTTTGATCCATTTGCCGTTGGACAGTTGACTAAGCACCTTGACGTCGTCCTTCGTCTTGGCGAACATTTTCATCGCGATCGAATCGGTAAAATCCGTTACGTTAAATGTAAAGAGCGTGCTGCCGTTGCGAAGCTCCTTCACATCTAGAGCGAAGACTGAGCCCTGGACGGTTACCTTCTTCTCTTCCTCGACGATGTTCATTACAGGCACCGGTTCATCGCGTATGTCATAACCGACGACGAGCCTCACTTCGCCCTCCTCCACCGGAGGAGCTTCGGACGCTGCGCTGCTTATCATTTGCTGGATGACTTCCCGCTCTTCCCGGTCGCGCTTCTGAGCGAACTGTTCATAAGCCTCCTGGCTTTGCTGCCCTACCGCCAGCTTCACTCTGCAAGTCCGGTCAAACTGCTCCTCGAAGAATCGAACCGCCATTTCGTCGATCTTCTTCTTGCGGGCAAGCTCAAGACCCATCTCATCGAGCAGCGCGATCGTGAGGAGGCCGCCTTCGGCTTCCATCTTCGCCTTGCCGAGCCAGCCGTTCACCGATGCGTTATGCTGCTGTACCCATTCGACGAATGCCGGCCAATATTCCAGCAGCACATCGTCCGTCAACACGGCTTCCTCATAGCTGAATTTAAATGAAATCTCTGCAATATGTGCAAACTTAGACTGTACAGTGCGGCAAAAAACACCAAAAGCCGGTAAAGGAACCAAGGACGCTTTGCGTATGCAAAACGTCCATTCCCGGTTGCTCCGGCTCACGATCACTTTGTCGATATACCCGTCCCCAAAATGTTCATCCGTCAATTGCTGCGGCAGCTCCGACTGCTTGAGAAGCAGTTCGAAACGATGCCGCTTTTCCCCGGTTTGGCTCATTATTTCCTCCCCAAAAAGACTCAATACGCCCGGGCAAATACAACCGTATGCTTCGCTTTCTCGCCGCAAACGAGACATTGTGTCTTCTGCTGCGCAGGCTCGAAAGGAATGTTGCGGCTTGTCGCTCCGGTTTCTTCTTTCACTTGCCTCTCGCATGACTCAGAACCGCACCACCCGGCCAAAGCGAAACCGCGTTTTTCTTCCATGAGCGATTTCATTTCGTCCAGTGTTTCAACAGAATAGGAGTGCTCCGCGCGGAACTGCTTAGCCCTCTCCAGCATGCCGGCCTGAATTTCATCCAGCATACGCTTGATTTCGGCAACAAGGTCGGCCTGTGAGACAACCCGTTTCTCTCCGGTCAACCGGGAGACGAGTACAACCTGTCCGTTCTCCATATCGCGAGGACCAAGCTCAAGTCGAACAGGCACGCCGCGCATTTCGTATTCATTGAACTTCCAGCCGGGGCTGACATCGCTGCGGTCGTCCACTTTAACACGTACGCCGGCCTTTTTCAGTTCTGTATACAGCTCGTCCACTCGTCCAATAACCTGCTCGCGCGTTTTCGGCGGCCCTATCGGAATCATTACCACCTGTGTCGGCGCCACTTTAGGCGGAAGCGCGAGACCACGGTCATCGCCGTGCACCATGATCAGAGCTCCTATGAGACGCGTCGTTGATCCCCAGGAGGTCGTATGTACGAACTGCTGTGTATTCTCCCGGTCCAAATATTTAATATCGAAGGCGACTGCAAAGTTCGTGCCCAAATAATGTGACGTCGCGGCCTGCACGGCGCGTCCGTCCTTCATCATCGCTTCGATTGAAAAAGTGTCGACAGCGCCAGCAAATTTCTCCGATGGCGTCTTTTGTCCGACGATAACCGGAATCGCCAGGAAATTTTCGGCGAAATCCTTATAGATGCTCAGCATTTGATTCGTCTCGCCGCGAGCTTCAGCTTCCGTTTCATGCGCTGTGTGGCCTTCCTGCCACAAAAACTCGGTAGTTCTCAGGAAAGGCAGCGTCCTTTTCTCCCAACGGACAACGTTCGCCCACTGATTAATGAGGACAGGCAAATCACGGTATGATTGAATCCATTTCGAGTACATATGACCGATAATCGTCTCGGATGTCGGCCTGATCGCAAGCCGCTCCTCAAGCTTCTCTCCGCCCGCTTCGGTTACCCAAGGCAGCTCCGGATTAAAGCCTTCCACATGCTCCTTCTCCTTCTGGAAGAAGCTCTCCGGAATAAAGAGCGGAAAATACGCATTGCGGTGGCCCGTTTCCTTGAACCGCCGGTCGAGCTCATCCTTCATATGCTCCCAAATCTCGAATCCATCCGGCCGGAACACGATACATCCCCGCACCGGCGAATAATCCATTAATTCGGCTTTCTTGATCACATCGATGTACCACCGGGAGAAATCTTCGCCCTGTGGTGTTATCTCCGTTACAAACTGCTTCTCCTTCGACATAACCGTTTCAGTGCTCCCCTCTTACCAATCGCAAAATGTCATTGTACGTGACGGCCAGCATAAGCAGCATCAGCATAGCAAAGCCGATAAAATGCACCATGCTTTCACGGTTCGGATCGATCGGTCGTCCGCGAACCGCCTCCAGCCCGAGAAAGATTAAACGGCTGCCGTCCAGAGCCGGTATCGGCAGTAAATTGAATATCCCAAGGTATAGGCTGAGCAGCGCCGCCCATGAGGTGAGCTCCGTTATTCCTTGTTCAGCAATTTGACTTGTGACCTGCGCTGTCCGAACGGGTCCGCCGAGGTCATCAAGCTTGAATTGGCCCATAATCAGTTTTTTGAAGCCGTCAAAAATACTGATCGTCATCGCTTTCATTGCTTTGCCCGCGAGCGTAAAGGTTTCGCCGAACCCTACGGGACGTGTCGGATACGCGGCTGAAATTCCCACCTTACCTTCTCCGGTTGTCGGATCCGGGCGAGGCGTGATTTTAAAGCTTATCGGTTTTCCGTCCCGAAGGACGTTAAACGTTATCGGAACATTCGGCGATTTACTGATTAGTCCGATCATTTTCTCGTAATCGGTCCCGATTTTGACCCCGTTAATTGAGTCAATCACATCACCCACGTGCAAATCCGTCTTCGATGCCGGCATTCCTTCGCTGATATTGCCGATCAGCAAACGATCGGGATGATCCATCGGTACGCCCGCCATTTGATAATAAGCGGCAAACAAAGCAAATGCGAGAACAAAGTTCATCACCGGGCCGGCCACAATCGCAAGCGCTCGCTGACCAACCGTTTTGCTTCCGAATTGACGGTCAATCGGAGCTATTTGAGTTTCTTTGTTTTTGGAAACCATAAGCGCTTTGGGTTCAATATCATAGGTTTCCACTACACCGTCGGATACAAGTACAAGCTTGAGCGCTTTCTCAATATCAATGGATTCGACTTCACCACGAACGACATTCGAGCGCTCATCGAGCCTATCAAGAAATAACCTCGTTACCCGGTTGTCGACCAGTCGGACTGCAATGGTTTGTCCCGGCTGTATTTCGACAAGCTCAGGGTCTTCCCCTGCCATCCTTACGAATCCGCCTGCGGGAACCAAGCGCAGCGTATAGCGCGTTTCTCCACGTTTAATTGAAAACAGCTTCGGTCCGAAACCGATCGCGAATTCCCTGACCAAAATGCCTGCGCGCTTCGCAAAGTAAAAATGACCCCACTCGTGGATAGTCACAATAACGAAGAAAACCATTACCGTCAAAAAGACGATCTGTATCATGTGCATCGCTGCCTTAGCCTCCTGTTCGTAACGGCTTGTACTAAGATTATCATTATTCTCCCGTCCGATACAAGAGAACCAAAGTTTAGACGGATGACGCTTCGTTTCGAGCCCAGGCATCGACCTCGGCGATCGCTTGCAAATCCGTTACGTCCTGAACAGTGTGCCGGCTAAGCACCTGCTCGATAATGCGCTCGATTTCAAGGAAAGTGACAGCCCCCTCAAGGAAACGGGCGACTGCTGTTTCATTGGCGGCATTGAAAACCGTAGGCGCCGATTTTCCCGCTTTGCCGCTCTCATAAGCCATCCGCAGACAAGGGTAACGTTCGAAATCAATTTCGCGAAAATGCAGCGCGCCAATCTTTATCAGGTTGAGTGATTCCGTTGGTGTCGGACGGCGCTGCGGGTAAGTTAGGGCATATTGTATCGGTATTCGCATATCGGGCAGTCCAAGCTGCGCGATAATGCTGTTATCTATAAATTCCACATAAGAATGGATGATGCTCTCCGGATGAATGAGGACGTCGATCTGTCCGTAATCAAGATCGAACAGCCAGCGCGCTTCAATAACCTCAAGCCCTTTGTTGACCATTGTTGCGGAATCGATCGTTATTTTGGCACCCATCGACCAGTTCGGATGATTGAGCGCTTCCGCCACAGTCACCCCTTCAAGCTGATCCCTGGTACGGTCGCGGAACGAACCTCCGGAAGCGGTCAGTGTGATTCGTTTGACAGCAGAGCGGGGTTCGCCGTTTAAGCATTGAAAAATAGCCGAATGCTCGCTGTCGATGGGGAGTACGTTTACGCCTTTTTCGGCCGCCCGCTTCATGACGAGATGACCTGCAGTAACTAGCGTTTCCTTGTTCGCCAGACCGATATCTTTGCCCGCTTCAATGGCTGCCATAGTCGCCTTCAATCCGCGGCTGCCGACGATAGCCGTAACGACGGTATCCGCTTCGGTGGCAGCAGCGATCTCGATAAGTCCCTCTTCGCCGAACAGCACTTTCGTTCCTTGCGGAAGATAAGGGGCCGCTTCATCCGCCAGCGCTTTTGTCGACAAGCAGACCATACGCGGACGAAACCGCTTTGATTGTTCAATGAGCAGCTCCACATTTGCACCAGCCGCAAGACCGAGCACTTCGTACGCCTCCGGCTCGCTGCCGACAACATCCAGCGTCTGCGTTCCGATGGAGCCGGTTGAACCGAGAATCGTCAGTTTTTTCATTATTCACCTATCCTTCTAGCTTAAAGGCACCAGTCCGGTCATAACCAGCAGCGGAAAAACAACGAGCCAGCTGTCGCAACGGTCCAGCACGCCGCCATGTCCCGGAAGTATTGCTCCAGTATCTTTTATCCCCCTTACCCGCTTGTAGGCGGATTGAATGAGGTCTCCAAGCTGCCCTGCCACTGCCGCGACGAGTCCGATCATTAACGCTTTGTCCAAATGGATTGCGTCCGGAGCCGCAAAGGAGAACATAACCGCAACCGCCATTGACAGCACCACACCGCCCAAAGAACCTTCGATCGTCTTATTAGGACTTATTGAAGGCCAGAGCTTATGCTTGCCAATGGTGCGACCGACGAAGTAAGCGCCGATATCGGAAGCCCAAATCGCTCCAAAAGCCGCGCAGCTCATAAGCAGTCCATGAGAGTCGGCGTTACGGACTTCAAACATCGCATGAAAACCATAACCGACGTATAGCGCCCCAAGCAGAAGAAGAGCGGCGCCATCGATTGTCATATCGTTTTTCGTAAATACGGTAATCGTGAGCAGCAAAAAGAGAAGAAGCCAAAGCGTATGTATGGCATTGGGCTGAGCCAGGCCGAGCGCATCCCACGGAATCAGCACGACAAACATCCCGGCGAAACCGATGAGCGAAGCCGGATGATGCCACCGCAGTCCGTTCATTCGGGCATATTCCCCAAAGCCGGTAATAGCGAGCAATAATAGCAGTCCATAATAATACCATCCGCCCAGCACCGTCATAAGGACGAATACGGCGCCTCCGATGACACCCGTTACAATTCGTTGTTTCAAAGGTAGACACTCTCCAGTAGTGCCGGTTACAGACCGCCGTAGCGACGAGCCCGACGCTGATATTCGCGAACGGCATCGTGAAAATGTTCTTCCGTAAACTCCGGCCAGTAGACGTCGGTAAACCACATTTCGCTATAGGCGAGCTGCCATAACATAAAATTGCTGAGCCTGAGTTCACCGCTGGTTCGGATGAGTAAATCAGGGTCGGGAATACCGGCTGACAAGAGATGCTCGGCCAGGTGGGAATCCTCAATATCCTGAGGAGCCAATCTTCCGGCCTGCACCGCTTCGCTGATCTGTCTCACCGCTCCGATCATTTCCTTACGGCTGCCGTAATTGAGCGCAAAATTGAGAACAAGACCTGTATTGCCGGCCGTCTGGCGCACCGCTTCTTCTACGGCCTCAAGCGTATGTGACGGTAAATCTTCCTTATACCCCATCATCCGAACCTGGACGTTATTCTCAATTAGTTCCTTAAGCTCGATTGACAAAAATTGCTGCGGAAGCTTCATTAGAAACTCGACCTCCGCCTTCGGACGTTTCCAATTTTCTGTTGAAAACGCGTATAACGTCAAGTATTTCACACCGAGCCGGTCGGCCGCCATCGTGATTCGTTTAACCGTCTTCATCCCGGAATGATGACCGGCAATACGCGGAAGTCCCCGGTTTTTGGCCCATCTGCCATTGCCGTCCATAATGATTGCGATGTGCTGCGGTATGTTATCCGTATCAAGCGCCTGCGGCAGTAATGCGGACGTTTTGCCGAAAAAGGCTCTCAATCGCTGAAACACATGTTCATCCCCCCACCGCTAACGTCGATTTATGCAACAAACCCCACCTGTCGGAGGGGCCGGTGAGCGTGATTCATTATACTTCCATAATTTCTTTTTCTTTTGCAGCGAGCACCTTATCTACTTCAGCAATCCATTTATCCGTGGTCTTTTGAACATCTTCCTGGTGACGGCGCGATTCATCTTCGGAAATTTCGGTTTTTTCCAATTTCTTAATATCGTCGTTGGCGTCGCGCCGGATGTTCCGGATTGCGACTTTCGCTTCCTCGCCGAATTTCTTCGTCATCTTCACGAGTTCGGTTCGGCGCTCCTCCGTCAGCATCGGTATTCCGATGCGGATGGTGCTGCCGTCATTGGAAGGGGTGAGTCCCAAATCAGATTTCTGAATCGCTTTCTCGATAGCGCCAAGTGATGATTTATCCCAAGGCTGAATCAGGAGCGTTCTGGTATCAGGCGTATTAATGTTCGCCAATTGATTGATCGGGGTCATAGAACCGTAATATTCAACTTGGACGCGGTCGAGCAGTGCCGGAGTAGCGCGGCCTGCACGAAGCGTTGAAAGATCGCGTTTTAATGCGCCGACCGCTTTGTCCATGCGATCTTCCGCACTTTTCTTGATTGACTGTGGCACTAATCGACACTTCCCTTCACAATTGTTCCGATTTTTTCTCCAAGAACGACTCGTTTTATATTGCCTTGCTCGGTTATGGAGAATACGACGAGCGGTATATTGTTATCCATGCATAACGAGGAAGCGGTTGAGTCCATTACGCCAAGATTCCGGTTTAATACGTCCAAATAAGTAAGTATGTCGTACTTCTCAGCTGTTTCATCCTTGAATGGGTCTGCGGAATATACGCCGTCAACTTTGTTCTTAGCCATCAAAATAACTTCGGCTTCAATTTCAGCGGCTCTGAGGGCAGCTGTCGTATCCGTCGAGAAGAATGGGTTACCCGTGCCTGCGGCAAAAATAACAACGCGCCCTTTTTCCAAGTGGCGTATCGCGCGGCGGCGGATATAAGGCTCGGCGATCTGCTGCATGGCGATCGATGTCTGTACCCTGGTGGGAACTTCTATTTGCTCGAGCGCATCCTGAAGCGCGAGCGAATTCATAACCGTAGCGAGCATACCCATGTAATCGGCCGTAGCGCGGTCAATACCTTTAGCGGTTCCTGCAATACCCCGCCATATGTTGCCGCCACCCACTACAATCGCCACTTCAACGTTTAATTCCACAACTTCTTTCACTTGCTCGGCAATTGAAGCAATAACAGCTGCATCAATGCCATATCCATTATTACCCGACAACGATTCACCGCTAACTTTCAATACTATACGTTTGTACACGGGACTTTGCAACGTGGTATACCTCCATCTTTGACCTTGTTTTAAGGCCGTATACTATTTTTTAAATGTTCCGCATTCAAACGAACAAGGCGGGGCGGACGCCCCGCCCCGCCTAGAGAGTTCGGATTACAGTTTTGCTTGCGACATTACTTCTGCAACGAAGTTGTCTTCTTTCTTCTCCATGCCTTCGCCAAGCTCATAACGAACAAAACGGCGGATCGAAATGTTTTCGCCGATCGTGCTGATTTTTTCCTTCAACAGCGTAGCGATCGTTTTGTCCTGGTCTTTAATGAATGGCTGCTCCAGCAGACAGAACTCTTCGTAGTATTTACCAAGACGGCCTTCCACCATTTTCTCAACGATGTTAGCAGGTTTACCTTCATTCAGCGCTTGAGCTTTCAGGATCTCGCGTTCTTTGTCCAACTCTTCCTGGGATACTTCTTCGCGGCTGACGAATTTCGGGTTTGCCGCTGCAATTTGCATTGCGATATCACGGGCGAATTCGCGGAATTGATCTGTTTTGCCTACAAAGTCGGTTTCACAGTTGATTTCGACGAGAACGCCGATACGGCCGCCTGCATGAATATAGGATTCTACAACGCCTTCCGTTGCGATACGTCCTGCCTTGTTTGCCGCGGCAGCAAGACCTTTCTCACGCAGCAGATCGGTTGCTTTCGCCAAATCGCCATTTGCTTCTTCCAATGCTTTCTTGCAATCGAGCATTCCTGCGCCAGTCTTTTCACGCAATTCTTTAACTGCACTTGCATTAACCGCCATGATGGAGACCTCCTGGTTTTATTAAAAATTATACATTCGAAAAAAGGGCGGTGAGAGGTTTATCACCTTCTGACCACCCTTTCTTGCTGACTTGTATAGGACGACTATGCCGTCGTTTGTTCGCCTTGGTTCGCTTCCACAATAGCATCAGCCATTTTTGCAGTGAGCAATTTAACTGCGCGGATTGCGTCGTCATTACCAGGAATGACATAATCGATTTCGTCCGGATCGCAGTTCGTATCAACGATACCAACGATTGGGATACCAAGCTTGCGTGCTTCGGCAACCGCGATGCGCTCTTTACGAGGATCGATGATGAAGAGGGCGCTTGGCAAGCCTCTCATACCTTTAATGCCGCCGAGGAATTTCTCAAGACGATCCTTCTCTTTACGGAGAATGATGACTTCCTTCTTAGGCAGCACATTGAATGTACCGTCTTCTTCCCATTTCTCAAGCAATTTCAGACGATCGATACGCTTTTGGATTGTTTGAAAGTTGGTAAGCGTACCTCCGAGCCAACGTTGGTTGATGTAGAAGTTGCCGCAACGCTCAGCTTCTTCTTTAACCGAATCCTGCGCTTGTTTTTTCGTGCCGACGAAGAGCATTGTTCCGCCTTCTTCCGCTATAGAGCGAACGAAGTTGTAAGCTTCTTCGACTTTCTTGACCGTCTTTTGCAGGTCAATGATGTAAATACCGTTCCGTTCAGTGAAGATATAACGATCCATCTTCGGGTTCCAACGACGAGTCTGATGACCGAAGTGCACCCCAGCTTCAAGCAGCTGTTTCATGGAAATAACCGCCATCTCCACAACACCTCCTGTATAATGGTTTTTTTTGTTTTCCTCCGCCAATATCATTTTTCGTCAAAACTTCGACCTGGCCGAAGCACCCTTGACGAAATTAATCGGCGTGTGTTTTTAACACCGTCAATTAATATACCACATCTGTATGGGCCCATGCAACAGCATTTGACAGCGGTACATGGCAAGATGTGAACGTTCATTTAATCCCGCTTTAATCTTGCAAGCTCTGCCTCTAGATTCTTCATTGGAAGCGGAGTGCCTGTTATTACGTTTTTCACTTGCTGCAGCGTCGGCTGCCCCACAAACAGAAAATAGCCCGCACGCACTTTGACGCCGCGCATCAGGTCTAAAAAAGATTTCTTATCACTTATGATTTCGGCAGCTTCCAATATACTCGCCGTCTTAATCAAGCTTGCATTCGGGGGGATACGGACGATTTCACTCCTGATCCGGTCAGTTAAATCCGCAGCGTTTTCCTTGACGGCTTCCGCCGGCTTTTCCTTAACCTTCTGCCTATTATCGAATTCCTGCTGTAATTCAATCCGGATACGGTCACGTTCTTCCGTCAAACGTTGGCCGACCTCTGCCTCTGTATATGTTTTTAAAACGGCGGTTTCCTGGTCAACATTACTTGATTCTCCGACCTGCCGCTCGCCAATAAGCATAAGTTGAAGAAGAGAAGCCCCTATTATGATCCCGATACCCACTCCGAAAAGAAATGGCCTTTTATTCATGACGCACCGCTTCCTCCTGCTTGGATAACTGGAGAATAAGCAGCACTTCTCCCTTATTCATATTCAGTTTCCTGGCGATAGCCTCCACAGACTTACCATTATCGTGAAACGCGAACAGCTCTGCGTAACGGCGGCGAATCGTCGGAGAAGTATCGGAGGGCAGTTCCTCTCTCTCCATAGACAACTGATCCGAAGGGTCTTGTATTGAGTCAGTGTTTTGAGATTCAGCTAAATGTTGATTAAGATTATACGTCACAGAAGCTGCTGCAGGAACATACTGACTCGCGCCTTGCAATCGTTCGGCAAGTGAGGCCTCCAGCTTTGCGCATTGCTTCTCCAGCTCGGCTATCCGCCTTTCGCGCTCTAATGCCTGCTCGCTGGCTTCCTGCTGTGCTTTCGTAACAAGCCGGGCGAGCTCCCGATTGTCCGCCTCCATATTTTCCATAAACTGCTCAAGAGCCGTTTCCATATTTCGAACCGTTTGAGACTGGTCGGTGTTCACATTTTTACGCGGCAGCAGTACGGACCCAATCACTGCGAGCGCCCCCAGTAAAACGATGATTTGCCATGGTTCCATATTATTCACCTGCAATTCGCGATTAGATGCGGCTAAAACGAAATATCGATGTGCTGCCCTTTGTAGGGATGCTTCTTCACGGCGGGAACTGTCGGTTCCCCACTGCTGTCATCAGATTCCCCGGTCGCTTCTCCACGTTTTCCGCGTTTAAAGCTCGAACCGGATTCGCGACGCTGTCTCTCCTTGATTTTCGGCTTGCCGCTTTGTTCGACGGCACTGTTCTTTACTCGCAGCTGCTCCGTTTGTCTGGCCGTATCGGCTTCCAATTTGGTTTGGTCGACGATCGGCTTCTGCAGTACTTGATTTTGCATAGTGCTCTTTTCTTGTGTCCGGGGAATGGACATTTGCAAGTCGATCGACCTGTATGGCATTCGAATCGCCTCCGACTCTTCGACTGGTTATCTAAATAAGGTTCGACCGGTTAACTGTTATGAAACATGACAATATCGCCTTCGGAATATCGGAAAGATACGCGCTGCGACGCATCCTTCACAAATCTGGTATACCTTCCAACTACGATTTTCGTCCCGCCATAGATTGTATTTATAGCTTGCACTTTAGCCGTTTCCGTATTTTCAAGCGATTTTTCCATCTCAAGAATACTCTCCCGCAATGCAGAAATTTCTTCAACCGCCTGCCGCTTAGTTGCGTTAAGCTTAATGCGCATCGCCATTTTATCCGGAGGAAGGTTGCCGCTTGCCGCAAGCTGGTCGAGAAGACTTAACGCTTTATCCGATTTATCCACGTTTTCGGTCAGCTGCTTTAACTTTTGGCGCATTTCGAGCAGGGCGGAACGCAGCTCTGGACGAACGCCGACTTCTACGACTGTTGCGGTAGACATTGTGTTTCCGATCGTTCTAGCTACAACCTGTTCGCCGGCCTGAATTGTGCCGCCGACGATTAGTCCTTTTGCGCCGCTGCACAGCACATTTCGTCCCGCTCTTACATGTGAATGCATAATGCTTTGCGTTACCAGCACATCTTCCGATGCGGTTACGTTTCCGTCTTGAATGAATGAACTCTTTACGTTTTTCCCGGCGCGTACATAGCCCTTGTTGCTGGCAAGTATACCGCCGGTAATTTCTATCGAGCCTTCGGACTCCAATTCAGCGCCTTCTACTCCCCCAATGATGCGGATATCGCCGGAAGCCTTGATTCGAAAGCCCGTCAATACGTTGCCTCGAACGACAACCGTTCCGACGAAGTCTATATTGCCGACCTTATAATCTACATCTCCGTTTACTTCATAAACGGGAAAAACATTGATCTTGCTTTTATCCGTCAATGTGATGAGGCCGTCAATTGCAGCATACAACGCCGTTTGTTCGGGGTTCATGACAACGTTTTTGCCGAGCTTGAAGTACGCCTCTTTCCCGTTTCGGCACGGAAGCGCTTCTCCGGTAACCGTCTTGCCTGTAGTACCCTCGGTAGCGGCAATTCTCTCCGCTATCAGCTGTCCGCGTTTAACATTTTTCAACCGGGTTACATCTTTATAATCGACCTTGCCATCCTCAAGCTCCACCGGCCTATGCTGCTGATCGCTCATATCATGTGAGTAGCGGATAAATCCGTCTTCCCCGTTTACCGCCGGCGTTCCTTGTGCGATTATAGTTTTGCTGTAGAGGAAACTGAATGGATCATTAGCGATTTTATTAATAACATTCGAATCGATACCAAAAAGCACACCGTTGCTTCTCACAAAATCCTCAAGCTGCTTTGAAGTGCAGGCAAATTCTTCGTTTGCCGCGTTGAATTGCAGTGAGGCGGTAAGCTTGTCCTGAGACAACTGGACGATCAAGAAAGATTCGAGTGTATCGGATGTCGACACCGCATATCCCCCCATCAAATGTTAATGCTGCATCAATTGTTCCCTTTGTTTGTCTAGAGCCCCCCGCAACCTTAAAATCGCTTTGGAATGAAGCTGTGATATACGTGACGGCGACAATGACATCACTTCCGCAATTTCACTAAGAGACAGCTCTTCATAATAAAACAATGAAATAACCGTTCTCTCTTTTGCCGTTAACCGGTCAATCCCTCGAACAAGCGATTCCTTCAGAAAAAATTCGTGAACCTTGTAATCCGGGTTCTTCGCTTTCTCATCAACCAGCAGCGATAGGCGCGTTTCCGATTCTTCCTCGCGAATCGGATCTTCAAGCGAGCATACGGTGGTAACCGCAATTTCCTGGAGCATTTGTCCGAACTCTTTCTCGCTCACATTCAGATACCGGCTTATTTCGGAATCCGTTACCGAGCGCAGCACCTGCTGCTCCAAATGCTGGTACGCTTCTTCAACCTTCTTCGCCTTCTCGCGGACGGAACGCGGTACCCAGTCGCCTTGTCGCAATCCGTCAATAATCGCACCGCGTATTCTCCATGAAGCATAAGTTTCGAACTGGAGACCTCGTCTGTAATCGAACTTCTCTATCGCATCGATTAACCCCATCACGCCATTGCTTGCAAGATCGTCTTTTGACACATTTTTCGGTAAGCCGATTGCCATTCGGTTACTGACATAATCGACCAGTGTCAAGTAGTGTTCGATCAACAGTTTCTTTGCTTCAATGTCCCCGTATTCTTTCCACCTTTGCCAAGTGGCGAGGTTTGCCAAATGGTGTGCTTTCGGCTCGATCATCATCTTCACCCTCCTGTCAGGTGACGAATTGCTTTGGCCAATTCTTCCGGCTCTTTATTTTGTGTCGAAACGAGCTTTGGCGGTGACAGGGGTTGAAAAGTCGTTAGTTCCCCATGCTCCGGTATTCCATTCCCATCCATCTGCTTTTTTAACATTTCATTGAGCTGTTGGCTTTCGTCGGGTGTCGATAAATCCACCGTACTGCCTCTTGTACCATCGGTCAGTAAGGATTCAACAGGCGCGATGGCGCTAGGCTGCGAAATAATGGCAAGTAATGCGCGAAACAGATACGCCAGTGCAAAAAAGGCAATGAAGGCGTAAATACACCTTAATGATGTAATTTGGAACCCATTGCTGCCAAGCGAAAAAAGTAACGTTAGCAGAACTCCGCATAGACCCAGCGTAATGTTCCAGCGCCATGTTCCAATCATTTTAAATCTCCTTTATTCCAAACTGAACGCTTCTTATAAACAAAATGCCGCTCATGCTGTCAATCTCGATTGTCCGTCCAAAGTTGCCACCGGTGTCTTCCGCATGGATCGGAATAGCGAACTTGGACAATATTGCTTTACAGGACTCTACATTTCTGGGCCCGATACGCATCGCATCGCTTTGGGAAGTAAAGGAGAACATTTGCGCGCCGCCTGCCATTTTGGCGATCAACCGCGCCGTAACTGCACCGGCCTGCTTCATACGTTCAATAAGCTCGGGAATGGCGGTGTCCGCATATTTGGCGACATTAATGGGCGTCTCTCTTGCTATTTCCGATGTTGGAAGCATCACGTGCGCCATGCCGGCAACTTTGCTCCGATCATCGAAGAGCGTAAGTCCGACGCAGGAACCAAGCCCCATGGTCCTGAGCATAGTCCCGTCGTTTGCAATATTCAGATCCGCCATCCCCACTTTAACGATGTTTTGCTGTATCATTCGTATGGCACTCCCAAAGCGCTAAAAATTTTGTTGAATGATTCCGGATCCGGAATGAGGAAAAAATACCCTTCCAGCTCCTCTTGGCCTTCCAGAAACTTCGTATCGATCAGCAACGCCGAGTCTCCCATTTCACCATACTGCACAAGGCCGTAGCTTAAGATGGCGCCTGCCATATCGATTGCAATCGCGGGAACGGTCGGCGACATTGACAGCTTAGTAAAATCCGCAAGCGAAGATAAATACGATCCGGCCAAAATATTACCGATTTCAGACAGAGCCGATAATTCCATCTCCGAGTATCCTGTCTGGTCCACCGAATCGATTGAAAGCAGATTTCTAAGTAATTTCTTCGCTGAATTCTCTTCAATCAAGAAAAACATATTCCCCGGCGCATCGCCTTCTACGCGGAGAAAAACAGCGATCACGACTTGTTCGAAGCCGCCTACACGGTCAGCGATCTGCTCGAAAGGTATAAAGCTGACGGTGGGCACATTCATATCGACAGGCTTGTCCAGAAGTCTGGATAACGCAGTAGCCGCATTGCCTGCGCCAATATTCCCGACTTCCTTCAATACATCCAGTTTAAAAGCCTCCAGCTTGGCAAATGGGTTCACGTCATTATTCCTCAAGCTGCTCTAGCTGAATAATTTCGCTTCTCTTGAGCACTTCCGGCAGGTTTAGCATAATAAGCAAGCGATTTCCGCCCAGTTTTGCCACACCGCGCAAATACTTGGCTTGTATACCGCCAACCACTTCCGGCGGATTATCAATGCTGTCGCTATCAATATCGATTACATCGTTTGCGGCATCCACGATAAAACCAACCTCAAGATCATTAACTGCAACTATGATGATCCGTGAGTTTTCAGTTGGCTCAGTCTCACTTAAGCCGAACCGGCCCCGCAGATCAATGACCGGAAGCACAACGCTGCGCAAATTAATGACACCTTTAACGAAAGCAGGTGTTTTCGGAACCCGCGTAATCGGTATCATCCGCTCGATTGTCCGAACTTTCTCCACTTCTATCCCATATTCCTCATCTGCCAGACCAAAGACGATAACCTTGATTTCTTCACCCATAGTAGCCCTCCTCAGAGTTTTCTGTGTTACATCCCCGAACTGCTTCCTGCAGCAGAAAACTCACATCGGAAGCATAAGCAGAGTTTTCTGTGTTACATCCCCGAACTGCTTCCTGCAGCAGAAAACTCACATCGGAAGCATAAGCAGAGTTTTCTGTGTTACATCCCCGAACTGCTTCTTGCAGCAGAAAACTCACATCGGAAGCATAAGCAGAGTTTTCTGTGTTACATCCTCGAACTGCTTCTTGCAGCAGAAAACTCACATCGGAAGCATAAGCAGAGTTTTCTGTGTTACATCCCCGAACTGCTTAATAGATTATTTAATGAGAGCATTAGGGTCGATGATCAAGGCTACTTGTCCGTCGCCTAGTATAGTCGCTCCCGAGACGGCTTCGGTGTTGCTCAAATACTTTCCAAGCGTTTTGAGAACGATATCGCTCTGCCCGATAAACTCGTCGACCATAATCGCACCAAGCTTATCCCCTTTGCGAATTACAACCATTTCTGTTTCCAGCTCATTCTCCTCATTGAAGGTGGTGGACTCCACCACTTGACTGAGCGATATGACGGGTATAACCGAGCTCCGGTAATCGATCATCCGATTGCCGTGAATTTTTCTGATGTGCTCTCTCCGTACAATTCCCGTCTCGACGATTGATGAAAGCGGAATCGCATATTTCTCGTTCCCGAGCTTAACCAGCATGGCTGAGATAATCGATAAAGTCAGCGGAAGCTGTACGGAAAATTTCGTTCCTTTACCCGGCTCCGAATCTATACTCACATGCCCGCCAAGGGACGAGATTTTGGATTTGACGACATCAAGTCCCACACCTCGTCCAGAGATGTCAGAGATTTTGTCAGCAGTACTAAAGCCGGGAGCAAAGATCAGCATATTGATTTCGCTGTCAGTTAAACGTTTGGCTTCGTCCGGCGTAACTACACCATTCTTCACAGCAATTTGTTTGACACGCTCACGATTTATGCCGCGGCCGTCTTCTTCCACCTCGATGAATACATGGTTACCGCTGTGAAATGCCCTTAAATGGACGGTTCCGGTCTCAGGCTTGCCGGCTGCAATCCGATCTGCTACGGGTTCGATTCCGTGATCCAGCGAGTTGCGAAGTAAATGCACGAGAGGATCGCCAATTTCATCAACGACCGTTCGGTCAAGCTCGGTATCCGCTCCGGAAATAACGAGATCAACTTTTTTATTGAGCGATTTGGCCAAATCCCGCACCATGCGGGGAAAACGGTTGAAAACCGATTCCACAGGAACCATACGCAGCTTGAGGACGATGTTTTGCAAGTCGCCGCTCACGCGAGTTACATGTTCAACCGTTTCAGTCAGCTCATTTCTCCTGATCTCGCTTGCAAGCTGCTCGAGCCTGACACGGTCGATCAACAGCTCGCTGAACAAATTCATTAACGCATCCAACCGCTCGATATCGACGCGAATCGTACGAGAAACGTTAACTGGCGCTGCCGGTGCGGTGGTCACCGCTCCCGATGCAGCCGTTTCTGCCCGCGCCGCAGTTATGTCGGAAGGCGATGGGTATGTCGGTGCCGCCGTTCCAAAGCCTTGGCTGACCGCCGGTATCTGCGTGGACGAAACCGCCAGCTGTTTCAGCGATTCACTATCCAGCGGAGTAATGACGGCACTTTCAATCTCCGAGACCGATTCAATTCCTTTACGCAGCTCTTCCTCTGTGATGCTTACAATGGCGAATACAATGAAGGAGCGGTCAAAATTCTCCTGCTCGATGTCCTGCACGCTTGGAAAAGATTTAACGACTTCGCCGCTTCGCTCAAGAAAATCAAATACCATGTACGCCCTCACGGCTTTAAGCAGACAATCCTCCCGAATATTCACCACGATATGGAATACCGAATGTCCGCTTTCAATTGATTGAAGCAGAACCGAGGATTGAAATTGGTCGAGCATGACTCCTCCATCAGCGAGTCCTCCTGAAGGTGACTCGGCCGATACGGGTGCAGCATCCTTCTGATAATCGCCTTTTACGATTGCCTTAAGCGAGGAGACGATCGGGGTAACATCCGCTTTGCCCGACCCTCCGGCGATGATGTCCTGAACCATGGACTCAAGCGCATCTAAGCCTTTGAACAGCGTGTCAAAAATAAAGCTGTCCATTTTAAGCTTACTGTTGCGAACGAGATCAAGTACATTTTCCATTTCATGCGTAAGCGAAGCGAGGTCTTCAAAGCCCATCGTCGCCGACATTCCTTTAAGCGTGTGAGCGGAGCGGAAAATGACTTGGACAATACTCAAATCTTCCGGTTCACTCTCAAGTTTCAATAAATTTTCGTTGAGCGACTGCAGATGGTCATTCGATTCGTCAATAAACATTGACAGATAGGCGTTCATATCCATTTCCATGCACCTCCTGTTTTAAGTGGTCAGGTCCAACCTCAAATGGTTCACTTACTTCATTACGGCTTCTACAAGCATAGAAGCGATTCGCTGTAGTGGAACGACAGACTTGGCGACACCAGCTTCAACGGCTGAACGAGGCATTCCATAAACAATGCACGATTCCTCAGCCTCGGCTATTGCGCTTACCCCTCCGCTTTCATTGAGTGCTCTCATTCCTTTTACTCCATCGTTTCCCATACCCGTCATTATTACGGAATGCCGCCTAAGCTCCGGATAAGATACGCATGATTCGAACATGACGTCAACGGATGGACGGTGTCCACCCACCGGCTGTTCTAGATTAAGGCTTATGTAATAACCATTGGAATCTTTGGCAAGCTCCATATGGTAGCCTCCCGGAGCTATATAAACTGTACCGGCATAGACGCGGTCCCCATTCGCCGCTTCCACCACATGAACGGAACTGAATGCATCCAGCCTCTGCGCAAGCGAATGGGTGAATTTCGGGGGCATATGCTGGACAACAAGCACTGGCGCCGGCAAGCTGCCTGGTAATGCCGTTATAACTTCATGCAGAGCTCTTGGTCCGCCCGTCGAAGTCCCGATAACGATCAAATGCCGGTAATCGGTGCCATTCGCCGGCTTTTTCTTCGGAAGAACCCCTTTCGTCTCCCGCTTGACCGAATGCACATCGGAGCTAACCTTGCCTTCTGGCTTGGAATCAGGCTTGCTGATGACCGGATTGTCCGGAAGCACTCGTTTTTTGGATTTGACGGATTCCGCTTCAGCTTTAGAGTTGGCAGCCGGCTTAATCGTTTTTTCCAGCTTCTGAGGTCTTTCCTTGTCTTTTGACCCGAAAGTATCGGCATTTCCCGGAATTTGAAACAGCGGCGCCCTGCTCTTGGTAAGGACCGCTATTCGCATTTTTTCGAGAAGCTGTTCGCCTACCGTATGAATATCCGATGAACGCGGGCCGGACGGCTTACGGATAAAGTCGAATGCGCCGTTTTGCAGCGCTTTAATCGTTTCTCTCGTACCGTCGTCGCTGATGCTGGAGAGCATAATGACCGGGGTCGGGTTGGAGCGCATTATCTGTGTCAGCGCTTCCAGCCCGTTCATCTCCGGCATCTCCAGATCCATCGTAATCACATCCGGCTTCCAGCGTTCGACAGCCTCAATCGCCTCGCAGCCATTTGCCGCGGTAGCAACAATATTAAACTGGGGATCTGTAATAATAATATCGCTGATGATTTTGCGCATAAAAGCGGAATCGTCCACGACAAGCACTCGATGAGCGTTCATAAGCGTTTGACCTCCTAGTATTCAAAGGATCACTTCCTCAGCCCAAACATCTTATGCAAAAATCCTTTAACTCCGTTGCCCGCAGATACCGGGGCGGCAGAGATATCCGCAAACACTCTGGCAATTTCCATGATCGATTTAGTCGCTTCGCTTCCCGGGTAGGCTACCGTAAACGGAACCTGCTTCTTTACCGCTTTTGTCACATTCGGATCGTCCGGTACTATTCCGAGAACCGGCAATGAAATATCAAGGAACCTCTGAGCGACCAAACCTATTTTCTCAGCAGCAGCTTTGCCTTCCCGCTCGTCCGCCGCCCGATTGACGACGAGTTTGAAATGGATGTTATGTTCCATTGCCTGCACCATTTTGATCAGGGCGTATGCGTCGGTAATGGAAGTTGGCTCCGGCGTCGTGACTACGAACGTCTCTTGAGCGGCAACGATAAATTTAACGGTTTCCTTGGACAAGCCCGCTCCGGTATCGAATAAAATCAAGTCATACTCTCCATGCAGCTTTCCGATTTGTTCTTCAAAATAATCGAGCTGTGCCGGAGCCAGGTCAAGAAGATCTTTAAACCCGGACCCGCCTGCAATAAAATGAACTCCCCCAGGTCCCTCCTGAATAATTTCCCGGATGGTCTTCTGCTGCTTCAACAGGTGGTACAAATTATAGGGAGCCGAAACTCCCATCAGCACATCGATGTTTGCCATGCCGATATCAGCGTCAAAGATTAACACCTTTAGTCCCATTTTTTGAAGCATAAGCGAAAAGTTTAAACTGAAATTCGATTTACCGACGCCGCCTTTACCGCTTGTGACGGTCACAACCCGCGTAGCTTTACCCGCGCTTTGCAGCTCCCGCCTGCGCACCATATGTCGAAGCGCTTCCGCCTGATCACTCATCCCCGGCCGCCCCCAGTACTTTTTCGACATAACTGTCTGTTTGGAACGGCATTATATCGTCGGGTACCGTTTGGCCGTAAGCGATATAGGCGGGCTTTAAACCATAATCCATCACAAGATTCAGAATCGAACCGTATGCATTGGTTTCGTCCTGTTTTGTGAACAGTACGCTTTGAATGCCGTATTTCACAAAATGTTCGGCAACCGCCGACATATCTCTATACCTGCCTGTCAAGCTAAGCACCAGATATGTTTCGGAGCGGTCGTGTGATTGTAACAGACTGTTGACTTCGGAAACTGACAGTTCATGACGGAAGTTGCGGCCGGCAGTATCCATAAAGATCAATTCACGGTCTTCAAGCTGCTTGTATGCCCGCGTTACTTCGGACGGTGAGAAAACGACTTCAAGCGGAACATCCAATATGTTCGCATATGTGCGAAGCTGATCAACCGCGGCGATTCGATACGTATCGGATGTTATAAATCCGACCTTTCTCCCCGCCTTCAACGTTTGCTCCGCTGCCAGCTTCGCGATGGAAGTCGTTTTACCGACGCCTGTCGGACCGACAAAATGAACTACACGCGTCTGTTCGCCGATTCTTTCGCCTTCAAAATCCTTCAGCCATTCGTTAAGTACGCTGCGGGCAGACTGCCACACAAACCGTTTGTCAGGCTGTGAACCTTGAAGAAATTGAATCCGTTCCTCAACCTCGGCCATTAATTTATCGACCCACTTGAGTTCAATCTCTTGATCGATGAGACGTTCGTATAATTCCTGAACCGGCTCGGGCCAAGTTTTTAATTGCTGCTGCTTGGACATCTTTTGGATCCACTGCTTCATGTCACGTATTTCATTTATCAGCTCGTTTTCCATACCGCTTCGGTTGGAAATAACCGGCTGGACTGCATGCGCCTTTAAAGGAACGGCATCTTCCAGCAACCGTCCACTTTCGGGAGCGGCTGCTTCTGCGGAAACTGAGGCAGCAGAGGAAACCATCGCTGCAAAATGGCTTAATGCAGCGGGCGAAACAGCCGGTTTAGGGGCTGAAGTCGGCTTGCGGACGGCAGGCACCGCATTCGCATTCGATTCAATCGCCGCAATAACCTCCATCTTCTTTTTGCCGAACATTCCGAGAAACCCGCCTACACGAATTTCCTTTGTATTCAATATAACGGCGTCAATTCCGAGCTCACTGCGGATTATGGGCAGAGCTTCCGGCAGCGCATTTACAATATATCGCTTTACTTTCATAGGTTTACCACCCCAATGCTTTGGACTTCTACACTAGGCTCAAGCTCGCTATAGGAAAGAACCGGTACATCCTGCATCGTCCTTTCCACAATCTGACGCAAATACATTCGGATGGTCGGAGAAGCCAGTACAATCGGTTGATAACCGGACTGTATCTGTTTGTTGACCTGCTCATTCAGCTTTTGATAAATCGTCTGGGTAGAAATCGGGTCCAGCGCCAGATAACTCCCCTGCTCCGAGCTTTGAACCGATTCGGCTATTTTCTTCTCAAGCGACGGCCCCACTGTGATGACTTTAAGCGTATCCCCTCTTTGTGAGAACTGCTGCGTAATTTGCCGCGATAACGACTGTCTGACGTATTCCGTCAATATGTCGGGGTCTTTCGTATATGCGCCATGATCGGCTAACGCTTCGAAAATAGTGACCATGTCTCTTATCGAGATTTTTTCGCGAAGCAGCTTGGCCAGAACTTTCTGTATGTCGCCGATCGTCAATATGGATGGAATAAGCTCCTCGACGAGTGTAGGATAGGATTCTCTTACATTCTCGGCAAGCGACTTCGTTTCTTGACGGCCAATCAGCTCGTGAGCATGACGTTTGATAATCTCAGTCAAATGTGTCGCCACCACCGAAGGCGGGTCAACCACCGTATATCCGGTAAGCTCCGCCCTCTCTTTGTTTCCTTCGTCTATCCAGATGGCCGGCAGGCCGAAGGCAGGTTCAACCGTTTCAATTCCGACAATCGCATCATCATCAAACCCCGGACTCATCGCCAGGTAATGATTTAGCAGAAGCTCGCCGCGGGCTACTGCATTTCCTTTGATTTTGATCACATATTCATTTGGCTTCAGTTGTATATTATCCCTTATTCGAATGACAGGAACGATCAGCCCCAGTTCTAGAGCGCATTGTCTGCGAATCATAATTATCCGGTCCAGCAAATCGCCGCCCTGCTGCGTATCCGCAAGCGGAATGAGCCCGTAGCCGAATTCAAACTCGATCGGGTCCACCTGAAGCAGGCTGATCACGCTCTCGGGGCTTCGAACCTCTTCAATTTGCTGTTCTTCTACAAGCATATCTTCCTCGATTTGGCGTTTAGCCAACGTCCGCTGCATCCGGTAAGCCGCAAATACAATGACAGCTGCAAAGGGGAGCGTTGCTACAGGGCCAATCGGCGTTCGTAGTCCAAGCAGCGCAACGGTACCGGCGACAATATAGAGCAGCTGCGGATAACGGAACAATTGCGAAGTGACATCGTGAGCCAAGTTGCCTTCGGATGCCGCACGGGTTACGATGAGACCTGTTGCGGTTGAGATGAGAAGCGCAGGAATTTGACTTACAAGTCCGTCTCCGATTGTCAAGATCGAGAAGGTAGTCAGCGATTCCTTAAAAGACATATCATGAACGGCCATACCGATAACAAAACCGCCAAGCAAATTGATAATCAGAATAATAATCGAGGCGATCGCGTCGCCCTTGACAAACTTGCTTGCACCGTCCATCGAGCCGTAAAAATCCGCTTCCCGTTCGATTTTTTGCCTGCGTTCCCTGGCCTGCTGCTCATTTATCAGACCCGCATTCAAATCGGCATCAATACTCATTTGTTTGCCTGGCATGGCATCCAGGGTGAAGCGCGCCGCTACCTCCGCAACGCGTTCCGATCCTTTGGTGATAACGATAAACTGCACAACGACCAGAATCAGAAACACCACGAATCCGATAGCGATTTGACCGCCAGCCACCCAGTTCCCGAAGGTCTTGACCACTTCGCCCGCTTCGCCTTTGGATAAAATATTCCTTGTTGTTGAAACATTAAGCGCAAGTCTAAAGAGCGTAGTTATGAGCAGTAACGATGGAAAAATCGAAAACTGCAGCGCGTCATGCGTATTCATTGATATGAGTAATATCATGAGTGCGGCTGAGATGTTTATGATAAGCAGCACGTCCATTAACCCGAGAGGGATCGGGATGACCATCATTAGAACGATGCCGATGATACCGATCAGAATGGTCAGGTCCTTTACCTTCATGACGTTTCCTCCTCCACTACCCTGGTTAATTATCTCACTTTACCTTTTAGCTTATATACGTAAGCCAGAACTTCAGCCACTGCTTGAAACAAGTCGGCTGGAATCGTTTCACCGATTTCCGCCCTTTCATATAAAGCTCTGGCGAGCGGCTTATTTTCCATCGTAATAATGCGATGTTCTTTCGCTACTTCCTTAATTCGGAGAGCAACGTAGTCCATACCCTTGGCGATAACCTTAGGGGCTTCCATTTTCGTTCCATCATACTGCAGAGCTATCGCGAAATGAGTCGGGTTCGTGATGACGACATCCGCTTTGGGAACATCCTGCATCATCCGCTGCAGTGCCATACGACGCTGGCGTTCTCGGATTTTCCCTTTGATAAACGGATCGCCCTCTGATTTCTTATACTCATCCTTAATGTCCTGTTTGGACATTTTCAAGCTTTTCTCGTGTTCATAGCGCTGATAGAAATAATCCAATGCGGCAAGAACCACAAGAATCGCACCGATTTCAAGGCCGAGACGGATAGTTATACTTGCGACATAACTGAACATACTTTCAACAGGCACGCGCGCAAGCGATAGAATGTGTCCACGTTCGTTCCAAAGCGTGAAGAAGACGATCAGTCCGATAAGGACCAGTTTTAGAATATTTTTGACAAACTCGGCAACCGAGCGCATAGAAAATATGGTTTTAAATCCATTGATCGGGCTAAGCTTGCTGAATTTCAGCTTCAGCGGTTCCCCAGTCAGTAATATTCCAACTTGTAAATAATTGCCAATTAGTGCGACGACAACAGCAACCGCCAACATCGGTAAGAGCAGCAGTATCCCCTGCAGCATCAGATCGGAAAACAAACTGACAACGTTACCCATCGACACTTCCATGCCTAGTTTCTGTTCGAGTATCAGGCCGAACATGCGTAGGAGGCGTTCCTTATAATAACCGCCAAGCATAATAAAGCTTAGGAATACGAATAGCAGGATAAAAGCAGCGGGAAGCTCCGGGCTTTTGGCCACCTGGCCTTTTTGACGAGCCTCTTGCCGTTTCTTTGGCGTTGCACGCTCCGTCTTTTCTTGTGAGAACAGCTGTAAGTCAAGCGTCCAACGATACGGTCTCACGATCGCTGCCCTCCTGCCTAAGATACGGGACCATGAATGATGACAAACAGCTTATTCATGGCGGTAAACATCTGCGAAAACAAATGATTGAAGATGATGACGAGCCCTGGGAGCATGATAGCCAGCATCAGCAATCCTATTATGATTTTGAGCGGAATACCGATGACAAACACATTATATTGAGGTGCCGTTCTGGCAAGAAATCCAAGTCCCACATCAGTTAAAAACATGGCAACGACTATAGGCGCCGACATTTGCAGCGCAAGCATAAAGGTGTCGGCAAACGTCCGCACAAGGAAATCGGCAATGCTTCCTTCATACAAACGGCTGAAAAGTGAATTAGAAAGCGGGATCCACTCATAGCTCTGCAGTATAGCGGACAACAAGTAATGATGACCGTTTATGGACAAGAAAATGAGAGTCGCTATCATAAATTTCAAATTTGCGAGAAGCGGAGCGGAAGCGCCCGTCATCGGGTCGATTACGTCGGCGATGCCGAATCCTATCTGCAGGTCCATAAAAGCGCCGGCAGTTTGAATAGCTGCAAAAAATAAATATGAGGTAAATCCAAGCAGAACTCCCGCCAATATTTCCCTTACGATGATCAAGATAAATCCGGCGTCCGGTACAATAGTTTGCTTTAACCCATAGGTCAAAAATACGAGCAGCGATACTATAAAACAAAACCCTATCTTAAATGAGGCCGGTACATTTCGGGAAGAAAATACAGGCGCAACGACGAAAAAAGAGGTTATTCGACAAAAAATAAGCAAAAAAATAGGGAATCCTTTCAAAAAAACATCCATCGATCCACAGCCTATCCGATGTATTTATACAGGTTGTTCAGCAGGTTGTAAGTGAAATCGACCAGCGTGTTTAATATCCATGGACCAAACAGCAAAATCGAAAGCAGGACCGCTACAATTTTCGGAATGAATCCGAGCGTCTGTTCCTGGATTTGGGTTGTTGCCTGGAAGATACTTACGATCAGTCCAACGACAAGCCCAAGAACCAGCATCGGTGCGCTGGCTTTCAACACCGTGTACACCGCTTGCCCAGCTAAAGCAATTACGAAGTCTGAACTCACGGCTGCACTCCTCTCTGACAGACGTTACGTATGGAAACTCAGCAGCAGAGACTTCACGATCAGATACCATCCGTCAACAAGCACGAAAAGCAAGATTTTAAAAGGCAACGAGATCATTACCGGGGGCAGCATCATCATCCCCATAGCCATAAGTGTGCTGGCCACTACCATATCGATAACAAGGAATGGTATGAAAATCATGAACCCCATTTGAAAAGCGGTTCGGAGTTCACTTAGGGTGTATGCCGGCACCATTACCGTAATAGGAATATCCTCGTACGTTTTTGGCTTCGCTGTTTTTGTGTAATTCATAAATAGAAGCAGGTCTTTCTCCCGTGTTTGGTTAAACATAAACTTCTTCATTGGCACTACCGCTTTGCTAAGCGCTTCCGTCTGAGTTAAGTCTCCCTTTAAATAAGGCTGGAGCGCCACTTCGTTCACTTGTCCGAAAGTTGGCGCCATAATAAAGAAGGAAAGAAACATAGCCAGACCGATCAATACTTGGTTGGGCGGCATTTGCTGCGTGCCAAGAGAAGTTCGTACAAACCCGAGAACAATGACAATCCGGGTAAAACTGGTCATTAACACAAGAATAGCCGGTGCAACGCTCAAAACTGTAATAATAAGCAGCAGTGAAAGTGCGCTGGTGCCCGGCTTTTCACTTCCATCGCCGATATTCACGCTGACATTCGGCAATGGGGCTGCGAACGTGTGGCTGTGAACCAACAGTGCGATCGCTTGTAATGCGATCAAAGATATTATGATTTTCTTGTTCATTCGTCCAACAACCGATCGTTGTGATTTTGCTCCTTGAGCAGATCTTCTACCTTTTGTTTCTGAACCGATTGACGCTTCATCTTATCCTGCAGCATCTCTTGAAAAGAAGCTGCCGCTTGCCACGGCTCCGAAGTAGGCTCAATATTTTGCTTTCTGTTTCGCAATCGGCTTAGCAAATCTGCAATTGATGAGCTGTTCCAGTGGCGGCTGTTTTGCTGATCGATCGCCTCCAATACGGCTGAAGCCGCATAAGCATCCTCGATTTTATCCAAAAGCGTAATGCTGTCTCCGACCCCTACCACATATACTCGTCCCGATAGTTCAACAACCTGCAGCGATTTATTAGGACCAAGGGGAATACCGCCTAGCGATCGGAGCGCACGATTGTTACCCCATCCCCGATTTCGTGCGGAGAGCCACTTGATAAGAAGGACAATAAGGCCGATGACCAGCATGAGGGCAACAATGACCCAAATAAAGTAACCGACTCCTGGGCCGCCGATATCAGGCGCCCCGTCCTGCCCCGGCGCCGCCGCCGCCAGGTTAACTGTCATAAGCCACCCGCCGAGAGATAAGCCCGCAAGCCGTAATCCGTTTTTGCTTTTCATTCTTCGATTAACCAAGCGTTTTCTTGATCGCCTCGATTACCCGGTCGGCCTGGAACGGTTTTACGATAAAGTCTTTTGCGCCTGCTTGAATTGCATCGATAACCATAGCTTGCTGACCCATCGCAGAACACATAATAACTTTGGCGTTTCCATCGATTTTTTTGATTTCTTTCAAGGCGACGATCCCGTCCATTTCCGGCATTGTAATATCCATCGTTATCAAGTCAGGTTTAAGCTCCTTGTATTTTTCGATTGCCTGAGATCCGTCCTGTGCTTCTCCGACAACCTCGTACCCGTTTTTCGTTAAAATGTCACGAATCATCATTCTCATGAACGCTGCATCGTCTACGATCAAAATGCGGTTTGCCATTGTTATTTCCCCCTAAAAGTTTTGTGCGGTTACTTCTTGGATACGCTGCTTTAGCAAGCACAAAACTTGCTTCGGAAGCATACTCCCAGTTTTGTGCGGTTACTTCTTGGATACGTTGCTTTAGCAAGCACAAAACTTGCTTCGGAAGCATACTCCCAGTTTTGTGCGGTTACTTCTTGGATACGTTGCTTTAGCAAGCACAAAACTTGCTTCGGAAGCATACTCCCAGTTTTGTGCGGTTACTTCTTGGATACGCTGCTTTAGCAAGCAAAAAACTCGCTTCGGAAGCATGCTCCTAGTTTTGTGCGATAATTCTTAAATAGGTTGCTTTGAAAGCACAAAACACGCCTCGTAAGCATATGCCAAGTTTTGTGCGGTACTTTTTATTTTCCGAATTATTGCAATTTTTGCATGCGGTCCCATTGGCTGACTATGTCGGTAACCCGCACACCGAAGTTTTCATCGATAACGACGACTTCACCTTTAGCAATCAGTTTATTATTGACAAGTATATCCACCGGTTCGCCCGCAAGCTTATCGAGCTCAATAATTGAACCTTGCGACAGTTCAAGAATATCCTTGATTTGCTTCTGTGTTCTTCCCAATTCCACCGTGACCTTCAGCGGAATGTCGAGCAGCAAATTCAGATTCGAATCTTCCGGTTGTATATAAGGCGCGCCTTGAAAATTTGCAAATTGTACCGGCTGCACATTTACATTCCGGTTAGGCAGCCCGCCATAGGTCTGCGGTCCGGCAGCGTATTGAGGCACGGACTGCTCCATATGCGCTGCCGCCGCAGCAGGCGGTGACATTGGAATGGGCGGTGCCGCAGGTGCCGGTTCCGGAGCCGCATACGTCTGCGCCGGTGGTGCGCTGACAGGCGCTGCAGGGGCCGGGACAGGTTCTGAGTCGAAAGCTCCCCCCATAAGTGTTGACACCATTTCTTTTGCAAAAGAAATAGGAAGCAGCTGCATAATGGTAGAATCGATCAGATCTCCGATTGCCAGTCGGAACGAAACCTTTATGAATGTATCGTCAGGCGGCAAGTTATCTACGCCTTCGCCATTAGAAACGTTTAATATATCAATGCCGGGCGGCGATATGTTTACAAACCGGTTGAATATCGTGGACATTGAGGTAGCAGATGAGCCCATCATTTGGTTCATTGCTTCTTGTACGGCGCTAATGTGAATCTCATTGAGTTCTTCGTTCGCCGGTTTCCCTTCTCCTCCAAGCATCAAATCCGCTATCGTTTGTGCGTCCGCGGTCTTAATGACGAGTGAATTGATCCCTTGAAACCCGTCTACATAGCGGACGGAAACTGCAACGTGCGGCTTTGGAAATTCATCATCAAGTTCGCTTCGTTTGATTATAGATACCGTAGGTGTTGTAATATCTACTTTTCTACCGAGCAATGTCGATAATGCGGTTGCAGCGCTGCCAAATGTGATATTACCGATTTCCCCTAAAGCATCCTGTTCGATGGAGCTTAAGTAATCGCTTAGCTGCTGCTCCAGTCCCGCCGCCTCGGGCATATCCGGCTCATCGGAAGATTGACGCAGCAGGGCATCGATTTCTTCTTGAGATAAGTAATCTTTACTCGTCATATTCCTCTTCCACTCCTTCGGTGAGAACCTCGTCGATCTGAATGGCCAATCGGTCTTTGACCGAGCCCGGGCTTCCTTTAAATTTGAGCTTTTCTCCGACCTTAATGTCCAATCCTTCACTGATCGGCTTATTCAAAGCGATGACATCTCCGACGCCCAGTCCCAGAAATTCGCGAATTGATATGCTGGACTGTCCAAGCTCTGCCACAATCGGAAGCTTTGCTTTACTGACCCGCTGTTTCAATACTTCTATCTCTTCTGGCGCACGTGTTTTCTTCTGGGAAACAAACCAATGATGTACGGATAACCGCGGCATGATCGGCTCGATTACTACGTGAGGAATACACAAGTTGATCATTCCAGTTGTATCACCGATCTTCGTACTAAGCGATATAAGTGCAATAGTCTCGTTTGGAGAGACGATTTGCATAAATTGCGGGTTCGTCTCCAGCGCTTCCATCCTCGGCGATATATCGATAACCGTCTTCCACGCTTCCTGCAGGCTTTCAAAAGCGCGACTGAAAATTCGCTCCATGATGATGGTTTCTATTTCAGTCAATGCATTGATCTTGGATGGCGCCATTCCCTGGCCCCCGAGCATCCGGTCAAGCATCGCATATGCGACGTTCGGGTGCACTTCGAGAACCATCCGACCTTCCAGCGGCTCCGCTTCAAAGATGTTCAGTATCGTCATCTTCGGAATCGATCGAATAAATTCATCGTATGGCAGCTGCTCTACTTGGACGACACTAATTTGAACAAAGGTGCGAAGCTGCGCCGAGAAATAGGTTGTCAAATATCGCGCGAAGTTTTCGTGTACCCGGGTCAAGCTCCGGAGGTGATCCTTCGAGAAACGGAGCGCACGCTTGAATTCGTAGGACCGAATTTTCTTCTGCGTATCTTCCTTTTTCAATTCCTCTGCGTCCATCTCTCCGGATGATAAAGCAGCAAGCAACGCGTCAATTTCATTCTGCGACAAAACATCAACCAATTATCTCACCCCCTTCGAAGGAATGCGGCATCTCATCATTAGAGCTTCGTTACTATAAAATCCGTCACTTGGACGTTAACGAGCTTACCGTCGGGAAGCTGCGGATTAATCAAGTTAAGCAATTTCGCACACAGCTCGTCTTTTCCGCGAGATCCATTGATTTCCTCCGGTGTAATATCCGCCAGTGTACGAATAATAATCGGTTTGATCTCGATATCTTTAATTTTGTCGAAATCTTCTTTCGTTGATTTCTCATCGAGCTGGAATGCAAATCCCATTACTGCAATATAATCGTCACCGGCCAGATTCGTTTTGATATCCGTGATCTCACTCGTGACTGCAACCCGCTCATCTGCATCAAGGTGCACGACTTTCACTTTATCCGCACTGCTGGCAGCTTTCCCCGTTGCATCTTTTGTTGCGTCGCCGCTCATCATAGAGTTGTATAAAATAACGGCCACTATAGCGATTAGCGTAATCGCAAGCAATATCGTAATCAACCAGGGCAGCATCTTTTTCATGTCGAGGGTCCCTCCGTTTGTCCGCTCTTTAGGGTCGCCGCATAAACGCCGATCGAGCGAAGATACAACTGAATGGAGGAAATCAAATCTGCCGCTTTCTCCAAGACCAGTATTTTTTTACCCGTTGTAAGTGTAATTAACGTATCAGGCGTTTCTTCGACCGTTTCGATAAGCAGCGCGTTGACATAATATTGAGTACCGTTCAAACGCGTTACAGCAATCATGGGCTCCCTCCTTAATCTGTCAGGGAGGCGAAAATGCCTCCCCTGCCGGCGGCTATCCTATCGTTTTAAATTAACAACCTCTTGCAAAATTTCGTCGGATGTCGTGATAATTCTTGAATTAGCCTGGAAACCGCGCTGTGCGACAATCATTTCCGTGAACTCCGAAGTCAAATCCACATTTGACATTTCAAGCTGACCTGCGACGATTGCGCCTGTTCCGGCTGTCAGATCGCCGGCGGTAGTCAATGTTTCATCACCGTTAGCATTCGCATTCTGAGTCATTTTGTATAAGTTTCCACCGAGCTTCTCAAGACCGCCGGGGTTAACTACTTTCATAATGCCCAATTGAGCGACTACAGAGCTGGTTCCGTCATCAGCAACGCCGATTATCGATCCGTCTTGTGCAATCGAGAACGACTTCACGGCTGCAGGATCAAGTTTTATCGGTGCACCGCCTGAATCAAGGACGAACATCCCGTCACCATTCACAAGTTGACCGAGAGCATCGAGAGTGAAGTTACCGGCGCGAGTAAGATATTTGGTAGTGCCGTCGTCGGGCGATACCGCGAAAAATCCGTCACCGTCAATCCGAAGATCGGTCGGCACGTTCGTAGTCATGGCGCTTCCGGGAGTATGAACGGTGTCGATGGAGGCGAGAGCAACGCCAAGACCGATTTGCTTCGCGTTTACTCCGCCGGTAGTTCCGTCTTCGGGGCGTGTTACTCCCGCAACGGACTGGCTCAGGATGTCCTTGAACATAACGCGGCCAGCCTTGAAGCCGACAGTATTAACGTTCGCGATATTGTTGCCGATTACATCAAGCTTAGTTTGAAATCCCCGCATACCTGACACACCGGAATACATTGACCTTAACATACGTTATTCAACCTCCTAAGAGTTTTTAGTGATACTTCCCGAATGATCCTGCTTGGAGCTAAAAACTCACTTCGGAAGCATACGCTAAGAGTTTTTAGCGATACTTCCCGAATGATCCTGCTTGGAGCTAAAAACTCACTTCGGAAGCATACGCTTCGAGTTTTTAGTGATACTTCCCGAATGATCCTGCTTGGAGCTAAAAACTCACTTCGGAAGCATACGCTTCGAGTTTTTAGCGATACTTCCCGAATGATCCTGCTTGGAGCTAAAAACTCACTTCGGAAGCATACGCTTCGAGTTTTTAGTGATACTTCCCGAATGATCCTGCTTGGAGCTAAAAACTCACTTCGGAAGCATACGCTTCGAGTTTTTAGTGATACTTCCCGAACGATCCTTCTTTGGATGCTCCGAGTTTGACCGTTTAATGCCTTTAAGCCGCTTCCGTCGTTCCGCAGCTTACACCGGCTTCCTGCTTAGAGGTCCAGCCTGTTATGAAACAATTACCGCACTGTCAATCTGAGTAAATACATTGCCCTGAACCGTATTGCCATCCATCGCGGTAACCACGGTTCGACTGGGTATATTGACGATCATGGCAATCTCCCGGTATACGACTAACGAGTCTTTCGCTCCTTTGGCCGCTGCCTGATCGATTGCATGGCCTATTTTCGCCAAGGCCTCCGGTTTTAATGAGATTCCACGCTGCGCAAGCCTTAGTTCTGCATGATGACTGAAATTGAGAATACTGCGTCCGAGAGTTTCCTTAAAAGAAACCGTTGCCGTTGAACCCTCCTGCCGTGACTGCTTGCGTACCTGAGGATTCACTCCGTTCAAACGAAGATCTCCGATCGTGAATTGATCATTCACTCGTTTGTTCACCACCTTCGGCGATGGAAATGATATCGTCGAGTTTGATATCCAGATCACCGACTCTGGCGTACTGCGTACCGTCTTTAATCAGTATCGAATCAACTTTGCCGCTCTTTGAAATGAGCTCGCCGGTTTGGCCGGTTTGATACCACTCCACATCCTTGCCGATCATGCTGGAGGCCATTCCAAGATTTTGGCGAATCTTGGTCAGTTCACCCGTCATATTCATTAACTGTTCAACCGAAGAGAACTGCGCCATTTGTGCAATAAAATCTTTATCTTGCAGCGGCTGCATCGGGTCCTGATTTTGAAGCTGAGTAACCAGAATTCGCAGAAAATCATCTTTTCCAAGCGTTTCGTCTTTCGTCTTAGCCGATGCGGTCTGAACATTGCTCTTAGCATAATAAGGCCATACATTTCCGGTGGAGATTGCATCGTTTGACATGTTTGCTTCACCTCCGTTCAAAAAAGAACGTAATAGTTCGAAGGACGAAATCACACTAAAGTGTGAATCCCTCTGCCGAGTCCCATGCGCCGATCGACCGCCTGCTCGGCCGCTTTTCCCTCCAGGTCGACATCAAAGGCCGTCACTTCCCCCAAGGTATCGCTTTCCGATTTATTTCGCTTGTCGGCCTGCTGTTCTCTTCCGCCGTGACCTTGGCGGTCCTGGAACATGCTTGTCTGAACCGTGGTTTGCGAAACCTCAAGCTTATCAACCTGCAGCCCTTGAGACTGAAGCGATGAGCGAAGCTGTGCCATCTGATTTTCGAGTATATCTTTAGCTGCTGTCGTATCTGTCAAGAAAAGGGCTGTCAGTTGACCGTTATGTACCGTAATCCGTACGTCAACTTGTCCAAGGTGCTCCGGGAACAGCGATATACGCGCTTCGGATACGCCATTAACCGATGATACGTTAAACTGCTTCGCAACTAGGCTCTGCATCGTTTCGGCAAACTGTTGCACCGGAATGGGAGCCGCAATCTTGACCGGGTGGATTTGCCGCTGCTGTTCTTGGCTTCCGGCAATTGGGACAGCCGTACTGCTGCTAGCCGCCAATTCTTCTGCCGGTTTATCAGCAGATACCGTTTCTTGCTTCGAAGGAAGAACCTTTAACAATCCGACATGCAGCAGCTGATTAGCCATCCGGTGAAGATGTGAATTGGAAGCCTGCGTCGTCTGTATATTCGGCATAGCATCTGCCGATTCAACGTTAGGAACAGCAGCATGCTGAATTTTAACGCGTTGCGGCATCACACCATCAAGCATCTGCTTGACTTGCGTAAGCTGCTTGCCAATCAAATCAAGCTGATCGAGAGTAACTTTGCCGCCTCTCCCTTGCTGCAGAAAAGACCGAAGATCCATTAACGCGTCCTGAAGCCCGAACTTCAATGCTGTCATCACTTCTTTATTATGGCCCGACTGTTCTTCCGGCGAAGACAATGATTTCGGTATCAATGCAGCTGATTGCTGGGCGAGCCCGGTCTGGACAGCTTCGGATAATTTAATCGCCGTATTCGAATCAATAGAAGCTTGTCCGGCATTTTCATCTGCTGGATTAACGTTAGCTGGATCGGCTGCAGGCTGCTGCAGCACAGGCATGCCTAGTAAAGCTAGAAGCTCGTCCAGCTGCTTCAAGGTATCCGCCATATCGTTTTCACTAACGGCGCTGTCACCCTTCGGGTCATCTTGCGAATCCAGCTTTTTCAATAGCTCTTCAATAGCTTTCAGCAGATCGGCTGCGGTAAAATTGCTGCCCAGCAGTCCAGTAAGCGCGTTAGCGTTTATCGGAATCGCCGCCGCTTCTCCGGTGACCGGAGCTTGTGACTGGCCTGTTGTGGTTAGAACGCCGGAGATCGTCTGTTCAAGCGTTTGATCGAAGCCATTGCTTTCGGGAGCCGTGCCTTTTGTACCGTTGCCGCCGGGCTGTGCTTGACTTACGGCCGGCGCCGCTTGAGAAATAGACATTTGCATACATTTCACCTCCTTTCCGTGAGGCGGGAATGCCACTATTTGCCGGTCATCAGCTTCGAGACAAGCTGTGCAGTAACGTCTTTATTCTGGCTAGACATTTCAGCTACAATTCTTGACCTTGAAGCATCGTCCACCGCATCCAATATCCGCAATACCTTGCTTGGAGTTAGGTCCGCCATTTTTAGCAGCAGCGCACCGGCGGTCTTTGGGTCCATAGTTGAGAAGGTTGCCTTAAGCTGAGTTGTGTCGAGCACGGTTTGCGGCTGTGACGCAGCTGTTTCCTGCTGCTTGATTTCCGCTTGCAATGCTGCGATTTGCCGGTCTTTGGCTGTCTTTACGTCCTTAAGCATCACAGTGGCTTGCGCTGCCACCTTAGGCGTCATTTTTTCCAAAATGTTAACACGGTCATCAGGCCGCATCGCATCGAGGACGAGGACTGCATCTTCAATCTGCATGCTTTCAAGAATAGGCGCCGCCTTGCTTGGAGTAATCTTCGCATACATACCAGCCAGCTCGCTGATTTTGCTTTGATACTGCTCGTCGTCGAGACGTTTAACTTCGTTTACCTGTTTCAGCTGGGCTATTTGTCCTTGCAAGTCGGTGATTTGTTGCGATTGCTTTGCTGTCTCTTCGGCCGCTTTTGCCAACTCCGCTTCTTTCGCTGCAAGCTTCGAAGTCAGCTCGGCAATTTTCGCCGCACTGTTCGCGGTTTTTAATTTCCCTTCGTCAACAACGCCCTGTTGACCGCCAGAAGCAGGCTCAGGAAGCACTTGCTTGAGAAACGGGATCGAATGGCCGATCTCAAGCGCTTTATTGCGTAAATCAACATTAAACAAAGTGACAAGTACACCGAGCAGCACAAGTGTAAACAGCACCGGCGTAACGAAAAACATAAACCGTTCGAAGCCGCTGTAACCTTGCTTTTCCATTTCCAAGTCCGCCAAATCTATCCCTCCCTCGAGCACTGACGCCCGATTCGTCAAGCCCGTTCCAGTTATGTGACTGAAGTCATGTAACGGACAGTTGCCAATTCATCCATTTCGTTTTGTTCCTTCAACTGCAGCATAGTGCGAAATCGGTTAAGCGCTCGTTCTTTCGATTTTTGCCAAACCTTCTCATCCATCATCTTATCGGAGAGAAACGTACGGCTGTCGTCCACCTGCTGCCGGGCCTTACTAACATCAATCCGTTTGCTGGTGATGGAGGAATCGATGAAATCCACATAGTGCTGCATAATCATCAAATCCGAGAGCGGAACGGCAGTCAATGAAGCTTCCTGCAAGCGGCTTGACCACGATTCTCGCTCTTGCAATAGATTGTCAAGCGTCGTTTCTTCAGATTGCAGCTTGCCGAATGCGGCCGATAACAGCCATTCCGCTTGCGTCTTCTCACTTGACTTAAGATCGACGATCTTCTGATACGCATACTCAAACTTTGCCACCGTCGAAACCGTCCCTTCTTGTCACGAACCATGCTCGAATTCTTGATTCGTTAGTGGAGTCTTTTTTAGTTATCTTTTATAGAAATCGATCACTAATCTCTCTTGAGCTTCTTTATAGTCGACCTTTTCTGATGTTTTTTGACGGGTGTAAGCGCGAATCGGCTCAATGTTTTCAATAGCCTTATCTATTTCTGTATTCGAACCTCGTTGGTACGCCCCAATATTAATAAGGTCTTCCGAATCTTTATAAATAGAAAGGAGACGTTTCAACTCATTCGCTGCATCCTGCTGCTCTTCCGGAACGATTTCTTTCATGACTCGACTGACAGATGACAGAATATCAATAGCGGGAAAATGTCCTTTATTGGCTAGATCCCTGCTCAAGACAATATGACCGTCCAATATACCGCGAACGGCGTCGGCAATCGGCTCATTCATATCGTCGCCGTCGACGAGCACAGTGTAGAATGCGGTGATCGAGCCTTTTGACCCTGTTCCGGCCCGTTCCAATAGTTTCGGCAGATTCGCAAAAACCGACGGGGTGTATCCCCTTGTAGCGGGCGGTTCTCCTATTGCCAAGCCGACCTCACGCAGCGCCATCGCATACCGAGTGACTGAATCCATCATGAGCATCACATTCAAGCCGCGGTCGCGGAAATATTCAGCGATTGTTGTCGCAATCAGAGCTCCCTTGATTCGAATCAGAGCCGGCTGATCGGACGTAGCGACAATAACGACAGAGCGCGAAAGCCCTTCAGGGCCGAGATCCTTCTCGATAAATTCAAGCACCTCGCGTCCTCGCTCGCCGATAAGTGCAATCACATTCACGTCGGCGGAGGTATTACGGGCAACCATACCGAGCAGCGTACTTTTGCCTACACCCGACCCGGCGAATATTCCGACGCGCTGACCTTGGCCTATCGTCAGCAGTCCGTCGATGGCGCGTACGCCAATACTAAGCGGTTCCTTGACCCTCGGCCTCATTAAAGGATTGCTTGGCTGATTATGGGTCGAGTAATGCGGCATCCTGCTGGAAATAAAAGAACCGTCGAGCGGTTGACCGAGCCCGTCAAGTACTCTGCCGAGTAAATCGGAACCCACCTGCACCGAAAGAGGTTTACCGGTTCCGACTACATCGCAGCCCGGTCCGATCGATTGCAGTTCACCGAGCGGCATGAGAATAACCTTATTGTTGCGAAATCCGACAACCTCGGCTTTGAGCGGCTTGGCCGACTTAACCGGGTAGATGAAGCAGACATCGCCGATACTTGCATCAGGACCTTCCGACTCGACGGTTAATCCGATAACTTGCGTTACTTTGCCGTTTACACGTACGGGATCTATCGGGCGCATGTGCTCAATATACTTTTGTACATTTAACCGGCTAGCTGTCATCAGCCTGACCTCGATCCTCGGCTTGCAGCGCTATTGAGATGAGCTCGCGCTTTATCTCACTCAGTTGGGTATCGATTCTGGCGTCGATGCTTCCGAATGCAGACCGTATCACGCATCCTGAATCCTTCACCGAAACATCCGGTACGATTTGGAGCTCGGCTTGTGAATCAATCGCCAAACTGAGCTCTTCTCTTGCAGCTTGTACGAATGTTAAATGCTTCGGCGACACGCATAGGGTGATGACGCCTTGCTCCCGCCTGCGCTGAAGAGACTTGCGTATTAAGTCAAGTGACCAATCGGGCGAAACCGTCAGCTGTTTGCTGATAATTTTCTCGGCAATCGCTGTGCTGAGTTCCACAAGAAACGGTTCGGATTCCTGAATGATCTGTTCCTTCATCCGATATGCAGAGTCCAGGATGGATTTGGCTTCGGTGAGCATGGACTCCCATTGGGTGCGAACCTCCTGCTCGGCTTGGATTATTCCTTCGCCGTATCCAAGCATATAGCCGTCATTGCGAATTTCTTCGAGCCGCGTCTGGTCTTCGGCACGACGTTCAAGCCACCAGTTGTCGATTTGCTCATTGGCGCTTCGATACATCGATTCTATTTGTTCGCCTGTCTCCTCAATTCGCTGCTTGGCAAATTGTTCGGCATCCGTCAATATTTGATCGCGCAGCGAAATCGTTTCTTCATCCGGGCCGGTAATCTCAGCACTCTCGATTGCGGCTTGCCTGGCGGAATGCTTGTTGTACCATTCCAGACGTTTTAAATCTTCAACCGAGACAACGAGGGAGGATTTATACAACCTAGACAATGATATCATCTCCTCCGCCGCGTGCGATGATGATCTCACCCGATTCCTCCAGCCTGCGAATTGTCGCTACAATACGAGTTTGTGCTTCTTCAACGTCACGCAGCCGAACAGGTCCCATATATTCCATTTCTTCCTTGAATGTTTCCGCCATCCGTTTGGACATGTTGCGGAAGATGACTTCCCTGACTTCTTCGCTCGCCACTTTCAGTGCAAGCTGTAAGTCGGCATTCTCGATATCGCGGATAATACGTTGAATGGAACGATTGTCGATATTGACGATATCTTCGAAAACAAACATCCGTTTCTTGATTTCTTCAGCCAATTCGGGATCCTGAATCTCAAGCGCATCAAGGATTGTCCGTTCCGTCCCGCGATCGACGCCATTTAATATTTGAACGATTGATTCAATCCCCCCCGCACTGGTGTAATCTTGAGTAACGGTAGCGGACAGCTTCTGTTCGAGTACGCGTTCCACCTGCGAGATGACCTCGGGAGAAGTACTGTCCATAAGCGCTACGCGCCGGGCGACATCGGCTTGTTTGTCTTGCGGAAGCGAAGACAAAATTTGTGAAGATTGATCGGCCTTCAAATACGACAGTACGAGAGCTATAGTCTGCGCATTTTCGTTCTGTATGAAATTCAGAATTTGACTTGCCTCGGCCTTTCTGGCGAAATCAAAGGGACGTACCTGTAATGTAGCCGTTAGACGGCTAATAACTTCCAAAGCCTTTTGTTCGCCGAGCGCCTTATCCAATATTTCCTTGGCGTAGGCAATACCACCTTGCGAGATATATTCTTGAGCGAGACAAATCTGATGAAATTCACTTAAAATCGTATCCTTATCGACACTCTCGACTTTTCTTACATTTGCAATTTCGAGGGTCAATTGCTCAATTTCATCGTCTCTTAAATGTTTGAATATTTGAGCGGATACTTCCGGCCCGAGTGAGATCAATAAAATAGCTGCTTTCTGTCGACCGCTGAATCCTTGTGATACTTTCGCCACCCTAGGCCACCTCTATTCATCAACAAGCCAAGTTCTGAGCAGGTTAACAAACTCGTCAGGTTTGCGCTTCGCAAGCGTTTCAAGCTGTTTGCGAACTTGACTTTCATTGTTTACAGCGTCTAGATCAATGGTCGGATATTCAACCTTACCCGGAACAGCCACTTCTTCTTGGACTGCTGCCTGCCTGCGACGGCGAACAACCATAAATCCGAGTCCGCCAATTAGAGCTAACGCGGCAAGACCGATACCGACAAGCCATCCGGTGGATAGTCCCGAACTGGAAGTGGCGCCGCTTCCATCCGTGAATGTTTGTGCAAGTATTGAAACCTTCTTACCCATCAGTACATCATTATTCACATCTTGTCCCGACTCTACCAATTGCGAGCGGAGAAGCGATGTGAGAAATTCGTTCATGCCGGTCCTGGCCTCGGGACTTAGTTTGCTTTTCTCCACGCCCACACTGATCGACAAATCTTTAACTACATAAGGGCCGGACTCAATTTGATTATTGATCCGGTTTACTTCGTAATTGGTTGTTCGGCTGTTTTCCTCGGTGTTTGTACCAGTCCCACCGGTCGTCCCTGTGTAAGTCGGCACATCCGTAGGGCCGGTCCCCGCCACGCCGCCTGAACTGTTTGGACCCGTTGCGGTTTTGCTGTTCGTTTGTTCGCTAATGATGATGCCGTTATTATTGTTGTTCGCAAGAGGCGAAACGAGCTGCTCATCCGATTTCTTCTTGTCGAAATTAATCGTGCTCTGTACGTTAACGACCAGATTGTCCATCCCGACCATTCGCCCTAGAAACTGTTGAATATTTCGCTTTAGATCACTTTCGTATTTCCGTTGGATCTGGTAGTGCGTTTCAATTGCCGATGCGGCTCCGGCACCGGGACCGCCTACGTCGGAGGAAGCGAATAATTCCCCCTCCGGACTTGAGATCGTAATATCCTCGATCTTCAGGTTCGGTACTGCAGTCTTTACCAGATTGTAGTAACCGTCAACTTCCTTTTGGGTTGGCCGATAACCTGGTTGAAAATCCATCATTATTGAGGCGGAGGCCTGTTCTTTCTCATCAGTAGAAAGAATTGCGCTCTCTTGGGGGAGGTTTACAAGAACATTCGATTTTTGCACTCCCTGCATATCGTTAAGGAGCTGTTGAATTTCGCCGTTAAGGGCGTTTCGGTACTTCACATCGAACTCCCGGTCGGTGGAACCGAACATCGACGATCCATTGTTAAAAGCATCAAAACCGATCGAGCCATTCTGTACAAGGCCTTGAGAGCCGGCTTCGACTTTCACCTTCGCAGCATCGGCTGCAGGGACCGAGATGCTTTTGCCGCCGTCTTCAAGTTTATAGGGGATATGATTGCTGTCCAGATAATTCATGACTGCCGCTGAATCCGTAGCGTCCAGATCCCGAAAGGCGAGTTCGTATGCCGTTCTCGAAAAGAAAGTTGTAAGTAAGACGACGACCAGCAACAATACGCCGACCGTCGCGCCAAGCCATATTTTTTGATTCCTGCTCATTGCATTCCAATACTGGGAGACTTTGACCCGGTACTGGGATAATTTCTCGTTCACAATTTCACCTCAATCTTGTGCTTCTTATACGACTATGAGTGCTTTTAGATTTGTGTCCGCATAATGTCTTGATATGCTTCTATCACCTTATTGCGGATTTGCGAGGTTAACTGCAAACTGAGTTCTGCTTGCGACGATGCAATCATGACTTCCGATACATCCACTTGCCCGAGCATATATTTGTCGGTTAAAGCCTGTACATTCTGCTCCTCTGAACCTACGCCGTCAATTGCTTTTTTGAGATAGTCACCGAAGCTTTGCGTCATTTCAGCCGGTGAAGTCATATCTTTGCGAGCGCCGGGCTCAGTAAGCCGAGCCGCCGGCTGCATGCTGATCGTCATTTGATTAAGCAATGGAATCCCTCCGGCTTTTATTTTATCTTCCGATCTCAAGCGCTTTGATAAACATGCCTTTTGTTGCATTGAGCGCAGTTACGTTAGCCTCATATGAACGAGATGCGGAGATCATATCTACCATTTCCTTCGTAATATCGACATTAGGCATTTTGACATATCCATTCTGGTCGGCATCGGGATGTCCGGGATTGTACACCAGCTTTGAAGGTGTTGTATCCTCAATAATACTGGTCGCTTTTACGCCTAAAGAACTACCTGACAGGTTCATTTGATCATTCAAGATGTCGGAGAAGGATGATTGGTTCGGTTCCAGCACGACCATTTTCCGCTTATAGGGCTCGTACCTCCCATTAACGAATTTGGCTCTCGTAGTCTCGGCGTTGGCAATGTTGGAAGAGATCACATCCATTCGCAGCCGCTGCGCCGTTAAGGCCGATGCGCTTGCATCAAAACCGTTTGAAAGCTTCAACTTTAACCCCTCCCATCGATTGCTGTACGCATCATCTTCACATCATGATTTACCTGCTGGATATAGAAATTATAGTTCAACTGATTTTTAGCGAGCAGCGTCATCTCTCGATCGATGTCGACATTATTCGAGTTATTATTCATCACACTATTTTGATCCGTAACAACTTTTGCTTGCAGCTCTTCGGAAGATTGGCCTATGGCAAAATGGCGAGGATTCGTGCGTCTTCCCGCTAGAATCGGCACACCGTTACCCATGCTCTGCTCCAAATAATCCTCAAAAATGACATCCGAACGTTTAAATTTCGGAGTATCGGCATTTGCGACATTATTGGTGATCACTTTTTGACGCAGCTCAGATGCACCTACGGCGCTTGCCAATCTGTTAAATTCCGGGCCATTCAACAACATATATGAAAAACCCCTTTTCCAATCTATGGTCATTCTTAATTATTCAACAGAATATTCCCCATTCCTTCTTTCTTCGACAAAAGATTATTAAAAAAATGAGAAACTATTGTCGATGATTGCCGACAGATTAATATTCCTCAACTCCCAAAATTAATACAATAAGAAAAAAGCCCTATCTTTTAAAAGATAGCGGCTTTTTTTTGGTAAAAAATAACTTCTTTCGAACACTCAATGCAGTTAATTTTTTTTCTTGTTAAGCTCTTGAATGAGCATGTCGTTCAAAATTTTGATGTATGTCCCTTTCATGCCCAAAGAACGGGTTTCAATTACTCCGGCACTCTCAAGCTTCCTCAGCGCATTGACGATAACGGACCGTGTGATTCCGACTCTGTCGGCGATTTTGGATGCTACCAGGAGACCTTCTTTGCCATCCAGCTCTTCGAAAATATGCTCGACAGCCTCCAGCTCGCTAAAAGACAGAGAGCCAACTGCTACCGCAACGACAGCCCTGCTTCTCGCCTCGACTTCGATTTCCTCCGCGCGCTCCCGAAGTATTTCCATACCGACAATCGTAGATCCGTATTCGGCAAGAATAAGGTCGTCATCGCCAAAAGGATCCGAGCTCCTCAACAAAACAAGGGTCCCAATACGCTCCCTTCCTCCCACTATGGGAACGACTGTCATCTTCTCATGTCCGGACATCAAGGGGAAAGCCTCGCATACTCCGTCATCGGGCGTTACATTGGTGACTGTCTCCTGCATCCCCATAAAACGATCGTTGCATGCGGGTGAAAACCTGAGCTCAGCGACAGGTATCGCCCGCAGCTGTTCATGTTGATACGGACCTACGGCCGCGCAGCCCAGCACTTTGCCTTTCCTGCTGACTACAAATACATCCGCTTGTATGGTTGTGCACAGCACCTCCGCCATCTCCCGGAAATTGAGAGCTCCTCCGGCCGCGCGTTGGAGCAGCCGGTTAAGCGTTCTCGTTTTTGCAAGTAAAATCATGCCATTGCCTCCTACTTTCCTATCCATTCCTTACAGTATATATTGACTCAAATCTCTGTTTTTCGCAATGTTGCCCAGTTTCTCCCGAACATATTCCGCTGTAATCAACATGTGATCGAGTGAAAGCTCCGGGGCTTCGAATGAGAGATCCTCAAGCAGCTTTTCCAAAATCGTATGCAGCCGCCTTGCACCGATATTTTCGGTGTTCTTATTTACGTCCGCAGCAATAGAGGCAAGCTCGCGAATAGCTTCATCCGAAAATTCGATGCGTATGCCTTCTGTCTCGAGCAGCGCCGTATATTGCGTTGTGAGCGCATTTTTCGGTTCAGTCAGTATTTTTACAAAATCTTCGAGGCTTAAATTTGTCAGCTCGACGCGAATCGGAAATCGTCCCTGGAGCTCCGGGATCAGATCGGACGGTTTCGCGATGTGAAAAGCACCTGCGGCAATGAACAAAACATAATCGGTCTTGACCGGTCCGTATTTGGTCATGACGGTCGAGCCTTCAACAATCGGCAGTATATCCCTTTGGACGCCCTCGCGTGAAACATCGGGTCCGGAGCCGCGCGAGCTGCTGGCGATTTTATCGATTTCGTCGATAAAAATAATACCCGACTGTTCAGCCCGGCTTACCGATTCGGAAATCACATCATCCATGTCGATCAGCTTGTTCGCTTCTTCTTGTATAAGCGCCTTACGCGCCTCTTTAACCGGCAGCTTGCGCTTCTTGGTGCGCCTCGGCATTAATTGACCGAACATTTCTTGTATGTTCATCCCCATCCCCATGCCTTCGCCGCCCTGCCCGGAGAGCATATCCAGCATATTCGGAGATGTATCTTCGACTTCGATTTCGATAATATCCTGCTCCAGCTTACCGGCTTCGAGCTGTTCCCGCACACTCTTGCGCCGCTCAAGCACAGATGAGCTCTCTTCCTGTTCCTCCTGCGGTTCCTTCTGTCCCGAATTTCCGCCGAACAGCATTTCAAGCGGATTTTTCTGCGACTTCTGTTTAGTCGCGGACGGTACAAGCATGGAAACAATCCGCTCATTGGCCAATTGCTCCGCTTTATCCCGAACCTTCTCGGTCTTCTCGGCTTTCACCATCCGGATGGACGTCTCGACAAGATCCCTCACCATCGATTCCACGTCGCGGCCGACATATCCGACCTCCGTAAACTTCGTGGCTTCCACCTTAACGAAAGGAGCATTGACCAGCTTTGCAAGTCTGCGTGCAATCTCGGTCTTGCCGACGCCCGTAGGGCCGATCATCAAAATATTCTTCGGAACGATTTCATCCCGCAGTGCATCATCCAGCCGATTTCTCCGGTAGCGGTTGCGCAAAGCAACTGCGACAGAGCGTTTCGCTTGCTTCTGTCCGATGATATATTTATCAAGCTCCGCAACAATTTGCCTTGGTGTCATTGCTTCGTGTGCCATCGATAATCCCCTCCACATAAGCTACTATTACGCAGACCGAGCTACTCTATTTCTTCAACGATAATATTCCGGTTTGTGAACACGCAAATATCGGCGGCAATTTCCAAAGCGGACCTTGCCATTTCCTTCGCTTCAAGCTGGCCGGCATGCTTACTGAGCGCCCGCGCGGCGGCAAGTGCAAAGCTTCCGCCGGAACCGATGGCCAAAATGCCGTCGTCTGGCTCGATAATTTCTCCATTGCCTGAAATCAGCAGCATTCCGGTGGCATCCATGACAATCATCATTGCTTCCAGTCTGCGAAGCACGCGGTCAGAACGCCAGTCCTTGGCAAGCTCAACAGCTGCACGCTGCAAATTGCCGTGATGCTCTTCCAGCTTGCTTTCAAACTTCTCGAACAACGAGATTGCATCCGCAACCGAGCCGGCAAATCCCGCTACCACTTGACCGCGGTATAACCGCCGGACTTTCTTGGCCTGATGCTTCATAACCATACTGTTGCCGAATGTCACTTGTCCGTCTCCAGCGATCGCCCCTTTGCCGTTATGACGAACCGCGCAAATCGTAGTAGCATGAAACTGCATTTCCATGTGATAACACCTCCTAAAGTTTTCTGCGGTATTCTTCTTGGCCCAACTTTCTTGTAAAGCAGAAAACTGCTTCGGAAGCATAGACTAAAGTTTTCTGCTGATTCTTCTTGTGCCTAGCTTTCCTGTAAAAGCAGAAAACTGCTTCGGAAGCATAGACTAAAGTTTTCTGCGGATACTTCTTGTGCCTAGCTTTCCTGTAAAGCAGAAATCTGCTTCGGAAGCATAGACTAAAGTTTTCTGCTGATTCTTCTTGTGCCTAGCTTTCCTGTAAAAGCAGAAAACCGCTTCGGAAGCATTGAGTAAAGTTTTCTGCGGATTCTTGCCTGTAAAGCAGACTCTTCTTACTATGGAAAAACATACGAAAGCTGACTCCCGTACATTCGTATTTACAATAATGAAACAGCTTGAGTTTCAACACAGCACCGCTGCCGCTGACTAAAGTGACAGCATGCAAACGGGAAGCACCTTATTCGCGTGGCGTTTCAACTACGATGCGGTCTGCATACTGCTGTGTAAAACGTGCCAATTGGTCCAAGGCACGGGCTGCGATCGCTTCATTTTTTTCTTTTTTTCCGCGGATCCGCTTCTCAAGAGGCGGAAATAAACCAAAGTTGGCATTCATCGGTTGAAAATGTTTAAAGTCAGCCGTCGTTATATAATGTGCCATGCTGCCAAGTGCAGTGTCTTCCGGAAATACTAACGGATCGAGCCCCTGTGCAAGACGTCCGGCATTCAGTCCGGCAATTAATCCCGAAGCCGCAGATTCAACGTAGCCCTCGACACCCGTCATCTGCCCGGCAAAGAATAACGTGTCGCGCTTCATAAATTGGTAGGTAGGCCGAAGCAGCTTGGGCGAATTGATGAACGTATTGCGGTGCATCACACCGAAACGGACGAATTCCGCTTGTTCCAAGCCGGGAATAAGCCCCAGCACTCGCTTCTGTTCGCCCCACTTGAGATGCGTCTGAAAGCCGACCAGATTATACAGCGTGCCGGCGGCATTATCCTGTCTTAGCTGCACGACCGCATGCGGCAGCTTGCCGGTGTGAGGATTGACAAGACCGACCGGCTTCATCGGACCGAATAACAGCGTTTGTTTGCCTCGGCTTGCTATGACTTCTACAGGCATGCAGCCTTCAAAATATTGTTCCTTCTCAAAATCCTTGAGTTCAGCCTTCTCGGCCGTAATAAGCGCATTGTAAAATACCTCGAATTCTTCCTCTGTCATCGGGCAGTTTAGGTATGCAGCCTCACCCTTATCATAACGTGAAGCAAGATACACCTTGCTCATGTCGATAGAGTCTTTCTCCACAATCGGCGCCGCGGCATCGTAGAAATAGAAATATTCCTGGCCAAGCAGCGATTGAATCCTGGCCGAGAGCTTGGGTGCGGTGAGAGGACCAGTCGCTACAACAACGATGCTTTCAGCGGGAATGTCCGTTATCTCCTCACATCGCACATCAACAAGCGGATGCTCCTTCAGGCGGCTTGTAACATCACCCGAGAAACCGTCGCGGTCGACCGCGAGCGCGCCGCCTGCCGGAACGGCGTTACGATCGGCGCAATCCAGAATGAGCGAATTCATTCTCCTCATTTCTTCCTTCAAAACGCCGACAGCGTTGGCAAGCCCGTTTGCGCGCAAGCTGTTGCTGCAAACGAGCTCAGCAAATTTATTCGTATGATGCGCCGGCGTTTTGGTCTCCGGACGCATTTCGTAAAGAGTAACGGGCACGCCTTGCGATGCTATCTGCCAAGCAGCTTCGCTCCCCGCAAGCCCCGCTCCGATGACCGTTACACGTTGTAATTCGGACAATGGACTTACCACCCTTTCATCCAGCGAAGCAAACATTATACTTCTGCATGGTCCTGCTCTTCGAGTACTTCTTCGTTATGTTCACATTGCGTACACTGAAGTTTCGCACCGCTCCGGTTGCGCTTCTCTACCATCAGGCTGCTGCATTCGGGGCACGCTTTGGCAGCCGGTTTATCCCAAGAAACATAATCGCATCCCGGATATTGATCGCAGCCATAGAAGAAGCGCCCTTTCTTGCTGCGGCGTTCGATAATCTTGCCGGCGGCGCACTTGGGACATGCCACGCCGATATCTTTCACAATCGGCTTCGTATTGCGGCACTCCGGAAACCCGGAGCAAGCGAGAAACTTGCCGAAACGGCCCATCTTGTAGACCAGATGACGGCCGCACTTCTCGCAAGTCTCATCAGACACTTCGTCTTGAATTTCTATTTCCTTCATCTCGTCCTCAGCCACTACAAGCCGCTTCTCGAACGATTCGTAGAAAGAACCGAGAACACGCACCCAATCCTCTTTACCGTCTTCTACATGGTCAAGGTCTTCTTCCATGTGGGCGGTAAATTCGGCATCGAGAATTTCCGGAAAAAACTCTTCCATAAGCTGAATAACAAGCTCTCCGAGCTCCGTCGGAATGAACTTCTTCTCTTCCATCGCCACATATCCGCGTTTCTGGATGGTCTCAAGCGTCGGCGCGTAGGTGCTTGGACGTCCGATACCGACTTCCTCCATCGTACGTACCAGCCGGGCTTCCGAATAACGCGGAGGGGGCTGGGTAAAATGCTGCTTCGGATCCAAAGCTTCCTGCTCAGCGACATCACCGACTGCAAGCGGTGGAAGAAACTTTTCCTCTTCCGTCGAGCCGTCGTCATTGCCTTCGACGTAAATTTTCATAAATCCTTGGAATTTCACCTTCGAGCCAACCGCCCTGAACGTAGCGGTACCTACCGACAAATCCACCGTCATCGTATCGAGTACGGCTGATGTCATTTGGCTGGCTACAAACCGCTCCCAAACAAGCTTGTATAGCCGGAACTGGTCGCGGCTCAAAAACTCTTTTACAGTGTCGGGATCGCGATGCACGGATGTCGGACGAACCGCTTCATGGGCATCCTGCGCATTGCTGTTTTTCTTTGCATAGACGCGAGGCTGTTCAGGCGCATAAGGAGCGCCATACTTCTGCTCGATATAGCCTTTCGCCTCTTCCTGCGCGACAGGCGAAATACGGGTAGAGTCGGTACGCATGTAAGTGATCAACCCGACTGTCCCTTCTTTGCCCAGATCGACGCCCTCATACAGCTGTTGAGCGACCGACATCGTTTTGGAAGCGCGGAAGCCGAGCTTGCGCGCCGCTTCCTGTTGAAGCGAACTTGTAATAAAAGGCGGCGCCGGGTTCCGCAGCCGTTCTTTTTCTCTGACGTCGGCCACGGTATACAGTGAAGAACCCATTGCACGAAGCACTTCCTCGACGTCCCGCTCGCTCCCAAGCTCCCGTTTCTCTCCGTTCAGGGAATGAAACTTCGCTTCGAAGGACGCTGCGCCATGCTTCAGCTGCGCCGTGATCGTCCAATATTCTTCCGGCACGAACGCGTCGATTTCATTCTCGCGGTCGATAATAAGTTTAACCGCTACGGACTGGACACGACCGGCAGAAAGCCCCTTCTTGACTTTTTTCCAAAGGAGAGGGCTGATTTTATAACCGACAAGCCTATCCAGGATGCGCCGCGCCTGCTGAGCGTTCACAAGATCCATATTGATCGGGCGCGGCGTCTTGAAGGCATCCTTGACGGCTTGCTTTGTTATTTCATTAAATACGACTCTGCACGAATCGCTCTCGTTGATCTCCAGATAATGCGCCAAATGCCAGGCTATCGCTTCACCCTCGCGATCGGGGTCGGCCGCGAGATACACTTTTTTCACTTTCTTGCTTGCGTCTTTAAGTTCTTTGAGAACGCTGCCTTTTCCGCGGATCGTTATATATTTGGGGTTGAAATCATTCTCGACTTCAACGCCGATTTGGCTTTTGGGCAAATCGCGAATATGGCCCATCGAGGCTTTGACGATGAATTTGCTGCCTAAATATTTGCCGATTGTTTTCGCTTTTGCCGGTGATTCGACTATAACTAATGAATCCGCCATCGCTAATGCCCTCCTCTCGACTGCATGTTACCTTACACTATATATGGAACCGGGATGTTGTTCAATCTTCCGTTTTATAGTTAAATTTATCAGAACTGCGTGTAAAAGTCCAAACGGGAACATGGAAAGCTCATGCAGTTCGTCCATCGAACGCGGCTGATCCTGCAGCAAACGATAAATTGTCGACTCATCATCCGTTAACGGTTGTGTGTCCGGCTGTGATGCGGACGCTTCTCGAACAGACCCGTCCGTTGCGAGCGGGAGCCTTCCTGCATATTCCTCCAATATATGCTCTACGGCCGAAACAAGCTTCGCTCCGGATTCCCTGATGAGCTTGTTCGTACCAGCACTTTTTGGGGAGGAAATCGGTCCCGGCACGGCAAAGACATCTCTTGACATATCAAGTGCCTGATCCGCCGTTATGAGCGAGCCGCTTCGCTCCGCCGCCTCGACTACAACGGTCCCGAGAGACAGCCCTGCGATAATCCGGTTGCGCAAGGGAAACAATCCCGGATGAAACGGCGTTCCAATCGGCACCTCCGACAGAACCAGCCCGTTTCCGCCATAAGCAATGTCCCTGTACAGCGATCTGTTCTCCGGAGGGTATATTTTATCGATGGGGGTACCAAGAACTGCAATCGTGCCTCCCTTTTGGAGCAGCGCACCTTGATGCGCGAAACCGTCGATGCCCTTGGCCAGGCCGCTGACTACGGTCAAACCTCTTGCGGACAGTCGCTCTGCCAGATCTTCCGCCGTACGGCGTCCGTAGGCTGTAGGGCCTCTAGTGCCCACTATCGCAATTGCCGGGCGCGTCAGTAGTTCTGTATTGCCTATTGCATATAATACCCACGGAGGCTGCGGGATTTGCTTCAACAGTGCAGGATACGCCTCATCGAACCGGGTAATGACGCTCACTCCAAGCTGAGCGAAACGTTCGTTGCGCAACGTTTCGTTTGCAGCATGGAATGCCTCGGCAGCCGCTTCCGCTTGCTCCGGCCGTAACCCGACCGATGAGCTCCATGCTTCCGGGGTAAATCGTCCATAAGTATGCCAACCCCCGTATTCGACGGCTTTACGAATCGTCTGCCAGCCTATACCGGGTATTTCGTGTAATGTGATAAGCATTTCTCTTCGAATCGCTTCATTAAACATATGGTCGCACTCGTCCCTTCGTTTGCAAGGGCGGCCAGCATCCTTATCCTATTTTGCTTGACATGGAATCAGAATGCAAGCCGGCCCTCAACTTGAAATAAAAAAAAGCAACCTCCGCGCCCGTTATGGGTGACGAAAGGTTGCTTACCTTATATTGCACTGTTTTTTCGATTATTTCTTCGTAATGCACTTCTCCAGAAGTCCGCGCTCTTCAAGAACGCTAACGAGTGTAGAGCCCATCTCCGAAGGTGTCGGCGACACTTTTATACCGCATTTCTCAAGTGTAGAGATCTTCTCTGCGGCCGTTCCTTTACCACCGGATATGATTGCCCCGGCATGACCCATCCGTTTGCCCGGAGGAGCCGTTGCCCCGCCGATGAAGCCGACGACAGGCTTCGTCATGTTTGCTTTAACCCACTCCGCAGCTTCTTCCTCGGCGGATCCGCCGATTTCACCGATCATAATGACTGCGTAGGTGTCCGGATCTTCATTGAACATGCTAAGAATATCGATGAACTCGGAGCCTTTGACCGGATCTCCGCCGATGCCCACTGCGGACGATTGTCCGATGCCTCGCGTCGAGAGCTGATGAACCGCTTCATAGGTAAGCGTTCCGCTTCGGGATACGACGCCGACATGGCCTTTCGTATGGATGTAGCCTGGCATAATGCCGATTTTGCATTCGTCCGGTGTAATGACGCCTGGACAGTTAGGTCCGATGAGACGCGTCTTGCGGCCTTCCATGTAACGTGACACCTTGATCATGTCGATTACAGGAATACCTTCCGTAATGCAAATGACGAGCTCAAGCTCCGCATCTACTGCTTCCATGATCGCATCGGCTGCGAACGCCGGCGGAACATAGATAACAGAGGCGGTAGCGCCCGTCCCTGCAACGGCGTCGGCTACCGTATTGAATACCGGAAGAGAAACGGTTTCCCCGTTCTCAAGCGTAATATCCACCTTCGTGCCGCCTTTGCCCGGCGATGTTCCTCCGACCATTTGGGTGCCGTAGTCAAGGGCTCCCTTGGCGTGGAACAGAGCGGTTTTACCCGTAATGCCCTGTGTAATGACTTTTGTATCTTTTCCTACCAAAATGCTCATTTCGAGACTCACATCCCCTATATGAATTCGTATGCCGCAATGCGTTGAATGGACAGATTACTTCACGAGCGCGACGATTTTTTGCGCGCCGTCGGCCATGGAGTCTGCGGCCACGATGTTCAGTCCGGATTCGTTCAGCATTTTTTTGCCAAGCTCCACGTTCGTGCCTTCCAGCCGGACCACCAGCGGACGGTTCAAGCCAAGCTCTTTAGCCGCTGCGATAACGCCGTCGGCAATAATGTCGCACTTCATGATGCCGCCGAAAATGTTAACGAAAATGCCCTTCACTTTCTCGTCGGAGAGAATGATTTTGAAGGCTTCCGTAACTTTCTCTTTCGTAGCGCCGCCCCCTACATCGAGGAAGTTCGCCGGGTCGCCGCCGTAATATTTGATAATGTCCATCGTTGCCATGGCCAGACCGGCGCCATTAACCATACAGCCGATGTTGCCGTCGAGCGCGATATAGCTGAGGTCGAACTTGGACGCTTGGATTTCCTTCTCGTCTTCTTCTTCCAGATCCCGCAGCTCGAGGATATCTTTATGGCGGTAGAGCGCGTTGGAATCGAAATTCAGCTTGGCGTCAAGCGCCATGACATTGCCGTCGCCGGTAACGACGAGCGGGTTGATCTCGGCAATCGAGCAGTCCTTGTCCACAAATGCGGCATACAGCGACAGCATGAATTGAGCCGCTTTGTTCACCAGCTCGTTCGGAATATTGATCGCATAGGCCAGCTTTTTGGCTTGGAACGGCTGCATGCCGACAGCAGGATCTATGACTTCTTTAAAAATTTTCTCCGGGGAGTGCTCGGCGACTTCTTCAATCTCCGTGCCGCCCTCTTCGGATGCCATCATGACGATCCGTCCGGTGCCGCGATCGACAACGAGGCCGATGTAGTACTCTTTCTTAATGTCGCAGCCTTGCTCGATAAGCAGGCGCTTCACTTCTTTACCTTCAGGACCCGTTTGATGGGTGACAAGCACTTTACCGAGAATTTCGCTGGCGTATGCGCGCACCTCGTCCAAATTTTTGGCGACCTTAACGCCGCCCGCTTTACCGCGTCCACCTGCATGGATTTGCGCCTTTACGACGACAACCGGTGTGCCGAGCGACTTAGCCGCTTCCACCGCTTCGTCGACAGAGAACGCCACCTTACCTTCAGGAACGACGACCCCGTATTGTTTCAATACCGCTTTGCCTTGATACTCATGGATATTCATTGACGAGAATCCTCCTATCCGCAGTCAAATCCTACGTATGTACACAAAACCGTAATTATTGTATCATGTTTTGATTCCGCTTTCCTTACTTTTTCACTATATAAAAGCCATCCTTTTGATATTAGTTTCATCTCGATTTGAGATGGAAGGCAATACATTGCAGACAAAAACGCGCCAAGTCCGCCAACCACTTGTAGTATGGCCAAACGATTAGAAAATATTGCTTTCGAACAGACGTTCGTGATATTCTGAAATAGGAAAATGTTGAGAGGACGTGAATTATATTCAAACTTCAACCGAGCTGCTTAAATCATTTCATTCATTCGTCTATTTTGTCGATTCGCTGAGATTGGTTCAAGGTAAAACGTGGGTACTGCCGCTGAAACCGGACAAATGGGCCATGCGGGAAGTTATCTCGCATATCTTGCTTTGGGACCGTTATTTTCTGGAAGAGGCGATTGCGAAGATTGCAGAAGGAACCCCTGTCACGCTTAAACATGTTGATTACGATACCTTCAATCAAAATGCCCGTCCTTATGCACTCACTATTGGTCAAGCCGAAATGCTGGATCAAACGATCGCCTGCCGTAATGAAATAATCGGGAAGCTGCGAGGCCTGTCGGAGGAAGACCTTTATTTCGAACACATAGACGGAGACGGGCAAATTTTTACCGTTATTGATTATTTGAAGGGATTTACCGAGCACGATGCCCAGCATCGTGGGGAGATTGAAGCTTTTTTACATAGGTCGGAAGATTGACAGCAATTTTACCGTTATATTATGATGGGCTTACATATTTAGCTACGGATCAGTGAGGAAGCACCTTCATCCGAATGACGATGGAGGTGCTTTTTGTATGTACAGCAGCTTATGCAGTGCCAGCGTGTACGGCGTGGAAGGACGATTAATCGACGTTGAAGTCGATATTTCGAACGGGCTTCCGCAAGTGAATGTTGTCGGTTTGCCCGACCCGGCCGTCCGCGAATCGGTGGAACGCGTCAGATCTGCCGTCAAAAACTGCGGGTTTAAGTTTCCGATGGAACGAATTACCGTCAATTTGGCGCCGGCAGATTTGCGCAAGGAGGGCACTGCATTCGATCTGGCTATTGCCGCGGGCATTCTATCCGCCAGCGGGCAGCTCAGTTCCGCTCCGTTCAGCGGTACGCTCGTGCTTGGAGAACTGGCATTGAACGGTGAAGTCCGGCCGGTCCCCGGCGTGCTCGCGATGGTCGAACAGGCAAAGCTGAGCGGTATGCATCGCGTTCTGCTGCCAATGGGCAACGCTGCGGAAGCAGCATGCATTGAGGGCATGGAGCTCTATGCGGCAGGTCATTTGCGCGAGCTTGCCGAATGTATCGGGGCCAGTCCCTTGGAACAAGGCTGGACAGCGCTTCGCTATAATGCCGAGACTAACGGGCTGGCCAACGGCGCGGACGGCTCTGCGGAAGAATTACTATTCGCAAACGGCGATTACGGCGATGTGCTCGGACAGCATCATGCGAAGCGGGCACTGTTAGTTGCAGCCGCCGGGAAGCATAACGTCCTCATGTTGTGTTACATTGTCATGCTGCATTCATGTTATACAATTGTTGCTCTTATTCTATTGTAAAGGCGGTTATAGAGGTCTTCTCCATCTTCCCAAATTATAAAATTGTAATGTTCAAGATCGAAATGTATATAGCGATTTTCTTTATGTAAGACTTTAATTGCAGTTCCGTCTAGAGACTGAGCACTTATTTCAACATCTACAGTTGTCTTAAACCAATCTTCTCGGCATGTCCAAATTACAGGTAATCCAAGACCGTAGGCAAAGCCAGCCTCGAAGTAAACGCCACCCCTTTGTCCTGTAAAATCGGCAATCACAAACTTGCTCTTCCTTATTTCAGCAATAATATGATCTGTAATATCGTCATTGTGTTCCTTCATTGGAATAATGAATGGTTCATATCCGGCATCTTTTACAGCTCTACATATGTGACTGTTAAAAATATCTAACATGGATTGATCAAACCACATCGCAGTAAATGCTTGTTTTGACTCGGGAATGTTACCTTCTTCGATTTCTGATACTCTTTTCCACCCTTTTGGCAACAACATAAGCTTTGCTGGGAAACCAACTGTTCCATCAATGTAACCATCATCTATTAATTGCTTCATGATAAAAAATGATGCTGGTGTTTCTGTTGAATCCGGGAAGAAAACAGGATAATCCCTTGTAAGTAGTTCGACTCGATCCCCAGAAAATTTGGACAATTTGGATATATTCATTAGTGCCATATCTAATCGATCTGAAATTAGAGGAAAGTTCTGAATTATCTCATGAATAGTTATTCGTGGGGTGATTTCATTTGCACTTGGATGATTATCCGATAAAAAAAGCGTTATGGTAGGTTGATTTTGAATTGTACGGTACCTTACATAAGCAGAAGCTTTCACCAATTGCCCGCTTTGATGAAGTCTACGTTCAGAAGGTAAATCCTCATATGCTTCCCTAGTGATTTTGTAAATTCCACAGGTGTCGCAATTTATTTCTACAATATCTTCACCTTGAACAGAGCACTGTTTTCCGCACAATGCACAAATGTTTTGCATTTTAGTTCTCACCTTTCCAAGAATAAGTGTTTAATAAAATCATATAGTGCTTGAACAGTGAAGTCTATCTAAACACTAAGTGTTTACATATACCAAGTCAAAAAAGAAAACAGAAAGCACTTTTTGAAGCATTTAAAAGAGCACGGGACAAACAGAATAATTCCTAAAGTAAAAAAGCCTTTGGACAAAAGTCCACGGGCTTTTTCCGTATTCCAGTGTTTACATACCATCAGCTAAATCTTTAATTACATTGAAGAGTTTCATAATTTATCCAGATATGCTAACCTATTATTAGATTTGGATAATAAGGGGGGCTATGTATATGACTAGAGCTGTTTCTGCTGACCAAGTTATGTTTGGTGAATGTATTGAAGTATTCAGACTAGAAGAAAGTTCCTATTTAGATGTTCAAAGTAATTCTGAAATAAAAGGCTATCTTCTTTTGGATTTTGATTTGCGTACTGAACTTAAACTCAGCAAATTCAAGATTCATCCAACCAAGAAAGTGAATCTCTTTCCTACACATTATCAAAGTTTTATTTCTCCTGTAACTCTTTTTGACTGTAAAGTGCAGCGTAGGTATCACTTATATATTATTGCTCTAAGCTCTCTTTTTTCGTTTGTGAGCTCGCGCCCAACTAAAGCCCCTAGAGACGATGAAGCCATTTTTTTGACTGGGGATGAGTCCATAGCTATGCTATTCCCTCAAAGAGTTGCTGGGCCTGGAGGAGTAAAGACTTCCTTACCTGACGAGAAGATTCAAGGGTTTGCTTCAGAACTAGAGGAAGTTGTTGAAATTCTTTATGAGCTACCTTATGAAACGTATAAGAGATTTATGCAGTCCATACGCCTAATCCAATTGGCACATAATAACAAAAGAGATGACTTTTCATTAGCCTATTATTTATTAGTGTCAGCCATCGAGGGAGTCGCACAGATGGCAATACCTATTGAAATAAAAGTAGATCCACAAGAAGAGCAATGGGAGAAACTAGCAAAAGAGCACAAAGCGGTCAAAAGCTTACTCGGGCAATTTACAAGTTTTCAAAAAAATAGTCATCAGTTAACAAAACGGTTTACCAAATTCATCCTAGAGTATTGTCCAATTTCAGAGTGGCACGGTCTAGAACATCACTTCCAGGACATGCCATCATATGGTGATACACAAACGGGTCCTAATTGGATAACAAAGAAGAAATGGTTTGAAGTGTACCCAAACGATTTTAAAGACAAGGACATTAAGACAATTATAGAGGATACCTATAATATCCGTTCCAAATATTCTCATGAAGGAGAAGCGACACCTCACACTTCTCCAGAAACTTTCGAACACTTCTTTGAGAGAGTAAGCATCAGGGATAAAGAAAAAGGCTTTGAGAAGTATCTCATTAATTACAGACTTCTATCTTTTATCGCTAAAACCTCTATTCTAAAGTACATGAGAACACTTCGTGAACAATTACGTCCTTAACAGATATAACCCTCAAATTCAAAGCGAATTTGGGGGGGGTTCTCTGTATACCAGTGTTACATGCAATCAATGACATGTAAACGTAGAATACCTCAATTCATCGTATTGCCGCTTGGAATAGTCCACTGACAAACCAGATTGTCATTACATCATAGGATATTTAATTCGATACCCTGTGATTCCATTTTCAAGAAAAGACTCTTATGCCGATTCGAGACAAAAAAACTCCCATTACACATACTTGGAGTTTTCAAAGTCATTTACGTTTGGTTTACGTGGAGAGGATTCTAAACTTATGTCAATCGGGTTCCCTGTACTTATAATCTTCTTTATTTCGTAACATGATGTGAAATAAAGGTTGATTATTTTTCCCACCCATAGCACTTTGTAATAGGTGATAACATTTATCATATTGGGGATTGTCCGGATTCACCAAGTAATTATATACAGTGTTTGAAATAATATCCACAAGACGTAGACCCGGTTCATCTTTTGAATCCATAAACGTACAGTTGTCACCGAATATTTTGTTCAAATAAATTCCCCTTTTCCCATCTTTAAGCTCAAGCATGTAACGGTCTATAAACGGATGCCCTTTTTTCCATACATCAACGATAGGGATCTTGTCTCCCAATTTGGATTGTGCGTCCAAAAAAGGCATAACATACGTTTGAAAATATTTTTCCATACCTGCTAGTTTTCCGGGGAGTTTTCTATCAAATACAAATTGAAATTCCTTAAAACACCTTCGATATTTAGGTTCGTAAAAATATACCATAAAAAAAGTCAACACTCTATGAAGTTGCTGAACAAGTAATAAGGCTTGTAAAAACTCTTCATCGCTCATTCGAGTTTGATATAGGGCTATTTTTATAAGCTTGTCGTAATGAGAAAGGAAGTGTTTTCCTCCGTGATTTAAATACCATTGTTTGTTTCGCTCAAACGTCTCACTTTGTAAAGCGCGGTAATCAATTAAATTGTCCTGCGAGACCATCTTGGGAGATACAATTGTTAGCCCAATTTTCATTTCGGTTCGATTTTTTTTAATGAAACGGCACACTTTGAGCCGTTGCTCGTATGTGAGGTGAGACCCTTTTGTTTCTTTTCCATCGCTGTTTCGCTCTTCAAATGAGTACATAAATCGTTTTATTCCTTCGTATATATCTTCTGTACAAATCAAGCTGGCGACTAGGCTTGGGTTTATGGTATTAGTGAGAGAAAAGTCTCCGGACTCATCGGTGAAAATTTTCATTCAATTTTCCTTTACAGTAAAATTATTTCTCGATAAATGCGATTCTGGTACATATATATATTTCATCTCGAAATCAACGCTCGTAACTGTTCTTTTGAGAGCCACGGTCTTCTTTTGTGCAGCATCCTACGACAGTTTGAGCATATTATTGCTATATCCTCGTAAAACAAAACAGCCTCCGGCGATGCTTTCGCTCGAAGGCTGTTTTGACCAATGCTTTCGGATTTGTTTTAATTTTAACATATTATGTAATTGGTTGTCTATAAATTTTGCTAGCTATTTTATGAATCCGCTAAACCCGCGCCATTATTGAGTTTTCCTTGGCATGATAATGTTTCATAACGTCCTTCTATCCGGTCCGCCCGGCACCGGAAAAACAATGCTTGCCCGCAGACTGCCCGGCATTATGCCGCCGCTTGATGAGGAAGAGGCGCTTCAGGTTACCAAAATATACAGCGCCGCCGGGAAGCTGCCGGGCGGCTTGCCGTCTTTAATGCGCGAGCGCCCGTTCCGCACGCCTCATCATACAATTTCGTCAGCCGGTCTAATCGGCGGCGGGTCGATCCCCCGCCCCGGAGAAGCAACGCTGGCGCATCGGGGAGTATTGTTTTTGGACGAACTTCCTGAATTTACACGAGCAGCTCTGGAAGTGCTGAGGCAGCCGCTTGAGGACCGCGAGGTTACAATTGCCAGGTCAAGGGCTGTATTCCGGTTTCCGGCGAACTTTCTGCTTGCAGCTTCTATGAATCCCTGCCCGTGCGGATATTATGGCCACGATACGGAGGAACAGCGGTGCCAATGCGGGAATCAGCAAATCGCCCGTTACCGGACTAAGATATCGGGACCGCTGCTGGACCGTATCGACATGCATATCGAAGTCCCGCGTCCGTTAACGTCAGAAGGCTTGAAACCCGGGATGACGTCTGCCGAAATGCGTCTTATTGTGCGGCAAGCCCATGAACGTCAGCGCGAGCGTTACCATAACAGCCGGCCCGTGGCCGAGCTTGCCGGCGCGTCGCTGCGACGGGCCATTGCCCTTACCAAAGATGCCGATCAGATGCTGAGATTGGCATTCGACACGCTGGGAGTAAGTCTTCGCGCTCATGATCGGATTTTAAAGCTGGCTCGGACAATCGCCGATATCGAGTGCTTTGATCGTGTAGACGGTCAGCATGTCGCGGAAGCCATCGGCTACAGGAGCCTCGATCGAAAATTACAGACGCTCTAAAGAGAGCGAAGGAATAAATTAAAAAGCATCCCGAATCGTGATGTACTGCGGTTCGGAATGCTTTTTATATTGCGGCGCGGCTTTAAAAAGCCTCTCGTATATGCCTGAATTCGGTAATACAGCTTGTATTACGGTCTATCGTAATTGCGATGACATCAAAACGGACAGGTACTCCAAACAGCCGGTTCGCCTGCAAATAAACTTCCGCGGTCGTTCGCACCTGCCGCTGCTTGCGGACGTCAATGGATTCGAGCGCGGTTCCGAATCGGCCTCCGGTTGTTCTCGCTCTGACCTCTACCACCACGATAACCGAACCCTGTCTTGCGACAATATCCAGTTCACCTGAACGGCAGCGCCAGTTCCGGTGCAGTAATGTATAGCCCTCTTCAATGAGCCGTTCCGCTGCGGCTTCCTCGCCCAGTTTTCCGGTCGATTGTCTTGAGCCGAGAGACTTTCCTGCCTTGTTATCTGATTGAAGCCCGCTCACTTCGCGATCTCCCCCGCTCTCCGGTCCGAACGGTAGACGAAAGATAATATCTCCGCGACCAATGTATATAGTTCATGCGGGATTTCCTGATCAATATCCAGCTTCGATAATACTTCGACCAAAGAAGAATCCTGCTGGATCGGAACACCGTGTTGGGCCGCCTTGTCCATAATGGCTTCGGCTATTTTACCGCTGCCTTTCGCTACAACGACCGGGGCGCTGCGCTCACCGGGCTCGTACATGAGCGCGACGGCTTTCTTCGGCGGGGGAAGAGGCAGTCCCGCATTAGTTTTATTCCCATTAAGTTCGCTCATACGCGAAAATCCACCCCTTTATACCGTTTTGTGGACCAGTCGGGATGCGCGGGCGAAGGACCGCCCGGCTTTATTTCAGGCCCGCCCGGGCTGTCCGCTCTGCGGTCAGGCATAGGCGTAGAACGTAACGAAAGCAGCTGAAATCCGGCATTTTGCAGCGCTTCGTTCATTTCACTCCGCGAAGCTTCGAGAAGTTCCGAGATTGCGGGGTGGTCGTTCCACAAATTCAGGCTGACGATTTTATCCACAACGTTCACATCTACGACGGTTTCGCCAAGTGTCTTCATACGCAAATCGAAAAGCAGACGGCAGTTATTCCCGTCAAGCTCGCCTTTGCGGCCGCGCCTGGTCTGAATATGTACGGATGCGGTCTGACCGCCATCCGGCCCCTGCAGCGGGATAAACATCGTTACATGCGTAAAAGGCGTGTTTGTCCGTTCAGGCGTCAGAAGAAGCTGTTGACCGGTGATATGCTGGACGAGCTGCTGTGCGGTATCCCGAAGTGCTTGTGGAACGTCGTCACTCGACGCAAGCGTCATTAATGCGCTCTTGAGTGAGTCCATGGCGGGTTTCGCCGCATCAGGCCGCAAAGCTCCGTCATCCGTGAGCTGTGTTCCGGGGGGCGCGGGCAGCTGCGCTTTCTCAATTGATGTATTAATAGTAAGAGCCGCCCGTTCAGACCGTCCTGAGTATTCAGGTTCCGTTTGATGCAGGGCTGCCGGTTTGTTTTCCGGCTGTTGAAGTTTTGATCCTTCCCCGGGTTGTTTGGTTTGACTGACTTCCTTCTGCGGGCTGTTCGATACCGAAGCGGCAAGCAGACGCTCGTGGTCGACACCAAGCCATTTGATCAGCTGGCCAACCCAGCCGCCGCCGTTATGCCTGGCAGGCGCAGTTTCGCCTAAGCCGGCGTGCCCGGCGCTCTGTAACGGCGCAGCTGCGCTTTGAGAAGCGCCGGCCGATTGCGGTGCGCCAGCCGTGTGCGGCGCGCCTGCGGCCCCTAGGGCGCCTGCGTCGGCCTGCCGCGCGCCGCTTGGCGCTGCCGGCCCAGCGGCCGGCGCTGCCGCGCCGCCAGCCGCTGGCGCGGCCATTGCTGCGCTTCGCGCAGCTAAAGGAGCAGCGGCATCGCCTGCTGCTCCCGCCTCCGGCGCAGCGGCTGCGCCAGCGCCGCCGCTGGCCGGGCGCTCCGCGCCCGCGGCGCCGCCCACGGCAGCGCCGTGCGCGCCTGCGGCGGCCGGCTGCGCCCGGCTTGCGCAGCGCGCATCAGCGCTGCCCCTTCGGCCAGCAGCGCTTGCAGCTTCGCTGCGGCCGCCTGCGCCGCGCCAGGCGGAGCGGCCTCGTCCGCCGCACTCCCGGCGGACCCGCCGCCGCTCCAGGCGGCAAGCCCCTGCTCCAGCGCCTCCAGCAGGGCATGCGCCGGCGCTCCGGACATCACCTGCTGAAGCGCGCCTATCGTAGCGCCTGTCATCGGCAGACCGCGCTTAAAAGCAAGCGCGGCCGCCTGCATCCATATCCTCACATCGCCGCCGGCCGGCATGGCGGCAGCCGCTTGCTGAAACTGCACAGCCGTTTCCCGGGTCATTGCTGCGCCGCCGTCCCGGTGCACATCGCGGACCAGCTCATGCGTCCATTTTTGATCAGGCAGCCCCGAAGACTTGATCCACTCCCTCAAACCTTCCTCGGGCTGCATAATGGCTTGCTGATCGACCGTCTTCAGGACAAGCATGCCCCCGAGTGACTGCGGCTGTACCTGGAGCAGCGTCGTTTGACCTGGCAGGACCTGCGTCTCCAACCGTGCGCGAACCTGCGTGCCGTTGATTTGTATAAGCGCGTCTTGATTATCCAGCATCTGTATGAAGACGCCGCGCACGATTTGACCTACCTTGAGCTCCAGCGCTTTACCGTCGCCTGCTTGAACATCGCCGAGAAGCCCCTTCATTAACTGTCCGATATTCACAGTCCCACGCTTCCTTTCCCTTCAACGATCGGCCAATATGTCCTGCCTTAGCCGCAGTTCTTGCCGATTCCCATACTATACTGTATGTATCGGCACCGTCAGCCTCTTCCGTTAACCTGCAGTAAGAAAAAGGGCTGTCTGCGTCTGTCCGAATGGGAATTCTCCACGCTTGGGTCCGTTTCCCCTTCTCCCCTCCGCCACAATGCTTCGCTGGCCGGCACACCCGCATAATCGTAATACGTGCACATAGAGAAAAAACCGCCTCAGACAAGCCAATGTGAACCGGAAAACGGTCACACCATGCCTGCCGGGGCGGTCTCTCTCTTAACAAAACCAGCCTAAAACAGTACTTGCTGCTCCACAAAGAGCTTCCCCAGAAACGACTGCCGGTGCATCGGACTCGGTCCATATTCGAGCAGCTTTTCCCGGTGTAATCTTGTGGCATATCCTTTATGTACTGCAATCCCGTAAGCGGGATAAATCGCATCCCATTCTTCCATGCACAGCCGATCGCGGGTCACTTTCGCGATTATCGAAGCCGCGGCGATCGATTGGCTTCGTCCGTCGCCCTTAATAATGGCAATTTGCGGCACGTCGCAATCCACTTTCTCGGCATCCACCAGCAGATGATCAGGCTCAGTGGAGAGCTTTAATACCGCCTGTTTCATGGCAAGCCGAGAAGCCTGCTTGATGTTGATGGCATCGATAGTCGAAGCATCCACCCTTGATACCGTCCAAGCGATTGCATGAGCCGTTATGATATCATACAGCTCCTCACGCCTCTTCTCGGACAATTTCTTCGAGTCGTCTACCCCTTCGATCTCGAGACCCTCCGGCAAAATAACTGCCGCCGCCACCACGTCGCCGAAGAGGCAGCCGCGTCCTACCTCGTCGATCCCGGCAATGAAGCGACAGCCTTTCTCCCATAAAGGCCGTTCAAACTCCAGCATCCAGATTCTCCCCATTCCCCTCTTCGCGCCCATTTCGCGAAGATTCATTGAGAACTTTCTATGTAAAACCGGCCGCTTAACAGAGGCGGCCGGTTTCCTTTATCCCATGTCTTCAGGCGTTTCGAGTGAAATACGGCCCAGATTTCCGGCTCTCAGCTCCCGCAAAATAATGCCGGAGGTCTTCTCCAGGTCGACGCGCCCTCCACTGACGATACAGCCGCGCTTGCGTCCGATATCCTCCATGACGCGTACGATTTCATCCTGATCCTCGGTATCCTTCGGAGGCTCTACGATGCCAAACCGTTCGGCCATCGTCGGCCAATACCGCTTCACCAGCTCTTTGACCGCGAAGAAAGCGACGTCCTCAACATTAAGAATTTGCTCCTTAATGGCGCCTGTCATTGCGAGGCGATAGCCGACCAACTGATCCTCGAATTTCGGCCAGAGAATACCCGGCGTATCGAGCAGCTCCATTTCCGTACCGACCTTAATCCACTGCTGGCCTTTGGTGACGCCGGGACGGTCGCCAGTAGCAGCAATATTCCGCCCTGCAAGCCGGTTGATGAGAGTCGATTTGCCAACGTTCGGAATGCCGACGATAAGCGCGCGAACCGCGCGTGGATTCATGCCTTTGGATATCTGCCTGGCGATCTTCTCATGCAGCAATTGTTTGGTTCTGACCGGTATCTCATTCACCTTCGTACCTGTTGACGAGTCGACGGCAATACAGGCATGACCTTTACCGCTGAAAGCGGCTATCCACTGTTCCGTCGTGCGGCTATCGGCCAAATCCGCTTTATTGAGAACGATCAGGCGAGGCTTGCCCTGCAGTATTTCGTCAATCATGGGGTTCCGGCTCGAGAGCGGAACGCGCGCATCAAGCAGCTCAATTGCAATGTCGATCAACTTGAGCTTCTCTTGAATTTGCCGCCGGGCTCTCGTCATATGTCCGGGGAACCACTGAATCGTCATGCTGTCACCTCATCCTTGTTTCACGAACGAAATCTTGTCCATCGGCCAGAAAATAACGTCGGCCCGTCCGACAATCTGACTTATAGGCACAAAACCGATCATCCGGCTGTCTTTACTATTCCGCCTGTTGTCTCCGAATGCCAGAACCGTGTCCGGAGGTACGATATCGGTGGTAAAATTTTCATTTGGAAAATTTCGGTCGGGTCCTGTATTGTTGAACACTTCGCCTTTGGCCTTGGCCGCGTCAATCGATTGTTTCAAATAAGGCTCATCGACTTTTTTACCGTTTATGTACAGGTTGTCGCCTTCGAGCTTTACTTTGTCCCCGGGAACCCCGATTACGCGTTTAATAAAATCCCGGCCTTCTTGCGGCACATGGAATACAATGACTTCCCCATGCTTCGGCTGGCGGAAATCATAAATAACCTTATTGACAATTAACCGTTCACCGGTATAAAAATTCGTCTCCATTGAAGGTCCGTCAACTATAAACGGTGCAAATAGAAAATAGCGGATGACTACGACAAGCAGCGCGGCGATCGCGAGCGCCTTCACCCATTCCATGACTTCTTTCTGCGCGCGTCCTCCGCGCCGCTCTGTCGGTGTCAATATCTCCGCTTCCTTTTTCTCTGATGCTTGGACTGTTTCCGTGCGTGCTGTTTCAACGATTTCTTGGTTTCCTTCATCCGTGCGATGCGGTTGGTCCATAAATTCCACCTCTTCTGTTACAAAATCTGGTGCATGGAAATACGAAAAAGGGACTTGTTTGCGCAAGCCCCCCTCTGGTCGTATCATTAACGGATTTCTTTAATTCTCGCGGCTTTACCACGAAGACTGCGAAGATAGTACAGTTTCGCGCGGCGAACTTTACCACGGCGAGCTACTTCAATCTTCTCGAGCTTCGGCGAATGCACCGGGAACGTTCTTTCTACGCCAACGCCATACGAAATTTTACGAACAGTAAATGTTTCGCTGATGCCGCCGCCGCGACGTTTGATAACGACGCCTTCAAAAAGCTGGATCCGCTCACGGGTACCCTCGATAACTTTAACGTGTACCTTCAGCGTGTCTCCAGGACGAAAGTTAGGAAGATCTTTCCGCAGCTGTTCTTGCGAAATCGCTTGTACAAGATTCATTTGATTCACTCCTTCCACCATAGGCGTTCATATAAGCTCACCGGCTCCTCTTGAACCGGATCATGGCTTCCTAGCGGACCGCCCGACTTTACAAAAGCAACATCAGAAATTTTATCACATATTCACACATAAAACAATAAGATTCTATCTCTTTCACTAATTTTTGCGAGTATGCCGCAATAATTAGCCCTTTAGACTGAATCGCTTGGAACCGTATGTTTATTCCTCAGCGTCACTGCGTTCCCGTTCGGCCATTCGTTTCAGCCATTCCTGTTCCTTCTTCGTGAGCTCTGCCTGTTCCAGCAGCTCGGGCCGGCGTTTCAGCGTCCGCAGCAAAGACTGCTCGCGCCTCCATGCTTCTACCTTAGCATGATGCCCGGAGAGAAGAATTTCAGGAACCTCCCATTCTCTGAAAACAGCAGGCCGGGTGTAATGTGGATATTCGAGAAGTCCCGTACTGAAGGAATCCGTTACTGCAGAGGTTTCATTGCCGAGCACGCCAGGGAGCAGACGCACCACACTGTCGATAACGACCATCGCAGGCAGCTCGCCTCCCGTCAACACATAGTCGCCGATCGACAGCTCGTCCGTCGCAAGATGCTCGCGAATCCGCTCGTCATAACCTTCATAGTGGCCGCAAACGAACACCAGGTGCTCCTGCGCGGCGAGCTCTTCCGCTTTGCGCTGCGAATAGGGCTCTCCCTGCGGGCACATGAGAATGACTCGGGGCCGCTTACCAGCTTCCGGCATTAAATCCTCGACGGCGGCAAACAGCGGCTCCGGCTTCAGCACCATGCCGCCTCCGCCGCCATAAGGATAGTCATCTACTGTATTATGCTTATTATTGGCATAATCCCGAAAGTTAACCGCTCTTAAGCTTACCAGCCCTTTGCCCTGTGCTTTGCCGAGAATGCTGGCCCCGAACACACCGTCGAACATTTCAGGAAACAATGTTAACACGTCGATCCGCATCGGGTTAAATCAGCCCTTCCATAAGGCGAACCGTCACGGTCTTCGTCCCAACATTCACGTCAAGGAGCACATCGTCGATAACCGGAATCAGGATCTGCTTACCTTTTGCCTTCTGCTGCTCGACCACCCAGACATCATTGGCGCCGGGAACTAAAATTTCGGTGATTACCCCAAGCTCCTCGCCTTCTTCGGTAATAACGCGGCAGCCGATGATGTCATGCTGGTAGTATTCGCCTTCGCCGAGCTCCACGAGATTTTCCTTCGTTACCTTAAGCAACCACCCTTTATATTTTTCCACGTCGTTAATGTTGTCGAAGCCTTTAAGCTTCACAATAAACATGTTTTTATGGGATCTGGCGGTTTGCACTTCCACGGGAAGACGCTGCTCCATCTCAGGATGTATCAAAGTGAGCGAGCTTCCAGCCGCAAAACGCTCCTCCGGAAAATCGGTTTGGGAAACGACCTTAAGTTCCCCGCGAATGCCGTGAGTATTGACCACTTTGCCGACAGTCAACCATTCTTGTACCATATCATTCCCTGCCTCTTTTGCATGGCCGGCAAGAAGAACGTTTCCTCCATCTTCAAGCGGCTGCGTATGTTACTTCCACCAACAATCGGAAACGGCCGTCTCCGATTAGTCGAAAAAGGGCTAGGATGATTAGTCCTAACCCTGCCCCGATATACGATTGTTACGAAATAATGTCGACCAAGACACGCTTATGCGACTTGACGGCGGCCGAGGTTACGACCGTCCGCAGCGCTTTGGCAATCCGTCCTTGCTTGCCGATTACTTTACCGATATCGCTCGGATGAACCGAAAGCATATAAACGGTGCCGCGATCGTCTTCTTTCACGTCGATGCGCACGTCTTCCGGGTAATCCACTAAAGCCTTCGCTATGACAAGAATCAATTCTTTCATCTCAAGGCCCCCCGCAAAAGAGCAAGTTATTTCTGAAGTTTCAGTTCATGAAGCTTAGTCATAACGCCTGCTTTGGAGAGCAGGTTGCGAACCGTATCGGAAGCTTGCGCTCCGTTTTGAAGCCATTTCAACGCCTTCTCTTCATCGATGCTCACAAGAGCCGGCTTTGCAACCGGGTTATAAGTGCCGATTTCTTCGATGAATCGGCCGTCACGAGGGGAACGGGAGTCGGATACAACAACGCGGTAGAACGGCGCTTTATGCGCACCGATCCGTTTCAAACGAATACGTACTGCCAAGAAAATCACCTCCTTCAAAATTATACGAAGTAAAATACAGCTCCGTTTGCACGAATTCTAGAACGGGAATTTCATCCCTTTGCCGAGCATTCCTTTGAGACCCTTCATGCCGCCCTTAGGACCTTTGGGGCCCATCATGGACGAGAACTGCTTCATCATCTTGCGCATATCGTCGAACTGCTTGATGAGCCGGTTGACCTCGGCGACCGAGGTGCCGCTGCCCGTTGCGATCCGTTTGCGGCGGCTGTGGTTCAGAATCTCCGGTTTGCGCTTCTCATCCTTGGTCATCGATTTAACAATCGCTTCGACCCTGCTGATCTGCTTCTCGTCAACCTTAAGATTCTTCATATCCTTCATCTTGCCCATTCCGGGCATCATATCCAGCAGTTGATCCAGAGGTCCAAGCTTACGAACCTGGTCCATCTGCTCAAGGAAATCCTCAAAGGTGAATTCCGCCGTACGCATCTTACGTTCCATCTCGGCGGCTTTATCCGCGTCGATGTTCGTCTGCGCTTTTTCGATCAGTGAGAGCATATCACCCATGCCGAGAATACGGGACGCCATACGTTCCGGATGAAACGGCTCCAGCGGCTCGATTTTTTCGCCGGTTGCAGCGAATTTAATCGGGCAGCCCGTAACCGCTTTGACCGACAATGCCGCACCGCCTCGCGTGTCACCGTCGAGCTTGGTCAGAATAACGCCCGTAAGCTCCAGCTGACTGTGAAAGTTCTGCGCTACATTGACAGCCTCTTGACCGGTCATCGCGTCAACGACAAGCAGCACCTCGTCAGGCTTCGAGACAGTATGAATTTGCCGCAGCTCCTCCATAAGCGCCTCGTCGATATGAAGCCGGCCGGCGGTATCGATAATCACATAGTCGTGATTGTTTTCTTTAGCATGCTGCAGACCGGCACGGGCAATTTCGACAGGCGACGTCTGATCTCCCAGTGTAAATACCGGTACGCCGATTTGTTCTCCGAGCACCTGCAGCTGTTTAATGGCAGCCGGACGGTATATATCTCCTGCCACCAATAACGGCTTGTGCTTTTCTTTCAGCAGCAGTTTGGCCAGCTTGGCCGAAGATGTCGTTTTACCTGCGCCTTGAAGCCCCGCCATCAATATTACGGTCGGCGGCTTGCTTGCTTTTGCAAGCTTGCTTTGCGTACCGCCCATAAGCTCGGTAAGCTCTTTATTAACGATATCGACAACGACCATGCCCGGCGTGAAGCTCTTCATCACCTCTTGGCCGACAGCGCGTTCTTTCACCTTCGCGATAAAATCCTTTACGACTTTAAAGTTAACGTCGGCTTCCAGAAGAGCGAGACGAACTTCCCGCATTGCTTCGTTTACGTCGTCCTCGGACACTTTGCCTTTACCGCGCAGCTTGCCGAATACATTCTGAAGCCTGCTCGACAATCCTTCAAATGCCATGATCATCACCTCTAAGAGTTTTGCGGAGCAAAACTTACTTCGAAAGCATAAACCTTGAGTTTTGCGGAGCAAAACTTACTTCGAAAGCATAAACCTTGAGTTTTGCGGAGCAAAACTTACTTCGTAAGCATAAACCTTGCGATACATTTATTCCATATCGCGAATGCCCTGAGCGATTTGCCGAAGCTCGCTGCCTAGTTCATCCATTCCGGTCAATCCGTTTGCGCAAGCTTCAAGCTTCGCAAGCCAGATCTGCACCGCCTCATGCTTGGCCAGCAGTCTAAGCTTGGCTTCGCAGCCTTCCAGCACCGATTCGGCACGCTTGATGTGTTCGTAAACGGCCTGACGGCTAATATCGAATTCGGCAGCGATTTCACCGAGCGAATAATCGTCATGAAAATAATATTTTAGGAACGTACGCTGCTTCTCAGTAAGCAGCAATTCGTAGAAGTCGAACAACATATTGATCCGGTTTGTTTTCGCAAGGGCATCAGGTTCCTGTACCGTCACCTCAGCCACCTCTTCCGTCAAGGGAAACACCTTTACATCAATACCACGTCGTCTATCATAGCGCAGCAGCCTATAGGCTGTCAAGTATAACTCCTTGTCACCCTTAAGCCGGCGTTTCGTTCTCTTCCTCTTTCTGAATCAGCCCGGCAAACAAGGCATGCACGAATTGCTCCGAATCAAACTCCTGCAGGTCGTCCATTTTTTCACCGAGTCCGACTAACTTCACAGGTAAGTGGAGTTCGCTGCGGATCGCGATAACAATACCGCCCTTGGCCGTTCCGTCCAGCTTCGTCAGCACGAGACCCGTAACACCGCTCTTCTCGCCGAACAGCTTCGCCTGACTGAGTGCGTTCTGCCCCGTTGTGGCATCCAGCACGAGCAGTACTTCATGCGGGGCTCCCGGCACTTCGCGTTGAATGACGCGGAAAATCTTGTTCAGCTCTTCCATGAGGTTGGATTTGTTTTGCAGTCTTCCAGCCGTGTCGCACAGAAGCACATCCACACCGCGCTGCTTCGCCGCTTGAATGGCATCGTACATAACCGCCGCCGGATCGGCTCCGGCTTCTTGTTTAATCACGTCGACGCCGACCCGCTGCCCCCAAACCTCAAGCTGCTCGATCGCCCCGGCGCGGAACGTATCGCCTGCAGCCAGAAGGACGCCTTTGCCTTCACTTTTGAACTTGTGCGCAAGCTTCCCGATCGTCGTCGTTTTGCCGACGCCGTTCACACCGACAAACAGGATGACGGTCATCCCATTCTCAGCCATGCGCAGACTTGCTTTCTCCTCGCTCTTCAGCAGGTCGATAAGCTTCTCGGACAATATCGGTTGAAGGTCCGCCGCTTCTTCGATCTTCCGCTTCCTGACCTCCGATCGCAGATCGTCTATCAGCTTCATCACCGTATTGACACCGACGTCGGCGCCGATCAATATCTCCTCCAGCTCTTCGTAGAAAGCCTCGTCGATTTTCTGACGGCGCCTGATAAGCTCCTCGACCTTCCCGACGAACGCCGTACGCGTCTTGGTCAATCCCTCTTTAAACTTTGTCGTAACCGCTTCTGTTTTCTGTGAAATGCTTTCTTTCAACCGTTTAAAAAAACTCATCGATTATCCCCCATCCGTTATTTGCAAAAGCCGGGCTCCTTCGCGCATAAGCGTCGGAACACCGGCTTTTTTTATTGACCAATAACCGAGCCGCGGCATACGCGCGTCTAACGGTTACAGTGTACTGCTAACCGAGCCGCGGCATACGCGCGTCTAGCGGTTACAGTGTACTGCTAACCGAGCCGCGGCATACGCGCGTCTAGCGGTTACAGTGTACTTACGCGGATACCGGCTCTTCGTCCTCCAATCGGACTGAGACAAGCTTGGATACGCCGCCTTCCTCCATTGTAACGCCGTACAGTACGTCCGCTTCCTCCATCGTGCCTTTTCTGTGTGTGACTACGATAAATTGTGTAAGCTCCGAGAATTCCCGGAGATATTGGGCGAACCTGGCCACGTTCGCTTCATCCAGCGCGGCCTCGACTTCGTCAAGTACGCAGAAGGGAACGGGTTTGACCTGCAAAATTGCGAATAACAGCGCGATTGCCGTAAGCGCCCTTTCGCCTCCGGACAGAAGCTGCAGGTTTTGCAGCTTCTTGCCCGGGGGCTGCGCGACGATGTCGATGCCGCTGTCCAGAACGCGATCGGGTTCTACCATTATGAGATCCGCTCGACCGCCTCCGAAAAGCTTGGCAAAAACGTGAACAAAATGACCGCGTATAGCTTCGAATGTGGTGCGGAACCGTTTGGACATTTCATCGTCCATCTCCCTGATGACTTGGTACAGCGTCGTCTTCGCCTCAATCAGGTCATTCTTCTGCTCGCTCAGGAACGTATAACGCTCCTTCACGCGTTCATATTCTTCAATGGCGCCAAGATTAACCTCGCCCAACGCGGAAATCTTTCGCTTCAAATCACGCACTTCGTTTTGCGTCGCCAACACATCTTCAGGAACGGGATAACGTTCCTTCGCCAGCTCGAAGCTCAGCTCATATTCCTCGCTCAACTTGCGAAGCAGGTTGTCGAGCTCTACATCCAGCCTGTTAGCGGCGATCTCGGTCTGTCGCAGCTCGTCCTCAACCGCGCGAAGCTTGGCACGCTGTTCCTTCGTTTCGCTCTCGCCATGCTCCAGCTCGCGGAGCATATCCGCACGCTGTGAGCGCTTGATATCCGTCTGTTCCGCGCACGATTCTTTCTGCAGCCGAAGCTGGTTCAACTGCTCGATCTGCCTGACGCTTTCTTCCGCCTGATGAGCGGCCTCTTCCTCCTGCCGGGCGAATAAATCGCGAAGCCCGCTAAGCTCGTGCTTTGCTCGGCCGATTTCAGCGCGGACACGCGCTGATTGATCTTCGAACGATTGTTTTTCCTGATCCGTCTTCGCCACCGCGATTTTGAGGTCGGTTAATTGATCCTGAAGCTGCTCCTTCGCGGATTCACCCGCTTTGCGCCGTTCTTCGGCATAGCGTATCGCTTCCTGAATCTTGGCTTCCTCAAGCGTCAGCTCGGCAAGTCGCCGCTCAGCCTCAGCCGCCGACTTCGCGATTTGCTCCAGCTCATTTTTGTGGCCGTCGTTGTCCGCTTCAAACAGCTGACGCTGTTCATCGAGATGCCGGCTCTCATTGTCCAGCTGCTGAAGCTCTGCGCGCAAATGCTGTTCTTCAATACGTCTTTGCTCCCCTTGAGCCCGTAAATCATCGACATTTTGATTGTGGATCGACTGCTCCTTGCGCAGATCGCTTATTTTGTCGCGCAGCTTGACGAGCTGCTCGTCCGTCGATTTGATTTCCAGATCCAGCTGCTCGATCTGCCGTTGACGGCCGAGCAGGTTCGCCCCTTTTTTCTGGAGACTGCCTCCAGTCATCGAGCCTCCTGCGTTGACGACGTCGCCTTCTAATGTTACGACGCGAAAGCGGTATTGGCATTTGGCCGCTATCCGGTTGGCTTGCTCGAGCGTTTCGGAAATAAGCACATTGCCGAGCAAATTTTCCACAATCGACGCATACTTGGGGTCACAGGAGACAAGCTCGGCGGCAATGCCCACAAAGCCGTCTATTCCCGCTATCGAACGCCTCTCCTGTTCGGGAACGCTCCGCCCGCGGATGACATCAAGCGGCAGGAATGTAGCCCGCCCGAGCTGGCGCTGCTTCAAGAACGCAATGGCAGCGCGAGCGCTTTTCTCATCGTTCATGACCACATGCTGAAGGGCGCCGCCAAGCGCCGTTTCTATTGCGAGCTCGACCTTCTCCGGCACCCGCACAAGCTCGGCAACAGCGCCGTGTACCCCTTCCAGCCCGCCGGTCGTCCGCCGCGACGCTTTCAAGACTTCTCGGACGCCCTGCATGAAGCCGTCCAGGTCATCCTGCATTTCCTTCATCGTATCGCGGCGGGAGCGCAGAGCTTCCAGCTTCTGCTCCCATTTCCTGGCGGCCGATTGAGCTTCCTCGAGCAGCTTGTGCCCCGATTGCAGCTGCTCGCCCTCACTGATATACCGGTTGCGAACAGCAGTAATCTCGCTTAGGGTCGCTTCAAGCCGCTCCTGCAGCTCCGTCCGCCGGGCGCTGAGCTTCCCATGCTGTTCCCGCCATTTGGCGTGCTCGTCGCCAAGCCGCTCTATACGGCGCTGCAGCGCCTCCTCCTGCTGGACTGCATAACGAATCTCATTGCGCAGCTGAGCCATTGAGCTGAGAACCTCAAGCAGCTCGCTCTTAAGCGATTCCTCCGCGTCACCCGAGGCCGAAGCGGCCGTTCCAAGGAGCTGCGCCTCTTCGCTCGCCAGCTTTTCCCGCAGGTTACCGAGTTCCATTTCTAGTGCCGCCGCTTTGCCGCGGAATTCCGCTTCTTCCTTTGTGAGCGATGCAATTCGTTCGTTCTGCGCCGATATAGACGCTTCCAGCTGCGTACGGTTCTGCTCCAGATTCCGTTTCCGCTCCTTGAGCACTTCGCCGTAGCCTTCGCATTTCTCGTAATCTTCGCTGTATTGGAGCATAGCCTCATGCAGACGATCCAGCGCTTCCTCCAGCTCACGCAGCTTAACCCGGTCCTTCTCCAGTAGCGCATCATGCTTGCTCACGACCGTCGAAAGCGCCAGCTTCTCCTCCTGCAGCTTGGCCATGCGCAGGTTCGAATCGCTCCAAGACGTGTGTACGGTTTCAATATTATGTACGTACATGGAAATTTCGGAGGTTTTCAGCTGTTCCTTCAGCTGCTTGAAATTCTTCGCTTTCTCCGATTGCTTGCGGAGCGGTTCCACCTGGTCCTCAAGCTCAGACACAAGATCGTGTATACGCAGCAAATTCTGCTCGGTATCATCGAGCTTCTTCTGCGCTTCCCGCTTGCGGGACTTATATTTTACGATACCGGAAGCTTCTTCGAAAATACCTCTGCGATCTTCGGATCGTGTGCTTAAAATCTCTTCGATCCTGCCCTGTCCGATGATGGAGTACGCTTCCTTGCCGATACCGGTATCCATAAATAATTCCGTAATATCTTTCAGCCTGCACGGCTGTTTGTTAATCATATACTCGCTGTCGCCGCTGCGATGTACGCGCCGCGTTACTGTAACCTCGTTGTACTCCAGCGGCAGAGCATTGTCGCTGTTATCCAGCGTAAGTGACACTTCGCCGAAGTTAACGGCTTTGCGCGCATCGCTCCCGGCGAATATAATATCCTCCATTTTGCCGCCGCGCAAGCTCTTTGCGCTTTGCTCGCCGAGCACCCAGCGGATGCTGTCGCTGATATTGCTTTTCCCGCTGCCATTGGGGCCGACAACCGCTGTAATGCCCCTGACGAATTCGAGTTCCGTCTTATCGGCAAACGATTTGAACCCTGCTAACTCAATCCTTTTCAGGAACATAGCTTCGCCTTCACCTCACCCGACTATTGTATCATACTTAATCGAAAAGGACAGTTCCAAATGGCTGTCCGACAGGCGGATACTGCGGCTTGCAGGCGGTTTCCGGCCTTGACTTGCGCAGTCCTTGCACTCGCAGGCTCCATTGAACGCAAAAAATCCCGGTTTACCATAAGGCTACCAGGATCCATATGATGCAAGCTTAAATTAGCTTACTCCGGAAGCTTTCGCCATGCTTCCGCGGCCGCTTGCTGTTCCGCTTCTTTCTTAGTCCGGCCGATACCGGTGCCGTACAGGCGCTCGCCTATAAGAACATCGACTACAAATTCACGGTCATGCGCAGGGCCCCGTTCTTCGGTAATGCGATATTCGATCATGCCCAGAGATATATGCTGGGCTTTTTCCTGCAGCATGGATTTGAAATCCTTCACAAGCAGACCGCCATCGCTGTCGATATGCGGGAAAATGTGTTGCGCAAGGAAAGAGCGTACCGCATCGAGCCCTTGATCGAGATAAATCGCGCCTACAAACGATTCGAACAGATCCGCAAGCAGTGCAGGGCGATGTCTGCCGCCCAGCTGCTCTTCGCCGCGGCCCAGCAGCACATGTACGCCTAATTCGAGCATATCGGCAAACCGGGCAAGCGAAGGTTCGCAAACAATGGAGGCCCGCATCCGGGTCAGCTGTCCTTCAGGACGTTCCGGAAAAGTTCGATACAGAAACTCGGAGACCGTCAGTTGAAGGACGGCGTCTCCAAGAAACTCAAGCCGTTCGTTATGCTCAAGACCGCTCTGCCGATGTTCGTTCACATAGGAAGTGTGCGTAAACGCTTGCCGGAGCAGTCGTGCCGTATGAAACCGGAGCTGCAGTCGCTGCTGCAGCTCATCAAATCTGTCATGCTTCATATTTCTTCATCACGATCGTGGCGTTATGACCGCCGAAACCGAACGAATTGGACAGTGCGATATGAACATCCGTCTGCCGCGGCGAGTTCGGTACATAATCAAGATCGCATTCAGGATCCGGGTTATCCAGGTTTATCGTAGGCGCGATAACGTTGTTTTTCAGCGTTAGGCCAAGAATAACTGCTTCAACGCCGCCGGCTGCGCCGAGCAAATGGCCGGTCATCGATTTCGTCGAGCTGACCGCTACCTTATAGGCATGGTCACCGAACGTTTTTTTAATCGCAATCGTTTCAGAACGGTCGCCGACGCCGGTGGACGTTCCATGGGCGTTGATATAGTCGATGTCTTCGGGCTCGATATTAGCGTCCTTCAGCGCTTTCCTCATACAACGGGCAGCGCCGTCCGGATCCGGATCCGTCATATGATGCGCATCACCGCTCATTCCATAACCGATCACTTCGGCATAGATATTCGCGCCCCGGTTCAGAGCGTGCTCCAAAGATTCGAGAATAAGCACGCCCGCGCCTTCGCCCATCACAAATCCGTCACGGTCGATGTCAAACGGACGGCTGGCTTTCGCGGGCTCGTCGTTGCGTGTGGACATCGCGCGCATCGAACAGAATCCGGCCATGCCGGTCGGACGGATCGTCGCTTCCGCACCGCCGCAAATCATGGCATCGGCATCTCCGCGTTGGATCATTTTAAACGAATCGCCGATTGAGTGAGTACCCGTTGCGCAGGCGGTTACCGTCGTGCTGTTCGGGCCTTTGGCTCCGGTTATGATAGATACTTGACCCGATGCCATGTTGGCGATCATCATCGGAATGAAGAACGGGCTAACACGCTTGGGGCCTTTCTCCAGCAAAATATTATGCTGGTCTTCCCATGTACCGAGACCGCCGATACCCGAGCCGATCATGATGCCGATTCGTTCGGCATCGACGTTCGAGCCGATTTCAAGCCCAGAATCCTTAACGGCGAATTGGCTCGCTACAACAGCAAATTGCACGAAGCGGTCCATTCGGCGCGCTTCTTTCTTGTCAACATATTCCTCAGGATTGAAGTTTTTGATTTCCGCTGCGATTTGCGTCGGATATTCGGATACATCAAACGCTTCGATATGCGAAACGCCGGACTTTCCTTCCATCAAATTACTCCAAAACTGATCCAAATCGGTGCCGAGCGAGGTCATAACCCCCATACCCGTAACGACCACTCTCTGATTCATATCTTCTCACCTCTGATGGACAACGATAATGGTTACCGCAGCATAGTTATAATCTATTTAATCGCTATTGCGCTTGCTCATTCCGGATGATTCATAAAAAAAGCGTTAGATGGAGAGAAGTCCCGTTGGAAACGGGACTTGGTCGTAACATTTTACGTATGAGAAGATATGTAATTCACTACTTCTCCCACACTGGTAATTTTCTCTGCATCTTCATCAGAGATTTCCATATCGAACTCGTCTTCCAGTTCCATGACAAGTTCAACGACATCAAGAGAGTCAGCTCCAAGGTCGTCTTTAAACGACGCTTCAAGCGATACTTCCGATTCGTCAACGCCAAGGCGGTCGACAACGATGCGTTTCACACGATCAAATACATCGGACATCCGGTTCACCTCCTCCATGGTATTATACGAGAATTGCCGACAAAATGCCATACACTCTGTCGCCTCGATAACGCTTCAAAGCCGTTTTTCATAACCGCTTACATATACATGCCGCCGTCGACGTGGATGGTCTGACCAGTCATGTAACTCGCAGCGTCCGAAGCAAGAAACCGCACGGCTGCCGCAATGTCCTGCGGAGCGCCCAGGCGGGCTAGCGGAATATCGCCGAGCAGCTTGGTTCTCATTTCTTCCGGCAGTTTGTCCGTCATGTCGGTCTCGATAAAACCCGGAGCCACGCAATTGACGGTGATGCCCCGCGAAGCGAGCTCTCGCGCCGATGCTTTGGTGAGCCCGATTACGCCCGCTTTTGCAGCGACGTAGTTGGCCTGCCCGGGATTGCCAAGGACGCCGACGACCGACGAGATATTAATAATACGGCCCGAACGCTGTTTCATCATTGTGCGCGTGACCGCCTTAATGCCGTTAAAGACTCCTTTAAGGTTCGTCTCAATAACTTGATCGAATTCCTCTTCCTTCATACGCATAATCAAATTATCCCGAGTAATGCCAGCATTATTCACAAGAATATCGATGCCGCCAAGCGTATCGACGACCTGCTTCACCATTGCCTCAAACTCATCCGCCTTGCCTACATTGGCTTTGAGTGCAAGCGACCGGCGGCCAAGCGCTTCGACCGCTTTTGCGGTTTCAGCCGCGGCCGCTTCACTGCCCGCGTAGTTGATGGCGACGTCCGCCCCCGCTTCGGCGAGCGCAATCGCAATCGCGCGCCCGATGCCGCGGGAAGCGCCCGTTACAAGCGCAACTTTGCCTGATAGGTTTGCAAACATCGTTGACAACCCCTTTCCCTTGTAAAAAGTCCTCTAAATCCCTCTAAGCTTATGCGCTTTCGATGCAAGCTTTCCTCCGGATAAGGACACCCGGGCTATTTCGGCGTTTGTACTAAGCTTGCGTTAATACAGCTTCGAGGGCGGCTGTGCTGTTAACGGAGATTACGGTCACGCTTTTGTCTATTTTTTTGATTAGTCCGGCGAGCACTGTGCCGGAGCCGATCTCCACGAATGTGTCCACTCCCTGATCAATGAGGAAGCGTACGCTGTCCTCCCAAAGAACCGGAGAATATACCTGCTCTGCCAGGAGCCTGCGGATCGATGCCGCATCTGTCACCGTTTGCGCGGTGACGTTAGCGACGAGAGGGACGGCCGCATCAGTCATGCTCACTTCGGCAAGGACTCCCTCGAGCCGTTCTGCAGCCGGCCTCATAAGTGTAGAATGGAACGGTCCACTCACTTCAAGAGGAATAACACGCTTCGCGCCCGCTTCCTTGCCGCGTTCGACAATAGCCTGCACACCGGCTGCGGTTCCGGAAACGACGATTTGTCCCGGGCAGTTCACGTTGGCGAGCTCAACCGCTCCCGCCTCGGCTGAAACCGCCGCACAAAGCGCCGACAATGCATCGCGTTCTGCACCGAGTACCGCAGCCATGGCCCCCTGCCCGCTCGGTACCGCCTGTTCCATAAATTCGCCGCGGGCGCGAACCGTCCGCACAGCATCTTCGAACGACAGCACGCCGGCGGCAACGAGTGCGCTGTATTCGCCTAAACTGTGGCCTGCGACATAATCCGGCACCATTCCCCGCCCGCGGAACGCTTCGAGAAGCGCAAGGCTTACTGTCAATAACGCGGGCTGGGTGTTAATGGTTTGCTTAAGCGATTCGTCTGGACCGTTGAAGATGATGTCGCTGAGTTTGAAACCCAGCGCTTCATCGGCCCGTTCGAATATCGCTCTGGAAGCATCTATCGTATCAAACGCGTCTTTTCCCATGCCTACCGCCTGAGCGCCTTGGCCGGGAAAAACAAATGCAATTTTACCCACTAAGCCGTACCTCCTTACCGAATATTAAGTAATTACTATAGATACCCGGGCACGCTGAGACTTGGGCTTATCCTCTGCCCAGGCGTCCCCCGGGTCTGCTACCTTACTTGTTACCAGACCAATACAGAGGCTCCCCATGTCAAGCCGCCGCCAAAGCCGACAAGCACAATACAGTCGCCTTCCTTGACCCGGCTTTGCTCAACGGCTTCAGCAAGCGCGATTGGAATCGATGCGGCCGATACGTTGCCGTAGTTATGAAGGTTGATCATGCTTTTCTCTTCCGGAAGGTCAAGACGGTTCAACGCAGATTGAATGATGCGAATATTTGCCTGGTGCGGAATGAGAAGGTCGATGTCGCCTTTATTCATGCCGGCCTTGCGCAGAGCTTCCTCTGCCGCGTTGCCCATAATGCGGACCGCAAACTTGAAAACTTCGCTTCCCGCCATATAGATGTAATGCTGTTTATCGGCAATGGTTTGCTCCGTGGAAGGCAGACGCGATCCGCCTCCGCATACTTTGAGCAGCTCTCCGCCCGCACCGTCGGCTCCAAGCTCGAAGGAGCGGAATCCGCGTCCTTCCGCAACAGGACCCAGCACGACAGCTCCGGCACCGTCACCGAACAGAATGCATGTGTTGCGGTCGGTGTAATCGGTAATGCGCGAGAGGCATTCAGCCCCGACTACGAGTACGTGTTTGTACATTCCGGTCGCAATCATGTTAGATGCGGTCGCCAAGCCGTAAATAAAACCGGAGCATGCAGCCGACAAGTCAAAGGCCGCAGCTTTTTTCGCCCTCAATTTTTCCTGGAGCAAACAGGCGGTCGAAGGAAAAAACATATCCGGCGTTATCGTCGCCACAATTATAAGGTCCAGTTCCTCTGCTGTGATACCCGCTGCCTTCAGCGCAGCTTCTGAAGCGTGATACGCCAAATCCGACGTAGCCTGCTCGGGAGCGGCTATACGGCGTTCGCGGATACCGGTACGCGTGACGATCCATTCGTCGTTCGTCTCGACCATTTGTTCGAGATCACGGTTCGTTAAAATGCGTTCAGGCACATATTTGCCCGTTCCAATTATGCCTACCGGCGTGTACTGCATGCTCCACACTCACTTCCTGCTTATTTCCGCTGCGATTGATTGAACCAATTGACTCTCGATGGCCATTTTCGCTTGGCGCACTCCGTTCTTGACCGCTTTTATATCGGAGGAGCCGTGGCATTTGATAACAAGTCCTTTTACCCCGAGCAGGGGAGCGCCGCCGTGCTCTTTATAATCCATTTTCTTGCGCAGCCGCAGCATCCCGGGGCGCAATACGGCAGCGGCCATTTTATTAATAAATGAGCTTGTAAAAGCTTCTTTCATGGTCTTGAACAGCATCCCCGCCGTTCCTTCCATCGCCTTTAGCATAATGTTGCCGGCGAAGCCGTCGCAAACAAGGACGTCGCAATTTCGGGCAAGGACGTCACGCGCTTCGACATTTCCGATAAAATGAATCGGCGCCGCTTCCAGCAGCTCATATGCCGCCTTGGTAAGCTCATTGCCTTTCATCGCTTCCGTTCCGACATTGAGCAGACCGACGCGCGGCTTCTGCAGGCCCTGAACTTTCGTCCGGTAAATGCTGCCCATAATCGCATACTGGAGCAAATGCTCGGGCTTGGCGTCCATGTTGGCGCCAAGGTCAAGCGCAAGAACTCCCACATCATCCACGGTCGGAAGCATATAAACAAGAGCCGGCCGTTCAATGCCTTCGATTCTCCCGACCACGAGCAGTCCCGTTGTCATGAGCGCACCGGTATTGCCCGCCGAGAGCATCGCCTCCGCTTTTCCCTCGCGTACAAGCTGACCCGCCATTACCATGGAAGAGCTTTTTTTCCGGCGCACCGCCTTTACGGGTTCCTCATCCGGGCCAATGACGTCGTCCGCATGTACGACCGTTAAGTTGGACGGCTTTACTCCTCCAAGATGGGCCTCGATTTGGGCTGTGTCGCCGACCAGAAGCAGCTCCGCATCCGGCCACTCCAGCGCCGCCTCAAGCGCCCCTTTAACTATAAGCTCAGGAGCATGGTCGCCTCCCATCGCATCAATAGCGATCCGCACTCGAATTTCCTCCTTCGATGACCGACTCGCCCGCGGAACGATAAATGACAAAATGACCTTGAAAAACCATTTCATCTCCAACGTATGAAAACACTTCGACTTTCGCTTTGCTTTGCCCGCCCGATATCGACCGGACGTAGGCCTTGGCAATACATTTCTCGCCAAGCTTGACCGATCGCACGAAACGGATATCCGCGGTTGCAGTCAGCGCTATCTCATCGTTGATAACCGCCACGGCAAGCGAATTGGCTTGCGCGAAAACGTGGTGTCCGCGCGCGATACCGGTTCTGGAAAAGACATGTTCCTCACGAATTTCAAATATGGATATACCGCTCCGATCGAGCTGCAAATCGACTATATCCCCGATAACCTCATGAAGCGGCAATGAACGGACGGCATCGTAAGAACGCTCCGCCATCAGCTTCAACCGCTCCCGCAGCTCGGGAATGCCGAGTTCCATACGATCGAGCCGCACCGTCTGTATACTTACTTTTAACTGACGTGTCAGCTCACGGTCCGTAATGAACGGGTTTTCTTCTATAAGCCGGGAAAGCTGCTGATGACGCTGCCTTTTCGGAAGACGTTCGATGGTCCGCACCACCTTTACTTATTGATTTAAGTATGATATTGGCCGCGTTTCAACGGCCGCGTTGTTTATGAAGCAGTGCGTTGTGAAGAAACACGCAATCTGTTTTACTTTGCAATCAGATATTATAACCAGGTACTAACAGTATATATAAGAATACGGCGGGAAGCAATGAGTTCCCGCTCTTTTAATCGTTCGCAGCCCTTGAGAGCGTAAGCTCGAGGCAAAAAAATAGCACCTCACCAGGGATGAAGTACTACTTGAAAGCACTATTGTTTGATGATCTCTCTCGTTTTATAATAACCGCAAACCTTGCATACCCGGTGAGCCAATTTCAACTCTCCGCATTGCTCGCATTTCACCATGCCCGGCACCGCCAGTTTGAAGTGCGTGCGGCGTTTGTCACGACGAGTTTTAGATGTTCTTCGTTGTGGTACTGCCATGTTTCCCACCTCCTTAACAGAATTCGACGCCCGCATCGGCCGGCGTCTGCTTTACTTAAACAAATCTTTCAACGCGGCCATCCGGGGATCGATACGATCCTTGGAGCATCCGCAATTTTGCTCGTTCAAGTTGGCTCCGCATGTTTGGCAGAGACCTTTGCAGTCATCAACGCACAGCGGGACAAAAGGCAGAGAAAGCATGATCGTCTCTTCGATCAACGGTTCAAGATCGATCTTGCCGTCCTCAACCGGAATAATCTCTTCTTCTTCGGAACCGCCGTCCATTGCCGCCGCCGGCTTGAAGCGCTCATGAAACGGAACGGCAATCCGTTCCTTCGTAGGCTCCAGGCAGCGGGAACACGCAAGTTCGACCTCGATCGACAGCTCGCCCTCCACATGAGCGACACCGTCCTCTCCGCTCGCGGTCAAATCCACTTCGAGCGGGCTTGTACCGATGACGTCTTTACGCACCTGCCGCAGCCAATCGGCGTCCAAACTTCGGCGTATCGGAACTTTCATTCCTTTGGACAATAAATCTTTAACCTGAATCTCCATAACCATCACTCCAAACAAACAAAGTTTATTATATCGATTCCCGGTTCATTTTGTCAACATTTTCACACCATGATATAGTGAAAATTATACGCCAAAACGTTCGGAGGGCGATTCATGCGGACAGTAGGTCTCATTGTCGAGTACAACCCGTTTCACAACGGACATTTATATCATTTGCAGCAATCGGCAAAAATAACGAAAAGCGATGCGGTCGTCGCCGTTATGAGCGGAAATTTTCTGCAGCGCGGCGAGCCTGCGCTGCTGGACAAGTGGACGCGGACCGAGATGGCGCTGCGCGGCGGCTGCGATTTGGTGATCGAGCTGCCGGCGGCTTATGCGACGCAGTCCGCGGAGTGGTTCGCATACGGCGCAGTGGCGCTGCTGGATGCGACAGGCGTCGTCGACGCCTTGTGTTTCGGCAGCGAGGCCGGCGATATCGGGCCGCTGCGACGCATTGCCCGGGCGGTCGCGCATGAGCCGGAGCCGTTCGGCCGGCTAATGGCGGAAACGCTTGGCGGCGGCGCGAGCTATCCCGCCGCGTACAGCGAGGCAGTCCGCCTGTTTATGGCGGCCGCCGGCGACCTGGAGGCGGCGGAGTTTCCACTCGGGCAGCCGAACAACACGCTCGGGCTGCATTATCTGCTCGCGCTGGAGCGGCTCGGGAGTCGGATCGAGCCCTATACGGTACGACGCGAGAAGGCAGGCTACTTGCAAGCCGATATTACCGATGCGCAAATCGCCAGTGCTACTGCCATACGCAAACTTGTCGCCGAGCGGGGGAAGCCGGATGATGCCGCACCCTATGTTCCGCGCTCCACAATGGAGCTGCTGCTGCGGGAATACGCCGCCGGCCGGGGCCCGCTCGGCTGGCCCTCGTTCGCAAAGCAGCTTTTCTATAAAATCGCCAGCGAACCGATCGAGCTTCTTGCCGGTTATCATGAAATGAGCGAAGGGCTCGAGCACCGTTTGAAGCGGTCGTTCTCCCGGCTGTCAACACTGGAGGTTGATCCACTGCTGGAAGCGCTCAAGACAAAGCGGTACACGCGCACCAAGCTGCAGCGAATGCTGCTCGCTGTTCTGCTCGGACACCGCAAAGAGCTGCTCGCGCCGGACAAGCTGCGCAGCGGCGTTCAATATTTGCGGGTGCTTGGATATACGGGGAAGGGCCGCAAGCTCCTTAAGAGAATGAAAACGTCGGCGCGCCTGCCCGTCATTCACACTGCCGCCCGGCCGCCGCAGCCCTTCACCTATCTGGAGCTCGATATCCGGGCGACATCGGTATATTCGCTCGCTTGGCCGAATGCAACCTCCCGCGACTGCCTCCGCGATTATTACGAGAAGCCGGTTACGCTGTAACCGGTTTTTCGTTTTTGAGCGGTTTTACATTTTTTAATTGAAGCTGAGTGTATCGCTGTTTCTCCGTATTGGTCTAATTTCGGTAAGACAAGCGTAGAATGTAGTGGCTGTTTTTGTCCAAGCTACTATCTCGCGAGTGGAGTTGGATCAAGGTGACGCGTACACTGATACTTGCTTTCTTATCCATATCGTTGGTCGCTTCGATTATCAGTCGGCCGGATGAAGCGTTTCAAGCTTCTCTGCAGGGGTTAACGGTCTGGTGGAACATTGTCTTCCCCGGCCTGCTCCCCTTTCTCTCCCTAATGGAGCTGATGCTGGCCTTCGGCGCAGTACACGGCATCGGCGCTCTGCTCGAGCCGCTGATGCGCCGGTTGTTCCGCTTGCCCGGCGAAGCGGGCTTTGCGCTCGCGCTGGGCTGGACCGCCGGTTTTCCTTCCGGGGCCGAGACCACCGCCGCCCTGCGGCGCCGCGGCGCGGTTTCGCGAGCCGAAGGGCAGCGGCTGCTCAGCTTATCGCATATGCCAAGCCCCTTGTTCATGCTGCTCGTTATCGGCGCCGGATTTATGCGGCGGCCCGAGGTCGGCGCGACCATCGCCGCTTCCGTATGGATTGCCGCATTAATTGCCGGTCTTATACAAGCACGCTTCGTACCGGGCGCCGCTCTGATGGTGCAAAGCGATGTACGGCTATCCCGAGTGCCGTCCCGCAGCAGCGGCGGCGGGGCACTGCCGCTGCTGCGCCGTGCAGCTGCCGCGATGGCCGATGCAAGGAGACGGGACGGCCGCACCTTCGGCAAAACGCTCGGCGATGCGGTTACCTTATCGGTCTATAAGCTGATGGCCATCGGCGGTTTTATGATGATCGGCGCAGTCCTGGTCCGGATTATCGAACCGCTTGTACCCGAATCGCTGCCGGGCTTTCTTCTTTCCGGGCTGATCGAGAGCCATATCGGAGCTTATTCTGCCGCCGTTATGCCGATGCCCGGCGGTCCCGCATGGAACGCCGCGGCCATAGCAGCTATATTAAGCTGGGGCGGTATAAGCGCCCTGCTCCAGGCCGGCAGCGCCGTATCGGGCACCGACCTGTCGATCCGCCCGCTCGCCGCCATGCGGGCCGTGCAATCCGCGCTCGCCTTCGCGTTGACACTCGCCGTATGGGGACCGCTGACGAGTGCGCTCGCCCGGGTGATGCCCACGGTTGCGCCTGTGCTAAGGCAGTATGACGGAGCCGCCGTCTCCCCGCCCCCCGGCGGTATAATACGTGCGGGGGATTTGCACAGCCTCTGGCCTGCCATGCCTTATAATCTCCTTATATTCGGCGGCGCCCTGCTCCTTCTGACATTGATCTCGCTCGGCTCATCGAACCGGTTGAAGCGTTAAAAAGGCCGCATCAGCGGCGTCCGGCGTAACCTGGGAAACCCATACTCAACTAATCTTTCTTGGCGTTTTTCGCAGCAAGCGCGCGCTCAACCTCCGGCGGCACGAGATCATGCACCTTTCCGTGAAAAGCAGCGATCTCTTTTACAATGCTGGAGCTTAAATAGGAATATTTCGGGTTCGTCATCATAAATATCGTTTCGATTTCACCGTCGAGCTGGTGGTTTGTCGAGGCAAGCTGAAGCTCATACTCAAAGTCCGTGACCGAACGGATTCCGCGCACGATGACATCCGCGTTTCGCGACCTCATGAAATGAACGAGCAAGTCGCGGAAGCTGTCTATTGAGACATTCGGTAAATCACGCGTCACATCAGCCAGAAGCGCTTTGCGTTCATCGACCGTAAACAGCGGATTTTTACTGAAATTGTTCAATACGGCAACGATTAAGTGATCGAACTGCTTGGCAGCGCGACGGATTATATCAATATGGCCGTAAGTAACAGGATCGAAGCTGCCCGGATAAACGGCGACCCGCTGCCCGGAAGATATTATTCTGGATGATGAATCGGATTGTGACGACATATTATTCCTCCAAATTAGCGGTCGAATCGGCTTTCGGCCGGTAATGGTAAATCGTAACCGCCGTATCGCCGTATTGGGTGCATTTCGTCTGCTCGAAACCTTCGATCTTCTCCGGATAACGGTGCTCGCCGTCATGCTCCACGACGATTACCGCTCCCGCTTCCAGAAGCCCGCGCTCGGCAAGCTCTTTCATTAGATTGTCCATCTCTTTCATTCTGTATGGCGGATCGAGAAACACAATACCAAAGGTCGTACCGCGTTTGGCCAAAGCCTTGACCGCCCGGCCCGATTCGTTCCGGTATATTTCCGCACGTTCCGCAAAGCCGGCGGCCTGTACATTCTGCTTGATGACATCAACGCTGCCCCGCTCCAAATCGACGAAAACCGCCCGTTCCACTCCGCGGCTTAACGCTTCTATACCAAGCCCTCCGGTTCCGGCAAACAAATCAAGCGCCCACCCGCCGTCAAAGTAAGGACCGATCATGCTGAAGATCGCTTCCTTTACCTTGTCCGTCGTCGGACGGGTATTCATGCCGGGCACCGCTTTCAAAGCCCGGCCTTTTGCCGAGCCAGCTATAACTCTCAACTGCCGTCTGCCCCTTTCCCAACTTCTCGCGTATCGACTGCTGCTATCGTATCACAAATTTTCACTGATGTTAAAGAATCCCGGGCGAGTCCGTTTGCCTGAAGGCCGACGGCTGCCGACATGAAGCAAAGCCATCCACTTTTTGTCATGTCACGAGGTCTTATTGTTTATATATAATCATAATGAGCAGGCATAATTGTAAGCTTGTTCATCGGCGGGGTAAGGCCCTATGCTTTTCGATCATTATTTTCATCGTCCCGGCGATAAAGGAAGGAGTGATCATGTGGATATCGGGACGCGCTTATTCCGCTCGGCCCTGCTCGGACTTGCCGGCAATAAGGCTGCCCGCGCATTGTCGCAGCGTTACGGGATGAAGCTCGGCGCCCGGCGTTTCGTAGCGGGCGAAACGATGGACGATGCCATTGCGCAGGCGAAAAGGCTCAATGAGGCGGGAATAGCGGTCACGCTGGACTTCTTGGGAGAAAGCGTGACCAGTCTGGAGGAAGCGAAATCAAGCGAGCTGGCTTATATCGATTTGCTCAAGTCAATATGCCGCGAGGGAATCGCCGGCAATGTCTCTCTGAAGCCGACGCAGTTTGGTCTGGCGATTGACAAGGGGGCAGCTTTGGCGGGCATTCGTTCGGTTGTAAAGGAAGCGGCCAAACTGAACTTGTTCGTACGGCTCGACATGGAGGATAGTCCCTGGACCGATGCAACGATCGGCATTGTACAAACGCTCCGCTCTGAGGGATATGCCAACGTCGGAACAGTCATTCAAGCCTATTTATACCGCAGCGGAGAGGACGTCAGAAATTTGACGGCGGAAAAAATCAATTTGCGCCTTGTGAAAGGCGCTTATAAGGAACCGCGTTCTATCGCCTTCGCGACTAAGCCCGAGGTGGACGCCAATATGCGCCGGCTTATTCAAGCACGCCTCGACAGCGGCGTCTATACTGCGGTTGCCACGCATGACGAGACTATAATTAATTGGGTCAAATCTTACACGAAGATGCGGAGGGTGCCCAGAACCGCTTTCGAATTTCAGATGCTGTACGGGATCAGAACCCCTCTGCAGAAGTCGCTTGTCAAGGAGGGCTATACCGTACGCAGCTACGTTCCGTTTGGCCGCAGCTGGTATCCGTACTTCGTGCGGCGTCTGGCCGAAAGGCCCGCGAATGTCGTCTTTATCGTAAAAAGCGTATTTATCCGCAAATAAGAGATTCCTGCTTAAACGATTGGGAGGGACTCACATATGAAACAGCTGCAACCGGTTGCCATCCTTCCCGTTCCATTCGATTGGGGCGCAAGCCGGCGGGGGGCGGACGGCGGACCTGAAGCCGTGCTTCTGGCCGGTCTTGAACGCAAGCTGCAGATGCTCGGCCTGCAATATGAAACAAGGCCGAACAGCTATCTGCCGAACCCGGCCGCCGATCGAAGAACGTCGACCCGAATGAAGCATTGGGGCCGCACACTCGCCATGAGCGAAGCCGTCGCCAGGGAGGTAGCGCTTCTGGCGGAGGGCGGCGCTTTCCCGCTCGCGCTTGGCGGCGACCACAGCATCGCCATCGGCACGATTGCCGGCCTTGCGCAGCGAATGAAACGACTCGGCGTGATCTGGATCGATGCGCATGCCGATATTAATACCCCTCAAACATCCCCCTCCGGCAATATGCACGGCATGGCCCTTGCCGCCGGGCTCGGGCTGGGCGATCCGCGTTTTACCGGCATTGCCGGTATCAGTCCCAAGCTTCAGCCGGGCCGCATCGTGCTCGTTGGCGCCAGGGCGCTGGACGAAGGCGAGAAGCATTTCATCCGCAAGCACGGCATCGCCTGCTTCACGATGTATGATATTGACAGATACGGCATGGCGCGAGTAATGGAGGACGCGATCGGGATCGCATCTGCCGGTTCGGACGGCGTCCATGTCAGCTTCGACATCGACAGCGTCGATCCCCGCGACGCGCCGGGCACCGGCACGCCTGTTAGAGGCGGACTGAACTACCGGGAAGCGCATCTGGCTATGGAGATGCTTTACGACGCCCGCATAGTCACCTCGGCAGACATCGTTGAAGTGAATCCGCTCCTTGAGAACACGCCGGTAACAGCCAGGCTCGCGGTGGAGTTGATCGGGTCTCTGCTCGGCGAGAAAATTTTATAAGTACCGCCATGGTTCACCGCAATTATTTTTTCTTCCCGTAAACAAGAAGCGAAGGCTTTCTTCATCCTCCTGCCAGTCCCTTAAAGTTCGGTATCTATATCTCAAAGTCAGATATAGCTTGTTAAAAATAAACCTGCCGAAATTTCAAAGAAAAGACCGCCTGGGGATATCGAATCGCCCCAAGCGGTCTTCCTTTTTTGCCTATTCGATTGAAACTTCAAGCCGGTCGTTAGCCGCCGTTTGTTGCAGCCGCGGAATCAGTTGCTGCCGGTTGCGCAGGACTTGCCGCTTCCAGTGTATTCGTAATCTTCGCTTTCGATTTAATATCCGCCAGCCACTGCTGTGAGAGCTCGGAAATTTGCTGGGTAACCAGTTGATCCTTGATTTGCGCCTTTTTCTCATCCAGCGTTGCGGTGTGCGCTTCTTTGCGATCCGTAAGCTTGATGATGTGGTAGCCGTTCGAGGTCTGGATAATCGGGCTAAGCTCGCCTTTGGTTTTCAAAGCGAATGCCGCATCCTCGAAAGGCTTCTCCATTACGCCGCGCGGGAAGAAATCCAGATCGCCGCCCTTGTCCTTGCTGCCCGGATCGATCGATTTCTCCTTCGCAAGCTGGGCAAAATCGGCTCCCGCCTTGAGCTGCGTCAGAATCGCTTCCGCTTCCGCTTTCGTTTTCACGAGAATATGTGATGCGCGAACCTCTTCAGTCGTATCGAACGATGCTTTGTTCTGTTCAAAATATTGCTTGATCTGCTCGTCTGTAACCGTGGTCTTCGGCTCTAACAGCTTACGAATGCGAATTTGCAGCGGCATTTGTTTCTTGAAATCTTCGAGCGTCATCCCGTTCTGCTGGAGCCACGAATCAAATTCGGCCTCCGACTTGAAGCGGCCCTTCCACGTCTTGATTTCGTTGTCAATATCTGCCGGCTCAACCGTTATGCCGGCTTTATCCGCTTCCTGCTTGACCAGCTCTTCCTGAATCAGGCCGTCCAGCGTTTGCTTGCCGCCAAGATCAGCCATAGCGTTATACAGCTTGTCCTTTCCGATCGCGACTCCGTTAACCGTCGCAACCGCCGGATCCGCATCGGCAGTACCGACGAAAGGCGGTTTAACCAATGCGATTACCAGTAAAACAGCAAGACCAAGGGCAATATACATCCATGCTTTACCGCTATTTCTGGAAGCAGCCGGAGCCGCAGGGGTCAGGTTGGCCCGACCGTTTGTTTCCAGATCATCGGTATCTGCATCTGCATCCGCTGAGTGTTCATCAAGATCTGCAACCTCATCCGCGGTCTTACCGGGCTTCCTGTCTTGAAGCTCAACGCCCTCGGCATTATCGGTTTCAGTTTCCGGAAGCTTAACCTCTTTGTTCAAATCATTATCTTTCTCGTTCAACTCATAAAACTCCCTTCAGGCATGTGAGTGCAGCGTTTGTTTCGCTTGTGTCAGCATACCAGATTCGAGTTCTAAAAACCTTAAGAGAAGATAAATTGTTACATCTTTTCACGAAAAATCCCTAGTCCGTTTAGAGTAAAAACCAGTGCACCGGCAGCAAAAGCACAGGTGTAAAGACGGCGCAGGCTGCCATGGAAAAGCCGCTTATGCCCCCTGCCTCTTCCGAATCCGCCATCAACCTGGCGGAGCCAATCCCGTGTGATGCCGCGCCGATCGCAACCGATGCGGCAATCCGGTCGTTGACGCCGGCAAGGCGCAGCAGGGACGGGCCGACAACGCTTCCGAACAGCCCTGTCATCACCGTCAATGCTGCCGTAAGTTCAGGCGAGCCTCCGAGCCATCGCGATAATTCTATGGAGACGGCAGCGGTTACCGATTTGGGAAGCGCCGACTTCAGCAGCAGCTCCGAACCGCCCAAAAGCGTAATACAAAGCGCGTTAACGCCCAGTCCGGCTGCACTTCCGACCAATGCTCCCAACAGAAGCGATGGCAGCAGGGGCTTAAGACGGATGGCCTGCTTGTATAACGGGACCGCCAGCGCAACTGTGGCCGGGCCAAGAAAAAATGTCACTATGTCGCCTCCCGCTTTGTAATCCGCAAAGTCGATGCGGCCCAGCTGCAGCAGAAAATAAATCAGAACGGGAGCGGTAATCAGCGGATGCAGCCAGCGCAGCCTGCGCCGTACAAGCAGAGCTGCAGCGTAAGCGGTAACCGTAACGAACACCCCGAAGAGAGGATCGTTAAAGAGATTGCTGCCGTTCATGCGGGGTCTCCTTCCTCTTCGTTGAAGTTAAAACCTGCGTGACACCGCCGGTTAACAGAACAACGGCAGCCGTCCCGGCCGTCAGACTAAGGGCAGCTGCGGCCCACGACTCTCTAAGCTGCGGCAGAAAAGTGGAAACCCCGACAAGCAGAGGCACAAAAAACAACATCATATGCCGTGTCAATAAGACCGCACTCGCCTCCACCCACTCCAGCTTCACAAGCTTCAAAAATAAAGCTGCTGTCAGCAGCAGCAGCCCTAGAACATGAGGCGGAAGCGGAAAGCCGGCCAGCTTGTTCAACAGCCATCCAAGCCCATCGAACCCGATAATAATGGCAAATCCGCGCATCTAAACCCTCCTCGTGCTTGCAATTCCGAAATAGTCGCACTCATGCCACTATTTCTTACTTCAAACCAAGTAATTACCAAATTAATCACACCCGTGCCACTATTTAGAACTCAAAGCGCCGAGCTCTCCGAAATAGTCGCACCTGTGCCGCTATTCGATACATTGAGCGCAGTTATTACCGAATTAGTCGCACCTATGGCACTATTCATTACTTCCAGCGCCGTGCCCATCGAATTAGTCGCACCTATGGCATTATTTCGTACTTCGAGCGCCGTGCTCACCGAAATGGTAGCACCTGTGCGAAGCACCACTAAACAGCATCAAAAGGTAAGCGTGTCCCGCAAGGGACGACAAGCGAGGAAATCCAAACAATTCCCATAGAATGCGCCTCTGTGGCCCCCACGTTAGTTAATCCGTGTGCGAAGCACCACTAAACAGCATCAAAAGGTAAAGCGTGTCCCGCAAGGGACGACAAGCGAGGAAATCCACACTTACCATAGAACGCGCCTCTGCAGCACCGACGACAAATATCCGGGTGTCCAGAGGGCCGGGGCCCTTGGGGTCCCCCTCAGGGGGATTTAGGGGGTGCCTCTCATACCCGATTCACAGCATTCCCCTCCATAAACGAGCGCAGATTCGCTGAGGCGATGCTCATCAGACGTTGCCTTGCATCTACGGTCGCCCAGCCGATATGCGGGGTGATGTAGCAATTCGGCGTATCGAGCAAGGGGTGATTCGCAGGAGGCGGCTCTACGGAAAGCACGTCGAGCGCCGCTCCGGCGATTTGTCCTCTGCGAAGCGCATCGGCCAAATCCTGCTCCACGATGTGGCCTCCGCGCGCAGTATTAATGATAAATGCCGACGGCTTCATCAATTCAAGAGTTCGGCTGCTGACGATTCCGGCAGTTTCGTCGGTAAGCGGACAATGGAGCGTGACGATATCGGACTGGGCGAACAATTCGTCAACAGAAACGAATCGGACGTGCTCAAGGCCGGCCGCCTGCTTGGGGGTACGCGTATGTACGCAGATATCCATCCCGAAGGCTGATGCCGCCCTGGCCACCTGTTGGCCGATTTGTCCGAATCCGATGATTCCCATCGTTTTTCCCGACAGCTCATAGAGCGGATGAAGCGAAAACATAAAATCCGGCCCGGCCGACCATCGACCGCTGTGAACGGCGTCGCTGTGCTCCTTCACATGATGACACCTCTCCAGCAAGAATGCGAACACGAGCTGAACGACCGAAAAAGTGCTGTAATCCGGCACATTCGTGACGATAATACCTTGCTTGGCAGCCGCTTCGATATTGACTATATTGTAACCGGTCGCTAACACGCCGATATATTTCAGGTCTTGCAATTGCCCGATCGTTTCCGCAGACAGCGGTGTTTTGTTTGTGAGCACCACATCCGCTCCAGCTGCCCGTTTCACAATATCTTCAGTTGCCGTCCGTTCATAAACGGTGAGCGTTCCAAGAGCGGAGAGCTCATCCCATGTCAGATCGCCCGGGTTGAGCGTGTAGCCGTCCAATACAACGATGTTCATATAACTGCAGCCCCCATTTTATCCTTTGAAAATCGTTCTTGCCCTTTTAGCATATCATATAACGTAAAAGTAATGATTCGAGCCGCTTTCGATAAATCGCTCAGAAGAACATGCTCATCTGCGCGATGGCCGTTTGCTTCTTCAAGCGTTCTTGGACCCGCGCCGAACATAACGGTCGGAATCCCCGCCTCCGTAAAGTGGCGGGCATCGGCATATAACGGTACACCCTGCACCGGCAGTTCTCCGTCTTCCATCACTTGTGACCAGTTCGAGCGCAGCGCATCCAGAAGCGGCAGTGTGCCGCTTAGCTCCCGAAACGGATGCGCCAGCAGGACGCGGCGGACGTGCAGCTCGATGCCCGGAATGCCCTCAACCGCAGCGGACATAACAGCGATAAGCGCTTCCTCGGCCGCTTCCGGATTCTCCTCGGGAATGATGCGCCGGTCAAGACGGATGACGCAGCGGTCCGGAACAACGTTCGTGTTGATTCCGCCTTGGATAAGACCGACGGTCAAGGTAGGTGAATCAATCCCGCTTACCGCCGAATGAAGGACGGAAATTTGCTTGCGGTATTCGTATAAGGCGCTCAATAGCTTGTTCATCGCTTCAAGCGCATCCGCACCGGTATGCGGAATCGCCGCATGGGCCGACCGCCCTTTAACCGTAGCCTCCAGATGGAGACAGCCATTGTGCGACGTTACTGCCGCATAGGTAAACCCGGCTACAATCGCATAATCGGGCGGGGTGATCAACTGCTGACGGAGCAGCCGCTGCGGACCGATTTCACCTCCCGTTTCCTCGTCGAAAGTAATGGCGAGCGTAAGCTTGCCGTCTACCGCTATTCCGCTTTCACGCAGTGCCATCACCGCAAACGCATAGGCGGCAATATCCGACTTGGATACCGCAGCGCCTCGTCCGTAGAGCTTTCCTTCCGAGATAACAGCTCCGTAAGGATCATATGTCCAGCCTTCCCCGGGAGGGACAACGTCGCCATGCGCATTAAGCGTTATGGCAGGTCCTTCTCCGTTTCCGACAATCGTTTCCGCGATTACATTGCGCCCTTCAATCATGCCCGCGGCCGCGGTTTCGCTCTCCGGGACGATATCGAGCCTCGGCTCGAATCCCGAAGCAGCAAGCTGCTCCAGCACAACCTCGGCAATCCGTTTGCAGTCGCCCGGCGGATTATCCGAAGGCGTCGCTACAAGTCGGGAGAGAAACCCTATCATGTCCTGTTCATGCAGCTCCAGCCATGCTGCCAGCTTTATTTTATCCTCGTTCATGGTGCAATCTCCTTCCCAATCCCATCCCGGTAACCAAGTTCGTACAGCAGTTCCATCAACCGTTCGATTCCCGTTCCGATCTGTACTGCAGATGTATATTCTTCTGCGGAATGACTGATTCCGCCGCTGCTTGGCACAAACAGAAGCGCCGCGGGGCAGTGCGGCGCAAACAGCTGAGCGTCGTGCCCGGCTCCGCTTGCCATTATGCGCCAGCTTACGCCGTTTCGTTCACATCCTCTGCGAAGCGCGTCTACAAGACTCTCATCCATCGCTACCGATTTGGCATCCATCCAGAGGTTAACAGCCAAATCGACTTGCAATCCAGCAGCGATCGTTTCAAATGCAGTCAAACATTCGTTAAAACACCCCTGCAGCGCTGCATCGTCCGGGTGGCGCATATCTACGGTAAACGCGACGCTCCCTGGAATCACATTCGAAATGTTCGGTTCCACCTTCATCGAGCCGACAGTCGCCACCATCGGTTCTCCGGCCAGACTAACTCTATTATACAGCTTCTCGATCATCCTGATTGCCGCATGCAGAGCGTCCCGCCGCAAATGCATCGGCGTCGTGCCGGCATGATTGGAACGGCCCGAAACCGTAACCGTCGCCCGCTTCTGGGCCACGATCCGGTCAACGATACCAATCGCAAGGCCTTCATGCTCAAGCCGCCCGCCCTGTTCGATATGCAGCTCCACAAATGCGGCAATATCTGATCTTGCCGGCTCAGCCCCGTTAATGCCAAAACCTGCGCCGACCATCGCTTCATGCATCGTTACGCCATCAGCATCTTTCGTAATGAAAGCCGTCTCCTGCGCATATGTGTTCGTTATTCGGCCAGATCCCCAGCAGGTGAGCGGAAACCGGCTTCCTTCCTCCTCGCACAGGGAGACGACTTCAAGCGTTCGTACCGGTTTGCCGTACTGCTCCTTAAGCTTGCGAAGCGCCATCATCCCGGCGATGACGCCGAGAGCGCCGTCATAGATTCCGCCCCCGACCACCGTATCGATATGAGAGCCGGTTACAATGACTCCCCCGGAGCCCGCATCCCCTTCCAGCCTCCCGTACAGATTGCCTACACGGTCGAAACGGACGTCCAAGCCGTCTTCCTGCATTTGCAATGCAAGCGATCGCTGCGCCTCCGCCCACGCCGGCGTATATAGAAGCCGGGTCACGCCTCCCGCCGGTTCGGCGCCATACCTGCCAAGCTTCAGCAGCCGCCCTTCGGCTTCCAGGCCGATCGATTCCGCCTGCGAGCGGATAAAGGAATGCGCAGAGCTCTCATTCATCCATTCACCTTCTTTGCACCTGTCATCTTCCCGGAGGCAGCCAGAAACATTCCCTCTCTCCGCTCCGGGACACCGCTTTTCTTCTCATACACCAATTCACCCCGGCAAAATGTCGCCTGCACCTGGCAGCCGATCGTTCGGCCGATAAACGGACTGTGCTTATGGAGCTGGTACAAGCTGTGCTGCTCCACCTCATAAGCGCTATTCATATCTACGAGAACAAGATCCGCCTCCAGGCCAATCTCAATTCTGCCTTTGCGGTCGTCCAGCCCGAACCGGGCCGCAGGCTGTCCCGAAAGCCAGTCCGCGACAAGGGGCAGCGGAATACCGCGTTTAAGATGGGCTTCGTCGATAAGCAGCTCCATCCTGTGCTGCGCCCCGGCGATTCCGCCCCATGCCTCGAAGAAATCGGCGCTCTCTTTCATCGCTTCAGGGCATGGTGAATGATCGGATGACACCATACCCAGCGCACCGCTCAGAAGCGAGCCCCAAAGCCGTTCGACCTCGGCACGGCTGCGAAGCGGGGGCGAGCATTTGGCGGCAGGCCCGATAACAGGCAGGTCGTCTTCGGTCAGAAGCAAATAATGCGTGCACGTCTCCGCGGTAACGTCGACGCCTCTGCGCCTGGCTTCGGCAATAGCTTCCGCCGCTTCGGCGCTGCTGATATGGACAAAGTGAAGCCTGCAGCCTGCCGCTTCCGCAAACGATAATGCGCGCTTCACCGCCTCTACCTCCGCCGCTACCGGCCGGGATGCGCAGTAATCGTAAGAGCCGGTTTTACCGGCTGCACGCGCGGCAGCAGCCAGCTCGGCGACCATCGGCTCGCTCTCGGCATGAAGGGCAAGAATGCCGCCGGTGCGGGCGATTATCTCCATTCCCTTCTTCAGGGTCGCATCGTCCGATTCTCGGAAATCGCCTTCCTCCATCATACCGGGCGACGACATAAACGCTTTGAAGCCGATGGCGCCCGCTTCCGCCATCTCCTCCAGCTTGTCGAGGAATCCCGGCATCAAGCCGCCCCATAACGCGTAGTCGACGGAAGATTGTCCGGATGCCAGCTGAGTCTTGAGGTTAAACGTCTGAGCGGTAACGGTGGGAGGCCGGCCGTTCAGCGGCATATCGAAATAAGTTGTTGTGCCCCCTGCCGCGAGCGCTGCCGAGCCGGTGCGAAACCCTTCCCAATGGCCCATGCCCGGCTCGTTCAAATGCACGTGAACATCGATTCCTCCGGGCATTACTGTCATTCCGGCAGCGTCATATTTCATTCGGGCATTACTGTCAAGCCTAGGGGAAAGGGCCGAAATACGTCCGTCCGTAATGCCGATATCAAGCTTTACTGCGCCTTCCTGCAGTACAACGGTACCGTTCGTCACAATGAGATCGTAATCCGTTCTCACAGTGCTCTCACCTCCTCCTTAAATTTTATTCAAAGCAGCAGCTCCTGAAAAAGCCAGGTCCCGTCGTTTAAGCGGGACCTCAAGGATTATTCTCTTATTTCAATTCCACCTTGATGAGCGATGGATCGACTTCTTTAAGAAGCGAGAAATCATTGTATTCATTGAAAGCCGGCACCGATTTTACATTCCCTACACTGAGCAGATAGTCGCCGACCGGCTTACCGTTGCTCCCGTTTACATAGCTGTCGTCGACATCCATCGAATAGACGTTTCGTCCCATGATTTCGGTTAGCTCGGCTTCCGACAGATGGAGCTCAGGCGCGAGCAGCTTGATCGCGTCAGCACGATTGTTATTGATGTAATCGGTCGCTTTTTTGAGTGCACGCAGCACGGCTTTAATCGTTTCCGGGTTTTTTGCGAGGAAGTCGTCGGTGACCTGCATGGTCGTATGAACGCTCATCCACTTCACATCGCCCTTTTTATCCGGAAGCTCGCTTTTCGTACCGCTGAAGAGGAAATGGCCGCCTGACTGGATCGCTTTAGTGATGAACGGCTCCCAGGCGGCCATTGCGTCGATGTCGCCTTTCTGCAGTGCTGTCAGCGCGTCGCTTGGCGCAAGGTTTACATATTTGATCTTCTTCGCGTCGACACCTAGCTCCTTCGCCATGTTGTTGATCGCGATCATCACGTCGGCCCCGCTGGGGATACCGATCGTCTTTCCCTCGAGGTCCTTGGCGCTTGTCAGCTTCAGGTTTTTACCGCCGACCACCGCTTGGGTTCCGGCGATTTGAGCAAGCGGCGCAACGATTTTGACACCCACATTGTTCGATTTTAGAATGATGTCCATGAAGTTCGTTTGAATACTGACCGGCGCGCTTCCTCCGGCAACCATCGGACCGATATCCGGGCCGCTTTCGATAAGCTGGCTGGTGACGTCGAGCCCTTCCTCCTTGAAGTAGCCGAGCTTGTCGGCGATAATCTGCTGGGAGGAAATTTGCGCGTCGCGCACGCCGACGAGCGTGAGCTTGACAGTCTCCGGTTTTGCGGCGGACTCGGCCGCAGCAGGTGCTGGATCTGCTGCCGGTTCCGTCTTTGCCTTTGCGGCATCGTTCGTCTTCGGATCGGCAGGTCCATTCGCCGTCTCGTTCTTCGTACCGCATGCCGACAGCACCACGACAAGAAGCATTATGAAGGATAAAGCGAGCAGCCTTGCTTTGGATGAAGCGAATTTCTTGTTGGCATGGTTTCTCATGTAGGTAAATCCTCCCGGGTCCTAATGTTGTTATATTTTTTATTTCTCGACGGCAGAACGGATACCGTCCCCGCGCCAGCGTATCACCTTGCGCTCCAGCCGTTTTAACATGTACGAGAACAAGCTGTATTCGAGGCCGATCAACACGATCGCGACGAACATATTGGACATTTTGAAAAAGTTGCGGGCATCGACGATAATGTAGCCCAGACCGTCCTTCGCACCCATCATCTCCGATACGATCAGGGACGAGAACGCAAGCCCCAGGCTTACCTGCATGCCTACAAGCACATTGGGCAGCGCCGAAGGCAGCGTTACTTTGAAAAAAATGTGCCGCTGTGCAGCTCCCAGGCTGAGTGCCGAACGAATCAGCGCCGGCTGTACCGACTTCAAGCCATCCAGCGTGTAGGCCAGCATCGGAACGAAAGTCGTCCATGCGATAAGCAGCACCTTCGGAAATTCGCCGATTCCAAGCCAAATGATGAAGATCGGCAGAAGCGCAAGCGCCGGAATCGGCCCGATCAGATTCAATACAGGCCCGAGCCACTGCTCGACAATCGCAAAGCGGCTCATCCATACCGCTATCAGTAACGCTGCAGCCGTCCCGATCAGAAACCCTGCCGCGATCCTCCCGGTGCTGGATACAAGGCTGTCAAGAATGATGCCGGATTGCCACAAAGCCCATCCGTCAGTCGCAATTTCCGAAGGGGGCGGCAGGAACACCGGATTGAACCATTCCATGTAGTGGTTAGCCCGGCTCAAGAGCTCCCATAGAATAAAAAACAGTGCAATCGGTACCAGACCGTTCACTCTTTTGCCGGACCGCAGGCCAAGATACCGGTTCGAAGGGACTGCCGAGCCTTTGTCCGCCTTGGCCAGTTCTACAGGCGGCTTAAGCGTTGACGCCGGTTCCTTCATAACTATTGCTCACTCCTCTCCTAAGCGGGAAAGTACCTCAAACGCGTTACGATACGAGCGGGTGCTCCCTCAGCAGCATCTCCTCCAGCTGCTCCTTGATTTCGACCAGATGGGGCACCAGAAGCCTCCTGGGACGTTCATCCGCAATCTCAACGTCAGCTGCAATAGCGCCGTCCTTCATCACAATAATCCGGTCCGCCAGATGAATCGCTTCATCGATGCTGTGTGTTACGAACAGCACCATCGGTTTAAGCTTGAGCCAAATGCGGAGCAGCTCCATCTGCATCATTTCCCGAGTCAAGATGTCCAGCGCGCCGAACGGCTCATCCATGAGCAGTATGTCCGGCTCACCGGCCAGTGCGCGGGCAATGCCTACACGCTGCTTCATACCACCCGACAGCTGATGCGGATAGCTCGCCGCATAATCCGCCAAACCGACCAGTTTCAGAAAGTGCATCGCTTTCTCGCGCGCCGCTTTTTTGGAGCTTCCTTGGACCTCAGGCCCGAAGGCCACATTGTCGAGGACGTTAAACCAAGGAAACAGGGCATGCTCCTGAAAAACAAGTCCTCTTGTCTTCGACGGACCGTCGACCGGCTTTCCCATCACGGTGATTTCGCCCCTGTCCGGCCGAAGATATCCGGCAATCATATTAAGAACCGTCGATTTGCCGCAGCCGCTATGACCGAGAATGCATATAAACTGATGCGGATCGACCGAGAAGCTCACATCGTGCAGCACCTTTCTTCCGCCGTAACTTTTCTCCACGTTCCGCAGCTCCAATTTCATGCCGTTCACCGCTATACCACCTCTCTTCGAGTAAATGTTATGTTAATTAACATGATATCGAGATGATTCAGCCCTGTCATGGGTTAAACTAGCTAATTCTTGCTTGCGAAATTAGTTATTTCCAACAAACGGTTAAAGGTTTATACTATACATTATCAATTAGGTAAGTTCAGTGTCAGTTTATATAACAACATAGAGGTGATTTCGTGAAGCTATGTGAACTGCTTAAGCTGCCCAGCTATGAAGAAGCGGTCGTTACGGGAGGGAGGAACGGGCTTGACCGCACTGTACAATCGGTCAACATGATGGATGCTCCGGATATCATTGATTTTTTGAAACCGGATGAGCTTCTGCTGACTACCGCTTATGCGGTTAAAGACCAGCCGGATGCTCTTCTGGCGCTCGTAGCGAAGATGGCCGAGCACGGCTGCGCCGGTCTCGGGATCAAGACGAAGCGATTTTTGAGCGAGGTTCCTGCGGATGTAATCAAGCTGGCCGACGCGCTCTCCTTCCCGATCATCGAGCTTCCGCTCAAAAGGTCGCTAGGGGAGCTGTTGAACATTTCTCTCAACCATATTTTGGAGAAAAGAACGACGGAGCTGCGTTATGCGCTTCATACGCACAGGGCGTTCTCGCAGCTTGTTATGAAGGGCAAAGGAATTACGGCGATCCTGGAGTCGCTCGCCTCTCTGCTCGGCTGTCCGGCGATCATGCTTGACGACCGATTTGAGACGATCTCTTTTGCAAGGCTGCCGCAGACTAAGGAGAGAGACCTGCTTGTACAAAACGCCCGCGATGCCGTTCACAAGCTGGATCCTTCCTCAGAAGAGCCCGCCTCACTGACTATGCCGCAGCTTAAGGCTTCATGGCGCCACCTGACCGCTTATCCGATCATGACGACGCAGAAGCGTTCGTGGCTGCTCCTCTTCGCGCCGGTCTGGAATGAAGAGACGGTGGAGCATCTTGCGATAGAACAGGCTGTGAACGTGATGGAGTTCGAGCTGATGAAGCTGCAGGCCGTGAAGGAACGCTCGCGGAGGTATAAGAATGATTTTTTCGCGGATTGGGTGGAAGGGCGCGTGAACTCCGAGCAGGAACTGATGAACCGGGGAAGAAACTACGGCTTGACTGCGAAGTCCGTCTTTCAATGCATCGTATGCAAGAACGATTCCCAGCAGGCGGGAGCGAGGCAGCCGATTGTAACGGATGAACGGCTGCAAGCGGAACGCGATCATCTGTATTTCCATCTGAAACGGGCTTTTATACGCACCGGACTGCCTTTTATCCTGTTTAATAAAAATGACATGTTCGTTTTCGTGCTGACAGCGGCTGAGTCGACCTACGAATTTGAGAAAAAGCTGCTTAAGCATTTGGAGGATGTACAAAACGAGCTGCTCCAGAGCTTGAAATGTCCCTTCTCGTTCGGCGTCGGAAAGCCGTCGGAGCGTTCGATGGAGCTTCCAACCGTGTTTAAGGAAGCGCTGGAGGCGCTGCAGGCGGGTTATGCGGCGAATGAAAGCTGCTTTATCAGAACCTATCGGGCCAAGGATATGCTCGACCTTCTGCGGCGTATTCCCATGCCGGACCTTGAAGCGTTCTACAGCGATACGTTTCAGCAGCTGCTCGCGGCTGAGGAGAAGGACCGTCATGATCTGATGCAAACCTTGCGAATTTACGTGGAAAATGAAGGGCAAATCGCCGAAACGGCCAAACGGCTGTTTCTGCACCGCAACACGGTTATCTACCGACTCGACAAATGCGAGAAGCTCACGCGGCGCAATTTGAAGGACCCGAGCGACACCATCCGGATCCGCTTGGCTTTTCACATGGAGCCGCTGCTCTCATGAGCGGCTATTCGTTTAAGCTTGCGGCTGTATGCTCATCGCGCTGCTTCCTTGTCTTTTCTTTGAATTCTTCTTTAAACAGATCGGCCATTTCCGATTTGCTGCCGTACACATACAAAACATCGCCGCTCATCAGTTTGATCTTTTCCCTGTCCTTGCGGATCGTATCCCGCCCCCGTTTCACGAACAGCAAATTGATATCCCGCCCGCCTTCGAACAGCTCGCTGAAGCTCTTACCCGCATAGCCGGACTCGGAATGCAGCGGAATATCGACGAAGAGATCGTCCTCCTCCATCTGAAAGCTTTCCCGGACGGGCAGCTCCTGGAGCGCAAAGCTGTGATGAAGCCTATCATGAAGCCGTTTGCTCATATAACCGTTAACGGACGGGATGCGCATGGTTATGAGCGTTAGCGCAAGTACGACAGCGGTCCATAGAAGCTGATGCACATGGAAGCTTTGAGCCATTATGGCGCTGATGGATGAAATGGTGACCGCTAATGAAAACACGCCGAACAGTATGAGGAACATGCTTATTTTCCGCCGTACCGGGTGACGGAGAATGAGCTCCGACTCTTTCGTCGTAAATCCTGTACCCGTCATCATCGATATGACCTGAAAGCGCGAAATTTGACGCTGCAGCCCGGTGCTTCTCAGCAGGATGACTGCGATTTCGATAACCAGGAATATAATTACGAAATAAATAAGAATAAATAACAATCCCATGACATTTCCCCCGCCTTTATACCGCTTGTTGATAAGCGATATTACCCCGTTTGCGGAAAAAAATCGCACTGACGTATAAATCGGACTGATTTGGTAATCCTTAAATTATCGGCGTCGCGAGATGCCGTAGACAACCGCGGAGAAGACTTACGTTTCCCCATAAGCTCTTCGTCCGGTTTCTCCTCTCCCATGAAAGGGACCCCGAAAGGGGTCCCGAATTTTTTTGCGTTCAATTTTTCCGGAAGTCCCCCGGTCAACTCACCTTTTCTTCGCCGCTTACCCCTTTTCTCGTCTGCTTGATGAGCTGGTTCCCGTAAACCGCGAACGCGCCGCACAATATGCCCTGCAGTACGCTCCTCGGAGTTAGCCCTTGCATCCAGATAACGACGGCCACTGCAAATACCGTCACAAAATACACGATAGTCCAATCCGGAACTTTGGGTGTCTGCTTCAGGATATACCCGAGCACCCAGCAGCAAGCGACGACGATAAATAACTCCGGCTCAATCAGGCTGAAAATAGCTGTCCAATCCATTCGAATCATCCCCCTCCGGCAAATACCACCTATTCAATTATAATTGGATTTTTGTTCGTTTAAGCATATTTTTTTTGTTTCATCACCCTTCATTACGGGTAATAAAATTTATGGATGTTCAAAGAATCTGTCTTACTATTAACACTTCGCTTACAGCCTGGTGTTTCTTTTGGTATTTAAATAGACAGTCTGCCGCCATGTGTTTCACGCATAAAGTAAATGAGAGAACCACACGCCTGCGATAGGAGATGAGGAGCAATGAGTACTGCAAAAGCTTTTCGGTTAGTGTTTTTCGGTTTGATTTTCGCCGTCATCGCCATCGGTTTATTGCCGTTTCTGGTCGTATACAGCTGGAGCGATTTGTATGGAATTCAGGAATTACCCCAATCCAATTTTGTTGTTACATTCCTTCAAAAATTTTTCAAATAAGCCGCATTTAAGTGCAGCCGACTAAGTGAACGCCTATCCGCTCTCTCGCATACAATGTATAACGTTTTATCGTTATGCGAGAGGGTGATTCCCGAATGGAACTTCAGCTTCTGCCCCTTCATTGGGTTTACCTGTCATTTATCGTTTTCATTATGACGCTGCTGATCAAACGCCGTGATACGACCCTGCTGTGCGTGGCCGGCATATTTTCGCTCGGCCTGCTTGCAACTGAAACTCTAAGCGGGTCGGTCAGCGGAATTTTCAGCAGCTTTATTTATGCTACCAAAGAGCTTCTCGGCACGATATTCATCATTTCCATCATCGTCGCGATGAGCCGTATTTTGATTAAGACCGGCGTGAACGAAATGATGGTGCTGCCGCTGACCAAATTTATGCGTACGCCTGCTCTTGCCTTCTGGGGAATCGGTCTCATCATGATGGTAACGTCATGGTTTTTCTGGCCTTCCCCGGGCGTTGCACTCATTGGTGCGGTGCTGCTGCCTGTTGCGGTCAGGGTTGGGCTGCCTGCGCTTGGAGCGGCGATGGCTATGAATCTGTTTGGTCATGGTATTGCGTTATCGGGCGATTATATCATCCAAGGCGCCCCGAAGCTGACCGCAGATGCAGCGGGTCTGCCGGTGGCCGCCGTTATGGAAGCCAGCGTTCCCCTGGTAATCGTTATGGGCGTTGTAACTACCGCCGCGGCGTTCTGGATGATGCGCCGGGATATGAGAAATGGAACATGGAGAGACGGACTGGTGGCAGCCGGCAAGGAAGCGGAGAATGGCAAGCCTGATGTACAGAGTGATACTACCGAGCTTCCCCATAGAATGAAGCAGTGGCTGGCGGCGCTCATTCCACTGCTGTTTATCGTGGATGTCGCTGCCATGTTTTTGTTTCGTTTGCAAGGTGGAGATGCAACCGCTCTCATCGGGGGAACCGCCGTCATTATTTTAATGGCGGTTACGGTGCTTGCCCACGGGAACAAGGGTCTGGAGCAGACGACAGTCTATTTAATCGACGGCTTTCAATTTGGGTTTAAAGTGTTCGGCCCGGTGATTCCGATTGCCGCTTTCTTCTATTTGGGTGATTCCGCCTTTACGGAAATATTCGGCAAACCGCTTCCGGAAGGGTCGCATGGTATCGTTAACGATCTCGGCGTGGCGCTTGCCAATCATGTGCCGCTGAATCAGGCGGTGAGCGCAGTCACGTTAACCGTAACCGGTGCGATAACCGGACTTGACGGGTCCGGCTTCTCGGGTATCTCGCTGGCAGGCTCCATAGCGCAGTTGTTTGCGAGCGCAATCGGTTCGGGGGCTGCAACGCTGACGGCGCTCGGACAGGTGGCCGCGATCTGGGTCGGCGGCGGCACGCTTATTCCGTGGGCACTCATCCCGGCAGCGGCGATTTGCGGCGTCAGTCCGTTCGAGCTGGCACGACGCAATTTGAAGCCGGTGCTGATCGGTCTTGCCGTGACGACAATTACGGCTATGTTTATCATCTAACCTGCGGGAATATACGCAAAACAAAACCCGGTTACGGAACATGATTGTTCCGAAAACCGGGCTACTTTGAATCAGATTGAAATCGCCTACTAGGTACGCTCGCGGTTTCTGTTGCGCAGCCCGGCCAAACCAATAAGACCAAGCAAGCCAAGCCAGCCCCAATCCATGTCATTGTTATCGTTTGCCGCTGCAGTCCCTCTGTAGTTGTTGGCACCGTAAGTGTTCATGCCAGGAGCGGTTGCAGTTCCGTTGATACCAGCTCCGGTTCCTGTTCCAGTACCGGTTCCAGTGGTATAGGCGGTACCATGAGTTCCGACCAGATGCCCTTCAGCATGAGCCGGAATCAACAGCATAAGGGAAAGAACAGCACAGAAAAACATGCTAATAAGCTTTTTCACAAGTGAGACCTCCAATTTGGGTGCGTATTTGTGTTCACCTTTGGTTTCTCCTGTTCGAAAAGATTTTATTCATCGATAACCTGCATAAAATAAAACCCGGCCAAGGAACGAGAGTTCCCCGGCCGGGTTTATATGCTTCCTATTGCAGTCGGTTAAATCCGTAAAATCGATCCGCATTTTGCAGAAGCCGGAATTCGGTTTCTGCGGGGTCGTGCCCTTTAAGCCTGGCAATCGCGGCTGCAGCATCCTTAACCATGCAGGGCATTGTCGGCCTGCCGCTGAACGGTCCTTCAAACGGCCATGGCCCGTCGGTCTCCGTCATCATAAGCTCAACCGGGTAACGCCTGACCAGCTCCATAATTTCTTCTTCATATAAAACATCCGGTGTCACAGAGATAAAACACTCTTGGGCAATCAGCTTTGCCATCGTCTGAAACGAACCTTTAAACCAGTGAAAGTGCGCTCGCCTTACGCCGTGCTTTCCAATAAGATCACATGCCTTATCTGCATCGTCATAGACGGCATGAAGCACAATAGGACGGTCCAGTTCCGCGGCCAACGCGACAAACCTGTTTAATAGCTGAAGGTAAGGGCCTTCGTCAAAGAACCTCCCCTTCGCCTCCGCATCCTTGCGTGAATAATAAGGAAGCCCCACTTCACCGATCGCGAACGCCTCTCCGGCGTCATGACGCGTTCTTATCCACCGCACAAGCTCCTCCAGTCGATCTGCCGGCGGCAGCGGCTGCTCGGGGTGAAATCCATAGGCGGGCATCACCCGGCCCGGATAGCGGGCCGCCAGCTCCCGGTTAGACTTACAGGATTCGAGATGCATAGAGACGGCCACCACCGCCTGAACACCGTTCATGAAAGAACTGCGAAGCATCTCGTCGCGTTCCCCCGCGGCATACAAATCAGCATGAAGATGGCTGTCGATCCAACGCCCGACGGCCGGCTTCATTGAGCGGCCTTCTTCTTAAGTCCGGCATACGCCTCGGGCTCCGGCTTCAAAAGCTCATAGATTTCCCGCTTCATCGCATTAAAATCCGGATCGTTCCACAAGACTTCTCCATGCCGCGGACGCGAAAATGGTACAGCCAGCTCGCGCAGAACAACGGCCGGTGAGGCGGATAACACAATAATGCGGTCGGACAGCGTAATCGCCTCCTCAATGCTGTGCGTTACGAATAGGACCGAGCGCCTGTGTTCCTCCCACAACGACAAGAGCCATGTCTGCATATGCATGCGAGTCAATGCGTCCAGCGAGCCGAAAGGCTCATCCAGACACATTAGCGGCTGCGGCGACAGCAGCGCCCGCAGAAAGGATACGCGCTGCTGCATGCCGCCGGACAGCACATCCGGATACGCATTGGCCAGCCCGGCCAGACCGACGCGGTCCAGCCACTCCCGCGCCAATCTCTGCGCTTCCCTCCGGGCAATTCCGGCTATCGTCAATGTCAGTTCTATATTGCCCGATACGGTTAACCAGGGCATAAGGGCCGCCTGCTGAGGCATATAGGCGATTTGTCCCCGCTTCGCGTTCGCATCATATCCACTGATCCTGATAAATCCGGAGGTGGGCGTTTCCAATCCGCCGATCATATGAAACAAAGTCGTCTTCCCGCTCCCCGAAGGACCGATCAGGGATACGAATTCCCCTTCCCTGACATGGAACGAGATATCGGATAACACGGTCTTGGCAGCGCCGTCTTCGACGAATTTTTTCGATACCGCATTTACTTCTAGAGCAAGTCTCATCTTCCGGTCACTCTCCTCTCCCTGGGATTTGCCGGCCGCTGTTAACCAGCATGCGTTCAGCCAATGCGATCAAGCCGAAAAGCAGAAGGCTGAGAATGACGATAATGACGATTGCCGAGAACACGTTAGCAGTCTGCCAGCCCCGCTGAGAGACGAGCATGAAATTTCCCAGTCCCTCGCTGCCGCCGATTGACTCCGCATAAATTGCGCTGATGACACTATAGGAAGCTGCGATTTTCAGACCGGAGAACAAATAGCCGATTGCCCCCGGAAGCTCAAGCCGCCAAAATTGCTGCCGCTTCGATGCGCCTATCATTCGCATATAAGCGGCAAGCTTCGGGTCGCTCTGCGTCAGTCCGGTCAACATCGCCACAACGACAGGGAAGAAACAGACGAGCATTACAAGAATCACCCGCGGCATGATGCCGAAGCCGAACCAGACAACCAGGAGCGGGCCGAGCGCGATTATCGGAATATTTTGCGTCAGCACAAGCAGCGGATAAAAGCCGGCCTTCGCACCCGGAATAACATGCAGCAAGGCGGCGAGCACGAAGCCCGCCGCCGTACCTGCGGCAAAACCGAGGATCGTGACGCCCAGCGTTGCCAGTGTATGTTCCAGGAGCCGGGAAGCCTCCGACATCGTATTCCCCGCAATGACGAGCGGGGAAGGAAGCACATATTCATCGATTCCGAATAAGTCGACCGCCGCCTGCCATCCCGATATGAATACCGCGAAGACCGCAAGAGGAGGCCACAGTTTGCGAAATTTACCGCCCATCGGGATATTTCTCCAACAGCCTGTCCATGGATGCGCCGCTTTCGGGATTATAATATACTTTGATTTGCGATATTACCGATGGACAGCCCATTGATGTCATGGCCTCGTTCATCTCCTGAACGACAGCCATCAGCCGGCCCAGCTCGCCTTCCATCGTTGTTTCAAGCGGAGCAACCCGGTAAGGCACCCCGGAAGCCTTGATAATTTCGATCGCCCTGTCCACATAAGGTATGACGCTTTCCCCCCCAGGGGTATGCGGCAGGATCTGAATGCTCAGGAGTGCGTTAGCCAATTGCGACAATCCCCTTTCATCCTGTATATTTTAAGACTTATTTCGGCAAAAATTCATTCGTGAATGCTTTCCCGGCATCAAGCTTCTTGGTGAGCAGCTTGTGCTCAAGCATCCAATCTGCATAGTTCGACCACACTTCGGCCTTCTGCTCGCCCCAGCGCGCCGCATCGTCCTGATAGCGTGGGCTGAGCCATTTCTGACTGGCGCGCACCAGATCCGCATTCAAATCAGGCACGGCTTTGATCAATACCTCTGCCGCATCCTCCGGGTGCTTGATCGCATATTGGTAGCCTTCCGATGCCCCTGCAGTGAAGGCTTGTACGATGTCTTTATGTTCATTGATCATTTTCTCGCTCGTCTCAAGAACAGGAGTATAATAATCGAGCTTTTTGCTGTAATCCGTCAAATAAATCATGTTGATTTTTTCACCGCGCAGCTCGGCTTCAACGCCGGTCCAAGCATAGTAGATCCAGGCGAAATCAATATTTTTCTTTACCGCGGTGAAGAAATCGGCGTCGCCCATATTGACGATCTTCACTTTCTTGAAATCCGCCTTCTGCTCCTGCATCAGGGATTCGATGACAGCCGCTTCCGGTGGAGTGCCCCAGCCGCCGTATGTTTTGCCTTCGAAGTCTTTCGGTGATTTGATATTCTTGCTGGAAGGCGAGGCAAAGCCCGACGTGTTGTGCTGAATGACCGCCGCGATCGATACGAGCGGAACGCCGTTAATGCGAGCCTGTGTGACCCCTTCCTGGTAGCCTACGCCGAATTCGGCTGCACCGCTTGCTACCATTGTATCTGCGCCCGCTTCGCCGGACTGAACGATTTCCACATCGAGACCGTGATTTTTGAAAAAACCTTTATCCCGCGCAACGTACAGGCCGGTATGGTTCGTATTGGGCGTCCAATCGAGTACGACCTTTACTTTCGTTAGCGGCTTGTCCGCAGCTGGAGTGCCGCCGGCATTTGCACCGCTCTTATCGCCGCCTGGATTCGTATCCTTACTGCCGCTGCCCGAAGCGGCGTTGCTTTGAGTTTGTCCGCCTCCTTGTCCATCGTTCTTGGCACCGCATCCTGTCAGCGCGATCATAACGATCAGCACCGCAATCCCCCATTTGACCACAATCCCCCGTTTAGTTCCCAACACCTTGAAAAACTCCTCTCTATTTGTGCAAATCCCAATATGAACGACAACGATGATCTAACCTCTCCGGACAATAAAAAAAGCATCCCCGCTTCGGAAGACGCTTCGACGTAGCTCCGTAATTCCGGATACACGGGTCACTCCTTGTAAACAAGGAAAGAAAAACCCCGCAATTCCGGCTACAATGCGATTCCTACGCTGGCATTATCCAGATCAGGTCAAAGGGTCGGGATCGATCGTAAGGAATCCCCTCTCAGCCGGACTTCTCCAGCTCCCCATGATATTATTTCGTTTGTCGCTCCAACCATTATAGCAAATGCGGCCGGAAAAGACACTGATTATGAGCCTTAGATCTTCAATGTCATTTGTCTCATCATATTACGTGATGATTAATTCTTTTTCTTTCTGGCTATAAAACCCATTTTCGATGTTAATCCGAGTTCAATCAACAATTCGGTATATTCCTTATTGACACGAGTCAAAAAACCGTTCAACTTAGTTTGTATCTCACCGGAAACCCCTAGATTCATTGGAAACTTAAGGTTAGCCATGCCGTCTTCAGCATTAGCTTGCGGCCCGTCATTAATAAGCCAGTTCATATGGTTTATAAAATGATAATCCTGCGAAAAAAAAACTTCTCCATCCAGTCCCGCTTTGTCAAGCAATACCTCGAGACTTCTAACACTAAAGTAAAACAAATGCGCGCTGCGAAAATAGAACTTTTTATAATTCGGCAATGAATATGTTGAGAGCAAAATATCGTTTAAGTTCGGGACCTCGATATAAATTAGTCCGTCGTCTTTCAAATATTCTTTAAACTGTAACAAATATTCAAGGGGGTCATCTACGTGCTCCATCACCTGGAAGGAGCAAATAATATCAAATGATTTTCTTTTGAGCGGTGTCTCTGCCAAATAATCCGTGTATACCGGGCATCCGCAGATTTTTGAAGCAAATTGAGCCGACTCCTCATTTATTTCTATGCCGACCGCTTTGTTAACTTTATCCTTAACGTGAAATAGAAATTGTCCTGCCGAGCAGCCCACATCCAATAGTGCTTTATTTTTATTTAAAAAAGGCTCTATTCGCCGAACCCTTTCCTGTTGGAAGCCTACCGTGCTTCTAAACAAATCTTCTGCATTCGTATCTTGCAATAAATTCGGTTTATAGTCCTTCCTGTACACATTTTGGTAATAGTGTTTCAGTTCCGCATTATTCTTCATATGTTCGAGATAACCCAAATCACATGACGGGCAATAAAAGACGTTTTGCTTCTCCCCATGACGCAAACGGTCCGTTAATATTATTTCATTCGAAATACCGCATAATGGACAGTGCATGGGCTTACTCCTTGTTCGCTTGAAAATCAATTAGAAAATCCGCCCACGCAAGCTCAATTGGCTCGTCGATATTGACGACCTCTCTATCAATAATTAACGGCATTGTATTGTCAGTTATAATTTTCTTCTTATCAAGAAGACATTCTCTTGTTAAAGCATAGCATATCCCGTTTCGCCAGTACTTTTTATCGAGAGATTGCCTATAGACAATGCTAGAACCGGCGTCCTCGTAGAAGTGTAGCTTATTATCTCTTGCCTCAAATACTTTCTTTGGATGAAATTTTGAGGGTATTTCGCTTACCGTCACAACGGAATCAACTTTATTATTGATTAATAACTCGGCTGCTTTTTCAATATCGGCCGCCTGTCTTAGAGGGCTCGTGGGCTCGATGATTAATACAACATCAAATGCAGTCCGGTAGCATTTTTCAGCTTCCAATAGTGCATGTGTAATCGTTTCAACTGCTCCTGCAGTATCTGAACTTAATTCAGCCGGCCGTATAAAAGGGGCATCCAATCCGTAGTTTTTACCTTCGGCGCAATAATCTTCAGAATCGGTGGTAATGATTTTCGCATCCAACCACATCAATTTATTAAGGCAAGCTCCCGCTAGTCCTATCAAGGAAACACCCGATAATATTTGCATATTTTTATTTCGTATCCCTTTACTTCCGCATCTTGCCGGCACGATCGCAATGACATGTTTATTTAAATACATGTTCAACTCCCATCCTTTAAACGATTCAGATATACAGGCTTTTCATCCGCAGAGCTTCTTCTGCATGCTTCGATTACATGTAATGCTTTCAATCCGTCTTCAAACGTGCATAAAGGCGCTTTATGTCCATTTAACAGATGAATAAAATCCTTTGCCATATTTAGGAACATATCATTGCGTTCGATTTGGAACTTCATTTCTTGCCATTCCCGATTCATATTCAGCCCCATCTTGATCATGTTCGGTTCAAAACTCCAAAATAATGTGCCTTTCTCGCTAGTAATTTTAATGTATTTTTCGTGAGGGCGGCCGTATAAATCAAGGTGTATACGTACCCTGAAATTATCATCATAAAACGCTAATATATCCACGTTATCATCCGTCTCAATCTCCAGGGAACTTAAATGTTCGATTGTTGCAAAAATTTTTGAAGGCATTCCAAAGAACCGGATCATCAAATCGATAAAATGACTTTCATCCAATAAAGCGCCTCCTCCCAGATCTTTACTTGACATGAAGAAGTCTTGATATTTTTCCCAAGGATGCCAATCTGCCAAGTGAGCACTCATGACAAAATCCGCATATAGCGGTTTGCCGATATGTCCATCCTGCAATTTTTGCAGCAATATATCTATAGGAGGCCACCAGCGATAGGTGTAACCGACTAATAGCTTAGTTTGCAGCATATGTTGATCGAGATCTTTTAGCTTTATTGCATCTGCAAGATCTGTCGCGACAGGCTTCTCCAATAAAACGGGGATAGATAACTTCAAAAATTCAATACATTGCGGTACGTGATATTTGGGCGGCGACGCAACCACAATGCCGTCAAATTCTTCAGATTTTCTCAGTGCTTCATCCAAAGTGGTGAAGCAATTAGCCAATTCAACCAAACCTGCGGCTTCTTCCAGTCTGTCTCGGCGAGGATCCATCGCTGAAATACGGCAGCCCAAAGAAGCAAAGTTTCTCATATGCCTCTTCCCGGCAGAACCGGAACCAAGAACCAAAATATGTTTCTGTGACATGGGTTCACCTCAAATTCATGGTCATGGATGCATAGCTTTCTGGATCAAAGATAATTTCGATAAACATAGGGCCGTTTTTTCGATCCATCACCTGCAATATATGTTCTAGTCCCTTCTTTTTTTTCAATTGAACAGATTCACAGCCCATGGCTTCAACGCAGCGATACCAGCTTGAATTTGTAATCTCGACTGCCGTTTCGCTTATCTTTCTATTGGTTGCCGCCTGTTTGACAGAACCGTAACCTCCATCCGACATGTAAATAAATAGAATCGGAAGTTTATGTTCCACGGCTAATTTAATTTCCGCCAAATACGGCCTTACGCCTCCATCTCCGACCACGCACAAAATTTTCATTTCGAGGTTTGACAAAGCAAGACCGATTGCTGTCGGTATGGATGTCCCCATAAACCGGCCATTGCTGCTCCCGCAAAAATGGAGAGGGGATTTAGCTTTCCAGACGATTTCACCTATCGCACAAAACAACCCTGTATCCAAAACCAGTATCGTATCGCTGCTTAAGTGAGCTTGAATATCCTTCAGGATTTGCGCAGGCAGCCATTCTTCTTTGTACAGCTCCCTGTCCACTTCACGCCAATACGTTCTTAATAAATCATCGCCCCATGGTTTGCTTGCTATTTTCGACAAGATCATATCTATATATTTTTCTGCCGCGTTTGAGCTTATAATAAGATCAGCACGAAAGCCGTCATTGAACTCCGGCTCCACATTATCAATGATAATTACTTTTGCATCAAAAGAGCTTGGCCTGATAACCTCAGTATTTCTGAGACCGAAAGCAATAATTAAATCCGCTTCTTTAAGTATTGCATTTTCCGGTGACAGCTTTTTTATTTCGCCCGTCACTAAGCCGCCGTAAAAAGCGCTATTTTCGTCTATACATCCTTTGGCTGCTGCAGTTGTTAAAACCGGTACGCCAATCTCCCCCCAACGAACGAAGTTGAAATGTCTGGAGACCATTGATCCTAAAATAATGGCCGGTTTTGCTGAATGCTTAATCGCCTGAATGATTTGTTCCGATTGCTCATCTCCCATCATAGATGAATTAAGTCCAGCACTATTTAAAGGATTAATGTGTATAGATATATTCTCTTCCAACTTACTCGCGATATCGATATGGATCGGACCTGGAACTTCTTGTGTCGCAAGCTTGTTTAATTGATCCAAGCCTTTAAAATGTTTATCGAGTTTAGAATAGCCTTTTATAAAGGCACTGCACATGGAGAAATGATCGATCCGCTTATGGGCATAAAACCGGGGGGATTCCGAAGAATAAGCCTCGCTTATGGTTAGGGCAGGCCGCGCTTCATAATAATTCGACAGGATGCCCGGAATAAAATTGGCAAAACCCGGCCCTTTGATACCGATTGCTGCAGCACTTACCTTTCCATCCCTGCAGCAAGCACCAGCCATTAAAACCGCAGCCGCTTCATGCGCTGCCGGACAAAACCGAACGCCTCTGTCTTCCAGGGAAGTTACGAGGTCCAAGCTTATTCCGCTCCCGGTTAATCCAAATACATACCTGATTCCGTGTTTCACGAGTTCCTCAGCAAGGCGGTCAGCAATTTCTTTCATCTGGCTTCACCTTTATAAAAGCTGATTATTCTTTGACAGGAGAACTCAACGGCTTTGTCGACTGCTTCCATGCAGTAGCCCCCAATGTGAGGAGTAAGGATCACATTATCTGATTGTTTAGCATATTTCCACAGCTCGCTATTTTCAATATTCGGTTCATCTGCTAACACATCCAGACCGGCGGCCGCAATGGTCCCTTCCTTAATCGCTTGCAGCAAAGCTCTTTCATCCACAAGATCGCCGCGGGAAGTATTGATAAATACAGCGCCTTTTTTCATTTTTTTTATCTTTTCGGCATTGATCATGCCTTTATTCTCTTTGGTCAAATTAACATGTACACTGACAAAATCGGATGTACTTAATAGTTCATCCATATCGGCTGACTGAACATGCTGTGGAAAATTATTATTTACATAGGGATCATACCCTGACACTTTCATTTCAAATGCCTGCGCGTATTGTGCCATCCATGTTCCAATTCTGCCCATTCCGATGATACCAAGCGATTTATTTCTCAACATAACGCCAGGGAACTCCTGTCTGTTCCAATGCCCCTGCATCGTATGGTTTATTGCGCCCCGCAAGCGTCTCGCGCAAGCCATCAGCAGCAGCCATGAATGTTCGGCGGCCGGAGTTAATTGGTTAAGAAAGTCATACTGCCCTTTAAGAGTCAGCAATGGAATATTGCGTTTTTGCAGAGCTTCCCCGTCTATATGACTCGCCCCGGTCGTAGCCGTTACGACTAATTCAAGGTGCTTCGCTTTCCTGATGAAATCTGAAGTTATGTTTACTTTCATCGACGCATCCAAAAAAACGGAGCATCTTCTAAATTCGGAGCTTAATGATTCAGGATTGTCTTGGACAAAGCGTATTTCGAAGAATGGACTCAAATAGTCGTTCAATATGCTCAAACATTGTAAGGGACCGCTATATACCAATATTTTCAACACGACCACTTCCAAGCTTATAGATATTTCCTTCAGCTAAACCTTTAGTTGCGTTACGACAGTCGAATACAACCTTCGAACTTTCAACGATTAATGGAAAATCATAGTGTGAATGTCTTGTTAGGATCACGACGCAGTCGTAGCCTTTCAAATTTCTTTTTGTAATATTTTTTATTGAATTGCGCCTGTTACCTTTGTCGTCGACGAAGCTCTTCACAAAAAAATCATGATAATCGACCTTTGCCCCTTTCATCACGAGAAGGTTGAATACATCCAAGTTAGGGGACTCCCGTATATCATCCAGATCAGGCTTATAGGCCATTCCCAAGAGTAAAATTTTCGAGTTCTTCATGGACATCCCTGATTCGTTCAAGATGTCCATCATTTTATTTATTACAATGCGCGGCATCGTTTTATTGACTTCTTGCGCCAATTCAATATATTTGCTGTAGAAATTTGACTTTTTCGCCTTCCAGGATAAATACAGTGGATCAAGCGGTATACAGTGACCTCCAATACCCGGGCCTGGAAAGAAGGGCATAAAACCGAAGGGCTTGGTTGCGGCAGCGTCAATGACTTCCCAAATATTAACCCCTAATTCTTCGCTTAAACGTGCCATCTCATTGATAAATCCGATATTGACACTTCTGAATGTGTTTTCCAAAAGCTTTGTCATCTCCGCCGCTTTTGGAGTGGATACAAGCACTACTCTGTCCAAGATCGTTTCATACAGCAATGAGCCAACAGCAGCGCAGGCTCCGGTTGTGCCGCCAATAACCTTAGGTGTATTCCGAAGGTTAAATTTCTTATTTCCGGGGTCGATTCTTTCCGGTGAGTAACATAGATAATAATCTTTGCCCGCTGAATAACCCAATTTACTGAATTCTTTCTCAAAAAATTCTTCAGTTGTACCCGGAAAGGTCGTGCTTTCCAAAATAATGAGCATATTGTCATGAAGGTGCAGCTTAATCATGTCAACACTCAATTGAATATAACTCAGGTCCGGCTCTTGATTATTTTTAATTGGGGTTGGCACGCAAACAATAACCGTATCGGTTTCCGAAAGAATTCCGGAATCGGTTGTTGGGTGAAACTTTCCGGAATTAACGGCATTCTGGACTCGTGTAGATGGTATATCCTGGATATACGATTTACCTTGTCTGAGTAATTTTACCTTCTGCTGCGAAAGGTCTATGCCCCATGTTTGGAAACCTGCTGTAACAAACTCTATTGCCAAGGGCAAACCGACGTATCCCATGCCGAGAACTGCGATTTTTAACGATTTATCATCAATTTTTTGATCCAACAGAACCGTCTGCACGATACCACCCCCTTTCTATCCTTTACTAGGTTTCCTTAATATAAATAAGTCTCTTCTGACTATAAGGTTTTAGAGTCACAATGATATCCACAATTTGCTTGGACGCCCCGGGGCTTCCATATAGAGCACTGACCGGATATTGGCCGTGTTTTAATTGAAACCTGATCGCCTGTAATATATCGTTTTTGTCCGGTTCCACTCTTATTACCGCTTCACATCTTTCTCTCCCATCTTGACGTGAGCCGATTAATACAACAGGAGTTCCCAGAAAAGAAGCCTCCCTTATGAAACTTGAAGAGTTGCCTACCGCACATGCTGCTTTGGTCAGCAGGGGAATATAGATTTCAGGTTCAAAGTTCTTGTAAGCCCGTAACAGGACGCCGGGATTATATTCGCGGAAACGGCGTATGGCGCCCGATATATGATCGGAACCGGCATCTATATTAGGCCAAAGCAATATGACAGGTTCGCCTGTTTCTTTTAATGCCTGCAATAATTCCTCCATTTGAGATTGAGCTTCGGCATACTCCGTTGTAACCGGGTGAAACAGTACTAATAGATAGGGTTTGGTAATGTCAATTTTAGCCCCGACTCCTGATCGTTCCAGGAAATCTGAAGTGAGAGTCTTTGGTGCATTTGAGACCACATCTGCGCTGGGACAACCCAAGGGAAATACCGTATGCGGCTCCTCGCCCATTCTCACGATATAGTTCCCGGAACGCTGGGTCGCAGGAAAGTGATAATGCGCCATTTTTGTAATGGCATGTCGTGTTACTTCATCGATCGAGCCAGTAACCTCTCCGCCTTGCACATGAATCAGGCATATGTTCTGATAGGTCGCGGCTATTGCGGCTGCCAAAGCTTCATAACGATCGCCGATCAATAGTACAAGATCAGGCGATAATCTTCGGAAAGCACTGGTAAACTCGATAATCCCCAAACCGATTGATTTGGTCATTGTCCCCGGATTGGAACCGTCGATTTCCAAATACACCTCTTCATCAATGTTAAAACCGTCAGCCGCCACAACATTTATTGCTTTACCAAAACGATCCAGGAGCATCGTTCCCGCACAAACGACTTGCAGTTGGATTTCCGGTCTGTCTTTCATCTCCGTCATGATCGGTTTTAATCTGCCGTAGTTTGCGCGGTCAACTAATGCGACCGTAATTTTCATGGAACGAGTCACCCCCGGAACGTTTAATTTGTTGCTAATTTTCAAAATCGCTTTCTGTAAATTGATGGTTAACCGAGACGGATATTCTCAACTTTTTACCAATCAGATCCTTCATTCGATAGGGTGAAATCCCGCTTCCAGGTTTTTTGGAAGCTATCATCGGTTCTTTTAATACTGTTCCTGCGGGCAGATCGCTTCTTGCCACCAGACTTTTATAAAAAATATTGCGCATTTCTTTGTAATCGGCCGAAATGATTTCTTTATCGACGGAATGACTTAACATCCGCCCTACAAACCCAATTCCTTCAACCAATTCTTTAAGCTGATCCATGGTAATTGAAGAGGAAATATCAGGTCCAAACATTTGTTTGGAAAAAGTGACGTGCACTTCGATTATTAAGGCACCCAACACTGCCGCGGCAATTCCCGGATAAATCGTTCCCGAATGATCCGATAATCCTACCGGACACTGATATCGGTCTCTATAGAATGAAAGCAGGTTTAATCCCACTTTCTCGGGAGGAGAAGGATATTCGGAAGTACATTGGAAAATCAAATATTCGCTATTCGCTTCCCGCAGCCAGCCGATACAATTATCCAATTCTTCCAATGTGCACATACCTGTAGATATTAATATCGGTTTTCCGGTTTGTATCATCCGGTCAATGACGGGTCTATTCATAATTTCACCTGAGGCCACTTTCCACAAGGGAACACCTAATTCCTCCAATAAATCTACCGCTGCAACTGAAAAAGGCGAACTCAGAAACAGCAGCTTCCTTTCCAGTGCGTGATTGCGAAGCCCTTCCCATTGATCCCTTGTGAACTCCATACGTTTCCAATAGTCGTATCTGGTTTTATCCTGCAAACTGAATTTAAGCCGCCAAGGCTCTTCAGGCGTGCTTTCCTCCTCGGCGATATGAGTTTGAAATTTTATAGCATCTGCTCCTGCGGCAGCCACCGCATCAATAAAGGCATGGGCCATACCCAAGCTGCCGTCGTGGGCTTGGGCAACCTCAGCTATCACAAGGCATTTGTTATTCTTATAATAGGAGTCTAACAACTTCACATTTTTAACCCCCATAATGAACACGATGATTGTTTCATCTTATTCATCCAGCTGCACCTGAGACATGGATATCTGCCACTTGATTAACAAATGGACAGCACTCTGATAGATAAATAAAAAGCCACAATAGTGGCTTTTTTCGCTTAAGAATAAGAATGTTCTCTTAAAATTAAGCTGAAAAAACTTTTCAGCGCGGCTTGAACGTCATGTAAGATCGTATCCTTTGGCGGAGAGCTTATTGAGCGCTAGTCGAAACAGTCTTACAAGATCTTCACAAATGAAACTTAGACGATCGAATACTTCAGATTGAATCTTAATGGCCTCCAATTTTTTGACAGGAGAATCGATTGTGCCGAGTTCATTAAGTCTATGAAACCCGAGTATCATTACTACTTGTTGAAAGAATATGATATGCAAATGAGGATGCAAAAATTTCATCATCTCGATATAGTTAAGCTGGCAGGTACCTTCCAAATCTTCCTGAATCTCAGAAAAATTGTGTTTTTCGGATAAATCCAGCAATCGGCAGCACTTTTCTTTTCTTTGCAAACTCATTTTATTGAGTTCACTATAGATCAAGCTGAAACGTTCAAGCTCAGCCATCAGATTTTTGACCTTATTTTTCTTTTCCGGTATATCGATATGTTTTTTGTTTTCGTTAATCCATTCATGAAGTTTGTGCGGCATGCTGTCTTTACAATATCGTTCAACGACATCCGCCAGTTTGACGCATGTTGTTCCTTCTATTTTGGCCCCGCCTTCCGTAGCATTATAGACGGTAAGATGGGGATTTGCCCTGATCATTTGTTCCAACCGCAATTTAAAACGATAAAAGATCAGAGTTGACGGAATGCTCTTCCCGTCATTCCCCTCCATATACACGACAGGCTTCGATTTTAATTGTTCATCGACGTGTTTGTACTTTTCATCGGAATAAATGGATTGTCTGCTGTGAACAGCCCCATCCCTGCCGAAAGCCAGGTCCTGCCCTACCAGCACAATCGGGTTCGCTCCCATATACACCGCCGCGTCAAAAGCAAGATGGGCGGAACTCGGAAAACCGTCTAGAGCGCTTCCATCACCAACTACACGATTAAAAAAGCTGCCGTTGGAATCAAGATTGCGAAATACGGGAACCTTGGCCCCGGCAAAAGAAGGCATGATTCTTGGGTCGGCTACGGCAAATGCGATTAATGAAATGTCTTCAGGATAGACCATGGTTTCAAAATGCCGTTCATAGGAAGCAGGTGTCCGCTCTTTCACGCAGATGGCATCCGGGTGGATACGATTTCTCATGAGAGGCAGAATCGCGGATTCACTGCAAAGAATCAAACCTTTGCCTTTCACTTTTTGCAATTCATTAATATTGCCGTCCAAGGAGGGGCCGTTGGCGATAATAAATGCGGGAACATTCTTAAATTTATCTTTAAGGCAGCTTAAATAAGGATTCTCCACCACTTCATCGATATTCTCATAGATATTGCGAAAACCTAAAACAGTATCGTAATGATCGTTTCCAATCTCAAAAAAAATACTCATGAAATCATATATATAACGTTGAATGTCAAGATATCCTTCCTCTGACATTCTTCGGGCCGCAGGGGTATAAACGACTGACGGCGCGGTACAGTACAAGAGCACGGGAGTCGATAACAACTCCGAAAACGGCTTCTTGAAATCCGGAATATCGCCGACAAAAAACACAAACTTGCGGGTGCGGAATAATGGCTCCATATCAAAAAAATGCAGCATAGCCGTAAAGACATGGATATCCCTTTCGAATACCATAATAATTGTACCGACCGGTTTCTTCGCCAGAAGTTCAAACAAGGGGTATCCGAACCCGCATCCATATACGATAAGCAAGCTCGTATTTTCCAGCGATATGCTGTTACACCAAACCTCCGCTTGTTCGATCGGCCTGGAACTAGTAATTTGAAAAGTCGATGCATCCTCTCTATAACTGCAGACCGGATATCCTTCATTGGAAAATGAGATTTGAACTTTATTCCATACTTCTTGCCGGTCTACAAGCAGAACTCTTTCTTTTAAAGTGTCTGGCAGCAATGGCAGATTTTTTTGAAATATTTCATCGAGTTTTTCACGGATAACCTCAATTTCCGGCACTAGTGCTCACGTCCTTTGTCCACCTTAAAATAAATGGATGCAGCTGAAATTCCATCGCGTCGGTCAACCCGATAATGTCATTGTTTCGGATACACTGTTCCATATGTTGAAGTATATTGAGAAGTCCGCTGATTTCTGCTGTATATTTTCCATCCACCCTTCCAGAGCATAGATCCGCAATGGACTCCAATTGCTCTGTTGATTCAAGAAACTGCATATAGCCGGCATAACCTGAGCCTCTCTTCCAATTTGCAACCAAAGAGATCAACGAATGATGAAGGAGATTCAGGTTATGAATCATCATAGATTCCATTCACATTCCCTCTCTTTCGTTCTCTCATTTCATTTTCTTCCATCCTTCGGCCTGGTACCAATCTAAATTATGGTTAATCGTTTCTGCCCACACCTTCATTCGTACCCGAAACTCTTCTACGGAATTCTTGCCATCTGGTCCTTCTTTCGGCGACCAAAAAAATGGAATCAACGATTCGCAGTCTTGTTTCATTTTCACCAAAAGCTGCTTTATCATTCGCGTATTTTCTGATAGCTCATTGTGCTGATGTTCATCCAATTCTTTTATCAACTCCTTCAAAGTCCGAATCGTCATAGTAACGAAACCTAATCTCAGACGGTAGGGCTTTAAGTAATAAAGGTAATGTTAGAGGCTGTCCAACAGTAGAAAAGTCTACTTAAGGGACAGCCTCTGACTTTGAAGAAAACGATCAAGTACCTGGGACAGCATCGCCGGAAAGGCTCATGACTTCTTTGTTTGATGCAGAAAAGGGGTCCGTACCTGAAGCTGCAAGTTGAAAAACATGATGTCCTACAGTAAGGTCTGTTAAACGGACTCCAACACTTCCGTTAACGCTTTCGCCGGCTGCTATACTAGTTATTGTTTGTGTATCAACGGATGTGCCATCTAGAAGAACATTTAGAGTAATATTTCCTGCAACAGTTCCCATTGTAAGCGCAACTTCACCTTGAAGAAATAAAAGGTTGTCTGCATTGTCAATGAAATGTCCCCATTCCAGAAGAATTGCCGTTACACCGGACAATACGGCAACAGAAACAGTGTTGCCGCCGCCTTGCATGTTAGTTGGTGTAAAAATTGGCATTTTGTATTCCCCCTTTCGTTTTAGAGTCAGTATATTCTATGAGATTCCAATTCAGGTGCTTGGACAGCTATGCTAATCTATCAAAAATCCGCAGTTGGGTTCGTAACATGGTTAATGGACTGCTGCTGAGGTTGAAAACAAAAAAGACGGCTGAAGGTCTGTTTACCCTCTGCCGCCTCTAAATTTCTGCGAATGCGCCTTTGCTTCATCCTGTTCGTCGCTGGGTTACGGCTCCATTCGATAAGGGTCCGGTCGATATAGCGAGAATGCAGCTTGCCGGCAAACACCGACTCCTTGAGTGCGAATCGGATCAATTTCTCCGGATAGCGGTCTTGATATAGCCATGCGCTGATCGTCTCGCATTACCATCGGGGAAAGCGGATGGCCGAATTCCTGCTCAAACACAGTGAATAAATCCTGGGGTTTCGCTGCTCCCGCCTTCTGCTGCTCGCGGTCGGTCTGAACCGTCGGAATGGATCATAAGGAACCCCCTCTCAGCCGGACTTCTCCAGCTCCCCGTGATATTTCTTTTCGTTTTGTCGTTCTTTCTATTATAGCAAAAGAGACTGAAAAGCCACGGAAATTATGAAAATGCCAGTTTTATTTACAAAATTCGCCAAAAGTAGTCAGTTGGCCTACTCCAATTCGATAGAGTTGGAATAGCATATATTACTCTACCAGAAAGGGGGGAATTGCCATGGGAACTTTTCTTGACCAACGCAGCTCGATGAATGCCAACGCCACGGGCTCCATTTTAGTCGAAGTAACTGGGACACCGGCACTGTTCGGCGTCGTAGGTCTTCAGACACAGAATGTCGCAAATCCGATCGTCGATCTTGCAGGTACTATCGGATTATCCGCAATCGCAGGCATAACGGCAGCCATATCCGTCCATCGCGGCACATTAGCAACGTCTCCAGCTATATATACGGCAATTTACTCAAGCACTGTAGCGGGACCCGTTACGTTCAATTTCAACGCACAGGACTTGCTCGCTCCCGCCGCATTACAGACCGCCTACTCCGCTTTTGTCAGCTCCGTCTCCGTCGGAGCGGTAACACGGATAGGACCGGAAGTTTTTTGGGGAATCGCTTCGTCTACAGTCTAATTGGACAAGAAGCTGCACGGTGTCATAGCCGTGTAGCTTTCTTTTTTCAACTACAGTTAATAGAAAGGGTTGATGGAGTTGATTTCGATCAGTTTGTGTTTAATCGTGCGAAACGAAGAAGAGCTGATCGCACGCTGCTTGGACTCGGTGTCCGACATTATGGATGAGATCATCATCGTCGATACCGGATCGACGGACCATACGAAAGAGATCGTATCGAGGTATACGAACCATATATACGATTTTAAATGGATTAATGATTTTGCCGCGGCACGGAATTTTTCATTCCGCCATGCCACCATGGATTATATTTTATGGCTTGATGCAGACGATTATTTACTCGAGAAGGATCGCCAGGCTTTGTTGAAACTGAAATCCACCCTCCACACCGACTACGACTCCGTGATGATGGATTATGTTCTATCCCGGGACGCTCACGGTAATGCCCAGTTTTTCACGCGCCGCAACCGGCTCGTCAAACGTTCTAAAGGATTTCAATGGGTGAATCCCGTTCACGAAGTGCTGATCGTTGAAGGCAATCGGCTGGCGACAAGCATCGAAATCACACATGGCCCCAAACCGGAAGATAAAGACCCTGCCCGCAACCTGACGATATTGGAGGAAGCAATCAAAAAGGATCAGGGAAACATGTCTCTGCGGCATCATTTTTATTATTCAAACGAACTTATGGATAATGGACGCCTGGACGAGGCGATTGAGAGCTATATCTCGTTTCTTCGGCGCGATGTGGAAAACCATGAAGATCATCTTGCGGCCTGCGGCCATCTCGCCCACTGTTATCGGACAAAGGGCAACCGTCGCCAGGAGCTTCAGTCCCTCTTCAAGTCATTCGAATACGACCTGCCCCGCGCCGATTATTGCTGCCGAATAGCTCTTTGGTATGAGGAGCACGAACAATACGAGAAGGCCATATTCTGGTATGAGACGGCGCTTACGCGTGAAATGCCCGCGGATCATTATGGACTCATGAACAAAATTTGCTGGACATGGGCACCGCATGTACAGCTTACGCTCTGCTACGGCAAGCTCGGACAGCTGGAAGAAGCATACAGGCATAATGAAAAAGCCCTTGCATACTTACCCGGCGACGCCAACCTGCAGCAGAATAAAAAGCAGTTGGAGGAAGCTTTGCATGCGAAAAAAGACAACGAACCGGAACGCCCTAATGAGAATGACAGCATCGACGGCGAAAGAGGGGAGCAGATGGATCGATGAAAACGAGCATCATTCTTCTGACCTATAACGGTCTTGCTTACACCCGGAGCTGTGTCGAAAGCATCCGGTCATATACTCCGCCCGATGAATATGAAATTATCGTCGTTGACAACGGCTCGACGGACGGCACAGCCGGGTGGCTGAAGGATCAAACCGACCTGAAGGTTATCTCCAATCAGGAAAATCTCGGGTTCCCCAAAGGCTGCAATCAAGGTATGGCGGCTGCTTCAGGAGAAAACCTGCTGCTGCTCAATAACGATACGATTGTTACGCCGAGGTGGCTGGGCCAGCTCCTTGCCTGCCTTTATAGCGACGAACGGATCGGAGCGGTTGGCCCCGTCACGAATTCCGCTGCTTATTATTCGTCACTCCCTGTTCCTTACCGGTCTGAGGAAGAGATGATAGCCTTCGCAGAGCAATATAACCGTTCCGATTCTGCGAAATGGGAGGAACGCCTTAAACTGATCGGTTTCTGCCTGCTCGTAAAACGCGAAGTGTATGAAGCTGTCGGCGGCCTGGACGAACGGTTCTCTCCCGGCAACTATGAGGATGACGATTTCTGCCTTCGCATCCGCAGAGCAGGTTACAGGCTGAAGATTTGCACGGACACGTTCATTCATCACGAGGGCAGCGCCTCATTCCGGAACGATCCGCAGTCCTTTAATGCTCTCATGCAGGACAATGTGCGCAAGTTCAGTGAAAAGTGGGGATTCAGCCCGGATTATTCCCTTCTCATCCGGCATGAGCTGCTCCAGCTGCTCGATGAGCCTGCATCGGAGCCGATTCGGGTGCTCGAAGTCGGATGCGCTTGCGGAGCCACTCTGCTAGAAATTAAAAACTGGTATCCCAATGCCGAAGTGCATGGCATCGAGCTGAACCCCAAGGCAGCGGAAATTGCTTCGCTGTCTGCAAATGTCCGCTCGGGAAACATCGAAACGATCGAGATCGGAACCGCCCAAAGCTATTTTGATTACATTATTTTTGCAGATGTGCTCGAGCATTTGGTCGAACCCTGGAATGTCCTTCATAAGACATTACCGTATTTGAAGGAAAACGGAAAGGTGCTGGCCAGCATACCGAATGTTGCCCATTACTCGGTTATCCGCGATCTTCTGAAAGGGCATTGGACCTACCAGGACAGAGGGCTTCTGGACGTCACTCATCTTCGCTTCTTTACCCGCGAAGGTATATGCCGTTTGTTTTCAAGTGCCGGGTATCCGTATCTGGAATTCGGCCGGAACACCCTGGCTCTTACCCAAGAGGATGAAGACTGGATGAACGTAATGGGCCGCATCGCGGGCGATGAGATGAAAGAGGAGTGGCGGACTTACCAGTATATTGTGAAAGCTTATAAAAAACAGCCTGATACGCACACAGCCCGAACCCAAGCATACGAGCTGCTCAAAACTATAGTCCGCCGCATTGAATGGGATATCGAACCGGAAGAAAGCCGGGCAGCAATCGCCGATATGTTCAGGCAGAAGACCTTCGATGAAACGGACTTGGCCGATGTCATTGCACAAGATGTCGTCTTTCCTGTGAAAACCGCCAATGTTATCGCCGATATTTTAATTCAGAGCGGATTGGTAGCTTCAAAAGAAGAGCTGCTTGGAAAACTGTTGATGGGAGTGCAATAGCATGGCCGCAGCCGACCCGCGGAAAATTGCCGTTATCAGCTGTGTGAATGACGAGGCCAAATATGCGGAATGTTTGCTGTTCATCAAAGCTCTGAGGGTGCCTCCCGGTTTCATCGTCGAGCCTCTCCCGGTGAGGGATGCTTCCGGTATGGCACAGGGGTATAACACCGCGATGCGGCTCACCGACGCCAAATACAAAATTTATACACATCAGGATGTGCTTATTGTACACCGGAACTTTCTCGTCGATATGGTCGCGATTTTCGAGCAAAATCCAGCCGTAGGCATTATGGGTGTCGTTGGCGCCAAGACGCTTCCGGCGAGCGGCGTATGGTGGGAGTCACCCGATAAAACAGGGAAAATCTACGATTCAGCCGGCGGAAAGGTGCTTTTGGCCGACTGGGGAGGGGTTTATGAAGCATTTGCCGAGGTTCAAGCGGTAGATGGTCTGCTAATGGCTACGCAATATGATCTCCCGTGGCGCGAGGATCTATTTGACGGCTGGCATTATTACGATACGTCGCAATGCATGGAGTTTATCCGCGCCGGATGCAGCCTGTCCATACCCCGGCAGGAGCAGCCTTGGTGTCTGCACGATTGCGGCGTGACTCCTATCGACGCTTCATACCATCAGGCCCGGGAACGCTTCTGCCGAGAGTATATCAATAAAGAAAGAAAATAATAGCCGGTCTCCATTGCGGATGCCGGCTTTCAGTCTGCAAGCAGATAGCGCCCCGGGTCAAGTTTCACCGAATATACACCCGAGCTTGGATTTCACGATATGTTTGGCGTCAAAGCTGCGTTTGATTTTGTTTGATCCATTAATCCCGATCCGCATCGCTTCCCCGAAGTTTTCTTTGACCCACACAAGCGCATCGGCGATATCTTGCCCATTCGGGGCAACCTCGATAAAATCCGTTCCCCTCTCGAGAATGAACCGGTCGTTCCGGGGGTTCGTTGAAACCAATACGCACCCGGTCGACATGGCATCTACGGCCGATGTCGTTGGAAATCCATCCAGAGCATATTGATCGACCGTACTGCAGTTAAGAAATACATGGGATTTCGCGTAAATGGCTGCCAGACTTTCGGGACTCATAACTCCATAATAGGTATAATTATCATTCGTCAATAAGTGCAGATGATCGTCCCAATCGCCGATCAGGTGCAGATGGAACTCCGAGGTAAGGCGGTTCAATGCATCGGCCATTAGGGGAAACCCTTTCCTTACGGAATTATAAGCGCAGAAGGTTATTTGAATCTTGGAGCTGCGAAGCTTCTCCGAATACGTATACAGGTCGGTGTTGATGACAACCGGGTGGTACAAGCTTCCTGGAACGGTCTGCAGCACCTCCTCGATATTCGTGAAAACTGTTGAACAGTTTCCCGCAGCGATGTGCAGAAACTCCTTTTGCGTCCACGGTACAATCCCCCCGCCGGGATACAGTGTTACATGCAGTTTAATATTTCGCTCTTCCAGCAACGGCTTTATGTTCCAACTTGAATTGGCACCCGGCATGCAACTTCCGTCCGGAAGAAAACAGGCGCCCAGCAAACTGAGGGTCAGATTTAAGAAAACGCAGTATACATCCGTTATGCCTTCTGAAGCGGCGATTCGTTTAAAATCGCTAAAAGGATGGACAGGGGCCGGAAAGCCGTCATGGAACGGCTCCACAGCAAAAAACATCGTATCGGGCTTCTGGGCATAAATCTGCATATTTTCCCAGTAGCGAAATCCGCTTAATTTCCGGAAATCTCGTATCGATAACGGCAAGACGGCGCGAAGAGGGCCGGATTTCAACTGCCAGCCGCATCTCTTCTCTCATCAGTCCCTCCTCCTCACGCCGGTCCGAAACCGCAAAAAGGACCGTTTCCTGAGCATAGATTGTATTATGTTCCAAATAATAGCGCTAGCCCCGATAAGCCGAACAGCTTAACGTCATAGCCCAGCGGATTTAAATCGTGAAGTTGTAAATCCCATTGATGAAATCTCGTCTTGATCGTCTCGCCCTCGCTGCCAAGATGAATTGTCTGCTCTCCAGTATTGAGGCGAAGGCGTCCGGCTGCCAGCAGCTTCACTTTCATCCCCTCATCACCGCACGTTTTTTCAAAGCGGGGATCACTTTACTAGATTATGAACTAGAGTCCGTTCGCGAAACGGTATGAACCTACCGCGGGTCCCCCTGCTTTCGCCAATTTTTGTAAAATGAGTTTCCCTTCCAGAAGCTGGCGCATACACTTTTGTAAAAGAAGATGTCCAATATTTTTGTATAAAGGAGCGTCCAGAGGATGATTCAGCAAAAAAAGAGCGATCCGTTTCAGAGCATACCCCTCGTCAGTATTTTGATCCCCGCTTACAATCGGCCGCATCTGCTAGAGCTGGCACTGAGGAGCGCGCTTAATCAAACGTATTCTCACACTGAAATCATCATCTGCGACGACAGCACCCATGACGGTGTACAAACTATGCTCGCGCCTTATTTATCGAAGCATTCCCGGATCCGCTACTTTCGCAATGAAAAGAATTTAAGAGAAGACAATTACCAGCGATGTTTCGAACTGGCGTCGGGAGATTATATCAATTTCTTGAACGATGATGACTTGTTTCATCCTGAAAAAATAGAGAAAATGGTACGCTGGTTAATGAGCAGGCCTGATGTCACGCTTGTTACTTCTTACCGGAAAAGTATTGACGAGAAGGGAGATCCGCTGCCGGACACGGCAAGCACGGCTAGAATATCCGAAACGGATGCCATTATAAACGGAAGGATCCTGGGTAACTTCTGTTTACGAAATTGCATGAACGTCATCGGTGAGCCGACTACCGTCATGTTCAGGAAAAACGATATGTCGGAAAAGTTCAATCACTTCCAAGGCAGAAAATATATATGCATTAACGATATAGCTTCCTGGCTGCATCTATTGGCCAAGGGCAACGCGGTGTACATCACCGAGCCTTTAAGCTGTTTCCGCCAGCATCCGGGTCAAGGCCAGAATGATCCCGGCATGGTGGTGCCCGCTCTCAATCAATGGTTCCATCTTATTCAGGATGCCAGAAAAACCGGGTATCTTCAGCATGAGAAGGAATATAAAACGGCGCTTATTCATCAACTCCGCCAGAGTACGTATCTGCTGCAGCTCGCTGTTGATACGGATCGGGAAGAACTCTTAATAAGTCTTAACGTTGAATCGGTAATTGCACAGTGTATGCAAACAATCGTGCATCCACTGCACCCTCCATATTGCTGTCCTTTCTGCAATCAAAGCTTCGAAAAATTCATTCCATGGCCGGACCAGCTCGATTTTCTAGGCGTCACTTACGAAATGTGGAATAAGGAAACGGCAATCTGCCCGATATGCTTCTCGCTCGACCGAGAGCGGCTGTTCAGGGTCTATATCGAGAAGGAGACGCAGCTTTTAAACCGTCCGCACAAGCTGCTCCACGTTGCTCCCGAGCCTAATTTGCGAGGTTGGCTGCGGCAGTTTCCGCATATCGGCTGCACCTTCGGGCAATTAGAGACGACCGACGACGAAATCGAGCAAATGGATATCACGTCTATCTCTTACTCGGATGACAGCTTTGATGCCATTATTTGCAGTCACGTTCTAGAGCATATACCGGACGATATGCTTGCCATGCAGGAGCTGTACAGGGTGCTGAAGCCGGGCGGGTGGGGAATTTTGCAGGTTCCGATCGCTCTGAATCTGGAACAAACGCTGGAGGATGAAACTGTAACGACGCCTGAAGCCAGGCGCGCGGTATTCGGTCAAAGCGACCATGTACGTTTATATGCCAAAGACTATGCGGACCGCCTGAAGGCAGCCGGATTTACCGTTGCCTTGTATAATATGGCGTCCGTTTACGGAGCCGAACAGACCGAGAAATATGGATTATCCAAGAGTGATAATCTGTATGTAGTGACCAAACCAGGATGAAAGGATTTTCAGATATGACTGAAATCCCTTTTTTGAGACCAAATCTCGTCAGTAAGGATGACTATCTGGATCTTCTTGCGGAAATCGACGCCTCCCGGATATACAGCAATTACGGTCCGATGAACGATAGATTCGAGCAGCGGCTCACGGCAGAACTGTTCGACGGAACAGGCAGACTGACAACCGTAAACAATGCGACAACTGGACTCATTCTGGCGATTTCACGATGCAAACGACCTGGGGGAAAATACGCTCTAATGCCCAGCTTTACGTTTCCGGCTGCTCCTCTCGCGGCATTGTGGTGCGGACTGGAGCCTTATTTTATCGACATAAGGCAAGGCGATTGGTGCATGGATGAGACGAAGCTCGAGGAAGCGGTTACCCTGCTCGCGGGCCAAGCAGCTGTCATCGTTCCGTATGCCGCATTCGGCACCTGCATGGATTTATCGGCGTACTCACGGTGGCTGAAATCTGGAATTCCCGTAGTTGTCGATGCGGCCGCAAGCATCGGATCATCCGGCCGGCACGGTCAGTTCGGCAAGGGCTTCGAAGGCGCCGTGATCTACAGCTTCCATGCGACAAAGACGTTTGGTATCGGTGAGGGAGGGCTCGTATACAGCGCGGATGAGGAACTGATCGCCGATATTCGCAGAGCGTCCAACTTTGGATTCTCCGATGCCCGCGAATCGGCCATGCAGGGGATGAACGGCAAGCTGCCGGAATATGCAGCTGCCGTGGGACTTGCAACGTTGGCCCGCTTTAACGGGAAAATAGCGGAAAGGCAGCGGGTATCCGGCCTCTATTTGAAGCAGCTGAGCAAGCATGGACTGATGAAAAGAGGTTGGCGCATGCAGAAAGTAAGCGGGAGAATCGCACCTTCCTTTCTCCCGGTGCTGTGTCCCGAGAACCAGCAAAATACCGTGTATTTGAAGGGACTGGCCGACCTTGGAGTCCAGGCGCGCAGTTATTTTCATCCCGCTTGCCACGAGCAGCTTATGTTCAGGCACTGCCCATCCGGGACGCTTGAGACAACGGAACAGATTTCGGGGCGAATTCTCAGCTTGCCTTTATGGGAAGAAATGAAGACCGAGCATGTAGAGAGGATCGTTCAGGAGGTGGACCGCTTTGAAAGAGCTTGTTATCTGGGGATGCGGGGGTCAAGCGAGGGAGGTTCTTGATCTGTGTGAACAGCTGCAGCTTACCGTGCTTGGCTTCCTTGATGAAAGCCCCGAGATGAAGGGCAAGGTCGTGGATGACCTGCCTGTTCTCGGCGATGTACACGATATCGCTCATCTGAAGAATTCCGTACAGCTTGTGGTGCCGGGTGTCGGAAGTCCGGCCCTGAAGAAAAGGTTCGCCGGAAAAACGATCGAAGCCGGGTTTGAGCCCGCACCGGCTCTCATACATCCGTCGGTACGCATATCCCGAAGGACCCGTATAGGGTATGGCAGTATCATTTGCGAAGGCTCCGTCCTGACCGTCAATATCGATATCGGAAGCTTTGTAATCGTTAACCGCTGCGCGACCATCGGCCATGATTCATGCATGGGGGATTACGCTACGGTTTCTCCCGGAGCCAACATCAGCGGCAACGTAACGGCTGGTGAAGGCGTTTTCATCGGTACCGGAGCATCTATTCGTGAGAAAATCGGGATCGGCGCATGGTCCGTCATCGGGGGCGGCGCCTTCGTAAAGGACGATGTCCCCGAAGCTGCTCTTTATGCGGGAGTGCCTGCGGTAATGAAGAAACGGCTTTCGGTTACGTAGAACCTCGGCCGCCTCTGAATTTCTGCGTATGCGCTTTCGCTTCATCTGTATTCGTGACACGGTTACGGCTCCACTCGATCAGTATCCTGTCGATATACCGAAAATGCAGCTTGCCGGCGAACACCGATTCCTTAAGGGCGAACCGGATCAGCTCCTCCGGATAGCGGTCCTGATCGAGCCACGCGCTGATCGTCTCGCATTCCATCGGGGAAAGCGGACGTCCGAATTCCTGCTCGAACACCGTGAATAGATCCGGAGACTTTACTACCCCAGCCGCCTTCTGCTGCTCGCGGTCGCTCTGAACGGTCTGCCGCGCATCATCCGCCAGCCATTCTGCGCAGCGGATAATAAGGCCGTTCCAGTTATAGCGCTCGGACTGGATGCCGCTGACCGGGTCGGTCTCTTCGTCTATCGCCAGCAGCCCTTCCTTCATAAGGCGTCCAAGCGTTTGGCCGACCTCTTTGGCGGTAATGCCAAGACGCTCCGCCAATTGTTCGGGCGTGGGAAAATCAACCTGCTCCAGCTGACGGAACGTCATAAGCTGAATATAAAGCATCATATCCGAATCGTTTAAACCTATTGCCCTGTACGCGCGAAGCAGGCCGGCGGGGATGTTGACGCCGCCGCCGTTCATAGCGGCAGCCATTCCCCGGGCGTATGCTTTCCACATGTCATTCTTCACCGGTCGCCCCCTCCTGGCGCTGCGAGCCTGTATCCTCCAATGGAAGACCCGCCAGACTAATATTTTATTACCGCTTAAGGATAGAGACGGTACAGCATCCGCGGGAACGGAATTGTTTCCCTGACGTGGTCGAGTCCGCATATCCATGCAACAGTACGCTCCAGACCTAGTCCAAACCCGGAATGAGGCACCGTTCCATACTTGCGTAAGTCCAAATACCATTGATATGCTTCCACAGAAAGCTCATGCTCGGAGAACCGCTCGGCGAGCAGTTCCGGATCGTCGATCCTCTGTGATCCGCCGATGATTTCCCCATATCCTTCCGGCGCAATCATGTCCGCACAAAGCACGACCTCAGGCCGATTGGGATCAGGCTTCATATAGAATGCTTTGATGGCTGCCGGGTAATGCGTAATAAATACCGGACGGTCAAATTTTGCCGCAATCGCCGTCTCGTGCGGTGCGCCGAAATCTTCGCCCCAGGGAACCTCGAAATCCTGCCCGTTCAGCATTGCGATCGCCTCGTCATAGGTGATACGAGGGAACGGAGCCTGAATGGTTTCCAGCTTGCTTACATCGCGGCCGATTGTTTCCAGCTCCTTACGGCACCGTGAGAGGACGGTTTGTACCACATAGGATATAAACTGCTCCTGGACGCGCAAATTCTGCTCATGGTCGACAAAAGCCATCTCCGGTTCTATCATCCAGAATTCAATCAGATGACGGCGCGTCTTCGACTTCTCGGCCCGGAAAGTCGGGCCGAACGAATACACCTTACCGAGGGCCATCGCCGCCGCTTCCATATACAGCTGGCCGCTTTGCGTCAAATACGCATCTTCATCGAAATATTTGGTATGGAACAAATTAGTCGTCCCCTCGCATGAGGAAGGCGTAAGAACCGGCGGATCCACCAGCGTAAATCCCCGGTCGTCGAAGAACTGCTGTATAGCCTTGATAATCTCCGCGCGTATAACGAGAATCGCGCGCTGCTTGGGCGAACGAAGCCATAGATGGCGCCGGTCCATCAGAAAGTCGACTCCATGCTCTTTGGGTGTAATCGGATAATCCTGCGTCAGCTGGATGATTTCCACCTCGTGGACGGTCAGCTCATACCCCGAAGGACTTCGCGGTTCTTCCCGAACCGTTCCGCGAACATATAGCGAGCTTTCCTGAGTAAGCTGCTGAGCCGCTTCCCAATCAGCCTCCGGCACCTCGCTTTTCACCACGACGCCTTGAATGTAGCCTGTTCCGTCGCGAAGCTGCAGAAACTGGATTTTACCGCTTGAACGTTTCCCGTTCAGCCAGCAGCCAATCCATACCGATTGACCTGCGAAGCCTGGAAGCTCTGCGATTGTCGTTAATGTTCTCATGTCCGATCCGCCCTTTCGGATGAAAAATTATTCTTTCACTAATTGATAGGTGTCCCGCGCAATAAGGAGCTCTTCGTTCGTCGGTACCACAAGCACGCTTACGCGGGAGCCATCGGTCGAGATAAATCTCGCTTCCTTGGACCGCTCCGCATTGCGCGCTTCGTCCAGCTCGATGCCCATGAACGTCAGATTCTCGCAAACTGCCTGCCGCACCGCTGCGGAGTTCTCACCCACACCCGCCGTGAAGATGAGCGTATCGATTCCGTTCATTCCCGCCGCGTAAGCGCCGATATATTTGCGGAGCCTGTACGTATACATATCGAAGGCCAGCTTTGCCTGTTTGTCGCCTTCCGCCATCGCTTCAGTTATTTCACGCATGTCGCTGCTGATTCCGCTGATCGCCTGCAGGCCGCTGTGTTTGTTGAGCATCGAATTGACCTCGCTCAGCGTCAGCTCTTCCTTGTTCATGGTGAACGGTACGATCGCCGGGTCGAGATCGCCGCTGCGCGTTCCCATCATAAGACCCTCCAATGGCGTGAGACCCATGCTCGTATCGTAAGAACGGCCGTTCAATATCGCCGTACAGCTGGCGCCGTTCCCGATGTGACAGGTAACCATCTTGAGCGACTCGAGCGGCTTGCCGAGCTTCTCTGCCGCCTGCCGGCTCACATAGTCGTGCGAAGTGCCGTGAAACCCGTAGCGGCGGATTTTGTGACGGCGGTACAGCACCATCGGTATCGGATACAAGAACGTTTCCTTAGGCATCGACTGGTGGAATGCCGTATCGAACACAACGGCTTGCGGAACGTCCGGCATGTTCATCTCTACCGCCGATATCCCCATCATAGCCGGAGGGTTGTGGAGCGGGGCCAGATCAAACAGCCTGCGGATTTCAGTCTTCACTTCGGGAGTCACAAGCGTCGAATGCTTGAAGCTTTCTCCGCCGTGCACGACACGGTGCCCGACCGCTTTAATCTCTTTCATTGAACGAAGCACGCCATGATCGGCATGAGTGAGTAGCTCAATCACGTTCCTAACAGCGCCGTTATGATCGAGAATTTCGCTCACCTGCCGGACCTCCGGCTTTCCGCCAGGCTCATGAGTAACGATTGAGGAGTCCATGCCGATCCTCTCCACCCGTCCCTGGGCCAGCACCGATTCGTTCGACATGTCGTACAGCTGATATTTCAACGAGGAGCTGCCGGCGTTCATCACAAGTATTATCATTGGCGGTCCCCATCCTTATCGTAATGAAAGAAACCGGTGCCGCTCTTTACGCCCAGATGCCCTGCGCGCACCATTTTCTTGAGCACGATCGAAGGGCGGTATTTGAGCTCCCCATACTCCCGGAACATACGCTCCAGAGCGGCGAGCACCGAATCCAGTCCGAAACGGTCGGCCATTTCGAACGGACCGTGCTGGAACGAATAACCGATTCGCATCGCGCTGTCGATGTCTTCCGCAGAAGCTACTCCTTCCTCAAGCACGTGCAGCGCTTCGTTGATAAATAAGCATATAAGCCGTGTCGTGACAAAGCCCGGCGATTCGAATACCATGACGCCCTTCTTGCGAATGATTTCTTCGACAAAATGCTTTGTTCGCGCGAATGTATCGTCTGAGGTCTTCAGACCACGGACGATCTCCACAAGATCGGTCTTCATGACCGGGTAAACGAAATGCATGCCGATTACGCGTTCCGGATAAGCGGTTACGCCTGCCAGCTCGGTCAAGCTCAGCGTCGAGGTGTTGCTCGCCAGGATGACCTTCGGCCCGCACAGGCGGTCGAGCTGATCGAATACGACCCGCTTGCTGTCCAAATCCTCGGTAATTGTCTCTATGACAAGCTCGCACTCCGACAAACCGGATAAGCGCTCGATCGGATGGAGCCGGTTCATTACCAGTTTTTTCTCCGCTTGCGTCATCGCCCATTTTTCGATTTGCCGGTCCAGACTTTGTTCTATCATATTCATCGCATTCGACAATTTGTCGCCGGATTGTTCTATCATATATACTTCAAGCCCGTTGAAGGCCAGCATTTCAGCAATGCCCTGACCCATTGTTCCGGCGCCGATTACGCCTACTTTACGTACCGTCAATTTGTTGCCCTCCATCATATGCTGCGGAAAACCGGAGCTGATTCCATTCTTCTCATTATAACCTTTTTACACAAAAAAAGAAGGCGAACGGTATGGTTCGCCTTCAAATTGTAACGATTAAGCCGGCTTCGACTCGCCGTCGGGATCGCCTGCGGTAACATCGATGCCGAGCAAGCTGCGGAATCGGTCGCCGCTGAGCGTCTCTTCCGTCTTCAGCACCTCCAGCGAACGCAGGAACACTTCCTTCTGCTCACTGAGCATCACCTTGACGCGGCTCATTAACTCGTCGAGTATGGAGCTGTTAACGATCGCCCACTTGTCTGGAGTCATCATCGAGCTGTCGGTGATCCCAAGCTCGGTCAATCCCGACTCGACCATCGAACGGACAATGCTCATAGCCTGGTCGAAGTCTCCCCGTGAGCCTGTGCTGCGGTCGCCGTAGAACAGCTCTTCGGCGGCGGCCCCGCCAAGCGCTACCATAATTTGCTCCTCAAGAAACCGCCGCGTATACAAGTAGCGGTCCTGCTGGGGATTGTGGCGCACATAACCGAGCGCCTGTCCGCGCGGCAGCAATGCCACCTGCGAGACGCTGCCTGGACGTACAAGCTCAGCCATGATCGCATGACCCAGCTCGTGAAGCGCAACCCGCTCCCGCTCTTCCTTGGTTGCTTCGCGGTCAGTCCTCTCTCCCATCATCACCTTATCGATAGCCATCGAAAGATGACGCTGCGAAATCGATTCGCTTTCTTCACGCATAGCGTAAATAGCCGACTCGTTCATAACGCTCTCAAGCTGCGCGCCGGAAAACCCAAACGATTCCTCGGCGATTTTCTCAAGATTGACTTCCTCTTGAAGCGGCTTGTTGCGCGCATGAATTCGCAAAATATGATCGCGGCCCTTCTTGTCGGGAAGATCAACTGTAATATGACGGTCGAACCGGCCTGGACGAAGCAGCGCGCTGTCCAATATTTCCTTGCGGTTGGTAGCCCCTATAAGTAAAATACGGGGCTTCTCCGAGGTATGAATGCCGTCCATTTCCGTAAGAAGCTGGTTCAGCGTCTGGTCATACTCTTTATGCTGGCCGCCATCGCGTTTGCCGCCGATGACATCGATCTCATCGATAAACACAACCGCGCTTTTTTTGTCCGCTTTCGCAGCCTTCTGGCGCGCTTCCCTGAACAAATCGCGGATACGGCTTGCGCCTACGCCGACATACATTTCGACGAACTCCGAGCCGGATGCGGCGACATACACCGAATCCGTATAATGTGCCGCCGCCTTGGCCAGAAGCGTCTTGCCCGTTCCGGGAGGACCCGCCAGCAAAATACCCTTCAACGGCCGGATGCCGAACTTCGTAATCCGCTCTTCATGAACAAGAAAGTCGAGCGCCTCGATCAGTTCCTGCTTTGCCCGTTCCTGACCCCCGATCTCGTCAAAGGACAGGGGGGCCGGCGGTCTCGGCTTGCCTTTCCGCTCTCCGCCTACAGCGGCGAGATTACCGCGCGACCGGACGAGATATAGCGCCCCGCCGATCAACCCGGCGAAAAGCAGAACCGGAATCATATTAATACCAACAAATATTTGCAAAAACAAGATCAGGACCGGAATAAAACCGATCGCCATTTCTTTCGCATAATTACGCATTAGGCCATACCCCCAACTGCTCCGGTTTGCGCGGCAGGACGATATGCTTGGCGGAATCGCCGTCAACCAGTGTAATGTATACGTTCACGTCATCCATTTCGGATGATGCTTGCACGCCTTTAAACTGCTGTTCGACCCGTTTCATTGCGGCCGGAATATCCGAGTAGTTACGGTGATCCATCGCCTGCGCAACATCGAAGAGCACCGAGGACCATACGTCGTTTAGCCGTTTTTGATCAGGACTCTCATCAATCTGAAGCTTTAGCTCCCGGCTCCCGATGATAGATCCTCCTTCACGGGCAATCGTATCATAAACGTCTCTGACGTCAGCATTCTTATCGAGTTTAAGCTCAATTGTTACCGTATCGCGACTGATAACCGGCTTCGCTTCTTTAACTCCCGGCACTGTCGCGGCAATTTGTTCGAGCGGCTTCACTGTGGCGACATTTCTATAAATATACCATCCGCCGACAAGTATGATTGCAGACAGAACTGCGGTAATGACAACCGGTAACCACCGTATTTGCATGGCGAAAATCTCCCTTCGAAAAAATTGTTGCTACACTTTCGTCTACCAACATCCGCTATACGAAAGTATATCACGAAATCAAGCCAGAAGGGACGTGTAATAAAAGGCAACACGAGGCGCCATTCTCAGGCGCGCTTATCGTGTAAGCCGATAAAACGAAATTTTCAGGAGGGGAGTTTATACGTGACGATAAACGCCCCATCTTGAAATCTGTAAAAATCGTAATAATTGAGTACCCCGGAAGATTGCTTGCGCGAATAAAAAATTTCCCATACCGGTTCGCCGCCCACCATACCGATTTCCATATGGCGCAGCTTGGCATCCGGCTTCGATTTCAAGAAATGATTCTTCATCTCGACCTTGGTGAGTCCGTCCTTCGCTTTAATCTTGACGGGCCCTCCTTTGTTCAGCCATACGTAAGCATCGTCTCCGTCCGTATCGGTTCCTTCTACAATCCATACCGTTTCATCCCATACGAATTTGTGAGAGTCTGCCGCTTTCTTCAGCAGTCCGGTCGCCAGCGCCTGAGCTTCCGCCGTACGCTCTTCCTGCCACAGAGGAGATTCAACGGAACGGTAGAATGCATTTAGGCCGATAAGTGCCAGAATTACGCAGAAGACGGCAAGCGTCGTCCATTTTGCAGCCGTCATGAAGGCTGGTTGTTTTCGGCGGCCCGCTCGCATCAAGTATTCAACAGCCTTTCATAACACCGCTGCGCTTCCGCCCGGATTTTCTCCTCGTCCATCAACAGGCAGCTGCCGTTATGAACCACCTGCCGACCGTCGATCCAGACGTGCTTTACGTCGCGGCCCGACCCCGAATATACGAGATGTGAAACAAAATCGGTTTGCGGATAGAAATGAGGCTGTTCGGTGTCGACGGCAATAAAATCCGCTTTCATCCCTTCCTGCAGCATTCCGATCCGATCATTCTGCCAGACGGTACGCGCGCCGTATACGGTTCCCATCTTCAGTGCTTCCCAGGCAGGCACGACGGTCGGATTACCCGATACACCCTTGTGGATCAACGCCGCCAACCGGATTTCATCGAACAAATCAAGGTTGTTGTTGCTTGCTGCGCTGTCGGTACCGAGCGATACCGTTACGCCGGCTTTAAGCAGCTCCGGCACGCGGGCGACGCCGCTTGCCAGCTTCAGGTTGCTGGCAGGATTGTGCGAAACCGCCGCCCCCCGCTCGGCGAGCAGTGAGATTTCCTCGTCCGTAAGATGAACGGCATGGGCTACGAACGACGGCCGGGAGAAGAACCCCAGCTTATCCAGGTGCTCCACCGGACGACAGCCGTAATCGTCCACATTCTGCTGCACTTCGGCAGCCGTTTCGGACATATGGGTATGCAGAGGCACATCCAGTTCATGGGCTGCATCAACAACGCGTTCGATATAATCGGGCGGGCAGGTGTAAGGAGCGTGCGGCGAGAGCATGGCGGCAATTCGGCCTTCGGCTTTACCATTCCAATCCCGTACAAACTGCTTCGCTTCCTCGAGCTTGGCGTTTTGCACGTCCACCGGGCATAAACCGATGACGCCTCGGGTAAGGACGCCCCTCATTCCCGACTCCTCCACCACCTGGGCGACGATATTCATCCGGTCATACATATCGACGAATGTCGTAGTCCCGGATTTCAGCATTTCGATAACGGCAAGCGAAGTACCGTAGCGGGTATCCTGATCGACATATTTCGCTTCCATCGGCCACATCTTCTTCTCCAGCCACACCTGCAGCGTTTGGTCGTCAGAATAGCCGCGCAGCAGCGACATTGCCGCATGGCCATGCGTATTAATAAGGCCCGGCATGTAGAGAAATCCCCGGCCGTCTATGCGCTGTGCGCCTTGTGGAAGCGGGTTCGGCGGCTCTTCACCGAGATACAAAATTCGGTCGTTCTGAACGACCATATGCCCTTTCAACACGGGGCGCTTCTCATCCATTGTTACAAATGTGCCGTTCTCAATCCACAGCCGGTTCATCCTCGTCGTCCCCTTCTTTATCCAAATAATAGGCTAAGCTTAGCAGCTCCGTTGTGAAATCCGCATAATGAATCCGGACATGGTCCGGCACACGCAATATCGTCGGTGCGAAATTCAATATCCCTTCAACGCCGGCTGATACAAAACGGTCCGCCACACTTTGAGCCTCGAAAGCGGGAACGGTAATAATGCCCACCCGAATATTCCGCTTTATCACGACATCCTTCAGCTGATCCATCGGCAGTATAGTCAAGCCGTTGATCGACGTACCCACTATCGATCTGTGAGAGTCGAATACAGCCGTAATTTTCATATTATCCTTCAAATAGGTGTTGTAATTGCAAAGCGCCCGCCCCAGATTTCCGGCGCCCACGAGGCCGACATTAAGAGGCTGGTCAAGCTTGAGAATTTGCCTGATTTTCTCGATCAGATAGGTCACGTCGTAACCTATGCCCTTGCGCCCGAACTCTCCGAAATAGGCAAGGTCCTTACGTATTTGCGCCGGATTCAGATTCAGCTTGTTGCCAAGCTCCTGCGAGGAAACCGTTTGAACATCCCGTTTATGCAAGTCATTAAGCACCTGCAAATAGACGGGGAGTCTGCGTACGACCGCTTCGGATATTTTTTTCAATTTTCCATTCCCCCTTGAGCTGGCGATAACCAATCCCTGATCCTTGGAACGATCTGCTCCAAATGCATATGCTCAATTTTAGGTCCGGGCAGCGAATATAGAAAATATTTTCCATAGTACGTATCGATAACGCGCGTATCATAAATGAGAACGATCCCGCGGTCGCTGGTCGTGCGTACAAGCCGGCCGAAGCCCTGCTTGAAGCGGATGACCGCCTGGGGAATGGACAGCTTCATAAACGGATTTTGCTTTTGCTCCTGCAGCAGCTCGGATTTCGCCTCCACCAGCGGGTGGTTTGGCGGCTGAAAGGGCAGCCGCACGATTGCAAGACAAGTCAGAGCATCGCCCGGAATATCGACCCCCTCCCAGAAGCTGCTCGTCCCGAGCAGAACAGACGCCGCCTGCTGCTGAAACCGCCGCGTCAGCTTGCTGCGGTTGCCGCTGTCGATGCCTTGACCGAGCAGCTGAATATTGCTCGGCTCTAACGCTTCTTTCAGCGGATCGTAGACCTGCCGCAGCATGCGATAGGAGGTGAACAAGACAAGCATTCGGCCTTTCGTCTCAATCGCCGCTTCGGCCAGGGACTTCACGAGCATCTCATTGAACAGCGGGTCGCCGGCGGCACCCTTGAGCACCGGAAAATTACGCGGTATCACAACGAGCGCCTGTTCGCGGTAATTAAACGGCGAAGGCAGCTGCACCGTCTTCAGCCTTCCCGTCTGTTCATCCTGCTCCAAGCCCAGCTGCTCGCAGGCGTATTGGAACGATTTCTGTACCGACAGCGTAGCGGAAGTAAGGACTACACTCTTCTTCGTTTCAAAAAAATAGGTGCGCAGCTGCTGGCTTACGTCCGCCGGAACCGCGTAGAGATGTATCGATTTTGCCCGTATATTATTATTCGCTTCAAGCCAATAGACCATCTCCGGTTTGTCCGCTTTCATAAATTGACGGAGTTCGTCTCTGGCCCGGGCCAAATCCTTTACCGTGCCGCTTAAATCGGTCACAAGCGCGGCAATTCCCGTATCGTCCAGTTCATCCCTGATTTCGGCAAACAGCTTGTCGAGCGGCCGGATGATCTGGCTCAGGTAGCCGTTCACGACCTCCTCGACCGCCTGGGCTTCCGGCCATTTGCCCGGCAGCCTGCCGCTGCGCAGACGAAGAACAAGCTGATTCGATTCCCCGGGCGCATCCTGGGAGGTGCCGGCGCCGGCGCTTCCGCGGTCGCCGCCGCTTCCGGCAAATGCGAACAACAGCTCGAAGAGCCTGTCCCATTCGTCCCTCAGATCGCCGAATACCGGAACTACTTCGTCAATCTGCTCCCGCCACTTGGCCGTGCGCTCCATATCCTCATTTCCGAGCCTGTACTTTAATTGCACGAGTTGGCCGTTACGGGCGTCTTTACACAGTCTGCCTACAGGCTGCTGTACAGTATAATAGGATAATTGCGTGCCAAGATGCTTGCCCGCGACTTCTTCCAGATGGTGGGCCTCATCCACGATAAGATGGTCGTAACCTGGAAGCAGGCGGTGATCGGCGCGTATATCGGTGAATAGCATGGAATGATTCGTTATAACCACATCCGCCAAGTTCGTCTCCTGCTTGGCCCTATGGTAGAAGCAGCGTTTGAACCACGGACAGCTCCGATTCAGGCAGGAATCCGCGTCGCTCGCGACCGTCCCCCAAAAATCGGCGCCTTTATTGCCGAAGTTCAGCTCCTCCTGATCACCATGCTCCGTCTCACTCAGCCATACGACCATTTGTGCTGCCGTGATCCGGTCTTCCACAGGCGAGCCGAAATCTCGTGAAAGAATTTTGCCTTCATATTTGCGCAAGCATAAATAGTTGCCGCGTCCTTTGAACACGGCCGCCTTAAACGGATAGGGGAGTACGGAGTGCAGAAGGGGCAAATCCCGGTGACGGAGCTGCTCCTGCAGGTTAATCGTATGCGTACTGACGACTATCTTCTTGTTGTGCTGGACACCATAATAGAGCGCTGGAACAAGATATCCGAGCGATTTGCCTGTCCCTGTTCCTGCTTCAATCAGTAAATGGCGGTCGTTCTCGAAGGCATCGATCACTTCCTGAAACATCATGTTTTGAGGCTCACGCTCTTCATGACCCGGATTCGTGAGGCGTATGCCATGTTTAATATGCGTCAGAAAGTCATCGAACGACCAATCGGTTACCGATTCTGCTTCCCCGGCCTCGCTTCGCGGCGGCTGTTCCTCCGTCCACTCGCCGGCTTTCATCGCGAACTGCCGGAAGTAAGTAAATGCATTAGAATCAATCGAGGTGACGGACTCCTTATGAATAACCATTCGTCCGATAAACCAAGCCAAATCGTCCAGTTCGTCGCTTAAGAGATCGGTCAGACGCTGCAGAGTAAGAAGCGGCAGCTGCTCCAACTTCTTATAGCACTCGATAAACAGCTCGGCGGTAGCCATTGCATCGCTGTCGGCACGGTGATGCTGATCATGGTCGATGCCGAACAGCTCCGTTACCGCTCCGAGCTGATACGTTGTAAGTGTAGGATACAGCACTCTGAGCAAATCGATCGTATCCAGCCTTCGTCCGGCAAAGGGCATGTAACCGCAGCGATCAAGCGCCGAGCTTAAGAACCCCGCGTCAAAACCGACATTGTGCGCCACCAGAACGGCATCGCTGAGAAGAGGTATAAGCTCCAGCAGCACATCCTCAACAGGCGGCGCATCTTCGAGCATCGACTCGTCAATGCCGGTTAATTGCGTTATAAAAGGCGGTATCGGTATCGACGGCTTTACGAACGTATTATATGTCCTGACGATCTGCATAGCTTCATCAAGAACCACAAGTCCAACCTGTATCATTTCATCCCCGGCGCCATGTCCGGTCGTCTCTAAATCCAGTACCGCATAATTCATCCGGCTTTCGATCCTCTCACAAAAAAACTAAAGCTGCCCGCTTCCGAAATATAAGGATAAGTGGCCTGCATTTTGCTGCTGGCACGACTTGATATTGGAAAGCGGATCGGCAAAATCAGGGTCGGCTTCGTGCGCTTTTTCGAAATAACGCTCGGCCTGCTCCAAATTCATTCGGACAGCCTGTATGCAGCCCAGGGCATTAAGGCCAAGAGCCCGCCACTTTGGATGGTCCGTCACTTCCACAAGCAGCTGAAAATGGCGCTGCGCCTCATGCCATTCCTGCAGATGCATGAACGTCATTGCCAAAAACAATCTTGCGCAGTTATCATCAGGCGATTGATGCACGGCCTCCTGGAAATGATCGGCAGCTTCGCGGAACATGAACAGCTTGAAGTAACCCTGTCCCTTCATCATGGACTGCTCGCGCAGAGCTTCTGCGTCAAGCGCGGACTCGGCTGCCGCTTGAGCGGCGCACGCATGAATCGGCTTGGGCTGAGTGCCCTCACTCACCGGTTTATGAACGTGTGTCCCCGACTCATAAGACGCTGCCGAATGCTGCTGCGCAAGCTGGCCGCTCTGCAGATCGCGGAAATCGGCCATTTTCTCCTCAAACTGCAGCCATTGCTCAATAAAGGTTTCGCTAAACTGCCTCAGAACGGCGAGCTGCTCATCGTACTGTTTTGTTTGATCGGCGCTGGCATGCGGATAATGTAAAATGATTTCGTCAAGCACTTCGTGCATTGCCCCGAATACATGCTTAAACATCGCCTGCATCCCACCTTCACTTTGATGATCGTGAATTGTTATGCTCATTCTTTGCCCCGGCATCTGTTTTCATACTCCATGCCAGAGGTTATACAGGGATGGCACGACAAAAGCCGGATGGGTCCGCTACAAAATGGTGGCATGTATTTCTTCGGACAGCGTTTGAACGGGACGATTGGCAGCATCCATTATAATAACTTTCGGCTTGTAGGCCCGCGCTTCCTCCTCGGACATCATGCCGTAGGCAATAATAATGACATTATCTCCAGGCTGCACCAGCCGAGCGGCAGCCCCGTTCAAACAGATGACCCCGGATCCGCGCGGACCGGGAATGACATAGGTTTCCAGCCTGGCGCCGTTGTTATTGTTTACAATCTGGACTTTTTCATTGGCCCAAATATCGGCAAGCTCCATTAGCTCCTCATCAATCGTTATACTGCCCACATAATTCAAGTTCGCTTCCGTAACGGTTGCCCGATGAATCTTCGATTTCATCATCGTTCTGAACATGACTTTCACCTCCGTACCCTTCCATTAAACGGTTATCAATAAGCCTTGTGCGGCCGAATTTGACGGCTAGCGCCAAAATCAGCGTATCCGGATAGCGGGATAAATCGGTATCCGGCTCCGGCTCGGTTAAATCCGGGTACTTCAGAAGCTCTGCGTAGTCGATCTCCGCAAGCGGCGCCCGCCCAATGGCTTTTCTGACGAGGTCAGACAATTCCCCGGACTTGATGCCGGGCTGCCGGATCCAGCTTTTAGCCTCTGACAGCGTCCTTGAAAGCACAACAGCCTGGCGGCGTTCCTCTTCGTTCAGATATACATTGCGCGAGCTCATCGCAAGCCCATCAGCTTCACGCACCGTATCGCACGGCACAATCTCCACCGGGAAATTCAAATCGTTCACCATCCGCTGTATAACGGCGATCTGCTGAGCGTCCTTCATGCCGAAATACGCACGGTCCGGCTGCACAAGATGGAAGAGCTTGCTGACGACCGTACCGACTCCATCGAAATGACCGGGCCTTGACGCTCCGCATAAACGGTCCGTCACATCGCTCACGAGAACTTTGGTCAGCGGCTTGACCGGATACATCTCCGCAGCGGACGGCATAAACACCAAGTCAATACCATTTGCTTCGGCCAAAGCAATATCCCGCTGCTCATCCCTCGGATATCTGTCAAAATCTTCACCGGGTCCGAACTGAAGCGGATTAACGAATACCGTTAATACGGTATACCCGCACTCGGTCCTCGCCCGCCGCATAAGACTAGCATGCCCTTCATGCAGAAAGCCCATCGTCGGGACGATGCCGACAAGTTCTTCCGGCGCTTGCAGGCGGCGCTTGGCCAAATGCTCCTTGAGCTCGCGAATTGTCGTACAAACAATCATTGGAACCCGGCCTCCTTTTCGCTCTCCAAAGGAGAATTGCGGCCTTCCTCTGCAGAATTGCCGCCGTACAGCTGCCTTATTACTTCCTGCTCCATCGGAAAAGCATGCTCCTCCTGCGGAAACGCCCGTGACTTGACGTCCGATACATAAGCGCCGATGGCCGTTCTTACAGTAGTGCCGATATCTGCGTAAGTTTTCACAAACCGTTTCTCGCGATAAGGCGAAGCATACTGCAATATATCATGATAGACCAGCACCTGGCCGTCGCATCCGCGCCCTGCGCCGATGCCGATAGTTGGAATCGACAGCTGCGATGAAATGGCTTCGGCCAGCGGCTCAGTAACCAGCTCCAGCACGATGGCAAACGCCCCCGCTTCTTCGAGCGCCTTAGCGTCCTCGATCAGCTTCTTGGCTTCCTGCTCCAGCTTCCCCTGTACCTTATAACCCCCGAGCTGATGCACGGACTGGGGGGTCAGCCCGATATGGCCCATCACTGGAATGCCGGCCCGCACGCAGGCCGCGACTTCACCCGCAATTTCAGCGCCGCCTTCCAGTTTAACGGCGTGGGCATATCCTTCCTGAAGCAGCCGCGCAGCGTTGCGCAGCGTTGTTTCTTGTCCCAGCCTGTATGTCATAAACGGCAGATCAGTGACAATAAACGTATTTGCCGCGCCTCTTGCAACGGCTCTTGAGTGATATACCATGTCATTCAATGTCACCGGAATCGTCGTATCATAACCAAGCACGACATTGCCGAGCGAGTCCCCGACAAGTATTACATCGATACCCGCTTCCTCGGCCAGCTTGGCGGATGGATAATCATAGGCGGTCAGCACCGAAATCGGCTCGCCGCTTTGCTTCATCTTCTTCAGCTTCGTAATAGTCAACGGTTGTTTCATTGCTTCGTCCTCCTTGTATGGACCCAAATTGATCCGAAGAAACACCAAAAAAACCTTTCAGCCAGCCGCTAAAAAGGTCCAATCCACAAAGGAACGTCCAGCTAACTTTCGCGAGCTTCCTTCTGTCTCGGTCCCTAACGGCTCAGAGCAGAGTACGCACTGCCATGCAAAAGATATCATTTAACCGGTTATGCTTTGTACCCGTAGGTGCGGTTCCTGTCGCGATACCGCCCCGGATGACAAATCTTGCTGAATGATTCGAGTATAGCAAATAATTGCCGCTCCGTCTATGAACGCTTATTCCGACGGAACTCCCATCTCGGCGGAGAATACGGGAACGATAATTCCGTCACTCTGCTCAACGAGAAGCGCTCCTCTCTCGTCCAACCCGATAGGCGTTCCTTCAATCGTTCCGCCTGGCGTTATGAGCTTTGCAGGTTTATGCAACGTCACCGATAACGCTTCCCATAATGTCTGAATGGGTGCAAATCCGCTCTGCCGGTAAGCGGCGTACAGCTGCTCGAATTGACTGACGAAAGCGGCGATAACCTCGGCCCGGTCTACAGGATGGCCAAGAACGATCCTAAGCGAAGTGGCGGCTCCCCGCAGCTCGGCAGGATAGTCTTCATCCTCAAGGTTAACGCTTATTCCGATTCCTGCTATCACATATCGCAGCCTGTCTTCCTCGGCGGTAGACTCCAATAAAATACCGCTGATTTTTTTGCCGCCAATCAGCAAATCATTCGGCCATTTGATGCCGATTTCCAAAGGTGCCAACGATTTTAATCCGCGGCACAAAGCAACCGCCGTCAGCAGCGTCAGCTGCGAAGCAAACTGCAGCGGTATGTCCGGACGAAGCACCAAGCTCATCCATACGCCTTTGCCCATAGGCGAAACCCAGCTTCGACCCAACCTGCCCCGACCGCTTGTCTGCTGCTCGGCAATTACGAGCGTTCCTTCGGGAGCTCCTTCTTCGGCAAGGCGCTGCGCAATATTTTGCGTCGAATCTACCGTATCGAGCAGCTTGACGGACTGAATGAAGGATGTATCGCGCAGCTTGTCCAGAAGCTCCGGCAGTATAAGCCTCGACGGCTTACCGGCCAGGCGATAGCCCAATCTGCGGGACGCTTCGATCGTGTAGCCGAGCGATTCCAGTTTTTTGATTTGCTTCCATACTGCCGTACGGCTTACTTTGAGGTCCTTACTGAGCGCTTCACCGGAAAGATAGCTGCCTTCATGCTGCTCCAGCAGTTCAATAATACGTTTATTCATATGGACTCCTTAGAATGTACCGGATCCGCCGCACTTACGCCGGTCGGACACAATTTGCAGTAAACGATTTCTGTCATTGGGCAAGTCGCCGAACGCAACAGCGCGGAGAATGTCGCAAAGAAGCTGCCCGAGCCATGGTCCCGCCGGTTTGCGCAGCAGCCGCAGCACATCCGCGCCGCTAATCGCAAGCTCTTTGAGCGACGCTGCCTGGACTGACTGAAGCTCATCCGACAGTTTGTCTAACAGAGCCGACAGCTGCCCATCAACAGGTACATATTCCTTCTCCATCTCCATTGCCGCAAGATCAAGTAAGAATGGAACAGCGTACATGATGCGCAGCCATGAAGCTGAGGAAGACTTTCCTTCTTGCAAAATAACGTTAATCCAGTCTCTATGAAGCTGTCCATCCTCCACATTTCCGCGCTTCAAGCTGGCGATAACCGGCCTGCCCATATGATTGTGGAGCCTGATCACCGACTGGAGGCGGTTGGAGCGGGCGGAGGAGAAGCGGATAATATCGAACAATTCTCCCGATTCTTCGTGCGTCATGCCTATCGCAAGACATAGAGCCGCCCAGCGCTCGTCGGTGTCGCTCAAACCGGCTATGCCTTCCACACCCGATACGTCCGGACGCTTACATGCTGCTGTTCTGCAGCGCATCTTCTTCCGCTTCCTGTCTGCTGTACGGACCAGCGCATCCGGCAGCGGCTGCTTCGTATGCTTCAGCAGTCCGCTTGCTGCCATCCACGCCGCGGCCCGCTGCGGATTGGCTCCGCTTATCATTTTGTCGAATTCCGAACCGATCCGCTCCATTGCCACGTGCGCAAGCAGTCCTTGATGGCGCCTCAAAGCTCTCCACGTACCGATGCTGATCCGCATCCGAAACTCGGCAGCAAACCTGACCGCCCGCACCATCCGAAGCGCATCCTCCTGGAACCTTGCATCCGCATCGCCTACACAGCGCAGTATACCCCGGGTAAGGTCCTCTTGGCCCCCGAACGGATCGATGATCGATCCGTCCGCACGCATCGCCATAGCGTTGATTGTAAAATCCCGCCGGAGCAGGTCTGATTCCAGATCGGAAACATATTCGACCTTGACTGGCCTGCGAAAATTCTCATATGCGGACTCCGTGCGATAAGTCGTCACTTCGTATGTCCGCCCCTCATAAATGACGGTTACCGTTCCGTGCTTCAATCCGGTCGGAATCGTATGCGGGAAAATCGTCACAACCTGATCGGGCGGAGCGGATGTGGCGATATCCACGTCCTTCAGCGCCCTTTCCATAACGGTATCGCGGACGCAGCCGCCGACAAAAACCGCTTCGTATCCATGCTGTTCCAGCAGCTGGAGCACAGGGAGCGCATCAGTCAGCGCCTTATTTAAAAGCATCGCTTCTCCCCGCTCCCTTCGTCCGAATACTTTGGTTATACCGCTCAGATGCCGCGTGCCCCATAACCGTATCGTTATTCACATACCGGAAGCGGAATTTCCGCCTCGATACCAAGGACTCTATAGTAAATGCGTTCGTATTCGGCAGTAATAAGATCGTTGCAAAACTGGGTGTGCGCCCGGTAGATGCAGGCCTCTCTGAATTGGCGGTAGAGACGCTCGTCTTGAAGGAGCCGTATCGCGTTAGCGGCCATATCTTCCGTATCGCCGATCGGAGAGAGGTAGCCGGTCTCGCCATGTGCGACCAGCTCAGGTATACCGCCTGCGAACGAACCGATTGTCGGAACGCCGCATGCCATCGCTTCGAGTGCCACAAGCCCGAAGCTTTCCTTCTCGGACGGGAGCAGCATCAAGTCGGCTATCGATATGACATGCGCCACATCGTCCTGCTTACCGAGAAAATGCACCCGGTCCTCAAGACCCAATTCGCGGATTTTATGCTGCACCTTTGGAAGATCCGGTCCTTCTCCGACAAGCAGCAGTCGGCTTGGCACCTCCGCCGACACTTTCGCGAAGACGTCCACGACGTCGCCGACCCGTTTCACCGGTCTGAAGTTGGAAATGTGCATTAAAATTTTCTCGTCCTTGCCTACAAAGTCGCATTTCAGCGAGGCGCAATCCCGCGGGTAATATACTCTTTTATCAACAAAGTTATACGTTAAATCGATCTCCCGGTCGATTTCCAGCAGCTCCCGCGTTTCCTTGATCAAATCGTTAGAGACGGCGGTAACGGCATCGCTCCTGTTAATGGCAAGACGGATCAGGTCTTTCAGCGTTTCATCCTGCGCGAGCACCGTAATATCGGTACCGTGCAATGTTGTTACCGTCCGCAAACCGTCCCCGATCATTTCCTTTGCCAGGTGTGCGCAGATGGCATGCGGAACCGCATAATGCACGTGAAGCAGGTCAAGCTTCTGCATTTTGGCTACCTGTGCCATTTTGCTGGCCAACGATAAATCATAAGGCGGATAACGGAAAACGTAATAATCGTTCACTTCTACCTCGTGATAGAAGATGTTTTTATGAAATTGGCCGAGGCGGAAGGGCATACTGTGAGTTATGAAATGAATCTCGTGGCCTTTCTCCGCAAGCAGCTTCCCCAGCTCCGTCGCTACAACGCCGGAACCGCCCAATGTCGGGTAGCAGGTGATACCGATTTTCAACCGTCTTACCATGAATTACACCCCCAGTTGTACAGCGTTTTGACAAATATATGCCGCTAGCACACCGAACCTGCCTACTAGAATAAACTTACCCTATGTGGTCGCTTTATGGCAAATCCTTCGGCGAATGCCCACCCGCGAGTTTGGCCCAGCAGCAAATCGCGCGCTTCCACGCGCTCGATATAACGGTCGGTAAGCGGCGTGCTCACCCGGTTCTCTCCTTGGCCCACAGGGGCGAACTGGGAACGGTATGCACGGAGCGCGTTCAGCTTTTGCTCATAATGCTCGCTAATATCTACGATAAGCGATACCTCGCTGCTGTCATTGATAAAATAGAAATACAGCTGCTCTACCGCAACCGGCGGCAGCTCCGGCAAGTAATTGCGAAGCTTGGCGTTGAACACCGCAGCTTCCACCAGGCGGCTGCAATCAATATGATCGGGATGCCGGTCAACCCAATAGGGAGCAAATACAATCCGCGGATGAAGGCGGCGGATTTCCCGAACGACCGTCTCAATCTGCTCCGCAGAGCCTGTAAGACCGCGATCGGGAAGCCCCAGATTGGAACGGCCGGATAAACCAAGCACCGCGGACGCTTCGGCAGCTTCCTGCCGCCTCGTTTCCACGGTGCCGTTCGAAGACATCTCGGCCCCAGTCAAATCGCAGATCGCTGTGCGATAGCCTGCATGCGAGTGTTTTGCCAGCGTACCGCCCATTCCGATCTCTACATCGTCGGGATGGGCACCGAAAGCAAGGATATCCGTCATCGCCATTACTCCTGTACTCCCGGTTTATATTTATGTACCAGCTCGCGCCAGGCGAAATCCCCCCGCTGCAGCGCTCTGACCAGCAGCTCGCCGGTGGCTACGTTTGTAGCGACCGGAATGCCCTGCACATCGCAAAGCCTGAGCAGGGCGATGATATCGGGTTCGTGGGGCTGCGCCATAAGCGGATCGCGCAGGAAAATAATCAAGTCCATTTCATTCTGAGCGACGAGCGCCCCGATCTGCTGGTCTCCGCCGAGCGGCCCCGACATAAAGCGGTGGATGGATAAGCTTGTTTGTTCCATGATCCGCGTTCCCGTTGTGCCTGTGGAATAAAGCGTATGGCCCTGAAACACATATTCATAGGCAATTACAAAGTTTACCATCTCTTCTTTTTTCCGATCGTGCGCTATAAACGCAATGTTCATTCTTGTCGTTCTCCTCTCTCGAATTAAAGAAGACTGGCATGCATGTTAATCCATTAAATGCTCGAATCCATAGATAAGGCCCGTATAAGTCATGACTTTCTTGACCGCAACGCTGACGCCCGGCATATAACCGGCACGGTCATAGGAATCATGACGGATTTTGAGTGTTTGGCCGAAGCCGCCGAAGATCACTTCCTGCTGGGCGAACACGCCCGGCAAACGGACGCTATGTATGCGAAACCCATTATAATAGCCGCCGCGCGATCCTTCGATCGTCTCTTTTTCCTGAGGGTTCCCCTGACGCAATTCTTCCCGCACCTCGGAAATAAGCTCCGCCGTTTTGACGGATGTCCCGGAAGGGGCATCCAGCTTTTGATCTCCGTGGTATTCGATAATTTCGACATGAGGCAAGTATTTGGAAGCCTGTGCGGCAAATTTCATCATCAGAATCGCGCCGATCGAGAAATTGGGCGCAATAAGGCCGCCTATGCCGCGGCTTTGACACAGCTTGTCCAGCTCTTCTATTTGTTCCGGGGTAATTCCCGTTGTCCCGATAACCGGACGAACGCCATGCATAATTGCCGCAGTCGTATTTCCATAAGCGGCATGGGGTACTGTGAAATCGACAAGAACATCCGCTTTCGCGTTTGACAGCGCCGTCTCCAGATCCGGCGTGACAAGTACGCCGCAAGGCTCAAGTCCGACGAGCGTTCCCGCATCGACCGGACCTGAGGAAGGACCAACGGCAGCCGCAAGTTGCATCTGTTCGTCCTGTAGTACCATTTTCACAACCTCCCGGCCCATCCGGCCGGCTGCTCCCGTTACCACTACTTTAATCAATTCCGTCAATATAGTCACCTGTTCCTTTTTTGTATTCTTCGTTTGCCGCCGTAAGCCTGAACCGCACGCCTTTTACGATTGACATCAGCCAATAACCGGCGTGCTGCGGAGTGCTCGGGATTCAGCCTTGTTGCCTCCCGCGCGTGAACGGCAGCTTCCTCGTAACGGTTCAAAGACGCATATGCGGCTCCAAGAAGCAGCAGCGCCTCCATGTTCAACGGATCGAGCCGCGAGGCTTCCAGCAGCATTTCAAGCGCGTTCTCGGTCTCCGCTGGATTATGCGCCAAACAGGCCTCTGCCTCGATAGTCAGCTGTTTCGACTGAACCGTCTGCAAGTGGAAACGATATTCTTCCTGTCCAGGATCGAGCTCTACGGCTTTCTCCGCATAAAACACCGCTTTTTGCCATTTCCCGCTTCTTGCGCATGTAATCGAACATTTGTAATAAGCCGCCGAGTTGGCAGGCTCGAGCGCAATCGCCTCTTCGAAACGCGCAATGGCTTGCTCGAAATCGCCGCCAAGGATGGCTTCGTAAGCTTTTTTCACACTGCTCTCTCCGTCCATCCGCCCATCCTCCTTGTACACAGGTTGATGGTACAGCATATGTACGGACCCCGATTACGGTTCGACGTTTTTTCGCGTCCACCTGTTCGCGTCCCGCGTATTGAATTTATTCATCACACGGTCATGCGCTTCGGCAAGATCAATGCCCAGCGAATTCGCAAAGCATACGACAATAAATAAAATGTCGCCAAGCTCCATTTCAATGGAGTTCTCGGCTTCGTCCGCTTTTTTAGGCTTCTCGCCGAATTGATGGTTGACCTCGCGGGCCAGCTCGCCGACTTCTTCGCTCATCCGCGCCAGCATGGACAATGGGCTGAAATAGCCCTCCTTAAATTGCGAGATATATTGGTCAACCTCCCGCTGAATATCGGCAAGAGATTTTTCAGACATCGCTCTCTTTCCTTTCTGTCCTCCATTGTACTCTCCATATGTTATCGCAAAGCGCCATTGAAAACAATGCTTTTGATTCGCCTTAAAAAGAGCCATAATAAGGTGAGATATGTCCATCCGGTGCCAGAATAGAGGAGTTGAACTTTACCTTGATGAAACGACTGCCGGCGCTGCTGCGGACCTTGCCCCTTGTCATGCTGGGAACGGCAATCTATGCGTTTGGACTGAATTATTTCATAATACCGAACGAGTTAATGGAAGGCGGCGTAACAGGCATTGCGATTCTGCTTAATTACGCTCTCGGCTGGCCCTTGTCCGTCTCCACGCTTGTGCTGAATATACCGCTTTTCCTGATCGGATGGCGAATTCTGGGCCGGACTCAGATCGGTTATTCCATTTTCGGAACGGTTTCGCTCTCCATCTTTCTCGCATTGATGGAAAGGCTCATCAAATTAGGCTGGATTATTCCTTTTCGGACTTCAAATGATTACATACTTGCCGCTCTGTACGCAGGTGTAACGCTCGGCCTCGGTCTCGGCATCGTGTTTCGGTTCGGCGGCACAACCGGCGGGGCCGATATCGTGGCAAGAATAGTGTCGAAAATGAGAGGCTGGAGCATGGGGCAAATTATTTTGACGCTGGACGCCGTTATAATCGGCTCCTCGCTCTTGTATATATCGAAAGAAAAAGTTCTGTATACGCTCGTTGCCGTTTTTATTGCTTCGAGGGTAATTGATTTTATCCAGGAGGGGGCGTACGCCGCCAAAGCTTTCTCCATTTTCACAGACGACGGCGAGTATATGGCGTCGCTGATTTCCAAAGAAATGGATCGCGGAATCACGCTTTTTCCCGCTAAAGGAGCTTTTTCGGGCAAACAAAAACAGGTCGTATACTGTGTCGTCGCCCGTCATGAAATGGGGAGGCTTAAGACGATCGTGCGCAGTATCGACCCGCTTGCTTTTATCGTTATATCGGACGTTCACGATGTGCTTGGCGAAGGATTTAAAGAAGAGTAATTCCGATGAGGGAGCGGCGTTCAGAGGAATCTCTTCCCTTCATCGATTTTTTTCGGCACCGCAGACACGCCATGATGCCGCTCGTAAGCGTACTTCCGCCAGCCGGCAAAACCGAGGATGCTCATAACGAACGCCGAAATGAACAGTACGGCCATCTGCTCACCGATTGTTCCGCCTGTATTCCGGGTGATGCCCCCTGCAGGCCCAATGATTGTTTCCACATCATTCATCCTGCCGAATAAGCGGTTGGCAGCTTGGTTAAGCGAGTCAAAAGCGGCAATGACCGCCTCGGAATTTCCGTCTGCCCGCCGAGACGATTCAAGTATCCGTTCGGTATACCGAATTTGCTCCTGCAGTGATGTAACGAGTATAGCGGGTCTCTGCATTAAGGCGGCTAACTCAAACCTCTGCACATGCTCGCTGTAAATCTTTATCGCTTCCAAAGCAGATGCCGCATGGTTCCCGTTTTGCGAGTGCCACGCTTGCCGCATTCTGTTCCAGTCGTCGTGAAGGACATCCTCATATTGAAGCCACAGCGGGGCACCCGGCCCGATCAGAGCATCCGCCGCCAGTTTTAACCGTGCAGCTTGTCCGTACCATTGCAAGCTTGCCCCCTGTCGTGACAGCAGCTGTCTAGCCTCGATCAGACTTCGGTCAAATGCCTCCCAGCCTTCAGCAGTCCCAAGCTTCCGAATATCCGGCGACTCCGCCTGCTTCTCCAAGCGGGCGGCAAGCGAATAAGCGAGCTGCCGGTTACCGCTGTTAGCAGCTGCGTATAACTGCTCCGATAATTTACCAAGTCTCATTGTTCCTTCCGGCAGCGTGTTAGGACCGGCGGCTGCGACAGGTTCCTCGAGCCTCCCGCCGGTCAGATCCGTCGTCTGCTTGCCGCCGCAGCCCGAAGCAGCGATTATGAGCACGGCCAAGAACAATAATAGCCACAACATCGATGACGTTCTCACGATCATCCCCTCCATTACCACTGTATGGGGGGATGTCCAATATTAGACCTTTCGAAATTTCATCGCCAGATTCGTTACGAGCAGACTGAAAATCGACAATCCAATCGTAAATGTCCGGATTGCTCCCAATTCGTCGTTCAACACCTTAGGTAGCCATGGGAAAACATTAAACGTGTAATCGACCGTATCGTTTGCAAGCAGCCAAATCAAGGCTATAACGGCGGCAGTTCGCCCGAATATCATAAACCTCACGAACAACAGCGCTTCAATTGCCATACCGAGATGGGACACCATAAGCATATAATCCTGCCATACGAGCGGATCCCCCTGTGCACCGCCTGCCACAATCATTGAAACCGCCCATATCCCGTACTTTATCGACGTTACGACAGCCAAGGCTTCAATGATGGAGCGCAGCGCGATATAAGCGGCCGAAGGCTTTCCAGCTGCAGGAAACAGCAGAAATAACAATGATAGGGTAAAAAAGAGACTGGCCGTGGGACTGTCCGGCACAAAGATGACCTGCCAAAGCGGGTGGTTGCTAATCGTATATTCTATTTGATTACCATACCAGATATAGCCGTAAACGGTCCCGCCCGTATTGACGAGAAGCAGCGTCCAGAGCATTATACGGCTTGTCAAAAATGACCGGCTCCAAAAAAACGAGATTGACGGCAAGAAGGCCACCCTTTCATCATGAGGATTGATCATACAAGAACGAAACAGGGAAAATATCCGGGCAGATGATTCAAAAAAACCTGATCGAATTAACGATCAGGTTTTTTGCTCTTCTTTAAGTAATCAGGCTTTCTTCTGCTTCGCAAGCCAGGTTGCTAATTTATCAATTTCGTCTGCGCTGAGCGTATCTTTGAAAGCAGGCATTTTACCTCCGCCTTTACCGTTGGTCACGATATCGACGAGCTCCTCTTTCGTTAAAAGATCTCCAATGCCGTGAAGGGATGGAACTCTTGCTCCTTCATTACCGTTAAGATCTGCGCCATGACAAGATACACACTGGGCTTTCTTGGTAATTTCAACAGCGGGATCGTCTTTATCGACTAACGGAATGCTTTTCGCTTCCTCCTGCGCTTGACCGGGCTCCTGCCCTTTCGCCGCAGCTTCACGGGCCTTCTCTTCACGTTCAATATGCTCTGGAATCGTATTGGTCAGCGACAGCTCATGCTGGTAGTGATCCCACGACTGCTTCGTTAAATAGACGACCGAGATAAGCGACAATATCATTAAAGTTGTTGTAATCGGACGCTTGTAGAAACGGCGTTCCTTGCCCGTATCAAGGAACGGAGCAAGCAGCAGCGCGCCGAAAGCGACGCCTGGAACGCCTACCGTGCCGAGAACGACATATTGGCCGGATACATATTGCAATTTCAGAAATTGATACAGGAACAGGAAGTACCAGTCCGGCATCGGTATAAACGCGGCGTTAGTCGGATCTGCCGGATAGCCGAGCGGCGCCGGTTCCGCAATGGTTAGGATAAGGAAACCGACGAGTACGACAACACCTACCATCCATTCCTTGAGCAGGAAGTTTGGGATGAAAGCTTCCGATTTCCCCGGGTATGCAGAATAATCCGGCGGAACGCTTGGGCCTGTGGCCGTACGCTTACGAACCCGCGAGTCGCCGACGAACACTACTTTCTCGTTCGATTTGTGGCCATGTGCCATTCGCAAAATGCCTCCCTTCCGCTTATAGTGGTCCCGAAATGCCTTGCTTTCGGATCATAAAGAAGTGCGCCGCTAGAAGCGCAAGGAGCGCGCCTGGCAAGAAGAATACGTGTATGGCGAAAAATCGCGTTAACGTTTCAGCGCCGACGATTTCTCCGCCTTGCATCAATTCTTTAATATATGTACCGATATACGGTACAGATTCGGCAATCTGGATACCGACCTTTGTCGCAAAATACGCTTTGTTATCCCACGGCAGAAGGTAGCCGGTGAAGCCGAGGCCTAGCATGATGAAGAAAATGAGCATGCCGACGACCCAGTTCATTTCACGGGGCGCTTTATAAGATCCCGTGAAGAAGACGCGAAGCGTATGCAGGAACATCATCACGATTACAAGACTCGCTCCCCAGTGGTGCATACCGCGGACGATTCCGCCGAACGCCACTTTGTGCTGAAGATAGTCGACGCTCTTGTAAGCGTTAATGATATCCGGCACGAAATACATCGTAAGAAACATACCGGATAAAATTTGAATGACCGTAATGAAAAACGTCAGTCCGCCAAAGCAATACACGAACGCGGAGAAATGATGCGCAGGGTTAACGTGCTCCGGTACCTCATGGTCCGCCACGTCCCTCCACATCGGCGTAATATCAAGACGTTCGTCAATCCAGTTGTACATACCTTTTAACATCTGAGCTTACGCCCTCCTTTATTTGAAACGTGTATTCGGAATGATCGGCCCGAGATAAATCCAATCGTTCTCGATCTTCAACTGGTATTCGTCCAGCGGCTTCGGCGCAACGACCAGGTTCTTACCTTCCTGGGTATAGTGCGCGTTATGACATGGACAAACATACTCGTTGTTTTTCTCTGTGTTCCATGCAATCGTACACCCCAAATGTTTGCAAATCGGTGAAAGCGCAAACGGTTTGCCCTGCTGATCTTTGGAGATCCACGCGGTCAATTCGGGGTCACTGATATACCAACCGTCAACCTGGTGAATTTGAAATTTGAATTCTTGCGGTTCATTGGTTATTTTGTTTGCCTCGACGACTTTAATCCACGTGCCGCCCGCTTTTTTCTGTAAAATCGGATCAACCGCGAATCGCACCATCGGGAGTATCATTCCCGCACCCATGAACGCGCCGGCGCCGCCGAGCGTATACGACAAAAATTGACGCCTGGACATCCCGCTGCGTTTTACCGACCGATGCGCGGTTTCTTGATGTTCGTGGTCACTCATCTACTGTTCTACCCCCTTTGCTGAGCCATATCTTGCGTTCTGCCGGAGAAGGCAAAACGTACGACGAACTAGGACATTACCTATAATAGCCTAGGTGCTTTAGAGCGTCAAGAATATGGCAGGCAATTTGCATAACCGAACAAAATCCAGTCTATAATTTGTTATCATTTTGTCACAATTGGCCTTCTCTGGCATTTGTTTTTCCCAAACCGGTGTCTGCTTATGCAATACGGCGGAATCATTCGGATCTAGCGGCCGAGCCATAGACGTCGAATCGAATCTCCAACGGATGATGAGCTCGGCAAGCAGCCTTCGAGGTCGGGACCGATAACCACATCCGCTCCAGTCTCCTTGACTGCCTTTTCCGGTGCGGCAGAAGCGGTCGCAATGACGACGTACCTGAATCCAGCGCGCAGCTTTAAATTCGTGCACAGCTTGGCGACTTGTTCTACGGTTTCTTCGCTCCATTCTCCATAATGACATGCCGGGTATGTAACGACCCTGCCCTTGAACGGGACCTCGATCAAATCGAGCACATCGCGCAGCCTCTCGAGCGCTTCGGTTGCTTCATAAGGCATTTCAGAACCCGACATTCCCGTAACCGGAAGTACCGCCGTATCCAAATAAGGCTGAAGTTCCGCCCACTGTTCCGGGGTTAGTTCGCTGAATTTCATCGTTTCACCATTCCTTGTTTCTCTATCCTATTATCCTATCACATTCCTTCCGACAAAAAAACGGCCCGCCGCAGCTGACGGATATTTATCCGTGCCGCAGCAGGCCTATTAAAGCGGGAACTCACGCCATCGTTCAGGCATGCAGCATTTTCAGTTCTTCAGTCAAACGACGGAACGTATCCTTGTCCCCTGAGGCAAGAGCGTTATCGATTTCCTGGTACAAGCGATCCGTGCGGAATTTAAGTACGGCGTCGTCAAGCACCATCTCGGCGGCAAGTCCGAGCATCGCTTCGTAAGTTACTTTCATTTTGTCCATAGGATACACCTCCAACACCATGTCTAAGAGATCCTATATTCATTCATTTCGCCATCAAGCTTTCCATCGTCCGTCTCATACGTTGCCAATTGTCTTCTGTCCGATCTTCAGGCGACTTTAGCAGGCGATCCAAGTGAAAGCATATAGGTGGGGGAACTCTGCACGTTGTTTCAACATACGAGCGAACCGGCTCTATTAAAGCATATTCATCGCAGCCATCGCCGTCAGTGACGATGGCCCTGCTGCCGACGAATGTGCCATAACCCAGCAAGCCCGGTCTTCAGCTCAAAATGATCGCATCGTCTTCTATGCTGAGTCCTGCGACAATCGAGCGGCCCAGCGGAGTCATCCGAATCACTTGTCCCTGTTCGGCATGCTCTCCGATCCTAAGCAGGCCGAGATGCATCATCATCCCGAGCATCCGCTGCTCCAGTATCGTCTCCGGTTGGTCATAGTAGAACGGCTTTATGTAAGGGGTTAGAGCAAGCTTTAACGAATCGGCATTAACCCATTTATGGGAAAGCTTATCGATCCAATGCACGATCGCTCTTATATTCGGAATAGCTCCCTTATACAGCCTCAGCCAGAACCGGTAGAGCTTGTCCGGCTGCTCCGGCGAACGCAAGGCCTGGCGTTCCCTTCCCGCATCAGTCAACGTCAGCAAAGAATCGGATTCCGAAATCCAGCCGTTGTAATAGCAATAGTCGTAGATTAGGGACATCCTGTTCGGATAGTCTTTCATTCTCCGCCCGTACCCGAACCGCCATTCCCCCCGGGTGGGAAGGGATTCTTTCACTCCCAATCGATCCATGATTTGCAGCACGCTTCGCTTATACATGACGCCGTCCGAGGTAAGCGGTATTTCATTATGATAGACAAAGGTGAGAAACTGCATGACATCTTCGCCGAGCAGCTGCTGTTCGTCACGGTAAGCAAGCGGTTCATCGTTCGCATACACGGCCTGCGACACGAACTTTCGTTCCAGCGTGTCCTTGAAACGTTCCTTCAAATCTGCCGGCACTTGAAATAAATAGCGGTTTGGACCGGAATAGCCGTTAAACAGCCAACCGTACTGTTTAAACCGGGAAATCGTTTCTCTAGGCCCGCTTTCCGGCACAGGCTCTTTAACTGTCTTTGTTCTTTTGGAGCTTTTCTTCACGGCTGCGGCTGCCTTCTCCTGCTTCACTATCATTGAAGGAGCGGCTGCGGCCTCGCTTGGCGGACTGCCAAACTTACTTTGTTGAACACGAGCTACGAGCTCTTCCAAGCTGAAAGAATCTCTTGGATCGAACAGCAGTGAATTAATGAACCTCAAATCTTCCAGCTTCATCGAGCTGATCTGCGATTCAAAGACGTCCCTGCGGTTAACCGTAGACAAAATAGACTGGATCAACTCATTTTTCGAATTACCGTTGCACTCGCAGCGGTAGGTCGTTGCAATCCGGCTTAACTGCCCGATATCCGCATAACTAAGCATGTCCGCCAAATTCATCTTCAGCCCCCCATTCCCGGTTCCTCTTACAGGTTTACTACCATTATGGGAACATTGACGAAATTTATAACCTCCGAAAATAAAAAAAAGCTGCATGAACCGCAAATGCGGCCTGGCAGCTTTGATCATTAATTTTGATTATGAACCGGTTGCTCCAGATGAAGCGTACAGCCATGGAGCAGCGAAGTCCACTGTTTTCCAGCCCGTTCCATAATGGTTAATGACATATTCAGAATCGGTTTATCCTCCAGTCGGTCGCACATTCCTTTCAGCAGCTGAGCTAGTAAGCTTCCGTGCGTCACAACGAGAAGATTGCAGCCCGGCCTGGCAGATGCGGCTTCCTCAACAAAGGAAAGTCCGCGCGCGCGGACCGATTCGTCCGACTCTTGACCACTTTCGCTGCGGCGCCAGTCCGTTCCCCATTTGGCAAGACGCTCCTCTTCCGTTGTCCCCTCAATATCGCCGAAGTAGCGTTCTCTTAGCCTTGTATCACCAGGCAAGAGCGGAATGGATAGAGTTTCGGCAATAATCCGCGCCGTTTCATATGCCCTGCTTAAGTCACTGGAAATGACCGCATCCCAGCGTAATTCCTCCCTGCTCAGACGCTGTGCCAGCGCTTCGGCTTGTTTGCGGCCTTCAGCATTCAGGGGAATATCCGTTTGACCTTGTATTTTGCCAAGCCTGTTCCATTCCGTTTTACCGTGCCGTATAAGTCCGATTCGCAAGAAAAGTCCCCTCTTTCAAGAGATCATTGTACGATAACATAAATTAAAAATCTCCAGCAGTGTATGCTGGAGCGGAGCTGAATGGTACATCAGTTACGAGTACGGGAAAACCAGTTAAGAATAAGCAGCGCCATTATCATGCCGAGCAATGAAAGTGCTACCCAATATTGGGGCACCGTCGGAACTACTCTTAGCACGATCGGATCGCTGATGCTGGCAACAGGCACGTCCGCATAAAAATCGGCTCCGATTACGGAACTGTCGCTTGTGGCGTCGGCGGTCTCCAGCATGCCTGTCAGCTTGGCAACATCGGCCGAGGATGAGCCGTTATATCCGATAAGCAGATAGAACAAGCCGCAGACGAACATTGCCATGCAGAAGGCGACTACCGCAGTTACGTTGCGGCGAAAGGTCCGTGTAAATTGGTAGCTTCGTGTCGCCACGGGCATCAACCATGACTGCTCGTTATAAATCCGGTTCATAACCTCATGGTTGACGTGGTCAACCGGTCCGATTTCCTCGACATTGTCGGAGAAACCGCGGATGAGCTGTTCGCTCTCCTCCCATATCTGAAACTCCTCTCTGCAAGCGCTGCAGGTTAGAAGATGTTCATCGACCATCTTTCGTTCCATATCGTTCTCGGGTAAATCCCAGTACACGCCAAACGATTGTTGAACTTGGAGGCAATTCATCTCATTTTCATCCCCTCGTATTCCTCCAGCAATGGCGAATCGCCGAAATACGGTTCAAGCTGAACCTTAACACTGCTGCGCGCACGAAATAACAGGGATTTGACGGAGCTTACAGTTTGACCGAGAATGCTGGCAATCTCCTGATAGTCCAACTGGTCGTATTCCCGTAAAATAAGCGCAGAACGCTGTTTCTCCGGCAAACTGTTGATTGCTTCCCGAACCATAGACATCCGCTCGCTTCTCAGCAATCGGTGCTCCGGAACGGAATCCAAAGAGGCAGTCGGCATGAAGCCGATCTCGTCGAGTGAGACATTGCCTGTTTTTTGTTTACGCAGTTCGCTAAGTACCGTATTTCTTGCTATGGTGTACAGCCAGGTGGAAAAGGAAGCATCGACTTCCCTGAACGAATGCAGACTGCGATACGCTTTGTAAAATGACTCGGAACATAAGTCTTCCGCCAAGAGCTCCAGCTTCGAGCTCTTGAGCATATGATATATGAAGGCAAGGATTTTACGTTGATATCGCCGCATAAGTTCCGAATAGAGCTGTACGTTACCGTCTTTAATTTCGCGTATTAACTGGGAATCGGTCATTGCGGGCGACCCTCCTTGGCCATAGGAGTATCCCGCTTCGGTATAATATTGTACCGAGACGAGAGTAAAAAGTTGCGCTGTTATAAAGAAAAAAACCAAACGCTCTATGTATACGAATTAAATTCGTGAAATGCGACAAAATTCCTGCTTCTTTCGACATGTTTTGGTATCCCACATTTTTACAATGAACACGTCTATTGTAACATAACTGTAAGCCATCGATGGATAAATTTTTTGCAAAATTACTGGAAGCGCTTAAGAGTAGAATCCCAAATTAAGAGCATTGCGCAGCCATCGGTCCGTATATGATCCACTAACCGGAGATTCCTTCTTAATTAGACGGATGAAAACCGAATTATGTTCCATTGAAGCACAAAAAAAAGACCGCCTATAAAGGCGGTCCCGCACTAAGTGCGGTGGATTGGATAGGAGTGGAGAGAAACCATACTGTACCTTTATTATATGTATCCGTTTACATTCTGTCAATAAGCGTTTTCATAAAAAATTCGGATTTTTTAAAAATGTACAGAAAAACCTATTTGTCCCAATTTTTCCACTGCCTGATCGAGATCCTCCTGAGTACGGAATGACAATCGGAGTACGCCGGGGACGTCTTCCCTGCTCTCGATGATATGAATGTTGCTCAAATTAATTCGGCTGTTGCCGAGCTCCGTGGCCACTTTTCCAATTACTCCCGGTTCATCCGGCACATCGATATAACACTCGTAGATGGATTGGATCATGCCTTTACGCCGTTCCGGAAGTTGGCCGCGGAATTGGCCCGCCTCCTTGAAAGCCTTCTCGATGCCTTCGCCGTCGTCCCTCTCAAGCATGCTGATGAAGCTTCCGATTTCTCCGTTCCAATCCCTAAGAAGCTTAAGCAGAACATTGCGGTTGTTAACGAGTATATCACGCCATACGACGGGTTCGCTTGATGCGATGCGGGTTATATCCCGGAATCCGCCTGCCGCGAGCACGCCGTACAGGGGGTTGGATTCGTTGTACCGTCCAATCTGGTTAACAAGGGCAACAGCAATAATATGCGGAAGATGGCTGATCGCACCGACGATCTCGTCGTGTTCTTGCGGTTCGACATGGACGATATGGGCCCGCGTCAGCTTCAACAGCTCAGACAGCTTGTCCACCTCGTTTTGGGAAGTGGATTCGTCCGGGGTAAGAACATAGAATGCGTTCTCGAACAGATGCAAGGATGCCGCTTCGACTCCGGATTGTTCCTTTCCCGCCATCGGATGGCCGCCGATAAACGTCACATTATTCTGAAGAAACGCTTTGGCGGACGCAGCGACGGAAGCCTTCGTGCTGCCGACGTCGGTTATAATGCATCCAGGTTTAAGCTGCATCTCGCTAAGTTTAAGAACATACTGCTCCAAATTCCCTACCGGTACGCATAGAAAAATAAAATCCGCGCCTTCCACCGCGTCGCGCATGGACGTTGTCGCATAATCGACAACGCCACGCTCGACGTATCTGGCTGCGGATGATTCGCGCGGGGAGTGACCGACGACCGTTAGCCCCGGCTTGCCCTTGAAGCAAAGCGCGAGCGAACCGCCGATTAGCCCGACGCCGAATATCGCGATTTTAGTCATAATATTAACCAAGCACCGCCGCTTCTTGCAGCACTTCTTCCAGCGCACGGATAAATTTCTCGTTCTGCTCCCGGCTTCCTACCGTTATCCGTATATGAGTCGGATAATATGTCCAGCGGGCGCGCGATATGATTCCCCGGCGAAGAAGACCGTCAAATACTTTCTGGGATTCCAATTTCGCATCGAACATGACGAAATTGCCGTGCGGCTCGAAATAGGAAAGACCCATCCGGTCGAATTCTCCGCACAAATAGTGCCGTCCTTCCGCATTTCGCTCTTTACAACCATCGATGAACGCCGGGTCGGCAAGGGAAGCGGCAGCCGCAGCTTGAGCGAACCGGGTCGTATTGAACGGTTCGCGCACTTGGTTGACGTAATGAATGACGTCAGCGTGGCCGACACCGTAGCCGATGCGAAGCGACGCCAGGCCGTGGACTTTGGAGAAAGTGCGCAGCACGACAACATTATTGAACTCGCGCAGCAGCGCCAGGCTATCCGGATACGCGGCGTCCGTTACATATTCGTAGTATGCTTCGTCAAGCACGACGATCACGCTGCTTGGCACCTGACGCATAAATGCGGCCAGCTCTTCCCGGCCTACAATGGTACCGGTCGGATTATTCGGATTGCAAATCCAGATGATTTTCGTCCGTTCCGTTACTTTTGCCTGCATGGCCGGCAAATCGTGGGTTCCGTTCTTAAGAGGCACTTCGATTATGGTCGCGCCTTCGATCTCTGCGTTATGTTTATACTGCGGGAATGTTTCATCCGCCATGATCGATTCGTCGCCCGGGGACAGATAAGCTCGGGCAATCATAAGTATAACCTCATCAGAACCGGCTCCGAAAATCAGCTGCTTCCGGTCCACCTGCAAATGGTCGGCCACAGCTGCGCTAAGCGCCGTGCTGAAGCTGTCGGGATAAATACTTACATTGGCCAGTTCTTCTTGAATTGCGGCTTTGGCTTTCTCCGAACATCCGAACGGGTTCTCGTTGGAGGCAAGCTTAACAACTTCCTTCAGTCCCAGCTCACGCTTGACTTCTTCAACCGGCTTGCCGGGTTGATAAACGGGCAAATGGACGATACTTTGCTTCGGTTGCACTTGTGATCACCTCATCAAAATTGCTTTCCTGTTTGAATAGCTACGTGTTTCATTGTCTCATAAGTTCGGGCTGTTTTAAAGTACCAGATCGAACGGCTTTTGCTGCCTATGCTCGGCTTGATCCCTCTGACCGTTCAACCGGATGGCAAGAAGAACCCGGCTTTGCCGTTCTTTGCCGCGCTGCGGCCAGAAAGAAGCCCTTCATTCGGCCGCTGAAGCCAATGAAGGGCACTATTAAACATTGAAAGCATTGGGGCAATTAACCCTCAACCGCTAACCCTTTAATTCGCTGACAAACTCATATATTCGAGCAAGCCCTTCCCGCTTCGTGTCCTCCGCTTGAAGGAGCGGCAGAACTTCCTCGATTTTACGGACAATCGCGCTGCCTACGACGACGCCGTCGGCCTGCTTTCCAAACCGCTCTACCTGCTCGCGGCTTGATATGCCGAAGCCTACAGCAATCGGTACCGTCGCGGCCTCTCTGACAGCAGACAAGAACTCGTCGATGCCCTGGTGGAAATCAGCTCGTACTCCGGTAACGCCAAGCGATGAAACGCAGTACACGAAGCCTCGCGCTTTACGCGCGATTCGTGCGACGCGGTCGTGGGAGGTTGGCGCGACAAGCGGAATCAGGTGGATATCCGCTTGCTCCGCCATCGCCCGCACCTCAGTGTCTTCCTCGATCGGCAAATCGGGAATAATAAGACCGCTGATACCTTTATCGACGATAAGCCGGAAAAACCGCTCCAAACCGTACTGGAGAACCGGGTTAAAGTAAGTAAATAATATGAACGGCAGCTCCACGCCGGCCTTGCGGGCATTTTCGGCAGCCTGTATACAATCAACGATTGTAATGCTGCCATGCTTCAGCGCCCGCTCGGACGCCCGTTGAATGACCGGACCGTCCGCAAGCGGGTCGGAATACGGAACACCCAGTTCAACCATATCGGCGCCGGCTTCTTCAAGCGTCTTAATAATTTCAACCGACGTGACTGCATCGGGGTCGCCTATCGTAAGAAACGGAATAAGCGCAGTCCTGCCCTCTTCCCGAAGCTTAGCGAATGCAGCATCAATACGATTAATGGTCATCGCCCGAACCTCCCAGATACCCCATGATTGCCTGCACGTCTTTGTCTCCCCGTCCGGATAAGCTGACCACGATAATCTGATCCTGGCGCAGCGTCGGTGCCAGCTTCATCACCTCGGCAATCGCATGAGCCGATTCAAGCGCCGGAATAATCCCTTCCTTGCGGGAGAGCAGCTGCAGCGCTTCCAGCGCTTCCGCGTCCGTTATCGGCACATATTGTGCGCGCTCGGTATCTTTCAGGTACGCATGCTCGGGACCGATTCCGGGGTAATCTAGGCCTGCCGAGATCGAATGAGCAGGCTGCACTTGACCGAATTCATCCTGCAGCACGTAACTGAGCGAGCCTTGGAATACGCCGTGGCGGCCTTTGGTCATCGTCGCGGCATGCTCCTCCGTATCAATTCCCCTGCCTGCCGCTTCCACGCCGATAAGCCTTACCGACTTGTCTCCGATAAACGGGTAGAACATGCCGATTGCATTGCTCCCGCCGCCGACCGCCGCAACGATATAATCCGGAAGCCGTCCGGCTTCCTTCTGGATCTGCTCGCGCGACTCGTCGCCGATAATACGTTGAAAATCGCGGACGATCATAGGATAAGGATGCGGTCCCGTCACCGAGCCGAGAATATAATACGTATCGTCCACATGGCTGACCCAGTAACGAAGCGTTTCGTTGCATGCATCCTTCAGAGTACGCGTCCCCGACATAACCGGTACGACCTCGGCGCCAAGCAGCTTCATTCGAAAAACATTCAGCTCCTGGCGCTTCGTGTCCTCCTCGCCCATAAATACTTTGCATTCCAGGCCGAGCAGCGCTGCGACAGTGGCGGAAGCAACACCATGCTGGCCGGCGCCGGTCTCAGCGATGATTTTCGTCTTGCCCATTCGCTTGGCGAGCACGCCCTGTCCGATCGTGTTGTTGATTTTATGGGCTCCGGTATGATTCAGATCCTCGCGCTTTAAGTATATTTTAGCGCCGCCCAAATGCTCGGAGAGCCGTTCGGCGTAATAAAGGGACGTTGGACGTCCCGAATATTTATTCAATAAATTGCGGACTTCAGCGATAAAGTCTGGATCCTTCGAATAATGATTGTAGGCTTCTTCCAGTTCAAGCAGTGCGTTCATGAGCGTTTCAGGCACATAACGACCGCCGAATTTGCCGAAGCGTCCGTTACTGTCCGGCACTTGATTCATGCAGCTTCACCCTTTCGACAAAAAGTCGGATTTTTTCCGTATCCTTCACACCGTCCGTCTCGACGCCGCTGGACACGTCCACGCCATCCGGCGTATAGACGTCAAGCAGTTCACCGATGTTGCCGGGATGAAGGCCGCCGGCAACATAGAGCGGAACACCGATTTGTTTCGCCGCTTCCTTGTAGCTGTTTATTTCGTCCCAGGCGAACGGCCGTCCTGTCCCGCCCCCTGCAGTATCGATCAGCACCGCATCGACCGCGCCGAGATACGGAAACAGCCGCGAAGGGCCATCCGACGGCAAGCCCGTCACCGGGAACACCTTCCAGACCTCAACGCCAAGCTCCTTCCGAATAGCCGCGCACAGATCCGCAGACTCCTCGCCGTGAAGCTGCACCACATCGAGCGGCGCCACGGCAAGCAGCTCTCTGAGCTGCTCGAGGGTTGCCCCAACAAAGACGCCGACTGCTCTCGGCGAAAGGCCATCCGGGGTTTGCAGGCTTCGCACTTCGCCAATCAACCTGCCCGCAAGCTCGGGCGATACCCGGCGCTTGCTGTTGGCGAACATGAAGCCGATCTCGTCGACCGGCAAACCGTCCATTGCACGGATCGTCCCGGCATCGCGCAGCCCGCAAATTTTGACCCGTGTGCCGCTGCTGCGGGCAGCCTCGCTATTCATGATCCCGTCACCGGCCCCATAAGCTGCTCAACCGCGGCTCCGACATCATGCTGCCGCATGAAATGCTCCCCGATGAGAACGCCGCTTGCGCCAACCGCTTGCAAATAAGCGATATCGCTCCCGGATGCGATGGCGCTCTCGCTTATGACCGTAACGCCGGGCGGCACTAGACTGATCAGCTGCTCCGTCGTTTTGAGATCTGTTTCGAACGTTTGCAGATTGCGGTTATTAATGCCGACCAGCGTCGCTTTACTGAGTCCGAGTACCGACTCCATCTCTTCCCTGTCGTGCACTTCAATGAGGACGTCGAGACCGATCGATTTGGCCAGATCGTGAAACTCAAGCAGCAGCGACGGGCGAAGAATGGCCGCGATCAGCAGCACCGCGTCGGCGCCGATGACACGCGCTTCGTAAATTTGCCGGTAATCGATCGTAAAATCCTTGCGCAGCAGCGGAAGGTCGACCGCCCCGCGAACCAACGTCAAATATTCGTTGCTGCCCTGAAAATAGTCGCTGTCCGTCAGCACCGAAATGCAATCGGCTCCTGCCGCTTCATAAGTGCGGGCCAGCTCGACCGGATTGAAATCCGGACGGATCAGGCCTTTGGAAGGCGAAGCTTTCTTCACTTCGGCGATAAGGCCCAGCGAACGCTTCTTGTCTTGCGTAAGCGCACGTTCGAACCCTTTGCAAGGCGCGAGTTCCGATATTCGCCTTTCATAGTCGTTTATCGAGAAGCTTTCCGCCAGATCGTCGACTTCTTTACGTTTCGAGGCTACGATTTTATCAAGAAACATAGGTCAGCTCCCTTGTCGTTTCTACCAGCTGCCGCAGCTTCGCTGCAGCTTTTCCGGAATCTATTATCACAGCGGCCGTTTCGACGCCTTCACGAAGCGAAGGGGCAATGCCGCCTACATACATGCACGCGCCCGCATTAGCAAGTACGATGTCCCGGTATGCGCCGCGCTCCAAGCCGTCGAATATGCTCCTGATAATTGAAGCGTTCATTGCCGGATCGCCGCCAACAACTTCCGCGAGCGGCCGGACGGAAATACCGAGCTCCTCGGGGGTAATATCATAAGTCTGCACGGTGCCGCCGCTAAGCTCCGATATTTGAGTCGGCGCCGATATGCTGATCTCGTCCAAGCCGTCATGGCTGCTCACCACCATCGCCCGCTTCAGTCCCAGCTCGGCCAGAACCTGCGCTACCGTTTCCGTCCGTGAGCGGTCATACAGACCGAGCATCTGCCGGTCTGCACCCGCCGGATTGGTCAGAGGGCCGAGCATGTTGAATATCGTGCGGATGCCGATTTCACGCCTCGGACCTGCCGCATGCTTAAGCGACGGATGGTAAAGCTGGGCAAACATAAAGCAAATGCCGATCGACTTCAAGCAATCTGCTGCCTGTTCGGCAGTCAAATTGATATTGACCCCCAGCGCCTCCAGCACATCGGCGCTGCCCGCTTTGCCTGTCATTGCGCGGTTGCCGTGCTTGGCCACCCGGACACCGGCAGCGGAAGTGATAATGGCGGAAGCTGTCGATATATTAAACTTGTGTATGCCGGAGCCCCCGGTGCCGCATGTGTCCAGAAGCCCTTCATGTTCGGTGTGCACATGATTGGAATAAACGCGCATCGCTTCGGCAAAACCGATAATTTCGTCCTTGGTCTCGCCTTTCATCCGCAGCGCGGTAGCGACGGAACCGATCTGTGCATCAGTTGCTTCGCCGCTCATGATAATCCCCATGACCGCCCGCGCTTCTTCCCGGGTCAAATCATTGCCGCCCACTACCAACGCCAGGGCGCGCTGCATCGTCATTGTTTCGTTCGTCACGCTCCGCTCATCCTTTCGCATTCGCGTAATAATCGATATTAATCATATTGACGTTCCGCTCGGCAGCGGGAAATGCCGCTTCTGCGATACGAATCGCCTTGAGCATCCCCTTCGCTTTGTTGACCGTCTCCATATATTCGTTCTCCGGCACCGAATCCCATACGATTCCGGCTCCAGCCTGCATGTACGCCTTGCCGTTCTTGAAGATCAGCGTTCTGATCGTTATGCATGTGTTCAAGCTGCCTCCGAAACCGAGATAGCCGATTGCCCCGGCATAAGCGCCGCGGGCTTCGTTCTCGAGCTCCGCAATGATCTCCATCGCACGCAGCTTAGGCGCTCCGGATACCGTTCCGGCAGGCATACAGGAGGTGAACGCATCGAAGAAATCCTTATCCGCGCGAAGCTTGCCTGATACGTTTGAGACAATATGCATCACGTGCGAGTAACGTTCGATTTCCATATAGGAATCGCACCGGACCGATCCGTACTCCGCTACCCGGCCGATGTCGTTGCGGCCGAGGTCGACGAGCATCAGATGCTCCGCTCTCTCCTTCTCGTCGGCGAGCAGTTCCTTCTCAAGCGCCAAATCCTCCTCCGGCGTCCTGCCGCGCGGCCTCGTACCGGCGATCGGACGGGTCTCCACCCGCTCGCCGTCCACTTTAACAAGAGCCTCGGGCGATGTTCCGACGATCACTTCGTCGTCCATTTTCAGATAATACATATAAGGCGAAGGATTCATCGTGCGCAGCACCCTGTACACATGGAGCGGATCCACTTCCGTCTCGATGCTGAAGCGCTGGGAGAGCACTACCTGGAAAACATCGCCGGCGCGAATATACTCCTTGGCCTTATCCACGTTCGAGAGAAACTGTTCCTTCGTCACGTTTGATGCGACATCGCCAAGATCGGGATCGGCCGGTATCGCACCGCCGGCCATCAGGTTGGTCGGCAGGGGCTGCTGCAGGCGCTCTATCGTCGCTTCGATCTTGGCAACCGTCTGCTCATAAGCGGACTGTATCGAAGCGTCGGTCGCAGCTTGCGGAATATGCACATTGCCGATTACCTGTATCTGCTGCTTGAAGTGATCGAACACGATCACTTGATCGCAAAACATGAATTGGAGGTCGTTCATGTTCAAATCATCGATACGGTGCGGCGGCAGCTTTTCATAATATTGCAGAAGATCATAACCGAAAAATCCGATCGCTCCGCCCGTAAACGGCGGCAAGTCCGGCATCGACGGGCTGCGGAATGAGCGCAGGTGCGCCTTCAGCAGCTCGATCGGCTTATCGCGGAGCACGGTCTCCGTTCCGTGCTGCTCCACAACCATCTCACCATTCTTGCCGCGTACCAGCATGAACGGATCCGTTCCGATAAACGAGTAACGCGCCCATTTGACGCCGCCTTCGACGCTTTCAAGCAGAAAAGCGCGGCGCTCGCGGTAAAAATGCTGGAACAGCCGGATCGGGGTTTCCGTATCCGCCATCACGTTCCGAACGATTGGAATCAAGTTGTACGTTCCAGCAAGCCGAATTACCTGCTGCAGCTCGTTTGTCATACCAATCTCTCCTTAAAGGCATTTTCTTGGATAAACACAGCTTGTTTTAGCATCAACTCAGCAAATAAAAAAACTCCCGCCGCAGCAGGAGTGTTCATGTCGGAAGATGTAACATGAGTGCCGGAACGCGAATTCAAGACATAGTCGGACGCTGACAGCCGTATGGCATGACAAACGTACGATTCGCCGTATAGGAATTCGTGTCATCTCTTCACTTTCGCTCAGCTCTACTCATCTCATCTCACGTCATAAACGCAGCCCTAGCTCTGCTCATCTAAACTCTGACTCTTCAAGTATGAGAACACTATACACCAGCTCGAACAGTCCGTCAATACGTGAATTCCCCGCTGCAGGGGAACAACGACTCTCCCCGGCTTTTGCTGTACTCCGCTATGATTTTGTCAAATCCGGCCGCAGGGCTTGCGCTCCGCCGTAATAGACATGCTCGATCTGACGCTGTGTTTTATCCGTGTTGACAAGCACCATGAGCCGAATGCATTTCTCCAGACTCCCTTTGACCGGCACCTCAAGCGCGCACATAAGCGGAACGAGCTCCCATCCGCCCATTTGACGAATTGCCCGCGCCGGGAATGTCGCGTCAAGGTCACCCGTTACAGTTACGAATACGCTGCATATATCGTCCGGCACAATGCCGTTTTCTTTAACAATGCCGTTCAACAGCTCCACCGTCGCTTGCAGTATCGGCTGTTCCTCATTTACTTCCACTGTGATGGCACCGCGTATGCCCCGAACACTCATGCGAGAGCCGCCTCCTGTTTCAATTGTTCCACAATCTCTCTTACAAGAGCCGTGGATACCGAATTGTTGATCTCAACTTGACCGATTGCGGTTGGGACGATGAAGACCATCGTACCTTCCTGAAACTTCTTATCGTGCATCATTGCATTCATTATCGCACCAGTGTCCAGGTGTGCAGGGAGCCTGACTGGCAATCCGACACGGGACAAGACGCGCTTGGTCACCGTATAAACTTCCTCCGGGGCGCCCAGCCTGACGGCAAGGCGAGCCGAACCGACCATTCCGATGGATATCGCCTCGCCATGCAGCAGCTCCCCGTAGCCTGCCACCGCTTCCAAGGCATGACCGATCGTATGACCAAGATTGAGAATCATACGAAGGTCGTTCTCGCGTTCATCCTGCGATACGACAGCCGCCTTCACACTGCATCCTTTGAAAAGCGCGTAGCCAAGCGCATCAGGATCAAGCGCGCGAAGGCGGTCGGCGTTGTCGTCACACCACTGCACAAATTCGTAATCCCAGATCAGGCCATGCTTTACAACCTCGGATAATCCTGCGCTTACTTCCCTTGGAGGCAGCGTTTGGAGCGTATCCAAATCATAGAGTACAAGCTCAGGCTGGTGAAAGGCGCCGATAATATTTTTGGCGAGCGGGTGATTGACCGCCACCTTGCCGCCGACGCTGCTGTCGTGGGCAAGAATTGTCGTCGGTACCTGAACGAACTTGATGCCGCGCATATAAGCGGCTGCGGCATAGCCGGCAAGATCGCCGACAACGCCCCCGCCAAGTGCCACGATCGTGGACTTGCGGTCCAGTCCTGCCTCCAGCGCCCTGCTAATCAGACTCTCGAAAACGGTCAACGATTTGGAGCTCTCGCCCGCCGGAACGACCACAGATGTCGTCTGGTAGCCGGATACCGCCAGCACCGCCTCCAGCTTTGCGAGATGCCGTCCCGCGATATTATCGTCCGTCACAATCATAACCGGTGATTTCTTGCCGATTCCCTGCTTTGCGAACAGCTCACCGGCGTCGCCGAGCAGCCCTTCCCCGATGAATATCGGATAAGAGCGCTCTCCAAGCTCAACCGTCAATTCACGATATTCGCGCATTAGTATCGCTCCAGTTGCGCCAAATAGTTATTATAATTGGCGCGGATCTCTTCCATCGAATCGCCGCCGAATTTCTCCAGGAACGCCTTCGCAACTTCCCAGGCGACGACATGCTCCATCACGACGCTTGCCGCCGGCACCGCACAGCTGTCGGAACGCTCCACTTGAGCGGTGAACGGCTCTTTCGTATCGATGTCGACGCTTTGCAGCGGCTTGTAAAGGGTTGGGATCGGCTTCATAACACCTCGCACGACGATCTGCTCTCCGCTCGTCATACCGCCTTCGAAGCCACCCAGACGGTTAGATGCACGGTGAAATCCGCGATCCTCCGTGTACAGGATTTCGTCGTGCACCTGCGAGCCCTTCAGAATTCCCGCTTCAAAGCCAATCCCGATCTCGCAGCCCTTGAAGGCGTTAATCGACACGACTGCCTGCGCGATCCGGCCATCGAGCTTACGGTCATACTGAACGTGGCTGCCCAGTCCGATCGGCACGCCTTCCACGATGCATTCTACGACGCCTCCTATCGAGTCGCCTTCCGCTTTAATTTGATCGATATAAGCGGTCATCTTCTCTTCCGTTTCCTTATCAACCACCCGAACCGGAGACTCTTCGGTCAACCGGATGAGCTCTTCGACCGGCAGATCATTGGCCGGAGCTTCGATCTCGCCGATCCGGATAACCTGTCCGGCAACCTTGATGCCGAAGGCCGCAAGGAATTGGCGCGCTACGGCGCCGACTGCCACACGGGCCGCCGTTTCACGGGCGCTGGAGCGTTCCAGCACGTTGCGCAGGTCCTTCAGGTTATATTTCAGGCCGCCGTTCAAATCGGCATGTCCGGGACGAGGACGGTGCACGCGGCGCTTCTCTTCGTCTCCGCCTTCGATCGGCTCGATATTCATAACGGTCGTCCAATGCTTCCAGTCGTTGTTCTCGACAACCAAAGCGACGGGCGCCCCCGTGGTTTTACCGTGGCGAACACCGCCTACTATATTTGCCGTATCCTTCTCGATCTGCATCCTGCGGCCACGTCCATGACCCTTCTGCCGGCGGTGCAGCTGAAAATTCAATTCCTCAAAATCCAATTGCAGGTTGCTAGGCAGCCCTTCAATGATTGCCGTAAGCTGCGGTCCATGCGTCTCCCCTGCTGTCAAATAACGTAAACTCACGCCAAAGCTCCTCCTTCAAACCGAACAACTAAAGGCCGTCGACCCGGTTATATATATCTGCCCAAATATCTTTGCTCATTATAGTATAGCCATGCCGGTTTGACAAGGAATTCAGCGCCGTGTCTCAATAGACGGCAAATGCAAAAAAGCTGTCAGCGACGCGACTGAAGGGTCGCGATTGACAGCTTCCTGGTATTTCACCTTAACCGTTCACCGATTGTTTGCCTGGCAGCGCATGCGGATCGGCGGATAAGTACGGATCGTTGATCAGCCCCGATATTTGACCGATGTCGAGTCCGAGTATTTGCGCGCATTCATGGATGTTTATGATTCCCCGTTTATACGCCGCAATTACCTTTCGCTTGTCCATTACGCACCCCCAAATCTGATTGTTACAGTTAGTATTGGAGAAGTTGGAAAACGATATACGCGGACTTACGCATTCTTGCGGTAAAAGAACGTTTCGGCCGATTCGAATCCGTACTGGGAAGGCGAAAAAATTTGTTCCGTGCTGCCCACGAACAACAATCCGCCGGGACGAAGCGCCTTTGAAAACTTGTGATACAGCTGATGCTTCGCTTCCTCGGTGAAATAGATCATGACATTCCGGCAAATAATGATGTGGAAATCGCTATCGAACTTATCGTTCAGCAAGTTTTGCTGCTTGAACGTTATCGCTTTTTTCAGCCTGTCGACGACTCCGTAATGCTCCTTGTCTTGTTTGGATAAGTATTTATCCATGTAGGCCAGGGGTACGTCGCGGATCGACCGCTCGTGATAAACACCTTGAGCTGCTTTCTGAAGGACCATGCTGTCCAGATCGGTAGCAAGAATGGAAGTGCGGTCAAGCGCTCCAAGCTCGGCTGCGATCATAGCAAGCGTATAAGGCTCCTCGCCGGTAGAGCATGCCGCGCTCCAAAGCTTGATCCGTCCGCCGCCTTGCAGCAGCTCGGGCAGAAACCTTCTCTCCATCGCCTCCCACCGGCTTGGATTGCGCCAAAATTCGGACACGTTAATCGTCATCCTGTCGAGAAATTCGTTCATCAGACCGCCGTCGCTGTTAATTGCGTCCCAATAAGCGGAGAAGCTTTCAAAACCGTGCTTTTGCCTGAGCGTAGTCAAGCGCCTCTTCATCTGAGCTTCCTTGTACTGTGAGAGATCGATCTTTGTTTTATCGTTAATGCGTTTTACAAATTGAACGAAGTCCTTATCCTCCAACCTGCATTCCCCCGCTATCTATGACTGTACCCCGCATTATATCCACTTCTGTATGAGCTGCTCGTATTCGATCAATTCAGGCGGTGAGAAATAGAGTCCGATTTCGCGCTCCGCACTCTCCGGTGAATCCGAACCGTGTATAAGATTGAAATTCGTATGTACTGCGTAATCGGCTCGAATGGTTCCCGGTGCAGCTTCGATCGCATTCGTTTTACCGATCAACGCGCGTGTAAGTGCAATTGCGTTGTCTCCCTGCCAGACCATTGCGAACACCGGTCCGGAAGTAATGAACTGAACAAGCGGCGGATAGAATGGTTTGCCGATATGCTCCGCATAGTGGCGTTCCGCAAGCTCAGGCGAGATCCGCATGAACTTGGCGGCAACCAGCTTTAGTCCTTTACGCTCGAAACGCGACACGATCTCACCGATCAAGCCGCGCTGTACGCCGTCCGGCTTAACCATCAGAAATGTTCTTTCCATCAAATTCTCCCCTTTGCTTCAGGCTCCGCTAATAGTTGCGTTTGGCTACAAAATGTGCGATGTCCGTTAAATTTTTTCGGGCCGGAATGTCCGGCAATCCGCGAAGCGCATCAATGGCTTTATCGATGTAACGGGCCGCCATTGCTTCGGCCGTATGAATGCCGGCACTCTTACGTATTATGTTCAACGCCCGCTTCGTATCCCCTGCTCCGTCGGACTCGCGAATTTTATTTATTTCGATAAGAAGCTTCTCGCGGCCTCCGTCCTCCTGCAGCGCAAGCAGAACCGGCAGCGTAATGTTCCCCTGTCTTATATCGGAACCAGGTGGTTTGCCGATTTGCTTCTCCGTCCCAAGAAGGTCCAGCAGGTCGTCGCGAATTTGAAACGCCATTCCGACATTATAGCCGAACCGGTACAGACGGTTTGCTATATGCCGGTCTGCGCCTGCGGCAATTGCGCCAAGCTGGCAGCTTACCGCAATCAGCAGTGCGGTTTTGCGGCGGATACGAAGCAGATAGCTGCGTACCGACTGCTCCGTGTTGAAGAAATCGCGGATCTGCTCCATTTCGCCGATACACATCTGAACCATAGCTTTGGATAATATTTGATGGATAAGCGGATCATTGAGCTCCGTCACGATCGACAGCGCTTTGCCATATATGTAATCGCCGGTGTACATGGCGATCCGGTTGTCCCACTTGGATTTTACCGTAAGCTGTCCGCGGCGTGTTTCGGCGTTATCAATCACGTCGTCATGGACGAGTGAGGCCATGTGAATCAATTCGAGCGGCACTGCGATTCGCTGCAGCACGTCAAGACGGTATTGCCCGAATTTGCCGGCAAGCAGCACGAACACAGGCCGAATGCGTTTACCGCCCGCTTTAAGCAGATGCGTGGACGCTTCGGTCAGCAGCGCATGGTCTGATGTGACGCTAAGCGCCAATTGTCCTTCGAGGACATCGAGATCGCTCTTCATTTTGGCATAAATATCAAGTAGTTTCATTCGTTCACCTGTAGGGCAGTATGGTCTACAAAAAATTGCATGTGCACCTCGCGGTCCAGTAATCCCAGCCGTTTCGCATAATCGAAATAAAGTGATAGCCCGGCCTGCTCGTCCGTTCCGAAATTATAACTCAGTTCCTGAAAATAACGGCTCCAATATTCGCGCAGACCGCCAAGCTGCGCACATGCCTTCTCAATGAGAGGCTGAGGCTCCCGCATGCTGAGCCTCTTACTGTCCGTTAAGGCGTGCAGCACCGTCGCAACCGCCGCAGGATCGGCCTCCGCCGTTTCTTTGCGAACGGCAAACAGCGCAAATGTCATGCCATAACCGGTCCAACTCCGCCACAGCTCCCCGAGATCGATAACCGTTAACCCCTCGCTGCGCCAGGAAGCGTGAATCGCCGGGTCGCCGATGAGAAGCGCAGCATCCGCTTCCTCCAGCATGCTCTCCAGCGAGGGCTCCATTGTCACATACGAAGGATTGGCTCCATAGTAGAGGGACATAATCATTTTCAGCAGATTGACCGACGTCGCCGAGGTCGCGGTAAGCGCGATTCTCCCGCCGTTCAATACCTGCTTCAGCGGTACCTTCATAAACAGCAATATGGAATTGACGCGCCCTTTGGCGCTCACGGACAAATCCGGAAGCAGTAAATAGTTGTCCGCGTCTTGAGCGTAAGCGAACGAGGACATCGCAGTGATATCTATCAGTCCCTGCTGCATCGCACGGTTCAATGCGGAAGGAACCCTTCTGTCGATGATATAACGGCCTTCAGGCAGCTGCTCCTCAGCATAATGAAATATCGGCCAAACATTAGCATAGTCAATGCGTCCGATGGTGATCGGGCGATTTAGCCCCATGCTGCTCATCTCCCCATCTTCTGTACAAATCGTGATCTATCTGAAGCTGATCAAGCACTTTACCAACAAGAAAATCGACCATATCCGCGATCGTCTGCGGCCCGTAATAAAAGGCCGGCATTGCCGGTATCAGCTTCACGCCCAATTTAGCCAGCGTCAGCATGTTTTCCAGATGAATCGCATGCAGCGGCGTTTCACGCGGCACTGTCAGCAGCTTGCGACCTTCCTTCAGCATAACATCAGCGGCGCGTGTCATCAAATCATCCGAAATGCCATGCGCAATCGAAGCAAGCGTTCCCATCGAACAAGGCATTATAATCATTCCTTCAACCCGAAAGGAACCGCTCGCAATCGAAGCGCCTATGTCCGCATTCGGGTGAAACACGAGCCGGCGCGCTTCCAGCTGCTCTTTGAATACTGCTTCGAGCGCCTCGTGGCGTCTTGCCGTATTCCAGCCAAGCTCTTCCTTCAGCACCCGCCAGCCCGCTTCGGTTATGACGAGATGGACATCCGTCTCCGACGCCAGCAATGCCTCGATCAGCCGGATGCCGTACACTGATCCGCTCGCGCCCGTAATGCCGACAACATAGCGCTTGCGCACCGCTGGGGTTCCGCTCTCTACCATTTGCGAAGCACCACCAAATCAAACAGCGTAAAGACGAACAGGACCGTGCTCAGTACGCCGTTCATCGTAAAAAATGCAGTTTGGACGCGGCTAAGATCGGAAGGCCGTACAATCCAGTGCTCGTAGAATAAGATTGCCGCGGCAATAACGACCCCGAGCAGATAGCCCCAGCTGAGTTGGGTTAGCCAGAACAGCGTCAGAAAACCGGCTGCAGTCACGAAATGGAATGCCCGGGCAAGCCAGAGCGCTCCGGGCAGACCGAAGCGGGCAGGTATTGAATACACGCCTTCCCTGCGGTCAAATTCAAAATCCTGGCAAGCGTAAATAATATCGAAGCCGGCCAGCCAGAAAGCGACGGAAGCATAGAGCAGCCAAGCCGGCAAATCAAAAGCACCGGTCACGGCCACCCAACCGCCGAGAGGCGCAAGTCCAATCGTAAGACCGAGTACAATATGGCAAAGCCAGGTGAACCGTTTCGTATAGGAATACAGTACAAGCATAACAACGGCGATTGGCATCAATTTCATGCACAAAGGATTCAGCTTGGCAGCGGCAATAAACAATATTGCGAACGAAGCAATAATGAACAGCATCACTTCGCCGGTCCGAAGCAATCCGGCCGGTATCGCGCGTCTCTCCGTCCGCGGATTCTGTTTGTCCATCGCCCTGTCGATGACCCGGTTGAGCCCCATCGCCGCACTTCTGGCCCCGATCATAGCCAGTACGATCCAGCCGATTTCGCTCCACTCCGGCAGCCGTTTCTCCATGACCACCGCGCCGAGCAGCGCTCCGATAAAGGCGAATGGAAGCGCGAATATCGTATGCTCAAATTTAATCATTTCCAGAAAAATGCCGAATTTGCGAATCATACTCCGTCCGTTCCCTTCGTTCCGATATGCAGCGCCGCGATGCCGCCGGTCAGCGGATAGGCGCGCACGTTTCGGAGGCCGAGCTCCCGGTAAATTTCCGCCAGCTGATTCAAGTCCGGAAACGCCTTGAGCGATTCGGGCAGCCATTTGTATTGTTCATAACGTTTGGCGAACAACCTGCCGAGCATCGGCAGTATCCGCTCGAAATAAAAATAATAAACCGACTTGAACGGCTGCCAAATAGGCTTGGACAACTCCAGGCATACGACCTGGCCTCCGGGCTTTACCACGCGCTGCATCTCTTTGAGAACTTGCTTAAGATCGGGCACATTGCGAAGGCCGAAGCCGATTGTCGCGTAATCGAATCTGTCGTCCTCGAACGGAAGCTCCATGGCGTTGCCGTGAATGAGCGATATCCGTTCTCCGAGTCCGTCCCGGTCGATTTTCTGCCGGCCGATTTCAAGCATATTCTGGCTGAAATCGAGCCCTACCATCTTCCCGGTTCCGCTTGTGCGGGCGAGCGCTATGGTCCAGTCGCATGTGCCGCAGCACAGATCGATAGCAGTCGCTCCTGGCTTGACATCCATCTTACGCATGGTGAAAGAGCGCCATGCTTTATGTCGGCGGAAACTGAGCAAATCGTTCATGAGATCGTATTTTGGCGCAATGCTCTCGAAGACCGAATGAACATGCTGCTCTTTTGATTTAGATTGTATGATGGTCACCTTCTCTCGCCATGGGCGGATGCTGCAGGCAGTAGCGGACGCAGGAACGTCTCTCCGATTTGAAGCAGCTCTCGTACGAGCTTATCGGATTCAATGCGCGAAGCGACCGCTTGAACATGCGTCACCGAATGTTTCAGCTTATCCGCCAATTGGCTGCGGATGTCATACTTGGCGAGCACCGAGACAACGAACGGGATCTCTCCGGATTTCTCGGTGAGCGTGCGTTTCTCTTCCTCCGTTCCTTCGTGAAGAACATGCCAATAACCCCAGCTGCCTCCGAATCGCTCCGGCTGCTCGCTGCGGTTCAGCTCGTCCAATACGACCTCGCAGCGCCCGAATCCGTGCAGCAGCTCCGACCAGACGCGTATCATTTTATCGTCAAGTATGTCAGTAAAAGCATGAAACAGTTCGGTTTTCAGCTGGACGCATTGATTCAAATAGTCTTCAGCCGTAACTTTAAGCTGTTTCATCCTCATGTAGAGATTCATTTTCAGCTTGTTGACTTCACAGACGCCCTCGCTGATCCGGCGTATCATATCGACTTGTCCGGCTTGCGAAAGCAGCTGGTAAAACCGGCTGCTGAAATAGTCGCCCGCAAGCACTTTGAGCTGGCGGGAACGCATTTCCTTCTCGGGTACCCGGCCGGAATCGGAGTCGATCAAATCGTGCGTATCCATACCGAGCTGTACTAGCGACACGACTAGCGAGTATAGCTCGCTGTGCAGCAGCGGTGTGCGCTGATTGGCCAAAAATGCGAAAAGCAGCCGTATCCGTGAATCCGGAAAGTCGGGCAGCTCAGTGTACGCTTTAATCATATCGTATTCCACGTACTTCTTGGCTAATTCAGGTATTCTGTTAGGTTTCATATTGGTCAAGCCTCCGGACAGATCAGCGAAAGTCTTGCTGTTCTATAATCTAAATTATTATAGCATTTTGTTCGTCGTTCCGCTACAAGCCGGGCGTTACGACGACACGGCGCAGCCTATGATGACGGCCCGATCTCGCCCGGGGAAGCGGCATGAGGGTTGCCGTCTTGCCCGGAGAACGAAAACCGCAGCCGCTGCCTCCACACCGCATTCGAGAACGGATTGGCCTCACCCAGTTTTGACAGCTCGAAAGCCAGCCATTTGTCCGTCCTTCTGATATCGGTGGCGGCAACGACCCTCGGGCCAGCCCCGGTTCCTTCGACCGATACGTCCTGCTGGACGAAGCGTACCAGAACCCGGCTCACGTTATCGGTTTGGACGAAAGCCAGATAGAGCAGCCGCTCCATGTCTTCCATCCATGCTCTAGTATTATTCCCCTTCCCGTCGATTGCTAAATCAACCGACAAAACAGCCTGCTTCCAGGCCACTTTTTTTAACTGCAGTTGTAATTGCAGACCGATCATGGAGTCGACCAAGTTGCCGGTGCTGAGCCTTTTTACCGGAGCCGGGCGAAAAACGGCCACATCCGTTCCCTGTGTCCGGCCGTCCAATTGGGGCATTACCGACAGCAGCACCGTAACAGCCGCCGTTACCGCTGAAGCAAGGAGAAGCCTTTTCCATATGGACATCACGCAACGCCTCCGTACCTGAAATTCCTTCTCCTTATAGTGTACAAACTAAAAAAGCAGGCTATGCCTGCTTTGATCATTAGTCTTCCGTGTCGACCGTGCCATACTTCGTCAAAACGGTTGCCTTGCCGCGAATTTTAATCGCCGATGTATGATCGGTAAACTGGCAGATCAGCACTTCACCCTTGTCCAGCTTCTCGGTATGGTGAAATTTCGTGTCTTGTCCTCGGGTAAGCCCGATTACCTGCACCCCTTGGGCCTTCGCCTTCACGACGATGTAATCGCCCTGCAAGTCATTCATGATACCGACCTCCTTAAATTTAAAAAACTGCCTCCCGAACGGATCGCTCAGGACGGCAGTTATGTCTTCATATGAAAAATGGTCGGGTGTACCGGATTTGAACTGGCGACCTCTACCACCCCAAGGTAGCGCTCTACCAAGCTGAGCTAACACCCGACAAGCACAGCTGCATATGCAGCACCCGTGAACCGCAAAGCCCAGTCTACTGGAATTGCACCCGATTGTCAATAGGATTTGGATGAAAAACGTCCGAATGCTCATGCATCCGGACGTTATCGTCGGCTTGCGACGTATTATGAATTGGAGCAAAGATCTTTAAGCGATTTACCTGCTTTAAAGGCCGGGATTTTGCTGGCCGGGATATCAATCTCCTGACCTGTTTGAGGATTCCGTCCTTTACGCGCTTCACGGCTTTTCACCTCGAAGTTTCCGAAGCCTACCAGCTGCACCTTATCCCCGCCTTGCAATGCGTCGGAGATGGCATCGAATACGGCGTCAACCGCTTTGGAAGCGTCTTTCTTGGAAAGGTCAGTCAATTCGGCCACTTTCGCAATCAGTTCCGTTTTGTTCAATTCTTTCACCTCCCCTGACGATTCTTCATAAGCACATCATTATCATTCTGTTTTACCGAAACCTGAGAAAATATACCTGCAGGCTTAGCGCAAACCATATCGCCGGGCAATGGTAACAACGACGATTGTCGCTCTCTCATCAGAATTTGGATAAGTGTGCAGCTCTTGCATACTGAACCACGAACAGATTTATAGTAATACAGCGCCTATAGAATTTCAAGGGGCTGGGTGCGTTTTGCCGTGATAAGACTAGGTTTTTTATGATTTCTTACGGTTCAGGTGTATGAATGTGACCGCTAGAGCCAGTACAAGCACACTTCCTTTAATAATATCGTTCGTATAATACTGCAGGTTCATGATCGTCATACCGTTGAGAAGAACACCAATCAGGACCGAACCGAAGAATGTCCCGATCACATTGGGGCGTCCCGCACCCAGTACCGAATAGCCAACGAATACGGCTGCTACCGATTCCATCAGCAGCGAAGCGCCCGCATCCACCTGACCGGTACCTACTCTCGCGGCAAACAGAATGCCTCCAACCGCGGCAAATAGTCCGGAAGCGACATAAGCCGCAGTCCGGATGCGTTTCACCCGTACTCCCGATAGCCGGGCAGCTTCCTCGTTGCCCCCCGTCATCTGCATCTGCCGGCCCCAGCGCGTATAGGTGAAAAACAGATGCACGAGAACAACGGCTATGATCATGAGAATGACAGGAACCGGAATTCCCAGCCATTTGCCCTGACCGAGCCATAGAAACTGTGGGCTGAAAGCACCGGGAGCCACAGTACCGTCCGTCAGCTGCATGTTGTTGTAAATGGAATAACCCTTGGTAAAGGTTTTATGGATACCCGCCACAATGTACATCACAGCCAGAGTCGCGAGCAGGTCTGGAATGCGTATCTTGACGATAAGCAGGGAGTTGATTAAGCCAACCGCCGCCCCAATGAGCAGGGGAACTACGATTACGACGAACAGAGGCTGCTCATACCAGACCATCAGTGCTGCGGCTACGACAGTTGTAATCGAGACGGTGGAGCCGACCGACAGATCAAAGCCGTCGACAGTGAGCGAAAAGGTAACGCCGATCGCTACAAAAGTAACGATGGAGATCGATCGCAGGATATCCGTCAAGTTGCTGTAAGTAAAGAAATGCTCGTCCCAAAGAGAAAAAAATAAAATGACGATGCCGATTACGAGAATCGAGCCGTATTTAAACGAAAGTTCCATCACTTTGCTGTTCATGCCGTTGCATCCTTTCCTCCGCTCGCATAGAAAAGCAGCTGCTCCCCAGTCGCTTCCCCCCTCGAGAAAGACGCGACAAGACCGCCGTCGTACATAACCAGAAAACGATCGGCAATGCCTAGCGCTTCCGAAAATTCGCAGGTCAGGTAGACAATGCCCTTCCCTTGGCTGGCAAGATTTCCGATGATTCGGAATATATCGCTTTTCGCGCCGATATCGACGCCTTTTGTCGGTTCATCGAAGAGGAAAATGTCGGCTTCCGTCGAGAGCCATTTGCCGATCGCAACCTTCTGCTGATTGCCGCCGCTCAAGTACATCGTCTTCTGGGCCGGAGAGGCGGTCTTGATGCCAAGCCTTTCAATGATGGAGGAAGCGTTCCTCTCTTCCTTCGTTCCGGAAAGGAAGCCAAGCCGCGAGAGCGACTTCAGAAGCGGCAGACTGAGATTGCGCTGGACGGACTCCTCTATCAAAATACCATGCTTGCGGCGCTCCTCCGGAACAAGAGCCATGCCTCCGCTAATGGCTGCGGACGGATCCGCAGCTGTAATCTCCCTGCCGTTTACACTGACCTTGCCGCTGTCCTTCCGGTCTGCTCCGAACAGCAATCTTGACAGCTCCGTTTTCCCGGCGCCGACCAATCCGACGATCGCGACGATCTCGCCCGCTTTCACATCAAAGCTGACATTGCGCACTGCATTCGACCTCGTTAAGCCGCTCACTTCGAGCACGGTATCGCCGATCAACGCCTCCGCCTTCGGAAATTCCTGCTCAAAGCTTCGTCCAAGCATAGCTTCAATGACATTTTCCATACCGGTATCCGCTGCTGCCGTCGTCATGATATGACGCCCATCCCGCATCACGGTTATTTTGTCGCATATCCTGAATACCTCCGGAAGACGGTGAGTGATAAAAATACAACCGATTCCCGCCTCGCTCAGCTGCTTGATGACAAGGAACAACCGCTCAGCCTCTTCAAGGCTGAGCGGTGCGGTAGGCTCGTCAAACACAACGTACTTTGCCTGTTCCGTTAGCAGACGGGCGACAAGGACAAGCTGCTTCTCGGCCAGCGTCAGCTCGTCGACCCTTTTCCGGACGGGAATCCGGGATCCGAGGCGGGCCAGAACGTTCTCCGCTTCACGATGCAAGCTTCCCCAACGCAGCCATAAAGGGCCTCCGCGGGATGAAATTCGATCCAGCATAATATTCTCAGTGACCGTCAGCCTTGGTACTAACGCAGTGTCGATTTCCTGATATACGCAGTGGATGCCGTTTGCTTTGGCGGCTTCCGGCGTTCCGGTGTTTATCGCCTTCCCGTCGATTTCTATAGTTCCGGCGTCAGCAATATAAGCGCCTGATAATATCTTCATCAACGTGCTTTTGCCCGCGCCGTTTGCCCCGAGGAGGGCGTGAATTTCACCGGCGTTGACTGTAAAATCCACGTCACTCAGCGCCTTAACGCCGGCAAAAGCCTTGACGATGCCGCTCATTTTCAAGCTGCCTTCCATCCCCATGCAGCACCTCCTGACTCATTACTGAAAGTGTATCGCGGCAGTGATATTACTTGGAGCCTTCAAGCTGCTTCAACCATTCCGTATTGCCCTGTTCACTACTGCCCCAACCTTTGACATACTTGTCAAGCTGCGCTGTATTTACTTTTTCAGGAGGTTTTGGCAAATCCTCCCGCTTCACGAAGGAAGGGCTGAGGACGACAATGTCTTCGGTCTTGTCGCCATGGAACTTCTGATAAAGATAACGAACCTGCACGCGCCCGATCGATTTAGGATCGACAGCGGCTGAAGCGACCCACGGGCTTGCCGGATCTTGAATCATTTGCAAATCCTCATCGCTCATATCGATGCCGTACACTTTAATTTCGGTGCGCCCTGCTTGTTGAATCGCGCGGGTGGCCCCTTTTGCGAATTCGTCCCAAGATGCCCACACTGCGGTAATGTCGCCTTTATTCGGATACTTGCGAAGAATAGCTTCCATCTGGGTCTGCGTGTCCAGCGCCGGATTGGTGGCATTGCCGAAAGCGGCTATTTCTTTAATATCCGGATATTTGTCCAGAAAAGCTTTATAAGCGATTTGACGGCGTTCCATCGGGGCAAAGCCCGCTACCCATACCTTGACGATGGTGCCTTTACCCCCGGCATCCTTGGCGAGCTGCTCCAGCGTCATTTCCGCCATTTTCTGATCGTCCTGCTGAAGTACGGTCACGCCGGGAACTTTGATATCCGCATCGAAAACTACCACCGGAATTTTCTGCTCGACGGCTTTCTTGACCCCCGCATCCAGCGCTCCTGCTTGGCCGTGATCAATAAGGATTCCGTCGAAGCCCTGGTTTACCGCAGCATCCAGATTGGAAGCCATCTTGGCCAGGTCGCCGTCGGAAGCGAACACCTGCACCTCCCCGCCGAGCTTGCCGGCTTGATCCTTCACGCCTTCAATATACTGGGACGAGAACGTCCCCGTATTAAATTGCATGATAAGCGCAATCCTTTTCCCCTTAAGGGAGGCTTGTCCATCCTGTGGATTCGTTTGAGAGGCGCTGCCGGCCGGATTGTTCTGCTCAGTACCGCCGCTCCCGGTTTTTTGCTGTCCACAAGCGCTTATTACGAGCAGCAGTGCGGCCAAAAGTAAGATAACAGATGATTTACCCCATGATTTCATTTCTTTTTCTCCTTCGTCAGATCTATGAATTTTTGATAATGATTATATTACCACCTTTCCTTACTATGTCAATCGGATTTATACAAATTAAAAAGAGGCACGCCTCAGCGCGCCCCTCTTACCCTTACAATATAATGGCGATCAATCCGCCTGAGCCTTCGTTAATGATTCGTCCAAGCGTCTCCTGCAGCTTATAGCGGGCGTTGTCGGGCATCATGGCTATTTTACCCTGAATGCCTTCGCGGACAATGGAGTGCAGCGATCGGCCGAAAATATCCGACTCCCAAATTTTGATCGGGTCGTTCTCGAAATCCTGCATCAGATAACGGACCAGCTCTTCGCTTTGCTTCTCCGTTCCGATAATCGGAGCAAATTCGGATTCCACGTCTACACGGATCATATGGATTGAAGGCGCGGTAGCCTTCAGCCTGACGCCGAAGCGGGACCCCTGCCTGATCAACTCCGGCTCGTCGAGAGCCATTTCGGCAAGCGACGGCGCCGCAATGCCGTAGCCTGTCGTTTTGACCATTTCCAGTGCTTCGGAGAATCGGTCGTATTCCCGCTTGGCATGCGAGAACTCCTGCATCAGCTGCAGCAAATGGTCTTTTCCGCGGATTTCAACGCCGACCACTTCCATCAAAATTTGATCGTACAGTTCATCCGGAGCGTAAAGGTCGATTTCCGCGACCCCTTGCCCCATGTTCATGCCGCTTAGGCCCGCCCTGGCGATAAATTCGTATTCCATAAACTGCGAAACAACACGGTCCACGTCGCGCAGCCTTCTGATATCCTTCACGGTATCGCGAACGGAATTTTCATAATTGCTGCGCAGCCAATGATTGTCGTTTAGTACCATTACCCAGCTCGGCAGGTTAACATTAACTTCATGGACCGGGAACTCATAGAGCACTTCCCTCAGAACCGACATGACGTCCTCTTCGCCCATCGTGGCAACGCTGAGCGTCATTACGGGAATGTCGTATTTGGTCTGGAGCTCGCTGCGAAGCTGCAGCGCTTCATCGCTGCGCGGCCGCGTGGAGTTGACGATAAGGACGAATGGCTTGCCGACCTCTTTCAGCTCGTTGATGACCCGCTCTTCGGCATCCACATAAGAGCTCCGCGGAATTTCCGCAATGGTTCCGTCTGTCGTGACGACGACGCCAAGCGTCGAGTGCTCCTGTATCACTTTGCGCGTACCGATTTCAGCGGCTTCCTGGAATGGAATCGGTTCTTCGAACCATGGGGTCGTAATCATCCGCGGCCCGTTCTCGTCCTCGTAACCTTTCGCTCCGCTGACCGCATAACCGACGCAGTCCACGAGCCGGACATTTACGTCCAGGCCTTCCGACACCCGGAGCTGTACCGCCTGATTCGGTACGAATTTCGGTTCGGTTGTCATAATCGTCTTGCCGGCCGCGCTTTGCGGCAGCTCATCAATAGCTCTTACCCGATCGGCATCGTTCGTGATGTTCGGCAGAACAACCGTCTCCATGAACCGCTTGATGAAGGTTGATTTGCCTGTGCGGACCGCACCGACGACGCCGAGGTAAATATCCCCGCCGGTTCGTTCGGCTATGTCCTTGAAAATGTCCACTTTCTCCACTGAATATCCCCTCCCAATCGAATTTCGCCTGTACATGGACGTACCGTTACTGCCGCGTTTTCCTCCTGCTGCGCTCGCCGCCTGAAGTTCGCCGCCATCCGCCGTGCCCTTGAGCAGGTCAGCGACGCAACTCGTACATGATTTTGGACTAGTAATATCTTATTGTGCGTTCGTCCCAATTATGACGACAAAGCAGATGAAATCTTTCGATTTTCCAAGTTTCCGGTTCCGGCCTTCCAAGATTGAGATATATGAGAGAAATCCGCAGTCTATGCCTTGAATATGAAAAAATCCCCCTCTCGCCATATAGGCGCAAGGAGGATACAGCGTGTACTCTATTTAAAAACCGCTTGCGGCTCACCGTTAACGAGACGGTATACCGTGGATTTAACAGGCACGAAATCCGAATGGTCCACGAGGAGCGCGCGCAGGTCCTGATCCGGCTTCAAACCGCCAGGCTGCTTAGCCAGAGCTTGCATGATATCGCTTCCGTAATCGATGTAAACATTGCCTTTTCCGTCCATCATGGTGGATAACGTTTGGCCTGTATACATGCTGCGGATAGCGGGCTCCCGTTTATCAAGCTTACTGTAATCTATGCGTGTAAAACCGGGATACGCCGTTTCTCCGGAGGGAAGATCGCCTCCGTGGGAACCCGAATAAACTTTCAAGGCTGCCTGGATATCGTTCACCTGCTGATAGATTGCGAGATTCATCAGCTTCACGGTGGGGTCGGTTTCCTCGTTAATAATCAGATAGTAATAGCTTCCGCCTTTCTCGTAAGCGGTCGCAGGTATTTCGGACAAATAGTCCATACGCAGCAGCTTGTCAAAATCAATCTGATATTTCTCATAAAGAGGTGTGTCCGGGTTACTGTTCCGTATTGGAAGAAGGCCGGTGTCCTTCTTATATTGGTCGATCACGGCCTGAACGTTAAGTATGGCGTCCTTTGGCGGCCTCTGATTCTGACCCGGCTGATCGTTCGGATACATGCAGCCGGGCAGCACAACTGCCAGCAGCATTATTATGAAAGCCGAAGCCGCATTTTTCATCCAGTTTATCGTCATATGTCCTCCTACCACAGCTCATCTTCCTCCGCCTGACGCGACAGCTGCTTCCTCACCGCCGCACGCAGCGGATCCTCAGGAACCTCTACTTCGGCTTTACCGATTATTTTCGCCTGGCAAGCAAGCCTAGTGCCCTGCTGCTCGAGTCCTGACAGCTTCCGGCGCTCAATCTCGCCGAGCTTAGATAACCCGGCTCCGCTCTTTGTAACGACTTTGCACATCAGGCAGGAGGCTTTGCCGTCGCATCTGATGCGGATCGGTACTCCGGCACGTCGCGAGGCGTCAAGTACCGAAGTACCGGCCCGAACGGTAACGGTGCGTCCGGAAGGGAGAAACGTGATGTCGACATTCATGATGTTCCCCTCGCTTCCATGTTTGCAATCAGGTTGTGAAGATGCTTAACTGATGCCTCTGACAACCGGTTTCTTGACTCTATCGCGCAAAACGCTTCGCGGTGCGGCCCGGGCTCGGCTCCGACTGCGGCCGCAATGAGCGAGACCCGGTCGTTGCGGTTTCGCAGGACGTTAAACCAGAGCTCATGCGCGAGCGGAACCACACCTACCGGGCAGCCGCCGATCGTCAGAGAGAGGCTGTGCTGTGCAAGCACAGCCGTAACCTCCACCCTGTATTGGCTCAGGCCTGATGTTATGACGAAGCCTCCGACCAGTTCCACGGACACTCCTTCAATCCGGTAATGGCTCAGCACCGACCTATAGACGCCGCTAACGTTAAGCTTCTGATCATCCACTGCGTATTCCCGCAGCGCTGCATGCAGTAAGCGGGCGTCCCGCTCATCCGCATACAGGTCCAAATCCCGCGGCGGATTTGTTAACTCGATTCCCCTTAGCATTAATCCTGCGCTGCCTCCGACGAGCCAGACGGCGCCGGAAGCGCTGGCAGCCTTCGCGATGATCTCCAGCGCGCGGTAAATCGGGTCGGTCATATTCATCGGACCCACGTCCTTCAATTAGAAATAAGGCCGGTTAACCGCTTTAATCGAGCCGGCTTCGGATTTCACTATCGCCTGGCAGCCAAGCCGGTAACCTTGTTCGAACTCCTCCGGTTCAAGCCGGTCCCATTCCGCATCCGTTATCTCTTCCAGAAACTCACTGCCCTCTTCGACTAAGCACCGGCAGCGGGCGCATGTACCCCGGGTACATGAAAAAGCCCAGTCAAGGTCATGCTTGAGCGCGATATCGAGCAGCGACATACCTGCTTCCGCTTCTACCACGATCGATTTGGTACGGCTCTTCAGTTCTAACATATGCGAACCAGACTTCCTTTCGATATAGTAAACTGTCTTTATTCCCGTTATGTAATGGAGATGAAACCAAGAAATCCACCGATAACGAGAAATATGAACGCGATGGAGGATACCAGAAATTTAACAATTCCCTTTGTTTTGTGCCTTGCGAGTGAAATGAGTACCGCCGCGAGCGCCATAAGCCCGATGCCGACAAAAGATACCCACATTTTTGTCATTGGATCCATTTTTGTATCTACGCCACCCTTGTGAACCAAATATTCGTTTCATTATACCATTATTCGACTTTAATCGGCTAGTTAGCCGGATGCGGCTCATATCTTGTACATTCCCGCAGGTTGAAAAAGGGACAGCTGCGAAAAGGCTGCTGCGGTATCGATGCCGCGCGCGCTTTCGCTTCTGTCCCGTTGTTATTTCTTCAGCATCATTTTCATCAGCGTTTCCATGCTGTCGATATTGACGCCGCTCTTCTTTACGGCGCCCACAATATCATTGACCGTCTGATCCGACACCGGCACCTTGGCCATTGCCGATACGGATTTGATCAGCTTACGAAGCTCTTCCTCGTTCTGCATCGTCTCCGCCGTCACACCGCTGGCTAATTTTTTTACCGCGTTCTCGGTTATCGGTTTGCCGGTCTTTTTATTGACGGCATTAAGGACATCCTTGGATATATTGTTTTTCCCGCTCATGTTTCCCCTCCCAGGCTGAAGTGGAGAGTAAAACCCGTCTCGTACGCACCAGCTTACTCTCCTAGCATCATATGAGCGGAGGATTGGATTGGTGCAGGCCCCAAGAACCCGCGACTTCCTCCATTTCATGCGTCCTGCCGCGGCCCATCAAATCTTCCACAGCGGTGCGCGGCGCTTTGTTTTCGAACAATACGCTGTACAGCTGCTCCGTGATGGGCATGACAACGTCGTACCTGCTCGATAGCTCGCGGGCGGCGCTTGTTGTGCGAACACCTTCCACAACCATACCCATTTTGGATAACACCTGCTCAAGAGGCAGTCCTTCTGCCAGCATCGAGCCGGCCCGCCAATTGCGGCTATGCTTGCTGGTACCAGTCACGATAAGGTCCCCAACGCCCGCAAGGCCGGCGAAAGTAAGCGGATTCGCGCCCATCGCCGTACCGAGACGGCTGATTTCGGCTAATCCGCGTGTGAGCAGCGCCGCTTTGGCGTTGTCTCCAAAGCCAAGGCCGTCGGTAAGCCCCGCACCCAGTGCGATTATGTTTTTTATTGCGCCGGCTACCTCTACCCCGATCACATCGGGATTGGTATAGACACGGAAGTACGGCGTTATGAAAGCATCCTGCGCCTTTTCCGCAGACTCCTGACATGCTGAAGCAACGACAACCGTCGTTGGCTGCCTCCGAACCACTTCTTCCGCGTGACTCGGACCGGACAGCACGACAAGGCGGTCAGGGTCGCAATTCAGCTCTTCCCCTAGAATGGTCGTCATCCGCTTGAGACTGCCGGATTCAAACCCCTTTGTCGCGTGGACGCAGAGCGCTTCCTTAGAAATATGAGGCGCGGCGAGCTTCGCAACTTCACGCATTGCAGCAGACGGGGCGACAAACAGGACGAGCTCCGCTTCCTTGACCGCTTGCCCTATATCTGTGGTAGCGGTTATCGCCACGGGCAGAATCGCATCCGTCAAAAATTTATGGTTCCGGTGCTCCTTGTTTATCTCATCAGCTTGGACTGTGTTACGGGACCATAAGGTGACATCAAAGTCATTGTCGGCGAGTACGGTCGCAAGAGCGGTTCCCCAGCTTCCGGCAACCAGAACGGCTGCTTTCCGTTTCGTCATTCGTCCCCCTCCTTACCCTTTTTTCGCACCGAGCTTGTTCTCGTTCCCCTGAAGAAGCTTTACAATGTTAGTGCGATGGCGCACAAAAGCAAAGATGCAGACAATCATGCTCGCCCATAAAAGAGCCATAGACATGCCCATTACCCACACAAATACCGGAGTGAGCAGAGCGAAAAGTAATGATCCAAGCGATACGAAGCGCGTCAGCGCGATGGATGCAATGGCAACCGCTCCCGCAATTAAAGCAGGCACGAGGGCCAGAGTAGCCATTACTCCAATTGTGGTGGCGATACCTTTACCGCCTTTGAAGCCGAACCAGACAGGCCAGTTGTGGCCCGCAATCGCGGCTAGCCCGCATAACACCGGCGCCCAATCGCCGCCGGCCATCAGCACCCCAAGCCATACCGCTGCGACACCCTTGGCAATATCGAGCAGGAAAACGGCAATACCAGGCCCTTTCCCAAGGACGCGCAGTGTGTTTGTCGCACCGGCATTTCCGCTGCCGTGGCTGCGTATGTCGATGCCTTTCACCCATTTGGCAATCAAAATACTGAATGAAACCGACCCTAATAAATAACTAATCAGAACCGCGATGACTGTAAACATTTTCTTTCTCTCCCCAATGTTAACTAGGCCCTCTAAACCCCCTGCTATCAGGGGACTTCGAGGGACTCCGTCCTGTTGACACCCTTTTTTATACATTTCTTAAATTGAAATCGGACCCCCTTAGGTCCCCCTGATTCAGAGGGGGACCCAAGGGCTCCACCCGGAGATGCGTCCCCAGTGAACTTCGGGCTCGGCTCGCTTTCGTCCCCGTGCGTGATTGTTCGCCTGTGGTGGGTCTATTAAGCTGATGCCCGATTTCTCGCCGACGGGATTTGGTTTCCATGCCCCGCTGGAGGCCCGGTTTGACCTCTAGCGTAGGGCAGCTCGCTTGATTCGCGCTTGCAGCTTTAATCCTCGTCGGATTTGCGGCGGGTGTAAATGCGTACGGGGGTGCCTTCAAAGTCGAAGGCTGCGCGGATTTTGTTCTCCAAATACCGCTCGTATGAGAAGTGCATCATCTCCGGATCATTGGCGAACAGGACGAATGTCGGCGGTTTGACCGCCACCTGCGTGGCATAGTTGATCCTTAGACGGCGGCCCTTATCCGTCGGAGGGGGATTAATCGCGATCGCATCGGAGACGATGTCGTTCAGCAGATGCGTTTGAATCCTCAGCGCATGCTGCTCGGAAACATGGCATACAACCGGCAGCAGCTTATGCAGCCGCTGTTTTGTTTTAGCAGAAAGATATACGATCGGGGCGTATGTCATAAACAAGAAGTGATCGCGGATATTTTGCGAGAATTGCTGCATCGTTTTATCGTCCTTGTCCACGATGTCCCACTTGTTTACAACGAATATGGAAGCCTTGCCGGCTTCGTGCGCGTAACCAGCGATATGCTTGTCCTGCTCGATAATGCCTTCTTCGCCGTTTATGAGCACTAGAACGACATCAGCCCGTTCGATCGCTTTCAACGCACGCATAACGCTGTACTTCTCGGTCGTTTCGTAAACCTTTCCGCGTTTACGCATACCCGCGGTATCAATAAGCACATACTTCTGACCGTCTTTCTCGAAAGGGGTATCAATGGCATCCCGCGTCGTACCGGCGACATCGCTTACAATCACTCGCTCTTCGCCGAGCAAAGCATTGACGAGCGAGGATTTGCCGACATTGGGACGTCCGATGAGGGCAACGCGAATAACATCATCCTCGTAATGTTCTTCCTCAATTTCCGGAAGCTTCTCGACTGCCGCATCAAGCAGATCGCCTATCCCCATGCCATGCGAACCGGAAATTGCGATGGGGTCGCCGAAGCCCAGATTGTAAAACTCATAAATATCATCGTGACGGTTAAAGTTATCCACTTTGTTAACAGCGACGACAATCGGCTTACGCGAACGCAGAAGCATCTGCGCAACCTCGTCATCAGCATGGGTCAACCCGGCTTTGGCATCCACCATGAATATGATCACGTCGGCTTCTTCAACAGCCAGCTCCGCCTGCATACGGACCGACTTCATGATTTCATCTTCGCCGTCGATTTCGATTCCCCCGGTATCCACGATACTGAAGGCACGGCCGTTCCATTCCCCGGAGCCGTAAATACGGTCCCGAGTAACACCCGGCTTATCCTCCACAATCGCTAACCGATCGCCGATGACCCTGTTAAAGATCGTAGACTTCCCCACATTGGGCCGCCCTACAATGGCGATAATGGGCTTTGCCATAGTTTCACTCCTCGAGATGAAACGGCTTTACGCCGTCTTTATTGGTCAGCAAATAGTTGTTCCGCAAATATAAGCCATGTATAAGAGAGGGTTATACGTCCTTATATTGAAACCCGGCAAGTATATGGATTAATGGCGCGCAGCTTATCGGCGGCATAATCACTCACTGAAAAATACTCACGCCTTTCATCATAGCAAAAAACAGAAGGATTGGCTAACATTTCATTCCTTGTGACGATCCACGAGAATGAATGATCCGTTCTTCAAATCGTGTGCGCTCGCGTCCAAAATTTTTTCGAGCAAGAATGCCGTCGATTCCCGTTTTTTAATGTCAGGTTCTACAAAAATCGGGGCGCCGCCGCCTACCGATTCTCTTTCGACAGTTACAATGGCAACGATTTTAGCCATATTCACCCTCCTTTTTTACGGTTGACGCTCGCTTCAGTGGGCATGCGCACCGCGGACTCCAAAATTGGGACCTTCAGCACAACCTCTTTCGCTTTCTGCTCATCCTTCTCCTGAGGAAGCAAAAAAACCGCAAGGCGGCCATCCTTCATGTCAAGTTTAGCGAGCGGCACTAAGGCGGGTTCGCCATCATCCCGGTACACGCCCAATATTGTAGAGAGATCAAACAAAATCGCCTGCCGTTGTCCGAGGTTACTGAGTGTCGCCTTCCCATTGGCATTAAACGGCTTCAAAATAATTCCGAGACCGCGTTCGGCGATTAGTTTCTGGTTGACCGACAGACCGACATTCATAATATAAATGTCCCCTACAAACAGATCCGGGCCGTCAACCCGAACCGGAGCAATCTCTGCATTGGCGATATGAGAAACCGATTTTCCCGATTTTAGCACCCGAACCATAAAGAAAGACAGCAAGCCGACGATTAAACCGAATAAGGGCCCTAAGCCAATCGCCGCCAAGCTGGTCAATAGGGCCGTCAGAATCACAAGGTAATTTCGCCCTTCAAACACCATGGCAATGCCTTCGATATAAGTCGCTCCGCGGGGGACCAGCTCCAGGCTGTCGATTTTGTCAAGCGTATCCCGTTCCATCTTCCGTACGTCGCGAAACTGTTGAGCGGCCAGTGTGAGAAACGTAATTGCCGTATAATCTTTTTTGTACAGCGCAGGTACTGCTACCGCTCCGAGAGCTGCGGCGATGACACCCAGTGAAATATGAATAATCCGGCCGTGCGGATAGGTCGGATATTGGCGGTAATCCGTGCGCAGCATTAAGAGCCTGGAGCACACGCCGAATGCAATTCCGAGTAAGATGCCGATCAAAACATGATGAGGTTGGCCGAGTCCCATTTGTTTCCACATTGCTATGTGCTTCCTCCCCTTTGTCCCGATCGTGCTTCAAGCAGTCTTTGCGTCATGCGGCGGATTAATATTTTGCCATTTGCAATCAATCTGACTGTTACAAACGCAATTGCCAGCCCGTCCCACCAGGAAGGCGATCCGATGATCACCGTTTTTGCTGCGCCGAGTGGCCTAATAAGATCGGCAAAGGGTGGCAATAGGGCAGCTATTATTATCGCTGCAGACTGAGAACGAAAACGGTCAACCATTAAACCTGCCAGAAGTCCGGCAATTAGCGGAGCGTCCCATCCCGGACGGAACAAAATAAATACGGGATCTATGATATAGATATACCTGGACCAGAGCCAAATGACTCCGATCAGCAGGGAGCATAAGAGCAGAAACAATGCTTGGAATGACTGCCTCATGGCGACCAGCGAAACGACCGCGGCCAAAACCGCACAAAGCGCGCTCCCCCGCAGCTGTACGGCAGGATGAACGGTAAACTCGGCGAAATGCAGTACAGCTGCTGCAGCGGCAATAATTACGACAAGGCGGCGCGGCACCTCTTCCGCGACCAGATCGTGCCATCCCGTCATATATAAGATGAACAAGATCGTTAACAGCCAAACCGCAATAAATCCGTCGTTCAACGCTCTTCACCTCTTTGGTTAGTTCCTATTATGCACTGGAGCCGCTTAGCCTACTCGAAATGAAGTATATAACAAAATAAAAACCGCCCATCCGGGCAGTAGTCTGCCGGATGAGCGGTTTCTGGAAAACAATTATTACTTCAATTTGCTTAATTTATCGCCGAAACGTTCTGCAAGCGTAAAGCTCATGCTTTCATTGCTAAGGCTCACGTTCGGGTTATTCAGCTCAACCTTTGGACCGCGGTCGCGGTCACGCTGCGGCCGTTCAGAGCGTTGAGCAGGTTGTTCTGGCGCTTCTTCCGTTTCTTTAATGCTCAGGCTTACGCGTTTCTCAGCAGGATTGAAATCGAGAATTTTCGCTTTCACTTCCTGCCCCTCTTTCACAACTTCAAATGGGGATGCAACATGGCGATGTGCCAGCTGCGAAATATGAACGAGGCCTTCAACGCCTGGAGCAATCTCAACAAATGCGCCGAAATTCACTATACGGCGAACCGTTCCGGTCACGATGTCACCGGTGTTGAATTTGCCATCGGCGTTTTCCCAAGGTCCGGGTTGAGCGGCTTTCATGCTCAAGCTGATTTTGCCGGCAGCCGGATCTACTTTAAGCACCTTCACCCTAACGGATTGTCCCTCGAAGACGATATCCTTCGGATGTGCAACATGCTGCCACGAAAGTTCCGAAACATGCACAAGACCGTCAATTCCGCCGATATCAACAAACGCGCCAAACGGAGTCAAGCGCTGAACCGTGCCTTCCAGCTCTTGACCCGGCTCAAGCGAGCTCATCACCTGCTGCTTGTTTTGCTCGAATTCGGCGTCCAGAACTTCTTTTTGGGACAAAATTACTTTATTATTCTCGCGGTCGATTTCTTTCACTTTTACTCGAAGCGTGCGACCTTTATAGTCGCTGAAATCTTCGACGAAATGACGCTCGACCATGGAAGCAGGTATAAATCCGCGCACGCCTACATCGGCTACAAGACCACCTTTGACGACATCGGCAACACTCACTTCGAACACTTCGCCCTGTTCGAAACGGCTTTGCAGCACATCCCAGGCACGCTCGCCATCAACCAGCTTTTTGGAAAGAATCAGCTTCTCCTTTTCATCGTCGATGCTGACTACCTTCAGTTCAACTTCCTGGCCTACTTGAACTGCTTCGGCCGCATTTTCAATTTGAACCGAGGAAAGCTCGCGAAGCGGAATGACGCCGTCATATTTATATCCAAGGCTTACGAAAGCTTGGTTATCCTCAATTTTGGCGATCGTACCTTTCACCGTGTCACCTTTTTTCAAAGACACGAAGTTGTCCATTGCCTCTTGGCTGATCGTTTCCGCAGGAGCGGATTCTTGAGCTGAATCTTGCACTTTTGTTTCTTCTGACATTGAAATAACCTCCTCAATTCATACCCCAACTTTATTTAAACGTGCTCCCGCCGATTGAAACAGGTTAGCGTCGCACCGTCTAAAACATATGCATGTCTGTTTATCCCTGGCGGACCATCTCGCGGATGCTTGCCATAATCTTCTCTGTTACTTTCTCCAGCATATCGGATGACTGATCTTGTATGATTTCGGATATGTCGATTGGCTGGCCGTAACGGATTTTCATTTTTCGGAATAAACGGTATTCCCCGATTATCGCTACTGGAATAATCACCGCATTGCTTCGCACCGCAATCATCGCGGCGCCTTTCTTGCCTATACCTGTCGTCGAATTTCGGGTCCCTTCCGGAAAGATGCCCATAACGCCGCCGCCTTGCACCAGAGCGATCGCCGAACGAATCGCATCCTTGCTGACGCCGCCGCGTTTGACCGGAAACGCGCCGACGGTGCGGATGAAAGCACCGAATAACGGAATCTCAAATAATTCCGCTTTGGCCATATAATGCACTTTACGGTTAACCTTGGTTCCGACTGTCGTCGGATCCAGAAGGCTTATATGGTTGGAGCAAAGAACAACGCCGCCTGCAGCCGGTATATTCTCCAGGCCGCTGGCTTCGAAACGGAACAGAATGGCGTACAAGAAACGAAGTATGCTGCGGCAAGCATTATATATCATAGTTTACTTTGCCTCCGCCAATTTGGTTCGGCTCAAGCCTACAATAAGTTCGACAACTTGATCGATTGCCAGTTCCGTGCTGTCGACTACGACTGCATCCTTGGCACAGACAAGCGGAGAAATTTCCCGCTGCTCATCGCTGCGGTCGCGATCGGCGATTTCCCGTTCGAGCTGCGTAAGTGAGACGCGCCCATCTGCGTCAAGCTCTTGAAACCTGCGCAGCGCCCTGGTTTGAACGCTGGCTGTCAGGAAAATCTTCAGCTCCGCATCCGGCAGCACGTGTGTCCCAATATCGCGGCCATCCATCACAATGCCTTTATCGGCGGCCAACTGCCGCTGAAGCTCCACCAGACGGCTCCGTACAGGTTGATGTGAGGCCACCTGAGATACGCGAAGCGTAACTTCGCGGGTGCGAATCGCAGATGTTACATCTTCCTTATTGAGCAGCACCGATTGCCCGCCCGCTCCCGGCTTCAGTCGTATATCCAGCTTCCCGACGAGCATTCCAAGCCTGTCCGCTTCGTCAGGTGCGATTCCGGCCCGATTGGCAGCTAAAGTGACTGCCCGGTACATAGCGCCGGTATCAATGTAAATGTAGCCGAGTCGTTCGGCGACTTTTCGTGCGACTGTACTTTTGCCGGCACCGGCAGGTCCGTCAATCGCCACGTTAATGCGGTCGCAATTGCGTCCCCCATTCATGCTCAACCCAGTTTGACCTCCCCCGAGAGCCGTTAACGGCTTTAACCCATGCTCTAGTCATCAAGAAAAAAGCAGGCTCTGCCTGCGATAGTAGAAATTATACCACAGCGGCTTTCCAGATGCAAAGAACGCGGACCTGCACGAAGGGGGTTCCCTCAAGCCGATCCACGCCCGTCACCCATGCCCGAACCTGTGGAATTTGAAGTGCAAGCTGACTCAGTACAACAGCTATGAGCAGCGTTATGACAATCTTTTGGAGAAGACTCGTCACTTCGTCAGACAACTGCTGGACGCTTTTAGGTTGACCGGAGCGGCCGCGGGGACGCTTGAGACGAATCAAATCATGCAACTTAATGGAAAACTCTCCCCTTTCCAGTACACAATCGGGGTTAGTTTATCCTTGTCCACTCTCATTATGCACGATTTGCAAAAGGCGGTGCTTGAAACTTATGTTTTGCGGAGCTCAAGCTGCCGTTCGAAGCAAAAACGAATGATCTTTTGTCTTTCTCCATCCGAAATACCGGTAAACTTCGCCATCACCTGATTCTTGCCGGACTCCAATGTTTTTACACGTACGACCTCCGACTTGAACTGCGCGTGATCCACTGAACCGTTGCGGTATGGTACAAGCAGCCAGCATTCCAATTCGGCGCCGTCCTTGATCGGCCATCTGGCGTCGACGAGAAAAGAAATTCCACCCCCACCGACATCGTCCGTCATGCCGATAAAACGGATGTGCGAGGACAGCCTGACAGCGAGCTCGAGTTCTGCAGCAACCCTGAGAAAATTGCGGCGCTGCACTTTAGTAATCGAATCGGGATCCGGATTGCGAATCCGCACAAGCTTGATGACGTCATCCTTAAAACCTATAACGTGTGAATTAAAATAATGCTTCACCCCGTCGCTCGTAAGAAAGTAGGCAGACAGCTCATCGCCGAGAAATAATCGTTTAAACCGGCCCGTGCCCTCGATAATCGGAAGCTCGATGAGCAGCTCATCATTGTTTTCATCCGAAACTCTTGATTTATATTCTATCGCTGCTTCCTTCTCATCGGACGAAGCCACTTGTAAGAATAAAAATTGGTTTACCTTAGGCAGCATGCGTTTCCCCCCGTTTTCTCCGATTATAGCACAGCTTGTCGAAACTTGGGGAGAGGACATATCAAGAGGAAAGGGCGTACCGCTGAGGCGGCACGCCCTGTTTTTCTACTCAGGTGTTTGTTCGATAAATTCTTCGACGCCCGTTTCGGCGTTGATATACAACCGGTACATACCCCCGTTGATCCGTCCAACGAATTCGTAGCAAAGCGCTTCTTCGCCGAGGTCGTTCTCGATGAGCGCCAGCTGCTCAGATCTCGCTTTGAAATCCGGATTTAATGCCGCCCGGGCGGCGGATGGCGACAGCTTAGGCTTGGGGATTTTACGTTTGCGATGATCGAATACGTAATCCGCCGCCTGCAGCCCGACGATATCACCGTTGTCCATGGCCACCTTAACCGTCATTTTTTCCGGGAAAATCAATACTCCGTTTTGTGTCCCCACCATTGTAAAAACGGCAGTATTATCATATTGGTCGAAGTTGACCGATTTCATCCCGGGATAACCGCGGCTGTCAAGAAATTCGGTCGCTTTATCCCTGGCCTCCTCGGCATTAAGCTTCGGCTCGCCGACATCGCGTGGATTTACATACCAAATCAATTGGCCTCCCTTTTGCGTAAAATCCAATTGAATCGGGTTATCCGTATTCGGCCCCTGGACCGTGGCAGAGTAGGAAGCGTATTCCGTTCCGGCTCCGTTTTCAGTTACCTGGATGCTGTTCGTATCGTTTATCTTCAAGAATCGGGCTGCTGCTTTTCTGATATCCTCAGGAGACATTTGCTTGCCTCCGAGCATCTTTACCGTCCTCTTCTGATACATGCTTGCAACCGAAGGTCCCCAATTGATTTCCGGATATTCACTTACTTTCTTGTCAACCGTCTGAAATCCGTCGATGATCGTATTGTCGCGATTGGATTTCTCTGAGGCGAGAGCCGTTTCCACGTCCATCCAACGCAAATTGTTTGCGAGGACTTTATCCTGTACTTGCAGCAAATCATTGGAAATCTGCTTCGAGTTGGCATAAAGCGTCTTAAGCGTTTTATATTCGTCTTGAGTGAGCGGGTGCTTCGTCAAATCGCGCACGGACGTCTTGTATGAAAAATTGGCGATTCTCGAGAGAAACTCTTCGGTCCGGTTAAACGGCAGCAGTGTAAGCGGAAGCTGGTTTATTTCGTTTTGCGCTTCACTCGTGAGCCGCCAAACGTTAACCAGTCCTTTACGATGGTAGCCTTGTGACGCGGCGTTAACCGCGAGAGTGTTGCCCAGCTGCCGGTGCAGCTGAGCGACATGATAGGTTAAATCGTGGAATGCGCGTTGATACTGATTCTCCGCCTTTATCAGGATCGAGTTCTTCTCCTGATGTTCTTGGTAGCCCCAATAAATCGACCCGATAAATAAAAGCGTCATTACCGGAAACAATATAGCGCTTAATCGACGATACATAGATAAAGCTCCTTTCGTGTGCCAATGTCGTTAGTTTGGTTTACACGAAGGAGCTTTATGCATGTTTTGGGTATTGCGGCATTACAACACTACTCTTCCACTTCAAAGTCATTTACATTGTTGCAGAGGCATTGCTTGAACCCGGTATCGATTTTGTCTTTTTCCCTCCGGCCGCGAAGGACAAACTTTTCCCCGCATTTGTTGCACCGGATCGTAACCTTGACACGCGTCATAACCATAGATTCACCCCATGTTATCCATTCAAAACCTGTATCGTCAGTATGGACGGATTCATTAGAGCTTAACCTCTTCCTCGCGTCCGAGCAGTGCGAACGGCGATCGGGAGTTCGCCCGGTTCATTTTGCGTATGCCTTTTATCCATAGATAAGCCATAAGCGGAACAATAAACCAGACCCAATACGTCGAACCGGATCCCATAATCCAATCGTAAACGCCATGCTCCGCTAATGGAATACCGGCTGCGAGCATAAGGTATTTCCGGCTTATGGTCTTGCTTACAAATTTCGCTTTGCCCAGATAATAGCCCATGGTTACGCCGAACAGTGCATGTCCCGAAACCGGAAGAAGAGCGCGAACGAGCAGCGATCCAGCCGAGGAGGGTTGAAAAACGGCATAAAGCACATTCTCAACCGTTGCAAAACCGAGCGATGCCGCTACCGCATAGACGATGCCGTCATATGGCTCGTCAAATTCGGTATGGTTGTAAATGATATGATACAGCATAAACCATTTCACCAGCTCCTCTACGCCTGCCGATACGGCAAACGCAAACACAACCGGTTGGTCGCCCCACCAAAGGAGCAGGCCGCGCTGAATAACCATTATAGGCAGCACAATAAGCACGCCGAGAAGAAAGACCCGCACCACCATATGAAACGGCTCGGCTTCGTAACGGTCCTTCATGTAAAAGTAAGTGAGCAAAGAAATACCCGGCGCAACCGCAGCGGTTAATATGGAAAAGAGCAGCATTCTCTCGTATGTCACCTCCTGAAGAGTTTTGTGGAGCAAAACTCACTTCGTAAGCATAAGCCGAGTTTTGCGAAAGCAAAACTCACTTCGTAAGCATATGCGGAGTTTTGCGGAGCAAAACTCACTTCGTAAGCATAAGCCGAGTTTTGCGAAAGCAAAACTCACTTCGTAAGCATATGCGGAGTTTTGCGGAGCAAAACTCACTTCGTAAGCATTTAGACCCACCCGCGCAGCCTGGAGGCCTCGGCGGCTTTCCGAACGCCAACCATATAAGCGGCAAGTCGCATGTTCACCTTACGTCTCGTGTGAACCTCATAGACCTGGTTAAACCCGCGAACCATCATATCTTTGAGCTTGGTCTCCACTTCAGACTCCGACCAATAATAGCCCTGGTTGTTCTGCACCCATTCAAAGTACGAAACAATGACCCCGCCGGCACTCGCGAGCACATCGGGTACAAGCAGAATGTCCCGGTCGGTAATGATTCGCGTGCCCTCAAGGGTGGTCGGTCCGTTCGCAGCTTCAACAATTATTTTAGCTTTGATTTTTTCCGCGTTATCAGCCGTGATTTGATTTTCTATAGCAGCCGGGACGAGTACGTCGCAATCCAGCTGAAGCAGCTCCTCATTGGAGATGGTATCCCTGAACAAATTCGTGACCGTTCCGAATGAATCCCGCCGGTCGAGCAAGGATTCGATATCAAGCCCATCTTCATTATACAACGCAGCGTTCACATCGGAAATACCAATAACTTTGGCACCTGCATCATGCATGAATTTCGCAAGGAAGCTTCCGGCATTTCCGAACCCTTGAATCACAACCCGCGCATTGGACAGCGGAATCCCTTTTTTATTAAGCGCTTCATCGATCATAATGGCCACGCCTCGCGCCGTGGCGCTCTCACGGCCCAGCGAGCCGCCTAGAACTAAAGGCTTCCCGGTAATGAAGCCCGGCGAATCAAACTCGCGGATACGGCTGTATTCATCCATCATCCATGCCATTATTTGTGAATTTGTCATAACATCGGGTGCTGGAATATCTTTGTTTGGCCCCACGATTTGGCTTATTGCCCGTACATATCCGCGGCTGAGCCGTTCCAGCTCGCGGAAGGACATTTTGCGCGGATCGCAAATAATGCCGCCCTTGCCTCCACCGTAGGGCAGGTCTGCAATACCGCACTTCAAAGTCATCCAGATCGAGAGCGCCTTAACTTCAATTTCATTAACATCGGGATGGAAGCGCACGCCGCCCTTTGTCGGGCCAACGGCATCGTTATGTTGCGCCCGATACCCAAGGAACACCCTCGTTTTGCCATCATCCATTCGTACCGGAATTCGGACGGTTAACAGGCGCATCGGCTCTTTCAGGAGATCGATCATTTCCTCGCCGTATCCGAGAGTGCGAAGCGCTTCCGCAATTACGAGCTGCGTCGATGTCAACATATCATTCATCTCTGTTCCAGCCAAAGGAACGGTCACCACCTTTTCTTCAGTAATATGAACGGTAACAAGGCGGACTATTCTAATGGCCTCCGTTCACCGACAGGCAAACAAAAAGCATCCCACATGCGGATTGAACTCCGCAGCTGATGCTTGGATAAATTAAAGTCGTTTTAGAAATGAGTGCAGATTTCCGCAACCGCTTTGGCGGGCATAATTATTTTGCCATATTCTTCAAGAACCGCGGCGGTGACGGACGTAGCTTCACCGTATTCGGCTAACAGCGCTATGATTGCATGGTAGCGCGTCAGCTCGACTCCCTCCGATTCGAAGACCAGCATATATTTGCCGTTATAGCTGTACAGACGGCCGTCTTGGGTTAAGTCAGCGGCATTCAGCTGCTTACAGACGGAAATAACGTCTTCGATATCCCGGAACGAATACATGACTATATCGCTTTGCTCAAGCGTTACTTCCAGCTCGTAGACATCGTCATCGTTCTCTTCTTCTTCCATCACTCTATCTTCGGGTTTACCGTTCACTTTGCCTCGCGTGACAATGACGACCATTCCTTGAGCCGGAAGCGCAAACACTTCGACGGCAAGCGGTCCGCTCGCATCAAACCCTAGCTCGTTATAGGCCTGATCCATCATCTCGCTGAAAAGCTCATGCACCTTCGGAATTTCGCGCCACATGTCTTCCTTCTGGATCCCACGCTCCAGCAGGTCGTCGAACGTCAGAAAAATGCGTATTTTGTCTTGATTGAGTCGTTCGATTTTCATGATAGGATCCTCCTTCTCGAAAGCATCTGCTTCGTTTTCGCGGAGCAAAACCGTCTTCGAAAGCGCACAAACGCGGCAGTACCTGTTATAAACAGCGTATGAAGCAGCGATTAAATGGTGCTTAAATCGTGCTATGTAACTATGTTAGCATGTCTCTGTTTGGAATGCACTAGATGCAACAAAAAAGAATCGTTTGCACCGTCTGATTATATACGAAATCAGACGGCCAAACGATTCACTTTTCAGTGCGATTGTGCTTCCGCAACAATTTTTTCCGCTTCCTGCTTCACATTGGGGTCGCTGTTCACCAGTGTTTGGATTTGAGTCCACGCTTCACCGGAATTATTGACGGCTCCGTTTATATTCTTTGGCTTAGCCTGCATTGTTTCATTACCGAATTTGCGGTTTACCATGGCATTCGCCGCTCTGTGCTTCCAGCCGTCCAAAACCTCACCTGCGGCCGAGCTTGCCCAAGCGAACGTGCCGGGCCGTCTCTTTGCCATATAAACCGCCGCCGCTGCCCCAGCTAGACCGCCAAGCAGAAAACCGGTCCATCTCATTGGCAATCCTCCTTCTTTACGATTGAATTCGCGTATAGTTTGACCTGCCCCGCCGCAAGTCATTCCAACACAAAAAAAGGAAGACGCATAAGTTCAAAGCGAAAACCTTCAGCAATATATATGATACAATAAGTTGGCATTTCAGAGAGGAAAACAATCGCGGGGGGAACGAAATGGCGGTTCAAATGACAATACGAATGGTGGTCTCGCTAACTATGGCGCTGCTGCTTGTTACCGGCTGCTCAGCCGGATCTGGCAATGTGGGAAGCAGTCAACCGGCCAGCGCGCCGAAACAGGCGCCGGACAAGGAGAAAGCGGCAGCACCGGCCGGAAAGACCACAGCCGGCCAAAGCAAGTCAACCGGAGAACAAGCAAGCAAGCCTGACGAGAAAGTGACAGCCCCTGGAGGTAACCATGCCCCTATGAGCCCTGTGAAAGAAAAACTTTATAGAATGAACCAGTCTTACCGGTTTGTCCCCATATCCAAGGAAACGACGGATAAGGTCGTACTGTTAACATTCGATGACGGGCCAAAAGAAGATGAGATGATAAGCAGTCTGCTCGACACGCTTGATAAACATAAAGCAAAGGCTATATTTTTCGTTAACGGCTACCGCGTGAAGCAGCATCCCGAGCTGCTGAAGAAAATAGCCGGCCGCGGGCAGACGATAGGCAATCATTCTTGGGATCATATCGATTTGAGAAAAATATCCCCGGATGAACTGGAGAAACAAATCGCGGATGTGCAAAAGATTGTCAAGGAAATAACGGGAACCACACCGGAGTTTTTCCGTCCGCCCTTCGGACTTGGGGGCGATAAGGTCAGGAAAGTGGCCAACGCCCACGGTATGCTGTTTACAACCTGGTCCGACGGCTCGCTCGATTGGGATAAAAGCACGAAGGATAAACCGGATCTCGTGGTCAAAAATGTTCTGGATCAGCTCCACCCCGGTGCAAATATTCTAATGCATGAGCTTCCCTGGACGGTAAAAGCATTGGATCACCTGTTAACGAAGCTGGAAGAGAAGGGCTACGGCTTTATCGACCCGGAGACGATTGATCTTGGTCTGCCACCCCGGAATGTAAAGTAAACAGATGAAACTCAGCCGGCGCGAGCAGCCTGAGCGGCATTTTTGAAGTTCCGAAGCCACAGCTGACGAATAATAAAGGAGAAACGGATCCTGGCGAGGTTCGTTTCGTAAGCTTAAACCAGCCCCGCGAGTAATGTCTGAGCGATTTCGTCCGAAATACCGGCCCGAAAACCGGAAGGACAATTTGTCCTCCGTGAGTATGCCCGCAAAGAATGAGGTCTACAGGAGTATCCGGCTTCATTCTTGCGGCAATTAACGGATCGTGGGCGAGAAGAAGAGTGAACAAGGAATCGCCGTCTTCCGGTTCGCTTAGGGCAAGAGGCAGCCGGTCGCGGCCGGTGCGCGGATCATCGACTCCTGCCAGACGGATCCGGCTTCCGTCCTTCTGCTCCAATACCACCGATTCGTTGACCAGCAGACGAACTCTCTCCTCTTGCAGCATAACTTCAAATGGGCGGAGATCCTCATCATGATCGTGATTGCCGTAAATCATATAAATCGGCGCGATCGAAGCCAGCTTCCGGATATTGTTCCGGGAACGCTCCAGAGGTACGCCCTTCTCCCTCAGATCGCCGCCTATCAGCACAAGATCCGCTCCGCCGGCTGCTTTGCAGCGGGATATGATATCTTCCGGAATTGCCCTTCGATGGATATCGGAAATAAATAGAATTCGCGTACCTTCAAATGAAACAGGCAGCCTTGGCAGCGCCACCGTCTGCCCATCAAGACGGTATGTGTATGATTCCTTTGCCATATAAGCGACGGCTGCCGCTGCGGCGGCTGACAATATCAGCATCCAAACTATCATTCCCGTCAGCCTCCTAATTGTAATGACAGGCTACAAACCCGCATGCCTTCTTCCCCACATCAGCAGCCCGAGCAGGAGTGCCAGAAATAACAGGATGAGAAGCCGGTAGAACCATTTGGTCATCTGCTGCTTGTTGGACGGATGCTTGTGACGCCTTGAAGGCAGCCTCTGAGGCGCTTCCAACCAGTCCCCGCCGGCAGCGGCTTCATAATCACCTTTCTCAGCCCCGGCTTTTATGTTACGGTTCCCGAATTTTTGAACTCTGCTCATTCTTCCCTCCGAAATCGAATGACCAATCCCATGACCATGTCAATGACAAAATGCGCCAGAATCGGGGCCCATAACGTCCCGGTTTGGATGTAAATCCATCCAAGCGCATAGCTGATTGAAAATACGAGACCGGTCGGAATCCAGTGCCGCAAATAACGAACATGTATAGCCGCAAACACGATACTGGTCCAGTAAGGACCTATATTATGCTGAATCGCACCGCGAAAAAGCGTTTCCTCGCAAACGGCGACGATAAAGGACAGCAGAACGATATGCCATACCGGCCGGCTTTTGAAAATCCGCTCGTTAACGCCACCGTCATCTCCCGCTTCCTCAGGGACAAATCGCGATACGAGCAAATCTACCGCAATAACGAGTAAGGCAAGCCCCAGGCCCCAAAGCAGAAATATCGAATTAACCGGAAATAAGTACATAAAAAAAGGGTTTCGATGCTGAAAAAAAATCCATATTAATCCGATAATAAATGTAACCGCTTGTGTTGCGTACAAATTGACCAGCAGCATACGGTCATCAATCTCATCGATCGTTACTTTTCTGAATCGAATATTGCGAATGTCGAATTTTTTCATTCCTAACCGCCTGTCATGAAAGGTTCATATTTCCTTTTCAACTATTTTACCCTATACTAGTAGGACAATCGAATCAGAATCGAAATAATACATAGAAAAAACCATACATAATGATATATGAACGAAGGGGATTATCATGGAGAAACGACTGACACGTACAGAAATGTTATTTAGTCTAGGCTTCCTTTTCATGCTCGTTTTTGCAGTCGGTGCCTTCTTCTATGGTGTGAAAATCGGATCGGATAAGACAGAGGCGAAGTTCATCGCACAAACAAAGCACCTGAGCGACAGCAGCAGCGGGCCTGTCAGCGCCTATCAGCAGCAGGATCTGGTCTCCTTCTATCATACCGTATTTTTACCTTACCGTGAATTTCAAACCGTATGGACTCAAACGATATTTAAATTGTCAACCGGGCAGTTGTCCGATCCGGCCTCCGCGCTAAAAGAACTATCCAATTTGGCCAAGCAAAAATACGATGAAGCGGAGCACGCATCCACCCCCAGCACCTCGCCTCTTCTTGAGCAGGCGCAGCTCGACTTTTTGAAAGGTCTTAAAATGTTCAAAGAAGCCGCTCAGCGCGGCGCCAGCTCAGCCAAAGATATGACATCCGCCGAGCTTGTCACTTTGATTCAGAAGGACGCCTACTTCCTGGAGGGCGTAAAACAAGCCATGGTCGGACAGCGCAATTATTATTATGCCATGGTTAAATGGAGCAGTTCGGTAAACCCTGACATACCGGCTCAGTACGAATCCCCCTCGGTGCTTGGCATCCAGCAGTGGAATAAGCTGCCGCTTACGGTTAAAAACAAATTAATGGCCGATCAGCTCAAATCGCGCATGCAGCTTGTGCCCTTTTATCCGCAAGATCTCACAGCCCGCGTGGACGGGTTCATCGTTTCCGGAGAAGCAGGCAAAATGAAGATGAAGACGATTGATGCCGTCGTGGACCTGCTCATAAGCACGGAAGCGGTTCGGTCCGGCGATTTCAGCAGCAGCAAGCAGCAGCTGTACGCGAAGGAATTGCTGCCTCAGCTTCCCTTTTTCTTCCCCGAGCAGGAATAACAGGGAGTTTAAATCAATCGTATTGAAATCCCTGAAACAAGGCTACGGCCGCCATTCCGCCCTCTACATTGCGGAGGTTGCCGAAGCCTTTTTCATGCAGATATCTGCATGCAGTTACGCTTCTGATGCCATGCGCGCAAATCAGATAAACAGGCTTATCCGCCGGGAGCTCCCCGACCCGCACTGGAATCGTATTCAGCGGCATAAGCGTCGACGGCTCCAAGTGATAATAGTCCCATTCAATCTGCTCCCTCACATCAATTACCTGATCCCTTGTCAGTTTTCCTTCCTTAATAAGAGCAAGAAAAGCTTCCGGTTCCACATCTATCCATTGTTCCATTTCTTTCTCCTCCTCATCAGGGACGATCATAACGAAAATTTCACAAATGAGCAAGTTTCGGCATTGCTTTTGTCGGCATGGTTGCTATAAAATAAAAAAGGCTTAAGTAGTCACCAGTTCCGAATTTTCGGCAAAGTTCGATTTTATTCGGGCTGTGAACGGCCTGGAATACAGCTTATATGTGTCAAGCGATCAGTTGCTTATCAGAGCTGACTCTCGTCCCGATGCAGCAGCAGCGGTTTTGGCGGGGGTTTTTCGCTTCTAAGATATTATATATCCGCGCAACCAGCGCAAAAAAAGCTCAGGAGGCAACCTATCATGTTTAAAGTACTAGTCTCAGACCCTATCAGTGATCTTGGCATCCAAAAGCTTGTTGACGCCGAAGACGTCGCCGTTGACAAGAAGCCTGGTTTAAGCGAGGACGAGCTCGTCGCCATTATCGGCGAATACGACGCCCTCCTCGTTCGCAGCCAAACGCGGGTCACCGCACGCATTATGGAAGCGGGCAAGCAGCTTAAAGTAGTAGGACGGGCAGGTGTCGGTGTCGACAATATCGACCTCGACGCAGCGACGCAGCGCGGAATTATCGTTATTAACGCTCCGGACGGCAATACCATTACCACATGCGAGCACACATTTGCCATGATGATGGCAGTTGCCAGGCATATCCCGCAAGCATACCTGAAAACCGTCGGCGGCGAATGGGACCGTAAATCGTTTCTTGGCGTTGAGCTGCGCAATAAAGTACTCGGCGTCCTCGGAATGGGACGGATCGGCAGTGAAGTGGCCAAGCGCGCCAAAGCGTTCGGTATGGAAATATGGGGTTATGACCCGTTTCTGACCGAAGACCGTGCAGAGAAGCTCGGCATTCGTCTTTCATCGGTGGACGATATCGTACGGAATGCCGATTTCATGACCGTGCACACTCCGCTTACGCCGGAAACGCGTCATATGATATCGCGTCCGCAGTTCGAAGTGATGAAGAAAGGCATGCGCATCATCAACTGCGCGCGCGGAGGCATTATTGACGAGCTGGCGCTTGTTGAAGCAGTGGATGAAGGTATTGTAGCCGGTGCGGCATTCGACGTATTCGAATCTGAGCCGCCGGCCGCTGACCATCCTTTCCTTACGCACCCGAAAATTATCGTCACGCCCCACCTTGGCGCATCGACCGTCGAAGCGCAGGAGAACGTTGCTATTGACGTCTCCGAGCAAGTATTGAATATTCTTCGCGGTAAACCGTTTACCAATGCCGTCAATATGCCGCCTATTCCGGCTAACGTGCTCAATATTCTCCAGCCTTACTTTTCACTTGGCGAGAAGCTCGGCAGCTTTGCGGCACAGCTTACGGAGGGCGCAGTCGAAGAAATAATCGTCAACTTCGCGGGCGAGCTGGCTGAGGTCGACACCCAGCCATTAACGCGTTACATCGTACGCGGCGTTCTGTCTCACCATCTGGGCTCCGAGCTTGTCAATGTCGTGAATTCCATGCATCTTGCCAAAGAACGCAGCGTCAATATCGTCGTTCAAAAATCGCATACGTCCCGCGACTTTACAAATCTCGTTAGCGTCTCGCTCCGTTCGAAGAAGGAAGAGCGCCTTGTCGCAGGCACATTGCTGACCGGTTACGGACCGCGTATCGTACAAATCGATAAATTTCCTGTCGATGTTGCGCCGGAAGGGAATCTCATTCTCGTATCGCATAATGATAAACCGGGTATCATCGGCCGGGTCGGGACTCTTCTCGGCAGCAATGATGTGAACATAGCAGCGATGCAGGTCGGACGTAAAATTGTCGGCGGTGCCGCTATTATGATCCTTTCCGTAGATAAAGGCGCGCCGAAGACTGTTCTCGCTGAAATCGCGAAGCTGCCGGATCTCAACAACGCGAAAGAAATCAACTTGTTCTAATCACCATCAGCTATGTTGTCGGAACGTCCTCACCAGGGCGTTCTTTTTTTGTACAATGACCGGCCCTCGTACAGATAATGTTTCACGACCAACAAGATTTGTCGGCCCGATTCAACAAAAAAAGCGCTCCAAGTCAGAGCGCTTAGTTGATTATTTTGCTGCTTCGACAGGAAGGAGCAGCGTAAATGTCGTTCCTTTGCCGACCGTGCTTTCAACTTCGATTCGGCCATTATGCGACTCGACGATATTTTTTACGATCGCGAGGCCGAGTCCGGTACCTCCGGAGGAGGCTCCGCGAGTACGCGCTTTATCTGCTTTATAGAACCTTTCGAAGATATAGGGCAAATCTTCCTCGGGAATACCCTGCCCTTCATCCTGCACCTTCAGCTGTACGTAGGCGATATTATTGATCGATCCCACACTGCACGAAAGCGTAATTCGCGCGCCGCGCGGCGTATGGCGCATAGCGTTATCAAGAAGGTTCGTCAGCACCTGCTCAAGCCTGTCCTCATCTGCTGCTTCAATGACGAGTGGAGCATTCGGCAGCCGGCAGTTAAGATCTATTCCGCTTTCCTTCGCATAGACAAGAAACTTGCGATGTACCCGCTTCACGAGACTCTCGAGGTCCACCTTCCCGAGATTCATCTCGACATGACCGGCCTCCATTCTGGCCAAATCAAGCAGATCTTTAACAAGCCGTCCCATCCGCAGCGACTCGTCATGAATGACTTGCACCAGCTCCTTACGTTCCTCCGGTGAAGCCGCAATGTCATCCAGCAGCGCTTCGCTGTAGCCCTGCAGCATAGAGAGCGGCGTCCGAATTTCATGAGAGACATTGGCCACGAAGTCGCGCCGCAGCTTCTCCAGCTTCGACTCCTCGGTTACATCACGCATTACGGCAACAGCCCCTCGTACCGAGTCGTTGGACTTAAGCGGCGCCATAACGACCGACCATACGCCGCTTTGAACATGCACCTTATCGGTCATATCCCGGCCTTGCCGCAGAACCGTCCGGTAAAGCTCGAAAAGCGGCCCAGGGACTTGGCTGCGGGCGCGGTTTCGGGTGCCGTTTCCGGATGTCTCCTCCTCGGACCACTGCAAATCGTTCCAGCGATCAATCAGCTGCTGACCGTGGGGATTTGCGAGTATGACCTGTCCCGCCGCGTCGAAGGTAACGACCGCATCAGCCATGCTTCGGAGAACGCTTCCGAGATGCTCCTTCTCGTGATTCAAATCGCGGATAAGCGTATCGAGCTCGGCCGCCATATGGTTAAAGGTATTGGCCAGCTCGCCGATCTCGTCGGACGAGCGAATCGGAACACGGGTCCGGTATTCGCCTTGCGAAATAAGGTCCGCCGCCTTTTTCATTTGCAGCAGCGGTTGTGTAATCTTCGTAGATAAGAAAAAAGCAAAGAAGGTGGAGAGCAAAAAACCGATTATCGCGGTATAAACAAACAAAACCTTTATTTCATGCTGATATTTGGTAAACGCAATGTCGATATACTGCAGCAGAAACATCCCCAAAATGAGCAGGACGACCGCTACAAGGCCAATAATCGTAATCCACAGCTTGCCTACAACGCTTCTCCATATCATCGTTTACTTCGGCACCTCAAGCTTGTAGCCGACGCCCCAAACCGTCGTGATCATGGAAGCCGCTTCAGGCGAAACTTTATTCAGTTTCTCGCGAAGCCGTTTGACATGAGTGTCGACTGTGCGCAAATCGCCGAAAAACTCGTAATTCCAGACGTCCTTCAGCAGCTCCTCGCGGGAGAACACCTTATCGGGCGATATAGCCAAATAGTGAAGCAGCTCGTATTCCTTCGGCGTCAAGCTCACCTCATGACCGCCGGCCATAACGCGGTGCGCGTCATGCTCGATAATTAAATGCGGAAATACGATGTTGTTGCTTGTCATCGCTTCTTTAGTGAGGAATGCCGTCGCCGACGAGCGGCGCAAAATTGCTTTAACCCGGTAAATGACCTCGCGCGGACTGAAGGGCTTGACCACGTAATCGTCTGCACCGACTTCGAATCCCTGAACCCGGTTCATTTCCTCGCCCTTTGCGGTCAGCATAATGACGGGCGTCGCCTTTACCTGGCGGAGTCGCGAGCATACTTCGATACCGTCGATACCCGGCAGCATAACGTCAAGCAAAATCAAATCGAAATCGCTGACAGTCGCAAGCCGAAGCGCGGTCTCGCCGTCCTCCGCTTCTTCGATGGAATACCCTTCCTTCTCCAAATACATTTTGAGCAACCTGCGAATTCGTTCTTCATCATCAACGACGAGAATGCGGTTAAGCTGTTCGGACATATGACCCAGGGCCCCTCTCAGGTATATTTAGTCAACTCCGGCATACGAATGCAGACCGACAAGGACCAGGTTGACGCCGATAAGCGTGAACATGACGACGACAAATCCGATAACGCCAAGCCATGCGGACTTCGATCCGTGCCAGCCGCGCGAAAGGCGCAGGTGAAGATAAGCGGTGTAATAGAGCCATGTGATAAGCGCCCACACTTCCTTCGGATCCCAGCCCCAGAAGCGCGACCAGGCTTCATACGCCCAAATCATCGCGAATACGAGCGCACCAAGCGTGAATATCGGATAGCCTATGGCAATGGCCCTGTAGCTTATTTCATCAAGGTCGTCGGGATCGATCGCCCGCGTAAGCGGGTGAATGACCGACGCGATCGGTCTGCGGATAATTAGCCGGATTAGACCATATAGTACAAGGCCGCCAATAATTGACCAGACGATCGTATTAAGCTTGCGCGCCGCATCTACGCCTTTCATCCAGTGAGGCGTTTCGAGCGGAGCGTCCTTCATGCCAAGGAACGTATCCATGGAGACGACTTGACTGTTGTACGGCTTGAAAATCGGCGGCATCGAATAATCAACATCCGCGGTACTCGTACTCTCCGTACCCTGCGAATCCACGCTGACCGTTTCCTGCGTGAATTTGGCTTCATAGCCCATGCCGCGAAAGCCGAATACGGTGACGATGAATGCCACCATTATGACCGCGACGAACATTAGAAACTCGACCCAGCGCTGGGAACGTCTCGCCCGAAGACCGGTCTCCCTGAAATCGACCGTTCTGAGCAGGTACATGAATGCCGTGGCAAAGCCAACCCCGAAGAAGGCTTCGCCAAGTGCGGCGGTCGTTACATGAATGCGCAGCCAGTAAGAGTTCAGTGCAGGTATAAGCGGCTGTACCTCCTGCGGAAACACCGATGCATAGGCGACGATGAAAACGACGAGCGGAAGCGTGAACAAGCCGATCAATGGCTTGCGGTAAATAGCAAACACGATGATGAAGGCGAACATGACCGCCATCGCAAGAAAGGTCATGAATTCGTACATGTTGCTGGTCGGGATGTGACCGCCGCCGATCCAGCGCGTAATGAAAAATGTCAAATGGGCGATAAAGCCGAGCAGCGAGACGATGAAAGCTATTCGCCCCCAACGCCGTATATGCGCTTTGGGATCCCGGTTGCTGAACTGCGCCCCCGCGACGGTAATCGCGTAAAATATGAATCCGAAGCAGTATAAGAAAAAGGCGACCAGAAACGAATCGCTGCTGAAATCAAGTAACCTCACGCTTTGTTCCCTCCGTTATCGAGCGACTTCGGCTCTACGACGATGCCCGTACCGCTTAAGGCGGATGCGACGTCGGCACGCATGCCGTAATTGTTTTTGTTGGTATGTGCGCCGAGCGTCACACGTCCGTCATCGACCCGAGCCCAGACACGCCGATGCTGCCAGTAGGTACCGATGAGCAGGCCGAACATTGAGATTCCGGCCCCGAACCAGATGAACGGCATCGCCCTGTCCGTCCGGATATTAAGGGAGCTTACGATTCCGGCGAACGTTACGCCTTCCATCGACGGTACTTTCAGCTCGAAGCGCTTGCCGATTTCGCCGTTGATGACATCCTGACTGAACTTTTCCTTATCGATTTGCTTAGGAAAATACATGTATGGCTCTCCGCTTTCAGGCAGGTCCGGCCCTTTAATAAGGAAAACGAAGGCCGGTGCGTTCGGTTCACGGGATTTGGTCGTCGGCTGGCCCTTATCATCAAGAGCAAAATCCATATAGGTTTGTTTCAATTCGAGCGTATAAGGCCCAAGCGTATAATTAAGCTGCGGATTGCGCATTTCCAGCTCGAAAGGTCCGTAAGTCTTTCCGGTTTTTTTATCGATCAGCACGGGCCTTACCGCCTTAAGCTTGGGCGCATCGTCATAGCCGAACTGATATGCTTTGAGCCCCTTATAGGAAAGCGGATCGTTTACGATGATATTATGCCGCATTTCTTCCTTCAGCTTCGGCCCGGCAGCGGGGTCGTCGCAATCAGCCGTGCATTCGTACAGAACAGCCTTTGTCTCGTAAAGCTTTGCGCGCGCCGTACCTTTTAATTCCTTGGGAAGTTCGGCGTCACTGTAATACTCAAGCGTAAACTTTTCATTTTTGATGTAATAATTCGTATCCGGAATTTGCACCGTATCGCCTTCCGGGATGGTGACATAGTTGTCCATCGACCAGCCTGGAATGGAGCGAAGCAGCACGGCGAGCAGAAATACGATCAATCCGATATGGTTAATATAAGGTCCCCACCGGCTGAATCTGTTTTTCTCTGCCAGGAGCGCTGACCCGTCGGTATGGACACGGTAGCGTTTCCGCTTCAGCTGCTCAGCCATCCGGGCCGTCCATCCTTCGGCGCTCCCGGTCAGTTCTCCGGTGTAGACGGTTCTTTGCCTGGTTAAAAACTGCATATGTTTGCGTATCTGCTGCTTGTTAAGCGCCCGGTACAAAGGAAGAACACGGTCGAGACTGCAAATGACAAGTGATGTTCCGATCATGACAAGCAGACCGATAAACCACCACGACTCGTATGTGTTCGAAAAGCCGAGCTTGTAATACCATTCGCCGATCCAGCCGTAACGCTCCTCATAATAAGTGGAAGGATCAAATGAAACAAACGCATTCTCCTGGGTAAAGATTGTGCCGATCATTGAAGCAAGCAGCGTAATGACAATCAGGCGAACGGCTACCTTGACGGAGGAAAAGAAATTCCATACACGGTCGATTATCGAAGGATTGCTTTTCTGAGACCGGCGGGCAATTCCGTCATAGCGCATCTCAAGCGGTGTATCAAGCTCCGCTTCCGCTTCCTCCAGCGGTTTGCCGCAGTTTTCGCAAAGCACGGTGTCGACCGGGTTCTGGTGGCCGCATTCGCACTTTGTATTTTCAAAATCCAACAAGAAAATGAGACCTCCTTCGGTTAGGACTGAAGCAGTTTCGTGACGCGCTCGTCAATGTCATTCTCCGTCATCGGCCCGACGAAAATGTCCATAATCTCTCCGCTTGGCTTCACAAAAAAGGTTGTCGGGTATGACTTCAACCCGTACTTGCGCTCCACCTTTCGATTATCGTCAAGCAGAATAGAGTAACTAACCCCGAACTGCTTAATGAAATTGTTCACGGTCAAGTTGTCTTCCCCCAAGTTGATTCCGACAATTTCGAACGGCTTGTCCCCTTGCTTCTCGTACTGCTTCTGCAAATCAGGGGTTTCCGTCACGCATCCCGGGCAAAAGGTGCCCCAGAAATTAATGACGAGAGCCTTCCCTTCGTAATCGGAGAGCCGATGCGTCTTGCCGTCGCTTCCCAGCAATGCGAAGTCCGGCGGCTTATCCCCTTTCCTCGGAAGCCCGTCGCTAGGTGAGAAAAGGGCATTGCCGATCGCATAGCCTCCAAGCAGCAGGACGCCGAGAAAGATAACGATCTGAGTAATTCTGCGGTAAGATTTCACGCGTTAAGACACCGCCTTATGCCGCTGATATAATAGTGATAATTTTTACGCACTTCTTGATTATAACGAAAATCAGACGGCAATTGAGGTTGCCGCCGCTTGTTATTTTTGAATTTTATGTGTCTTGAGCGCGGACGCTCGCAGCTGCTCTACCTCTTTGGGCGTCAAGTGGCGGTATTTGCCCCTTGCAAGCCCGTGCATAGTGAGATCGCCGAATTTGATCCGCCTCAGCAGAATGACCGGATGAGAAATGGCGTCAAACATCCTTCTCACTTGACGGTTGCGCCCTTCATAAATGGTGATCGTAATCGTCGCCTGGTTCTTCGCGGTATCGACATCGTGATATTCGAGCTCTGCGGGCGCGGTTATGCCATCTTCCAGCAGAACTCCTTTCTGGAGCTTCTCCAGCGAGCTGCCGTGGGGAACTCCCTTGACCGTTGCCCAGTAAGTCTTCGGCACGTGATGGCTCGGGTGAGTGAGCAGGTTGGCAAACTCCCCGTCGTTGGTCAGCAGCAGCAGTCCTTCCGTATCATAATCCAGCCTTCCGACCGGATACACCCGTTCCTTAATGCCGGGCAGATAATCCGAAACGATTTTACGCCCTTGCGGATCGTTCGCGCTCGTTATGACGCCCTTCGGTTTATTCAGCATCAGATAGAGTTTGCTTTCACTTTTGATGGGTCTTCCTTTCACCGTTATGACATCAACGGCCGGATCCGCCTTGACGCCAAGCGTCGTCACCGGTTCACCGTTGACCTCTACTTGTCCCGATAAAATAAGCTCTTCACATTTGCGCCTCGAAGCGATTCCCGCCTGCGCCAAAATTTTCTGTAAACGTTCCAATGATTTCACCTCACCCTTCATCATACCCTAAATTCGGCACAAAAAGAAGTCCGGAAGCGTGCTCGCTCCGCTTCATTCATGAAGGGAGGCGGCCGCGGCCGGACAGTATGGGCTTATCCGAATATATACAAACAAACAACAATTGCCGCCGCGAAGCCGACGATGTCCGAGAACAGCCCTACCTTAAGCGCGTAGCGGCTTCGGCGGATGCCGACAGCGCCAAAGTATACCGTGAGCACATATAGCGTCGTATCCGTGCTGCCCTGAATCGTCGATGCAATCCGGCCGATCATCGAGTCCGGACCGTACGTCTTGATAAGCTCGGCTGTAAACGCGAGGGAACCCGCCCCCGTTAGCGGCCTTAGAAGCCCCAGCGGCAGCACTTCGCTTGGGATTCCCATTTGGTCGAAGAGCGGCTTGATGAGAGCCCCCAGCATGTCCATCGCTCCGGAAGCGCGAAACATACTGATCGCGACCATCATCCCCACCAGGTGCGGAAGAATGTTAATGGCTGTGCCGAAGCCGTCCTTGGCTCCCTCGATAAACGTTTCATAAACCGGAATCTTACGAAAGGCGGCATAAAGAGGGATGAATACAATCATGAACGGAATACTCCAAGCCGATATCGCCGTTATCCACTCATACAACGGCCTCACCCTTCCCGCTGCCGAGACCTTGGGCGCTTAACTGCTCAGTGCGCCCGGATATCGAACGAACTGGAGCACCGCCATCGCCATCCCTCCCCGTCCATTTCGGCGGTTGTGAACGGTGCCGGTACCACCGGTCTGCGGCGATTGCCGCCCCCGTGGCGATAAGTGTCGCGGCCAGCGTCGTTCCTACAATTTCGGCCGGATGGGCCGAGCCGTACGTCATCCGGATGGCGATGAGCGTTGTCGGCACAAGCGTTACGCTCGAAGTATTAAGCGCTAGAAGCGTGCACATTGCAGGCGTTGCAGTCGCTTTGTCCGGATTCAATTTTTGCAGCTCCTGCATCGCTTTGATTCCCATTGGCGTAGCCGCGTTGCCGAGCCCGAGAATATTGGCGCTCATATTACTCATAATGTAGCCAAGAGCCGGATGCCCTTTCGGGACATCCGGAAAGAGGAAGCGGACAACGGGGTTAAGCAGGACGGCCAGCTTTCGCAGGATTCCCGCGTCTTCCGCAATTCGCATCAGCCCGAGCCAGAATACCATCACGCTGATCAGTCCGAAGCTGACCGACACGCCGTTCTTGGCGCCATCAAAAGCCGCCTCCGTGAGTGCTTCCATCCGACCGTTAACTGCGGCCGCCACAAAGCTGACCGCAATAAAGAAGAGCCAAACATAATTTACCATCCACCCGCCTCCTTGCCGCCGAATAAGGCGGATAAAGTAAGCCTAAGAGCGCTGAGGAACGAATGCATTGCAGTCTTAACGGTTACAGGGCTCGCATCCGGCGAAGCGGATGCCGCCCGTTCCGGGAGGTTTATACGAGCACCTTGCGGTTCATAAACTGGGGTCGATCCAATCTTCATATCCCCGATGGACCATTCAATCGTCCCTCGCTCACCAAGCGAATACGCTGTAGACCGCTCGCTTAACAGAACAAGGTTGGAGCGAAGCTGCTGTCTCTCGCCTTCTGCGAAAGGGTAGCGGAATGTTCGCCCGACGGCAAGCGCAAACCCGTTCACCGGCTGCCCTTTATGAACGACTTCGCTCAGCGGATAATTAGCGAAGCCCCAATCAAGAAGCTTGCGATGGTCGAGCCAATCGTCTCCGTCATTCAGCGTCACCACGGCAAGCTGCTGGCCTCCCCGCGTCGCCGAGCTTACGAGGCAGCGGAAAGCTTGTGTGGTGTAGCCTGTTTTGACGCCGTCCGCCCCTTCATACATGGTGAGCATTTTGTTCTTATTCCTCCACTTATAATCCCATTCATCATACGGATTCGGAGCCGTTTTCACTTTGGTCTTCACAATTTCCTTGAAGACCGGATTTTTAAGCGCATAGGCGGTTAGCTTGGCCATATCGTCGGCAGATGAATAATGTCCCTGATCATCCAGGCCCGATGGGTTCATGAATTGCGTATTCGCAAGGCCGAGCATCCGGGCTTTCTCGTTCATCATATGAACGAAGCCTTCCTCCGAACCGCCTACATGCTCGGCGATTGCGGTTGCGGCATCATTGCCGGAGCGAAGCATAAGGCCGTAGAGCATATTTTGCAAGCTCATTTCTTCACCGAGCTTCAAGTAGATGGAGGAGCCTTCCTTGCCTGCAGCGCGTTTGCTTGTTTTCACCATATCGGAGAGCTTACCGTGCTCTATCGCCACAATGGCAGTCATGATTTTGGTCAGGCTGGCGATTTTCATCGGCTTATCGCCGGCGGAGCTGTAAAGCAGCCGTCCCGATTCCACATCGATAAGGGCGGCTGCCCTGGCGTGAGTTGTAATCGGCTCTGGTGCAGCAGCGTTTGCGGCGGGCAGGATGCCGGGTAAGAATGATAACGCGAACACCCCGGACAGTGTAATCAAATAACGGACGAGCCTCATACGCTTCCTCCTTCATACAAAAATGCTGCGCGTGCGTGCAGGTCTTGTACTATTATATGAAAGTGAAGACGGGATATGTCCGTTTGCTTATAACGCAGTCATTGACCCGCATATAGAAAAAGAAACTGCCCATGGGACAGTTTCTTCGAGAATGACATTGGGTTTTGGCCAACCCGGTGTTAGATGTATTGGCCTTGTGGAGGAGGAGTAAACATGGCCGTATCATCGACGGTTGACTGTTGGCCCCGTTTGAACATATTCTGAATTTTGTCGAATACTTGCGGAGCATTTTCAATCACCCGTTCGAGCAAATGGGTTTGAGTATCAAGCGGAACGACACGCACGCCTTGAGTGCCGACAACGAGGAAAGCGATCGGCGTAATCGAAACACCGCCGCCGCTGCCGCCGCCGAAAGGCAGGGATACCGATGCCGTATGCGAATCATTCGTCTTCGAAGTATGCTCCCCATTGTTATCAAAACGAATATCACTGCCGCCTGCGACGAAGCCGAAGCCTACTTTGGAAATCGGCATGATCACGCTGCCATCCGGCGTCTGAACCGGGTCGCCGACTATCGTATTGACGTCGACCATTTCTTTAATATTTTCCATGGCCGTTTGCATTAAACCTTGAATCGGATGCTCACTCATCTTAGGGACGTCCTCCTTTGTACAATTTCTTATGGGCTCTAAACAAGCTGCACATTGCAGTCATTATCGTTCCCTCAACCTGATGTCATTATGTGACTAGCCGCGCATCAAAATTCTTCGCCATCCGTGCACACGTTTCTGAGTAGCCTCTGCTTTCCTGATCCGTGACATCAAGACTATACCGGCAAGTAAGGCATAGCCTAACCTGATATTCGCGGTAAACGTTCCTTCAGTCGAAAAATGCGGCTCGTTATAGACTGGCTCTACAGATAGCTGCGGATCCGCAGTGAGCCGGACTATCTGTGACAACAGGCCGATAGCGGTTGTTTTCGCCGACCAAACGAAGCCCGTTACCATTGCCGTCCACATTGCATCATTTGTTCCCACAGCTGTCCGCCACTGCCATTCCGTCAATTTGACGCGTCCAAGCATACGTCTGGCCAACCCAAACAAATTACTGGACTGCTTCAGTATCAATTCGAACTTCCCGAAGTTGCGCATAATTTTATGAACATCTATATTGGCCATGGTCGACTGCTGCTTGCTGTCGGTCAGATCTTCTGCAAAGATTTCCTTCTTAAGCTCCATGCTGAATCCTTTGAAGCGTATGTCGGGAAGCCGCCAACGGTAATTAATGAGCCCAAGAAGCGCACGTATCCTGAGCTCCGCTTCATCATCATCGCCAACCCTCTTGATGTGGCCTCGTATCGTTAACGGAGACATTCCTGCTGTAAATACGAGCAAAAAAAAGAGACCTGCCGCAATCATCCATCCGAGCGGGAATCCCAGCATGGGCTTCATTCCCCCATTTCCCTGATATTGGTCGGATATAGTATGACCTTGCGGACAAATCTCATTCATTCAGCTTTCATTTGCCGGCTCCGGCACTTCCTCGATTGTCATCTGACGGCCTTCGAGCTTCTCGAACAGCAGCTGTGTCTGTTCGTCGAGCGAGTCGTCGTCCAGTTCGGACGGCTCGGGCAGCGCATCGAGACCCGGCAGGCCAAAATAATCGAGAAACGATTTCGTCGTTCCATATAGAATCGGTCTACCGATCGCTTCGGCCCGGCCGATTTCTTCAATAAGGTCTTTGGCAACGAGGGTGTGAATCGCCCGTTCGCTCTTTACCCCCCGAATCTCTTCTATATCGATCCGCGTAATCGGCTGACGGTATGCAACTATGGACAATGTCTCAAGCGCCGCCTGCGACAAGCTGGATCTGGTCGGTGTATAGGCCATCCGCTCGAAATAAGGGGCATGGTCCGGGTTCGTCGTCAAACGAAAGGCGCCGGCGACATAGGACATTTGAATGCCTCGCTTCTTCTGTTTCAGTTCCTTCATCAAATCTTTGGCGATGTCGGCGGCTACCGCCGCGTCAAGCTCCAAGATATCAGACAGCTGTTTCGGATTCAAACCCTCGTCGCCTGCCATAAACAGCAGACCTTCAATAATCGATTTCAACTTCGAGTACTCCACTTTCGGCCGTTTCCCCTCTCCAATGAATGACGATATCATCAAACAACTGATGCTGAAAGCACCGGATATGCTTCATCTTCATCAGCTCTAAAATCGCCAGAAACGTCACGACGACTTCATGCCGGCTCATCTCTTCGCGAATGAGCTTGGAGAAACGGACGGTTTGATTCTCGCGAAGAACCTCCACAATATCGCGGATACGGTCCTTGACCGATATTTCATCACGATGGATTGTGGAGACCCGATTGCGTCTGACCGCCTTGCGCAGCGCCTTCTGAAACGCTTTGATCAGATCGCCGACTTCCAGCCCTTCCAGTGGATTGCTGGGAACAGCTTTCATGAAAGGCGTCAAATCCTCCGGCTCCTTCGTATATAGAAGGCTCCGCTCAAATTCCTGCCCGCGCAGCTGCTCCGCAATTTGTTTGAATTTTCGGTATTCGATCAGTCTGGCAATCAGTTCGTCACCGGCGTCAGGGCCGTCGTCCTCCCACATGGCGAATTCGTCTTCGATAACCGGAGGTTTTGGAAGAAGCTGTTTGCTCTTGATGGACAATAATGTGGCTGCCATAACAAGGAATTCGCTAGTCACTTCCAGCTCCAGCTCCTGCATTGCACCCAGGTATTCCATATACTGATCGGTAATATCGCTGATGGATACCTCGTGAATGTCGATCTCTGCCTTGTCAATCAAGTGAAGCAGAAGGTCGAGCGGACCTTCGAACGATTCCAGTTTGTATGTCACAGCCATGGTGTCCAACCTCCCAAATTTAACCTTGCAGCGCTTTGGTCAAGTTAGCCATCTCAATGGCCGTAACCGCAGCTTCCCATCCTTTGTTGCCCGCCTTCGTGCCTGCTCTTTCGATCGCTTGCTCGATCGAGTCAACGGTCAGTACGCCAAAGACCGTCGGTACGCCTGTTTTTAGGCCTATCGCAGCTACACCCTTGGCCGCTTCATTGCACACGAAGTCAAAATGAGGCGTTGAACCCCGGATGACGGCGCCCAGCGTAATAACAGCGTCATACTTCCCGCTTTCAGCCATTTTTTGCGCAATGAGCGGAATTTCAAATGCTCCCGGCACCCAGGCTACTTCTACATCGGAGTCCGCCGTGCCGTGACGCTTCAGGGCGTCAAGCGCGCCGCTCAGCAGTTTCCCGGATATAAATTCGTTAAACCGTCCCACGACGATTCCATAGCGTTGTCCCTCTTGAGATATTAAATGTCCTTCATATACATGCGGCATAGTACTGTCATCCTTCCGTAGTTGGGTTTCGATTTAAATTTCAAACTCGAGCATATGGCCGAGCTTCGCTTTTTTGGTTCTTAAATAACTGTTGTTGCTCTCGTTGGCTTCCATTTGAATCGGCACACGTTCGACGACCTCGATGCCGTAGCCTTCCAGTCCGCGGATTTTGCGCGGATTATTGGTCATCAGCCGCATTTTGCGCACGCCCAGATCCTTCAAAATTTGCGCGCCGATACCGTAATCACGCAAATCGGGGGCGAATCCCAATTTAATATTCGCTTCAACCGTATCGAATCCCTGCTCCTGAAGCTCATAAGCTTTCAATTTGTTGATAAGACCGATACCCCGGCCTTCCTGACGCATATACAGCAGCACCCCGCTGCCGGCCTCTTCAATTTGGCTCAGGGCGGCGGCAAGCTGTGGACCGCAATCGCACCTGTGTGAATGAAATACATCTCCGGTCAAGCATTCCGAGTGAACCCGAACGAGAATGGGCCGCTCCGGGTCGATCTGCCCTTTCACAAATGCGACATGCTCCTTGTTATCCACCTCGTTCGTGTACGCGACAGCGCGGAAGGTACCGTAGTCGGTTGGCATCTTGACGTCAACCACACGCTCTACCAGCTTCTCTTTTTCATTCCGGTAATGGATTAAGTCTTGAATCGTGATCAGCTTGAGGTTGTGTTTATGCTTGAATTCCACCAAATCGGGCAGCCGGGCCATCGTACCGTCTTCTTTAATAATCTCGCATATTACGGCAGCAGGCTGGGAACCGCACATGCGCGCCAGGTCGATAGCCGCTTCGGTATGACCCGCGCGCCTCAGTACTCCGCCTTTTTTGGCTATAAGGGGGAAAATATGGCCTGGACGCCGGAAATCCGTCCCTTTCGTTTTCGGATCAATCAACGCTTTTACCGTTTGGGAGCGCTCGTAGGCCGAAATCCCGGTCGTTGTCGATATATGATCCACAGAGACGGTAAACGCCGTTCCATGGTAATCCGTATTATGCGTTACCATCGGAGGGAGTTCAAGCTGTTCCGCCCGCTCCAGCGTAATCGGAACACAAACCAGCCCGCGCGCTTCCGAAATCATGAAATTAATGACTTCCGGTGTTGTTTTATCGGCAAGTGCGATTAAATCGCCTTCATTCTCGCGGTCCTCGTCATCGACCACGATAACCGTTTTTCCAAGAATAAGGTCATAGATGGCTTCTTCAATGGGATCGAAAATACCCGGTTCGGCGGGATGTACGCCAGTATCGTTGTTACGCTCTTCTTTCAATGGCAAGCCGCCTCCTTTTTACCGTCCACATTCATTAGAAAAATCCGTTCTCCGCTAAAAATTCGGCCGTTAACGGTGCGGCCTGTTTGCGGGCGCGGCCTGATGCACCGTCCGAATTGTCTTTGTAGTTCAGCAGGTGATCCACATATTTCCCAAGCACGTCGCACTCTATATTAATGACACCGCCTGCGTGCTTAAGCTGAAGCGCCGTTTCGCGAAGCGTATGCGGGATAATCGAAACTGAGAAACCCGCTCTGTCCGCTTCAATCACGGTCAGGCTGATGCCGTCCAGCGTAATCGACCCTTGCGGGATGACATACCGCATAAGCGCGGTATCGTCAGGGCGGATCGTGAAAACGACTGCATTGGCGTCGGCCGTGCGCGAGACTATCGTTCCTGTTCCGTCTGCGTGTCCCTGAACGATATGGCCGCCAAAGCGGCCCCCCGCCTTCATGGCCCTCTCCAGGTTCACCCGTTCGCCGGGACGAATGTCTTTGAGGTTCGTATGGCGAAAGGTTTGCGGCATCACATCGACGGTGAACGACACGCTTGTCAGCTCCGTTACGGTCAGACAAACGCCGTTAACCGAAATGCTGTCCCCGATTGCCGCGTCCTCGAGCACCCGGGAAGCTTCAATGGTGAGCAGCATCGCTTCTCCCTGTTTAAAGCTTCTTTTCAAGGTCCCGATCTCTTCAACAAGACCTGTAAACATCGTTTTACCCTCCCTTCCTCTGTAAGCGGCATATATACAGTTCTATACGGCTCCGTGCGAGCGCTGGCCATAATCGGGATAGCCGCTAATGCATACATCAGCCCCGATTCTTTCAACGGATACTTCCGTAAGGGGTATCGCGTCAGCCATTTTCTCGAAGCCTCCGAACGTAAATGCTTCAGGCGAGCCCGCTCCGCCGATCAGCTTCGGAGCAACCACCAAAATAATTTTATCGACAAGAGCTTCCTCAAGCATCGCGCCGTTCAGCTTTCCTCCGCCCTCAAGCATGATCGACCCGATTTCACGCTCTCCCAGCTTATGCATCGCTGTTCGTAGATCGACACGAGGACCGCTTCCGCAGTCGATTACTTCAACACCCCTTGCCTCGAGGGCTGCCCTTTTGGCGGCGTCGGCCCCCTCAACTGTCAGCACGATGACGGGCGAGACAAGGTCGTTCACAAGCCTTGCCTCAGCCGGCAGGCGAAGCTTCGAGTCTACGATAATCCGAATCGGATGAAGAGCCGGCACGTCCAGTCTGGTCGTAAGCTCCGGATCGTCGGCGAGCGCCGTTTCGGCTCCTACCATTATCGCCATATGCTGATGCCGGAGAGTATGGACGAACGGGCGCGACTCGGGACCGCTCACATAATGGCTATCTCCGGTTTTTGCCGCAATCTTGCCGTCCAGCGTCATCGCAGTCTTAATCGTCACATATGGAAGCCCCGTCGTAATAAATTTGTTGAACACTTCATTCATCCGCTCGGATTCTTCGCCAAGCAGACCGACTTCAACGGAAATCCCCGCTTCTTGAAGACGGCTGACTCCCCGCCCGGCTACCTTTGGATTCGGATCCAAGCATGCAACGACAACCCGCGCAGCCCGCGCCTCAATGATTCTTTCGCAGCAGGGCGGGGTCCGGCCGAAATGGCTGCATGGTTCGAGTGTTACGTACACCGTCGCACCTTCCGCTTTATCTCCGGCCATCGCAAGCGCGTGCACTTCCGCATGCCCTTCCCCGCGCTTCAAATGTGCGCCCATACCGACGATGCGTCCATCGTTTACTATGACACAACCGACGACAGGATTAATGTCGGTCTGGCCTTTGGCTTTCGCCGCCATGTCAAGCGCCAATCTCATATAAGTCTCGTCATTCAACGTGGATACAGAAATAAAAAACACCCCTCGGCAGACGGCCAACGGGGTGATGGGCTTGAGTAATAACCAAGGGACGGATTCGAAGACACATTTAAACAAACTCTCCTACTTTGTGAAAAAAAGAACAAAGTAGTTCGAGAAATGAAAAAATGGCATTCGCAAGCGTCTCCTTCTCCCATCCAGACTATACTGTCGGTCCCGGATTCTCACCAGGTCCACCGTTTCGCTTCAGATGCATCGCTCTGACGATTAGCATTCAAGCGAACCGGGTCACGGACTGACAAAGCTGAAGGCAACCGAATCGTAAGACTAGGTGCCGCCCCTTTGATCACCGCCGGTTGGGAATTTCACCCTACCCCGAAGGAAAGTCGCAAATATTTTGTAAGTTGATTGAAATAGTACCATTGGACAATGAAAAAAGCAAGGATTTTCATCCGCAGTCGGCGGATTCGAAACAGGTTGGGATTTCGTGACGGCTCTAACATGAGCAGGACGCAAAAGATGCCCCTGCATCCTGCCGTAAACGGCGCAAATGCAAGGGCAGTAAACCGCCGGCACGCGGAGGACGAAAATTTAAGCGAATTATCATTTGTTTTTCATTTCACGTTAAGGTAGGAGGCCTATAATACAAATCAACGACCCCCCTTTATTATAGATTATTTGGCCCACAGCAATGTGGGCCGCTTTTTTGTCCGGTAATAGTCATTTATTATAGCCCTTCATGTGATAATCCTGATTCGACAGCTTCTGTAGTATTTTCGTCGTTTCGATGTGTTTCCTTGTCTCCAGTGTTCCGATCCTGTATATATAGGCATACAGGTCCCTAAGGTCGTCGCTGAACTCCTCCTGCGCCTTGTCGTGATCGCCGGACTTGAAAGGAATCATTGCGCGCAGCGAGGTTATATCGTCTACGTAGTCTCCCCTTTCAAGCTTATGCTGCAGTATTTCCAGCTCTTCTTCACTTGCTTGAACGGTGAGCTGATCGGTGTTGGACGGCTCGGTTCCGATCGTTCCGGACGTTATGGACACATAATACTTTTGCGGCATCATTTTGGCCCCCCTCCTTTCCGTTCGTGAACGGCCCGGCTGGTTATACCCGTCCGTTATACTATTACTTATTATTAAACGGCGGTAATTCGCAGCGAATCAAAAAATAACCCGCACCGGCACAGGGAACCGGTCGCGGGTTATTCAAGGATTTCTTATTTACTAAGCGGATCAGTCTTATGCTTCGACGATTTCCACTTTTTCCATTTTATCGCGGCCTTTGAACGTATCGACATGCTCCATACCTTTGGTCACCTTGCCGAATACTGTGTGCTGACCGTCAAGATGCGGCTGCGGCTGGTAGCAAATATAAAACTGGCTGCCGCCTGTGTTCCGTCCGGCATGCGCCATTGCAAGCGATCCGCGTTCGTGCTTGTTCGGGTTGATTTCGCAGTCGATTTGGTAACCGGGACCTCCGTTGCCAATTCCGTTCGGGCAGCCGCCCTGAGCAACGAAGCCTGGAATGACGCGATGGAATACGAGTCCGTTGTAGAACCCTTCTTTAGCAAGCTTCTCGAAATTTGCCACCGTGTTCGGAGCATCCTGTTCAAATAAATCCAGCGTTACCTCTGCACCGTTTTCCATTGTGATTTTTGCTTGTTTTGCCATTAATATCAACCCTTTCTAAGTGAGTTTTCAATCCCCCTAAATCCCCCTTAGCTTAAGGGGGACCCCAGGGGCTCCGCCCCTGGACCCCGAATGTACCGTGACTGCCGCCGGGGCCGTCTTCGACACTGCTGCGTGCGGGGCCCGCTTTCGTCCGCTCTCGCGGACACGCTTTACTATTGGCGCTCCTCAGCCGCTTTTTGCCCTGGGTGGTGCCTGCTGCTTTCGCTGCGTTTGTGTCCGGCCGCGTGCTGCAAGTCGCGCCATGACTGCGTCATGAAGCTTTCTTTCGCCGTAAACCCAGGTCAAGGGACGGTCCGGCCCTTGGCCATACCAATGTCACGGTCAAGTGACGGTCCGGCCTTTGGCCAGACCCAAGGTCAAGGTCAAGGGACGGTCCAGCCTTTGGCCAGACCAAGGTCAAGGTCAAGTGACGGTCCAGCCTTTGGCCAGACCAAGGTCAAGGTCAAGTGACGGTCCGTCCTTTGGCCAGACCCAAGGTCAAGGTCAAGGGACGGTCCAGCCTTTGGCCTTGACCGACGAGCTGTATAACCTAAACAATGACATTATAGCAAAGACATTGTCTGCTTACAAAGCTTGTCCCCCGCAGACTGGCTTCGACATTGTCGGCCATCTGCGGGGGACTTGTACTTCTTTATTATTTTATCGCCGAGGCTTGCTGCATCCGCGCCGGTATAACGTCGTTGCCGACTATGTCGTCGAGCGACTCGCGCTTCACCGCTATATCGGCCTGGCCGTCCTTGACAAAGACGACTGCCGGACGGCGAATCCTGTTGTAGTTGTTCGCCATGGCATAGTTGTAAGCGCCGGTGCAGAATACGGCAAGCAGGTCGCCGGTGTTCGCTTTAGGCAGCTCCAAATCCCAAATCAGCATGTCGCCGCTCTCGCAGCATTTGCCCGCTACGGATACCGTCTCTTCTGCCGGATCGTTCGCACGGTTGGCTACGACCGCTTCGTATTTGGAACCGTACAGCGCAGGACGCGGGTTATCCGTCATGCCGCCGTCGACGGCGATATATTTGCGTACGCCGGGAATATCTTTGCTTGTCCCGATCGTATACAACGTCGTGCCAGCGTCGCCGACCATGCTTCTGCCCGGCTCCACCCAGATCTCCGGAAGCGGATAGCCCGCTTTCGAGAAGTTTGTAATAATCGAATCCGTTATCGCCTTGACATACTGTGATACCGGCAGCGGCGTGTCGCCTTCGATGTAACGGATGCCGAAGCCTCCGCCAAGATTAATGACGCGGAATGTAATGTTCAGTTCGTCGCGTACTTTGACGGCGAAGCCCGCCACTTTGTCGACCGCCATCTGAAAGCCCTCGACCTCGAAAATCTGCGAACCGATATGGGAATGTACCCCAAGAAGCTCGAGATTCGGCAGTGCTTGAGCTTCCTGAATGGCCCGGTAAGCCGCCCCGTTGCCAAGGTCGAAGCCGAACTTGGAATCCGTTTGACCGGTCGAGATATATTCATGCGTATGCGCTTCAACGCCAGGCGTAATGCGCAGCAGCACATTCACTTTCTTTCCTTTGTCTCCTGCAAGGGCGTTAAGCAGCTGCAGCTCGATAAAGTTATCGACGACGAAGCAGCCGATATTCGCGTCTAGAGCCATGTTGATCTCTTCCGGCGTCTTGTTATTGCCGTGGAAGTGAATACGCTGCGCCGGGAAACCCGCCTTCAGAGCGGTGTACAGCTCTCCGTCGGATACGACGTCGAGCGAGAGCCCTTCCTGCTCAGCGATGGCGCACATAGCCATGACGCTGAACGCTTTGCTGGCGTAAGCTACCTGAAACTTCAATCCCGACGCGCGGAATGATTCGACATATTCGCGTGCGCGCTGACGCACGAGCGCTTCATCGACAATATAAAGCGGCGTGCCGAATTGCTCTGCAAGCTCGGCGGTGTCGCATCCTCCGATTTCCAGATGTCCTTGTGTGTTGATTTTGCTGGTACCGTGAAAATACATCGTTTTCCCCTCCGTGTTCTCCATTTGCTCCCATTGTTACGGTTTGCATCAATTAACATCAGTATAGCTTATTCCATCCGCCTCCGAAATGGATAAATTCACATTTCATTTGCATTTTTGCGAAAACGCCCTACTCTTTGTTCGCTTCAGGCATGCGGTTCCGCTGCTGAGGCTTTAGAAGGTTTGGACGAGTCCTGTTATACAGTACGGGCGGTCGGATAAATATGCTCCACAGTCCCTTCACATCGAACGGAATAAACGGCCACATATAGGGCCGGTTAAACGAACGCATCAGGACCAATATAATAAACACAGCTGTCGAGGTGATCATAAATCCCGGGACTCTGAAGAAAGCGACCGAAATAATGAGCAGGAGACGGACGATCCGGTTTGCAAGCCCGAGCTCGTAGCTTGGCGTCGCGAACATGCCGATGGCCGCAACAGCCATATATAAGATAACCTCATTGACAAAAAGCCCCGTCTCCACCGCAATATCCCCGATCAGGATCGCGGCGATCAGCGACATCGCGGTAGCGAGCGGCGCAGGCGTATGAACCGCCGCCATCCGCATCAAGTCCACCCCTATCTCGGCAAGAAGAAACTGCGCCACAAGAGGGATCTTCGCCTCTTTTTGCACCCCGATAAATTCCAGTGCCGCCGGCTTGAGCTCGGGTTGGAGCGTGAACAAAAACCAGACGGGGAGGAGAAATAACGATGCGAATATACCGAAAAACCTCACCCACCGGAAATATGTGCCCAAAAACGGGGTCTGTCGGTTCTCCTCGGCATGCTGTACGAGATCAAAGAATGTAGTGGGCAGAATCATCACGCTCGGCGATGTGTCTACAAAAACAGCGATGTGCCCCTCCATTAAGTGGGCCGCCACCACATCCGGCCTCTCCGAATATCTCACAAGCGGAAAAGGGTTCCAGCCCCGTTTGACCGTCGCTTCTTCCAGTTGTTTATCGGCAAGAGGCAAACCGTCCAGCTTGACCTGCTTGATTTTATCGCGAATCGCTTCGAGCATCTCCATATCGGCGATGTCATCAATATAAGCCAGACATACATCGGTCTGCGTCCGGTCGCCGACCCTCATTGTTTCATAGCGCAGATGCTTGTCGCGCAGCCTCCGCCGTACCAGCGTTACGTTGACAAGCATCGTCTCCACAAATCCGTCCCGGCTGCCGCGCACGACGCGTTCCAGCGAAGGCTCCTCGGGAGACCGCGCCGGAAAGCTCTTCGCATCAATCATGAGAAGGGAGTTCTCTCCGTCGATATATAAAGCCGACGCACCGGCCAGGACGCCCGCCATCATGTTATTCCAGTCGCACTCCTGCATCACCTGCACGGCCGGCACATAAAGGTCAAGGAAGGAATGCAGCGCATCCGGCGACAGATCATCCGATTGCAAATATGAGAGTCTCTTCAGAACCTCGGTTAGAACCTGATCCTTGGCAAAGCCGTTCAGAAAGAAGAGCGCAGTCCTTTTCTCACCGAAAGTCATTTCCCGAACGACGACATCGAAGCTTTTTTTATAACCGACCTCCGTCTCCAGTTTCTCAATAAATTGTTCGATATGCTCCGGAATAGGCTCCCGTTCGGGCTTTGACTCCTCTGCGCCGTTCCCGGAATGACGATTACCCCAGTGTCCGATAATCGGCTCCTCCAGAGCTTCCAGCTCGAGCTTCTCCTTATCGTCCGAGTCGATAATGGCAATCGGCTCCAGTTCCACCCCTCCGGTAAACCCTGCTTCCTCCGAATAATGATAGACCGGCTTCGCATTTCGCTTATCCGAATCACGGCCTCCCTGTCCACGTTCCCTCATCTTACAGCCTCCTCAGAGTTTATTTCCGCTTTCATTCGCCAATCCGCTGAAAGTAAAGCCAATCGAACAAGGATCCGAACACTTTGCCCAACATCATCGCCATAACAAGAGCCACCATATAACGGCTCAGCTGCAGCCGTTTGGCCAGTATAGGCAGCACATTCATTACTTCCGTCAACGCGGCTGCGAGCATACCGACAAATATGCCGTCAAACAACCCGATTATCGGTAGCATGACATGACTTGGCAGCCGCAGCCGCCAGTCCATGAAATCGGCCACGGTCCAGTACACGGCGCCGCATATGATCGATGTTTCAAACCAGATCGAGCTGCGGTACGCATAAGCTAGCTGGGCGAGCCTTGGAATAAGGTCGAATACGATGAGCAGGGCGACGAGACCGCTGCCGACCGCCAGACCGCCGGCTAATCCAAGAAAAACAACAAATCCGTGCTGCGCTAGGCTAAGCATCGTCGACCTTCTCCTTCGCGATCCCGGGCTTGCCGCTTTTTCCGTTCTCATTCTTCTTGCTCATTTCGTCGGCGATAACGTATGCGTTAACATTTTCCTCGTACATATAAAGCTCGACTTCGAGCGGATTCGGTTCCTCATTGAGCCTCTTGCGGAACAAGTGGTTGAAGAACACAAGCATTCCAGCCCCGATGCCAAAGGAGTATGGAATTTGAAACCAGAGCGGGCGATCGCTCCTGCCGCCGGTTACAAGCTCTGTAATACGGATATGCACCTCGCGCATGCTCACATCGGTATGGAAGTTCATGATGGCGAGCCCGGAGCCGAAGAAGAGAAGCAGCCACGCCCCTGCCAGCACAAGCAATCGCGGCTTGCGCGGCTTATCCGCGACGATGACGAGCACCTGCGGATCGCCGTAGGGCTCGACAATGGCGTGAGGCTCCGATTCCCGCACCGCTTGGACGATTTGGAGCAGGTCGATAACGACGCGGTTCCCGTCCTCGAGCCGGTGGCGGTGCAGCACAAGCCTGTGCAGCCTCGCCTCAAGCGCCTGGTCTGCGGCAAACAGGCGGGCCGCATGGCCCAGCGTAATGATTCCGCCGGGCTTGATTCCGATTCTTTTACGCAGCCGCAAGTAAAGGGTACACGATCCTGCGGAGCTCATCCGCATCCCTCCCGTCATTGGTATCATTAGCGGACCGCTTCCCTTTTAGTATGATTAAAGGCAGCCAAGGATAATCGGAGCAGTCGAAACAAAAAAAACCAAACCGCCGCTACCGGGCGATTTGGTCTTGGATGAGCCCTCCTAAAGGGCGATCTGGTCCTTGATCAGCTGTAAAATTTTCTTCTCCAGCCTTGATACCTGAACCTGGGAAATACCGAGCCTTGCGGCAACCTCAGACTGAGTCTGATCGCGGTAATAACGCAAAAATACAATCAGCCTCTCCCGCTCCGACAGCCCGCCGATCGCTTCGAAGAGCGCGAGCTTGTCGAACCAGCGTTCCTGCGAATCGTCGGCAATCTGGTCCATGAGCGTGATGGGGTCGCCGTCATTCTCAAACACCGTTTCGTGGATCGATGTGGGCGGCTTATTCGCTTCCTGGGCGAATACGACGTCCTCCGGGCTGATCCCGAGCTGCTCCGCCACTTCCTTGATGGTCGGCAGCCTCCCGAGTACCTTGGAGAGCTCATCCTTGGTCTTGCGCACTTTATTCGCCGTTTCCTTAAGCGACCTGCTGACCTTCAGAGTCCCGTCGTCCCGCAGAAACCGCTGGATCTCTCCGATAATCATCGGCACCGCATAGGTCGAAAATTTCACCTCATACGACAAATCGAATTTATCGACCGACTTGAGAAGGCCGATACAACCGATTTGGAACAAATCCTCCGGTTCGTACCCGCGCCCCATAAACCGTTGGACGACAGACCAGACCAGCCGGATGTTGCACTGCACCAGCGTATCGCGAGCCACAGTATCGCCGGATTGACTAAGAGCGATCAACCGTTTCACTTCAGAATCGTCCAAGAATGGTTGCGCCGTTTGTTTCAAACTGACATCCATGCGGTTCAACCCCTATGCGCCTAATTGAAGAGCGCTTTTTTCGATTCGATACGCTTCGTCATCGCAATAGATGTCCCTTTGCCCGGCTCGCTCGATACTTCGAAGCCATCCATGAAATTTTCCATTATCGTAAAGCCCATCCCCGAGCGCTCCAGCTCGGGCTTTGAAGTGTATAACGGTTGACGCGCCAAATCCAGGTCTTCAATACCGTTGCCGCTGTCTTTGATGGAAAGCTTGACCATGTCTCCGTTAATCGAGGCCTCGATGGTCACGATGCCGTCCGGGTCGCTGTCGTAGCCGTGAATGATTGCGTTGGTGACCGCCTCGGAGACGACCGTCTTCAGATCATTCAGTTCCTCCATGGTCGGATCCAGCTGGGATATGAACGCAGCTACCGCGACACGGGCAAACGCTTCATTCTCCGAACGGGCCGAAAATGTCAGCTTCATCTCATTCGTTTCGTTCATGAGACGACCTCCAGACTTGTGAGCGCTAACCGCTCGTTCTCGTGAATCGGCAATATTTTGAACAGCCCGGAAAGCTCAAACAACCGGTAAACACTTTGGTTGACATCGCAGACGACCATTTTGCCGCCTTTGGCCTTAAGCTGTTTATACCGGCCCAATATGACACCCAGACCGGAGCTGTCCATAAACAGGAGATCCTTCAAACTGAGAATGACATGGTCGCAGTTTCCGCGTAAAATCGCTTCTTCCATCTTGAAACGGACCACATCTGCGGTGTGGTGATCCAGTTCCCCCCGCAGCCTGACGATGAGCACGTTGCGGTAATGCTCCAATTCGACCTGCAAGCTCATTATCTTGTTCACTCCTTCGCGAAGCATTGAACTTCGTTGTCGCGGAAGCCGGCCTTGCCCAGTAACCATCCGCATTGGTGTTGAACAAGCATTTCTCCGTTTCCGCCCCGGATTCCTGCCTCGCGACAAAACTAGAAGCAGGACGCTATGAGCTGACAAAAACCGCTAACCTTTCGGGAAAGGACCGACATTAATTACGAGAATAGATTACCGCAGGAGCGTCTGAAGAGCGTCCACCATCCGGCGCGTTCGACCGAAGCCGGAGCATCCACCGTAAATTCGTTCAGCACCTGGTCTCCCTGATAGACAATAAGCTTGCCGATCGGCGCATTGATTTTTACAGGCGCCTTAAGTGAATCGATTTTCAACTCGTAGCGAATATCCTTAACCGAGCTGCCTTTCTTCAACAGTACGCTGTATGAATGTTTGGCCTTGAGCTCCATCTCCGGGATATTCCCCTTCTCGACCTTGACGGTCCCCATCGTTTGCCCTTTGTCGAAAATCGAATGGTTCATATATTGAGCGAATGAAAAATCGAACATTTGAGAAACCTCGGCATTTCTTGTTTTCGTATTCGGCTCGCCCATGACAACGGCGATAACGCGCAAATTGTCGCGGCGCGCCGTTGCCGTCAAACAAAATTTGGCCTCGCTCGTAAAGCCGGTCTTGAGGCCGTCCGCACCGCTGTAAAATCTCACAAGCTTATTTGTATTTACGAGCCAGAACGGTTTCTCGCTCGTTTTGCGCAAATAGTCCTGGTAGAGCCCCGTATATTTCGTAATTTCACTATGCTTAAGCAATTCTCTGGACATCACGGCAATATCATGCGCGGAAGTATAGTGATCGGCAGCCGGAAGTCCGTTACAATTGGCAAAATGAGTATTTTTCAGACCCAGCTCCTGAGCGCGCCTGTTCATCATACCCACAAATTCGGCTTCGGTTCCGGCCAGCTTCTCCGCCATCGCAACGGAGGCGTCGTTGCCTGAAGCAAGCGCGATCCCTTTAAGCATTTCTTCGACTGTCATCTGCTCGCCGGGTTCGAGGAAGATTTGAGAACCGCCCATTGAAGCGGCATATTCGCTTGTCGATACTTTTTCGGTAAGCTGGATGCGCCCTTCGTCGAGCGCTTCCATAATGAGCAGCATCGTCATCACTTTGGTGATGCTTGCGGGAGGCAGCCGGTCGTGGCTGTTTTTCTCGTAAATAATAGTTCCGCTGTCGGCATCCATCAGAATGGCCGATCGTGCGGAGACGGCCAAATTATTTTGGCTGTCCGGAGACTTTATTGCAGACTTTTCTTCTTCCGCGAATACGGCCGTCGGCACCGACAGCACCAATATAGCGGCACAGCATCCAACAATCAGCTGCTTAAATTTGCGGTTCATTCGTGGTGTTCCCCCTCTGTATGATGCCCAGCGGCTGTATCGGCCGCGATTTGGCTAGAATCTTATTCATAGTTTCGACGAATAAGAGTAAAATTATTCCACAATTCCAGAGAAATATGGTTGTTATGCTTCCATCTTCGCGGGTCCGGCGGATTGCGCTCCTACAGTGGTATAGTGAATCCGCGCTGCATCCTCTTATCTGGTTGAAACTGTATTTCGATAGTATCTTCCTAAGCGCTCATGCCAAAAACCCTTGGAATGCTATGTGAAAGCTTGCTCTCCACATAACATTCCAAGGGTATGAGTCAACTATAGCGGACCTGGCTTCAGCCGTATCTGTGAGTGCCGGATTCCGTAACCACGGACTGCAGCAGCGGCGGTAACGACGGCGCTTCGCCGCCGATCGTAAAGGCGCTTCGCACGAGCTCTTCGACCTCACGAACCTTCCTGCTGTCTTCCCGCACATGCAGCAGCACGATAGCTTCTCCGGCTGCGACGCGTTCCCCCGTCTTCCTGCGCATGGTCAAACCGACCGCATGGTCGATCCCGGCATCCTTCGTGGCACGGCCCGCCCCAAGAAGCATCGCCGCCAGCCCCAACTGTTCCGCGTCAATCCGCTGGATGAAGCCGTCCGTTTGCACCGTAACCTCGATTATTACAGGTGCCTGCGGCAGCAGTGCAGGATCGTCGGCAACCGCTGGGTTGCCGCCCTGCGTTTCGACAAACGTGCGGAATTTATCCAACGCTGCGCCTGATGCCAGCTTCTCTCGCACCAAAGCTTCGGCAGCTTCCAGGCTGTCCGCCTGCCCGCCGAGCATCACCATGTGCGCGCCAAGGGCAACACACAGCTCCGTCAGGTCCTTCGGTCCTTGCCCGCGCAGTGTCTCGATCGCTTCCCGCACCTCGAGGGCGTTGCCGATTGCAAACCCGAGCGGCTGGTCCATATCGCTGATAAGCGCGGCGGTCCTCCTGCCGACCTGAGTGCCGATATCGACCATCGCCCGTGCGAGCGCCTCGGACTCCTCCAGCGATTTCATGAAAGCGCCGCTGCCGGTTTTCACATCGAGCACGATTGCATCGGCGCCGGCAGCGATTTTCTTGCTCATTACGGAGCTTGCGATAAGCGGGATCGATTGAACCGTCGCGGTGACGTCCCGCAGTGCGTACAGCTTTTTATCCGCAGGCGTGATATTGCCGCTTTGACCGATTACGGCGAGGCCGATTTCATTCACTTGCGTGAGAAACTGATCCCTCGTAAGCTCTGTCCGAAAGCCTGCAATCGACTCCAGTTTATCTATGGTACCGCCTGTATGACCGAGACCTCTGCCCGACATCTTGGCTACGGGAACACCGCAAGCCGCCACCAGAGGCGCGACGATAAGCGTTGTTTTGTCGCCGACCCCGCCGGTGCTGTGCTTGTCCGCCTTGATCCCGCGGATCGGCGATAAATCGATCTGGTCGCCCGACCGCGCCATAGCCAACGTCAAATCCGCTGTTTCCTTAGCGGTCATCCCGCGAAAGAAAACGGCCATCGCCCAAGCTGACATTTGGTAGTCCGGTATATCTCCTTGAGAATAGCCGTCAATGAGAAAAGAAAGCTCCGCTTCCGATAAGGAACCGCCGTTTCTTTTCTTATGAATGAGATCCACCGCACGCATCTTTCGAGCCTCCTGTAGAATGAGAATCTATTAGTGTCAAGTCGCTTTTGGCCCGAGCGATTTGCTTTTTTCACATTGCGCCTTCAGTATGAGCTGATCCAGCGTCTGGCTTAACAGAATGACTTCGCGGTGCAGAAAGTTCTGCCTCCGCATAGCTGCCGCAACAAGTTGACCTCTCAGCCGTTCAAGCCGGTAATTAGTATGGTTGTCCATGCAAATCCCCACTTTATCTTTATTTATCACGGACATTATACGACGATCACCGGACAAAGAATGTCACAATAGGTCGAAGCGAATATTACATTTTTGTTACAAAAACTGTCGTTAGAGTAGGGGTACGACTCCCTGAATTAGCCCAAGGAATTTTGATTTTACCCGTTCCGTCGTCTCCATTACTTCATCATGGGAGAGCGGCTGATCCAATATGCCCGCAGCCATGTTGCTGATGCAAGAGATACCGAGCACCTCAATCCCGGAATGGCGGGCCGCTATAACCTCCGCCACCGTCGACATCCCGACAGCATCCGCGCCCATGATCCGCATCATGCGGATTTCCGCAGGCGTTTCATAGGAAGGTCCAAGAACGCCAATATAAACCCCTTCACGCAGCGAAAATCCCTGCTTATCCGCGGTTTGCCGCGCCAACTCACGCAAGCGTCTGCTGTACGCCTCAGACATGTCGGGGAAACGGAGGCCCAGCTGGCTGTCGTTCGGTCCGACCAGAGGGCTGCGGCCTGTCAGATTGATATGATCGCTGATCAGCATCAAATTGCCCGGCTCATAGCCGGTATTGATGCCTCCGGCCGCATTCGTAACGACCAGCTTGTTCACTCCTATAGCCTTCATGACGCGCACCGGAAAAGAAGTCAGCTCCGGACCATAGCCCTCATACATATGGAAGCGGCCGCGCATAAGGACGACCGGCCGGCCGGCAAACGTACCGATCATAAGCTCGCCTGCATGCCCTTCCACCGTAGAGACAGGGAAATGCGGAATATCGCGGTACGCAATGGTGACCGCATCGTTTATGTAATCTCCGAGAATGCCGAGACCGGAACCCATGATCAATCCGACTTCCGGTTTCTCTTTCATGCGTGCGGAGATATAGTCCGCCGCCTCGCGTATTTGGCCCGCTGTCAGTTCGTTCACAAAGATTCCCTCCTAAAGGTATAAATTAATTTTAATCGAAACGGAGCTCGTTACGTACGCCTCTTAAGGTTAATTCAGTTCGTCCAGAAATGAAATTCCGTTCTCCGGCGGCTCAACTCCAAAGTTATCCGCGATCGTACGGGCCACGTCGGCGAATGTCGACCTTACTCCCAGCGCACCGGGCGATTTAAGCGACGTGCCGTAAACAAGCAGCGGAACGTACTCTCTTGTGTGATCGGTTCCGGCATGAGTCGGATCATTGCCGTGGTCGGCTGTGATGATAAGAAGATCGCGCTCGCCCAGCCGCTCCAGCAAAGCAGGCAAAGCGGCATCGAAAGCTTCAAGCGCCTCTGCATACCCGTGCGGGTCCCGCCGGTGTCCGTATAAAGAGTCAAAGTCGACGAGGTTCGTAAAGAGCAGGCCTTTAAAAGGACGTTCCAGCAGCCTTCCGGTTTTCTCGATGCCATCGGCGTTGCTCTTGGTTGGAAACGACCCCGTAATGCCTTCTCCGTCGAAAATATCGTTGATTTTGCCGACGGCGATCACTTCGAAACCGCCGTCCTGCAGAGCGCTCAGCACTGTCGGTGAAGGCGGCTTTACCGCGTAATCGTGGCGGTTGGCCGTTCTTTTGAACGCGCCCGGCTCGCCTTCGTAGGGGCGGGCTATCACCCGGCCAACCGAGTAGCGTTCGTCAAGCGTCAGCTCGCGCGCGATTTTGCAAGCTTCGTACAGCTCCTCAAGCGGAATAACCGTCTCATGAGCTGCTATTTGAAAGACGCTGTCGGCCGACGTATAAACGATCCATTTGCCCGTCCGCATTTGCTCCCCGCCAAGCTCTTCGATTATTTCCGTACCGCTGGCCGGCTTATTACCGAGAACTCCCCGGCCTGTCCGGGCTTCGAAAGCTTCGAGAAGCTCCGATGGAAAGCCGTCCGGAAACGTTCGGAACGGCGCGGTAAGCTTAAGGCCGGCAATCTCCCAATGGCCTGTCATCGTATCTTTGCCGACTGATACTTCCGCCATTTTGCCATAGAACGCCGACGCTTCCCCTTCGGGAACCCAATCCTCAAGCGCTGCGATTCGATCAAGTCCCATGCCGCGTAAATTTGGCAAGCGGAGCGTCGGAACGCGCTGAAGGATATGACCGAGCGTGTTCGCTCCCGCATCCCCGTACGAAGCAGCATCGGGCAGCTCGCCAATACCGACACTGTCGAGTACGATCAGCGTTATTCGGTCAAATTTCATATACTCGCCTCCACTGCCGGAAATTGTACTGCGCCCTGCATTATTTCACCTTGGCTCTCGGATGGGCCTGGTTATACACATCCTTGAGCCGTGTTTTGGTTACCTGCGTATAGATTTGCGTCGTTGAAATATCGGCATGGCCGAGCATTTCCTGCACGGAGCGCAAATCCGCTCCATTCTCCAGCAGATGCGTTGCGAACGAATGGCGCAGCGTATGCGGCGTAATTTCGCTCTTGATTCCAGCCTCCGCCGCATATTTCTTGATCATTTTCCAAAAGCCCTGTCTTGTCATACGGGTTCCGAGCTGATTAAGATATAAGGCCTGTTCGCCGCTCTCGCCCTTCAGGAGCTTGTGGCGTACCGTTTCCAAATAAACGGACAATGCCTCGCAAGCGATTCCGCCCAGCGGAATTACTCTCTCTTTGGCGTTCGCGCCGACACATCTTATGAAGCCCAATGTCAAATTCACATAACCGACATCCAGTGAAATAAGCTCCGACACCCTAATGCCTGTCGCGTAGAGCAGCTCGAGCATCGCTTTATCGCGGATACCGGCCGTGCTTGACGAGTCCGGTGCGGCAAGCAGACACTCCACCTCCTCAACGGTCATCACCATCGGAAGCCTTTTTTCCTGCTTCGGCGTTTCCATCTGGAGCGCGGGATCATGTGTGACAAGCCTTTCGCTCGTCAAAAAGTGAAAAAACGACCGTATGGATACCGTGTGCCGGGAAACCGTCGCGGTTGCCCGGCCCTGCTGCCTGAGCCCGAGCAGGTAACGGGAGATATGGTGCTTCTGAATATCGCCGACTCCCTCGATTCCTTGCTGTTCCGCAAATTCCAGAAAAAAGGCCAAATCCCGTTCGTAACAAGAAACCGTAGTGCGGGAAAGCCTCCGCTGATCTTCTAAAAACCGGATGAACGTTTGCAGATGAGCTTTCATGAGTTGTTCCTTTCCCGAAAATCGTTCCGTTTTAGCTAACCGCTTCAAATGCTATATTCCACACCGGGCTTTCGTTTTCCTGCCAAACAACGCCATTTTTTGTCGAATTCCGCCTTTAACCCGTAATACACTACTCCCCGTACCAATAAAATAAACGAAGCCTCTCGGAAATGCTGCTCTCCATATTCCAATCCATCTGGGAGTGAAATACCTTAAGCGCTTGCCCCTGAGGGATTCTGTAAGGGTCGGCGGGGGCGATCCATGCGGCGATAAAACGGCATCCCCCATACATCGCAACCGTGAGTATGCAGAGCAGGGCGATAAAGATAAACCGTCTTAGCCATTTGCGAACCGATACGACCATTTCCGATCGTCTCCTTTCATGGTAAGAAGCAACGGCTATCACCGCTCTGTGACGGCGATGTGATCTCTTGCTGAATAATTAAAGGTAAGCAGCCGCAGCCGGTTGAAGCGGTTGTCCTCTAAGAGAATTTATGAGCCAGGCCTCTTTTTCATGTCTGCCGGGCCGGCGAGGGACCTTCCGGCCGTCAGCTTGGCTTGTCGTTCGTAGTGTTCGTAGTACTTTGGATCAGCTGCTCAAGCGGCGTATAGGGCACTCCTACGGCTTGTGCGACCTGTGGATGGGTCACTCTGCCTTTATAAGTGTTCACGCCTTTGCCAAGCGGTTCGCTTCGGCTAACCGCCTGTTCCAGACCTCTGCCGGCGAGCTCCAGCGCATAGGGCATCGTTACGTTAGTCAAGGCCAGCGTCGAAGTGCGCGGAACCGCCCCCGGCATATTGGCTACAGCGTAATGCAGGACGCCGTATCTCTCGTAAACCGGGTTCGAATGGGTCGTTACCCTGTCGATCGTCGCTATCGTACCGCCTTGGTCCACTGCAACGTCTACGATTACCGCACCTTTCTTCATCGTCTGGACCATATCTTCAGTCACGAGATGGGGAGCACGGGCGCCGGGAATCAGTACCGCACCGATAAGAAGATCCGCCTTGCGGACTGCGTTTGAAATATTATACGGATTCGACATTAGCGTCCTGACGCGGCCTCCGAACACATCGTCGATATACCTCATCCTGTCTGCGCTCTTTTCCAGAATGACGACACTTGCGCCCATGCCGAGGGCGATTTTCGCCGCATTGGTGCCGACAATCCCTCCGCCAAGAATAATGACTTCCGCAGGCGGAACGCCAGGTACGCCACCGAGCAATATGCCCCGGCCGCCATAGAAGGCTTCAAGGAACTGCGAGCCGACCTGTACGGCCATTCTTCCCGCCACCTCGCTCATCGGAGTAAGGAGCGGCAGGCTTCCGTTAGGCAGCTGAATGGTTTCGTAAGCGACAGCCGATACCCCGCGGTCGATGAGTGCTTTAGCCAGATCCTGGGCAGCGGCCAGATGCAGGTAAGTGAACAAAAGAAGCCCTTCCCGAAAATATTCGAATTCGACCGGCAGCGGCTCTTTTACCTTCATAATCATACCCGCCTGGCTCCAGACATCCGCGGCATCGGCGGCAATTGCCGCTCCTTCCGCTTCATACGCATCGTCCGTGAAGCCGCTTCCTTCTCCGGCCCCAGGCTCGATCAGCACATCGTGGCCGGCAGCCTTTAGCATTCCGGCTCCTGCGGGTGTCAGCGCCACGCGATATTCGCTTGCTTTTATTTCCTTCGGTACACCGATTATCATAGAGATTCCTCCCGACACTTTTGTACGAAACTTCCCCGGCCCAAGCTTCATTTGCAAGCACAAAACCCGCATCGGAAGCATAGAAGAAACAGAGTTTTTCGCTGCTGCCGCCCGATCACTTGCTTCACAATTTTGAATAGCTTCGTTTATTCTACATATGCAAATAATGGACGGGGTGACAGTCCTCGACATACCTTTTCCAGTCGAGCCATAAATTATGTGCCCGCGAGCGGCTTCTACCCATGCCTGTGTGCATCCGCCTCCATACAATAAATAAAAGAACCCGGGGAGAGAAGAGTCCATTAAGCGTGAGCGAAAGGGCTTTGCGTTCGTTTCTCTCCCTTCCTTTCTGTAACGGCGTATCGAAAAAGCGTTCGGCTGTATAAAAAGTATAGCAAATACTGTATATTCCTGCAGTTCGAAATTCCGGGAGAAGCTGTCGATTCCCAGCGCTATACAGTATGTAATACAAAGGAGGAGCATGCATTTGCACAACTTGGAACGGCTGCTTGGCAGATATATAAGAGCGAGAGTATCCGGTTACAGACGCAGATTGATCGGCTTCAAAAACCAAACGCAATACCAACGCTGCTTGAAGGAGCTTGCGAAGCATGGGATCAGCCCGGTAAAAAGAATACGCGGCAGCAAGGTTATCTGCTGCAAAGTGAATAAACGCCACGCCAAACTGCTTCAGTCTTTAGCCGCTCATCCTCACGTTAAATATGTAGAGCCTGATTTTAAAATACGGGCGCACGGCTTACCGGCCGTTAAGCTGAGAAGCGGAAATCCGGGAAGCGGCGGACAGAAACCCGGGCAGGGTACGAAGGTGAACCCACGGCAGCGCCTTGATAAGGGGTTAACGATTGCCGCAATCCGGTCGTCTAATGGAGCGGCAAACGGTAGGCAGCGCCCTAATTCAAAACCGCGGATGTTTGCCGGCAAAGCGCTTGGATCGGCCGTTTCCGAGGACTGTCCGGACGGGGTTACATGGAACGTGTGCCGCGTTCAGGCGCCGAAAGTATGGCCGGTGTCTCGCGGCTCGGATATCGGGATCGGAATCATCGATACAGGTATCGCAAGGCACCCCGACCTGAACATTGCCGGAGGCATCAATACGGTTGGCGGCTCCTCTTATTATGACGACAACGGGCATGGCACTCATGTGGCCGGAATTGCCGCAGCTTTGGGGACGAACGGAAGAATCCCCGGTGTCGCGCCTCGGGCCAAATTATATGCGGTGAAAGCGTTAAACGCGAACGGCGAAGGCTTCGTCTCCGGCATCATTAAGGGAATCGATTGGTGTATACAAAAGAGGATTCCCGTCATCAATATGAGCGTTGGCATTTCGGGCGGCACAAGCAGGGCTCTGCGCGAGGCGATTCAACGCGCACGTGATAATGGAATCGTAGTTGTCGCTTCGGCCGGCAACAACGGCGACAACAGCGGCGGGATCGACGAGCCCGCCAGCTTTCCTGAGACGATTGCCGTCGCCGCCTCGACGCAGGGCAATGGAATCGCATCCTTCAGCAGCCGCGGGAGCGGCATTGACGTGGCGGCTCCCGGCACCGATATCAAATCAACATGGGTCGGCGGAGGCTACAAAAGAATGTCGGGCACAAGTATGGCCAGTCCGCATGTTGCAGGCGGAGCGGCGCTGCTTCTTGCCAAACAACCGGGAATGAGACCCTCGGAAGTATCAAGAAGGCTTAAATCTTCCGCACGAAGGCTGTCCGGCTTCTCCTCGCGTTCGCAGGGCTCCGGCCTGATTCAATTGGCGGGGGCAATTCAAGCCGCCGGTTCGGCCACTGGCGGCGAGCAGTCGCAGGGTTCAGTGGATCGCGGTTACAGGTACCGCTCGGCTGCATTTCGTTCATCTCCCAAGCGCAGGGCCAAAGTGCACAGCGCGGCAGCCCGCAGAGGCGACGCTGCATGTCCGCCCTCCGCTGGCCGCAGCAGCTCCAAGCGCTGTTCATGCCGGAAGTGCTGCAGCGGCAAGAGCCGCAAGCCTCACAAACGGCGTGACAAATAACTAAGGGCGATACAAATAAACGGCTGTCGCACCTTGAACGCGACAGCCGTGTATACCCTCTAAATGAATAAATAAAAATTTATCCTCTGGATATTACTAAAAAACTCCCTTGGGCGGCGCAGCCAGTAATCCGGGGCGCCGCTCAAAGGAGTTATTGTTGGTCGTTCTTGCTTCGGCAGCGGCTGCAAATACCTTGAAAATCAAGCCGGTGATCGATAACCGAAAAACCGTATTCCAGCTCAAGCCTCTCTTCGAGCGGGCCTAGCCAATCTTCCAATATTTCATCCATCGCACCGCATTGAACGCAGATGAGATGGTGATGATGATGCTTGTTATTATCGGTCCGCAAATCGTAACGGGCGACTCCGTCGCCGAAGTTCATCTTTTCCACGACATGCAGTTCGCTAAGCAGTTCGAGCGTCCGGTAAACGGTAGCAAGACCAATCTCAGGCGCTTTATCCTTGACTAGCATGAACACGTCTTCCGCGCTCAGATGATCTTCTTCATTCTCAAGTAAAACTCGTACCGTCGCTTCGCGCTGCGGGGTCAGCTTGTACCCTTGCGACTGCAGCTGCTGTTTAATTTTCTCAATCCGGGATTCCATGGTTTCCCCCCTCGCGCCTGCTTCATGCCCATCGCCGGAAACGTTTGCTTTCATTATAGGGGCACATTGCGAGGAAAGTCAAACTTTTTTAGAATGATTACAATCCGCTCCCGTAGCCCAATATTAGCGGTGCTGCCCACTTCAATAAGACGGGTGAGACGAACGATTCGACCATTGCGGCGGCAACTGCTACAAGCAGCATTAGCGCCCCTGTTGCTGTGTGCTGGGCGAAGGGCTGGCCAATCGTCCCGTAACGGTTCAGCAGTCTGTTTCGGACGATATAGATCGAGAACGAGACGGCTGAGACGCTTGCAATAAGCATAGCAGGCACGACAAGCAGGTTCTGAGGAGCAACGGACATGAGAGAGAACAGCAGTCCTTTCCACGAATGCTGGCTGACCAGTGTCCCTACGGCAAAACCGACCAACACTCCCTTAAGAAAATCAAGCCCGAGGATCACCGGCATGCCCACTACCGTCAAGCCTAAAACCCAAATGAGAATAAGCCACTTGGCATGAAACAGTGCGCGTTCCCAGAGCGATTGTCCCCCGTCCGGGACCATCCCTTCCTGTATCCTCTGCACGAACTGCTGGACATCCGCTGCCAGATCCTGCTGTTGGTCAAGCGTCAGCGCATTGACCAGGAGCGCCCCGAATACGACGCCTACGACAAAGAGAACCGAAACGAATACATAGAGTGTGACGTGATCCTTCATTAACGGCTGCAGCACTGGCGAACGCATGGCACACTCCCCCAAACCCGGATAGTACATTGGTACATTGTATGTCCAAGCCGTCACGCCTATGCCGCTAGTTGCCACATCGATACCACATAACGTGAGCCGATTATCGTGTACCCAATCAGGCCAATGCTGATGCTGCCGGAATACCATGAAGCACACAAGGGTTCAGGGCCACTTCGAATGTGTCACTCTGCCGTAGTTGCCGCCCCCGCCCGCCTGAAGCCCAAGAGTACCGGCTCTTGAGCTTCCGATGACTGAAGCCACCGCATCACCGGCCGTTTCGGCGATGGCCTCTATCGGTACATCGTGCAGCACGGACATCTCGGTGCCGAATTGTGAAAGCAGCTTATCAAGCGTGCGCTTGCCGATGCCGGGAACAAATTCGAGGGGAACCTGATAGATATAAGGGGGCCGGCGATCCGGCATGACAGGGGTATCCCGTCCGGCTTGCTGCGCGAGCTGCTCGATCCGGTCCATCACGCCCCGCACCAGCTTTGGGCTTCCGCACTGCAGGCAGCGTACCGCAGCCGCCCGCTCCTCTGCAAGAGAGCCGCAGTTAATGCAGTAGGTCCGGTGATATTTCCCAAGCACCGGATTCAAGCCGTAATTCGCGGCAATACTTCTTCCTTCAAGACCGCCAAGCGCAAGCTTCAGCTCGGCAAATGACGGCTCGCCGATGGACAGCACATTATACTCCCGGCCGATTTTAGCAAGGGAGTGAGCATCGGAATTAGTGAGGAACGGCAGCTCGTCGAGGTCGGGGATCAGCCCCGCCATCAAACTGTCGGAGCTCAGTCCCAGCTCGACCGCATCGACCAAACCCGGATCCAGCGTATGCGCAAGAGAATCCGAGCAGCTGCCGTACAGGCTTTTGTGCGGGGTGAAAATATGTGCCGGAATAAACAGGCCGCCCCTGCCCTTCACCTCCTCCTGCAAAACTCTCGCAGGTACATAAAGCCGCTGCGAGCTAAGATTGACATTGCGCATATGCAGCGACATCCATGTTGTCAAATGCTTCATATCGGCAAATGTCGGCAGATACACGAGGTGATGTGCCGGACCGCATCCGGCGTCCCGCACCTCTATTTCCGCCCCCAGCACAATCGTCGTATCCTTGTAACGTATTCCGCCGCCTTCGGCCTCCGTCATCTCTCCGGAATCAAGAAGACGTGAGATATCTTCCTGAACGCCCGGCGAATGGCAGTCGATAATGCCCAGCAGGCCTATGCCTTTGCGTACCGCCGCTTCGTAGGCGATGTTGCGGAACGTCAGATCGCGGCTGCCGCTTATTTTGACTGGATCGCCGTTTTCCGTGCGGCCGATATGCAGGTGCAGATCAGCGAAAACCCGGGTTGTATTCATTAAGCTCATGCCTGGATTTGCCCCGTCAGCCGGTATATGTGCCAGGCATATACGGCAAGAATAGTCTTCGCATCGCTTATTCGCTCCTCGCGGATGTACTGCTGCGCCTGTTCGAACGATATGGCCTGCACCTCAAGAAATTCATCCTCATCGGGACGGCTCTCGCCTCTCTCCAGATCCTCCGCCATATACAGATACAGCTTCTCATCGGCAAAGCCGGGCGACGTATAGAAAGCGCTGATCGGACGCAGCTTTCCGGCACGATAGCCCGTTTCCTCCTCAAGCTCGCGTGCTGCGGCCGACATCGGGTCTTCACCGGCATCCAGCTTGCCTGCGGGAATTTCGATCTGGAACTTTTCCATCGGCTTCCGGTACTGTTCCACAACGAGCATATTACCGTCAATCAACGCAAGAACGGCTGCAGCCCCCGGATGCCGCACAATCTCCCTTGTTGCGGTTCCGCCCCCAGGCAGCTGTACCGTATCAACCTGCAGAGATATAATTTTACCCTCGAAAACCGGCTGCGTCTTGACGGTTTTTTCACGAAATTCATCTGTTTTCTTGAGCACGGAAATGTTCAACTCCTTATCAGTATCACTATCGATGGTTGTCTTACAGATCAGCGGCATAAGCTGTCCGTATTCAGCATACGAATGAGTAAAGTGAATAAAATGGTTAATATTATTAAATAACGATTTATAAATGGATAAAGGGGGAATTGGTTGATGAAACAATATTCCGTCTCAAGCCAATTGATGCTTGTGGGCAAAGCGTGGGAAATTCGCCACCAGCTCAGGCTATTGGCCAGACAAGGCCCAGTCCGTAAGGCGGAGAAAAATTGCGCCCGGACTCTTGGAGAGTACCTGGAACATCGCCGCCCCGTGAGCCGTTGAACGATTTATAATCATTATAAAGGCCGGACATGGATTTGTCCGGCCTTTTTTGCACCTGTTAAGCCTGTTTCCGGGCTGCCTGTGAAATAATTTCCACAACGAGCTCCGTGATTTTTACCAGATCGGCGGCTTTTATTTGTTCCTTGGTCGTGTGGATATGCTCGTACCCGACCGCCAGATTCACCGTAGGTACGCCAAGCCCGTTAAATATATTCGCATCGCTGCCCCCGCCTGAATGAAACGTGCGCGGTGTTCTTCCGATTTGAACGATCGCCGATTTGGCCAGCTCGACGACCGGATCTCCATCTTCATAAGCATACGCGGGATAGATAACGTCGCTCTGAAATTCCGCTTTTGCGCCGTATTCAGCGGCTACGCTTCGGACCGCTTCGCGCATCGCATCGATCTGCTTATCCAGCTTATCCTGCACGATGCTTCGCGCTTCCGCGTCAAGCTTGACGTAATCGCAGACAATATTAGTCGCCCCGCCGCCTTCGAATTTTCCGATATTGGCAGTCGTTTCATGATCTATACGGCCAAGCTGCATGCGTGCGATCGCTTTGCCCGCCACCTGAATCGCGCTGATACCGTCTTCAGGGTTTACGCCGGCATGAGCCGATTTACCGAATATCTTGATCGTGATTTTCGCCTGGGTCGGAGCGGCTATGGCAATATCGCCGATAACCCCGTTCGAATCAAGCGCATAACCGAACTTGGCGTCCAGCTTCGACTTGTCGAGGACGCTTGCCCCCACCAAGCCCGATTCCTCGCCGACCGTAATAACGAATTGTATAGGCCCATGCTCTATGTTATTTTCTTTGATTACCCGTATAGCCTCTAGCATTGCCGCAAGTCCAGCCTTGTCGTCGCTGCCCAGGATCGTCGTGCCGTCACTGCGAATGTAGCCGTCCGCGTCCAGCTGCGGCTTGATGCCGTTGCCCGGAGTGACGGTGTCCATGTGCGAGGTGAAGAATATCGCCTCAGCACCTTCAGCACCGTTGCCTTCCAGCCTGGCGATCAGATTTCCCGCGCCATGTCCGGTTTTGGAAGCCGCATCGTCTTCCTCCACGGTAAGACCGAGCGAGGAAAATTTGGCTTTGAGCACATCGCATATTTCACGCTCGTTTTTCGTTTCGCTGTCTACCCGAACCAGCTCCATAAATTCGTCAACCAGCCGTTTCTCAGTAATCATAACCTTCCACCGTCCTTCTCTATCGTTTACAATAGTCAAGTACGCATCTATTTTGTACGAAAGGAGCATGCTGGCATGCGCATTAATCGAATTATGAAGGTTTTTATCTGGTTGTTGGTCGCCGTTCTCCTGCTGTCAACTCTGCTCATCGGCATCGGCTGGATATTCGAATGATTGTTCGCCGCCGCCGGCAGGATCGAAACCGAACTGCCGGCAAAAATGCGGCGTTATTTGTACAGCTGCTTGCTCTACCGTCAGGTGTATGCCTGTCAGGTCCGCGAATGATGTCACCGCATACTCCTGAATGCCGCAAGGCACGATCCCTCTGAAACCGTCCTCGGCAATGCCCGCTTTCACGTTCAACGCAAACCCGTGACTGGTCACGAATCCGCGCCGCGTCCGGGCTTTGTTAAACTTGACCCCGATTGCCGCTATTTTCTTGTCGCCGACCCAGACGCCGGTATATTCGGGCTTTCTCCCGCCTTCTATGCCGTAATCCCCCAGCCAATCGATAATGACCTGCTCCAGCTGCCGAAGATAGCCGTGGAGGTCAAGACCTTCGGCATCGAGGTAAAGCAGCGGATATCCTACCAGCTGACCGGGACCATGGTAGGTAATATCCCCGCCGCGGTCGATTTGGAAAACTTGAATGCCTCTTTCGGCAAGTTCTTCCTTCGAATAGAGCAAGTGCTCGGGGTGCCGCTGCGAACCGATTGTATAGGTCGGCGGGTGCTGAAGGAGGAGCAGCGTCTCACGCCGCTCCTCCTTATCGATTTGTTTTACGTATGTTTTCTGCAATTCCCATGCTTCGGCATATCCGATCATCGCCGTGTAATTGACATCCAGCGTCTTGACGTTCGTTGTCGTCATAACGAATCAGCCTTCTTTCACTGACAACCGAGGCTCGCTCTTAAAGGCGGTTACGGATGCAGATTTCTCAGTACAGTTTCGTGTCCGGATTAAAGCCTTCCAAATTTTCCTTCACCCGCTGCAGGAACCTGCCGCAGATAACGCCGTCCAGAATACGATGGTCCAGTGACAAACATAAATTCGCCATTGAACGAACCGCAATCATGTCATTAATGACGACCGGGCGTTTAACGATCGATTCGAACGTAATAATGGCCGCTTGCGGGTAATTGATAATCGGATAAGATGCAATGGAGCCGAAGGAGCCGGTATTGTTAACCGTAAATGTGCCGCCTTCCATATCGGACAGCGTTAGCTTCCCTTCGCGTGTCTTACGCGCCAAATCGTCGATCTCACGCGCCAGTCCCGCGATATTTTTCTGGTCCGCATTCTTGATAACGGGTACTTTAACCGCATCCTCCGTACCGACCGCGAGCCCAAGGTTGATGTCCCGCTTGACGATAATTTTGTCAACGGCCCATACCGAGTTCATAATAGGCACATCCTTGATCGCGTTGACGACCGCTTTCAGCATAAACGCAAGGTAAGTCAAATTAACGCCTTCGCGTTTCATGAACTCGTCCTTCAGCTTATTGCGGAGTACGACGAGGTTCGTCAAGTCCACTTCAATCATTGTCCAGGCATGCGGGATCTCCGTTGCGCTTTGGCGCATATTGCGGGCGATCGCATTGCGGACAGGCGTTACATCGATGAAATATTCACGGCCCGACATCGTTTGAGCTTCTACTTCAATCGTTGGAATACGCGGCGATTCGGACAGATGCAGACCTGTGGTGCGAACGTTTTGCGAAGGCTGACCGGCTGTGGGAGCCATACCTGGCGCGCCCGCCCCGCCTGCTGCTGCGAACGCCAGCACATCCTTGCGTGTAATGCGGCCGCCCAGGCCGGTACCCGGCACGTGCGCCAGGTTGACGCCGTGCTCTGCGGCCAGCTGCTGCACGGCCGGTGAGAATCGATGGCGCATGGTTGCTGCCTCTCCGCCAGCCTCTGCCCGTGTGCCATTGATACCGTCCGCGACTGCGGCCGGCGCGGCGCCGGCGGCGCGATCGCCAGCCGCAAGGCCTGAAGCGCCGGCCGTCATGCCGCCGCCTGCTCCCCCGGCTTGTTCAACCTCGACAATGCACATCGGGGTGCCTACAGGCACTGTTTCACCCGCACTGACTAAAATCTTGACGAGCGTTCCTTTCAGCGTGGAAGGAATCTCGGCATTCACTTTATCCGTGAGCACTTCGCAAATCGGCTCGTACGTATCGATGGCATCACCGGGCTGCTTCAACCATTTGTCGATCGTAGCGGACACGAGCGATTCCGCGAGCTGCGGCATAACGATCTCCGTCATCGTTTTCATTCCAACCACTCCTAATAAAGTGCCAGATGCCTCATCGCATCTTTTACTTTTTCTTTATTCAGCATGAAAAATTTTTCGCCGGGCGGATTGATCGGCATAGCCGGTACATCCGGGCCGCACAAACGCATGATCGGAGCGTCCAGTTCATACAGCATTTCCTCCGCTATAATCGCGGACACCTCTGCGCCGATCCCTCCGAATTTGTTGTCCTCGTGAATGATCAGCACTTTACCTGTGCGCCGCGCCGCCTTCAGAACCGCTTCTTTATCAAGCGGCTGCAGGGTCCGCAGGTCAAGAATATGGGCGTTTATGCCTTCCTCTGCAAGCTCCTGGGCCGCCTCCAACGCAAAGTACAGCGGCAGGCTGTAACTGATAACCGTAATGTCATCGCCTTCTCGCAGGACATTCGCCTTTCCGATCGGTACGGTGTAATCGTCATGAGGCACATCGCCCACAATGAGCTTATAGCATCTTTTGTTTTCAAAGAAAATGACCGGATCCGGGTCGCGCACGGCTGCCTTAAGCAGTCCTTTGGCGTCATATGCCGTATAGGGTGCGATGATCTTAAGACCCGGCGTTCCGAAAAACACCGATTCAGGGCACTGCGAGTGATACAAACCGCCGAAAATACCTCCACCGATAGGCGCCCGAATGACAATCGGGCAAGACCAGTCGTTGTTGGAACGATATCGGATCTTCGCAGCCTCGCTGATGATCTGGTTCGTTGCCGGGAACATAAAGTCTGAATACTGCATTTCGGCGATCGGCTTCATCCCGTACATCGCCGCGCCGATCGCAACCCCTGCGATAGCCGATTCGGCAAGCGGCGTGTCGAGAGCACGCATTTCGCCGAACTGCTCCAGCAGTCCCTTGGTGGTGGTAAACACGCCGCCCTTGTAGCCAACGTCTTCGCCCAGCACGAATACGTCTTCGTCGCGCTCCATTTCCTCTTTCATGGCGAGGCGGATCGCATCAATATATTGCATTGTAGGCATGTCAGCGCCCTCCCCCTTCGGCTTGTCCTTCGTCATAAACGTGCAGAAGAATGCTCTCGGGAGCAGGGAACGGCGCATTATCCCCGTAAGAGGTCGCGTCATCCAGCATTACCTTAATCTTCTTCTTAAGCTCTTCTTCTTGCTGATCGTCCCACAAGCCGCAGTCGATCAAATATTGTCTATATTTAGGAATACCGTCTTTGGATCGGTTTTCGTCCACTTCTTCCTTCGTACGGTATGCCAGATCGTTGTCCGATGTCGTATGCGGTGAAATGCGGTACATCATCGCTTCAATAAGCGTGGGTCCTTCTCCCGCCACTGCGCGCGCACGCGCTTCCTTGACGGCACGGTAGACCTCCAGCGGATCATTCCCATCAACCTGGAACCCCGGGAAGCCGTAGCCGAGAGCTCGGTCCGCGATGCGGCCTGCAACCTGCTTGTGGAGCGGGACTGAAATCGCGTATTGATTGTTCTCGCACATGAAAATAACCGGCAGCTTATGAACGCCGGCGAAATTGCATCCTTCGTGAAAATCGCCCTGATTGCTTGAGCCTTCGCCGAAGGTGACGAAAGAAACAAAATCCTTCTTCTTCATCTTCGCGGCCAGCGCAATGCCGACAGCATGCGGGACCTGCGTCGTTACCGGGCTTGAGCCGGTGACGATGCGAAGACGTTTGCTGCCGAAATGACCTGGCATCTGGCGGCCGCCGCTGTTCGGGTCTTCCGCTTTGGCGAAGACGGACAGCATCAGCTCGCGCAGTGTCATGCCGACGGCCAGCACAAACGCGTAATCACGATAGTAAGGCAAGAAATAATCGATGTCGCGGTCAAGCGCGAAAGCTGCGCCCACCTGAGCCGCCTCTTGGCCGATGCCTGAAACGTGAAAGTTTATTTTACCCGCCCGCTGCAGCAGCAGCCCACGCTCGTCGTAAAGCCGCGCCGTCATCATCGCAACATACATTTCAACCGCTTGCTCGTCCGAAAGCCCAAGCGCGGCATGTCTGAATTGCTGTAAAGTGGATTCGGATTGCGTCATGAAGAATGCCCTCCTTTGATCTACTATTATAACCTGGTACTAAGACTTGACTATACCCATTATAACCGAATGTCCTTCAAAAAGAAACGTAGGACAAAAGCTCAACATTCCTGCGCGCTGCTTGCCTCATTCTCAGAAAGCGATAGACTTTCCGTCGACCGCCAGCATCGCCTCTCCCAAGGCTTCGGAAAGAGTAGGGTGCGGATGGATCACTTGTCCGGCCTCCCAAGGGGCCGCATCCAGCAGCATGGCAAGCGAAGCTTCCGAGAGCAGATCGGTTGCGTGCGGACCAATCATATGTACACCGATGATATCATTTGTTTTGGAGTCGGCAATGACCTTCGCGAAGCCTTCCGTTTCACCCAGAACGAGCGCCTTACCGATTGCCTGGAACGGAATTTTACCGACCTTCACTTCATGCCCCCGCTTGCGGGCTTCATCCTCGGTCAGACCGATCGAGGCGATCTCCGGACGAGAATATATCGCACGCGGAATACGGCTGTGGTCCGGCGCCTGCTGCCTGCCGCCCAGCAGATGGTCAACCGCGACCAGTCCTTCATGAGCAGCCGCATGAGCCAATTGGAGTCCGCCGTTCACATCGCCGATTGCATATATGTGCGGCTCTGTCGTTTGAAAGAACCCGTTGACCTTTATAACGCCTTTCTCCACCCGCACGTCCGTATTCTCAAGCCCGATTCCTTCAACGTTCGCCTGGCGCCCAATGGATACAAGCAGCTTCTCGGCATTCAAGATCACCTTGCCGTCAGCAGTATCCGCTTCAATTGATGCTTGTCCCTCATTAAAAGAATACGTATCAAGCTTCAATTGAATACCTGTGAGAATACGCACGCCGCGGCGGCGCAGCTGTTTGGTCAGCTCGGCCGATGCTTCCGCATCTTCACCAGGGAGCAATCGCGATGCGGCCTCCGCCAGCGTGACCTGAACCCCGAAATCGATAAGCATCGAGGCCCATTCCACCCCGATCACACCGCCTCCGACGATCAGAATCGAAGCGGGCAGCCGCTCCATGCGAAGAGCATCGTCACTTGTCATTATCGTAGTCCCGTCGGCCGGCAAATCCGGGAGAGTGCGCGGTCTGGACCCGGTTGCTATAATGAGATTGGACGGAACCACCGTCTCCATCTCGCCGTCCGGAAGCTCGACCGCAACACTGCCGCTTCGCGGAGAGAAGATCGAAGGACCGATTACTCGCCCTGCGCCGCTGACAATGGTAATGCCATTCTTGCGCATCAAATGCTGCAGTCCTTTATACAGCTGCTCGACGGTTTGTTCTTTGCGCTGCTGCACGCCATCAAAATCAAGCGATACCGCGCCGTCGGCAACCTTGATGCCAAAGGTGCCGGCTTTGAGCAGCGTGGAGTAGACCTCAGCGCTTCTCAGCAGCGCTTTGCTCGGAATGCACCCTTTATGCAAGCAGGTGCCGCCCAGCTTTTCTTTCTCAATAATAACGACCTTTTTACCAGCTTGAGCCGCCCTTATGGCTGCCGTATATCCTGCAATGCCACCGCCTAGTACGGCCAAATCGCATTGAATCGCCATCGTCTTTCCCCTTTCAAAAATAACCGCCATAGGGTCGTTCCAATCAACTTCTATATTAACTGCCGATTTCCCTTCCCTGTCCTATTGTACCTGTTTTCTGCGCCGGGGAAAACTGCGGCATGCTGCAAATGGACAGCTTGCTCCTAAAAAGGTATTATTATCACGTATCGTTTTCGTCAACCGGGAGGGTTCTGTACTTATGAAACAAGTCATTGCGCGGTTTATCGCAGTTTTATTGCTCGTTATCCCCGGACTCGGGGCCACATATGGTTTTTTGCTTATGAAGGACGCTGTCTTTCATTATTTTGCATCTTTTGGCGATGAGAGTGCTTCGCGAAGCTTTGAGTGGTGGAGCTTTGCAGGAGGCATGCTGCTCTTCCTGCTGGGAGTGGGCTTTATTGGGGGATGGACGTTTTTCCGGGATCGTAAACGGAATTATATCTCGCCGCGTTTCCGCGGTAAGCGGCAGCGGCCGCCGCGGCCGGGCGCCGGTTAAATTTAAGACGCAGCAAAAAAATGGGGACGATTTTCCTTGAGAAAATCGCCCCCGTTTTTCGTATACATCTTTGTTACTCTCTGCGAAAGCCAAAGAACGGCTCCAGCTTCTGCTTGTTCCCAAAACTTGATGTCTTACTTAAAATGCGGTTGCTGTAGCCCAGCCAAGCCTCCGATAATATTATCGACCAGCCCGTAAGACTTTGCTTCCTCCGGGTTCATAAACCGGTCCCGGTCGGAGTCTTTTTCAATTTGCTCAATCGGCTGCCCCGTGTGATGCGCTAGAACTCCGTTTATTTTCTCGCGGGTTTTTAAAATCCAGCTTGCGTGTATTTGAATATCCGACGCCTGGCCCCGGGCTCCCCCCAGCGGCTGATGAATCATGATCTCGCTATTAGGCAAAGCCAGCCTCTTTCCTTTGGCTCCTCCGGCAAGCAAAACCGCCCCGAAGCTTGCCGCGAAGCCTGTGCAAATCGTGGATACGTCCGGTTTGATATACTGCATTGTATCGTAAATGGCAAATCCGGCCGTTACCGAGCCGCCTGGACTGTTGATGTACAGCTGAATATCTTTCTCCGGATCATCCGCCGCAAGAAACAGAAGCTGTGCAACGATAGAATTTGCCATATTGTCTTCCACTTCGCCGCTTACCATTATAATGCGGTCTTTGAGCAAGCGCGAGTAAATGTCATAGCTGCGCTCTCCGCGGTTCGTCTGCTCTATAACATAAGGGGTGAGATTCATCGGCAAATATCCCTCCGTTTTTGTATTAAGCTGCCGCCATACTCCGATAAGCCATCGTCACGGAACCCGAGTCGGTCCTCATACGGACGCCGCCTTCAGCGTAACGCAATGCCGTTCCAATCGCATGGACCGGATCGATCTGACCATTCTGGGCCATGGCAAGCGCGATTAAAGCATCAGGGTTCGTTTCCCGAATGGCAGCTGTATAAGCAAGCAGCAAATCATAGTCGATTATTTCGAGACTGAGTCCCTCTGCCAAGCCGTCGTCTTTAAGCTTTCCGATTGCAGCCCGGGCCCGGTGCAGCACCGCTTTTACCGCGCCTTCTTTCATATTGAGGGCTTTTGCTATCTCCACACCTCTGAACTGAAAAACCTCCCGCAGCAAAAAAACCGTTCTTTGAAGCGGGGAAAGATGTTTGACCAATAGGCCAAGTGCATTTTCCAATTCAATGGAATCGACTTCAGCGAAGTATAACGCCGGTATGTTCCCTTCTAAGGCCCTTTTGGCTATTTGTTTTCGGCGTAACCGGTCCACCGCCAAATTTTTGGCGATGCGAAGCATATATGCTGTAGGGTTCGAGTGCGACTGCAATCCATTCATAACCGGCAGCGCACGCAAGCATGTCTCCTGAACAAGGTCCTCCGCATCCCAGGTGCTATTGGTGATAGAACGGCAGTACCGATAGAGAACGGACCTCAGACGCTCAAGCTCGGCCTGCTTCGTGTCCTTGTCGCTGACTTGCATAACAGATGGTTTACTCAACATTCGCCACACCTCCTTCCTCATTCTATCGCTGCACCTTGTAAACGAATTAATGGCAGCAAAGGATACGCCAACGCCATAAAAATTTATCAGATATCTAATCGGTTGTAATGTTTTTTAATTCTATCCCGCTTGAAACCGATTGGTCGAGCTTCTGCAGCATATAACCGATCCCCCGGCAGCCGATGAGCGGATATTCTATCTTTATATCCGGGCTGACAAAAATTTGCGGGATAATACTCGTGAATTTCTTACCTCCAAGCACTACGATTTCCTGAATGTCTGTTAATTGCTTATCCTCCGCCTGCAGTCGAAGCTCGGCTAGCGGTATAATTTGGCTGCTGTTAGAGCCGAACGCTGCATTGTAATTATCCGGGACCGTGTCGCCGGGCAATAGAAACCCATATTTAGCTGAGAGTATTACCCATTTTTCGAAAAACATATTGGCATAATACTGGCATTTCTTGTGTAAAGTTCCTGTATATACGATTTGGGCTTCATAGGGACCTGATGCTTCGGGATTACTGTCCCAAATTTTTTTGACTCCGCAAGGAATGATGCATAATCTGTTCATGTTTGCAGGAGACTCCTTTGTAAAATGAAATACCCCTGTTCATAGCTGTAAACAGCCAATGAACAGGGGATTTTATGGTTAGGCAACATACAGTCAAAGCTTGTGCGTTACTTATCACTTATCTTCCTTTCAAGAAACCTTATGTTCGATCCGCAGTTTATCCGCGACCATTGCGATAAACTCGCTATTGGTCGGTTTCGACTTGCTGATGTTGATCGTGTAGCCGAACAGATGGCTGATACTGTCGATGTTTCCGCGCGTCCATGCGACCTCTATCGCGTGGCGGATAGCCCGTTCGACGCGGGAAGGTGTAGTCTTGAACTTCTCGGCAATTGCCGGATAAAGAGTCTTCGTAATCGCTCCCAAAATTTCAATGTTATTATAAACCATCGTAATTGCCTCGCGCAAATATTGGTAGCCCTTAATATGCGCGGGAACACCGATTTCATGAATGATGCTTGTAATATTTGCGTCTAAATTTTTACCGCCTTTTGCAATCGGCACGACATTCGATTTTATAACAGAAGACCCTGAATACGATGAGGAAGAGGATGAAACAACTGTCGAGTTACCTACAAGCTGACGAATGCGGTTAGCCAGAATCTCCATGTCGAATGGTTTGAGTATGTAGTAGGAAGCTCCGAGCTGCACCGCTTTCTGCGTAATGTTTTCTTGGCCGAAGGCAGTAAGCATTATAATTTTGGGCATTGAAGGAAGGTTCATTTCACGCAACCTCTCCAATACGCCAAGTCCGTCAAGATGAGGCATTATAATGTCCAGAATGAGTACATCGGGCATATCGCGTGATTCTTCTAATAAGCGAAGCACTTCTTCTCCATTGTAGGCAACACCGGTTACAGCCATATCGTTTTGTTCGGAAATATACTCCGATAACAGATTCGTAAATTCCCGGTTGTCGTCCGCCAACAAAACTTCGATTTTTTGCAAAGTATAATCCTCCTTAGACTAAAATCCGATATTCGTCTTCAGTGCTTATGTCTGCCTTTAACCTGTCTGATTAATGTTTTCGACATCAGAAATGAAATTCCTTCTGTCGAATAATATTTTTCTTTATTTTTATTTCGCTTTGTTTTATAATTGATAATTTGCAACAACAATCCTCAATTTTCGAATTAATTCGACAAGCTTTTTTTAAAGGACATTGATATCAAAGAAAAATCCTAAGGAGGCTTACGCCGCCTTAAGATTTGTGCTTGCAGGCTTTAAGAGTATCCCTGCGTCCTGCAGCATCCATTCGATAAAGCAGCCGTAGCCGGAACTCGGATCATTCACGAAAACGTGAGTTACAGCCCCGACAAGCTTGCCGTTCTGAATGATCGGGCTTCCCGACATCCCTTGAACGATCCCGCCGGTCTTTTGTAATAATCGCGAATCGGTTATTTTGATAACCATTCCTTTCGTTGCCGGGGAAGACTGATGAGCAACATGGACAATCTGGACATCAAACCGCTCCACCTTCTGGCCATTGACAACTGTCAGCAGCTGGGCGGGACCTTCTTTGACTTCCTCCGCGAAAGCTACGGGGACCGGTTTTTCATTATAGCTGTGCGAGGGGAGTTCCTTCATCTTACCGAAAATTCCGAATGGTGTGTTCCGCTCAATATTGCCGAGCACTTTACTTTCCTTGATGAAGTTCGCTCTTTTCTCACCCGGCTCGCCGCTTTGGCTTTTATTGATGGAGGTCACGTTGGACTGCAGGATTTGGCCTTCACCGACTTCAATAGGCGTTTGTGTGTCCATGTCCGTTATGACATGGCCCAATGCGCCGTAAACCCCTTGGTCGGGCGCGAAGAAAGTTAATGTACCGACACCGGCCGCCGAATCGCGGATGTACAATCCAAGCCGCCAAGCGCGGTCCTCGGAATCAAACACAGGCGAAAGCTTCGTCTGGAAATGATGGGTACCCCGCTTAACCGATAATTGAAGCGGCTGCTTCGACCGTCCGGCTTCTTCAGCCATTTCGGCCACTTTATGAACATCATTCACATACTTGCCGTTAATACGAACAATTAAATCGCCTAACTGTAAATTAGCGGCTTCACCTGGAGATAATTTGGTACCTTTAGCATTGACCACCTGATGATGGCCAACGACCATGATTCCCGCTGATTTCACTTTGACGCCAATTGTTTGTCCGCCCGGTATAACCTTCAAATCCGGGATAACATTGACCCTGACTGTTTTGAATGGAATTTTGCCGAATAATTTCAATTGCATTGTGGTCTCGCCGCTGTGCCTGGATTCGATCGACAACGGTTTATTCAAGTTAATTGAAAACGATCGGGCGGCTGATCCGTTAATTCGAAGCATTTGCGGATCGAACGTCACCTGTGCATGCACTGGCATGCCGTAATCCAATTGCTTCAACTGGCCTGAGAACAAACGAAGTTCGTTCGGGAAGGCGGCGAAATGTTGAAAGGGGGAGGAAAGACCGAGCATGCAAACGATGATCACGAGAAAAAGACCAAGCCACCGCTTCCGCTGATTGGCATTCAATGACTTCACGCTCCCTGCTGCTAAATCGCTTGACGAGAAAGGTGTTCGCCATTTGCGTACCTTTAAGGTATCCCTGCCCCTAATGTTTTATGTCGCCAAAAACATTCCCTGAATGCCTTCCATTACGCCCCCTTTTGTTTATATGCCAAGTCAAGCATTTCTTGTGCGTGATGCCGGGTCTTCTCCGTTACCTCGACACCGCCAAGCATTCTGGCAAGTTCTTCAATTCGCGGCCCCTGTGTCAATTCAGTCACCATTGTGGACGTTCTTTCGGAGACAATCTGCTTCCGGATTTCATAATGATGATCCGCCATACAGGCAACCTGCGGTAAATGCGTTATCGAGAATACCTGGCATTGCTGTGATAATCTTGACAGTTTCTCCGCAATGGCTTGAGCGGCCCGTCCGCTCACCCCGGTATCAACTTCGTCGAAAATAAGTACGGGCACCTGGTCGATTGAAGCGAATATCGTCTTCAGCGCCAGCATGATGCGGGACATTTCACCACCGGAGGCGATTTTACTCAAAGGTTTCAGCGGCTCTCCAGGATTGGGAGCAATAAGAAACGCTGCTTCATCAATTCCATGCGCAAGGAGCCGGTAAGAGTCCCCGTCGGACTGCTGCCCAAGCTCTACGCGGAAGGTCGTGCGTTCCATCTGCAGCTGCCGCAATTCGCTCTCGATTGCGATGGCAAGCCTGTCTCCTGCATCCCGGCGAAGCTGAGACAATGATTTCCCCAGCCTTGTGGCTTCAGCCTGAAGACGGTGAAGTTCATCCCTCAGCCTTCCGATATGCTCGTCGCGGTTTTCAATTTTATCGGCTTCCGACTGAATGTTGCCCAAATAGGTTAGAATATCAGGGATGGTTTCCCCGTATTTGCGCTTGAGGCTGTGTATTAAATCAAGCCGGTCATCAATGATCGTTAGCCGCTCCGGATCCGATTCAATACCGTCCCGGTAATCCCTTAATTGAAATACGGCATCCTCCAGCTGATAAAACGCAGACTGAAGCTGTTCCAGCATTGGGCCGACAAGTGCTTGGTCGTAATCGCGAATGTCTTCAATCCGGGTTATGGCACGGCTGATCGTATCCAATCCTTTGCCGCCATACAGAAGCGTGTAGGCTTCCGACGCCGAATCCTTACGTTTCACCGCATACATTAGTTTCTGCTTCTCTTCGGAAAGCGATTCATCTTCACCCGGCTTCAGGTGAGCGGATATAATTTCCTCGATCTGGAATCGATAAAGATCAAGCATCTGCATATTTTGCCTGGATGTATCCTCAAGCTCCTTCAGCTGCGCCCGCACCTTCTCATACTGCTGGAATGCAGTGCGATATTGATTCAGCATTCTGGTCACTTTCTCACCAGCGTATGAGTCGAGCCATTCCAAATGTTTTTCAGTACGGAGCAGGGACTGGTGCTCGTGCTGTCCATGTATATTCACAAGACACTCGCCCGCTTCGCGAAGCATTGTCATCGTAACGATGTGCCCGTTCACTCTGCTCACGCTTTTCCCTTGAGAGGAAAGTTCGCGTCGTATGACCAGACATTCATCAGGCGAAGCATGTATTCCAAAGTCTTCCAGTATTCTCCAGACCGGATGAATCGAAGGCAGTTCGAACATCGCTTCAATTTCGGCTTTATCGCAGCCATAGCGAACCATGTCGGAAGATCCTCTCCCGCCCACAACCAGACTAAGCGCATCAATCAATATGGATTTGCCTGCACCGGTTTCACCGGTTAATACATGAAATCCTTCGTGAAACCGTACTCTTACAGATTCGATAACAGCCAAATTGCGTATCGACAACTCGCGAAGCATGAACGTTCTCCTCCTTCTTATCAACCGGGCAGAAACACCATCAGCGTAATCCTTGATTATCTTTTAATTCATCAAACCGAGAAGCCTGTCCGTAAGTTCTCCGCTTTGCGTCTTCGTCCGGCAAATAATGAGAATAGTATCATCACCGCAAATCGTGCCCATCACTTCGCTCCATTCCATGTTGTCAATCATTGCGCCGATTGCATTGGCAGTGCCCGGCAAACATTTCATAACGACCAGATTATCCGTATAATCGATGTGGAGAAAGTGGTCCGCCAGTGTTCGTTTGAGCTTATGAATCGGGTTCATGCGCTGCTCCTGCGGCATCGAATATTTGTAGCGGCCGTCTTCTGCCGGTACTTTAATCAGCTGCAATTCCTTAATATCCCGCGATACGGTCGCTTGCGTCACCTGCAATCCGGCGGCGCGAAGCGCATCCACGAGCTCATCCTGCGTTTCAATCACGCTGCCGCTAATCATTTCGCGTATTTTCATATGCCGTACGCTCTTCATGTAATCCCCCTCGAAATTATTTAGCCGAACCTGAATGTGATAGTTCTGATCGTTCTTTCCTTCTGGTCCACGAACAGGATGCCTTCGCTTTCGGGCATCAGCAATGCATATACAAGCAGGCGGTCACGGACTCCGCTGCCTGTCCAGTCAATCGGCATTCGGTCCCGCGCCGTCTTTACGATATAATGTTTGCCATCTTTCTCTGCTATTAAATCAATAAAGAGCCGGCTCTGCAAAATTTGCCCGTCCAAATCGATCGTGATCGGGACCCGGTATTTGCCGTGAGTCACTTCATACCCCGCCTGTTCGAGAAACAGAACGTTCTCATCATCCTCGCGAACATCCTCAGCTTCGCTCAGAAGCAGCTTGGAATGCAGGCCTGGCGGCTCATGCAGCCAGCGGTAAAATACTCTATATAGCCAAAATACGATCAAGCTCCCAGCAATCAGCATAACGAACCAGTCACCGTATTTTCCCACGAGAATCCCCCTTACGCTTACGCGGCGAATATTCAAGTTATTCGCGCTGCAGGGGAGTTTTTCCTTTTCGCAGAAACCGAACGCTTGTTTGGTTTTTTTCAGTTTACCAAAAAAGACGAAAAAAGCAAAGGGGAACAGCAATCCATTCCTATAAAAAAAGAAGCCCTTCATCCCGGCCTCGCCGAAATGAAAGGCGCCAACGATGCATGCCGCTTCCTTGTTTAGAGCTTTTCTGACTGGTCTCTTGCAAACGTTTGACCGGCTTCCCGGACAAGCGCTTCGATTCGCGCCGCTTCAGGCATCATTCGTTCCGCTTCAGGCTGCCAGAGCCAGTAAGCGAGAAATTCGATGTTGCCCTCCCCACCGGTGATCGGAGAGAACGTTGCGTTTTGCAAGACGAACCCCTGCTCTGCCGCAAATGATAAAACCGTCCTAAGAACTTCTTTGTGCACGCCTGGTTCGCGAACGACTCCGGATTTACCGACCTTATCCCGTCCCGCTTCAAACTGCGGTTTAATAAGCGCGACGACACCGGACCCCGGCTCGAGCAATGTACCAAGCGCAGGCAAAATAAGCTTCAGCGAAATAAATGAAACGTCAATCGTAGCAAAAGTCGGTTTCGGACCGTTCAAGTCGCCAGGCTGCATGAAACGGAAATTTGTTCTCTCCATTACCTGAACACGAGTGTCCTGCCGCAGCGACCAATCCAGCTGATTATACCCGACGTCGATGGCATATACGTATGAAGCCCCGTGCTGCAGCGCGCAATCTGTGAACCCGCCCGTCGAAGACCCGACATCAAGCATCACGATACCATCAAGCGAAAAGCCGAAATGACGAATCGCTTTCTCCAGCTTTAATCCACCCCGGCTGACGTAAGGATGAGGCGCGCCTTTTACCGTAATCGCCGATGTACGCGGAATTTTCGTCCCGCTTTTTTCGATTCGTTCTCCGTCGACAAGCACAAGTCCCGCCATGAGAGCCGCTTTAGCTTTCTCGCGGCTTTCGTAATAACCTTGCTCCACCAGCAATATATCAATTCTTTCTTTCGCGTTCGTCATCCGTCTCTCCGTTCCTTTTATGCCGGACCGTTGACGCGCTTGCGCATACGCGGCAGCAGGGCTTTCAGTTCGGCGCCTACATGTTCGGCGGTCAGCCCCGTCTCCTGGCGCTGTTCCTTGATTGAGCCGTGCTCGACAAACACATCGGGGACACCGATTATCCGTACTGAAACACCATGCTTGTTGTTAAGCGAGTAGAACTCCAGAATGGCGCTGCCGAGGCCCCCCTGCTGAGAACCTTCTTCCAGCACGAGCACCTCCAGCCCTTCATCGGCAATCTGAAGCAGCATTGATTCGTCTAACGGTTTAATGAATCGCGCATTTACTACTCTAACCTGCAGTCCTTCACGCTTCAAATTCTCAGCCGCTTCCTCCGCCACCTGAATCATCGGGCCGACAGCAATGATGACGGAGGAATCGCCTTCGCGAACCGTTTCCCACGTACCAATCGGGATCGGAGTCATCGCCGGGTCGATCGATACGCCAAGTGCGTTCTCGCGCGGATAGCGAACGGCTATCGGTCCATCGTCATAATCCACTGCTGTCTTCATCATCCGCCGCAGCTCGTTCTCATCCTTCGGCATCATCAGCACCATGTTCGGTATATGGCGAAGGAAAGCGATGTCATAAACGCCTTGGTGAGTTTCCCCATCCGGACCGACGAAGCCGGCTCGGTCGATTGCGAATATAACATTGGAATTATGGCGGCAGATATCATGGACGACTTGATCGTAAGCACGCTGCAGGAAAGTAGAGTATACGGCAAAAACCGGCTTCATACCTTCCATAGCCAAAGCCGCACACATCGTTGCCGCATGCTGCTCGGCTATTCCCACGTCGATCATCCGATTCGGAAAACGTTCCGCGAATTTGACCAAACCGGAACCGCCCGGCATCGCCGGCGTGACTGCAACGATACGGTTGTCCTGCTCAGCCAGCTCAATAAGCGCTTCAGAGAACACTTCCGTATACATCGGCGGTCCTACCGCTTTAAGCACTTGACCTGATTCGATCTTGTAAGGAGTAATGCCGTGCCATTTATGAGAATCCGCTTCCGCGGGCGAATAGCCTTTGCCTTTGACTGTGATGACATGGATAAGCACCGGACCAGCTACTTGGTTTGCTTGTTCCATCACATCAAGCAGTTGATTCAAATCATGCCCGTCGACAGGACCGAAATAGGTAAAGCCGAACTGTTCGAACAAAATTCCGCTCACCAGCAAATATTTAACGCTGTCTTTCAGCCGTTCCGCCGTTTTGGCGAGCTTCCCCCCGATAGCGGGAATTTTATTGAGCAGCTGGTTAAGCTCTTCTTTCGCCTTCTGATAATGACGGTCTGTCCGTATCTTGCCGAGATAATGGTGCAGCGCACCGACATTTGGGGCAATGGACATCTCGTTGTCGTTCAAGATGACCATCAGATTCTTCTTCTCATGACCAATATGATTTAGCGCTTCAAGGGCCATACCGCCCGTTAACGCCCCGTCGCCGATAACAGCGACAACTTTGTTCCGCTCGCCTTTCAAATCACGGGCAAGGGCCATCCCCATCGCCGCGGAAAGCGATGTGCTGCTGTGTCCCGCTTCCCACACATCATGCTCGCTCTCGGAGCGTTTGACGAATCCGCACAGCCCTTTGTATTTACGGAGCGTATCGAACTGTTCTTTGCGGCCGGTCAATATTTTATGGACGTAAGACTGATGCCCGACGTCGAAAATAAATTTATCCGTCGGGCTGTCGTATAAATAATGCAAAGCGAGCGTCAGCTCCACTACGCCCAAATTCGGCGCGAGGTGCCCGCCCGTCACAGAAAGCTTTTCAATTAGAAACTCGCGGATTTCAACCGCAAGCTGCTCCAGCTGAGCGACATTTAAAGCTTTTAAATCTTTCGGCTGGTTAATTTGTTCGAGCAACACGTTATTTCCTCACTTTCATAGCTGCCGGCATCTGTCAACCCTTAGCGTCTGACAATTGTCACTAAATTATAACATAGAACGCGCTCGATGCCCAAAGAATCCTTGTCAGTGATCGCGCTCCATCAAATAATCGGTGATGGACTGCAGTCGTTCCGGCATGGCCAGATTGGCCCTGGCAAGCGCATGCTTGGCTTCCGCCGTTAAGCGCGCAACGAGCGCCAAGCTTTGTTCCATTCCGATTAAATACGGGTAGGTGACCTTGTGCTGCTGAACATCGCTTTGGACAGGTTTGCCCAGCTTTGATTCATCACCGATTAAATCCAGTATGTCGTCCTGCACTTGAAAGGCCAGACCAAGCTTGCGGGCAAACTCTTCGAGTGCATCGAGCTGCTCGGCGGAAGCTCCCCCGATACGGGCGCCGGCTGTAACCGAGAAAACAATCAAATCGCTTGTTTTATGCAGGTGGATGTACTCCAGCTCGTCAAGCGAAGTCACGCCTTGTTCACCAAGAATATCGGCCGCCTGACCGCCTACCATTCCCGCCGCACCCGAAAGCTTGGCAAGATCGGCTACAATGGCCAGGGCGGTCTGCGGAGCCACTCCGTATGCCGCGGATTGGGCAACCGCGTAAAATGCATGGGAAAGCAATCCGTCACCCGCCAAAATAGCCATTGCCTCGCCGAAAACCTTATGATTTGTCGGCTTGCCCCGGCGATAATCATCGTTGTCCATCGCCGGAAGGTCGTCATGAATCAGCGAGTAGGTATGAACCATCTCTATTGCACATGCAACCGGCATAGCTGCAGCAGCGGCGCTTCGATCGTTCTTGACCGCTTCGGCGGCTGTCAGTACGAGGATCGGCCGAAGGCGCTTCCCTCCCGCTTCCAATGAATACAACAGCGCTTCGCGAAGTCTCGAGGGAATCTGCCAGCCTTGGGGCAGCGACGTTCGAAGCGCCTGTTCTATATCCAAGGCGGTGCGTGTTAAATACTCTTCAGTCGAAATAGAAGCGTTCAATCTAATCCCCTCTGTCTTCGTTTGCCGGAGCAAACGGTTTTTTGTGAAAGCCGTTCTCGGATTCGATCAACATTTCTATTTTACGTTCGACTTGTTCCAGCTTCGCGCCGCATAGCTGCGAGAGCTTCATCCCTTCCTGAAAAAGATCGATCGCCGTTTCAAGGGGTATATCGCCGCTTTCCAGTTTGCTCACGATTGTTTCAAGCCGTTCCATCGCCTCTTCGAAGCTTACGATGTCCTGCTCTTCAGTCGTCATCGTCTACATTTCCCCTTTCATTCCCCAAACATGACAATCCAGTTGGCCGTCTGCGAGCTTAACTTTGACTAAATCGCCCGGTTGAACGTCATCGACGGATTTGATCAACCTTTGTTCCTTATCGTCATAAACCAGGCTGTATCCGCGCGACATGACCTTTAGGGGGCTCAATGCGTCTAACTGACGAATGGAAGCAGTCAGCTGCATTCTCCGCGCTCTCATTCCGGAAGCCATAACCGCTTCCAGCCGTTGTGAAGCTCCATCAAGACGTTTTGCCGCAAATGCCGCCTTATCACCGGGATGGGAAACTGCCAAAGCCGCGTTCAAACGCATTAGTTTCTCCCGGCTTCGTTCCGTTTGTCTGAACGCTCGCTGTTCAAGCCGTTCCTTAAGCCGGTCAAGCCGCTCCGCCTGCTGCAATAAATATTTTCGCGGGTTAATAAATAACGGCGACCGGCGGACTCGTGCCAGCCGCTCCTTGCGCCTCTGGATCTCCGTCCGCAGCGACTTGGAGAGTCTCGCCCGCAGATGCATAAGCTGCGACTGCAGTTCCAATACGTTCATAACGGCAAGCTCCGCTGCGGCCGTCGGCGTGGCCGCGCGCAAGTCGGCCACAAAATCAGCGATTGTAAAATCAGTCTCGTGTCCGACTGCCGAAATCACCGGAATCGCCGATGCCGCAATAGTCCGCGCTACCGCCTCTTCATTAAATGCCCAGAGCTCTTCAAGCGATCCGCCGCCGCGCCCTATGATTAATACGTCGACTTCCGCCAAACGGTTCATTGTTTCAATCGCCCGTACAATAGAAGCGGCCGCTCCCTTTCCCTGGACGAGAACGGGAAAAAGCAGCACCGGCACGGATGGGTGGCGGCGCTGCAGCGTAATGATTATATCGCGCACGGCTGCGCCCGTCGGCGATGTTATAACACCGATCGCTCGAGGAAATCGCGGAATCATCCGCTTGCGCGTCGGCTCGAACAACCCTTCAGCCTCAAGCTTGCGTTTTAACTGCTCGAATGCCAGATACAAACTGCCGATACCGTCAGGCTGCATTTGCGTGGCGTAAAACTGATAGTTCCCGTCCCGTTCATATACCGATATATTGCCGCGCGCCAATACCTTCGTGCCCTCTTTCGGCATGAAGGGAAGCTTCTGATTATGGCTTGCGAACATGATGCATTTCAGCCGGCTGTCGTTGTCCTTAAGCGTAAAATACATATGACCGCTTGAATGATGCGTAAAATTGGAAATCTCTCCGCGCAGCCACACATCGCCCAGCAGTCCGTCCGATTCCAGCTTCATTCGGATATAACGGTTAATATCCTTGATCGAATAGATACGCGAACCGTCCGCCATATTCGGTTCACTCCCCGATTTGATTTGCTTGCTTTGCCGCCTTAAGCGTGTTCAGCATGAGCATTGTGATCGTCATCGGTCCAACACCGCCCGGGACCGGCGTCACGTAGCCCGCAACATCCAGTATATCCTCGAAATCGACGTCACCGGCCAGCTTGCCGTCCGGCAAACGGTTGATTCCAACATCAATCACGACTGCGCCCGGCTTTACGAATCTCCGGCCAATCGCTTTCGGTTTGCCGATTGCAACAACGAGAATATCGGCCGTCTTCGCTATAGTCTCCATATCAGCGGTGCGCGAGTGGCATATTGTGACCGTAGCGTGCTCGCGAAGGAGCAGCATCGCAACAGGTTTACCGACAATGTTGCTGCGGCCGATTACAACCGCATGCTTACCCGAAATATCTATACCGCTGCGTTTCACCAGCTCGATAACACCGGCTGGGGTACACGGCAGCAGGCTTTCATCTCCGATGACAAGATTGCCCACGCTCACCGGATGAAAACCATCTACATCCTTCGCCACGCTTATCGCATCCAAAACCGCCTTCTCCTCAATATGTCTCGGGAGAGGAAGCTGTACCAGGATGCCGTTAATATTCGATTGCCGGTTCAACTTCCCGATAAGCAAGAGCAGGTCTTCCTGTGTTGTCGTTGCCGGCAGACGATGAACCTCGGAGTATATGCCGAGCTGCTGACACGCTTTTTCCTTGCTTCCGACATAGACCTTTGATGCGGGGTCATCCCCTACGAGCACAACCGCAAGTCCGGGTACGATCCCCATTGCGGCAAGCCTGGCGGTCTCCGCACTTATTTCCACGCGAATTGCGTCCGATACTTTCTTACCCTCGATTAGCTTAGCGCTCAAAATTATATCTCTCCTTCTTTAAAAGGTCATCCTTGGACGGATGGTTATCCCGCCTTGGATGGGTATCCCCCTAAATCCCCCTTGAAAAGGGGGACCCCGAGGGCTCCGCCCTCTGGACACCCGAATGGTTGTCGATGGTGCTACAGCGGCGCTCCCTAGGAGGCGTAGTGCGGGTACTCGTTTTCGTCCCTCCGGGACACACTTTTACTTTAGGCCCGCCTTAATGCCGGAACTGCGTCCCAGCATACACGTGCTCCGTAAATTTTATAGCCTAAGCCTTTGGCTTGATTTCCTGGAGCAGGCGGCCAAGGACGCCGTTTACGAATTTCCCCGACTCCTCGGTGCCGAAATGCTTGGCTAGTTCAATGGCTTCGTTAATCGCCGCCTTGGGAGGCACATCGTCCCGAAAGACCAGCTCTAAGCAAGCGAGCCGCAGAATCTGACGGTCGACCCGCGATAGCCTGTCCACCTGCCAGCCGGTCAAATAATGCTGCAGCATATCGTCAATCGCCGCTTTATGCTCGGTTACGCCGTTAACAAGCTCCCTCACATGTTCGTCAATGCGGCTGACGTCCGCTGCGCTGGCTTCGATTTCATTTTCCTCGTTCACTTCGTCTACCAGCATATTGACGGCATCGCCCGCCGTTACCTCATTCATTTCCATCTGGTACAAGCTCTGTACCGCAATCTCCCGTGCGAGCCTTCGTTTCATGGGGCCTCCTGAAAGTAATTCGGATTTATCTGTAACAAACCTCTATATGCTGCTTTTAAACCGGGCGGCATTATCTCTAAGCTCCCGGCTCAGTGCTTTTCGAAAAAATATGATCTCCTCCCTGCCCCGAACAGAGAGTGCACTGTGTCCGGGGTACGGAGGAGACCATAGCATTATTTAAACGGCCGCCAGCGCTGCATCAGCCACTCGGACAAACGGTTCCAGGGGATAACCGGTCCGTTTTGTTCATCCTTCATCTTACCGACTGTATAACCGATCCACAGCAGCAGAGCGAAGAACAGCATGTCCCAAAAGCCTACAATAAAATAAAGTATGCCAAGAACTACGCCCACGGTAACGCCTGCAATCCGTCCCCCGTAGGTTGTCCAGATTTCCTTCCACATCATCGGCATCACCTCTATTCCACGCGACTTTTATAATTGGCCGATTGGATGATGTTCGCCACAAATACGGAAACATTCGCAACCGGGATGCCCGTAATCTCTTCAACATGCGACTTTACCGCACGCTGTATCTCTTCGGTCAAAGCCGGAATCGAGCTTTCTCCGTCGGCAAAGGCCCGGAGCGAGATGTCAATGCCCGCTTCAGTGATACGAATCCGGGCTCGCAGATCCTTCACTCCTCGCTGACGTCCGGCTGCTTTCAGCGCGAGATTCTCGACCGTTTCCAAAGAGATCCTTATATCGCCTATCTCTGTCCTTTGATCGATGGAAGGCGCCGACGCGTTGCCGCGGCGAAGCGAAACATAAAAGAACCGAAGACTGATGAAAAAAAGCACAGCCGATACAATGATCACGGTCGCACGCAGCCATTCGGTCTGCCTGCCATATACGGCGTGAATAATGCTGTTTAACCAATCATCCGGAAACCAGTTAAAGCCCGCACAGAATCCTATAACCGACAAAGCGCCGATTGCTACGCTGTATAGAAACAGTAAAAGCTTGTCCATCACTCTGATCAACGGGAAGTTCCTCCTCGGGGCGGACTAGATAAAACCCCCTAGCACCGAGCGGCAAGCCCATCCACAAGGGGGTACGCTATCATTCATTACCACAGCCTTCGTGCTACTTCAAGCGCAGCTGTGTTTCTTCATCTTCCAGTTTCTCTGTCATCTTAAAATGAACGTCGTGAATATGAACATTCACTTCGATCACATTCAAGCCGGTCATTGTTTCAATCGAGCGTTTTACATTACGTTGAATATCGGATGCAATCTCCGGAATCCGGTTGCCATACTCGACAATAATGGAAACGTCTACAGCCGCCTCGCGCTGTCCGACTTCGACTTTGACGCCCTTGGACAAGTTTTTTCGGCCCAACAATTCGGCTATTCCGCCTGCAAATCCGCCGCTCATGCCTGCAACGCCTTGTACTTCGATCGTAGCAAGTCCTGCAATGATTTCTATGACTTCGGGTGCGATCTGAATAGTGCCCATGTCCGTTTTTTCATAGTCCGCTGCCAGCGTACTCATGGTATCCTACACCTCCCCGTGAAGTAGCGTAGCCCCAGCCTTTCGCCGATAGCTCATCCGCTTCTTATTTCTATACTATAGCATTCGAAGAGAAATATGACAAACTAAGCGTTTACACGTAAACGCACTTCGAAAGCATACGCTTAGGAACCGTTTACTGTCAAATTAATACAGTTCTGTCGTCAGTCATGGTTAACTGAAGCACACTTCGGAAGCATTCGCTTAGCAACCGTTAACCGCCAATCTTTGGAAGTTTGTTTCAGAGCATGCTCGGAAACATACAATTAATCTTCCGGGTTATTCACATCGTATTCCTCGAGAAACTTGATGTCGAAATCACCCTTAATGAATTTCGGATGACTTAGCAGCTTCAAATGAAACGGTATCGTCGTTCGAATCCCGTCTATGGCGAATTCGGACAGTGCGCGTTTCATTCTCGCGATCGCAGCCTCACGGGTCTCGCCCCATACGATCAGCTTTGCGATCATCGAATCGTAATGCGGCGAAATAGTATATCCCGGGTAAGCGGCGCTGTCAACGCGGACCCCTAGACCGCCGGGCGGAAGGTAAAACTGGATTTGCCCCGGAGCCGGCATGAAATTTCGGTCGGGATCCTCGGCATTAATCCGGCATTCCATCGACCAGCCGTTAATTTTCAAATCGTCTTGTGTTATCGATAACGGGTTGCCTTCGGCCACCGAGATCATTTCCTTGATCAGGTCGATACCCGTTATCATCTCGGTCACCGGATGTTCAACTTGAATGCGGGTATTCATTTCCATGAAATAAAAGTTACCGTCCGGTCCAAGCAAAAATTCCAATGTGCCCGCTCCCGAATACTGAACCGCCTGCGCTGCGCGAACCGCAGCTTGGCCCATTCGCTGACGAAGCACCGGACTTAATACGGGACAAGGAGCTTCCTCGACCAGCTTCTGACGTCTGCGCTGCACGGAACAATCGCGCTCAAACAAATGAACGGCATTGCCATGCTTGTCGGCCATAATTTGAATTTCAACATGCTTCATGCCGGTCAAGTATTTCTCCAAATACACACCGGCGTTGCCGAATGCCTTTTGCGCTTCCTGCTGGGCTGTCGTAATTTGCGAAATGAGCGCTTCCTCGTCTTCCGCAATCCGGATTCCTTTACCGCCTCCGCCCGCCGTCGCTTTGATTATGATCGGATAGCCGATTTCGCGGGCGACGCGAATCGCATCCCCCAAATCTTCCACTAGACCGTCGGAACCGGGTATAACCGGAACGTCCGCTTCCTTCATCGTAAGCTTGGCAACCGATTTGTCGCCCATTTTGCTGATAGCCTGCGGGGACGGCCCGATGAAGACTACGTTGCACGATTCGCAAATTTCAGCGAAGTCGGCGTTTTCCGCCAGAAACCCGTAACCCGGATGAATGGCGTCGCATTCCGTTAATGTTGCAACACTCATAATATTGGTTAAGTTTAAATAGCTGTCCTTCGATGCCACCGGTCCAATACAGTACGCTTCGTCTGCAAGCCGCACATGGAGCGACTCGCGATCCGCCTCGGAGTAAACCGCTACTGTTTGTATTCCGAGCTCTTGGCACGCGCGAATAATCCGCACGGCGATTTCGCCCCGGTTCGCAATTAATATTTTGTTAAATTTCACGTTCCAAGCTCCCTTCGCGCACATTTGTCCTTGATGAATGATTAAAACCGGTTTATTCCGGTTTAACAAGGAATAATGGCTGCCCGAACTCAACGAGCTGTCCGTTCTCCACAAGGATTTCCACGATTTCGCCCTTTACTTCCGCCTCAAGCTCGTTCATCAATTTCATCGCTTCCAAAATGCAGACCACAGATTTTTCATTCACGCGGTCTCCGACATTGACATAAGGGCCGTTCTCCGGAGAAGATGCACGGTAGAAGGTGCCGACCATCGGGGATACGATTGGATGCAGGTTATCCGTTTTGGCGGCAGACTGCTGGATTTCCGTCTGCTGCTGAGCAGGCAATGCGGAATGTTGTTGTACCGGGGCTTGTACGGCCTGGGTATATGTAGGAACGACCGACGCGGCTGACACATTTACAACTTCCGTTTTGCCCGGCTTGCGGATAAGCAGGCGTGCGCCTTCGTTTTCAATTTCAAGTTCGTGTACGGACGTTTGATCAACCAGCTTGATCAGTTCTTTAATCTCGCTTAGCTTGAACAATAGTTTCACTCCTAAAAGTTTTGTTCGATACTTCTTGGGCATACGCCGGAGTTGAGAAGAAAACTTGCTCCGGAAGCATACGCTTGGTTTTGTTCGATACTTCTTGGGCATACGCCGGAGTGAGAAGAAAACTTGCTCCGGAAGCATACGCTTGGTTCTTTTTGCTTATTTGGCGCTGAAAACGTGCACATAACAGTCCTATTATAGCACAAACACTGCCGAACACGAACCCATTTTTTACACGTCCTTAATTAAGAGCGTTTCCGGTGCGGCTTGGAATTATGAATGAAGACGGCAAAAACGCCCCTCCGCCATAACGGCATCGGGGCGCTTATGATCAGCTGTTGCTTGGAACGAACTGGACGGACACCTGATCGCCGGTTACGCCCAGCTCTTTAATAACCATCATCATGATGCTGTCCGCCTGACTCTTCTCGAGCTTGTCGCTTTGCACCACGACTTTGTATTTATCGTTGTCTTCCGATACGAAAGCGTTGCTGAATTGTTTGACCAATTCGTCCTCAAGCCCGGTTATTTTCGTATTTTTATCTTCAAGCTGATCGAGCTGCTGCACGGCATCGTTGGCTTTGTCCGGGTTTTGCTTCGTATCCGAGATGCTGCTGTACAGGCGGTTGTATTCTTCATAATATTTCTGATCACGTTCTTGCTGCAGTTGATTGAACAGCGTGCTGCTTGCGCCTCCGCTTGCCTCCAGTTGCTTCAGCACTTCTTCATCCGTCTTGTTGGCTGCTGCGGTGTCTCCTGATGCTGCGCCAGGCTTAGCCGACTCTCCCGTCGCAGTGTCCGCAGCAGTTTTATCGCCTTTATCCGTCACTTCCGTCCCTGCAGGTGTTGTGCCTGTATCTTTGGCCGCATCGGAGCCGGATCCTGTATCTGCATCGGCGGACTTGGTTACTTCCGTTACGCTAATTCCGTTCTGCAGGGTCGTATTCCCCGATGCTTCCGTCGCGTCCGTCGTCACCTGCTCTTGCTGAGTGCTGTCGGTCAGCATATCGGATGATGGATTGACATCTTCAGTAAATAAATAATATGCCGACAAGATGACCATCAAGCTGAGCATTGATACAAGCCAAACCGTTTGCCTTTTCGTGTTCATTCGAGAACAGCCTCCCTTTTAATCATTCATTTATTTAAATTGGTTATTGATATTTTCTTGGAACGACTGAGATTCGGTTTGCCGGAACGCTTATGCCCTTCTCGACCGCATCCAACAGAAGCCGCCTGACCGTTCCGTTTTCGGCACCTTTGGCGACGATCAGTATCCCTCTGATTGTGGGTTTGATTCGTTTGGTCACAATAGGCGCTTGGTCGCCGGATGTCTCATAGAGCACGACCTGCCCGTCCTTGGTGATCGAGGTAATGTGCCGTTTCCCGCCGTTCTTGTCGTTCTCGTCTGTAATTTGCTGCGACTCCTTCTCGTTTCTCTGAACCACAACCTCTTCGGTGGAATCCACAGTGACCAGGACGTCGACCGATCCGACTCCGACTATTTTCTCCAATATATCTTTAAGCTTGGTTTCCAGCGGCTGCTCAATCGATTCAAATGACGTTGAATCGCCGGAGCCCTTGCTTGAAAATGCGGCTTGATCGGTTGGTGCCGAATTATCGGGCTGCTGTGCGGGAGGGTCGACCGATCGGAAAGTGAGAAACGAATTCAGCAGCATCAGCATGGCCCCTATCCCCCCGATAACAAGCAGCCATCGCAGCGTCTTTACCCGTTTCGGACCTCCCGGACCTCCGCCGACAATCGATTCAAGGCCTTCCAACCATTTTGCCACCGAAGCTTCCCTCCCTTCTATCCGGGCCGTATTCCTGCAAGTTCCTTTTTAACAGCACAGTTGGTTCCACCACCCGGGTTAGCGGCCCGAGCCGCCGTTATTGCTTATTTGCCGAACGGCTATGGCCTGCGGGGCAACCGCCCATCCGTCACGCAGGACTTGAGTTATCACATCGGCTTCATGTCCCCCCACTGGCACATAACCGCGATCACCGGATACATCGACGGAGTCGGTCTCACCAGTGTCTGGCTGAACCATAATGTTCACCGGCATCACCTGCTCCACCGGCATCATGTCCTTGGAGTCGTTTTTTTGCTCCGCTCCGGCCTTGCTGCCGGGATTTTCCGCTGCTTCAGGCTGATTCCCGTTGCCTGCAGGCGGTTGACCGGCATCGGGGTCCCCGGAAGCACTCAAGGTGACCATTACCGATTTAATTGCCGCGTCTTGGCCGCCTTTCGAACCGGCCGGCTCCAGCGTGAGTGTCAACTCCTCGACCTGCAGCCCGGTTCGCTTAATAATTTGCTCGCGCATCGCATTCGCCAGCTGCCGCTCCGTCAGTGCGGCGGCCGCCGCCTGCTGCTTCCGCCTGAGAGCTTCAGCGTCCTGCTGTATGTCCTGCAATGTCGGCATGCGTATCTCCTTCGCCGCCCCGGCTTTGAACCAGTTCTCCATATTCTGATCCAGCCTGGTGCTGAAATCACCCTGAAGCAGCCGGATAATGGGAGACATTATTGTGAGCAATATGATCAATCCCGCGATAAGACGGACATAACGCTGCATGGATTTGTTGGGCAGAAGCAAGTCAATGAATCCCGCCAGCAGCACAACCGCTATAATTTGCTGCAGCCAGACGGCGAGCCATGTCAGCATTGTCCTCCCCCTTTACGCAGGAACGTATATCGCCTTTCCGTTAACAACTGGCGTGCTTCACCTTGCCATAACGGTTGCGTTGCCGGCCGTTAATATAATAGTTACAGCAAGGAAAAACATTAATCCCACGGCTGCGAGCGCGGCGAATACATAGATGAGCGTTTTCCCGATCGTCTGCAGGCAGTCGACTATCGGGCTGTCGCCCAGCGGCTGCATGATGGCCGCCGAAACATTATAGATAAGCGCCAACGTTAATATCTTGATGGCTGGAAAGGCGCACAGGAAGATAAGTATAATAACTCCCGCAAGGCCTATCGCGTTCTTCACCAGCATGGAAGCGGATATAACCGTGTCTGCGGCGTCGGAGAATGTTCGCCCGATTACCGGGACAAAGTTGCCGGTGATGAATTTGGCCGTTCGCATTGTCACTCCGTCCGTTACCGCTCCGGTCGCTCCCTGCACGGAGATCACTCCGAGAAAGACCGTCAGCATAACGCCCATCAGACCGACCCCGAAGTTTCGCAGCACATTTGCAAGCTGGGTGACCTTGAACTTGTCTGTCAGTGCGCTTGCGATATGGAGCACCGCCGAGAAGAAGAGAAGCGGGAACACAATCGTATATATCATCGAACCGACGGCATGTATCATGAAAATAATGAGCGGATGGAGCACGGATACGGTAACGACGCTGCCCATTGTAGCGAGAAGTGTCAGCAGCAGGGGCACCATCGCCATCATGAACTGAATCATGCCTCCGATCGCGTCCTTGGCATAGCCGATTGCGACCGTGAAGCTGTTGACCGCCAGCACAATCATAACCATGTAGGTGATGCTGTAAGCCACTTTGCTGACGGTATTGCGCTCGAAGGCGGTCTGCATCGTCTCCAGAATCATGCTGAACACCGTTAATATGACGATGGTGATAAGCAGCTTCCCGTTGTAAAGCACCTCATGCAGCACATAGCGGAGCAGCCCGATCAGAACGGTACTTAGCTTAAGCCCTTCTCCTCCCGGGGTGATCATTTCCATGAAGCTTGGAACTTCACGATCCGGGAAAAAACCGCCGTATTCATTCTTCAAACGGTTCCAGTAAGCCTCGACAGCCTCCGTGTTCATATCCTTCAATTGTTCGTTTGCCAAATCCTTGTTTAAAGTTGAGGCGCTCTGTTCCTGCGGGTCACCCGCAGCGCCGGCAGCCTGTTCATTGCGATCGTCCGGAGTCGCCCCTGCCTCAGGCATCATGGACAGCAGCAGCATCAAGAGCATCGCCGTAAGCACCGCGATTCGGAGCAAACGCATCATTATGCTTCAACTCCCCGCCGGCAGCAGGCCGAGCACCGTCTCAACGATGACACTGATGATTGGAACGGCCATAACCAGAATAAGCACCTTGCCGGCAAATTCGATTTTGGATGCGACGCTTTCCTGGCCCGCGTCCCTTACGATTTGCGCGCCAAATTCGGCAATATAGGCGATGCCGATTATTTTTAGAATCGTCTTCAGGTAAATGGATGGAATCCCGGACCGATCCGCAAGCTGTTCGAGCACCGTAATGACCGCTTCGATTTTGCCGATCACGTATAAGAAAATGAAGAGCCCGGTAAAGGCGGCCAGTAAAAATGCGAACATCGGCTTTTGCTCGCGGACGACGAGAATCAGCACGGTTGCAATCAACCCCAGGCCGACGATTTGGATCATTTCCAAGTCCGTTCACCCGCCTTGACTTAAACCCGCTATTGAAACAGAAATATCGTCTTGATTTCCTGAAACAAGTCATTCAGAAGGCGGACGACCATAAAAAGCACCACCACAAACCCGATGACTGTTACCCAATGCGCCATATCTTCCTTGCCCATCTGCTTCAGGACCGTATGGATCATCGCTATGATAATACCGATTCCAGCAATTTGAAAAATGGCGCTAACATCCATATTCATTGTTCCGGCACCCCACTAAAGGATCAAAATGACGACAAGCGCCGCGATGAGTACGCCGAGGCTTTTCCACATCTTTTCGTAGCGCGCTTGATCGTCCCGCGCCGCATCTTCCTCCGCTTTAAGCTGCTGCATGGCGAGCCGCAAATGCTTGATCTGGTCCTCGCGGTCGCTAATGCCAAGCGCCGAACCGAGCCGGATCAGCGCCGCTTGTTCCGAGCCCCGCATGGCTGTGCCGGGCCAATGTCCGTTAACTGCTTGCTCCCAGCATTCACGGAAGGTTAGCCCGTCCGCTCCGGAGAGCCGCTCGGTTACTCCGATAAGCAGCGATGCTGCGGGCTCCGGCAGGTGAAGGGCCGAGCGTTTGATCGCTTCCGGCAGCGGTGTGTACCCGTAGCCGATTTCTGTTTCGAGACGCTGCAGCGCATGGGCGAGCTGGCGGATTTGACGCGGCCGTGCGGCATAGCGGGAAGCCTGCAGAAAGCCGATCATCGTACCGGCGAACAGGATTAGTGCCGCGCCGATAAGTTTAACCAAAGGCGCCGCCTCCTTTGGCCGCTGTCGGCTCGCGTGCCGCAGGCGCTCTGCCTGCCGCGGCAGCCGGAACGACCCGTGTTGCAATGCCGGATTCGGAGCGGCGAAGCTCAACGCAAACCGCAAACGCCCCCTCCTCCAGCAGCCTCCGCAGAGCGGGGCGTCCAAGCGCATCCCCGGCGTCGTTGGCATGAGCCGTCGCTATAACCGCAACGCCGGCATGAGAGGCGTCCAGAATGGCATCCGCATCTTCCTCGCGGCCGACTTCATCCACAATCATCACCTCCGGCGACATGGAACGGAGCATCATCATGATCCCCTCCGCCTTTGGACAAGCATCCATTACATCCGTTCGGGGACCCACATTAAATGTCGGCACCCCCCGGACACAAGCGGCGATCTCGGACCTCTCATCGACGATGCCTACCTTTCGCGCCGGCCATCCCGCCGCGGCCGGATGGCCCCAGGCGCCGCTGCTCACCGCTCTCGCAAGGTCGCGCACTAGCGTCGTCTTGCCCTGCTGCGGAGGAGCGAGGATGAGGGCCGGCAGCACCGAGCGCTTGTTCATATCAAGCAGCTTAGGCAGCAGACCCGCAGCTGCGCCTACTACCTCTCTGGCGATTCTGAGGTTGAAGGCGGCGACGTCGCGAATGCCGCGAACGGCTCCGCCCTCAAGAATAGTGCGTCCCGCGATACCGATACGATGGCCGCCGGCTACTGTGATATACCCGCGGCGCAGCTCCTCTTCCATTGCATAAAGCGAATGATTTGTTACCCGCTCCAGCAGCCGGCGGCATGTTTCTGTCGACGGCTTGTACGCTTCCTGCGGCCGACCCAGAAGCTCGCCATTCAAGCCGACGAACCAATAGCCTTCTCCGGTACCGATTTCAAGCGGCCGGCCTTCCCGGATTCGAATCTCTTCGACTTGCTCCTTCACCCGCAGCGGTATCCGTTCAAACACGGCATTGAGCTCCGAAGGCAGCAAGTGCATTACGCGCTCCAGCATGCGGCATCCCTCCAGGAACCTTGACTTAAAGTATGGCAGGCGATAGTTTTATAGTTTCATCGCGAATCCAATGCTAGTTTCAATGTATTCGGACGAGCAGGCGATTATGACAAGCCAAAACGTCCTATTAACGGCTGCCGAGGCTACTTTTTTAAAATTCCTATTAAAAGGCATGCAATACCCGTCACCACCCAAATCATCTTGCTCAGAGACAGCTTATCCGACATCCCCACAAGCCCGATTGTCGTTGTTGTTATAAGCACCAGCGGACCAACCAGCGCAAGTGACGCATTCACCGCGAGCGCTTTATCGATTTCGTTCAAACGAAGCATAATGAGCGCCGCGCAAATTTCGATACTTCCGGACAATAAACGAAGTGAAGCCATACTGAGGACGATTTTATTAAGCATTCAACATTCCTCCAGTCATACATAGATAAGAGATTCCGTTTGCGTCATTTCAAAGCTGAACCCTTCTCTACTACTCTTATGCAGGCTTGTCTCCGGTTGATGCCGGGAATATGGAGACGGGGTGAGGTGAACCGGGCACACGCCCTTGACCGACTGCATATATTGCTCTGGTAATGGCTCTTATCACCGATACAAAAAAAGCGAGGAGATCGATCTATGACAACCTTTCCCCGTACAACATGGCCCGTCTCACTGCAGGATCCGAGCGGCCGGCGCGGATTGTCCGGCGGTTCCGCCCAGGAGCAGGGTGCGATCAAGGCAGCCGGGCGAGGACAAACGATGGTTATTGATAAAGGATTAGGCCGACACGCCTTCTCGGACCTGATTGAAACCTCCGGTAGCTATATAGATTGCATAAAGTTCGGCTTCGGGACCGCGCCGCTGTATCCCACTGAACTTCTTCTTAGTAAAATCGAACTGGCGAAACGCCACGGAATCGTGGTGATGCCCGGCGGTACGCTGCTTGAAACCGCCGTGCAGCAGGGCGTCGTTCCGGCATTTTTCGAAACGGTATGCAGACTTGGATTCGATGGAATTGAGGTCTCGGACGGTACGATCGATCTTCCCCGTAACCTTCGTACGGAGCTGATAAAGGAAGGGACTAGGCGAGGGCTTCGCGTCGTAACCGAGTACGGGAAGAAGCTGAGCGGTTCGATTGTGGATGCCGATGAGCTTGTATCGACGGCAGATGCGGATTGGTATGCCGGAGCAGAGCTTGTAACCGTGGAAGCGCGTGAATCGGGCGTCGGCGTCGGATTGTTTGATGAGAAGGGTGACTGCCGGGAGGATGTTCTGGAGACGGTATGCCGGTCAATCGGCGATGTCAGTGGAATAATGTGGGAAGCGCCTCTCAAGCATCAGCAGGTGCTCCTTCTGCAAACTTTCGGCCCAGGTGTTCATCTGGGCAATATACCGCCTTATGAAGCGCTAGCCCTTGAAACAATGCGCCGGGGCTTGCGTTCCGATACGTTTAGTCTGGGTGTACGCGATCAACAAGCCCATTACATGATTTAGTATAGAATCCCCGTTCAAATTGGAAATCGCGGTAATACGGCTTCCGGAAAGGATGAACGAACAGCATGCAGATTGAAGTCATTTCAAGCGTCAATGAAGCCCGGGCCGACCGTTTTACGCATCGGACCGCTATCGTCATAGATGTATTAAGGGCTTCCAGCACAATGGTAGCCGCGCTTGAAGCCGGCGCGCCGGGGATTTTTCCCGTTGAAACGGTACTAGAAGCAAGAGCGCTGCAGCGACCGGGTCACCTTCTTGCGGGCGAACGGTTTTGCCGTAAAATACCCGGCTTCGACCTTGGCAACTCGCCGGACGATTTCACTCCTGACAACCTCCGCAATCGCCACGTCGTACTCACGACGACCAACGGCACTCGCGCCGTGCATAAAGCGATGAGAGCGGATAATATTTTGGCCGGCGCTCTTACCAATGCCTCCGCTTGCGCACGGGCTGCGGCTGAGCTTCGGCGCGATATCGTTCTGCTCTGCGCAGGGAACCATGACGATTTCGCGCTTGAAGACGGATTATGCGCCGGTCTATTAATTGAACATTTGCAAAATTACTGTTCATCGGCTGTAGAAACGGATGACTTCGGTACTGCGATGCTGGGTTTGTACAAGAACTCCTCTAACCGCGTAGCTGATACCATTGCGGGGGCTTCAACAGGAAAGCGTCTCACTAAAATGGGGTTCGGACGCGATGTTCAACGATGTTCTCAGGTGGACATCAGTTCGGTCGTTCCCCGGCTTCAAGGAGATATGATTGTAAACGTCTGACATATCGCAAGGGCTTGTTCCATACAATTGAAGTATGGACGCCGCTCTATTGAATGCGGCGATGCTAACAGTTCGGAGGAGCATACAAGCATGAGCGGGGAAATTGTACTGGTTGTTCTCATTATTATCGGTTTGATCGGCCGTTCGCCGATCATTTCAACTGCCGCTTGCGTACTGCTGATCGTCAAATTGATTCATTTGGAGCGGTTTCTGCCGGCCATCGAGCGGCGCGGTCTGGAGCTTGGGCTGCTGTTCCTTACATTCAGCGTCCTTGTTCCGTTCGCCTCCGAACGGATTCAATCGAAGGAAATGATCGGCGCGCTGCTGTCGTGGCCGGGCATTCTTGCGCTGGTAGGCGGCGCAATCGCCACTTATGTAAACGGCAAGGGCCTCGAGATGTTACGATTCGATCCCCAGCTCATAGTCGGACTCGTCGTGGGATCCATTATCGGCATTGTTTTTATGCGCGGCATTCCGGTGGGCCCGCTAATGGCGGCAGGCATTACCGCGATTTTATTTAAGTTGTTCAAGCTTATAGCTGACCGGTTTTAGTCCACCACTATGTCCCCGGAGGATTCCGAGGGCGCTGCCCTCTGGACACCTTATTTTAAATTAATAATCTTTAGTTCTGTAGATCACCCCCTAAATCCCCCTGAGCTTATGCTTTCGAAGCAAGCTTTCCTCCGGAAAGCTCTTAGGGACCCCGAGGGCTCCGCCCTCTGGACACCCGAATATTCGTCGGTGGAGTTACCGCACTGTACCTTGTTCATACATGCGTGGCACTCGTTTTCGTCCCTTTGGGACACACTTTTACTTTTGGTGCTCCATAGTGTTAAGACAGTCGGACACACTTTTACTTTTGGCGCTCCCTTAGTATAAAGACATAAAGAAACCTCCGGATCCGCTTGGCGGATGGAGGTTTCTTCGTGATTTAGAATAGAATATGAATGGATAAGTTCAATATTGTTAACGGCGGTCTTGAGGGCCTCCGACGAATACTTGCTCTGTCGTGTCGAGACCGTAGGCTGTGTGGAGCGCACGCACGACGTCGTGCACCGGTTCAGCCGAGATGATGCAGGACAACCGGATTTCGGAAGTGCTGACCATTTTGATGCTGACGCCTAAATTATAGATCGCTTCGAACATTTTCGCCGCAACCCCCGGATTGCTGACCATGCCCGCTCCGACAATAGAAACCTTAACCAGATCGACCTCAGAACTTACTTCGCGGAAAGGCACTTCGCTGCGTATGCTTTCCACAACGCCGATCGCCCTTTCCTTGTCGCCAAGCGAAACGGTGAAGGCAAAATCAGCTTTGCCGTCCTGTACGCCGCTTTGGACGATAATATCCACATCGATGCCGCTTGAGGCCAGGGCGCCGAAAACTTTGGCAAGCACGCCCGGCACATCCTCCACGCCCAAGATGCTGATTCTTGCTACGTCTTTGTCATATGCGATGCCGCGAACGACAACCCCCTGCTCCATGACCGCTTCCTCCTTGACACTGGTCCCTTCGTTTTGCGTAAAGCTCGAACGGACGACCAGGCGCACGTTGTAATTTTTGGCATATTCGACCGCCCGCGGATGCAGAACGGCAGCACCCAGGTTCGCAAGCTCAAGCATTTCATCGTAGGAAATTTCATTAAGCTTACGGGCGCATTTGACAATACGCGGATCTGTTGAATAAATGCCGTCCACATCCGTGTAAATTTCACAAACATCAGCCTTAATCGCAGCGGCCAAAGCGACAGCCGTCGTATCGGAGCCCCCGCGACCAAGCGTCGTAATCTCTCCGTCCTCAGTCATCCCCTGAAAACCGGCAATTAGGACCGCATTCCCTTCTTCGAGCGCTTTAAACAACCGTTCCGGCCGAATATCGGTAATGCGCGCCTTGCTGTGAACCGCTTCGGTACGAATGCCGGCTTGCCAGCCGGTAAAGGACATAGCGCCGTGACCGAGCTGATGAATAGCCATCGAAAGCAGCGCGACGGAAATTTGCTCACCCGTCGTGAGCAGCATATCCATCTCCCGTGCAGGCGGGCTGGAGTTGAGCTGTTTTGATTGGTCGATCAAATCGTCCGTCGTATCACCCATTGCGGACACGACCACGACAACCTTATGGCCGGCTTCCTTATAATCGGCGATCCGCCTGGCTACCCGCTGCATCCGTTCAGTGCTGCCTACGGAGCTGCCGCCGAACTTCATTACTATCAACGACAACGCTGATCCACTCCCAACGTAATTCTATAGTCTTAATTAGCGCAATAACATCGGCCTCGTTCTTCTCAAACAACGAGGGGTGTAAAGCGCGAATAATCATCCAAAATAAGATTATAGCATAAGCTCCTGTCTTTGGGTATGCCGGAAAAACGGAAAACCGCCCGGCATAAAGTCCGGACGGCTTGAATTTGCTATGAAATACGTTATGCGCGGGAAATATATTTACCTTCGCGGGTGTCGATCAACAGCACGTCGCCTTCATTAATGAAGAGCGGCACTTGGACGTTCAGACCCGTTTCCACCGTTGCATTCTTTGTGGCGCCGGTCGCCGTGTTGCCCTTGATGCCCGGCTCGGTCTCCACCACTTTCAAATCAACGCTGTTCGGCATTTGGATACCAATAATTTCACCTTGGTAGCTGGTAATGTTAACGGTCATGTTTTCTTTGAGAAAGTTGACTTCCCATTCAAGCTGCTTCTTGTCCAGCGTGAATTGGTCGTACGTTTCATTATCCATGAACGAATACTCGGTACCGGAATTGTACAAGTACTGAACCGCACGGTTCTCAATTTGTGCGCGGCCGATGTTCTCGCCTGCGCGGAACGTTCTTTCGACCGTGTTGCCGTTACGAAGATTTTTCAGCTTGGAGCGTACGAAGGCGGCGCCTTTACCCGGTTTGACGTGCTGAAAATCGATAACTGTAAAAATATCGCCGTCCACTTCGACGGTAAGCCCTGTTTTAAAATCGTTGACTGAAATCACTGCTTAATTCCCTCCTAAGTAAACTTTCATTGATCATATGTGCTGCACTCATCCCAAAACGCGAAGCTCCTTCGGAGATGAGGTTAATAACGTATTTCCGTCTTCCGTTATGACAATATCGTCTTCGATGCGTACTCCGCCGAACCCCGGGATGTAAATACCCGGTTCGACCGTTACCGTCATACCCGGTTTAAGTACGATTTCCCCCGTCTTCGACAGTCTCGGGGATTCGTGGATTTCCATCCCGAGTCCATGGCCTGTACCATGGCCGAAGCATTCGCCATATCCGTGCCGGGCAATTACATCCCGGGCCAATGCATCGGCCTCTCTTCCGGTCATACCGGGCTTGATGCCGGCAAGAGCCGTAAGCTGAGCTTCAAGTACGATCTCGTAAATTTCGCGATGCTTGTCCGTGGGGGTACCAACTACGACTGTCCTTGTTATGTCGGAACAGTATCCTTCGTAATAGGCGCCGAAATCGAGCTTCACAAATTCGTCCCGGCCTATGATCCGATCGCTTGCAACGCCGTGCGGCAGAGCCGAGCGCTCGCCGGAAGCGACAATCGTTTCGAAGGATGTTGAAGACGCTCCATTACGGCGCATGAACATCTCCATCTCCAATGCGACATCGCGTTCGCTCACACCCGGCTTTATAAAGCTCAGAATGTGATTATACGTTATGTCTGCGAGGACGGCGGCATTGCGCATGACGGCCAGCTCCGCTTCATCCTTGATCAGCCGCAGCTCTTCCACTATACCGGATTCCGGCACAAGCTGGATCCCTCCAAGCAGCGCTTTCCAAACGGAATAATCGCTGAACACGACATGCTCCTGCTCGAATGCCAGCCTCACGATTCCTGCCGATAACGCCAGCTCTTTGACCGTCTCCATCAATTTAAGCCCATGCTCGACGACAGTGAAATCGGCGGCCTCAAGCGGAGCTTGCGTCATGTATCGGAAATCGGTAATCAGCCAGTTGTTCGATAACGTTATAAGCAGCGCTCCCGCTGTCCCGGTGAAACCGCTCAAGTACCGGCGGTTGACCGGGCTTGTGACGAGGAGCGCATCCAAATTCAAGTCGCGAAGCTTGTTTCTTACTTCCGCTATCCTTTTATTCGTCAACATGGAACCACCCTTTCACCCGCCGCATGCAGAACCGGTCAGGCCGTTTAAGCTCTTCAGCTTCGCGGCTGAAGGTGATGGACAAGAGCGTTTAATCCGAGAACGTAGCTGTGCGCTCCGAATCCGGCGATTTGACCGACTGCCACAGGCGCGGTAACAGAGACATGCCGGAATGGCTCCCGCTTGTGAATGTTCGACAGATGCACCTCGACAACGGGAAGACCGACCGAGCTCAGTGCATCGCGCAGCGCATAACTATAGTGAGTCAGCGCCCCCGGATTAATTATGATTCCGTCCGCTTTACCGTACGCCTCATGAATGCGGTCGATTAGCGCGCCTTCATGGTTGGATTGAAAGAATAACGTTTTAACACCGAGATCGGCGGCCGAATGAGACACCAGAGCTTCAATGTCTGCCAAAGTTGTCGTGCCGTAAACGCCGGGCTCGCGAACGCCCAACATGTTCAGATTCGGTCCGTTTAATACGAGAATAGTTGCCATGAGGTTCCTCCCGGCGGCATAGATCAATTGCCATTTTACCACAAAGACCCATGCTTTGAGAAGGGCAATACTAGGCGCCGGCCCTTGAGAGTTTTCCCGTTCCTCCGGTATTCGGTTCGCGGGACGCTTCGTCGTTGTATTCGAATGAGATCGTATAGCCGATAAACAGTCCCCACAGCAGAAAAGCGCACATTTCCGACACAAGCGTTTCGTATCCGATCTTGTTGATCGGCATCGTCATATTAAACACGGGCCCTATTACGATAAACATTGCACCCCACCATAAAGCGCCGTAAGCAAGACCTGGCATTGGCCCCTTCAGCCTCCCAAACAGAAGCTTATATAGGAGAGAAGCAATAATTGAGAATATAATAAAGCTGCCGATTCCGACTACGTGGCCCCATCCTGTCTTGAGAAAGGTGATGCGAAAGAAAGGATCGGCCAGGAATCCGGGAATGACTTTGGTGAAATGGACCAGATAGAGTATCCAGCGGAACGTTCCCCAAATCAAGCCTGCAAAAAAACCGAGCACGAGACAGTATCTAAACGGGTCTGTCCGATGCTTTCCGTTGTAATCCGACCGGTCGCTGCGGATCCGGCGTTTTCCATGCAGCTTCGCCATGTGATATCTCCTTCGTTATAAGGCATATCGGGAAAGTCCCTCTTCGTAGTATGCGTAAGAACAATCCCTGGTAATCGTTCAATTGTGAAGGCAATTTCGGCAAAGGGTGCCACTCGCAATAAGCAGCGGAATCAAGTACAATAAGAGGTATAAGGAAGCTGGCTTCAGAACGGCTCTTATCAGACATGAAGAACAGAAGGATGGTGATTCGCCCTTGTCGCAAAACACGCGAAATATTTATGGCGGACAGGCCGTCATCGAAGGGGTTATGTTTGCAGGCAGACATGCAAACGTCACGGCGGTGCGCCGGAAGAACAATGATATCATTTTTTATGAAGTTCCCCGAACGACAAAACCTTGGGTGCAGAAGCTGAAAAAAATTCCTCTGCTGCGCGGCATTGTGGCCATTTTGGAGTCTAGCGCCAAAGGCTCGCAGCATTTGAACTTTTCGATGGAATCCTATGCGGAGGATGAATTGTCCGAAGAGAAAGACGGGGCTAAACCGGAAGAATCGGCAAAAGCGGAGCAAAAAAGCGGCTGGAGCCTCAGCATGGTCGTCGGCGTTGCCGTAGCCGGCATACTTTCTTTTATAGTTGGCAAGCTGGTGTTTACCGTTGTTCCCGCAGCCGTCGAACAACTGCTCTTTGGACATTCCTTCTCGAATATAATAATACACAACCTGATTGAAGGCCTTATCAAAATCTTATTCCTTCTCTCGTATCTTTACATTATTTCGCTGACGCCGCTTATAAAACGTTTGTTCCAGTACCACGGAGCCGAGCACAAAGTGATCAGCGCCTATGAGGCCGGAGTCGATTTGACCGTGCCTAACGTACAGCGGTTTACACGGCTTCATTACCGCTGCGGCAGCAGCTTCATCGTCTTCTCCGTGCTTGTCGGCGTTATCGTATATTCATTCTTTCATTGGGATTCCTTATGGGAGAGGATCTATATACGAGTCCTCCTTCTGCCTGTTGTGCTTGGTATATCCTACGAAGCGCTCCGGCTGACAAACGCGATGCGCGAGCTTCCCGTACTCCGTTTTCTCGGCTATCCGGGATTGTGGCTTCAGAAGCTGACGACAAAAGAACCGACTGACGAGCAGGTGGCAGTATCAATCGCATCCTTTAACAGAATGCTGGAGCTTGATCGTCAAGTAAGCAAAGCGTAACACCTAAATAGAGTTCGGGAGAAAGGGTGAAGGTCATGCCTCGAAGAATGAGCCCGCTGTTCATCATCATCCTGGCATTCGTCGTAATCGGTCTGGTTTCCCAATCGCTGCACAGTCCCATTCAACTCATAATTCCAATTGCGGTGTTCGGCGTTATATTCCTGCTCTACAAGTTCCCACCCGGCAGGGCAAAGGTCGTTAAGCCCCGTTCCAAGCCGATCACGCGACGGGAACAGCAAACCGCTAAAACCAAATCGCGAAAGAATATCCCTTTCCGTGTCATTGAAGGCGGCAAAGATGATGACAACTTGCCGAAGTACCATTAAAGGACGTTCTGCGGGTCATTAAGCAGCTGCGTTTCTTGAAAAAACGCGCTTGCGGCATCGTATCCCGATGCATACAGATTATCGCTTTGTTGTTTTGTAAGATGGAACTGTGTGGAACGAATGCCAAGCGTCGGAATCTTGATGGTGCGGCCGCGGTTATTCTTCTCGATATAACGCTCGTCATGCGCCTGCAGCATCGTTTCGAATATTGCTTGAAACATGGAGACCGGACCCCGTATCGCACGGGGTTCGGTTTCATTTTTACCAACCATCTGATAACCTACGGTCGGAACCTGCTCCGCCTCTCCGCGCTGCTCGTTATCGAACAACCAGAGCGGGAAGTTGCTCAGCAGACCGCCGTCCACGATATAAGCCCAAGCCTTCCCTGCGCCGCTGCGTCCGTTCATCCGAAAACGGACCGGGTCGAAGAAATAAGGGATACTTACGCTCATTCTAACAGCCAGTGCTACACTGAGCCGGGACGGCTCTATCCCATAGTCGGCTATGTCGTCAGGGAGTACAAGAAGCTTACCGTTCGTTATATCGGAAGCAATGATCCGCAGCTTGCAGCTGGGCAAGTCCGCAAAGGTATGCACTCCTTTTTGCCCCAGCAACCGCTCTATCCAATCGGTGAGCCCTTCTCCGCTGTAGAACCCTCTGCGGACAAGCAGCCGCACGACGGGTCCGATAGCCCCTAGATTGTATATATAACCGCGCCTAAGCAATGAATGAAACGGCGTCTCTTCGATTGAACGTTTGATTTCGGATGACGAATAGCCTGCAGCAAGCATGGCTGCCACGATGGAGCCCGACGATGTACCCGCAAGATGATTAAACGTGATCCCGTACTCTTCGCTTGCGCAAACTGCCCCGACAAGTGAAATTCCTTTCACGCCTCCACCTTCGAACACCGCATTAATACGCGTCATAGAAGGATATACCTCCCCGCGGACGAGCACTAGCAGCTGTCATGCTGCTCGCCTTTACGAAGATGTATATGCGTGACCGGCCAGTTTCAAACGTGAAAAAGCCGCCTCTTGTCGGAGACGGCCCTTTACTTAGAATTTATTCGTTATCCAATTCGGAACGGATTCGCTTCAGCTCTTCCAGCCGATCCGGATCGCGGCGAAAATATTCAACCAGTGTCTCTATGCATGTAATGGAATCCCAGCTGAGATGATGCTCGATTCCTTCGACATCTTTATAAATATTTTCTTCCTGAACGCCTATGATCGTCAGGAAGGACTCCAGCAGCTGATGCCGGTCTACAAGCCGCTTGCCCATCTTTTTCCCTTTATTGGTCAAGATGAGACCGCGATATTTCTCGTATATGAGATAATTATCTTTATCCAGCTTTTGAATCATTTTCGTAACGGATGAAGGATGGACTTCGAGTCCTTCCGCGATGTCCGAAACCCGTGCGTAACCCTTTTCATCAATAAGCTTATATATTCGTTCCAAATAATCCTCCATGCTAGGAGTCGGCATCGAAAGAACCTCCATTCACCACATGTCCCGCACAGTGAGCCGCCGTCTGCCAGTCACTCTTAGTATCATACACTGCTTGGCACATGTGCCGCAACCCGCTGCACGGATCTTCCATTAATAACGCATCCTCGTTCTCACTTAAAATTTAAGCCATTCCGGCGTGATAGAATTTAGCCATATCGTAATCTTCGTCATCTGATCGGTGAACAGCAGGACCCCCATAAGCAGCATCACTGCCCCTCCGATTTTCATCATAATACCCGAATACCGGACAATCCATCTTGTTGAACCGATGAAAAAGGCAAGTACGAAGAACGGAATGGCAAAGCCGAGCGCATATGCTGTAGTCAGCTCAAACCATGTGCCGGGCTCCGAGGCAGCCAGAAGCAGGATGCTGGCCAATATCGGACCTGTACAGGGAGACCATCCGGCTGAGAAGCCAATTCCGAAAACAAATGAAGCAAGATAATTTGATTTCGTGAGCTTCATATTCATTTTCCGCTCTTTAAGGAGCAATTTCGGTTGAATGAGGCCGATCAGGAACAATCCCATCAGAATGATAAGCACCGCCGACAGCTGCCGGATCAATGTTTGATACTCTGAGAATACCTCCGCAAACGCATTGGTTCCGTAACCGAGCGTATAGTACACGACGGAAAATCCAAGGATGAAGAACAGCGTATGGCTCATCGTCCGGATTCGCACTTGTTTGCCGGGGTGCTCGCTTTTCAAATCAGTAACCGATACGCCGGTGATATACGACAAATAAGACGGGTAAAGCGGCAGACAGCAGGGAGAAATAAAAGAAGCGATACCTGCGCCGAATGCGGCCCATATTGTAACCTCTGACATGTTTGGACATTACCTCACTTTGCAAAAAAACTTTGGCCTTAAGTGCTGAAATTACGTCTGAAAGTAAGAAGCACAAGCAGCACTGCGATCAGTAACATTACGATTGTACCACCTGGCGCCAAGTTCCAGACACCTGCAATCAGTAAGCCGCCGATCACGGCAGCTTCGGCAATAACGACAACCGTCACGACAGATTGCCGGAAGCTGCGCGCGATGACAAGACTGCATGCCGCAGGTATTGTCAGCAGCGCCGACACAAGCAGCGCGCCGACGATTTTGATCGCCACACTGATAACGAGCGCGGTCAGTACACTGATCATGAAATTAAAATAACGGGTCGGAAGTCCACTTACCGCTGCGGCATCCTCATCGAAAGTAAGGAGGAACAATTCCTTCACATGCAGACGGACGGCCACCAGAACGATAACTGTGACAATACCGATCATTAATAAATCGATGTTATCAAGCGTATAGATGCTCCCGAACAAGTAGCCGCTGACGCTGACATTGAAGCCTTTGCCGAGGGTAAACAATAATGACGCAAGCGCCACTCCGCCCGACATAATAATAGCAATGGAAAGCTCCGCATATGTTTTATAGGCTTTACGCAGCTTCTCGATGGCAAAAGTCGCCGCAAGAGCAAACACAAGTCCGACACCGATCGGGTAAACGCCGATAAGAAAACCGAGTGCTACACCCGCAATCGATACGTGTGCGAGCGTATCGCCGATCATTGAGAGCCTTCTCAGCACAAGAAAGAGGCCCATCAGCGGCGCGGTTACACCGATGAGAACGCCTCCGAGCAGCGCTCTTTGAAAAAATTCGCTAGTTACGATGTCCAACCTAAACGCCTACTTTCCCTCTTTCCATCGAACGGCGCAGCTCCCGCAAGCTGTGCGTCAAATTGGTTTCCACGCAGTCCTCGAGATCGTGCGAATGTTTTACATAGAATCCCAGCTTACCGCATTCCCTTTTCGGATGCTCTCCCAGATAGGAACGGATCATTTCCATATCGTGCGATACCATAAGAAAAGTAATGTTGTGATGCTGATGCATATGCTTGATCAAATGAAAAAATCCGTGCTGCGATTCGAAGTCGATACCAACCGTAGGCTCGTCCAATATAAGCAGTGCCGGATTGTTGATAAGCGCCCTCGCCAGAAACGCCCGCTGCTGCTGACCGCCGGATAATTGACCGATCCTCTTGCCGGCCAAATCGTCAATGTTCATGGCATGAAGCGCCTCGTCGCATTTCATTTGATCGGCCTTCGACACACGCCGGAACAGCCGGCTGCGGCCGTAGAGACCTGATAGTACAACTTCACGCACCGTAGCGGGAAATAACGGGTTAAACGAATTTTTTTGCGGCACATATCCGATACGGCTCCAATCGCCGAATTGGCCGATTGGCTCGCCGAACAGCTTAATCGATCCGCTATCCGGCTTTAGCAGCCCTACAATCATCCGGAGGAGCGTAGTCTTCCCAGCCCCGTTGGAACCGATTAATCCGACAAAATCGCGCTCCTGAATCGCGAAGCTCACATTGTCGATTACAGGCTTTTGCTGATAGGAGAACGACACGTCCGTCAGCTCGATAATATTTTGGTGGCAGCTTATCTGTTTCTCTTGCTGCTGTTCGAATCGCATTCCTTTCACCCCCGCTAGCGCTCAGATGGCGTCCGGGAAATGATAAAGCTTCTCCCGCACGCCATTTATAATCTTACTCTTGTTCTATTGTAATGCCTTGAGCAGATTTTGCAAATTTTTGTCCATCAATGAGAAATAGTCATCACCATTCTTCTCTTCGCTCGGTGTCAGACCTTCAATCGGATTCAGAACCAATGTGCTTGCACCCGTTTCTCTTGCCAGCGTTTTGGCCAATTCATCCGAAACCAGCTCCTCGAAGAAAATATATTTGACATGATTCTCCTCAACGAACTTCGCGATATTCAGCAAATCCTGCGCTTTGGGCTCAGCATCCGGCGACAATCCCATGATCGGAACCTGATGGAGACCGTAATCGCGCGCCAGATAACCGAAGGCCTGGTGCGAAACGACGATGTCTTTATTGGGTACAGCCTTCAGCTTTTCCTCGTACTCGCCGTCAAGCGCGGTAAGCTTACTGCTTAATGCGGCAAAATTCGCTTCGTAATCCGCTTGATGACCGGGATCGGCTTTGACCAGGCTATCCCGCACATTTCCCGCCATAACGAGCATTGATTTGGGACTTACCCATGTATGCGGATCTACGCTCCCGCTTTCATGATTATGGTCCGATTCGCCCGCATGCTCCTCTTCCTCCTCGGGATTGCCTTCTATCGTTGCAATGCCTTCGCTCGCTTTTACCGTTATGAGCTTGCTGTCAGCCGGCAGGCCCTGAAAAAAATCGTCTACCCAGCCCTCCAGCCCTGCCCCATTATACAGAAACAGCTGAGCCTTGGAGACGACATCGAGATCTCGGCTCTTCGGACTCCAATCATGCGGCTCCACGCCGGCCGGTATCAAATTTATCACATTGACCTCTTTGCCGCCGATTTCATTAGCCAGGAAATAAAGCGGGTAAAAGCTTGTAACGACGTTAGTCTTTCCTTCGACCAGCTTGCCGGAACCTGATCCGCCGCAGCCCGAAAGGAGAAGAATCATTGCTGATAACAGTATGACAGCCCCTATTATGGTTCTATTCCAAAACTTATTATTTCGAAGCACACTATACACCTCAATCTATATAATCGTAAACATTACTGTTAGATTATAGGGCTGAAGCGGGACTCTGTCAATATAAACCGCCGGAGCGCGGCTCCGGCGGTTTATTCTGCGATATTTATTTCACAACTGAGCCGTTGGGCATTTCCTCCGGAACAGCCGCGAGTGTGAGCTGGTCGCCGTGCGAAGCCGCCAGAATCATGCCTTGTGACAGCTCGCCGCGCAGCTTGACCGGCTTCAAATTCGTAACGCAAATAACTTTGCGGCCTACTATCTGTTCGGGTGTATAAAATTTGGCGATGCCCGAAACGACCTGCCGCTGCTCATAGCCGAGATCAAGCTGAAGCTTGAGCAGCTTATCGGCGTTTTTGACCGGCTCTGCCGCTAGAACCTGTGCTACGCGCAGCTCCACCTTGGCGAATTCATCTATACCGATTTCCTCTTTCGCTTCCGGCGCTGCGGCTGCAGCCGGGGCTTCGGCCGCTTCATTCTTCAAATCACCGCTTGCTTGCCCGCTTGCCGTCTCAGGCGCCGCGGCCGCTTGACCATCGGCATCGCCACCTGACGGCGCAGCCCCTGCGTTCATTGTGGAAGCGATGAACGCCGCTTCCTCGGCCGCTTCAAGGCGCGGGAAGATCGGGGCGCCTTTTGTTACGCGCGTACCTCCAGGCAGTTGGCCGAAGGACTTGGTGCTGTCCCATGAAGTTAGAAGTTTGTCCGCTACCCCCAGTTGACGGAATATTTCGCTGGGTGCATTAGTAAGGAAGGGCTGCAGCAAAATCGAGATAATTCGCAGCGATTCGGCCAGATGATGCATCACTGATGCAAGCTCGCCTTTCTTTGCGTCATCCTTGGCAAGCGCCCACGGCTGCGTCTCGTCGATATACTTGTTCGTTCGGCTGACGAGCTGCCAGATCGCGGCAAGCGCAACGGAAAACTCCATGCGCTCCATAGCAGCTTCGACCTGCTTAGACGTTCCGACGGCCAGCTCGGACAGGGAAGCGTCAAACGCCGTGACATTGCCGTCATAGGCGGGAATTTCGCCACCGAAATACTTGTTGATCATCGCAACGGTCCTGTTCAGCAGGTTGCCGAGGTCATTGGCAAGATCAAAGTTGATCCGCTCAACGAAGCCTTCCGGCGTGAACGTCCCGTCTGCTCCGAACGGCACTTCGCGCAGCAAATAATATCGAAGCGCATCCAATCCGTAGCGGTCGATCAGCGTAACAGGGTCCACGACATTGCCTTTGGATTTGGACATTTTACCGTCTTTCATAAGCAGCCAGCCGTGAGCGAATACTTTTTTCGGCAGCGGCAGTTCCAGCGCCATCAGCATAATCGGCCAATAGATCGTATGGAAGCGGACGATTTCTTTTCCCACAAGATGGACGTCGGCAGGCCAGAATTGATCGTATTTGCTCGTAACATCTGTGCCATACCCGAGTGCGGTAATATAGTTCGAGAGCGCATCGATCCATACATAAACAACGTGCTTCGGATCACCTTTCACTTTAATACCCCAGTCGAACGTGGTTCGGGAAACGGCCAAATCCTCAAGCCCCGGCTTGATAAAGTTATTGATCATTTCATTTTTGCGCGACTCAGGCTGAATAAACTCGGGGTTTTCTTCATAGTATTGCAGCAATCTGTCGGCATATTTGCTCATCCGGAAGAAATAGCTTTCCTCTTTGACAAGTTCAACCGGACGACCACAATCCGGACAATTGCCGTTCACGAGCTGCCTCTCGAGGAAGAAGGATTCGCACGGCGTGCAATACCAGCCTTCGTATGTTCCTTTATAAATATCGCCCTGCTGCAGCAGCCGGTCGAAAATCTCAACCACCACCCGCTTATGACGGTCTTCCGTCGTGCGGATAAAATCATCGTTGGAGATGTCGAGCTTGCTCCAGAGCTCCTTGATCGTCACAACGATGTCGTCGACGAACTGCTGCGGGGTCTTGTTCTTCTCCTGCGCCTTCCGTTCAATCTTCTGGCCGTGCTCGTCAGTCCCGGTCAAATACCAGACATCATAACCGCGCAGCCGCTTGTAACGCGCCATGGCGTCGCCCGCCACCGTCGTATAAGCGTGACCGATATGAAGCTTGTCGCTTGGGTAATAGATCGGGGTCGTAATATAGAATGACTTGTTCGCTTCGCTCAAAACAACTACCTCCCTTTTCATAGCTTGCTGTCATCTTATTAATCGTTTATAACGCAAAAAAGCCTTCTGTCCCATATGGGACGAAAGCTTGCAGCTCACGCGGTACCACCCAATTTCCCCTCTCCGCACGTAGAGCCCGGAGAAAGCTTCATTAGTGCCGTCCATTCAAACGGCAGCATGGCCGGTAACGCGGCCTCGCGCCCCTCCCTTGCCGCAGCTGATACCGAGCTGCCGGTTCGAAAGCGGATTCTCCCGGACCATTTTCCAAAAGTTGCTCCTTACCGGTTTCCAGCTTCCCCGGCTCTCTGTAAAGGGCACTGCTCCTGTACTTATCCGTTCATTGAATGTATTGATGTGGTAATCATTCTTATGGTCAAACTATACCGAATCCGCCGCTGCGCTGTCAAGCGGGTCATTCGCCCGCCGGGCAAGCTCTTCCCGGGTGGGCGGTACATGGTCGATGCCGCCGGGATGGAACGGATGGCACCTGCAAATCCGCTTTAACGCCAGCCAGCCGCCCTTGGCCGGGCCGTGTTTGTCGATCGCCTGAAGCGCATACTCGGAGCAGGTCGGGTAAAAGCGGCAGGTCGGCGGCTTTATGGGCGATATAAAACGGCGGTACACATGTATTGGCGCCTTCATTAATTGTCGCATGTCCGCCGCTCCTTCCTGCTTCATAATACCCTCTATATGCAACATGATGCCCGAAAACCGGGTCCCAGTCAATGTCAGCCGCTATTGAAGCAGTGCCGAGGTAGTGAATGTCGTTATTTTGCAGTCTAAATGTCATGTAAACGCATTTTAGGCCGCTTTTATTTGTGTTACGGTATCGTTGTGTCGCATAATTAGAGGATGAATAACGGAGAACGGACAACTGAAAGTGAATGAGACTTGGCGTATGCTTCCGTAGCGAGTTTTGTGCTCGCTAAAGCAGCGTATTCAAGAAGTATCGCACAAAACTTTTAGGAGGAATCATAATGATTCGAGTGGCTATGCTCAGCTATTGGCATGTTCATGCTTGGGATTACACGAAACAGGTGCAGGGAAATCCGGACACCGAGATTGTCGCGGTGTGGGACGAATTTCCGACTCGCGGTGAGGAAGCGGCGCAGAAGCTGGGCGTGCCTTTTGTCGCGGATTTGGATGCTCTGCTTGCAAGAGCGGATGTCGACGCTGTTGTCGTAGATACGCCGACGAATATTCACCGTGACGTTATGGTAAAAGCCGCCCGGGCCGGCAAACATATTTTTACGGAAAAAGTAATTGCGCCGACATTAAAAGAAGTGCAAGAAATCCTTGGGGCTGTTGACGAAGCGGGCGTCAAATTGACCGTCTCGCTGCCCCGTTTGAATCATGGCTACACGCTGGCAGTTCAAGAGGTGATAGATAAGGGACTGCTCGGGCAGCTGACGCAAGCCCGCGCCCGGCTCTCGCACAACGGCGCAACGGCCGGCTGGCTCCCGGGCCATTTCTTCAATCTCGAACAATGCGGCGGCGGAGCCCTTATCGATCTGGGCTGCCATCCGATGTATCTGGTCCGTTTATTCCTCGGCTTGCCGCAAAGCGTCAGCGCCACTTATGGCTACGTGACCGGCAAAGAAGTCGAAGACAATGCGGTAGCCACGCTTAGCTATGACAACGGCGCGGTAGGAATCGTCGAAGCCGGCTTTGTGAACAGCCACTCTCCGTTCTCCATCGAACTGCACGGTACCGAGGGCACGCTGTTGTACGGCCTGCCGGACGAGGCAATCCGCGTGCGAAGCAATAAGCTGGATGCAAAGGAATGGGTCACGGTCGAGGTGCAGGACAACCGAATTTCCGCATTCGACCAGTGGGTTGGCCACATATTGAACGGTTCCGCAGCCGAAGAAAACATCGGCCTCGCCGTCGACCTGACGAAGCTGATGGAGGCTTCCAATCGCTCGGCAGCGGAGAAACGCTCTGTCAATCTGACTGAACTCGCAAACTGACGTTATCATAAAAACATGATTTAGAGGAAGGATGGTGACAGAATGGGAAAACCGTTTGCTTATGCGCTCATGGCCGAGAAAATGGATGCCATCGACCGACTGGATATTCAATTTCGCTGGGGAGGCTACGGTTTTCGCGTTTACCACTGCCATCTGACCTCTTTCCCGCCAGGGAAGCTGATCCGGTTCCATAAACATTCCGAATACGAGTTTCATTTTATACCGCGCGGCAAAGGGACAGTCATACTGGAGGACACGGTCTACCCCGTCCATGAAGGCCAATTCTATCTGACCGGCCCGAACGTGATGCATCAGCAGGAGGCTGACGATAGAGAAGCGATGGATGAGCTGTGCCTGCATATCGGCATTACCCCACTCGAGGATGCGGACTCGCCCGATTGGGGCGAGCAATGGGAGTGTCATGAAGCGAAAATGTGCATACACGCGCTCGATACGCTTCCGCTTCGGCCACACCCGGATCAGTATAATGCGATGTCATGGTTTCTCACCGCCTACCGCGCGTGGCATGAAGGACAGCCCGGGGCTTTCTCTACAATTAAGCAGGCAATCATTCAAATTCTGCTCCGTTCGGCGCGATTATCCGCCGAGCCGTCCGTCACATTCGATCCTCCTAGCCGCAACATGAATGAGCACCGGTTCAAAATCGCGACGCAGTTTATTCATGATAACTACTCCTCGCCGATTACGCTGCACGAGGTTGCCGAGCGGATACCGATCAGCGGACGGCAGCTGCAGCGTATTTTCCGTGATAGCGGCAAGGAGTCATTCAGCGCGTATTTGGAAAATTACAGGCTCAGTCAAATCTGCTCTTCCATAGTGGAAGGGCAAAGGCCCATCGAGCAAATTGCACTCGAACACGGATTCGCCAGCAGCAACTATTTATATTACGTTTTTAAGAAAAGATTCGGCATGACGCCCAATCAGTTCAGACTGCATCAAACGAAGGATGGGGCGCCCAAACCGCAAGGTAAAGGAGAAGCTTTGCAGCCATGATTAAAACAGTTCGAATCGGCATTATCGGGAGCGGGGGCATCGCGCACGCCCATGCCCGTCAATATAAGCGGCTGCCCGACGTAGAGATCGTCGGCGTGGCCGACCTGGTTCCAGGCAAAGCAAAGCAGTTTATTGAGTCACTGGAGCTGCAAGGAGCACAGCCTTTCGAGGATCACCGGAAGCTGCTGGAAATGGATTTGGACGGCGTCAGCATCTGCACGCCCAACGTATCGCATCATCTTACAACAGTCGACGCTCTGCGGGCCGGCAAGCAGGTGCTGCTCGAAAAACCGATGTCCGTCACATTGGCCGAAGCCGTTGATATGGTGCAGGCGTCACGTGAATCCGGCAGTATGCTCACCATTGGATTTCAACCGCGGTACGATCCGAATATGAAGCTTATTCAGGACATCGTGCAATCCGGCAAGCTGGGAAAGGTGTACTATGTCGAAACCGGCGGCGGACGCCGGCGAGGTATGCCAGGGGGCACGTTCATCCGCAAGGAGCTTGCCGGGGCCGGCGCGATGGCCGATATCGGCTGTTATTCGCTCGATATGGCGCTGAACGCAATGGGCTATCCTCGGCCGCTCACGGTGTCCGCTTTCACGTCCAGCCATTTCGGGACGAATTCGCTCTACCATATGGAATCCGACCGTTTCGAGGTGGAAGATTTCGGAGTTGCAATGGTCCGGTTCGAAGGCGATCTCGTGCTGCAATTTAAAATCTCATGGGCCATGCACATGGATTCCCTCGGATCGACGATGTTTCTCGGTACGGACGCCGGTCTTAAAGTGGAACCTTACGGGAGCGGAAACTGGTCAGGCGTGTGGGACGGCAAGGTCGGCAGCATGACTCTGTTCCACGATTTCATGGGTCAGCAAACCGCGACGCCGGTTCCGGTAATCGAGCATTCGAAGGAGCTTTTCTTCGAGAAGGTCCGCGACTTTGTCGATGCGGTTCGAGAAGGGCTGCCGGCGCCGATCCCGGGCGAACAAATTCTTATCCAGCAGGCGATTATCGACGGCGTGCTCCGATCTGCCGAGTTGAAACGCGAAGTTGCAATCGAGCTCCCTTATTAATTTTACTGCAAAAAGAAAAGCCTTCTCCTGCCGCAGAATTTCATCTGCGGGAAGAGTAGGCTTTTTTGCATCGAATCTAATATCGCAGCGGCGGCAGTGGCATAAACAGCATGGTTACCGGAAGGTTGCTTCCTGCCGCGTTCGTAAACACGATTTCCACGGATTCCTCCGAATCCCCAGTCCGGTACAAGACGACCGCATCGTTGCTGTTTTTCAACACGCTCGTGTTCGTTGCCGGTACGACCTGGCCGTTCACCAGGAACGCTCCAGTATACAGCCCGCCGCGGGGATTAAGCGCGATCAGGGTGTGAGGCGCAACGTGAGTTAATTTCATTTTATATAAAACTCCGAAATTACCCACATTAAGCTCGAGTTCCCCGGACGTTTCGTCGATTCCGTCTATATATCTATCTATTTTATTATCACCAATCAGAATCCGCCCTGCCTTGTCCCCAAGCGTATCGTCCATTTCAATGACACGGTTCGCTTTATTGAAGGTTCCCCGCACATGAACATCATTGCGTTCCAGGACGGAAAGCGATGGCAATGCTGCGATCGGATCCTTAGGCGCCGCGACAACGACGACCTGGTACTGCAGTTCCTGATCGCTGTATAAATCCGCATAGGCGGTAAACACATCCATCTGCTTAAGCGGTACTTTGGATATTTCCGGAAGCAGCTTTACTGTTTGGTGAGGACGAATCGTAACGGATGTCGGCGAAGGATCATCTGCCAGTGATTGCATGTATCGGATGGCCGACATTTTCGCTGAATTAACGACATAAGGGTCAGGCCCGCCGATGCCGGTTGAACTCGTGCTGACGGTGACAGGCTCGCTGTTGTTGTTCGTCGCAATGAGATAAATTTTGACCGGGTACCCGGCCTCGTTCTGGTTATGGAACATGAACCGGACTTGGCCGGTCAGCTGCGCCTGGTATGCGATGCCTTCCCCCAATAGAATCTCCGGGCTGTTGCTGCGAACCATTTGGGCAGACTCCGACTGAATCGTGTAAGGAAGAAGCGGTATCTGCAGAACGGATGAACCGTCTACAGCGAATTTGTCGCCGACCGCAGTAAACAGCTTATTGTACTCGTCCCTCGTATACAATACTTCGTTTGTTACCGTTATCGTTTTTGTTATTGAGCTGGTGAGTCCATGTTTGTCTTGGACTTCCAGAGTAATCGACTTCTCGCCCGGCTCAAAAAACACATCGTCGTTGCCTTTCCAGGTACTGCGGACGATCGCGTTCTCATCATCCGTGCTCAAGTCGGTATAAATGACCTTCTCCCCGATCCGGTACTGGACCTTCTCCGTTGAGAAGTCGGCTACCGGCGGCTGATTCTGCGGCTTTACTTCAATCACGACCGAGTATGGCGCGCTCCACTGTCCGTTTGTGTCCTGTACCTGCCTTGTGATCGTATAGGTGCCGGCTTCGGGGAAAACGTCCATTTTGCCTTCCCAGCGGTCTTCCACGAACGGCTGTCCGCTCGGGTTGAACGCACGGTCGATATAAGTCACGGTCGTATCCCCTGCATAAATTTCTGTGGGCTGCACTTCAAAATTCGCCGTCGGCAGCTTCACCACGTTCCAGGAAAGTGTCATCTTGGCACCTGCTACCGTAAACGTGCTCTCCGTCAGCTGCGCCCAGACGCGCAGCGGAACCATGAGTGATCCTTTCAAAATATAAGGCGCGGCGGAGGCTTTAACCGGCTTGCCGTCCCCATACACGGTCGTGCTTCCGATTTTGAAATGCAGTTCATGCGATTTCCCTACGGCAACGGACTCCTTCGTTTTGGCGTCGTATGTGAGGTTGTATCCGTAGCGTGCCGCGATTGAGCTCAGTGCGACAAATGTGGTTCCTTTCTCCAAGGTAAGCGGCTGAGCCGACTTCCAGGTGACGCCGTTATGAATCATAACGCTGCTCTTTAATTGCATAACCAGCTGGTCGGACGTTCCGCCCGCGGCTATGGCTTGTTGAGAAACGTTAGCAAAAGACACAACCAATAACGAAAGAATCAACAACCATTTCAATGATTTCATGCTCCGTCTCCTTCTGCATTCCCCTTATTTGACAGCAGCCGCATATACGGCCTGAATGAAGACTTCCGGATGCTGCCGGCAGCTTCTCATGATACCTTAAACGCTTAAGGTTCTGGAAAAGTTGCGAGAGAATTGGAAACGGTCACCGTTTGGACACATATTCTAGCCGTTCACCCGCATGTTCATCAGGAAGCTGAACACCATGCCGATGAATGCGATAATGCTCAAGATTCCGATTATCAGACGTTTCCGGGACGCCCGCCGGACTCTTGCTTCGTCCTTCTCAAGTCGGGCCATCGTCAATGCACGATTCACAAATAAAAACACGATTACTAGCGTAACAAACAGCATATTGACGACAAACCAAATTTGCTGCCACAGCATTAACGCAACCTCTCCTCATATCAGTATTTAAGCATTAACGGGTTATAATCAGTTCGACTGTAACCGATTCGGGTGCGGATTGCAAGATAACGCGAGTAGGCCCGGGGAGGGCACTTAAGACACAGCTCTAAACACTGTCTCTCCGCGGGGCTGACTGTGATATAATGGAATGCAGGAAGATAGACAGCTGAGAAAGGAACGACTGCTTCAATGACTGTTCAACAAACCGAAACTTTTAACGGCTTTACTATGAGTGATTTTGACGTCTTCTTCGTGCCCGGACTGGAAGACAGAATGGCCGCCCTGATCGAGCGCATCAGGCCAAAGCTGCATCAATTGGGCGAGGAGCTCTCGCCGGTTCTGTCCGAGCTTTGCGGCGAGCCCATGTTCCCTCACGTAGCGAAGCACGCCAGAAGAACGATCAATCCGCCTAATGACACCTGGGTCGCGTTCGCACCAGGCAAACGAGGCTACAAGATGCACCCGCATTTTCAAATCGGGCTGTTCGGCTCTCATGCGTTTATCCAGTTTGCCATTATTTATGAATCGGATAACAAATCGGTATTCGCCGGGAATGCGATCAGACAGCTGGACGAGCTTATGAAGCATATCCCGTCCCATTACATATGGTCCGGCAACCATATGGTGCCCGGCGGAGACAAACAAGGCGATCTTGGCCGAGACGGACTTGCCGCACTGCTGGGACGGCTTCGCACCGTCAAGGCGTCCGAAGCCCTTTGCGGCATAATTGTTGACAGAAACGATCCGCTTCTGGGGGATGGCCGGGCCTTTATCGCCAAAACCGTCGAAACCTTCAAGACCGTGCTGCCGCTGTACCGCATGGCTTTTTAGCGGTATTTCTTACCGCACAACTTCAGCAAGGAGTAATGCAAAGAAGACTTCGGAGCCGCCGGCAAGGCTGCACCGCAGTCTTCTTTTTTGAAGTCTCCCGGGAAACACGGCCGGACTTGTTCGTCCGTCCGGATTCAAGGCTTATCCTGCATGCTCTGCTTGTGCCGATATCCGCTGACGCCTTGATTTGCGGAAGAAGAACAGCTCGTAGATACAGGGAATAATGACCAGCGTAAGCATTGTGGCGACGGCCAGTCCGCCGATTACGACAATTGCCAGACTTTGCGATACGATGCTCCCGCTTTCCGTAGATCCGAACACTAGCGGAAGCATTGCGGATATCGTAGCGACCGCTGTCATCATAATCGGGCGCATCCGGGTCGAAGCCGCTTCGATCAGCGAATCGCGAACGGTCATCCTCTGTTCGTTTTGTTTCACCCGGTCGATCAATACAATTGCGTTCGTCACGACAATCCCGATCAGCATCAGCGCCCCGAATACGGCTGTAAAGTCCGGCGAAACGTTCGAGACGATCAGACCGATTATTGCGCCGATCGCGGCGAGAGGCAGCGTACACATGATTGCCAGAGGCGCACGCAGCGTTTTAAACGTGATGACCATGATCAAGTAAACAATGCCGATTGCAATCAACATAATAATGCCCAGATCGGCGAAATCATCCGACTGCTCAGCGGAGGCGCCTCCTATGCTAAATTTGATGCCCTCAGGCGCCTTCAGCTCCATTACTTTATCGCCGATTTCCTTGCCTACTACCGAAAGCCGGCTTGGCTCGACATCGGCTGTCACACGGATATACGGCTTTCCATCCTTATGATAATACACACTGGGCTCTTCGCTTTTCGTCAGCTTCGCAACGGAAGCAACCGGGAGCGGGCCGCGGTCGGTCATAAGGATCAGCTTATTCAGATCAGACTCCGATTTTGGTTCTGCAGCAGGCTGCAGAATCACATTCGTTTCACGATTGCCAATCGATACGGTTCCCAGCGGAATCGGATTAAGCATGCCTTGAAGCTGCATCGCGGCCTCCTGACCCTTCGCCTTTACCGGATCGAGCTCGAAGGTGTATACCGGCTTCTTCTGCTCTTCGTTAGACTTGACTTTAATTACGTCTTTAACCGGTTTAATGGCATCAATAACCTGACGTGCGCCTTGGGAAATCAACTCCGGATTCTCCCCGGTGACGTCAATCATAACCTGCGTGGAGCTGCCGCCGCTCATAAAGTTCGCCGCTCCGGCATTTAAATCAGCACCCTTATAGTCCGGACGCTGCCCCTTAATGTCGGAGATGAGCTTCTCGGCATCAGCGCCTTTCTTCATATCGACCAAATACGTGACGAGCGTAGGCGAGGAAACGTCCCCGTATTTTGCGTTATCCGAGCTGTTGCCGTTTGACATCAGCACCCAATCAACATCATTGCGGCCGTTCAAAAATGTTTCCAGCTTGCGGCCTGACGCAACGACCTGATCATGCGGCGTTTCGCCCGGGTACTCCAGCGTCACATTGAGGTTAGCCGCATTGGATGAGTCGATGGCGCCTTTGGGCATCGACATGTATGCGCCGATCGAACCTGCGAACAACACAGCCGAGATTATTAGCGGTACCCATTTGTGCTTCAAATTCCACGACAGGAAATTCGTGAACCGTTTTGAGCCCTCGTGCTCCGTCATCTTCGTCCCGCGCAGGAGCACAGCACTGAGAAGCGGCACGACGGTCAAGGCTACAACCAGCGATGCCACAAGTGAGTACGTAACCGTCAGCGCGAACGGCAGCAGGAAGCTTTGCAGCGAGCCGCGCAGCAGACCCATCGGGAGAAATACCGCAACTGTGACAAGTGTAGAGGATGTTATAGCCGTCGCCACTTCACCCGTTGCATCGGAAATAAGCTGGGTGGAGAACGTTTCTTTCTGCAAACGGCGGTAAATATTTTCAATGACCACGATACTGTCGTCAACGAGCCGTCCGACTGCAACCGCGACGCCGCCCAGTGTAATGATGTTAAGCGTAACGCCCGACAAGCTTAACAAATAAAGCGTAATGCCAAGTGACAGCGGGATGGAGACGATCGTTATGACCGTGGCTCTGAAATTCCGCATGAAGAGCAGAATGACGATAGTAGCGAACAAGGCCCCCAGGAGCACTTCGCGCAGCATCGAATCCACCGAATGGACGACCTGCTCCGATGTGCTGAGCAGCACTTTAGCGTCAATGCCTTTCATTTCTTTGTTGAGACGTTCAACGGTCTTCGCCGTCTCATCCCCGACCTTTACGGCGTTTGCGTTAGCCGTCTTGGAAATCGTGAGCATAAGTACATTCTTGCCTTTTATGCTGCTGATGCTCTCCTGCCGATTCTCAAGTCTTACATCCGCAACATCACCAAGCGCAACCCCGGGTGCCACTGGAAGCTTGCGCAGCGTCTCAAGATTATCGATATTGGCAGTTACGTTAATATTCCCGGATGCGCCGTCAATCGTCTTCTCGCCGACCGAAGATGCGGCCGCCCGTCCCTGCAGAACGCCCATTAAAGATTGGAAAGGTATGCCCTTCTCCGCCAGCTTCGCGGTATTCGGCACTATGGATACGCTTGGCTGCGATCTGCCTCCGAGCGTCACATCGCCGGCTCCTTCGATCTTCTTGAATTCGTTAATTATGTCTTTCTCGGCCTGCTCACGCTTTGCGTCGCTCATTTCGCCAAATCCGACCGTAACCCAGGAAATCGGGATCATCGACGTATTGAACTGTACCACGAACGGTTTTGTTACCCGCTCCGGGAGTTGCACCGCTTCAACTGCTCTTTCGACCTCCGCTTTCGCTTCCTTCATATCCGTTTTGGAATCAAAGGACAGGTCGATTTTGGAAAATCCGCTGCCGGACGAAGACACCATTCCGCTCTTCCCTTTGACGAACTGGACCGCTTCCTCCAGCTTTGACGTAACCTGCGTTTCCATCGATTTCGCGTCATAGCCGGGACCGATTGCGGCGATCGACACCATCGGGTTGTCCGCCTCGGGCAAAAACTCCATCGGCAGTCTCAGATAACTGACAGCTCCCATGACAAGCGCCATCAGTACGACGAGCTTCACCGCCGCCTTGTTGTTGAATGCCCACTTGGTAATACTTTGCATAACCCTGTTACTCCCTTCAAATTATCATTCTCTCTGACATACTTGCTAAAGTTTACCTTTTTTGTTATTTCACGAAAAACGTCTGAGGACCAGTCTTTATCCCCGACCTAAGACCGATAACAAAATGCGACTTAAGAGTGAAAAAAGCCCGAGAATTTCAAAACTGTCTAAAATAAGTGATTACTCACTTTACAATTCGAGGAACCAGTAATAAAATAGATGTAAGTAATCACTCATTTTATGAATAGGGAGTGACCCGACAATGTCCTTTATCTCTGAATCCTCAGTTGTGAACGAGTCGGAAAATGCAGTCGTGGACCTGCAAAGCATCGTCCGGCGGTTTGGCAGCCGAACCGTTCTGGATGGCATTACGATGCGCGTGAAGCGAGGCGAGCTGTTCGGCCTGCTCGGTCCGTCAGGTTCCGGTAAGACGACGCTCGTCAAGCTCATAACCGGCATTGACAAAGCGGACAGCGGAACTGTCCGATTGCTCGGCGAGCCGATGCCGAAGCTGGCAATGCTTCAGCGGTTCGGTTATATGGCGCAGTCGGATGCGCTGTACAATGAACTGACCGCCAAGGAGAATCTCGTCTTCTTCGCCTCGCTCTATGGCTTGACCGGCGTTCGCCGCAGCAGACGCATCAATGAATCGATGGCAATCGTAAATTTGCTGGATGATTTAAACAAGCCGGTCGCAGCGTACTCGGGCGGAATGAAGCGGCGGTTATCGCTCGCCATTTCACTGCTTCACGAACCCGAGCTGCTCGTGCTCGACGAACCGACTGTCGGGATCGACCCGGTACTGAGAAAATCGGTCTGGAAAGAGCTCTCGGAGATGCGGAAGCGGGGCACGACGATTATTTTAACTACGCACGTTATGGATGAAGCTGATAAATGCGACCGCCTCGCACTCATTCGCGACGGGAAGCTCACAGCAGTCGATACTCCCGACGCCATCAAGAACAAGACGGGCAGCTCCACTATCGAAGAAGCGTTTATTACTCTCGGGGGAGGCGGACGCATATGAGAATCCGCGCGTTGGCGTTTCGGATCATCCGTCAATTCTTGAGAGATAAACGTACGCTTGCCCTGCTATTTCTGGCGCCGCTGCTCATTCTCGGACTTATGAAGCTTGTATTTAACGGTCAAACAGTAGAGCCCAAGATTGGAACTGTGGAGGTGCCTCCCCAGCTTGTGCAGCGGCTTGAGCAAGCGGATGCCGCCGTCACTCCATATTCGGATTCGCAACACGCGGCGAAAGCATTGCAGAACAGGGATCTGGATGCTGTGCTTACTTTCGAAGGCGGTAAACCGGCCATTTCGCTCGAGGGGAGCGATCCCTCTTCCGGCAAAGTGGTGCTCCTGCTGCTGCAGCGGACGATACAGGCGGATAAGCCTACGGTACAACCGACCATCACTTATCTTCACGGTAACGCAGACATGTCGTCTTTCGATTCGTTCGGCCCGGTATTGATCGGTTTCTTCTCCTTTTTCTTTGTGTTTATGCTCGCCGGCGTATCTTTTCTTCGCGAACGGACCAGCGGCACGATGGAGAGGCTGCTGGCGACGCCGATCCGCCGGTCTGAGATCGTAACCGGCTATTTGGCCGGGTTTGGTTTATTTACACTCCTACAGGCCGCCCTTATCGCCTGGTTCGCCGTAGACGTTCTCGGTCTGTACATGGATGGCTCGATCTGGCTGGTACTGATGATGAACCTCCTGCTGTCGCTGACCGCACTTACTCTGGGCACGCTGCTTTCTTCTTTTGCAAGCAGCGAGTTTCAAATAATTCAGTTTATCCCGCTTGTCGTTGTTCCTCAGGTCTTCTTCTCCGGTTTGTTCAACCTGGAGTCGATGACCCCCTGGCTTCAGAAGCTGAGCGCCATCATGCCGCTGTACTATGGCGCGGATGCGCTGCGGGGCATTATGATCCGGGGAGAGGGATGGGCCGGCATTCAGACCGACGTCTATGTACTGCTTGGATTCTCGCTTGTTTTCACCCTGCTTAATGTGGCTGCATTACGGAAGCACCGTGCGATTTAACAATCCGGATAAGCTGTGATATGATCGGGACGATGTAGGAAGATACGATTCTCATGTTCGCTGTATGTAATGAAAAGCTTTAAGGAGTTGTCAGTCATGCGGGAAACCATGGAGCAGTGGATGGAAGAGCTGCTGAGCATCGAGGCGGCCGGTGAGAAAATGACCGAGAAGCAGTCCAGAATAATGAAAGCGGCTATTGAAGTTTTTGCGGAGAAAGGGTACGCGGCTTCTTCGACAAACGAAATCGCGCAGCGGGCCGGAGTGGCCGAAGGCACGATTTTCCGCCATTATAAGACAAAGAAGGATCTGCTTCTGTCCATCGTTGCGCCAGCAATGTCGAAGCTGATCGCCCCCTTCGTGCTTCGCGGCTTCGACAAGGTGCTGGATGTCGATTACGACAGTTATGAGGAGCTGCTGCGGGCGATGATCGAGAACCGGATCGAGTTTCTCCGCAAGCATATGGCAGTGTTCAAAATATTAGTGCAGGAAATCCCGTTTCACCCGGAGCTGCAAGAACAGTTCCGAAAAAATGTTCTGACCAAAGTAATGGAACGACTGGGCAAAATCGTCGAGAAGTTTCAAGCTGAAGGCAAAATCCTCTCACTCCCCGGCACCACGGTTATTCGTCTTACTGTTTCGGTAATTATAGGTTATGTGCTTACCCGTACATTTTACGGCGAGCGCGAGGACGCGAATTGGGATGATGAGCGTGAGCGCGAGGAAACGATATCGTTCATCGTTAGGGGATTGGGAATAAAATAAACAAAATAAAACATCAAAGACGCTCCTGCGAATCACACGGATTCCGGAGCGTCTTTTGCATCATAGCCTGTTACGATGCTGCGGATGCTTCAGGCTGCCGGGCTGTACGGTCAATGAAGCGAAACCTGTAGAGCAGAAGCAGCGCTGCCAGCGATAACAAACCGCCTGCCAGGTACGGCAGCTCCAGATTGACTGTAAAGAGAAATGCGCCCATAAGGGGGCCCGCAATCCTTCCAAGGCTGTCCATAGAGGAGCTTAAGCCGGAGGCGATGCCTTGACCAACGGTCGTCTTCTGTGTAATCAATGAGGTTACGCAGGGGCGTATCAGCGCGTTGCCGATGCCAAACACCGCCAAGTAGATTGTTGCCGATACGAGCGAATGGGATGTCAGCAGAAGCAGAAATCCGATTGCGGAAATAACAAGGCCTGCGGCGATGTAGGCAGGCTCCTGGCCTTTACGGATACGCCGCCGTACGACGCCTCCCTGAATGAGCGCCCCGACAAGACCGCATACGAGGAACATGATGCCCACCTGAAGCGGCGTCACATTGAATCGAAGCATCCCGAACCTCTGCAGGGTGGCTTCCAGACCGGCCAGCGATATGGATACGAACAGAGCGAGCAGATACAAATATTTCACCGAGCCCGTAAATGCGCTCCAGCGCGACGGCCTCCGCTCGTGCGTGGCGCTCCGATTCTCGGGAGTAAGCGACTCCGGCAGCTTCGTTACGGCAAGCAAAAACGTAATTAAAGCAAGACCGGCAGCGGCAAAAAACGGCGTGTTATTCGAAATCAGGCTAAGCAGCCCTCCCACGCCTGGACCGATCGTAAAGCCAAGGCCAATCGACATACCGACGAGCCCCATCCCCTTCGTCCGATCCTCCGGCGGGGTGATATCGGCTACATAGGCTACTATAACGGAAGTTACAGCTCCGGAAAACAATCCTCCGAGCACGCGCGAAGCGTACATAAGCGGCAAGCTTCCGTCGGCAATGCCGAATAACAGGAAGCTGGCGGCGAAGCCAAGTACGCCAACCAGGATAATCGGACGTCTGCCGATGCGATCGGACAAGCCGCCCCAAACCGGGGATATAACGAACGACACGGCCGAGTAAATTGACAGCATCATTCCGATATGAAAGTCCACGGCTTCCGGACTCGCCTTCTTAATAATCTCCGGCAGCACCGGAATTATAATGCCGAATCCGATAAAAGTGGTCAATAGCATAAGCATAACAATTCCAAGCCGCTTGTCCTTCATTTGTCTGTTCCCTCCACCCGATTATCGTACCACAACTTTTGGGCGTCTTGCTATGAACAAATGAAGAACAAAGAGGAGCAGCAATACCGATCCGCTGAGAAGAAACGGCGAATGCGGACCAAGGTTATCCCACAGCTTACCGGATAAGATGCTGCCAAATACCATCCCAAGCCCTTCGATCGTCAGGAAAAAACCCCATACCGCACCACGCTCCGATTTCGGAATAGCCTCAGCAATCAAGGCGTTCCAGGCCGGAATAATACAGGCGTAGCCGATGCCGATAAAAGCCACAATGGCCAGCACCAATGGCAGCGATCGCATGAATCCGAGTACCGGGAGCGCAACGGCGGCGATTAGAAATCCGGCATGCAGAAACCATTTTGTCCCAAACCGGTCCACCCATTTTCCGACGGGAATTAGACCAAGCACCGTTACCGCCCCGCCTGCGAGCAATAATAAGCTGTACTGCTTCGGCGTCAGATGAAGAACGGTCCGAGCGAACAGCGTCAATACCGGCGTCAGCAGACCAAGCGCGAAATTCTGCATAAACATGGCGGGATAAAGCAGCCTGCTTGCATGGAGCGAGCCTCGAACTCTCGCAAAATAACGCGCCATTCTTTCAAGGAGCGGAGCCGCGTCGCCATGTTTGTGATGGGCCTCTGCCGGAACCAATCGACCTTCCAGCTCATGCGATTTGCGTCTGCCGGGTAATAATAAGGCAATGAGCACCACGACAATCATCATGACGATAATCAGCCGGAAAGCCATTGCAAACGAATGAGTGATGAAGAAATTAATAATAATCGGTCCGCTTCCGACGCCGGTCAACCAGGCCATATACACGACGCTCATAATAGTACCGCTTGCTTCGCTGCCGGCTACCGCCGTAGCGCCTGTAATAACACAGGGCCATAGCGGTGAAGTGCCGATTCCAAGCAGGAGGCAGGCCAGTATGATCCAGGCAAAGTGGCCGTGCGACAAGGAAATGATGGAAACGGAAATAAACGTCAGGATAACTCCAAACAGCATCACATACCGGTACCCAAGCCGATCGATAATCCACCCGAGCGGACTCCGGAATGCATTGTCACCTATATATTGCAGTGCAAGCGCCCATCCGACGGCATAGGCGGACAAGCCGAGAACAGTCCCCATGTAGACCGGCAAAACAGACACAAGCAGCGCGCCCTTCACAAACTCGACAAGATACATGATAATTAGCAGTTGGACGACAAACGGCGATGTTAGCACCTTTTTTCCCGCCCAAGGCTTTCGGAGTTCCATACTTCCTTCCCCTTTCACTAATGAAAAAATCTCCGCGCAAGCGCGTTCGTTTCCTGCACAGAATCGAGCGCGTTCGATTCCGCGCTAACGGTTCGTCTTTCTCGCACAGAACTAAAGCGCGTCTGGCTCCGCGCTAACGGTTCGTGCTGGCTATAACAAATTACCGCTTGCATTCCCCTCTGATTTTGCTATACTCAACCTTGTTTGAATGAATCCAATGAAAGGCTGGGATGAATCGATGAACCATAACCACACCCGGACCCCGCTGTTTAGCGCACTGCGCAGCCATGCGGCTCAAGATCCGGTTCAATTTCATATTCCCGGACATAAAAAAGGTTTGGGAAGCGATCCCGAATTCCGCAACTTTATCGGCGACAACGCTTTGTCGATCGATCTTATAAATATTGCGCCGCTGGACGACCTCCACCAGCCGACCGGTGTTATCGAGGAAGCGCAGCAGCTTGCCGCCGATGCATTCGGAGCCGATTATACCTTTTTTTCGGTGCAGGGTACAAGCGGAGCCATTATGACGATGATTCTAACCGTTTGCGCGCCCGGCGATAAGATCATCGTTCCGCGTAACGTGCACAAATCGATTATGTCGGCCATCATTTTCGCAGGCGCCCGTCCGGTCTTCATCTCGCCGGCGCGCGACACGACACTCGGCATCGATCACGGCATTACGACACGTTCGGTGAAGCGTGCCCTTGACAGGCATCCCGACGCCAAAGCCGTTCTTGTTATTAACCCTACTTACTACGGCATTTGCGCCGACCTGAAAGAAATCGTCGATCTTGTCCACAGCTGCGATATACCGGTGCTTGTGGACGAAGCCCACGGTGTTCTGATTCATTTTCACGAGAAGCTGCCGATGTCCGCTATGCAGGCAGGTGCCGATATGGCGGCCACAAGCGTTCATAAACTCGGAGGCTCCATGACTCAAAGCTCGATACTTAATGTCCGTAAAGGCCGCATTAACCCGCAGCGGGTTCAGACGATTATCAGTATGCTGACCACGACGTCGACATCTTATATTCTGCTCGCCTCGCTGGACACCTCACGCCGGCACTTGGCGCTGCACGGTAAAGATCTCGCTGTGAGAGCACTTGCTCTGGCTCAGTCCGCACGCAGTTTAATTAACGAGATCCCCGGACTTTACTGCATCGGCGAAGAAATCCTGGGTGGGGAAGCCACGTTTGATTATGACCCGACCAAGCTGACCATACATGTCAGGCATTTGGGTATTACGGGCTACGAAACCGAGAATTGGCTGCGCGATCATTATAACATCGAAGTCGAATTGAGCGATATGTATAACATCCTTGCCCTTGTAACGGCTGGAGATACGCAGGAATCGATCGATACGCTGATTAAAGCCCTTCGGGAACTGTCAGCATCGCATTATCAGCTCAACGAAGCGAAAGAGCTGGTCGTCAGAATTCCTGAAATCCCGCAGCTGTCTCTTACTCCGCGCGACGCCTTTTACGCGGAAACGGAAGTCGTTCCCTTCAAGGAATCGGCCGGACGGATTATTGCCGAATTCATCTATGTTTATCCGCCGGGAATACCGATCCTGCTGCCGGGGGAAGTCATTACCCAGCCCAATATCGACTATATTGTCGATCATGTAGAGGTCGGCCTTCCGGTGAAGGGACCGGAAGATCGAAGCATCCAATTCGTTAAGGTAATCGTCGAAGAAACGGCGATCAGCTAAAAAAACGCTTGCTCCGATAAGGTCGGTGCAAGCGTTTCTCTATTTTGTGCACTTTATCGACCCACTTTTAATCTTCAACAACCTTTTGCAGAAAAGCTAACGTTCTTACAAACGCATCCCGCGAAGCTTCAATATGATAGGAAGGCCGGGTATCATTGAAAAATGCATGCTGAGCGCCTTCATAAATTTGATACTCGAACGATTTGCCGGCTGCCTTCAGCAGTTCCGCCAATGCAGGCACCTGTTCAGTTATACGCTTGTCGAGCTCCCCGTAAAAGCCGGCAATCGGACACCTGATATCTGGAATAATGTCCTCAGGCGGTTGGCTTCCATAGAAAATAACAGCTCCGCGCAGCTCGGGGTCCATTGCCGCCAGCATCCCCGATAGACTGCCTCCGAGACAAAAGCCGACGGAAGCCACGCCTTTTCCATATGAATATTCATATGTATTTCGCAGCCACGCAGAGGTCGAAATCACCTGACGGACAAATTGTTGAAGCTGGCCGGATAAATTAAAAATTAATTCAAGGGTATCCGCAATCGACTGCTGCTTATGATCCGGGAAGCGGGAAAGCGCCTGCTGCCTCTTCTCCGCATCGCGCCAATGAGCCTGCGGCAGCGAGTTCAGAAATTTCTTTGCATCATCGATCAGCGCCTGAGCCAGAGGACCCGGACGCGCACCGTCTTTCGCAAATAAATCGGGCGCAAACGCAACATAGCCGGCCTGCGCGATTCGTCTGGAAATATCCTGAATGTGCTCGTCGACACCCCAAATCTCCTGCAGCACAATAACGGAAGGCTGCGGTTCTCTAACTCCGGACAACCGCGCAACGTACCCGCTGTACTCTCCATTATCTCCGTATCTGATCCATTCCGTTTGCAAGCTCATCATCAGTTCCTCCATTTCTAAGAACAGCTAAACTCAAATGCAAGATGCTGCCGGAGTCATTATTGTCAATCATTACTGGGAATGCTATGATGTTCAAGGGAGGTGGGCGTAAGTGAGTCAAAGCGCATACATTAAGTTTGTAGATGGTTCGGTCGTACAACGTCTGGACCTCGATGAGGTCAAAGGGCAGCTTGAGCGTTATCGCGAACAAACATCTCGTACCGGCAGACAGCTCGGCTGGGACTACACCGAGGCTGCTTTTCCATATACGGTGGAGACGAAGCCCGGCGAGGAACAGCGGTGGTTCTATTTGAAAGGAACAAACCCGCAGTACCAGTATATTTTATTCGGTGTCGGTTCGCAAAACGAAGGTGACCGCGAGGTACCGTTTGTCCAGGTCGTGCTGCCGGAAGGCGCAACCCATGGGGACAAATCCAAGGGCAACGAGCTTTGCAAATACCTGGCCAAGAACCTGCAGGCCGAACTTACCATGTTTAATGGAAGAACAATCTATTATAACCCGAGAAAATAACGATACAGCCAAGGTGAAACGGCTGGCGCCATCCAATAGGCGGCGGAGCGCGTTTCATTCCAGAGATATATAAGAAAGTATAAGCGTGCAACTTATACTTTCTTATATTTCAAATAAAACTCCGGTGACCTGATAGGTTCCCGGAGTTTATTTACATTCACACTATTAAGTCTCGGTTCCGTTCTCGCGCTGAGCGATTTCCTCATAAAGGCGCGTTACACGGTCCCATTCAGCGTCATCTTCAATGCCGACAAGGAATGCTTCGCCATTCTCTTCCTCAATACGGAAAATAACCCCGTCTGCCTCAGGATCGTTACGATCGAGAAGCACAGCATATACCTGCTCTTCAGATTCAAAAGTGTATACCATGACCATCTCACGTTCTTTGCCTTCTTCGTCGGTAACAAGGAAAACATGCTCTTCGTGATCATGCCCGCATCCGCAATCATCCCCGCAGTTTTCACCATTCGTATGTTCGTGTTCGCTCATAGGATACCCTCATTTCAATTCGTCTGTAACTTTCACTGGTATCGTAACATGGAATACAAGGCATGGTCAAACAAAAGACGCCTCTGCCTGGTTCGGGCTGAGACGTCGCTTAGATCAAGAGGCTTTAGCGGTAATTGTCTTTTCCGATACGACTTTCCAATCGTCGGTGCCGCTCAGCTTCATGTAAAACCGGATCGTATATTTGCCTGCCGTGTCAAAGGAATACGTAAAATCATCCGTCCGGTACCAGAAGTTATCTTTATCGTTTACTACATTTTTGGTCTGAATAACCGTTTCGTTGCCGCCCGGATCGAAGATCGACACTTTGATAGCGGAAATATCCGTCAGCAGGTTGTCGACTTGGGCGAACACCTTGAACGTTATTCGATTTCCCTTCACTACATTGCCGAAGATGGTGTTATCCTGAAACAAAAACATATGGACGTTTGGCTTGTAAACGGTTACCTGCTTCGTTCCATCGTCCCAAACTACGAGCGCCTGAAGCGTATCGGCTATTTGTCGAACCGTTATATAAGTTTTTCCGTCCACAGACAGCCCGGCGTTATCCAGCTCGGATCCGTTTACAATGACCCTCACTTTCTGTGCCGCCGAATCGGCGAATATCATCGTACCGCCCCAGAGTGACATCACCAGCAGTAAGATGAGCAGCCTTCTGAACTTCATGGTGGTAACCCTCCATCCCTTTGTCTGGATGTATGGTTATACTCTCCATTCTGTCCAAAGTTGCGCAAGAGTCCAAAACTTTTCTTACAAACGGTGTCATATGATGCTGAAAGATGCGGTTTCCCGGGAAATCATTCATGAAAATTACAAATAAGTGCGCGTCAGTATGCAGGGAACGCCCCTGCCTACAGCTCCAGGCTGCCGCATACTCGCAAGATAACGAAGTCCTCTTGCGCAGGGAGTTTTGCAAACCGCGCATGTATCGGATAAGACCAGCTTCAATACAGTACGCTTACGGTCCGATGCTGTCGGTTGTTTCTTCTTGGCCGCTTTACCTTTAGCCATTTCAATTGCACCTGCCTCGTCTTCGATCGGTTCATAGCATTCTATGAATGTCGTGACAAATGTGCATCAGCGCATATCCCGGTCAATGGAAATAATAAGCCGTCCTCTTTCCATTTCAAAAAGGAAGTGATAAATTTGTAACTAACAGCAACGCTTAGGGGGAAGCCCGATTGAACATACAAATGCTCGGGACGGGCAGCGCATTTGCGAAAAACTATTTCAATACGAATGCACTGTTCTATACGGATAACAAAACGGTCATGCTTGATTGCGGAACAACGGCTTCCCGGTCCTTGAATCAGCTGGGGAAAACATTCAACCACATCGACGCTCTGCTGATCAGTCATATTCATGCCGATCACATCGGAGGAATGGAAGAATTCGCGTTTCAAATGAAGTTCGTATACAATCGCAAGCCGCTGCTTTACATTCCTGAACCGATTGCCGAGACCCTTTGGGAAAACTCGCTCAAGGGAGGATTAATGCAAGATGGGCTGGGTTCGCTTGAGGATTACTTTGATGTGCGGCTGATTGCCCCCGGCGCTCCGGCTGAGCTTCTGCCGGCATTTACTGTAGAGCCGGTACGAACGCAGCATATTCCGGGCAAGCCGAGTTTTTCTTATATCATTAATAATTCGTTTTTTTATTCCGCCGATATGAGATTTGACCGGGAACTGCTGGAGGAACTGGTTGAGCGGGGCTGTGAAACGATTTTTCATGAATGTCAGTTCAGCCCCCCCGGTATCGTGCACACGACGCTGGACGAGCTTCTATCGCTGCCCCGGAGCATACAAGAACGCGTCTGGCTCATGCATTACGATGATGCGAAGCCGGAGTACGAACAAGCTATCGGCCCAATGCGCTTCGTGGAGCAGCATCAAATGTATTCGTTTAACCGAAAAACAGCCCGCTGAGTGCGGGCTGTTTCCATGTGAAGGTCGTGTATATGCTCTTAGAAATTCGGAAGTTCATCGAGGTTGTTGGCGGGATCTCCGTCCGCATCGCCGCGGATATATGTCTCGCCATCTCTTCCTTTAAAAGCATTAACGCCGGCGATTTGGCCGGCCTGTACCTCTTGAAGCGCTTGAGTATAGTCGAGAACCCGTCCTGAGGATGTCTTAAAGGCCTGCAGGTCCCCATCCCCGTTTTTTTGTACAGCCACAAACGACTCGCGAGCCGACTGATTGTTCGGTTGACCTATCTGGTTCAAATGCATCTGCCTCCTTTACATCTTCTTGCCGGCATAGCATTCCCCGCGTTCCCTTGAATTATTCTGCAGCAGCTTCAGTATCTACCCGTTTTTGTTGCGCAGAGGCGGCCGTTGTCCATCCTGCAAGGGTGCGGGAACCATTTGTTTTGAAGAGCCCCGCGAACCATAAACGTCACCCAAAACTGAGCGGCTAAGTGGATACACATCCGAAGAAACGCTTTCATTGAAGCTGTTGTCAATATGGATCGCGGGTTCGGCCGAACCGATGGCGCACCCGGAACAAACGATCAAGCAAGCTGCCGCATATATCGCCCTCTTCAAGCTGCATCAAGCCCCCTGGTTTAAATCATAACCTTGGAACTATTATGCACCAACATTAAGAAGGGCAAACCTTACACTATTCTCTCCTCGCCGGCCCCGCCTCCGGAGGAAGCTTCCGCAGCCATACAAACGCCTCATCATAAGAAATCGTATCCCTGATTACCATTCGGGCAGCGTACACGCAAACCGTGATCACGATACCGAACAAACCGACCAGCCAAACAGCCAAGAAAGCAGCTTCTCTAAGGATACAAACTCCCCCCGCATTCTCATTTAACGTACAATATGCGGGTATCGGCCCAAATAGTATCGGTGGTCTCATATCGAAAAAAGTATTGACTTCAATTTTTCTATTTGATATATTATTACTTGTCACTAACGAAACTTTTTTGTGATCTGATAGCTCAGCTGGGAGAGCACCATCTTGACAGGGTGGGGGTCACAGGTTCGAACCCTGTTCAGATCACCATAATACAAACGCCGAAAGCCTTCGTAATCGAGGCTTTTTTTGTTGTCTGTCCATCCCCTTCTTGCAGTACGACCATTGAATAAATAGCTCCGGATTGCGCCACCTTATCGGTATCACACCAGTGGAGGTATTTTTAATGATCGGGATGAAGGTTAGATATGAAATCGGAGCTGTTAATTTAAAGATAAGCAATGTTACGCCAAGGGATGCGGAGAGCTACGTCCTTCTTACGGCTGCAGACGAAGCGAGCAATGAGATTGTGTTTGCTCTCTCGCATGAACAGGCAGAACATCTTGAGACTGAGCTTTACGAGGCAAACCGCCGATGGAAAGAACATTCTGCAACCACGAGATTTTCGCTTACCGATGGGAGAGAGCCGGAAGTCGAGGAAAATCCGGATCCAACGCATTGAATTTCTGATTGATCAAACGATAGGCCCGGTACTAAGCCGCCGCAAGTCAGCTGCTGAACCGGGTCTTCGAGCTTTTCTCTTCCACCGCAACATTTCTCGGATTGTTACCGTCTAATCAGTACATGCAAGACAAAACAAACGAAAATTATGGGGTGAGCCGTTCATGAGGAGAAGCTTAGCTATGCTCTCTGTGATTATGCTGCTGTTTCTTGCCGCATCGCAATCGGTTTGGGCATTTACCGACACCAAGAATGACCCGAACGCATCGAAAATCGCCGACCTGCAAAAGCAGGGCATCATTACCGGCGATAAAGACGGGTTATACAAGCCGGGCGCAAAATTGACCTACGCGGCTGGAATCGCATTGATCGTCAAAGGCCTTGGTCTCAATATCGATAACATTCGTTTTATAAAAGAACCAAAGGCAAGCGATTATTTTACGAAGGTAAAAGATAACGTCTGGTACTCCGACGCCTTCATCATAGCCGCAAATAACGGTCTTGAAGTGGCTAAGGATGTCGATCCCTCGTGGGCGATGACCCGGGAGCAGTTCGCACATCATTTGTTCCGGGCGATAATGACAACAGGCGATTATGCTTTTATCGAAATCTATGTCATGATTCATGATGAGAGTGACGTCAGTTCCGCTTATATGGAGAGCATCCAGAAGCTGCTGATTACGAAAATCGCCGAACTCGACAAGAAGCAGAACTTTTATCCGAAAGCTGAAATCAAGCGTGGTGAGGCAGCCGGTTGGCTGTATGGCGCGATGAAATTCGTAAAGGAGAACGTTACAATTCCGGCGCCGGGAGGAGAGCCGCAGCCTACTCCATTGACGGATGTGGCGATCACGGCAAAAGCGGTTAATGAGACGGTGACTGAGGTAACGGTTACGGCAAAAGCGCCTAATCCGGGATACGGTCTGCGTATCAGCTCCATTCTGTTTGACGGGGACAAGGCAATCATCAACGTTGAACCGGTTTTTCCACAAGAGGATAAGTTCTATGCCCAAGTCATTACAGACGTGAAGGCCGTAACGTACATCGCTTCAGACCTTACGCCGGTCCTTGGAGGCGTCGAAATAGGCGGAGGATCCTCCGGAAGTTCGGGAATCTCTCCCCCAACCGACCCGGACCACCCGGTATCAAGCACAAATTAACCTTCTTTCACCTATATTAAGAAAAGCGCCCAAGGATCTCTTCTTGGGCGCTTCTCTATGGTTACGGCAGGAAGCCATCCTGTCCGAAGTATACCGCTCCATGCGGCATAAGCGAGCACAGCTCCGCGGCAAACCGGTCTGCCGTCCTAGGCTCATAAAGCTTCTCCAGACCGAGCTCGCGATATCTCTCCCGCATGCCGAGCTGGGCCGACCGTTTCCCTGCGCTTCCGTCTCCACGGAAGAAATCGTCAATGACGACCCGCGGCGCTTCCTCCGCAAGGCGAGCGGCGAAACCGTCCGAACAGGGCAGCAGCGGGGAGACCGCAGCCTGCACCGGAATGCCCTGCTCGCGAAGCATACGTATCGCTCGCCATCTCGAAGCAAGCGGCGGCGCCGCCGGAGTGAGCCGCTTGCGTACAGGCTCAAGGTCCGTTTCCACTGTCATGCTGACTCGTACGCGGGCGCCCAGCTGCTTTAACAGGTCGGCGTCGCGCAGTACAAGCGGGCTCCTGGTTTGGACAAGGACAAACTCGGGTGGGGACTCCACCATCACTTCAAGAATCATCCTCGTGAGGCGAGATTTGTATTCAGAAGGCTGATACGGATCGGTAGCCGAAGACATAAACACCGTAACCGGCCCTTTAATAAGTGCCTTCTGCCATTCCCGGCGAAATGAATTTTGGTCCACGCCCTTCGCCTCGATCCATTCGCCCCAAGGCTGTCCGCGAAACAGAGCCACCGGCATCCGTCTGACGTAGCAATAAGAACAGCCAAAGACACAGCCTATGTATGGATTTATCGTATATGAATAACCGGTCAAATAACCGGATGCCGGATTAAGCAGTCTTGGCGGACGTTTGTTTCCTTCAGCTGCCGTCATAGGCTATCCTTCATCCAAAGCAGCCGCTGACTCTGATTGGGCGAGGGCCGGAATACACCAATCAATCTCGGGGCTGCCGATACTGCGAAGAAACGCATTGGCGCGGGAGAACGGACGGCTGCCGAAAAACCCGCGATGCGCCGCGAAGGGACTCGGGTGCGGAGAAGAGATAATACAGTGGCGGTCCGTGTCGATCGCCGAAGCTTTCTCCTGGGCATGCTTGCCCCAAAGAATAAAGACTACCGGCCGCTCCCGCTCATTTAGTGCGTCAATCACGGCGCCGGTAAACCTCTCCCAGCCCATCCCCTGATGCGATGCTGCAAGTCCGGCCTGAACGGTCAGAACATTATTAAGCAGCATGACGCCCTGCTTCGCCCAAGATACGAGATACCCGTGATCAGGAATCGGACACCCCAGATCATCGCGCAGTTCTTTGAAAATATTTTGCAGAGACGGCGGCGACTTTACACCCGGTTGAACGGAGAAGCTTAACCCGTGCGCCTGACCCGGCCCGTGGTATGGATCTTGCCCGATAATAACGACACGGGTATCCTCATATGAGGTATAATGAAGAGCATTAAAAATTTCGTGCATACTCGGATAAACCGTCACACTCCGGTACTGATCCGCCAGGCGCGACCGAAGCTCCTTGTAATATGACTGCTCAAGCTCTTTATTCAAAATGTCAGCCCAATCGTTTTTGAAAATAACCGCCATAAGCTCCTCCTTCTCTTGGCACGTACAATGGAAAAAGAATGAAGAAAAAGAGTCCCGTCGTTTGTGCTTTCACCGAACAGGACTCTTTATGTATGATACCGAATTGTTACCCTACCAAGTAGAGTTAGAAATGCCGAGGACGGGAATCGAACCCGTACGGTGGTCACCCACCGCAGGATTTTAAGTCCTGTGCGTCTGCCAGTTCCGCCACCCCGGCAAATTGTGACGTGCATGGAATGGTGGGCCCTGAGGGACTCGAACCCCCGACCAATCGGTTATGAGCCGACCGCTCTAACCAACTGAGCTAAGGGCCCTTAAGATACAATCGAAAGGTTGGTTGCGGGGGCAGGATTTGAACCTGCGGCCTTCGGGTTATGAGCCCGACGAGCTACCGGGCTGCTCCACCCCGCGATAGTACCATTTCACAACAACGTCATTTGAATGGCGACAAGATATAATATACTACATGATAGAACATGAAGTCAAGAACTATTTTTCAAGGTACAAAACGAACGCCGTACCTGCCTTTTCGGGACTGAAAAACCTCGATTTCCCGCGGACACTCGTAACCGTATACCCACCAATCATTTTCCATCCGTCTGACGAGACAACCTGCCTGAAATTTAGTTTCGTACAAACGGACCCAATACACCCAACGCATGCTGAATCCCTCCACCGCCGTTTTGCTTTAGATTACCCCTTTTACGGAAAATACAAGCATTGAAGCAGCATGAAAAAAACACCCGCCGACGCATGATATGCATCGGCGGGTGTCAGGTCAACCTTTACCGTAAACGCCTACTCCTACCCCGCCGCCATCGATCGGCTCAAGAGGTCCGTTGGGATTTTCTTTAATCTTTTGCAGCAGCGCATCGCCTTTCGTTTGCCATTCTTTCAGCGCTTGATCGACTGTCTTCTTTCCTTCAACCACTTGTTGGAAGAGCGGCTGACCGTATTGGTTCACCTGATAGATGTTCGGCTTCTCCCGATACAGCTTCTCCATATCCAGATCTTGAGGCGGCACCGGCTTCAGTGCGTAGAAGGCTCCGATATTGTAGCTCATTCCGTCCTTCGGCTTCAGGAACGATTTGCGCGCAACCATCTCATATGTGCTGCGCGACTTCAGCTTCGCCCACTCTTTGCTGTTATTGAATTGAATGAAATCCCAGGCGTCTTCACTGTTCTGGGCTTTCGCATTAATTGCCATCAAATTGTTTAAATAGATATTGCCGCCTACGTCAGGCACCTCCGCAAATGTAGGGATTGTCACTACATCCCAGTCGACACTCGGAACGTTTTTATTTTTTGCCGCGTAATCCTTGGCCCTGGACAGCTCGTTGATATAGTCATAACCGCTGATTGTCATTGCTACCCGGCCGTTTATGAACATGTCGCCCTGGAACGGATTGAAACCCGGGTTCTCGCCTGCTGCCCCTGAGAGCGCCGCTTTGTCGTTGATCACGTTCATATCGTTTTGCGTCGGTACGATTTTATTTTTGTACAGGTTTATAATGTCTGTCCATACCCTTTTCCATTGCGGCGTATCGACCGTCATTTTCTCGCCTTTCTTATCAAACATCATCAGCTGCAGCGGAGCTGCGTAGGTCTGGATATCATAAAACGGATCTCCGCTCCACCGGTTAAACTGGAAACCGTACTTGCGGTCTTTGCCTTCGCCTTTCGCAATGCGGCCGGCAAGCGCGAATATATCCGGCCACTGCATATTGTCGGTCGGCGGAGAGATGCCGGCATCGGTAAACATCTTCTTGTTATAGTAGAGTGCGGAAGAATTGAAAGTCGGAGTGAGCGCGTACAGATTGCCGTCGCCGGCGTCCTTGATTCCTTCAATAACCGTAGGAACAAAATCTTCTATGTCGAATTTACTGTCTTGTATGAGCGGATCAAGCTGCTTGAGCATATTGTCCTGAACCAGCCGTTTCAAGTAAGCGGAATCCAGCACGACGACGTCTACCGGATTTTTGCCGTTTAACAGCTCCTTAATCTTCTCGTACGGATCGGGCTGCTTCTTGTTCGGATCGGGCTGCTCGAAACGCTGGTCGTCATAGTTGATGGCTCCGACGATTTCTATATCGATATTCGGATGCGTCAGCTCGTAGCCATCCGTAAACTGCTGGCGGAGCCAAGGCTCTTGATCGGCATTCGAATACATAAAACCAACGCGAAGGACTCGTCTTTGGTCGTCGCTCCCGGTCCCCTTGCTGCAAGCCGCAAGCACCGTCGAAACGAGTGCCAGCGATAAGATGATACCCGAAGCCTTGCGGATGAATGACCCCCGCTTTGATGATCGATTAATTTCCATACTGTTTACCCCTCCAATGATTTAGGCGGTGAAATAATAATGCGCTCGCCATCGAATTCCATCGATGCCTTGTCTGTAATCTGCAAGGCGGTTAAATAATCTTTCGGTATTTGAAGCCTGCCTACGCGGTCTACTACGACATATTCCTCGTGGGCTTCCTTAATGCCATCCGGAAGGCCGTTTTCACCTCCGTCCGAATGCAAATTCGGGTTCCGTTTAATAAATTCCGTGCTGGTTAGACCGTCTCTGATGGCCACGACGCGGTCGACTTTCCCCGCGAGGGATAAATCGTGGGTAACGATCACGATCGTAATGCCGATCTCACGGTTCAGCTTACGGAATATATCCATAATCAAATCCGAGGTCCGCGTATCGACAGAGCCTGTAGGTTCGTCGGCGAGCAGCATTTTTGGCCGGTTGGAGAGCGATATGGCGATGGCCACGCGCTGCTGCTCACCGCCTGAGAGCTGATGCAGCTTGTTATGCATCCGCTCCTTGAGGCCTACCCATTCCAGCAGCTGTTTGGCATAGGCCCGGTCCAGCTTGGAAGAGAGCATCATCGGCATTTCCACATTTTCCAGCGCCGTCAAATACGGCAGCAGATTGCGCGCATTATTCTGCCAGATGAAGCCGACCGTATCGCGTTTGTACTCGACAAGCTGATCGTCGGTAATTTTGAGCAAATCCCATTGACCTACCCGTACGGAACCGGCCGAGGGCCGGTCAAGTCCGCCGAGTATGTTGAGCAGTGTGGATTTGCCGCTGCCGCTGTTGCCGATAATCGCCATCATCTCGCCTTCGCGGACATTAAGATTCAAGCCCTGCAGCGCAACGACCTCAAGGTCGTCGGATTTATAAATTTTAACTAGTCCTTCACATTGAATCATGGCCGACTAACGCTCCTCTCCCATCTTGACCGCTTGGTGAACGCGCAGTCTCCGGATATGAATCAATAGAAGCGATGCTCCCATCAGCATCATGCAAGCTACGACAATATACAGCTGCGTCGTATCCTTTGAATCGAAGACGACCCGGAACGGCGGAACCGAGTTTGCAACATTCTCGGTCGTTTGCAGAAACGGCAGGAAGAGCAAGCTGGCGATCTTGCCGATAACAATTCCCAGGGCAATCGACAAACCGGCGGTAAAGATCTGTTCCAGCAGCAGCATGCCTGTGAGCTGCTTGCGCGACAATCCCATCGCTCTTAGCACGCCAAACTGAACGATCCTTCCGGATAGGTTGAAGAACCAGAAAAGCACGTATCCAGTAAGTGAAACGATAATCGAGACGATGAAGCCGAGACTCAGAATGCCGAATACGCCGCCGCGGGACGGGAGCTTCGCTTGCTTCGCAAGTTCAATGCGCACATCCTTTACATCTGCAAGCTCGATCCCTTTGTCTTGAAGCTGCTTCATAATCGGCCCGGTCAATGCACCCGGCTTCATCTTGAGCCAAACGTCGTACTGCATGATCGGAACCTGGTCATAAATATAATCCAGATTGGCGATAATAAACGGTGATTGATCCGGATATTGCGACGGCCAGTACGGTACGATGCCGAATACAATGAAATCGATCATCCCATCCTGCAGGCCGACCGACACGACGTCCCCGAGCTTCAGCTGATATTTCTCCGCTACACTTGACGGGATTATCGCCGCTTCCTCACGCATGCCGAGAAAATTCAAATATTTAAACGGATGTGCCGGAAACAAATCGCTGCGGAACCACGCCACTTTGGCGAAATCCACATTGTCGATGCCCATCAGAGTTCCCTGCCCGATAGAGCGGCCCGATACGACGACATTGCCTTTGACCTGCAGGACGCGGGCCGCAGCTTCGACTCCGTCCAGCTGACGGAAAATTTCGAAGGGAGGCTCCGTATAAATCGTGCGTGTAGGTACCGCAGGTCCTCCGCCCTGACCGCCGCCTTGGCCTCCGCCGCCTTGGCCTCCGCCGCTGCCTTGACCGCCGTTCTGTCCTCCTTGACCGCCGCCATTCTGGCCGCCTTGGCCGCCGCCGTTTTGCCCTTCGGTATCGATGACTTCGGTCCGGCCTTCCCAAACGGTTTGCATAATGACGTCCGTCCCGAATTTGTAGAGCGTTCGTTCCGTCGAGTTCAAATCGATCGTACGAGCTGCAGAGGCGTTATAAACCCCGAGTCCAAGCGTCAGTATAAGCAGAATCATAAGCGGATAATAGCCTTTGGACGAACGCGACAGCTGGGTTAACGTTAAGTAAAGCGGCACCGGAAGCAGCTTCCGGCCTAGCCAATTGCACAGCTTGAGCAGCCATGGGAACACCCGCAGGAAAAATAATCCCATTGCAAATATCGCAAGCGCCGGCACGAAAAACAGAAACGGCTGCACATTGAGTTGGTCGGTTGTCATTCCGCTTTGAAACGAAATCATCTGGCGCTCATTGAACAGGTACCAGCCATATGCGGCAGCTCCCATGAGCACCACGTCGAAGAACCAGCGCTGCCATACGGGCTTTCGGTCCGATCTCGCAAGCTGCTGCTTGTAGCCTACAATTGAAGAGCGCGCATAGACGACAACGGGAATGACGGTTGCAACAATGGCAAGCAGTACAGCAGCCAATCCGGCGATAATGGCCTCAGTCGAGAAACCGATCGGAATGGACTTCCGGTTGACGAATTCCAGGAATCCGTTGGCCGACCCGATGCTCTTGGCCATAAACCATCCGATCATCGGCCCGATTACGATTGCGATTGCGCCAAGCAGAAGACCCTCAAGCAAATACATCCAGATAATCTGGCGGGTCCCAGCGCCGCGGCTTCGAAGCACGGCGATGTCGCTACGCTGTTTATCCAGCGATTGACGCGCGTTCATCGCAATAAAGTAGAATACCATTGCGAGCATAGGGGCCGCTAGCGTAAAGAGCAGCATTTGCAGCTGCAGACTCTGTATACGGAATTCCCCTAGCAGCTTGGCGAAAGAAATCTCCACTTTCGTATCTTTCAGCCGTTGATACAGCTCAATATTGAGCCGGTCAAGCGTCCTGCCGAGCGGCGAGAGCTGACTCGTCTTGATATTGGCGAGGTCGAACGCGTAATACCAGTTCGCGGTATGAACAGGAATTTTTCTATCCTTCAGCAGACCCTTCTCGAATGCGTTCCCGCCTATTTGAAGCGAGTTCATAACACCTTCAAGCCCTTGATACCAGTAAGGATCGGTATCGCTCAGCGGTTTGTAAGCTCCGACAATCTTAACCCGGAGAGTAAGATTAAGTCCGCTGTATATCGGATATTCAAATACATCTCCGATATGTATATCGCTCCGGTACATGGCTTCTTCCATCATGACCGCTTCCACCGTATCGTTCTCGCCTACGGCGTCGGAATACCATCGTCCCTGCGTCAGCTCCGTTTTCTTATCGAGTCCTGTCATGGAAGTAAGCGCCATTTGGCGGACGCGGCTTGCATCGACCTTGGTTGGATCCTCCGGCGTAATTTCCGCGCTGCGAATCGTCATATTCTGAACGTAAGTGCTTACCGGGAACCCGATATCGGCCGGAACATCCTGCCGGATATAGCGAGTTACTTCGGTCAAGGCGTTCAAATCCGTTTTGCCGCCCGTTGCCTGGTACCGCATGAGCAGAGATCCTGCCGGCAATCCGCCGCTTTCTTCCTTAAGCGACTGCGCAACGACCCGTTTCAGCGCGCCGTCTGCATACATCGGAATGCTTGTGGCGAATGCTACGGCAATAATGAGGCCGGCAAGCGAGCTAAGCGTCATCCAACGCGTATTCCACATTTTGCGGAACAGAAAGCGAAATAGCGGCATCCCCATCGTTTATCGACCTACAACTTTCTGTCCTGGCGTCAGCCCTTTTACGATTTCGATTTGAGTAGCCGTCTGCTGCCCGACTTCAACGTCGACCTCTCGTTTGCCGTCTTTATCGACGACCTGGACGTATGTGCGCGAGCCGATTGTGCGGAGCGCCGAAGGCGGAATGACGATGGCATTTTCTTTCCGCTGTGTAATTATGTTAATGGAGAGCGGGGTTCCGCGGGTTGAGCCGGCCGGTATTTTCTCCAACTCGACGATCAGGAAGTCTTCCGGCCGCTCTGGCTTCTCGACTCCTCCGCCGGGATTACCTCCAGGGTTCCCCCCGTTTCCGCCGTTCTGATCGTCGGCATCGATAACCGGCAGCTGCTTCACCTTGCCCTTGATTTGTCCCGCGTTGTTTATATCAACGACGACGGGCATGCCTACAGAGATCCCCTGAAGTTCGTCCTGCGTCATCTTGGCCCCCGCGGTCAGCCGGGACGTGTCCGCAACGATGCAGATCGGATCGTATGCTTTAATCAGATCGCCTTTCATCACGTTCAGCGACACGATCGTTCCGGTGAACGGAGCTTTAATCGTTGCTTTGTCGATTTCCGCCTGCGAATCAACCAGCTTCTGCCGCTTGGCCTCGAAGTCGACCATGGCAAGTTCAAAATCCACCGGATTCATTTCATCCTTTTTACGGAGCGTGTCTTTCATTTGAACTTCGTCCTTCTTGAATTGCAATCGGTCCGAACGAAGCGTTTTCTGCAGGTCGTCAACGTCCAATGAAGCTATGACCTGCCCCGCTGTTACTTTTTGACCCATTTTTACGTTTAGTTCCTTGAGGCGTTTGCCGTCGAGCGTAAAGTACATCGTTTCTTCCTGCAGTGAGATGAGCTTGCCGATGCCTGTCGTTTTCGATTCAAGCGTCGTTGTGGTCACTTCGTACTCCGGCTTCTTAGAGATTTGCGGCGGCGTTATTGCCGGAAGCACTTCCTCGTTGTCTTCGCTTGGAAGGAGAGAGCAGCCGCTTGAGAATACGAGCGCCGCTCCCAGAACGAGTGCAGCAGTCCGCTTAAATGAATTTTCCGTCAACCATTTCGTAAACATGATCGGCAACCTCCAAAATCGTAGGATCGTGCGTTGTCATACAAACTGTAACCTGTTCAGTGCGAATAATATTTTGAAAGACCGACATGATTTGCGCCGCCATTTGGGAATCCAGCTCCGCCGTCGGTTCATCGGCAAGAAGCAGACGCGGCCGGTGGGCAATCGCTTTGGCGATTGCAACCCGCTGCTGTTCTCCGCCGGACAGCTCGAACGGACGATGATGCATCCGTTTGGACAGCCCGACTAGCTCCATGCAGTGAATCACCCGCTGTTTCCACTCACTACCCGGAATATTGGCCATGCGCAGCGACAGCTCAACATTCTCATAAGCGGACAGCAGCGGCATTAAGGCATACGCCTGGAAGATAAAACCCATTTGCTTGCGCCGCACGAGCGTGCGTTCATCGTCGCTCATCGTATGGAAAGGCAGCCCGCGAAAAAAAATATGCCCTTTTGTCGGCTGATCGAGCCCTCCGATCATATTTAGCAGCGTAGTCTTCCCTGAGCCCGATCTGCCGCGGAGCATCACAAGCTGTCTGGGCATGAGCTCCATGTTTATTCCCTTGAGTACATGCAGCGGCTGTCCGCCGACCTGAAACGTCCTCTCGACGGCTTCGACCGTCAATATCGGGTCGTCATTCGCCGGCTCCGCTTCATCTCTCCTGGCTTCAATAACAAGCGAACTTCCGTTTGCCGCCGGGTCAAGTGCCGCAGCAGTCTCTGATTGATTTCGTCTCCACCATGCCATCCCGGTATCCCTTGCCCCCTTCCCCATTAGAATTCTTTAATCTCAATATAACGTATAGACGGAGGACGAGGGCAAAAAGTTACGAAGGTATTTGTAGGAAAACATAAAAATTTGGTAAAAAAAGCTCTTATGCACAAAAGCGGAATTAATTCGCTTGTCGTACATAAGAGCTCTATTGTTGGATTAGCGAATGACAAATGTAGAAACCGAGCGATCCAGCTCGCTTACAATGTCCTGCAGATGGATGGCGGAACGTTCTATCTCTTCCATTAGCGCAAGCTGTTCCTGCGTTGCTGCGGCAACATTCTGGGTGCTGCTTAAATTGTTCTGGGCGGCATGCGCCGACTGCTCCATCGTTGCGCTCACTTCCTCTGAGCTGGCAGACATCTCCTCCGTGATCGCAGAGTTGTCATGAATTTGCGCGGCTATGCTCTGGATGGAATCACGGATCAGGGTGAAGCTTTCATTCACCTTCTTCATCAACTCCCCGCCCTTGGCGACTTCACCAAGCGTTGCATCCATAACATCCGATGCATGCGCCATTTCGCCCTGCGTCGATGTTACCAATTGATTGATGATATCGACCGATTGCAGCGACTGGGCAGCCAATTTGCGGATTTCGCCCGCCACAACGGCAAACCCTCGCCCGTGTTCACCCGCTCTGGCTGCTTCGATCGAAGCGTTTAGGGACAGAATGCTCGTTTGGTTCGAGAATGATGTAATATTCTCCGCTATTGATCCAATCTCGTTCGACCGCTCGTTCAATTTGGTTACGATACCGGCAAGCTTCTCGATGACTACCTTGATTCCTTCCATTTGCGCATCCAGCCGGTCAAGCTCTTCCTGTCCTTGTTCGGCGTCATTCGAGGTTTTTATGGAGTAATCGGAAATGTTAGAGGTGTTCTCCGCCATCCGTCCGATTCCCACAGCCATCTCATCAATGGCCCGGGCCGATTCTTCCGCTCCTTTTGCCTGTATCTCAATACCTTCGTTCACCTCAATGATATCCGCTGCAATTTGAGCCGCGGCCGTGGCCGACTGCCTTGAGGAAGTATTCATCTGTTCCGAAGCGGCGCTTACCTGCAGCGCATTGTCCGAGATTGTAAGAATAAGCTTCCTCACACTGCACTTCATAAGGATAATCGAATGCGCGATCTTGCCGAGTTCGTCGCCGCTATGCTTAATCGTAGGACAATCTCTTAAGTCACCCACAGAAACGGCGTTGGTCAGCTGGAGCACGTACTTTGCCGTTCTGGATATCTTTCTGATAATGATAAAGGCGATCAACAGGGTAATCAGCAAACAAACGACAAGGGCGGTAGAACTGGATTTTACGAGTGAATCTTTATTTTTATTAAATACCGACGATTTCGCCGGCCGCGTGCTCCTCAAGAATTTCTCCGATAATATTGATGCCTTCCCGCGCTTTACCGAATTGATCCATCAGCTTCTTGTCATAAACCGTATTGCTGCCCGTCTCAATTCCTTTGACAGCCAGACCCAGCCAGACCGGAAAATCGGCTCTGAAAGCTGCCGCGATGGATGATATCGAGGTATCGCCGCCCTTCTTTTTCAGTTCAAGAAGTCCATTATCGCTTATAATGCCGATAGCTTGCTCAATGCGGTCGGATGCCTGCTCTGCATTAGAGGCCATATCCTGCTTCATCTGTTTTTTGGTTTCGGCATCCAAGCCGGGGGAACCAACCGCCTGGTACGCCGTAAGCGATTGATACAGGTCTCGGTCCGCGTTCAAGATCAGAGTGTTGACCTTGTACGTCGTTTCAAACAATGTCTTAGAAAGTTTAGTGACATCACTCTCGTAAGTATGGGTCCAATACAAAGTGCTGCAAACATACATTAAAATCGGGAAAGCGACCAGAAGCAGCAGCTTAACACGTAACGACAGGGCGAATTTTCTCTTTGTCATGACCATCATCCTTTTTTGTTTTTTCTCAATGTCGCTGCCTCATCAAAAGCTGTTTATTGTTTTATCGTAAAAAATGAGGTGAAAGCGTATAGCAAGATCCAATTATATAATTATTTAGCTTTTCATACCCACAAAATGTAAAAAACCGACAGCCATCTGTCAGGCTGCCGGCTCTTATGGTCTTGTAAAATTCCGCGATGAGGATTGGACATATACCTCCGTCAGCTTCTCATGGCTATCGCATTGCCCGACGTATAACGCCTCAGACCTGCCTGAAAGAACAATACAGCGATTACGCTGAACAGGAGCGTTGTGCCGATTGCGCCGCTGACGAACCATGGGTCAAAGTGCTTCAGCAGCCCGATCGGCAGGTAGCTGATGAATCCTGCCGGTACGAGCGAGAACAGCAGCAGCCGGGCAGCACCTCGAAATATGTCCGCCGGGTACGTCGTCAGCGCGAGAAAGCCGTTCAATACCTGCTGCGCAATCCCTTCCGAGCTGCCGATAAAGAAAGAGCAGCAGCCTGCAATGATCATCACTGCCATAAACAGCGCGCCGCTTATCAACAGACCGAAGAGGTACAGAACTGCGCCGGTAAGCGAATGATCCCCAACCCACAAATAGACAGCGATTCCGAAAGCGAAATCGCCGATAGCCGTCACTGACATCCGGCTTGCGATGACATGCAGCAGTACCGGCTTTGGCTGCGACAGATAAACGTCAAGCTGGCCCCCGGCAACGATGCCCGCGATCCGGTGGAAATTGCCGAACAGTATGTTCGCCCAGCCGAAGCCGCCTGCGCCGAGCGCCCACAGCATCATCACATCATGCAGTCCCCAGCCGTTCACCAATGGAAACCGGTTAAAGAAGAGGCTCCAAAAAAACAGCCACATGAAATTGTTAAGGAACATCATGCCAGCCATCAGCAAAAAGCTTGCCCGGTATTCCATCGCGGAGGACAGGTTGACCTTCCAACAAGTAGCCAGAAATCGCAAAATCGCCGTCAGCTTCGCTGCAGCGCCTATACGCTGCATATTATCCTCCATTGACATGAAGCTTCGCCACTCCTCTCCGGTAAATCAGCACTACTGCCGCTGCCATAACGGCAATCCATGCCGCTTGAACGGCAAATTGAGGCATCAGCTGCGAGCTTTGAAAATTAACCGCCGTCCGGGCGGGATAATAGAGCACTGCCTGAAACGGCAGCCAGGCGCATATCCGCTGCAGCCATTCAGGCATTAAATCGATCGGCAGCAGCATCCCGCCAACCGTGAACTGGAGCTTCTGGAGTACGAATTCCATGCCGCGTGTCTCCTCGACCCAGAACGCGGTGAGCGCTACCGCCGCGTTCAGCAGAAATGCCAGGGTCAACGCCCCGATGCTGAGCCCTAGCAAACCAAGCCATCCGAGCCCGAATGCCGGTGCGCCGACAAACGCCCAGGCAATTGCGCTTCCCGCCGCGAGATGGATAACGAACCGAAACGCCGCTTCCGCCATATAAGAGACGTAATGGAAGCCGACGTATGACAACGGCCGGATAAGCCGGATTGCAATATCGCCGTTCTTCACCTCTTCTTCGATCCGGACGCATAGGGCCGGACCCGCCATCGTAAGCGCCTCTGTAAACACGAGATACCAGACGATTTGCTTAAGCGTAAACCCGGAGATGACCCGCCCGCTGTCGCCGTCATAAGCAGCCGACCACAGCTGGATGAAAACATACAGAATTAACAGCAGGAACGCTGCCCGCATTATAAAATCCGTCTTGTACGCCAACTGCTGGCGAACCGTGATATGCGCCACAGCCTCGATTTTGCGGCCCTTTGCCGACCATTTCAGCAGCCAACCGTTCATATGTCGGCCTCCTTCGCATGGGCGCCCGTTAATGCATAAACGCCCTTATCAACATGCTGGCTCAGCGGCTCTGTGCCGTCACGGCGCATGCCGTATATATGTTTAATGATCTCTTCGAGCGGCGGGTCTTCAATCGTTACGTCTTCAATCCTTACCTGTGTAAGCAGCGCGCTGAGCACTGTTTCGATATCCGTTTGCGTCAAATCCACCGAAAGCTTCAGACGGCGTCCCTCCGCTTGTATAATCCCGGTTCCCGTAATTTGCGGCTCCCCCGTGTTCGTGTTTGCTTCGGCAAGCGTCAGCGCAATCGTCTTCCTGCTCAGCACATCACGTTTTAAGACGTCTATAGGAGCATCCAGTAAAATGCCGCCATGATGAATGACGACCGCCCGTTCGCAAAGCTCTTCCACGTCGCCCGCGTCATGCGAGGTTAAGAAAACGGTCGTTCCCTCAGCGCGGTTTAAGTCGCGGATCAGCTCGCGGATGCGCTGTTTGACCACAACATCCAGACCAATCGTCGGCTCATCAAGAAACAGAAGCTGCGGCCGATGAAGGAACGATACGGCGATCTCGCAGCGCATTCTCTCCCCGAGCGACAGCTTCCGGACAGGAGTATGCAGGTATGGGCCGAGCTCGAACCGCTCGATGAGATCATCGCGTCTGGCGATATAGTCTGCACGCTTGAGCTCATAGATACGGCTGATCAGGTCAAATGTATCGATGGGGGGCAGATGATACCAAAGCTGCGACTTTTGACCGAATACGGCACCGATTCGGAAGGCCAGCTTAGTTCTGTCACGCCACGGGGTCAGCCCGAGTACCTGCGCACTGCCCGATGTCGGATGGAGGATTCCGGTCAGCATCTTAATCGTCGTCGATTTACCGGCCCCGTTCGGTCCGAGGAACGCTACCATCTCCCCGGCGTCAACGGTTAAATCAATGCCGTGAACAGCAAGCTTCTCCTCCCATTCCGGTCTAAGCAGAGCTCGGAAGCTGCCCGATAACCCCGCCTCCTTGCGCTTAACCCGGAAGCTTTTACATAAACCGCTTGTCTGCAATGCAATCATTCCGATCATGTCCCCTCTTGCGGTTGCTCTGCCATGGTAAAGCAAAGAAGACCTCCAGCGAGCGCCGCCTGATTGTAAGGCGGAACTTGCCGAAGGTCTTTTAATCCCTACGGTGTAGCGTGACTTATTGTCATTTGCCGGTTTCGCTTGGTTCGCCGTTAGCGGATCCCTAGAAACCCTTCCGTTTGATGTAACATATTATCATCGGAATCGCAGGCTGGCAAGACTTTTTGTTGTCACGCTTAAGCCTATGCAGTAAACAATAAATCTTCCATCATCGTCAGCAGCCTGTACTTCATCTGCTGAAGCTTCTCAATGGCCCGTTCCAGGCAGGCTTCGTTCTCTATATGTTTCATCTTGGTTTCAATTCTGCGGTATGCCTGATGCATCTCGACGATTTCATCCGATTTTATCATATTCCGGTCGTACAGCCGTACACGGTTCAGCAGGTCGCCCGTTGCGGCAAACAAATGTTCAAAATTGTTATTCATGGTCTTCAACCTCTCTCTCACTCTCTTATTCTCTCTGTAGGATAAAGCAGTTTATGCTGCAGAATTGTAGCTTATTACCCCAAGAGCGAGTGATTGAAACAAATAAAAAAAGCAGGCAGGAGAAATGTTCTCCATACTCTGCTTCGAATAACAGCTTAAACGCCGAACGCTTGGGGGTTCTCCCGCCATGATTGGAGCAGACCCACATCATCACTGCGCACAGTGCCGTTCCGTACGGCAACTTCAATCAGCGCGGAGTAGTTGGACAATGTTGCAAGCGGAATATTTGCCGAAGTGAAGGCATCGGCCGCCTGCTTGAATTCATAAGTAAATATCGCCACTACCCCTTGAACCTCGCAGCCGGCCTCACGCACTGCAATAGCGGCTTTAAGCGAGCTTCCGCCGGTCGAGATCAGGTCTTCGATGAGAACGACCTTTTGGCCGGGTGTGAAATAGCCTTCGATTTGATTCGTTTTTCCGTGCCCCTTCGCTTTATCCCTGACATACAGCATCGGCAGATTCAGCTTCTGCGCCACCCAAGCGGCATGGGGAATTCCACCAGTCGCAATACCCGCCACTGCCTCGCAGTCCGGATAACGCTCGCGGATAACGGCGGCGAAGCCCTCCGCGATCAGCTCACGGATCTCCGGATAAGACATCGTGAGACGGTTGTCGCAATAAATAGGCGATTTGAGTCCGGACGTCCATGTGAACGGATCGCTGGGCCGGAGGGCAACCGCATTGATTTTCAGCAGTCCTTCGGCAATTAAGCCCGGCAGTTGTTCCAATACGGGGGTGGTCATGTTACAGCAGCTCCTTAATGATGGATTCAATCGCCTCGCGAGGATCGGAGGCGGCGGTAATGGGACGGCCGATTACCATATAGTCGGTACCTCGCTCCAGCGCTTCGCGGGGCGTCATAATACGCGATTGGTCGTTTGCGTCTGCGCCGGAAGGCCTGATGCCCGGAGTAACGGTTTTAAAAGCGATGCCGCAGGCGGCTTTGATCGATTGTACTTCGTGCGGGGATGCGACGACTCCGCCCAAGCCGGCAAGCCTTGCAAGCTGCGCATACCGGAGCACGGTATCTTCAACGGCGCCGGCTATGCCGATCTCGTCGTTCAGCACCGAACGGCTCGTGCTGGTCAGCTGAGTGACGGCTATGACCGTCGGCCGCTGAAGGCCGATAGAGCCGGCCAGGGCAGCTTCTACCCCTTCAAGCGCCGCTTCCATCATGCGAATGCCGCCTGCCGCATGTACATTGAAGATATCGACGCCCAGCTTAGTGACGCTGTTCGCGCCGCCTTTGACGGTATTCGGGATATCGTGCATTTTAAGATCCAGAAACACTCGGTAGCCGCGTTCCTTGAGCGAAGCGACAAAGCCTGGACCGGCGGCGTAAAACAGCTGCATGCCTACCTTCATATAGCAGGGAATGCCCTCGAGGCTGCGCAGCAGAGTTTCGGCAGCCGCCGCATCCGGGTAGTCAAGCGCTACCATTACGCGTCCTGCCGCTTCCTCGCGAGTCAGCTTAATCATTCAAACACCTCCTGAAAAATTTGCTGCATGCATCATCCCTTGGAGCCGGAGCGCACGATATAGGCAAGCAAAAGTAGAGCTAATCATGGCGAAAGCCTGCTTGGGGGCAGGCTTTCGCGGGCGGTTTCGGCCGCCCGGCTGTTGATGATTGTTTACAGAAGCACCGGCATCGGGCGAGACGAGAAGTTGATCGTCTGCAGCATATTGAGCAAGGCGCGTACCGTATCCAGCGATGTCATACATACGACTCCGTTCTCGACCGCTTCACGGCGGATGCGGAATCCGTCGCGCTCGGGAGTTTTGCCCTTCGTAAGCGTATTGACGACGAAGTGGGCTTGACCGTCCCGGATCAGATCAAGAATGTTCGGTGAGCCTTCACTCAGTTTGTTCACGCGCTTGACGCGCAGACCGGCTTCTTCAAGCGATGTCGCCGTGCCGCCCGTTGCTATGATATTGTAGCCCAGATCGTAAAAGCCGCGCAGTATTTCGAGCGCTTCCGGTTTATCTTTATCGGCAACTGTCGCGATGATCGAGCCGGTCGGCGGAATGCGCATGCCTGCCCCGATGAGACCTTTGTACAATGCCTTCGCGTACTGCTGATCGCGGCCCATGACTTCGCCGGTCGATTTCATCTCCGGTGTCAGTGTCGGGTCGACGCGGCGCAGCTTCGCGAACGAGAATACCGGCACTTTAACCGACACATAATCTTGTTCCGGCCATAATCCTTCCGTGTAGCCGAGATTCGCGAGCTTTTTACCCAGAATCGCTTTGGTCGCCAGATTGGCCATCGGAATGTTGGTTACTTTACTTAAGAACGGAACCGTGCGCGACGAGCGCGGGTTGACTTCAATGACATATACTTCATCCTGAAAAATGACGAACTGAATGTTGACCAGACCGATAACTTTAAACTCTTTGGCGATTTTTATCGTTATGTCGATCATTTGCTGCTTCTGCTTATCACTTAGCGACTGCGGCGGATACACCGCTATCGAGTCGCCGGAGTGGACGCCGGCGCGCTCAACATGCTCCATTATCCCGGGGATGAGTACCGTCTCGCCGTCGCAAATCGCATCGACTTCGGCTTCTTTGCCAAGCATATAGCGGTCGATGAGAACCGGATGCTCCGGATTGATCTTCACTGCCTGCTCCATGTAGCTGAGCAGCTCGTCATCGGAGTAGACGATCTCCATCGCGCGGCCGCCAAGGACGTAAGACGGGCGAACAAGCACCGGATAACCGAGTCCGGCGGCGGTTTCGACCGCCTCGCCCACTGTAGTCACGGTTTTTCCTTTCGGCTGTGCAATGTCCAGCTTTCTGAGCAGCGCTTCGAATTTTTTGCGGTCTTCCGCGGCATCAATGCTCTCAAGGCTCGAGCCCAGAATGCGGACGCCGGCTTTCGTCAACGGCGCTGCGAGATTGATCGCCGTCTGACCGCCGAATTGTACGATTACGCCAATCGGCTTCTCCTGCTCGATAACGTTCATCACGTCCTCGAAGAAGAGAGGCTCGAAATACAGACGGTCCGAGGTCGAGAAGTCCGTAGAAACCGTCTCAGGGTTGTTGTTGATAATGACAGCTTCATATCCTGCGTCCTGGATCGCCCATACCGCATGAACCGTAGAGTAGTCAAACTCGATCCCTTGACCGATCCTGATTGGGCCCGAGCCCAGCACCAGCACTTTCTCCTTGGCTGTCTCGGTCACTTCGTTCTCTGTTTCATAGGTCGAGTAATAGTATGGCGTCGTAGCCTCAAACTCGGCCGCGCATGTGTCTACCATTTTGTATACCGGCTTCAGTCCCTGCGCCAAGCGGAACTCGCGCACGTCATGCTCGCTTGCGAAATCCTTATGTCCGCCTTCGCGGCGGATCTCTGCGATGGAGCGGTCGGAAAAGCCTTTTCTTTTGGCGGAGTAAAGCAGTTCATTCGTAAGCTTGGGAGCACGGCGCAGTTCATCCTCAAAGCGAACGATGCCTTCAATCTTATCAAGGAACCACCAGTCGATTTTCGTCAAATCCTGAATGTCCTGCAGCTGGTAGCCGCGACGGAACGCCTCGGCGACAAGGAACATCCGCTCATCGTCCGGCTTCTGCAAACGCATGCGAAGCGTTTCTTCGCTCAGCTCGAAAGCATCCTTCAGGTGAAGACGGTGAACGCCGATCTCGAGCGAGCGAACCGCTTTGTGAATCGACTCCTCGAACGTACGGCCGATAGCCATTACCTCGCCGGTCGCTTTCATTTGGGTGCCGAGTTTGCGGTTTGCCGAGGTAAATTTATCAAACGGCCAACGCGGGATTTTGGATACGATATAATCGAGCGTCGGCTCGAAGCATGCATAGGTTTGTCCGGTTACCGGGTTGACAAGCTCGTCAAGGGTATAACCGACTGCGATTTTGGCCGCCATCTTGGCGATCGGATAACCGGTCGCTTTGGAAGCAAGCGCGGATGAACGGCTTACGCGCGGGTTGACTTCAATTACATAATATTGATAGCTGTTCGGGTCAAGCGCGAACTGGACATTACAGCCTCCCTCAATGCTCAGAGCGCGGATGATTTTGAGTGACGCCGAACGAAGCATCTGGTACTCGCGGTCCGACAGCGTCTGGCTTGGAGCAACGACGATCGAATCGCCCGTATGAACGCCGACCGGATCGAAGTTCTCCATGTTGCACACCACGATGCAGTTGTCGTTGGCATCGCGCATAACCTCGTACTCGACTTCTTTCATCCCGGCGATCGATTTCTCGATCAGGCACTGGTTGATCGGGCTGTAACGAATACCCGAAGCAACGATTTCGAGCAGCTCTTCCTCATTGGAGCAAATGCCGCCGCCCGTGCCTCCCAGCGTATAAGCGGGACGGACGATGATCGGGTAACCGATCTCGTTGGCGAAATCAAGGGCCTCCTGCACGGTCGTAACGATAACGCTCTCCGGTACCGGCTGCTCCAGCTCACGCATGAGATCGCGGAACAGGTCACGGTCTTCGGCACGCTCGATCGCAGTCAATTGCGTACCGAGCAGCTGTACGTTTTCACGCTCCAGCACGCCCGCGCGGGCCAGCTCCACCGCCATATTAAGGCCGGTTTGACCGCCCAGAGTCGGAAGCAAGCCGTCCGGACGCTCCTGGCGGATTATTTGGGTTACGAATTCGAGCGTGATCGGCTCGATGTAAACTTTATCAGCCATATTGGTATCTGTCATGATCGTGGCGGGGTTGCTGTTGATCAGAACGACTTCATAGCCTTCTTCTCTGAGCGCCTGGCAAGCCTGGGTACCGGCATAGTCGAACTCCGCCGCCTGTCCGATGACAATCGGGCCGGAGCCGATGACTAGAATTTTTTTGAGCTTGTTATTTTTGGGCATACTGCAGTTCTCCTCTCAATGCCTCCGCAAGCTGGGCTTGACGCGGTCTCTGCGGGTTGTTTTTCTTGTAATCGCGGATCATTTCCAGGAATTCGTCGAACAAGTAACTGGAGTCGAACGGTCCAGGCGCCGCTTCCGGATGGTATTGAACCGAGAATGCCGGATGAACCTTATGCTTCAATCCCTCGATCGTGCGATCGTTGTTGTTGATGTGCGTAACGGCCAGCATCGTATCCTGTACCGATTCCTCGAGCACGGTATAGCCATGATTTTGCGAAGTGATGTAGCAGCGGTTTGTCGCCAGATCCTTAACAGGATGGTTACCACCGCGATGGCCGAATTTCAGCTTCGAAGTGTCGGCGCCGCAAGCGAGCGCGAACAGTTGATGGCCAAGGCAAATGCCGAAGATCGGATATTCGCCGAGCAATTCTTTAATCATCTTGACGGCATGCGGCACGTCTTTCGGATCCCCGGGGCCGTTGGAGAGCTGTATGCCGTCCGGCTTCAGGCGGCGGATTTGCTCCGCTGTCGTATCGTGCGGAACGACAATGACGTCGCATCCCCGCTTTGTGAGCTCGCGCAGAATCCCGCTCTTCGCTCCGAAATCAACAAGCACGATCCGTTCGCTTTCGCCCGGGCTCGAGAAGATGCTCTTCGTTGAAGTGCGGGCTACCTGGTCGGTCATTACAGGCGTTATGCCCATCCGTTCCTGCAGCTCTTCAACGCGCTCCGTACCTGTCGTTATAATCCCCTTCATCGTTCCGTGGTGGCGCAAAATACGGGTCAGCATCCGGGTATCGATCTCGCTGATCCCGATGATTCCATATTCCTTCAGAAGCCGGTCAATCGTATATTCAGCGCGCCAGTTGCTCGGAACCGGCTCGTGACGACGCACGACAAGGCCGTGAATGAAAGGACTGACCGATTCAAAGTCATTCCGCGTAATGCCGTAATTCCCGATAAGCGGATAGGTCATCGTTACGATTTGCCCGCAGTAGGAAGGATCGGAGATGACCTCCTGATATCCTGTAATCCCGGTATTGAACACCACTTCTCCGGTTGACTGACCCTCTGCGCCGAAGCCGAGGCCCGTGAACAGCGTACCGTCTTCCAATAACAATCTCGCCTGCATCCGTATCACTCCTAAAGGTTTTCGCTCTGCTTTCCCGGGACGCCTTCGGCTCGCGCAGAAGGCTGCGCCCGGTATGCATCAGCTTGATCTAAGTTGAACTGTTACTTGTCTAATGTCCTAAAGCTCCGACCATACAACGGCGCCATCCACCATCGTCAGCACCGGCCAACCGTATAAGTTCCAACCGCCAAACGGCGTATTTTTGCTTTTTGAAGCGAATGTCTCCGGCTGAACATCCCGTTCGTTATCGATATCGACAATCGTAATGTCCGCAGGGGCGCCGACCGCAAGCTGTCCGCTTTTCAGTCCGAACACCCGAGCCGGATCCGAGGTCATGCGCTGCAGCAGGAAGCCTAGCGTCCATTTGCCGGAGCGTACGAATTTCGTGTACATAAGCGGGAACGCCGTCTCAAACCCGACGATGCCGAACGGAGCAAGCTGCATACCTCGCGCTTTCTCCTCCGCGCTATGCGGAGCATGGTCCGTCACAATCATATCAAGCGTTCCGTCTTGAAGCCCTTCGATTACCGCCTCGACGTCGCGGGGGGTCCGAAGCGGAGGATTCATTTTCCAGTTCGAATCCATCCCGGGAATGTCCTCATCCGATAAAATCAAGTGATGCGGGCAAACCTCCGCGGTTACACGAATACCGACCTGTTTCGCCAGGCGGATCAGCCGCACCGATTGTTCGGTGCTTACATGGCAGACGTGATAGTGAACGCCAGTCGCTTCCGCAAGCAGGATGTCCCTGCCGACGTGAATCGCTTCCGATTCATTCGGAATGCCCTTAATGCCGTGCTTCTCGGCGAATTTCCCTTCCGATACGTACAATCCTTCGACAAGCGAATCGTCTTCGCAGTGCGCGATGATCGGCATTCCGATGGAAGCGGCAAGATTCATCGCGTTCTTCATCATCTGCGCGTTTTGCACGCCCACGCCGTCGTCCGTGAACCCGATTGCCCCGGCTTCCTTCAGCGCTGCAAAATCAGTCAGCTCCCGGCCAAGCTCGTTCTTCGTAATCGCCGCATACGGCAGCACCTTGACGATCCCCTCGGTGTCTGCTTTGTCCAGTATGTACCGGACTGTATCCGGCGTATCGGTTACCGGCCTTGTATTCGGCATGCATGCGATGGTCGTAAAGCCGCCTTTCGCCGCGGAACGCGTACCGCTTGCGATGTCCTCTTTATATTCGAAACCCGGTTCGCGCAGGTGGACATGCATATCGATGAAACCGGCGGATACCAGTCTGCCTTTCGCGTCGATAATATCGTGTCCGCTTGTATCAAGCGAATCGGCTGCCCCGTCCGCAAATGCCGATATGATTCCGTTCTCGATGCGCACATGCTTCGTTTCCAGCCGACCCGAGCTCTCGTTCCAAATTTGCCCGTTTAATATCCATAATGACATCTTCGTTTATTTCTCCTTTCGGTGCCTGCAATCCGGCTCCCTCTGGTTATCCGAGCGCGCGCTCGATGACGGCCATCCTAACAGGTACGCCGTTTTGCATTTGCGGGAAAATTCGCGACTGCGGGTGCTCCACCAGCTCGTCGTCAATCTCGACATTCCTGTTGATCGGTGCCGGATGCATGATGATCGCATGCGGCGCGATCCGTTTGGCCCGCTCTGCCGTCAATCCATATTGCTCCCGGTAATCCTCGGCAGACTTGATCATGCCGTTCTCGTGTCTCTCCAGCTGTACGCGAAGCATCATGATGACGTCGGATTCCAATGCTTCGTTTATGCCGATATAAGGAGCTTCGAGCTCCGGTGCCTTCATATTCGGCGGGGCGCAGAACCGGACATTGGCGCCGAGCTTCTTAAGCGCCCACAGATTGGATCTGGCCACCCTGCTGTGAAGGATGTCCCCGATAATGGAGACTGTCAGTCCCTTCAACTCTCCGAACTGCTTCCGCATCGTATACAAGTCCAGCAGCCCTTGCGTCGGGTGCTCGTTGTTGCCGTCCCCGGCATTGATTAGCGGCACCTTGATCTTCGTGGCTAGATCGGCCAGAACGCCGATCGGCTTCAGCCGAATGACCCCTGCATCGATTCCCATTGACTCGAGTGTGCGTACCGTGTCGTAGATGGACTCGCCTTTTTGAACGCTTGATACGGCCGCTGAGAAGTTTAATACTTCGGCACCAAGCCGCTTCTCCGCAACCTCGAACGAAAACCGGGTCCGCGTACTGTTCTCAAAAAACATGTTGGCTACAAATTTACCCTGCAGCACCGGCTGCACTTTCTCCGGCTGAGCTTCCCAATATGCGGCACGGTTCAATATCGACATGATTTCTTCTTTGTCCAATTCCTTCAAGCCAAGCAAACTGCGCTGCTTTAACGTTACAGCCGTCATTCTAAGCTTGCCCCCCTTTGATGGATTATGGTCACTTTATCTTCATGATCCACTTCCTGAAGCGACACTTCGATCTGTTCCTGCTTGGAGGTCGGCACGTTCTTGCCCACGTAATCCGGCCTTATCGGAAGCTCCCGGTGACCCCGGTCTACAAGAACCGCCAGTTGAATCATCTGCGGCCTGCCGCAGTCCATCAGCGCATCCATCGCGGCTCTTATCGTGCGCCCGGTGTAAAGCACATCATCAAACAAAATTACCCGTTTGTCCTGCACTTGCACCCCGCCGCCCGCCCCGCCCGATGAAGCAGCGGTCTGCTCTTTCGCAGCCTCGCTTGATGGATTGACCGCTCCACGGTCGTCGCGGTAAGGGGTGATGTCGAGCGCATTCACTTCAACCGGCAGGCCTTCGATTTCGCGGATCCGCTCGGCTACCCGATCAGCCAAATAAATGCCGCGTGTTCGAATGCCGACAAGCAGGCAATTGTCGATGCCTTTGTTCTTCTCGACAATTTCATGGGCGATTCGCGTAAGCGCCCGGCGGATTGCCGTCTCGTCCATGATGATACGATGCTGCTCATCCATATGGTTTATCCGCCTCCTCCTTGAATCCAAACAAAGCTGCTCAATTTCCGCCACAAAAAAACTCCTTGCGGGCTAGCGCAAGGAGTGCGTACTTTCTCGTGAATCGGGCGGTTCGCTCCCGGACTAGTGCCGCCTATGCCCAAGGAGCAAGCGTCAGTAAGTCCCGTCGACCGTTCGAATTCAACTATTCACGCTACCTTGACAGCCTCTCTGGACTGAATTAAAGGTACTGCTGTTTATCAAAAGAATTATCCCACGTTCGACAATTGATGTCAATACTTCTTATCAATTTCATCTTTTCATGAGCCGTAAGTGGAGTCTACACGCTTACAGACTTAATTTCGTAATTCGTTCAACCGCTTTTTCCGTATTTTCGCGGCTTCCGAAAGCAGTCAGACGGAAATACCCTTGACCGCTTTGTCCGAACCCGACCCCCGGCGTGCCCACAATCTTCGCTTCCGACAATAATTTGTCGAAGAAAGCCCATGAATCGAGGCCGTTTGGCGTTTTGAGCCAAATGTAAGGTGCGTTAACCCCGCCGAACACTTCCAGGCCAAGCGAAGCCAATCCGTCGCGGATAATGCCTGCGTTAGTCATGTAATAGTCGATAATGGAGGCTATTTGCGACTTGCCTTCTGGCGAATAAATCGCAGCCGCGCCTCGTTGAGTCACATACGAAACCCCATTGAACTTCGTCGTATGGCGGCGGTTCCACAGATCGTTTACCGTTACAGTATTGCCCTCCGCATCCTTCGCTTTCAGTTCGCGGGGAACAACCGTATAGGCGCAGCGAACGCCGGTGAAGCCGGCTGTCTTCGAGAAGCTGCGGAACTCGATCGCCACTTCCTTGGCGCCTTCGATTTCATAAATGCTGCGCGGCACATCTTTCTCCTGGATAAACGCTTCATAAGCTGAGTCGTACAATATGATACAGTTATTTGCTTTGGCATAATCAACCCAGCGCTTGAGCTCTTCTTTGGTCAGCGTCATACCGGTCGGATTGTTCGGATAGCATAAGTAAATCAAATCGACCTTACGGTCCGGCAGGCTTGGCGTAAAATCGTTCTCCGCGCTGCACGGAAGGTATACAATGTTCTCGTATTGATTTTTTTCTTTATTAAACTGCCCGGAACGGCCTGCCATTACATTCGTGTCGACATAAACCGGATATACCGGATCCTGAACCGCGACAACCGCATCCTGGCTGAAAATTTCCTGAATATTGCCTACATCGCATTTCGAGCCGTCGCTGACGAACACCTCGTTCACCGCAATATCTATGCCCCGCGCCTTATAATCGTTTTCGATAATGGCCTGAATAAGAAAATCGTATCCCTGCTCCGGACCGTAGCCGCGGAACGCTTCCGGGCTTGCCAGCTCGTCCACTGCCTTATGCATCGCTTGGACAACCGAATCGGGAAGGCCGCGAGTTACGTCGCCGATCCCCAGGCTGATAATTTGCGCATTAGGATTTTCCTGGATAAATTTCGTGCGCCGCTTGGCGATTTCGGAAAACAGATAGCTGCCCTGCAGCAAGGAATAATTGTTGTTGATCTGTGTCATTCGGATTCACTCTCACCTTTCTGTGGTTCATTATTCGGAGTTGTAATTGCTATCATCATAGCGTATTCCTCATATCCAACATAATAAAGAAAATGGCGAAAAGTTTGCACTTTTCACACTTAACGCTGTCTTAGTATCGCCAGCTCCCGCTCCAGGTCGGCAGGAAGCGGCGCTTCAAACTGTATATAATCGCCTGTGCGGGGGTGATTGAAGCCCAGAACGGCCGCATGCAGCGCCTGCCCTTTCAAGGCAATCGTCTTGCTTCGTCCGTAAACAGGATCGCCGGCCAGCGGGTGTCCGATATACTTCATATGTACGCGAATTTGGTGCGTCCTTCCGGTCTCCAGCTGCAGCTCCAGCAAAGTATAATCACCGAAACGCTCCATCACGGCAAAGTGGGTTACCGCGTGCTTGCTGCCCTTTTCCGTGACCGTGAACAGCTTGCGGTCGTGAGGATCGCGCCCGATCGGCGCATTCACCGTACCGTGCTCGTGCGGTACGTTACCGTGTACCAGCGCAATATATTTGCGCGTTACCGAATGGTCTTTAAGCTGTGCCGCCAACGAAGAGTGAGCAAGATCATTCTTCGCGGCCATCAGCAATCCCGATGTGTCCTTGTCGATCCGGTGCACGATGCCCGGACGCATTACGCCATTGATACCGGATAGATCCTTGCAATGGTGCATGAGCGCATTGACTACCGTACCCGAAGAGTGGCCCGGCGCAGGATGTACGACCATCCCCCTCGGCTTGTTGATGACGATCACATCTCCGTCTTCATAAGCGATATCAAGCGGGATGGGTTCCGGATCGATAACGGCCGTTTCAGGCTCAGGCACGACAATAACGACCATATCTGCAGCTGCGAGCTTGTAATTGGGTTTTACTTGACGGCCGTTTACAGTGACCGCACCAGTCTTGATCCAATCCTGCACCTGCGTCCGTGAAACCACGCCTTCTTCAAGGCTTTCCGTTACATATTTGTCAAGCCTCTCGCCGATTTCGGATTCGGCAGCCGTGAACTCAAGCTGTTCCTCACTGAATTGGCTGCTTTTCGACTGATTCGTTTCGTTCATTGGAATCTCCGTTCTCGTTTTCTTTCTCTTTTTTCATGGACAGGATGGAATCAAGCAATATCAGGCCTACGCCGCAAACGATACCAGAATCGGCCACATTGAATATAGGGAAAATGTAGCTTCCGAACGTAAATTGCAAAAAGTCGACCACTTCGCCGTACAATGCGCGATCGAGAAAATTGCCTACAGCGCCTCCGAGCACCATTCCGAGTCCGACCAGCATCAGCACTCTGCCGGACCGGCGGTTTTTCTCCAAATACCAAACAATGCCTCCGACGACGATAAGCGTTATGCAAATAAAGAAAATCGTCTGTTCCTGCAAAATTCCGAATGCCGCTCCCCGGTTACGCGCGGAGGTAATAATGAAAAAGCCGTCGCCGAGCACATTGATTTGTTCACCGATCGTGAGCTTGTATTCGATAATTTTCTTCGTTACAAAGTCGATTATAAAGACGAATAATGCTATCCAGTAATAATAAAATCTCAAATCATCATGCCCCCTTGTCCCAAACATTGTAGCATATTCCCATATTCGCTACCAGCCGCCCACCCTCCGCACTTACCTCACCCAGCATCATCATAACTCCCATTGATGCCCTTATTAAAATTAACCCCGGCAGCGAAAACTAATGTCATCGCTTTGACCATCAGATGAATGAGGAAAGAGGGCTTAAGCGCTTATGACACAACTTACCCCCAATCAGCTAAATGAACTCCGAGGTCTCCTTGAAAAGGATAAAGCCGAGACTGAAGAGCGGCTCTCGGATAACGAGCATTACGGGCTTGCCTCGTCACAGCGAGACAACACTGGCGAGCTGTCGCTGATCGACAACCACCCCGCGGACGTCGCATCCGAAACCTATGAGCGAGGAAAGGATATTTCGCTGCTTGAACGTGAGGACTTGAGGCTAACCCGGATTATTGCCGCATTAACGGCGATGAATCAAGGCGATTACGGCACCTGCCTTACCTGCGGCGCTCCAATTCCGTTCGAGCGTTTGCAGGCGGTTCCTGATACGCTTTACTGTGTTGACCACTCTCCGCGTCAGGAAGTTTCCGATCGAAGGCCGGTCGAGGAGCAGTTTCTTAAGCCGCCGTTCGGACGGTCCAGTATGGATGAGCATGACGAGTACAACGCCTTTGACGGAGAAGACGCCTGGCAGATCGTAGAACGGTGGGGAAACTCCGACTCCCCTGCCATGTCCGAGAACCGCAATGTCGAATCTTATGAGGAGATTGGCATTGAAACGGGTGAAGAGGATGGCTATGTGGAGTCGCTTGAAAGCTTCCTTGCCACCGACATCACAGGCAAATTCGTCAGTGTCGTACGGAATAAAGAATACTACGATTACATCGAGCACAATGAAGGAGACCGCGGGTTGGAGCCGGATTAACCTCCCGCCCTCCCCCTTTAGCGAACGCTTCCCTCCAGCTGATGCTGCACGATGCGGACTATATCCGCGATATAATCGCCTACAATCGGCAAATTCAATTTCCCCAGCATCTGTAAGATGTAAACGATAGTGGCGGCGAAAAAAGTGAAACCGATTGCGATGCCGACCCCCCTTGCCGTACCGGCGAGTATATTGCGCCATATAAGCGAAAAAGGACGGTTGAGCAATTGGACATAATCGGCTATTTGCACTTGTTCCATGTCTTCTGCCACTTTCTTAAGCCGTCGATCGAGTGCCTCCATCGAGCGGCGGATCGCATCTAAGTCCTTCGTTTCCTCGGACAAATTCATTCCTCCCACGTATGAAGAAACGGCCGTCGCCTTGCATGAACCATCACTTGGATGCCTTAAGCGATTGGATTCTGCAACCCCCTGCGGCAAAGCAGCGGGTTTCTTTCCGAAAAATTAGCGTAGTGAAGCGATGATTCGGACTTCTTATTGTTTCAGCAAAGAACGCCCCTGCACAGGCTGCCGTTTGCGGCTTTACGCCGTTCGCCGGCAGCTTTTGCATGGGCGTTCGTTTATTTGGCTGCGATAAGAGTACTATTCCCTTATCCGCCGATTAGAATTCCAATTTCTTTCTCTCCTAGCGGTACCCGCTCCATCCCGGCGCGTTTGCCGTATTCGACGCCGCTGAGCAGGACATTCTCGAACAGCACTGATTCGAACGCTTGAAGCGCTGCAAGCAGCTCGCTGTCAACGTCTAGCACGAGCTGAACGCGCTTCTCGATCGGAAGATCGAGCTTCTTGCGTGTATCCTGAACGGCGCGGATCACTTCCCGGACATATCCTTCCTGCTCCAGCTCAGGAGTGATGTCGGTGTTGATCGCCACCGTCAGCTGGTAGCCTGAAGCGGAAGCAAACCCGGATTTCGCCTGCTTCTCCACAAGCAGCTCATCCAGTGTAATGGTCATCGTTTCGCCTTCGGAAGACGCATACGCAAGCTCGCCCAGTTGTACGGCGGCGCGCGTTTGCTCCGGAGTGAGTGTCTTCAGATATGCCTGAATCGGGCCTACATGCTTGCCGTATTTCTTTCCGGCCGCCTTAAGGTTCAGCTTGAAGGTGAAATCGACAAAGCCGCTGTCGCCGCTTGCTATCTTGATCGCCTTTACGTTGATTTCGTCTTTGATAATAGCCTCGTAGCCGGACAATTCGAACTCACGGTCAAGTGCCACAATAAGCTCGGAAAGAGGCTGACGTGTCTTGATGCCGGACTCGTTGCGGACATTTCGCGCGAGTTCGACAATTTGCCGGGCCGTTTCCATGTCACGCTCCAGCGAATCATCAATTGCAGCCGTATCGGCCTGCGGATAATCAGCCAGATGAACGCTGCCCCCGCCGCCCAAATTTCCGTACAGATCCTCGGCCATCAACGGCGCGAACGGCGCAATCAGCCGTGCAAGCGTAAGCAGCACGTGACGAAGTGTGCCGTATGCGTCCAGCTTGTCATCCGACAAGCCGCTTCCCCAGAACCGGTCGCGCGAACGGCGGATGTACCAGTTGCTGAGTTCGTCGACAAACACCTCGATCGATTTCGCCGGGTTAAGGAAGTCGTTTGCCGCAAGCCCCCTATCAACCTGCCGGATGAGGCTGTTAAGCCTCGACACGATCCAGCGGTCAAGCTTGCCCCCGGATACCCGGTGCGGCTGCGTCTCTGGATCATAACCGTCGATCGAAGCGTACAGCGCGAAGAAAGCATGCGTATTGACGATCGTATCGATCACCTTCGACTTGGCCTCGCCTACGATTCCCCGCGAGAAACGCTTACTGTTCCACGGCGCGCTATCGGAGAGCAAAGCCCAGCGGAATGCGTCTGTTCCGTATTCGTTAATGATCTCCCAGGGATCGATGACATTCCCTTTGGATTTGGACATTTTCTGTCCGTTCTCATCCAGAATGTGCCCGGTGGAGATGACTGCTTTATACGGCGCTTTGCCGTTGTAAAGCGTCGATACGGCCAACAGGCTGAAGAACCAGCCGCGCGTCTGGTCAACCCCTTCGCAGATGATGTCCGCAGGATATTGAGATGCAAACTTCTCCTCGTTCTCAAAAGGATAATGATGCTGTGCGAACGGCATCGAGCCGCTGTCGAACCACACGTCGATCACCTCGGAAGTACGCGTCATCACGCCGCCTTCGCAGTGTCGACAGTTCAGCTTCACTTCATCGACATATGGCTTGTGAAGCTCAATATCGGGCGAGACCGGTGCGGTCGCGCGGGCGACCAGATCAGCCCTGCTGCCCGGCGAATGCTGTCCGCCGCAGCTATCGCACACCCATACGTTCAGCGGCGTTCCCCAGTAACGGTTGCGGCTGATATTCCAATCCACCAATTCTTCCAGGAACTTGCCGAACCGGCCTTCCCTTATATGCCCCGGATACCAATCGACGCTGTTGTTATTGGCGATAAGCTGTTCCTTCACTGCCGTCGTCTCGATGAACCAGCTCTCCGTCGCGTAGTAGATGAGCGGTGATTTGCAGCGCCAGCAGAACGGGTAGCTATGCTCGTAGCGTTCCTTTGAGAACAGGAGCGAACGTTCGCTGAGCATTTTTACAATATCGATATCGCAATCTTTCACGAATCGCCCTGCCAGGTCGCTGACCGCTTCGACGTAGCGGCCGGCATTATCGACGACATTCAAGAAGCTGACGCCGTTAAGACGGGCCACCTTGTAGTCATCTTCGCCATGTGCCGGCGCGATGTGAACGATACCTGTACCGCTTGTGTCGCTGACGAAATCCCCAGGGATGACAAAGTGCCCGTTATCGACCGGAACATAGGGGAACGGCGGTTCATAACTCAGCCCGACAAGCTCCTGGCCTTTCAGCGTCGATTCGATTTCATAATCGTCCTTCATCACGCTTTCCACAAGACCGGCGGCAACAATGTACAGCTGCCCGTCTTTCTTGACGCGTACATAGTCAAGCTGCGGATTAACCGCAAGCGCAACATTCGCAGGCAGCGTCCACGGCGTGGTCGTCCAGGCAAGCATAAACGCGCCGTCAGCGAGCTTGAACTTTACCGTAGCGCTTAAGTCTTTGACATCCTCGTAGCCCTGAGCCACTTCGTGCGAGCTGAGCGTCGTCTGGCAGCAAGGGCAGTACGGGCTAACGCGGTGGCCGCGATAAAGTAAGCCTTTACCATGAATCGTCGATAAAATTTGCCACACGCTCTCGATATAATTATTGTCAAGCGTTATATAGGGATCATCCATATTGGTCCAGTAGGCGATAGCTTCCGTCAATTCCCGCCACTGGCGTTCGTACTCGAATACGCTGTCCTTGCACTTCTTAACAAATGCTTCGACGCCGTACTTCTCAATCTCCTGTTTGCCGGAAATGCCAAGCTGCTTCTCCACGCCCAGCTCAACGGGCAAACCGTGCGTATCCCAGCCCGCTTTGCGGACGACGCGGTATCCGGACATTGTCTTATACCGGCATATAAAGTCTTTGATGACGCGGCCGAGAACGTGCCCGATATGCGGCGCTCCATTTGCCGTCGGCGGCCCTTCGTAGAAGACGAAATTCGCCTTCCCGGCGCGATTTTCTATCGATTTCTCAAACGTATTTTCCTCTTTCCATTTGGCCAGTACACGCAAATCGCGGCTTCGGGCCCGCTCTTTCACATCGACGCGCTGCATTGCAGCCACCTCCTTATGATTTAAAAAACAAAAAAAGCCCCGTCCCAATAAAGGGACGAGGGCATGCTCGCGTTACCACCCTTGTTCCATACATAATGATGCGGCGGACGCACCTGTAAATACAGGCTGTACCACTGCGCCATCCTGCATGGCACCTTAGTCACGGACAGTCAATATCCGCGTTCCGGGTAACGGTGGACTTCCGGCAGCGCTTAGTCGCCATCGATACGCCTCTCATAGAGATTGCCCGATTACTCCGGCTCTCTAATACTGCCGCATCCATGCCCTTTCGGCACCGCTTCTCGGAGAGGATATTCCGACATTGTCCGCACACCGGCTTTCAGCAAATCGCCGGCTCTCTGTGGTACTGACACATGACGTACTCGTTCTCGTCAACGAAGTTAATCAATGATTAATACATTTATACGCGATTGCGTGTTAATTGTCAAACGAAAGGGCGGTAAATCAAGAGCCGCGCGAAATCTCGCTGGCCAATCTTTCTCCGCCTTCGAGGGAGTCCCAGCCGTCGTGGCTGAGCAAATCAAGCTGCGCTTCCACCAACGACCGGAACCGGGCGCGGTAAATCGAAGCCTGCTTCTTGAGCTCCTCCACCTCCAGCGCAACCTTCCGCGACTTTGAGAGCGCCTCGTTGATAATGCGGTCGGCATTCTTCTCGGCTTCCTTGACGATGAGCTGCGCTTCTTTCTTGGCGTTGGTCTTCACTTCGTCGGCAGCTTCCTGCGCGACTATGATCGTCTTGCTCAGCGTTTCTTCGATGTTGGTGAAGTGATTCAGCTTCTCCTGAAGCGAGAGCGCCTGATTTTGCATTTCTTTATTCTCGCGAATAAGCGCTTCATAATCCTTGATGACCTGATCCAGGAATTCGTTCACTTCATCTTCATCGTATCCGCGAAGACGTCTGCCAAATTCTTTGTTATGTATGTCCAATGGCGTAAGCGGCATTGGCGCACCTCCCAAGAGTATGAAAATTCATAGCCGGTAAGTTAAAGATTATATGTAAGATTCGACAGATCGGGTCAAAATCCTGCAAACCGTCAGACAAATTTGCCGATTTTGACCCGCACTCTCCCTTTCTTGGTAACACCCTCGACAGCGAGCACCTTAAAGCGGCCGAGCCCCTGCATCGAAACGACGTCCCCGTCCTTAAGCAAAGCGGACGGATCTTCCTCCGCCTTCCAATTGACGCGGCATTTTCCCGCTCGTATCGGGTCTACTATTTTCGACCGGCTGATACGGTAAACATCGCTGGCAATGCCGTCCAGACGCAAAGAAGCCACCGATAAGTTCTGCTCCTCCAGTTCCGGAGCCGCTATCTGCAGCCCCGTTAGAGGGATAATGTCCGTCAGGACATGAACCCGGTGGACTTGACGCAAATGAACATTCACATAATCGGCGATTTCATCGACTACGAGACAATGGCAAAACTGTTCATGCACCTGCAGATCGCCAATCCGGTCCCTTTTGATCCCGAGTCCCAGCAATGCTCCCAAATAATCTCCGTGATCGAGCTCCAAATGTCCCTGCGTTCCGCCGCTTATCTCAATGAGCGAAATGCCTTCAGCCTCGTCATCCAGCACTCGGTAATCCGGTGCGACGATTGCCCGCCTCCGCTCGGCCCCGTCATAACCGCCGAACAGTTTAAGCTGTACTTCAGGACGGCGGTTTGCGAGAGCGGTTAAAATATCGGCTTGACGCGGATCAAGAAAGTCAGTCCGTTTTAACTCATGGGCGTAAGCCGCCCGTTCAATCCATTCGGACGCCCGGTCGACGAACGGCCGCTCGTCGGGATGAAAATGAACATAAAGATCCGGCTTCATCATCCGAAAAGCATGTTAAGGATCGCAATGATCCCGAGTGCCACGAACCGCAGCGCAAATAATGCAACGATGGGAGATATATCAAGCATGCCGCCGATTGGCGGGATAATCCGTCTGAAAGGCGTCAAATAAGGTTCTACGAGTTTACCCAGCCATTCGCCGATAAAGCTTTCGCGTGCGCTAGGGAGCCACGAGAGCAGAATATAACCGATAATCATAAAATTGTAAATATTGTAAAGCGTCATAACAAAACTGTCGATCGTCAACTCAAGGTCACCTCATCTTTTTGTAGTCGTTCTCATCAGCCAGAATATCCGTTATCGTACCTTGAATTTCAACCGTATCCGGCGTGCACAGAAAAATATTCGGCCCAAGCTTCGAGATGCTGCCGTTTAAAGCATAAACCGTCCCGCTCAAAAAGTCGACTATCCGTACAGCCAGATCCGTTCTCACGCGCTGCAGGTTAACTACAACAGACCGGCGCGAGCGCAAATGATCGGCGATTTCCTGCGCTTCATCATACGAACGCGGTTCGTTTAGAATAACGCGAACGTTTTTCTGCGAATGGATGCTGACGACATTGCTGCCCTTCGTGGTTTGTTTACGTGCTTCGAACGAAGAAGTTTCAACCTCTTGCTCCTCATTGTGGTCGATTCTTTCGCGTTGAACGATTTCCTCTTCCTCCTGCAGGCCAAGAAAGTTCATAAACTTAGTCATTACGCTCATTGTTCATTCCTCCCAACTAGTATGGTGCCCAATCTCAGCCATGTGGCGCCTTCCTCCACGGCTACTTCAAAATCGCCCGACATGCCCATAGATAACCCGTTCACCGGCTGCCGAAGCACTGCCTTGGCATTAAGCTCGTCCCTGAGCTCGCGCAGCCCGCGGAAAACCGGCCGCGACTGCTCCGCTTCCCCACCCAGCGGTGCCATAGTCATAAGACCGACAGGCTCGATATGCGGTAAGTCGGCAAGTTCCCTTGCGAATTCGGTTAACCGCTCAGGCGCAAGCCCGTGCTTGCTCTCTTCGCCGGAGACGTTCACTTGAATGAAGCACGGGACCACTATGCCAAGCTGCTGGGCCCGCCGTTCGATGGCTTGAGCAAGCGAAGACCTGTCCAGTGAGTGAATGTATGTAAACTTTCCGATGACGTCCTTGACTTTATTCGTTTGAAGCGATCCGATGAAATGCCATTTTACCTCACTCGAAGCGGCCTTGGTATCGCCGCCTTCGGCATGGCTGCCGCTGATTGCGTTCCACTTGGCTTCCGCGTCCTGCCAGCGGTTCTCGCCGAGATGGACGAGCCCGTGCCGAAGAACGTCTGCCGTCTGCTGGAGGCCGACATATTTGGTCACAGCGATCAGCTCTATATCTTCACGTCTTCTGCCGCTCCGCAGGCACGCTTCGCTCAGACGGCGTTCCACCGTTTGTATCCTGTCCGACAAAGTCATGCGTGCGCTCCACCTCTTCCTATGCCGATCCAACTGACCATTCTGCCGGTTGCTCCGCCTTCCGCACGATGCGAGAAGAAGAGTTCCGTAGAACAACCGGTGCACCACTCTGACATTTCGATATTGATCGGCAAAATTCCTGCTTTTATCATAATCTGTCGGTTCAATTCTTTCAAGTTAATCCGCGCTTTGCCGTTTGCCGTCGGTTTAATGACTGATTCTACAGGTACGCCGTCTCCCCGGAGCGTTCGCTCCAGCTGAGCCTGAAGGGGCCGGGCGCGTTCCAGCACAATGCCGTCGACTTCATAGCAGCAGAGGCCGATGGAAGGTCCGATTGCCGCCCTTATATTTCTCATGCTGCAATTGTACTGCTCCTTCATGGCCTCGGCCGTAAGCCGTGCAATCTCCATAACCGTGCCTTTCCATCCGGCATGAGCCAGCGCAACAACACCGCACACGGGATCGAAAAAATACAGCGGAACGCAGTCGGCATAAAAAGACGTGAGCAGTACGTCTTTCTCGTTCGTCATGAGTGCATCAGCCTCCGCTATAGCCGATTCACGGGATTCCCTGCCTTTGCCGCGATCCGCGGCGGTTACACGGTATACACGGGTGCCATGCACCTGCTCGGCGCAAGTCCAGGCGTCGAAGGGCCAAGCCAGAGCTTCAGCCAGCAACTTGCGGTTGGCTACAACGTTTCCTGCATCGTCCCCGACATGCAGCCCGCAGTTAAGCGAGGTCCAGGGTTCGGCGCTTGTCCCGCCCAGCCGGCTTGTAAAGCCTGCGCTTAAACCGCCGTAGCCCTCCATCCACCGGGGCAATAAAAAAAGCGAAGGTCCCTTCGCTGTCTCCATACGTTCAAAAGGTTCCATCCGATATTCACCTCGCAACCAGTTTACCACAGGAACGTTCAACCGCGCGAGCGGAGTTCCCCGCCCGCGCGGCTTGCGTCTTTTCCCGGGAACCCGTTACCGCGCCTGCACGTCTTCCTCTTCGTTGCGGAGCAGCTTTGTGTCATCGATTCGCACCAGAACGACATCCGTTCCGATTTTCACGATATTGCGCCATGGAATCACGACATCCGTCCCCCCGCCGAACAAACCGAAAAACTTCGTGTAGTTGGGTACCACAATCGAGTCGATCCGCCCTTGACGCAAGTCAAGCTCGAGATCACTTACCTGGCCGAGCTTGCGGCCGTCCACGATATTAATGACATCCTTCGTTTGGAAATCCGAAATTTTCACTTCACCGCTCACCACGTTTCCGCAAGGGTTTTCGTCCACTCGCCTTTAATACTACTATATGTTCGCAATGGGCAAAATGTCCTCCCTGCTGCGAAAAAGTGGCCGGGGCGGGTAATGCCGCCACACCGGCCGATATAAGCGATTCAGACTTAGTTACGTCTTGCCGCGTCTTCTGCTCTGCATCTCTATACTACGAAAAGAAAAACGGCGCATCGCGCGCCGTTTCACGTTTTCACATGCTTTTGCATTTGTTGGATGGCCGATTTCTCCAGCCTTGAAACCTGTGCTTGCGAGATGCCGATTTCATCGGCGACCTCCATCTGTGTTTTTCCTTCAAAAAAACGCATCGAGAGGATCATCTTTTCCCGGTCGTTTAATTTATGCATCGCTTCTCGCAGCGCAATCTCTTCGATCCACGATACATCTTTGTTTTTGTCGTCGCTAATCTGGTCCATCACATAGATGGGGTCTCCCCCGTCGTGATAAATCGGTTCGAACAATGATACCGGGTCCTGAATGGCATCGAGCGCAAACACGACGTCCTCTCTCGGTACGTTTAACGCCTCGGAAATTTCAAAAATAGTCGGCTCCCTCGAATTTTGATTGGTCAAGCTGTCGCGTACCTGGAGCGCCTTATAGGCGATATCGCGCAAGCTGCGCGAAACGCGAATCGGATTATTGTCCCGCAGATAGCGGCGGATCTCACCGATAATCATCGGTACGGCATACGTGGAAAACTTCACGTTTTGACTGAGGTCGAAATTGTCGATTGCCTTCATAAGGCCGATACAGCCGACCTGGAACAGATCGTCGACGAACTCCCCGCGGTTGTTAAACCGCTGAATGACACTGAGCACCAGCCTCAGGTTGCCATTGACCAATTTCTCTCTTGCTGACCATTCATTCTGCGTTTGTAATGCCGTGAAGAGCTCGCGCATCTCGACATTGGTCAGAACAGGCAGTTTCGCGGTATCCACTCCACAAATCTCGACTTTGTTTCGGGTCAACGTGATTACCTCCCAAGGAGAAACATTAATGTACAGTATCTCCTCGGACCCCCAATTTATTCCCTCTGAAAAAACGGCTGTTCCGCCGGTTTAGAGGCGAAAAAGCCGCTCTTTTAAAGGATATTATCGACACTCGCCAAATTATACATCGAATAAAAATTTCTTTCTTTCGTCAAGTAAGTAAGTATTATCCATTTCACCTATACCATTTTATTAAACTCCTTGCGGAGGCGTTTTATAATGCGCTTCTCCAGCCTGGAGATGTATGATTGCGAGATGCCGAGCAAATCGGCCACATCCTTCTGCGTCTTCTCCTCGCCGTCGGCCAGACCGAACCTCAGCTCCATGATGATTCGCTCCCGTTCCGTCAGCTTATCGAGCGCTTTGTGCAGCAGTTTACGGTCGACCTGTTCCTCGATATTCCGGTAAATCGTGTCATTCTCGGTACCGAGCACATCCGAGAGCAGCAGCTCATTGCCGTCCCAGTCGATGTTAAGCGGCTCATCGAACGACACCTCGGTCCTTGTCTTACTGTTGCGCCGCAAATACATCAGTATTTCATTCTCGATACAGCGGGATGCATAGGTTGCAAGCTTTATTTTCTTCTCCGGATCGAATGTATTTACCGCTTTAATGAGTCCAATGGCTCCGATTGAAACTAAATCCTCGATATGGATACCCGTATTCTCAAACTTCCTTGCAATATAAACGACAAGCCTCAGATTGCGCTCGATTAGCATGGCGCGTATTGCGGAGTCGCCCGAAGGCAGCTTCTCGAGCAAATATTCCTCTTCTTCACGCGTGAGTGGAGGGGGCAGCGCCTCACTTCCGCCGATATAATAAATTTCCTCGCTTTTTAATCCGAATAAAAACAAAAGACGATAATAATATAACTGCAGGGTCAGTTTCCATTTGACGAGCATGCTGTTCCATCCTTCCTCGAAGAACTTTGAATTGGATCGATCGTATCGCTTCTATTTTGCAGCAACGACGGATGGATAATTGCCTGATAGGCCCCATCTGCGACTAATTTGCCGGCATCCAAGCCGATCAGCACTTTTCGTGTTTCGAATGTTTCGCCTTCCCTCTTCACATAGACGACATCCGGCTTCATAGCAAGCATAAACTGAGCCCCGCGGTTAATCCCGCGATAGGGCACAAGCCGCAGCCGGTCCTGCCACACAAACTCTTCATCGTTCATATTAAGCAGCAGTTTGTCGACCTCCGCATCCCTGATCCGGTTGATCCATGAAGGCGGCAGCACATCCTCCCAAATGGAAGCCTCCATTACCATCACCGGTGTACGGGTCAGCGGTTCATACAGTTGGTTGCCGGTGTCGATAAGTCCAATACACGATCTCTGGCTGTCTCCTATTGTGACTCTAACCTCCGCAAGATGACTGCGAACAAGATCTCCTTCCTTACGCTGAGTCACGATTGAGCGGAAAATATAAAAACCGACGCATACGACGCTAAATACAAACACAATCCCCAATTTGAGCTGAAAATGGCCGTTTACAAATGAGTTCCAAACCGGTGCCGAGCCGCTCATCAATAAATAGTGAAGCCCGAACACAGCGCCCGCTGCAGCAAAGTTCACTCCATAGAAAGCCCCGATATGCCGCAGAAAATGCTGCACGCTTCCAAATCCGAATGCCATAAGCAGCATCACGATCGATAAAGCGAATTTAATAATGATTGTAAACATAAACGATAATGGGGGGAAAAGGATCATAACGGCGTATAGTGAACCAATTAACGCCGCCAGCAGCACCCGCCACCATTTTGCGCGAAAGCCCCGCACCCAGGCTGTCATGAGCAATGTTGAACCGTCAATTAGCAGGTTAATCATGAAATAGACATCGATATAGACAACATCCAGCGCGTTCACCTTCCTGCCGCACTTCCCGGTTGCAGCCTATTCCCTCATGCCTTGCTGAGTTCCTCGGCTTGTGTGTCTAGTATATTTAAATCCTATTACAATGTCTGTCTAAACATGCCGTCAGCAGCGATCTTTTTTTGTCGATGTCTCGGGGGTGACAAGCGGTATTATCTCGGAAAAACGCAAAAAAACCGCTTCCCTCGAAGAGGGATAGCGGTCGGGTTCAGCCCGGATTTAACGGTCGTTATTACGTCGGTTACGAAGGAATGCCGGAATATCAAGCTGATCGCTCGATACCGTATTGCCAAATGGCTTCGGACCAGGCGCAGCTGCCTGACGTGCCTCTCCCGCCGCTTCGGCAGGCTGGCCGGCCGGCGTACGGCGTACCGCCTGGCTGCTGCGGTGCTCAAAACCGGTCGCAATAACCGTTACTTTGATTTCTTCCTTAAGGTTCTCGTCGATGCTGGCTCCGAAGATCATATTCACTTCCGGATCGGAGGCGGAAATAACGATTTCCGCCGCTTCATTCACTTCATACAGCGACAGGTTGGACCCACCGGTTATGTTCATAATGATTCCGCGCGCACCGTCGATCGAAGTCTCCAGAAGAGGACTTTGGATTGCTTTGCGGGCAGCTTCTGCCGCACGATTCTCCCCGGTTGCCGCGCCGATTCCCATAAGCGCCGAACCGCGCTCGGTCATAATGGTCTTAACGTCGGCGAAGTCGAGGTTGATAAGCCCAGGGACCGCGATAAGATCCGAAATGCCCTGAACAGCCTGCTTCAATACGTTATCCGCTTCGCGGAAGGCTTCGAGCATCGGCGTTTTTTTGTCGACGATCTCAAGCAGCCGGTCATTCGGGATGACGATTAATGTATCGACTTTTTCTTTGAGCGCTTCAATGCCAAGCTCGGCTTGTCCTGACCGTTTGCGTCCTTCGAAGGTGAACGGGCGGGTAACGACGCCCACAGTCAAGGCTCCGCACTCGCGGGCGATCTCGGCTATAACCGGAGCCGCGCCCGTGCCCGTACCGCCTCCCATACCGGCAGTAACGAAAACCATGTCTGCTCCTTTGAGCGTGTTCATGACCGATTCGCGGGACTCTTCAGCGGCTTTCTTCCCAACCTCGGGGTTCGCCCCGGCTCCAAGGCCGCGGGTGAGCTTGTCGCCAATTTGCAGCTTTTGCTCGGATCTCGCCATGTGAAGCGCTTGAGCGTCCGTATTCACCGTAATAAATTCCACGCCTCTGACACCATTTTCGATCATCCGGTTAACGGCATTACTGCCGCCCCCGCCAACGCCGATGACCTTTATTTGGGCCAGCTGCTCCATTTCAAAATCGAATTCCAACATTCTGTTATATCCCCCGATCAAATGAATTCGCTAAACATGTTTTTCAATCTTTCGAACAGTCCTGGTTTATCGGATGAAGGCGCTCCGGCTTTGCGGCTTGCGCTCTTCTTGGGAGCAGGAATTAACCGATTCCTCATGTGCTTGGAAACGTATTGTATCATTCCAACGCCGCTTGTGAAAGACGGGTCTTTAACGCCGATATAATCAGGCACTGCAATGCGTACAGACGATTCCAGCTCGCTTTGCGCCAGCGAGAGCGTTCCCGGCAGCATTGCAGCGCCGCCTGTCAGCACATAGCCGTTAATTTTGTCGCTATATCCAAGTCGACGTACTTCTTGGCGAATAAGGTGGAAAATTTCCTGCATCCGGGGTTCGATGATGTTGGCTAGATCGACTTGTGAAAATTCCTTCTCAACGTTGCTGCCCATGCGCATCACTTTGAATTTCTGATCCTCGGCTGCATCGCCGATAAGTGCGCAGCCGAACTTCTGCTTGATCTTCTCGGCTTGTTCGGTTTGGGTCCGCAACCCGTATGATATATCGCTCGTTACATACTCCCCGCCAATGGGAAGCGTTGAAGTCGCGGAAATGCTGCCTTGTTCGAAGACCGCTATCGTGCAGGACCCAGCACCGATATCGGCCAGTACGGTCCCCATCATTTTCTCATCCTTGGTCAGCGCCATTTGACCTGACGCCAGAGACATTAAAATAACGCCTGCGATCCGCAGATTGGCTTTCTCGACGCACCGGACCAGATTATGTATCGCCGTTTTCGCTCCGGTGACGACCGTTGCTTCCACTTCAAGCCGGACGCCTATCATGCCGCGCGGGTCCGAGATACCTTCAAGCCCGTCTACCAGATACTGTTTCGAAACCAGATTAATGATTTCCCTCTCCGGCGGAAGCGCGACAACTTTAGCAGCCTGCAGTACCCGCTCGATATCTTCCTCGCCGATTTCCCTGTCTTCATTGGATACGGCCACAACGCCATGATTCGTTTGAAGTCCGATATGGTTTCCCTGAATACCGACGTATACGTCACTTATTTGAATTCCGACCATCCGTTCGGCATGATCCACCGCATTGCGGATGGATTGGACCGTCTGGTCGATATCAACGATGGCCCCTTTACGAATTCCTTCCGAGTCGGCAGATCCAACTCCAATAATATTAATGGCTCCGTTATTTACTTCGCCAATAATAGCACGAACCTTGGATGTACCGATGTCCAAACTGACGATGATGTCGTTGCTGCTCAAGCCCGTGGCACCTCCGTTTCAACATTAATAGATTCCGTTATATACCCGGTCTCTGCGTGCATTTCTACTTATTCAACGCAGCAGCTATTTTCCCTCTTTTTTCTACAATTTTTTCGATGTTGATAATATTTCCAAGCGCCCCGGCTGCCGCGCCGGGTCTGCATTCTTTAGAAAAAAATGAAAAAAGAGATTGTAAAGTTACATAATTAAAATTCTATCACTCTTTGAAGCTATTGAGTAGTCTCTTTTTTGCCGTTATCTTTATTTTCCCCCGCATCCGGAGCGAACGGAACATAGGTATCGGCAAGAAGCATCGTTATGAGCCCCGGCTCCTGTGTTTCGATCACCGCGTTTAATGCGGAAATCTTCTGCGGAAGCAGTGAAGCGGCCGTAATTACTTCAAACCTGGTCCGGGTATAAATTTTTATGCGGTCCGGGTATGCCATCGACGGCGCAGGAATAATCTCGGAGAAATCGGATAGCGACTGTGGGGGGATACTTGCAAGTTCTTTGCAAAGCTGCGCTTTGACCGGATCGTCCGCTTTCCAGCCGGACAGTATCGGCTTGTCCACTATCGTATCGGCTCCGGTCGGGACGCTCGATCCATTCGACAAAATCGCGGTTAAGGCGCCTTGATCCGACAATTCAAAGGCGACCGTTTGATATTCCTCAACGACGATTCGCACCTTCCCCGGGAACGATTTAATAACATCAACCTTCTCGATCGGCTTAAGCGTTTTGACCCTCGCCTGGATCGTGCTTGCCGTCGTCCCGAAGAAGGCGTCTCCGACTGCTATTCCAGCCGCCTTCCGTATGTCCGTCGCTAGTGTATATTTCTGTCCTTCTACCGACACTGAAGAAATTTTGCTGATGGAAGAATTAAAAAAGAGAACACATAAAATAACGATAAATAGCAATAACAGAACAGCCAGCAGTTTTTTGCCGCCTCGGCGTTTGCGGACAGGTTCCCGCAGCACGGGTATCTTCTCTTGCATAACTTGTCCCCTCTCCGTGCAAACGCAAACGGCAATGCGAGTTGCCGTTCACGGTCTGGTTAGCATACGGTTTTATGAAAGCATTAAGGAATTAAAGGGTTATTGGGTATGGGCGAGTACCGCGAAATCCGGGCTCCAAGGCGGCCGAGCATCGTTTCGATCCTGTCGTAACCCCGGTCAATGTGATGAACCTGCTCCACGACCGTTTTTCCATGAGCGGCGAGTCCTGCGATTACGAGTGCGGCGCCGGCGCGCAGGTCGGTCGCTTCTACGGTTGCCCCGTAGAGCCTCGGTACGCCTCTGACGAACGCCGAATTCAAGTCGACCCGAATGTCTGCTCCCATGCGCGAGAGCTCGTCGACATGTTTGAAACGGCCTTCAAATATCGTTTCTTTCATTACGCTGACACCGTCGGCCAATGAGAGCAGGACCATGATTTGCGACTGCAGATCGGTCGGGAATGCCGGGTAAGGCGAAGTCACCAGCCGGTCAATCGCTTTAGGCCGGCTTGCGCTGCCGACTTTAATTATATCACCGTCAACCGTAATTTGAACACCTGCGCGGCGCAGCACATGAATGAGAGAGGTAAGGTGTGAGGGACTCGTATTTTGCAGCGTAACCTGCCCCCGTGTAACGGCCGCCGCTACCATAACCGTTCCTGTAACAATCCGGTCGGGAATCACTTGATACCGGCATGGTATAAGCCTGCTGACTCCCTCAATCGTTATCGTGTCTGTGCCCGCCCCGATGATTTTCGCGCCCATGCCGGACAGAAAGCGCTGCAGGTCTTGAATTTCCGGCTCGCGTGCGGCGTTGCTTATTGTCGTTAATCCGTCGGCCAGTACAGCGGCCATCATAATATTCTCAGTAGCGCCGACGCTTGGGAAGTCCAGGTGCACTTCAGCGCCTTTCAACCGATCCGCATAGCAAACGATCCGGCTTCCCTCTTCTTCAATCTGCGCTCCGAGCGCCGTTAATCCTCTCAGGTGCAAATCGATCTTTCGTTCCCCGATCGCGCAGCCGCCCGGCTGATAAATCGTAACCTTGCCAAAACGCGCTAGAAGCGGTCCCATCAAAAAGATGGATGATCGCATTTGACGCATGAGCGCCTCCGGGACGTGCGAGGAATGCGCGCTGGACGTGTCAAGCATGACCGTTTCCTCCGCGTGTTCCGCCCGGCAGCCGAGCTCGCGCAAAATGTTCAGCATGACTTCGATATCAAGCAGCTTGGGCACTTGATCGATGGTCACTTTTCCTTCTACTAGCAGGCTGGCAGCCAAAATCGGCAAAGCGGCATTTTTCGCTCCTTGGATAACAATGGTTCCTGAGAGAGGTTTCCCGCCTTCAATCACCAATTTGTCCAATGTATCACCTCCGAATTACCGCTCACCCACCACCAGTACTTCCGGCACCAAATCGACTCCGAACCTGTCTTTTACGGTGCTGCGAATAGTTGCCATGAGGGTGAGAACGTCGTCAGCTGTCGCTTGCCCGGTGTTCACAATGAAATTGGCGTGCTGCGTCGAAACCTCCGCGTCCCCGCTGCGCAAGCCTTTGAGACCGGCTTCTTCAATAAGTCTCGCGGCATAGTCGTTTGGCGGATTGCGGAACACACTGCCGGCGCACGGCAGTGTGAACGGTTGAGTGCGCAAACGGCGCTCCTTGTAAGAAGCCAACGTCGACGCAATTTCTTTTCTGTCCCCCGCCGCCAGCTGAAATGTAGCGCTTGCGATAATGCCAGGCTGCTCATGAAGTACGGAATGGCGGTAAGAAAAAGCCATCTGGTCGATTTCGTAGCGGACCAATTCTCCTGTTTCCAGCACAATGTCAGCTGATTTGAAAATGCGTGACACATCCGACCCGTGGGCGCCGGCGTTCATGTACACGGCACCGCCGACCGACCCCGGAATTCCCCCTGCAAATTCCAGTCCGGTCAGTCCTTCCTTGCCTGCCATAACAGACAGCTTGATAAAGGAATAAGCGGAACCCGCATGGACGAGCGTGCCATCAAATCGCGCATAATCGAATCCTTCGCCCGGTTGAATAACGACGCCCCGTATTCCTTTGTCGCTTACGAGCATATTGGAGCCGCGACCGAGATTGGTCCAAGAGACCTCATATCTGCGGAGCAGACGGACGACCGACACCAGCTGCTGTATATTTTGCGGAATGACCAGCACGTCCGCCGGTCCCCCGATCTTCCATGTCGTATATTCGGAGAGCGGCTCATTGCACATGACGCTCCCCGTATCGGTTTGTTTTAATTCCGCCAATAATTGCTCCATCTGTCGTACCTCCTTTAACTAAAGCGATTGTCGGAAAATCCGGCGATCGTTACCCCAGCCGGGCTGCCCGTTACCGGCATCTCTCTGCCAGGTGATGGGCCCGCCGGGTGACGGTCACGATTATAGAGTATACTATGCCTTCCGGAACGGGAGTGTGACAATCGCCTATACGTCGGGCGCGCCTTTGCCGGTAAGCCGCCGCAGCTCATTTGCAATGAGCGCGGCAGATTGAGGCATTCCCAGCGCGAGAGCGGCCCTGCCCATTTCGGCAAGCCTACCTTCGTTCTCTATCAGCGCGTATATTCGTTCAAACAGCATTGCCCCGCTCAGGCTGCGTTCAACGATCAATTCCGCCGCTCCGGCATCCGCAAGACTTCTAGCATTCGCTTCCTGGTGATTGTTCGTCACGTTAGGAGACGGTATCAATATGGAAGGAACCCCAAGCGCTGTTATTTCCGCAAGCGACGAAGCTCCGGATCTGCTCACGACTAGTCTGGAAGCGGACAGCACTTCGGGCATATTATTCAAATACGGCATCAGATGAAGGGTTTCCGGAAGCTTCGGTGTCGTCTTCCTTAACCTCTCCATCGTCTGCTCATAGTAGCTTTCACCTGTCACAAACACAAAATGGACGCCTGGCAGCCGCCCGATCAGCGGTGCCATGTCCACCATCGCATCATTTATCGCCTTCGCGCCTCTGCTGCCGCCGACCATCAGCACGATCCTGCTGCCTGGAGGCAGTCCCAGAGAAGCGCGGCCTTTATCTCTATTTGCCCTAACGACGTGCGTTGCGCACGGGTTGCCGGTGTATACGACATGCTTGGCGCGTTTGAACTGCTGAAGCGAGTCCTTGAAGCTGACTGCGACACAGTCCGCATAACGGGCTAAAAATTGGTTCGTCAGACCGGAAACAGCGTTCTGCTCGTGAATAAGCGTCGGAATGCCAAGCTTTGCGGCGGCGTAGACAACGGGACCGCAAACGTAACCGCCCGTTCCGACTACCACATCCGGTCTGAATTCACGCAGCAGCTGCTTCGACCGCCTGACACCTTTTAGAAAGCGCAGCACGGTTTTTACATTTTCCATGGATATCTTTCTTCTGAAGCCCGTTATTTCGACCGGTTCAAAGGGGATGCCTTGCGCCGGTACGATCCTGCTCTCTAAACCCTTTGGAGATCCGATATAGAGGATGGCCGAGTCCGGTGCTTCTTCGGCTGCCTGCCTGCCTATGGCAAGCGCGGGATATATATGGCCGCCTGTTCCGCCGCCGGTCAATACGATACGCATACAACGTCACCTCGAATAACGGGATATATTAAGCAAAATGCCGAGCGCCGTAAGCAGCAGCGTCAGCGAAGAGCCGCCGTAGCTGACAAGCGGGAGCGTGATGCCCGTCACCGGAAGCATGCCGATGACAACGCCGATGTTGATAAACACCTGGACGCCGACGATGCCGACGATGCCGACAGCCAGCAGGCTGCCGAACGTGTCTTGAGCCGATATTGCCGTTCTCAGGCCACGCCAGATTAAGATTGCGAACAACAGAATGATCGCGGCTGCGCCGATAAAACCCAGCTCCTCGGCAACAATGGAGAATATAAAGTCGGTTTGCGGCTCGGGCAAATAATTGAACTTCTGCCGGCTCATGCCGAGTCCGAGGCCGACAAGGCCGCCTGGACCGATGGCGTACAGGGATTGAATGATTTGGTACCCGGTTCCGAGCGGATCGGACCATGGATTAAGAAAACCTGTGATGCGGTCCATCCGGTACGGTGCGGCAAGTATAAGCCCTACCAATCCGGCAACCCCGACAAGGGCAAGGGAGCCCAAATGCGCAAGGCGCGCACCGGCCGTATAGATGACGAGCAGTGATGCGCCGACCATAACAGCGGCCGAGCCAAGGTCAGGCTGCATCATGATAAGACCGAAAGCGAGGCCCATAATGCCGAGAGGCGGCAGCAGCCCTTTGGTAAATAGCGTCACCGTCTGCTGCTTTTCGGACAACAGTTTTGCAAGAAACATGACCATGGCGAGTTTCATGAACTCGGACGGCTGAATGCCGAACGAGCTGATGCCGAGCCAGCTTCTCGCTCCGCCTCGAACAACTCCTATGCCTGGAATGAGGACAATAACAAGCAGGCCGAAGCAAACCAGAAGGGCCAGACGGGACCATTTCTTCCATATCCAGTAGTCGGTATTCATCGTTACAATCATCGCGCCAACGCCTAGTGCGGCGAATAACGATTGCCGCTTCACGTAATAGAATTTGTCGCCGAATTCGTGAAACGCCAGTACTGCGCTGGCGCTGTAGACCATGACGAGGCCCATGGCCAATATTGACAAAACTGAACCGATCATCCAAACGTCCGGGGCGGACCTGGCTTTTGCCATAGCGCTAACACCTCTTGCATGCGTAAGTAGGGACAAGCCCCCTACTTACAACGTATGCGCCGTTTGTTTAAAAATGCGCCCCCGCTGTTCATAGGATTTAAACATATCCCAGCTTGCGCATGCCGGAGAAAGGAGTACGATATCTCCAGGCTCCGCAATGGAGGCGGCTTCGCGTACAGCTTGCTGCAGCGTCGCTTCGGCGTTCTCCTCAGGTTCGACTGTTTTTACGCTAGTTAAACCTGCAAGCTCCGCAACGCGGGCAAGCTTGCCTCTGGTCTCACCCAGTGCGACTAGCCCTTTCACCTTATCCCGGAAGTGCGGCAGCAGCTCCATGTAGTCGGAACCGCGGTCTTGGCCGCCCGCGATAAGCACAATCCTGCCCGGGAAAGAACGGAGCGCAATAATTGTTGCTACCGGGTTCGTCGCTTTGGAATTATTGTAGTAAGTGATGCCGCCGCGCTCGCAAACGAATTCTAGCCGGTGCTCGACACCTCGAAAAGCGCGGAGCGGCTCAAGGAGCTGCTGCGGTTCCGCACCCGCGGCAACACACACTCCGATGGCCGCCAGTGCGTTGGCTGCATTATGCCTGCCGGGTATTCCAAGTTCGCTAACGGCCATTAAGGTTTCGGGCGCTTCGTTACGGCGTCGTACTACGATATACCGTTCGACCTCGTCTTGAGGCGCGGACAGCTCTACCGGGAACGGCGGATGGATGTACACGCCGTATGTAAGCGTCTGTGTTATTGAAAAAGGGAAAATCTCCGGTTTGATTGCTCCGGGTTCCATCAGCCGGCGGCATATCGGATCGTCCGCATTGAGAACAGCCGTATCTTCGGCTGTCTGATTGGCGAACAGCTTTACTTTGGATGCGACATAATCCTCCATGTCCCCATGGTAATCAAGGTGCGTTTCGGCTACATTGAGAAGCACCGAGACGCGCGGACGGAATCTTTGAGTCCCTTTCAGCTGGAAGCTGCTTAGCTCAGCGACGATCCAGTTATCCTCCGCAGAGGCCTGTGCCGCCTCGCAAAGCGGTGTGCCGATGTTGCCCGCGACGATAGGCTTTAAATTCGCTGCTTGGAGCATTTCGCCGACCCACGTTGTGGTTGTCGTCTTCCCGTTCGATCCGGTGATACCGATGATCGGCGCCGGCGAGAGCAGGTATGCAATCTCCACCTCCGTCACAACATCAAGGCCAAGCTCAAGCGCCTGACGGACCGGCGGCGCGGTATAAGGGATGCCCGGATTTTTGACGACAAGAGCCGTATCCGGGGTGATGAGCCCTTCCGGGTGCCCGCCGCAAATAACAGAAATACCCAAAGCGTCAAGCTCGTCCGCTTCGGGGCACAAATGACGTTCTTTCTGATCGTTTACCGTAACGAGCGCGCCGAATTTATGGAACAGCTTGGCGACGCTGACACCGCTTTTGGCCAAGCCGAGAATGACGACTGGTTTGTTCCGGTATTGTTCCGAAATGAACATTTTTATTACCCCCTAAATCCCCCTGATAGGGGGACCCCAAGGGCCCCGGCCCTCTGGACACCCGGAATGGTATAACGTCGGAGTGACAGAGGAACGCGCCCTAGTATGTTTGATGTGTAGGCTCGCTTTCGTCCCGTTCGGGACACGCTTTAATTTTGGCGCTTGCTAAGCGACCTGGTGACTCCGTCCTGAAGAACGTTTGAGCCGGCAGAGATGGTGGTTAGTTACTGTGTGCTGATGATCGCTTTCGTCCCGTTCGGGACACGCTTTAATTTTGGTGCTTGCGTCGCCCCTGGCGGGGCGATTTGTCGGCAGCTTCGCCGCCTTGTCCCTTGCGGGACCTTTAAGGCTCGGCAGCTTCGCCGCCTTGTCCCTTGCGGGACCTTTTTTTAAGGCTCGGCAGCTTCGCTGCCTTGTCCCTTGCGGGACCTTTAAGGCTCGGCAGCTTTGCCGCCTTGTCCCTTGCGGGACCTTTTTTAAGGCTCGGCGGCTTTGCCGCCTTGTCCCTGGGCGGGACTTTTAATGGACAAGCAGGAGGCCAAGAGCGGCGAAGATGATGCCGGCAAGCCAGAAGGTGGCTACTACTCGCCATTCAGACCAGCCCGAAAGCTCGAAATGATGGTGGATCGGGCTCATTTTGAATATGCGCTTGCCGCGCAGCTTGAAAGAGCCTACCTGCAGGATGACTGAAAGCATCTCGATAACGAATACGCCGCCGATGAGAATCAGCAGGATTTCCGTCTTCGTCAATATCGCAACGGCAGCGATTCCTCCGCCTATGCCCAAGGAGCCTGCATCGCCCATAAATACCTTGGCCGGATGGGCGTTGAATACCAGGAAGCCGAGCAATGCTCCGATCATAGAGGCGGAGAATACGGCAGATTCATGCTCGCTTGCTTGAAGCGCGATGAATGTAAAGGCGGCAAACGCTACAGCTCCGGTACCGGAAAGCAATCCGTCGACACCATCAGTGAAATTTACGGCATTTGTGGTGGCGAACAACATGATGACGACAAAGGGATAATAAAACCAGCCAAATTGAAGCTCCACCGATGTACCCGGAATTCCAACTGCGGTGCTGTGGTCCATTTGGTAAAGCAGAACGCACACAATTACCGAAAACACGAACTGCCCCAGGAGCTTCTGACGCGCGGTCAGGCCAAGGGACCGCTTGAATACGATTTTAATATAATCGTCGAGAAATCCGACAAGTCCAAATCCCAGCGACGATACAAGAAGCACCCAGAACTCGGATGTTTTGTCCGAGAATTTGAGAAACGCCAGCAGCATTGCCAGCATAATGATAATGCCGCCCATCGTCGGCGTGCCTTTCTTCTTCAAATGGCTTTGCGGGCCGTCGGTGCGGATCTGCTGCCCGAACTTGAGCCGTCTTAGCAGCGGGATGAACAAAGGTCCGAGCAAAACCGCAAGCAAGAAGGAAGCGCCGATTGACAGCAGGATGACCTTGATGTCCATATCCTCACCTCTTTACACGCGCTCCAGCGCATGGACGATATCTTCCATACGCATGCCGCGCGATCCTTTCACCAGCACGAGATCTTCCGGCGCAAGACGCACGCGGAGCCACTCAATCAGTTGTTCCTTATCGTCGAAGGCCATAACGGCCGCTTCATCCGTCTGGTCTGCACTTTCGCTTCTCTGAAACTGCTTTGAAGCCGCAGACGCCGTATGCCGGGACAGCTCGCCGAACGTCAGGAGTGCATCGGCTTTGTCCGGTGTGATGTAGTCCCCGATGCCTGCGTGAAGCTGCTCTTCCTGCGGTCCGAGCTCCAGCATGTCGCCAAGGACGAGCCATTTGCGGCGGTAACCGGACAACTGCTGCACAAAATCGATGGCAGCCCGAACGGCGGTCGGATTGGCATTCCAGGCATCGTTGAACAGCCTTGCTCCATTATACGCGGTCGACGGCTCAATGCGCATCCCGGTCAGCCGCAGCCCATCAAAGCCTCTGCGGATTTGTTCGGAAGGCACGCCGAGCCGTTTTGCCGCAGCCACAGCGGCCAGAGCATTCATAATATTATGGCGCCCGGCGATAGGAAGCTTTAGCTTCTGAAGCGAATCGTCTCCGGCCAAGTCGAAGGTGGAGGATGTCGCATCGATTGAAATGTTATTCGCCGACCAGTCGTTTCCTTCTGCCGTACCGAACGTTTGCTTCTCTACAGCTTCGGGCAGCTCCAAAGTCTTAACGCCCGCCTGAAGCAATGGTTCATCGCCGTTATAGAGCAGCAGACCGTCGGACCGCAGTCCCGAGGCAATCTCCAGTTTTGCCCTGGCGATCCCCTCGCGGCTGCCAAGCTGCAGCAAATGAGCGTCACCTATATTCGTAATGACAGCAATGTCGGGTTTGGCAATTCCGGTTAACAGTTCAATCTCGCCGAAGCCGCTCATTCCCATCTCAAGCACAACTATATCTATCGTCTCATCCAGCTGCAGAACGGTAAGCGGAAGGCCGATATGGTTATTCAGGTTACCTTCGGTCTTGTGCACGCGAAAAACGCCGGATAAAACCGACGCCATCATATCCTTCGTCGTTGTTTTGCCATTGCTGCCCGTTATCCCGACGACACGGACATTCAGCTCTTGACGATAAGCTGCGGCAAGCAGCTGCAGCGCCGTCAGTGTATCTTGAACAGAAATCACGGGAAACGCGGTCAACGCCTCCGGCACAGGACGGTCCGACTGCCAAAGCGTTGCCGCGGCACCGTTTTCCAGTGCAGAGGCGGCAAAATCGTGCCCGTCAAAATTATATCCGATCAGCGGTACGTACAGCTGACCGGGCTGTACGTCGCGGGAGTCTCTAGTCACACCGGTAATGCCGGTTTCGGCAAATCGGTCCTCTATCAGCGTTCCGCCGCACATTTCCGCAATGGCGCCTAATGTTCGTTTTATCACGGTGTAATGCTCCTTATCGCTTCTTTTGCCACTTCACGGTCGTCGAAGTCGTATGTAACGTCTCCGATGATTTGATAGGTCTCATGACCTTTCCCCGCAATCAATACTACATCTTCAGGGCTGGCCATTTCAACCGCTTTTTGAATGGCGGCCCGGCGATCGGGCAGCAGAACGTACCGGGACTTGGGTACGCCGTCCTTAATAAGGCCTGCTTCGATATCAAGGAGGATACGCTCCGGCGATTCCGTACGCGGATTATCCGAGGTTACGATCGCATAGTCCGCGTAGCGGCCGGCGATAGCCCCCATGATCGGCCGCTTCGAACGATCGCGGTCTCCTCCGCAGCCGAAAACGCAAATAATCCGGCCGGCGGCGAATTCCTTCACCGCCTTCAGCACATTGTCCAGTCCGTCCGGCGTATGGGCATAATCGACGATGACCGCAAACTTCTGTCCGGCATGCACGGATTCCACTCGTCCCGGCACACCCGGCACCGCTTCCAGACTGCTCTTGATTTGATCCAGCGGCACCCGTTCGATAAGTGCCGCGCAAACCGCTGCGAGCGCGTTATATACGTTGAACTTTCCGGCCATATTCAATGTGATATCCGTCGACCCGTCGAACGTCTCCAAATGGAAAGAGGTGCCGTGAGCCGTAATTCGAATGTTTGAAGCCCGCACATCGGCTTCATTGTCAACACCGTAAGTCAGCACCTCCGCCGAGGTCGCCCTTGCAAATCCGCCCGATGCGGAGTCATCCGCATTGAGTACCGCATATGCCCGCTCTTCAGGAGACAGGGCGTATTCATTGCCGAGCCTGGCGAACAGGAGTTCCTTGGCAGCGGCATACCGCTGCATGGTGCCGTGGTAGTCCAGGTGATCCTGGGTCAGATTCGTGAAAATCGCGGTCCGGTAACGGCATCCTTTCACCCGTCCCTGCTCCAGGGCGTGCGATGATACCTCCATTGCGCAGCAATCGGTTCCAGCCTCAATCATTGCGGCCAGATGCCGCTGCAGCTCGAGTGCTTCAGGTGTCGTGCCCGACATCGGGTACGAGCGCCCTCCGAAGCGTCTTTCCACTGTGCCGATGACGCCGGGCTTAAACCCGGCATCGGCGAGTATGCGCTCGATCAAATAGGTTGTAGTTGTTTTCCCGTTTGTTCCGGTAATGCCGATCAGCTTCAGCTTGCGGCTCGGGCTGCCGAAGAAATAATCCGCCAGGACAGCCATCGCATGACGGCTGTCCTTGACGATAAGCTGCGGAGCATCAACGGGAAGAGGCCGTTCAGCGACGAATGCCGCCGCTCCCCGCTCCGCCGCCTGAGGCGCAAAGTCATGGCCGTCCACCGTATGGCCGGGCAGACAAATAAATAAATCGCCCTGCATCACTTTACGGGAATCGATTTGAATTCCGTTCAATTCTATATTTGCATCGCCGGCAAGGCGTGCAGTGAGAAGCAAGGAAGCCAATTGTCCCAATTGCATGCATGTATCCCCCTCCACCGCACCCTTGGGCAGTCATGATTATGCCACAGGGTACCCGGTGCTTATACTTAAAGCCTTTATTACCATTATAGTCAAGGATGACTGCTTTCATCATCATCTTTTGCCAAGTAGATGCGTATCGTGGAACCTCGTTCGACCCGCGCGCCGGCTGCAGGCGCCTGCCGGATAACCGTATCCCCGCTGCCGGCGGACGTCAGGTTGAAATTCATGTTCATATCCTCGTAAATATCGGAAACCGTCTTGCCCACCAGATTCGGCACCGTTACGATCGGCGTCTCGCCATACTTGTAATCCCGGGCGATCTGGTCCTTACGGGGCTCAATTCCCATATACGGGAGCGCATCGGCCATAATGTTATGAACGATCGGAGCGGCGACGACGCCGCCGAATTGAATGCCCTTCGGGTTGTCTACTGCAACGTAAATGACAATTTTCGGATCGTCTGCCGGCGCGAAGCCGACGAATGAAACAATATGCTCATTCGGAGAATAGCGGCCGTTTATAACCTTTTGCGCGGTTCCAGTTTTCCCGCCGACCCGGTAACCGTCAAGAAATGCGTTGCGGCCGGTGCCTTTGGCTACGACGCTCTCCAGCGCTTCCCGCACCTGCTTGCTTGTAGTTTCCGAAATAACCTTCCGAACCTCTTCCGGCTGTACCGTGTCGACCGTTTCTCCCGTTTCGGGATTGATCCAGGCCTTCGCGACGTGAGGCTTATACAGTGCACCTCCGTTAATCGCAGCCGAGACGGCCGTTATCTGTTGAATCGGTGTTACGGAGACGCCCTGACCAAATGCGGTAGTGGCCAGTTCGACCGGTCCTACCTGGCTCATCTTAAACATAATGCCGTTCTCTTCGCCTCCGAGGTCGATGCCGGTCTTGGTGCCGAAGCCGAAGTTCTTAATGTATTGAAACAGTTTTTCTTTCCCGAGTCTGTTGCCAAGCGCCACAAAGCCGGGGTTGCACGAGTTTTGCACGACCTCGAGAAACGTCTGGCTGCCGTGGCCGCCTTTCTTCCAGCAGCGAAGGCGCGCGCCGCCGATTTCAACGGCTCCCGGATCGAAGAAATGGTCCGTTTTCAAATTTACCTTGCCTTCCTGCAGAGCAGCGGCCAGCGTAATGATTTTAAAGGTCGAACCGGGCTCGTAAGTCATCCAGATCGGGAGGTTCCGGTTATATATTTGCGGATCGACATCCCGGTATTTATCCGGCTCATAATTAGGACGGCTCGCCATTCCGAGTATTTCACCGGTGGTTGGATCCATAGCGATGGCAATTATGTTATCGGGCTCGAATTTAACCATAGCCTGGTCGAGCTCCCGCTCGATGATGGACTGGATCTGCTTATCGATGGTCAGCTCGAGATTAAGCCCGTCTTTGGGCTTCTCGTAGGTATCGGAAGACCCCGGCATCTGGCGGCCCTTCGCGTCGGACAGAAAGGAAATATTACCGTTGATTCCTTCCAGCAGGTCGTTATACGCGGCTTCGATACCGGTCAATCCCTGATTGTCAATTCCCGTAAAGCCCAGCACATGCGAAGCAAAGCTGCCCATCGGGTAATAACGTTTATTATCTTCGGCCACAACGACCCCAGGCAGGCTCAAATCCCTTACCTGCTGCGCTTTCTCGGTCGTAATTTTCCGCCCGCCTGGCTGAATGCGCACGATCAGCTGTTTTTTCGTAATCGTCGCGAACACTTTATCCGCCGCCATATCCAGAACGCTCGCAAGCTGCGTCGCTGTCTCTTTCGGATCCTTAATCTGCGCCGGTATGGCCATAACGGTCGGTGAACTTATATTATACGCAAGCTTTGTTCCGTTTCGGTCCCATATTTCGCCGCGCTTGGCCGAAAAAGGGATTTCCCTGCGCCAGGAATCTTCGGCTTTAGCCGCAAGCTCCTGGCCTTTATACAGCTGCACATAACCGAGCCTGCCGGCAAGAACCGTAAATGCAAGAACGGCGATTATAAGCGCGGCAAACAAACGACGTCTGACGGTAACGTTTGACACTTTCACCCGCAATCCCCTCCGAATGGCACGTAAAACGGGAACGTCTGTCCATCCGTTTCCTAATCCAAGCCTATTCGCAATAAAAGGGGGTTAGAACAAGCTGTCGCCTGCCATGAGCATCAACCGCCGCCGTTAATCCTCTGTTCGGCCGTAGCCTGCGGTTCAGCTATCTGCGCGGAATTCGGAGGTGCAAGCACGAGCTTCAAAACCTTCTCGCCGTTCTGCTTGGCGAGCGTTTGCGATATCACGAAGCCCTGTCCTTCCGTGACGCATCTGATCTGCAGAAGCGAGCATACTTCCAGCGCATCGCGCATCGACAATCCGCTCATGTTCGGTATCGGCAGCTTGCTCCTGTCTTCCGTGAACAGATAGACTCGCTGATCCGGACTGACCGCCGAGATCGCTTTCGGAATTTGCTCCAGCACCTTCTTGCCGGTACCCACGACCACCGAGCTAAGGGAACGTGCTTTGAGCTGGGCCTCCGCCTGATCCGTCGTCAGCTCCGTCAAGTTCGGTACGGAAACGGTCTTTTCTTGCTGCTGCGTTAGTACCGTATCCGGCAGAGTCGGATTTACACCCATATGCCGCAGGCTTTGCAATACGATTTTTCTGAACACGGGAGCGGCAACGGCCCCGCCGCCGAGATATTTGTTGTCAGGTGCGTCAACTACGACGTAAACCGCGATTTTCGGATTTCCTACAGGTGCGAATCCGATAAATGAAACGACATATTGGTCCGATGAATATTTGCCGTCGATAACCTTCTGGGCAGTACCGGTTTTACCCGCCACCCTGTAACCCTCAATATAAGCATTCTTTCCTGTTCCGATCTCCTGGTCGGAGACTACCTGCTCCAAATATTCGCTCACCTTTTTAGCCGATTGCTCTGATAAGACCTGCCGGATAACCTTTGGCTGGATCACCTCGGTTTTCTTCGTTACGGGATCGTCGATTTCCTTGATCAGGTGCGGCTGCATAAGCTTGCCTCCGTTCGCTACCGCAGCAACTGCCGTCACCTGCTGAATCGGCGTGACGAGGACATTGCCTTGTCCGAAAGACGCTGTCGCGACATCGTTCGCAATCGACGGATTGATATTCTCAACCCCCGAGCTTTCTCCCTGGAGCTCGATGCCCGTTTTTTGGCCGAAGCCGAAATTTTTAATATAGTTAATTAATCGGTCAGCACCTAACTTCTCGTAGCCAAGCTTGACAAAAGCAACGTTACTCGAACGCTTCAATCCGTCCAGATACGAAATTTCGCCCCACCCTTCTCGTTTAATATCCCGAATCGGAGTCACCCTTCCCGGAATTTTAATGCTTCCCGACATGTATTTCTCATTCGGATTGAACACCCCTTCCTGAACGGCCGCGGAAAGCGTGACGATCTTGAAGGTCGAGCCGGGCTCATAGAGAGCTTTGGTCGCGCTGTTGTAGAAGTCCGCCGGCTGCGCCTTCCAATATTCATTCGGGTTGAAATCCGGCATATTAGCCATGCCGAGAACTTCCATCGTCTGCGGATCGACGGCGATGGCCGTGATGCTCTTCGGCTTGTACTTCACATAAGCCTCTTTAATCGCGTCCTCCACGTAATGCTGGATGTCCGAATCGATCGTCAGCTTCACGTTTTTGCCGTCTATTGACGGATTGAATTTCACAGTCCCGTTCGGAAGAATAACGCCGTTGCCGTCACGCTCATAAACGATTTGACCTTCCTTGCCCTTCAGCACATCGTTAAGCGACGCCTCAAGCCCCATGACAGGGTTCCCTTCTTTATCCACGTATCCGATCAGATGCGAGGCCATATCATCTTTGGGATAATAGCGTTTATTCTGTTCGTCCATATAAATCCCGACGTCACTTTTGTCGGTCTGCTCGGATAGATCCTTCCTGAACTGTTCGATCCGGTCTCGAAGAGGCTTATCGATCTTCCACCCTTCAGGGCGCACCTCGCGCTTTACGTAATACTCGCCGTTCTTCTTCTTGGCCGTCACGATAGCCCGCAGCTCCGATTCCGGTTTGCCGAGCACCTGATGAAGCTTGCTTACAATGACGTCTTCCAGATGCAGATCGTGTATGACCTTCGGGTTCACCGCGACAGTGTAAGCTGCCACGTCCATAGCCAGGACGTTGCCTTCGCGGTCCGTGATCGTTCCGCGCACAGGAATCAGCGTCTCCGATTTAGACCAGATTTCGCGGGCTTTCTCCGACCAGAAATCCGCCTTGACGACCTGCACCCAATAGATTCGCCCTACCAGAACAACAAAAAAGAGGGTAATGAACCCTCCGACCAGCAGCGTGCGCAATTTTATCCGTTTATTCATAGCCGGTCCCCTATTCCTTGTTCATGGCGGTCTCGGTCTTCTTGTCACCTGTTTTCACTTTAATCGTATCTTCGCCAAAGTCACCCATACCGAGCGCTTCGGCCTGCTGTTCGATGTAACCGGGGTTGCTCAGCGTCTCCACTTGCTTCTGCAGCTCTTTCATCTCGACTTCCATGGCCGCATATTTAGTGGTCATAATTTTTATATCGTTATTGATTTCATAGATTTGCGCGTAACGAAAAATAATAACGCCCGCGACGATTACACAAACGATAATCGTAAACATATAGAGCAGCTTCTCCTGGACCGGCAGCGACTTCCTTTTAACTACGACCTTTTTTGTCTCGCGGAACGCCTTCTTCTGTTCCGGTTTACGCTTCGGCTGAAGCGCCAGGTTGCCATTTACATAAGCCATTGTAGACCTCCTGTTCAATCTGATTAATGATCTATTTGGAATGAAACGGTTTTACAGTTTTTCAGCGACTCTCAGCTTCGCCGACCTCGCTCGCGGGTTAAGCTCAAGCTCTTCTTCGCCCGGCACGATCGGCTTGCGGTTCACCAGCTTCAGCTGACCTTTCCCTCCGCACACACACATCGGGAAATCCGGTGGGCAAGTGCATTTTTCTACAAATTTCGCAAAAATGTGCTTGCAAATGCGGTCCTCAAGCGAATGAAACGTTATGACCGAGGCTCTTCCCCCGGATTTTAATGCCTTTACCGTCTGCTCCAAGGCCGTTTCCTCGGCCCCAAGCTCGTCGTTTACCGCTATCCGCAGCGCCTGAAACGTCCTCTTGGCCGGATGCGGCCCCGTACGTCTCGCTGCTGCGGGGATGCCCATTTTAATAAGCTCCACAAGCTCGCCCGTGGTCTCAATCGGACTCTGTTCCCGGGCTTGTATGATTTTGCGTGCAATCTGCCTGGCAAACCGCTCTTCGCCGTAGATTGCAAGTATACGTGAAATATCCCGCTCTTCCCAGCTGTTGACGATCTCTCCCGCGGTCAGAACGCCTTCACGGTCCATCCGCATATCCAAGGGTGCGTCGTGATTATAGCTGAATCCGCGTTCGGCTTCATCCAGCTGCGGACTCGATACCCCGAGGTCAAACAGTATGCCGTCGACGCTGTCAATGCCGAGATCGGCCAGTACCTGCTCCAAATAACGAAAATTGCTTTTTACGAGCGTCACCTTGTCCATAAACGGCGCCAGTCGAACTCTTGCATTCTCATGAGCCCACTCATCCTGGTCAAGCGCGATAAGACGTCCGCCCTTGCCTAGCCGCGATGCGATCAGCTCGCTATGACCGGCTCCGCCGAGCGTACAGTCGACATAAATGCCATCCGCCTTAACCGCGAGTCCATCGACCGCTTCTTCCTTGAGCACTGTAATATGTTGAAACAAGCTGCAGCCCTCCCGGCTCTAGGGTTACCTCTGCCGCTACCCGGCTTTGGCATGCGATCAAAAATTAAAATCAAAGTCCACAAGCTTCTCCGCAATATCGTTAAACGTTTCTTCTGATTGCTTGAAGTAGCTATCCCATATATGCCTGCTCCAAATTTCCACCCGGTTGGAGACTCCGAGAACGATACAATCTTTGTCCAGCTTGGCATATTCGCACAATGTATTCGGTAAGTTTACCCTTCCCTGTTTGTCAAGCTCGCATTCGGTCGCCCCCGAAAAGAAAAACCGGGAGAACGCCCGAGCATCCGATTTCATGAGCGGCAGCGATTTCAGCTTCTGCTCCAGCACGCTCCACTCGCTCATGGGATATACGAACAGGCAATTATCGAGACCTCGCGTCACTACAAACTGGTCGCCGAGGCTTTCGCGGAATTTAACGGGAATAATGATGCGGCCTTTATCATCGATGCTGTGTTGGTACTCCCCCATGAACACGGCCGCTCCACCCCTTCCCCCAAATTCACCACTTGGCCCCACTTTTCACCACTAGTGTTGATCTATTCGCCACCCCATATTAAATTCCTTCTTTCTTAGAATGAATTTAATAAATATTTTATGCGATTAAAGTTGTTACACTTTTGAAACTTTTTGGGACTTTGGTTCGTGTAAGCTAGAAATGTCAATATCGTGCTTTTGCCGATTAACATCGTAAAGGAGCGTCAATCCAAACTATGAGTGCCATTGCCGATCCTATAATCGAGCTGCTTCGTCCTGTGGAACAGCTGTGTTATCAAGTGGCCCATTACCTTCTCGGTAATGATCGCGATGCAGCCGCTGCAAGCGAAGAAGCATTGATCGAGCTTTATCTTACTCCGATGTTCGTCCGAGGTTCGGAAGAAGAAAGACGACAATTGGCCAAAGCAGCCGCGATGCGCACCGCTTTAAAGCTGGCCGGGCAGAGCATTAGAGAAGGTGCGGCGAAATAAAAAAAAGCTGTCACCGGCCCCGTGCGAGGGGCAGCGATGCAGCTAATTTGAAATGCTCCGGCTTTCCGCTCTTAATGTAAGAGCTTTGAATGGCTGAATTTTCAGTCTGGTCTTTCTTCAGGTTTCGACTCTCCTGCCGGCACGGTTACCGGCATTGCCTGCGATAATTTGACACGCTTCTTGCGGTAAACGATATATGCCGGTGTTCCAACCGCGAGCAGAAGCACGAGAATCGGCAGCGCACCCGCAGCAACAACCACTACACCCTGAACAAATTCATAGATAAACGTCGAGCTTGCTTTCATTGCATTCAGCGTGCGTTCCAGAAAAGCCGTTTTCTCTTTGGCGGCTGATGAGGTTAAACCCGTTATCTGATATAACCTCAGTTCAATTGTAGAGAAGGCGACATTTTGATCCAGGTAACGCATTCTGCCTTTGATTTGTTCAATCTCCATTTGCACGTCGCCGAGCTGGTTGGAGAACTTAAGAAGATCGTCCGCACGCGTGGCTTTATCCATAAACGCGAGCAGCCGCGCCTCCACAACCTTACGCGCTTTAAGCCGTGAATCCAAATCCACATATTCCTCCGTCACATCCGTGCCCTTCATGCTTCTCTCGAACTGCGTATGCTTAAGCTTCTCCAATTGGCCCAGAAACGTTTGAAAGCCGGACGCGGGTATTTTAATTGTATAAGTGCCTCCCAGCTCGCTCGCGGATTTCTGGTCGGAGAATTGTAGAATATAACCGCCTGACAAGTGTATAATGTTGTTCACCGATGTTTGCGCCTTGGAATAGTCGCTAACCTCCATCGTGACATTGGCATGATAGATCAGCTTGCGACTGAAGCCGTCCGCATCCGCGCTTCCGGCATCGACACCACCGGTCTGAGCGGAAAATTCAAAATTACCATCCGCTTTCGCACCTTCTGCAGCCGCTGCCGACTCCGAAGCCTTCACCTTACTCGTGGTACTCGCCGCATCGCTTACGGTAAAGCCGCTTGATTGGGCACTCCCTGATAACTTGCTGTCCACTCCTCCGGCGCTCATGTTTGCGTTTTCTGGAGCACTTTTCGAAGCGTTGTCACTTGAAGAACAACCTGACGACGCAATCAGCAGCACTGAGGCAATTCCAACTGCGAAGAACAGCCTTGCCCATTTCCATTTATTTATATAACCTGCCATGCCGAACCCCCCTATACAGATAATTGTACCGTTTCTCTTAACCAATAGACGGTACAATTATTGCGGAAGTTGCAGTCGGTCTATTATGTTTACCTTATCCGGCTTCACTGAAAATTAATGACGTGATGTGCAAAAAAAACCGCCGGAGCGGGGGGATTCGATTGAATCCGGCTCTAGCGGTTTCCGGTTGCTGCAATTGTTTCTTTAATGTTCGGCCCAGCTTTCCAGGTAGCTCTTCTGTTCTTCGGTCAGCTTATCGATTCCGATGCCCAGAGAAGCGAGCTTGTATTTCGCCACCTGCTCGTCAAGCTCATAAGGCACATTTACGACTTTGCCTCCGATCGCCTTGTAATTATCGTTGACATATTTAAGCGACATCGCCTGCAGCGCAAAAGTCATATCCATAATTTCAGCCGGATGCCCGTCCCCTGCCGCAAGGTTAACGAGGCGTCCTTCGGCAAGCAGATAAATGCTGCGCCCGTCCTTCAGCAAATACTCTTCGATGTTGCGGCGCACAACTCGTTTGCCGGATGTCAGCGCCTCAAGCTCCGGTTTGTTAACCTCCACATCGAAGTGGCCTGCGTTGGACAATATCGCTCCGTTCTTCATGACGTTGTAATGCTCGCCGCGAATGACATCGCGGTTGCCGGTTACGGTTACGAAAATATCGCCGATTTTCGCAGCTTCAATCATCGGCAGCACCGTAAAACCGTCCATATAGGCTTCAACGGCCCTGATCGCGTCGATTTCCGTCACAACGACATTGGCGCCAAGCCCTTTTGCCCGCATCGCAACGCCCTTGCCGCACCAGCCGTAACCGACGACAACGACCGTTTTGCCTGCTGCGACAAGGTTCGTCGTTCGGTTAATTCCATCCCAGACCGACTGTCCCGTGCCATAACGGTTGTCGAACAAATATTTACAATATGCATCATTGACCGCGACCATCGGAAATTGCAGCGAGCCATCCTTTTCCATCGCCTTAAGACGAAGAATGCCTGTCGTGGTTTCCTCGGCTCCGCCGCGAACTTGCTTCATCAATTCCGGACGTTCCGCGTGAAGGATGGAAACCAGGTCGCCGCCGTCGTCAATGATAAGATCCGGCTTCGTCTCGAGCGTCTTGATCATCAGCTCTTTATATTCCTTCGGCTCGGGATTGTATTTGGCAAAAACTGTTATACCGTCCTCGACAAGCGCTGCGCAAACGTCGTCCTGCGTCGAAAGCGGGTTGCTTCCGGTTATCGTTACTTCGGCTCCCCCCGCCTTCACAACTTTTGCCAAATATGCTGTCTTCGCCTCGAGGTGCAGCGAGATCGCCACTTTGAGTCCTTTAAAAGGCTGTTCCTTCTCGAATTGCTCGCGAATCCGATTGAGAACCGGCATGTGAGCCGCCACCCAATCGATTTTCAAATGTCCTTCCGGAGCCAGAGCCAGATCCGTTACAATACTTGTTTCCTTTGCATTGACTGTCATTCCTTCAGCTTCCTCTCTATAAATAAATCATTCGGTGTCCGCCGCACGGGTCGAACGGGGCTTCCAGGAGCCGGTCAAGCCACATCCGGCCGTACCGGTTCCAATAGACCGTTACGTTGATAATACGCTCCTGCGGCTTGGTATCGGGCCAAAGGGACTGTGCGACCAGGTCCAGCTGCCGGGTAACCGCTTCAAAACGTTTCGCGTGAGCATCTCTCGTTCGGGCTTCAAGAAACTCAATTTGTTCGATGATTTTACGTTTATTCGTTTCCCCAAGCGCGGAAAGACCGGTCTGAACCGACCCTACGGCCTGCAGAAGCGGTTCGTAAATATCGGCAAATTGCCGCTTTGCGTGAGCAAAGCGCGCGTCGATGTCGATCTCATCCTGCCTGGCAAGCCAATCTGCTTTAAGCTCCGCGAAGCGCAGTGCCACATCCTCGAACGATAAACCATACTTCATCATATGCTTGGCAACCGTACCTTCGACTAAGGTAAACGACATGCGCGGCACGACAATCGGCATTTGCATACCGAAAGTCCGGAACGCTGCGCCGGTTAAGCCCCAGTACGCGATTTCCCCCGGCCCAAGAACCGTCGCAAGCACCGGAAGCACATATTCCTGCATTAACGGGCGGGTCAGCACATTGTTGCTGAAGCGTTCGGGCGTTTCCGAAGCAATGGCGAGCAGTTCGCTATGAGACCACGACAACGAGCCTCTACGGTTTTCGAAGCGGCCATTCCGTTTGTAGAGTAATGTACGCTCGCCACCTGCATTTTCGCCGTTATCCCGGTCTTCCAGAAACAGAAACAGATTGGCGCTTCCTTCAACAACATCCGCCTGCGCGGAATGGCCAAGCTCTCGAATCTCGGTCTCGCAGGTCCTGTAGGCAGCTTCAAGTTCGTCGTTGCGCTCGATCATTTGCCGGAACATTGGGGCTTCCAGTCTGCGCAGCTCCGGGTCGTCGGAATCAAGCAGCACCAAGCCCTCCTTACCAAACAGCCACCCCATAATATAAGCGAACCATTCGGACAAGCTTCGGGAACGACCGGCAAATCCGGTCAGAGTTTCAATTAGCCCGGGCTTGAATTCCGTATCTTCGAGCGCAGTGCTCAAGCTCTCTATGGCTTCCGTCATCGCCTCTGATATAAGTAAAGTGCGGCTGACGGATGTACGCGGGCCCTCGGGGCGGCCGATGCCGATTTTAATTAATCCTTGATCCCTGCTTTGAACGAACGCATGGCTCGCTTCGTCCCAATCGTGATCCTCGCCGGCGATCCAGAACAGCGGAACGATCTTCTGACCGGTTAATTCGCTTGCATGCCGCGCTGCTGCAATTATCGATACGGCTTTATGTATGACCATAAGCGGTCCCGTCATCAACCCGGCCTGCTGACCTCCGACCACGACAGGTGCGCCGGATGCAATTTCATTAATATTCCCTGCAACCTCAGCGTATCCGTTAAAACGAGTATTATACCGCTTAAGCACATTTGCCAATCGATCCGTCGGCACGCGGTTCGCCGATTGTTCGTTCAGCCGCTGCAGTCTAAGCTTCCAAGCCTCGTCTTCTGCGGGGTGGCTGCCGTAAATGGACTCAACTTTCGGGTTGGTCCGTTTCACATAAGCTTCGGTTAACGGCTGGCTGAAAGGCAGCTGCACCGATTCGATTTTCATGGACAGTCTCTACCTCTCCCTGAATGACTAAGTGGATAATTTTATAATGAATGCAAAGCAGTTTTCCTCATTGTACACAACGTAATGCGGACCGTCAAAATAAAATCGCCTTCCCTGAAGAGGAAGACGACTGCGTGCCGCTACACATTAAAAAAGCTTTTGCCGATTCCGATGCACATGAGCACGACATAAAACAATCCCATCAAGAAGAAGCCGAGCCGCCAAATCGCTCTCATGATTCGGGGGACATCGATGCTGCCGCGTGTCCGGTACTGAACGTTGCCGATCAATCCTCCGCCGAGCAGCAGCACGAGCAGTATTCCGTAAAACCCGAAGGTGCTGTTGAATACATTGTTAAATAGTACGGACACGCAGCCGATCAGCAAAGCGGTCGTCACATCCATCGCCGTCCGGAATGCCTTCTTCCGGTTGCCGCTCAATGCGGCGTATCCAAAATAAATCAGTAAGAAAGGGATAATGGGAATGACGGCCAGCACCGCATAGACGTGCATGATGCTCTCCCAAATCATTTGCATAACGGCCCGGCTCCTCTCGCCATTAATTCAATGTTAACGCTTTGACTATTGCCGAAACGGCGTCGTTCAGAGGAGAAGGAATGCCCGTCCGCTTCGCCAGAGCCGAAATCCCCCCGTTTATCCACTCGATTTCAGTCGTCCGACCGGCCTTTACGTCACGCAGCATGGAGGATTCGTTACCCGCCGTTTGCAGGCAAACAGAAAGCAAACGCTCCCACGCATCTCCGTCCGGCCGCATTCCGGCGGCAAGCAGGACCGTTTCGCACTCGTCGTGAAGCGCAGCCATCAGTTTTTTCCTTATCGGGTCCAAGCTCAATTCGCCGTTCGTGACACCGTAAATGGCCGTTAGGGGATTAATGACGGCATTAATCAGCAATTTATAGTAAAGACGATTATCCATCTCATTCGACAGAATTGTATCAATTCCTGCCGCCGCCAGCGCACGCGCCAACATTTTTTGCGCTTCGTCCTCTAATCCGTCAGCCTTCGGCCAGCGTCCGAGAGTAAGCGTACCCCGGCCTGTATAACGCACTGAGTTATCGCCGACGCGAAGCGCCCCTTCAGTGGAAACCGCAGCATAGAGCCCTGCGGCCGGGATGACCGCCTCAAGCCTCTCCATATGGCCGATTCCGTTCAGCAAACAGAGTAGCCCGGCCGAGTGCGAAGAAATAACGGCAACCTTGTCCATGAAATCACCGCTCAGATGCGACTGCTTCACCGCAAGCCAAATCCAATCGCCGCTTTCCGCCCGGCGAGATGCGGCGTAATTCTCGAGCGTTACGGCTGTCACGGGAACAGGCCTCAACCAAGCTCCGGCTTCCTCAAGCGTGATTCCATTCACGTTAAGCGATTCCGCTTGCTCTTCCGTTCGCGTAAGCAGCAGGACGGAAACACCCGACCGCGCCAGTCTTGCCGCATACATTAGTCCGAGTGAACCGGCTCCGATGATGATGATACGCACGTTTATCGCCCTTTTCGTCATGCATTGTTGTTTCCATCGTAACAGAATAAAAACAAAAAATCCCGCCGTTTTGTTGATTCGGCGAGATTTTTTATCGACTCTGTTAGTTCCCTTACTCGATTCGTTCCAGGTTGCCGTTGGCGTCCATCTTGAACCTGGGCTTCGCTTCGTCTTCTTCCGTTAACACAGTGAGACGCCGGGCACGGTCCATAATTTGAATGAGCGTTTTGTAATCGTCATTAACGGCACGGTAATCGGTTTGTGCGTTATTGACTTCCAGCGACAGCTTTTGATTTTGCTCCCTAAGAGTGAAAAGCTCTTCATCCTTGTCGCGCAGATCCCGCTCAAGCGTTTTGATTTGCCGTGTCAGCTCCTGATAAGTACCTTTCCATTGACGAAGGAAACGAATAACCGTATCGATGGATAACGACTCTTCCGTAACCGGCTCGTTTTTGTACGTGCGCTCTTCCGTGTCGATGATCGCGATAGAAGACACATGAGGGGCTGCGACATACGTTTGCTTTTTCATATAGTTCCGTTTCTGGCGCTGCTGCTTCGCGATTTGAATCGCATCTTCATAACGCTTGCGGACACAGCTGTTCCAACGAAAACCGCATGCGGCGGAAGTCCTTCCGATTCGTTCTCCGACTTCTTCGAAAGCGGCTAGCTGAGTGCTGCCTTCCCGAATATGCCGCAACGTGACCTCGGCTAAGATGAGATCGTCATCCGGGCTCCACGCATCTTGTCTGACTGCTGTCATGCAACGAAAACCTCCCAACATTAGGCGCTTACTTTATCTCTATGCCCTTGGTAGAGTTCATAGAATCTATCGGATACTAAATTGTATATCCATTTTTCTGAGGGCTCATACATGTTTTGGCCGGATTTGTACCAAACTTATTAAGAGCGCCTTTCAGCAGCCGAAAAGTTTGCCATTTCGTCACGAGAGGCGGGTTTACAACTCGTTTCCATAAACGTTATAATGAGCAGTAGAAATCGGGGTCTTTGTACTTGCGAGAGGGGGATGCAAAATCATGGCACGTATGTTCCGGGTACTCGGCTTTTGGACGCTTGTCATCGCTCTTATGGCGTTCGCCGGCGATATGACCGAGATGGCGCTCTTGTTCTTTATCCAAACGGTCGTGTTTGTCCTGTTAGGCTATTTGAACTTTTCCGAAAAAACTTACCTGCTGATGTTCTGGGGTTATATGGTAATCTCGTTTATCGGCTTCACGTATTGGACCGTATTTGTAATGGGTAACCCATTTTAGTTATATAAGCAAAGTTTCTCTCCGCAGAACTTTGCTTATATGCTGAAGCAAGTAATTTCATTTTGTACGGCGATCCTTGAGCCTTACATAGCCAAAAGGCTGCTACGCGTAGACAATGTCTACCGGAAGCAGCCTTTTTTGTGCTTATGTTTACCGCTTCTTGCGCAGCGCCATCACCTTGAACGCCTCGCTCATAGCGTCACTCAATAGCAGTTGGCGTATTGCGCGGTTGTTTTTTGCTGCTTCGCCGAACGGATTCGACCCATCATGCGCAGTGAGATCATTCAGTATTCCCTGATCAACAAGAAACTGCTTCTGGGTATCATAGTAAACGACCTCCCAGCCTGAACCCTCCGCAGCGCGCCTGCATGCACTAAAATTGACATGCGCGGTAATGTCCTGCCGGCCGGCATACACGAAAGGATCGTCATGCGCGACATGTTCCTTGTAGCAAAGCAGAGTGCCGCGCATCCGGTGCGGCGCCGCAAGCTCAGCCGCTTCATGGCCATAGTCGATAATAATGAGCGCTCCATCCGCCGCAAGCCGGCCGACCAAGGAGATCCACCGCTCCGCGGCAAGATTCACTTCGAATTCCTGTCCTTCCCGCAGTACTATGCCATCAGCCTTGAGCGATTGCGCAATACGCGCATCAGTTAGCGGCATGAAAGCATACCGGAAAAGACGCCCTCCGGATACCGCTTCATTGTCCGCGTCGGCAGCGCAGGCTACGCCAAGCTCCCACAAACGCCCGTTCTTCCAAACGACCCGGTGAACGGGAAACGCATCAAGCAGCTCATTTGCGAATACGATGAGTGGTTTACCGCTCCAATCCGACCGTTCTGCATCTTCCGGAGTCATAAACCGCACTGGCGCCTTGCAGCCGACTTCTCCAATTGTTCTCCGGGCTTCGGCTAAGTGAACCGGATTGCCTTCGATGAGAGAATATGTCAAATTGTTCATCCACGGATGCCCAAGTCTCTCCCAGGCTGTGAGAATGTGCCGGGACAGTCTGCCGGTTCCCGCTCCCCATTCCGCGACTTCGGCATCCCCCCCGAACGATTCAATTACCCGGGCAATAAAGGCGGCCAGCTTATCCCCCATAACCGAGCCAACGGCCGAGCTCGTATAGAAATCTCCCGTTTTTCCGATTCGGAGCGCTCCTGACCGATAATAGCCGCCCTCATCGTCATATAGGCACATATCCATATAATCACGAAACGATATACAGCTCACGGCTTGCATGACATCCGGTTCCGCCCTGAGCCAGCCCTCCGCGCCTTCAGTCCTTATACGGTTTATAATCCGTTTCGTCAGCTCTTCCGACGGTTTCAATCCAATTCCCCCTAAAGGACAAAGTTGCCTGTTCAAGATATAATAGAATGATTGTGCGCATATAGTAGTGCAAGCCAAACACTCAAGAAAGGGGGGCCGATCTTGGTAGGAAAGAAACGCGGCCGGTTTGTGGCGTTCGCGGCCGGCGCACTCGCCGTCTGGTTGACCGTCTCCCCCGTTCTCGCCCAATCGCCGGAGGATGATGAAATCCGGGGCATACTGGAGAAAAGCTTGTCTGTCGTGGAATTGGACAAGGAGATTAACCGCATCGAACAGCAGCAGCAAACGATCACACGCCAGTTGAAGGAATCCCGCGAGAATCTGGAGCGGCAGCGGGCGGCGATCGATAAACATCGCGAGGACGCCGGCAAAGTGCTCCGCGCTTATTATACAGGTGAACGCGACGTGCTGCTTGCCGCCATACTTTCTTCGGACAGTTTTGCCGATTTTCTTGCGATGATGGACTATTTCGATGTTATTTTCTCTAATGACCAGCTTACCCTCGATCGCTATTCGAAACAATACAATGAATTAAAAAAAGGCGTCGCACGGCTTGGAAAAGAATCAGAACAGCTGGATCAAGTGGGAGAGCAGCTAAAGGCTCAGCGTGAAAGAGTAACCGTGCTTCAGCACGATGTGGACAGCTCTTTAAGCGGACGTTCGGATGCCGACAAGCTCCGGCTGATGATATCGGAACTTACAAGCTTCTGGCAGAATGTCGGAGTGTACGAGGTCAAACGTTATTTCGGCGCGCTCGCGGATGCCATGAAAAACCTTCCTGAATGGGTGCAAAAAAACAAGGATATGCTGGAGATCGACGGTTTCAACTATACGCTTACGATACCGGAAAACAAATTAAATGCATTTTTGCGCGGGCAGAACCCGCTGTTCGACAACTTCGCCTTCGTTTTCGAGCATGGCGTGCTCTCGGTGACAGGTAAACGCGACGGGCTCGACGTCAAGATATCCGGGCACTACACGGTCGAAGAGATTGATACGGGGAACGCTATCATCTTCCATGTCGACGAGCTGATTTTCAACGGACTCGCCCTTCCCGACACAACGCGAAAGTCTCTTGAGGATCAATTTGACCTCGGCTTCTATCCGCAAAAAATAGTCTCGTTTCTTCAGGCGAAATCAGTTGCCGTAGAAGACGGGAAATTAATTGTCAAGCTTTCCGTCAACCTGTAGCGGCGCTTTGGCGCCGCTTTCTTCATTCCACTGGCCAATTAGCTCTTCCGCCGTTTCCGAGGTGAAAGCATCCGCTTTAACGCTCCCCCACAGCTTGGCCCATCTGTCCCAGCTCGCCGTCCAATACGGATCGGCTGCCAGTGCCTGCCCTTTAAATAAACCCAGCGCCCAGTAGGGAGGACGGCTTGTGATTGCAGCGGTTTCGAACTCTCCCGCATACGCCGATTTTCGCGCCGGCAGCGTGCCGATTGTTTGATACCGCCTAACCTGCCCGTCAACGGAAGTCATCTGGCTTATCCATAAGCGTGCCTGTTCCAGGCGCTCTGATTGAGCCGATAGTACAAAGCTTCTGCCGCCAAGCCATGCAAGCGGTAGTTTTGAGGGAGTCGCGATGGTCACACTGTCATCTACATTTGACCGGTATACCGTCCACGGCATTACGGCGGACATCAATTCACCGGCTCTAAGCCTACTAAGTACCTCGGCTGTCTGTTCTTGGCTGTTTGGCTCGGCGAGTTTCCCCCGGTGCTCGGCAAGAAATCGGATTTGCTGCTTTGCCTTTGCATTTAAAGGCGGTAACTTTGCCGCCTCCCCACGCCCGCTGAAAGCGCCCAGCCAAGCTGTAATCTGCCTTGGATCAGACAGAAGGATATTGATGGGCATAACGGACGGCAATGCGCTCTGCAGCGCGTTATAGCCTCTTATATAGTCCTCCCAAGTGTCCGGCGGTTTATTCAGACCCGATCTCTTCAGAAGCTCACTTTGCCAGACAATAAGCATAGGGTTGCTGTCAACAGGTACTCCCCAAAGCGAACCGTTCCATTTCAATGTATTTGTTAGCGCTTCCAATTGATCGCTGAGCATATCGCCTGTATAGATCTCATCAGCGGGCAGCAAGTACCCCTGTACCGCAAATTCTCCGACACGGTTGTTGTACAGAAGCATAACGTCGAACGGTTCTCCGCTTTGCGCCGCTGTCTTCCACGCTTCATAGGCGGCGTTCTCCGGGAAATTTACGATAACGACCTTCACCGCGGGATGCTTCATTTCAAACATTTCATTGCTTTCAAGCCAATAATGATATTCAGCTTCGCTCATAGAGACGGCGATTCGGATAGTAGCTGCTGCTTCATTATTTGGATCAATGAGCGGCGGCTTCTTCACCGAAGCGACTCCACCCCAGGTTGTAGCCGAAGAACCGGGCTTGCCGATCATCGGAACAAGCAGCGCCGAGCAAATAAGGAACACGCCAATAAGCATTAATACATATTTCCTGCGCGACACTTCTTCCTCCCTTTCCGCCTTTCGACCTATTACCCATTGTAGCAAGAAAGGCCTGCTTTGTCGCTATGCCCGGACATTATGCCCGAAACAAAAAAATCGCGCTCCTCCGCCAAAAAACTGGGCAAGAGGAGAGCGATCTTACTTTTCGACGACTTCAAGGCTGATGCGGATTGCAGCTAAAGGAGGTCGGCCGCCAATTGGGCGAGCTTGGAGCGTTCGCCCTTCTCGAGTGTCATATGGCCGCTGATGCCCTCCTGCTTGAATCGCTCCACGATGTGGGTCAGACCGTTGCTAACTGAATCCAGATAAGGATGGTCGATTTGCTCCGGGTCACCCATTAGCACGATTTTACTGCCTTCGCCGACGCGTGACACAATTGTCTTCACTTCATGCCGTGTCAAGTTTTGCGCTTCGTCGATAATGATAAACTGCGCCGGTATCGAGCGGCCGCGGATATAGGTTAGAGCTTCGACCTGAATGCTGCCCAAACCCATCAGTATTTTATCAATGTCCCCGGACTTCTTCGTATCGAACAAATATTCCAGATTATCATAAATCGGCTGCATCCACGGACGCAGCTTTTCTTCCTTCTCGCCTGGCAAATAACCGATATCCTTCCCCATCGGCACTACCGGCCTTGCAATGAGCAGCTTCTTGTATTTATGCTCATCCTCGACTTTCATAAGCCCTGCCGCCAGTGCAAGCAGCGTTTTGCCGGTGCCGGCTTTACCCGTCAGCGTTACAAGCGGAACATCATCGCTTAGGAGCAGCTCCAGCGCCATACGCTGCTGCGCGTTCCGGGCGGTAATACCCCATACCGGATCGTTGCTTAAGTAAAGCGGCTCGAGTCTCGCCCCATCCTGCGTCACTTTCAGCAGTGCCGATTTGGAAGTGCCCATCTCGTCCCGCAGAATAACAAACTCATTAGGATGGAGCTTGGTGCCAAGCTGCAGGTTTTTAATCGTCAGGAAACGATAGGTATAGAATTCGTCAATTACTGATGGATGAACGAATATCGTCAAATAGCCGGCATACACGTCCGAGGGAGCGACGACACGGTCGGACAAATAATCTTCGGCGGAAAGTCCCAGCACATCCGCCTTGATCCGGACCAGCACGTCCTTGCTCACAATGACGACCGGTCTTGGCTCCTCTTTATTTTGTTCCTCCATGTAATAATTTAAGGCGACGGCCAAGATGCGGTTATCGTTGGACATTTCGCCGAACATTTCCTGTACACGTACAAAACTGCGATGGTTGAGCTCTACTTTAAGGAGCCCCCCGTTGTTCAGCTGGATGCCTTCATGTAAATGGCCGTTCTCGCGCATCTGATCAAGCAATCTCGATACGGAGCGGGCGTTGCGTCCCAGTTCGTCGGCAAGCCTCTTCTTCGAATCGATCTCTTCCAACACCACCGCGGGAATTATGACCTCATTGTCAGCGAAAGCGAATATCGCTTGTGGATCGTGCAGCAGCACATTAGTATCGAGCACGAATATTTTTTTCATGCGTGACCCCTCCTGGCGTTGGAATTTCGTTTGAATCGCGTACATAGCGTTACCTGCTTCGGGCAAACTATGCTGGAAAAGACGAAACGTGACTAAGAAAGGTCAGGTGGCGATTATGTTTAAGTGGCTGGTGTCGGCTATGGTCCTTTGCTTGCTCGCAACAGGCTGCGGTACTGTCGCTCGCAATGAGACATCACCCTCCCCGCAAAATGATAACCGCGTTCGCGTTCAGCAAACTGCGCCCCGCAAGGAAGAAATCAGCAACCCGCAACAAGTTGCGGCGCATTTGGAGTCATTGGCACGGCGAGTTCCCGGTGTAAGAGGAGCCCACTGTGTTGTTATGGGAAATACGGCGGTCGTCGGTATTGATGTGGATGGCAGGATGGAACGGTCCCGGGTGGGAACGATTAAATATGCGGTGGCGGAAGCGTTCCTAAAAGATCCTTACGGTATCAATGCCATCGTTACAGCCGATATGGACCTTACTAACCGTATCAGGGAAATTGGGGCCGATATCGGGCGTGGACGACCGTTCTCCGGCTTTGCCGAGGAGCTCTCGGACATCATGGGACGAATTGTACCTCAATTGCCCCGCGAGACGCAGACGAGGGAAACGGAACAAGGCAATCAGGATGCACCCAAAATGAAGAAGAATTTGTAAAGATTAACCTCGTAAGAACACAAAAAGCCTAGTCATCGTGCACTAGGCTTTTCTCATGGAGGCAAACACCTGGCCATCCAGTTTGTCTGCAGCTCGTTTATCATACGTTTTTTCATACTCCGGCAACGCGGACAAGCGTGCTCCGTAGAACATGGCATCGCGGATATGGCCGATCTCGATATCGAAGCAGATCAGTTTGAAAGGGACGTCATTAAGCTCTTCTGTCACAAGCCTGGCAGAGCCATATACCGTCTGAATACTGCCCGGAGCAAATACGGTCACACTAACGGCCGGATTAGCCGTCATATTGGCAGCCAATCGGGACCGGCCGTCGATTGCAAAGCGGAGCGTTGTACCATCTACCGCGTAGATCCAGGAGATGGCGCTGGAAGTCGGTGATCCGCCCTCTGCATCAATGGTATGCAGAAGCACGAACGGTTCTTTTTGCAGCTGGTTGAAAAGTTCTTCGGAAAGTGCCGTAACGGCTTCTGTCATCCGCATGGCCTCCTTGCGTTTAGATGATTGCTACGATGTGTCCAGTATATCATAGCCAAGGCCGGTCTTCCACCCGTCAATCCGCCAGATTTGCTTGAAGCGCCGCTTTGGCTGACTGCAGCTTATCTTGATCCAGCCGTACATAAGGGCTTCTCCACGTGCCTTCAAGCGGGATGAAAGTAATATCATTGCGGCTGATGCCAAAATAGGTTTTGATCATGTTCTGGGCTTCGGCAGTCGGAACATCCATCCGCATATTGCTGCCTACCGCTTTAATCACGCCGGCGATCTTCGGGACGCCTGAAAATGATTTCAGTTTGTCCGTAATTTCCCCGAGGACCTGGCTTTCCCTCTTGTTCCGGTCGAAATCACTGGACATATTGGTGCCGTCGTTAGATTTGCGGTACCTGACGAAGTCCAGCGCCTGATCCCCGTTTAAGTGCTGAGGTCCCTTTTTCAAATGGATACTGGTTCCGTCGGCTTTGTCTTCATAGTTCATATCCATATCAACATCAACATCGATACCTCCCAGAGCATCTACAACATCGATAAACCCCTGGAAATTGATCGTTACTGTATAGTTAATGTCGATACCGAGAAATCGTCCGAACATTTTCCTGAGGTCCTGCTTGGCTTTCTGATCCGCATCTTTTTTGTTCAACCCGTCTTTCTTGGCGCTGGCGAGGAAAGCGGCGTAGTATGCGTTAGCCTTTCTTATGTTGTATCCGTCAAGAGCAACCCTGGTGTCTCTGGGAATCGATACGACCGTCGCCTTCTTGGTCTTCGGGTTGAACGCGGCCACCATCATAACATCGGTATTCAGGCTGCCCGTCTCCTTGCGCGTATCGAAGCCAAGCAGCATAAACGCTACGGGTTTTACCGCTACCGATTCCCCGGCCGGTACAACTACCGAAGGATCGGCATCTGTCGTAATTTCACCAAGTGTTTGTTTATATACGTAGTATAAGTAGCCCGCCGCCGCCACGAGCAGCAGCAGGAGGACGATCATAATCCGGCGGAACCAGTAGACGCCCTTCTTGGGGCGGTCCTGTCCGCCCGATCCGTTCCGAAGCTTGGATGCATTAATTGATTTTGAGCTTCGCGAACCGGATCTTGGGGGTAAAGAAGATCTGCTCATCGTTACCACCTTTAACAGTTATATTTCGGGTTTCCATTTATATCGTTCAGCAGCTGTTCACCCGATTCACGGGGAATCATCTGGACCTTGCTTCTTCCATCTTCCCGTCCGTAACGAACGTGTATCATCGTATCGTCAATTTTATCGATCACGACATGTTTGATTTGATGATCTTCGGTCAATATTTGCATAAAGAAATCCCGGGTATCAAGCGCAGCCCGGTCATCCGGTCTTGCTTCGGCCACAAGCTGAATTTGCAGCCAGTTGAACAAGGCGTCGTCAAAACGCATAGCGCACCCTCCTCTGTTTATGAGCGGTTAAGCCGGGATCCTTGTCAGCCGTTAGCTTTGCCGCCCGGATCAGCCGCAGTTTCACGACTTTTCCCTTTAGTCTTCCACTTGTCGTACAATTGACGGCCGCGAAGCATCAGCATCATGATGACGGCGACGGACATGCATTGAATGATCGGCAGCTTGTCGTACTGGAGCAGCCATAAAACCCACGATCCGGCGGCCATTACCAGATGGACCAGAATCTCTTTGAGAATCGGCAGGCGCCCAACGCGGAATACGGCGTTAAAGATATAAATAGTCAAGCCCAAAATCAAAAAATACGTAACGAAGGGATGGGCGTGGAACCAGTTTTGCATGTTTGTGATATCCTCCTCAGGCGTTTACGAGTAAACGCATCTTCGAAAGCATAAGCTGGCGTTTACGCGAGTAAACGCATCTTCGAACGCCTACTGACGCAAACGGCAGGGTAATGAGACCGACTTCGGTTCCGTTACCCTGCCTGGTGTCATAATGAGATCAGCGATCGGTCAGATATTATACGCCCGCTTGAGCTGTCTTCCTCTGTTTATCCGCACGCTCCCGCTCGCTTTTGTTCAATATTTTTTTACGGAGACGGATCGACTTCGGCGTTACTTCGCAATATTCATCGTCGTTCAAATATTCGAGCGCCTGTTCGAGCGAGAAGAGCACCGGCGTTTTCAAACGGACGGTTTCATCCTTCGTAGCAGAACGGATGTTGGTCAGCTGCTTCTCCTTACAAATGTTGACGATGATGTCGCTGTCGCGGTTATGCTCTCCAACGATCATTCCCTCATAAACTTCCGTTCCCGGCTCCAGGAACAGCAGACCACGGTCTTCCACACCCAGCATACCGTAAAACGTCGAAGTTCCATTCTCGCTGGCGACGAGTACGCCTTGATGACGGCCGCCGACCGATTGTCCCGCAAGCGGACCATAGCTGTCGAACGCGTGGTTCATAATTCCATAGCCGCGGGTCAGTGTCAAGAAATTCGTACGGTAGCCGATCAGACCTCGCGCCGGAATGATAAATTCCAAGCGGACCTGTCCCGTACCGTTATTGATCATGTTAACCATCTCGGCTTTACGCGTACCAAGGCTTTCCATTACGGCGCCGGTGCTTTCTTCCGGAACGTCGATAAGAAGGCGCTCGTAGGGTTCCATTTTGGTTCCGTCGATTTCTTTGATAATAACCTCAGGCTTGGATACTTGCATTTCATAGCCTTCACGGCGCATGTTCTCAATTAGGATGCCCAAGTGGAGCTCACCGCGTCCGGATACTACGAAAGCGTCGGGGCTGTCGGTTTCTTCAACGCGCAGCGCCACATCCGTCTCCAGTTCCTTGAACAAGCGGTCCCTAAGTTTACGGGACGTTACCCATTTACCTTCGCGCCCGGCGAACGGACTGTTGTTAACCAGGAACGTCATTTGCAATGTCGGCTCATCGATTTTGAGCACAGGAAGTGCTTCCGGATTAGCAGGATCGGCGATGGTCTCCCCGATATTGATCTCTTTGATGCCGGCAATCGCCACGATATCTCCCGCGCCCGCTTCTTCAACCTCTATACGCTTCAAACCTTGGAAACCGAACAGCTTCTCGATACGGGCCTGCTTCGTTACGCCTTCCCGGTTGATTACCGCCACGGACTGGCCTTGACGAATTTTACCGCGGTTTACACGGCCAACGGCGATACGGCCCAAGTATTCATTATAATCGAGCAGAGTAACCAGGAACTGAAGTGATTCGTCAACGCTCTCGGTAGGCGACGGTATATGCTCGATAATCGTTTCATACAGCGCCTGCATGTTATCGTCCTGCTTGTCGACATCGAGACTCGAAGTTCCCATTAAAGCCGATGCATACACGACCGGGAAGTCGAGCTGCTCATCGCTGGCTCCAAGCTCGATGAATAAATCGAGCACTTCGTCTACCACCTCGGTAGGGCTTGCATTCGGGCGGTCGATTTTGTTTAGAACTACGATAGGTGTAAGCTGGCTTTCGAGTGCCTTGCGTAAAACGAATTTGGTTTGCGGCATACATCCTTCGAATGCGTCAACGACTAGCAGAACGCCGTCAACCATTTTCATAATCCGCTCCACTTCGCCGCCAAAGTCGGCGTGACCCGGCGTATCGACAATATTAATGAGATAGTCTTTGTAAGTGATCGCCGTATTTTTTGCCAGAATCGTAATGCCGCGCTCCCGTTCCAAATCGTTCGAATCCATAGCGCGTTCCTGCACCGCTTCGTTGTCCCGGAACGTTCCGGATTGCTGCAGCAATTTGTCGACGAGCGTTGTTTTACCATGGTCAACGTGTGCAATAATCGCGATGTTGCGTAAATTTTCTCTTGCTAGCATTTCTGTATCCACTCCACTTTTCTATTCTGAATTTTTTGTTGTTGCTCTGTAAAAATGTCTTGCTCTCGTCACCAGCGGGCTCTTCTCCCGGCGACCAGCCATCCGCCGATCGCAATAAGCCCTGCGGCAACCACATACAACCCCCAGCCCCACAACAGCATTATGACAAAAAAAGATGCCGCAACCAGCGCCAGTACAATGGCGACCGTTAGCGGAAATTTCGGATGGGACATTTCAAATAAGTGAAACTCGTACATCCCGATCGCAGCCCCGAAAATAAAAAAGGGCCACAGGTACTGCATATTGTTCCATCCGAATGCAATACAAAAGAAAAAAATTAAAGCGCTTATCGACAATATCGCACCCGGTACAAGCGCATAAGCGGGAAGCAATCTGCCGAAAAACAGCATATGCAGCAATATGCCAGGAATCAATACGAAAAGCGGCCAAAAATTAGTTCCAATAAATGCGAACAAGCCCATCTTCCCGAGTAAAATAACAACGCCGGCAAATAAAAAAAGAATACCGACGGTGTATTGATTTTTCGACATGCCCAAGATCCTTTCTCTCGACACTTTTTTATCATTACTAGTGTACTGGAATGGGCGGCAAAAAACCAGTGTATGAAGTGAAATTCCAACAAAAAAACGGTTGCGCTCATCTTTTAAGGCGAAGTAAAGCCACAATTATGACAAGCGGGATGCATAAAACCGGCAATGCCTGCTGTACAGTCGGATAGCTGTGCAGCCCTATTGCTGTGATACCGGGATCGTGGGCCATCATTTCACCGGCTGCATAGCCGAGCAGCCCTCCCCCCAAATAAACCAGAGGCGGATATTTACGCAGCAGCGATCCGAGTAGTTGGCTTCCCCAGATAATCATTGGAATGCTCAGTGCAATTCCCAGCAGGATAAGAACAGGCTCTCCTTCCGCAACGGCCGCGATCGCAAGCACATTATCCAGACTCATCACGAAGTCGGCGACGACAATGGTCCTGATCGCACCCGCAAGCGTAGTGGCCCTGCGCACATCGTGCATTTCGGAGGTATGCGCGGCAGCATCCGTCACAAGCTTAACTGCGATCAGAAACAGCAGTGCCGCTCCTGCAGCCTGCAGAAAGGGGACTTTCAGCAGCGCAATGGCTACTATCGTCAGCAAGCAGCGCAGTCCCACCGCGACCGCAGCTCCCCACCAAACCGCCTTCCGCCGCTGAGCCGGCGGCAGCTGTTGACTGGCTAATGCAATGACTACGGCATTGTCGCCGCTTAATAGAACATTAATAAAAATAATTTCGGCAAAAATAATAAGGCTGTCCAATAGTCATACCCTCCTAACGACTGTGGAAAGATAAGCTTAAGAAACGGTATGTCCCTATTGGACAGCTTATGTTCAGAAAAAATATTTGAATCCATCTTTGTTCTCATACGTATATACTTTGGATTAACAGCGCATTGAAGGAGTGGACAGGAATGGAATTTTTTTCGCTGGAGTTTTTCTCGGCACTGGTCACGATTGTATTTATCGATCTGATCCTGGCCGGAGATAATGCGATCGTCATCGGATTGGCGGCCCGCAAGCTGCCGAAAATTCAACAAAACAAAGCAGTAATATGGGGAACCGTCGGGGCGGTCGGTATCCGGGCGCTGGCCACAGTGCTAGTGGTATATTTGCTCGACATTCCGTGGTTGATGTTAACAGGGGGCATACTGCTGCTCTGGATCGCTTACAAGCTGCTCGTTGATGAGAGCAATCACGGCGATATTAAAGCAGGCAACACGCTGTGGCAATCGGTGAGGACAATCATTATCGCCGACGCCGCAATGGGTGTGGACAATGTTATAGCCGTGGCGGGCGCTGCGCACGGTAATATTACACTGGTCATACTCGGTCTTATAATCAGCATTCCGATCGTCGTTTGGGGGAGCACCTTATTTATCAAGATGATCGAACGGTTCCCATGGATCGTTTATGTAGGCTCCGGGGTGCTCGCGTACACCGCCGCAAAAATGATTACTCATGAGCCCTGGATCGAAAATTTCTTTGCAAAAAGCGACTTGTTCAGATGGTCATTCATGATACTGGTCGTGATCGTCATTGTCGTTGCGGGACTTTGGAGAAACACTGCAAAAAGCCGCAAAATGGCACATGAAAAAAGCAGGGAAACCCATTGATTATGGGCTCCCTGCTTTTTTGTATTTAGAACCAATCGTCGCTGCCCGCCTTTTCGGCAGCGGACTTATGTTCCGGCGAGATTTCCAGTATCTCCGTTGCGAAGACGGCGGCTTGGATCATTTCCTCCAATCCCGGAACAAAGGATTCCACTTTCCGAACCACGTTCAAATTCGGATTAGTGCTCGGTGATTTCGGCACAAACAGGGTACAGCAATCCTCATAAGGCAGAATTGAGGTCTCATAAGTTCCGATTTGCACCGCAGTGCGAATAATATCGTTCTTGTCCATCATAATAAGCGGCCGCAGCAGCGGTAATTCTACGGTCCTGCCGATAACATTCATACTGCTCAGCGTCTGGCTGGCGACCTGACCAAGACTATCTCCGGTTATGATCCCGAGGGCGCCCGATTGTATGGCAATCCGCTCGGTTATCCTGAGCATCGAGCGTCTCATCAGCGTAATGATCAAATGATCCTGATTGCATCCGGCAAGGGCCGTCTGAATATCGGTGAACGGCACCAGGTGCAGTCTAATCGGGGCGCCGCTGAAATGTGACAGCCTTCTGGTCAGCTCGATGACTTTTTCCTTGGCCTGCTCGCTGGTAAACGGGTAGCTGTGGAAGTGCACGGCTTCGATTTCAAGCCCTTTCCGCATCGACAGATATCCGGCTACAGGGCTGTCGATCCCACCGGAGAGCATCAGCATCGCTTTACCGTTTGTAGCGAACGGAAAGCCCCCTGCCGCCTGCACCACCTCGCTGAAGATATAAGTGCCTTCAGGCTGGATCTCCACGCGCAGCTCCACCTCCGGCTCCTTTACATTGACCTTCAAAGCGGGTATGGCCCGCAGTACATGCGCCCCGACAAGCTGGTTCATTTGCTGAGAATCGTAAGGAAACGATTTCTCTACCCGGCGAACGGAAACCTTGAACGTTTCAGGCTCCCTCGCAAGCGATTTCATAACGTCCAGAGCAGTGCCCAGTATGACTTCCAGTTCATTCGCCACACGCTTGACCGGACTGAAAGACCCGATGCCGAATACGTCCTTCAGGACGTCTGCAATAGGGCTGTAAGGCTCATGATTTAAGGTAACATAGATCCGGCCGTAAGTGCGGTTGATCTTGACGCCCGGAAACGGGGCAAGCACCCTTCTCACCTGTTCTACCATTCTTTTCTCGAATTGACCGCGGTTGCGGCCTTTTATCGTATACTCGCCAAAGCGAATCAAGATTATATCCGGCGTCATTCTCACTTGTCCTTTCTTTCGAGAGGCTTTAACTCCTGTACAACCTTCCGCAGCGTCCCGCACAAATATTCAAGCTCAGCCTCTCCGTGCTCATCGCCGAAGCTGATCCGAATGCCGCTTGACGCCCGTTCCCTCCCTGCACCCATAGCTTCCAGCACACGGCTGGGCTTATCGTCCTTGGACGAACATGCCGATTTGGTCGACGCGAGGATATTATGCTTCTCGAGCATATGAACGAACACCTCAGGCTTCATTCCGGGGTAGGAAAAATTCACGATGTGCGGAGCCGTTCGGCCGAAATCGCTTCCGTTAAGCGACAATTCGGGAATTTCATTGATTGCGCCGACCAGAATGCTTCGCAATGCATACATTCGCTCACTGCGGACGGCAAGGCTCCCGGCAGCCAGGCGAAACGCCTTGGCCGCGGAGACGATCGCCGCAACATTCTCCGTACCTGGCCGCAGGCCATACTCCTGCAAGCCGCCTGAGAGCAGCGAGTTTAGCTGTACGCCTTCACGTACATATAATAGTCCGACTCCCCTTGGTCCACCCACCTTATGTGCGGAAGCGGTAAACAAATCAATGCCGCATTCCGACAAATCAACCGGCACTTTACCCACACTCTGTACGCCGTCGACATGAAACACAGGGCCGCGGCCGCGAGCCTTCAGCAGGCTCCCGATTTCTTTTACAGGTTGGATGGAGCCGACTTCATTGTTTACATGCATGACGCTCACAACGGTCGTTTCGCCCGTCAAAGCGGCTTCTATATCGCTTGCCGACACGACGCCGCCGCCATCGGGCATCAGGTACGTGACCCGGAAGCCTTCCTTCTCCAGCCTCTTGAAGGTATCGAAGACAGAGGGGTGTTCGATAGCGGTTGTTATGAGATGCCTGCCTCGGTTAGCGTATGCCATGGCGGCGCCGGCAACCGCCAGATTGTTGCTCTCCGTTCCGCCCGAGGTGAAGATCCACTCCTGCGGCTCTGTACTGAACAGACCGGCGATCACCGTTCTCGCCCTATCAAGCAATTGGCGGGCCTCCAAACCGCCCCGGTGCAGCGAGGAAGGGTTCGCATAATGCTTTGCCATCACTTCGGCCATCGTGCGGATGACCTCTTCATGAGGGGGCGTAGAAGCGCAATGGTCGAAATAATACATCTGCCGATTCTCCTTTCCCGTGCAAAATAAAAAGATCAACGACAGAGCCCGGCGGCTTCACGGACAGAGCTCTTCGCGATCTATACATCCTTGGAAACAATGTTCCTGTTTAAACTGCGTACATCGCCTTGGCGTTTAACACTTTCTCAATGTACCGCCGTGTTTCTGAAGGCAGCGATTCAAGCTTCTCCGCGACGTCTGCATCCGTCCGGATACCCGCCCTGTCGACCCGGCCGGGACCGGCATTGTATGCGGCGAGAGCAGCCTGCTCGTTGCCTTCGTATTTACGCATCAGGTAGGACAGAAAACGTGCGCCGCCCTCAATATTTTGCTTAGGATCGAAAGAGTTCGTCACACCAAGTCCGCGGGCTGTCGCATCCATCAACTGCATGAGCCCTTTGGCCCCGGCCGAAGATACGGAATTCGGATTAAAGGAAGATTCGGTATGGATCACGGCCCTGATCAATGTGGGATCGATTCCGAATTTCGAAGCGGCTTCGTTTATGTAGGAATCATAGGACGAGGAATCGCCCGCGGGAACTTCACCGGTGTTCTGGATTGACGGAAAATAAGGCAGCGGCTGCTTGAATAATTGCGCTGCGGATGCCGTATCTGTCATGGCTTCCGTTTCGCCGCCGGGTTGAAGAAGCCCGCTTGATTCCGATAGAAGCTGCTGAAGCATATCGCCGAACAATGAGGACCCGTTGTCAGTACCCGTTGAAAGCATGTTCTGGCTGCTGCCGTCCAAATTGAGACCGGGCATCCACTGCAGCTGGAGCAGCGTTCTCATAATGCGTGGGTCGATGCTCATCGTTTTCCTCCGATCTGCCCTATAATAATGACAGAATTTGATCTTATTTTACATCGTTTTCAATGGATATGCCAGCATGTTTATAGACCCACCATAAGAATTGCAAAATAACCGGCGGAGGATTATGTCCGCCGGTTGGTGCCGTACCCTACGTGATAGCGTAATAAACGGGTATGAGCACAAGATACGAAAGCATAGCGATCAAGCCTAATGTAATGGACCAGATTCCAAGAACCCTCGCCCCTTGGCGAAATGCGATGTACCCTACGACCGCTGCAGACACACCAAGCAGCACAGGCCATATAAACCAGGACATCACAGCGAGAACGAGAGCCGACCAGCCTGTCGCGACACCTGCGGAACGGGTCTCTTGTACGGCGTCGTTACGCAGCCGTCGCGAGCGGTCTTGCCTGCCGGCAGCAGTCGGTGGTGCGATCTCGGCAGCCATCTCTGCGTTGTAAGGACGGCTGTCGAGTTCCAGAGATTGGTGCGTTTTTGAAACATCATCCGCCGAATGCTTCTGATGGTGTCCCATATTGCGCCTCATTGTTTCGGCTTAAACGTGTGGCAGCACGTGCCGGCGGATTCCTTCGCGGCATCCTTATGCTCCGAGATATAGTTCTCCTCGGCAAACTCAGCTTTGAAATTATCATGCGCATGGCTGTCGACATCAATCATGATCTCATCGGCATGACAATTGTTGCCCTGCCCCCAATAGGTGCAGTTCGAGACGCTGCAGCTTACGCCTTTCGGCATAAAAATCACCCCCGGTATTCAAGTTGCCCGTACCGGGGGTGAGTTATGCCTGTTTATTTTTGGCCCTGCATGCGGCGCTGCGTCATGTAGTCGCTCTCGTAGTAAGATAAATCATCGCGAAGTTCCTCGAACACTTTGGAAACCGTGAGAACCGTATCGCGGGCTTCACCGACCGGTTTTCTGCGGAATCGGATCGCGTCCTGCCCGGTGTAGGCATAACGGCCGTCCTCGGAGTAACATTCGTTTTTCGGATAGAAAAACGCATTCACACACTGATGGTATGCTTCATAAAGTGCGCGTTCCGCGAAATCGTTGTCGAAATTGGGGCGTCTGATCGCTACACCCAATTTTTCGTAAGCGACTTCCGAGAAAACGAGCAGATGGCGAAGGTCAGACAGCAATCCTTTATAGAAAAGCTCCGCTTCATTCCCTTGGTCTTCAGCTACAAGCTGTGGAAGCGCATGCTGGTTTAAAAAAGTCTCCAGGTGCCCAATAGCATGTTTTAACTTGTCCCTTGTCGACTCGCTCAGCGGTTTCACGTTTGTCGATGGCATAATCGGTAGATCCCCTTTCGTCGTTCAAAACCATACTTAAACCATTACATCGTACCACAAAATGCATGCGGATGGTACTGTCTGAGCGACGAGTTTGCCGTATATTTTCATGAGCCGGACCGAACTCTAAGCAATAGCAGCCGGAGACGGCTCATTGATCAGGAACCCGAGGAGGAACTAACCAAATGAGACGCAAATTGCTCGGCTGGTCCGCCGTGGTGGCGGCCGCCGTTTTTCTCATTCCGCTCATGCCCTGGTTCGGCGCGCCGGATAACGTCAACAGACCCGCCGATCAGACCCGCACAATGTCCGTAAACCAGGAACATGTGATGAAAATGCAAACGGTCAAACGCGATATGGAGGCAACTGCTCTGTTATGCAGGACCGAATGCGCGAGAAATTTTCACAAGCTGATGTCGAAGTCAACCGCCCACCCTACCGCCAACGGAGCGGAAAACGAGCTAAGCCATATGATGAAGATGCATAAGCAAATGGTTTATGTCCTTTGGAAGCGAGGGGGGAAAACCTTGACCAAAGGAAATATGCCGTCAGCCGAAAGCAAGCCGCTGCATCAGCATCTGGCCGCCGCCAAAGCAAGTTTAAAAACAGGTAAAGCCTATTCATCTCCCTCGTTTCAGACAGGTAATCACCGTTATGTCATTATAACGGTTCCCGATCAGCGTAAACCAGGAGAAGGCATAGTCGGCATTCTGCTTCAGGATATCGTCGCACAGGTCGAGCACCATCAGCGCCGCAATCTCCGCGTAATACCGTATCCGGCTGAAGGCAATTACAGAATCGAATCCGCAGCGCCTAACAGCACGAAGGATATCACGGTCAAATCCGGTGAAGACAACGGTAATGCCAGCCACTACCGCATCAATGAAGTGGTTGTCAGATTTCAGCAGCCGCCGAGCGAGGCGGATATAAACCGGATGAAGAAAGATTTATCAGCTATTTCGGTTAGAAAGCTCGGCTATACGTATGTGTTCCGTTCGGCAAAAATGGAAGCGGAGACGATGATGCATTACTTCCGCACGTCTTGGAGCCCCCAGTACGTAGAGCCGCATTATTTGTATATGACGAATGATGTGACCCCGATAATTCCCAATGACGCGCTTTATTCGCAGTATCAGTGGAATTTGCCGTCAATTGAAACCGAGAAGGGCTGGAACCTAACGAAAGGCAGCGATAAAGTGCTGATTGCGGTGCTCGATACCGGGGTTCAGGCCGACCATCCGGATTTAAAGGGCAAGCTGGAGAAAGGAACGAATATTATGACCGAAGGCGATGCGCCCGACGATGATGTCGGCCACGGAACGCATGTAGCAGGCATCATTGCAGCCTCCGTCAATAATGGCGAGGGAGTGGCCGGTCTGTCCTGGTACAATAAAATCCTGCCGGTTAAAGTGCTTGACAGCAGCGGAGCGGGCTCGACTTATTCCGTAGCGCAGGGGATCATATGGGCAACCGACCATGGAGCCAAAGTCATTAATATGAGTTTGGGCAATTACGCGCAGGCAGAGTTTCTGCATGATGCGATAAGGTATGCTTATGACCGCGGCGTCGTGCTTGTAGCCGCGAGCGGAAACGACAATACGGATCGGCCCGGTTATCCTGCAGCATATCCGGAGGTATTCGCCGTAGCGTCTACCGATGCCGACGGCTCCAGATCCTCCTTCTCGAACTATGGCGACTACATTGACGTAGCGGCGCCCGGAGCAAGTATTGCCAGCACCTATCCCGGCAGTCAATACGCGGCATTGTCTGGCACCTCAATGGCAAGTCCGCATGTAGCCGCTCTTGCGGGCTTGATCCGTTCGATCAATCCGGACCTGACCAATGTTGAGGTCATGGATATTATGCGTAAATCTGCCCGGGATCTTGGAGCCGCCGGGAAAGACAATAATTTCGGATACGGGCAGATCGATATTGTCAAAGCGCTGGAAATGGCCCGGAGGTCTGATGTTTCGCTGCTGCGGTTTCCGGAGCAGGTCAAACAACGTTTGGAGCAAATTGCCGATAAGTATGAGGTCAATGCAGCAGACGGGGCCAAATAAACAACAAAAAGGCTGAACAAAAAAGGCTGTTCCCAGACTCCGAGGAGAAGGAACAGCCTTTTGAATTTGTAAAATTAATCGTTGCGGAAAGCTTGCCGTAAGCCGGGTTCTGTACTTCATGTGGTCTGAACGGGAACGACCCTCCCACTTCGAAGCGACAATCATCTATCTAGGCCGATCATTGCTGACCGGCTCAAGCGACCAACCCGAACGCACCCGGGCAGGGGTGCAGCGCATGCCAATGCTTCCATTAGCCGGCTGCTGCGTTCTCTCGGTCTTGCTCCAGATGGGGTTTACCAGCACCGTTGTCACCAACGGTCCTCGTGGTCTCTTACACCACGGTTCCACCCTTGCCTGTGCCGGCGGTAAAGCCGGCCATCGGCGGTCCGTTTCTGTGGCACTATCCTTCGGCTCGCGCCGACTGGACGTTATCCAGCATCTCTGCCCTATGGAGCCCGGACTTTCCTCTCGCGGCTTCTCAGCCGCCAGCGATTGTCTGTCAAACTTTCCGTTGTATAGCCAGTATACTAAGAATAGAGCAAAAGCTCAAGTTTGAAACATTGCCTCTACTTACGATTATTGCCTATACGAACCTGAAAGGCTCGGTTTCGATTGCGGAAGCAACTGCGACGGTCGTATATTTACGTTCGCTTAGTTCGCGTGTCAACCAATCCGCCAGTCTCGGCTTCATGATTTTCTCGATGTTATGGCCGGGATCGATGATCGCGAGTCCGGCTGCAAGCGCATCATGCGCGGAATGGTAATCGATATCGCCTGTCACCAGAACATCTGCGCCTGCAAAAAGCGCATGACGCACATATTTAGCCCCTGCTCCGCCGAGCACGGCAACTTTTTGGACCTCGCGCTCCGGGTCACCGACGATTCTGGCTGCAGGCACGCTGAACGCCTCCTTGACGCGGTTTGCAAGCGTCTTAAGCTTCATTGGCTCGGTCAGCCTGCCGACGCGCCCTAAACCGAAGGAGCGGCCCTTCAGATCCACCGGATATAAATCGTAGGCCACCTCCTCGTAAGGATGAGACTTCAGCATCGCTTGCACGACTTTGCGGTGAACACTATGAGGAACAACGGTTTCTATACGCATCTCCTGAACTCGCTCGAGCCGCCCCTGCTTTCCGATGAAAGGCTGCGTCCCTTCTCCCGGCATATATGTGCCGGTGCCTTCGATATTAAAGCTGCAGCAGCTATAATCGCCGATTGCGCCCGCTCCGGCGTTCCAAATCGCCTTGAGCACTTGGTCGTGGTGACTGTGGGGAACAAAGACGACAAGCTTGTACAGCTTATCCGTATGAACCTCCTCCAGAGACGCCCGCCCTTCGGATGAAATGCCCAGCATATCGGCCATCCAATCGTTTATACCGCCTTGCGCCACGTCCAGATTCGTGTGCGCGATATAGACTGCTATATCATGCTTTATCAGCTTTTCATACAATTTTCCCGCAGGTGTCGACGTATCCAGCTTCGCCAAAGGTCTGTAGATGATAGCGTGATGAGCGATAATAAGCTCCGCACCCGCGGTAATCGCTTCGTCCACTACTTCATCGGTTACATCCAACGCAATAAGCACCTTGCTTATTTGTTTTTGCAGCGTCCCCAGCTGAAGGCCGATTTTGTCGTTTTCCACCGCAAAATGTTTCGGAGCCAGCTGTTCGATCAGTTGGGCGACCGTTTGACCGTTTACAAACATGCAAGCACCTCCTCAATCTGTTTCATTTCACCACGGAGCATCCGTTCTTTTTCACGCGACTCGGGTAACGCCGAGAGCTCCAGCTGCCGGCAAATCCGCTCCAGCTTTTCAAGCTCCAGAAGCCATTTTTTCTTAAGCAGCGGCTCACCGCTTCTTAGAAGATACGGCCCCATCCGGTAAAGCCATTCCCTTCGGCCGGCAGACGGCAGCTGAAGTGACAGAAAAGAGGCATCGTACAGCTGTTCATTATGCCGTCGAGCTTCTTTCGCATCCGCTAAGACCGCCGCGTGCAGCACTTCATAAATACGGCCGTCTTCCTCCAGTATCGCTTCACTCTGAAGCACATAGTCATGTTCCGCAAGCCATCTTCTGACGATATCCTCGCCGACATTGGGCTGCAATACAAGCTCTCTAACTCCGGCCAACCTCCCAGCGGACCACCCTTCCTGAAGAATACCGCTCATTAAACTGCCGCCCATTCCGGCAATCGAAACGGTATCCGCCTCGCCAGGGGCAAGCACCGACAGTCCGTCGCCCTGGCGAACTTCGATAAGAGCATTCAAGCCCGCCTCCGCGGTTTGCTTCACTGCCGCTTGGTACGGACCCGGGTTCAACTCGCCCGCGATAGCAGCCGGGCATTTGCCGCTTTGCACAAGATAGACCGGAAGCAGCGCATGGTCGGAACCGATATCGGCAATCCGCGATCCATACGTTACCCGGTCCGCAATCGTTTGCAGTCTTTTCGACAACATTATCATATCAAGCAACCCACGCAATCCATTGTTTTCGCAGCGCGAAGAGGAGCAACCCTCCCGCTGTAATTTTCACGATAAGCTGAACCTGCAGCCATGCCTGCTCCTGGGCGAAAACGGCGGAGTACAGCTCGGGCATAAACCAAATGAGACCGCCGGCGACGAACAGGACCGCGGCAACCGGGCGCGACCAGCGATGAAAAAACCAACTGAGCCAACCAAATACAAAGGACGCCGGCAGCCAATAAAACTGAATTTCATACCATTCCGGCGAATCCGTATAGTTGGACAGCAGCCAGGCATACACGAGAAAGGAAGCCATCCATCCGCACAAATGAAGCACAGGTATACGCGTTCCAATTCCGAAGGTGATCCAGAATAAAGAGCATACGGTCAACAGACCTGCCTTCCAGCCCCACGCCGTGAGCTGATGAAGCTCGAGCATATATAAGCCTGATCCAAGCATAAGGAGCATACCGGATCCGACCAACGCAAGGCCGGCCGATTCGTTTTTCCGCCGGTAACGCTGTCCGGACAAGAGGAGGCCGAATACACCTGAGGCTGCCAAACCGATTTGCAATAGAGGATGAAAAACATTAAAATAAAGGATAACAAAACAAATCAAGGAAAAAATTCCAATTGCAAGAAACCACTGCTTCCACGAAGCTCGCTTTAGTACATGAACCGTTTTTCCTGCAAAGGTAGACTGCGCGCGTTCTTCATCCGTTTCCAGATACAAATTGAGCAAAAAAGCGCAATATTGATCCGGAAGCAGCTTGCTGCGCTGCCAGTGCTCGATCTCCTTGACAATTGTTTTTCGGCGTTCCTGATCCATGTCGACCGTTCGTTCCTTTCGGCCACAGCTTATAATCTCCTATAGTTTGAAAAAGACCTTGCCGCCGAAGCAGTAAGGTCTGTATGATTATTCGAGAAAATCCTTCAATCGCTTGCTGCGACTTGGGTGGCGAAGCTTACGCAGCGCTTTGGCTTCGATCTGCCGAATTCGTTCGCGCGTAACGCCAAATACTTTTCCGACTTCCTCCAAAGTGCGGGTTCGCCCGTCATCGAGTCCAAAACGAAGACGAAGCACATTTTCTTCCCGCTCGGTCAAGGTATCGAGCACATCCTCCAACTGCTCCTTGAGCAGCTCATATGCAGCCGCATCCGCAGGAGCGAGAGCTTCCTGATCCTCAATGAAATCACCCAAATGAGAGTCGTCTTCCTCACCGATTGGTGTTTCAAGTGAAACCGGCTCCTGTGCAATCTTCATGATCTCCCGGACTTTTTCCGTGCTCAAATCCATCTCGGCGGCAATTTCTTCGGGACTTGGCTCGCGGCCCAGCTCCTGCAGCAGCTGCCGTGAAACTCTCACGAGCTTATTGATTGTTTCGACCATATGAACCGGAATCCTGATCGTCCTGGCTTGGTCTGCAATTGCGCGCGTAATGGCTTGGCGGATCCACCATGTGGCATATGTGCTGAATTTGAAGCCTTTCGTGAAATCGAACTTCTCGACCGCTTTGATCAGCCCCATATTGCCTTCCTGGATAAGGTCGAGGAACAGCATGCCGCGTCCGACATAACGCTTGGCAATACTTACGACGAGCCGGAGATTCGCTTCGGCCAGTCTGCGCTTCGCTTCCTCGTCGCCGTGCTCGATCCGTTTCGCGAGCTCAATTTCATCGTCGGCGGACAACAGCGGCACGCGTCCGATTTCTTTCAGATACATCCGAACCGGGTCATTGATTTTGATGCCGGGCGGGAGCGCCAGATCATCATCGAAGTTGAATTCATCTGGTTCCCGTTCCTGATCATCCCGCTCTCTTCCCAACGGATGAGTTTCGTCGTTCTCATTAACCACTTCGATGCCGATATCATCAAGATGCTCAAAGAATTCATCAATTTGCTCCGGGTCCTGATCGAATGGCGAAAGCTTCTCCATGATCTCTTTATACGTTAAGGAGGAGCGCTTCTTGCCGTGTTCGATCAGCTGCTCTTTGACGAGCTCGAGCTTTTGTTCGGTGTCTAATTCAGTATGTTGATCATTCGCCATATTCCGACTCCCTCCTCCCTAGAAACGATCATCCTGCCGTCCTTTCAGCTGTCTCTCTAGGGCAATAATCTCACTTGCTATTTGTGCCGCGAGCAACATGTCGCCGGAACGTTCCGCCCGCACCATGTCTTCCTTCTTATGTTCGATTTCGCGAAATTTGGGTACTTTTTGAATTTCCTTAATATAGTGGACAAGCAGCTGCTCGTCAAATGGAAACTCATCGTCCATCATTAAGATTGAAGCGGCCGTTCTTTCGAGACGGTCGTCCTGGAGCGTTGCGATAAACCGGCTGACATCCGGATCATGACCTTGCGCATAATAAGCGTATAAATAAGCAGCAAGTGCTGCGTGATCCTCCACGTTAAAGGCTTCTCCAAGCTTCTCGTGCACCGCTTGCGCCGTTTCGCCATCCTGAAGCATTTGGGCGAGCAGCCTTCGTTCCGCGACCTGATAGGCAGGCAATACTGGAGGCGCAGAAGACGTACGACGGTTTTCATTCCTACCATTATTCCACGAATTGTCGTTATTATCCCTTTGAGGCTTGAACTTTTGCAGCTGCTGCCGGTGTTGAAAGCAGTCCTGCTTCAAGCTTTCCAGAGATATTCCGAACTCCCGGTGAAGCTCCTTGAGATAAATTTCACGCTCGATGGGGGAGTCCAGTTCGGCGATTATGCCGACCGCTTCGAGCAGGTAGTTCTTCTGTCCTTCTTCTTCTAGGAGTATATGGTTTTTTCTTGTATATATTAGCTTAAATTTTGTGACGGAAACCGGTTGTTCGATTATTTCCCGCATAAAAGCATGGGCGCCATGCCGTTCGATAAATTCATCCGGATCCATCCCCTTCGGCAGCATCGCGACCTGCACCCGCAAACCCGTTTTCTCCAGCAGCGGAATCGTCTTCAGTACCGCAGCTTGTCCCGCATTGTCACCGTCATAGCATAGTACGATTTCCTCCACATTGCGCTGCAGGATCGCCGCATGATCTTCCGTCAATGAGGTGCCCATTGTCGCTATACCGTTATTTACCCCTGCGGTCCATGCTTTGATCACGTCCATGTAGCCCTCAAAAAGCACAGCCTTGCGCGTCTTCCGCATCGCGGGTCTGGATTGATCGAGATTATAAAAGCTGCGGCTTTTGTTGAACAGCATCGTCTCCGGCGAGTTCAAATATTTCGGCTGTCCCTCGCCGAGAATCCTACCAGCCAAAGCGATGGTTTTGCCGTCGCGGTTCCGGATCGGGAAAATAACACGGTCACGAAACCGGTCAAGATAACCGCTTCCGTCCTGCTTGGCGACAAGCAGTCCGCCTTTCTCCATCAAATCCGCCTGGAACTCCCGTTTCTCCAGAAAACGTGCCAGCGTGTCCCATTCCGGCGGCGCATATCCGACCATAAAATGATCGATTTGCTTGTCGCTGACTCCCCGCGAACGCAAATACTGCAGAGCGTTCTGTCCGTGCGAAGTATTCATAAGCAGGTAATGGTACAATTTCACTGTCAGCTCATGAGCCTGGATCAGCTTATCGCGGTCACCGTTCTCCACCGCTCCCTGATTGTCATTCGGTCCTGTCCACGTAATCGGAATACCGGCTTCCTCCGCCATAGCGCGGACCGCTTCAGGAAAGGAATAACTTTCGATCTCCGCCACAAACTTGATCGCATGGCCGCCTTTGCCGCAGCCATAGCAGTAAAAAATCTGCTTCTCCGGCGTAACGGTGAACGACGGGGTCTTCTCGGAATGAAAAGGACAAAGCCCTTTCATGTATTTCCCTTGTTTCGAGAGGTGGACGTACTTTCCTACCGTATCCACGATATCGTGATGCCGGAGCACCGCTTCTATGACCGAATCCGGTATTTTACCGTAAGCCATACACCCCCACCTTCATCCTAAACCTTAATAGGTATTCGCTACGGTTCACCATTCTCCTGCCGACTCAGCAAAACTTTTGTCAGCTTTTGCTGAAATCGGACGCGATCTTCACCCGTCATCGCCCGTGGGCCTTTTGTCTTCCCGCCGGCACGCCTTCGTTTGGCAAGCTCATGCCTTCGTTCCATCAAGTAGTCGATATTGCCCTCATCATATTGCTGGCCGCGATTAGATAACGCAAGAGCGCCTTTGGCAAGCGCTATCGTGGCAAGCCCGAAATCCTGCGTGACCACGATATCCCCTCGAGCAACATGGTTGGCAATATACAAATCAACCGATTGCCCGCTTCGGTCCACCTGTACGATCTCTACGCCCGGCTGAGGCTCAAGCCGGTGGTCATAGGATGCGACCATAAGTACGGGAACGGACATTCCGCGCGCCACTTCGACAATCTCACGCTTGACCGGGCACGCGTCGGCATCGACCACGATCGTAGGTATAGTCGCCACGTCTATGCATCACCGCATCTTCTATTAAAGTACCGTACTATTATATACGGCAAATATCGAAAAAATCCTGCTAGGACTTTAGTTCGATTGAATGCATTCCATAATAAGACTTGCGGTCTCCTCCACCGCCCGGTGCGAAACGTCAATCACTACGCAGCCGATTTTCCCCATAATTTCGGCGGCATAAGCCAGCTCGCGTTCGATACGGGCTGTGGTCGCATATGCCGCGCTATCCGGCAAACCCAGCGCCTTCAGCCTTTCCTTGCGGATTACATTCAAATAATGAACGCCGATAGTAAGTCCGATTACCTTCTCCTTCGGAATGCCAAACAGCTCTTCCGGCGGCTGAAGCTCAGGCATAAGAGGCACATTCGCGACCTTGAATTTCTTATGCGCGAGGTACATCGAAAGCGGAGTTTTCGACGTCCGCGACACACCCACAAGTACAATGTCCGCTTTCAGTATGCCGGTCGTATCGCGCATATCGTCATATTTGACGGCAAACTCTACGGCTTCCACCTTGCGGAAATAATCTTCGTCGAGTACGTGGTTAAGACCCGGCTCCTGCCGTGACTTTCGGCTGGTCTTCTCCTCCAGACTGCCGATTAAGGAGCCGAGGAGGTCGATTGCGACGACAGCTTGTTCTTCCGAGATCTTGCACAGCAGATCGCGCAGCTTCGGGGTCACAAGCGTGTACAAAATAATCGCATTAGACTCTTTGGCCTGAAGGACCACCCTCTCGACCGCCGCTTCATCCTGAATAAAAGGCGCCCTGCGGATATCTGCATAGATGGGATGAAACTGGGCGACCGCCGCCCTTACAACGAGCTCGCCGGTGTCTCCGGCGGAATCCGAAACGACGTAGATAATCACTTCGGGCATTGCTACGGCTGCCATTCTATCGTCCCCCTCCAATTTTGGTGCACGAATTACGGACAAGCTGCGTTCATAGTCAACCAAAGAAACGACCGGCGCTTTCGCGCGAACTATCAGCACATCGGTGCCGCGCTTGGTTCTATGCATACTACCTGTGCTTAACAGGTTTCTCCTCTTACCACACTAATTTGGAAAAATCGGCTATTCCGCCGACCTGCTCCGCGATAACCGCAAGCAAAGCAAGCCTGTTATCGCGGATTTTCTCGTCCTCCGCCATGACCATTACCCGGTCGAAGTAGACATTGATCGGGTTCTTCAGTTCTGCAAGCTTGGCAATCGCCCCAGCTGCGTCGCCTGATTCAAGCGACAAAGCGATGCCGCCGCTTGCCCCGCTCCAAGCTTCGTACAATGCCCCCTCCGATTCCTCAAGGAACAATTCGGGCTTCACTTCTTTCGACGATGCTTTTGCGGCAAGATTGCAGACACGGTTAAGGGCATCAACCACGCTTTTGAATTGGTCGCGGTTTTCTCCCGCCGCTAAAGCCGTCACAGCGGCGGCGCGGCCGACTGTCTGGCTTAAATCGTTATAACCTGCTGCCATTACCGCGTCTATGACATCATAGCGGATACCCTGCTCGGACAGTACGTTTTTGACACGAAGCGCAAAAAACTCATACAGATCCTTACGTATGTCGGCAGCTTCCCGTTTCATTTGCCTGCCGCCGTGAACTTCGAGCGACAGATCGAAGAGAACGCCGAGGGGAAGCTTGAGGCTGTGAGTGAGAATGATTTGAACGATCCCGGCGGCCTGTCTTCTGAGCGCATAGGGATCCTGCGAGCCGGTCGGGATGATGCCGATCGAGAAGCATCCGGCGATTGTGTCGATTTTATCGGCCAGGCTTACGATGGCGCCCGCCACAGACGCCGGAGCGCGGTCTCCCGCAAACCGCGGCTGGTAATGCTCGTTGATGGCCTTGGCGACAGTCTCCCGTTCCCCGGCTTTGCGGGCGTAATCTTCGCCCATGATACCCTGAAGCTCGGGGAATTCGTATACCATCTGGGTTACAAGATCAAATTTGCAGATGGCTGCGGTACGTGCCGCATCGTCTGCCGTTTGAGCATCGAGGTTCAGCGCGCGGGAAAGCTTGCTGACCGTGATCTGTATGCGGCGCACCTTGTCCGATACCGTCCCAAGCTCTTCGTGATAAACGATATTATCAAGCTTGGCGAGCGCGTCGGGGATTGCCAGCTTCTGATCCTCCGCATAGAAGAATTTAGCGTCGGACAAACGTGCTCTCAGTACTTTCTCATTGCCCTTGGCTACCTTCTCGATCGAGGTGCGGTCGCCATTGCGGACGGTAACGAAGAATGGGAGAAGCTTGCCGTTATCGTCAAGCACCGGGAAATAGCGCTGATGTTCACGCATCGAAGTAATCAGTACCTCCTGCGGGATCTGCAGGAACGATGGATCGAACGTACCGAACAATACATTCGGGTACTCGACGAGGAAAAGCACCTCTTCAAGCAAATCGTCCTTCACTGCGATTTGCCAGCCTTTCTCGGCCGCAAGCTCCTTGATCTGAGCAACGATCAGCTGTTCGCGCTCGGTAACGTCTGCGATAACATTCTGGGCGCGTAGCTGTTCCACATATTCCGAAGGGTGTGCAACGACTGTCTCGCCACCGAGAAAACGGTGGCCGCGAGTAACATTGCCGCTGCTGACACCGGTGATTTCAAGCGGAACGATCTCTTGTCCAAACAGAGCCACCAGCCATTTAATCGGCCTGACAAAACGGAGCTCATTGCTGCCCCACCGCATATTTTTCGGGAACGACATCGCGGTGATAAGAGACGTTAAGCCTTCCGGCAGCACCTCGCTTGTCACCGTACCGATGCTGCTTTTATTTGCATAAATATATTCGACTCCGCCGACTTCCTTGAAGAAAAAAGCATCTGGATGAACGCCCTGGCTGCGCGCGAACCCAAGCGCCGCCTTGCTCCAGCCGCCCTGTTCGTCAAGGGCGATTTTCCGTGAGGGACCTTTAACCTCTTCGCTGACGTCCATCTGCTTCTCTTCTACGTCACGCACGAGGACCGCAATTCTGCGCGGCGTCGCATATGCTTCAGCCCCGCCATGCGAAATGCGGGCCGTCTCCAGCCATTTTACCGTCTTTTCCTTCAACTGGTTCATGGCGCCGCGCACAAAGCGGGCGGGTACTTCTTCAAGTCCGATTTCCAGCAGCAAATCTTTAGCCATTGACGTTCACTCCTTTCTTGAGCAGCGGGAAGCCCAGACGTTCGCGCTCTTCCAGATAGGTTGCAGCGCAAGCGCGCGCAAGGTTGCGCACCCGCGTAATATATCCCGTTCGCTCCGTCACGCTGATCGCCCCGCGCGCATCGAGCAAATTAAATGTGTGCGAGCATTTAAGCACATAATCGTAAGCGGGGAAGACAAGCTTATGCTCCATCGTTTTCTTCGCTTCTTCCTCGTACATATTGAACAGCGTGAACAGCATCGCCGCATCGGACGTTTCGAACGTATATTTCGAGTGCTCGTATTCAGGCTGCAGAAATACATCGCCGTAGGTGACTCCTTCCACCCATTCCAGATCGAATACATTCTCTTTCTCTTGAATATAAGAAGCAAGCCGCTCCATTCCGTAAGTGATCTCCACAGCAACCGGATTGGCATCGATCCCGCCGACCTGCTGGAAGTATGTGAACTGCGTTATTTCCATACCGTCCAGCCATACCTCCCAGCCGAGTCCCCAGGCGCCAAGCGTCGGCGACTCCCAATTATCTTCGACAAAACGGATGTCATGGTGCAGAGGATCGATACCGAGACGCTTCAGGCTCTCCAGGTAAAGCTCCTGGATATTATCGGGAGATGGCTTCAGAATGACCTGAAACTGATGATGCTGGTACAGCCGGTTCGGATTTTCCCCATAACGGCCATCCGCCGGACGGCGGGACGGCTCTACATAAGCGACATTCCACGGCTCCGGACCGATAGTCCGCAGAAAGGTCATCGGGTTCATAGTGCCTGCACCCTTCTCGACATCGTACGGTTGAACAAGAATGCAATTTTGCTCCGCCCAAAACTGCTGAAGCGTCAAAATCATACCTTGAAAATTCATCACTTAACCGCTCCTTTACTTATTTCGTTTGTCAATACTCGTTTCCTTCATCAGGGCAAGCCCGGACAATATAAAAAGCCCTCGTCCATACGTCTGATGCTGAATCAGACATAGGGACGAGAGCTGTTCTCCCGCGGTTCCACCCTACTTGATCTCGCTCAATCGCTAATTAAATCGGCAACTGTCCGAAATCCGCTTTCTTTCCCGCTGCATAAACTCCGGAGCGCCTTTCGCCGGTTCGTCCGTCCGGGCTTTCACTGACCCCGGCTCGCTTTACTGACAACTTGTTCCGACTACTTTCTCCATCATCGTTCATTATTCATAATTGTATATCATAGCTCTATTTATCCACTCTGTCAAATCATTCTAAAACGAATATTTGTCCATCTGGTCCAAAAAAGTGCGAGATTTGAGCGGTATGCCAATTTGGGCATCAATAAGAAGCCGCATTCCTTGTTTGAGCTGTGCTTTGGTTTCATCTTTCACTTGAATGCTGCCGAGCCTGCGCAAATCCATCCGTCTAAAGAGCCTAAGCAGCTTAAGGGCTCCATCGCCAAGCTCCAGCGCTCCCGGATCCTTAGATCGGCACCGGCTGCAGAGCACGCCGCCGGCTCTTCCGCTTAAAGCCATAGGCCCGACAACGTTGCCGCATGAAACGCACGCCTCCACTTCAGGTGCGTACCCTGCGGCTTCGAGTATCTTCATCTCGTACAGCTGAACCGTAATTTGCACGTCCTTACCCTCTGCTAGAGCAGACAGACATGCCTTCAGCTGCTCAAACATGTAACCGCCCGCTTCATCCTCATGTGTCGTGCGGTCGGTCAATTCCGCAGCATATGAAGCATAAGCCGCAAGCTCCAGCCGCTCACGCAAAACATGGTGAGATTCGATAATCTCACCATGCGTCAACGTTCCGAGCCCGCTATTGCGGAAATAAATATATTCCCCGTGCGTAAAAAGCTGCGAAAGCGAACCGTGCCGGCTCTTCGCCTTTTTGGCACCCCGTATGATTATGCCTGCTTTACCGTGCGTTTGCGTAAGGAGTGTGACGATTTTACCGCCTTCCCCATAATCCATGCTCCGGATAACAATGCCTTCGACCCGGTACTGCATCGCGTCTCTCCCCCAACTTGCAACTAAGGACGCTTATTGTCACAGATGGCTGTCTCTCTCGGATAGGGCATCTTCGGAATCCCCGTCTTCGGACAATTCCTGCCTGCCAAGCTGATCCATCTGTTTATAAAGCAAAAAAGCGTCCACATCCCCGGTCAGCATAAAATATTTCCACGAAAAGTCCCGCAACCGTATTCATCCTTTCCGCTCTCAGAAATATTGCTCACTGATAGGATGCGATGAACCGGCCTGTCCTATGCCAGACAAAATACGGGCATTCTCCCTTGGATAGAATTAGTCGTTTCTGAAGCCGAGATCCTTCAGCATGCGTTCCTGATTGCGCCAGTCTTTCTTCACCTTCACCCACAATTCAAGAAATACGCGGGAACCGAGCAGCAGCTCGATATCGCGCCTTGCCAGCTTGCCGACTTCCTTAAGCAGCGCCCCCTGCTTGCCGATCACGATCCCTTTCTGAGAATCGCGTTCGACGAATATAACGGCTCCAATATAGACTACGCCATTCTCCTGAACGCGCATATCCTCGATCGCTACGGCAATCGAATGCGGTACTTCCTCGCGCGTCTGATGCAAAATTTTCTCTCGGATGAGCTCGGCGCAGACGAACTGCTCAGGATGGTCCGTCACCTGGTCCGCGGGATAATATTGGGGACCTTCCGGCAGGTAGCGGGAGAGCACATTCAGAAGCGTATCGATGTTATTTCCCTCAAGCGCGGAAATCGGAACCACTTCATCGAATTCGTGAAGCTCTTTATACTGCGCGATCAGCGGCAGAAGCGCCTCCGGGTGAATTTTATCGATCTTGTTCATCACCAGGAAAACCGGGGTTTTAACCTTCTTCAATTGTTCGATGATAAAGCGGTCCCCGCCGCCGAGCCCCTCGGACGCATCGATTAGAAACAGCGCGGCATCCACTTCGCCAAGCGTGCCGACTGCAGACTTCACCATATAATCACCGAGCTTCGACAGCGGCTTATGTATGCCCGGCGTATCAAGAAAGACGATCTGGGATTTATCGGTCGTATAGACGCCATGTATCTTGTTCCGGGTCGTCTGCGGTTTGTCGGACATGATGGCTATTTTCTGGCCGATCATCTCATTGATGAGGGTTGATTTGCCGACATTCGGTCTCCCGACAATAGCCACGAATCCCGAATGAAATTTTTCGTTTACCCCTGACGATTTCTGGTTCATATAACGTCATTTATCCCCTTCCGGCACGATCCGCTTTTGTTTCGGAAGCGTGCAGACACACTGTTTTGTTCATAGCTTGAAAGCGCCGGGCAGCAGCTCCGCAACTGTGGTAACCGCCCAGTCGCCCCTTAAGTTGCCCATAATTACCGGCATATCAGGCCCGCAAAGCTCAGAGAGCACCTGCCTGCAGACTCCGCAAGGCGTAATCGGCTGCTCGGTGTCGCCAACTACGGCGATTGCCTTGAATGATCCTGCCTTGTGTCCGTCGGCAACAGCCCTGAACAAGGCTGTCCGCTCGGCGCAGTTGGTCGGGCCGTACGCGGCATTCTCCACATTGCAGCCGTGGTGAACGGCATCTTGTTCATCAAGCAGCGCCGCCCCCACCGAGAAGCCGGAATATGGCGCATATGCCCGCCGCCTGGCATCCAATGCTGCTTCCAAAAGCCGCTTCCAGTCTTCGGGAAGCTGCTGGCTTGTAATCTCCATCGCCGATCTCTCCCCATTCACCGAAAAATAAACGTCTAGTTAACGAATCGCTTCCCACAAAGGCGGACCCAGCACCAGCAGACCGATGACGATAGCGGCTGCAGTCGTCACTAATACTGCGCCGGCAGCCGTATCCTTTGCCGCCTTGGCAAGGGGATGCAGCCCGGGGCTTACCAAATCCACAACACTCTCGACAGCCGTATTGAGCAGTTCAGCCGCTATAACCATCCCCATCACAATGACCAGCGCAGCCCATTCCATGCGGGAGAGTCTTAGGCACAATCCGGCTGCAGTAACAATAACGGCTGCGATAAGATGAATGCGCATATGGCGCTGCGTTCGCAGCGCCATGGCAATTCCCGATATCGCAAAGCCGCAGCTGCGAATAAAGCGGCGCATTAGCGGTTAAGACCAGCCCGGCGGAGCACCGATTCCTGCTTCTCCGTCATAACGGCTTCGGCGGAGTCATCCTGGTGATCGTACCCGATCAAATGAAGGAAACCGTGAACAAACAGAAAACCGAGCTCCCGCTCCAGCGAATGACCGTATTCCTCGCTCTGTAATTTTGCCCGCTCCACCGAAATAATAATATCACCCAGCATACCATCCAGAGGAATATCTTCGTCTTCGCTCTCGACCTCATAAATGATATCGAGCTCCTCGTCAGTCTCCTCCTGCATCGCAAACGACAGAACGTCCGTCGGCCGGTCGATGCCGCGGTAATCGCGGTTCAGCTGATGGATCTCTTCATCGTCTACGAAAGAAAGGGTCACTTCGCCTTCCGTCAAGCCTTCCGCTGCGCCGGCCAGCTGGAGAAGCTGCTCCAGACGCGCGATGAACGAATCCGGAATTTCAATTTTGTTCTGCCCGTTGTTCAAGTCCAACCGTAAACTCATGCAAGCCGCTCCTTTGGTTTCACTTCTTCCGGATATTCGATACGGGAATGGAAAATGCCGATGACCGTCTCTTTCAATGTTTGAGCGATTTGGTCAAGCTCCTTCAGCGTCAAGTCGCATTCGTTAAACTGACCGTCGTCGAGCCGGCTTTTAATGATTTTATTGATCATCGACTCCACCTGCTCCATCGTCGGACCCCGCAAACTTCGAACCGCAGCTTCGACACAATCGGCGATCCCTACGATGGCCGCTTCCTTCGACTGCGCTTTAGGGCCGGGATAACGAAAATCGTCCTCCGTGAAATCAGGCTCTTCGCCCGCCGCCTCCGCCTGCTTCCATGCCTTGTGGTAAAAAAATTTGAGAAAAGTCGTGCCGTGATGCTGTTCGGCAATATCCCGGATCGGCTTCGGAATATTGTGATTTTTAAGCATGTCGACACCGTCCCTGGCGTGAGCTATAATAATCGACTTGCTCAGCTTCGGATCGATCTGGTCATGCGGATTTTCAATATTCGTTTGATTTTCGATGAAATAGCTTGGCCGTTTGGTCTTGCCGATATCGTGATAATAGGAGCCCACCCTGCACAGCAAACCGTTAGCGCCGATCGCCTCGGCCGCCGCTTCGGACAAATTGCCGACCATAACGCTGTGGTGATACGTGCCTGGAGTCTCCGTGAGCAGCTTGCGCAGCAGCGGATGATTCGGGTTCGACAGCTCCACAAGCTTCAGCGCCGATAAAATGCCGAACGATACCTCAAAGAACGGCATCAGCCCGATGACAAGCACCGCAGTAAGCAAGCCTCCCGCAAAGGCGAAAGCGATAGTCGTGATCATCTCGGTCTTCTGCGGCGTTACTCCAATGAGAAGGAGAGCAAAAACGGAAGCCGAGCCGAACAAACTGACCATAATGCCCGCTTTCAAAATCGTGGAGCGTTGGCTCGCCTTATGAATGGCAAATATTGCGGCGAACGAAACGACAGCCGTCGTAAAGCCGTAATTGAAATCGAAGATGCGGTTTGAATCCGTATTGAATATGACGCTGCCCGCGATTGCAAACAAGAACGAGCTGATGACGGCCAGCTGAACGTCCAGCAGCAGGGCGATCAACATCGCGCCCATAGCTGTCGGCGCTAAATATCCGACGTAAGGCATGGCTTCCGTCTGGGTCAGCTCGACGATGTGCATCGCTAGAATGTTCAGCAGGAAAATAAGCCACAGCATCGCAAGGTGCATATTATTGTACCGTAAACTGCCGTCCCTATTCATTGTGGACACCTTCTCCAGGTAGCTGTAAATGAACAGCAGGAACAATATCGACAGCAGCAGCAGTCCGAGCTGCGGCCAGTAAGACTTCTTGTCCTGAAGCAGGTTGAACTTCGATAACCGGTCATATGTTTCCTTTGTCACCACTTCTCCCTTGCGGAGAATGATATCGCCTTGCTTGATGACAACCTCGGGTGTGTTTTCTTTCGCCGCCACTTTGGCATTAGTCGTAGCTTCCGTATCGAGAAATTTGTTAGGCATGATCGCGAATCTCGCAAGCTCCTGGACGATTTCCCGTGTCTTTCGCTCACTGAGCGAGCTTGCGTTGACCAGCTCCGCCACTTTAGTCCGGGCAGTCTCCGCTTCCCGGAGCGGATCGCTCATAAGCTTGCGGACGATCGACAAGCCGACCTGCTGCATATCGGCAAGCTGGGAGGGCGTAAGCTGAGGAAGCTTGTAGTAGGTTTCCTCGGGAATACGATATTCCTGCGCTTTCACCGTGGTCGCCATTTCGTCAAGCAGCGTGTCGTTGTAAGTGTCTTTCCCCCGGTTGTTGCGCACGAACGAATTGACATAATCGTTATAAAGCTGAGGGATTTCGGTGCGGTAAATGGTGACTTTATTATCGCTTGTGACCTGGTCGTCTTGATTCAACTGCTCCATTCGGGCAAAAATTTGTTCCAGCAACTGTTCGCTGCGCATCGCGACTATTGAATAGACCGGTTCGACCCGCTCCGCCGCTTCCTCCTGTGCCTGAATCGTCGCCTTATCGTCCTTGATCGGCATCGGCGCTTCGATATCGCGCTCACTTGGCTTGTTAAGCTCTATATTGTACGTTTTTGGAAGCAGGTGAGGGGCAAGACTGAAATAAAAAAGCAGTACAAACAGAAGCAGCAGAACCGAGCGGACGGCTGTGCTGTGCTTCCAATTTGCCATGAGCAATCCCCCTTTAAGCTGGAACCCCTTACAGAAAGCCTTAAACAATATAACTTACACACATTATCCGAAAATAAAACAAAACCTTAAACCGAAGACGGCTTAAGGCTGGTTCTCTGCGTCTACGTTGTAGGCTGTAATGATTTTCTGCACTAGTGAGTGTCGGACGACATCCTGCTCGGTAAATAGAATAAAACCGATTTCCTGAATATTTTGCAAAATTCGCTGTGCTTCTATGAGCCCCGACTTTTTTCCGCGCGGCAAATCGATTTGCGTCACGTCGCCGGTTACTACCATTTTAGAGCCAAACCCAAGCCGGGTAAGGAACATTTTCATCTGCTCCGGCGTTGTATTTTGCGCTTCATCCAGAATAATAAAGGAATCCTCAAGCGTTCTGCCCCGCATATAAGCAAGCGGCGCGACTTCGATCACACCCCGCTCGAAAGCCTTGGCCGTTTGGTCGGGTCCGAGCACATCATGCAGAGCGTCATAGAGAGGGCGCAGGTAAGGGTCCACCTTCTCCTGCAGATCGCCGGGAAGAAAGCCGAGATTCTCGCCCGCTTCCACTGCGGGACGGGTAAGCATGATCCGCTTGACGGAGCCTTCTTTCAGGGCCGCAACGGCGAGTACGACAGCAAGATAGGTTTTCCCGGTGCCAGCGGGTCCGATGCCGAACACAACATCCATCTTCTTGATCGTCTTCACGTAATGCCGCTGACCAATCGTCTTGACGCGAATCGGTTTGCCGCGGAAGGTGGTCGTAATCTCCGCTTTAAACAGGTCCAGCAGCTGATCTGCCTGGAGCGTCTCGGCCAAATCGAGCGCATACATAACGTCGCGCTCCGACGGCGTATAACCGCCTCGCACCAGCTGCTGCAGCACCGTAAACAGCTGTTCGATGGAATCGACATCAGCGAGTGGTCCGGAAATCGTAATTTCCGCTTCTCTGGACATAATGTCCGCAGCCGTCTGCTGCTGAATAAGCCTTAAATACTTGTCCTGCGGTCCGAACAGCGCGAGCCCTTCCGCCGCGCTTTCAAGCGGGATTTTCACAACCTTGGTCTCATTTGACAAAAATTCTCATTCCCCTTGCATATGAACTAACGCTTCTTCTTTTACAATCGACTGTTCCACTTCGAAAAGCACTTTCATATAAACTTTACCATTGTCTGTCTTTTCATGCAAAATGTTTTCCGATCGGATCGAAGCCGACGGTCCCGCTTTAGCGAGCAAATCGGCCCGCGCCTGCAGTATTCCCGCGGCTTTGGCCTCTTCCACGCTGACCGCGCGATTATCGATATGGACCTCCATAACCGTTTCCTTCATCCGCCCGAAAGGCAAATTCCATGTTCTCCATGAGGCTTGCTCGAAATGCCGGATCGTTTCGTATTTCGCATAAGGCGGCTTCCCAAAGCCGCTTACCTTCAAAGCGCGGTCGCCGACAACGGCGTACCAGCTCGTTGCTTTCTCACCCGTGTATACTTTCATTGTTCTTTCCAGAGGAGAGACAATGGTATATTCATGCCAGACAAGACCCTTTACCGTTCCCTTTGCCACCACCGTGCGGCTGCGGGCTTCGTCGCCAAGAACGCCGGAAATAAGAATGTCGCCCTTCTTCACGCGCATATTCCGTTTGACGACAGGCCTGCCGCTGTCAGCCATGATATCCGTTACGACAGCATCTGTGGAGGCAACGAGATTGCGGGGGCTCAGCAGCGGCTTCGACTCCGGTTTGGTCATCTCGACCACTTGTATCGTAATTCTCGTACCCTGCTTCTCAACGCCTACCCATGCCGCGCCGGGCAGCTTCTGCGTCAGCCGCTTTGACAATACATCGGTATCAGGCAGGCGGAACGACCACTGAAACGGATAAAGTCCTTCCTGTTTGGCGACCTGCATGATTTGTTCTTCCGAAATCTTCACGTTGCCCTTCACATCGATCGTCCATACAAGGGACGAGAGCAAATACATTCCCGCGAAAAAAAGGACGAGCCCAGCTCCAAAAAAAAGCCGTCTCTCCAGCTTGACCAGCCAAAAGGGAAGTCCTCGGCGGCTTTGGACCCGAAGCCGGCAGCTTGTCTCCTTCAAGAGCGGACGAAGACGAAAAAAATCCTTTACCGTCACGTCGCAAACAAGCTCGCCACCGCTTGTCCGGCGAATGGACCACAGCTGCAGCCCGCCGGCAAGCGCCCGATTGACGAGCACTTCCGTTGATTGTCCCTTGACATGGATTGTTACGATGCCGTTCAGCCACTGCAACCATGTACCGTTCATTGCCTTTTCCCCCTCTGAGCGTCTACGATTTATCGTTAATCCCGCATTTCAATATTTTTGATTTGTCCTTCCACAAACACTTCCTCCGTCCAGATCGTCCGTATGACAAGCCCGTCGCCTGTCACTTCAAGCTCGCCTTTGCTTAGGGCCAGCCGAAGCCTGTCGCTGGAGAAATGAAGCACGCCGCGATGGTTCTCAATATACAGCTGACGATCGCCTATCATCGTCAGACGGGGCAAATCGAACACGACGTCCTGCGGTAGATCGAGCATATCGGCGGCCATTTTACGCAGTTTGCGGTTTATGCGGCGCATGCAGGCAGAAGCCCCCTTCCCGTACTGTACAAAAATATGCGGGGGAATCCGGAAATATGAGAAGGTGGGTTCGCAGATCCTATATAACCGGTGGAGATCCGCTCATTGTGGCGTGTTTGAGTGATGGGCACCGGGTTTCAGCCGCTGTTAAAGCCGTGTTCAATTTAATTTACCTTGCGGTAAGAACGCGTCTTTAAAGGCGGCACGTAAACTTTCCACCTCCATGCCCATTCTCTCTCACCTTCAGCGAGCGCTCTTCAACCTTTAAAGATAGTGTCTGCGATAGAGAGATAGCGAAGAAAAAAAAGCCTTCAGATTCCACTTTTATCGTGGTTCTGAAGGCTTCTTTATGCAACTGGAAGGGAATCCACAACTAAGGCCGTTGTTACCTCCCCTTGGAGAGTGTCCCGCAGAGGCTCCTCATGCGGAGGTTCTCCCGCATTTGACTGCCCGTTGAAGCTGGCTATTGGCGGCCGAGCGGACGTTTGGACCGCGGCGGTCCAAGTACCTCCGCCAGGACTACAGCCCGGCGGAGTTCGTCTACAGGCAGGCGAAATGGGGCCGGATCTTGTGAAACGGTAGGCACGCTGCTGTGCTCCGGTGTCAGATTTCTTCTGAGCGTTGGAGCACGCTCCTCCGCGGGAATTTGAGAGCTGGGTGGATATTCCATGCTTTCCCCTTCTTCAGAGCTCATTCCCCGGTATGAAGACTGCGAAAGGGTGGCTGGTCGAACTGTAGAAGCCGCAGCAGGCTGTGCGGCAGGTCTATTGGCAGGGCGCTGCTCCAGGGGCTTCTGACGCTGCGCTTGCGGAATAAGCGGGCCGCCCCCGAAGTCCGGCATCCGATTATTCGGCGTGCTGCCCTTCCTCGCCTTGTTCAGCAGCGAAACGATGAAGCCAACAATAACGATGACAACGAAGAAGTTTTTGAGAATAAATTGAATCAGCTCGTTCATCTGATCACCTCCGGCGAACCGTCAAATCCGATTCGCTTACTTCCGGCCAACATTAGCGGTCCTCTTTTTCCGGATGCGAGCCATCCTTGCCTATCGAGCTTCGCATTTGCGTATCGGCCTCGATGTTTTTCAAGTTGAGATAATCCATAACGCCGATTTTGCCGCTTTTCAGCGCTTCCGCCATCGCGAGCGGTACTTGCGATTCGGATTCAACGACGCGCGCACGCATTTCAACGACCTTGGCTTTCATCTCCTGCTCCTGTGCGACGGCCATGGCGCGGCGCTCTTCCGCTTTCGCTTGAGCGATCCGTTTGTCAGCTTCAGCTTGCTCGGTTTGCAGGTGCGCGCCGATGTTTTTTCCTACATCGACATCCGCGATATCGATGGATAAGATTTCAAAGGCTGTACCGGCATCCAAACCTTTGCCCAGAACGGTTCGGGAAATCAAGTCCGGATTCTCGAGCACGTCTTTATGCGATGTGGACGAACCGACTGTCGTAACAATCCCTTCGCCGACACGGGCGATAATGGTTTCCTCGCCTGCTCCGCCGACGAGCCGTTCGATATTGGCGCGAACGGTAACGCGCGCTTTAACCTTTACTTCGATACCGTCCTTCGCCACAGCGGCAACGATCGGCGTTTCGATTACACGCGGGTTAACACTCATCTGTACGGCCAGAAGCACATCGCGGCCAGCCAGGTCAATAGCCGCGGCACGTTCGAATACAAGCTCAATATTCGCCCTTTGAGCCGCGATCAGGGCGTTGACTACCCGGTCGACGTTGCCGCCTGCCAGAAAGTGACTTTCAAGCTGATTGATCGTCAGGCCGAGTCCGGCCTTCGTCGCTTTAATCAGCGGATTGACGATCCGGCTTGGAACGACCCGGCGCAAGCGCATCGCAACCAGAGTGATGATACCGACACGCACGCCCGAAGCGAGCGCGGAAATCCAAAGCATAATCGGGAAAAAGCTTAGAAACACTGACAATGCGATCACAGCCAGTACAGCGATAATCACGACTGAAATCATCGGATCCAATTGCATAGATAACCCTCCATTATTTAAGTGTAGTTTCGTTCCATTGTTGCACAACGACACGTGTGCCTTCAACTTTAATTACTTCAACCGCAACGTCTGCGCCGATAAATTCGCCCGAGGTCACGACATCGACCCGTTCTGTGCCTATTCGCGCGGTACCTGCCGGTCTTAGCGGCGTAATTGAACGCCCCTTCTGACCGAGGTACGACGCCTTATCGGCGGTCGACACATATCCCTCCGCCGTCGTCAGTGAGTCGCGCAGGATGAACCGGTTCCAAATTCCGCGATGCTGGAACCGTTTGGCGACGAAGAACACAATGGTACCTGCTGCAACGAGCGCGACGGCGAGCGAAACCAGAGCGGATTTCGGATCCGGCGCAGCCAGCACCACCCCGGCGATAAGCGACGCCGAGCCTAGTATGCCGAGAATGCCGAAGCTCGGTACAAACAGCTCGATAATGAGCAGGACGATACCCAGGACGAACAGAATGACTTCCTCCATCCCGGCAAAGCCGGCGATGACATGCCCGAAGAAATAAAGTCCGAAGGCCGCGATCCCGATGATGCCGGGAGCCCCGAAGCCTGGTACAACAAGCTCGATCGCGACGCCGGCGATGCCAATGATGAGCAGCAGCGTCATTACCAGTGGCTGGGTCAAAAACTGCGCGATCCGCTCTACCGCGGTCGGTTTCACCTCCACAACGCTGGGCTGCGAAATTCCCAAATGGTTGAGCACTTCATCTACGGAGCTTGCCGTAAAATCTGCGTAGCCGACTTTGAGCGCGTCGGTGGCCGACAGCGCGAGTATATCGCCCTTCTGCTTCGTGCGGCCAAGCTCTTTAAGCTCTAACGTTATATCGGGGTTCACCATCGCTGCCGCGATATTAGGGTCACGGCCTCCAAGCCGCGCCGCCTCCTTCATTTCTTCCGTCCAGTAGCTTACTGTTTTCGGATTCGTTATGAGGGTACCCGTCGCATCAACAACAGCGGCTGAGCCAATTGTGCTTCCCGGCTCCATCACGAGCTGCTGTGCGTTCAGCGCAATATACGTGCCGGCTGAGACCGCTTTCCCCTGAACGAACGCTGTAGTCGGAACTTTACTGGTCCTAATCATATGACCGATTTCCTCCGCGCTGTCCACTCGTCCGCCAAGAGTGTTAATAATAAGCAGCACCCGCTCAGCCTTGGCGTTCTCAGCTTCCGCATATGCCCGCTCCAGAAACCTTTGCAGGCCCGATTCGATCGTCTGCTCCGCCCGGATAATGTAGACGGTCTCTCCTATTTCACCGGGCTTACTTTGCTCTGCCGCGGCAGATGCGGCCGGCACGGCGGTAAACAGCAGATTGATAAGCATAAAGCAAGCTGCGCATGACAGAAGTCCCATGACAAACCATTTTTTTACTCGCCGCACTTATGCCCCTCCTTTGTTACTAACATGACCATAGTCTTTACTACGTTATGAAGCATGCAAGCGTTTCAATGCGTAAGCGTTCGTATGTAATGATTTGTAAAACAAAGCTATTAATATAATATCAGCTTTATCCATAAATTGAAAAAACACTCCCTGCAAGGGGAGTGTTTGGCTGTCAGCCTATGTTATTGCAGAAATTGCTGCACAAATGTGTTTACTAGCTTACCATCAGCACGCCCTTTTACTTTAGGCATGAGCGCGCTCATGACTTTCCCCATCTCGGCTTTAGAAGAAGCACCGGTTTCCTGGATGGTCTGTTGAACAATCACCATGATCTCTTCTTCGGTCAGCTGCTGAGGCAGGTATACACTAATAATTTCAATTTCTGCGGCGAGATCTTTCGCAAGATCGTCACGGCCGGCTTTTTCAAATTCTTGGAGGGAATCTTTACGTTGTTTGATTTCACGACTAAGTATATCAAGCACTTCATTATCGTCAAGCGGTCGCTTCAAGTCGATTTCCTGATTCTTGATGGACGATCGGACCATCCGGATCACGGAAAGCTTGAATTTATCCTGACTTTTCATGGCTTGCTTCATATCGTCGTTCAATCGTTCGCTAAGGTTCATTGTGGAAGGATCCTCCTAAAACTTTCTCTTACGCGCAGCCTCGGACTTCTTCTTGCGCTTGACGCTAGGCTTCTCGTAATGCTTGCGTTTCTTCACCTCGGCCAATACGCCATCCTTTGCGATGGAGCGCTTGAAGCGGCGGAGTGCAGCATCGATTGTCTCGTTTTTGCGAACTTTAGTTTCAGACACCAGTTTTCACCCTCCCTCCGAAACAGACCGTCCAAGAAAGAACACGGTTTATCAAACTTCATTATATGATATAACGAAAGTCAGTGTCAACTTCAACAAACCTACCGATATGAATAAGGTTCGGACTATCCGGCAAGAGATTTCATCTGATGCCCGCCAAGAAGATGGAGATGCAAATGGTAGACAACCTGGCCGCCTTCGGCGTTGCAGTTATTAACCAGGCGGTAACCGGATTCGTCAATACCCTGCTCCTTGGCGATATGACGCGCGACTGAGAAGATTTCGGCCATCAGCGCGTCATCCTCTTCCGTCACATCGTTCATCGTCGGTATATGTTTCTTGGGAATGATCAGGATATGTACGGGCGCAGCCGGTTGAATGTCATGGAACGCCAGAACTCGATCGTTCTCGAATACCTTTTTCGACGGGATGGACCCTTCGATGATTTTGCAAAATAAACAATCCACGATATTTCCCTCCCAAGAGTTCGCATAAAGAATTTCGGAAGCAGGCCAAAGCCCGGAAGCTTCCTCTTTCCTCCATAATAGCGAAAAAAATAAGGCTCGTCCAACTCGCAAAAAGCCAGGCGAAAACAGACGCCGGCTTTCGGGGAGTATCGAACAAGACCGATCAATAAAACGGCAGCAGAGAAAGCGCAAGCAGTGCTGCAAGAGGGAACACCTGACGGTAGAAGCGGCGGCGCGGAAAATAAGGGTACGGATACAGCGGCGGATATGGATACAGCGGCGGGTAAGGCAAAAAGGCGCGTGAATGATACTCTTGCCCTTCACAGTGCGGGACTGCGATGCATACCACCTCGTCATCGATATGTTCGACGAAACCGTCGCAGCACCAGCCGTCTTTCGTTTGCACCAGCACATAGCGGTGAAGATGTTCGATACACAGTTTTTTCATCTCATGCTTTTCCATCGGCTTGACCGCCGGTGCGGCGATCGGGGCAACTGCTGTCGGCATCTTTCCCACGGGCTTAGTTTCAGCTTTTTTTTCCATGCTTGTCATTACCTCCTTTTTTTCTACTACCATGATATTCGCCCAGCACGCAAATGGCGGCTTGGCCACATAAAAAAATAGGCGTGTGCGAATCAATGCCGAATTGATTAGACTATCAGTCTAAATTGAGATGGATCGGCTATAAATTCCGACGTATAATGATCAGAGAACGGAGGGATCGGCGACATGAAATACATGCGCGCTTCAACCCGATTAAAGCGGGATTTCGTTGTGGGAACGGCCTTGAAGCTGTTCCGTGAACGGGGATACGAGCATGTGTCGGTCGACGATATCATCCAGGCTACCGGCACGTCGAAAGGAACGTTCTATCATTATTTCAAAAGCAAAGACGAGCTTCTCACCGAGATTCCACATAAGCAGATAGAAACCGTGCAGCAATGGGCCAAGCGGGTCTCTCCCGCGGTTGGCTCCGTCCGGCAGCCGGTTATCCGGCTGTTCCTCGATCTTGGCTCGACGCTTCAGGCCATGCCGAAAATCGTACGAAGCCTGATCGCACTGCAGATGGAACATGCGGATCTAAACCGGCTGCAGTCGAAGCTCTCTTCCCTTGTCATAGCGGAAACAGCCCGTTTGCTCGGCGACAAGCGGAAGGCTGAGCTTCTTTATGCCGTTTATACGGGGACGGTTATCGGCTGGGCCGTAGAGGGCGCGGGAGATTTGACCGCTTCCCTGCGGGTGCAGCTGGAGGCAGCCTGGGCAGGGATCGAAGGGACCGGCAATGCCGGGATACCGGGCCGTCCCAACTCAGATAATTCGAGAATTAAATATTGCGTTTCATCGGATTCGGAGGAGGAATATTCAATGAAGGTTGCCATTATCGGGGGCGGATTGGCCGGACTTACAGCCGCAGCGTATTTATCGGAGCAGAGCGGTATTGAGGGCGTCCTCTTCGAGAGGAGTCCGCAGCTGGGCGGCCGTGCATTTACGTACGAGAAAGCCGGCTTTACGTTAAATTACGGGGCTCATGCCATTTATGGTTTGGACCGGCATACGCTGTCGGTTATGGAGCGCGAGCTGCAGCTGTCGTTCAGCAGCAAGCAGGTCGACAAACGCAAGGTTATGTATGAGAAAGGCGACCAGTTAACGCCGGCTCCGCTCGATTTCGTAAACTTGGTGAAAACCGATATATTGACCACCATGCAGAAGCTCAGGTTCGTCGGCGAAATTACGGCAATAATAGCGAATATTCATCAGATCAAGAATTACAGCACGCTCGGAGACTATTTGGCCGAGTCCGGCGCCGATGATGATGTGAAGGAACTGTGGGAGCACTTGGTCTGCAGCAATTTCTTCATTACGCCTGAAGACGCCAGGCGCGTTCCGGGACCGGTCATAAGCGATTATTACCATAACTTGTTCCTGTCGCAGCGTCCGGTTAATTATGTGCTTGGCAGCTGGGCGGTCATTACGGGCCAGCTTCGTGATAAGATCGAATTAAGCGGCCGCTGGACGTTTGCGCTGCAGGAAGGCGTGGACGGGATTCGCTACGAGCAGGGCAAATATGTGCTGAAGACCAAAGCTCGGGAAGAAACTTTCGACCGCGTCGTCTTCGCGATGCCAGTCCAGCAGGTCGTCAAGCTGCTTCGCGGCACGCCGTGGGAGCCGTTCCTGGAGCCTTATGAACGGAACACGGCAACCGAAGTCATGGTTTATGATGTCGGTTTAAACAGCGTTGTCGCACGTCCCTTCAGTTATATTAGCGACATGAATAATAAGCTTTTTATATCGGACGTCTCTGCGACGGATCACACACTCGTACCGGGCGGAGGCCAACTGCTGCAGGGAATCGCTTATTTGAGTGATGAAACGGCAGGCGGCGAGGTCGACCGTAAAGTCTATCTGGATGAACGGACTGCTCAAATGGAAGCACTGTTCGATCGTCATTACCCGGGCTGGCGGGATGCGGTGGCCGTTAAACGTGTATCCAAAAAAGCGATGGTGCAGAGCGTGAAGAACATAGCGGGCAATCAGTTACTGCCGGGGCGCATCGAAAACATGCCGTTCTATTTCTGCGGCGATGGCTGCGAGGGTAAGGGCGAGCTGGCGGAGCGAGCTTTCTCCAGCGGGCGCCGGGCCGCGGAGCTGCTGGCCGCCGAACTGCTGGCGGTAAAATAATTGCGGCAGCGATTGCTAATTCCAGGGACTAGCGGGTGAAACGATGAAGAGCAAGCAGATTGCTGCGGAACGCGCGGTGGAGCTCATTAAGGACGGAATGACAGTCGGACTTGGAACGGGCTCAACGGCCTACTGGGCGATTCAAAAAATCGGAGAGCTGGTCAAGGGCGGGCTGAGCGTTCAAGCGGTTGCGACATCCGACAAGTCCGAGCAGTTGGCAAGGCAGCTTGAGATCCCGATAATCGCTTTCACGGACATCGATGAACTCGATTTGACGATTGACGGAGCCGACGAGCTGGATCCGGATTTAAACTTGATAAAAGGCGGCGGGGGTGCGTTATTTCGTGAAAAAATCGTCGCATCGGCAAGCCGCGAGCTCGTTATTATCGCAGACGAGAGCAAGGCGGTCGAACATCTGGGTGCTTTTCCGCTTCCAGTGGAAATCGCTCGGTTCGGCGCTGAAATGACGATGAGGCGATTGCGCAAGCTCGGCTGCACCCTGCGGCTTCGCGGCGCCGGAGACATGCCTTTTGTGACGGACAACGGTAATTATATCGCTGACTGCAGCTTCGCCTCAATCGAAGACCCCGGGACTCTGCATGACCGGATTAACCGGATTGTCGGGGTGGTGGAAAACGGACTGTTTATCGGTATGGCGAATCAGGCAGTAATCGGGTATGAGAACGGGACTGTTAAATTGCTGAAGAGAAGCAGCAATCAGATTTAGAATTCGCCAAACGGCAAAGAACCCAGGCATCGTGACGCTTTCACAATACCCGGGTTCTTTCGGTTTTATGCTTTATATCGACGTTCTTACACCGATATACCTTTCTTTACATCGACTTATCTTCCACGCTGTCCAGCCAATTCTCGATATCTCCGATAACAGCCGTTACACAGCCCTCCTCGAAGGGTGATATGAGACCGGCAGCCTGCACCAACTCGGTGAAAGAGCGGCTGCCTCCTAATTTGCACAGATCGAGATAATCCTTCCACGCCGACGCCCAATCCTCGTTCATTCGTTTCCAGAATTGAAACGCGCATATTTGGGCCAACGCATAATCGATGTAATAGAACGGCGTGTGGAAGATATGCCCCTGCTTCTGCCAGAAGCCGCCGCGCTCAAGATAGTCATTTCCTTCATAATTACGGTGAGGCAAATATTTGCGCTCAATATCGCGCCATGCCATCTTGCGTTCACTTGGCGACGCTTCCGGATTTCCGTATACGAAATGCTGAAACTCGTCAACAGAAACGCCGTAAGGCAAAAACAACAGTGCGTCGGCTAGATGTTTAAACCGGTATTTGTCCGTATCCTCCTTGAAGAACAGTTCCATCCACGGCCAAGTGAAAAATTCCATGCTCATCGAATGGATTTCACAGGCTTCATAGGTTGGCCAGCGATATTCCGGCACATCATAATGTCTGCTCTCATATACCTGGAAGGCATGGCCCGCTTCATGGGTCAATACGTCAATATCGCCGGAGGTGCCGTTAAAGTTGGCGAAAATAAACGGCGCTCCATATCCGCTTAAATAGCTGCAGTAACCGCCGCCTTGCTTGCCTTTCCTGCTGAGCAGATCCATCAGCTCGTTATCCGTCATAAACTTGAAGAACTCGTTCATTTCCGGCGACAGCTCGGCATACATCTTTGCACCGTTCTGAACGATCCATTCCGCGTCTCCCTTAGGAGCCGCATTTCCCGACTTGAAGCTGAATCCTTCGTCGTAATAATAAAGCTGCTCGGTGCCGATCCGGCTGCGCTGGCGCTCTTTCAGCTTGGTAGCAGCAGGCACTATGTGCTCCAGCACCTGATTTCTGAAGCGAGCGACCATTTCGGCATCGTAATCGGTACGACTCATCCGCGCGTAGCCAAGCTGGATGTAATTATCAAACCCAAGCTTTGCAGCAATCTTTGTACGTACCTTAACAAGGTCGTCGTAGACCCGGTCGAAATGTTCTTCATGTGCGGCCATAAATTGATATCGGGCTTCAGCGGCACGTCGTCTTACCGTCCGATCTGTGGACAATTCGAAAGGAGTCAACTGGGACAATGTCCGTTCCTCGCCTTCGAACGGAATCTTGGCGGATGCGATAAGCTGGTTGTATTCCGTAACAAGCTTGTTCTCCTGCTGCAAATCCTCGATAATTTCGGGACTGAATGTCTTGAGCGAGAGCTCCGCCAGCTTGAACAGTTGGTTTCCGAGCTTGTTCTCCAGTTCCATTCTGAACTTGGAATGTACTAATGCCTTATAGTAGTCTGTGATGTATTCCTGGACAATCGGGCTCATCTCATCCATATAATCCTGCTCGGCCTTGTAGAAAGCATCATTCGTGTCGATGGAATGACGAATAGATGCGATAGAGCCCTGGGTATCGAGGTCGGTGCGAAGCTTGTTGATCGCTTCCATCGCGCGCTCCTGTTCCTCGAAGCTTTCTGCCGTATTGAACAATTGGAGCAGCTCCTTGAACTGCGGTTCAATTATTGTGAGATCAGGACGTTCATATTGATACTCGCTGAATTTCATATCGATATCATCCTCTCTATAATGAATACCCCATAATTATTATTCGTGAGAAACGGCTAAATTCCTTTTATTGCCTATTTGGTTACCGGGATCATGTCGTACATCAGAAAAAAGAACCGGCAGCCGGTCCGTAAAATCACGGCAGCTATCGGTTCAACTTTGAAACTGGCGAGGACACTCTCATTGGCAAATCAAGCTCATACGACAATCCAAGCTTGTCGACATTCAAGCTTGCTCGACAATTCAAGCGTAGTTGGGCGAATCATTCTTGCTTAAACATGACATTTTCCGGTTCGTTCATTATGGAGAGAAGCTTCCGGCCGGTCTCGATCCATTCTTTCTTAACCTGAATGACAAGCGCGGCCGCGTCTGACGAAGTATCCTGTTTGAACGAATCGGCAGTCGCTTTTAATTGTGTATACCAAGCTTCCACCTGCTGCAGATAGGTGCGTTCGGCTTCAGTAAGAGGACCTTCGTGATTGCCGATAAGCAGTGTGGATTGCTCGACCTGACCGAGAAATGTGGTTGCATTGCGCTTTGTGAATGTAAAGGGCCTGCCGTTGGATATTTGCGCTTCATCAATGAAACGGACCAATTCGCTTGCATGATCAAATGCGGCTTCAAGCGCTGTTTTGGCCGAGATCCGGTCTGCAATGCTATTCTCGTCAAGCAGTTTCCCTACCCCGGCCTTTACGCTGTCAATATGCTGCTTCGTCTGATTTCCCGCTTTGATTATGTCAAGACCGCGCTGTATGCGCCGATCCCTGTCGTTCTGCAGCTGCTTGCTGTACAGATAAACGTTTCCCATTAAGCTGAAGACAAGTAACAGGAGTACGACCGGGGTGAAGATCGGCCGCTTTGTTTTTGGTTCCTCCACGAATAATTCCTCCAAACCTCGAGCTGCGGGCAATGCGCTTCCCAAATCTACTGTATAATACGTTACCTCGTTCCGGCTTGTATTGCAAGCCGAAACCGAGCCGGATGGTAACATTTGGTGAGCCGGGTTTCACGTTCTACATTGTTTCGAGCTCTACCCTGCTGCCTCGGCCCGATGGCTCCGATGCGGTGACGATCAGTCTGCGGGGCAGCCGTGCCCGCAGCTCCGGCACATGACTGATGACGCCGACTGCGAGCGTATCGTTATGCAGTTTCTCGAGTGCGGTAATGACGGTTTCAAGCAGCTCCGGGTCGAGCGTGCCGAACCCCTCGTCAAGGAAAAAGAACTGCAGCGGATATTTGCCCCGCAGCTGAATCTGTCCCGACAGCGCAAGAGCAAGTGCAAGGGAGGCCAGAAATGTCTCACCGCCGGAAAGAGTTGAGACCGGCCGGCGAATTCCGCCGTTTGCATCATCGCGGATAACGAAACCGCCGCCGGAATCCACCTCAAGCGCGTAACGGCGTTTGGTCAGAAATCCGAGCCGCTCGGACGCAGCGCGGCATACCTGAACCAACTGCTCCTCCGCTACATATTCCACAAACGCATTACCGCGGAAAACCGTCTGCAGCAGCTTCATCCTGCCGCAAAGCTGTTCCATCTCCGCACGTATTGCCTCCAGCTTCTGCCACCGCTCCTGTTTGGTCTTCAGCTCTTCAAGATCGCGCTCCGCTTTGGCGGCGGTTTGCAGAGAAGACTCATTTGCAGTCCGGGTTTGCTGAAGCGCAGCTATGCACTGTTCCCATTCCTCGTCCGTGACGGTGCGTCCCTGCAGCTGTTCGCGCAGCAGCTCGATTTGCGCGGCAAGCTGCTGTTCGGATTCCCGGTGCCGGGCGATTTCACCGGCAAGGGCTTCCTGCCGGCGAAGCAAAGGCTTCAGTGCGGCAGCTTCTTCTGCAGATGCAAAGGGCGATTGCTCCAGCGCTGTTTGCAGGGCTGCTCCCGCTTCCGAGCAGCGCACACTCGCGGAGCTCTCCGCTTCCGCAGAAGCGCTTCGCTCTTCGGCGGCTACTCCGAGTGCCGCCTGAGCTGCTTCATTCTCGTCCCTCAACCGCTTCAGCCGGGCGCGCATATCGCCAAGCTCGCGCTCAGCTGCCGCAAGAAGTTCAGCAGCCGGCTCTCCGCCGGTCCAATCGATCAGCTTCCGCCTCATATCGGTCAACTGCTGCCGCTGGTTTTCCAGCTTCACGGAAAGTTCGGCCGCTTCAAGCTGCGCAGCCCCGGCAAGCTTCTCATTCTCGCTGATGAGCCTGGTCGTTTCCTCTATGAAACCGACGCTTCGCTCCAGCCGGCTTCGCAACTCGTGTGCTGCATTATCGCGCCGCTCATATTCTGCCAGAGTGTCCCGGGCAAGGTCCGGTGTCATTCCGCCGTCAAACTGTTCCAGCCATAATGTTAATTCCTTATTTACTGCTTCGGACAGTTCAGCGGATTTATGCCTGACGGCCTCATCCATCGCTGAATGCGAGCCAAGCGCGCTCGCCGCCAGTTCGAACAGGCGTGCGGACTCCGTAAAGCGGATGCGGAGATGGCCGAGCTCGGCTTCAGTTCCCGTAAACCATTGTTCAAGTGAATTGTATGTATCGTCGGCGGCCAGTAACGCCGCGTTAAATTTCTGTTCCGTCTCTTCGAACGACTCATCCCGGTCGTCCGTAAGAGCGCTAATGTACGATAGCCGGTCTGCAGCCTCAGAAGCCGCCGCGGCTTCGGACTGCCACTCCAACGGTCCGGGAGGCGCTTCGGATGCGTTTTGCGCTGTTTCCTCAATGCCGGCGACTTCGTTAAACCGTTCGTAGGCCGCTTCCGCTCGCGACAGCAGAGGAGTTAGACGCATAAGCATCGTTTGCGTTTGCTGAAGGACTCCCTCCAACCGCTCGGAGGCATCCTCATATTCCGCCGCTTCCGTATGAATTTCGGAACCGCCTTGCGGCAGCGGATGGTCATAAGAGCCGCACACGGGGCAGGCTTCGCCTTCCTGCAGTCCTTCAGCGAGCTGAGCTGCGAGCTGCAGCCGCTGCAGCTCGCGCTGCTGGTTACGGGCGCGCTTAATCCAAGAAGGCAGCTGATCGCTAATCCGCCGCAGCCCGCTTTGAAGCTGCCGCAGTTCGTATATCGCGGGACGGATGGCCGCACCGCGGACGGCCAACGCCGCTAGCGATTCATCCCGTTCCGCTTGGGCAGCTTCAAGTGCCTGCTTCGCTGCGGTCAGCTTCAGCGCATGTGAGGAGGCCTCGCGCCGGGCAGCTTCAAGCTGGCTTTGCAGCCCCTCGTAGTGCTGCAAACGCCGGGCGAGCGCCGTTCGCCGCTCGCGCTCCCCGGGAGAGAGCTCGGCTGTTTTGAGCTCGGCCTTCAGTTCGTTCTGCCGCTGCAGGGCGCGGCCAAGCGTTTCCTGCGCTTTGGCAGCCTGCTCGCCAAAGCTGCGCTGTCGCCCGGAGGCGTCCGCATAGCGGCGCTCGCCATCGGCGGCGTTTGCTGCAAGCGCAGCGGCTTCGACTTCGAGCCGCTGCGCTTGCGCCAGCTGATCGAGCCGCAGCGCTATGCGCGGCTCGGCAGCTGCGGCCTCGCCGGCCGCCGCGGTCCACGCGGCGGCGGCCGACGAGGCCGCTTCCAGCCGGGCGGCATGCGCCAGCCCGGCTTGCTCGCGGCGCGAAGCGGCGGCGCGCAGCGCCGCTTCGGCCGCTTCAGCGGCGGCGAGCGCGGGCAGCAGCCGCTCCGCAGCCGCGAGGCGCTGCAGCTCGCGCTCCAGCGCCGCTACGCGCGGCGCCTCTGCGAGCAGCTTCGCCTGCAGCGCTTCCTTCGCGCCCAGCGTTTCCTGCCGCTCGCGAACGTGCAGCCGCTCAGCGTGCAGCCGCTCCGCTTCGGCCATTGCGGCCCGCGCGGCCGCTGCTGCGGCTGCCGCTTCGCGGTGGCGTTCGGCCGCTTCAGCGACTGCGGCCGCTGAGGCGTCGCCAAGGCCGTGCTGCTCGGCCGCGGCCTCATTCAGCGCGGTCTCCGCCGCTTTCATGCGCTGGCTCAGCTTCAGCGCCAGACCGTCGCCAAACCGTTCCAGGCGGAACAGCCGCTGGAGCATCGACCGGCGATCCTTGCCGGTCAGCGACAGGAACTCGGCGAACTTGCCCTGCGGAAGCACGACCGCCCGGGTAAAGTCCTGCATATTAAGGCCGATCCGCTCTTCCACGCAGCGCGTCACATCCGCCAGCTTATCCGCAATAACGATGTCACCCTCATCGGATATTTCCACAAAGCGGCTTAGCGAGCTGCTGACCGAAACGTCGCCGCCCCGTTTGAACTGACGTTCCACACGGTACCGCCGCTTCTCCCCCGCCCCCGACAGCTCGAAGGTAAAGGCGACCGATAGCTGCTTCTCCGCCTGGTTCATAATACCCTGGGTGCCGTTCGCGGCACGTTCCACTTTACCGTAAAGCGCAAGCGTCACCGCATCGAGAATACTGGATTTACCGCTTCCGGTCGCGCCGAAGATACCGAATACGCCGGCCTCGCACAGCCGCTCGAAATCGACCTCCTGCGCCTCCCGGTAGCTTTGTAATCCGCTTAGCCGAAGCAGGACCGGTTTCATGCTTCTTCTCCTCCTTCCAGGACCGAAACGGCCTGCGGCTCTTCTGAAGCCGGCGTCTCATCTTCCTCCGCGACGAGCTCCAGAAATAGCCGCACCGTCTCGGCGTCCGGCTCTGCGCCGCCGGTTTGACGGGTATAAAACCTGCGGAACAGCTCCTCCGCCGGCAGCTGGTCGCGCGAGCGGCCGTCTTCATCCGCAGAAGCTTCCGTTTCCGGGTAGACCGGCCGAATATGAACAATGCCGCTGTGCAGACGACGAAGCTGCTGGACGTGCAACATTGTCATCGTCTCGGTCATCCATACATCCAAATCAATCCATGAGCGGGAATCGCGGCCGTCCTCCAACCAGCCGTAAACCTCGGACAAGCCTCCCTTGGCTGTCCACTTGACAAGCGGCCTGCCGCAGCTGAGCAGCAGCTCCTTCGGCTGGACAGGCTTACCGGGTTCCGCATCAAATACAATAACCGATTTCGACTGGCCCGCTTCCGAGAAGCTGTATGCCAGCGGAGAACCGCTGTAACGCATCCGTTCGTCACCGTGGACGCGCTGAGGCCTGTGCAAGTGGCCCAGCGCTACATAATCGGCGCCGATGCGAAGCGCAGATGGATCAACGGTATAAGCCCCGCCGATCTGAATCGGCCGTTCGGAATCGGTCTCCAGTCCGCCCAATACATAAATATGGCTCATCGCCAAATTGACCGAATCAGGACCGAACGATTCGCCCAGTCTCGTCATGAGCCTGCCAACCCGTTCGGAATATGCGGTGCGAAGGATCGCTTCGTCCGTCTCCTCGCTTAACAGCTCCCTCAGCCGCGACTCCGACGGATACGGCAGCGCGGCAATGACCGCCCTTTCGCCGGTACGTACTACATCGACCGTAACCGGCTGATCCGTCGGCATGCCCACGAGCCGGATGCCGCTGCGCATCGCAAGAGGTGCGGATGCGGCAACGCGTTCGGGGTGGTCATGATTCCCCGCGATGACCGCCACTGTTCGTTTGCCTCCATCGGCCAGACGAGACAGCGCCTCATAGAACAGCTGCTCCGCTGCGGCAGGCGGGTTGACAGAGTCGTACACGTCGCCGGCAAGAAGAACGAGATCGATTGATTCCTCTCTCACGATCCCCGCCAGCTCGTCTACGAACGCCGCTTGCTCCTCCAGACGGCTGCGCCCCTCCAGCGAGCGTCCGAAATGCCAATCGGCCGTATGCAGTATGCGCATGATAACTTGCCCCTTCCTTTAACTGTAGCTAGAACAATTTCACCGCTTGTCCGCCGTCGAAGAAGAAGACATAGCAATCATCGACTTTTCGGCCCAAAATACGTTCAACCGCCTCCGCATAAAGCGACAGCTGAAAGCGGTGGCGGTCCGCCGCTTTATCCCACTGTTTCATATAAATCTTGTCCGTCTTGTAATCAAGCAGCACAAGGCCTTCCGCATCCTGAAACAGGCAATCAATGACGCCTTGAATCAGAATCGGCTCTGCACCAAGCATCCCGGATTTGTCCGGGTAGACACGGTCTGCCTGAAACGTACAGCTGAACGGCACCTCACGCCTAACCCATTCCGCTTGCAGCAGACGCTTCCCGACCGGTTCCGCGAAGAAGACGGCGACGGCGGCTGCATCAACCGCAGCAGCCTGCCGGGCCGAGAGCATGCTTCTCTGCTGAAGTCCGGCGACGGTATCGCGCACCAGCTGTTCATCAACAGGTCCGCCAAGGGGAATATGCTGCATGACCAGGTGGCTTACCGTACCTCGCTCGGCTGCCGTAAGCGTCCGTTCCTCCATAAATTTGGGGCGGCGCAGCCGGAATGTATATTCCCCGCCAGCCGAATTAGCCGATGCCGCAAAAGACGACCCCTTACCGGCGGATAACTTCCCACTTGTTTTGGGAAGGTCCACTGAATTGACGCTATCTTCCACCTGCACTTCCGCACCATCAAAACTAACCACTACTTCGCTATGCCTGATCCACAGCTCCTCTAAGCCTTCTTTTGGATCCGTTCCATCAACTTCAGCCGCTGCTTTGAAGACTCCAAACATATTCTCGGCTTGGTCATCAGCTGTTCCTTCTGCTCTGTCTGCCGCTCTGTCTGCCGTTCTGTCTGCCGCTCTGTATTCCACCCGATCTTCTACTCTTTCGTCAGGTTTTTCGTCAGCTCTTTCGTCAGCTCTCTCTGCCGCCCTGTCTTCCGCTGTTTCTTCGTCATCCGTTTCCGCCTTAGCCTCGGCCTCTGTCTGCACGGGCAGCAACAGTAACGCCGCATCCTCGTCAGCGATTGCCTCAGCCTGCAGCCGCTTCATTTCGGTTACAGACGTTTTCGCGGCAAGCGTAGTCGAAGCGATGTGCGGGTAACGCCACGATAGACGCCTGCCGATTTCTTCAGCAGCCTCGGGTGATTCCGGGAGCGGTACAAGCGCATGAACGGCCTGGAGCCGCTGCGTGAATTCGGCTTCAGCCGCTTCGTCAATCTGGGCCGCGGCGGCCGCTTCGACTCCCAGCACTTCTGCAGGCACAACGCCGGTTTTCCAGGTCACTCTCCCGATCAGCGGCCTTCCGGGTACAGACGAATTTGCCGCCTCAGTGTTCTGCATGCCCCCGAGCCCAACCAACAAATGAGGAAAGGCCCCCGTTTGACCGTCAATTCCGGCCGACCCGCCAATCGCGGCACTTTCTCCGTCTTCTGGTACGGCGCCACCATCAACTGCCGAACCTAATACGTCTTCCGCCTCTACACTTATACCGGCTTCAACTGCAATCGGTAGACCTTCCCCCATGGCGAGAGGCCCCAGCCAATCGATAAACCGTTTCGCCTGGGCGAGACGGTAATCCGGAATTTGCCGGTTTGCATCCAGCGAGGAGCTCCAGCGCTGGAGCTGCTTGGCCGCGTCGGCAACGGTTCCGACGAGAAACATTTTTTCTTTCGGACGCGTGAGCGCCACGTACAGAATGCGCATCTCCTCCGCAAGCGTCTCCATGCGCATTCTCTCCCGCACCGCCAGGTACGGAAGCGTCGGATAGCTCACCCTAAGCTCCGTATCGACAAACCGCGGACCGAAGCCGAGCTGTTTATGCATGAGAAAAGCGCCGTTCAAATCCTGACGGTTAAACAGCTTGCCGAGACCCGCCGCAAACACGACGGGAAACTCCAAGCCCTTGCTCTTATGTATGGACATGATGCGGACGACGTTCTCCTGCTCTCCGAGAGCCCGGGCTGTGCCCAGATCCCCTCCGCTTTCGCGCATCCGGTCGATAAACCGCAGGAATCGGAACAAGCCCCGCAGCGAAGTTGCTTCATACTGCCGCGTCCGGTCGTGCAGTGCACGAAGATTCGCCTGCCGCTGCACGCCGCCCGGCATGCCGCCGACGAGGTCGTAGTAGCCGGTCTCGCGGAAAATGTTCCAAAGCAGCTCAGCCAGCGCTCCCCGCCGGGCTTCTTCCCGCCACCGTTCCAGCCGTGTCAGAAAATCAGCAAGCTTAACGCGCGTTTCTTCGGCGAACGACGAATCATCCGCCGCCTTCTTCACGGCATCGTAATAGGAGGCGCGCCCCCCTGTAATGCGAATCAGAGCCAATTCCTCCGCCGTCAGCCCGAATATCGGAGAACGGAGGGCACCCGCCAGCGGGATATCCTGATAAGGATTGTCTATGACCCGGAGCAGCGACAGCATCGTCTCCACTTCCGTCGCCTCGAAATACCCGCTGCTTAGCTCCGCATAGGCCGGTATACCATGATTTTGCAGCTCTTCAATGATCACCGGCGCCCACTGCTTATCCGCGCGCAGCAAAATAACGATATCCCGCCAGGCAAGCAGCCGCTTCCGCCCCCGCTTACCGTCGTACACTTCGAAAGGCGCCGGACTGCCGGGAAGAGCATCCATCCCTTTCAACCGGCGAATTTGCGCAGCGATATAGCGGGCTTCCAGCTGCACGGTTTGCAAATCGGCGGCATCCTCACCCGAAGCGGCGTTCATGTCGCCTTCATCGCTGTCTTCACTGTCGGAGCCTGCAAATTCCGTATCACTACCGCCGCCGGACCCGCGGTCGATCAATGCGAACTCGACGGCGTAGCGCTCCTTCGGCCCGCCCTCATCGACAGGCGGAAACGACGCGCCGCACACGAGCTCCGCCCGTTCGTCGTAGTCCATCTCCGCCACTTTCTCCCGCATGATCGCGCGGAATACGCCGTTGACTCCGTCCACCACCTCCATCCGGCTGCGGAAATTCCGCGCCAGATCGATACGGATTCCGCGCTCCGGCTCGTCTGCCCGCACCGGAACGGCTTCCCCGGCAAATCCGTTCCGGGCCGGAACGAGAGCCCGGCTGGACGAGCCGTCTTCCATAGAATCAATTATCGGGATTACAGGCGGCGCCGTCTCCTCTTCACCAGCCGGTTTATAAGCCTTATATTTGCGCAGGAACAGATTAGGTTCCGCCAGGCGAAACCGGTAAATGCTTTGCTTCACATCTCCGACCATGAACCGGTTCCCGTCACCGGGTCGTGCGAGCAGCGAAACGATCGCTTCCTGCACCATGTTCGTGTCCTGATACTCGTCAAGCAATATTTCATCGAACTGCCGCTGATATTCAAGGGCAGCCGCAGATGGAATCGATATATCCGGGGTCGAGGCCGGATCGCGCAAAATACGCAGGCAATAGTGCTCCATGTCCCCGAAATCAATAAGTCCTTTTTCCCGTTTTGCCGCTTCGAACCGTTCTCCGAACTCGGTCGCCAGTTCGGCCAGCGTATGCATAACCGGCGCCAGCTCCTGCAGTTCGGCGGCAAAATCATCAGCGGAACGCGTAAACATCCGGTCCGTCAGCTCGTTCACAACCGATTTGGCCATGTCCCGCAGCTCTTTGGCCTGCTCCTGCAGCGATTTATCGAAATCATCGCCCCTTCTGCTCTTGAGCTTGCCGAATGCTGCTGCGGAGAATGCATCATACCATCGCTCCCATGGCTCACTGCGAACATGCCGGACCAGTAGACGGACGAGCCCCAAATCCTCCTCGAGCGTCGCCGCATAATGATTCGGTCCGCCCGGAAGCCTGGTAACATCCAGCGCTTGTTCAAGGAGGCTCTGCGCGCCGCCCAGCTCCAGTGCCACAACTCCTGCCAGGCTGCGAACCCACTCCGACCGGCCAAGCTCGGCGGCATCCGCTACATCGAACGAAGCGGCGGTCTCCCGCAGCCAGATCTCCGGCCACGGATGGCTGTGCGCAAAGTTATAAAGCTGGAGCACAAGCGCATAGAGCGGCTCGTCGCCACGCTCGCCGCCGAACCGCTCGGCCAGACGCAGAAAATCGCTTTCCTCTTCCGATTCAGCGTACTTCTCTTCGAAGATCGCATCCAGCACATCCATCCGGAGCAGCTCGGCCTCGGTTTCATTCGCGATGCGGAAGCCGGGGTCAAGACCGATGAGCGGATAATACCGGCGAATTGCATCGAGGCAGAACGAATGGAGGGTAGTGATCGACGCGCGCCCCATTAGCGCCAGTTGGCGCCGCAAATGATCGGAGCCGGGATTCCTCTCCAGCTCTTTCTCGAGGGCAATGCGAATCCGCTCCTTCATTTCCGCCGCAGCCGCTTTGGTGAAGGTCGCCACGAGCAGACGGTCGACATCGGTATCCGCGGAAATTTTGCGGATGATCCGTTCGACCAGAACCGCCGTCTTGCCCGACCCCGCAGCCGCCGCAACCAACACATTGCGTCCTCCTGTAACGATCGCCTTCCACTGATCGTCCGTCCACGTGCTGCCTTCCGGCTTTCGCGGTTCAATCGCTGCCGTCATCGTCTTTCCCTCCTTCCGCTTTGAAACTCTCTCTTGCTCCGCCCAGCCTTTGGATGAGATCAAACTCCACTGCATCAGATTCGCCTGCAGCGAGCAGCTGCCAAACCTCATCTTTACCGGGCTTATACAGCTTGGTATAAGCGTTTCCTTCAATAAGCGGATCAAATTGGCAGACGGGCTTGTAAGCGCAATATCGGCAGGGCGATTTGGCTCCCAGCCGGTATGGCGCAATGGCCACGTCCCCTCCGGCGATCCGGTCGCCGATTCGGCGCAGAGTGGTTCGCACCGACTTTCTCAGCGTGTCCCATTGCTCGTGGGACACGACCGATGAGCTGCTGTAAAATCCTCCGTCGCGCTTCAGGGCGAGAGGCAGCAGCTCTGAATAGCCGGTTTCCAGCGCCCCGTCCATCATCCGGGCTGTCGTTTCGTCCGCAAGCACCAGCCCTTTCAGCTTAAACCGTTTGAGCCGTTCCCCTCTCGCTTTGTCCGGACTCAGCACATTAGAGGCCGATATGACCGGATTATGGACATGAAAATAAAGCACGCCCGCAGGTTTGGCAGGCTGCCCGAGCCATTCAGGCGCGGCGCTGAGCAGCACGTCCAGATAAGTCAGCATTTGCAGCGCAAGTCCGTAAGCGACTTCCTCCAGCCTGAGCTGAGTCGCACCGGATTTATAATCGATGACCCTTAGCAGCAAGCCGTCCTCGGTTTGGGCGGCATCCACGCGGTCGATCCGTCCAGCCATTTCCATAACCCGGCCGTTTGCCAGCGGAATGGTTACCGGAGGCAGCTGGCCGTCCGGTCCAAAATCGATTTCAAGGCCGACCGGCTGAAATTGCGCTCTGCGCGCATGCTCGCCAAGTATGACGGCAGCTTGGGCGACGATGTCCTTCAGCTTGCGCGCGATATAACGGTTGCGGCTGCTGCTGAACAGGATTTGCGATTGCAGCCGCAAGGCCAGCTCATCTACGACGCCTGCCGATTCAGCGCGGATTTGTTCCTGGCTCATCATCCCCCAGCGCTCTCCGAGAGAAGCGGCCAGACGGCTGAGCGCCGCATGGAACAGCTGCCCGATGTCCGGAGCGCCGAGCCGGAACAGCTCCCGTTCTCGCAGGCGCAAGCCGTGAATGGCGAAATGCTGGAACGGACAGGAGACGAAACGCTCCATCCGGGAGACGCTGCCCCGCAGCAGCTTGCCGTAAAGCTGATCTGCCGTCTCGGGGGATAATGAAGGTACAATGTTGGTAAAATCAAGCGACCGCACAAGCCTTCCCAGCTTGTCCTGCCAGTTTGGCCGTACCGCATACCAGTTGAAGGCCTCCCACCACATCGGAGCGATGTCTGTACCCTGCCGCCAAGCCCGAAGCTGATTGATCACATAGGACAAAGTCCGCTCCGGATGGACGATAAACGATTGCTGGTCGTCCTCGGTCATTCCCGGCAGAGGCTCGCCCATGAGCATATGTTCGGAAATGCCGGGAAACATCTGCTTCATCTGACGAATAACCTCGGACGGATGAAGACTCTTTCCTTCTTCATCAGCCATCGGCCAACTTATCCAGAGATGACGGCTCGGCGTCGTGAGCGCATTATAGATAAGAAAACGCTCGTCGAGCAGCCGTCTTCTTACACCCGGCGCCATCTTGAGTCCGCCGTTCTCAAGCGTCTCCCGCTCCTGCTCGGTAAGCACGCCATCCTCCTGTATCCGCTGCGGCATAACACCGTCATTCGCACCAAGCACGTAACAAACCCGTACCCGTCCTGACCTCGTACGGTCGATGCTGCCAATCAGCACCTGATCGAGCGACGGAGGCACGGCCGCAAGCTTGAGACTTTCAAGACCGGTTTCGATCATTCCGGCGAACAATTGAACCGGCAGCGTCTCGCCACCGGTCATTTCAGCCAGCTGGTCGAGCACGTTCATTACGCCGTCCCACAGCTGCCTGTGCTCCCGTGCGCGCTGCGTTTGACCCGACGCCGCAGCCTGCCGGCTCCATCTCTCCAGCCGGTCGGGGGCATCGATGTTGATAAGAAGCTTATACAATGCTTCACACATCTCCTGCACGTTTGCAGCCTTTTTCAAAGCGCGATTAAACTTATGCAGCGGCGGCACAACCGCTTCCCGCGCGGCGAGAACCGCCTGAAGCATCCGCTGTTCCGGCTGCCCGGCTACCGCCGCTTCTCCGTCCAGCGAATCGCGCATGAGCGGCTTCCAACTGCTGCGGGTCAGCCAGCGGTTGCCGTCGATGCCTGCGGCAAGCGCGTAATTTTCCAGCAGATCGAAGGATTCCCGGGTAACGCCGCCGTCTTCGGGCAGCAGCAGCTCCGTCTTTATACAGCGGAATACGGCTTCGTACCGCCAGCCGTGCACTGCAATTTCAAGAGCGGAACGAATGAACTCTACGAGGGGATGATGAAGAGCCGCGTTTTTTTGATCGAGAAAAAATGGAATCTCGTAGTCAGCAAACACCGCAGTTATGTAGTCGTTATAATCCGGCGCGTTGCGGACCATTACGGCAAGGTCCCGGTAGCGGAGGCTTTCGTCCCGGACTCTTCGCACAATATCGCGGGCTACCGCTTCCACTTCGGCGCGCCGATGTGCTGCCGCATGCAGCGATACGCCGCCGTTCCCCAGTTCCTCCTCCGGGAGGCGCAGCGGCGCACGATCCCTGTAGTGCCGTTCCACATGTGCCAGCATCGGGCTGTTTCGGAATCTTATTGGCGGCTCCTCGCCGAGCATGAGCGGCTCGAGAACTTCGATCCCGTTCTTTATCGCCAGCTCGCGCAGCGTAAGAAACGTTTCCGCCGTCGGGCGGAACATATCCAGCTCGTGAGGCCGCTCCTCCGCCCCGTAAAGCCTGTCGAGACACAGCGTTATCGTTACATCCTCCGACTCGCGCATAAGCGCTTCAAGCGCTTCGAATTCTTTGGGCGTAAAACCGTGAAAGCCATCCACCCATAACCGGGTTCCCCGCATGGAAGCGGCGGCGCCAAATCCTTTGGTCAGCCAGGTCAAGTAATCCTCAGCATCTATGTATAAGCCGTCCAGTTCGGCCGCCATCTGCGTCCCGATCATCTGCAGGTCATGGAGCTTTCGCCCGAGCAGCGGGTTTCCGGTTCCCGCCCGGTGCAAATCGTTAAACGAGACGATATCGTCCATACCGATCCCGTAACGCTTCCATTCCGTCATCAGCTCGCCGAGCCGCTCGATGAAACCGGGCTGCGATTCGCTCCCCTGAAACAACTGCAGGCGATCTCCGAGCCGGTGTACGATTTTATAAAGCAGCATGTTTTTGCCGTTCTCGCTAATGGGAACGAGCGCTGTTCCGCCTGTTTCCTGCATGATCCGGAAGGCAAGCCGCCGGAAGCTCAGCGCCTGCGCCCGTATCGTCCCTGTCAGCTCCGGGCTGCGCAGCAGCGCGTACTCCGTTTGGAACGTCGCCTGCTCCGGCACGAGCATTACGAGCGGCGGCCCGTCAGGCTCCTCCAATACGTTCTTGCGTATTTCATCGAGACAGAAGTGCGTTTTCCCTGTTCCCGACCTGCCTATTACAAAACGGAGCGCCATGCGCTCACCCCTTCGTTTGTTCGATGCTACTATTCTATCATACCGCAATAGAATATTTCACCCTTAAACGCAAACGTTTGTTCGTTCATTCCGGAACCGATAGAAAAAACCCTCGATCAACGGTCGGAACATACAGTAGTGCCGCAACTTGAATTACAGAGCAGAAGAATCAATGAATTCAGAAATGCCAAAAAAGTCATATGGTTCAATAAACCGTAAAAAACAGTTATAGTCATTCTTTCGCTTGCCGCCGTCCTGCAAAATATGAGTAAATAAAGGTGTCGGGCCGACGAATATTCGCGGAAGGAGGCTGATCGATTTGATTCAGAACCATGAGGTGGTTTCCGTTTAGACGGAAGCCCGTTTCGGGGGAGGCCGCAGGGCCTCCCTTCTACATTTTCATTGGCGGAGCTGGATATTACAAAGAAATATTGGGATTTATGAGAATTTCTTCTTTCCATTATGAACCGTTTTCATTATACTTGTGTTGTCAGTCTCGTAAGCTGCATCGTGCGTGCCAGTATGACCCCATGCATAGAGACTGCACCCTGGACACGATTTCGGACAATCGTGTTTTTTGTTTTTTAAAATTGAAAAGGAGGCGGAAACGATGATTAAAGCATCGGCTGTAATTCAAAATGGTACTTCATACCGGTTTGAGGAGGATGTTTACCGTGAACTACAAAAATGGAAGAGATGTGCTTCCCCCTAGTTTGCTGAAGGAGCTTCAATCCTATATCCAAGGCGAACTGGTTTATATTCCGAAGCTTCACAATCAGCGTGCCGGCTGGGGCGAGAAGAGCGGCTCCCGCATCATGATCGAACGGCGGAACGAAGAAATTTACCTTTCATATTCGAACGGATGTTCAGTCGCCGAATTGGAAAGGCAGTTCCATCTGTCGGGTGAAAGCATTCGCAAAATTGTCGTCAAAATGCGCGAAACGAAAAAATTCCATTGTGGAGACAGGGAAAAGGAGATCGCGCATGCCGATTCTTGATCAGCTCCCCGGGGCGATCCGCTTGGCCCTTCCGGAAGAACCGTTGTTCAGCGCCAGGACGGATTTGCTCAGTGACGGCCGGTTCGGGGAGCAGTGGCTCACAATAACGGAAGCAGAAATTACAGTGTGGAACGGCACTGGCGAGCCGATATCCACAATATCGGTCATAGAGCTGAAGGATGCCCGTGCCGTAGGCGGAATAGGCGGCGGAACACTGCTGGCCGACACACTCGGCGGACCGGTTGTGGTGGTCCGCTACACGGCCGCTTTAACATCGGTTTTCGGCTTTGCCGCCAAGCTGCTCGGCTCGATCGCGAAGGGCGAGGAGCGCCCGCTCCTGTCGGAGAAGGAGCTTCCGCAGCAATGTCCCAAATGCCGGAACCCTCTGCAGGAAGGAACGCAAACGTGTCCCGTCTGCAAAAATAACGGCAAAGTCATGCTCCGCATGCTCGGATATGCCAAACCGTTCAAGCTGCAGATGATTGCAGCCGCCATCATGCTTGTTATAACGACACTGGTGGAGCTTATTCCGCCTTACTTGACCAAAGTCATGCTCGACGATGTACTTCAGCCGAAAAATACGGGATCCACTCTTCTCTGGATCGTACTCGGGCTGGCCGCTACCTCGCTCGTAATGACGGTCATGCAGACCGTCCGCGGTCTGATCGGCGTCTGGGTCGGCTCCAAATTGATGGGCGATTTGCGCCGCGATATTTACAACGCACTCATGCGGTTATCGCTCGCGTTCTTCGACAGACGCCAGACATCGCAGTTCATCGGCCGGGTCAACAGCGATTCGGAAGCAATGCGGCAGTTTATGACCGAAGGCGTGATCTGGGTAACCGGAGAATCTCTGAGAGTAATCGCCATCTTTATCATCATGTTCAATCTCAATTGGCAGATGACCCTGCTCGCCATTCTGCCCATGCCGCTAATGATCATTGTTTCCTTGACCATCTGGCCGATGATCGGCCGGCGTTGGTACCAGCAGTGGCGGTCCATATTCCGGTTGAACCTGATTGTCGGAGACTCTCTGCAGGGTATCCGCGTCGTCAAGGCGTTCGGTCAGGAAACGACCGAAATATCACGGTATAAGGAAGCTAATCAAGACGTGGTACGGAATAACATCCGGATCGAAGGGCTATGGCAGGGCATGTTTCCGCTCTTCTCTCTCGTCGCCGGTGTCGGAACGCTGCTCATCTGGTACTACGGCGGCTGGTCGGTGCTGAACGGAGAATTGTCGCTCGGCGTGCTGATGGCGCTGATCGCCTATCTCGGCATGCTGCTCGGACCGCTGCAGTGGGTCAGCCAAATGATCAACTGGGCGAGCCATGCCCTGTCGGCGGCCGATCGGGTATTTGAAATCATGGATACCCCTTCGGAGGTGCCCGATACGAGAGATCCAGCCCCTATCGGACGCGTGAAAGGTGAAGTGGTGTTCAGCAACGTAACCTACGGCTACGAGAAGCACCACCCCGTTCTGAAAAATATCGACCTGCGGGTAAGCGCAGGCGAAATGGTCGGATTGGTCGGCCATTCCGGTGCGGGAAAATCGACATTCATCAATATGATTTGCCGGTTTTACGATACCGACGAAGGCCGGATTACGATTGACGGCGTCGATCTGCGCAATATAAGCCAGACCGACCTGCGCAAGCAGATCGGAGTCGTGCTGCAGGAGACGTTTCTGTTCGACGGCACGATTGCCGAGAACATCGCCTACTCGAAACCTGACGCGACGCCGGAAGAGATTATGCGCGCGGCCAAAATCGCCAACGCGCACGATTTTATCGTACGGCTGCCGGACGGATACGATACTCGTGTCGGCGAACGGGCCATAGGCTGTCGGGCGGCGAGAAGCAGCGCGTTTCAATCGCCCGCGCGATCATTCATGATCCCCGTATCCTGATTTTGGACGAAGCCACGGCTTCGGTCGATACGGAAACTGAACGGCAAATTCAGGAAGCGATTTCCCGGCTTGTTAAGGGCCGTACGACTTTCGCAATCGCCCACCGGCTTTCCACCCTTCGGAACGCAGACCGGCTTGTAGTTCTCGACCGCGGGAAGATCGTCGAACTAGGTACGCACGAAGAGCTGCTCGAGAAGGAAGGCGTTTACCACAAGCTCGTGGAGGCGCAGAAGGAATTGTCCCAAATTAAAGGGGTGGTGAGCGTATGAGGGACCCTTATGAAATTTATATTCTTGAGCCGGGCCGCGTCTTGTTCAGCCGCGGCTCCGGCGGAGTATTTCAAGGTGTCATCGATGGAAAGGAATACGAGGAAATTATTGTTCACCGGGCTTTCCCGTTTCTGTATACACTTCAATATATATCCATCCGAGATGCGAAGGGTGAGGAAATCGGCGTCATTCGCGATATCGGCCAGCTGGATCAGGAGAGCCGGAAGGAGATTGAGCGTGAGCTGCAGTTCCGCTACTTCCTGCCGCGGGTAACGCACGTGGAAAGCGTCAAACAACGATCCGATCTGTGGATCTGGGAGCTGCAGACGAATTTGGGGCCAACCCGGCTCGTGATGCGGAATTTGCACGAGCATATGCAGTTTCCCGGCGGAGGCCGCATCGTTCTGACCGACATGAACGGCAAACGATGCGAGATCGGCGATTGGAAAACGCTCGACGGCCACAGCCGCAAGCAGCTGCGCGATGTTATATAACCCTCAATACATTAGCCCCTAGCTGTTCCCTTGCGGAAGCGGCGGGGGTCTTTTTTTGCACCCGCAGCCTATTTCAATATCCGTTATTCAACAGAAAAGGACAGCTGCTGAGCTGTCCTCGTTGCGGGGCGGATTAGTTTTTCAAAAATAAGTACCATATGATCCAGGAAAGCAGGGCGCAGAACCATGAAACGAATCCGAAGAAAAGCACGATTTTATTTTCCCTCCAGCCGTATTTCAGACTGAAATGAAAGTGAACGGGCGCCATTCGGAACAAACGCAGCTTCGTCTTTCTGTAGTACCAGACCTGTAAAATCACCGATAACTGCTCGGCCAAATAAACAAAAAACAAGATAGGAATGAGCAGCTCCACCTTTTCCAGAACGGCCAGAAAGGATAAAGAGCCGCCGATGGCAAGCGACCCTGTATCGCCCATGAAAGCTTTTGCCGGATATATGTTATATATAAACAGCCCGAGCAGACACGCGATCATCACAAGAGCAAACAGCTTGACTTCAATATGGTCCGATATGATGAAAAAGAAGAAATAAGTCGGAATGGCCGCGTTAATGAGCAGACCGTCCAGTCCGTCCGTGAAATTGATCGCATTGGCTGTACCTACCACAAACAGCAGGACAACAGCCGCATAGACGACGACAGGCAGCCCTATCGCGTAGTCCTTATAGACGGCAATAGTCGGCATTAACGAAAATTGACTCATCAATACGTACAATAACCCGGCCGCGAACCCGAATTGTAAGACCAGCTTGGTCTTGCCCGAGATACCCGACGGGTCCTGGAAGGCCGCTTTTTTAAAGTCATCCATGAATCCGATCGCTCCGAAGAAGACGAACACCGCAGCGAGAAAAAGCACAAGCGGTTTCGGATAATAAGCTATGGATGTAACGATACCAATGAACAAAACAATACCCGCCATAAGCGGCGTCCCCCGTTTGGCTTGATGGTCCGGGGGCAGCTCGGCTCTAATGGGCTGAATCAGCTTCAGACTGCGAAGACTCCAAATCAGTAACGGGGTCAGCGCCGCCACAAGCAGAAAGGAAATACTTGAAATGCTCAAAATCGCACTGTTCATTCCGATTCTCCATAAAAGGTAGTTTATTTAACTATATTTCCGCATGATGGACAAATATTCCTGTCTGCCGGACGGCTAACGGCTGCGGACCTCGAAGATCGCGAATTTCAAATAATGTCCTTCGTTGACCCCGACAATTTGCGGATGATCCTTGCCCGCCGCCCGCCATTCGATTAATCTAAGCGTTTTGCCGGCATCGAGGGCCGCCGACTGGATCGTCTCAAGAAACAGCTCAGGCCGCATATGGTATGAACAGCTGGCTGTGACAAGGTAGCCGCCTTCGTTGACAAGCCTCATTCCATGAAGGTTGATGTCCTTGTAGCCGCGGCATGCGCCCGGTACAGCGCTTTTGGTTTTTGCAAAAGCGGGCGGGTCAAGAATGACGACATCCCAGGTTCGTCCTGCTTGTCCAAGTGGCTTCGAGGTATCGACAGCTTTGCCGCCACCGTCTGCTTTGCCACTCTTCCCCCGCTCCGAACGCTCTTCCAATCCTTTCACCTGCATGCGCAAATATTCAAATGCGTCTGCCACGACGAATTCCACGCGACCCTCGAAACCGTTGCGGGCGACATTCCGCCGCGCTGTCTCGACCGCATGCTCGGAAACGTCCAGGCAGGTTACTTTCTTCGCGCCGTATTTACAGGCATGAAGCGTGAAGCTTCCCGTATGTGCGAAGCATTCAAGCACAGTCGCGCCGTCCCAATATGGATAGGTGACGATTTTGCCGTTCGGATTTACGGGGACGAGTACCTTTTGCCGCATTGCTTCGAGCCTGACGGCTGCGTTATCCGTCTCGGACTCGGGAGCATTGGCCGAGGATCCGTTTTCAGGTAAAAACAATGTGTAACCCGTACCGCCTACAACAGCCGCGTCATCCGGCAATTCCTCCCGAGTTCTTTGCTCGAGACGGATTCCGCTGCGCTCTCCCCAACCCTTCATCAACGGAGCAATAGAAGCCCGGTTCTCGCGTTGATCGAAGAAATAGCCGGTTTTCTGGCCTTCTATTATGTCAACCTCAAGCAGCAGACCATTCTCGCGAATGTCCACGATGCGCGGGCATTCGCCATATAAGAGGCCTGTATGTTCCTCCAGCCCTTCAAGTGAACGAACTGACACATCGCTGCGTTCATAGATTCCCTGCGGAGCAAATACGTCCACCAGCGATCGGACAATCGCCTCGCGGTGAACATCCATTCCAAGCGTCAGCAGCTGCACAACGAGTACGCTTCCGAACCTGTCGACAATGAGCCCCGGCAGAAAGTCCGCCTCTCCATATACCAGCCGGCAATCGCGCCCGTTCACGAAACGGCGCCGGTGCAGTGCGCACTGCTCGAATCGCTCTCGGAAGAATGCTTCATCCATAGCTTCAAGTGGTTGATAAGAAACGACACGAACCGTTATTTGCGATTGCGGATTCCAATAGCCTGTCGCCAAGTAGCGACCCTGATGAGTGACAACATCCACTAACTCTCCCGGAGTGGCTTCTCCCTCAATGCGATTGATCTCCCTGCGAACACCCACGGATGACCCTGCTCCAACCTTTTTTTACGATCACGCTGCAGTACCGCTTTTGCGCGTTCCATTGTCAATTTCGCCCCTTCTCATTCAATTGCTTGTCATGCTTGTCCGGCCTGCGGCATATGTATGGTTACGAACCGCTTGCAAAGGAGTTTTGCCTCATGTTCCATTCAATCATCGTCCCCATGCTAACTGGACTTGCCGTCTTCCTGCTTGGCATGAAAGCGATGGAGCTTGCGCTTCACCGCTCGGTCGGCAAACACCTTCACAGTCTGCTTCGGAAATCGACAGCGACACCCGTTCACGGTCTCCTCGTCGGGACAGCAACAACGGCCGTTCTGCAGAGCAGCACGGCCGTTACGGTCATGTCGATCGGCCTCGTCAACGCCAGACTGCTTACCTTCCCGCGTACGCTTGGCATCGTGCTCGGCACGAATATCGGGACTTGCCTTACAACCGAACTGATCGGCCTGAATTTAAATCAGCTGGCATGGCCCTTGCTCGAGTCCTCGCTTGCTCTATGGCTGCTTACAGCGCTTGTCGGCGAGATGGGACTTGTTCCGGGAAGATCCGAAAGCGAATGGCTTCAACCGCTCCGAAGCGGTGCCGTTATAGTAGGCGGATTCGCGCTCCTCCTCATCGGAATAGGAATTATGCAATCCATTGCCCCTGCCGTCCAATCAAGCGGTTTATTCGCCGTTTTTCTAAGCCACGCCGAAGACAGCGTTCTATGGGGGCTCGCCGCAGGCATTGTGCTGAGCGCCGCCGTTCACAGCAGCGCTGCCGTCATCGGTATCATAATGGGACTCGCTTCGGTAGGGGCAATGCCCGTTGAAATCGGCATCGCCGTAGTGCTCGGAGCCAATGTCGGCACCTGTATAACAGCTCTGCTAGCATCGCTTGGCGCTACAAGATCAGGCCGGTTCGTCGCGTGGTCGCATGTAATTCTTAATGTCGGCGGTGCCGTCCTGTTCATGCCTTTTGTGACGGAGCTGCAGCATGCATCCGCCTGGTTCAGCGTGTCGCCTTCCTCACAAATCGCTCATGCCCAAACGATATTCAATATATTGAGCTCCCTGATTGCCCTTCCGTTTTGTTATCTTCCGGCTTTACGGCGTCTGTCGCCAGACTGACGATGTGACTCCCCGCTCGAAAGCAGAATCAGGAGCCGTTCACGATACGCTGCAGCCGGCTTAGCAGCGAATGGCCGATGTAATGGGCAAGCGGTTTACCCGCTTCCATTTCTCAACTGCTACCCTGCACCTCCAGGCCAAGGAGTTTGAGCGCTCCGGCCAATATGCGGTCATTGTTGTTATACCCCGCTTGACGCTGGCGGCGCCATGCTTCGGAAGGCTCGAACCATTCGACGCCGCGAATTTCTTCGATCTGCGCCTGCAGCTTGCCGCCGACTGCTTCCACGAGGTAATAATGCACCTCTTTATCGATCAAACCCTTTAACTCGTGGTTGTATTTATACTTGATTTGATCGATAGGAGCGATAATGATGCCTTCCATTCCTGTTTCCTCGATAATTTCGCGAAGCGCCGTTTGCTCGACCGTTTCACCCGGCTCCATTTTACCTTTGGGAAGCGATATTTTTCCGTAACGGTCCTGGATCAATTGAATTTGCAGCGCCCCGTCGATACGACGAAACACGACTCCTCCTGCTGAAATTTCTTTCATATTCGCTCCTCCTCAGGGTTTGCACGTGAGCAAACCGACTTCTTAAGCATCCACTTGGGTTTGCGCGTAAGCAAACCGACTTCGTATTCCTATGTACAGCAAGGATTCTCTTCACGACCCGTTGGGCGGATTAGAATCCTTGCAATTTTCATTATTTCCGTTATATTCCGCCCTTAAGCCTGCAACGCTTTAGCCAGTACGGACGGGCTTGCCTCTACGCCGCGCTCTGCCGATGTTTCGGGATCCAGGACACGGACAAGCTGGCCGAAACATTCGTTAACGCCCGCTTCAGTAATCTGTACCCGGCAAAGCTGGCCGATAAGCGCTTCGGAACCTTCGAAAACAACCTGAAGGTAGTTGCCTGAGTAGCCCATAACACGGCCGCTTCCGGGTGCGCCTTTGTAATCCCGTTCCGGAATGACGTCTACGACTTGGCCGACAAACTTCCTGCCATATTCGAGCTGCATGCGTTCCGATAAATCAATCAGCTTGTGAACGCGCTCGTTCTTCAATTCGTCGTCAATCTGTTCTTCCATCCGCGCTGCCGGTGTACCTGTCCGTTTCGAATACGGGAAGACGTGCATTTCGGCAAATCGCAGCTCTTCCATGAAACGGTAGCCGTTCTCGAACATTTCTTCCGTCTCGCCGGGGAAGCCCACGATTACATCGGTGGTAATGGCAACCCCTGGCATGGCGCGGTGCAGCAGCTTGATTTTCTCCGCAAATTGCTCCACCGTATACTTACGCCGCATGCGGCTCAGTACGGAGTTATCGCCGGCCTGCAGCGGGATATGCAGATGGCGGCACATTTTGGATGACCGGTTCAGCACGTCGATCATCGCTTCGTCGATTTGGCTCGCTTCGATCGAGCTGATCCGGATTCGCTCCAGACCTTCCACTTTATCGAGATCCCATAGAAGGTCGGACAGTCTGTAATTCTCCATATCGTCGCCGTATCCGCCCGTATGAATGCCGGTGAGGACGATCTCCTTGTATCCGGCCGCAACGAGCTGACGGGCCTGACTGATCACGCTTTGCGGATCGCGGCTGCGGGAAAGGCCGCGCGACCAAGGAATGATGCAGAAGGTGCAAAAATTGTTGCAGCCCTCCTGAATTTTCAGAAATGCACGGGTACGATCGGCAAAATCAGGTACATCAAGCTCTTCGAATTCACGTGTCTTCATGATATTACGGACTGCATTCACCGGCTTGCGGTCTGCCTGAATGGACCGGATGTAGTCCATCAGCTTATCCCGGTCCTGCGTTCCGATGACAAGATCGACGCCCTCTATGGCAAGAATTTCAGCCGGCGAAGTCTGTGCATAGCAGCCCGTAACGGCAATAACAGCATCCGGATTGCGCCGAATGGCACGCCGGATAATTTGCCGGCTCTTCTTATCGCCGGTATTAGTAACGGTACATGTATTTATCAGGTATACATCGGCGGTCGTCGTCTCGAAATCGACCTGCTCGTATCCTTCGTTCTTAAACAGCTGCCAAATCGCTTCCGTATCGTAGAAGTTAACTTTGCAGCCTAATGTATAAAACGCTACCGACGGCATGTCGTCAAACGCCTCCCATTTCTCCGGATTCATACATAATGCAGGCGAGCCCGACCATCGCCGCTGTCTCGGTCCGCAGGATTCGCTTGCCGAGACCGACGATGACCGCTCCTGCCGCTTCCGCCTCTGCCGCTTCGCGTTCGGTGAATCCGCCTTCAGGACCGACGATAAGCAGCACTTTAAGCTCCTTGTTATCGATTTGAGTTAGGCCGCTGCGTTCCCGGTAAGCGAGAATGGCATCGCGTAAGCCGGCGCCGCCAGCTCCGCCTTCCTTCTCATAACAAAACAACACCAAGTCATACATTGCTATTGAAGACATAAGCTTACGCCATGTCATCACCGGCTCCACCGCCGGAATACGGCTGCGATGCGCCTGCTCCGCAGCCTCTTTGGCTATTTTTCTCCAGCGCTCGAGGCGCTTTGCTTCCTTCTTGCCGTCATACTGCACAATCATCCGATCGGACTCGAACGGTACAAATGCCACCGCACCGATTTCCGTCCCTTTCTGGATGACAAGCTCCATTTTATCGCCCTTGGGCAGGCTCTGAGCAATCGTAACCGACCAGAGCGGTTCTCCGCTCATCGGGAGCCATGTCTGAATACCCGCTTCTACTCTGCCCGCGGTTACACCGCGAATAACCGCAAGTGCCGCGCGGGTCTGGCCGTCGCTGACGATGAACTCATCGCCTGACTCCATTCGCATCACCCGAACAGCGTGATGGGCATCATCGCCGGTGAGTACAACGCCTTCTTCATTCAATTGTTCCGGCTCTACAAAATATCGCTGCATATCTGAGTGGACCCTTCGTCGTCAATATATAGAAACACCAAAGCAAGAGCTGTAAAAAACTCCAACCTTCATCATACACGTTTTATTCCTGGTTCGCCAGAGCTTTAAACATTTTCCAAACTCGTATCCACATCAGCCTACCGAGTAGCCCAGGAAATCCATTACGAACTTTTGCCAGTCTACAGGTATGAAGAATAACTCATAGAAAGATTGGAGCCACAATATGATCGTATTTGATTTTGCAAACAATGGCGTGATCGTCACTGCCCGAAGCTGCGGAATAAAAATGATAAGCAAAAAAATAAACATGCCCCAGTGGATGTTCTGGTCCATTTTATGCCTGACCTTGAGCGGAACAATATCTTGAATGATTCGGTACCCGTCAAGCGGGGGTATTGGAATCAGGTTAAAGATGAACAGCATCAGATTTATCGTGATCAAATAATATAAAAAATGAACGATAGCCCGGTGAACCCCTATTGATCCCGCTTCCAACAAACCCGTTTGATTTAATACATAGACGGCCAAAACTCCGATTGCCGCGATAAGCAAATTGCTCAGCGGGCCGACAGCGGAAACGACGATTCCCATAAGCCGCGGATACTTGAAACGGCCGCGGTTAACCGGAACGGGTTTAGCCCAACCGAAGCCGGCGATCAAAAGAAGAATGGTGCCGAAGATGTCGAGGTGAGCGCGCGGGTTAAGCGTAACGCGCCCCGCGTCATAGGCGGTCCGGTCTCCAAATTTGTAAGCGCTGTAAGCATGCGCAAACTCATGCACGGTAAATGCGATCATGAGTACCAGAAAGATAAAGGGTAAATCTTCGATTGGATACCAGAGAAAATTGGACACTGCTCAGCCTCCTAATAAAAGAATGTCTATTCCGGCTTCTTCGCCACAAACGCGATCCAATCCTCATCGCGCCGGCGGTCAATGACCTTAAAGCCCGCCGCCCGGAGGCCGGATTCAACATCGTCTTCCTTATTTTTGTAAATACCGGATGCAATATAAGTTCCGCCCGGTTTCAATGCGGCGTATACGTCATCAAGGAAAAGCAAAATAATTTCCGCCAAAATATTGGCGATTACAACATCCACAGGGACTGAGACATTAAGGCCGATTAAAGAAGAATCCTCATCGCTGCCGTTCTTGAGCACGCCCAGCAGATCGCTCAGCCGAACCTTGATTTGGGAGTCCAGTCCATTCAGATGTGCATTCTCCGCAGCGGACGAGACCGCAACAGGGTCCAGGTCAAGAGCCAGCACATTCGACGCGCCCAGCCGGACGGCTCCTATCGCCAAAATGCCCGAACCGGTGCCGACATCGATCACTTCTTCGCCTCCGCGAATGACCGACTCGAGTGTACGCAAGCACAGTGCGGTCGTGGGATGAGCACCTGTACCGAACGCCATGCCGGGATCAAGCTCGATGATGGCCTCGCCCGGCGATGGCGTGTATTCCTCCCATGTCGGTTTAATCGTTAGCCGATCCGATACGCGAATCGGCTTGAAATACTGTTTCCAGGCCGTCGCCCAATCCTCGTCGTCAACGATTACGGTGTCTATGGAATAATCGCCCGGCTCGATTCCGTATTCCCGGAGTTCATCGATTCGCGGTTTCAGACCCGCCTCCAAGGCGGCCATATCCGTGCCTTCCGCGAAGTACCCTTTAATGACCGCTTGTCCTTCCGGAATGTCGTTGAGCGGCATGTCATACCATTGGCCGAGCGACGTGTCGCGCTGTTTGTTCAGGGTCCCCGATTCTTCAATGGATACGCCGCCTGCACCCGTTTCATGCAAGAAATTTGTTATCATCTCGATCGCTTGCTCCGTCGTAGAAATCGTCAATTCATGCCATTTCACAATCAATATGCCTCCCGAATGTTTTCTGCTCGAAACTTATGACGTCTATTTTACACGAGAACCATCTCAGGCACAAAAAGAGGCTGTACGGCAAAGTCAACTATCTGCTGACTTATGCCGTACAGCCTCTCGATAAGCTACTACTATTCCGGCGTGCCGCCGCTTTGACGAATGAGATGGAGAGCCCGGTCAACCACTTCTTCGTCGACCGTGGCTGTAAGAGAGCTGCCGTCGGTGCCGCCCTGAACTTGGATCGCTCTAAGCGCAAGCAGTTTAAGCTCCGCCTCGCGGGCGCCGCTGCCGCCTGGGAATATCGCGTGGATTTCAGCCATCATCCGAGCCCCCTTTATTCTTGTCCGGCGGCCCGGGAATCCGCCTCAGCCGCACGCTGCTGCGCCTGCTTATCATTCTCGTCCGCGAGAGCTTCCGAGAACTCGACGTCCTCGTTTTTACCTATAGGCAAGTTATCTCGGTTCTGTGTGTCTTCATTGCTCATGCCTATCCCTCCTTCGCTGGACATGCTTGCCTGTCACGAAGTTAGGATAACCAATGATCACCGCAATATGCGATTTGCGACGTCTGACGGATTAGTCCCCCCGGAACGCTTTCTTCATCCGTTCAAAAATCGACTCATGATGCTCCTCGTTCTCTTCCCCGCTTATTCCCGCGAACTGGCGGAGCAATTCTTTCTGTTCTTCGCTTAAGCTCGTCGGCGTCACGACCGTCACCTTGACATGCTGATCGCCTTGACCGTATCCGCGTAGACGCGGAACCCCTTTTCCTTTCAAGCGGAAATACGTGCCGGTTTGCGTACCCGAAGGAATTTTCAGCTTCACCTTCTCCGTCAGCGTTGGGATTTCGATCTCGTCGCCAAGCGCCGCCTGTGCAAATGTGAGCGGTACTTCACAATAAATATCGTCATTCTCGCGCTCGAAGAAATCGTGAGCCTTGACCCTGATCACAATATACAAGTCGCCGGCCGGGCCTCCTCGCAGGCCGCCTTCGCCTTCACCGGACAGACGTATTTGCGCGCCGTCGTCGACCCCGGCCGGAATACGCACATTAAGCTTGCGCTGGCGCTTCACTTTACCTGCGCCGTGGCAGGTGCCGCATTTCTCCTTGATGATCCGGCCGCTTCCGTTACAGTTGGAACACGCACGGCGGTTAACCATACGGCCGAACGGCGTGTTTTGAACCACTTCCTGCTGACCCGTTCCGCGGCATACGGAGCATGCCTCCGGTTTGGTTCCCGGTTTCGCTCCGTTGCCTGTGCACGTATCGCACGTTTCCGTCCGCGGAATCGTAATTTCGGTTTCCTTGCCGAAAACGGCTTCTTTAAACTCAATGGTCATTGTATACTGCAGGTCGTTTCCGCGCTGAGGCGCATTCGGGTCGCGGCGTCCGCCGGTGCCCCCGCCGAAGAACATATCGAAGATATCGCCGAATCCCCCGAAATCCGCACCGCCGGCGCCCCCGCCGCCGAACCCCTGATTCGGATCGACATGGCCGTAACGGTCGTACGTCGCCCGTTTGCCGTCATCGCTCAGAACGTCGTAGGCTTCCTTCATCTCTTTAAACTTTTCTTCAGCATCCGGTGCTTTATTCACGTCCGGATGATACTGGCGCGCCATTTTCCGATACGCCTTCTTAATATCATCCTCGGAAGCGTCTTTCCCTACGCCGAGCACTTCGTAATAATCCCGCTTATCTGCCAATTCCGTCACCCCGTCTCCATATTGCCCTACCCATGTTGAAGCATAGACACACGAAAAACGGCTGCGCCGTCCGGGCTTCGGACGGCGCACCGTTTGTACATTTCAAGCTATTATTTTTTATCGTCAACGACTTCGTAGTCGGCATCAACGACATTGTCTTTACCTTTTGCTTCTCCCGATTCCGGGCCTGCGCCTTCAGCCTGTTGGCCGGCCTGCGCTTGCTCGTACAGCTTAACGGACAATTGCTGGACGATTTGCGTCAGTTCTTCGGAAGCGGCATTAATTTCTTCAAGGTTGTCGCTCTCGAGCGCCTTTTTCACTTTTTCTTTGGCTTCGTTCGCTTTATCGATCTCGCCGGCATCTACTTTATCGCCGAGGTCTTTAATCGTTTTATCTACCGAGTACACCAGCTGGTCGGCGCTGTTTTTCGCTTCGACGAGTTCGCGGCGCTTGCGGTCTTCTTCCGCGTTCAGCTCCGCATCCTTCATCATGCGGTCGATCTCTTCATCCGACAGTCCGCTTGAAGATGTGATGGTGATCTTCTGGCTTTTGCCTGTGCCTTTATCCAGTGCGGAAACGTTGACGATACCGTTGGCATCGATATCGAACGTAACCTCGATTTGCGGTACGCCGCGAGGCGCCAGCGGGATATCGCCCAGCGTGAAGCGTCCCAGCGTCTTATTGCCGGCAGCCATTTGACGTTCGCCCTGCAGAACGTGAATTTCAACGCTCGGCTGATTATCGGCGTACGTCGAGAACACCTGCGATTTGCTTGTCGGAATCGTCGTATTCCGGTCGATCATTTTCGTAAATACGCCGCCGGCCGTTTCGATACCGAGCGACAACGGAGTAACGTCCAGCAGCACGACATCTTTCACGTCACCTGTAAGCACGCCGGCTTGAACCGCTGCACCGAGGGCAACGACTTCATCCGGGTTTACGCCTTTGTGCGGATCTTTGCCGATCAGCTTCTTGATGGCATCCTGAACAGCCGGTATACGCGTCGAACCGCCGACAAGAACGACTTTATCAATATCCGCGGAAGTCATGCCCGCATCCTTCAATGCTTGGCGGGTAGGGCCAAGCGTACGCTCAACGAGAGCTGCCGTAAGCTCTTCGAATTTGGCGCGCGTAAGGCTCATCTCCAAATGCTGCGGCACGCCGTCAGCCATCGTAATGAACGGAAGCGAGATTGTCGTCGTCAGTACGCCGGACAGCTCCTTCTTCGCTTTCTCAGCCGCGTCCTTCAAACGCTGTACAGCCGCTTTGTCTTTGGAAAGGTCGACGCCCTGCTCTTTCTTGAATTCGGATACGAGATGGTCGATGACCACTTGGTCGAAATCGTCTCCGCCAAGGTGATTGTCGCCGCTTGTCGCTTTTACTTCGAAGAAACCGTCGCCGAGCTCGAGAATCGACACGTCGAACGTACCGCCGCCAAGGTCGTAAACGAGAATGGTGTGGTCTTCCGATTTCTCAAGGCCGTATGCCAGCGCTGCCGCCGTCGGCTCGTTAATGATACGCAGAACTTCAAGACCTGCGATTTTACCCGCATCCTTCGTTGCTTGACGCTGACTATCGTTAAAATAGGCCGGGACGGTAATAACCGCTTGCGTTACCGTTTGTCCGAGGTAAGCCTCGGCGTCGGATTTCAGCTTCTGCAGGATGATGGCGGAAATTTCTTGCGGCGAAAATTCTTTGCCGTCAATTACCTCTTTATGATTCGTACCCATATGGCGTTTAATGGAAATAACTGTGCGGTCCGGATTGGTGATGGACTGGCGCTTGGCGGCTTCACCGACAATACGCTCCCCGTCTTTCTTGAAGCCTACAACGGACGGGGTCGTCCGGTTGCCCTCGGGATTGGGAATAACGACGGCCTCGCCGCCCTCCATAACTGCCACGCAAGAGTTGGTTGTTCCTAAGTCTATACCTATTACTTTGCTCATAACTAAAGATCCTCCTCAATCGAATGTTTTATAGGCAGCCGGCAGTCAGCCGCTAACTTTAACCATAGCGGGACGCAGCACTTTATCCTTCAGCATGTACCCTTTTTGCACCTCTTCGATAACGATGCCTTCCTCATGCTCTTCCGATTCCACCTGCATAATCGCTTGATGGAACTCCGGGTTGAACGGCTGGCCTACAGCCTCCATCGGCTTCAAGCCTTCCTGCTCCAGCACTTGCTCCAGCTGGCGGAAAATCATATCCACGCCTTTGGAGAACGATTCGACGTCGCCGCCGCCTTTGGCCGCTTCAATGGCTCTGCCGAAATTATCGACGACCGGCAGCAGCTGTCCGATCAGCTTCATCGAAGCGTATTGGCCAAGCTCTTCCTTTTCCTTCATCGTACGGCGGCGGAAATTATCGAAATCCGCCTGGGCACGCAAAAAGCGCTGTTGATAATCCTCGGCTTGTCTTGCAAGCTCGGCGTAGCGCGGGTCTTCTTCAGATTCGGAAGCATCATCCGCGATTTGGGCCGCATCCTCCGGTTGAACTTCGGTTTCCGGTTGTTCGTTCGAAGCGTCGGCCGTTTCATGTTTTTGTTGTTCTTCTGTTTGCTGTTCATTGACACTCACGGATCGCTTCACCTCCTAATCATTAAATAAACGGTTCATAGGTTACTTGTACCAACGGCCAAGAAGCACGGCCATATCTTTAGACAGTACATCGAGCAGGCTGATGACCTTTCCGTAATCCATCCGGGTCGGGCCAAGTATGCCGATCGTGCCGAGCGACTGTCCGTCAACCGAGTAGGTTGCCGTTATCAAGCTGCAGTTATTGATGGCTTCATGCGAATTTTCCGTACCGATCCGTACTTGTATACCGCTCGGCAGCGCCGAAAACATTCGCATCAGCGTCGGCGTTTCATCAAGCAGATCGAGCAAAATCTTGACCTTGTCGACATCCTTGAATTCCGGCTGCGTCAGCATGTTCGTCGTCCCGCTCAAGAAGACGCGGTTCTCTTCATCATTCTTCAGCGCTTCGTCCAGCACGCCAAGCAGCCGCTCGCAGCCGTCGACATAACGGCCCAGCTCCTGCCCGACCTCCGAATAAAGCTTCGACTTGAGGCGCACAAGAGGTACTCCGATCAGCTTGCTGTTTAGAATATTTACCGCTTGCTCCATTTCCGACATGCTCATATCCGCCGGAATCGATACGGTCCTATTCTCCACATGGCCGGTATTCGTTACGACGATGGCAACAGCCGTATCGGAACTGATCGGCACAAGCTGAAAATGCCTGAGCGAATTGGTAAACGTCTCCGGTCCGAGAACGATGGACGTGTAATTCGTCAAATTGGAAAGGATCATCGCAGCATGCTGGATGATTTCCTCCATTTGATTCATTTTTTCCGCGAAAAAAGAACGGACGGTGCTCAGATCATGTTCGTTGACTTCGCCAAGTCTGACCAGATGATCAACGTAATAACGGTAGCCTTTAATGGATGGGATGCGGCCGGCAGACGTATGAGGCTGCTCTAAAAAGCCGAGCTCTTCAAGATCGGCCATTTCGTTGCGAATCGTCGCCGGGCTGTAGCCGACGTCACCGCGTTTGGAAATGCTACGCGAGCCGACAGGCTCAGCGGAACGGATGTAGTCATCGATGATTGCATTAAGTATCATGCGTTGCCGTTCTGTTAACATCGCAGCTCCTCCTAAGGATGCGTAAAGCCCGGCCTACGCTTGCGCAGTAAACCGCTTCGTAAGCATGTGCTTCCATCCGAGACTAGCCGGAATCGTTGGATCCGGTTCGTTAGCACTCGTTATCGTTGAGTGCTAATCATTACTACAAAAATACCAAACCAACTTGGCGATTGTCAAGTTAGTTCAGCATTTTCAGAACAGCTATTTCGTCACAGCAGTGCTGCTTTGCACAGTTCACGCAATCCGTCCATACTTTTTCCGGGAAAATTTCCTTATCGACCACAGTAAATCCGTTTTTCTTAAAAAAGGGAACCTCATATGTGAGAGCCATGACCTTCGGAATATGCTGCTCTTTCGCTTCTCCGATAAGGAAATCGACCAGCTTGCTGCCGATACCGAGGCCCTTGTACCCTTCGGAAATACCGAGAGAGCGTATCTCCACAAGCTCCGTTCCGAGCTTGCAAAGCGACCCGCAGCCGACGACTTCGCCGCCTACCTCAGCCACTACAAAAGTGGCGATCTGTCTTTGAAGAGCTTCGCGCGAGCGCGGCAGCATTATTCCCTTCTCCGCATAGCCTGCTATTAATTCAGCTAATGTTTCGACGTCTGCCTCAGTCGCCTTTCTGCATACCGCTTGCATCGTAATCGCCTTCCTCCGAGCCCGTAATAAATCCGAATAATATGAATAAATATACACTACTCTGCATGACAGTACAAGACATTTTTTATCAGGGGCGAGTCATGCGGGCGAGTCACGCGCGCCCAGCCGCCGACAACAATATATTATCGTACCGATAAAAACGTTCTTGGGTAGATCAAACGGAAATTGCGCTATAATATTGGAAAATATAAACACAAAAGGAGCGAACGTCGATGAATGAAAAATCGCCGTACTATTTATACGACAACCGGTTGGCGGAGCAGGTTTTGGCGGTCTCCATCCGGGACTTTCGCAGCTTGAAGGCGCTTGGCGACAAAGCGATCGCACAGCTTCCAGAGGAAGGTCTTAATTGGTCGCCTGAACCGGAATCAAACAGTATAGCGGTTATTATCAATCATCTCTCAGGCAATATGATTTCGCGCTGGACGGACTTCCTGACGAGCGACGGGGAAAAGGCTGACCGCAACCGCGACGCGGAGTTCGAGAACGACAGCGCCAGTTCCGCCGAGCTGCTTGTTCGCTGGGAAGCAGGCTGGAAGGTGCTGCTGGAAACGCTGCAGTCCTTAAAGCCGGAGGATGTGCTTGCCACGGTGCTGATCCGGGGCGAAGCTCATACCGTCCTGCAGGCTATACATCGGCAAATTTCCCATTACGGCTACCATATTGGCCAGATTGTTTATATCGCCAAGGTATTCCGTTCCGGGCAGTGGCAAACACTCAGCATCGCCAAGGGTAAATCGTCCGCATTTAACGATAGAATGCGGGAAACGTTCACCGGCGATAAAAGCTGACCGACGCAATAACCATTTGATTTCTGAATTCCGCTACCGCAGCGGGAGGTCTCTGCCCGACCCTTGTGTCATTCACTGATAAACACTCCGAACACCTCGTTGCCAAGCGGGATTCCTTTGGCCGAAAGGCGGTACCGGAAATCACCTTCCGGCAATTCCGTCCGCTCCAGAAGCCCGTCCTGCAGAAGACGCCGCAGCGCAGGACCGAACACCTCATCCATCGTCCGGCCGGCAAACTGCCCGGCAAAATCGCCGGCCTTCACACCCTCGAGCATGCGCAAGCCGACCATCATGAAATCCTCCATCGCTTCCTCTTCGCTTACAAGGCTTGTTTCCAGACGCGGCAGGCGCGAGCTCGCCGCGTCGATATAAGGCTGAATGCCTTTAATATTGACGTGTCTTTCGCCTCTGGCATAGCCGTGAGCTCCCGCCCCGAGCCCGTAATAGGGCTCATTCCGCCAGTAAGTCGTATTGTGACGGCTCTCAAAGCCCTGTTTCGCAAAATTGCTTATTTCATAATGACGAAAGCCGGCTTCCGTCAGCTTGCCGATCAGCAGCATATACATCGCGAGCTCATCGTCCTCGGGCGGCAAAGGGAGCTCGTTACGCTCATACAGCGCATGAAAAAGGGTATTCTCCTCCACCTTCAAGCCGTACAGCGAATAATGCGGCAGTTTAAGCTGCAGCGCCCGGTTTACGCTGTCGGAGAGCAGCTCGACCGTCTGTCCGGGCAGCCCGAACATCAGGTCGATCGATAGATTATTGAATCCCGCCGAGCGGGCATTATCGATACTTCTGTATACATCCTCGACATTATGAATTCGGCCGATTCGCTCGAGCAGCTCATTATCGAACGACTGAACCCCAAAGCTGATCCGGTTCACACCGCCGGCCCGCATAGCCGCGAGCTTGTCCGGATCGGTAGTGCCGGGATTCGCCTCCATGGTAAATTCGGCATCAGCATGAATCGGAAAATGCCTCTTGACCGAAGCGAGAAAGCGTTCCATCTGCCCCGGATTCAGCACCGTCGGCGTACCGCCGCCGACAAATACGGTGTGAATGACATCCGGCGGAATGGCGGCCGCAGTCATAGCCATCTCCCACTCAAGCGCATCCAAATACTCGTCGACAGGCTGCCCTTTCAGCACGTAAGAAGTAAAATCGCAATAGTGGCATTTGTTGGTGCAGAAGGGGATGTGGATATAAAGCGCGCGAGGCGCATAATTCAGCATATACGTCTGGTCACCTCCGTTAATAATTGTCATTTCCCGGTAAAATGAAGAAAGGGAGCGCGCGGCCCCCTTCCTAATCCTCGTCGATCTTGAGCACGGCCATGAACGCCTCTTGAGGCACTTCCACGCTGCCGACCTGCTTCATCCGTTTCTTTCCTTCCTTCTGCTTCTCGAGCAGCTTCCGCTTCCGGCTTATATCGCCGCCGTAGCATTTGGCGAGAACGTTCTTGCGCATCGCTTTGACCGTTTCGCGGGCAATGACCTTGGTTCCGATCGAAGCCTGTATCGGCACCTCGAACATTTGGCGCGGAATAAGTTCCTTCAGCTTCTCGCAAATAATTCGTCCACGGTGATAAGCGCGGTCGCGGTGAACGATGACCGAGAGCGCATCGACCTGCTCGTTGTTGAGCATAATGTCCATTTTGACAAGCTTCGATTGCCTGTAGCCGGACACCTCGTAATCAAACGACGCATAGCCCTTCGTGCTTGATTTCAGCTGATCGAAGAAATCGTAGACGATTTCCGAAAGCGGGACATCGTAAGTAATCGTCACACGGTTGGTGTCCAAATATTCCATGTTAATGAATTCGCCGCGTTTATTCTGGCAGAGCTCCATAATCGCGCCGACATAATCGTTCGGGACGATGATTCCAGCCTTCACATAAGGCTCCTCTACATACTCGATCTTGCCGATCTCGGGATAATTGGACGGATTATCGATCTCGACCACTTGTCCGTTCGTCAGCGTCACACGGTACACAACGCTCGGCGCTGTCGTTATGAGCGGAATATTGAACTCCCGTTCGATGCGTTCCTGGATGATTTCCATATGCAGCAGCCCAAGGAAACCGCAGCGGAAGCCGAATCCGAGCGCTGTCGAAGACTCCGGCTCATACCGGAGCGAAGCGTCATTGAGCTCCAGCTTCTCCAGCGCCTCGCGCAAATCGTTATAATCCTGCGTTTCAATCGGATACAAGCCGCAGAAAACCATCGGGTTGATTTTGCGGTAACCCGGAAGAGGCTCGGCCGCGGGAAGCTTGGCATCAGTGACGGTATCGCCCACGCGAGTATCCTTCACGTTCTTGATGCCGGCAACGACGAATCCGACGTCACCGACGGCAAGCTCGCTCACGATTCCCATTCGGGGCATGAACGCGCCAACCTCAATAACTTCAAATTCCGCACCTGTCGCCATGAAGCGGATCTTCTTACCCGCTTTAATGCTGCCATCCACAACCCGTACATATACTATGACGCCTTTGTACGGATCGTAATGAGAATCGAAGATCAGAGCTTTAAGCGGCTGCTCCGGATCTCCCGTCGGCGACGGCACTTTAGCCACCACCTGCTCCAGAATCTCTTTAATCCCGATACCCGCTTTCGCCGAGGCGAGCACAGCGTCGCTTGCATCGAGTCCGATCACGTCCTCGATCTCCTGCTTTACCCGTTCAGGTTCGGCGCTCGGCAGATCGATTTTATTAATAACCGGAATAATTTCCAGGTTGTTGTCAAGCGCAAGATAAACGTTTGCGAGCGTCTGCGCTTCAATTCCCTGTGCCGCGTCGACGACGAGAAGAGCGCCCTCGCATGCGGCAAGGCTCCGCGACACCTCATATGTGAAATCGACGTGCCCCGGGGTATCTATCAGGTTCAAAATGTATTCTTCGCCGTCGTCCGCTTTGTACCCCAGACGGACGGCCTGTAATTTAATCGTTATACCGCGTTCCCGCTCGAGATCCATCTGATCGAGCACCTGGTCCTGCATTTCGCGCGAGGACAGCGCTCCGGTATATTCCAATATCCGGTCCGCCAAGGTCGATTTACCATGATCGATATGAGCAATGATTGAAAAATTACGTATTTTCTTCTGCCGGTCACGTACGTCCGCCATGCCTAACCCCCACAAAGTGCCTTATTTCTATCCATTCTTATTATTATATCAGTTCAGGGGAAGGCCATCAATCCGTTACCGATTCAAAAAAAGAAACGAGAGCACGGATCCCTTTGCTCGATACCGTTTGCAGCAGTCCGGCAGTACCGTCTGCAAGCTTGTTCACCGTCGAATCCTCGCGGATGTCGGGGATGCCGGGCAGCCTGTCGTTTTCTCCCGGCTTCGGCTGAGATGCCACCTGGCCGGGCTCCGCCTTCCTGCCGTGCTGGGCATCGACTATTCGCTGAACGATCCCTTCCGTCACAGCTTGTCCTTGCCGTTCTGCACTTTTGACGTTCATATCGTCCGCTGCAGCTTGATTCTGCCCCGAAGGGGCCGCCTGGTCTGCCGCATCATTGTACTCAAGCGAACCTACAGGAAGAGTCCCGTTCTGCTCAATCGGTCCGTAAATACGCTCGATACCGCTCGACGCCATATCAATTCCGAATAATACAACGATTGCGATGAGTCCGCCGACTACCGCCGTTTTCAATGTTTGACGACGCATATCCCAATTTTCCTCCTTCCGGTAGCCCGGTATTTTTACAGGTTGCCCGATTTAGGTGCGCTCACTTTCTCCGCGTTCCAGTACAGCTGCGAAATGACTTTGGCCAACGCGTCTACCGTGCGGTACGATTCTTCCAGCGTATTGTCCACACCGCCGATTTCGATTAATACGCTGTCGGGCGAAACCGACTGATTGTACTCACCGTTTCCGCTCGCCGTCGTCTTGCCCCATATTCCTCGTGAGATACCGGGGAATTGCTTATCCAGAGCTTCGTGAATCTCGCTCGCGAAGGCCTCGTTCTTACGCCAATTCGGGTTGGCGTGGCCGACGATGAAAAATACCTGGGCATAGGATTTGCCGTTGATCGTCGTTGTCGTATCCTTCCGGCGCAGCGAGTCGCGATGTATATCGAAGAAAAACTTCAAGTCTTTATTGGAGGCCATCGCCTCGGTGACTGTTTTTTTCGAATATTTATAGGATAGGGTCCAAATAAAATTTTTAATCGCGGTTACGTAATCCGTGGACGAATGAAGCGTTCCGATTCCGTTTGCTTCGAGCTTTTGCGCGAGCCGGCCGCCCAGAAGGGTGATGTTCTTTGTAGGGGATTCCGGTAATTTGCTGCCGCTTTTCAGCTCCGGGAACCACGATTCTCGGTTATGCGAATGATAGATAAAGATGACGTTCCTGCCTCCGGTCGTCGGAGCCGCATTATTGCCGGCGCCGGAATCCTGCTTCCTGTCCGTAACTGCGCCAGGGGCCGCCGTACCGCCCTTACCGGCCTCGGAAGATGCATTCGCATCCGTTCCCGAGACGCCGCCGCCCGAATCGTCGTCATGATCTGCTGCCGTCCCTACGGGCTTCTGCCCGCCTGCAACCGGCTCATTGTCCTCCGGCCCGACTGTCGAATTGGCGTGTGACCCCGGGCGCAGCAGCACCGCATCGTTCCCGCCCATACCGGGATATTCACGGGCAAGCAAGCTTTTCGGATCGGATGGATTAATATCTGTAAGCAGCCTTACCAGAAATGAGCTAACCTGCCTTCCAGACAAAGTCTGTTCGCTATTATTTCGGTCCGCTCCAGGCAGCTCCATAGCCAGCATATCGGCAAAAATACCGCTGGATACGGCAGCCGCAAACCCTTTCATTGACGAAACCGGCGAGGACGCCGCCTTCTGATGCAGAATCGCTCCTACTCCGATAACGAGAACGAGGATCATCGATCCTATCGACAGCACCGCAAATGTACGGCCCGTAACGAGCAGCCGGCGTATTCTCTTACTGCCCCGTCCAAGGTTCCATGTAATAACGACTCGTTTCATTGAATGCTCCTCCTCAAGGGTTTTGCGTGAGCAAAACCGGCTTCGTAAGCGTAATCTCGGGTTTTGCGTGAGCAAAACCGGCTTCGTAAGCGTAATCTCGGGTTTTGCGTGAGCAAAACCGGCTTCGTAAGCGTAATCTCGGGTTTTGCGTGAGCAAAACCGGCTTCGTAAGCGTAATCGCCTATTAACACCATATGAGCCTGGACATATTCATAGAACCGGAAGATTAATAGAAACGGGAAGAAATTAAATAGAAACACTAGATTAGTAGAGCGGTCAGCCCTAAAACCGACAGCGCGAAAAAAATAGGATTGCACGCAAAATCTCCCCTGCCCGGAAGGACAGGGGAGCGTATGGCTGGTTATTTAGTGGGTATAAGCCGCTACATTCGATTTATCGACAGCGTCATGAAGGGCCGCATTCAGCCCGCTTGCAACAATATTGGCTATGTCTTCGATAAACTGATCGATTTCCTTTGGCGTAACGAGAAGGTCGTGACCGAGTGGGCCGAGCGCTTCACGGACTAGCTGCAGCCGCTCTTGCTCACTTATGGAATCCAACAGACCGAAGACGCCGTCGGCTTTCGACGTATGTTTTTTTAAATGCTCCCGCACGAGATCAATACTGTTGCTTACGATTGTTGAAGCGTATACCACAGTAGGAACGCCGATCGCAATGACAGGAATGCCGAGAATGCTTTCCGTTAACCCTCGCCGTTTATTCCCGATCCCGGAGCCTGGGTGAATGCCGGTATCGGCGATCTGAATCGTTGTATTAACCCGCTCTAACGCTTTGGAGGCGAGCGCATCAATAGCAATAATAAGTTCCGGCTTCGTGCGGTCGACAATGCCCTGCACAATTTCGCTCGACTCGATACCGGTCACGCCGAGCACCCCCGGGGCTACGGCGCTGACCGCACGATATCCTGGAGCCACCTGATCCGGCATGAGCTCGAAGAAATGGCGCGTCACAAGAGCGTTTTCCACAACCAAAGGACCAAGAGCATCTGGTGTCACGTTCCAATTGCCGAGACCCACGATCAGTACATTCGCTTCTTTGCCGATGCCGATTCGTTCAAGAAATGAAGCGAACTCCTGCGCCAGCTTTGTCGCTACGCGGTCCTGCAGGCCGGTATCCTGCTTGCGGAGGTCAGGCACCTCGAACGTCACATAATGGCCGATCATTTTCCCCATCGCCTGCGAGCCCTGTTCATTGGTGATTTGAAGCCGCGTTATTGTAATGCCGTCCTCCTTCGAGACATCCGACAGTACGCCCGGAATAGGACCGTTTCCTCCGGACTCGGCATGCTCTTTTGCTTCCAAGGCCAAGTCAATGCTTATGTTATATCGCTGTAAGTCGAGATCGTCCATTGTAATAAGGGCACTCCTTCCATATCGTTTCTGTTAGTGTGTGAATGCGGTGGTCGAATTATGCGGAAGAAGCAGAACTGCCGTGGATGGCAATGGCAATGGCTATTGCTTTTTGGGCTTGCACATGATAGAATGTTTCAAGTTGTGTTGTTATATTGGGGTTTCCTTTTTACAGGAGGTGAAATGCAATGCCAAACATTAAATCCGCTGTTAAACGCGTGAAAACAAGCGAGAAACGTCGCGCTCTGAACGCTTCGCAAAAATCCGCGCTCCGCACGGCCGTTAAAACTGCTGACCTAGCTGTTGTCGCTACTGATGTAGAAGCTGCCAAAGCAGCTCTGATCGTCGCTACAAAAAAGCTGGACAAAGCGGTTACTAAAGGTCTGATCCATAAAAACGCGGCTTCCCGCAAAAAGTCTCGTCTCGCGAAAAAGCTTAACGCTCTTTCCAAACAAGCCTAATAAAATCAAAGTCCTGCTTCCCGCTTGCTGCGGAAAGCAGGACTTTTTTGTGTGCCGTTTTCTAGGCGGCCATCGAGAGCAGGAATAGTTCGAGGCCGAGCGTTTTGTCGATTTGTCCGGTTTTCATTTTAAAATCAAGGTCCGCCAGCCGGTCCAGATGTCCGCCAAGCGATTTGACGGTGAAGGTGCGGGCCTTCTCCGCCGCCAGCTTCACCGCATAGGGGTGAAGCCCAAGCTGGCCGGCCATTTGCTGCGGCGAATAACGCTGCTGCTCCAGCTCCTTCACCTGCAGCATGATCCGCAGCTGGCGTGCGATTAATGCGGCGATTTTGATCGGCTCCTCGCGTCTGAGCAGCAGCTCCGCATACAGCTTGAGCGCTTTCTCCACTTGAAGCGAGGCCATGGCGTCTATTAAGGCAAATACATCCTCCTCGACCGTTGAAGCTATCAGCATTTCCACCTCGCCCGCTCCGATCGCTCCGCCGGGCCCGGCATGAAGGCACAGCTTGTCTACTTCATGAGCAAGCTGCTGCATATTTGTGCCGGTCCGCGCCAGAAGCAGCTCCGCCGCTTCCCGAGTCATCACCCTTCCCTGCTCCTCCGCGCGTTTTACCGTCCACTGCAACAGCTCGTTCTCCTGCAGCTCCTGGAACGGAATGAGCGCATTCTGCTCCTTTATCAGCTTAACGACCTTGCGCCGTTCGTCCAGCTTGTCCGCCATTACCTGAAAGACGATGACACTGCTCTCGCAGGGCTGCTGCAGGTAGGCGAGCAGCCGGTCGGTCTGATGCTCGATTTTGTTTTCTTTCCCTTGGGCGGCAGCCAGCACCGATTGATCGCGTATGATAACGAGCTTACGCGAGGCGAAGAACGGCAGCGTATCGGCTTCCGCAACGGCTTCCTCAATGGCCGACTCCGATGTGTCGAATTTGACAATGCCGAGCTCGCGTTCATCCTTTGGCAGCAGCGTTTCCGTAAGTGTGGCAATAAACTGCCGCATTCGGTACCGATCCTTGCCGTATAAGACGTAAACCGGACGGAACCGCCCTGCTTTCCATTCTTTTACCGCTTCTTTTACATCCAAGCCGAATCCCTCCATATGTATGGTACAGTACTCAGGCAACAAAGGGATGAAGTCTGCTGCGACTTCATCCCTTTGTCCCTGAACATCTATATAAACATCCGCAAGCAGGCGGTCCATGGTACCGTCTGCGGATGGTCATACGACGTCAAGTACCGTCCTATGACGTTTCCGTATCATTCACTATACGCAAACATCACGTCATGTGTGCGAAAAAAAACTTCTATTTGGATTGAATTTTTTCGGAGAGACTCTGCAGATCAACGACGAAAGTCTGTTTTTCACCCGCTTCACCGGAAGTCTCGTAGCTTAAGGTCTTGCTGTCCTCGCTCCAATGCAGAGCGGTAATCCCGGAAGATCTCTTCCCGCCCTCGAAAATCTTCACATTGTCTGCAACGGTATAAATTTGGAGCATCGAGTCGACTACGGCAGCTTTGTAGCGTCCGTCCGGAGAAACTGATTCGGCCGCTTCACCTTGCGTAGGAACCGCGGCGACATAGGACCGCTTCCCTGCGGATGTACCGCTGGTTATTGTCGGTTGATTGCTTCCTCCGCTTGACCCTGTTGAAGGGTCGGAATAGGTTTCCGTGCTGATGCCTTTATCGGATCCATCATTGCTCTCTGTGGCGGAAGGAGTCTTCGCGTCGGCAGACTTCTTCGCTTCCGCTTCGCCATTCTGATCTTGGGTGCTGCTATTCTTTAACACATATGCTTTATCTTTATCCGCGCCGTTTGTCGCGCCGTTCTTGTCAGCCGAACTGGTGCTCACCTCATCGGACTTTTGCGCGTTGGCCTCGGAAGCCGAGAACCTGGTTGCACCGGCCGATTCCGCTGCCGTATCGGCAGTCATCTGAGCCGAATCGTTCATAATTCCGCTTTTGTTCAAGAAGCTGAACGGCTCAGCGAGAAGAAACATTCCGAAGACGACGCCTGCGGCGACGACACCCCCAATGACGCGAAGCGAGAACCTGTCTCTTCGGCGTGCTGCCGCTGCGCCGGGGTCTGCGCGTCTTACAGGCAATGCTGTGTGCTCCTCGGAGTTTATCGGCATAAGGGAGTGGTCCGCCGCCTTCGCAGCCTGCAGTTCCGTAAGCCGCGGCATTATAGCATCAACCAAGCTGTAGCTTGGCGTTACTTTCGGTAGATTATCGAGCCCTGCCGAGAGCAGCTTCAACCGCTCGAACATAGACGCGCAATCCTGGCAATGCCGTGTATGAGTCGTCAAGATTTCGGTTTCCCGTTCATCAAGGTCGCCGTCAAGCTGCCGCTGCATATATTCCATCACCTCTTGACAATTCATCCTCGGACACCACCTTTCTGATAGTCATGCAGGTATGTTTGGAGCTGCTGCCTTGCCCGGAATAAATATGATTTGACCGTATTTAACGGGAGATCCAGAGAATCGGCAATTTCGTTATAAGAGAAGTCCTGAAGGTATCTCAGAACGACTACCGCCCTGTGATGTTCAGGCAGCCTGTCAATCGCCTTGCGTATATCCTGAACCGCATAACTGGATAGAACTTCCTCTTCAACGGAATGCGTATCTCGGAACACCATTTCGTGCTCCTCGATCGAAACGGTCGGTTTATTGCGGCGAAATTTATCGATACATATATTTGTGACAATCCGCTGCACCCATGTTTTGAACTGCGCCTTTTCCTCGTAGGACCCGATTTTGGTAAATATACGGATTAACGCTTCTTGAGCGGCATCCATCGCATCCTGTTCGTTATTCAATATATAGTAGGCTGTCCGGTAAACATGATTTTCAATCTCACGCAATAGAGAAATAAGAGCGTCGCCATCGCCGGCTTGTGCCGCTTTGATTAGGCCGGGCTCTACCACGGAGGATCCCCCTCTCTTGCAACCTTTCAGACGAAAAGGCAAGTAATAATGTTGCACTATTTAGGTAAAAAGTCTTTAAAAAAATTTAAGGTAAAAGTAGGAGTCCATTGGCGGAGCCGTGAGTTTCCAGCCTCGGAACGATAAGAATAAGCATAGCGTAAAGCTTCTAGCTTTTGAGAAACCGAAGCAGGTCATGTCTGGGACAGCCTTTCTTCCCGTATGCTAACATTAAGAATATCAGAAAAGTGATAAGCCGTATACCCTGGCGGGCACCGGCGGATACATGTGGAAAATTGACCAGCCCCAAAAAAAAAGACGCTCGCTGCAGGCATCTTTTGACGAAGTAATGGTGACAAAACCAGGCCCACAGACCCTAGCGGCGCTGTTAATATTCGCTGTTCAAATCTACCGCGCTGACGTCGGGGGCGTATCCCTGCACAAACTTCTTAAGGTTCTGGATAAAGATTTCAATGACGCGTTCGGTGTAAAATGTGGTGTTACCGGCGTTATGCGGCGTCATGATTACATTGTCCATCCTCCATAACGGATGGTCCGGGGGAAGAGGCTCCTGCTCAAAAACGTCCAGTCCCGCCCCGGCTATCCCCCCGCTCTGCAGAGCCTCGATAAGCGCGCCGGTATCCGTCGTCTTCCCTCTGCCTATATTGATATAAAAGGCGGTGGTCTTCATCGCCGCGAACTGCTCTTCTCCCATCAAATGCTCTGTTTCATGCGTATAAGGCAGGCAGTTTACGACATAATCGCAATTTGACAGCATCTCATTCAACCCGGCGATATCGTACATCGTATCAACCCATTGTTCGGGCCGGCCGGACCTGCGTACTCCCAAAACCGTCATATTGAACGCTTTGGCAAGCCTCGCCGTTTCCGAACCGATCGCACCTACGCCGAGTATTCCGATCGTCCGGCCATGAGCCTCGGCCATCATACCCGAATGTGCCCAATTTCCAGCGGACTGATTGCGGATCGCAGTGTGAAGATGGCGGGTGAAACCGAGCAGCATCGCGAATATCGTCTCGGATATCGGATAAGGGTGTACGCCGCTGGCGCACGTCAGTGATATCCCAAGCTGCCGGAACCGCTCCAGCGGAAGGCGGTCGACACCTGCTCCCCAGTTCTGCAGCCATTTTAGCTTCGACGTATCGCTCACGGCCAGCTCACCTACGAGTTTGTTCCATCCCAATATTATTTCAGCGTCCTGAAGGTGCTCCTGCGCAGCCAGCCGGTCGCTGCCGTCAATAAACGTCCAGCCCGGCGCTGCCTCCTCAATTAACGTTATATCGCGGCTTTCCAAAGAATGAACCGCAACGATTTTCCTCAAAACCGTTTCCCCCCGTAACTTATGATAAGAAGAGATGGCTGTCGCTTGGCACGAACCATTGGCGGATATCGCCTTCCAGATCCAAAAAAGGCTCGAAATCAGCTTCTCAGAAGTCTGACTCCAAGCCTCCGGGGACTATGGCGGTTAAGCTGTACTATGTAGAAGTATTGAAATCGTATCATCTGGTAATCGGGCTGTCAAACCTGTTCTGCGCACCTTGGCGCTTGCTTTTATCGCCCGTGAGCATATGTCTGACATACATTTTTTTCCCGGATGTAATCCGGAATTGAACTTCACCATTGAGATCGGTTCGTTTCACGTCCGCATTCGTCTGCTTCAGCCGCTCCAGCACCGCCGTGTTGGGATGACCGTAGAGGTTGGACCGGCCGACCGAAATGACCGCTGCCGCCGGATGCCAGTAGGAAAGCCACTCCGGTGTCGATGACGTTTTACTTCCATGATGAGAAACTTTAAGCACATCGACCGGTGAATGCTGCTGCTGCTTCGGCTGCTGACCAGGCTGGGCCTTCCGTGAAGCGAGATGAGAAAGTATGGCATGCTCTTCCGCTGCATCAGCATCCCCCGTCAGCAGAAATGTACGGGCGTAGAGATGTACGAGCATCGCGACACTCCGGCCGTTCTGTTCTTCGACTACGGGAACGGCTGCAGGGGCATTAGCGGCGGGCGGGCTTCCAATGATTTCGATAAGCGTCTCATCGTCCATTTTCCAGCTTAGCCCGGCGTCCGCACGGTAGAGGGGAATGCCCTGCTTCACAGCGCTCTCCAGAAGGGTCAGCGCATCGCCGGAAGGCTTCACGGTTCCGTTCCACAAAATTCTCTTGACCGGAATGCTTGATATAACGGCATTTAGCCCTTTAATATGGTCGCTGTCCAGGTGGGAGACGACAAGCAGATCAATTGCCTGAACGCCCCGCTGGAGCAGAAGCGGAACGACAACCTTGCGGCCGACCTCAAACGGATCGTTCCGCTCTCTCCACTGTTCACCCTGCTTACGAAAAACAACGGCACCTCCACCGTCGATCAGGATGTGTTTGCCGCGCGCCGTCCGGATATAGATCGCATCTCCCTGCCCGACATCGAGAAAGCTGACATAGGCGTCGCGATTGTTCCAATTTGGATTGTAAGCCCACAGCACCGGTACGATCAGAGCAAGAATCATTCCGACCCCAATCATCCGGCGGTGTCTCATGTTGAAAGGGACGGCTGAATCGGGTCCGGTAATGAGAGGGTCAGGCTGCCCAATCCCGAGCCCAAGCGGCTGTGTTGGTAGTTCGGATTCAAAACTACCCGGTACTACAGAGAGTATATCCTTGCTGCCTGCTTGACTCGTGTGCAAATCCATATTCACCGATAGATCGGCTGGTTCCGTGAAGGAGCTGTTTTGTCTGCGTTGCAGAAGTAACAGACTAGTTCCGATCGCGGCATACATATACGCGAGCCACCAAAGCGAAGGCTTTGCCCAGATAAACCGGAAGCTTTGTATGCCGCTCAGCTTGAGCACAAAGCCGAAAGTAAGGTTGTTGGCCCACGCTGCAGCTGAAGCCGCCAGCGAGCCCGCAGGATGCCACAGCACGTCCAGCAGCAAAGAAGCGCCGCCGAGGGGCATCACGATAAAGCTGATGAATGGAACGAGCACAAAATTGGCGAGCAGCGAGAGCAGGTGAAACTGATTGAAATAATAGATTGTCAGAGGAAATGAAACCGCCTGGGCTACGACGGTAACGGCTGCCAAATCAAGCGCCGCCTTCCACCGCCTGCCGCCCCCGAATAATTTCCGTACAGGCGGCACGCCGAGAATAAGGCCGGCCGTCACCAGAAACGACAGCTGAAAGCCGACGTCGCCGAGCAAATACGGATCCCATGCCAGCATCAGCAAAGCGGCGGCGGCAAGAAGATGAAGGCCGTCCTTCAGCTTATTGAGACGCGCCGCTGCGAGGCCGAGCATCGCCATGATTCCGGCGCGAATGACCGAGGGCGAGCCGCCTGCCAGCAGCACATAAAGCGGAACCGCGGCGATCATGATGAGCAGCATGCGCTCGCGTGTCATGCGCAGCAGCTGCAGCAGGCCTCCGAGGACGTAGAGAAAAACGGCCACGTGCAGGCCCGATACCGCCAGGATATGCGTGAGTCCAAGCTGCGAGAACCGGCGGAATTGTTCGGGGTCGAGGTCCTCGCGTATGCCGAGGACGAGCCCTTTCATGTACCCGGACTGCGCAGCCGGGTACAACACATCCATGCGCGAGCCGAGCGCCGCGCGTGCCGCATCGATGCGGCTGAGCAGCGAAGCCGCGCTGTAGCGCCGGCCCTCGCTTGATTGTACGGCGGCGGCGCCGTCCGCCTTCAGCAGCCAGTGGATGCGCTGGCTGTGCAGGTAGCGGCGGTAATCGAAGCCGCCGAAGTTCGTTGCTTCAGCCGGCGGCGCGATTTCACCGGCCACGCGTACGCGCTCGCCGCGCCTCCATTTGGCGGCGACCGCCAGATCCGGCTCGGCTGCAAGCCGGACCTGCACGAGCATCCGCTCGTCAAGCTTACGCGGCCCCGGCTCACCCTTAATGCGGACGCTATCCGCCGTCACGCGGAACTGAACACGGTCTCCGTCGATCTCGACCGCGGAAACAATAGTCCCTGCCGCTTCAGCTTCATACGATGCCGAACCGGCAGGGACAGCCGCCTCTGCGGCAGCCAGCAGCGCGGGGAGCGCCGTAACGTTTCGGTCATCCGCCCACATACGCTCCCCCGCCGCGATGCCGAACGCGGCAAGGCATGCGGCGGCCATTGGCCACGTTCCCCTCCGCCACAGCAGAATCGCCAGCAGGAAGCCTGCAAGCGCGCCGCCTGCAAGCAGCGTCCCGCGGTTCGTCAGCCCCGCCGCTGCCGCGCTGCCAAGCAGCCAGCAGACCGTGAAGGCAACAATCGGTCTTGTTGTCACTGAGCCGTTCCTCCTTCAAATTGAACAAAAAGAACCTCCGACGCGCCTCAGGCAGGCGCTTCGGAGGTTCTTCCCCCAATCGTTGCTAATGCTTACGATATCACGTTCATTCCCGCTTGAGCGGGCGGCTCGTATTCCGCAAGAGTACGGAATATAATGCCTTTCTGCTCCATTAGGGAATTGACCTTCTCACTGTCCTTAGGGTAACTGCGATGGTAGACAATTTCCTTGATCCCGCTGTTGGCGAGCATGTTGGCACAGGTCCAGCAGGGCTGGTCCGTCACATAGACGGTAGAGCCTTCACGGTCGATCCGGTCGGTAAAGAGCAGCAAATTTTGCTCTGCATGAATCGTACGGATACACCGCTGTTTCTTGACCATTTGCTCCTCCGCCTCGACGAGCTTCATTTCAAACTCTTCCACAATCATACAGCCAGCCTCCGAGCAATCCGCGACGCCCATCGGTGCCCCATTATATGCCGTGCCGAGGAGCTTCTTTCCCTGTACGAGCACTGAGCCGACATGCCTTCTTGGACAGCGGGAGCGCGTCGAGACCATATAGGCGATATCCATGAAATAAGTGTCCCAATCTTTACGCTCGCCGTCTTGAGTTACCGTTACCATCGTCGTTCTTCTCCCTTTTCAATTGTGTGTCCTTGCTGCTGGCTGGCAGCAATCGCCTGGAAAGCGCCGCCGTTTATGCCGAATGCGAGGATCGCTCCCTGGCCTTTCGGCAAATATAATTATCCTGATTCATAAAATGAATGGCTGGGAAAACAAATGTAGCGTTCGTGGCCTTGCAGCAGCAAGAAAGCTTCCGGCCGCCGTTCATCCATTATCGCACATTCACGGCCTGGCTACAATGGAGCCCCTTATTTTATCCAGAAGCTTCGGACCGATTCCCTTGACGCGAAGCAGATCATCGGCCGTTTGGAACCGCCCGTTTTTCTCACGGTCGGCCACAATCGTCTGCGCTTTAATTGCGCCAATCCCCGGCAGAGCATCGAACTCCTGCGCATTTGCCCTGTTAATGTCGATCTTACCGTCCTCCGCAGAAGCTCCACCGGCTTTAACTGTCCCGGCCTCCTTCGAGGAACCATTTGCTCCTGTTATACCGCTTCGTTCCTCCGCCGCTCCGCTCGGCTCACTCCTGGCTGCTTCACCGCCAATAACGCGGCTCCCCGAACCGCTCTTAGTCTCCGGTGCTTTATTACCCGTTGAGTTAAAAGCATTTTGTTGTTCCTGCTGCGCCAACGGTTCGAGCGCTTGCTTTACCTGTTCGTTCATAGCAATCCAACCGGGCGGTTCGCTTGTTTCGGGCTGCCATATAGCAGCTGCAAACAGTACAAAGCCCAGCAAGAGCAAGCAGCCTGTTACCAGCCGGTGTGCCACTAGGTAGCTTTTCATCGGTTTCATTATAGTGATATACCTCCTGACGTATTTCCACTACCTCATTCGAATATGAATTCCAATTTTTAGAACATCCTCCCCATTAACCGCAAATTTACGTCATGTTGGCCGTGCCGCCGCGCATAATGTAGTAAAAGCAGCTTTTAGGAGGGGTTACAATGAATGTCGGATTTATCGGTATCGGGAGTATGGGAAGCTTGCTTATCGATTCGTTTATTGGTTCGGGCGCACTCAAGCCGAAGCAAATTACAGCCAGCAACCGCACCTTCGCCAAGGCGGAGAAACTCGCCGACCGGCATCCCGGCTTGCTTGCGGTCCCTCTGAACTATCAAGCCGCGATTGGGCGGGATATTATTTTCCTCTGCGTAAAACCGCTGGAATACAAACGTGTCATTGAAGAGCTCTGGGATGTACTGAAGCCTGAGCAGCTTGTCGTATCCATTACGAGCCCTGTCATGCTTTCACAGCTCGAGGACTGTTTGCCTTGCAAAATTGCAAAGGTCATTCCAAGCATCACCAATTATGTATGCTGCGGATCAACGTTATGCATGTACGGCAAACGGATGAACGAAGATGATAAAAACCGCTTGAACGGGCTGCTTTCGTTTATAAGCACTCCCCTTATGATTGACGAGCGGCACACCCGCATCGTCTCCGACCTGTCAAGCTGCGGGCCGGCTTTTATGGCCTTCGTCCTGCAGCGGTTTATCGATGCTGCGGTTGAAGAAACCGGTATTCCCCGGGAGGAAGCGGTAGTTATTGCGAGCACAATGTTTTACGGCACCGGGCAGTTGCTCACGGAAGGCGGCATGGAGCCGCAGCAGCTCCAGGCCAGAGTTGCGGTGCCGGGAGGCATTACCGCTAAAGCTCTAGCCCTCCTGGAACAAGAACTGGATGGTGTATTTAATGCCGTCATCCGGGCGACGCATGCCAAATATAATGAAGACCTGGAACGGGTAACGCTTTCTTTATACGGCAAAGAGGTGAACGGCACCTAACGCATGCTTTGCGTTAAGAAACCGCTCACCTCTTTTGGTCCTTGGACAATCCGCCGTTAATTGGCTACGATATTGACAAGCTTGCCTTTGACCGTAATCACTTTGCGTATCGTTTTGCCTGCAATCGCTTCGGCCACTTTGTCCGATTGCTTCGCAAGCTTCTCCATTTCCGTCTCGTCCGTGTCTGCCGCGATCGATAGACGGTCCATAATTTTTCCGTTCACCTGGACCACGATTTCAACCTCTTGATCGATCGTCCAAGCTTCCTCAAAGGCAGGCCACGCCGCATAGGTGATCGACTCGGAACTTCCCAGCTTCGACCAAAGCTCTTCCGCGATGTGCGGTGCAAGCGGCGAGAGCATTTGCACAAAATCAGCCATCGCTTCCTTCGGCAGCGTTTCCGCCTTATAGGCTTCATTGACAAAAATCATTAATTGGCTGATCGCCGTATTAAAGCGCAGGTTTTCGTAGTCATCGGTCACTTTCTTGATGGTCCGGTGCCACGTTCGCTTGAACGCCTCTGAAGCGTCAACATCTCCGATTTTCGCGCTGAGCGCTCCGTCTTCGCCGACAACCAGCCTCCATACGCGGCTGAGGAAGCGGTACATGCCTTCTACGCCATTCGTGTTCCACGGCTTGGTCGCCTCAAGCGGGCCCATGAACATCTCATACATCCGCAGCGTATCCGCTCCATACTCCCCGACAATATCGTCGGGGTTGATGACGTTACCGCGTGATTTGCTCATTTTTTCATTATTCGTACCGAGAATCATCCCTTGATTCACAAGCTTATGGAACGGTTCCTTGGTCGCCACTACGCCAAGATCGTATAGTACCTTGTGCCAGAAACGGGCATACAGCAGGTGAAGCACCGCATGCTCCGCACCGCCGATATACAAGTCGACAGGCAGCCATTCCGCCTGCTTTTCCTTCGAACAAATCTCATTCTCATTGTGCGGATCTATGAACCGCAGGTAATACCAGCAGCTTCCTGCCCACTGCGGCATCGTGTTCGTTTCGCGGCGGGCCTTCAACCCAGTCTCCGGATCTACGGTTTCCACCCATTCCGTCACATTTGCAAGCGGAGACTCGCCCGTACCGGAGGGTTTGATCTGTTCGACATCAGGCAGCAGCAGCGGGAGCTGATCGTCCGGTACCGGCTTCATCGTGCCATCCTCCAGATGGAGTATCGGAATCGGCTCGCCCCAATAGCGCTGGCGGCTGAAGAGCCAATCGCGCAGGCGGTACGTCACCTTCCCTTTACCTTTGCCTGATGCCTCCAGTGATTCAATCATCCGTGAAATTGCCTCTTCATTATTCAGGCCGTCCAGAAAACCGGAGTTGATATGCGGACCGTCGCCTGCGAACGCTTCTTCCGCAACATTACCGCCCTGTACCACCTCGATAATAGGCAAATCAAACTGCTTGGCGAATTCCCAGTCGCGCTGATCGTGACCCGGCACCGCCATAATTGCGCCTGTTCCGTACCCGGCGAGCACATAGTCGGCAATCCAGATCGGCACTTTTGCGCCGCTGACGGGATTGACCGCGTAAGCTCCTGTGAATACGCCGGTCTTGTCTTTTGCAAGGTCAGTTCTTTCCAAATCGCTTTTACGGGCTGCCGCTTCCTGATACGCTTCCACTGCAGCCTTCTGCTGCGCGGATGCAATGCGGGCAACAAGCTCATGCTCGGGAGCCAGCACGCAGTACGTGGCACCGAACAGCGTATCGGGCCGCGTCGTAAACACAGCCAGCGCATCGTTATGACCTTCTATTTCAAATGTCACTTCCGCGCCCGTTGATTTGCCGATCCAGTTACGCTGCATATCTTTGATGCTTTCCGACCAATCAAGCTCTTCAAGATCGTCCAGCAAACGTTCCGCGTATTCGGTAATCTTCAATACCCATTGGCGCATCGGTTTGCGGATAACCGGATGATTGCCGCGTTCGCTTAAACCGTTGATAACTTCTTCGTTGGCCAGCACCGTGCCCAGGGCCGGACACCAGTTTACCGGAACTTCCGCTACATAAGCCAGGCCTTTGTTGTACAGCTGGATAAAAATCCACTGTGTCCATTTATAATAGTCCGGATCGGTCGTGCTGAACTCGCGGTCCCAATCATACGAGAAACCGAGCGATTTGATCTGGCGGCGGAAGTTGTTAATGTTCTTCACCGTTATATCGCGCGGATGCTCACCAGTATCAAGCGCATGCTGCTCGGCAGGTAAACCGAACGCGTCCCAGCCCATCGGATGAAGCACATTGAAGCCGCGCATCCTTTTATACCGGGATACGATATCAGTGGCCGTATAGCCCTCCGGGTGGCCTACGTGCAGCCCTGCGCCAGACGGGTACGGAAACATATCCAGCGCGTAAAACTTCGGTTTTCCCGCGTCTTCAGTGGTCTTGAATGTCTTGTTATCATCCCAGTACGTCTGCCATTTCGGCTCGATAACAAGAGGGTTGTAGCCTTGCTGCTCCTGGCGTTCCTGTGCCATAATCATTGCCTCCCAATTTCGCTAAAAAACCTCCCATCCCCAGCGTAAACGCTAGGGACGAGAGGTTAGATTTCCCGTGGTACCACCCTAGTTAACAGCCTGCATGCTTTGCCGCTGCTCACTCTAAACCCTTAACGCGGGCGAGACGGCGCGCTTCGCCGGGAAATCCGGATCGCACGCAGCTCCAAGGCGAGTTCGCTTCCACACTGCACCGGCTTGCACCAACCGCCGGCTCTCTGCTCCCAGTGAAGGTAAACTACTGCTCCTTGTCGACGCCATACTATAACTATTCTCATACATAAAAATGGTTATTTCGATTATAAATAGCCGGATACCTTATGTCAAGAGCATAGCGATGCAGCGGATTACATGCAGCGTCATTTTACAGCGGCAAAAAAAAGCCTTTCCGATTTGTTATCCGGTAATTCCAGCTTGAAATCGGCAAATGCTTCCACCTTGGTGAACCCCGCTCTCGCCAGAGCTCCGCGAATCCAAACCGGCTCGTAGGCCCGCTGAACATGGACTTCTTCAATCCGGTTAAACCGCATATCCTGCTTCCCGTCACGTGCAAAAATCGTCAATCGGTGCTCGATTTCAAGGCGTTCCCTGTCCAGTTCGCAAGTCCAGATGTAAGCGACATCGCGCTCATCCAGTACAAAGGGCTGCTCTTCGGCATAACGCTTAAGAGTCACAGGAGCATGAACGTCAAATAAAAAAACGCCGCCGGGTTTCAATCCGCCGTATGTCGCCCGGAACGCAGCTTCCACGTCTTCTTCTTCGATCAAATAATTGATGCAGTCGCAGAAGGATATGACCGTGTCCACCTGTTCGGGCAGCTCCCAATCACGCATGTTTTGCTGAAGCCAGCGAATCGAGCCGGCATTGGAGCGGATCGCCTGCCGGGGCGATTCATCCCACTTGCTCTGTCCAATAGTGAGCATATCCGCAGAGAGGTCGATTCCGAAGACATGAAAACCGGATCGGGCCAACGGAATAGCGATGCTCCCGGTCCCGCAGCCCAGATCTACGACCGTCTTGGGCATACCGTAACGCTCCCAACACTCCCGCGCAAAGCGCAGCCAATCGGGATATGGCATATCCTCCATAAGCCGATCGTAGACTGCGGCAAATTGCCGGTACGCGCACATTACGATTCCCCCTCCCGAGCCGACTCATCGCCTTTCACAAGATGTGTCCAATTGCCGTCCTGTGTCACCAGCCCTTCACGCATCAGCTTGCCCATTGCGCGTTTGAATGCGGATTTACTGATTCCAAACTTCTGCTTAATGATATCTGCTGAAGTGTCATCGGAATATGGCATCGAGCCATTGGGACGTTCCTTGAGAAAGTCCAGAATCCGCTCGGAGTCCTCCACTCGGCCGACTTCCTTGCGCTGAGTCATCGACAGGTTGACCCGCCCGTCCTCGCGGACAAACGTAACACGCGCCTCAACGCGCTCGCCGAGTCGTAAAGGTCTTGTGCGCTGGTCAGCCGGAATATGCCCCATCGCGCCAAAGCCGAGCACGCCTCCGTCAATCATTACGAAGGAGCCGATCTTAAGCGACTTTGTAACCCAGCCTTCAACCCAGGTATTATGCCAAGATTCCGGAGCCCGGAAAGCAAGCTCGGCCAGTTCTTCTTCGAAGGCTACCTTCGCTACAAGCCTACCGATTTTATCGTGCGCAAGAATGACATATACTTCGTCACCGCGTATTGGCCGCAGCTCCTTTAATTCGGGCTGCTCCGACATTGGGAGCAGCAGCTGTCTTCCGAGCCCCATTTCAAGAAAAGCGCCTATGCGCGGATGAATGTCGGCGACGGCAAGACGCGCCACCTCTCCGAGCGTAATAAGCGGGCGTTTCATCGTGGCTGCGATTCTATCGTCCGTATCATAAAACACAAAAGCTTCGACTTCATCGTCCGGTTTCGGACGGTCGCCGACGATTTCGGTGTAGTGCAGCAGTACTTCGGATTCTCCGTCGCTCAAAAAAAAGCCATAGGGCGACACTTCTCGCGCCACCCTGAATTTCTGAATCGTACCTGCAATCAGGCTCATGCGAACTCCACAACTTTCGCATCGGACCAAAGCCGTTCAATGTTGTAATACTCGCGCTCTTCGCGGTGAAAGACATGAACCACTATATCTCCCAAGTCAACGAGCACCCATCTGCCTGAGTCCATTCCTTCGATTCCGCGCACCCGTGCGCCGCGCGATTCCGCTTGCTTCCGAATTTCCGTCGTGATAGCCTGCACCTGTGTGTCCGAATTACCGTGACATATGACGAAGTAGTCCGCAACCAGAGAAATGCCCTGTAAATTGAGAGCTACAATTTGGTGTGCCTTCTTGTCCTCCGCCGCCGTAACCACAAGCTGCATCAGCTCGTCCGCTTTTACCGTCATTGCTCAGCCTCCCGTACAAATAATATCAAATCATTGCGGGCCGCCACGGTGAGCGGATAGATCCGCCTGCCTTGGGTCAGCAAATACGCAATCGTCGAATCAAAACCGGCAATAAGAGCCTTCTCCAAACTATGCTGGGCTAATTCCCGTATTTTATGCACATCGGGAAAATCACGTCCCGGCTCGATATAATCGGCCAAACAGACGATTTTGTCCATCAAAGTCATACCCTCGCGGCCCGAAGTGTGGTAGCGGATAGCGTCAAGTATTTCGGAGTCTGCGATTCCGAAATTATGCTCGGCGACAAACGCGCCAACCGGAGCATGCCATAGTTCTTTATCGAAGCTCAGCAGATCGGCGGGAAGCCTTTGCTCACGGATGACTGTCTCGAGCCGCGATGTCTGCCAGTATTTGGCTACGTCATGCAAAATCGCCGCCTGCTCCGCCCGTATCGGGTCCGCTCCGTAACGCTCCGCTAGCAGGACGGAACTCTCCATTACACCCAGCGTATGCTGCCAGCGCCGTTCCGGCATCTCGGCGCGCACGGCATCGATCATCGCTTCACGATTCATAGAGACCATTCCTTTTAATAAACGAATGCACCTTCTCCGGCAGTAAAAAGCGAATTGAACGACCACCCGCTTGCCGCTGACGGATTTCCGTCGAGGATATGTCAATTAGGGGCATCGAGGTAAGCGTCAATCGTTCACGAAGAAACGAAGGCAGCTTCTCCAGATCAACGGGCTCACCCGGACGCTCGACTCCAATGAAGTCCGCAAGAGCCGCCAGTTCTCCAATTCGGTGCCATCTCATCAGGTCGTTAATCCGGTCAGCACCTATAATGATGCTGAAGGAACGCTGCGGATACAACTCTCTGAGCGTTTGCACAGTATCGATCGTATAGCTCATACCGCCCCGTTCGAGTTCAATATCCATCGCTCGGAAATGCGGCTGAAAATCGATAGCCCGATAAACCATTTCAAGCCGGGCATGTCCTTCCGCACCAGGATCCCTGTCTTTAAGCGGCGGCTGAGAGGAAGGAATAAACCACACCTCGTCGAGCCCGCAAGTCTCGCGCGCCGTCTCGGCGGCAAGAAGATGTCCGAAATGAATCGGATCGAACGTCCCACCCATAATACCCACTTTTATCAATGCTAACGCTCTCCTTTCCCCTTATTTCGGATAATGATAATTTACGGCAGTTACGGCAGTTCGATTGTTTTATGATCCTTAGATTCCTTGTAAAGGACAATAGTCTTTCCAATAACCTGCACCAGTTCCGACTCGGTTTCTTCCGCAAGCCAATTGCCGACTTCTCTCGGATCCTCAACAGAATTGTTCAATACCGATACTTTTATCAGTTCTCGCACCTCGATCGCTTCAGCCACATGTCGGATCAGATGGTCGTTCATACCGCCCTTTCCCACTTGGAAAATCGGCTGCAAATGGTGTGCTTGAGAACGCAGAAATCGCTTTTGTTTGCCTGTCAGCATCTTGTTTGTTCCTTCTTTCATGTCTTTAACTTAGTTTCCGTTGCCAAGCGCCTCCAACACGGCTTCCCGCATCGCTTCCACCGGGGCAGGCTGGCCCGTCCAATACTCGAAGGCGTAGGCGCCTTGATAAATAAACATACCCAGCCCACCGTGGATCCTGCAGCCCCTCTGCTTCGACTCCTCAAGAAAACGGGTCGTAAGAGGATTATAGATAAGATCGCTGGCGATTGTGCCGGGTTTAATCCAGTTCGCATCAATCGGAGTCCCATCCACATTTGGATACATTCCTAATGACGTCGTATTAATGATAATATCCGCTTCCGGGCAAGCTTCTTTCACCTGTTCGCCGTTAATGGCCCGAATATCCGCAGCTTGCCCGCGAAAAGCGTCGGCAAGCTCCTGTGCCCGTTCTACTGTCCGGTTCGAGATGGTGATGCCCGCAACGCCTTCGCGCGCGAGTGCGTAAAGAATGCCGCGCGTCGCGCCGCCGGCGCCTAGAATCAGCACCCTTTTCCCAGCCAGCTCCGGTTCCACTTCCTCCTTAAGAGACCTCACGTAACCGATGCCGTCGGTGTTGTACCCGACGAGACGGCCGTCGTTGTTGACGATCGTATTCACCGCTCCTATAGCTAATGCGCTTTCGTCGATTTCATCGAGCAGCGGCATGATATCAAGCTTATGCGGAATCGTTACATTTACCCCTCGGATCCCCATCGCACGCACGCCTGCGACAAAGTCACCGAGCCGATCTCCCTTAATATGAAAAGCGGTATAGACCCCATTTATGCCGGTTTCGCGAAATGCGCGGTTCATCATGACCGGCGATTTGGAGTGCCGGATCGGGTCTCCGATAACACTGTAAAGAACAGTATGGCTGTCGACTGTGTTTCCTGCGGTTAAAGCCTTTATTATTGCGTCTGTACCCACTGTCCGTCCACTCTCCCAAAAACTTTAAATAAGAGCATCTCGAAGGATGACGCGGACACCTTTGGGCGCGTGAACATCGATAAGAGCTCCCGTTCCGCCGTTAACATGAATCCAGCCGAGCCCGGAAATAAACACATCTGTGTCGGAGCCCCGCCGAACTGTTAAACGATGACGCGTCCAGGCCGGTATCTCATCCAGTTGTTCCTTCGTTGGGGGTGCCAGCATTTCTCCCCGGTGATCCGCGTAGAGCTCGTCCGCCCGCTCAAGCTTCGTCCGGTGCACCGGAAGTGCATTGGAGGAATAAAGCGTAAACGATTGCCGTTCCCCTTCGACAAAATCAAACCGGACAAGCCCCCCGATAAAGAGCGTCTGCTTATCGTTCAATTGATAAACCATCTGTTTGATGGGCTTGTCTGGAAGCAGCGCCTGCAGCACCGAGCGTGGAACGATTTCGGTCATACGGTGATTATATACAATACCTGGCGTATCGATAATGTCATGCCCGTCGTCAAGCGGTATATGTACTGCGTCTAGTGTCGTACCGGGATAACGCGATGTCGTCAGCTCTCTGTCCAGATCGCTGTAATCGCGAATAATTCTGTTAATAAGCGTTGATTTCCCGACATTCGTAGCCCCGACGACATATACATCGCGTTTCCCGCGGTACTCGGCGAGCGCTTCAATCACCCGGTCGAAGCCAATATTTCGTTTGGCGCTGCAAAGAACGACTTCCACCGTTTGCAGCCCCTGCGTCTTTGCTTGCTTCTGCACCCAATTGCGCAGACGGTTCATATTGACACCTTTTGGCAGCAAATCAATTTTGTTAACGACGAGCAGCACCGGGTTGTTGCCGACGAATCGTTGAAGACCGGAAATAAGGCTGCCCTCAAAATCGAACAGGTCGACAATATGCACGACCAGGCTGTTCGTTGCGGCAATTCCGCCAAGCAGCTTCAAGAAGTCATCCTGATCGATCGTTACGGAAATCGCTTCATTATAGTTTTTGATACGGAAACACCGCTGGCAAATCGCAGGATCCCTTTCGAGTGCGGATGCCGGTATGAATCCCGGTTTATCCGCCGATTCCGTATGCAGCTTTACGCCGCAGCCGGCGCAAGCGCCTTGCTCCAATTGTTGTTTGCTCACGTCTTGCGATCCTCCTCTGGCCAAAGCCCTTTTTTCCGCAGGCGGGACAGGGCGATCTTCTCGATTAATCTGTTGAAACGGGTGAAGATGCCTTCATCGCTTGGGGCAATCGGGCTCACAAGAATTGTAAATAGCCCCATACGCCGTCCACCAAGCACATCCGTCATCATTTGGTCGCCTATGACCGCAGTGTCTTCCGCCTGCAGACCAAGCTCCGAAAGCGCCTTGTTAAACGCTTTATTAGCCGGTTTACGCGCCGCGTGAATGTAAGGAATACGAAGCGGCTCGGCAAACTTGGACACGCGGGTCCGATGGTTGTTCGAGACAATAACGACCTTGAAACCGAGATCGCGTATGACATCCAGCCATTTAACAAGCTCCGGCGTAGCAAGCGGCACTTTCGCTCCGACAAGCGTATTATCGAGGTCCGTTATTATTCCTCTAATGCCCTGTTCCTTCAAGGCGTGCAAATCGATATCGTAAATGGTATTGACGCGCATATGCGGCAACAGCCGTTCAAACATGTTTTCGACTCCCCTGCTTGTGCTATCACGGAAACTATACCATACAAAGGGAATTTGTTGCAAAGACCCTCCAGTTTCTCAGTAACCGCTGCAATTCATTCTCAAAAAAGAAAGCAGCTCGAGTCTTAAAAACTTCGATTTTCCGGATAACTTGTTTGCTACATATACCCTTAAGCTGCTACCCCTAAAACTCTAATCACGCGCACCCCTTACTCTGCTATCCCCAAACTCTGATCACACGCTCACGCAGCTATCCCCAAAACTCAGACCACACGCACCCCTTACTCTGCTATCCCAAAACTCAGACCACACGAACCCCTTACGCTGCTATCCCAAAACTCTGATCACGCGCACCCCTTACGCTGCTATCCCAAAACTCAGACCACACGTACCCTTACGCAGCTATCCCCAAAACTCAGACCACACGTACCCCTTACGCTGCTATCTCCTAAACTCTAATCACGCGCACCCCTTACGCTGCTATCCCCAAAACTCAGATAAGGATTAAGTATTTAATATATTAATAATATCCTTGTAACAGGAACGCTTGTTTGGTATAATAAAAACAAGAACATATATTCGTATTTTTGAGATTTATAGCTGCATTGCTCACTAGATGGGCTGCCTTGTCCTAACGTATGATTTTGACTGGAGGAATCGGTTTTGATTTCAGATGGAATGAGTTTTGCAGACTTTAGCCAACGTTTTAATTGCGAGAAAGTTTGCATCGACGTTTTGTATGCAGCCAAATGGCCGGATGGCTATCGCTGTCCACGCTGCAACCATTGCCAGACCTCTAAGATCAAAACCCGGCGTCTCCCTCTCTACGAATGCAGGATCTGCCATTATCAGGCTTCCCTGATTAGTGGTACTGTTATGGAAGGTAGCCGCACCCATTTACATAAATGGTTCCAAGCCCTTTTTCTTATTGCTTGTCCATCCTCTTCCATCAATGCTGTCAAGTTGAGTGCCATTATCAATGTCACTTACAAAACAGCCTGGTTAATCCTCCACAAATTACGGCATGCAATGAGTCATGGCGAAATACGTCATATGCTCGCTGGTATGGTACGAATCAAAACGGCTTTTTATGGGAAGCCGTACAATCCTTCCTTCAGCCGGCACCCCCAGGAGCATCCACTTATCTCCGGAGCTGCTTTTGACGATCAAGGTGAAATTACACATATCAAAATCAAGCAAGTAGACAATCAGCATATGACGGAAAAATATTTCCGGCGTACGGGTGTCGATGCTTTCATTAGCAATCATGTACAGGCGTTTCCGGCCGACATTACAATAGAAAGTTTACGGTTCCATACAGACAGATTTCGTCCGGTGCTGCGCATTTGTAAAGAAGTTGGCAACTGGATGAATGCTGTGTTCCACGGGATCGGCGGCAAACACCTGCAGGCTTATTTGGATGAATTTTGTTTTCGTCTTAATAATACTTTTCGCAAGCAGCCCGTATTTAACCAACTATTTCTATTATGTGCGTCAACTGCTCCCATAACCTATAAAGAATTAATTCGGAAAAACAAACTTTTACAAGTAGGTTCCCCTTGTCTTTCTGCAGCTTAGTTGTTATACAGGTGTGCTTATTTATTCTGCGCCGTAATCGATAATTTCAGATACTCTATATTGTTTTAGGCATTGTGGCTGTTAGAATTAATTGCATTTTATCTGTCTTTTGCTGAGGAGCGAGGGGCTACGGCTATGCAGCGGGAGCACAAAACGCAACTCACAGCAGCAAGCTGGAAATTAAATAGAATCTGAGCTAACGGGATAATGGCTAAAGGGATGCAGTAAGTCAGTAAGTCAGTAAGTCAGTAAGTCAGTAATCGACTATGGTGGTGACAGTAAAAATAGCCGGAAAGGAGCTGTGTCGCTCCCCCGGCTACTTGATGGTGAATTACCTTTTGCATATACTCGATCCTTATTTCATATCGGAGTTACCCCAAGCGGTCGCGGATTAATTTAATGTTCGCGTCAAATCTGTCGGCTTCCTCCTCGGTCAATGTCTGACTGCTGTAGATCGCTTTTTCAAATGCGCCAAGTACGATGCGGAATTCGGTCTGGAGCGAGGTCAGCCGTTTTGACCACTGCCCCATCGTTTCACGAACGGTCTCATTCTCATTGTGATGAAGACCTTTTTTACGACAGTACTTGATCAATCGGTTCGTTTCCTTTACGATCCGCTCGTTCACGGTGATCGAACCGCGGCGATAACGCCGCCAAGCATCAATTATGGAGTTGCGCCGAAGCGCAACGACAGTTCCCAGAAGTGCTGCCACGGCAGTGACAAATCCCCAAAGCGGGATTCTGAAGCCATCTGTTGTTGATTCCTGTGTTTTAGCAGGGACCGAGGTTGACGGGTTGACTTCAGGCAGCGGGGCCGCTTTTTCTTGAGGCAGCGAGTACGGGTAGGTAAAACCTGCTGTCGGCTCGAACGGCAGCCATCCGTAGCCGTCGAAATATACCTCTACCCACGAATGCGCGTCCGCATTTCGCACTGTATAAGTACCCTCGCCATCCGGATTCAACTCCTCATCCGAGAGGCCTTGCAAACGCATCATCTCGGGATCGACCGGTAACGAGCCCGGCGAATACCCTTTTACCCATCTTGCGGGAATACCGGAAGCACGGGTTAGAACGGCCATCGCCGAGGAAAAATAATCGCAATAGCCTTCCTTGATTTCAAATAAAAAGGAATCCACGAAATCTTTGCTTACTTTTTTCGATAAATCCGGCTCATTCGTATATTTGAAATTCATTTGCAAGTACATTTCGATCGCTTTGGCTTTATCATAAGGCGTTGTCGCGCCTTTCGTAATTTCCGCCGCCAAGTCGCGCACGCGCTGCGGCAGCCTGGATGGAAGCTGCAAGTACATCGGATCCACTTCACCGCGAGTGTCAGTCGCAGGTTCTTTGTGCAGCGCCGCTTCATCAAGAACGGTCACTTCCGAGACGATTGAATATGTTTTCGGATAGCTGGCCACTGTGTTCGGCAGCCTAAGCTCCCATGATTGCGGCAGCCAGGAAAACCGCGGCAGCGGTGTTTCCGCTCCATTGACTGAAACGACCTCTGTTATTGGCCCCGCCCCGAAAAGGACGGGATATTTTTCTGAATGAAGCATCGTAAACGTTTGTTCGATTTTTTCGACTTTCGATGAATCAGGCCTGCCTTCGATCTGCAGCTGCTGATTTCGCCTCACGGACGGGACAGCTTCTTCCCGCCGCTCATCTATTGCCTCTTCCCAGCCGCTTCCGTTATAGAAAGCTTTCGTTTCGCCGCGCCAGTAGCTGCGTCTTGTCGTCGTCACGGTCATAACTGGAGAATAATCGAATCTGAAACCTCCGCCGAGCGATTCGTCGTTACGGCTGTATCCCGAGCTGCTGTCAGCAGCGCTTTTCTCCGCAGCAGCGCTGACTCCTTTGTCTCCGACCAAAGAAGGTATCGCTTCTCCGCGCGCTTCTTTCCATGCGGTATAAGGATCCGTTAAAATCGGTTTGATCGGGGGGACGAACAAGCCTGCGGCCATGACAAGAGTAATAATGAGTATGACGGGCAAAAACAAGCTTACCGGATATTCAAGAAGCTGTCCCCAGCTATCGGGATGCTGCTGCTTGAAGCTGGAAAAATGACTGGCGACGAGCCAACCGAGACCGGTGAAAACGGTCCACGCAATCTCTTCCCATAAGTAGATCGGAGTAAACAGCGAGTCCGCTATCATCAATGAAATCAAAGCCATTCCAACGATGCTGATTATGCCAAGGCGCCATTTACGGGTAAATAAAATGATGTGAAACACGGCCCATACGATTAAGCTAATCCATATAAAAGGAGTTAACTGTTGGAATTGGGCAGTAAGCCAATTGAGCCAGTCGGCGGCTTTATCCTTTTCCCCGTTGAAAGGAATCCACCGGTAGCCGGAATATGCCGCATTCAGGAAAATAAGAGTAAGCGTCTGTAAGATGCCGGAAGCAAGTCTGTTCGGAATAAGCGCTATAATTACAACTGAAAATAAGAGTAAGCCGTTTAAAATCGAGAATGTCTCCGTCCATAAGTAATCACCCAGGCATTGAAGCCACTGATAAACGATAATGGCGGAAAATAGGGCCGAAAACTTGCGGTACATATCCGCAGAAAGCCACTTGTAACCGGTTCGAAACAAAAGACTCATGCGCTCCCTCCTTCCAGTACGCCCGGCAGTTCCTGAAGTGCGCTAAGCGAATGGACAGCATACCCGCCTCTTTGCAATATACGAAGCCAGTCCATCCCCTTCCGGGGGTCCGCTCCCGTTACAACCCTGTACACATCGTCTGCCCCTTTAAGATGAATAAGCACAGGGACGACTCCTTTGCGGTTTAACCACTCCATGGAACGAACCGTTTCTTCGCCGCTCTGCGGGCTTATTATAACGACGAATGAACCGGCCGGTATAAGCGAGTCCGACTGACGCAGCGCCCGATACAAGGGTATATCGCCATCAGGCTGGACGCGAACGAGATGGTTCAGCATAAGCTGCCGCCTATCGGACGAGGAATGCGGTTCAAAACCATCCATTGTCGCCCCGACTGAGACAAGCCCGGTAGCCGTCGCTCTCCGGAAACCAAATTCAAGCATCGAAGCGACGACAGAGACGGCTGTTTCGAACTGTTCCAGATTTTCATATGCGCCTGCATACCGGTCCAGAATGAATACCGTGCGAGGCAGGGATTCGCGTTCAAACTCCTTTGATTTCCACTGTCCTGTCTTGGCCGTGGCGTTCCAATGAATGCGGGACAGTCTGTCCCCGTATATATACTCGCGCACACCGTTTATTTGCGTAGTTTCCTTAGAGGACAACCGCGATGCGGATGTGGAGAAGGATCCTTTGGCGCCGCGTTTAAGCTGCTGCCAGTTCCTAATCATGACCGTCCGGGGATAAACACTGAACGGCTCGGAAGATTCGAAAATTCCTACATGCTCAAACAATCCGAAAATGTCGCGCGTCGAACATTCGGTTGGCGCGAACCTGTATACGCCTCTCTCCAGCGGCGGCGTAATAAAACTGATATCACCGGTCCGGTGATAGCTTGGAATGAATGAAGCCTCGAAGGGTACTGTGCTGCCGTTCTGACGAACCAGCTTGTCGCGCACGAGTACATAGGGAATCGGCCAAACACCGGGAATTTGAACGGAGATATTCACTTCCATCCTGGCTCCGGCAGACAGCGTCTGATCAACCGGGGAAACGGTTCCGGTTCCGCTGGAGAGACGGCGTGTTCCAGTCACACTGCCGATGCCGCTCCACCGTCCGAGCACCAAATACAGCAGCAGTACATTTAAGATGCAAAAGAGCATAAATGACGTTTTTCCGCCTTGAAACAACAGAAATAAAAGACATCCGATATAAACCGAACCGATTATCCTCCATCTCATCATCGTTGCTTTTGCTGTCAACATAAGCTCTATCGCTCCATTCGGACGGGCACGCTCGTCTCGCGGACGACCGTATCGATTACATCCTCCGGCTTTAATCCGTTCATTCTGGATTCGGTATGAAGCATGATCCGGTGAGCGAGAACGGGAGAAGCAAGCGCTTTAGCATCGTCAGGGATTAAATAATCGCGATCCTGCAGGAAAGCGTTGGCTTTAGCGGCTGCCATAAGCGAGATGGCAGCACGGGGGCTGGCGCCAAGCTGTACGCCGTTATGCTCGCGAGTTCCCCGCACTATTCTGACTAAATAGTCGGCCACCGCTTCGTCGACATGCACCCGTTTCACGGACTCCATCATTAATGCAATCCGTTCTATATTCGCGACCGGAGTGAGCATATCGGCAGGAGCGGAGGAATGCGGAGAAAGTACCATTTGACGCTCAGTGGCCGCATCGGGATACCCGAGCGATATTTTCATCATGAACCTGTCCAACTGAGCTTCGGGAAGGGTGTAGGTTCCTTCAAATTCAATCGGGTTCTGCGTAGCGACGAGCACAAACGGCATCGGAAGCGCATAGGACTCGCCGTCAACGGTTACATGGCGTTCTTCCATCGCTTCAAGCAGCGCCGATTGCGTCTTCGTGGTTGCGCGGTTGATCTCGTCTACAAGCAGCAAATTCGCCATGACCGGGCCCGGCCTGAATATAAAGGCTTCATCCTTCGGATGGTAAATGGCGACTCCGGTTATATCTGTAGGGAGTAAATCCGGGTTGCATTGAATACGCCGGAAATGCCCGCCGATTGTCCTTGCTAAAGCTTTCACCAGCTGGGTCTTACCGGTTCCCGGCACATCTTCAAGCAGTATATGTCCTCCTGCCAAAAGTGCGATAAGCAGCCGCTCTATTTCGACCTTTTTCCCCAGGATACAGCTTTCCAAGTTGCGACGTATCTCACTGCATATTGAATAGTCGGCACTGCGGTTTTCCATTGAAAATACCTCCCGGATGATTGAATAAATGAAGTAGACTGTATCATGTTATTATTTTACAAAAAATACATCTGACCGTATAGCTGTAGATCCAACAAAAAAAATTGGAGAATCCCACAGGGATCCTCCAATTCCAATGACTATGCTGCTTATAATCGACATTTTTCTCAGTAATAAACGTAATTCAGCCTTTCGGCCTGACAACAAGCGCAGCGAGGAACGAAAAAATTATCGCTGCCGAAATGCCAGCGCTCGTTAAATCAAAGATTCCCGTAATAACGCCGATCCAGCCGTCACGCTCAAGCTCGGTAAGGGAGCCGTGTACAAGCGCGTTGCCGAAGCTTGTGATCGGCACTGTCGCACCTGCTCCTGCAAATTTGATAAGCGGGTCATACCATCCAATCCCGTCTACAACAGCTCCGACCACAACTAGCGCGGCCATTGTATGAGCAGGAGTCAATTTGGCGACATCAAACATAAGCTGGCCGATGACGCATATTGCACCCCCAACCAGAAAAGCCCATAAGTAAATCATTGTAACGATCTCCTTTCTTAATTCTAATGCTCGCGCTCTATCGAGACGGCGTGCGCTATGCAGGGAATGCTTTCGCCCTGTTGATAAGACAGCGGGGACAATAACGCGCCGGTAGCTACCACAAGAACTCTGTTCAGATCTCCTCGTTCCAATCTTTTCAGAATGTTGCCATATGTCACGACCGCTGAGCAGCCGCAGCCGCTTCCTCCCGCCTGGACACTTTGTTTCTGGAGGTCGTAAATCATTAAGCCGCAATCATTGAATACGGTTTGGTCCATCGGCACACCGTCGCGGATTAACAGATCTTTGGCGATCGGATGTCCTACCGAGGCCAGGTCGCCGGTGACGATTAAATCATAATCCTTAGGCTCGCGCCCCGTATCGCTAAAATGAGCCTTGATCGTATCGACGGCAGCAGGTGCCATCGCCGATCCCATATTAAAGGGATCCTTGATGCCAAGATCCACGATTTTACCGATTGTCGCACATTCGACGACCGGTCCGCCCCCCTGCGGAGCCACAACGACGGCTCCCGCGCCCGTGACTGTATACTGTGCAGTCGGAGGCTTTTGCGAGCCGTATTCAGTCGGATAACGGAACTGCTTTTCCACCGTGCAGTTGTGGCTGCATGTCCCAGCCAGCACATATTCGCCCGATCCGGAATTGACGATCAATGAGGCAACGGCGAGCGATTCCATGGACGTGGAGCAGGCGCCGAATACGCCGAGATAAGGCGCTCCGATCGTTCTGGCGGCGAAGCTGTTGCTAATAATCTGATTCAGCAGGTCCCCGCCGACATAGAATTGCAATTGCTGCTGGGTTATATTCGCATGCTTAAGAGCGATATCGGACGCTTGCTCCAGCAGCAGCCGCTCTGCTTTCTCCCAGCTTTTCTGCTGCATATCGAGCTCCGGATGAACCAGGTCGAAATCGGCCGCCAGCGGTCCTTCGCCTTCATCCGGGCCTACGACGGTCGCAGCGCCGATAATGACCGGGCGATTCTCAAACCACCAGGTTTGTTTGCCACGAAGCATCTTCAATGCCCCCTTATGCCAAATACCCAGTATACGATTCCGACAAAAAAGGCCGCCACTGCTCCGAACACGATGACGGATCCGGCCAGCTTGAACATATTCCCGCCGACGCCGAGGACGAGTCCTTCGCTGCGGTGCTCAAGTGCCGCGGAACACATGGAATTGGCGAAGCCGGTAACCGGAACTGCACTGCCTGCACCGGCCCATTGCGCAATTTTGTCGTATACGCCCAGACAGGTTAAAATGACCGATATGAGAATGAGCACGGCGACAGTCGGATTCCCCGCTTCTCTTTGGGTCATCTTGAACGTGTATACAAATATATCCTGAATCGCTTGTCCGAGCAGACAAATCGCGCCGCCGACGACAAACGCGCGGACGCAGTTCATCAAAGCTGGACGGGACGGTTCGCGTGTTTTGGCGAACGTTTGGTACTCTTTGGGCGACATCGTCATTTTTTTGTATTTGCTTTTTCCTGCACTTTTCGCAGCCACCGGATATTATGCCCCCTAAAAGATTTATCTTGGAAAGTATTTGTCAAAATGCGCTGCATTATGCCCTGCAAAACGGAAACACAAACAAACCTTCGGCTTATTATCTCCGAAGGCTTGCGAAGGGTTGATTCAGCTGACGGGGCATTGCGTGGGCTCATTAATAGATCATCGCAACCAGAAGTAAAACAACCAGCAGAACATATAGAACAAGCGCCAGCAGCGTAATGTTTTGCCGCATACAGTGAGGCAGCTCCTCTCGAATAGGATAGGCATTTGTTTATCCTATGCCGCTGCAATCCGATGCGGAGATTGTCCGGCCTATTAATTCGCCGGGGCGTCGTTATCCGGATTGCCTGACAACGAGACTCGCAGAGAGCATAACCTTCTCATCCGGCGCCTCAGGAGCATGGCGTTTACGCACGAGCGATTCGACTGCGCGCAGTCCTAGCCATTCCTTGGCCAAATCGACTGTGGTAAGCGGTACAGGGCCTCCACCGCTAGCCGCCGTATTATCGATGCCGATTACCCTGCACATCCCGGGCACATCTACTCCCCGGCTCAGCAGCAGCTGCATCAGGTGAAGCGCAATATCGTCATTGGCACAAATGAACCCGTCAGGGAAATCATTGTCCGCTATAGCAGCCGCAAGCCGCTTGTCCAATGTCTGCATCCATGTCTGACTTCCATATGGAATCGTCCACTTGCGGAGATGGACGTCAGACTTGGAAATTGCTTTCATCGACCTGGGCTCCGGGAGTGTCAAGGGGGTTCCGGGAGAGCGCCTGCCCAGCAGATCATCAAGCGCCAGACGGCACCCCCAGAAGCGTTCCCTAAAGCTGACGGCGAAGCTGTCCCGACCGATAAACGCTATGCTTCTGCACCCCTGCGAGAGAAGATGATGGGAGGCCATCCGACCGGCCTCACCATTCGCATTAAGCACGGCATCCGCGCGGGCCACCGGCTCCTCATGATCGACAAGCACGACCGGAATGCCCGTGCGGTTCATCCGAAGGAGCGCGGCGGCCGGGCATTTGCCGGCAATAATAATTCCAGATGCAGACTGCATCGTTTCATCGTCGATCTGAGGAAAGACGGACGACCGGTTGTTCTCGGCCTCGAACGTGAAAAATATGGGGTTCAGCCGATGCTCTCTGCATCCCGCTTCAATGCCTTCCCTCACCCGCTGCCAAAACATCGGCTCGTTAGCCTGACGTTCATCCAACCCGACAAGGATAACCGGCATCTCCGCAAGAACGCCGGATTGCCCCTTTACCTCCCGCTGACTTACGCGATAGCCCAATGCAGCCGCCATTGCCATTACTTCACGACGCGTCGCTTCGCTTACCCCACGCTTTCCCGAGAGCGCTTGCGAAACCGTATATTTGGAGACTCCCAGCCGGTCGGCGATTTGCTGCATGGATACTTTGTGCGCCATTATCGTCAGACCTACCTTCTTTCTTTATTTTTACCTGAAACTACAATTGACTTTTTCCCGTTCTCCCTCTATTGTAAGCGCGGAAGAGGGAGTATGTCGACCTAACAAAACTAACAAATTAAACAGCAATATTCATAATTAACCAAAAGGAAGGTGTCTAACATTGAGTAAAATCGTGCTTTTCTACGATGCTTCGTTTCCATATGAGGGCAAGCGGCCGGACGATCAATCATTAGCGATTTTAAAAGAGCGATTCAATGTCGCGGATGCCGGGCAGCTCCGCGAGCAGCTAACCGATGCCGATGTTTATATCCATATGCATGGACAATATTTTCCTAAGGATGCCTGGAACGCCATTCTGGCTCATTTAAAACAAGGAAAAGGTATGCTGCATGCAGGCGGAGCGCCTTTCAAGACGCCCGTTTACAGGGAAGACAGCGTGTGGAAGCAGGAGCCGGAGCAGACGGCATATCACCAGCAGCTCCATATCCACGAAGCGCTTCCGGTTGACGTTACAGTCACTCGGGAGCTCGTTCCCAATCCGGATATCCCGCTCTTCGAAGGTTATGAGAAGCTGTTCACGATTGAACCGACATACGGACTTGTCCTTCATGTAACGCGCAATGACGACAAGCCCGGCGAGATGGGCTCGGGCGGACCGATGGATGCCCACATATATCCGCTGCTCCGAGGAATAACCGGCGATCTCTTGCGGCGTGAAATTGCCGCGCCAGCTGTACTGCTCGAGCATACGAAGGGTACCTTCAGCGGGGGGCGCTGGATCCTTATCAACCAGCAGCTGCAGACTCCTTTCTGGGAAGGAGGCGGTTGTGCGGCGCTTGCGGAATGGGCGGACTTCGCCGGCTGTGGCGTGACGGAATTGTGGCTTAAACCGAACTACAGCTCATATGAGCCGGGCGAACGCGCGGTCTTTACACTTCAAGGCCAACAGCTTTCGGTGGCGGGAAAAAGCGCTGCAGCGAGTGCAGCTGTGTGGAAGTTCAAGCTGCGAGTGCTCAAAGCGGTCAACAGCGCGGAACCGGCGCCGGATCCGTCGTTCAATTACGATTCGGCCGGCTTCGAAGAAGCATGGCAAACGGAAATCTCCATCAAGGTAGGCAGGGAATTGAAGCTTGAACGGATAATAGCGGATTTCGGGATTGAATCCGGCTTCTATGTCGTGAAATGCGAGGCGGTGTCCGAATCGGGTGAGAAGCGCGTGCTTCGCCAGGGATTCTGGGGATTTGACCGCGAGCTTCTTGCTGCCGGCGACTGGATGACGTGCGACAGGGATTATTTTTGGAAGGAAGGCCGTCCGCTTCCCGTTGTCGGAATGACTTATATGACGAGCGATGTTGCCCGCAAATATCTGTTCCTGCCTAACGCGGCCGTTTGGGACCGGGATATGGCGCAGATGAAACGAGCCGGCATCAACCTGATCAGGACAGGCATTTGGACCGCGTGGCGCCAAATTATGTTCGTAGACGGCCACCCCTACGAGGAGGTGCTGCGCGCGATCGACTCCTTCCTCTTGACGGCGAAAAGGTACGACCTTGAGGTTACGTTCAACTTCTTCTCTTTCACGCCGGAAGCATGGGAGGGTGTTAATCCGTATCTGGATCCGCGCAGCGTTGAAGCTCAAAAACGATTTATCGCCGCAATTGTTTCAAGGCATGCCGACTCAAAACATGTGCATTGGGACCTGATAAACGAGCCGTCCATGTTCGATCCGAAGCGGGTTTTCAGCGGCCCGCAAACCTGTGGCGACCCGTTCGAGCGGGATTGCTTTGTGGAATGGCTGCGTGAACGGCACGGTTCGGTACGCGTGCTGCAGGAGCGCTGGAATATGACTCCCAGCGAGCTCTCTTCGTTTGAAACGGTCCGGCTGCCGGAACGGGACGATATCAATTTCAGAACGACTGAGCAGTTTACCAAACGGGGCGGCCCTTGGCTTGACTACACTTTGTTTACTATGGAGATGCATAACCGGTGGGCGTCACAGCTGATTGACACGATACGCTCCATACAGCCCAAACAGCTTGTAACGGTCGGGCAGGACGAGGCCCTCGGGGGACAGCGCCCTTCGCCGTTCTTCTACGCCGAAGCCGTAGATTATACGACCGTTCACAGCTGGTGGCTTATGGACGATCTGATCTGGGACGGCGTGTTCTCCAAAGCGCCCGATAAACCGAACCTAATTCAAGAAACCGGCATCATGTATGTGGAAACTCCGGATGGACGGGCAAAGCGAAGCGAGGAAGAGCTCCGCAATATTCTGGAGCGTAAATACGCTTATGCGTTCTCCACCGGCGGAGCAGGCGCAGTTCAGTGGATCTGGAACATTAATTTCTACATGAACAATGTGAACGAATCCCATATCGGTGCGGTGCGGGCCGACGGCACGGAGAAGCCGGAGGCCAATGTATCGTATGATTTCGGCTCTTTTATAGGGCAGATCCGGGAACTGTTCATAGGGCGCGAGCTTGAGGAGGTTGCGGTCGTGTACCCGTACTCCAATGATTTCTCAAACCGCAAGCTGGCTTACGAAGCGACGACCCGCCTTGTACGGACACTTACCTATTCGATGAATGTGCATGTGTGCGGCTTGGGCGAATATCATCTGGAATCGTTGGAAGCTTCAAAGCCGAAGCTCATCATCGTGCCGAGCGCGCATAACTTCAGCGATGAAGCACTGGGCAAGCTTACAGATCATATCCGCCAGCACGGCGGAACACTGCTGTTCACAGGACCGGCAGGACTCGACGAATATTGGCGGCCTGTAAACAGACTGTCAACCGAGCTCGGATTGGAAGACTCCGTTGCCTCCAACCTGCTGCGCGAGGAACTGCTGGAACTGAACGGCCTGCTAATGCCGGTTTCATTCGGCGGATCGCATATTGCAGCCGCATGCAAACAGTTACTTCGAACCGTTAACGGTCCGGCACAGCTTATAGAGATGCCGCTCGGTGCCGGGCATATAATGTGGTGCCCGCTGCCGATCGAGCTGAATGAACGGCTTGAACCGCTTCAAGCCGTCTATGCCGAAGCGCTGTCCAAATCCGGCGTCTCCGAGCAGCTCGAATGGCTGCGCGGCGGGGAACTGCCCGGCGTTTACGGCCGCAAGCTGAATTTCGCCTCCGGCTCGCTGTATGTATTCGTATCCGAATTCGGCTGTGACGCGGATATTGAGGTTCGCGATCCTCAGACCGGCAAACGGTATGCATTCACGCTTGAACAGGAAAGATCCGTTCTGTTCGCCGCGGACGCGAGCGGTGAACTGATGGCTGTATACCGTCCTAACGAGGTGCAGGTGCACACTCAATAGTTGTTCATCCCAAACAAAAGCAGGAACCCTTGTGACGTTGTGACGGGTTCCTGCTTTTTCATTTTGTGTGTACGCTTTATTTTTCCTTCTTCAAGTTGGTAATCAACCGTTCGAGATAACTGTTAAAAGCTTCTATCTCTTGCTTTGTGAAACTATGGAATGAGCTTTCATTACTCTCGTTCCCATACTCATTGGCGTCCAAAAGCGCCTGCTTTCCTTTTTCCGTTATACGGGCTAAGGTGACCCGTCTGTCTTCGGGGGCTTCTAACGTCGTGACCAAACCGTTCTGCCTTAAGCGGTCAATCATACCCGTCATATTCTGTTTGGTAACCAGCATGTTGTTCCTGAGCTCCTTAAAGGAGAGATCTCCGGAACGGGAAAGTGCGGCGAGAATAAACCATTGATGCAAACTGGTCAAGCCCGCCTGGGAAGACAAACTGTGGCCGACCCGTTCAAGTAAAATATTGGCGCGAAAGATATTAACGACGATACTACCCCGCGGATCATTTTTCTTATTCATACTCAACCTCAATAGTCAACATGTTGACCTAATTATAACGATATCGGCTTTGGTTGTCAAATGTTGCATTCTACCGGGATCTGACCTCACTCAAACCAGACCGTTTTCGCCGCGGCGCTTTCCCGTCTCGCTTTGGGCGGTTCCATATCCGGAACGCCCAGATAAATGAACCCCAGCATCCTGTCCTGCGGCCGCAGCCCGAAGGTCTCGTTCATAAAAGGATGATAGCAAGGCTCACCGGAACGCCAGACCGCACCTAAACCGAGAGCATGAATCGCGAGCAGCATATTTTGAATCGCGGCGTTGACGGCCGCATACTCCTCAAGCCCGATTACATCTTTACGGTCGCTTGGCTGGACGGCTGCTGCTATAATGACAGGCGCCCGCAGCGCCTTCTTTCTTGCGGCGTCGGCTTTTATTACATTATCGGGATTATCCGGATCCGCTTCACCCGCGAGTGCGATACGAGCAAGCGCTTCTCCCAGCCGATCCCGGCCGCCGCCGGTGAGCACAAAAAAACGCCATGGTTCTGTCAGCCTATGGTTTGGCGCCCATATGGCGGCATCCAAAATCGATTCAATCGTCTCTTTGGCTATCGGTTCCTGCGTGACCTTTCCGATACTTCTTCTCGTTCGAATAGCTTCAAATATATCCATGGCCGTCTCCTTACTCCTTAATAGTCTCTCCATATTTATACGCCGGATCTGAAACTTAGGAAACGACAAATATTCTTACTAAAATAAGAAGACCGCACAGTCAAGCCATAAAGGCAGGGACTGGCGGTCTACATTTACTGACTACTGCAAATTAGTGACCAGTTCCAGATCGACTGGAATGGCACTTTCAACTTTCTCGCCTGCGGCAACTTTAATGGCTGTTTCAATCGCTTTTTGGCCGATCTCAGCCGGTTTCTGCGCAACCGTGGCCGCCATTGAGCCATCTTTAACGGCTTTTACCGCATCATCGGTGGCATCGAATCCGACAACGATAATACCTTTTTTACCGGCAGCTTCGATCGCCTGTACGGCTCCCAGCGCCATTTCGTCATTATGAGCGAAGACTGCTTGGATACTGCTGTTGCTTTGCAAAATATTTTCCATAACGGAGAGGCCTTTGGCACGATTGAAATCGGCCGGCTGCGAAGCAACCACTTTCACTCCGTCTTTATTGTCGACCGCATCATGGAAGCCTTTACCCCGGTCACGGGCTGCTGAAGTGCCGGCAGTTCCCTGCAGCTCTACAATATTGCCTTTGCGGCCGATCAGCTTCATGATATATTCGCCCGCCATCTGACCGCCCTTAACATTATCGGACGCAATATGCGTAACGACGGTTCCTCCGTTTGCGGCGCGGTCGACCGTGATAACCGGAATGTTGGCGCTGTTGGCCGACTCCACGGCAGTCACGATTGCATCGCTGTCAGTCGGATTGATCAGAATGACATTAACCTTCTTCTGAATCAAGTCTTCGATACCGCTGATTTGCTTTGCCGTATCATCCTGTGCGTCAACCACGATCAATTCCGCTCCTGCCGCTTTAGCCGCTTTCTCGGCACCCTCTTTGAGCGTTACGAAAAACGGATTATTCAGTGTTGAAATCGACAAGCCGATTGTTACTTTGCCGCCTGTACCTGTACCCTGTCCGTTACCTGCGCTCTTCTCTGTTTCCGAAGAGCATGCCGCCAGCAGAAGAACGACAGCAAGCAGCAATGCTGCAAATGACCATTTGTTCATGTTAATAGCTTTTCTTTTCATGTTGTTAGGCTCCTTTAATGTTCGGATTTTTATTTTCTTTTCTTCGAACGATCGAAAAGCACTGCAATTAAGATGACTGCCCCTTTTACTACTTGTTGATAGAATGAGGACACATTCAACAGATTCAATCCATTGTCCAGTACGCCGATAATGACGGCGCCAATCAGCGTTCCGACGATACGGCCTCTGCCCCCGGAGAGGCTTGTTCCTCCGAGCACTACCGCCGCGATGGCGTCAAGCTCGTAAGAAGCGCCTGCCGTAGGCTGGGCTGAATTAAGCCGGGAAGTGAGTATTATCCCACTAACAGCTGCAAGTAAGCCGCTGATCGAATAAACCATGATTTTGACCTTGGATGTGCTGATCCCCGAGAGCCACGTCGCCTCCTCATTACTCCCGATCGCGTATACGCGCCGGCCGAAAGTGGTGTGCTTCAAAACAATGTATAGTACTGCAAAAGCAATGACCATCCAAATGATCGGCATTGGAATTTGCAGAAAATACCCTTTTCCAAACGCAGCGAAATCCTTGTTCAAACCGGTAATCGGTCTACCGTCCGTGTAGACGAGCGTGAATCCCCGGAAAACGGTCATTGTCGCCAATGTCACGATAAACGGCGCCAATCTTCCCTTGGCCACCAGAGCCCCATTGATGGCGCCCATCAGCATACCTGCCCCAAGCCCTGCGATAACAGCAATCCAAGTATCCGTTCCGCCGGCCATCAAGCCCGCTGCCACCGCGCTCGACAGGGCAAGTATTGAACCGACCGATAGATCGATGCCGCCTGTCAAGATGACGAACGTCATTCCGAATGCGATCAGCGCATTAATGGAAACCTGCCGGAGAACGTTAAGGAGATTGTCGACGGACAGAAAGTTGTCTGCCGTAACCGATAATACGACGATAATCAGAAGTAATCCGATTACCGAACCAAGCCCCTGCAGCTTGAATCCTTTCCGTTTTTGAATGCCAATTACATCAGCTTGCATGCTGTTGTCCTCCCCCGGTTGCACAAAGCATAATTTTTTCCTGCGTAGCTTCTTCTCGCGTAAACTCTCCCGTCAGTTTCCCTTCATGCATGACGAGAATTCGGTCGCTCATCCCGAGCACCTCGGGAAGCTCGGAGGAAATCATAAGGATGGCAACTCCATTGGCCGCAAGTCTGTTCATCAGGTCATAAATTTCTTTTTTGGCTCCGATATCGACGCCCCTTGTCGGCTCGTCCAAAATAAATACCTGCGGACTTGTCGCAAGCCATTTTCCGATTACCACCTTCTGCTGATTGCCTCCGCTCAGCGACCCTACCGTTTGAGCGCCGCTTGACGCTTTGATGAACAGCTGCTTGATCATCGTTTCGGACAAAAACTGTTCTTTGGAACCGCTCATAAATCCCAGCTTTGACAGCGACTTAAGATTCGGCATCGACAAATTGTCGCTGACGGACATCGGAAGAAGCAGCCCCTCGTCCTTCCGGTCCTCCGTTACCAACGCAATACCCGCCCGAATCGCATCGGCCGGTTTGCCGATATCTACCGGCTTGCCGTTGACATAGATAGTTCCCCTATCTATCGGGGTCACGCCGAACAGCGCTTTGGCTAGTTCCGTGCGGCCAGCTCCCATCAGACCCGCCAGCCCTACAATTTCACCAGCCCTGACAGAAAACGAAATATCGTTTAAGATGCCTTGTTGCGATAACCCTTCAACCTTCAGCTTGTCCTCGCCATATTTAATCTCCACTTTGGGGAACCTGTCTTTGATTTCCCGACCGACCATCATCTTGACAATTTGGTCCATATTCGTTTCCTGGACTCGTTCGGTGCCGATATAGCGGCCGTCGCGCATCACCGTTATCCGGTCGCATATCTTGAATATCTCTTCCATCCGGTGGGAAATGTAGATCATCCCGACGCCCTGTTTCCGAAGGGAAGCGATTGCAACAAAGAGCGCTTCGATCTCCCGGTCTGTGAGGGCCGCCGTTGGTTCGTCCAATACTAATATTTCAGTATTGACGGAAAGGGCTTTAGCTATTTCTACCATCTGCTGCTGGCCGACCGACAGCTCGCCGACGACCGTTTCCGGATCGATTGTCAATCCAAGCTGAGACAAAAACCGGGTGGATTCCTTCTTCATCCTGCGCCAATTGATCAGCCTGGTCGGTCCGTACGTGAATTCCCTTCCGAGAAAGATGTTTTCCATTACCGTCAAGTGCGGAATAAGGTTTAACTCCTGGTGGATCATGACGATGCCCAGCTGCTGTGCAGCAGAGGGTGTTGCCAGCTGCTGCTCAGCACCCTTAACTGCTACCGTTCCGCCGTCCCGCGCGTAGATTCCGTTCAGAATCTTCATCAAAGTCGACTTGCCCGCGCCGTTCTCACCCATCAAGGCATGCACTTCGCCGTTTTCCAAAGAAAACTGCACCTGTTCCAGTACTTTCACCCCGGAGAAGCTTTTATCGATTCCCTTCATCTCCAACAGCTGCGCTGTCAATATGATTACCTCCTAAGCGTTTTCGGAGAAAACGCAGCTTCGTAAGCATAAGCAAGGCATTTTCGAATGAAAATGCTACTTCGTAAGCATAAACTTGGCGTTTTCGGAGAAAACGCAGCTTCGTAAGCATAGACTTGGCATTTTCGAATGAAAATGCTACTTCGTAAGCATAAACTTGGCGTTTTCGGAGAAAACGCAGCTTCGTAAGCATAGACTTGGCATTTTCGAATGAAAATGCCACTTCGTAAGCATAAGCTAAAAAGTGACCCCTGCATGTAAGATGACGTTGGCGTAAGCCGTGCATTCACCAGTGCGAATGACCGCTTTCGCTTGGCCGGTGAGCGACTTGAACCGCTCGTGGGAGACGCTCTGCGCCTCTGCCCCGTCCAGCGCCTGCTGCGTAAATTTCAGCAGCTCCGGATTTGCCTTCTTCATTTCTTCCGCTACCGTGTATTGCTGTACCTGCATTTCCACCAAAATGGTCTCCAGCGTTTCCAGGTAACCAGGTACGCCCCGCTTTAATGCAAGATCTATACGTTTCACGCCCGGCGGTATCGGCAGCCCGCTATCCGCGATGACGATCGTGTCCGTGTGCCCCAGCTCGCTGATCAATTTGGACAGCTCGCTGTTGATTATTCCGATTTTTTTCATCTTCCGCTACACTCCTGTTGTCTTCTGTTCCGCCGCGAAACGCAGCGCTTCTTCCTCTGTAGGCATTCCAGCTTGCGCGCCGAATTTCGTTACGGCAAGAGCGGAGACCAGCGACGCGAAGTCAATCGCCTCGTCAAGAGTGCTACCAGCCGCTATTGAGCGCGCCAGGCCAGCGTTGTAGCAATCTCCTGCGCCAGTCGTATCAACGACCGGCACTTTATAACCCGGCTTGAGACGCAGGGCACCGTCTTCCGATAAATACGCAGATCCTTCTGAACCGAGCGTCGTGACGATATGGGCAGCACCCATCTCCTTCATTCGCAGCATGGCCTCTTGAAGCGATTCCCCTTCGGCATTCATGCCGGTGTACCGTCCGAGCTCCGTCCGGTTTGGCGTGAAATAGTCTACAAGCCCAAACAGTTCTTCCGGCAGCGTCTGTGCGGGCGCGGGATTGAGCACGACTGTTTTACCGAGCGACTTCGCTTTTCTGGCCGCATATACGACCGTCTCCACCGGGATTTCCAGCTGCAGCAGGACAATATCGGCCTGCCTCAGCTTATCCTCGTGACGGTCGATGTCGGCCGGCTCCACCCGGTAATTGGCCCCCGGCACAACGACGATACTGTTGTCTCCTTCGGCTACATAAATGGATGCAATGCCTGTGGCCATCCCCGCGACACGTTTCACTCCGGTGATATCCACACCATCCTCCAGCAGGCTTCCTAGCAGCTGCTCGCCGAATGCATCCTCGCCGACCGCACCGATCAGCGCGGTCTCCGCACCCAAGCGGGCTCCGGCTACCGCCTGATTGGCGCCTTTCCCGCCGGGAATGAAACGAACCCTCTCTCCCAGCAGGGTTTCCCCTACCTGCGGATAACGCTCGGTTTCGACCACAATATCCATATTCAAGCTGCCGATGACAACCAGCCTAGGCTTGTTCATTTGTCCATTCACTCCCTTAAGGTCGAGTCCCTAACGATAAGCTTGACGTCAAGCTCGTAAAGCCGGTCCTCTTCCAGCGTTCCTTCGATTTTCTTGATCAGCAGGCGGGAAATAAGCGCCCCCATCTCATAAATCGGCTGTGCGATCGTCGTAAGCTCGGGTACGGTAATTTCGGTCGTTTGAATTCCGTCAAACCCGCATACCGCTACCTGCTTACCTACTTTTATTCCCATCCGGTGCAGCGCTTTCAAAGCGCCTACAGCCATCAAATCGTTGCCGGCAAAAATACCGTCAATATCCGGATGGCGCTCAAGCAGCCGCTCGGTCGCCTTAATGCCGCCCGCGATTCTGAAATCTCCCGGCTCAAGCAGCGTCGGCGTATACCAGTCCAGTGCCTGTACGGACTGCTCGAAGCCGATAAGCCGCTCTTTCCCCGTAATGAGATGCTGCGGTCCATAAATGTGAGCGATTTTGCGGCAGCCGGCTTCGAGCAAATGCCGGACAGCCATAACGGCTCCTTCTTTATTTTTGGACCGGACGATGCTGGAGTGCCGTTCGGACGGACCGCGGTCCAAACAGACAAACGGAATGCCCAGCTTCGTCAGCATTTCCGCATCGTCGTGCCCAAACGTGCTGGAGGCGAAAATAATGCCGTCTATATACTTCTTCTTGAGCGTTTCAATGTATCTTTTTTCCTTGATTCCCTGATCGTCCGAATTGCCAAAAATGACCGTGTAGCCATATGTCGCAGCAACATCCTCCACCGCACGTGCCAGGTCCGAGAAGAACAGGTTCGAGATATCGGGGAGAATCAGGGCGATTGTATTTGTTTTTTTGCCGGCCAAACCGCGGGCTACCTCGTTAGGAGCATAGTTCAGCTTCTCGATGGCCGCCTTGATCGATTGCTCCGTTTCCGCATTCACATAGCCGCTTTTGTTCAAATAACGCGAAACGGTCGATACGGAAATACCGGCCAGCTTGGCGACGTCACGAATCGTTGCGATGTTGAACCCCTCCTCGGCAGCAAATCATGGTAACGGTACCACAAATATGATAAGTACAATAATTATCTCTGTAAAAATGGAATTAATATTAAATATTAAAACATGGTAACGGTACCACAAACAATATAGCACAGCTTTTATAGTAACGCAATGGTCAACTTTATACTGATATTACCAATATTCATAGATTCTCATAACGCTGATTTTACACTAGCTGAAGTCAAGCCTTGTCACCGAAACAACGCAAATAGGACAGCATACTCTCGCATGCCGTCCTGCTTTGATTAATCTATTTGGAACACGATATTCTATTGCTTGGCTGTAAATCTGAAACGGCTTAAAATAATGTCTCCGCTTAGTACAAGATAAACATCCTGCTTCGTGCCAGGAGCTTCGCCGATTTCAAAGCTCACCGTTTGCCAGTCTTGTCCCTGGCGGACTGACCCCAGCTCGGCAAAACCCGCCGGGTTCGCATCCGGGCTGCCGAACCGCACCTCAATGCGTCCTCCGTCCGGCCCGCCCGATAGGCGGCCTTCGAACGAATATGAGCCGCGGCTCCACTCAGCATCGGTGAATCCGATCCATGCGCCGGCGGGGACGGACGGACGGATACACGTTCCGCCTTCTTTGCTTTCATCCAGGTAGACGTTCTCATAGTCATCGTAATTTTCCGCACGAGTCTCCAGAGTCAGGTCCCTTGGCGGAATCGTTTCACCGCTTACCGTCAATACGCCCGATAAGGCGATGTCGCCGGATGATCTGCCTATCATAATGTCATAGCTTCCGGATTCTACGCAGAACCGGTCGCGAGTCACATCCCAGATCGCCAACTCGGCTGATGGAAGTGCAAATTCAACAATTTGCTTCTCACCGGGCTGAAAATGTATGCGCCGGAACCCCTTGAGCTGCTTAAGCGGCCGTTTCACCCGCGAATCCTTAACGTGCACATAGAGCTGTATCACTTCGTCGCTTGCGACTGAGCCGGTATTGGTCACCTGTACCCGGATTATAGCCGTACCATTCTCATCAACAGCTGACGGAGTCACTTCCAGCCCGTCGTACCGGAACGCCGGGTACGTCAGCCCATGTCCGAACGGGTATAGCGGCTCTCCGTCGAAATATTGGTACGTGCGTTTGGATTTGATAATATCATAATCCATAATATCGGTAAGCTGCAGGGCCGACTTGTACCAGGTCATATTAAGACGGCCGGCGGGGCTGTAATCGCCGAACAGCACATCGGCGACCGCGCGCCCGAGCTCTTGCCCGACATGGGACATATACAATACAGCCGGTATACGCTCATTTACTTCGTTCAAGGCGAACGGATAGCTTCCGACTACGACGACGATCGTATTCGGATTAACCTTGTGCACTTCCCGGATCAGCCGCTCCTGCGCCTCTGCCAGCGTAAGGTCGGGACGGTCGATTTCCTCTTTGCCGTTAATCAGCGGGTTGTTCCCTACGAACACAATAGCGGTGTCGGCCGCACGCGCCGCGTTCACCGCCTCCTCCAAACCGTCAGACACAGCTTCCGCGATAAAACGCTCGCCCGTATTCTCAGACTTATTCTCGCCAATGCCGAGGAGTCCAGTCGCGGGTTCGGAGATTTTGACAGGCATATGATTCCAGGTCGTCAGCGAAATTTGGCCATCCTCCGCAGGAGCGGTATGGAACACTTCCTTGACGTACCAGCCGAACGCTTCCTCGGCTGATGCCGAGATGTGAACGTCGCCGGTACTCGTCATATATTTGCCGTTCGTAACGGAGGTGAATGTCTTGCTTTCCCATCCCCAATCCGTCTGCTCGAATATTTCGCCTTCCGCGGCTTCCGCCGCATCGGCTGCCAAACGACCTTCCGCTTCGGTTACACGTACATATTTGCCCGATGCCGCCGATTTCAGCCGCAGCCGGTCGCTGCCGCTTTTGAAAGTGATTTCCGCATTCTCAGGGAGCTTGCCGCGTATGGCTTCAAACGGCGTAACCCGGTATGGAAGCGAACCTGAATACCAGTCTCTGTATACCACATCGCCAAGAGGGCCGATAACTGCAACGCTGCCGAGCTTATCCTTCTGAAGCGGAAGCGTGCCGTTATCGTTCTTGAGGAGAACGATCGATTCCCTCGCGGCTTCCAGAGAAAGCTTGGCATGCTCGGGGCTGCACAGCACGCTCTCAGGCATATCGGCATATGGATTTAACGAGGCGGGATCGAATTCGCCCAGACGAAACCGTACCCGGAAAGTATTTTGCAGGGCAAGGTCGAGATCGGACTCGGAGAGCAGCCCTTCCGCCAGAGCCTCCCTTAAAGCCTTGGTCGAAATCGCATGATCGTCGGTGATGCTGTCTATTCCAGCTTTTACGGCATGAGCCGCCGCTTCTTTGTAGGTTTCATAATAGTGGTGGTAATCGACCAGACCGACCAGGTCGCCGGCGTCGCTGACGACAAAGCCGTCCATTCCCCACTCCTGCTTGACCACTTTATTCACATCTTCATGAAGGATGGCCGGTGTACCGTTAATGGAGTTGTAAGCGGTCATCATCGAGCGCGCACCGCCCTGAACGAATGCGGGCTTGAAAGCAGCCTCGTAATATTCCTTCATATTGCGGGGATCGATGCTGGCCGAGCAGCTGCCGCGGTCAATTTCATTATTGTTGCCGAGAAAGTGCTTCAGCGTGGATACCGCTTTAAAGTAGAAAGGGTGGTCGCCCTGCACGCCGCGTACCAGCGATGCCGTAAGCTCACCCGTCAAATGAGGATCTTCACCATACGCTTCCTCCGTCCGTCCCCAGCGCGGATCGCGCTCCATGTCCACGGTCGGCGCCCACAGCGTCAGCCCGTTGACCGCAGGATTCCGCTGATAAAACACCCGCGCCTCATCGCCGATGGCTGAACCGATCTGCCGCATCAGCTCCGTATTCCATGTGCAGCCGAGTCCGATCGGCTGCGGGAATGAAGTGGCTTCGCCCAGCCATGCCATACCATGGGCTGCCTCCGTTCCGTGCTTATAAGGTTTAACGCCGAGCCTGTCCACGGCCGGTTGATACTGCATCATCAGTTCGATTTTCTCTTCCAGCGTGAATCTGGATACCAAATCGTTTACTCTCTCTTCTAACGGCAAATTTACATTTTCAAAAGGATAACTCATTTCTTTTGCACGCCCTCTCTCCATATAACCATTGACGGAATAAGCGTGTTAACGGCTTTTCCCGACTCAAACGCTTTCATCATAGTTTACCATTCCATCGAAGGCCCCGAACACCGAGAGAATTAGTGTTTTTTCCCCTTCATATTTGCAGGTTATACTGTCTTTGCAGCCAAAACAAAAAACAACCCCCGTTTCACTTTACGTGAAACGGAGGCTGCTCTCAATTGCTGTATTCGTATATCACAAACGAAGTTGTACTCACACTAGCAAAGAATGGAGCGGGTTACTATTACGAGTAGTATGAAAAGAACGAGAATTACGCCTGCTGTAGTAAATCCGCCAACTGGACCGCAACCAACGCCGCCTACCGGACCATATCCCATTGACACCTGCAAAACCCCTTTCGTTATTTAGTTCTATGCATTGTATGGGGATATGTCGGTTCCTGCCTGTGCTCCTGTCTCTATAAGCAAACAGCCTATGCCCTCGTTTTCTTCCGTACGTTCATCTTGGTTCGTCCGCACCGTTCAGCTCGTTTATGATGCGAAGCAGCGTATGGCGGTTCAGCCGGACCCGGTGCGCTTCCCGCTTGCTTCGCTCCAGCAGCCCGGGGTCTACGCCGAGCTCCCCGATTGAAGCAGGTCCTCCGGCCGTGCGCAGCAGCCCGCGAATCTCTTCCTCGCCTGGAAGCTTGTCTATTTCGCGGCGGATATCGTACCATCCCTTAATCCGCTGCGCTTGCGGAAGCTTGGCGAATTCCCGGTACAGCGCGGTTATTTCCGCACAGGCCACTCCAACCTTGGCACCGTGAAGCAGCTGCCTCCTGCCGCTGCGGATATATTCCATTTCCCAATAATGGGACAAATGATGCTCCGCCCCCGATGCCGGGTGCGACTGGCCAAACAGCAGCATCGCCAGGCCGGAATCGATTAAGGCGCCGATAAGGATACGAATACCATCTTCCGTCCGCCTTCCGATCTGCTCGGCATGCTGGACGCAAGCTTGCAGCGCCTGCTCCGTAATTTCCGCAACCAGCGGCATGTACGGCTCATCGGCGGTCATCCTGCCGACCTTCCAATCGAAGAGTGACGTGTATTTGCCGAGCATGTCCCCGAATCCGGCCGCTGCCATCGCGCCCGGCGCCTCCCGCAAAATATCCAGATCGGCAAAAATCGCGATCGGCCCGATCGCAGGGACCGTTATTTTCTCGCCTCTAATAATAATGGGCGCTCCTTTGGAGGTAAAACCGTCGACCGACGGCGCCGTAGGTACCGATACGAACGGCAAGCCCGTCGTATACGCGGCATATCGGGCGATATCATGCAGTGTGCCGCTGCCGGCTGCGATAACGAGATCGGCGGAAGTCCGCTGAATATCGAGTATGACCTGAATAATGGAAGCCTCATCTGCGATGACATCTCCTTGGCGGTCTGCCTTGACCACGGTGATATCAGCAGATATTCCGAGGGAAGTCAGTTCATCCGCAAGCCGTTGTCCCGCTATTTGCAATGTATTGGCATCTGCTGTGATAATCACTTGGGTATACCCGCTTTGCCCGACATAACCTGCCACCTGGTCAATGGCGCCCGGCTCGACCACGATCCGGCCGGGAAACAAGCTCTCCGCATCCGCTATTCCAATTTCCGCGGCCGCTTGTTTTATTTTCTCCAAGGTTCCATTCATATCGTTAGCTCCTTCATTACAAATTGAATTTATTGACTTTATATCCTGCACTTGCTCTAATGGACATATCACGACTCACGAACGACGGAGGTAACGATCATGCTTTTTCTTGATAATCGCGGAATTACCGATCCGGCTCTCAATCTCGCTCTTGAGGAGTACGCCTTACGGCATCTGCCGGCAGATGACAGCTATCTTCTGTTTTATATCAACGAACCGTCCATCATCATCGGTAAAAATCAAAACACGATTGAAGAAATCAATGCGGACTTCGTGCGCGACAACGGGATTCATGTCGTGCGCCGGTTGTCCGGCGGAGGCGCCGTCTACCATGATCTCGGCAATTTGAACTTCAGCTTCATAACGAATGACGAGGGGGATTCCTTTCACCAATTCGCGAAAATCACCCAGCCTGTGATCGATGCGCTTCATAAGCTCGGCGTCAAGGCTGAACTGACCGGACGTAACGACATTCAGGTCGGTGAACGGAAAATATCCGGCAACGCCAGGTTCGCCACGAAGGGCCGCATGTTCAGCCACGGGACACTCCTGTTTGATTCAGCTATGGATAATGTGGCGTCTGCTCTGCGTGTCAAACCGATCAAGATCGAATCGAAAGGAACCAAATCGGTTCGCAGCAGGGTCGCAAACATTTCCGAATTTCTGGATCGGCCGATGACAACGGAGCAATTCCGGACCGAGCTGCTGCGCGAGCTGTTCCATTGCGAGCCCGAGGACGTCCCCCGGTATGGCTTGTCAGAACAGGACTGGGCCGCCGTCACTCGGCTGGCCGACGAGCGATACCGAAGCTGGGATTGGAATTACGGACTCTCGCCGAAATGCAACATTGAGAACATCCGCAAATTCGCGTCCGGCATCGTTGATGTCCGGCTCAATGTAGAGGATGGCCGGATGGCAGGCGTCAAGATATTCGGCGATTTTTTCGGCGCTTACGATGTGGCCGAGGTCGAGCAGCTCTTGACAGGGATTCACTATGAAGAAGAAGCAATCCGTCTGGCACTCGAATCGGTTCAGCTCAGCCGGTATTTCGGCACCTTGACGGAAGAGGAATTTATAAACCTGCTGCTCCTCCGGGACTGAGTTGTAAAAAAGCTTGAAGGCTCTGATCCTTCAAGCTTTAGATCCTCACTGAAGCTGCCCGCTCCCTATTTTTCCTGAAGAGCCGCCAGCCCCAGTGCCAGTGAACCGCACAAGCCGGCGTTGTCTCCGAGACCGGGCGGTACGATATAATTGTCAATGTCCCTCAGAATCGCATCATCGCTGATATATCCGTTGAGATTTCTAAGCACTTCGGCACGAATAAGCGGGAACAGCTGCTTCTGATGCATAACCCCTCCGCCCAAAATCACTTTATTCGGCGAAAGCAGCAGAATCGTTCCGGTTACCGCCTGTCCGATATAGAATGCTTCCATCGCCCAGGCGGGATGGTCCGGAGCCAGCTCGCTTCCTTTTACCTTCCAGCGCTTCTCTATCGCCGGGCCGGCCGCAATTCCCTCAAGACAGTCGCCGTGGTAAGGGCAGAAGCCCTCATATGTATCCTCCGGATGCCTTCTTGTCATGATATGTCCGCCTTCAGGATGGACGAGACCATGTACGAGCTTCCGCTCGGTATATACGCCCACTCCGATGCCCGTACCGATCGTATAATAGACGCAGCTGTTCAATCCCTTGGCCGCCCCCCATATCGCTTCACCGTAGGCGGCAGCATTCACATCGGTATCCCAACCGCAGGGCACATCGAATTGCTTCTTGACCGTGCCAAGGAAATCGTAGCCTGACCAGCCCGGCTTCGGTGTTGTCGTCACGTATCCGTAACGGGGGCTGGCAGGGTTAATATCGATCGGACCGAAGGTTCCGATCCCGATCGCTTCGACATTCTTATCCTGAAAATATTCAATAACCTTCTGCAGCGTAGGTTCCGGCTCTCCGGTCGGAAAGCTGCATCTGTCAATAATCGTACCTTCTTCATTTCCGATTCCGCAGACGAATTTGGTGCCGCCCGCTTCAATCGCTCCAATCAGCATCCTAAGTCCCTCCAATAAATTGTTTTTCCCACTCTAGCATACCCCACAGATAGTCCAATTTCCATAATAGATTCACCGCCGCGGGCATACTAAACTTAAAGTTACCTAGTAACGTCCATTGCAATTAGTAATCTATTTTTCCATTATTGTAGGGAATGCCGGTCATCATTTATAATTAGCCCAGATTAGCGGAAGGGAATGAAATTTTAATGAAGTACAGAAACGTAGGGGCAAGCGGCTTGAAAATCAGCGAAATCGGCCTGGGCAGTTGGCTCACATACGGCACGGCCGCTGAGCAGCAGGCAGCTGATGCCTGTATTAAGGAAGCATTTGAGAGCGGTATCAATTTCTTCGACACGGCTAATGCCTATAATCGCGGAGAAGGCGAGAAAGCAATGGGCGCGGCCCTTAAGCCTTATTCCAGATCGAGCTATGTCCTTTCAACTAAAGTGTTTTTCGCAATGGATAGCGGACCGAACGACCGCGGCTTGTCGCGCAAGCATATCATGGAGCAGTGCGATGCCAGCTTGAAGCGTCTGGGCGTGGATTATATCGATATCTATTTCTGCCACCGTTACGATACGCAGACTCCTCTGGAGGAGACGCTGCGTGCGCTTGACGACTTGACGGCTCAAGGAAAAATCCTGTATGCCGCAGTCAGCGAATGGAGCGCGGCGCAAATTGCGGATGCCGCCGGAATCAGCCAAAGATTGAACTTGCGGCCGCTGATTTCGAATCAGCCGATTTACAACATGTTTGAGCGTTATATCGAACGCGAAGTGCTGCCGGTATCGGTGAAGAACGGCATCGGCCAGGTTGTATTTTCCCCGCTCGCGCAGGGCGTGCTGACAGGTAAATATAAGCCTGGTCAACCGCTGCCGGCGGAGAGCCGCGCGGCTGACAATTCCGTCAACGGCGTCATCAACAGCTATATGAATGATAAAGTGCTAGGTTGCGTCCAGGACCTGGGGCAGCTCGCACAAGAGCTGGACATCACTCTTTCGCAGCTTTCGCTGGCCTGGATTCTCCGCCAGCCGGGCGTAAGCTGCGCATTGATCGGCGCTACGAAGCCGCAACAGATTGAGGAGAACGTAAAGGCTGTCGATATTCAGCTGTCAACTGAAACACTGGAAGCAGTAGAACGGATATTGGAGCAGGTAAAGGATTTCGCGCCGCTGCGCTAATCTGCTATATTGTTTTGCAATACTAAAAAGGATAGTGGAAGCCGTAGCGCATACGGTAACCTCTATCCTTTTTATTTTATATTCTCACACCGCCATTTACTGGTTTTGCCAAAGAGATTCCGTAACAATTTCAATAGGAATCTCATTATCATCTTAAATGGTCAATCCTTCCTGCAAGTCCGGGCAGCCCGAAGGGAGTGGATCGTCGTCGCGGTATTCGAAATACCTGAAATAAGCGGGGGTTACGCATTCGTTACCATTCCCTGTTGCATACATACCGACGCAAGCCCCGGTAAAACACCAATTTACCTCCGGAGACATTCGTGACATGGGATAGCGGCCGGCCGTACGCCATTCCATCCCGTCGAGGGAATAATTCATCATATAGTCGCGGCCGTCGGAGACGAGCTCCAGATGAATCTCACCGGTTTCCGGAAGCTGTTCCTTCAGCAGGCGCCGGGGGATCGCGTAGTCGACCGCCGTTGAGACGATTATATGCCTGTTTCTTTTACGTACTCTCCCCAGCGTGAGATGAGCTTCATCGCTGAGCCGAATCGCGATCCCCGCTTCTTCCCCTTCCCTTGCAGGGATAAATGAAAGTAATGTACGGACTCTCATCCGCAGGCTCTGCTGTCTCCTGCAGACAAACACCGACGGCGCCGCATCTTTCAACGTAGCTGCCGCGCCGGTAAGCTTAAGTCCATGCCCCTCCGGGGCTACCTCCGCTCTCCTTCCCGGCAGCGTTCGCAGAAAGCTCCACTCGCACGAAAGCGGAGAACCCGAAAAATCGTCTGTAAACGAGAGATTCCGCTTCTGCGGTGCTGTAAGTCTGTCGGAGCACATTACGGCAGAAACCGTTCCCTCATTGTTATCGATCATCGGCCACCCGCTTCGGTCCAGTGGACCGGGGCAAGGAATGTTTCCCGCCCAAGGACACCGTGGTGTCCCTCCACCGGCCTAACGCCCAGAAACACCGCCCACCAGAAGCCGTTCCCGTCCTCGAACAAATCCGCATGGCCCGTATTTTGAATGGGGTGATCGTCAAGCCTGTTGTGCGTCAGAATCGGATGCGGAAGCATGACGAACGGACCATAAGGCTTATCGCTCCTTGCGGCGATTTCCCGGTGGTAACGTCCTGTGCCTCCCGAAGCGGCAATGAGATAATACATGCCGTGTATCCTGTACAAGTGCGGACCTTCCACCCAAGGCCCCCCGTCGCCGCGAAAGATGACAACCGGTTCCGTTAGCGCCTCCCCGGTACTAATGTCAATCTCATATTGAATAATATGCGAGTTTTTATCCGCACCCTGCTGGACGGTTACATAAACAGTCCCGTCCGTATCGTCGAACATCAGGGAAGGATCGATCCCTCCATAAGGTATCCGGATAGGATCGGACCATGGTCCCCCCGGATCTTCGGCCGATACGAAGAAGTTGCCGATACCGTCGACATCGGTGGTAATGACATAAAACCGTCCATTGCAGCAGCGGATAGTCGGAGCGAAGATCCCGCGAGAGCTTCTCCGTTCCGATAGGTCCAGCTGCTCGGGACGCGTAATGACGCAGCCGATCTGCTCCCAATTCACAAGATCGCGGCTGTGAAAAACCGGAATGCCTGGGTAATATTCAAATGAGCTGGTAACCAGATAGTAATCCTCGCCCCGCCTGGCAACGCTGGGATCCGGATAAAAGCCCGGGATGACCGGATTCATATACGAAATTGCAGTTGCAGCCATAATATCATTCAACTCCTCTCGTGTCGCAGCTTAAAAAAGCCATATAGGTTTGGAAAAAGAGAAGCGGAAAGGCGAGCGGTCCGCCCACCTTTCCGCTTCCTATTCGTTCGCTTACTGCATGCCGTTAACTCGTTGACCAGTTCTTGAATTCGCTTACTGCATACTGCTAATTCGTCGACCAGTTCTTGATCCGCCACTGAAGCTGTTCATTGATCCGGTCTTCATAAGCTTTCACGTCAATCTTCCGGAATTCTTTCACGTATGAATCCCAGACGCTGTCGAATTCAGCCGTCTTGGACATGATCGCCCTAGGCAGAAATTTCAGGCTGGTATCGTTCATTTTCTTGCTTGCCATGTCCGCCGGCGAGCCCGAGATAAGATCGACCTGCCAAGCCGGGTAGTACACCGGATTCTCAGGCGGCGATGCGAAGAACTCCGTCCATGTCTTATGGCCGTATGCCGTCAGTACTTCTTTATCGAGAGGCTTAAGCGAATTGAAGAACTCGTCCGGCTGGCTTCCCGGCGATGTCGCATTGCCGTCGCTGTATGATCCTTCCAGCTTCGGAGCTGTTGAGTAAAATACGTCCGCTTTATTGGCCAGCTTCCAGGTCGGGGCTTCTTGAGCCTTGCGCTGTTCCTCCGTCCGGTAAAACTTGCCTCCTTCGCCTACCATGTAATCTTCGCCTTCCACACCCCAGGACAGCAGCTTCTGCCATTTCTCGTCCAACAGCGCATCAAGGAACTTGATAATCCTCACCGGGTCTTTGGCATCGACGGTGATGCCGTATCCGTTGTTCAGGTTGATGACCGGGCGGTCACGGTAGTACTCCTTATAGCTGGAGTCATAAACAAGCGGGAAGCCCACATACGTCCGATCAATCTTATTCTGCGACGTAAGAGAGTCTTCCGCTCGCCCGAAGTTCCAGTGCTGGTCGAACATCCCAAGCACGCGGCCGGTAGACAGCTTCGCCAGATACTGGTCATAGTTCTGGACGAACGCTTCCTTATCCATCAGCCCTTCATTGTACAAGCCGTTGAGCTCTTTGTAATAGCGCTTGGCGATATCTTTATCGGCAAACACGGATGCCACTCCGTTATCAACCACTACGCCTCCGTCATTCGGATGACCCGTAAGATGCTCCGGCGGGTTAAATAAAGGAAATAACTTCCAGTCAAACGCCAGCGAGGTAAACCCGATCGTCGGCTGCCCGTCGATCGTCGGCTGCGCCTTCGCGTATTTGCGGATAAGATCAAGATACTCATCCAGCGTTGTCAGCTTCGGATAGCCGTATTCCTTCAGTACGGCCTTCTGGATCCAGAAAGCCGGCCCTGCATACCATGTATCATGCACTTCGCCGGTATAGGCGCCGTAGTTGGGAAGCCAGTAAATATGCCCATCGTTCGAATCTTTCATCCGATTCCAATATTTCTCGTAATGCTTCTTCAGGTTCGGCCCGTGTTTCTCGATGAGATCCTCCAGCGGGATTACCGCACCCGAAGCAACCAGCTTCGGATCAGCCGTGATCATGTCGGGATAGTCGCCGCCGGCGATCATTACACCAAGCTTTTGCTGCGAATCACCCACCAGAAACTCCTGTTCAAGCGTCACGCCGAGCTCATCTTTGATTCTCTTGAAAATTTTGTTGTCCGGTGTCGGCGCCTGCCCGGGCAATCCGTTGTATATGGAAATCGTGATCGGCTCAGGTTTATCCGAAGCCTGCCCGTTTCCACTGTTTCCACTGGCGTTTGCGGAAGTGTTTTCCTTGCCGGTTCCCGTATCCCCGTTACCTGTTCCGCTGTTCTTGCTGCAGCCCAGCAGCGTCATGCTCAGGGCCAGAATCAGCGTTAAACTGAGCCATAGAGACCGTCTTGTTTTTACCCCCATCGTGCATTTTCCTCCTTCACTTATGATTGCAATTTCATTATGCTCTTTTTGAATACGGTTACATAATAACCAGATTAAAGGTTCACTCCCCCTTTTTTTAAATATCGGTAAGTATAGATTTCGTTGTTTTTGTCTGACATTTCCATGGGAGCATACTTCGCCGCACTGATATCGGCAGGCGGTTCTTATTGGAGTGCTGCATTATGGGCTTGTTTATATTCGGTCGGTTTCACTGCCGTCCTCTTCTCAAATTGCTTCAGAAAATGCTGATAGCTGCCGTACCCCATCGCCTCGGCCACGGCTGCAGACGTCTGATCCGTTTCCCGCAGCAAACGCATTGCTTCTTCTATGCGGATATCGTGGACATAATCGATGATGCCCACCCCGTATTTGGCTGAGAACGATTGGCCGAGATAAACCGGATTCAAGTAGAATCGCTCGGCAAGTTCCTTGATCGTGCAGCTCTCCCGGTAGTGCTCACGCAAGTATTCGGCCACTCTGACAATCGTTCCGCCCGTGCGCCGTTCCCGCAAAGCAGCAATGCCTTGCCGGCATTTCCGGCACAATGCGGTAAGCCGTTGTCCTGCCTCGTTGTATGGCGTAGATTGGGCGAGGTGGGCATCCCAAATCGAAGCGGCCGGAAATTCATCCTCATTGCCGCCAAGCTCAAGGTAAATCTCCCTGCACCGGTCGATGACACGGACGGCGAAAACCTCGACGAGCTCCGGCATCATACGCTGATGTTCAAATATTTCAAAAATGGTCCTTATCGATGAAGCCAGCGCTTCCGGATCACCGCCTTCGACCATTTCCGCAATAGAATCGGCTTCTTCCAGCACTCGAAGATCGAAGCCAAGCGGCAGGTCCTTGATCTCATCGTAATATACGACCCGGGGATACCGGTTGAAAGAAAGCGATCTGGCCGCTTCGCGAGCCTCGTAGCGGGAGCGGGCTATCGCAAACAAACTGCTTTGCGTGCTGCCAACCGCTATTCCGATCATGCTGTCCGTAATCTCGCCTTGAAGCCGGTCGTATAAACCCTGGACGAGCTGACCGATTTCCGACTCGTCCGTTCCGGCCGAGCCGCAGACCAATCCGAGCGAACCGTCACCGGAATCGACCGTCCAGCAGAGGCGCTGCTGCTCAGCAAATTGTTCGGCCGTTTCACTTGCTGTCTCCAGCGCCGCCTCTTCCCCCGCAATGTGCATATAAGTCCATCCGGCGGCGAAGCCCGACAGCTTCGGCAGCTCAGGGTTCCTCTCGGACTCAGGCGCGTGGCCTGACAAAAGCGCTGTCAGTGCCCGCTTCACGGCATAACGTCCGGCGAACGTCCGGATCATTCCGGCCTGCAGCTGTTTACCCAGCTCCTCCTGCAGTTCGGCAAGAACCTGATCCGCCTCCAGGCCGATGATCGGTTTGGTCATATAGTGCGTTACGCCGAGCCGCAGAGCTTCCCTGGCATAAACATAGTCATCGAAGCCGCTCAAAATCACGAATTTGGTGGCGTCATTACCCGCCTCCCTCGTTCTAAGTATCAATTCGAGTCCATCCATATACGGCATGCGGATATCGGTTACAACGAGAGCGGGAGGCGAATGACGGATTACCCGCAATGCTTCTTCGCCGTTAGTGCACACGGCTCCTACCCGGAATCCGCGCTTCTCCCAGTCGATCAGCAGCTGCAGGCCCTCGATCGCAAGCGGTTCATCATCTACCAGCAACACATCATACATGCGGCCTTGCCTCCTTTGCCGTATTATGCTTTGTTTATGTACCGGGTTTCGGCGTGTGTCTCCTGCTGCTCTTGGCATAATTTTTTATAAGTGGACGGCGAATATTTTGTAAGCGCTTTAAATTTGTCTGCAAAATAATCCTGGTCGTGGTAGCCGAGTGTATGGGCGATATCCGTCATCTTCATGTCTGTCCTGCGGAGAAGCTTCTGGGCTTCCGCAATTCTTAGGCGGTGAATGTAGTCGTTGAACTGGTATCCTGTTTCTTTCTTCAGCTGTTGGCCCAAGTAAATGGAATTAAGATGGAACTGGGCGGCAAGCTCCTGCAGCTGGAGCTTTTCCCGGCAATGGCGCTTTATATAATCAATGGCCTCCACCACAGCGCAAACGGGCCGTTTCGCTTTTAGCCCGGCTAACTGAGCGGCTGACTGGATACATGCCATTGCCCAAGCTTCCGGGGTTGATTGCGAAATTCCCGGCGGGCAGACTGTTTGCGCCTGCAGCCAGGGCGGCGGGAATGTGGGATCTGCGCCTGCAGACATTAATCTTCTGAGCAGCTCTCCACGAATGCGGGCGGAGCAATCCCGCACGGTTCGCTCAGGAACGTCAGTCTTCAGGCAAACCTGATAGAGACTCTCCACGGACGCTCGGATGCCCTTCGCATTGCTTTCTTCCACAAATCCCATTAACGAACGGGTATGCTCCGCAATCGCTTTCAAACCATCCGGCGAGTCGGAGCGGGAACGATTGACGGTACGCCGCACACTGCGCTGTTCGAGCAACTGCCGGTAAATGCGGCGCAGGCCGGTCAGACCCGATGAATCCGACTTGGCCGCATAAACGGCGAGGGACGGAAATAAGCCGGACAGCCGGTCTGTAATTACCTTCAACGCGGCATCAAAGGGAAGGTTGTCTCCTTCATGCTCTCTCAATATCAGCAGTCCGCACCGGTAAGGCATGTCTTCAAAAGCGATGACTTTCGCCGAAGCCGGACCGCAGGCCTCAACCGCACCTGCCAGATGCTCGAAAAAGGAAGGTTCGTCTCCTTGCCGTACTCGCCCGAATGTATCGGGTACGGTCTCCAGCAGGACGAGCCGGTATTTTGTATCACGGCCGATGTCCAGCAGCCGCTGCGCATCCTCCGCCGCCTGCAGGCCGCCTTGGCGAACCGTCCTGGCAAGTGCGGCGGAACCGGCATATACCATCTGTTTGTCTGCATCGTTCCGCTCCGGTATAAACTCGATGTCACAGCAATCTCGAAGCTCTGTCAGCACTTTTTGAAATTCCTCTTTCTGAACAGGTTTCAGCAGATAACGGTCGAATCGTTCGCGTATAGCCTGCTGTGCCAAGGCGAACCTGTATTGACGGCTCACGGCGATACATTTTATGCGTTTCCCGCTTGTTTGGCGGATTTTGCGTATGAGCTCGAAACCGTTTATAACAGGGGACCCGATGTCGACGATGATCAGGTCGGGAGAGCATCCCCGGATGAGCGATAGCGCTTCCCCTGCGTTCCCAGCGCTGCCGCACAATTCGTAACCGCAGGCCCGCCAGTCGGCAAGTGCAGACCAGTATGCCAAGTCCGGTTGATGATCGATTATTAGCGCTTTACACATGGCGCATTCCCTCCTACTTTCCCTTTGCCCGCGACTTTTCAGGCTTATTTCCAGTCTGTCACAGCGGCAGTGAAGCGGCAATGTGGCAGAACTATAATTTTATGGATAATTCTATGGGGGAGTAAATAAAGAAAGCTTCCGAAGCCATATGACCGCGGAAGCCGGAAGAAGTGTTCATGGCAGTGATGTTCTGTAATCGTTGGGGCGAACTCCGGTAATTGCCTTAAACAACCGGCTGAAATAGGCTTGATCGGAATAACCTACCTTCTGGCAAATCTGGTACACTTTAAGCGTCGTGTCCCGCAGCATTCGTTTGGCGTTTTCGATCCGGATACGGGACAAATGCTGTGTAAAGGTGTGACCTGTCTCGGAGGTAAACAGATAACTAAGGTAATTGGGCGTCACTTCGAGCTTCTCTGCCAGCATGCCGAGCGATAAATCCGGATTCGCATATTCCGCATCGATATGAAGGATAGCCAAGCGGATCATCCGGTGGATATTGTCGGATTGGACCGTCTCGGAATCCTCTTCATCGAGGTGCCGAAGCGCCTGTTGATACAGCTTTCCGATTTCAGAAGGGATCGGCGAGATGCCGCCCACTCCGACTTCCGCTGCAACCTCCAATTTCTCCTCCAGCAGGTCTTTGCATCTAACGGCATATTCCCGGACTGGAGGCACCGTAAATTGATTCGAGAATAGGACCACGGTCATCCACTGCTTCTCCGTTATTATGACGGCAACCCCCAATTTCGCCACCTCGCACTCAATCAGGTACTTGGCGAAGAACCGGTCGGGATTCGTCCAGAAATTGTCGTCATTAATACGAATCACAAAGATGCCTAGCCAGCGGAACGACGGAAACAGCGATTCGTCGATTTCGGCCGCCGCCGCAGCCGGTATATGGAAGAGCTCCTGTATTTTGTTTTCCAGGGCGTTACGCTCCCGGAACCGCTGAAGCTGGACGGAATAGTCTCGCGCCGGACGGACCGGAACGGAACCTGCCTGCTTGTCGCCGGTCAAATCGGACAGCTCGGTCAGAACGACCAGCATCATATTCAACACCGCAATCCGGACATTCACCGATTCATCCGCTTCCCGGCCGGCGGGCTGCTCCGGCATTTGCAGCAATTTCTCAATAAACGGACGAAGACTATCGGCTACAGCGGAATCCGAAGGGTGCAAAAATTGCTGTAATCCGAGCAACCGCTCGAATAAAGGAGGGTCGTCAATATCAAAATGCAGGCAAAAATAAGTCATCCCTTCCGGTCCGCCCGCTTCGCTTTTATGTATGTCGCCCGGCCGGATGATCATCAGGTCGCCTTTGTTTTGGACATAGGCAGTTTCCTCAACGGTCGTAATCTGACGCCCTTCGAGCACCAAATTTAATTCGAACAGCGGATGTTCGTGGAACGGGTATGACCATTCCGGGTTTACCGTACGCCAATGCGTGCCGTGGATCCGCACTGAGAACTGGTAGTCCGGCAGCGCGTATTCACGGCGTTGTTGGTTTTTTCCGCCCGATGCAGTCGACATGATGAATGAAGCACCCCCCGCGATACTTTGGATTATTCACCCATTATATCACGGATACAGGCCTATTCCTTGACGCTGCCTAGCTGCATGCCGACGACAAAATATTTTTGCAGAAACGGATAGACAATCAGGATGGGCACGGATGCGACGATTGTAATGGCCGCGCGAATCGATGCCGGCGTCACCATATTGCGGGCGGCCTCCGGATCTGCCCCGGCTGCCACGGCCGGGTTGCTGTTTGAATTCATCGAGGACGAGAGCAGCTTCATCAGCTCGTACTGCAGCGTGCTCAGATCCTGTTTCGATGAGGCGAACAGAAACGTGTCGAACCAGGAATTCCACTGGCCCACGGCTACAAACAAGGCAACGGTTGCCAGCACAGGCTGGCAGAGCGGCAGTACAATCGTCAGAAAGATACGAAAATCGCCTGCGCCGTCGACTTTCGCCGATTCGATCAAACTCTCCGGCAGCGTTTGAATATAGGTCCTGATCACGATCATATTGAACGCGCTGACGAGGCCGGGAATAATGTAGACGAGAAAATGATTGAGCAGATGCAGATCCTTAATCAGAAAATAGTAAGGAATGAGACCGGCGTTAAAATACATTGTAAGCACGATAATGACCGTGACCGGCTTCCGGAATATGTATTCCTTCCGGCTCACCGTATACGCCAGAATCGAGGTAAGAAACAGGCTAAGCAAGGTGCCGATCACAGTACGCGCGACAGATACCCAGAATGCATGGTATACCGCGCCAGTCGCGAAGACTGCGCTATAATTTTTGACCGTCCACTCTCTGGGCCACAAGTAAATGCCGCCGCGAATCGTATCGTTGCCTGCATTGAAAGACACCGCCAGCGTATTCAGAAACGGATAAAGCGTAACCACGGCGAGCGTGATCATGACGATTGCATTAAAAGTATGAAAAGAGGCCGGTTCCAGCCGGTGCGAATACCTCATTCTCATGATTTAGCCTCCTAAAAGTTTTGTGCGATACTTCTTGAATCGCTGCTTTAGCGAGCACAAAACTCGCATCGGAAGCATACGCTAAGACGTTTTGCGTGAGTGACAATCGCAGCATCGCAGCGTTCGAATGTCAGATCAATCTCTCTTCTCCCATCCGCTTGGCGATCGTGTTCGCCGCGAAGATGAGGGTGATGCTGACAACCGTTTTGAAAATTCCCGCCGCCGTGGCGAGTGAATAGTTGCTCATTTGCAGCCCGTATTTGAGCACAAAGATATCAATCGTCTGCGACCAGTCGATGACAACCCCGTTGCCAAGCAAGTATTGGACCTCGAAGCCTGCTTCCAGTATCCAGCCCAGATTCATGATGAGCAGAATAATAACGATCGATCGTATACCCGGCAAAGTGATATAAAGCATCTTATGGTATCGGTTCGCCCCGTCGATGTCCGCAGCCTCGTACAACGAAGGATCGATGGATGTAATCGCGGCCAGATAGATGATCGCGTTCCAGCCCACTTCTTTCCATACATGGGAGGCCCCCACAATGCCCCAGAAATATTTCGGTTCGCTCAGCCACATGATCGGGGCGTCAATCATCCCGAGCTTCATCAACAGAACATTGACGATGCCTCCGTCGATCGAAAGCGAACTTGCGACGATGCCCGTAACGATAATCCAGGACAGAAAGTGCGGCAGATAGGAGATCGTCTGGATTGAGCGTTTGAACAGCTTGTTCTTCACTTCATTAAGCAGAATGGCAAATACGATCGCCGTCACAAATCCGAGCACCATGTTGATCATGCTCATAGCAATCGTGTTGCGAAGAACGCTAAGAAACGTGTCGTCGCTGAAGAGAAACCGGAATTGCTTGAAACCGACCCACTCCTGCTGGGAGAAGCTGCGGGCGGGCTTATAATTCTGAAAAGCCATCGTCCAACCCCAAATGGGATAATAGGAGAATAAAACCACATAAAGCAAAACGGGAAGCGACATGATCATCAGCTGCTTCTGATTTCGAAACCGTCTGAAAAACGGCTTGTTTTTGGCGGTAACTGCCGCTTCGCCGCGAGGAAACGTTTCGGCCTTTGCCATGGTTCTTCCCTCCATCTGTCTGTAATCAGCTATTGTCCTGCGGCCGTTATTGGCAGCCGGTGCATATTTTCATTATCAGTCATTGAATGCGGTTTCAAAATAACCAGACTAAAGGATCGCTCCCCCTGAATTTAAGAACTTGGGGGACGCTCACCTTAAGGCACTGGCCCGGTTCGCATTCGGGTTAGCATTATCCTCTTCCGGAGTATGGAGGCGGTGAAGCGGGATCGTGAATCCGACCGTCGTTCCGAGGGAGGGCTCACTTTCGAGCCGGAAGCCGGCGCTCTCGTGGTAGAACAGCTCCAGCCTCCGGTATACATTCCGGATTCCGACGTGACCCTGCATCTCCCGGTCGGATCTTACCGCTTCAATCAAGCCGCGAAGCTGTTCCACTTCCATTCCGATCCCGTTGTCGACTACAGTAACCGACAGTTTCCGGTCAACTATGTTCGCTTTGATTCGGATAAGTCCGTTTGCCTGGATCGATTGAAGACCATGCTTGCAGGCATTCTCAACAAGCGGTTGTATGCTCATTTTGGGAATCCGGCAGCCGGAAGCTTCCGGATCAAGCTCGATTGTATAATCAAACCTGTCGCCGAACCGGAATTTCTCGATTTGCAAATACATTTCCGTAAAATGCAGCTCTTCCTGGACCGGGACGAGGTCATCAGACCAGCTCATCAGCCGGCGCAGAAGAAGCGACAGGTTCTGGATCATGCCCATCGCATCTGTGTAACCTTTTTTGGCGCACACGACAAGCAGCGCATTAAGCGTATTAAAGAGGAAATGCGGATTCATTTGGCTCTGGAGCATATTCATCTCCGCGCGAATCCTCTCCAGCTCGAGGTTCTTTTGCCGGATTTCCAGTTTGTATACGTCATTAAACAATGCGTTGATTTTCCCGGTCATCAAGTTGAATGTGCGGATCAAGCCGCCGATTTCGTCCCGGCCTTCCTGCAGCTCGATCAGATCGAATTTCTCGTTGCGTACTTTCTCCATGTGCCTCGACAGCTTTTTCACCCGATAATGGTAAGAGCGGAGGATAACGAAGATTAATAGTGAAGGAAGGACGGTACTGATAGCGGCAAGAAGCAGTATGGAGCGTTTGGCATCGCTGATCATACTGTCGATCCGCCGGGTATCCGCCATTCCCACCAGCTTCCAGCCTTTAATATAATTCTCGTTCCCGATCGTCTTTTCCAATACGGTTCCCGGCGCTGAAGCGGGCGGAATATAGGCGGATATCGGCGCATTCTGTTCCTGCATACCGTCGCCTGAGGCTACAAGACGGTTCTGGCTGTCGACCAGCAGAAGCTGCAGGCTGCCGATTTCCCGGTTCAGAATCCCGTATATCTTATTAACGTTGAGGTCGATCCGCAGCACTTTGCGGTATGTGTCAAGTCCCGGAAAACCGTCCAGTTCGCTGACTACGCTTATCCGTTTACCGGGGGCGATTCCGCTATTGTCAAAATAAGCCACAGTGGTCATGCCGCCGCGGAGCTGCTCATGCCTGTTAAGCCATGGAGAATTCCGGACATTCCGGTCAATGACGAAATAGCTTCCGCCGCTTTCGATCGTCGGGTTATCGGTGTAAACTCCGACTTCCAGTATATTAGGATAGGCCGACATATAACGTTTCAGCTTGCTGCGCAGAAAGCTGTCGTACGTCTCGTAGAACGATACCGGACTCTCGTAGGTACGGTCGATCGCCTCATACAGCGACTGATCCCCTGCGATCGCGTGGCTCACGGCAACACTTTCATCCACCATGCTTTGCAGCTCCACAGATGCCCGCTCGATCGATTTGCGCAGGTTATCTTCCTCACGGATACGGATATTGGCCGAATTTTGTATGAAGAAGAAAATATTGATCGACATAATCGGAATCAATACACAAAGGATGTAAATTAATAGGAACTTGTATGTGAGGGGAATGTCGTTCACTTTATGGAACAGAAACCGGTTTCTCCGCATAGATCTCTCCCTTGCTGTGAGGACAAGTAGGCATCCGCCCTAGTTCCAGTCTTACACGGGAAAGTTGGGGCGGCAATGAGACAAATCTATGATTTATTGGATTAATATACGCTGCGCATCAGCCGCTTTTCACCTTTTCAATAAAGGCAAGCAGAGGCTTCGACATCCATTTCCTGGGATGGATGAACATTTGAAGATTGAGCCGGATTCCGGGATGCGTGAAAGGCAGGGCGGCAAGCTCCCCCCGGCTTATCTCTTGGTCCGCCACGATACGGGGAAGAAGGGCAATACCGGTCCCGGACATGACGCACCTTTTAACCGCTTCAGGATTTCCCAATTCGAAACCGATGCGGCATGGAATCTGGTTTTCCTTCAGCACTTTCTCGAGCATGATCCGGTAGTTGCAGCTGTCCTCGGGCATAATCCACTCCGCCTCGCCAAGTTCACCAATCTCCACTTTATCCATCAGCGTTAACGGGTGGCCCGGATGGGCTATAACAATCAGAGGCTCTTCTTTGACTGCAACGCATTGCACAAATGGATCGACCGTTTTGCTGTCCAGCAGCAGACCGATATCAAGCTCCCCCTCCTTCACCTTGTTCACGATTACCGATTCACGATCAGTCTGAAGCCGGATGGTAAGTTCGGGAAATTGCCGGCGGATATATTGAAGAACAGATGGAAGGAAATAAGATCCCAATGAATCGATCGTCCCTATTGAAAGCGTGCCTCCTGCCTGCCCGGCAATCGTTTCTTGCGACTCCTCATACAGCTCGAGCATCCGGCCCGAAATCTTTAATAGTGATTCGCCGGGAGGCGTCAGACGAAGCTGCCGTCCATACCGTTCGAACAATTTCACGCCGTATAGCTTCTCAAGCTTTTGAATTTGCGCGGTAACACTGGACTGTGCATAGCCCAGCTCCTCACCGGCTCGTGTAAAACTGCGACATTCGGCGACCTTGCGGAAGGTCTGAAAATAGGTCAAATCCATATACTCACCACTATCGAAATTATTGATGTTACCTATCATTAAGTATAGATAACACCGATGCGAATAGCCATGATAATGTTATATTGTCAACAAAACATGCGAGGGGTTGTTCCAATGTTGGATGAACATAATGTCAAAGGGATCTTCGTCCCGGTCGTCACTCCTTTCTTGCCGAGTGGTGAGCTTGACCTCATTTCGTTTCAGAACTATGTGGACGGACTGCTGAAGTCTGATATTCAAGGTCTGGTTATTAACGGGACTACCGGGGAATCGCCAACGGTTTCGTGGGAGGAAGTAATACTGCTTGTGGAGGCTGCAAAAGAACGCATGCAAGGCAAGCGCATCCCGATTATAGTAGGCACTGGAACCAACGATACGGCATCAACTTTAAAACGGACCGAACTGGCGGGGAATATCGGGGCGGATGCCGCACTTGTAGTTGTGCCTTATTACAGCCGTCCCTCGCAAGCGGGAATAATCGAGCATTTCCGCATGGCGGCACAGGTGGGATTACCCGTTATCGCTTATGAGGTTCCCGCTCGTACCGGAATTCGGCTCACCGTTAGTACGGCTAGAAACATTCTGGAGTTGGATGGCGTAATCGGACTGAAGGACAGCACCGGCGGACCTGAGCTCTTGACGGAATTGACCCGCCTCGGATCCAAACCGGTGCTGTGCGGCGAAGACGCTAATTTCTATGCTGCGCTGTGCGCGGGTGCATCCGGCGGCATATTGGCATCCGCCAATATTCATACAGATGCCTTCATTGATGTGTTTCAACTTGTCCTTCATGGAAGGGTCCAAGAAGCAAAAATAACGTTCGACCGGCTGTTTCCGTTGATTCAACTGCTATTTCAAGAATCTAACCCGGCGCCGCTCAAATGGCTGCTTTCCCGCCAATCCGTCATAACATCCGATACCGTCCGCCTCCCTATGACTTCAATTACCCGTGAGCTTCAGTCGGAGCTGGAACAGGCGATCGCGGCAATGACTGCTTGACAATAAAAATAAACCAATAGCTTAAGCCGTGGATTCACGGAAAGCTATTGGTTTTATTTCTGTCGCCTAAAAATCACCTATCCCATACCAAGCAGATCGCGAATGTCCTGCTCAGTTAATGCCGCACCGGACGCCATATCCGGCTGAATAACCTGGTCGATCAAATCCTTCTTGCGCTGCTGCAGCTCAAGCATTTTCTCCTCGACCGTTCCCTTCGCGACAAGACGGTGCACCTGCACCACTTTCTTCTGCCCGATCCGGTGCGCGCGGTCCGCAGCCTGCTGCTCTACGGCGGGATTCCACCACAAGTCGTATAAAATAACCGTATCCGCACCCGTCAAGTTGAGTCCCGTCCCCCCGGCCTTAAGCGAAATCAGGAAAAGCTGATGCTCTCCCTCGTTGAACCGGCGGCTCATATCCATCCGCTCGGCGGAAGGGGTGCTTCCATCAAGATAGAAAGCGCTGATGCCGCTCCGGCTCAGCTCCCTGCGTATTACCGCCAGCATACCCGTGAACTGGGAGAAAATGAGCATTCTTCTGCCGCTGCCAAGTGCTTCCTGGGCCAGCTCCATCAGCTGCTCCAGCTTCCCGGACGAGCCTTCGTAATTCTCCACAAACAAAGACGGATGACAGCACAGCTGCCGCAATCTCGTAATACCCGCCAGTATTTTGATCCGGCTTTTCTGGAAGCCTTCCTTTTCCAATTCCCGGAGCGTATCCTTCTGCAGCCTCTCCAGATACGCGGCATACAGCTTTTTCTGCTCCGTCTGCAGCTCGGAACGATGTACCGTCTCAATTTTATCGGGAAGCTCCTTCAGCACGTCCGCCTTCAGCCTGCGCAGAATAAACGGGCGCACCAGCCGCGCGACCTTATCGCCCGGCATATCGCGGAACGTTTTCTTATCCGCGAATAATCCGGGGAACACCGCATCAAAAATCGACCACAGCTCCTCCATCGAGTTCTCGACCGGCGTCCCCGTCAAGGCAAACCGGCGCTCCGCGTTAATCTTCTTCACCGCCAACGCAGTCTGCGTCATGTGATTTTTAATAAACTGCGCCTCATCTAAAATTAACGTATGGAATACCTGAGACTGGTACCATTCCGCATCCCGCCTGAGGAGCGGATAAGAGGTAATAATAACATCCGCCTCGCCTGCTTCCGACGGGCTATCGGCAAGTCCATTCCACGTCCCTTCATCGGGAAGAAGCCTGCTGAGACTCTCCAGCCGCTCGAACCGGTCCTTCCGCTCCCCGGCGGCCACCACCACCTTCAATTCAGGCGCGAACCTGTGGAATTCATTCTCCCAGTTGTATAGAAGCGAAGCGGGACAGACAACAAGCGCCACCCTGTTCCTGCCCGCGAGCTTCTCCGCCGCCCTCTCGGTCTCCGCCCCTTCGCCGCTCTTCTCCGATAGAATGAAAGCAATGCTCTGCAGCGTTTTTCCAAGTCCCATATCATCAGCCAGAATGCCGCCGAACCGGTAATGCGCGAGCATCTTCATCCATTGATAACCATATGCCTGATAATCGCGCAGCACGGAAGCAAGTTGTTGCGGAACAGGAAACTCCAGGTTATCCGGGTTTCTCATATTATCCAGAAGCTGCCGTAGCGACCGTCCCATCTTCAAGCGGCCGAGGGGCCCGGCGTTCTCATCAAGCATCTGAAAGCCCCGGTATAGCGGCAGCTTTACCGCACCGTCCTTAACCTCCGAATGGCGGATATCAAGCTGCTGGAACATTCCTTGCATGCCGCGCAGCGCCTCTCCCTCAAGGTCGACGAAGGCTCCGCCCGGCAGTCTGTAGAATCTCTTCTTCTCCATGATTGCCAGAAGCAGGCTGCGAATTTCTTTCTTATCGATGCCCGCTATATCGAATTTGATCTCCAGCCAGTTCATATCCGAATCCATGTCGGCAGATATCTTCGGCGCGGCATTCGCAGGCCCCGCAAGGGCCTTTACCGAAGAAGTTACATAAACCTCAGCCAGCCGCTCCAATTCGGGCAGCGTATGGAATAAGAAATCAAAGATCGCTTCCTCGTGCTCCACAAACAAGCCGTCCCCGCCGTATACGCTGCCGCCCTGTTCGAGCAGCTTCAAAATCCGCTGTTCCTTGTCCTGCTCGCGAACCAATACGACAGTGGAACGTTCTTCCTCTCCGAGCGATGGTATGTACGGATTGACGACGAATGTATCATACACGAACTCCACTTTAAGGAGCAGCTTATTGCCTGGTTCATCCCAATCGGCGTACACTTTGGCTTTAAGCTTGGACTGTACGATACGGTTCCGGATTGTCGGCGCGACGCGAACTCTTCCCATGCCCGTCAGCCCGGGCATGACCTGTTCCATGAACGGCGCCAGACGGCCCGCGGCAATGACCGGCCGCTGCTCCGGCATGGAAGCCAGCAGCTCCTTTAACCGCGCAAGCTTGTCCAGGTGCACGCGTTCCACCTTGTATACGATTCCGTCATGAACGGCGCAGCCGTAGGTTTCCATGATTTTAAGGTCGCTCAGCCCCTGCACCTCGAGCTGATATGTATCTCCCATATGCTCATGAAGCTGAAACATGACAGGCAGTTCGCCTTCTTCCAGTCCAAGCGGAGCCTGCCGCCCTTGTACGCTCATAACGGCGCCGGCTTTCAGCAATACCGGATACAGCAGCTCCCAGGTCATTGGCGTTACCTGGATATATCGTTCCCGGGCAGCAGAGGTCTTCTTGCCAAAGAGGGAGGTTCCAGCCATTTCCCGGTATTCCCGTTCGTGGCGGGCGGCATGGATCAGCAAATCGATAACCGCCCGATCCATCGTATTGAAACAATGAATCAACGGATCATAGGTAAAGTGCCTCGATATGGCAACGGCGTCTCCACGTTCGATCGACTCCAGCAGCTGAGCGATTTGCGAAACAACGAATGTGCGTTTATCTCCAAGCCGCATCTCCAGCCTGATACCGGGACGTTCTGCAAACGAACCCGTTACGAATTCGCAAATATATTCCGCTTTTAATTCTTTCCTTTCCTTACTGCTTTCTCTTGATCCGGACACTCCGGAAAGCATTCCCCCGGCGAACCCGCCGAACAATGACAGCATCCGTTCCCCTAACTGCAGATCTTGCGGGGAAATACCTGAACCGATCGGCTGCTTCCGCATAATCTGACCCTGAAGCTCCAAATGGCGGACATGCATCAGGACAGCCGCCACATGCTTGCAGTAAGAGGAATAGAAAGTTCCGAAAGCAGGACAATCGCATTCGGCTTCAAGGCCGCCTGCGGAATCGATTTCAACCCGTACCTCGCAAGGACGCCCGCCGCTTTGAACAACCGCGCGGTATCCGTATTTTCCCTCATCGTATGTGATACGGGTCACTTTACGATCCCGGTAATACTCTTGTCCCCGCTTGTATGATACAGCACCGCACAGCTGTTCAATGTCCTGCAATGTCAAAGGAAAATTATTCACTTGCAATCAAAACCTTTCCGCATCCTGAAGTCCACGTCACCATCATTATATATCATCATAGCAAAAATCCCGAACCCGACAGGAATGGGATTTTTTAATCCGATTGAAACCACCATACAAAGCAAAAAAATGATAGAATATTTCTGGATAAACAGAAAGGCGGGGAATATACGATGCATACATTCACTATCGAGCCCAGCGGATATAATGCCTTCGAGCACGAAACGGCACTAATTGAAAAATGCAAGGAATGGAATCTGCTCTCGGAGAAAGCGTCCAAAGCGAAAGCGTTCTTCTACAGGGGAAACGGTAAGAATCTCGCCTGCAGCATTATTGGATACGTCGATGATATGACCGCGGTCATTCAGTTCGAAAACAGTCAAAAGCACTGCATCCATCCGTCTTATTTGAGAGAGATGCAGGCCGCGAGCTACGGACAGAAGCTTCCTGCGGCAGTAGAAGAATTGCCGGAAACGGAGGGAGCCCAGGAGCTGACGGAAGTTGTAGAGCCCGAGGAAGCCGCCCAGCCGAAGGCGCCGCAGGAACAAGCTCCGGTGCTGGAGGAAGCGAAGATTGCAGCGCCTAAAGTCGAACAACCGGCGAAAGAGAAAGCAAAAAAAGGAAAGCTTCAGCTTCCTGAAGAGAAGGTGAAAATGACCGCTATCGTAAAAGAGTTTACGACGGTGCCGAATCATTTCTCCGATACGGATGATGAAGTGGTTATTTATGAAGCGGTATTCATTACAGAGCCGGAAACCGAAATCGGAACAGCCTGGTCCAGTCATAGCGCGACGCTTAAAAAAATGGAGCTGGAGATCGGGAACAAGATTGCATTCGAAGCCAAGATTGCGGCAAAGAAGCTTACCAAGCATCCGGTGCCGTACAAAATCAATAACCCTGCAAAAATACGCAAGGAAGAATCATGAAAAAGCAAAGAAAATGGGCTGCCCACTTATTCATGGTGGACAGCCCTCCTCTTTATCAGATATTCACAGTCTCTTGATAGTACCTGCAGCATGGTGCGGTTGGGACGTCCGATGTATGTCAGTTGGCTTCCGACAGGTCGGGAAACGGAATGGCATCCGTTCGTTCCGAAAACATATTCCGGTAAATTTCCTTAAGCGAGCGTACACGGCCTTCTCTATCCTTATACACGACATGCTGCGTATCGAAGCGGGCAGGCGAATCGATACCCGCGGCTGCCGCAAGCGTAAACAGGCCTTCGCGCATGATAGTTACGTAGTTCAGAACACGATAATGCTTCTCCTCAACGACCAGCGCTTTTTGGAACTTCGGATCCGTAGTGGCCACCCCTACCGGACAGTGATTGGTATGACAGCGCTGAGCGCCGATGCAGCCTATCGCAATCATGAAACCTCTGGCGATATTGACGAGATCCGCCCCCATGGCAAGCGCCACGGCAACCCGGTCCGGGGTAAACAGCTTCCCGGAAGCAATGATTTTCACCCGCTGCCTGACACCGTATTTAATCAAGGTCTGATTCAAAATCATCAAAGCCGACTTTACCGGTAATCCAACGCTGTCGGCAAGCTCCTGATAGGTTGCACCCGTTCCGCCTTCGCCTCCGTCGACAGTGATAAAGTCCGGTCCTTTCCCCGTCCGTTTCATCGCTTCTGCCAGTTCATCGACCGAATCTTCCCCGCCGACGACGATTTTCACTCCAACCGGCTTCCCGGTTACCTCGCGCATCCTTTCGATAAAATCGATCATCCCGTAGGCATCGGAGAACTGATCGAAACGATTGGGACTGTCGATTGTTTTAAACGGCTCCACGCCACGGATGAGAGCAATTTCCTCACTGACCTTACTGCCGTCAAGATGCCCGCCCCGCGCTTTGGCTCCTTGAGCGAGCTTTAATTCAAACGCGCGGATCTGGGGGATTTCGCTTTTCTTTCTCAGCTCTTCCCAGGAAAATTGGCCATCCTTTGTCCGGACGCCGAACAGCCCGGGGCCGATCTGCATAATGATATCCACCCCGCCTTTGAGATGGAACGGAGACAAGCCGCCTTCCCCTGTGTTCATCCACGTCCCCCCGGCCATCCCGAGACCTTGGGACAAAGCGGTGATCGCATTCTCGCCGAGTGCGCCGTAGCTCATTGCGGACATGCCGATCTGTCCCTTGACGGCGAAGGGAATTCTGCAGTCCGGTCCGATCACGATCGCATCCCTGTCATCGAGCAGCCAGGGCTTGATACTGTCGTCCATGAATTTTTCCTTGCGCGAAAACAGATTTTCTTCCTCGAGCAAATATTTTTTGGTGGCTACATTCAAACTGTTATCCACCAACATATCTCCGCGTTGTTTCGGAAACATTGCATTTTTAATGAAATAACCCGGCTCCTCGAAGTCGCGTTTGGAACCGTACGATATGATGTTCTTTAAATATTTTGCGGGGAGCACGATGTTTAAAAAGTCCGTACGCGAAAAGGGCTTCCCGTCACGATCACCGTCAAACAAGTATTGTCGCATTTCCGGTCCTATCATTTCGAAGAAATAGCGGACTTTGCCGAGAATCGGGTAATTTCGCAAAATGGAATGCTGCTCTTGCTTCGAGTCGAAGCGATAAATATAGATAAGGAATACGGTCGGAACGATCACAACAAGAAGCAGTAACACGATTGCCGTTATAATCAGCACATGCTCAAAAAGGTTCATATCCATCACTCTCCCTGGGTTGGCCTAGCTGCATAATACGGTTGCAAGTGAACGTGAAACCTATATACTCATTGTACCAAACTAAGCTTGCAGGGGCGCGCGTGCGCAAGCCGAATTTATGTACCATTCGGCTCAATTTTAAGAATATTCTGTGAACAGCACACAAAAAAAGAGCCTCCGTCATTTGGAGGCACTTGCTTGTAGTCGCGACTTCATATTTGGACATGATTTGCTGTGAACAGCAGTTTCTGAATATAGAAACCGAGCACCGCTTGCAGTTACTTTGCCTGAATATAGCCTTCCGCTTTAAGCAGCTCGGCAATCAGAACAGCACCGCCTGCCGCTCCGCGCAATGTATTATGCGATAGTCCAACAAATTTATAATCGTATAGTGAATCCTCGCGCAATCTGCCGACCGAAACTCCCATGCCGCGCTCGATCTCACGGTCAAGTTTAGTCTGTGGTCTGTTCTCTTCTTCAAAATACGTTATGAACTGCTTTGGCGCGCTTGGCAGCCCAAGCTCCTGCGGTCGTCCTTTAAACTGCAGCCAGCGGCCGAGAATCTCTTCCTTCGACGGTTTATTCTCGAATGATACAAATACCGTGGCCAAATGCCCATCCGTTACTGGAACGCGAATACACTGCGTTGTTATTAAAGGTGAGCTTGCTTTTATAATTTCACCGCCCACAATGCTGCCCCATATGCGCAGCGGCTCCTGCTCGCTTTTCTCTTCCTCGCCGCCAATATAAGGGATTACATTATCCAACATATCAGGCCAATCGGTAAAGTTCTTGCCGGCTCCGGAAATCGCCTGATACGTCGATGCAACCACTGTCCTCGGTTTGTAATCCGCCAGTGCGTGAAGTGCCGGCACATAGCTCTGAATGGAGCAGTTGGGCTTAACGGCAATGAATCCGCTCGACGTACCGAGCCGTTTTCTCTGCGCGGCGATCACTTCAAGATGCCCCGGATTAATTTCCGGAATGACCATAGGGACGTCAGGCGTCCAGCGGTGAGCCGAATTGTTGGAAACGACGGGTGTGCCCGTTTTGGCGTATGCCTCTTCCAACGCTTGAATTTCGTTCTTCTTCATATCCACTGCGCAGAAAACGAAATCAACCTGCGCGGCGACCTCTTCCACTTTCGAAGCATCCTGAACGATGATATTTTTTACCGCTTCCGGAATGGGCCCGGCCAGCTTCCATCTGCTTTGCACGGCTTCTTCATAAGTTTTGCCCGCCGAACCGCTGCTAGCGGCAATTCCCGTTACTTCAAACCAGGGATGCTGATCCAGCAGCTGAACAAACCGCTGACCAACCATTCCTGTTCCTCCGACAATACCAACTTTCAATTTCCCTGTCATAAGATAGTCAATCCTTTCAAAATAGTATAACTAACGAGTTCAATTATTCTTCTTAAATAACTATTCAAACGGTCTGATTTGGTGTCCCGTCTGTTACATATTGTTATGTTCCCAGCAACAAAAAAAATCCCACCCCCAAGACTTGGTCTCAGGGACGAGATTTGTATACTCGTGGTACCACCCCAGATTCGCTAATATGTCGCCATACCAGCCTCTTCAAGTACTGCATTTACAATAAGTAATGCTTATACTCTAGCTCTGTAACAGGAGCTCCTGGCACACCATCCCGCCTTTATGGGGTTCCGGCGCGCTGCTCTGAGGCTTTTTTCAATAAACAACTCTTTGCTCCTTTTCAGCTGACGGAGCTCTCTGTGAAAGAATCCATTTATTTACTCTTCTCTTCATCGCATTTGAATCTTGCGATAATATTATCAAATAACCAATGTGAGGTAAACATATTTTTTAAAATTCGATGACATCTACATACTTGTAAAATTTACCTTCCTTAATTCGGGTTAAGGCTCCTTCTCGTTCCTCGCCTGGCGCGGCTATTCATATTTAGACATGATTTCCGCGAACAGCCGCTTCATATAACCTACCAGCTCCGGAGGATGCTTGACTGTTGCCTCATTGCCGAGTCCGATGAAAAATCTCGCATAAAAGGCGAGATCGCTCTGAGGAATCGGACCTTCCAACCAACCGGTACCATCTTCCCGGATATGCAAATGGGAGCTCAGCCATAATACAGCCTCGTACATTTGCACGCCACTCCGGCTAAGTTCCACATAAAGCTGAACCGACTCCTTCTCCTTTTGGAAAACCGATTCCTTATTTCCAAGATGAACATGCCGCAGATCTATAGGCTCCGTGTCAGCATCGTATTCCGCCGAATGAATCCGATCGCAGCGGAATACGCGAAAATCTTTACGCAGAAAGCAATAAGCCGGACAAAACCATAAGCCGTTATTTGCATAAATTCCGATCGGTTGTATTTTTCGTCCCGCTGTATCTCCCCGCGACTCGTGCTCGATAAGCAGCACCTTTTGATGAATGGCTGCTTCGAGCAGGATCGATAAAAAAGGGGATTCCTGCTGCCTCGTCGGCGTCACGAAGTCCACCCGATTTTTCATTTGATCAATACGGTCGCGAACGTCCCCGGACATGTGCAAATAAAATTTGTCCAATGCGGAAGCAGATTCTGATTCAAATGGCAGAGAAGAATAATGACGGAGCGCATATACCGCGAAAAACATGGCGACAGCCTCTTCCTCCGAAAATGCGATAGGCGGCAATATTCTTTCTCTTAATACCTGATAGCCGCCGTGCGGACCTACCTCCGAATAGAGCGGAACCCCAAGCTCGCTTAACTCCTGCAGATCTCTTAACATCGTTCTCGTGGACACGCCAAATTCCAGGGCAAGCTCTTTAACCGTAAATTTACGTTTTCGATTGACCGTCATCATCAGTTCCAACAATCGTTTCGATTTAGACATTAGTAGTCGGCTCCAATTTTTATTTAAAGTTCATGACAATTATTGTCACTATTATCCGCTACAATTGGGTCAAGATCAAATACAAAAGAAAATGGTGAAGAAGATGAGTAAAATTATTGCGGTATTTTTTCTTATCATGTTTGTTATCGGTACGGATACGTTTCTGATCTCTCCACTTATTCCGACACTGCAGAGCCTGTTCGATGTCCCTACCGAAACGGCGGGATGGATGATCGGAGCCTATACCTTGGGCTCGGCGGTATTTGCGCTGATAGCGGGGCCTTTGTCGGATGGATGGGATCGAAAAAAAGTGCTGCTAACCGGCCTTACCTGCTTCGCAGTTTCAACATGCTTATGCGGTTTCGCCGCCGACTTCTGGACCATGTGCCTGTTCCGTTTCATGGCGGGAGTCAGCGCGGCGTTTACAGCTCCGCAAGTGTGGGCATCGATTCCAACTCTGTTTCCGCCGGCCAAAATCAGCAAAGTTTTGGGAATCGCCTATGCAGGTCTCGCTGTCTCTCAAGCGCTCGGCGTGCCGATCGGAAGTCTTCTGGCAGCCGACAATTGGTCTCATCCATTCTGGGCGATCGGCATATTCTCACTGCTGCTGGCCGTCGCAGCCTATTTCGTCGTACCCGGCATGAAACCGCAAGTGCAGCAAGGGGCTAAGCCATCCATACCAAGAAGATACATTCCACTGCTCACAAGCGGCAAAGCGAGAGGCACCTTCCTCGCCTATTTTTTTGTACACCTCGGAAGCAGCGCCGCCTTTGCTTTTCTCGGAAAATGGATGACGGACCGCTTTAACCTTTCGATAGACGAGGCTGGATATGTGATCATATTCTTGGGGCTTGGCAATTTGCTCGGCAGCCTATGCAGCCCTTATGTGTTAAAAGCATTAAATCAGTTTCAGACTATGACAGCAGGGATGCTCATCGTTGCTGCGGCATATATCGTACTGCCTCATGTGTCGTCCGTTTATATAGTCAAAGGCGTTTATTTTCTCATATTCGCTATCCTCGGTGTCTTGTTCCCGCTTATGGTGGGGCTGCTGAACAGTTTAAATCCGACCATCCGCGGCACCATTTCAAGTCTGGCCACATCAACCATGAATGCGGCGACAACGTTCGGAGCCTGGACGGCGGGAATGCTTTATGCGGTGTTTAGCGGCTATTCTGCTGTAGGTATTTTTACGGCGATTTGCCTGGCATGCTCGCTGCTCGTATTTATCACAAGCGGAGTTCTGTCCACTCAAGCGGAAAAAGCAGTACCGAAAACCGAACCCGCAGCTTAACGCCTTACTTTTAACGGAGATAACTCATATCGCTCATGATGTCTTCATAAATAAATATGAGATAAACTCAGTGTAGACGGGGGGAACAACTTTGGCCGGCGTGTTTCGGGTTGAGGGAAATCAACTGATCCGGCGATATGATGCGGAACAGCTGTGGATCGAGCCTTGGGGAGCTAATAGTCTGCGTGTACGCGCAACAGAGCTTGATGAAATGCAGGAGGAAGACTGGGCACTGCTGCCACATGAAGCAAGCAATGTTCATATTTCAGTTGTAGGACAAACAGCTTCCATTCAAAATGGGAATATTCGTGCTGAAATTTCTGCCGGAGGAAGGCTCACTTTTTTAAATAGAGCGGGTAAAATTCTATTGCAGGAATATGTTCGCAATCGGACGGAATTTCAGGAGTATAAAAGCGCACTTAACATCGAGGGACGCGAATTCAAGCCAATTCTCGGCGGCGACTATAGTCTGACGGTCCGTTTCGAGTCAGATCCGGAAGAAAAAATATTCGGTATGGGACAGTATCAGCAGCCGTATCTGGATCTAAAAAACTGTACGCTGGAGCTGGCACAGCGAAACTCGCAGGCCAGCGTGCCCTTTGCCCTGTCCAGCTTGGGGTATGGCTTTCTCTGGAACAATCCGGCTGTCGGCCAAGTGACCTTCGGGAAAAACGTAACAGAATGGGCGGTCGGTTACACGAAGCAGCTGGATTACTGGATTACCGCCGGGGATACGCCTGCTCAGATCGAAGAAGCCTATGCCCGGGTGACCGGAACGGTACCGATGATGCCCGCTTACGTCATGGGGTTATGGCAAAGCAAGATGCGGTATCAGACACAGCAAGAGCTGCTTACGGTTGCCAGGGAATACAAGCGTTTAGGCATTCCGATTTCCGTCATTGTGGCTGATTTCTTCCATTGGACCAAGATGGGAGAGTGGAGGTTCGATCCTGTTTACTGGCCGGACCCAGCCGCCATGGTCAGAGAGCTTAAGGAAATGGGGACCGAGCTTATGGTATCCATTTGGCCAACGGTTGACAAGAAAAGCGAGAATTACCCGGAGATGCTGCAAAAGGGTTTTCTGGTTCGTACAGAGCGAGGCGTTCGGGTAACGATGGAATTTGTTACCGACACCGTTTTTTATGATACAACCAATCCCGGAGCGCGGAACTATGTCTGGGAGAAAGTCAAGAAGAACTACTATGATATTGGGATTCGGGTTCTATGGCTGGATGAAGCCGAACCGGAATATTCCGTATACGACTTTGACAACTATAGGTACTTTGCGGGGCCGGTTGTGCAGATCGGCAATATATACCCTGTTATGTACGCTAAAGGGTTCTATGAGGGCATGACCGAAGCCGGACAGAAGGATATCATCAACCTTATTCGCTGCGCTTGGGCAGGCAGTCAGCGATATGGCGCGCTTGTCTGGTCCGGCGATATCGATTCGAGCTTCAAATCGATGCGGATCCAGCTCAGGGCCGGGCTTAACATGGGTCTGGCGGGCATACCTTGGTGGACTACAGATATCGGCGGGTTCCACGGCGGCAATCCGAACGATCCCTCCTTTCGCGAGCTGATGATCCGATGGTTCGAATATGCGACCTTTTGTCCCATTTTGCGTATGCATGGCGCTCGGGAGCCGCATATCCCGCCTTTGGGGACTAGCGGAGGAGGCTTGATGGAAAGCGGCGCCCCGAATGAAGTATGGAGCTATGGCGAAGAAGCTTTTGAGATTTTCAAGAAATATATCTTCATTCGCCAGCGGCTTCGCCCTTACATCACCGGGCTGATGAAGGCCGCTCATGAGAAGGGAACTCCTCCGATGCGGCCGCTGTTCTATGATTTCCCGCACGATCGCGAAGCCTGGAACATAGAAGATGAATTCATGTTTGGTCCTGATCTTCTCGTTGCCCCCGTGCTTTATGAAGGAGCAAGAGCAAGAAGGGTTTATTTGCCTAAAGACTCGTCATGGACAGAGATAAGGACGGGAAACATTCACCATGGCGGTACGTGGATCTCGAGTGATGCGCCAATTGATGATATACCATTATTTTTGAGGGATGGCGCTTATTTGCCTATTAGGGCGGTTAATTCAAATTCATAATATATTTATTTAAGAAGGCGTTGCGGAACTTTCCTTGGGGATCACAATCAAGGAGAAGTTGCCGAAAGTCGGGAAGTTTCTCGTAGAGCGATTGCAGCCGGGCGGGCGGCATGGTGAACAGCTTGCCCCAGTGCGGGCGGGCATGGAAGGGTGCAAGCTGCTTTTCGATAATCGGCAGCACTTGCTTAACTGCCCCCCAATCCGCTTTCCAAGTAAAGTGGATAGCAACTGACTCCCGATTGTAGCAAGGGCTCATCCATAAAGTGTCTGCTGCAATCGTGCGCACCTCGGAGATATGAAGAAGCGGCGATATATACTCCCGCAGGCGGTCAATCGCACACAAAGCGTCATATGCATCCTGGCGCGGCACGAAATACTCGCTTTGCAGTTCTTCTCCCGCGCTTGGGGTGAAATCCATGCGAAAGTGCGGCAGCCGTTCGTACCACGGCCCCGGAATGCCCATCTGTTCGTTGCAATTCTCCGATGTGAGGCCCGGCACCGGGTGCCGGTGTGCAGTTGAGAGTGCGGCGCCGAAAAATTCAGGTTCCGCATGACCGGGGGCTTGATCCGTTATTCTCCGCTTCACCCAAACCTGATTGAACGCCGCATTCTTCCAATCCGAAAACAGACTGACACTGTAGGCACTGGAAAAGATATCGTCAAACCGGTCTTTAAGATTCGCCAAGGGCAAGTTTTCGTATACATACTGACTCATCTGAAACACCGGGACCACATCCAAAGTGATTTGCGTCACTACACCCAGTCCGCCAAGTCCGACAACCGCTCCTGCAATGAGTCCGTCTTGCTGTTCGTGGGAGAACACGGTCGTCTCTCCATCCGCTTTGACGACCTCGATGGAATGGACCGCTGTAGCAAGATTGCCGTTCCGATCACCGGAGCCATGCGTCGCAGTTGCGCACGCGCCTGCAACGGTAATGTGCGGCAGCGACGCCAAATTGTGCAGCGCGTAGCCGTTGCTGTGAAGAAACAAGCACAGCTCCCCATACCGGATTCCGGCTTCGACCGTTACCTTGTTGAGGGTGCGGTCCAGTGATATCACCCGGTTAAGCTTCTGAAGCGAGAGAAGGCTTCCGGTACAATCCGCGATGCCATTAAACGAGTGGCGCGTGCCAAGCACCTTGATTCGACTGCTGCGAGCCACCAATTCTTTCACTTGACCCACGTCCTCGGGGACATGGAGTTTCGAGGCACTATACCTGTAGTTACCTGCCCAGTTTCGATTAGTTTCCACGTACTCGTACTCCTTCCAGAAGGACTAGTCCGTTATACAAACTTTATTATTAAGTCTACCACTTAATATTCTGCAGGCACATATCAGAAATCAGAGTATAACCCTCTATTCTTGATCCATTCATAAAGTTTGTTAAAAACTTTTCCTGTATCCCCATTCATTTGATATTGTTTATTTTCACTAATAATAATTCCAGATTCACTGATATCGAAGGAATAATTAGTTAAAGCGCCTTCCCTATTTCGATAAAAGATAATCATCAAAATTAGTCTATCGGTGCTCCCTTGATATGTTTTAAGTTCTCGACTATACGACACTGAATCTAGTAAGTTGATCATCTCACTAATATTTGTTTTCTCATTAAAATGCATTGAATAATGATGGATTTCACCTTGAGAATTAATGATAAAATCGATCTTTTCAACTTGATTTGTATGCCTCATAACATTTTGAATCTTTAGTGGGTAAGCAAAGTACCAAATTAGTCCTAAAAGAACGAAAGCAACCATGATGAATATTAGAAGGCGCAATTTCTTCACTAAAAGTATCCCCCGCTCATTTGAACACTTTTTTGCACTTTCATCTCCGTGATTGCGGCAATTATTAATGCCTGCTTCTATGGTAGTTCCAAGGGAGCGCAATTCGAATTTTATTGGCTTAAGAACTACTCACGTGCTTAAGCTGAGAAGAAAGTTACGAGTACTGTAGTAGGCATCTTCCCACCCCATTTTTGCATAGAAACGAAGTCCATCCATTCCTTTAAAATAATAGGCTCCAATTAATCTCTCTTTGAAATCCGGGATCATAATTCCAACTTTGGCTTGATAGTCTTGATAAGCTCGAATTACTTCACGCCCTTCCATGTGTCTATCGAGGATTGCGAGATCGATAAGAAAATCGCCATATGCACAGTTGCCATCAATGATACCGGTTATACTTGTGCCGTCGGACAGGATATTCCATTGGTGAAAATCCCCATGGATAAAGTAGCGGTGGGGTTCATTATAGGGTAAGTAAGCCATTAAACGGCAATAACATTCATCGAACACGTCTTTTTCCAAACAAGTACTTTGAAATAAGTCGTACCAATTCTCCCAGAAGCTCCCTGTCTGATCCTCTGCAAATGATGTAACACAATAGTCCTTCCACGTTTGAAATGCTCCGTCACCTTTAGGCCCGATCCACCCATACCCGCTGGTTGGCCCGAGATCCACATGGTTTAGATGTGTCAATATCCTTATAAGCTCTGGAAGTTGGCGGGTTTGCTGCTCAGCTGGGAAGTCCGCTAGATTACGGCCATCAATCCGTTCCATTATGGAATATGCTATATGTCCGGCTTTCCCTTGTCCAATGCATTTGGGAAACGGAATACCCTGGCTGGAGAGCAGGTCCGAAATATAGTGTTCTGTTTGATACGCTCCCTCCATGTCACTGAATTTAATGACGTAACCTTTTCCTTCATGGCTGAAGGAGAAAACACTGCTCAAGTTACCGCCAGCCATTGGCGTTATTTCGGCTACTTTAGAACCTAGATGAGCCCTCAGTACACCCTCAACCTCGCTTATATCTAAGCTTGGTTTTTCATATGCAGTCATCGCTTACACCCCCTCATTCGTACAAAACCTTTATGATCTGCTCTATACTGCCGATACGTACTTTTCCGAGTTTGACTTTCTAATTTGAGGAAGCGAAGCAAATAAATCTTACTTCACTGCCGTTAAACATGTATCCGTCGTCTAATTGGCATTGTAAGCTCTAACAGTCCTCAAGCGGCTGGAACAAGAACGGTGCTCCGTTCACATAAGCTCTCAAAATCGCTTGCGCGTAGGGCTGCTCTTCAATTAAGCCTTCAGTCTCAAGCGGATTCTCCGCATGGAAGCTGTATGCCTCGATGATTGCCATGATGAAGAAGCACTCCAGCTTCGGCATGGCTTCGTCATCCAATGGTCTGACCCTCTCGTATCCTTCGATGAAATGAACTCTCTGCGCCGGATGCAGCCCCATGATCGACTGAGCTATGTCGTATAGATGATAGCCGAAGCCACACCTGCCAAAATCGATAGGATACGGCTCGCCATCCCGAAAAACGACGTTGCCATTGTGTAAGTCCGCATGGATCATCCCATAGTTCCGTTTGTGGCTTATTAATGTGCTGAGACGGTCTGCCACTTTAGTTGCGGCCATGGTGTACAATCCGAAGGCTTCATCCGAAATGAAATGCCGGTGATTCAGTCCCAGATGCGCCCAGTCCCTTTGAAAGCTACTGCTTCCCCATGAAGGGCGCACAAAGCCGGCGGATGGGCTAAAATCAACGCTTGCTTCGTGGAGGCTCGCCATCATCGCTCCCATTTTGCGGATGGCCTCCTCTGTGAGTCCTCCTCTATCCAAGCGTTCTCCTTCAATCCATCTTAAAAAAGTCGCATAGAACATTTTCCCGCAGCTTGTCGAAGTTTCCGTGACGAAGGCTCCTTCCCGATTCGGTAATGCTTCTGGCAAGATAAGACCCTTTCTCTTCATCGCTGACAGCCATTCCAGTTCGGAGTTGGTTTCCTCAGGCGGTTTGCCCGCCGGGTGAATGCGCAGCAAAAACTGTTCTCCCTCGCCGGCCACTATACGGAACGTTACATGTTCGGATAATTGAATGAAGTGGATGGAACTCCAGTCTGCCTCATATTCCTGCAGGGCGTTAAGCGCTGCTTCCTTCGCCTGTTTTAGCGTATGGCGCCGATTTATCTCGGAATCTATCTGAAAGCCGCTTTTCATGGCAATCCCCTTTTGTTAATTGTTCTTTCCAACATTGTAACAGGCAAGAGAGCTTTCATCGCGGTAATTTATTTTTTAAACTGTATTTACCTCTGCCGGCAGCCTATGAGCAAAGCTTGGAAGATGGTAAAAAAACAGACGTTCCATCAAGAGGAACGTCTGCCTGCATTATTTTCTGCTTACGCACAATTTAGTACCCGTTTTTTATCCTGTTGTACTCGTCCATTGTTATGGAAAGCACGGTTCCATGCTTGAAACGGTAAGGGAAGCTGAAGCTTTCATCAGATCGGATAAAGCGTCCGCTGTCAATCTCATCGGCTATAAAAGGAACATACCCCTGTCCCTCTCCCTCGACTCCGAAAAAGTCCAGCATCAGGCACCACTTACCATTACTGAGCTTATATGCTGTAGGTGCTTCATAGGCAGTGTGGCCGAGCTTTGCCATTTCCTCATTAAAAGCCTCGATTATTGTGTATTCACCGGTGAGGGTTTCTCCCCTTTGCAGAATAATCCCTTCGGGGTTTGCCTCGCTTTTCAAGAACCGGTAGAACAAGCCGTTGTCTTCGTATATGGCGGAATCAATTACTCCGCTGTCCTCCTTCCTGAACAGGAGCTGCGGTTTCGAGAAGTTTTCAAAATCCTTTGTTCGAGAATAATAGATTGCTTTACGCTCGTAATTATCCGAAACGTGAGGCGATGACCAGTGAATGACGTAGTCTTGTTCCAAATGATCGTAAATCACATCCGGCGCCCAATGACAGCCCAAATCCTCATCGCCTAATTCGATCATTCTCTGCTCCGACCAGTTCACAAGATCATCGGATTCCCACAAGGAAAGGCATCTGCTTCCCTCTCTGACAATGTTCCCCCAGCTTCCCCTATACTTGGAATTAAAAGAGTTGGCAAGGCTCAAGTCGGTGGCAATGATATAAAATTTGCCGTACTTTGTTCGCACGATTGTGTGGTCTCGAACTCCCTTTTCACCTTTTTCACTCCAGAGGACGGGTTGTCCGCCGTTTACCTGTTCCCAATTAAATCCGTCAGTACTGAGCGCAAAATAGATCTGCTCGCCATCAGGGGTTTTCTTTTCTTTAAAATGTACAAACAAATAGGCTTCCATTCGTATAAAATACTCCTCTCAACGTCCGTAGCAGGCATATCCTGATTCCGTTGTTAGACATGCAGGCTCTGATAACCTTATATCATACACGATGCGTGCCGGCAATCTCTTCTTACGGCCTCGGAAGAATCATCAGATGTTCCAACACTTCAGCCTGATTCCGTTCCATTAATCCATTCACTTATTTGTTAAAGAAGATGATCGCACTTCACGGGGTGACCGTGGTTTTTCCGATGAACCGATTTGTTAAGGTGCTCAAGTGTCAGCAGCACAGCGAAAACCGATATTTCCGGTGGAGCTGTCCGGCGTATTTTGGCTGCGGGCAGCTGCACGGTAGCGATTGCAGTAGGATTTGTGGCATAAATACGAACCGCCGCGCATGACACGGCTCGTCCCCTTCGGCGGCCCGGCAGGGTTCGACCGCGGTCCGTTCATATGAAAGGTCGGGCTAAACCAGTCCGTGCACCACTCCCAAACATTGCCGGCCGTTTGATAAAGGCCGAATCCGTTCGGCTCATAGGACTTAACTGGCGCCGTGCCGATATAGCCGTCACTGGCATTGTTTTTTGTAGGGAATTTCCCTTGCCAAATATTGCACATATGTCTACCGCCGGGTTTGATCTCATCCCCCCAAGGATATCGTTTCTGACCGAGTCCTCCGCGGGCCGCAAACTCCCATTCAGCCTCTGTCGGCAGCCGTTTGCCCGCCCATCTGCAGTAAGCTTCTGCGTCATTCCAGGAAACATGGATAACCGGATGATCGAGCCTCTCTTCGATCCCCGAGCCGGGTCCTTCCGGCGCACGCCAGCTGGCGCTTTCGACTGCAAGCCACCATGGCGTTTGCACAGGGGAACCCAAGACCTTGACTTCGGCTTCGGCTACAAACGAATGAAAGACGTATGACCATCCGAATGTTTCCGCTTCCGTTACATACCCGGTGGCATCTGCAAACTTCCGGAACTCCATATTGGTTACCGCATATGGATCGATATAGAACGGAGTGATGGTGACGGCCCGCACCGGACCCTCTCCATCCGAAGGAAAGCCCTCATGATCATCAGTTCCCATCAGTAACTCCCCGCCCGGCAAATAAATCATATCCTGCTTGGCTGGTTGTGCAGAGGGGGCAGTGTGATTCGCTTCATTCGTTGTGTCCCGCTCCCCTGAAATGTACGTTAAGGAAGCCTGATTTCTGGAAACGGAGCAGCAGGAAGGCTTATTTGTTTCAGTCATATTCATCGCCTCACTATCGATAGGATGAAATTATATGTAAGCTTCCGGATGACTTTCCATCATTCCTGACATTCGCTATCGAGCACTTTCAGTTGTCCTCTCGGATGTTCTTGAACTGCCTCGATACGCGGAGGCAATTCCCCTGCCTCAACCATCCGGCGAATGAGCCGTTCTCTCATGACCCGTTTCACTGCCCGGTGCGCTTCACTTTCAATAAGGTTATTAAGCTCCCACGGATCGGCTTGCAAGTCATATAGGAATTCCTCGACATAAAGATCGCTGGAGCTATCCTTTATGGCATCCCGCTGCGGTGCGCTTACGCTGTATTTCCAGCGCTTAGTGCGAATGGCGCGGCCTACTTGCGACTCGCTGATTTGCACGAATACTTCGCTGGGCCAGTCTACTTCCTGCCGCTTTATGAGCGGTACTATGGAACGCCCCTGCATCCCCGCGGGTATCTCAAGTCCGGCTGCGTGCAGTAATGTCGGCGGCAGATCGATCAAGCTCACGAGCTCGCGGATGCGTCCCCCGCCTTGAAAGCCAGGGCCCCAAATAGCTGTCGGAATACGTATGGAGCTGTCATGGCAGGAGCGTTTGTACTCTTCATTGCGTGTTTTGAAATGGCATCCGTGGTCTGAGGTGAACAAAACGACGGTAGAGTCTGCCATATCCAGACTAATTAATGTATCCATTAGGCGCCCTAAGGCTTCGTCCAGTCGTTTGACCATTCCATAATAACCGGGCAGATGACGCTGCGATGTCCCTCCCAGCTCTGCCAAATCGGGCGGCGTCCAAGCGGATATGTAAGAATCCGCATGGCCATACGGTGCAGGATAATCGTCTCTTCGATTCTGATGATGCGGTTCCAAGAAAGAGAGAAACAAAAAGAACGGATCGTTCTGATGACCATTTACATAGCGGATTGCGGCATCCGTCAGCGCATCCACCCGATAGCCCGGAAGCTTCACCCGTTCATTATCGTTGTTATAAACCACCGTGTCATAAGTGTCGGACGTATGCTCGAGGGAATCGGACGCGAGCCAATATTGGTAGCCTCCCCGGAGCTTTTCCGGCACCGGCTCTGTCTTTGTGGATGCCAAATGCCACTTGCCGATATAACCGGTCTTATATCCGGCATCATGAAATTCATTAGCCAATGTACGGGCATGCTCCGGGAGTGGAATCCCGTTGCGGTAACAACCGGTCGTCGTTGCGTAAAGTCCGGTCTGCAGGCTAGCTCTCGCCGGCCCGCAGACCGGCTGGCATGTAAAAGTATTGAATAAATGAGTTCCTTCCGCAGCCCATCGGTCGAAATTGGGAGTAAGACCTGCCGGATTGCCATGCAAACCGGTCGTATCCCATCGCTGCTGATCCGTAAAAAACACAATGACATTCGTCTTTCGATTCCGCATTTGTCGTTGTTCCATCACTTAACACCATCCTTACGGTTTACCCGGATATTTGCAGATGGAACGGGAATGTCCCGCGACCTTTCCGCATTAAAAAGCCGGCTCCATAAGATCTCCAATTCAGGAGCCGGCCGTTTTCAAATGTCTATCGCTTTATCTTACTTTTTGTTTTGCGCGTAGGCTTCGCTCATTTCTTTCATGTAGTCATCGCCGCCGCTCTTTTTCCACAGCTCCATCTCAGCATTCCAGCCCGCTTCGTCGATTTTGCCGACAATAAATTTGGTACGGGCGTCATTCACGATTTGGTCGAGCTGCGCGCCTTTCATCGTATACGTCGGGCTGGTAAGCGGTTCGCCCGGGTTCGTAACGACGATCTTCTCGTTCGCTCTCTGCACTTCAAGCGACTTCGCCCGAAGCGGCGTAGCGGGCTTGAACATGTCCGGCGTCAGGTACGGGATGGAAGTCAGGATTTGGGTGATGCTCTTGTTGTTGATATCCGGCGTCATCGGGTCGGTTGAAAGGAGGAGCGGAACCAATTTGCCGTCTTCCAATTTGTAGTGAGTGCCTTCCATGCCCTGGCTGATTAGAGCCTGCGTTTCCTTGTCATTCGTCTTGTCAATGAAGGCAAGTACTTTACGCAGATCATCCTCCGTTTTCACAGCGGATTTGGAGATGAGGAACATGCCATTGTGACCGGCTGTCGGTAAATTGAAAAGGCCTTTAGGCCCGCTTACAGCGCCCATTACCTCCATAGCGCCATTCGGATTGCTCTGCTGCATCTGTTCGTCGATTTGATAGGAACGCTCGGTGACGTCGAGGATGACACCGGCCTGGTTGTTGATAACCGGATCATTCCATTTGGCCGAATCGTATACCGCAAAATCCTGGTTGACCAATTTCTCGTCGTACAGCTTCTTGAAGAACTTGAGCGCATCCATATATTCCGGCGTCAAATGGGTCGGAACAAGCTTGCCGCCTTCATCTCTCCACTTGTTCGGAGCACCGAACCACGTTTGCATCATATCCCACGGGCCGCCGAAACGGGTGACGACCATACCGTAAGTGTCGTCCTTGCCGTTCTTATCGGGATCGTTATCGGTAAACGCTTTCAGCATATCGTAAAACTCGTCAATCGTTGTCGGTTCCTTCATGCCAAGCACATCAAGCCAGTCTTTCCGGTACATGATGCCGTAGCGGCCGATCGGCCGGGACACGTAAATGCCGTAGTATTTGCCGTTGACCGATGTGTTTTCCAGCACGTTCGGGTTCGCTTGGCTTAGGTTCGGATAATCACTGAAATAAGGTCCGATTTCCCAGAAAGCCCCCCCATTGATGGCGTTCGCAATCGCGGAATCCTTCGCGTTGTTAGTGAATACGAGCGTCGGCAAGTTCCCGGAGGCAAGAGCGATATTCAGTTTATCTGTGTAGTTGGTATCGGGAGTAAACTGCAGATCCAGCTTCGTGTTCGTGTACTCTTCAATTTTCTTCCACACTTTACTTTCCGGCGTCGCCGAGTCATTGACGTAGCTTTTCAGCATAAAACTGATCGGAAAAGGTTTTTCTTTCGTCGCATCCGTCTTCGCCTCATCGGCATTGCCGGCCGGAGCCGGTGCCGTCGCATCGGGTTCATTCCCCGAGCTGCAACCCGCCAGCACTGTTAAGAGCAGAACTCCACCAATGACGCTGTTCATTATTCTTTTTCTGTTCCATCTCACTTCTTTTTCCTCCTTAAGAGTTTTTTTGCGATACTTCCTGAGAATACAGCCCTGCGAGCAAAAAACTCACTTCGGAAGCATACGCTTTGAGTTTTTTGCGATACTTCCTGAGAATATAGCCCTGCAAGCAAAAAACTCACTTCGGAAGCATACGCTTTGAATAAACCGTGTATGAATCTATCTGAAGCATACACCCGTCATCAGTGGACCTACGGATGCAGCAGCAGCACAGGCATTAAACAAATCTTGACCACATTATCCTTTGACAGCCCCTAATAAAACCCCTTTGGCAAAATGCTTTTGAAGGAACGGATAGACCATCAAAATCGGCAGCGTGCCTACGACGATGACGGCCATTTTGATCGACTGATCCGGCGGCTTCACATAAGTCGGGTCGTAAGTCCCCATTTCCAGGGAGCCCGTCGCGAGCAGTACGAGCTGTCGCAGCAGCACCTGCATCGGCCACTTATTGGCATCGGTTAAATAAATCAAAGCATTGAAGAAATCGTTCCAATGGGAAACGGCGTAGAACAGGGCGAAAGTCGCGATAACCGGCTTGGAAAGAGGCAAAACAATTCGCCACAGCACACCGATATCGTTGCAGCCGTCAATCCTTGCGGATTCGATCACCTCGCTGGGGAGTTCCTCAAAGAACGTCTTAACGACAATCAAGTTGAAAGCATTTATCGCAACCGGCAGCATAACGGCCCAATAGGAGTTAAGCAGCCCGAGGTTTTTCACGACGAGATAAGTCGGAATGATGCCGCCGCCGAACATCATCGTAAAGATGACCATTTTCGTAAAGAAGCCGCGGGCGGTAAGCTGCTTCCGCGATAACGCATATGCCATCGTAAGTGTGAAGAACAGATTCACTGCGGTCCCGCCTACGGTTATGAACACTGAGTTTAATAAGCTTGTAGGCAGCGTATTGTCTTTGAAGACGAATTTGTAAGCATTCAGTGATACATCCTGCGGAATCAGGAAGAACGCTCTTCTGCCGATCTCCGCATCGCTGGCAAACGAGCCGGCCACGATGTACATAATCGGAAGAACCATGGTAAGGGCGACCAGCGCCAGAAACAAATAATTGAAAATATCGAATGTTTTCTCGCTGAAAGTTTGATGACGCGTGAACACGGCTTTCCCTCCTCGATCAGAATATCCCGGAGTGTCCGGATCTTTTGGCCAAATAGTTGGATGAAAATACCAGAATAATGCCGATGATGGCTTTAAACAGCCCAACTGCGGAACTATAGCTGAATTGAGCCTGCAATATCCCGACTGTATATACATACGTATCGAACACTTCGGCTACAGGACGGTTCAGCGCATTGGTCATCAGCAGCACCTGCTCGAAGCCGCGGTCAAGGAAATTACCCATCCGCAAAATGAGCAGCACGATAATCGTCCCGCTAATGGCGGGAAGCGTAATGTGCCACAGCTGCCGGAACCGGTTCGCTCCGTCAACGAAAGCCGCCTCATATTGCTCCTGATCCACACCGGCAAGCGCAGCCAGGAAAATGATCGTCCCCCAGCCCATTTCCTTCCATACGCTTTGCGTGATGATAAGAGGCCTGAACCAGCTTTCGTCCGTCAAGAATGCTATTTTTTGCCCGAACAGCCTGAGCATAAGCTCGTTGATGACGCCGCCCTCAGTCGTCAGCAGCAAGTAGCTGATGCTGGCGACGATTACCATCGAAATAAAATGCGGGATATAAACAAGCGTTTGGATAAAGCGTTTATAAAATCCTACGCGGACCTCATTAAGCAGCAGAGCCAAGATAATCGGTGCCGGAAAGAAAAAAATCATATCATAAAGACCGAGCAGCAGCGTATTGCGTACTAACCGCAAAAATGCAGGATCCCCGAAAAAACGCTTAAAGTGTTCAAGCCCGACCCACTCACTTTGCAAGAAACCGGTGTATGGGGAATAGTTCTTGAAAGCCAGCAGCACCCCCCACATGGGAACATATTTAAACACGATAAAGTAAACCACTCCCGGAATAAGCAGGAGCATCAAATGCCTGTCCCGAAGCATCCGGGACAACAGCGTCGGCTTTCTTACGGCCGTTACGCCCCGAGCCGGCGCTGCAGCTTGTCCAGGATCTAACGCATTATTCATGTTCTCACTCCTCGCAGTGCTGTTATTCGATTCCTGAATATCTCATACTGGTACTGTATGCGAATGGGTAGTTTCCAACAATCAGACTTTTTTTCTCACGCCACATTCTGCCGGTTTTTCATTTTTTTCGTTCTAAGACAATTTTCCGCCTGCCTCAGGCGTCCCGTTCGCACTTTTTTCTCCTATAAGACATTATTGGCGCGCAAAAAAAAGAGGCTGCCCGGTAAGCAAATTCCCGCTTACGGTCACAGCCCCGCACCTTAAGTTTTCCTGTTTACAAGGCTCCCCGGCCTGCTCGGCGGCTTCTCTCCCGGTATTCGCTCGGTGTGGTCGATTCCAGCTTTTTGAACAGCCGATTGAAATAACTGTGCTGGTATCCAACGTTCACTGCGATATCATTGATTTTCTGATCCGTCTCGCGGAGCAGTTCTTTCGCCTTGTCCATCCGCAGCTCCGTCAAATAATCGATGAAGTTTTTGCCGATCACCTGCTTGAATGATTTGCTGAGCGAGACCGGACTCATGCCGACGTGTTCCGCGCAGCTGTCGAGTGAGATGTCTTCCATATAACGATTTTGCAAATAGACCACAGCGGACTGGGTAGCCTTCGTGACTTGCACGCCCGGACGTACTTCCAGCTCTTGTACAAACGGCTGCACGACTCTGATGTCGAACCAGTTCAGCATTTGCTGCGGTTCCCGGATTTGCGCCAATTGCTCGTACAAATTTTTGGATTTGAACACTCGGTTCGGATCCATACCAGCTTGCCGGATCGTATGCAGAATGCTGCCGAGCAATTGGAGCATGCATTGCTGAACGTCGATTTCCTTCGCTCCCCGTTCCAGCAGCGCATCCAGGAAAGCGGCAATAAAGCCTTGCGCTTCCTGCTGATGGCCTGTGCGGAGCATTTGGATAATTTCCCGTTCCAGGGCAAACGGATACCGCAGCTCATTCGTTTCACCCTCTTCAAGCGATTCTAAGTCGATGATCTGGTTCTCACTTACAAATTTCCGGTATACGAGCGCTTCCTTTACTTCTTCATAGTGGGGATGCAGCTGGACGATGGAGGTCGAAGGTTTGCCGATCGTGACCGAAACCCGCAATTTCAAAAGATGGCTGATCGCCTGTATGAGCTCGTTGCTGAGCGCTCTAAGCTCCGCTTGATACGGCCTGTCAGCGGGATGTAATATGAACAATCCAACCGACAAATCGTGAAAATTGATCATATTGGCCTGCTCGAAGCGGTTCTCTGCCAGCTCTGATATAATATTCGCGGCAGCGAAAGTGACCAAGCCTTCGTCGCCCGGGGAGAACCTCCCCTCCAAATTTTCGAAGCCGGTTAATTGAACATAGAGCACAAGAAATTGCCGTCCCTCGACATCCCAGCCGAAGCTTCTCATTCGTTCCAGCAATTCTTCTTCCGAATGCAAATAGAGAAAGCCTTGCACCAATTGCAGCAGGAAGCCTTCCTTCACATGCGGCAGCTGCTGCTCGAGCTTGTTTTGAAGAGCAAGACTTTCCCGCGTCAAATGCAGCCACTGTCTTTCAATGAAGTTGAATTCATCGTGATAATCGGCCGCACTTTTGGTGAACAAGCGATCAGCTCCAAGCAAGTGAATGAGCCGGTCGATCGGGGTGTAAATCTTCAAAGATGTAAGCCAGGACAGAAAGCCTACCAACAGCAGTGAGGCGCCGCTGACAAACAGAATCAGCTTGGAAATGAATACCATCGGCTTCAGAATCGCACTGACAGGCGAAGCCGACACATATATCCACTCGGTGCCTATGCGGGATAAGATCCCGAAAGAGACCGCATACGTATTTCCTTCCCATTCGTACAGAAAGGAGTCCGACTCGATTCCCCGCTGGAGCACTTCATACTTCAAACTGTGCCGGAAGGAGCTTTCCGCGCTCGTGCCGGTACTGGGTAACAACACATCTCCGTCCGTCTGCATGAAGAATGTATCTCCGACATTATAAGGCGTCAGCGTATTTAACAGACTTGACAGTTTGCCCGTATCGAGACGAATCATGAGTGCTCCAATTGATTCCGGCTCGGCGGCCGGTATTTTATGAACCAGAACCAGATCCTGCTTTGCCGCTTCGTCCGGGCTCTTCGGCCGCTGTTTCGTCCAGAAAAGGAGTGTCGCATAGGAGAGCAGTTGATTATAACTGTCAATCGCAGCTTTGTCGGTTAGAATGTCGTATTCCGGACTTAGCAGGTAAGGCGCGGAACCGTTCACAAACAGCTCCACCCGGCTTGCCAGCGGACTCGAGCCCTGCATCACCTTTAAGGTTGTGATGATATCTCTGGTTGTTTCGAACTCCCTTCCGAAATTCATCGTTTTTAAGTCGCTGTTGAATTTCGGGTCGAGAGCCCAGTGAGCAATTGACGATTCGAGATGAAAAAATTGCTCGTCGATATGAGCGACTCTTTGCTGAATCTGGTTCTTATGAAGCTGAAGCAGCTCGTTCTCCAAACGAACGCCGGCGAACCAATAAATAACAGCGCCTACGATAAGACCCGGAATACTGGAGATGACCAGAATCAAAAGCAGACTCTTGCGGAAAAACCCTCTCTTTATCAATCACTAATACACCCCTCTGTCGATTGTGAAACCTATATGATGAGAAGTGCAGTGTAAGCGGTTTCTATACTTATTATATCTCACTTGCCATACTGCTCCTACTTAATTTGTCAATATTATCCTAAATCCGTGATCAAGATTCGCGAGATGCCAAGCTCCTTCACGCTTCGCGGCTCTTACCCGCCATTCTTGGAGATTTGCGTAGATCTGCGTGCAGCATCAAAATAAGCGAGGAGTATCTAGAATGGAATCAACCTGAAGTTAAATTTAAAGAAGCTATCCATTTTGGATAGCTTCTTTTTTTCAGGATAATAATTGGCATTTACAGCGGATTTAACAAGGATTGCTCTTTATTAATTTAAGCGCGCTGTTATTTAGCTAGTACTTGTGAAAGAAAATTGTTGGTCCGTACCGCCATTGTCTGTCCATTGGATCGTATCGGCTCCATTAGCTGTCGAACCATCGGTAATATCAAGCACCTTGCGGCTTTTGACGTTCATGATTTTGAAGTAGCCGTTACCGGTGGTGATAATCCGAAACTGCTGGTTTAATCCGCCGTTATCCGTATATTGGATATTATTCGCCCCATCTGCGCTTGAGCCGCTGCTAATGTCCATTATTTTGCCGCTGTTCCGGTTTTTAATCTTGTAGTAACGGCCGCCAACATCGATGAACTGCCAATGCTGGCTCGTCCAGCCGCCATCCGTGTACTGCTCAATTTGAGCACCATCAAGCGTTGAGCCGTTTGTAACTCCGAGAAGCTTGGCACTGTTGCGATTACTGATCTTATAAAAGCTCGTCGTATTAACCGGTTGGTTATTCGAGCCGGAGATCGCTCCCGTCGCCGTATCGATCGTCAACTCGTCGTACCAGTTCATCGAAAGTGTTGTACTTGTAGGGAAGGTGAGCGGCAGCCACACATATTCTGACGTGTTGACCGCTCCCCCCCATGCTCCCGCCCAACGGTCGCCCATATATAGATAAGAAGTAGTCGAGGAGCCTTCTACAGGAATTACGTAAGCAGATTGCGAGTTATACGTATTGGAATTGCTGAAGTTTGTCGGATTTGTCCAAGTTCCTTCTATACTGGATGCAGTCGCATATTTGGCCTGGTTCGGAGCCCAGCCCGTAGCGCCGGATGTAATGAGGAAGTAGGTAGATCCACGCTTAAACATAGCTGGAGCCTCTCGATATTGTCCAACCCAAAGCGTATGCACAAGCGCATCGACACCGAGGAAATCAGATGTCAGACGATAAATGTTAAGGTCGGCATTCACCCGCGTAGACGAAATCAAGTAAGCTGTGCCATTGTCGTTATAGACTGTCATATCACGCGAATCGTAGTCGAGAGGACGGAAACTGCCGTGATAAGTATAAGGTCCTTCGATATTGCTTGAGGAGGCGACGGCAACGCGGGCTTCCCCATAGTCAACTCCATTTTCTTTATGCATCCAAAGTACGTACTTGCTCGTCGACGCATTATAAATGATTTTTGGACGTTCGATATTCGCTGTCGCGAGTTCGCCGCCCATAGCCTTAGTTATGATGTTGGCGCGCAGCTCCCAATTTTTTAAATCCGAAGATCGATATAGTGCTACCAGGTTTGTGCCGTCACGATTTTCACCAACCCAATAATAGTAGCTTCCGACCTTGATCATGCCGCCACCGTGAGCCTGAATCGGGTTACTGCTTGTATCCTTGAACTGGAATCCATTGTTACTGATCGTTACCGATGCTGCACTGGCTGGAACCGCCACGATGTTTAAACAAAGACCGAGAACAACCATTAACGTAAACACTAGCTTCGTTTTCTTCTTCATTTCTTAAACCTCCCATCATAATGGTGTTTTCTTGCGGCAAGCGTAGAGACACTGCCTAAAAAATAAAGCGCTTTCACCTCCTTGCAAAATCAGATTAAAGACTAGCCCTTCGATACAATTGTAACTGAAGACTATTCTTTAATTAGCCAATTATTTTTTCTATTGTAAAAATATTTTGACTTTTTCGATGATAGAAACATCTAAATAGGGCCGCTCATTCGTTCGTGGCGGCCCCGTTATGCGGCCTTAGAGAAGCATTCCTCCGGAAGCCTCAATCCGTTGCCCATTTATCCAGCCCATTTCAGACAGACATAAAGAAGCGACAATTCCTCCAATATCATCGGGTTCTCCTGCTCTGCCTAACACTGTCAGTGAACTGATATAATCTTTCATTCCTTGATTGTGTTTCAAAGCCCCCCCGCCGAAATCCGTAGCGATCGCTCCTGGGGCTACCGTATTGACCCGAATCCCTCTAGGTCCCAATTCCTTAGCCATATACTTCGTCAGAATTTCCACCGCCCCTTTCATTGCCGCATATGCACCGAAGCCTTCAATCGAAAACCTGGTCAATCCCGTTGAAACGTTGACAATCGCTCCACCATCGGCGAGAAGAGGAATTAATTTCTGGGTCAAAAAGAAAACGCCTTTAAAATGCACATTCATCAAACTGTCAAACTGTTCTTCGTTTGTGCTTGCAATCGGTGCATGCAAACCGAAGCCTGCATTGTTAACAAGAAAATCGAAATCATTTCGATCCCATTTTACCATTAACACTTCCGATATCTGTGACACAAAAGCATCGAATGAGGAAACAAGGCCGGCGTCAAGCTGCAAAGCATGAGCTATGCCGCCATTGCTTTCTATTGCCTTAACAACCGAATCCGCTTCGTCTTTTTGCGTGTGATAAGTGAGAATCACGTCAATTCCTTTTTCCGATAAAGCCAGAGCTGAATTTCTTCCAAGGCCGCGACTTCCGCCCGTTACCAATGCGATTTTTTTGGTGGTTTGCATCCTATAACTCTCCTTGTAAAACGGATTAACCGCTTGAAATTGAAAATTCAGAGGTTTAAAGTGAGATTAGCACTTCGAGATAACTCTAAGTCAATAGAAAGAGGTAAAACGATGAATTATACCATTAGTGATGTTGCCAGAATTTTCAATCTTTCGGTGCATACCTTGCGTTTTTATGATAAAGAAGGGCTTTTCCCATTTATTTCACGAAACAAATCCGGGAACAGGGTGTTCACTGCCTGGGATCTGGATTGGATCGCGTTGATTTGCTGCCTGAAAAATACCGGCATGCAAATCAAAGATATTAAGCAATATTGTGATTGGGCCAAGGAAGGCAGTATAACAGGAGAAATCCGAAAAGAATTGTTCAATAAGCATCGAACAACCGTATTAAAACAAATCGAGGATTTAAACAAAAATCTGGAACTCATTGATACGAAAATTGCTTTTTACGAAAATCCCGAGAATGACCAATTGATGGACCAGCTTGCCCGGAAAGTTGCAGGAGATAATATGTATCCTTTGACGCCGCAACCCCGATATCCTGATCACATATCTTAGAATGTCTTTGGACAAAAAAGCTGACTTCGGAGTGTCAACCGAAGTCAGCTTCTTTACTTATAAACTCGTGATACCACTTTCTAAGCTGATTAATTTGGGCCTGATGATAGCGGCTATGGTCAGCCATGTGCCATAGTCCCCAGCGTATGGTTGCTTGCTTTTCATTTTCATGTCCAAAGGTGACGACTTTATCCAGATCGGCATCTGTTAATTGTGTACATGCGTCCTTCAACATTTTTACTACACCTTCATATTCCGACATAAGTGTGTTCAAAGACTTCCCTTTGACCATCGGAAGCCTATTATTTGCATCTATCATGGGTCCATATTGCTCTATTAAAGAATGAGGAAGCGGTTGTCCTTTGATTCTATATACCCAATTAAGATCAACATACATGATATGTTTTATTAACTGAGCGGTGCTATTAAAGCTGTTGTTTGGACCCTTGTAATCTACTTCTTCCTGCGACATGCCATCAGTGATTAATTGCAGTCGTTGGCTGTTCTCTTCCACGGCGGAATATAATATTCCCACAATAGGTGACATATCTGCCTCACCCCGCAAATCATAAAGCATCCTAGCTCATCCTCCCTCGCTATATTATTGTTCACATTTAATATTAGTTTACATGATGTTTAATCCAATGATAATACTTCCCCCAATTAATAGCATACGCTGACTTGTCCCTCTGCCAGATCATAGTACGATTTGAGCCCGATTTGCACAGGAAAAAATTTACCTGTATACGAACGCGCATTCTCGTCATATAATAATCACGAACTAACGTTCGTATTGAAGGGGTGAACAGAATGGAGCGGACGATTTTTCTCGTTGACGGTCAATCGTTTTACGCTTCTGTTGAAAAAGCGGGGCGGCCGGACCTGCGCGATAAGCCGATAGCCGTCGGCGACCCGGAAAGAAAGGGCGGTATCATTCTTGCCGCCTGTCCAATCGCGAAGGCTAACGGTGTTACTACGGCCTCACGTGTAGGGGAGGCGCTCGATAAGTGTCCGGATCTTATCGTCGTGCGTCCGCGCATGCAAACGTATATAAGCATTTCGCTGTTTATCTCTGAAATCTTCGCGTCATTTACTGACCAGGTCGAGCCATATTCGATCGATGAGCAGTTTCTCGATGTAACCGGCTCCGTTAAATACTTCGGTTCACCTCGCGAAATCGCGCGACAGATACAAGAGCGTGTATTAATCTCGACAGGCGTATGGTCGCGCGTTGGGATTGGACCGACGAAGATATTAGCGAAAATGGCGACGGACAACTTCGCCAAAAAGCGGCCCGACGGCATTTTCGAGCTTAATCAGGACAATATCGAGGCGGTGCTTTGGCCGCTGCCCGTACACCAAATGTTTATGGTCGCCAGCCGGATGACCAATCATTTTTTGCGGATGGGCCTCAGCACAATCGGAGACATCGCGCGGCTTGATTTCGGTGATTTCAAAGCGAAGATGCGGCGGCGGATGGGGCGTCAGAGCGATATACAAGCGGGCTACTACTGGCAGACTGCACGCGGTATCGATCCTTCGCCTGTCGTAACCGGTATTCGGTCTCAGATAAAAAATATCAGTCATGGAAAAACGTTGCGATGGCGGTTATATACAAAGCTTAAGGATATTGAAGTCGTGTTATTAGAACTCGTCGTTGAAGTTTGTCAGCGTGCGCGCGGCTACGGTTATCAAGGCCGAGTCGTATCGGTTGGCGCTGGGGAAACGGACGGGGAACGGTCGGCGGGATTCAGCCGACAAATGACGCTGCATCAACCGACATCCTTAACGCACGAAGTCGCGGCGGCCGCGCTTAAACTCTTCACGAAGCATTGGAGCGGAATGCCGATCAGCCATCTTAGCGTCACCTTGTCTCAGCTATCGGAGGATAACGTCATTCAGTTGACTCTATTCGAAGACCGGTCCCGCGTGTATCGCAAAGAAAGCGCGATAGACGAGATTAAACGAAGGTTCGGAACCAATGCTGTTATGCGAGCTTCATCCTTGCTGGAGGCGGGAGTAGCGCGAGAGAGAGCGGAGCAAATTGGAGGCCACTTTAAATGAGCAAATTGGACGGGAATGAACGCTGGAAGACGAAAATGCTGCTGACGGAGCATGCGGAACAGTACAATTCGAAGCCTGATACTGCTCGGAAAGTTATGACGACTGAGGAACGTATTATGGTACGTGACTATATCCTTCTGCCGCATATGGAGAAGATGATTCAACGCAGCATCTCCGACGTTGAAAATTCGAACAACATTTTAAAACGTCTTTATTTCGCTGCCGGGAGCAAAGTATTGTTGATGATTTCGGAGGATTTTTATAAGCTGCGCGGCGAGCTGAGGAAAAGAAATATCCGAGTGGTGGCCGATGAACAGGAGGAGATGGTTGTTTATCATCGCTGCTTCTGCCGCGGTTACGAGGAGAAATTCGGGATGACCCGGGATGTTATGCGCTCGGAAATCAGCGTCCAGCTGACGAAGTATATCGCGGAGCTGCTTGCGCGGTTGAAGGCAAAGGAGATGAAGTGACCCGTGACAATTATTTCGAATTCCCTCCACTCCGCAATTTCACCATAAACATGGTACTTAACTGAACAAAAATTGGGAGCAAGTTATTTTATGAGCGCGCGCTTGTAATGCGTTATCCTACCCGTTAACGAACGAAGGCTGCCGACAATTTCAGCGGCAGCTTCGTATTATATAAGCTCTTGTCTTCCGACCGTTTCGGAAACAGAACCATTTCTCTATACATATTCGATCATCCCTTTTTCCTTTAGCATATCGACGATCTCCTTGACAGACTGTGCTTTATATTTGGGACAGATCAATAATGCATCCCCTGTGTCCGCGATGATTAAACCGTCTATGCCTATTGTTGTAATCAGTCTGCCGTTTCCATATATGATCGAATTTCGCGTATCGATGCCCATGTAATTCGCTTTTACAATATTACCTGACTCATCCGGAGGGAAAATCGCTCCAAGAGCATCCCAGCTGCCGATATCATTCCAGCCAAAATTACCAGGCAGGACAACGACTTCATCGCAGCGTTCAAGTATCCCGTAGTCAATAGAAATATATTGCAGCATCGGATAAATCTTATTTATCATATCCTCTTCCGATTCGGTTCCCAGGTGATCTCTGAGCGGAAGCATCGTTTTATAAAGTCTGGGCAGATAACGTTTGAAGTTTTCGATGATGACAGACGTTTTCCAAATAAATATACCGCTGTTCCACAAATAATGTCCGGAGGATAAATAAGCTTGCGCTTTTTGAAAATTTGGTTTTTCTACAAACTCATCTACTTCATAGATGGGACAAGGACTTGTCGTATATGGCACATTATCATAGGAAATATATCCATAGCCTGTAGAAGGAAACGTCGGTTTGATTCCGATGGTTACGATCTTGTCTGTATCCATTGCCGCCGTACAGGCTTCGTTCAGCGTTTGCCGGAATTGGTTCTCATCGGTAATGTAATGATCGGATGGCAGTACAACCATCAAGGAATCGCCGTGTAATTTTTCAATAAAGAAGGCCGCAAAAAGAATGCTTGCAGCGGTGTTTCGAGCTACGGGTTCGATCAATATGTTACCTTTCAAGACACTTCTGTGCATGATACTCTCAAGCAATGCGGCTTGCGACCGATTCGTAACGATTACCGTATTTTCTTGAGGGATGATCCCTTTGAACCTCTCGATGGTATCATTTAACATAATATCGTTACCGCTAATATTAAGAAGCTGCTTCGGTGTTTCCTCTCTGGATAGCGGCCAGAACCGAGTACCGCCCCCGCCTGCAAGTATAGTTGCGAATTTATTCATGATGCATGACCAGTCGGGCAATAGAGTAAGAAATTATACTCTCCGAGCCTTGGTTCAGGTTCAAGCCTGTCGAATGAATGCCATCATAGCAGCCGCCGGTTTGCGGATCTATCAAAGAGAGATTCAACGAATTATGGCCTAAATACCATTCGTAACACAGAGCTGCCCGTTTCAGATAGGTGGGATCTTCGAGTACGGTATAAGCCTCCTTACAGGCCAGCAGCATTTCGCATGCTTCTATGGGCTGCTCATCATAAAGCGCGGCGTCGCCACCGCGAAGCTGCCAGCCATGACTGCCGATAGGCTTGAAATAACCTTCCGGGGAAAAGGTCTTCGATATCAGAAAATCAAGGCTTTCCTTTGCGGCCTTCTTCAGTTCGTCTCTGCCTGAAATACGGGCGGCTTTGAATAACGCCCAAGGAAGCATTGCATTGCCGTAGGTCAAGCTGTCCTCAAACCAATTCCAGCCGCCGCTTTTATTCCGAATATATTGGTTTTGCAAACGTGAAGCCATATGATCTATTAAGCTCGAGATGGTGTTCCGCGGCAGAAATTCCGCCGATTCCTTACTGCTTTCAATATGTGGATACGGAAACGAGTAGGCTAACGCATGTGGGGTTTCCAGCAGGAAGCTCAGCCCTACAATTGCATAGGCTTGTGCTCGCGGAGAGCCCAGCGCTTGTACCTGCGGAATTGCCTGATTAATCATGTAGCGGCAGGTGTTTTGTAAGTTGTCCGGTACGATAGAATGAGAGAGCGTAAAGCCGAGTGCCCAAAGGGTGCGTCCTTGACAATCTTCGGAGCCTCTATCTTCTAAAAAAAGACGGTTATAATCCATGAAATTTCTAAAGCTTCCATCCGGATTCTGAGAGTGATAGATGAACGAAGTGTAAGTTTGTATAAGGCCCAGCGCTTGTGAATTTCTACCGGTGCTGTACATTAGCACAGCGGCAATTAATGCCCGTGCATTATCGTCTGTCGTATATCCTCTCGTACGATCGGGAACACCGAATTTAGTATGCTGAAAGATTCCTGTATCATCTGTAAGCCTGTGCATATAATCGGTCTGTAAGTGAGCAATGGTTTGCACCTTCATTAAATCACACTCCTCTTCGATAAATGATCTATGCTTTCATGAAAGACAGCTGCATACCGTTTGGCGATTTCGCCCCACATCATTGTTTGCCCAAGGGCGAGTGTTCGAGCTTCCATTTCCTTGACCAGTGACGGGTTCCCAAGCAGCTTAAGTATGCATGCTTCCAAAGAGGAAGAGTTACGGAAATCCGCAAGCAAGCCTCTGCCGCCTGCGAGCATTTCCTCTGCATAACGGTAAGGAGTCGAAACAATGACTCTTCCATAACCGATACCGTAAGCCAAGGTTCCGCTAACCGCTTGATCCTTTCCCAAATAAGGGGTCATGTAAATGTCGGACATAACAAGGGATTCAATTACTTCTTCCTGAGATAACAGTTTATCGACAAATAGAATGTTATCAGCCAAACCGAATTTTCTTATAAGTTCCGTCAGCTTCTGTCTATACACTTCACCTGTTTCCCGTTTGACTACGGGATGTGTCTTTCCCCATATGATATATAGTGAGTCCGGGTGCTGTTCTACAACTCCCCGCATTGCCTCTATGCCGTATTCAATTCCTTTACCCGGACTTAAAAAACCGAAGGTTGAAAGGATCCTCCGGTCTGCAAATCCATATTCTTCTTTAAGCTTTGTTCTTGACTTCGTTCTAACAAATGGTACGCCATGATGAATGAACGTGATTTTGTTTATATCTATTCCATAAATTGAATTCAGGTCTATTACGGTAGACTGACTCATTGTTACGACTTTAACGCTTAATTCTGCAATCCGGTTCATTATATGGCGCTGTTTAGGGCTGGGCTTTGTTAATACGGTGTGAAAGATGACAACATACGGGATTTTCAATCTCTCGACAAAGGGAATAAGAAATTCGCCGCTTTCACCACCATAAATCCCGAATTCATGCTGGATAACGAGGAGGTTAACGCTTGAGAGATTCAGATGATCGGCAGCATCCAAATAATCCGACAACCTCTGTTGATCGATTTGCATCACAACTTGCTCCTGATAGTTGTACGACTCCTTGTTGTTTACCGCAATAATGCGAGGTATGTTAAAGCCTTGTTTCTGAGCGAATTGATCCAATAAGTCTTGTGTGAATGTGGCAATGCCACATTCTCTTGGCAGGCTGGTTCCTAAAAAGACGATATTCCGATTACTGCTGGTATTCTTCAAGTTAGTACCTCCCATTAACGTTTCATATTATTTGGGAATAAAAAAAGAAAATAAAGAGACCTTTATTTTCTGAAATAAATCAACCGCTGTTCAATTTTCTAAAAAATATTCTATATCTTTCCATGATCACAGTTTACCATGACCATTTTTTCTTGTCAAATTATTGACTCTCCACATTGATCGATATATATTGTTGTAGGAGGTGCTGGAAATGTCAGCCATACGAAGCAACTTGAAAGAGGTCATGGAAAACCATGATCCTGGTTTATCAATCCGTAAACTTGCCAAAGATGTTAATTATCACTTTGATTCCATTCGAAGAATGTATAAGGATGAGATGGTTCAGTATCCGCGAGATCTGCTTCTTAAGCTCTGTATATATTTTAAGGTACAGCCTGGGCAGCTCATTGTAATCGATGAGATTGAACGAAGTGAATGTACCACATATGAATCGAATGAGCATCAGGGGGACAAGAATGATAGTTGAAGGAACAGAGGCTGAGACTTGCGAACAACTGCTGGTTAAATTTCGTGCTGCTCCTCGAGCAGCTAAAGTGGAAAAGTTAATGTTCTCGGGTGTCGGCAAACGTGATGTTTATAATATAACTGCGCCTTTCAACTATGATGGGGAAGAAGTTATCGTGGGAAGGGTTGAGGAACGCGACAGTGAGTTTTCGCAAGTGTTCTTCTTTACGCAAACAGACGAAGTTTGGAATCCGAGAGTGCATACACACACCTATAATTTGCAGGATCCTTTCATAACCATGATTAAGGGAGAGCTGATTTTTGGTGGTGTTGAAGTCATCACTGCAGCCGATAATTCCAATAAAATCGTTTCTTGGGTTACTCAATTTTACCGGGGGCTCAGTATCGATTCTCTATGTCACTTCTCCTCCGGTCCCGGCACAATGAAGGATATTCGATTAATTGAACTAGCCGACGGCAGAATCGGTGTTTTTACCAGACCGCAAGGAATTAGGGGCGGAAGAGGGCAAATTGGATTTACAATTATCCGTTCTTTGGAGGAGCTTGATGAACAAACCTTTATCGATGCGGATATAATTCAAGACCAATTTGTCGCTGAAGAATGGGGAGGCGCGAACGAGGCGCATTTATTGAAAAATGGTCTTGTTGGTGTCCTGGGACATATCGCTTGTTTCGATAACCAAAAGAATAAGCATTACTACTCTATGGTTTTTTCAATAAATCCCGAGACATGTGAGAAAACGCCCATTAAAATCATAGCGGCGAGAAGCGATTTTCCGGAAGGACCCGAGAAACGGCCTGACCTTGAAGATGTAATATTCAGCGGCGGGCTTATACGGTTAAATAATGGCCGGGCAATGCTTTCAGTAGGGGTTAGTGACGCCGAAGCTTATCGAATTGAGATTCCGGATCCTTTTATAGAGTATGAATAGTGTTAAAATCCTGAAAAAAGTCTATCTGGCTGATAGAATAAAAAATTTAATGTTCTTGCTCTCAATTTGACAAGATCTTATGGTCGTGGTATGATCTTAATTGACAAGAAATTATGGTCAAAAGAGAGCAGGAATCAAAATTATGAGTAAAACCATTCAATTAAGCGAACGAGCCGGCACATCAAAGTCCATTATGAAGCAAGGAAGAAAGTTGGGACGAATTCCGGCTGTGTTATATGGGATAGGAAAAACAACGGTTTCAGTCGAAGTGAATGAGAAAGAAGTACTGGAAGTGCTTAGAAAAAATCCGCGAGCCATTCTGCAGGCTGCGATACCGGGTTCGGGTGTTCTTCCGGTACTAATTCAAAACGTGCAACGGGAAACGTTGACCGGCAAGCTGGTTCATATTGACTTTCACCATGTGAACATGAACGAAAGCATGAACAGCATGGTCAAGATTCATTTTTACGGTGAACCAACCGGTGTGAAAGCAGGCGGAGTCCTTCAGGTGGAGATGTATGAAGTCGAGGTTCAATGCATGCCAGATCATCTGCCCTCTTCCATGGAAGTCGATGTGAGCGGACTTGCAATCGGCGATCAACTACTCGTTTCCGATCTGGTCTTCCGGGACGGAATCGAAGTACTGTCTGACCCGAATTCGGTCATGATCCAGATCAAGACCGTTCATGAGGAAGCGCTGGAATCGTCTGAAACTGCCTGACCCAAGAAACAGACAAGACAGGACTATGCATAAAAAGGATTGGAAATGAATCGGACTTCTTCAGGTGCATTTCCCATTGCAATTCCTAGTCCGGCATATTCAATCATGTCTAAATCATTATAAAAATCACCAATCGCAATCATCTCGGACGGATTGATTCCATACAATTCGAGGATTTTTCTCAGACCATTGGTCTTACTGGTCTGATGGTGAACGTACTCTTTGAAAAATTCGGCGTTCGCTCTTATTTTGATTTTCGATGGTAAGGTCATATTTTGCCAACCGTTAACTCGGTTCTCATCATCAATAGTGAGTTTCATTACGTTCTCCTTTAATTGCATAACATCATGATGGATTGTGTAACGAATCTCATACTGTTTGCATTTATCCACCTGATAGGGACTCATTAACTCTACGTAATGATTGAAAGCTGTTGTCAAAGAGAAATGGATATCATTTTGTCGGCAGAAGCTAATTAACGGCGAAATTTCTTCGATGGTAAATGAATGCTCGTGTACGATTTCTTTCGTCCGATTATTAATCGTAACAGCTCCATCGTTTGAAACTAAAATTCCTTGAAAATCAAGAGCTTGGATAATTCGTTCTGTCTGCATGTAATATCGTCCAGTCGCAATCACGACCTGAATCCCGGCGTCCTGTGCCTTTTTAACTGCTTCAATGTGTTTTGCAGATAACTGACTCTGACTATTCAACAGTGTGCCATCAAGGTCTAAGGCAACTAATTTATAACGAATGTCCGTTCACCCACCTTTGAGATGTTAACCAAGCCGTTCAGCTGGCTGCCTTTTCAACATTTTACATTAGAAAGAATGAACTACTCCTGTATTTCAATATCATTATCCTTACACCATTCTCTTACTAATTCTCTTATCTTGTTTTCTTTGTACTTATACCATTGTCTATCGATATCATGTTCAATTATCCCATCTTTAAATCTCCGAAAGGCTCCCCTTCCTTGAATGGATTCATACAGTTCGTCCCTAATTAATTGATTATCGATTGTCCCTATGAATTCTTCCATGATTTCATACTCGTTGTATTCGTTTCTTAATGTATAATCGACATAGATCCCATCCTCATCCTCCATAATGCTTATTGCTTGCTTTATATTTCCCCTCTGCCATTCCGGAAATTTCTCGAGTGGTATTTCATCTTCCGCCGCCCTTATTTCTTCACGAGTTAATGTAATAACTTCTGCTGTTCGAGTATTTATATATGTAAAAGTATCATCAATTTGAACCTCGAGTTCATCAATTAGCTCATCAATCTTAACAGGTATGACATTCATCCTCATCATCCTTCCTTTCTTTAGAGTAACATTTTACTCAATGATACATTAAAGCTGCCTTACTGCCTACTTTCTATTTGCCGAATCGGCCGCGTCTCACTTACTGAGCAATTTCGGGCCACAAAATGCAATAAAGCCACCGAACGATTCGGTAGCCTCAAGATATTATTGCACTATTATACGATTTCACACCAAACATCATAATGCAGCGTATTGCGGGAATTTTCATTCGTCGAACAGGGACGCAAGTTATCCTTTATGCTTTTAACTTTGGATTTCAGTATAAATTTGAAAGGTCACACCGAATTTGTCAGTTACATCACCAAAACCTGGGCTAAAAGGGGTCTCTTCAAAGGGCATATTAACTTGACCGTCTTGCCGTAGGGCTTCAAAAAAACGTTTGGATTTTTCCAGGCTGTTAGTTGAAATGCAAATTGTGACCTGTTTGCCCTTTGGAATAGACGAACCAGTTGGAGCATCCGAAAACATGAGTTCCGATTCGCCAACTCGTAACTTTGCGTGTGCCACAAGATTCATTAAATCATCAGTGAAAGTATCAGGCATTTCCGGCATGTCTCCGTAAGTACTTATTGTGAGGACTTCGGCATCTATTGCTTGTTCATAAAACTGAATAGCTTCCCTTGCGTTCCCTTCCATGTTTAGATAAGGGGTAAGTTTTACTGTCATCATGATCAACTCCTTTTTTTTCAATCATAGCTTATAAATAATGCTTTGATTTCTTTTAGATTGCTATGTTGTATTGAAACAGCTATCTTTCTGCTAGAATTTTATTGATACTTGCCAATTGGATACAAACACATAATATCTCGATTGATTTCTCTAGTTCTTTCAAAGATGGAAAGGTAGGGGCTATGCGTATATTACGGTCGCGCAGGTCCTTGCCGTAAGGAAAAGTCGCTCCGGCCGGAGTCAATGTTACACCGGCATCGGCTGCCATTTTTACAACGATCTTGGCACAACTGTCCAATGTATTCAGACTAATGAAGTATCCTCCATTTGGTTTGTTCCAGGTTGCAATATTCTTCCCGCCCAGCTCTGAATCTAATTTATTTAGGACCATCTCAAATTTGGGTCTAATAATAGCTGCATGTTTTTCCATATGACTTCGTAAATGATCAATATCCTTCAGAAATCGGAAATGCCTTAGCTGGTTAATTTTATCGGGACCAATTGTCTGGACAGCAATCTGTTTCCTAATATAATTTATGTTTTCAACACTTGCCGCCATAGCAGCAACACCGGCTCCAGGAAAAGTAACCTTGGAAGTAGAAGTAAATATAAAAACACGGTCAGGATTTCCGGCCTCTTTACATGCACTTAGGATATTTTTCAAATGATCGGGTTTGTCAGTCAAATGGTGTACAGTATACGCATCATCCCAAAAAACTCTAAAATCCCTTTCCTTCGTCTGCATATTGGCAAGTCGGTCAACAGTCTGATCCGAATAAGTGATTCCATCAGGATTGCTATATTTTGGAACGCACCATATTCCTTTAATCGTATCATCTTGACTAACAAGCTTTTCAACTGCATCCATATCCGGCCCATCATTAAGCATATCCACTGCGATCATCTCAATATTTGATAGTTCACATATAGCAAAATGTCTGTCGTAACCCGGACTTGGGCATAAGAATTTAACAGTCGAATGTTTTCCCCAAGGCAGTTCGCTGCCATAAACACCGTGAAGCATCGCTCTGCTTACAGTATCGTGCATCAGAGTAAGACTTGAGTTCCCCCCAATTATGATTTCATTTGAACTAACTCCAAGTATTTGTGAAAATAACTCCTTAGCTTCGGGTATCCCATCAACACCACCATAATTAAGACAATCCGATCCGTCAATGGCCTTTAAGCTGTCACTGGATGTGACTATATCAAGCATGCTTTTGGAAAGTTCAAGCTGTTCAGGACAAGGTTTTCCTCTGGACATGTCCAATTTCATTGTCTGATTCTTATACTCAGCATACCTTTCTTTAAGAGACACATAATGTTTGTTTAATTCAGCTATATTCATGTTCAAAAAATCAGTTTTATTCCCCATGCACCAGCTCTCCCGTCAGAGAAAAGATTATTGACATTGATGGCATTAGCCAGCCCGTTAAAGCTTAACTACAGCTAATTATAACGAGGGCAATAATATAAATAAAATTAACATTTGTGATATCAGATATAAATCAAATTAATGTATGGATGGCGGATGACTGATTCATTCCGCGTTAGCGACGTGGGCTATCAGCACCGTCTCTAAAACGAATAATATACCTCTTTCCCTTCAAGAAAATCCCGACAAAGCGTGTTGCATATTTTTGAAGCGTGCTCTTTTATCCAGCCGTTCCTCTCAGAATCGTTAATAAAAAATACATAACTAATGAAAATATCCATAAATATTTGTCCTTCAATGTACCGAATCTCATCAAACGAAAAGCTTGTTTTAGAAGCATAACCATCCAAAAACGTTTTTCTCAATTCACTTTTCAGCATTGAAAAAGCACTGCCCAAATCAAACAAATAGTATCCGTAACCAAATAAGCAATAATCGATTAAGGAAGGATTTTGTTCAGAAACAATGACATTACCCAATTGAAAATCAGCATGAATGTATCCCCATGAGTTTTTCCTAGAGTCCAGTTCTGCTAACTGTTCTTTGACTATGGATAGAACGCTATTAATAACATCATAATCCTCCTGATTGAGGACAGCATTGTTTGTGGCCTGTCGAAGTTCTGTTAACGCTTCATCGATCCTATTGGCATTGTAGACTGGTCTATGCAACTCCAATGGCATTAGAGTTTATGATAATCCATGTAACCGGGCGACATTTTCTCCTAATCTATATATAATTTGATCTATGCTGTCTTCATTTAGGGTAAGAGTGGAGCCTTCGATCCATTCTAGAAGAGTTGCAAAACTGGCGCCATATTGATCAGAAATATATTCAGTAACCAATTCACCTTCTTGATTTACAACAGGCCTCTGAATTTTCAGTATGTTTTTTTGATCTATTTCTCGAAGAAAAACCATTTCTGACTGCAATCCATCCCGGGTATGTTGTAAGCCTGAAAGCCCGTCAGATATTGGTTTATGTATACGTAACAAGTACTTCCTGTTATCAGGCTTGTTTGTCACTCTAAATGTAATATTTTCATTATGTCTAATGAATTCAATGATCGGCTCGATGAACGAATAGTGCAACAATACTTTCTGAGCTTCAATTATCACAACACTTCTCTCCTTCCGGTCCGGAACTTCTTATATATTGTAACAGTTGCTCGTTGTATTTTGTTGGAATAAATAACTATATTTAAATGATCCGTTTTTCTTCCTGATTTATCATGCCTAGGTACAGCAGAAAAAGCCGCTTGCCTGCATATGAGCAAGCAAGCGGTCCATATGTCAACCAACCCCATGGCCGAGTTTTAACGCCACCCTCGCCTTTCTACTCCGCTTCCGCCAGCTTCAATAGTCCGTATCCGGAAGTATTCTGATATGACTGACCGGATATATCGTTCCATATCGCGACGCTGTCACGGTCTCCGTCTCCGTCCTCGTCATTATTGACCTGGAGGTCGAATCCAATCGTATCGCCAGCTTGCGGCGTTCCGGTCCAGGCGATGGACGCTTCCACCACGTAGCCAGCAGCCGTCAACTGAACAGCGGAGATCAGATTCCCGCTCAGAGACGCCGGATTGACAGTCCGTTCGTTATCGAAGTTGATCCGATACTGCCCGTCGTCCGGTTCGAAAAAGCCGGTCTTGGCATTATTCGAGTCAATGAAAATTTCCACCGAATCCTGCTCCCAAGCATTGGCGCTCCGTTTCGACAGCAGCGCGTCAGTTACCTCGGCCAACACGTACAAGCGCCCGTCGTCCCACAGCGTCCGGACCTTCGCCGTCGAGCCGCTCGATCCGATGACCCAACGGTCGGTTGCGACTGCATTCGCTCCGTTCCACACCGCATCGATGCTGCCGTCGATGACAGGCGTTCCCTCAACGGCCGTTGTAATTCGAGGCCCTTCGACCAGCATCAGCACGCCGAACTTGGAGGTGTCGGTATCCTGCGAGCCGGTCGTATCGTTCCACGACGTCTTCGTCTCAACGTCTCCCGAACGGTCGACAAGCCGCACATCGAATCCTAGCTCCCCGCCGTCAATCGGAATCGCGGCTTCGATGCGGTATCCGCCTTCGATCTTGACCGCCTTATAATCCGCTGGCTCATGCGGGTTCGCGCCGGAGCGCCGGAACGTATATTTCTTGTCGTCCGCCTCGTAAGCGGTCGTTTTGCCGTTGTTCCCGTCGATGTAAACCTCCACCGCATCGTTACCGTTCACCGTCGTGTCGAACACGTCGACCGATACATACAGGTGATCCGCATCCCACAGCGTTCTAAATTCGGCGGCGGATTCGCCGGCCTTCAGTACGGGCACGGGCGCTATCCGGCCCCAGTCCTCTTCCAGCGTGCCGTCGACATTCGCGCTGCCGGCGGCGGCTGCCGCATGCTTGATTTCGACCGGTACCTTGCCAGGGTCGACGAGTCCCCAATACGCATATTTCGCCTGGAGCCGCTCATCGAACAGCAGAGGCCAGTTATTGCGCGTGACAGGGAACGTGCGGAGCCAACTGTTTCCATCGTCCTTGCCCCAGAAAATGACGGCGGTAATTTGGTCCTTATACTTTTTGAACACGTCGAAAATTTCCTTGTAGCGGTGAGCCTGCCTAATCTGCAGGTCGACCGGGAACGAACTCCAGGAATCCGTACCGTTCGTATAACTGCTCATATCCATCTCGGTAATCTGCTGCTCGACGGCGAGATCGGTGAAAGTGCGGATCGTCGCATCAATTTCCTGCACCGACGGATTTTGAATATCGATATGCATTTGGTGGCCGACGCCGTCCACTGGAATACCCTTATCCTTCAGACGCTTGATCAAATCGTGCAAAAATTGCCGCTTAAGCGGCTCGTGCGTGTTGTAATCGTTGATGTAAAGCTTGGCAGCCGGATCCGCTGCATGCGCATATTCGAACGCCTTCTCGATATATTCTTCTCCGGCGATCTGATACCACAGGCTGCCCCGCATGCCGCCCGGCTGTGAAGGGTCGATAACTTCATTAACGACGTCCCACGCGTAAATACTGCCCTTGTACCGTTCAACCACCGTGTCAATATGTCGCTTCAGCCGCTGCAGCAGCAGTTCCTTGCTTGCGAGGCTGCCGTTTGCGTCGTGAAATACCCAGTCCGGCGTCTGGCTGTGCCAAACGAGCGTATGGCCGCGAAAGTCAATGCCATTGTCGACGGCAAAATGGAAAGCTTTATCCGCGCGCGTAAAGTTGAACTGCCCCTCCTGAGGCTCGGTGGCGTCCCACTTCAGCTCGTTGCCCGCCGTCAAGCTGTTGAAATGCTTCTTGAGCAGCTGCGCGTCCGGTCCGTCCGGATCGGCGATTTCCGATACGAGGAACGCCGATCCTAGTTTAAAGTCGCCCGCAAACACATCCTTAAGCGACGGAATGTCCTTTTGGATTTCGATCGGCACCGGATCAGGACTGCGCTGAATGAGAAAATCGTCCACATAAAAAGCGAGCGTCGGATTCGCGAACGATTCGAAATAAACGGAGACCTTCTCGGACGACTCGAGAAGCTTGTATTCGCCCGTCAGCTTCACCCAACCGCCGGCGGCTGCCTGTCCGGAGGCGACACCCTCGTAATAAGTGGAACCTCCTGCCGTCCGCTGGATCGTCATCGATACAGAGGTGTTGGCCGACCCTGCGGACAAGCGCAGCCAGGCTGATATCGAATACGTCTTGCCGGCTTCCATAATCGGCGTCACATCGAGCTGCGGGCCGTGCCATCCCTGCGTTCTTCCCTCGACCTGAAGACCGTATGCTCCCGTGTGCGCCGCCGGGGCTGCCGCCGTCAGAATCTCCGAGCCGCCGCGACCGTACCAGCCTTGAACCGTACCATCTTCAAAGTCAGTCGCGATTGCGCCCGGAAGGACTGCTTCCGCACTCGCCCGTTTCGGCAGTTGGCCGAACGTCAAAGACAGCATGGCAAGGATAATAGCCATCAAGATCGAACCTTTGCGTTTGAATCCCTTTATCTTCATCTATAACACCTCTCCCTTAAAAATGTTCATCAAGTTCCATATTAAACCGCCCCTGCTTGGGGCTGCTTTGCTTCAAGTTCCGGGCACCTATTGTGAACGGAATGATTGGACTGATCGTGACAATGATTAGACTTCCAACCCTGGTCCATATAAAAGCCGGGGAATTCGCAAAAGTTGTTTGCGTATTTTATACGCTTCATCCAATCCCGCATGAATGGAATCTCCAGTAGGGATAAAGGAAACGATCAGGACCAGGCTTACTGTTTTCTTCACTAAACAGATCTCCTTTCTGATGTTCATTCTTGTCAAACGAGGGCGCCTTGAAGTTGACGGTCGAGCGTACTCTTCGGGCTCAGGAGATCGTACATCTTGTGATACAGCAGCTGTCCCTCCCCTCTATGATACTCGGATTGTAAACGTTTTCCATTCTCAAACTATAGGTTTATATCCCCTAAAACTTAGGACTTGTTCGCTGACGGACGCTCGGGACCACTCAGCACCGTTAGCTTGTAAGCGCTATCGGAATAAATTCCGGATCCTCCCCACTGCGGCACTATTTAAAATGCGGTATAATGTCTCAAGAGCTTATTGAAGGAGGAATAGCAACGAAATGTTAAAAAAACTGGGAAGGAACGACCCCTGCCATTGCGGCAGCGGCAACAAATACAAACGCTGTTGTCTGGATAAAGACGAGGCCGGCAAAGTGACTCGAATTACGCCAAATAATCCCGGAACCGCCCAGGCACGCATATCCTTTGAACAACTAATTAAAGAAGAACTGATATGGGCCAATTCGCTTTATCAACTTATCGCCGGACATCTCGTTAATCAAATGAGCGGCAAGTATCCCGACATTGAAGTCGTTGCAGCCGTCCGACTTTGGAACGAATTTTCCGGAATGGAAATGCCCGTAATAAAGAAAGCGGGCGTCTTCCCGGCCGCTGTGGAATATTGCATCTGTCAATTTTACGGGCACTCTGTGACCCAAGCCTCGCTGGCTGAAAAATATGGGATATCCGCTGGATCGATTTCCCAGCGTGTTCAGCACATCATGACATTCATCGAGCAGCATGGCCCGCCGGCGGAAAGGGAAAACGGCACTCCAATAACGGTTCCTGCAGCTTCTGGAAGTCGGATGAACATGGAACGTAAAATACAGCAAATTGCAGAGCTTATGCAGACTCATCAATTTTCCTCGATCGAAGAAGCAAATGCTTTTATTCAACAGATCGACCTTGGTACGAATCAGGGCAGCAGAAAACGTGCTCGCTCCAAGAAAGAGCAGGCCCAAGAACTTCTTTATAATGCATGGGATGAGCCTAATGCCGGCAAACGGGCTCAAATGGCCAAGGATGCACTCCTTCTTTACCCGGACAGTGCCGACGCCTATAATATTCTTGCCGAAAGCGGGGCATCGAGTATGAAGGAAATGGCTTACTACTACAAACAGGGGATGCTGGCCGGGGAACGCGATTTGGGTGAAGAATTCTTTCGGGAGAACAAAGGCCATTTCTGGGGGTTCACACCCTCCCGCCCCTTTATGAGAGCGAAGAAAGGCTATGCGGAAGCATGCTTTGAATTAAAAAATATCCCTGAGGCGATCAGGCATTACAAAGAATTGCTTGAGCTTAACCCTATGGACAACCAGGGCGTGCGCGAGCTGCTGCTCATCGCGCATTTAGAGACGGAGGATTGGAGGAGCGGAGCCAGGCTCATCGAGGCCTATAGCGAGGACGGAACGGCATGCTTCAATTATGACCGCATACTGATCGAGTACGGCCTGCATGGCGTGACGCTCAAGCTTAGCCGGCTGTTGAAGGAAGCAGCGAAACAGAATCCGCATGTTCCTAAATTTCTGCTCGGCAAGAAACGGATTCCGCGTCAAATGCCGGACTATATCGGATTCGGCGACGAACAGGAAGCCATTGTCTATGCTCAGACCCATAATCATATCTGGCAGAGCAAGCCGGAGTTGCTTCGCTGGCTCGGCTCCAATGTATAATGAATGATTTATATTGCAGGCAACGAAGCAAAGGCTCAGTCATGTTATCGACAGAGCTTTTGCTTTATTTATTTTCACGGAAGCAGGATCAACTTCTCCCAAGTTCTCTAATTGGTCTCAATCGGTATGTCGGATGTCATTGATTATTCTTTCGAATGGCTTCGGTACCAGTCGTTCGCATCCTTCAAAACCTGTTCACCGCCTGCTTCCATAAACTCCTTGACGAAAACATCAAAATAATCGACGGGCATATCCCCCGTAATGATGGAAATATAAGCTTTGTTCCGAAGTTTAATAAGCTCCGGGCTGTTTTTTATTAAGGAAGGTAAGGAAACCTTCAAGGCATTGTACACGCCATGTTTGTCAAGCCCAAGAGTAGAAGCCCATTTCTCCCTTCGGTCTGTAGGCACAGCGGGGACAGCCATTCCAATATTTGCGCCAATTTGGTTGGTATAATTAACGCTCTTATCAAACGGGGGCAGTATTACGACATCGTCCGTGGAATTCCCGGCCCATTTCCAGTGCTTTCCTTTCACCCCGAATTTCATCGTCATGCTTTCTTCCAGGTTCGGGTTAGCGCTGACATAATCGAGAATTTCTAGAATTTTGGCCAGTTTTCCCGGCTCTTTTACAGCATTTGCACCAATCGCGGTATAACTCATCAGCAAATCATATGCCTTTGACCCGCTCTTTCCATCAGGCCCGGTAACGGGTTGTCCAACTATGATCCGTGCATGGCTGTTTTTATTGGCAAGCTCCAAAGCATTGAACGCCGCTTCTACCGGAACCTCTTCTCCCTTTTCATTGAAAACCTTGTAATCGCCGACTTGAATCCAGTGATAGTAATTGCCCATAGAGGTCATTCCGATTCTGCCATTAATGAATGCATGGGAGAGGTGCTTATAGCCTCCTTTGTTTTCACCGGTAACGAATTCGGGATCAATCACTCCGTCCCTATACCACTTTTGCAAATATTGAAGCGCTTCCTTCATCTCCGGCTCCAGCGCCCCGATGACAAGGCGGTGATCCTTCTCTGCAAAATAAAGCTGCTCGGTGAATACCATTTGTCCGAACGCTCCAAATATGACATTCATCCCTTCACTCGAGAGGCCATACGTATCGTTCTTGCCGTTCCGATCCGGATCGTTACTCGTGAATGCATACATAACCTTCTCGAATTCTTCTATGGTTTTGGGGGTCTTAAGACCAAGCCGATTCAGCCAATCCTCCCTGTAAACCACGGGAACCCGGTAAATATTCGTTGGATTGACAACAGGAATCCCATAATAGTTGCTTTCAATCTTGCCATACTCCATATACCCTGGGGCATTGGAATGAATTAACCGGGTCAGGTTCGGCGCATATTTATCAAGCGTGTCCTTCGGGATTTCCGCTAGCACATTTTGGTTCCGATACTTCAACAGATCATACGGCTGCCGGATCCGGAAAAGATCAGGGATCTCGCCTTGAGCTAGTTTGAGATTTAGAAGCGCTTCGTAATTATTGTTTTCGAGATTCCAGATATCCAGATCCACATTAAACTTTTCTTCCAAATATTGAATAATCTCCGCATTCTCAGGAACCGCTTCGTTCAGGTGCATCGTCCAAGAGATTTTATACTGCTTGTCTTGAGCGAGAGCTTTTGCATTATTACTAGAACCTTCTGCATCCTTACGTTTTTCGTTCTGATTTCCGCAAGCGCTTATGACGAGGATCATCACAAGAAGGATAAGAAATAATCGGCCACAAACATAAATTTTCATAGGAATGACCTCTCATGGAAAATAAATGTCTAACCCTGTTTCAACATGCTGCGGACATAATTCTTCGGTGTGCATCCATTGATTTCCTTAAACTTTTTGATAAAGTATGCTGTCGTACCATATCCAACGGCACCCGCAATCTGGTCAATGGTCAGGCTGCTGTTCTTCATAAGCTCCAATGCTTTATCCATCCGCTTCTGTGTGACGAAATCCGTATAGCCGATTCCTGTTTCTTCCTTGAAAAACTTGCTGAGGTATTTTGAACTTAAAAATACTTTCGCCGCAACCGCATCAAGTGAAAGGTCTTCCGAAAGGTGCGAGCAAATATGATTTTTGACGGCTTCTATGCTTTCAAGCGCCCGCTCGTCGCTGCGCTTCTCGATATGGCTGTAACACTCGGCAATGGACTGAAGCAGCCATTCTTTGAAACTGTTGATATTATAAATGGAATTGTACTGCTTATATAAATCGATCTTAAATTGACCCGATTGCTTAAACCTCACATTTTTTAAAAAATCGGAGTAAATCGAGATCATATTCATTAAAAAAAATTGACAGTAATCTGCCGAACACATGCCTTCCTTCATTTCTCTCAAGAGATTGTCGATCACAGTGGTCACACCAACAAAACTCCTGGCTTGAAGCTTTTCTTTAAACCTCAGAAGAACGGATTGCGGTATTTCCAGATTACTGTGTTCCCGGTTCAGCAGGCTGAAATCCTGAATAATCGAAGTTTCAGGAAAGAAAAAGCCGTATTTTATCAGGATCTGAGCAGCCGCAAAGCTTCTATGCACCTCGGTGCATTCATCCACCCATATGCCTAGAGCTATTTTAAAATCTAAGTCAAAGTGAGTTTTCACTTCAGACAAAATAAGGTTGGATATATGCTCCAGCAACGAGTCGTCCGGATGATTCGAACATACTATGACGGCAATTTTTCTATCCGGCAGTTCTTCCGCAATCAAGTGTGTGTCTTCAAAAACGGCAGCTTCCAATTGATTGATCAACTTGTAAATGGCATACTGATTCGTTTTGGAGCCAAGCTCCTTAAAGCCTTCGCTTACAGGGTCGATCACCATGCAGCAGTAGTTTGAGAAGTCCATGGATATGTTAACCGATAACAGTTGTTCTTCCAGCTCGTCAGCATTGTAGCTGTTTCGGAGCATATTAAGCACCACATTGTGCTTGATCACCGGTTTATTGGCCTGGAGCGTTTCCTCCAAGCTGCTCACCTTGCTTGTCAGCTTATGAATTGCCGTATCGATTAACTTGTACTCATTATGTCCGGCCTCCGAAGGATGGTCGAACGAGCCTTTGATTTTGTTCACTAATCGCTTGATAGGATGGTAGCTGACAACCGTGAAAATACCGGAAAGAACCATGCCTATAATGATGGTGAACAAGCAGATTATAAGAATTATCTTTTGCAAAACAATCGACTTCTTATAGAAGTTATTTTCCTGAATAATATTGTAGATTCTCCATCCATTGGATTGAAGCTTATGGTCGGATACGACATAGGAGGTATTACCGATTTTCTCGTTAAAGCTTCTCGCTGCTTCGGACGAAAGAATTTTCTCGATATATGACGTTTGAGCGGACCTAATCCCAAGGACAGCTTTATCTGCTGATGAAATAACGATTCCATTATGATCAATCAGGTAGGTGTTGTGATAGTCAGCAGGCATCATCTGCCCGATGATTTGACTGACGGCGGATTCTTTAATATCAATACCGATCATCAGGTCGCATGCTTCACCGGTCGAATTGAAGGGGTAGCTATGGGCATAAGTAATCAGCGGCTGCATGGTGTTATTGCCGGATACGGTCGAATAGATGTCTTTGGGCACCATTCGCGGAAGGGTCCACAGAAAGGCTTTATCGTTTTTTTGCATCCCGTCTATCCAGTCCATCGCTTGGAATGCTTCATTACGAGCATCAACATCGTATTTCAGTCCGTAGAGGGATGAGATCATCACTTTTGACTTTGGATAAAACAAATGGATTGCGTAAACGAGATCCGAATTATTGATAACCTCCTGCTTAAGCAGATCCTGAATATCAATAATTTTACTGTAATGTCCCCGAAAGGAATCCCTCGCATCGAAATTCGCCGTTTTCTCCGACGTAAGGTCCAAATAGATCTTATTTACCCGTTCAAAAACGGCAGATTCAATTGTATTGGCTGTATTCTCCAATATCATCCGGTTCTTGTTTCTGATTTCCTCATTGTAGTTTCTAGGCAAATACATATAAAAAATGGAACACAGCAAGAGAACGATTACAACTACGATCGTAATATATGAAATAGCCAGGTTGGCAAAAACCGAGTTCAACTTTCTCATCGCTCTCTCCCCCTCCTCCAATTCCAAATTATACAGTATAGGCTGGACATGTTTTCGGGTTAATCAAAACTTAACACATCGTATTGGCGGAGCCAAAATCATACCGATTCCACGCATAATGTGCCCAGGAACCAGCCCGAATCAATGTCCGGCTTCATAGACCGTACGATATTTATATCATGTGGAAATTGTTATATTGAGGCGCTTATAACCGGATGCTAGATTAATATCGTAGTTGAAATATTGAATTCGGAAGGGTGATGGAAGAGAATGCTGAAACTCCTTATGAACCGGTGAATGTACAAGAGGATTTCTATTATCTGTCACACTAAGAGGTGGAAGGCGATTTAGACGCTGTGTGTCTATGTCCTATGCAAACGGATCAACGTTGAAATGGCGTAACCGGCGGCAACGCTTACTCTGAACAGCGGGGAATATTTCACAAGCGCGCTCCAGTACCAAAAATACGTACAAAGGAAGCAGCGACACTATAGCATACATACTAGCGGATTTTAATAACGAAGTAAACATAGAGAGGAAGCTAATCGAGTATGAATTTCAAAAGAAACTTACCAGCTATGTTAGTGATGTTATTGATCCTAAGTACTTGTCTTGGTAATTACACAACATCAGCCGCTGCAGCACCGGCAGCATCGACAGTAGATCTGCCGTCAGCGCCGGCCTGGGGGCACTTTATTGATACTTACAAGAATAATACGACCGTTAATAACGCGGTATATTCAAACCCGACGATCGGGGTTCTGTCCCAGTTCCTCGAGCTCTATGCTCCCGGAACTTCATGGGATACCGGGACGAAATTAAACAGCAGTGTGCTGGACGCCAACATTCAGACGGTCGTTGACGCTGCTTACAGTCGAACTGCCGCCGAGGAAGCGATGGCCTATTACGATGACCGCAGAGATCAAAGCTATGGCGTCATCGAAGGTCTCGGAACACTCGCCGATGTGTATCGCACGAAGGCGGGAGCGACAACGACGATCATCGATATTCCGGCTGATGCAACGACGAAAACCTATAATGATGCGGGAACCGGCGCCGGTGATAAGAATTCCGAGCTTGGCAAGATCGTCACCCTGGTGAGAACGTTGCGCGGCAACTATTCTTCAACGAATCCGGCTAAAAGTTTTTACAGCTATCCTCGCCCTTTTCGCTGGCTGAAAGATAATTCCGTCGTCGTGCCTACCTTGATTCCCAGAATCAGCTCCAATCCGGCCACTGATGGCGGCTTTCCCAGCGGACACACCAATGCTTCGTATCTGGCCGGGATTGCAATGGCTTACTCTACACCCGAACGGTTCCAGGAGCTGCTTACCCGGGCCTCAGAGATGGGACAGAGCCGTATTGTAGCCGGACATCATTCTCCGCTGGATGTCATGGGAGGACGTGTCATGGCAACGGCCCTCTCGGCCGCCATCCTGGCTGATCCGGACAATGCCGCGATTAAGCAGGCTGCTTATGATGAAGCACACACGAAATTGTTAACGCAAACCGGTACGGCGGAGGATCGGTTCAGCGATTATGCGAAGAACAAAGAAGACTTCACCAAGCGATTGACCTATGACTTCGATCCGATTTCCTCAACGACGAAACCGATGGTGGTTCCTAAGGGAGCCGAGGTTCTGCTGGAAACCCGTCTGCCTTATCTGGACGGCACACAACGCCGTGCGGTTCTAGCCACTACCGGCCTTCCTTCAGGCTATCCGCTGCTGGATGACCCTGAGGGCTGGGGGCGGCTGAATCTCTTTGCTGCCGCGGACGGGTACGGCGCATTTGACAATGACATCACAGTGACCATGGACGCTGACAAAGGCGGCTTCCACGCGCTCGATCGCTGGCGGAACGATATTTCCGGTATAGGAAAACTGACCAAAGAGGGATCGGGTACACTAATGCTGCAGGGCAGCAACACGTATTCCGGAGGCACACAGATTAACGAAGGCACACTCGAGGGCGATTCGAGTGCGGCATTTGGAACCGGCGACGTTGCAGTTAATGAGGGTACCCTGGTTGAACATGTTTCCGGCAAGATGATGATCGGCGGGAACTACACGCAAGCTGCAGGCGGTACACTTGAGCTGAACCTTGGCAGTACGAATGATCTGCTTGAAATTAAAGGGGCGGTAAATGCGAACGGTAAATTGCGTCTTAATTTTGCGGATCAATATGTGCTTGCCAACAGCGTCATCACAATCATGACCCATGGCAAAGATCAACGGACCGGACAATTCTCTTCCGTTGAAACGGCAGGTTTGCCCAGCCAGTTCAAAGTGAAGCTTATTTATCAGTCTGATCGCATCCAGTTAGCGGTAGACGAAGCAGCGCCGAGCTGGACTGCAGGCGCAAGCTTGACAGGTTCGAATATTGGCCAAACGAGCCTTACCTTGAACTGGCCTGCTGCGGCAGACAACGTAGGGGTAGACAGCTACAACGTATACCAAGGCAGTACGATGCTTGGCACAGTAACCGGATCAACATATAGTGTGACCGGACTCTCTGCGGGCACTTCCTACTCCTTCTCTGTCACAGCGAACGACCTTGCGGGGAACCAAAGCGGTCCATTGAACGCAACCTTGTTCACGGCATCGAACGTCACCTATTATCCGCCTTCGTCCGGCCAGAAACCGGACTCCAAGCCCGAACCGGAAACGGAGCCTTTGCCAGCCGTCGGCAACCAGAATAAGCAAAGCGTATCGATAGCTGCAACTGCCGACTCCAATGGAAGGGCGATTGCGGAAGTACAAGATTCACAGTTAAATGACTTGTTGAATAAAGTAAACTCCCTGACCGGAGAAAACATCATCGCGGAGCTTAAAGTCAAAACCGTTGAAAATGCGAAAGCTGCGGGACTGATACTGTCCAAAAATGCGATTGTCAAGCTGTCCGACAGCAAAGCGGCGGAAGTGGAGATCGTGACTCAGTTTGGCAGCCTGACACTTAACAAGGCCGTACTCGATTCGTTGGAGAAAACTTCGGGAGACGCGATCCGTATTGAGATGGCTGCAGCTAGTAAGGATGGTTTCGCATCCGAAGCAAAAAGGCTGATCGGCACAAGGCCTGCGCTGGAATTTACAATCCAATCAGGAACTGCTGACATCACCAGCTTTGACGGAAGCAGCATCAAGATTCGCATTCCATACAAACCGGAGCAAGGAGAAGACATAAATGCGCTTGTCATCAGCTATATCGATCCAAGCGGAATGCCTTATATTCTCCCGGTATCGGGCTACCAGCGTGATGGACAGATGTATCTCATCACCGACCATCTGAGCACCTATGCCGTAAGCTACAACAATGCCAACTTCAGCGACACATCCAACCATTGGGCTGACAGCTATATTACTTACTTGGCTTCGCATGGTATCGCATCCGGTACCGGCAGCAGCATGTTCTCCCCCAATGCGGACATCACGCGAGCCGAATTCGTCAAAATGCTGGCGGGTATCGCCAATGCCGACGTATCTGTCTATCCGTCTTCAGCATTTAGAGACGTCAAAGCAAGCGACTGGTATATGCCTTATGCAGCGTGGGCCGCAGAAAAGAATGTTGTCAAAGGAAATTCGAATATGCAGTTCCGGCCGAATGCCCGAATCAGCCGCGAGGAAATGTGCGTCATGCTGAATAGGTTTGCCGATCTGACAGGCTACCAATTGCCTGCCGATGCCGGCACTGCAAGCTTTGCCGACCAGCACCTCATCAGCGCATGGGCGGCCGATGCAGTCAGCGCCTTGTACAAAGCGGGGATCGTTTCCGGCAAAGGCAATCAGCAGTTTGACCCGCAGGGCGGTGCAACGAGAGCGGAAGCCGCGAAGCTGCTGACGGTGTTCCTTCAAGGCATGAATGACTAAGTATATAGAAATGCACAAATCGTAAAGCATTAAAAACCTTCTTTAATTCTCCGAAATCAAGGGAATTAAAGAAGGTTTTGATTTTAAGCAACCAATGATCAGGCACCAGTATGGGACTCTTCCTACGAGCGATGATACGCTTTTTGATGAAATCGAGTAATGCTGCGAAACAGTATCTTCCCATCTTCAGGCAGCCGATTACGCTCGTCGAAATTCAAATACATCGCCTGATAGGGTTCCGGAACCCAAATGTATTGATGAACATAAGCAGTGAGATGGAAGCCGTTTGTTTCCCAGAAGTGGATTCGCTGTCTATTTTCTACCGTCGGTTCGGATTCCACTTCGACAATGATCCCTTTGCATTCCGCAACCGTTTGCGCCCATTGCTTGATAAGGTCCAGCAAATGTCTACCGTGCCCAGTGCCTCGTACATCCTTACGAACTGCTATATAATCGATTATCAGAGCTTCAGCTCGATGATCGATCCCTGTCAACGCCATCCCAACAATTTCTGAACCCTGGGAGATTGTATGCAGCTGGCACATACGCTTTTCAAACATGCCGCGAATGATGTCACCGCTTTTCCTGCCGTGAAGGGGAAAGGCTTGCTCGTAGATGCACTCCGCTGCTGTCCAGCGGGCTTCATCCCATTCGTCGGTGACACGGTACTCAAAAGCGTCCAATGATCTTCACCACTTTCAGAGTCGAGAGAGTTTAATGCTCATTGATTATATGGGATCTATCCATCTAACCCTTAGTTACAAAGCATTATTTAAGTGTTTACTGATGACAATTCGACAAAGGTTTTGTGAATGCCTTCAAAGCCAGCCTAACCATGTCAGTCCGACTAGAATAAATCCTACTGATAACATTACATATCCGCCAATTTTAAACCGCAAAACAGCTGCTCTTGAAGGTTTTTTTTTCAATGTATTTGTAGCAGTTGTTTTATACATAAATTCAGGGAAAACAATAATTACCGCTCCCCACACTATGAATATCAAAAAACCTAGAGACCATATCACTTTATCGTGCATCTATTTCCCTCCCAAATGGTAATACCTCTGGCACCAAATTTTCATAGTCCTCAAATCTAGGAACTTTGATCTCGTGCTTTATTCCTTCGATATCAACGTCAATATAGTATTCAATAATAGGGGAGCGTTTGTACCTCCACTCCATCTCTCAATCCTTTTTTTAATAATATAAGCTTTAGCTGTGATTATCGGAAGATTGTTATTGTATCTTCCAGATGCCCTTACATTAAAATAAACTAACGTCATTATTATTATTATTACTGCGGTAGGTAGAAGTACCTCGGTATTCATTCGCATCTACCCCTTTAAGGATTCTTTGTAATTCCTATCCCTACTATCGGTCCAATGCCGTCAGATGGCTCTGATCTTACCACTCTCATATTTGATTTAACAGGCACCAGATGAAATTTTTGTTAGCATATAGACTGCCATACTTATTATCCTGGTTCTATGTAACTAAGAGGTCCATATACATAGGGTGCAACCACGCCTCGTGCCCATTCCTTCAACGAATCAGGAGCAGGTCGCCGCGGCGCCTGCTCCTGTCAATTACTTTTATTTCACTCGTTCTACGTAACATATTGTCTTGTCGTATTTATTGCTCCATGGCCTGTGTGCGAATAAGTGTTATTGTTCCTGTTGTTCTTGCTATTTCTCCGCTTCCATTCGGCAAATTGAAACTATATAAACGCGATTATCTTTTCTTTTGATTCAGTAGCCAATTATACAATTCAGTATTGTTGTATGTTTCGTGCATTACTTTATGGTCGTGTTTGAACCCGGAATAATAAGTAACTTTCACATTTCCTTCGATACTTGTTAAAGCCTTATCCATATCTTCTGTTCCCGAAACGTGGACAACATCGTCGTCCACACAATGAAAAGCCCATATTGGTACATCCTTAAGCAGCATAGCCTTATCGGGTTCAAACCACCCTGAAATTGGAACTATGGCAGAAAAAAGCTCTGGTGACCTTGAAGCAAAATCCCATGTTCCGTTTCCACCCATGCTAAATCCAGTTAAATATATCCTTTCAGAATCAATAGGATGATTCGTAATTATTTCATCAATCAAAGCTAACACCTGCTGATATTCTTGTACCCAATTTGAATCGGTTGGACATTGTGGAGTAACCACAATAAATGGGAAGTCCGGTTTACTTTCGGCAATCCAAGTAAGCCCGTAGTTATTTAACAAACTAATATCCTCGCCACGTTTTTTAATACCATGTAGGAAAAGAATTAATGGATATTTTTTGTCATTTTTAGATTCAATATCATGTGGTAAAAACAATTGATAGTTCAGACTTACGTGTATAGGTGTATCTTTTTTAAACATATGGTTTGTAACTGACATTCTTACATCCCCCTACTTTATCTCGGAACCCGATGAGCTTTAGCAATTTTAACATGACTCTTTTTTGTTCAACTGGCTACATGATGCCGGTAACCTGCTGTTTTGAAGCTACCGTTCTCCATTACGCAATCTTTCTGAACTAAAACGGCTTTCTTAATTTTTATGACCCTGATTCTGTTTCTTGCCATACCTTCTGCATTGATAACAATATTCGGCGGTTGCATATTAAGATTATAAAGGGTTCCATACGGCTCAGGTTTTAGGAGACTTTATTTACAGCGAACCACAGTTCAACGTAGTTAAGGCCATTTCTGCCGCCATAAACTTCGAATTCCATCCCATCGGCCTGCTCATATCCCGCCGTTGGCAGCCATTCCGAATAAAAGCGGCGGTATAACGTCTCGATGGAATCGTTAAATTGATCCCATGTAAACAGCTCTGATATTAACTCAAAGTTATTATTCCATCCTAATTACATAAATTTTGTAAATAATTAGCTGATTCCCTCCATTAGTCTTACATATAAAAATGATTTCCAGCGAATTGGACTAGGTTAATTCTTTTTTCGGTTAATAAAGACCATATTTGCATGTCACTAGTCCTAACCTCAGAATCTTCAGTTGCTTGAATACCATATATTGGGACCGGAACTTTATAAAATGGTTCGTTTGCCTCCATCAACAATTAAACTTAAAAGCTTTGTCACCATATCAGCATAATCATCAATATTATTAACCATATCCTCCAGAAGTCTTTCTTGTCTTCCTGGATACTGAATGATGATACACTCAATATCTGAGCTCAAATATTGTACAGATCTCTACAAAAATTTGCATTGCCACCTGCGTGTGAAAAAAACAACTACTCTCACGTAAGCGTCAAACTCTTCCCACCTTCAACAACTAGGCTACCTATGATGAAGCGCGTTTAATCCTCAGTTGCTCCAGATCCAAAGACTTCACCCATACAGTTTGCAACAGATGATTTGCCTGGCGGCACTTTTCCTAATTCTTCTCTAATCCTTCATATTGGTGAGGCCAGTATTGAGCTTCATTCCGGCTTCTTATCAGGCCGGTTGTTATCAATCTTTTATTGAGCCCCCGAGAATCGGATAGGTGGTTCAACGATAGGAAAAGACCTAAGCAATTTTTATGCTTAGGCCATCCATCATAACTCCGTGTGAATCCTTAGTCGTTCTCGGGGATGATCTTCCCTGTTGTAGCGTCGATATTGATCTCTTTTTCGCTGCCGGACAAATCTTTCATCGTAATGTTGTAAACCGGTGTGCCGTTTTCGAGTTCCTTTTTGACGGCCTGCACTTGACCGGAAAATTGTTTCTTGGCGATCGCGATACTTTGTTCTTTCGTAATGACGGCCGCTTTCATGCTGCCATCAGCCTGGCCCTGCTGGTCGTCGGCGACTTCCTTGTCATTGCCGGTTTGACCTTGCTGGTCATCGGCGACTTCCTTGTCATTATCAGCCTGACCTTGCTGGTCGTCGGCGACTTCCTTGTCATTATCGGTCTGACCCTGCTGGTCATCGGCGACTTCCTTGTCGTTGTCTGTGGACGATTGCGTTACGGCCGAAGAGACCGCTGATGCTTTCACCGTGGGCAGCAGGGCCGCGCCGGCCAATCCTCCTGCGACAAGCGTAGCGGCCAGTACAGCCGACAGAGTCATACTTTTCTTATTCATTCGTTGTTCCTCCTCGGAATTTTTTTAACGCAAGATCATTGTAAACAATGATACTGAGAATTCGAGGAGATTAAGATTAAAATCCGGTTAGAGTCGCGTGACAAAGATCGTAACGTCCAATCGGGACGCTTGCAAGCACACTATTGAGTCGGAATTATCTCTGAACTTTCTAATCCATTTTTTTGCTTCATTCAATTGCATTATAGTTACCTGTAATAGTCTTGATAAAATAATGTTCTTTATTTATATCAAGCGAATCAGCAAGCATTTGTTCACCCTCTCTAGCTTGATTAAGAAGAGCAGGATCTAATTCAGCTATCAACAATTCAACTTCTTCTGGAGAGTCCATCAATAATATTATCACCTAGAGGGTTCCATATACCGCTATGCCCACACGCATCCCAAACCCCTGTTTTTCCAACATGATTGCACATCGCGGTGAATATTGTATTATCTAGAGCTCGGGCAGGAAACCACACTCGTGACTCTTTGTACCCCATTCCTTTGCTAAAAAGAGAGCTGCCCATATATAAATGACAGCCATTTTGTGCTAAAATACGAGAATGTTCAGGGAAACCTGCATCATAGCAAATCCCCATTCCAATATTCCACCCTTTAAGTTTAATTATGATCTGCTCATTGTTGGTTGAAAATATTTCTTTTTCCGTTTGAAATAAATGAGACTTATCATACACTCCTACTTCTTTTCCATTTGAATCTATAATAATTGAAGATATGAAAACATCTTCACCACTTTTTACAGGGGTTCCGATTATGGACCAAATACCATACTTTTCGCATGCTTGACGCAACTTTTGAATCCTCACATCATTAATTAAAATCGTATTTTCAGTTAAATTTGATTTTACTATTTCTGGTACATATCCGGTCAGATACTTTTCGGGAAACATGATAATATCAACATTATTTTTTCCAGCTTCTTCAATCATCTCATAAGCTCTATTAACGTTTTCTTTAATATTCCCGTCAATCGAAGAACACTGTGCTAGAGCAATCTTTATAGCAATTTATTAAGTTCTCGTAATTCCATTAGTTGAATCATCTACCTGGTTTGCACGGCAAGTGAAAAGTAGTTTGCTCTAGTCCAGGATAAAAACCAAGATTGTAGTATAAAGATTCTGCCGAGTTCCCTATGGTCACAAACAGACGAAGAATTTCATACTCTTCGTTCAACACAGTTAATGCCTTTTTTAATAACTTAGTTGCTATTCGTTTTCCACGATATCGGGGAAGTACTGCAATATCTGATATTAACGGCAGGTCTTCCCATAATGATACTAAGCAGACTGCAATCATTTCGCCATTAGACTTATCAAACACGATGCTTGATGCCGCTTTCAATATATCTGCTTTATTGTGTGCAAAGTAATATTCGAGATTTAACTTCTGTTGATTAATCGAATTATCCCCGGGAAATCCAATACTATCAGTACCCGAATAAGATTCAAAAAAGAACTGAGCAATTTTATCTAATTGCTCCAAAGTCGGGGTTGTTACAAAAAAATGTTCTTCCCAATCCTGTGATTCAAATAATTCGGTTGGTCTTACCATTACACGCCGTATCTCAAAGGGTAAGAAGCCTAAACGCAAAAAATGTTCTGTTTGATAGGGTAATATTCCATATACATAAATTGGTTTGCTTCGATCTGAATTTTGTAACAGAAGCCGTTTTAATTTTAATGACACCTGGTATATATCACTAAACGGTGGTACTAAGAAAAATGAGGACAATGAATTGGGTTCAATGCAAACTCCACCGATCCGCTGTTTCTTAAGTGTAATCCAGTAACAAGGGGTATCTTTATCGAAAATAGATAATCTTCTTTCCCAGCTTTGTCTGAAAAAAATGTTTTCTCGATATGTTGTGTAGTGTATAGCGAATTCTCTATGGTTTGCTTTTACTATCTCAAACTCTTCATCCAGAATGTATGATCCAACTGACATTTCTGACCCCCTTAACTCGTTACCAACATATAACAAGATTATAACAGTAGACTCCCTCTATATTTGGTAAAGTTTCAATTAAACTATACTGCCCGATCGTATTATGAGGTCAGCCAGTATTTTCTGGCCTCTTTGTAATTAAGAGGTTTACTAAACGGGTAGCCAGGGTCGAACGTGACTGCCGAGGGGACCATGAATCCCGTATGCTAATTTGTTCCGCCCTCTTGTAGAAACATGTTTGCGGCTGGTTGAGACAACGATCTCACGTGCGTACAAGTCATTTATAAAAATATCATACAGGGCTAATGAGGATTAACTTTCATTGAGCTTAGCGCCCGCTCCATTCGACACTTGGATGGGGCCACTAACAAGACAAAAAGAAACCACATGGAGTTGTTACAACTCGCATGTGGTGGTAAGACTTTCCCCAAACTAACTATATTTATGTTATCGTCTAACTCGCTTTTACTTAACCTTCCATTTCATATTCATTTTCGATTGGCCACGGCTCTATGGTTTTAATGGCACTCATAGTACGGCATGCTGTCGGCTCTGGAATTGGAAGATTGCAGCCCGTATTTGCTCGCATTCACAAGTAGAACCAATTCTTCTACGGAATCATAGCTGATTATATTCACGACAGGTCTGAACGCTTCTTCGCACATCATTTTGCTTTCCGGTATATAAAATACGGCTCCCCTGCTAATAAAACGAATGAATACTCTATCCTTCTTAGTATACAAAACAGCGATTTCCCTTCCACTACTAATAAAAATGCACCCCCTGTTTCATCGGATTAACCAAGTGGTTTTCCAATGTCTACTCCAAGGGGTGCACATCAACCGTTATAAATTCTGCTTCTTTGTATTATGCATCAGATCGTTCCATTATCCACATGAATGACAGAGCCCGTAATGGACCGCGCTTTATCCGTCAGCAGGAATAATACCGTGCTTGCTGCGCTCGCAACATCCGTTTCTCTTTTCAATGAAGTGCGCTGGTAAATGCGCTCCTTTTGTTCAATCGACAGGGAGGCGCTCATCGATGTTTCCATAAATCCGGGTACAACACAATTCGAGCGAATTCCCACGCCCCCCCATTCTCTTGCGACATTCTTCGAGAAGGCCTCCATTGCTCCTTTCGTTGAAGCGTACATGCTCAATCCTTTATAACCCGTGTGAGCACTCACGGAAGAGATGTGAACGATCGAACCTTGCGTCTTGTTCAGCAGCATATCTCTTATCGCATACTTCGTTAAGTTCATGGCCGAGAAGACATTAACTTGATACATAAGCTGTAAGCGATCCACATTCAGATTGGATACGATATCGTCGTAGGCCAATGCTGAATTATTAACCAACCCTTGGATGGGGCCTATTTTGCGGATTTGATCGACATACAGCTGTTTAACATCATCAGCATTCGCCAAATCATAAGAGATATGTTTAAATCGGGCCGGATATGCCGCGATTAAATCTTGAACGGACTCCTCGCCGGAGCGGCTCAGCCCTATTACTCCATAGTCCGTTTCCGTCAGAATCTGAAACGATATCTCTTTCCCCAGACCTTTGGAATCGCCTGTGACGATAATCCACTTCATTTTCTTACCTTCTTTCCGGTGCGGGTTCTTGGAAGTGAATCCACAAAATTTATAAGCCTGGGGACCTTCCACTCCTGCAAACAGGAAGCGGCATAATGTTTGATGGACCTTTTCAGATCTTGGTCATCAGCGTTCGCAGATTTAACCACGTCGGCGACCAGAATTTGACCGGTTACCCGATTCTCTCTGCCCTTTACAAGCAAATCAATCACGCCCGGTACTTTCAGTAATATATTTTCGACTTCAACCGGGTTTACTTTATATCCGCCGACGTTGATTAATTCAGACTTCCGTGAAGTGAACTTAAATAAACATTCGTCTATCTGTTCAACAAGATCACCTGTATTAAACCATTCCCCCTCCAATGAGAAGGAATCGGATTGACCCAGCAAGGAACAATGAATGAACAGCTCGTTCCTCTCACTGATCCTTATCTGCTCTCTAATGGAATCGGGTATTTGAAAGAGATTGCCCTTGGAAACAAACAAACTGCCCGTCTCTGTCGATGCATATACATTTCTTATTTCTGCGTTGGTAAAGATAGACTTGATTTGTTGTTCCAAGCCGGAATCGTACTTTTCCCCTCCAAACGTGATTCTTCTCACTTGTGGAAATTCTCTCCCTTTCATAAAAGGGATGGCGTTTCTATAAAATGTCGAGGTAGCCGATATATGCGTAATTTCATACTCCTGCAGCAATGATGGTAAATTGCGCTGCTCACCGCCAAAGGCATAAATGATCGTGTTGTGATTCCATAATGCTTGGAAGAATACCTGCAGCCCTGCCATATGGGTTGGATTATACGCAAACGCCCATACATTATTGCTGTATTTCCCGCTGCATCTTACATTCCGTATTAACGTCTTTAAATGATGACTAACCTTCTTGGGCCTTCCGGTGGTGCCGGATGTATATAAGGTCAGGGTCCATGTGTCCTGGTCTTTTACCCGGTCCAATAATGTATCCAAAGAGTCGATATGCAGTCGTTTCTCCACTGGTCGGGTAATCTCCAAACGATTCGGGTCAATCCCGAGCGCCTGCAGCTCTTGGGCAGAGAAATCGCCATCCAAAATTTCAATAGAGTATTTATAAATTAAACTATGTATAATCGATAAAAATATCTTATACGGGTGATTGTATTTAACATAAACATAAACGGAATAATCGCCCTTGGCATTCAAATCTTCGATCAGCCTGCTGTAGCTATACTCCGCTACGTTGGTCGCCAAAAATATTTTTTCCATATCAGCGACCTTCAATCTTGGAGAGCACTTCTCCGACCGTAGAAACGATCCCGTCGTCGAAAATGTCGACATCAAATTCTTCCTCTACTCTCACCGTTAACTCGGCTAATTTCAAGGAATCCATGCCGAGGTCCTCTCGAAGGCGCAAGGAGTCTTCCAGCTCAGTGACAGTATCCTTACCCGATTCCGTCAACATCTCGTTAATGATCGTTAGTAACCGCTCCATGTCGTTCTGCCTCCTTCATTTTTGATTAATTTACGGTAGCCGCAAGGCGTTCATCACCTTGTATCCGTCCGGATTCTGCCCTAAGGCCGTACATACTTGATTCGTTCACGATGCCGCTAAGGAACATGATAATGTCATCCAACACCTCGACAGTGGTAAATGGGGAGATCGAGAAAAATTTTATTGCCGCCACAGGTTGTCTATCTGGACTATCCAAGATGTTCACAAGGCACTGTCTCGTGGTATCACCGAAAAATACTTTGTCCCGGTGCTTCCCCAGCCTTTCAAACAAAAGTCTGTTCCACTCGTTTGTCGCCCGGATTTGTTCTCCGGCAGCCAGTCCGTCCAGCTCCCGTTTCCATTCCGATCTCCCATTTGGGTAAAAACGGAACATGGTGACCGGCCCGGGATTTTTATCGTTAGTAACCGCTACATTTGAAAAACGATCGAGCAATTTTTTCCTAAAGACCAGGTTAACATGCACATAGTTGGCCAGAAGCTGTTGATACCCTGAAACACCAAACCCGAGCAGCGCGGCATACATGGCAATCGAGCTTGCCATTCTCGAGCATTCAAGCGTAAAGCCGGTATGATAGGATCCATATCCTCGATTGCCCACATACGGAGTATCCCATTCCTTCAAATCCAACAAATGAAGGCACTGGCCATTTTTTACAAGGAACAGGCTGGTTGCATAAGGCGTTTGACCGAGCTTATGGAAGTCAAAGCAAAGGCTGTCAGCTATATGTAAATGCTGCATCCTTTCTCTGATGGACATTAATTCCTCTATTACATTCTCTTCAAACCCTAAACGATTTATCTCGAAATCATAATGGTTGAATAAACAATAAAATCCTCCCATCGCGGAATCAGCATGAATATGAACCGGCTTTTGCCCATATTTTTGCGTAATTTCGTCAGAAGTACGCTTGATCTCTTTAATATCGTCAACACCGAAGGAATCTGTAGTTCCGGCTGTCGCAACGATATAGACCGGAACTCCGCCACTTTTGATGACTTCCTCCATTTTTTCTTTCAGGTCCATTTCATCCATGGAATGATCGGACTTGCATTTTACAGTGATCAGGCGGCTGCTGCCTATACCCGTCGCTTCCACCGATTTTAGAAGGCTATAGTGCGCAGTTTCAGAGGCAAAACAATACAGGTTTCCCGGAATTCCATCCTCTTTCGCTCTTGGATATTGCTTGGCGATAGCTAATCGCAGTCCGGAAAATACAGCTCCCTGTCCGCCCCACGTCGAGTACCCCCAGCTCTGTTTGTGGTCATATCCTGCCAACTTGGACATCATGGCGACTACCTTTACCTCTGCTTCCGCACCCGCGGGACCTGCCACATCATAGATATTGTTGCCGTTTAAAATAACAGTCAGAAGATACCCGATAATACCCGGGATACTTGCCAGCGGCAATGCATTATTAAGGTAGTTTCTCGATTGATAGGGATGCCCTGGGACCAGCCGAAGGAGTTGTTGTAGAACATTGTCGAGTCCGATACCTTGTAATGGAGCAATGCTTTCCTCGACGATTTGCTGATAATAATTATTGGTTCGATAACTGAGCTGTCCTAGTGAGGTTGTACTTGGATTTTTGTGCGAATCAATCTCTTCGATCATTTTTGTTATAAGAGAAAGCAGCACGTTTCGGCTTTCCCTATTTCCATCCTCGCTTGGAAACAAAGCTTGAATTTCTTTCATGTTCCCGCTCCTTCCGGTTGTCATTACACGCCGTGTCTCCTGATTAATCCAACATTTTGTAGTAAAGTTTGCAGGAGTGACTTGTATGACCCGGAATGTTTTTAAACAATGGGTCCTTGGCATATGTATAAACAATAGGGTTGCCTTCTTCATCCAAAGGAACCGTATAGTTCAGCAGGTCACTTAACTTTTGGGAGCGGAAATTTGTTGCGTCTGTAAAAATGGATTTATATCCCTTCTCCTTACCGATTCTCTCCAATAATTTCTTCATCTCTATAGCGACATATTTTTTATTCTTCTCTAATCTAACGCCACACATGAACAGATGGATATGTTCGTCTTTTTGAACTTTCTTTCCGGTTGTCGACTGAAGAAAATGAACATATTTGCGATCCAGGAAATCCAATATGTTCATTATGTTATTGATTGGCTCGAATTTCCCTTCAAACGGAGGAGTCATGTCATCGGGATCGTATGATTCTGCAGCGGTAGCCCCTACTACCTTTCCTGTTTTCTTATCTCTTGCAATAATTGTCAAGCCTTGCTTCGCGGTCATTTTTAAATGTTCAAAGATGAATTCAAATAAAGTTTCCTTTGATAGTCGTAATGCTTTTGTTAACGGTTCAACAATAAAAGCATCACCAACTTGAATCCCAGTAAAAGTATCTGCAAGACATTCAGCGGTCTCGGACACCAACTCCTTGTCAGATTCCGGCAGCACCTCGTATACAAAGTTGTTTTGTGCTTCACTAGCCCCTTCAAGATTTGCACCGCGAGTAATGTCGGCCTGATTCTCTTTGAAAATACTCGTCATTGAATAACCTCCCTCGAAGCCTCAATAAATACGCTGATGCCCGTTTGATCTGCCTCTCTTCTTCTTTTTCATGTACATTTGTTGCAGCACAAAAACCTCCTGTCTGGCATCATAGAGATGAATAGACGGAGGCTCCCGTCGTATTCGGCAACTGGCTGGCATCTTGGATGTACTTATCCACCTTAGCCCCTGTAGTTTTGCGTCGCCACTTTTCAGCGGGTTTGCCATTATCGTACGAAAATATGTTTTGTCGTATATTGTAAATTTACAAGATATTTTTTTGTTTTAATATAGGCCTTTTATATTATTTTATCAAAAACAATTCATAAGTCCTTCTTTTTTGTTTTTGTTGCATCTGTTGAAATGATAGTTTATAGTGACAATAAATTCGCTAGGTTACGACTGTTATACTTCCGATAGACGGAGGTCTTTTATGTGCCAATAACTTTCACAGAAAGAATTACTAGATACAATCCATGGGGGAATCAAAATGAAATTTCACGATTTTAATGTGGGACTTAAGATGCAGGCACAACCATTTGAGGTTACCCGTGATGAAATCCTATCTTATGTACAATCCTATGATCCCATTCACGTACACCATGACGACGAGTATGCAAGATCAACGATCTACCAAGACTTGATTGCCTCCGGCATTCATATGGTTGCCTTGATTCTACGGGAAGGAATAAAGCTTTTCCAGTTGGAGCGAGATTGTTTCGGCGGCTCTGAGTTGAGCAAAGTGCAGTGGGTTGCTCCGGTCTATGCGGGCAGCATCCTGACACCTTCGTTCAGAATTGCAGAAATGCAGGATCGGGGCGATGCAAACTACGGTATCGTAACGGTCCAGTTCACGGCATACAATCAAGAGCATCACCTTGTCGTTATAGGTAAAGTCAACCTGCTCATACGAAAAGAGATCCATGGGTCGCAAAAGTCAAACTGAGTCAAATCCATTCGAGGTGTCGAACATGACGAAAAAGTACGAAAGAGACTTCAAGATACAAACGATCCGAATGATCCCAAGAGGAAGGAAAGCCGGTATCAACTGATATTAAAGGAAGCCTTTTTGTTTCTCAAACCTCGTTTTTCTTCATAATAGGCATGATGCCCGTTTGCGGATAAGTCTGCCGATTAAGCCCCACGGCAGCCTTATTTAGGTTGGTTGAATTATCCATACCTTATGCCTGATTGTTTTGCGACTCCTGCTCAAGAGCCTCGAATTTCCGAGATGATTGAGCTGAGAAACTTTTGCTGTTCAACACTGGCTTTTTCACAAACCCCACAGCACTAACTTGACGTTCTTCTTAGCAGCTTTCATGTCGTTCTTTTTATTCCCAGTTCCTTGCAGAAACAGAGTGGGCGCCTGAATATCCGGAATGCGGTCGATCTCGTCCCATCCCACAAAAGGACTGACCGCTACTACCGCCCTTACATCCTGGCGTTCCGATGCTGTACGCAATGCGACTTCTACTCCCAAACGAGAAGATCAGCCGGGCAGAAATGGTCACGATGCTGATGAGAGGCTGGGGAATGATGCGGCTAGCTCGGGAACCGAGTTCGGGGACGATGCACAATTCCCGAACTGGGCGAAAGGCTATGCTCGTGATTCTACCCCTCTAGCGGGATACGAAGAAATAAAAACCTTATATACAAAGAAACAACCAGAATAGAGGTAATAGAGTGTCATGTTCCATGATCTGTCTACGAACCTGAACAAAAACAGCAAATTTATAGGACAAAGTGAACAAGCAGAATCAACATCGCTTCTATTCATTTTGTTAAAATGAAAGCGATTACAAATGGACGGGAGGCTGACCTATATACGTTGTAAAGTACGGATTTCTTGTATTCGACATGATGACTATTAATTAGGAGGAGCTTTATGAGAAAAAGTATTTTGGCTATTGTATCTTTGCTGTTATTGCTTTCATGGATTCAGATCGGAAACCCCAGGGCTTCGAGTGTAGCGTTTGCCGAAGATATTTCGAGTCTGTCCGGCGTACCGACCAATCTTACGGCCAAGCCCAGAAACAGCCAAGCAGATTTGACCTGGAATCCGCCGGTTGAAGGGTATCCGGTAATCGCATACAGGCTTTACCGGAGCACCGATCCTGCAGGCCCCTACACCAAAATTGCCGATGTACTAGATACCAAGTACCGTGATTTCGGACTGGACAACGGTACTAGATACTATTATCAGGTCACATCCGTAAATATAGGGGAAAGCGCGCCATCTACCGCTGCCGACGTTGTACCGATGGCGCCGCTCGACGCTCCAACCGGTTTGACGGCTATAAGCGGCGACGGTCAGGTTACGATCCGCTGGAACCAGGTTGCTGGAGCTTTAACTTACGATGTGAAGCGCAGTACGGAAGATGGCCGAAACTATGAGACGGTTGTTTCGGGTGTAACAGATCTCCAATATACAGATTCAACGGTAAGCAACGGCACCAGGTATTACTATGTCGTATCGGCCGAAAGCCCGGCAACTGCAAGCGCCAATTCTGCATCCGTTCAGGTAGTCCCTGTGCCGAGCGAAGCGCCTGCAATTCCGGACAGCATTCAAGCTGTTGCCGGCGATGCCCAGGTCATATTGACCTGGCGAGAGGTCAGCGGAGCGGTATCGTATACCGTCAAACGTGGTCCATTCGGCAGCGGTCAATACGAGACGATTAAGACCGGTATACCCGGGACAAGCTATCAGGACGCGGGCCTTGTCAATGGCGTAACCTACGACTATGTGATTTCAGCGGTAAACGAACATGGGGAAAGCTATCATTCCGAACCGATCGCTGTCACCCCTGCGGATGTTTTGGTCGTTGCGAAAGATGGAACGGGTGAATTTTCAACGATTCAAGCGGCATTGAATGCGGTTCCAACCAATAACACCAAAAGGACCGTTATTTATATTCGCAACGGCGTCTATCGAGAGCAAATTGTCGTACCGTCAAACAAGCCGTATGTAAGCCTTGTCGGCGAAAGCGCAACCGGAACGATTCTCGTCTACCATCTTAACGTAAATTCTAAGAAACCTGACGGTACGCCGTATAGTACGACCGAAACGGTCACGGCCCTCGTGCAAGGAAAAGATTTTTCGGCCGAAAACATGACCATCCAGAACGACTCCGGTCAAGGCACCGGTCAGGCGCTCGCCGGTTTTCTAACCGGGGACCGCAGTGTATACAAAAATGTCCGTTTCCTCGGCTTCCAGGATACGATCTACATTGATAAACGGCACTATTTCAAAGACTGTTATATCGAAGGCGACGTTGATTTCATTTACGGTCCGGCGACCGCGTTCTTCGAAAACAATGAGTTGCACAGCAATCGACTGAGAGGCGGTTATATAACCGCGGCAAGTACGCCGGAGACTACAACCTACGGATATGTCTTTAAAAATTCGAGGATCACCTCCGAGCCGGGGGTAAATAACGTCTACTTTGGAAGACCGTGGCGTCCGCACGCTGCAGTGGCTTTTATCGACTCGATGATCGACTCGTCGATCGCATCTTCCGGCTGGAATAACTGGGGCGATGCGACTAAAGAGAAAACGGCCAGATACTCCGAGTATAACAGCCGGGGACCGGGTGCGAATCCGAAAGCGCGTGTAGGCTGGTCGAAACAGCTTACACCGGAGGAAGCAAGTCAGCACACGGTACAAAACGTATTAAGAGGAACTGACAACTGGAACCCGCTGCGCACCAGCATCATTCCGTTAACAGACGCATCCGCTCCTGTAGTAACACTCGACCCACTGCCGGAAACCGTGAAAACCTCTTCGGTTACCGTATCGGGACGAGTGGATAAAGCAGCTGCAGTGTCCGTAAACGGTCAGGACATTGCTGTGGCAACCGACCTTACTTTCAGAGCAACGGTGGCGCTGGAGCCGGGCAATAATATCATCACCGTTAAAGCGGTTGATATCCAGAGCAATCTGGCGGCAACGGCTGCCTTGCAGGTCGTTTACGAGAATACGCCTCCGGTTACAACCATGACATCCTATACGGACGGGCAATATTTGAATGTAAACACTCCGACCTTCACATGGAGCTTCAGCGATGCGGATGCCGGAGACGTACAGCGTGCTTATCAGGTGCAAGGATCGATAGACAATTGGCAGACGACCGCTATTGATACCGGGCAAGTGCTCGGTACCGAGACGTCCTACAAAGCTCCCGCCATGCAGGATAACTATAACTGGAGCATCCGAGTTCGGACGATGGATACCCGGGGGACTTGGTCGGAATGGGCTTATCGAAAATTAGCCGTAGATACCGCAGCTCCGACAGCCAAGGTGGAATATAGTACCGCAGCTATGACGAACCAGGATGTTATTGCCACGATCGAGCCCAATGAGCAAGTGACGATAACCAATAACAACGGGGCTTCAAGCTATACGTTCAGTCAAAATGGCAGCTTTACGTTTGAATTGATAGATAAGGCGGGCAATACAGGAACGGTTGTGGCATCAGTAAACAACATTGACAAGACGGCGCCGACGCTTCATGTCGTTCTTGACAAGACAACGCTCGTGCCGGTGAACCATCAGTTGGAAACCGTAAATGCCAGTCTCTATTCGGAGGATGGCATGTCGGGGATCGACTCGGTCGTGCTGATCTCCATAACGAGCAACGAACCGGACGACGGCTTGGGCAACGGTGATCAGCCAAATGATATACAAGGAGCAGATTACGGTACTCCGGATACTTCATTTATGCTGCGCGCAGAACGAGCGGGTACCGGTTCCGGACGCGTTTACACGATCACATACACCGCAACCGATAAAGTGGGGAATAAGACGACGGCCTCGGCAACTGTAACCGTACCCCGCGAGAAGTCAAGTAAGTAAAACGCTATTGAAGTTTGCTTCCAGGGTTAAGGACATCCCGACAGCGTCTGTACGCTTCGGGATGTTATTGTTACCGGTACAATCCGTTATCATTACTTCGAAGCCAATGGTTTAAGTTTATATTTCATGTTGACCACCATTTTATAATGCCGCAAGGTTAAATACTTCTTCATAATTTAGGATTTTCCCTTCTTCGACGATACTCCCTATTATTTCAACAAACAAAAAGGAGCCGCCGCTAATCAAGCTCCTCACTATTGTAACGTTAGCGTAACACTCGTTTTTCAAGCCTTATTCCATGCTTCATAATATTCATTCATTGTTTGATATCGATCCCCTTTTTCAGCATTGACAGCTTTAAGTGCAGTCAAATATTGCCTCTCAGTAGCTTGCCATTTATCAAATGAACGATCAATTCCACCTCCAATCAGTTGAAAGGCGGTAGCCCCCATTAAAAAAACATTTGACCTTTCATCAATCTCTGTGCCTAGTTGAAACTCTTCAGGCGACATATACCTACTTGAGCCCCACATGCGTCCCCATGTATTTACTACGGGTTTTTTACGATAAAATTCAATGTCGCAAATCATAGTCCGTTTTGTAATAAAGTCGTACATGATACAACCATCATAAAAATCAATAGCGATATAATCACATTCGTTTGCATGTTTGTGAAATAATAATATGTCCTGGTAAATACCCAATTTTTCTTCGAGCGGCAAAGATATGAATTTACCAAAAAAACCATACTGTTTGCCCATACATTCGCCTTCAAACCATTCAAAGACAGTAAGATATCCCCCTTTTATCTCCTTGTGTTCAATCATATCAATGAGCTTGGGATGACGTAAATCTTCGTAAACTGATACAGTTGATTGAAGTCGATTTATTGCTTCATCAATACTTACATTACTTTCTAAAGTTGCTGCGCCCGCCATTTTCAAGAATAGCTTTTTGTTTTCGTCCTGAACTCCAAAGCATAGATAGCCCGAATCCTGCTTATAGAAGACAGTAAAGACCCTGCCATATTCGGATAGGAAATCAAAATCAAAATCTTCTTTCAGTTCAAATGATACCCCATTGATTATTTTTGTTATCATTTTCTACCTCCCTAAAAAACTTAACACAAATTACCATACCAAGGTCAGCTACCATCATTCACTTAGTAGAGGAGTTTTTTGCTAAGGAAGTACACTGCCGTTGCTTTTATTGGCTGGCGTTACACCGTCAATTGAGGAGTGCTACTGCATGGATTCCTATCAAGTCAAACTGACGTTCACTTTTCAATTCGATATAAAAAGACCCTAAGCGGATCTGCTTGTGCAGCTTCATCAGTACCCCTAAACTTCATCCATTACTTCATGAATAGGTATACCATCATGATACGGATATGTTAGAAACTCATTTATAACCGAATCAAAGTTATCTAGTATTGTAATATTACATTTAAACGGCAACTTTGTATAAATGTCTGAAATTAAGTTAAACCTCAACCTTTCTGATAACGAATCAAACCATGAATAAAAAAGCATTCATTTTTAGAGTTTGATTTTTTAATTTGATCAGTTCTATTAGTAATGACTGCGCGAAAAAATCCCCTTATTTCCTCAACTGTAAAGTGATTGGCTAATTGTTGACTAATCGAAATTGACCATGAATTTCGCGAGATTTCTTCTTCCAAATTTTGTTTGTTATTCCCAATGAAAATCTTATCTTCTACAATTTCATCAAGCTCTTTTAGAAATTTCTCTTTGTTCATCCGACATCTCCAAAAAACCATGATAAAGCTTCATCAAGGCCCTTGCATGCTTCGCATGCAAAAAAAGCGTGGTCAGGATCCGAAGACCCCGATCACGCTCTGAAAGTAAACCTATTTCAGAGATGACACATCATTTTCTACATTGACCTGATGATCGAGCACCCACATAAAATATAATGCTTTGGCTGCTTTCTCTCGGGTGACTAACATTTTCGGTTCGAACTCTGTTCCGTTAATCATTTTTCCTCTTGCAATACCTTTCTCGGACCGGATGAGCCCGAGTTCGTAGGCATCCTTTATTTTAGAAACCAAATGGGGTGCGATATCCGCGGTATCCGTCAGCTGCTGCCAGGAAACGAGAGGATAGTACATCGCCCCTCTGGCTCCCGAATCCAGATTCGGATCATACCCCGGATCACCGGGTACCACCGACGTGCCGTTATAATCCGTCATGTATTCCGGCTTGCTGGTAAACTTCGCATGATACGCATCATCCATAATGGCGCCCATCATTTCCCGGGAGAGCTCTCCATCCGGGTATCCATCGAAAATGGTTTTCTTCAAATCCATGAGCTCAGAAAGGCTTCGAATAAATTCATCAACGGTCATCGCCGCATCGGGATGAAAGTTTCCATAATGGTCCTTGTTCATCACACCCAGCTGAAGCAATTTCTCAATCTGATTGCGATAATAAGCCCCGTCACCGGTTATGGTGTCATTAGCCATTTCAGGAAAAATCTTTGACCAATCCCCTGTTAAGGCTGCATGCTTCACATTCCCTTTCAGATACGACACAATCGAAGCGGCAGCAGGATCGCCGGCAAGTTCCTTCTTCACGAGCTCGGTAACAATGATTCGTGCGAATTGTTTGGCCAGCGCTTCTTTATAGTGAGTCCCGTCAATCTTCTTCGATGGGTGTCCGTTGGCGTAGCTTCCGTCGTTCGTCTTACCAGGGGTTTCCCCCGCTTCAATGGACATGAAAATGCCTGTCGTCGCTTCCACACCGATTTCGTTATAATAGTTCAAACTCTCGGAGTTAAGATCGATAAGTGTAAGTGCTTTTTCCTCGGCAATCCGTTTCAGAATATCAGGGAACTTTCGGGTTTTGAAAGAGTTGGTGTAGACATAACCCGGGCTTGCATCCCCTTTCACTCTAGACATCGGCGTTACTAGTATCGGTATCATGCCCCTGGCCTGGATGGCCGGCAGATAGACCTCTTTTATATAGGTCTCATACATGGCTTCCGTCGACCCTCTGCCATAACGACTGAATTCATCGGTTCTTTCGTCATTATGTCCGAACTGAATCAACACATAATCTCCAATGCTTCCGGTCATTAAAATATCGTTCAGCCGGCCCTCCGTATACGCGTTTTTAAACGAGCGTCCACCCATGGAGTAATTAATCACATTCACCTTGTTCAGATGAAACATAGAGTCAATGATCTGGCCCCAGCCGCTCATTGGCGCTTCGTCGAAGGTGTAGGATTTAACGGTTGAATCTCCGAGTATATACATAGTCGGCAGCGTTTCATCTGCTCGCATCCGCGGGGCAATAGGCTGCAAAACAATTTCTTCAATACCAACCGGAGTATTGATTTTATTCGGCTCAATTTCAATGTCCAGATAGTCGCGGCCGTTTGCATACGTATAGGTCCACTCTTTGCCTTTTGCCGATATCGTATACTTCATAGGTACCAGCTTAGCCGCATCCCAATACCCGGATTTCAACAAGCGGCTGGTCTGCATTCCCGAGACGGATACGGTTGTGTCCGCAGCATCGGATGTTGTTTTCACATAAACACTATAGGCACCGGGAGGAGCTTGAATACGGAAAGCCAATCCGTAGTTATTATAATTATCTTTCTCGTTTTTCGGTTCGGCATAGAAGCCAGGCTCTTTGATGTAAAAGCCTGTGCCATCGGAAGTAATGGAAGCCGTATGCACTTCCCGTGGCGGTAAAGCACTGGTTTGATTCACAAAACCATAGCCCACCGAGGAGTCATACAAGGGCGCACCGTTATAGACATCATACACGACAGTCGTGTATCCGGTTTTTGCCTGATTAGTAAAGTTAAACTTATAAGGGCTTTCCAATTGAATGGGAGTCCCCTCCTCTGCCAATCCGTTAATGGAGGTTTCTGCAGCAGTGCTCTGAACAGGTATCAGAATAGCTGTAAGAAGAAGAGTCGAAAGAGCCGCATTCATGAACCTTTTCACTGATTACACTTCCTTCCTGTTTGATCGGTACAAATGACCCGTGCCTCACCTTAGTTAGAAGTCGTCATGTTCACCCGGTACAGAGATTGGTTTTGCGAAGACTCCAGTCAACGTAGGGTCCCAGCCGTCCGTGCCTACCAATACCCGCTGCACCGTTAAGGCGTTTGCTTCCTCTACGGTCATCTGCTTGCTCCAAGGCACACGGGCTTTGGCATTGGCCCCGGGCCCTGTGCTTCCGAATTCTCCGTAAACCGCGGTGGATTCATTCTCCACCTTGCCCCAGTTATTCCAGCCAACCGGGTAGAAATGCGCATCCATCCACGTGTCTACGAATTTCACATTCCCGTACGGCCGCCAAGGTCTTCCCAGGTATACCGTACTGTTCGTCTTGGAGACCCCCTGCAGCTCCAAATCCCATACGTCATTCCAAACACCGGTATACGTTCCGGCCTGCCCGTATTTCTGGATATACGGCTTGAGCGAGGTGGTCCCTCTTGTTTTCTTCGCTTGATAAAAAACATATCCGTTTTTCGCCGTCTGATCGTGTGAGGCTGCCGTCGTATAGCCGCCGAACGTGCCGACATGCTTCATCTCGGATCGGTCGAAATAAGCGATTCCGTTACCATAGATATAATCCACGGTCCCTTCAATATACAGGTTATGGAAGTATTGTCGCCCTCTCTCCACGTATAGCGTATCTTGAAAACCATACAGATTTATGTCACGGAACACCATCTTATCCCCTGATACAAACAAGGCTAGGGCTTGCCCTACTCCCTTCACTCCGCCCGTATCCTTGTTCGGAAAAGCGGAATTTTGCACCGTGAAGTTTTCCATCGTACTGCCGGCTCCCCTTAGCTCGAAGGTGGCTGTTTGTAAGCCCGGGTGGTACGTCACATTCATGTCATACGTAATGACGACACCTTTACGGCTTTCCCCGATAAAGCTAAGGTTGGGCTTGTTGGCCGGGGCAATGACCTTCTCCCGGTAAATACCGTTGCGAATATAAATGACGGTTCGTTCTGTTTGATTCGCAGGAACCGCGTTGATCGCCTCTTGAACGGTACGATAATTCCCGCTTCCGTCCTGAGCCACAATGATTACCTTAGAAGGTGTAGCGATCAACGGCTCGGAACCCGGTCCTTCTCCAAACGGATTGTTCGCTGTAATCACATAGTAATAGGCTGTACCGTTACTAACATCGCTGTCAGTGAAAGCTGCCCGTTTCGTTTCTGTAACCTGCGTAAATGGTCCGTTGTAAGCCGCTGCCCTTTTCACGGTATAGCCCGTTGCTCCCGAAACGACATCCCAGCGTAATATAACCTGACCATAGGTGGTTTCGACTACACCGCCGGTTGGGGCGGATGGGACGCCATCGGGTGCTGTATGCGCAACTGCCCTTGCCTGGGAAGAGTTCATGCTTCGAGCGGAAGCGCTCTCAACACTGACGACATAATAATAGGTCGTTCCATCCACAACGGTAGAATCCGAGTAGCTGGTGAGCGCCGTGGTTCCAATCGTTGTATAAGGACCTCCGGAAACGGTGCTGCGCTTAACCTGATAGACAACTGCTCCTTCCGAGCCCTTCCATTTGATATCCACCCGGCCGCTCTTGACAGTGGCTTTAAGCGATTCAGGCTCGGCAAGCGGTGCGCTCGGATGAACCTCCAGCGGAGTGCTCATCTCTCCCGTACCCGCTATATTTGTGCTGGAAAGCGTATAATAGTAGGTCTGATCAGCATTCAGGCCCGTATCGTAGTAGCTCGTTGTCGTGTTCGGAATGACCGCCGATACTTCCGTGTAAGGCCCTTCCTTTGCTGTACTCCGTTTTAAAGTATAGGTGGCCGCATCCGGTACGGCATTCCAAGTGATCATGACGGCCGATTCCCGTGCGGTCATAGAAATCCCCTGAGGCGGCTCCGGTGCCGGCCTCTCGCCGCTTGGCGTTATGGCATACGGGATCGAATCGGTGGTACCGTAAGGATTCACAGCCCGAACGACATAATAATAAGTTACTCCGTTCGTCAAGCCTGCATCCCGTAACGGCTCAGAGCTGGAAGCGGCTTTTGTAAGACCCTGCGCAACCATAGTAAAGGGGCCTTCCTGGGAATCACCCCTCAGCACATCGTAGGTGACTGCATTAGGCGCGGCTGACCAAGACAGTGCAGCCTGACGGTCCCCGCCAATGCCGTACAAGCCAACGGGTGCATCCGGAGGCGCATTAAGCTTGTACACCTGGACATTGTCAAGCACAATATTCTCAGCGGTAGTACCTCCGGTCGAAGCGCTGAAAGACTGTATTGCAGCAAAGTCTTCGGCTCGACTGCCGAGCGTCCGGTTGTAGAAGGGCTGTTCCCTCAGTTCACCGACAAGCGTACCGTCACTTTCATTCGTTACGTAGTAATCCACACGAAGCGTGTTCAAATTGATCACAGCTTTGAGGTGGTACCATACGGCATTGGTTAGATTGGCCGGTGTTATGTTCGTATAGATGCCGCCCGTATCCGCCCATGCAATTTTGCCGCCTTTAAGGTCCACTTGGATTACCGTATCGGACGTATTCGTTTGACTGTTCACGCCGCCGGTCAGCTTTATTACATTGCGGCCTCGGCTGATGTCATTGTTAGGTCCGTAGAAGTACATATCCTGCTCGACAGTCACAATGCCATCCGATATACGGGTTCCGAGCCCTTTCGTAATGGTTGTGGAACCGGAACCGGAGCCGACGGTGCCCGAACCATTCGCTCCGTCCTCGTCCCGAATAAGCAGTGCGGCGGAAGGAAATGGAACTCCATCCTTACCTGACGAAGTAATGCTTACCGAGCCGTTCGGACCGGTTACGTTCGCGGTATAACCTGCTATCGACTTCACCGTGGAGGTGCTGGTAACGGCCGCATCCGTAATTCCATTAAAATCATCATTAATGAAAGCCGTGTTACCTGGCGGGACTGATAGATCCGAAGCTGAAACCGTGGAAGGAAGGCCCATCTCCAATAAAGAGGCGACAGCCATAAGAGTACACAGTACGATCATTCCAACCTTGTTCATCATGATCTAACCCTCCCGATCGCATAGATACATCCTTGTTTTCTCATGTCACAATCCCTTCTTTTATGAAATTTAAGTAAACCCTTACACCAGCCCTTTCATTATGCCGCTTCTTTCTATCGATGCAAATGATGGTTTCATTCTATTTTTTGACCTTTTGTAATGCTTTTTCTATTCGGAGCTTTCTTGATATACTAGAGTCAACCCAATTTTTTCACCTTAGAGGGAGGAACACCTTTGGCTTACAAAGTCAGCTTCCCGGATATCATGAGTACGCTGCAGCTCATCGGCTTTCATTTTCGCATTGCTGAGCCCGGATGGGCCTATCCCGACCATCATCATAAAATCTTTGAGCTGCTGTATTGCTACGACGGCACTGCGGTTCAATATGTCGATGGGTACTCCGTCACTTACGGTAAGGGGGATTGGTTCATCATTCCTCCCGGCCTGCGCCATCATGTGATGAATTCCGGTCCCGACAACTATATTTACCTTTCGATTCATTTTGACATTGATGATTTGGATTTTCGCCGATTGATTCAATCCCAGCCCATCCAAAAATGCAACATCAGCCAATTTCCGAGTACAGGATTACCACTCGAAAATTTGGACGAGTTTATCAAGAACAACATTCTGGCCACAACGGCGTCAACCGGTTTTTCCCCGGATATCGACGATGTTATTATCGTTAAAGAAAGACTTCGCTTGCAGGCTATCGTTCTCATGATACTGAGTGAAATCATTGATATACAGTTTCTGAATTCAAAGCCACCGCGGATACCTCGACAAGAAAACTCGTTATATGAGGTGGAAACCGCCCATCGAATCGAGCAATACATCTCGGACAACCTCTACTCACCTACTCTTTCTATTAACTTGATCGCTAAGCAGTTTTGTTTAAGTCGGATACAATGCCATAAGCTTTTTACAAAGGTTTACAAGGTATCGCCACGGCAATATATGACAAACAAAAAACTGCAGCAAGCCAAACATTTATTGCTGCATACGGATTTAAAGATCCAGATGATCTCAGAGCAGCTCGGTTTCACATCTCAGAGCCATTTCAGTCGGCAGTTCAAACGATGGACCGGCATGTCTCCGTTACAATACCGGCCCAAATCTTATACGAATGCACTTAGTCCTGACTCAAGCACAAGTGTTACATAAAAATAAGAGGGATAGCCGCTCTTTGAGCAGCACCCCGTCAGGTAGACAGTACAAATAATAAAAATCTCTAGGCGGCCTTGGTTATAAATTCTCTCGGACAAAAGAAAGCTCCCCTTCAAAGCAGCGGTTTTTTAAACCTGTCTACTTTAAAAGGGGAGCATATCATTCTCGCGGCAGCCTTGCTGAATCATCCCACTGGGTTATTGAGCAGGAACACCGGCTTCAACAGGCTGCTGCCACACTTGAAATTTGTTGCCGTCCGGGTCCTTGAAGTTCAGCTGCAATCCGCAGCCTCCTTCATCGCGGACCGTCTCCTCCGTCCATACTCCTGACCCTTGCAATGAATCATACATGGCGCGGATATCATCTGTCTCGAAGCAGATTGGAAACATCTCGAATGGCGCTCCATTCTCTGTCCAGCCAGTCGTCATGAAGTGCAACGGATGACCGTCCTGGCAAGGCAGCAGGAACAACCATTGTCCGCTTTCCATGATCATGATCGCCCCACTGCCCGGCTGGATCGGGGACCGAAGCTTTAATCCGAGCACGCGCTCATACCACGCCGCCGAAGCGGCAACGTCCTTCACCGGTAAATAGGCGCACTCGATACGTTTCAACAATGCTTTTTTCGTCATCATTTTTTTCCAGCCTCCCCCAACTTATTTTGCCGTCTGCAGATCCGAAATGGGCACCCGCTCCAAATTGAGTTACTGGAACGAATACACCGCCAATCTGTTGTATCGGCATCTAAATTTCCTCCTCTACTCTGGTCATGTTTATTTTCTCAAGTGGAAAACTTGGGGCCAAGCGCCCCCGAGGTTGTTCTCCATCAACGGTTTGACTGCTGTAACTTCGAACACCCAGAAAATGTCCATCCGGATCGCTCAACAGAAAACAGCACGACGTCTCTTGCGAATGCCATTCACTAACCGCGATACCGCTATCCACTAAACTTGCACGGTATGCTTCCGCATCTTCCGTCTGAAGCGTCACCACCGGTTCCCACTTCTTTTGCCGGATAAACCGCATCAAAGGAAACTCGTCCCGGCGCGTTAGAATGATTCCGAATTCCGGTATCCCGCGATAACCGAATCGGTCAACGATGACCCCTGCGCTGAGAAATGCGACTTCGTCGTTCGGATCCCTGTCAAGGGAGAATCCGATAGTTCGGTAGAAAGCCGCCGAACGACGCACATCCGCAACCGGTATTTCGATGTTGACCACGGCCTCCGTCGTACCGGCCATGATAACTTGTTCTCCGAGGTTGACGTGATATTGCAGCCAAGTTCCGTCCGGATCCGCCACTTCGAAAAATCTTCCGCAACCGTCATCCGGCAAATCTTGATGCACGGCCGTCGTCTTGATACCGTCAAGCCTTCCAAACATCCCTTCCAAATCCGAAGCATGCAGACGGATGATCGGTTGAAAGTAACCGCCTCTTACCGGAAAATGCATTGGAGGCACCTCGTCTGCTTCTACCAACTCCAGCAGAGGCCCGTGAGGCAGCGCCGGAAATAAGGTCAAGGCGTGCCTCCCGGCGTCGGACCTTCCTTTCCTCAATCCCAGTCTCCCGCAATAGAAGGGCTCCGACCGCTCCACACTTCTTACAGGAATACGTATTCCTGCCACACGAATTGCTGTTTCCCGTTTCACCGCTTTCCATTCCTCCTTTCATACAGATCTCCTCTATAAAACGAACGACTTAACCGATTCCATACATCAAGATAAAAAAATAACCTTGCTTCCGCTTCATGTTGATACAACCATAATCACGTTACCATCCGGATCCTGGAAGGTAAAATATACTTTGCCACCCAGCGCGCGAATGCCTTGTAATCTTGTGCCGGATGAGATCAGGGACAAGTACGCCTCCTGAATCGCCGACGGTTGCCGGCGGCGAAACGCTTCCAACACGGCTTCGAAAAAGTCGGCACACTCGGATGCATTCCCAGTTGACGCGATTATTGCGCGTTTCCCCATCTCTCGTGCGGTTTTTTCATCCCCTGAAGCCGGGAGCGTGCCCGCGACAGAGCCACCTGGACTGCGACTTCCGTGCCGCCGAGCAAAGCCGCCGTCTCCCTCGCCGTAAAATCGAATACATCCATCAACAGCAGGATGACGAATGGTTTCGGCGGCAAACGCCACGCCAGCTCTTCCAGATGCTCGCGCACATTCAGCTCGGCATGAGACGGCCTTTCCGCGGATGGCACCGTCTCCTCCAGGAACGGTACCATCGCAAGCCTTGCCATACGCCGGGTACGGTCTATCCAAAGATTCCTCGCAGCCCGGCACGCGTACCGGAATGAGACCTCCTGCTCCGGTCTCTCCGCGTTTATTTTGAGAAGTCGAAGTATCGTTTCTTGCACAAGATCCTCTGCTTCAAAGTCAGACCCTGTCATTTGCCGGCAATACCGGAGCAGCGGCTGCCTGATCAATTCCACCCCGCCGAGGTGTCCCATGTTTTCTGTTTGCATATTGTTACTTATTCTTTCAAGTTCACTCGTTTCCTTCCGATTGAAAACCAAAACATTAATACATATGTGGAAGCCGGAATCGATGATATTAAGCAGCAAATCAGAGTGGCAGTACGGTTATTAGCTCGGTTTCGCAGATTTCGCCGTTGTCACGGAAGCCGTAGCTTTCATAAAGCTTCTTGGCGGCCAAGTTATCAGCCTTATAAGAAATCCAGCAGTAATGTGCAGGCCCCGCCGGAAAGGTACGGATAAATTCCAAGATTCTTTTCATGGCTTCCCGTCCGTAGCCCCTGTTCTGGTATTGCTTGTCAATCATCAGTCGCAGGATGCAATAGCTGTCGTCTGCGATTGTCGGGAGTTCGTACCCGGTGATTCTATAAGTAATCATAACAAAACCGACCGGCTGTTCATCCGCGTAAATGGCAAACGGAAATGGAAGTCCCCCATTGATTGCAAGGACATAACACGAAGCCACGCTTGACAGATTGGACGCAACGAAGCGGCGTTGATCTTCTGAAACTTCCAGGTTAAATATGGCGCGTCGGTTTTCCAGCGTGATTTTTCTGAGTGTAATCATGCAGGGCTGCTCCCTTCAGCCAATATCATCCTATACACGGTTCCAAAGGTGATTTTCATACCTGCTGCATAAGTGGCTGCTGTTGACGGGGTAAATATCTCTGACAGTGTCTTTTCACATTCATATTGTCTATTAGCCTGCTCCATTGACATTCCGCGTTCTAAAAGGTTCTTAATAAATGTTGAACGTTCCCCAGGGTTACTGAATTTCATAGCCTCATAAACACCGGCGTCCCCAGCTGCTGTTGGATCGTATATATTTACTTTATCACTCACGCGACATTGTACATCGCGTAATCCTAATCGGCTGAAATACAAAGGAAGCTTCAATCCGATATTGCCATCTTTACCAGTACGCTTTAGGTCTCGTTCAAACAATTCCTGCAGCTGCCCTAAAGGAATAACCGTTGACTGATCCACGCCATCAAAGTGAAAACTTGCATTATTTCCAATCCAATGAGGCTCAAATGCAATAACTTTTCCTTCATTTTTTACAGAAGCTATCATTCTTTTTAATGTACTCATGGGATCTTCCATATGCAGCAGCACACCGTGGCATACGGCAAGATCAAATTCCTCTTCAAAGCTTATAGTATTAAAATCCGCAACAAGAAACTCTGTATGGTATGGTAAACTTCGAAAAATCTCTCTCGCGTGCTCAATAAGATTTATTCCGGCATCAATACCTATATATTCCGAACCTAATGGAAGTATAGGCAACAGTCGGAGCCCCAGGTGCCCAAAACCACATCCAAAATCCACGATACGAACAGGGCGATCAATTTTCCATACTCGATTAATCAGAAATTCAATATAGTCATCGTTGTAATACAAGGCAGCAGACTTTTTTAAATACTCAATTTGACTATCCCAATAATATGGCTCCATGTTTTTATCTCCCTTACCGTATTAGCGCCGCGGTCGCTTAAATAACATACAATTTATGCGAAAAAAGTAATAGACTTATGTTGAAATTTTTTGTAGACTATTATGTATCCATGGCTTTTTTAGGGTTGTATGTTCTATTTACATTATTGGTAAACCGGCACGTAATTTGTGCCGGTTTTCTTACGGATTCGTTTTGTGCTTTTTTAATAAAAGCATTGGACCGGTGGAGTAATGATAAAAAAGAAAACAATTATATTAGCGAGCATATGTTGCATTTTATTCCTTGTAGCCTTATATGGGATATATTTAGAATCACAGTTACAGAATGAATTTAATGGAAGTGTTGTTCATATACTCGTGGCACCAGTATTATCGGTATTCTCGGGTCTATTTTCGATCTTAGTTTGGGGTCGAAACAAAACGTCTTTGAAAAATATCTTGCTTGGTTGGTTTGTCACCACCATAGCATATCTATTAATTCTGCTCCTACTCATGCGTCATTATGGTTATGGATGGCAACCGGAATGGTATGTATTTTTTGGGGTATTATTAGTGCTATTTTTATTAATTGTTTGGTTTACTGATAGAGTAATAAAAAAATCATAATCAACATCGGGGGCCTTCCCATCATGGGTCTCCTTTACATGTTCCGTCCCCGACATTGCGCATCAAAGCGGGAAAAGCATTTACCTCGACGTCTAAGACATTCACCGTCACAAACAACAGCTACCCCGCGACATAACGCTACGTGATTACTTCACGAAATCCATTACTAACCCTCGTTCTACGCAAATAAGGCTGCCAGCCGGCAGCCTTATTCATAGCAAATGTTATTATGCTTAGCTACAGCTTTATGAACGTGCAGCTAAATAAGCAGCCACTTCAGCCAATCGGGAAGCGTAGCCCCATTCATTATCATACCAAGCGGCCACGGATAAGAGCCCGCCTTGTACCTGCGTTAACGGAAGGTCGATAATGGAAGAATGGGAATCGCCTACAATTCGCGAAGAAGCCCATTCCCCTTCCAGAACGTCGAGCACTCCCTTTAGCTCTCCAGCTTGTGCTGCATTTCGGAACATATCGTTGATTTGCTGAGCCGTACATGGCTTCTCGGTAACAAGGTTTAGCTCTGCAATGCTTCCTGTACGTGTCGGGATCCTGTAAGACTTCCCGGTTATTTGAAGATCGCTCCAAATAAACTTGAGCGCCTTGGCTGCACCTGAAGAGGAAGGAATAATATTCTCAGCTGCTGCCCATGAATCCCGACGATCCTTCATCGGCTGATCGGTCAACGATTGCGTGTTCGTATAGGAATGTACAGTCGAGAATAAACCATATTGGATCCCGTAATTCTCCCGAACCAGCTTGACTACCGGAGCCAGCGCATTCGTCGTACAGCTCGCCATGCTGATGATTTTATGCTGGTCTGGGTCGAAGCTTCCCAAATTGATTCCTTTGAGCAACACGGCGTCGCAGTCTTCCAAGCTTTTGCTTGGTCCGCTGACAAGCACGCGCCCCGCCCCTCGCTCCAGGTGAAGCTGAGCAACCGCCCTTGTTACCGCGCGGCCGGTGCAATCGATGACGAGGTCGACACCGAGCTCTTTCCAATTCGGTATCTCCTGGGCGGAATTGATGAATCGGATGGACCGGTCGCCAATTTCGATAACGCCTTCTCGTCCTGTGACGGTCTCGTGCCAGCGTTTATAATTCGTATCCACTTCAAAGAGAGCCGCAAGCGTAGCTTCGTCTTTAATATCCGATATGGAAGCCGGCACGAACAGCTTCTCAAGAAGCGCAACCCGAAGCAGCTGTCTTCCGATTCTCCCGAAACCAAAAACTGCAATTTTACTCATTGTATCCTCTCCTTTGCCATGCTATTAAGACGTTCCTTCCAAGATTCAAGCGCTCCTATGGGTACTACATAAGTTGTTACCCCAACTAGTCCGGCCCCAATCCGTCCTTTGCGGTAATTACTAACCGTACGAACGGAAATGATTGACGGGGAAAAAATCAAATGGTATTTTCCAGTAACACCCTTTGCAATTAACCCCTGAGATGGGAAAGGAAGATGATCAAATGTCTGAGCGAAATCAACTATAAGTGAGCAAAATACATTCAAAGCGTTCGACTCCTGGGTGCTTTTCCGCCAAGTTCGTTATCGAACACCCAAGCTTTTTATAGAAATTAACAGCATCTATATCGGTTTCAGCTTTCATTCTTATGTATTCATGTACCATTTTTCTCCTAAACCATTACAGCGATGAATGGATTTAACTGAAGATGCTCCCCGATTAATGAAGCCCTCAGGTCCGGTTAAATCATCTAGTTTAATATTCAGAAAGACCACTTAATTTCCATTTCCTGAATTCATTAATTGCTATTTCATCTTCCACATTCATACTTATCCTCTCTCTATGCACCTTTTCCTTTTCTTGGAATTTGCCCTAGCTTGCACAGAAAAATTAAAACGGGAAGCGAATACGTTTCCTTCGCTTCCCGTTCATCCTAATCAATTCCGGCTATTATGAAGCTGTGCCTGTAATGCTCGTACCGTTCTTCGTAATCGTATACTCGATAGTTGCGCCGCTCCAGAAGTGGAGCTTCAGAATGACCACGCCATCGTTCACTTCATTGAAGAAAGTCGTTGTAAGTTTGATTTCATTCGTTGCATAAGAAGGCATGAATGTCCGGGCGTACTCTTTGTACGAAGTCCAGTTATTCGGGCCGGCGTTGCCCCCTGTGGCGTACACGGCCTCCATCGTGGCAAGGCGGTCGCCGTTGAAGGCAGTCGGAATCGCAAATTGTGCGGTCGTACCTTCCGTGTTTTGCAGCACCGGCGTGTCATTGTACAACACATGGAAAGTCCAATCGGCGCCCTTGTTAAATTGGACTTTCAATACGGCTACCTCGCCGGGTTCGGCCGATTCGGTCAGCTTGGCGAGATAACTAGCTTTGAGGGTCAGGTCTTCGCCGTTCAACTCATAATCCGTGCCTTTAATCAATTCGTAGTCTCCGACTTTGATGCTGGTCAGAACATTGCCGTTCAAGTTCAGATGGACGACGGTGTCCTGAGCCGGCGCACCTTTCCTGACATAGATCAGATCGGATTCCGCAGTCGAGGAACGACTCTTCAAGCTATCCATGATCATATTGTAAAGCTCCGGATCATTCCACTGAAGCGTTCTGCGGTCGAAACGTCCGCCGTTGTCCCACAGCATAAGGGTAAGGTTTTTCTCTTGGGCATAATGGGTGAAATACTCGATAAACTTCAGCATCTCGCCATGCTCGGGCACAACGCTATCTTGCGGCGTATCGGGACTTGTAGCATCCCAGCCGAGCAGTCCGTATTCGCCTACGATAACGGGAATTCCTTTCGATACGAACGTATTATACGCATTGTCAACCGTTGTTTCGATGTCCTTAACCGTGTCGGCCTCAAACTTCGTGTAGCCCGCTATGTTCACACTAAATGGCCAGAAACCGTAAAAATGAATGGTAGCGATCAAATTCGGATCGTTCAGCTTGGCAATCGTATTAGCGAGCGAGTCCAGATAGATTTGGCTGGCATTGGTGACTCTTGAAGGCAGTACGAGCGGACGAGTGGCGTTCCCCCCGCCGGTCTCCCTGACGACATTGAAGAAGGCTGTATTCAACTCATCGAGCAGCGTGAGTTGAGTCGCGTCGTCAACGCCGTCAAAAAACGGTTCGTTAATGCTCTCGAACATCAGCTTGCTGGAATAGTCCTTGAACCGGTTGGCGACCTGCGTCCACACAGCTGTAAATTGGGCCAATACGGCGTCATGATTCGTCGGCATCGAATTGACCCACATCCAAGAGTCATGGTGTATGTTGATCATGACATACAGTCCTTCTTGCAGCGACCAGTCGACGACTTGCTGAACCCGGTCCATCCAGGCGGGATCGACCGTATAGTTCGGTGCGCCTCCCATATGCCCGCTCCATGTGATCGGAATGCGGATGCTGTTGAAGCCCTGCTTCTTAATTTCCTTAATGAATTCTTTGGTTACGCGCGGATTGCCCCAAGCTGTCTCATCGCCTCCAATCGCATCGAATGTATTGCCCAGGTTCCATCCCGGCTGCATTGCGCTAACATAGGACTGCATCGGAGATTCTTTCCCGGAAGCTGCGGCCGGGCTGAGGGGCGAGAAAAGCGCTAACAGCAAGGAAACGGCCATGAGTACGGATAAATAGGTTTTCTTAGTACGCACTGAAATTCTCCTTTGGTTTCATTGATTTTCTAACCAATACATGAGCTGCTTGATCTTCGACTGAAATACTTTAAATGAAGATTCTTTGCAAGAAATGCGGCACTGCTGTCTCTCGAAGCAACCGGTTTACAGCGCAAACTGCGACTGCGCTTCGATCAGTTTTCATGCTGGCAGCACATGTAAGCGGTTGTATTTTTATTTTAACTGTATAATTTCCCCGATAATACATTAAAAAACAATCTAAAAATCATTAGAGAATTGGATATTCTGATGAAATATTACCCAGGCGATAGGCTCAACGCCGGCAGGCTCAAGAATAAGAATATTCGTGTTCTGCGTTATCAAAATAACTTACGGAGGAAATATAGATTTCCGATTGGGAGGAGAGAAACAATTGCGTTTTGAGCGCATCAATCGCCTGATACTTTTCGTAAGAGGATTGATCCGTATTGATCATGGTGAGATTGGCTTGCGTTTTGGAATCCGTGACGAACGAGAATGTCAACGAATCGATTTTCCGCAGTTCGTTTTCGATACTCGTGGAATGCAGATTCAATATTTCGGAAGAAATATTGAGCAGTTGCCGGTCATACAGGTGGAAAGCCAGGCTTAACGCCGCCATGGAAATCAGGCTGTTGTGCTTCTTCGACAGAGCCGATATTATAAGGGTAAAGTGCTTATTGGAGGTTTCCAAATGAACGATTGTATAAAAAATGTTGTAACGATTGAACATCATGGCAGGGAAATTTATGGGGTTTCTTATATGCCGAAACATGTGGAAAAATGCCCTGTCGTTATTTTCAGCCATGGTTATAATGGATCGAATGCTGATTTTACAATGAATAGCGAATATCTGGTATCAAATGGTGTGGGCGCATATTGTTTTGATTTCTGCGGTGGCTCCGTGAATTCCAAGAGTGGCCTCAAGACGACAGAAATGACTCTTTTTACAGAGAAAGAAGATCTGTGCGCTGTTATTGACCAAGTAAAAAGGTGGGACAATATTGATGCGGACAATATTTTCCTGTTTGGCGGCAGCCAAGGCGGCTTGGTCTCAGCATTGGCTGCTGATGAGCGTATAGACGATGTCAAAGGAATGTTGTTATTATTCCCGGCATTCTGTATCGCAGATGATTGGAATCAAAGATATCCCACACTTGAGAGTATTCCTGATACGCACGAGATGTGGGGAATGACACTCGGCAGAACATTTTTTGAGAGCATTCACGGTTATGATGTATTCAGGCATATTGGTAAATTTGATAAAAATATTTTGATATTTCAAGGAGATCAAGATGAAATAGCGACGCTTGATTGGAGTATGCGAGCTTCAAAGCTATATCCGTATGTTAAACTTGAGGTATTCCCAGGAGAGGGACATGGTTTTTCAGAGGCTGGGAATAGGCGTGTAGCAGAGATGACATGTGAATTTGTGAAAGTGAATATTTGACGCCGCGGGTCCGGATAACTCAGAAACGTGTATCTCCTCGCCCCCTTTCGGTAAACGATATATGTTCTCTTTGGACAAGAACATATATCGCAAAAAAGAAAAGCCGCATTAAGCGGCTTAGAGCGCGCATTATGTATCTCGACCGAATCATCATAATATGTCTAAAAAAGGAAAATCTGAGGACATAACAAAACAGACTATATGGCATAGAGGCACTACAACCCCTCTATTTGACTTGGGTATAGATCGGCGAGACCTATCCAGATCAGGTCCTCCGGGTCTGTCAAATCGGCAAACTTATGGGTTAAGTATCAGTTCCGTTAGCCGTATAAAGGGACGAAGGGTTGTTATTTAGCGTTATTAAATTTGATCATGGTGACCCTGCCCCGAATAGATAGACACATAGAAAACCTCTATAATAAAAGTGGAGGGATTTTACTATGGGGCAGCGGAAGAAATTTGACAAGGCATTTAAGGAGCAAGTTGTACTTCGAATCTTGGCTAATGAATCAACAGTTGCAGATGCAGCCAAGGAACTGAATGTTCATTACACCACAGTCCGGGACTGGGTAAGATATTATAAGCGTGATGGAGAAAGCGCATTTCCTGGTAGCGGGAATCTCAAGACAGAAGATGATGAGATGCGTAAACTTCGAAAGCAGTTAGCAGACCTGAAAGAAGAGAATGAAATCTTAAAAAAGGCGGCGGCCTACTTCGCGAAAAATCTGAAATAATTACGTTCACGTTCATCCATGAACATCGCTTCGAATTTCGGATTGCGAAGATGTGCCAGGTCCTACGCGTATCAAGAAGCGGCTATTATGCACATATCAATCGTCCAGAAAGCAAACGCAGCATAGCAAATCGTAAGCTGTTAGAGACGATCAAAGACATTCATACAAATAATCGTAGGATCTACGGAGCGCCACAGATTACCAAAAACCTACCACCTGAACAAAAGGCCAGTCGAGGCCGTGTGGCTCGGTTAATGCGAGCGAATGGGATCCGATCCAAAGTCGTGAAGAAATATAAAGCAACTACAAACTCAAGGCACAATCTGCCGGTGGCGGACAATATCGTGAATCAGAACTTTCAAACAAGCAAGCCCAATGAGAAGTGGCTGAGTGACATTACGTATATCGCGACAGCTGAAGGCTGGTTGTATCTCGCTGGCGTGCTGGATCTGCATGGCCGCAAACTTGTGGGTTGGGCAATGGACAGTCGAATGAAGACGGAACTAGTGTGCGCTGCACTTAAGCAGGCCATCGGCCGGACCGGAGCATCTAAGGGACTCATCGTACATTCTGATCAGGGCGTACAATACGCCAGCAAGGGTTACCAGAAGCTTCTCAAGAAGTATGGGTTCGTCTGCAGCATGAGCCGCAAAGGCAACTGTTATGACAATTCACCGATGGAATCCTTTTGGGGTAAGCTTAAGATGGAATGGCTCAATGATTATACGTTCAAGACGCGTGATGAGGCTAAAAAAGCTGTATTTGAATATATCGAATTATTCTACAATCGTCGGAGAACGCATCCCTCCAACGATTATGTCCCTCCATTTATGGTCAGGGATGGACAGTAGGCATTAGTCTAATCGGTGTCACTGAGGCTTTCTCTGTGTCCACTTTTTCGAGGCAAGGTCATGGTTACTTCATAAGTTTCATTCTTGTCTTTTGTTAGTTGCGCCATAAACCAACCTTCTCCGTCGGGTTCCCATTGATTGTTCTTCTTTTCCCTATATGAAACCGATGCCTTGTTTACAGTCCCGCCGACACTTAAAATTTCAATGTCTTTGTTACCAACATTCTCATACTTAGCAATATATTCTGCCGCTTTTTCTTTCAATAAAATATTGCTTGACCCAGACTCAACGTTCTTATTTGATGGGAGACTGCATGAGGATAGAAACATGGCTGTAATTACTGCAAATACATAAATATACACTGTTTTCCTGTTCACAATACCATCCCTTACAAATTTTGTAACAGCATAAATATTAGATGTGCAAAAGAGCAGTAAAGTTGCAGGAAAATTGAGCTTTACAATACTTAATATTTCATGTATCTATTTCATGCTGAAAAATTATCCTTATTGGACTAAAATGGTAGAGTTTTGATAATCCGATAAAATGGTGGTGAAGGACAAAACTGATTGACTACAAGCTATAATCTCAAGGGTAATTACAAATAATTTTCAAGAGAGGGTTGTTGTAATTCATTGCTCTTTTGTCATCATCTCTGAGAGAAACCGGGTGTTATCATGAATATCATCAATAGGAAGACGATAATCAAAGATATTTGACCGGTTCGATCATTTTGGGATTATACAAATGCATGCTGTTCAATTGCTTTTCAACTTTGTCTGCATTGATCGCATGTGGCTAGCTTCCTAACACTCATTCAAGAATGGTGATCGGTTCAAATGTCTTAACTTTTATAGAATGTTCTTTGTACATTGGAACTGACAATAAGTGCTATGTGTGCAATATCCCCCAAAACCAAAGTATTCTTTTGAGTAGTTGTATCATCGTTGTAGGCGATGAGGATGCTCTCAATTTTAGTCTCCATTTTGGAAATATATTCTTCCAAGGATTCAATGTGAGACATTATGGTTTCGATCATAAAGCGATGATGATCGCTTAACTTACTCCAACTAAGCACCAGATGAAATCTTTATTAGCATGTAGACTGCCAACCTTATTATCTGGTTCTCCTTTTTTACACCTCAATCGTTATGACCCACAAGCCAACTCTGTTTATTTTACCATGTACTAAGAAGTCCATGTACCATAGGGTGCAACCACGCTATCCTGCCCTTTCGTTGAGCATAGGGCTATAATGCGGCATCAATTTCGGCATGGAACTATAGCATTCGTTAGCGGAGCGAACAACTCCCCCTTCGACGACAAAAAATTGTGTGATTTGGGGCATTTATGGGAACAACTAACAACTACCCTAAAAAACAAATGAGGGATCTAATTTTGATAAAAAATACTCTTGCTGCATGTATACTGTTCTTTAGCCTTACAACGGCTGTTTTTTCAGCGCCACAGAATGAAGGTGTTGCTCCTATAGTTGAAGCGGAAACTGACTATTGTGAAACAATTAAATATGCTTTAATAAACAGCCTTCGTCCCACCGTTGACAAAGCCATTGAAGAAATATATAAAAATCCCCAAAAAAAACCACAATGGGCAGCATGGGAAACCAAAATTGCGAAAGTGAAACAATTGTACGGTATCGGTGGTGCGTACGAAATCACTTTAAGAATTAATACCTATTATGGACCACACATTTCTTACGGAATTGATGAAGTAACTGTAGAAGTGGGCGGTGGAAACCCAAAATTGCTGAGTTTCAAACATATCAAGGACCTATAAAGGTTTCGTTAATTTGCCTGTTAGCTGAGCGAAGGGCATGCCGCACAGTAGCCCCTTTTGGCATTCAACTATCGTTTCCGTTACTTCAATGAAGTATCATTTGGTGAATTAATACAGGTTGACGAACTTAGGTATCGATAAAAAAGAAAACCGCCCTCTTTTCAGAGGACGGGTTCCGGTCAAACATAAATAGCAAGCTTGCCCTTTTATTTATGCCCAACCAAATCCTTATATCGAAGCAGTTGAACGGGAGTTCAACATTATTATTATTTACAAATTATCAATATTTATAATTAATTTTAAGGAGCATATCTCCTTCCTTTTTTGAAGGCCGATGAACACCTGTTGTCATGATACTATCGTCTTCCGCAACAAATTTACTTAGCACTTTGAAAATTAATCACAAGTGCGGTCTTGTCATCAGATTTCTTAAAGCGGATATGGTTAATACACTCGGGATCGCATTCTTCAAGTTCTACTAACTCTTGAGTATAAAGTTTATACCCTTATTCAATATTCTATGCGCAACAAAGCTCCAATACGAGCTCTGTTCGGGCACGATATTTAATGGCAAAAACATCCCATCAGTCAACAAAATGATATGTTTTAGACATGTCAGATTAATTTTCCCGTATTCGAAAAAACGAACTGCATTCTTTTCCCCATTTAGGACTCCGTAGCCTCCATCAGTATTAGACTGATATCGGTTCTTTCTTATTGCATCAATAACGGTTTCATGAAGTTCTTTCTGGCTTTTTAAGCCTTTTGTTATTCCTTCCTGCCATTTAGCGAATGCCGGAGCTTCTAAGTGAGATACTTGTCTCCATCTTAAAGGACGAACCTCCTCATTATCATAAACGGCTAGAATCATGCAATCACCCGTCTGTATGAACTCTACACCATCATCCTGTACACGTACGATTGCCAATGATGCTCCCCAAAGTTCTTCTTTTTTCTCCAGATCAATCTTTGCGAGCACCATTTGTTCCCTAAGAAGATCATTTACTTCAATCATGTGGTCCTTTAAACTTCTAAGATCAGCAATAGATTCGAAGTAGTCTTTTGTCAGATTCGCCGCAATAAAACCGCCAGTTTCCTTTTTGGAATTTAGATAGGGTACCAAGGAAGATACTCCATCCAAAACTCCATACAAATTTGCTTTGGGATGAGAAATAGTGGCATCCTCATTTAGTAACCCAACACCTTTCTGGGTGGTCTCCTCATAAGTTACAATCAAATTGTCACTCCGTTCTCAAATTATTCCAATATCCATTACCTACTTTACCATATGTCCTATTACCAAGATTGGAGCTATACTGCTCGTTCGTATTATGAGCGAAGGTCGTAGTTAGCAGCGAATATAGCCACTTATCAAACATAGTACCGGCATGCAGCTTTTGTGTAGTACATACCATTGATTTTGACGGCATCGGCGGTAAGTTCCTCGATCGTGCCACCGTAATCGGCGATCTCGCCAGAATCGTCGTATTTAACCAGGACCGGCAGTTGCGCTAGCTTTGCCTTCTTTAAATCAATTTCCAGGTATAGTTCCTGGCCTACTGCAAACATAAGAATCTCCTCCTAAAGACGCTATTCGACACATCCAAAGGGACTCCTTCGTAAATTTGTTTGGAGAGCTCATCACGTTAAGTGGCTTCGTGAAGAAGGCCCCAAATCCTATCAGCATCTCGTGGCCTTTGATGAAGCGGAGCGGCACCCCCGCAAGGTAGCAGCTGATGCGCTTCGTTTAGAAGCAAAGTATGAGTCTCAGAAGTATTACGTTGTTCTTGGCTTCCAAGAATTCGACACTTATATATTATGCTAGATTGGGATATTCTATTAAGAGGGTAAGAGAGTGATAGAAATAATAGATGTAAAGGTTGAGATTAACATGAGAGCTTCCAATCAAGCGGTTTCCTCCGCCCGACCCATGCCGAAAGGAAGGAAAAAAGGTAAGTGGTTGCTAATAAGCATGTTGGTAGCATTAGCTGCTTATATCGGGGGTAATGCTGGTTTGACAGCAAGATGGATACCGATCGGAATTTTTAGCGATGTCCCAGAAGTCACGCAGCTGCATCCTGTTGTAGAGGTGTATAAGAATGAGTTGGTAGCGCTAAGTAAAAAGGCAGGGATTCCCATTCGGATAACGAGTGATTTCCGCAGTTCACACGAGCAGGATGCTTTGTACCGTCAAGGTAGAGAGGCTGAGGGAGCGATTGTGACCTATTCCAAGGCGGGGAATCCTATCATAACTATGGGCTTGCCATCGATTTTGTTCTGCTGCTGCAGAAGGGTCAAGTGACCTGGGATATGGAGTATGACGGGAATAGGAACGGCAAATCGGATTGGATGGAAGTCGTAGCCATTGCGAAGGGATTGGGTTTCTCATGGGGTGGAGACTGGGAAAGCTTCCCCGATTATCCACATTTGCAGATGGACTTCGGATACTCCATTCGTGATTTGAAGTGGGGCTGGAGGCCCCAGGAAGATAGCGAATAGAGAATAAAGGCCGGCAAATCCTCAAGTGAAGTGCACCCCTTAGAATAGACATTGGAAAAACCCCTGGGTTGACCGATGATATTTCTAGGGGGTGTATTTTTTATGGCGCTAAAGGGACAAAAATTTAAGCATTATCCTGAGTCACTTAAGATGGAGGCAATTCGTCTTCACACGGTGGAGGGCTGGAGTCAGAGGTCCATTGCAATTCATTTGGGAGTTCAGGATAAAGATCGAATTAAGATATGGGTGAGGAAGTATCGGGAAGTTGGAGACACCGCATTTAAGGATGGTCGGGGAGATCCGAAACGAACGGAGACCGAACAAGAACGCGAACTCCGTCGGTTGCAATTGGAGGTAGACGTACTAAAAAAGTGGTTACAAATCTTGAATCAGGAGGTACACACTGTAAGCACATCGTTGTCGACCAAATGAAGAACAGACAAAGCATAAAAGGATTATGCCAATACCTTGGTATCAGTCGTAGTGGATACTACAGCTATCTGAAAAGAAGCAACCATGATCCTAGCGAAGATCTGAAACGTCAAATTACAGCTATATTTGAACGCCGTAACAAGACTGTGGGCTACCGGCGCGTACAGGATGAGTTGTATCGCCAGCATGGCCTCGTGGTTAATCACAAGAAGGTACTTCGTTTAATGCAGGAGCTGGGCATTCAGGCTGTTATCCGTCGCAAATATGTTCACCGAACAAGTCAGCAAGCAGCGGTAGAGGATGGCTGGATCGCAGAAAATCTACTGCAACGAAATTTTAAGGCAGACGCTCCCAATCTAAAATGGGTAACCGACGTAACTCAGTATCGGGTATTGGATGAAAGAATCTATCTGTCAGCCATTAAGGATCTCTGTAATAACGAAATCATTGCCTACCACATAAGTAGGAACAACGACAACCCACTTGTTTTAGAGACTTTTAAGAAGGCGTTCAACAAACATAAAGACGTGACTGGATTGATCATTCACAGTGACCAAGGAAGCCAGTACACGTCTCATGCTTACCACGACATGCTGCCACAGGTTGGAGCCCAAATCAGCATGTCACGTCGAGGCAATTGTTATGACAACGCCTCGATAGAAAGCTTCTTCTCTCATTTTAAAGTCGAAGCACTCTATCCCTATGATATACGATCTATCGATGAGGCACAAAGGCGAATGGAGGAATTCATCCAATTTTACAATGAAGATCGCGCTCAACGAAAACTAAACAAGCTGACACCGGTTGAATACCGGCGCCAGCTTGTTGCATAGGGCTTTTTCCAATGTCCACTATACGGGGTCTTGACCAAGCAGCAGGACCGGCTTGTTTTTTTCTGCTCGTGCATAGGGAAGATACGGCCCGATTACGCTTGAGCGGCTTCCCGATGGCCGTGTGCCAGCAGTGAAGCTGCCGCGAAGAGAAAGTAATAAGAAGGCGTAAACCCGGCAGCTCGGCAGGCCGTTACAAAACGCTGAAGCACCGGATCAACCTCATTATTTCCGGCATGCGGGAATCCCCACTGACCCGGATCTTCGGTATGATTCGTAAAATATGACACCAGGGTATGCCACTCCGATTCCGTCTTTACGCTCTGCAGAACGTCTACGAGTCTTTTTTTCGCCCGCACGAGTTCGGAAATGAACCAAAATACCTGCGCGACAGTGAACCCTGTTTCCTGCAATTCCGCCCTCAGTCGTTCGACGAAAGGATGTCTCGAGTTTCCGAGCAGACTGATGGCCGGGCTTGAATGATGAGCCTGCAAATCGATGAGCGTTTCGGCCAACAGCTTTCCGGCAGCTCCGTGATTTACAGCAAGCTCCCTTGAGCCCGAGGTTACCCCCTTTCCATTCGTTTCCGCTTGATTGCGGGAAGAGGCTCTTTCCTTCAGAATGGTTCCAATTTCGGTCAGCCGTTCAACGGCTTTAAGATGCCCCTCGATCGAAAGGGCTGCGCCGCGTGCGGCAAATATAATCTGTTCAGCCTTGTCGAATAATCGTGTTCCTAGCATGTGCGTTCCTCCTTTATTTTGTGAACTTCATAACCTCATAGCCAATGGTTTGGTAGACGTTTAATAATCGGTCCATACCACAATAGGCCATGCTCCCTCATTTCGGACCGTAATCAGCGCACCCTTGGCATCGCTTACGTCAATTTTCTTTATTTCCCCCGGTCCCAAAGACACCTGATGATCGTGCTGGCAGCACAACTCGATATGCCACAGACTATCAATGGAATTGCTGTGGTTGTTCTCGTCGATATAGGACTGGACGGTTAGGTAAGTGCTTAAACCGACGGGTCTCGTAGAAAAAGCCTGGTGACCTCCGCCGTTCAGTTTGTGTTTGTCGCTCATTGAAATGCTCCTTTACTTTATTATTTTTAATTGGTATTCAGATTCGTCTTTCGGATCTTTCTCTGCTTGAACCGTGAATCGGTCCGTATATTGGATTGGCGTAATCGCTGTCATCGAACTGACGATCGGACTTTCGTCTTTAAAGAAAGACTCCTGCCCGGCTTTCGGAATTCGCTTGATGACCAGCTGTTCGTAAATTTGCCAGTTGAGATAATGGGTCTGCCCCTTATAATGCACATCGGTCGTCGTCGTCGTCTCTTCGGTGTAAGTCTGCTCGTCAACCTGCGTGAAGTGGAGCGTCTGAGACATCTCGAATGTAAAACCCAAATCGTCCGTAGGCTGCTCCGATGCGGCGGCCAACCCGGCAGCAAGCTCGACGGGCGGCACATCCGGCACCCCTAAATCGCCGCCGATATGCAAGCCGAGATCGATTTGAATGCGGCTGGTAAACGTCTTTTCTTCCGTCGACGAGTGATGATTAATAATGCCTCTGTGAACCGTCACCGTAATTTCCGTATCCTCTCCGTAAAAATGACGGTCGGTGAGTTTCCAGAAGCGCTTGCGCGTCACCAGGTAGTGATCCACCTTACTGTCGCGCTCCGACTTGTAGGCCTGCATCTTCGCATAATCGTCCGTATTATGATACGATTGCAAATCCTGCCAAGGATACAACGGATCATAAACGCGGTCGAAATTGCCGGACTGAATCATAAATTCTCCGACCGCAAAGTCCGCCGTTCGCTCGGGCGGGAACGTATCGGGATCGGTCATCAGCGGAGGATGCGCTTCGTTAAACGGCGGATACGACAACAGCGCAAGCTCCGTCATGTCCGCTGCCAGCAGACTGGACTGCACGCGAAAGGATGTTCTGCTCGTGGCGATATTTCCTCCAGGAGTTTGGACGGTGATTTTGCCTGTAGAGGCCTGTGGGGGTACCTTCGCTGTCATTTTCGTGCTGCTGTAAAATGTTACGTTGGCCGTGGTAACCGCAAGCCCGTTGAATTTGACCTTGGAACCTCGTTCAAAACCGGACCCATACAAGGTTACCAGGGTATGCTCCTTACCTGATGTCGGCGTAAAACTCGTAATGCTAACGCTCATCGGTTATTCCATCCTCTCTTCAATTTTTTTCACCGGTGACAACTCTTACTATACGGATTTGACGGTCACAACGCCTGTCGTCAAAGTCATGCTCCAGTCATAAAAAAGTCATGGCACCCGCCCGGACTAAAATCATCAATATGGTTCCGATCTCCTCACCAACCATTTGTTGCCAGTTAAAATATCTTTCTATATAATGAATTTGTAACAAAAAATAATAGAATAGGCAGGTGTTGCAATGGAACAATCCCTACGGCAACGAACGTTTCAATTCGCGTCAGACCGTCTCCAAACCGGCGACCTCTTCTTCCTCAAAGGGAAATGGACGGAGAGCGAATTCATCGAAATCATTGAACAATCTCCCTGGTCGCACATTGCTATGGTGGTACGGTTGCCGGAATTCGCGGAACCTTTGCTGTGGGAGGCTACGCCCCTGGATGACCTGGAAGACGTCATCATGCACAAGCGCAAGAAAGGTCCTCAACTCACTCTCCTCACTCAGCGTCTGCACGCTATGACTTCAGTTTCCGAATTTGCTTTCCGTATACTGGATGCCCAGCGAACTCCTGAGATGAACGCGGCTCTTCTTCAATTTATCAAGGATGTGCACGAATCGGATTTTCCGAATGACCAGACACTCCTGATCGAAATCCTGGAGGGCCGAGCCAACGTTAAGGCTCCCTACAGCAACTTCTTTTGCAGCGAATTGGTGGCTGCCAGCTACATGGCTATGGGACTGCTCGGCAATGACCGCGTCCCGAACGGCTTTTGGCCGGTCGATTTTGCGGAAGCCAATCAGCCGGACTTTCTCGGGCAGGTCAAGCTGGGCGAACAATGGATGCTGCTGCACAGCGGGCAGCGTTACTTCATGGAGATAGCGTTTTCACCTGCCTCATTGCCAGTGTTCGGTTAACGGATACTTGCTAATGGGCGGATATTTGAAAAGAAGGGGATTCCTATATATAGGACTCTTGCTTCTAACGTGTATTGTCGTTGTCGGAATGCTTCCCGGGTGTCAAACCAAACAAGCGGCTCCTTCAGACCGCCCCGTGCTCAAAGACGGCAAAGTGGACTTGACTTCATGGAATTTTACCGAGAACGGGGCATTTGCGCTGGACGGCCCTTGGACCTTTTACTGGCGGCAGTTTGTTTCTGCGGATCAGGAATCGGACGGCGAAACGGATTATCTGAGCACGAGCATCGATGTTCCCGGTTATTGGACCTCGGTCGAGATCGGCGGACGCGCGCTTCCGGGAACGGGCTATGCCACATACAGGCTGAAAGTGAAGCTCCCGGCAGGCGTTGGACCGTTCGCAATGAAGATCGACCGGATCTATTCTTCCTACCGGCTTTGGGTAAATGGCGAGCCGCTATATGGAATGGGTAATCCGGGCAAGTCGGCGGCGGAGACGAAGGCCCGATATTCATATCCGCATGTCATTGCGCTGGATGCCGCTCAAGACCTTGATATCATGATCCATGTCGCGAATTTCACATATACCAAGGGGGGACTCGATCTTCGCGTAGTGCTGGGAACGAAGGATCAGCTGGAGCGCGGGCAGGATAACGAGCTGGCTCTCGATTTGTTCATTTTCGGCGCGTTGCTGTCGATCGCCTTATACCATTTTGCGTTCTATTTTCTGCGGCGTCGCAAGAACGTCTCGGCGCTTTATTTTGCCATGATTTGTCTGGTTATCGCGATACGAACCCTTTGCGTGCACTCCCGGTACGCGATACAGCTATTCCCGGCGTTCAATACGGAGCTTTTTCCGAAGGTGACCTACTTAACCGCGTATACCGCTCTTCCATTGTGGGTCATGTTTGTACAAAGCCTGTTCCGGCACTTCATTTCTTACAAAAGCGTTCGTATCGCACAGTATGGCTGCATGCTTCTGTCGGCCGTAGTCATTATCGCGCCGTTTCGCTGGTTTGACCGGACGCTTGTCCTGTACGAGGCGCTGTGCCTCCTGCTGCTCCCCTATTTGATTGCGGGCATAATCCGTGCCTTTCGTCAGCGGGTGGAAGGCGCCCTGCTGTTCCTGTTCGGCTTTGCCTTGTGTATGTCTTTTATCGTACACGACATGTTTTTTCTCGTATCTTTGTCGCAATACGGCATGCTGCTATTTGCGTTTATACAATCGGTCATATTAGCCTCGCAATTCTCCCGGTCATTCGGCGAAGTGGAGCGTCTGACGGACAAGCTTCTGATTCTGGATAAATTGAAGGATGAATTCCTGGCCAATACATCTCATGAGCTGAGGACTCCCCTGAGCGGCATGATCGGGATGACCGATTCGCTTCTTGACGGCTTCGCAGGGTTGCTGCCGGAAGAAGCGGAGAAGCAGCTTCATCTTATAAAAATAAGCGGCAAGCGCCTTACGCATCTCATTAACGATATACTGGACTTCTCTGAAATAAAACACGGGTCTATTCGTCTTCAGCCTGTTACAGTGAATGTGAGCGAGATGACGGAAGCGGTCTTCATGCTGTTGAAGCCGCTCACTGCCGGTAAACCTGTCAAGCTGCTCAACAGTGTGCCTTCGGATTTATTCGTTACGGCCGATGAGAGCCGCACACAGCAAATATTGATCAATCTGATCGGCAATGCCGTCACCTTTACGGACCATGGTTCGGTGGAGGTTCGGGCCAGCCGCAGCGGGCTGTTCATCGGCATCGATGTCGAGGATACCGGCATAGGAATAGCCGAGGATCAGCTCGAGCATATATTCGAATCCTTCGGCCGCGTGGAGCGTGCGCTTCACAAGTCATACCGCGGAACCGGGCTGGGACTCGCGATTACGAAGAAGCTGGTCGAGCTCCATGGCGGGCAGATCGGTGTGGAGTCCGCACCGGGAATCGGTTCCGTCTTTCGCTTCACACTTCCTGCAGCCGTCATATCACTGGAGAAACGTACGCAGTCCGCCTCAATCTTCACACCTTTAATGGCGGATTCGCTGTCTCATGTGCCGCTTCATTTGCCGACAAGCGAACGCGTCTCAGATACCGGCGATAAGCCGACGATAGTAGTCGTCGATGACGATCCGGTTAACCTGCAAGTACTTTACAACCACCTTCTTGTTTCATTTCCCGAATATCGGGTGCTTCAGTCGGATAACGGACCGACGGCCTTGCGATGGATAAATCAAGGACTGAAACCCAATCTGATTCTCCTTGATATCATGATGCCGCAATTGTCAGGGTACCGGTTTTGCCAGGAAATTCGAAAACGCTACTCGGCCGCCGAAGTTCAGCTCGTATTCCTGACAGCCAAACATCAGATTGAAGACATTACAGCGGGCTTCGCTTGCGGGGCAAACGACTATATGATTAAGCCGGTGGAGAAGCCGGAGCTTGTGTCCAGGGTGAACATCCATTTGAAGCTGGCCCAATGGCACCAGCAGCTGGAAAAGGAAATTCAGGAGCGCACCCTTCTCCTGCATTCATCTTACGAGGAAACCGCAGCCGCGCTCGCCGAAAAATCGGTGCTGGAAGAACGCAGCCGCATTGCCAGAGATATACACGACGGCGTGGGTCACGTTCTGACCGCGACTATCGTGCAAATCGAGGCCGGTACGATGCTGCTGGAACGGGCTCCTACGGAAGCGGTGGCTTTTTACGAGAACGCCGGAAGGCTCGTTCGTCAAGGCTTGGACGAGATTCGGCAGTCCGTTCGGATGCTTGAAAGCGATCTGGACAACTTAGGGCTAATCCCCTCCTTGCTCAGACTGATTCAGGAGACCAGGATAAACAGCGTCGTTTCGTTCGATTATCAGATCGACGACACGATACCCATTTTGAACGCCCACCAGCAAACGGCAATTTTCCATGCGCTACAGGAAGGCATTACGAACGGAATCCGCCATGGAAACAGCACTCATTTCAAGCTGATATTGTCATGTCGGAACGATTCGCTTTTGTTTATCTTAGATAACAACGGAATGCCGTATGAAGACAAACCTTTCGGGTTCGGATTAAAGGCGATGGGACATCGGGTCCGGGAAGCCGGAGGTCGGTTGGAGATCGGCCATACGGGCGGTGCCGGCTGCAGATTGCAGATTACGATGCCTTTACAAGGAGTCCTTTCATGAGCAAAATATCCATTCTTATTGCGGAGGATCAGGCCCTCATAAGAGAAGGGCTGAAGACGATGCTGCATTTGCAGCCGGACTTTGAAGTTGTCGCTACGGCGGAGAACGGTGAACAGGCCCTTCATCTGGTTCGTACGCATCAGCCGCGTCTCGTGCTGCTGGATATTCAAATGCCTGTCCTGAATGGGATCGAAACGGTCAAAAGGATTAAAGGCGAATACCCCGACATTCTCGTTATTATGCTCACGACCTTCATGGATGAGGCTTATATTATTGACAGTCTGGCGCATGGAGCTTCAGGTTTTCTGCTAAAAGATTTGCCGGTGCAGCGGTTAATGACCTCCGTGCGTGAAGCGATTCGCGGCGAGCTCATGCTGCCGTCCATCGTCGCGGCCGCACTGGCCCGGAAGCTGCAAAAGCTACAGGCTCACGCGGAGCACCCTCTCTCCTGCCCGGAGATCGACTTATCCATGAGAGAACTTGAGGTCGCCCGGAGAATGGCCCAATTTAAAAATAACCGGCAAATCGCCGGGGAGCTGTTCATTTCGGAAGGGACCGTCAAAAATTATGTGAGCGTCATTTACAGCAAAATCGGGGTGAGCGACCGGATGAAAGCGGTACGTTTTTTGAAAAACCTGCTTGAAGGGGAAGCAGATGTCTGACGACTGTCATTAGTTATGTTTCGAGAGGAGATCGAATAATGGATATGGATCGTGATTTACAGCGAATTTCGGCACGAATTCTGGCTTTATGCTGGGCGGATCCTCAGTTCAAACAGCGTTTCCGTCAGGACCCTGTCGGCATCTTCCAGGAACAAGGTTATACGCCTCCCGCCGGTGAGACACTCACGCCGGAAACGGAACCGGTCCGTTCAATTTTGGAGGAAGCGGATCGATATGCACCTCCGACCGACGCTGCCGCATCGCCCCGACTTCCGGCTCAGGGTCCTATGTCTTCACATTCTCCCGCGTCTCCTATGCCTTGGACGAATTTTGGGGGATACGCTTATCCGGCTTATTCCTTTTATCCGGCGCACATAGCATCTCAAGGGTACCCGTCATATCCCGTATATCCGCAGCCGTATCCGCGTGCTTACCCACAGCCTTATTTTGCTCCGGCTCAGGTATCGTATTATCCTGCCGGACTGTACGGCCAGCCTTTGATGTGCGCTCACCCGATCCCTTTCGGTTATGTCCATACAGCGGAGGCGGGCTCCGCTTATGCAGCTCCCTCGCCGGCGGCTTACGTCGTTCCGCCGATGTGCGCAAACCCGCAGTTCCACCCGTGGCATCAGGGAGAGCCAGGAAGCGTTCCCCCTATGTGCGGGAGGCCTCAGCTCCAACCGCCTGCCGGTCAGGGCGAAGGAAGCAGAATTCCGCCGATGTGCGGATGAGCGGATTTTATCGTTGGAAGCCCTATTTTCAAGTGGAACGGCTGGAGCGGGAAGCAGCCTTTGCGCTCTCGGAAGCCGGGCATGCCGTGTTTACCGATCCCTTGTACATTCGTCTGTCGTATCTAATAAACGGTAAAAGCTCGAACGAAGAGATTGTACAAACGTTATCCGGCCATGCTTCTTCGGAAGAGGTATATAAAGCGCTTTCACGACTGGAGCAGCAGGGCTATATCGAGGTCGCTCCGGAAACGGAGCAGGAACAGTTCTCCTCCGGCTTCTGGTCGATACTTGGTAAAAGCGATCAACTCGTACGTTCACGGCTTTCCGGTCATTCGATCGCCGTTCACGATTTGACAGGGAACAATTATCGCGAACAGTTAAACGATCTGCTGAGTGAAATGGAAATCCCCGTATCGGATGAAGGACGATTCGTCATTGTCGTGACGGATGACTATCTGGACGAAAGAGTTCACGGGGAGAACCGGAAGCTGACGGAACAAGGCCGTCCCTGGATGCCGGTGAAGCCGGGCGGCTTTATCCCCTGGGTCGGGCCGATCTTTACTCCCGGACACCCGCCCTGTTACAGCTGCTTGTCCAGACGGCTGCAGGAAAACAGCAAAGTGGATTCCTACCTGCGCAGCCGGGGGATTGAAGGGCTTCGCCCCTATTCCCTCGCCGGAAATCCTTTGACCGTCAGATTGGCGTTAACGCAAGCCGCACTTCAAACGACGCTGCAGCTGTGCGGGAACGGGGCTGCCGTTCTGTCCGGGCAAATGATGTCCCTGCGGACGCTGCAGGGTACAGCCGACTTGCACGCAGTTGCTGCTTTTTCGGACTGTGCGGAATGCGGGGGATACTTGAGTAAACGGCATAACGAGAAGTCCCATTTGGATCCCGCCCCGCTATTCTCCCGTGACGGCGGGTACCGAAGCATGGATGCGATGGCGGTCCTACAGCGGTATAAGCATCATATCAGTCCGATCACCGGAATCGTCCATAGCCTGGAGAAGGCTGCAGGCGAAGCCGGAAGACCCTATCACGTCTATTATTCCAGCCATAATTTCGCGATGAACGATCAATCGCTTCCTGATTTGCTGCAAGGCTTGCGCGCCCGAAGCGCGGGTAAAGGCACGACCGACCTCCAAGCGCAAGCTTCCGCGTTGTGCGAGGCGCTCGAGCGGTATTCCGGCGTTTTTCGCGGGGATGAACCGAGATTGACCGCATCTTACCGCGATCTTGGGGATTTGGCTATCCACCCGAACGAAGCCATGCTCTTCAGCGATAATCAGTATGCTGTGCGTGAAGCGTGGATGGCCAAAAGAACCGGCAACCGGATCGTTCCCCATCCCTTCGATATCAACGAACAGATGGAATGGACTCCGATCTGTTCGCCAAGCACCGGGAAAGTACGATATTTGCCTTCCTCGTACCTTTATTTCGGTTATCCCCTGGCGGAACAGTCGTTCCGCTGCTGGCCGGACAGCAACGGCAACGCGGCGGGCCAAACTCTGGAGGAAGCGATCGTACAAGGCTTTCTGGAGCTGATCGAACGCGACAGCGCAGCGATCTGGTGGTACAACCGTCTCCCCCGTCCAGCCATAGATCTGGCAGGCATGGGTCATCCTTTCGTAGATGAACTGCAGGCATATTACCGAAGCTGCGGAAGGGAATTTTGGGTATTGGACGTGACGGCCGACAGCGGTATCCCGGCGTATGCGGCAATCAACCGGCGAGTTGGAGGACCGGCAGAGCAGATCATGATGGGGTTCGGATCGCATTTTGACGCGAGGACCGCCGTGCTTCGGGCGATAAGTGAGATGAACCAGTATATGCCTGCGCTGGAGCCGGGGCCAAACACTCCCTTTACCGTCAGGGACCCGGACCTATTGGACTGGTGGCGTTCAGCAACGGTCGCGAATCAGCCTTATTTGGCACCATACTGCTTGACGTCGCTGCGAGATTCCATTCCCGCCTCCAGTGGCCCCGGGCAGCTAATCCAGTGGTGTTTGGATGCATGCGGAACGCTTGGGCTGGAACTGTATATAGTGGATCAGACAAGGACCGATGTCGGTTTGCCGGTCGTGAAGGTCATTGTACCCGGCTTACGGCATTTTTGGGCGCGGTTCGCCCCGGGGCGATTATACGATGTACCGGTAAATATGGGCTGGCTGCCCTCCCCGCTTGCCGAGGAAAGCTTGAATCCGATTCCGATGTTTCTATGAGGAGGCGGCTCGTTCAATGCGAGAGATGTTTCAGGATCGTCCAATGTGTCAGACGATTCAACTGTATGTTCGATTCACTTCTTACCTGAGTATACGCGGGACGGTTGATGGACCGGAAGCAATTTGCCGCGGTTTGACAATAAAGCTCCCTAAGCTGGAGCCGTATGCGCTCTCCTGTTTAATGAGGGCGTCTGACGGCAGCTTTTGGGGCTATACGGAAACGGAAGAGGCGATTTTGGAACGAGAGGGCTGGTTATCGTTGTCAGCTTGGTACCGAGCGCTGTCCACCCTTCTGGAGCATCGCTGCCTTTTCATAGAGACTCTCTCCTGTACGAGTAAACAAGCCCGGGCCGTTCTCTCTTCCTGCGGGCAGGCTTCCCCTCATCTGTGGAACCGGCCGCAGGAACATACGCCATACCGCCTCTCCCGCTTCGCCTATATACGAAGAGAAGAAGACGGCGGACTGTACATAAGCTCTACTCTGTATCAGTCGCGCGTTAGCGCCCTAGACACTCTCGCAGTGCAGCTCTTTCAACTGCTGAGCACCCCGGTTTCGTTAGCGGATGCTGCGGGAAGAATACCGGAATGGCCGAAGGAAGAAATCGGGGCTGTCATGACGCTGCTCCTTTGGGCGGGTATCATTTCCCCGACGTCTCAAGACGGGGCTCTTTATGAAGACCGTCATCTTCCCCTGATCGCCTGGGAGTTTCATGACCTGCTGTTGCACACCCGAAGCCGGCTGCAGGAAGACGGGGTGCGTCGCGGTGGGACGTATCGTTTTCTTCACGTTGTGCCTCCCTCGCCTCCGGCGAAACCGGATTTACCGCCTTCTTCGATTCCGCTGTACGTACCGGATATGATACGTATCAGCCGTGAAGAAGAGTCATTTGCCTTTGTGATGGAGAACAGGGTTTCCGGAGTGGAGCGGGATCGTTTGCATCGGCACATGGATGCTGAAGCTCTGGGTGAATTTCTGTTCCGCACGGCGAGAATCAGAATGCAGTACGAGACAGTACTATTCGGGCAGTATACGGGGCGTCCATACCCGAATGCAGGCTCCTGTTACGAGCTGGAGCTGTATGCGGCCGTTCGTTCGTGCCCGGGTCTGCCGGACGGACTGTACGCTTACGATCCGAACGGTCACGCTTTGCGCCCTTACGCCGGCGCCGACAGCGAAGAGCTGTTCCAGGAAGCGCTCTCGGCGAGACCTGAGATGGATCCGCAAGTATTAATTGCCATTACGGCCCGTTTCCAACGTATTTCCTGGAAGTACGAGTCGATCGCTTATTCGCTCGTTCTGAAAAATGCAGGCGTTCTTATCGCTTACTTCTATTTGACTGCGTCGGCCATGAACATTCCATCCTTCGCCTTAGGCACAGGCAGCTTGAGTCGTTTAACGATGCTGACCGGCACAGACCCCCTGCAGGAATTCCCGGTCGGGGAGTTTGTCCTGGGTCGTCCGGCAGCACCACCCGGTTTCTGATTCATGGCCGCGTAAGCAGCTCGAAATCGCGTCGATCCGGCGGCAGTAGAATCGACAGAAACCCGAGCAGTGGCAGAACGCTAGAATAAGTCATGACATTCGCAAGTCCCCAAATCTCCGCGGCTTTGCCGAGCACAACCGCCCCCAGCGCGCCCATGCCAAACGCAAGGCCGGTAATGAGTCCAGATGCCATCTCAACCTTTCCGGGAAGCAGCTCCGGGGCATAAACAACGCTAACCGAGAAGCCGGAAATAAGAATTACGAGGATAAACGATACCGGATAAACCCAGAAAAGAGGCAAATGCGGAAGCAAAAGTGCGAAAGGCGCAGCTCCTCCAACGAAAAACAAAATCATTTTCTTACGGCCGAACCGGTCCGTCAGAACACCGCCTTTCCTGTAAAGTCGAAAAAGCCTCCTAACCACTTGGAAGTGGAACAGGAGGCTTTTGTGCATGGAATTCTAGGCGAAATTGAAACGGCTTATTGATTGATTATATGGCAATCTCAAACATAGAAGGCCGGCCCGGCAATATACCGCTCGAAATGAACGCCGTTGACACGGTGAAAGGCTACCCGATTTTCTCCACCCAGACGCGGCCGGAAAAAAAGACGGCGCCGCCGCCCATGTCCGCCAAACGGTCCGGCGTGAGCGCATTGACCGTGTTTTTGCCGTTTGGCGAATCGGCCCACAGCCCTTGGCTGACCACAACGCCAGGCAGAACGTCCTCGCCGACCACTGCCGCCAGCTCGCATTCGCCGCGTTCGTTTGATACGCGGACGAAAGCTCCGTCCGTGATACCGAGCGCCGTCGCATCAGTCGCATTCATATACAGCTTCGGCTGCTTTTCCATGCGAACATGCTTCTCGTTATGCGCGAAAGTCGAATTGAGGAAGTTATGATTCGCCGTCGGAATAAACAAGAACTGACGGTCGCAGTCTCCTGCAAGCGGGGTGTAGGTAGGCAGAGGCGGAAATCCCCTTTTCTCCATCGAATTCGAATACAATTCGATTTTACCGCTCGGTGTCAGCAATTTTCCTGGAAAAAGCGGCTTGGTCGCCGCTTTTACATACTGCTTTTCCTGCAGCGCTTCGTATGTGATACCGGAGATATTCGGGTTGGTCGGATGGTTCAACGCCTGGCGGATCAGATCCTCGTCCGTATCCTGAAACGCCTGCTCCTTGAAGCCCATCGCCGCAGCCAGCAGACGGAACACCTCGACGTTCGGCTTGCTTTCTTCATAAGGTGCGATCACCGGCTGCTGAAGCTGGATGTAGTGATGCCAATATGACCTGTAGAAATCCGTATTTTCAAACGACGAGGTTGCAGGCAGCACGATATCAGCATATCGCGCCGTTTCGGTCAGAAACAGCTCATGAACGACCGTAAATAAGTCTTCCCGGGCAAGCCCTTCCCTTACCTTGTTCACATTCGGGGCCACCAACGCCGGGTTGGAATTGTATACATAAAGCGAACGGATCGGCGGATCCAGTTCGAGCAGGGTGCTTCCGAGCGCATTCATGTTGATGGAACGGGACAGTTTCTCCCGCAAATCCGGCCGCTGCAGTGCGGCTGCATTATGCTGCAGATAGCCGCCGTTGCCTTTAATCGCCCCGCCGCCTTTCTTCAGCCACTGTCCGGTCAGTGCCGGCAGACAGGCAATTGTCCGGACGTTCATACCGCCGTTGTCGTGATGTTGCAGACCGTTGCCGATCCGGATAAACGACGGCGTCGTTTCGCCATACAAGCGGGAAAGCCGGTAAATATCCCGGACAGGCACTCCGGTAATCGCGGACACGGTATCCGGGTCATACTGCCGGACATTCTGCCGGAGCTCTTCATGCCCGACCGTATAATCCTGCAGAAACGCCTCATTCGTCATGTTCTCCGCAAACAGGATGTGCATGATGCCAAGGGCAAGGGCTGCGTCGGTTCCTGGGACGATCGGGATAAACCAGTCCGCCCACCTGCCGGTTCGGTTGCGGTGCACGTCGATGGCGACGATCTTGGCGCCATTCTTGCGCGCCTTCTCCGCGAGCATGACCTGGTGCATATTGGTGCTGACCGCATTCACGCCCCACATGATGATGAGCTTTGCATGGACGGTGTCCTCGGGATCGGTCCCGAAGTTTCCGCCCATCGTAAACTTATATCCTTCCGTACCGGCGGCATCGCAAATGGTGTACAGCAGCTTGCTTGCGCCCAGCCGGTTGAAGAAACGCCTGTCCATCCCTTCCGTTCCGATGCGTCCCATATTGCCGTAGAAGCTGTACGGAAGGATGCTTTCGGGACCGTATGCCTCAATGAGCCGTTTCCAGTTAGCTGTAATCGTATCGATCGCCTCGTCCCAGGTAATCCGTTCAAAACGCCCCTCCCCCTTGCTCCCGACGCGCCGCAGCGGATAGCGGAGCCGTTTCGGATCGTATAACCGCTCCGTCATATGGCGGACCTTGTTGCAGATCGCGCCTTGCGTGACAGGATGGTTCGGATCGCCTTCGACTTTGACGATTCTCCCGCCCTCCTTATGGACGAGCAGCCCGCATTGGTCGGGGCAGTCGAGCGAGCATACGGATCGAAAAACGCCTGACGGCTTGTTTATTGCATGCATAGTGATATCTCCCTTCCATGTAATAAGTTCACTTCTGCCCTGGTGTTGCGGAAAAACAGCAAAGCCGCGCAAATCGCACGACTTTGCTTGTTTTTGCAGGATATCCGCGCTAAAAGTCGCATCAGGAACCAGTTCTCCTTGCTCATGTAATCGTTCGCCAATAACCGAATTCTGAGTTGTTTTGATAAGCTTTTCTAAATAAGCCTCCCGTGGAGATGTGCGGGATATGTAGATTTTCTATGATGACTTTAGCCTGAGTTCTAGGGACTTAGAATAGTTAATCAAAAGCTTCTGGCTCGTCATAGTAGCCCGGCATGAGCATTGGATCGTCTTCCTCAATCCAGTCGGTCAAATTGTCCGATGTCAAGCTGAATTTCACTAACCTCTCTCGTATTCACGAACCCGAGAACCTTAAGCCCGTCCGCGGCAGCCTTGTGGTGAAGTTTTATTGAGCTCTCGTATTCCGTTAGAATTCCTGTGGAACGAATAATTTGGAGTTTGAATAAAAAAGAGTGCCCCTGTACGATGGGAGTACACAACGGGTCTACAGCCCTTAAAATCCCACATCAGGAGGTCACTCTACTATGAAGCTTTAAGGCACAAGATAAGCAAAATCAACTCATTGAAAACATTACCTCAGATCACCTTGTCATCGGTGTAGATATTGCTCAGGAGACTCACGTTGCTAGAGCTGTAAATTTCCGCGGTATTGTCCTGGGTAATCCATTGGAATTCAGTAATGACCAAATCGGGTTCCAATCTCTTAATCGCTGGATCCGCGACTTGATGGCTTCGTACAAGCTAACCAAAATAATTGTCGGTATGGAGCCGACAGGGCACTACTGGCTCAGCCTCGCCCATTGGCTTCAGGACAAAGAGATTGAGGCCGTGCTCGTTAACCCTCACCTAGTCAAAAAGAATAAAGAAAACCGCGATAATACTCGATCTAAAAGCGACAAAAAGGATGCGCTTGTCATTGCAGACATGGTGAAAAACGGCTACTATTCCCCTGTCCGTTTCCATTCCACAGTGTACGAAGAGCTGCGAGTCCTAATGGCAAACCGAGAGACCGTTGTCAAACGGCTTGTAAGTGCCGTCAACCAGATCCATCGCTGGGTCGACATTGTGTTCCCTGAACTTAGACAAGTCTTTAAAATCTTAACTTGCAAAGGTGCATTGACAACTCTTCGGTTGTTTCCCCTCCCCGCCGATCTATGTAACTTAGATCCTTCCGATGTAATTGCGGGATGGAAAAAGTCCATGAAACGCATTCAGGTGTTCGTAGGGCTAAATTGCTCATCAATCTTGCCAAGCGAACCGTTGGTTCTACGCAGGCAACACACGCTTACAAACTCCATCTTGAGCATCTTCTTGAAGAGTATGATTTAGCAAATACACAGCTTCAGAGAATCGAGGCTGAAGCCAGACGTTCTTGGGCGTATTCCCTATGCGAGCAAAATCCTTGCTATTCGGGTGTGAGTGCTACTTCTTTAGCTGGTGTATTGGGCTGGTGTATTGGGTGGGAGTCAGGTGATCTCAGTGGTTATGTTCATGGGAATACCCTACTCCGCCACGCAGGCCTTAATCTGACCGAGGCCAGCTCAGGGAAATGGAAAGGCCAGATGACGCTCAGTAAACGAGGCCGCCCACGCCTTCGACACTTCCTCTACCTAATCACGATGTGCATGGTTATGACTAACAAAGAATTTAGGGCTTTGCATCAACATAACGTAAAGGTTAAAAAGCTTAAAAAAATGAAATCAATCATGAAATTATGCGGAAAGCTGGCCCGCCTTTTAGTCGGTTTGGCACATAGTGAGGAAGCCTACAACCCAGGTAAAGTCTTTATACAGGCAGCTTAAAAAACAGCACTCACGCAAGTTGGCGCATTCGCAGGATTTCAAAGAAAGCACGGAGTATCGGGATACGTTACGCAAAAGGGCGCAGACCCATTCCGTTAGAAAGACCGACCTCCACCCCATAGATAGGTGTAACGAAGGAATGAAAGGGCTATGACCCGCCCCGACATGGGAGCGACAATCGCTAAGGGAACCGTGGAGAATACGTGCAGCATATTGAACGAAATGGGTGAGGCTACCCCCACCTCTATTCCCGCACGCCTTTTATCGGGTCAAAAATAGCAAGCTCTGGCTCTTTTCATTCATCATCGAATCTAAAAGGGATGAAATCCTGCTTGTAATAGCATATATCTTATCGTCTTCAGTAGCAGTTCCCTTATTTACTTTTTCTATTTGTTTTTGCGGATCTGTATTGGTTTGAAGTTCTATAGATTTGAGAGGTCTAAAATCGTACTTACTTTCCTCTTCCCCCTCGAAATTTCCCGATATGATAAAGCCCTTTAATGAATTGCTTAACTGAATCATTACTTTTGTTGGCTCATTATTATTGTTTACAAGGACTTCATCAAAACTAATCCTTGCAAGACTACTTTTATTACCGACTTCCACTAATAAAACACGTTTTTCAAACGATGACCCGCTAACTGCTACTACCAACGGCGGGTTATTTTTCAAATAAACTGAATAAAAGATAAAGAAGACGAAAATAACAATTAGAAAAGAAAGTATTACTCTAATGGATAATTTGATATCAATCACCTCCTTGATAAATTTTACCACATATACGGATTGATACCATGTTGATGTTTATTGTTCTAACTAAGAGTCCACTGAACTAATCTCCCGTTAGCAACGGCTATCGGAGCGGGGATACCACGGCGCGGCAGATGAAGCGGCGAAGAATGGAAGTAATAAGTTGCCAAAAAAATTTTGGGCTTATTGATTGCCATAGTGGCAAAGTTATGCGTAAAGTAACAACAAGTGTAACTTAACGTAATTCTTTGCCAAACAAGAAAAATGGCTGGAATCTCAATGATTTCAGCCATTTTCCTTGTTTAAATTAAGGATATGTTAAATTCTAATGTTGATAATTGACCATAATAAAGCCGCCTTGGTAAAAAGGCGGCTTTATTATGCAATCGTACCCGTCGCTTAATCTATGAGGTTATTATGAATGGATAGCTTTACGAAGGAAGGCTTTGATCAATGGATGAATGATATTTTTCAATGCAGAACGTTCTGGTTGAAATAAGGTCCCAACAAAGAAAGGATGTTGATTAAGCTCCATAATGCGAACTTCACCATCAAGGTCCACTCCAGCAATACGTAATCCAGCATTTTCTAACATAGGGCTAAATTCAGGGTTCAAACCGTAATTACAAATTCCATACTGTTCGATAATCTCATTGGTTCCATAAATATCTATCACTTTTGAACCAGGGGTCAGCTTAAAAGTATGTATCTTTTCACTGACCGAACAAGTGAGAGGAGCAACTAATATCAATGATGCGGAAGGGTTTTCCTCAGCATGATCCGCTTCAGTAAGCCCCATGACATTCCTTGCAAACTCGATAATCATGTGCTGAAAACCACCACATGTACCTAAAAAGGGGATCCGACGCTCACGTGCAAATCGGATACCATTAAGAGCCCCCTCCATACTACAGTAAGGACTGGCAGGAACTACCCATAGTGCTTGATATTTGGAGAGCTTCTGTTCGAAATCTTGGTCCAATGAAGGTGTCGATACCCATTCGTAATTGATTTGGACATTGATATCATTTGCCGCCAATTGGATTGCTCGAGGTATAGCCACATGTGCTACGACTTCCTCATCATAATCACCTATTAATCCGATATTGTACACGCTTACACATCCTCTCTCCACATTTTTACAAAAAAACAACAAAGGGTATTTATAAAGTGGCACTCACTTTAAATCAAGCATTAGTTTCACTAAGATGTCCGTTAGCTTAACATGAATAAGCAGAAAGCCGAAGTTTGGCATTCGTGTCGGTCACAGTAAACAGGCATGATTTGACCTACATATTTTTTTTATTCGATGCGGTATTCTCATATTCCTTGCTGTCTAAGTAACGAAACCAAGCCAAATAATGTTGCAAATATTTAGTTGCAACACCGTTAAAGCGATCCATCCACTTTTTCAAGCGGCTGTGGTAGCTGTTGACGTTTTGGATATGGTACACGCCTTTCACACGTTGTTTTCCGTCGGACTTGAATCGGTAATGAGCTAAGCCTTTAGCATTCGCATAGGAACTGAATGCCCTCCATGAATCAGTGCATAGCACGTTTGAGTCGGATAAATGACCTCCAATCGCATCATCCAATTTCGTTGTACGAATTCGCCCACGTCCAAGAACGCCAGAGTACGTCATTTTCTGACGGTCACGGGCAACCAGTACGCACACTTGATCGTGGCTTATACCACGATATTTAGCTTTACCGCCACGTTTACGTGGCTTGCGATCGGTGATGTTACGTCTACCTTTTTCAGAGAACAAGAAATAAGTCTCGTCCATTTCAACAATATCTTGAAATGCTTCGGTTGGAATCTGTTTTAGAGCAGAGAGAATCTTATGCCGCCAGTAAAACAAGGTGACATGCGTGACTTCATCGTTTAACTGCTCTGCACATTTTCTCAGAGAAAAGCCCTCAATCATGCATTCAATAAAACGAACCCAAATATGAGGTCTTCTCGTTCGTTGCAGAGGGGTGTTTGTAAGGTCATTGAACGTTTGGCGACAGGACTTACAACGGTAACGTTGACGTTTAACATCTCCAATGCGTGTTTTTACAGCGTACTTACCAAATCGCACGACAGAATGGTTTTTGCAATGAGGACAAACAAGCCCATCTTTATGTTTCTGCTCTTGAATCTCATCAATCGCTCGAACTGGAACCGCAACTCCCTTGGTTCGTGACTGCAAAAAGTAGATAAGCTCTCGCTTCCCATTATCGTCCAACGTATCAGCATACTTTTTAAGTTCTTTTAGATCCATAGATAAATCATCTCCGAACAATGGTATTACTCTTATTATAGAACGTTTGTTCGTGATTATCAAATATCAACAACAAGGTTTAACAAAGCCTAAATTAAAGCACTTTAGCTCTATACATCACTTCTGGCAATTAATAGACTGCTTATAATAGCTTCTGGCAAACCAATCCCCATTCACTTTAAAAAGGAGAAAGTATTGCCCAGAGTAGGTCGTCCTCAGTGACTAGGGATTCTAGTACACATCCTGAAAGCGAGCTCTCCTAAAACATTAAACTTTGATGTTTGTAGCCATTCAGAAAATATACGATTTTTTAATAAGCGCAAATCATAGTTGCCGCTGCCATTCCCATCACTTAATGTTGAAAATACCGCCTAAGTAGATGCTGGAACATCAACAACTATGTATCCATTAACCTTGCTATTCTCCGATTTGTAACATACGATAAGATAAGGAAAAGTAGTATTGCTTGTGAATTTGTAGGCATCGTATGCAAAAACTGCTCCAAGTTCCTTGCTGAAATTGCCTTCACGCCACCAATCCCCAATTACCGACCTGGCGTAATCTGTCAAACTCGCCATTCTTGCATATGTTTTGCCAAACCTCCGGGATAGAAACTCCTTGTTGGTTCGCAATATTGTCGTAATTGTATATATCCTCTAACCCAAAAACTTGAAAAGCATCCCGTTTCTCAATTCGATAATTCATCCCTACAACTCCTTTTAATATAATTTGAAAGGAGATGCGAGGATAGGCTTTTAACTGACTTCCGGCATTGCGCGCTGATGAAGGAGTCAATCCATGCAAATTTTGAAATGCTCGCGAAAATGATTCTGCAATCTGTTCATATTCAATATTATTTTCTAAGTTGACTTCAATATATTCAATAGCATGGTTCATACGTTGAAGCCAATCCACGGCGATCCCTCCTTTCAAAAGGAGCATATCATGCGGTAGATCAAGTCGCCTGATATTTCATGCAGCAAAATATCAGATGATTGAAAAGTTCTACTTTGTAATAATTCTTTAATTATTTGAAATCTCCTGCCCGTTGAGCGAAAAGCTGCAACACGTCAGCCCCTTCAGCATTGAACTATCCGGGCCCGTTAGAGCTCATCCATGCATCTCTTATTCTGCACCAGCTTTAGCTTTTTATATGGTTCTCCGCGTAGTCTGTAACGGCAAGTTTTCTCTGTATAATAAAAGGCCGCCAAAATGGCGGGCCTAAAATTAGAATTATGCCTTTCTTCTAACCGGGATCCATACTTCACAAATGGATTCGGTGTGACTGTCATTTGCCCAATAGTACTTCTCCATACACAATCCCTCCACCTGTTCAAAATTTGAAGATGGGAACCATTCCGAATAAATTCGTATCCAGACATTTTGGATTTCTAACCCGATCTCCACGTCATCCGGAATCGATTCTCGACTTTCGAACACCGCATAGCTTTGATTAGGGACATGAAGGGTGATCAGCCCACCTGGGGCTTCTTTTCCTTCCGGCAGCTCGACACCCATCATATAGCGCCTAGTACCATCCTCGCTATAATCAAAGTAATATCCGTTTAACAGAGAACCCACAGGTCTGCCAACAGCCTCGTTAATCCGATCATGCGTGCCATTCTTCCAAATTCCCTCCACGAAAGCCGGTATCTCCGTGAAAGGGTCTTTCTTGATGATGAAGTCCTTGCCGACTACTGTTGAAGCCTTTTCCTCTACTATGCGATAGTTCATTTCGGTTTCCCCTTTAATCTGAATTTGAAAGGAGATTCGGGGAAACGCTTTGAGCTTCACATTCTTTTTCTTTGCCGCAAGCGGCGTTACGCCATGCATCCGTTGAAATGCTTTGGCGAATGCTTCTGGACTCTCATAACTATACTTCAGTGCAATATCGATGACCTTACTATCCGTTCCGGCTAACTCTTCCGCCGCAAGCGTAAGTCGACGGTTTCGTACATATTCGGTAACAGTAAAGCCCGTCAATGCATGGAACATCCGCTGAAAATGATACTTCGATGACATCGCAGCTCTAGCAATATCGTCGATCTCGATGTCCGTGTGCAGATGCTCTTCCACGTAATCAATCGCTTGCCGAAGCAATCGAAGCGCCTCCACTGTTTCTCATCTCCTTTCTTTTTCAGTTTAGAAGAACCGCTGAATGACTTCCTGTTCGAAAGTGCTTCGTTTTGTCTGAAAAACTTGCCGTTAATTATGATAAGGTTCACCGTGCTGTCTGTAACGGCAAGTTTTCAAGGCCATCCTTTGTGGGATGGCCTTTCTTTGATCTCACTTTATTCAACTCGTTCCCAGTTAGCGCAATGTAGTACGATTGGTGCCCGATGAAAAACACATGCTTGTCGCATGGAGTAAAAAAGTTATTTTTTCTTTACTGGTATCCAGATTTCCCCAGTAATGTGCCCTGCCATTCCAAAATACATTTCAAAACTAGGGGCTTCAACCTGTTCGTATTCAGATGTCGGAAACCACTCGGAATATATTCGTTCCCATAGTTTTTGCAAATCACACTGCGGATCCGGGAAAATAGCCCATGTTAATTCCGGGACAGAAAGTTTTGTAAATCTCTCCGGAATTTCAAGTCCTTTTGGTAAATGATAACATATCATGTACTTGAAAGACTCTGCAGTGTGATCATATAAGGCAGCGTGCAATATGGTGTTACTAAAACGTCCCAGTAATTCGTTCATAAGTTCAACGCTGCCATCATCATCACATTTTTGACGGAATTGAGGAACTTCAGAAAATGCTGTTTTCCTGTCCGAATTAATAAGACCATAAACTCCAAACATCTCAAAAGACCCTTTTTGTTCAATTCGGTAATTCATTTCGACATCTCCTTTTATTGAAATGTGAAAGGACATTCGAGGATAGGCTTTTAGAGAAACGCCTTTATCGCGCGCAGATATCGGCATGATCCCATGAAGATTCTTAAACGCCCGTGCAAACGCTTCTGGCGAATCATATCCATATTTCACAGCTACTTCAATAACCTTTGCATCTGTTGTCTGCAGTTCAAATGCTGCCAATGTCAACCGTCGACGTCGAATGTACTCAGATAACGATACTCCAGTAATAAACGGAAACATTCTTTGAAAATGATAAGTAGAGCAACAGGCTCTCTGCGCTATTTCATCAAATGAGATATTGTCCGCTAGATTTGTTTCGATGTATTCCATGGCGTTCTTCATCCTGTCCAACCAATCCATCGTTTTCCCTCCCTTCAATATAAAATTCTATCGCAGATAAAAAAATAAAGCCGTGCATTTCCTGCACGAAAAAGTCAGCATGTCGAAGATGATATAATTCTCCCTCTCTTGGTAGTACTATTGAGCAAATCTGCCCGTTCATCAATAAACCAAAAGAGGAGCTACCACGAAGCAGCTCCTCCACTATCGTGTCCCGTTAACGTAAAAAGCTATTTGACCCAATTTGGTATATGGCAGGCCTGAAATATTTCCCAACCTTTTCTAGCTCATTCATTACGTATCTTATTTTATCTTCATCTTGAAACCAGTTATCTTTTGAAGTCCCTGTTTTATCAACCACTGGGCTTACATAAAAAACTGTCTCTGTTGGAAAAACAAATTGATAAGTTAAAAGTGCTCTTCGAGCGTGATAATTTTTACAGATTAAAACAACCTTTTTTGGGTGAAATCCTTGCTGTTGTAATACTTCCAAAGAGAAACGAGCATTTTCAAAGGTATTAGTTGCCTTATCTTCTTTAAGTATTGATTCTGAAGGTACTCCTAATGACACTCCGACATTTCTTAGAAATTCCCATTCAGTTGTTTCTACATGAGGGGTGGCACCACCAGAAGGTAGGATAAATGGAGCGATACCTTGATGATATAACATTGAAGCTCTATCCATTAATTGAGGATGACTAGCTCCAGGTATTAAAATAACATCTGATTGACCCAGTTCCGTTTCGAAAAACATAAAATCGCTAATACAGTCAAATGGAAAAGACACAGCAAGCACCTCCTTAGCATAAAACCACCAGCCCATTATATATCAAAATAGGCCATATATGTTCTTTCGGTAAAACTAAGAAATCTGCCCGTAAGAGGAGTAAGACTAAAAGCAAGGGTATCGCAATTTATAGAAGCTGGGCAAAGAATGGAAGTAATTAGTTGCCAAAAAAATTCTTGGCTTATTGATTGCCATAGTGGCAAAGTTATGCGTAAAGTAACATCAACTGTAACTTAACATAATTCTTTGCCAAACAAGAAAAATGGCTGGAATCATTGTGATTCCAGCCATTTTTCTTGTTTAAATTAAAGCACTTTCGCTCTATACGTCACTTCTGGCAATTAATAGACTGCTTATAATAACTTCTGGCAAACCAATTCCCATTCACTTTGAAAAGAAGAAAGAATTGACTGGGGTAGGTCGTCCTCAGTGACTCGGGATGCTAGTACATTTCCTAGGACTTACAGGAATGTTCCCTCGGTTTTAAAGGTTTATCTCACGTATGCTCACTCCTTCGCAGGATTTCATCACCTTGTATTGTAACGGTTGGGTGGAATGTAAGCCACATGTACCTTTTCGTCTAGGATTAGGGCATGCGGGAATAGAAGAAACGTCTGGAACATTTCCCCAAGGCCTTTTTCTACTGCACGCATACTCCACAAATCCCTGAAGGTTTACCATCCCACGACTCGACGGGTCTACGCCCTTACATTCCTTCGTTACACCTATCCAAGGTGTGGAGACCGATAGCGTTTAGCGGATGGGTCTATGCCCTTATCGGGTACGTACTCGGTTCTCCGTGCTTTCTTTAGTCGAAATCCTGCGAATGAGTCAATTTACGTGATTTCAATAACGTTTTTTTATGCTGCTTGAGCGTATGAGTGGACTGTTTTTTCAGGAGTAAACGTCTCTCCGCTTTGAACCATACCGATTAGGATTCGAGCTAGTTTTCCAAGCAGTTTAAACACCGATTGTTGCTTGCTCATATGCTTAACCTGCACATTATGTTCATGCAGCTGCCGAAAGACGGGATTGGTCCCTACCATTGTAAGCGTAGCGAGATACAGATATTTTCGTAGTTTGGCATCTCCTCGTTTCGAGATCACGATCTCTCCCTTGCGTTTTCCTGACATGCTTTCGGCTAAGTTTAAGCCGGCTTTCCTCAGTAACTGACGCCCGTGGGCGTACTGTTTCAAGTCACCTGCACCAGACAGAATCGCTGCAATGTAAATCGTTCCTAGACCTTTTACCGAGCGAAGTTGGCTGACCAGAGGTATCTCACCTAGCAAAGTTACAAGTTCTTTTTCGATCTGTTCCAAAATATTGGCAATGCGCTGATACTCCTCTAACAAGCGTTGTAAATCTTGCTTAGCCTCCCTTAGCGCAGTCGTATCTCCCACACTCTGCCTGGCTGTGGAAATTAATTCGGCGGCTTTCTGTATGCCAGTGGAACCGCCAGCTCGCTTCATATATTTTCTCCAAGCTGTAATAACCCCTTCCGTTGATTGGCCATTAAGATCAGACGGAGACGGAAACTCTTTTAGGGTCGCCATTGATCGAGGGCAAGTCCAATCCTTAAAAACGGAAGCATACTCAGGGAAACGAATATCCAGCCAGCGAACAATACGATTCTGCAATCGAACACTATTCGTAACCCAAAATTCTCGATCGCTCATAATGGTGCGTAACCTTTGAAAGTGGGGCGCTTGGCGAGTGTAATCATAGTAATAGCCACGGCTAACAACATCTGCGATCACAAGTGCGTCCTTCGGATCGCTCTTGGAGGGACAGTTGTCACGGTTTTCCTTGTTTCGTTTTGTCGTTGCTGGATTCACCAAAACAACGTGTACTCCTTTCTGGGCGAGCCAATTGGCCAAGTTTGTCCAATAGTGCCCTGTCGGTTCCATGCCGATGATAGGACTTTTTAATCTATGTTTCTGCTGTAAGGCATCCAACCACCGTTGTAATTTTTCGAATCCTTCCTGTGTGTTCTTAAACGAAAGATGCCGATTAGAAAGGACGATTCCTCGGAAGTTTGTGGCTTGTGCAACATGGGTTTCCTTTGCCATGTCAATTCCCACAACAAGATGAGAAGTGGTAATTCGTTCAATACGTTGATTTTGCCCGTCCGATTGCTTAAACTTCATACTAAGAGCGCCTCCTTGATGGTGTTGGGTTTCGAACCCGTGGACAAACCCATCATACCGAGGCGCTCCTTTTTTGACAAAGTCCATTTCTTAGGACTAACAGGAATGTTTAGCGGAGCGAGTGATGTAGGTATAATGCTTGTACCGATACTGATGGCCTTTTCTAGGAGTTATCAATCGAACCATTGGAGAACTAATACCCCCTAATTGTAAAGACGGAAAGCTCATCGTAATCTCTATGCTGTCTTATCATTATTTTTATCGGGCATATATTTGTACCCAAGCTGGCCAGTAACCCAGGCTAACTGCCAATTGACGCGACTGAAGGTTACTTACTTCAGTTGAATAATACGGGAGTATTCCTTGATTTAGGATAGCCTCTGTTAAGGTACCAACTATTGCTTTTCCGATCCCTAAACCTTGATATTCCGGTAAGACATCCACACCTACTTGCCACATTAGCTCACAATCTCCAGATGCTCCAGCCATACCGACAATCTTACCGTCACATTCGGCTATCGTGGCCAACATATCAGGTCGGGGAGTGTCAGCTCGATATGATAACGCATGTCTAAAGTTCAAGTGTTCATAAAGCTCTACCACATTATTTCGAGTATATGTTGATACTTTGATACCCTGTGGAATATAAAACTCTACAAGATCATCGACCGAACAAATATATTTCTGATCAGGTCCGGCAATAAATTGATTATCCTTTTTTACGTATTCTTCTAATTTAGAAACTGTTTGAATGGAAAAAACTTGCCCACGTCTAAGGTTTTCAAGAGTATGTTCTACCCATTCTATTCGTTCTTGATTACAAGAGACGATTACTCCTTTTCCCATCGTCACGATACTTAAAGATTTTTCACGTACCGGAAAACGAAAACGCCCCTCCCTTATTTCAGCTTTATTAACCGAAACCTTGTCAGAAAGGAAATCAGTTTCACTGCAAGCGAGATCGGCTGCTAACACAGTACTTACAGTTTGTAAGGCTGCTTTTCTGGCAGACGCAATCATGACACACCCCGTTTCGCATGCTTATCAGATCGATCACGAAATATTGCTTCTTACGGTATTCCTAATAACACCGCCCGATAAAGTCATATTTTTCAAAATTAAATATTATAACCCATACGATTCGGCAAACTGCTGAGCAATCCTGCCCGTTCGGAGTAAGGCTGCCGATCCAATTTGCGCCAGCAGCCTTCTCCTGATGTTTATTGAGCTATATTATTCGTTTCGATTAGTCATATTGTTCATCTAAATTGCTTGCGATTATTAGTTCGTTTGCCTTGCGCTTATTAATAGTCCTAGAATCATATTCTAAATTGTTTCGTGTTATTAAAGCTATCTGCGATTGGGTAGCAGGTTGAGCTTCAATTAGCTCTAAAAAGTTTAGTCTACCTATTCGCTCACCTACAACATCATCTTCGCATAGTTCGATGACTTCGTACATGGCATTTATGGCTTTTTCATAGTTAAGGTTTTGTGCAGTCGCTGAGTCTGTACTAAGTAAGAACCGTTCAGAAAATTTCTTGATTAGCGGAATGTATTTTTCTAGAGGGTATTCATTACTTGGGTCATATGCTGTGAAGCCTGCGAAAAAGTCAATGTACAAGTTTGTGTAACTGCTAAGCAGGTTCTCAATATTCTCAGGAGGATTAAAGACATTGGCATGACCAAATATAAATACGGTTTCTGGAAATGCGCGAAGCGCTTCTTCCAACTTTATTATGGGCTCTCCGAAGGGTGGGTCAATATGGAGCAGGATCGGTACTTTATAAATTGCGCAAAGTTCATATATGGCAGGCAAATTACCATCCATAGGGTGAGTGGATTTCCATTGTAATTGTGATGTTAGCGGAGAATATGTGGAAGCGGCAACAGTCTCTCCGATGCCATAGTAACCTTTCTCAAGTTTGGCTTTGATGATGGCGACTCCGTCTTTATCATACATAGGGAATCCGGAGAAGAAAGGATAAAACTTATCGGGATATTTTGTGTAAGCATCCCATGAGCGCTTGTCGCTCTCCATCGCGGCAGGTTCAGAAATGGCACCAAAAAGTACAGTTTTATCAATGTTATACTTTTCCCATATCTCAATCGAGCCTTTATCGGCATAATAATCTGCATCATGGTTATGTACATCAATAAGCCTTAGATGCTTGTACTTATTAAACAAGTCTGGTCGCAATGTTCTCACGATTCCCCCGCCCTTACCGTACAATAATGTCTTTTATCATTACTTAAAAAAATCCATATTTTCACTCTAACAGATACCTCTAAACAATCAAGGGAAACGTTGTTTTATAGTTAAAAAAATCATCGCTTTCTCTGAGCTATCCTCCCGTTCGTATATGAGAAAAGGCTGCCGGTTCATCGGCAGCCTGCGTCATGACGCTATCGTGCCAGTTAGCCACCCATGCCCCTCTCGGGGCACCACAAAGTAATGAAAATTTTGATGCGGCGTTTTATACTATTCTTACGGCTGGTGAGGAAGGTCGTTACGCTATGGTGTCGCGAACCCATCCGTTAGTCTGACTACGACGATCACGGTGCACCACGGTATGTCGCTCCTTTTGGGAAGCACGCGGGGTAGAGTAATCCTTTTCTGGTTGTTGCACCAGTCCTCAATTTCAATTGCCGTAGAAAGGTGAATGTTATGGATGTCCTAATCGAGCGCGCTTGCGGCTTGGATGTTCACAAGAAGTCCATCACCGCTTGCGTCATGACTCCCGAAGGAAAGGAGATTAAGACGTTTCGTACGCACACGGTTTTCCTGCTCGATTTGATCGACTGGATCAAGCAGCATCGCTGTACGCATGTGGCCATGGAGAGTACCGGTGTTTACTGGAAACCGATCGTCAACCTGCTTGAAGCCGATGAGATTCAATTCCTCGTCGTCAACGCACAGCACATTAAAGCCGTTCCGGGCAGGAAGACGGATGTGAAGGATGCGGAGTGGATTTGTAACTTACTTCGTCACGGACTGCTTAAACCTAGCTATATTCCTGATCGTAACCAACGAGAGCTTCGTGAATTAGTCCGTTACCGTCGAAGCTTGATTCAGGAAAAGTCTCGCGAACATAACCGAGTCCAGAAGGTCCTGGAAGGCGCCAATATTAAGCTCGCTGCGGTTGTCTCCGACATTATGGGAGTGAGCAGCCGCGACATGATGAGTGCCATGATCGAGGGAGAAGAAGATCCGCAAAAGCTGGCAGCCTTCGCACGGCGAACACTCAAGAAAAAGAAAGAAGAGCTGGAATTGGCCCTGCGTGGTAACATGAGTGCCCACCAGCGGATCATGTTGAAAACCATGCTCACTCACGTCGATTTTCTGAATGAGCAGATTCTCGAACTGGATATGGAGGTAGCCAAAAGGCTCGACCCTTTTCAGCAAGACATTGAGCGGCTGGATACGATTCCAGGGTTCGGCCGGCGTACCGCAGAACAAATCTTAGCCGAAGTTGGGACCGATGTCGGTTCGCGCTTCCCCTCCGCCCCTCATCTCTGCTCGTGGGTGGGCCTAGTTCCAGGGCAGAACGAAAGTGCCGGCAAACGAAAATCCTCGAAAACACGCAAAGGCAACAAATATCTCCGCGCGGCACTGATTGAAGTCGCCCACTCCGTAAGCAGATCCGACAATTACCTGGGAGCTCAGTACCGACGCATCGCAGCCCGAAAAGGCAAACACCGAGCAGCCGTAGCTGTCGCACACTCCATCATGACGATTACTTACCATCTCCTCACACGTAAAGAGGATTACAAAGATTTAGGCAGCCATTACTTTGAGCACCGACAGCAAGAAGCGATCATGAAACAAGCGGTTCGAAGGCTCGAGAATCTTGGCTTTCAGGTCGCTCTCTCCACTCCGGAGGCCTCATAACCGCTTAGGCTCCAAATATCTTAAGAAGCACAGTTTTTTTAAAACCATTAAAACTGGGCTTAGTTTCGTATTGCCATTTTGGACCTGTGCTAAGGGTAATTTTCGGGGTAGCGGAGCGAAGCTAAGTAGTAAAAAGCTTACCTTAAATCCCTCTTATCAATTAAATGCGTTGGAATTTTTAAAACTACCTTCCCTATCAACCTTTCTTTATCCACGAAAGGGGTAGGCCACGAATGAGAATCGAAACTCTCATTACGGTTGTCGCCTAAAAAAAAGTATTTGTTTTCGGGGACAGTAATCGGACTAAATTCATACCGAATTGGCTCGTTTAAGTAAGTTTCGGATACTTTTACACCATTACGAATCAGTGCCCCGTTCTTAATTTCAATCACATCACCAGGAGTTCCTATGAGTCTTTTTACATACCTTTCATTAACCTTCTCGGTTATAGGTGGATAAAATACAACAATATCACCAAACTGATAATCATCCATCCATATTATTTTCTCAACAATTAATCGGTCATTAATTTGAATGGTTGGAAGCATCGAACCAGTCGGAACAATCATAGCTTCTGCGACAAATGTTCTAATAGTCAACGACGCAACGATTGCAATTAGAAAGCTTATTCCCCAACTTTTAATTATTTTCATGAATTGAACTCTCCTCTCCATTTTATTAACGCGATTATTAAATGAAATTGGTTGCATTAACTTTTCCTTTATACGCTTCCTAAGGTTCGAAAGTTACGCTGTTTTCCCTCATTTCATTTGCAGCAAATAACGTTACGGACTAATTCCATTAATCTGCCAGTTAGCGAAATCCCCGTTTCAGAATAGTTAATTAATTGTAGTACATCTTTCTATATTGGCCGTATTGTTTAAGCAACTGTTCATGTGTACCCTCTTCGGTGATCTGGCCTTGATCCATGACAATGATGCGTTGAGCCAACCAACGCGATTTGAGAATACCATTCATTCGCAGATAGGTCATGAAGCGACGTACTGTTACAATAAATATTTCCCGACGTAGGCTCAAGTAATTTCGATAGGAGCTTTAATAGTGTTGTTTTCCCGGAACCGCTTCTGCCAATGATGGCAGTCAGTTCACCTCTGTTAGCCGTCATATTGATATTGTTTAACACAGAAGGCCCCTTTTTATAGGCGTAGTAAATATGCGACAGATGAAGAGATACACCTTGCTCATGATGAAACACAATATCTGCACGTTCTTCCTTATGTTCTTTACTCGAATCCAAAAGACTCTGGAAACGGCCGGTATGTGAAATTGAGGAAATCAACTCATTCCAGATCCCTGCGATTGAACGTATAGGTCCTGTTAATTTACCGCTTGCAACCATAAATGCAGTAAGTCCTCCTATGTTCAGGCTTCCCTGCAAAACCTGATAGCCGCCGAAGCCGAGAATAAACAGCATCCCTCCAAACATTAAGGCTCGATTCGCATAGTCGAACACACCATCATAAGCGGCAATGACAAGATCTCGCTTTCGTACATGATCCAACTTCTCCCTATATTTGCTTGAAAAGTAGGCTCTTAACGATAGAGCGCGTACACTGTGCCCACCCTGAATCGCATCTTGCAAAAACTCACCGCTGTGTGCACCCTCGCAATTTCTCAAATCATGCTGATTTCTTAGGCGACCTGTAAGCGGATAGGTCAAAACAGGGAATGCTAAGGCAAAGCAGAGCATTCCAATCGTAAGCGTCATATTCAACCAACTGAAATAAGTAAACGCCACACCCAACTGAACAATATTCGTGAAGAAAAGTGGAAATTTATCGTTTAGCCCCCTTTGTGCTTCAGCTACCGAATCAGTAATTCTGCCATATAGATCGGAGCTATGGTATTCCGCTAGTTCGGACATTTTCTTGGTCGAGACTAAATGAAGCAGTCGCATTTGCAACCGAGTCGTTGACCGATTATAAAATGTGGCCTTCAACCAGGAAATCGCGATATTGTTTGCAAATTGCAAGACGATTGCAGCCAAGCCAACGAACAATCCGCTATAAATAAGTGCAGGAACCTTGTCAGAAGCACCTGTTATGATTCTGCGAGTAGCCTCCATAATGCCAAGTCCGATGACCGTTGAGAGCAATGAAGCAAAAATGATAAGCAAATACCAGCCCATGTACGGTTTGGACAGAGAAAGCAAGCGAATGAATGTCCGAAAGGTTGAATTGGAGATGACAGTGTTCATAAAAACATACTCCTTAGTGAATTGAATTTGATTTAGGATCTTTGACATAATGGAGTGGTTTGGTGCCCGTGGCGATGAGGCACCCCATATATGTCATACTAATAAAAGCAGCGCAAAGATTATATATAATAAAAAAGTATAAAAAATGTTATATACAAATAGAGCCACATCGGATGGAATCCGACGTGACTCTTGAGCATTTATTTTTTGGAGTAAACGATCTTTTTAATACTATAGGAAGAAAGAAAAAATCGCTCCGATAGCTGCTCCATCGTTTCACCAACAGAAAATCTATGGCGGATCTCCTGATTTCTTTGGCGTAAATCGCTTCTGATACCAGTATCTTCTCCCCATTTCTTACGTAAACCTTTCGGTTTAGGGACGTACACCATTTCACCGTGCACATACTTTTGTATTTCTTTCAGCAATTCTTCTGGTAATATATGGTTATTTTTAACATATTTCATTATAGCCCTGCTCCTTAAAATTATAGAATCTTTAAGGGAGCAAAGTCATTACTATAAACAACCGATTACCATGCAGCGTTAAGGCGGAATCCTATCTCTGCTCTATACAAACAACCGCCGTTGTTCATAGTAAAAACTTTGCATAGAGCTAATCGCTAAATCTCTCTTATATCTTGTCATCGTGCCCTTCCCCCTTTCGCTAAACGGTCCATGTCCATTATTGGTAATATCATTATTAAATTCGATAGGCATAGCCTTATTCGGGTCGTGCAGCGATACGTCCTTCCGCGTCTTTTTTAATGACCGAAGGTGCATAAGTATTTCGTTCTCAATACAGCGGGCGGCGAATGTCGCCAGCTTGGTTCCTTTATTCGGCTGAAAACTCTCGATTGCTTTGATAAGGCCGATTGTGCCGATAGAGATTAGGTCCTCCAGATCTTCACCTGTATTATCGAATTTCTTGACATTGTGAACACAACCCGATGTAATTTGTAACACTTCCACTTATGATGAGTTTTTTCAAAGCACTTATAATGGCCTAAAATAAAAAAGGAGCTTTCCGCGTTCACGACTGTGACTACGCGACAGAATGACTTGCCTCGAAAAAGTAGACACAGAGAAAGCCTCAGTGACACCAATTAGACTAATGCTTACAGCTCATCCCCGACCTTGAATGGAGGGATATAATCGTTGGAGGAATGCGTTCTTCGACGGTTGTAGAATAATTCGATATATTCAAATACAGCCTTCTTAGCCTCATCACGCGTCTTGAACGAATAATCATTGAGCCATTCCATTTTGAGCTTGCCCCAAAAGGATTCCATCGGGGAATTGTCATAACAATACGACTGTCCATTGCCCAACCCACGAGTTTACGCCCATGTAGATCCAGCACGCCAGCGAGATACAACCAGCCTTCAGCTGTCGCGATAACGGTGCCGTCATTCATGAATGAATCGGCACCGTTACCGTATATCAAATTCGATCGGAGCTGCTTGCTTTTTCTTGCCGAAGCGTACACCCATCTGCATCGTTTTCCTGGACGATGACGGCTATGGCGTTCCCATCCCCTTCGAAATCGGCGAGCTTGATCGTTTGCACTCTGCCGTCCGTCAATTCGACGCGAAGCTCGTCGGCGGAGGCCGCCACAGCCTTTGCTATTTTGGAACTCTGTTCATAAGGTTCGATTACGGATATGAAGCGAGCGCTCTTCCCGGCAGCGCGAGCACTGAGCATTTTCCGGCGGGACGTTTCGTCACCAAGGGGGTAGTCGCCGCCTATGGAAGCGACGAAGCGAACCGCCTTTAAGCCCGTCAAGTCAACGGTGATGACGCCTTCCCGCTCCAGGTCCGCAGGATTGGCCGGAATCGCCCGTTCAAAGCGTTTGGCCGCAAGCTTAACGGGACCGCCGTAATAATCGAGACCAATTCCATGGCCCTGGTCGGTATTTTCATATTGGAGCGGCAAATCGGCCAAATAGCGGATTCCGCCGCCCTCCGTGATGATATGGGGATCTCCCCAGAAAATCGTCTTCTCCGATTTCTTCGGAAAGCCGTGTTCGCCATCCACCGCATCTGTCTTCACCCGCAACGTAAGCGTCTGCACGCCTTCAACCGGCAGCTCCAGATCGTCTCTCCCCAATATCCAGGCTCCGAACTTCCCGTCCGCGAGATGATGGCCGTCGCCAGTGACCGCATAATGAAGCTGCTTTTCCACGACGAAATATTCCGGGTCCGTTCCCACGGCCATCTCTACTTGGGGCGGCCATACCGTATAATGATCAATGTTCAGCGGGCCGTCCTCGTTCCATGCCGTCCGGTTCGCCCGGTTGTCATAATCCGCTCCGAAGCCCATCTTGAATTGGGCCTTGACCGTGCTGGACATATCGTACCACTCACAGTCGGTTATGAATTGGGCGCTGCCGAGAGGGTCCGGGTTGAATTGCTCCGTGTGCCCTTTATACCGCTTCTCCTCCGCCTCCAAACTGACCAATCCCTTGCAGTGGAACAGGCTGTCATAAACGTGCTCTCGTTCCCCGCTTACATAGTCGAACAAGACGACATAATCGTCGGTCACTACGGTCATCCGCCGCTGCAGAACCGGCTCAGTAAAATCCGTACGCTGCGAATACTCCGGCGTCCGGTCCGGGATAGGCACATACCTGCCCTCATTCCAGCTGCGCTCCGCAAACGTCTTATTTCCGTTTACTCTCCAACCGCCATACGGAGTGTGACCACCGTGCTTTATTTTCAACGGCGCATGCCTGGAACAACGGACCGCTGTGAAACAGCAGCCTTCGCCCTTCCGCCGGATCCTGGAGCTTCTGGTCCACGACCACCATATTGTGGGCAATGGAATTCTGCACGTAAAACTTATACATAAACGTATGGTAGCTGTACCAGATGCTTTCCGGATTATAGAAACTCTTCCCATAGCGCATGATGGACAGCAGGCCGCACCGGTCATAGTGGCCGTGGGCCCCGCCGTGGGTGCCATATTTTACAACGGCCTGAATTTGCTCCCGCGGAACCCTTCCCTCGGTCTGTGAACGAAGTATGGCTAACCCTGCATTGTCTGTGAACGCGGAAGATAGATACGCCTTGGATTCACTTGGCTTAAGATCGGGAACCGCATACAGCAGATCGCGTTCCGCAAGGCTGCAGGTCAGGAGAACGTCGGCATATTCCGGTTTGTGGTACAGGTAGTAAGCAAGATCGTAGCGCGGTTCCATATACAAGTCGATCGAAACACCGGGGAGCTTGGACTCGGCAGAATCGTTGAAGCCGAACAGCACACCCCGATAATCGGCGAAAGGCAGCAGGCTGTCCCAAAGCTGCGTAATCGAACGGTAATTGCTTCGGCTCGGTCCCCAAATATCGAGACAAAGCCCGTCGATCACAGGCTTTCCGCCCGGCGTAACCTGTTCGTAATAATGAGCCGGCACCCATAGATCGGCCAGATTGATGCCCCAGGGCCTGCAGCTTTGCACAATCTCGGTGAACAATCCCGCAACCAGCAGGTTGTAGCCCACCGAGCATTCATACCACCATCCGTCGTCCAGGGTGCCCTTGGCCAGAAGGTCGGTAAATCCCCCTGTTCCATAAAGAAAGCGACTCATCCTCTCATAATCCTGCAGCGTCTGGCTACAGGCCAATGCGCCGACGAGTTCCACAAGCGTCCAGTTCGATATATTTCCTATGCTCAGTGCCCAATCGATCAACTTGATAAACAGGCGGAAGCTGATCTCCACATGTTCATGGTCGGCCTTCGACAGAAACTCCGAATCATAGAGCAAATCATACACAACCGCCGCCTGCCTGAACAATCCGCCTTCGTGAACGAGCTCCTGATGGCTTGCACGCCGCATTGCGGGATACCCTCGTTCTGGGTCGCACAGCCGCCGGAGGAAAAGCGCCGCCTTCTCCCCCGCATCCCGTCTGCCTGTCAGCTTCCAAACGATGGCCGCCGTCATCGCCTCGCCGGAGTGGCGCGTCTCAAACAGATACGGACCGTCATGCAGGTCCGGAACCGTCCTGTTGTCCACTCGCCGCTCGTACATGGCGAGTCGCTCGCGTACCCATTCGTGATCGCGTATCTTGCTTCGGACTTCCTCCCACTCGGGTTCCGTCATCTTCACATAAGGGTGCGGCAGGGCGCGAAGCGTAATCAGCATGAGCTCGTCGGCGGCATCGCCCTGTCCGCCAGGAACCGCAATAATTCGCTGGATCTCATGCCCTCCTGGGGCGATCTTCTCTGGAACCTTCACGCTGATTCGTATTTGTCGGGATTCCCATGGCGCGAGGATAACGACGGAGGGATCCAACTGGACGGCCATTGTTTCCCATCCATAGTTCACGCATGTGAAGTTGACGGGCTGCCGGCGGTTCGTACAATTGCTGACACTAACCTCGTATTGGGCTATCTCTCCTCCCGGTGCCGCTTTGGAACGAACCAGGGCGCTAATATGAACCGCCTTCCTCCGCCTCAGCTCTATTCGTAGAAGGGAAATGGGCTCCTTCGAGCCACCGCTCTTCCATTCTCCGGACAATCGAAAGGAGCGGACATATTTCCACTTGCCTGACAACGATTTTTTATCGTCAAACTGTGTCAATTGGAACGTGACCGTTTGTCTGCCGCTTCCGGCAACCAGACAGTTCGCCGTAGCAAACGTCTCTTCCTCTGGCATCGGACTCTTGTTCAAGAGCAAACCGGCTTCTGCCGTGAGCTCCAGCAAACCGTCCGCCGGCATATCGACTTCGATCTCCAAAAAACGCCAATCCCTCAGATCGACGCTTAAATCGTTTTTCTCCTCAAATCCGTGCATATACCAATTATTCGGCTCGCGCACTCCCGGAAATTGAAACGTCATGCTTCCGCCGGGAGAGAAATGAACATCCTTCCCATTTGCTGCCTTTGGTTCCGAATAACCATTGCGCTCCATGTCCCACTGCAGAAGGTCGATGGAGACCAATTGCTTTCCCATATGTACACCTTCCCTGAAAGTCTCGAAAAGGAAGAGGGCATGCCCCCCGGTTTTACCCTTCGAGATTATTTGCCACCGGCATCGACATACGCTTGATCGCCATCATAAATCTCCTTACTTTTCGGAACGCTTTAACCGAATCACATTCCATGAGAACTTGGGCAGAACGGCTGTCAGCATTCCACAATCCAGACTGCTTGTTCCATAATTGTGAGGAACGGCCTTTTCGGGTTCCTGTTCAGTATTCCGGGCTTTAGGATCATCATTTTGATAAACGATGTGCTCATATAGAGAGTATCCTTCGAAGCCTCTTACATCACATTCGAGACGCATGTGGTCCTGAAGATCGCGATTGACGGCAAAAACCGTTAACTCTCCAGTTTCCTCATTATGAACAACCGTTGATTCCAGATAAGGAATATCCGTAAAATCAATACTGTCATATTTGGGAGAGGAAACGGCAGCATTCAATACCGTACCACGGCCGAATACAGAGGCGTGAAGATAAGGATAGAAAATGGTTTGACGCCAAACGCCGCCTCCCGTTGCAGTCATAATCGGAGCAATCACGTTTACGAGCTGCGCCAGGCAGGCGATCTTGACCCGATCCGCATGCTTTAGCATGGCGATCAGCATACAACCGACAAGAATAGCGTCTTCAAATGTGTAAATATCTTCCAATTGTGGCGGAGCAATTTGCCACGGAGCCATCTTTTTATCTGCTTCATTGGAGTGATACCATACATTCCATTCATCGAACGAAATATTTATCGTTTTCTTGCTTCGTTTCTTTGCCTTCACATAATCGCAGGTGGAGATGACCGATTTGATGAAAGCCTCCATGTTGAGGGACAGGGCTACATAGTTGGCCGTATCATTGGCACGGTTTCCATAATATTGATGCACGAGATATAATCAACCTGATCGTAGGTATGGTCCAGCACGGTGGCCTCCCAATCCGGATAAGTAGGCATCTTGCTGTGCGAGCTTCCGCATACAACGAGCTCCAGGTTAGGATCCACCCAACGCATCGCTTTCGCAGCTTCAGCGGCCAGCCTTCCATATTCCGTCGCTGTCTTATGGCCGATCTGCCATCCGAATCTCCGGTCAAGCTGTGCTTGATAACGGCAGTTGGAAGGAATTGGAAACCCACATTATGATTCAGCTCGTCGGTGGGCTGCACGAGCCATCTCTCGAGCTCTTCGTCCCGGTTCCAGGCCGCCAGCTTATAGCTTTCCTTCCCGGTCAAATCATGCATGATCCACAGAATGCACCAGCGTCCATGCTTATATCCTCTCATTTCTATAGATTTGAACTCACTCGACCGGGAAATATACAGTATATTTCTGGTCTTTAACCTCATAAAGAGGAATGAACCGAAACCCTCGATCTTGACCTTTCGTTCGGTAAAAACCGGTATTCCACCAGCTGTGATTGCGTTCCCGATCGGGAACAAGCATCGTTTCGGGCTGATTCGGGTTCCCATGAAGCCGCCTTTCTTCGTCAACCAAGCCGGCCAGTACAATCGGACCGTCCATAAAAGCAACCGTTCCCGGTTCGCCTGGAAGCGCTTCGGCCGTTAACGATTTCGGGAATTCCACCCGTATCAGATCACCGTTCATCCACGTTCGTTTGATTTCGGCAAAAGCGGCCGGGCACCGTTCTCCATTCAATGTAACGCCGTTAACGGCGATTGTCGCCTCCCCCCTCACCCACCAGGGGATACGGATCGATAGGCGAAACGCCGTTTCCTTCGAAGCCGAAATCGAGATTTCATAGATGAACCGATCGGGACGGTGTTCGGGAGTGGGCGGAACATGCACCTCCGTAATCGCCTTCATCCCCTCCACATTCCATGCATTAAGCGGATGCAGTCCGTGCTGGCCGTCTTGTCGAATCGTCAAGCCGATCGAGCTGTCTCCGATATTCGTTCGCAAAGACGCGGGTAGCCACTGCATCACAGCAATGCCTTGTTCATCCTGCATAAAGATCTGCTCGGTGTATGCCGCATTAGCCTGCACTAGCGTTCCGTGGCAGCACCAAAAATGCTGCGTAGGCGACCCCCAGTTTTTGGTGCTGCAAGCGCCTATTCCGAGAAAATAAGCGATCATACCGGATTCTTCATGTTGATGCGCGAGGACCCCGTTAACAAACCTGCGTTCCCAATAATCGGCATAGGCAGGGTCCCCCGTCCAGCGAAGCAGCGTATGAGCAAGACGCATCATATTGTAGTTCACACAGTGCTCTTGCCCGACGCCCATTCGGTTCATTTTGCCGCGAGGCATCCACAGCTCCGCATCGTCACCAGCGCCCGTCGCGACATAGCCCCGTTCAGTAACCGCACATTTCCAGAAGGCTTCGACGATTTCCCGGTAGCGCGAGACCCCTGTCACCTCCCACGCTCTAGCCGCACCCAGAATTTCCGAAATTTGCGTGTTTGCATGTTTGTTTGTAAGCACATCCCTGCCAGCCAGCAGTGCGTCGAAGAAACGCCGCCGGTCGTATCGTTCCATCAATACCAGATGCTTCGTATCTTTCGTAATGCCATATAAGTCAGCCCATGTTTCCAACATACCGCCTGTTTCAATGTCGAGCAGTTCGTCCATTTGCTCTCGGTTAAATTCGCTTGTCCACCTATGGAACCAGTCCGCCATACCGACCATAATCGCGATCGCCCGCTCGTTGCCGGCAAGAACATACATTTCATAGAGGCCCATCAACAGCTTATGGACGGTATAATGAGGCGCCCAGACCCATTTGCCGTTCACAACCCGATCCATGTACGTTTCCGGGAATGCGGCCAGCCACCCGTTTCCGATCTCCAATTGGCAGCGACCGAGCTCGGAAACGATATAATCCGCCTTCGACTTGACGAGGTTATCGCCCGTCTGCGCATAAATTCGGGCTGCAGCGGACAACCAGTGTCCCATCATATGACCGCGCAGCTCGCATGTGGGAGATTCCCATCCCCAGTGCCAATTCTCTGGACCATCCGAACAGGTCGAAGTCGCGCTGGTCGTCCCCCCATTGCCGCTGTAGCTCCATAAACCGGCCTCGAGGTAAAAGTTCCGCAGCAGATTTTGATTCGTTAAGCTCATGACATATTGTTTATTGATTTCGAAGCGGGCCTTGAGCGGTCCTTCGGCGAGACGGGTTTGACCGCAGGCGTATTCTTGAAAACGCATAACCATCCTTATACCTCACTCTTTTTTGTTGTATACTCAATATAGTAAATGGATGGTCACTAACATTGAATGCAATTTATTTCAATTACCTGCACTTTTTTTGGATTTATAATGGAAGGAGCGGAAGCGATGGAACGGGATATTTATCTAACGGCGGACAGGTTCCCGCTAGTCCGGGATATTGGCAGCAATCGAACCGATGACTGGTATTCGCACCCGGATCGGGTGCTGGATTATGACGTCTTTCTGTTCGTCACTGAAGGCTCTATGCAGGTCGTTGAGGAGGATATCGAATACGTCGTAGGGACGAATGAACATTTATTTCTGAAGAAAGGGTTGCATCATTGGGGACGGCCCGAGACGCTTCCAGGAACGACCTGGTATTGGATTCACTTTACCACGATTGCCGATGAGAGAATCGAATATAAACGGCAGCCTGTTGTACCCGAGCTCGAATACTATTTCCAGGGCCATTACCAGTATATGCTTCAGATGCCTAAATTCGGTGAGGCTGCGCTGCATTATACGACCGAAGAACGTTTACAATCCATGATCGAAAGCATCCGCAAACAAAGATCGCACCGGATGACGGAAATCAGCCTCCAAGCCTACCAGCTGTTCTTGAGCCTCTATCGTTCGGCGTCCAACCGGGAGAAAGCGGTAAAGCAAGGAAAGGCCGAAGCCCATGTAGGACGAATCATGACGTATTTGAGCCGACATGACGAAGAGGAATTTGACGCAAAAGGGCTGAGCGAATACATGAATTTGAATTACAGTCATATTTCCGCAACCTTCTCCAAAATAACCGGTCAAACGATTATCGAAGCGCATACGCGGCTAAGAATGAATAAAGCTCTGCATCTATTGCGTACTACCTCCTTAAATGTCTCGGAAATCAGCGAACGTCTCGGATTTCAAAACCCGTTTTATTTTACAAGGGTTTTCAAGAAGGTATTGGGAGAATCACCTAGCTACTATATGAATCATTTTTATCGATAACCATGGGCAAGAGATGAACGTGCAACTAGTATAATGATCCAAAAATTATGAAACTACAGGTACACAGGTTGTGGTATAATCTTGAGAGCCTTTTGATCAGAGAGATACCATGCCATTTCAGTCAAAGAGAAAACTAAGTTGTTGCTAACCGTTGAACAACGCGTGATGCTAACGTGAATCAGTCAAGCGCGAACGAAAGAATATCGACGCGTGGAACTTGCACGGCCATTACGCTGAGGGCTTGAGCATTCCTAAAATCGCGAAAATCCTGCACACCACCGTTACGAAAGTCAATCGTTGCGTTGAAAAGGCATTGGAGCACGGAGCCGAAGCAGCGCTTGAAGAAGAACAGCGAACCGGAAGACCTCCGGAGATGACCCCGGAAGCCAAGGCGTGGGTTATTTAGCTCGCTTGCCAGAAACCGAAGGAACTGGGCTATTCCTATGAGTTTGGACGCATCGTATGCTTGCAAGTCCGGGAGCATGCGAAAGATCAAGGAGATGATTGCATAGCCCGCATGACTTCCAGCAGTGTTTCCTGACTTTTGCCTGCACAGGAACTCCAGACTCATAAAGTCCGCTACTACTTGCAATGACGCGACCCCGACTTCGATGCGATACGAGTTGAAGTCCTCCATATCTATCAGCAGGTCGAATATATCTCGAAAACGAGGAGCTCAAGGCGCTGTGTGACGTTTACCTGTCTTATGATGAGAAGGCGGGTATTCAGGCGATCGAAAATACCGCCTGTGGCTGGCGAACATAAACCATCGGCCGATCCCGAGTACATTCGCCACGGCACGCTGAGCCTATAGGCGGGGATTGATTTTTCATTACACATCCAGCTCTTCGCACTCGTTATCAGGCTTATTTGGATTTTAAGGAGCGGTAGATTACATGGAGTATGTAACGCACCCCGATAATAAAACAAAAAACATACATATCTAAGTAGATTGTTTTACGTTATTGAACAAACGGGAAGCGTTAATTGAACGCACCATGGAGCAGTTGCTGACGGCAGCCGCTCCTTTTTTATTACGAACGGGCAGGATACTTCCAATATTTGAAGAAATATGATTGGTGATAGTAATGACTTTCTCGGGGGGTAATCCATCTGGTTTATCGAAGAAAGTGGTACAATACATTTACTCATGATCCTCTGACGAGGCAATTCCCAACACGGCCCGATACTGCCCCGGCGTCATTCCCGTAAATTTCTTAAACACTTTGTTGAAATAATGCCGGTTCTCAAAACCGACGCGAGCCCCAATCGAGTTGACAGGCACATGAGGGAATTCGGCAAGTTGCTTTTTCGCTTCGCGAATTCGCACCGTATTTATATACTGCACGAAAGTCGTCCCGGTTTCCTTGCTGAACAGACTGCTGATATAATTCGGGTGCAAATTCAAATGTTCGGCCAGAAGGTCTAGCGAAAGATCCTTCGAGTAATTCAATTCGATAAACCCGAGGATTTTAGCCGCATGATCGCGGTCGTCAGCCGAGCAGATGACAGGAAGTTCGGCGGCGATCCGATGAAGCAAGACGGAAAGTTCGCTCTTATTGATCGGTTTCAGCAAATAGTCGATCACACCGGCGCGAATCGCTTGCAGCGCATATTGAAATTCATCGTATCCAGTCAGAATAATAAAACGATTGCATAGTTCCCGTGACTTGGCTTCGGCGATCAAGGCGAAACCATCCATCTCCGGCATGTTGAGATCCGTTATCGTAACGTCCGGCCGATGTTCCATCATTTTCTCAAGCGCATCAAAAGCGTTATGCGCCAGCGCCACCTCGGCAAACTCAGGCGCGGAATCCTTAACGACTTTCAGAAGTCCCTTCAGAATGGCTGGCTCGTCATCTACGATCATAACTTTCATTGTAACGATACCGTCCCTTTCGACAAGTATAAGGTTAAAGTCGTTCCTTTCCCTTCCTCACTTTCGAGTTCTATGCGCGAGGTGCCGCCATAAAAAGTTTTGATGCGTTCGCTGACGTTATACAGTCCAAGGCTGTCGCCTTCGTCGTCCAAGTTCCCCTTCGCATCGCTGCCGAACGCCAACAAAGCGCGAATGTCTTTCAGATTGTCCCAGGCGATCCCCGCCCCGTTATCGGTCAGCACGATCCGGAACTCATCGCCAGTCTCCTCCGCAAACAGTAAGATACGAACCGGACGGAGAACGGTTGAAGCACCATGAACGATGCAATTTTCGACGAGCGGCTGAAGCATGAACCGGGGGCATGGAACGGATTCCTCATCAAGCCGAATGTCAAACTCGACCTCCAGTCTGTCTCCAAGCCGGGCCTGATGAATGTTCAGGTAATAGGCAACCATTTCGATTTCCGCGCTGAGCACGGTGTCGTCCTTCTGCGATGACAGGCTGTACCGCATCAGGCGGGCGAACGAATAGGAAATATCCGCCACTTCCTTGTCGTCGTTCGCTTCCGCCATCATGCGGATCGTTTCCAGCGTGTTGTAAAGAAAATGCGGTTTGATCTGCGCCTGCAGAACTTTGTAAGCGATTTCCTTATTTCTGAGTTCGGCGCGGTGAACATGATTGATGAGCTCATCCAACCGCTGAATCATCGCATTATAAGACAAGGTCAAAAAACCGATTTCATCCTTATCGCTCTGACTGTTTGTCACCAGTTTCAAATTACTGTCGCTCACAGCCCTCATATGCCGTGCCAGCTTCAAAATTCGTTTGGCTATCGAAGACGCAAAGGAATAGTATAGGACAGACAGCAGTACAAGCAACGCGATAATGATGGCAACAAGAACGATTTCCCGGTTGCGGCTCCGCTCAAACACATCGCTCACCTGACCGGCAATCAGGACACGGACACCAAGCTCTTTCAGAAACATCTGGTTGACAATCGTGCGGTGATAAATAAAATCGCTTTCGATCGTCCGGTCGGCAGCGAGCCCTGCCAACATTCGGTCTTCGGATTCGAAGACCGCGTCCGCGGACACTGGCTCCAGAGGAAGCCTATCCCCCTCTGGGTTAAAAAATAGTGCTCGCCAATGCTCCCCGACGCCGGCCGCTTTCAGAAACTGCCGTATCATTTCATCGCCGACCCGAATTTCAAGCAGGCCGATCTTTTCCGTGTACCGACTATTGTACAAATACTGATAGTAACTATAGGAAGGTGTAGCTCCTTCCTCCGACAGCCGGATCCATTTCCCTTTGCCCGGCTTCAACGTTGCGACAGCCGACAACACCTTGGGATTTAACGCGGCGCGGTCGACAAATCGCTCCGGAATCGAAAGAACTTGGTCTTTCAGCTTGTATATGACCATTGACTTCATCTCCGGATTGATAGCCATGGATTGGGAAAACAGCGGATCGATGTACCGAAGATGAGTGTATACACTCTCCGATTCCGAATCGAACACGCCGTCCAAATAATCGGTCACATACGCATTATATTGCAAAATCCGGTACACCGATTCGATTCGGGCCAGATCCGTTTTCAAGTTTGAATACGCTTGCTCAAGGATGTTCTGGCGGTTGTCGGCAAATTGTGAGACGAGACTCCCGTAGATCTGATTATAAAATAAGGCACCAACGACAATAACAGGGATGAAAATGATGAAAAAATAGCCAACGACAATTTTTTTGACAATGCTCATGAAAGCCCACTCTCCCGTTGGCCGAAGCCTAATACGCAAATCACTGTAAACGTATCATGCATCCGTACTTTCCGGTAGGGGCAAAATCCGGTAGAGGCCTCAGCAGCCCCTACCGGAATCGGATTACTGTAACAACGATTTTTTCTGTGCATAAACCTGATTCGCGTATTCATCAACCTTGTCCATCCCGATTTTCTTGGCAGTATTGATCATATCCTCGTACGCCTTCATCAATTCGGCATCTGATTTCGCCAAATAGATCTTCACTTTCTGGTTCTTCACCATCTCATCAATCTTCGTTTTCATAATCTGCTCTTTTGAATCGGCTTTGAGCTGTATCAAACCTATCGTCGGCTTAAATTCGGTAATGTTTTTAATCTCCACCAACGCCTGCGTCGTTTGCGTGCCCGGCACGTAGTTCCAAAGCCCCTCCGTAACAGCATCTGTATATAAGAGCCCCCACCACTTGATCCCGTTTTTATTGACGAAATCGGAATCTGCCGGCCTATATTTCAGGTTCGGATAGCCTTCCTCGTTCCACGTCCAATGCTCGCCTTCGATGCCGAACATCGTCAGTTTCAACCCTTCCGGGGAAGCTAGATACTGGAGGAATTTGATCGACTTTTCCGGGTTTTTGTTGTTTTTCGTTATGAAGGTGCCGGACCAACCAATCCCCGTACTGACAACTTTCGCGTCCTTACTAAGCACCTCCGGGATCATCTTGAACTTATACGGCAAGCCTTTTTGCTCGGCAGCAATATTGTTCCGATCCCCGACGCTGACCGTATGGCTGTGCATAAACGCTTTGCCGCCAACGGTGTATTCGTCGTCGATCTGATCGTTGGCAAACGCGAAATTTTCCGCTAGAATATATCCTTTTCGGTACAGATTATTCATGAATTTAAAATAATCCAGCAATTTCGGATTGTTAAGCCCGTAATGGACTTTCCCGTCGGTCTCATACCAGGAACCGAGTCCCCCTTCGACGCCGAATTGCGTCATGAAATAAGGCTCGATCCAGTTTTTATCCATAACGAGCGGCACCATATCCGGATACTTCTCTTTCACCATACCGAGAAGGTTTACTAAATCGTCCAACGTTTTCAGCGGCGGATTGCCCATTTCTTGTACCAAATCTTCACGAATCGCGATGCCTGGATTGCCGTCATTTCCGAGCGCGTACTTGTTCGCATCCCATTCTTCCTTCGTGGAGAAAGCGTCGCGGATCGTATAGAAATTACCGTCATCCGCCGTATTGACTGTGATGCGTATCGGATCAATCTTGAAGTCCGGGGCATACTTCTGAATCAATTCGTTCAAAGGATAGGAAATGTTCGGATCAGAGAGCCTGTCAATATTGTTGCCTGTGTTATCCGTGAAAATCAAGTCTGGAAGCTCTCCGGATGCAATCATGGTCGGAAGCTGCTTGTCATCGGCGGCGACCGTAACCTTGAGCTTGACACCGGTTTTCTCGGTAATCTTGTCGGCGATCGGCCCCGTCCATTCCTTGATCGGATACCAGGGGTGGTTGATGAACAGTGTGAGCTCTACCGGTTCGCTTGAATCTCCCGCGCCGCCCGCACCTTCTGCGGCCGTTGTCTCCTGCGAGCCTGCACTGCCTGTTCCGGCAGCTTCATTGCTCTTCCCGTCGTCTCCGCTCTGGCCGCTGCATGCGGTCATTAGAACGAGTACCATCAATACGATGAGCAGCCATGCGAACTTCTTATTCTTGTCTCCCGCTTTCAATCGAATCCCCTCCATAATAGTATAACCTCTATTAAACCGAACGCCAGCAACCACGAACGCCGTCTTAACCGGAAGTAAGGATAAGCTCGATTACCCTTTGACCGAACCGAGCATAATGCCCTGGACAAAATATTTTTGCAGAAATGGATAGACGCAGACGATTGGAGCGACTGACACCACCATCGATGTCACCTGCAGAGAGTAGTTGGTTACGCCGGACGTAGTGGCACCGGCACCAAGCGCTTCACGCGGAATGTTGCTTTTGTTGATAATCTCGATCATTCGAAAGGTTAATGTTCGCAGCCAATCCTCCTGAACGAAATAAGCGGAATCCAGCCAACTGTTCCATTGCCCGACGCCAAGAAACAAGGACATGGTCGCAAGCAGCGGCAGCGATACAGGAAGGACGATGCTCCAGAAGATTTTGAATTCACTCGCCCCATCGATGACAGCCGACTCCTTCAATTCCGCCGGGATTTCGCGGAAGAAAGAAACCGCGATCAGCAGGAAAAAGGTGCTGAGCATAGAAGGAACGACGTAGACGCCGAACGTATTCAGCAAACCGATAGAACGCAGCACGACATAATAGGGAATCAAGCCGCCGGAAAAATACATCGCGAAAATAACGACCGAAAAATACACTTTGCCAAACAGCAGATCGCGGTGCGACAGTCCGTATGCAACGAGGCACGTGAACGTAACGCCGAGAAACGTACCGATGACGGTTCTCATGACGGTGACAACCAGCGCCTTATACCACTTCGGATCGCTAAGAAACATCGCATAGTTCTCCAGCGTAAAACTCCGCGACCACAAATAAATGTCGCCGAGCATCGAATCCGTCCCTTTGTTGAAGGAAATAATGAGTACATAGAAGAATGGGTACAACATCACCAGCATGATGCAGAACAATATCGTATAGATGAATGCGTCGAACAACAAGTCCTTTTGTCTCGCCCTTGCCAGCACGGCCGATCCCCCTGTTCCTAGAATAAACTTGACCCCGACGTTCTCTTCGCTACGTAGTTGCTGAGGAAGATGAGAGTAACGGAAATGACGGATTGAATAAGATCGATTGCTGCAGCGTAGGCAAATCTCCCATCGGCAAGTCCGACCTTGAAAGCGTACGTTTGCACGATTTCCGAGGTGGAATTATTAATGCTGTTGCCAAGCAAATAAGCCTGCTCGAAATTGGAACCGACCAACCCGCCGCCCAGAATGCTGCCGACCGTCAGAATCAGCACGACGACAACTGTCCCTTTGATGCCGGGAAGCGTAATATGGCGGATTCGGGCCAGTCTTCCCGCTCCATCGATTTGGGCGGCCTCATACAGAGCTGGATTGATTCCTGCGATGGCGGCCATGAAGATGATCGACCACCAGCCCATTTCCTTCCACATCGCGGTGCCAACGGCAAGTCCCCAGAAATAATCGGGGTTTGTCGTCAAATCGAGCGGTTCGAGGATAAGACCGATTTTCATCAGCAATTTGTTTACGATGCCCACATCTGCCGAGAAGAAGGAAAAAGAGAGCCCGGCAACGACAACCCAAGAGATAAAATGCGGCAAGTAGCTGACGGTCTGCACAAACCGTTTAAAGGCCATCTTCCTCACTTCATTGAGCAGAATCGCGAGCAGGATGGGAGCAGGAAATGTAAACAACACTTTAAGCAAACTGAGAACGAGCGTATTTCTGACAATTTCGCCGAAACGGTAGTCGGTCACGAACTCCCGGAAATACTGCAATCCCACCCATTCGCTCGTAAAGATTCCCCGGATGCCGGTCACAATCCTGTACTCTTTGAAAGCCATGATAATCCCGAACATCGGCGTGTAAGCAAAGATCAGCAGGAACAGCATTCCCATCCCTACGAACAGATGAAGCGGCCACTGCTTCTTGAAGCGCTTCCAATATTGCGGCCACTGTTTGGTTGTGTTCGTTTTTGCAATCGCAACTTTTAGATTCATGTGCCTTCCTCCTTACTCATTATTATAAAAACCCGAGTAAAACGGCCGAAAGACAACATTCTTAAGAAAGCGTTGTCATTTCTTAAGAATGGACAGGACCGCGTCGCCGCGGTCGCCGCACGAACTATTCATGAAAATCGCATAGCCGTTTGCAAACGGCAATTCATCCGCATAAAAGTTATACACTCATAATCCCGACGGTAGGGTACACCGTCCACCTCGTGCTATACAGTTTACCCAAGGTCGTGTAATGGCGCATTTGCAACAAAATACATCTTTAACCAGATATTCAGTTTCCGATAAATATTGAAGAATCAAGTGTTTCTCACCCCCTTATGATATTGGCAGAATACTTAGCCGTTCAAATTGATATACATAACGCTTGCAAGCCACAAGCACAGGGGCAGAATTGGACTTAGGAGGGTTACTGTCATCATGAGTGGTTGTTTCTTTAACAAAGCAATGACTGTGTCGGAGAATAAAAAGAGAAGGGCCGCTAAGAGACTGATAGGCAGTAAAATAAGCCCGAAGGTGCAATGCAATATAGTCGAGATTGTCAGTCGAAGCCATTGATGATGGGTTACAGCACGTGCGATTAGTTCCAGCTAACGCATGTCGCACGCGCCGTAAACTTTCGTGGTATCGTGATCGGCAATTCCTTATCCTTTTCCAATGACGAAGAAGGTTTTCACAACCTTCTGCTATGGATCCAGCGGCTGCAGACCGCCCATAATTTAGCTTACCCGATGCTGCTCGAAAAAAGCAGTGAGAATCTACTGCAGGAAATCTAATGTCTGGTAGCCAAAAAAACAACCTTACCCCGTATGAATACCGGAATAAGGCTGCTGTTCAATCACCTCTACCCTTGTAAGAGCAATCGACTTCATCTCCGCTGATTGTAATGCGGAACGCGGTTCCGTCATATTCACCCAAGAGCGCCGCCACACGGTTATCCGGGTCAAGGGTCATTTCGTTCAGAATCAGAGTTTCAGGGTCCGCATAGCCAGCGGGAACAAATACCGCCATAATACCTGCCGTTCCGTGCACGGATAGCCGGGCATTTACGACCGGCGCTTCCTCCTTGGAGCCGTATATCTCCGAAATCCAGCCAGTTTCCTGGGCGATCTCCAGTCCGCCTTCTAGATTTCCGGCAGCTTTCCAGTACAAATCCACGCCCATGCTTGTTCCGGAATAATCCAGGTGCGTATGCGGACAGTCCCCTTCCCCGGAAAGAACCTGAACCTTTGCTTCCGGAAGCAGTTGGAATCGCTGCTCAATTGCGTGCCCGCCATCCGTTTCCAGCCAATCCACGAGCATCAGCAGCGGCAGCTCTGTAGAGGCCAGCAGCCATCTGCGGTGCAGAACAGGGGATTCCAGCCTCATGTAGCCGTCATGCGAAGCATCGATGAAATGATAGCTCTCTCCGCTTTCCCAGCGGTGCACTGCCGCCTTCGCCTCTGGCTCGCCCCAGGCCTGTGTGGACAAATAAGGCGTCTGATCGAGAGAGTCGACGGTCACGGTCGTGTGGGCGCGGGTGCTTTTAAAATAATGCCGCCACTGTCCTTCTTCATACGTATACCTCCCCGGGTCGGCAAAGATCAGCTGCTTGTTCCACACCCATTCCATGGCCAGCGCATCAGCATGCCCATGGGCTCCGCCCATTGCCGCCGCGTCCAGGAATACGTACTGCCTGGCGTCTCTCATGACATAGTAGCCGGTTTGCGGAAACGCTATGCTTGACAAGTCGGGACGGCTGGAGTTTTGCAGCTCCCGGAAGCGGTCAAACTGCTCCGTGCCGAACATCCAGAGCAGCTCGGGGCTTACACTGCCGCGGCTGATAAGATCTTCCCGCTGCAGAATGGCGCCCAGCAGTGCCAGATTGTTCTGTCCGTGGCTGATCAGATTGGAGTCGCCAAGCGGAGTGGAACGGCCGTCAGGGCGGATCATCGCTTCTGTAAAAGCAGCCATTCTAGCAAGCTGCTCCCCGTAGGAAGCAGGGAACGGATACCCTGATAACCGTCCGAGCAAATACGGCGTGCCAAACATCTCGATGCTCGCATCATGATAATGCGTCGTGAGCTCGCTCTGGATGCCCTCTGGGCCGATCTGGTGAACGAGGCACAGCTCCAGCCGTTCCACAGCCAGCTGTCTCCAGTACGGTGCGCGTTCATGCTCCGGGCAGAAGGTCGCGATCATGAACAGGCCCTGCATATGCATCATTGCATGATTGATATGCGTATCGCCCAGATAACGGGTCAAATATTCCGCATGCTCGGCCAGCGCTTCCTTCAGCTCGCCCAGGAATTCTCCAGCAAGCTGCGGACTGCCCTCCATATATTTATAGGCGGTAATCCAAGACTGAACACGCAGTCCGTTCTCCAGCAGGCGCCACGGTCCAAGCTGCTGGAAATAGACCGCTTCCTCATAAGTGATGCCTTGCGGAACCGGATTTTGTGCTCTCCAGCTACGGAAATGCTCCATGTATACGGATACGTATTTCTCATTGTCATTCATTAGATAAGCCTTGCCTAGATCGAGCATATGCCAGTGGCGGTTGATACCCCAGGTGAATTCCGGGTCCCGGCTCGGATTGTACAGCCAATTGACCGGGGTTCCCATGGGAATCCAGGTGGAGAGATCGTTCGTATAGGGAATAATGAACTCATTGCGGCAGGCATGATCCGCAATTTGCAGAGCCGCTTCCGCATGCTCCGGGTATTCCAATACATACTTGCGCGCGGTTTCAGCAAGCTCTTCCGAGCTTAAGTAAAAATCCTTCATAGCTTATGAGCCTCCAGAAAATCTTCGCGCACAGGGTTGAATACATCGACGATCACAGAATCCTCCAGCGCTACGACTCCATGGGGGACATGATACCCCGCATAAAAGCTATCGCCCGTCCGGAGCACCTTCGTTTCGCCGCCAACCGTAACCTCGAAGCATCCTTTGGCAATATAACTGATCTGCTCATGGTTATCATGGGAGTGGACGGTGCCTATGCCGCCCTTTTTAAACACGACCTCCACCATCATCAGCGTACCGCCCATGCCCAGTATTTTTCGCGTTGCATGACCGTCGATTACATAAGGTTCGATGAGTTCATTTTGGATAATCATCTTTATGTTTCCTCCTTAAAGTGTTTAATCCGCTGCCAGTTCCCCTTGGACTTGGACTGAACTAAAACTCGGATCGGCTTTAGTTTTGGTGCAGTCCCTCCCCTGTTCTTCCATGTACAGCTGCCGGAAGCTTGTAGGCGTCATCCCGCTGTGCTTTCTGAACAACTCGCTGAAATAAGGCCGGTCTTCATACCCCAGCATCAGCGCGATTTCCTGTACCTGTATACCTTCAATGAGCAGTTCCTTGGCCCGCTCGATCCGCTTGGCCGTTTTATACTGCGCAATGGTAAGCCCGGTTTCCTTTTTGAACAGGTTAGCAAAATAGCTCGGGCTGAGGTGCACCGCCTTCGCGCATTCATTCACGGTAAAGTTAGTGTGCAGGTGTTCGTGGATATATTCTTTCGCCTTTGTGATCACCTGTCCGTTGTCCTTCATTAGCCCGCTGTCCATCAGCTCGCAGCCCCGATGGCAGAATTCGCTGACATCATACATCCAGCCGTAATAGGTAGAGGACATGTTCTCTTTCACTTTGGCCAGACTGGTTTCAAGCTCGGTCCGCTCCTCCTCCGCAATCGACTCCGACAGCATGCGGCAGACAGCAAAAGCGAGCCCATAGAACATATTCACCATAATATCCGGTTCCGGCGGGTAGGGATTCAGCGTCCATTCCAAGAAGATAGCGTCAAGAATTTCATCCGTTCGGCTTTTGTTCCCGCAGCGAATCGCATAGAACAGTTCCTTTTCCTTATCCGGCTTAAAGCGTGGAGCGGTGGAACTCAGCTTCCTTAAACCGTTGAAATAAATGACCGAATTGCCCCCGGAATAAAATTTATAAGCGATCGCTTTTTCAGCCTGCTGGTAGGATTCGTTGACTAACCTAGGATGAGCTATTTCAGTGCCTACTCCAATGGATATCGTATGTCTCGTGTACCGCTCCACGTTTTTGAGGCACTGCTCCAGCAGCTCCCTCAGCGGAATGGACGGGGGCGGATTGAACAAAACGACCAGCTGGCTGTTCTCTTCACGTACCATAACCCCCTCGGTATGGGCAAAAAGGGTCTCCTCCATAATATTTTGAACAGCAAATCGCACCATCTCCCGTTCTCCGGTTGAGGGCTGCTGATGCGCTCCGAAATCAATATCGATCACCATCACCATCAGCGGGGAGAGCTTCATGCCGATTTGAAGAAACTGCCACTGTTCCTCAAGCGAATCCGTATCTACAGTGTAGTGGAGCAGGTTGCGGATATAATCCTGCCTCAGGTAAGGAGTGCTCTTCTTCATCTTTTTCTCCAGGTCCATTATACGGCTCGACCTGCTCTGCTCAAGCTCAATCGCCTGCTTCACTTTCATGACGGCCTCCAGAATCTGCGGCTGGGTAAACGGCTTGAGCAGATAATCAAAAGCTCCCAGCCGAATGGCCTCTTGTGCATAATGAAAGTCCGTATAACCGCTCATGAAAATCACCTTGGTGGGAAGCTCCTCCGCCGTCATGCGCCGGATCATCTCCAGTCCGTCCAGCTGGGGCATACGGATATCAGTGATCACGATGTTTGGCTTCTGCTCCCTGATTAGACGCAGTCCTTCCTCTCCATCGCTGGCGGTTCCGATAATGTCGATATTATAGTCGGACCAGAGTATGGTAGAAGTGATTCCTTTCACGACCGCCTTGATATCATCCATCACACACATCGTCAGATTATCCATTTGGGCATCCTCCTCCTTAAACAAGCGGTATGATCAAGGTCACCGTGGTTTCTTGGTCCGGAATGCTTTCAAAGTTTATCGAAGCTTGTTCCCCGTAATAGAGCTGCAGCCGGCTTCTGATATTAGAGAGTGCGTAGCTCTCATACGTCACAGGATGCTGTTCAATCTGTCGGTTAACCTGCCGCACATCCATTCCGTGTCCGTTATCCGTCACCTGAAGCACAAGCTTGTCCTCTCTGCGGGAAACCTCAATTCGGATATGTCCCCATCTGCGCAAATCCCGAAACCCGTGAAGAATGGAGTTCTCCACCAGCGGCTGCAGCAGAATTTTGAGCATTGTCACCTGGTACAAAGCAGGATCCTCCACACTAATCGAATAGGTGAACAGATCCTCGTAGCATTTTTGCTGAAGCACTAGGTACTGCTCCACATGCTCCAGCTCCTGCTTCAGTGAAAGCGTTTCATTGCCGTTGTTAAGCCCCAGGCGAAAAAGCAGGGAGAGCGACACAATCATTTCGCTAACATCCTTGTTCTCGCCGCTCTCGCTTTTCCAGAAAATCGTATTAAGCGTGTTGTACAGAAAATGCGGGTCCACCTGCGCCTGAAGCGCCTTTACCTCGGATTTGCGCTTCTCCCGCTCCGAATCCTTCACTTCCTCAATTAGTGTGTTGATCTGCTTCAGCATCCGGTTGAATTTATGCCCCACCGCACTTACCTCATCTTCATACTTGCTTGCGAAACGGACTTCCAGGTCACTGTGCTCCACCTGAACCATCAGACCCCGCAGCTTGTTAAGGGGCTTCAGCAGAGCCTTGGCAAGCAGATGGGAAAATGCGAGCGCCACCAGCATGCAGGCAAGCATAATAACCAGAACAAGCCATTTGATCTGCTGCATCGGCCGCAGCAAATCCGCCTTGGACTGCACGCTCACCAGAACCCAGTCCTCGTTCATCGTAAGATTAGCATAATTGACGAGTATGTCCGTACCCTGCTGGTCGGTAAAGTTAAAATTCCCCTTGGAACTGCCCGATATCTCATTCAGAAAGGCAGGCTCCTGGTAAAACAACGTCATAGGGGCCGAGGGATTGACGACCATCGAACCGTTCTTTTGGAGCAAGAACATCTTAATCTGATTATTCGTCAGACTTTGCCCGATAATATCCTGTATGTACAATTCATTGATATTTACATTCATAAATACGTTCGGCAGGTTGTCGTTGTTGAGCGAATTTCTCAGCGGCCGCAAAAGCAAAGAAAGGACCCGTTTGTTTCCCTGAAACAGCTTGTCCTCATGCGCGCCTATCCAGTATGTGTTCCATGAATTGTCTGCGATTAAGGAGCCGTACGAATCCATAAATGTATTCGGATAGGATAGTGTGTTATTGGTGGAATAGAAATCCCCGATAGGGGTAATGAGCATCGAAGCATCAATGGACGGCTCCACAAGCTTTAACTGGTCAAAAGGAGTCTGAATCCGGGACAGATCCTGGTAGTAGCGGTCCGTTCGGTTGTTTTTCACATCCATCATGACGCTGCTGTACGTTTCGCTCAGCATCAGGGAATAGGAGGCGACAATAATATGCCTCAGATGCTCATCGAGCACCTGCACCGATTTATCCAGCGTGTTCTGCTTCAAAAGCAGGGCATTTTTCTCCATAACCTGAGAGGCGAACCAGTACGAGCATATCCCCGTTACACTAATACATAAAATCGTGAGTAAAATATACAATATTTGGATGCGTTTCTTCAAAGATAGCTGATAATAATTGAGTTTCACGAAGAATCACTCCCTGACCACCATTATAATCAATTATTATCGCCCTATCTATCCTTTTACAGCGCCTACTGTAACCTGCATAAATGATTTATTTGCGAACAGATACACGACCAGAAGCGGTAATATGGACAGGCACGCTCCCGCCATCATCAGCTGAGTTTCAGCCGCCGCTCCGATCCCGTAGCGCAAATTGGCAAGCCCTACCGGCAGGGTTTGCAAACTTGGATTGCTCAGCGTAAACACCAGCGGCAAAATATATTCGTTCCACGAGCCCTGAAAGGCTCCAAGTCCTGCTACCGCCAGCGCCGGACGAAGCAGCGGCAGCACGATCCGCCAATACACCGAATAGAAATTGCAGCCGTCTATATAGGCTGCTTCATCCAGGTCCTTCGGAATACCGCGAAAGAAACCAATGATAATGAAAAAGCACGTTGCATGCGCACTGATAAGGATGATGATGACGCCGAGCAGCGATTTTTGCAAACCCAGACTGACCATGAGATCATACTGCGGACGCAGCACGACCGCACCAATTGAGATAAACAGTGTAGAGGCCAGCAGCCCCATATAAATCCGTTTTCCCGCAAACTGGACTCGGTCCACAGCATAAGCCGCCATGGAGGAGACGACCAGCATGCCAATCGTAACCGTAACGCTTACAAAGACACTGTTAAAGGTAAAACGGGAGAAATTGGCGGTCTCCCACGCTTTGGCATAGTTAGCGAACTGCCAGCTTTCGGGCAGCAGTGTTGCCCCTGCGGTTACCTCCAGATTGGTTTTGAACGAGCCTAGAAAAACCATTATAATCGGAAATAGTGTGACTAGAGCGGTCACAATCAGAAATACCCACAAAATAACTCTGCCCAGCACTGCAGGCCATGATTTCGACACCACACCGCCGCTTACAACTCGGTTCATGCTTCCCCACCCCGCCCGCTTAATAAATGTTGTTCAGCTTCCTCGATACAAAGAAATAAATGACCGTTATCCCGCCTACCATAAGAGCCGTTGTGAATCCGACCGCGCTGCCGTATCCGATCTGCTGCAGCGTTTGAGATTCCGGGGAGATCGGGAATAAAAGTTTGAAGAGATAAAGGTACATAACCTCGGTTTTTCCGTATGGCCCGCCTCCGGTGAGGACCATGATGCTTTCATAACCCTTGAGCGAAATCGTGATCGCCAGCATAATAATCATCTGCATGACAGGACCAAGCAGAGGAATCGTCACATGACGCAGCTTCTCGTATTCACCTGCTCCATCGAGTGAGGCCGCTTCATACAGATCTTCCGGAATCCCCTGCAGGCCAGCCAAAAACAACAGCATATAGTTGCCTACCGCGCCCCAAATGGCAATGATGACCGTCGTCAGCATGGCATGATCGGCTCCAAGCCAGCTGATCGGCTGCGAAATAATATCGTATTTGATCAGGAACTGGTTAAGAATGCCGTTATAGGAATTGAAGATAATGAAGAACACGATTGACATAACTGAAGCGCTGAAAATCGTGGGCAAATAATAGACGGCCCGCAGGAACGTGCGGCCCTTCAGGCTGCGATTCAAAATAATCGCTAGCAGCAGGGACAACGGAATCGTGACAATCAGCTTGCCAAGTGCATAGATGCCGGTATTTTTGACGGAGCTCCAGAACTCGGCATCTCTCATAACTCTCGCAAAATTGTCCAGCCCGATAAAGACGGGCGTGCCGAAGCCCTGGTAGTCATAGAACATGAACCGCAGTGCCCACATCAAGGGATAAATACTAAAGATCAGCGTTAAAAACAAGCTTGGAAAAATAAAAACATAAGCATGCAGTTTCCTCATAAATTGTCCTCCTCGGAAAGTAACTCAGAGCATAAAAGAAAAGATGCGCCGGTCCGCGCCGGCGCATACAGCAGTACTATTCGCCTGCTAGTTTTCCCAGAAGCGCCGTCGCATCAAAACCCGGGTCTGCTTCAATTTTCGTTTTGCCTGCAGCTCTCGCTTTGGCAAGTGAATCGTTATAGCGTTTGTTCAAATCCTGAATGATAGCATCCAGATTCCCGCCGGTCAGCACATATTTGGCGAAGGTGTCACTCCATTTCATGCCTTCGAGTGATGATTCCGTAACAGCACTCGGGTTGGCCGGGTAAATGGCGTCGTATTTGTTAGGTAGAAACCCTTCGATACCTGGAATATTTGGTTTCGTTCCGCCGCTAAGCACAGCCGGAATCAGGGAAACGCCGTATCCGTTCTCATAGTATTCCTTCTGAAAATCTACACTGTAGACATACTCCATAAACTTCCAGGCCGCTTCTTTGTGTTCTGAATCCGCACTGATTCCAATATAGGAGCCGCCAACAACCTGAAGTGCCCCCTTGATTGTGCCGTCGAGAGTCGGGACGGTCGCAGCAGCCCAGTTGACCTTGGTTGGAAACTGGTCTTTATACACACCCGGTTCGCCGGAGTGATTGATGTACATGCCGATCTTCCCTTGGGCAAATTGGGCACGCAGCGGATCAATATCCAGACTCTCAACCCCTGGAAGCATGCTGCCGTCTTTATCCATTTGGCGAAGAGCTTCGGCAATGTCCTTATACATCCCAAAGTCGAATTGTCCGGTCTGGTAGTTGTAGCCTTCGGTGCCCGTTTTAATGCTGGCCCCGGCAATCGTGTTGGCGGCCCGCCAGAAACCGCCGCCGCTCTTGAATGGGCTGGCGAAGCCGTAGGCACCGGAGCTTTTACCCGCTTCGGTAAGCTTCTTCGCGTCCTCCACCAGCTCAGCCAATGTTTTCGGAGGGGAAGCAATTCCCGCCTGCTGGAACAGATCCTTGTTATAAATCAGTCTCCAGGTTTGTCCCGTGTTGGGAAGGGAATAGATGTCGTCCCCGATCGTGTTTTTGTTCTGGATCAGGCTGTCCTTGAAGGTTGTCTTCATCTCCTCGCTCATGTAAGAGGTAATAGGAGTCAGATAACCCTTCTGAATATAGGTGGAAAAATCATTGATTTGCAGTACATCTGGCGCCTGCTTGCTCGCAAACGCAATATCCACCGCCTGGGGATAGTTATCTCCCATTACAGTCATTTCCACTTCAATGTTGTCGGTATTGGTCTTGTTGAAAGCATCAATCTTCGCCTTCATAAACTCCGCGTCATGGCGGTCCGGTGTCCAGTACTTAATCTTTGTCTTGGCTGCTGTGCTCTGGCTGCTATCGGTATTCGCCACTTCGTTCGTTTGGTCCGCCGCTCCACCGTTGCCTGTCGGTCCCGCCTGCGATGAACAGGCAGCAAGTGAAAACACCAAACCAATACTAACCGCCGCTGCAATCCACTTCTTAACCATGTTAAAGCCCCCCTTAAATGTCGTAAAACACATCTTCTGAAGCAACTGTTTGCGCTCTCCTGTGAAGCTGCTTCTATCATAATGGATACGTTTGAAATATCGTGTGGGACAATACCACTTTGCTGGGAGGGAAAAATCACTTTGTTTCCCCTTTGTTGAAGTAACCATGCTCCCCATGCAGACAGTGTGCGTAATGATTATAACGGAGACTTTTTGGGATTAACCATTCTTAGCATAAGCATAGGTTAAAAACAAAAAAAACGCCGCTCACCCTCCTTTTTGAAAGATTAGCAGCGATATTTGACGAAATAGTTGTCGGGCGATTATCTTATTTTACTAGCTTCGCTGTACCCACTTTCGTTCACACTTGCTGACACCATTGTCGTAAGAGCAATGACCGAACCGATGGATAAGTCGATCCCGCCCGAAATAATAACAAAGGTAATCCCAACGGCTGCAATCAATAAGAATGCATTACCAATAAGCAGATTATTAAGGACTTGAACCGAGAAGAATCCCGTATAACGGAATGACCCTAGTACGGAGACAGATCATAGATACTGCCATGGATTCGAATGTAATTGTAATCTTGAATAAACTGGCTGACGACGTCATACGCCTGCGGATACGTCTCAAATTCATGTCGTCGATAGCACTCCGCTTCCAATATGGAATGAAACGATTCAATGTGAGCATTCTTATTCGGCGTTTTGGGCGGTATGCGCTCGTGAATCATCTCGAACGTAACACAAGCCTCTTCAAATCGGTGGCTAATAAATTGGGGACCATTATCGGATCGAATGACCGGCCTATCCGTTTTATCAAAGCGCTGACGCTTCATTAGCGCTTCCTGCGTAATCTGAATGAGATGAGCTGCTTCACAGGTTAAACCGATATGATAAGCGATAATGGCACGATCAAACACATCCAGGATGCTCATTAAGAAGAAAAATCGCTGTTCGCCATGAATCCAACCATACTTAGTATCCGTTTCCCAGAGTTGATTGGAGCCTGTAATGACGCGATTGTTCGCCAGACGTTTGGGGTATTTGATCTTTAGCTGTCGCTGCGGACGAAGAACATCCATTCGCTTACAAAGACGGTAAACCTTCTTCTTATTAATCCGTAGCCGATATCGTCTTCTGAGCAGCACAGTGAGCTTCCGGTAGCCATACGACGCGCCTTCGCCAGCTAAACATTCCATGAGCCATTCGCAAATTTGCTCGTCACTGACCGGATTCCCCATCGTGTGTGTATGAGAGGCCAGGTACGGGACGACCGATGTTGTGAAGAGTTGCTGCCATCACTGTTTGCTGTTCCCGGTTTACAAAGGCGTAGTAGGTGGATCGCTCCACTTCCAGCACACGAAGGACGAAGCTCACGCTGTGTCCACTTGTTATATACTTCTGGGCAATCGCTATTTTATCCGCAAGTGCGGGTTCGTTTTTTTTAGTAGGTCTTTGAGAATATCCCTCTCTAGGGCTTGCTCGGCAAAGAGTTTCTTCAGTTTTTCATTCTCTCTTTCCAGTTGTGCATAATCTTCGGCTGTCGGAACGAACTTCGATTGTTTCACGCTTGTCTCATCCAGTTGATCGAGGTCTTTGCGATTCCCTAGCCCAACGAAGCACCATCTTTGGATCCAGTTCATGTTGCCTAGCTACAGCTGTCATGTTGCCAATCTCTTTCCCTTTGGCCACGACCATCTTCTTGAAATTCAGGTCATATTGCTTCTTCTTCATTTCGTTCCCCTCCGCCTCAATCTCATTGTATCGGAGTAAGAGGTGTACTGTCCAAATTCATTAGGGGGCTAAAAAGATATTCTTTGAAATCTGCATTCTTATCCGTAAGAATGTTAATTACATTCTTATACTTCTCCGTTTCAGCATAAATGTTTTCAATTAGCATTAACCTAGAAAACAAGGTTACCTTTGTCTTTGAACCGCCAAGCAGAGTTTTAATCTCACTTACTACTGGTTTTAGATCTTCATTGTATTTAATATCGATCCGTTTTCTCCTTTTCATCCAACCATCTCATCTAACTCCAACTACACCTAGTTTTTCAACCACCGGTTTCAATGTAGCTATATTTTCTGCCCATTCTCCCGATGAGAAAGAATTATAGTATCATTTATAACTGAAATTATAACATACCAAAAAAGCTGACTTCGGTGTGTCTACCGAAATCAGCTTCTTATTATTCACTTCTTCACCTTATAAAACTCATGGTACAGCTTCATTAACGCCCTTTTCTCGATCCTCGACACATACGAGCGCGAGATACCGAGCTCCTTCGCGATTTCCCGCTGCGTACGCTCTTCCCCGCCATGCTCCAGCCCGAACCTTCCAACCACAACTTCCTTCTCGCGGTCATCGAGAATATCCAAATTTTTATAAATTTTGCTTTTTTCAATTTTCAGCTGCACCTTCTCGGCAACATCGTCCGCATCCGTACCCAGGATATCGATAAGGGTAATTTCATTGCCTTCCTTATCGGTCCCGATCGGGTCGTGCAGCGATACGTCCTTGCGGGTCTTTTTCAATGACCGAAGGTGCATAAGTATTTCGTTCTCTATACAGCGGGCGGCGAACGTCGCGAGCTTGGTTCCTTTATTCGGCTGAAAGCTCTCGATCGCTTTGATCAGTCCGATCGTCCCGATCGAGATCAGGTCTTCGAGATCTTCACCGGTATTATCGAATTTCTTGACGATATGCGCCACAAGGCGCAGGTTATGCTCAATAAGCAGGTTTCGGGAATGCTGATTGCCGTCCGCCATCAGTTGCAAGTGCTTGATTTCTTCTTCTTCATGAAGCGGCTGCGGGAACGCGTTGTTTTTGACGTACGAAACGAGAAGGGACAGCTGTTTAACAAATAGTGCAATCGCCGCAAACAATCCAGGCATCGTTAAAGCCACCTCCATGCTGATTTGACGCAGGTGCGAAAGACATTCCTTATCCCTGCGCTGACAATGAAGACTGTTCTACATTGTATGTGGGCGGTGGCCTATGCGTGCCTGTACGGCTCTTCAGCGATTGAATTCCGGCAGCGATTTAAGAGACAAAGGTTCTTGAGTGACGGCTGCTCCTTGCTGTTTCCAGACTCCCCGACTTCCCAATACCGATAAATGCCAGGATACCAAGACATGTTGTCAAGGTCATTACCTGCTTCGCCGCATCCAACTCGTAACACCAATAAGCTTGGTGCACATAGACTGCCGATTTCCCCTTCCAATCGAGGAAATGCAATTCTTCTCCGGCTTCTTTCTCGAGATGGTCCTGAAAGCCGCAGTAATCCATATCTTTCGTATTACTCCCCTCGCAGTAGCGGTCGAAAGCATACTTAGTCAAGATCAGTTTCATAACATTCACCTCATATTTTATATTTGTCTTTGCTTTGCACGTCGATTGCTGCTTCTGTCCCTCATTATGGTGTTAGGACACGACACAAGTACGTCAGCGAATGTTTGTTCGTATTTCGGGAATAATGCCAAAAAGGCCCTTCACACAAAGGGCCTCTCTGTTTCCGTCCTTATTGGTACATCAGCGTCCATTCGCTTAACTGCTTTTTTAAAGCTTCCCGGATGGATTTGGGCTCCAATATTTCCGCCGCGGGTCCATACTGCAGGATCCACCTGATGAACTCTTTCTCGTTGTTTACGGTCACCTCGAAAATCATGCTGCCGTCCTTCTGGTCCTTCATACGCGGGTGAACAAAGAGCTCCTCTTCTTTTATGTATCTGGCAACCTCGGCGCTAAACCGGACTTTAAAGGTAATATTCTTATCGCCCTGCTCAATGGACCAGGTGTTCTTCAAGTGCCTCTTAATGTTGAAATCGCCCTTGTCGAAAGTCTCGGCAGTCAGATCAGCCCTTAGAAAACGGCTGATCCGGAACGTCCGGATTCCCTGCTTCAAATGGCAGTAGCCGATGAGATAGAACCGTTGGTCGCGCGGCACGAGGTAGTATGGATCAATCTTCCGCTCCGTCGTCTCGTTGCGGGACTGGGTATGGTAGACTGTATCGATCGTCCTTTGCTCGAGAATAGACTGGATAATCGGCTGCAGAAAGTTAGGGCTTTCCTTGCGGTAAGCCGGTGTACCCATCTGAATAATGCCGGCGATATCCTCGATGATGCTGTTCTGGCGGGATTTCTCCTTAAGGTGAGTTGCCATTACTTTATCATATGCCGTCTGAAATCCGGGCGGCAGCTTGTCATTATCGAGTACGGACGGAAGCAGTGAGAACGCGAGGGCTTCCTGTTCGGAGAAATTGAGCGGATACATAAAAAATTTACCCATAAACCGGTATCCGGTGCCTCTGCCTTCATTCGTGACGGGAGCGATGTGGTTCAGAGTATCCAGATCCCTGTATATGGTCCGGATGTTAACGTCGCATTTGAAAGCAAGGTCAGCGGCGGAGATACCCGGATTCGCCTGGATGGCGTTTATGATGTTGAAGATGCGTATGACTTTGTCGATCATAATCTTTCTCCTCGGGTTTCTGTAATTGGCTGGTATCTGCTGAAGATAATCATTCGACAAAATGCCAGGTTCTTCCTTCTATATGCTTAAGCGAATTTTCATTACGCGCTGCCGAGTTTGGTATGATCCGCACCCTTTTGCAAATTGCATTCATAAACATAAGGAGGATAAATTTAAGGAGTGAAGCTACCTGTGGAAATACCTGTTACAGGTTTTGTTTTTCATAATGAACAATCAGGCTCCGATCATTCCCACGTCTTATATATTACGACTTGGAATGGAAGACCCGTTCATGTACATCAATTTGCCGGCGTGACTTCGTTTGATGTCGGACATCGGCATCAATACGCCGGCACTACGGAACCTGCACCCTCGGGAGTCCCCCATGTCCACGGCTACTCTACCGTAACGTCATTTGACGATGGTCACACTCATACGATTAGAGGAACTACCGGACCCGCCATTCCATTGCAAGACGTCGGACACATTCATTACTTTGAAGGGTCTACTACCGTTGACGGCATGATTCCCCACTCGCACAGATATAGCGGTAATACCGGTAATGAAATAAGCTGATTCACTTCCACTGAGAATGATACCAAAAACAAAATACCGGTCTCCCGAAGTGATGCTGGAAGCCGGCTTTTTATAAGCGAAACGTCAATAATTGTTCCGGGCCTATTTACTTGCTCACCCGGCGCGATGCTGCTGAAGTCCTTGATTTATGCGTTTTTCCGGCCCTCGTTCTTCTTTTTTTGCCGGATACGCTTGTTATGGTCGCTTTTGGTCCCATGAGAGAGCCGAAGAGCTTGAACATAGGAGTGATTTGCTGGAATATACCGAACAATTTTTGAATCTTGCCCATGGAAGATATGAATCCATCGAGACCTCCAAGCCAATTTGAAGGAGCAGGCACCGAGGTTTGAGAACCGAAAATACCGGGTACCCCTTGATTGATAAACGGAGGTGCCGCTTGCTCTGCAGGTGTGAACATTTCCTGAGAGTTACCGCCTAATGGAAACATTGCCTGTTTCACATTGGCTTTCTTCCGGTTTTTCTTCATTAATCTCATTCCTTTGCATAAGTTCTCGTTCAATAGACATTAAACTGAAAATGGTTTACCTCTGACAAGTTATGTACGATGCTCTTATGTGGTATGGGTAATAAACTACACCGAGCTAATATAGGCTTTCAATTATTTTTTGAACAATGCAAGCATCGAACGCTAACTTATTTATGACAAAGACAAAGCGGCAAGCCGTGGCGCCTGCCGCTTTATACTAATTTCATGATCTTATCCAAGAAAACCCAACCGATTTGTATTCGGTGAAGTAATGATATTAGGCTCTCCGCTTCGGGTAGAGTCTTGAGGAATAGCGTTTAATTTCAGAGTTAATTCCGTAAACCAGGCTTCGTCTCTGACGGATAGAGCGATATCGATCAGACTTTCAATCTGCTGCTTGTTGACTAGTGAAGTCACGGGCAGCTTCTTCACCGATTGCTCCCGTATTTCGACTTTTTTTCCAACCGCAGTCTCATTATCCGATGCAACAACGTATATGGCCACGGTGCCCTGCAATAAATCAACGGATTCGATAAAACCGTGCACCAATTCTCCTTGATTAGTATTTCCCTGCACCCATTCGCCGATTTCAAATTTCATCACAATTACCACCGCCTAATCAAAATTATAGACACAATATTCGAAGCAACCCTAACAGCCACCTGCCGCATTCTTCACTAATGACTCATTGTATGCCGCGTAATGCGTTCTTGTAATACTGTAATTATAATGGTTACAGTTTTAAATTGCAATCCCTTGTGCACAAATTAATGCCGCACTTCCGTTATTGCGATCCTCATGATTCCCGCCGATGTTGTCCAGAATACAGCAAAGGCCGCCCGAAACATTAAGTTTCGGGCGGCCTCCAAGCCTCCGGTTATCTAGCGGGAGGGTATAAGGGTGTTCTTCAAAAACGATTGCAGCTTCTCCGCTTCAACCCCGGCGAGCATCATAATACCGATGCCGTGATTGTCGTTAAGCACGGTGGTCAGATCGTATTTGTAATAATCCGGGGAGTACGAATACCGTGACCCGCTGCAGACTCCGTACACATTCCCTTGACGGTCGATCGCTTTGGAAGTCAATCCCCGCCATGCTTTCAAGGCTGCGGCGCCGTATTTCTCCGGCTCCTCCAGCCATCCGAATCGGACGCCTCTGGCAAAAGCGTATGCGAACATCGCCGTACACGATGCCTCTTCATAAGCATCCGGCTCTGTAAGGACCTGCCGCCACAGACCCGATTCTCCCTGCAGCGCGGCGACTCCGGCGCACATCTCCCGGAAGAACGACAGAAGTGCAGGTCTGTCCGGATGATCCCCGGGCAAGCTTTCAAGCAGCTCCGAAAGCGAGAACAGGCACCAGCCGTTGCCCCTTCCCCAAGGGATTCGCGTTGCTTTGCCGTACTTGAAATCGAACACATGTGACATAACGCCCCACTCGGGAATAAACAAATAATTGCGGAACAGGAGGAACTGTTTTGCCGCATCGTCGATATATTGGCGTTCGCCGGTTGTTTTGTAATACCTCGCTAGAAACGGCGTACTCATGTACAGGTCGTCCGCCCAAATCGTATCGGCTGAATATTCGCCTATACAGAGACGGTAATAAGCGCCGTCCGGTCTCCGTTCCAGTCTGTTTGCCATGAAATCGGCGATGACGTCCGCAACGGGCAGGAAGCTTTCGTCTTGGAATTCAAGGTAAGTCTCCAGCATGGCTGAACCGAAAGACCCGCAGTTATCGAGCATTTTCATCAGCACAAGCTGCTGGTTAAGAGATGGAAAACCATACCGCTCCCGGTCCCAAAGCGAATAGCTGTACATGTCCGTACAGCTCGCGACATGATTGCGCGCATACCCAGCAATATCGTCGCGTCCGAGGGCACGTGCAGCTTGGAGAAGACCGTAAATCGTGACGCCCAGCGGGTAATCCCAGCGGGCGAAATTCGTCGAAGAACCGGTGGTCCATTTGTTGCTCAGCATTGCATTCTCATAATAAGGCCGTACATTCAGGAGCGGGCCGTCGAGCGTCCAGTAGGTTTGCCCGTCAGGCTTCCCTTCGCCGTCGACCTTGTCGAATAAACGCTTAACAGATTGTATCCGTACGGGATCGGGCAGGTCATACGCCGGCAAGAGCGGTCCAGCATACAGCCATGGCTGATCCGTTCCATGTACCGGAATGGGCTGCTCGAACCGTACTTTCCCGCCCGCAGCGCTAACCGCGAGCTCGAAGCCCCAACCGCTCGCTCCGCCGACCGTCCGGACAAGCACGCTGCTTCTGCCCGGAGTGACCGGAAGCTCCCGGCGGAAGCTTCCCGCTTCAGTAAGCTCAATGATCTGTTTGCCGTCCAGCCATATCGTCGTGACGCCGTGGACTCTTCCTTCCCAAACTGCCGTGCCGTCAACTGCCGGAAGCTGCAGTGCGGACCAGGCGTATGCCGCTGCAGGGGTTCCCGGCAAACCGAAGATCCGTTCACAGTTCGGCTTCGCGGCTTCCTCTTCATCCCAGCTTAGCCGGGGAAGCCACTTGATTCCTGATCCATTGTCCGATTCCGGGGATCTGTAATCCGGGAACGAACCGTTCTCTCCGTAAACCGGTTCCGCTGCAGGCTCGGAGAAGATCCAGCCGGCCGCGCCCGCACGGTCCGCGAAGGGTGAGAGAACGTTCAGGATGCGAACCTTCGCTTCCTCCGCGCCGAACAGGCACCCGAAGCCAGCTTCCGTCTTGCGCGTCTCGATAAGCAGGGTATTCCACCCTTTATCCAAAGTTAGCGGAATGACCGCTTTTGCGGCCGGATTCAGTTCATCCATGACGCTTGAGCGGTAACAGAGCTTTTCATTGAGATACAGCCTTACCGGGCTGAACGGTTTAAGGCCGCTGTCGATCGACCGTTCCCCGTCGCTCCACACAAGTGCGAAGGCATAAGCGTACTCGCCGGCTTTCGCCGCAGGCAGCTTTGCAGACAGATCGATATCGTAATAGCCTTCTTTCGTCTGCAATATGCCCGCCTCGGAGAAAGCCCGGAGTGCATAAGGCGTCTCCGGGTTGGCTCCGATGTACCGATTGGCAAGCACGGTAAGAATTTGTTTGTCGTCTTTACCCATCCAATAGCCGGCGCTTTCGCGCGGCTCGATATATTCCGTCATTCTCATACCTCCATGTTCGGCCGGAAAGCAAGCGCTGCAGGTAATCCTCCCCGCACCGCAGACATCCGGCAGCGTTCAATCCGGTTAATGCTATAAATCTGTGACAGCAGGTGACAAACGTATGAAGATTTCCTTCTCGAACGGCGTCATAACGTTGACCAGAAGCGTACGGCAGCCGGCCGGATACGAAGCGCCCCGTACTGAAGATGCCAAGTGCTCGTGATCCCCGCCTGTAACCTCCAGCCAATCGCTTTCCGTTATATATCGGACCGCTCCACCCGTCCAGAAGGATGCATTCTCTCCTGCCGGCTTTAACCCGTCTGCAATAATTTCGCCCTCGCCGCCGAACACAAGAGAGATCTGGGTCATCACTTCGGCAGGCTCGTCAGAACGGACCCGAAGCTTCCAGCCGTCAGAAGACTCTGTTATATCCGCCTCGACGGTATGCTTCTGACTGTGGGTAAGCGGACGCTGATGATGCGGGAGAAGGTACCACGGACTGACAGGCTGCTTCGCGGCTTCAGGAAGCAAGTGCCCCGGCACAGGACCGTAGTAGCCTTTCTCCTGGACGGCCGTCAGCCGATACCCGTTATCCAGCGGCTCCATATGCGTCATCGGGACGAATCCCGGTTCGAAATACGAAGCGATTTGTACGGCCAGCAGGCGAGTGCTGCCGTGGCGAAGCGCGAAGAAGGAAGACGTCTCCGTCATGATCGTCACGCTTGTATTGCCGCTGCGCTGCCGCGCAACCTGCGAGCCGAAATCGGTATGCAGCCGGCTGTGTTTAATCCGGCCCCCATGTCCTGCCGCCTCGATTTCCTTCAAGTAATCGGCGCGCAGGAATGATCCGTTAATCATCTTCCGGTAATGCGTCGGGAGCTCAGCCGGGCTTACCCCGGGATCCCGCAGTGACGGATCGAGCAAATATCCGAGAAGCGCATTATTCGGTAGGCCTCCGGGATGCTTCAGAAACCCGCCGGCCCAAGCCGCCATGGCGGCGAACAGCGGATCGCGGTCCAGATGCGCCATAATCGTATAAGCCGGAAAGTAGCCTGCCAGACTGTGTACATGACCGAAATCCTGACGACCGGAATAATCCGTAACTACCTCTCCGGACGGATGGACGAGATAAACCATCATCCGTAAATTGGCCCGCACCGGCTCCAGCAGCTGAGGCCTGTTCAATAATCTCGCGGCATGAATCAGCATGATGTCGCTGACTGCGTTGTAGATGCCGTTGCTGCGTTCGGTCCACTCGCCGTCCGGTGTGCAGTCCATACCCTCGGCAAGCCACTGCTCCGCCCGCCGCGCCGCTTCCTCAATGCCGAACAGCTGGTGAATATACCCGAGCGCCGCGCAAAGAACCCATCGATGATTCGGCGTGTGGCAGCCTCCCGTGAGCATGGCCGGAATCGACCGTTCCAGAAACAGCCGCATCTTCGCGATTACAGGTCCCAGCGGTGCCCATCCGTCGGCTGCAAGCAGCTGATAGAGCTGCGAATAACCGACAATCACAAATGCCGTATCCGGCGGCGAATGATAATTCGTCCACCCGGGGGATATCGTCCCGTCGCCGTGCTGGAAGCGCAGCATATAATCCGAAGCGAGGCTTAACCGTTCAAGCAGTTCCTTATCGTGATAGTACGCCGAATCTGGATTGACCAACGCAGCGGTCCATATCGCCATCGTATCCGGCGTACCGCCGTTATGGTTGGGCCATGCGATACCGTTCTGCGGGTCAACGACGCCGCCGTAGTACCGGCTGTCCCTTCCCAGCACCTGGCCGGCCATACCGGCCTGCACCAGAGCGTCGTTTAATGATACAAGCCTCCGATACTCAGACATTATTGTCCCTGCCCTTCGCCCGATTTGTTCTTTAGTGCGGAGATTTTACCCGTTATGAGCGCATGGCTTTCCTCAATTTCCTCCGGCGTGCAGGCCGATTTGAGCTCGTACACCTTGACCCTCGCCCTGTCGATAATAGCGAGAAAACGGTCGAAGAACGACATGTCCTTGCTATTCACATAGGGGCACCAATGGTCGGACAAGCCTATCGTCTCATGGATATGCACACCGATGATATCATCGATCATCTCGCCGGCTTCCTTGGCATTATCGTACAAGCCCATCCGGTCCATCATCATGCCGTGGCCGATATCGTACCACAAATAAACCGGCGCGCCCTTCAAACGGTTGATAACCGTTTTCGCCTCCTGCAATGTCGGCATCTGGTAGCACCGCGAGCGGGTTTCAATACCGAACGCTACGTCATAGCCTTTGGCTGCCGAGCGCTCGCACACTTCTTCAAGACTGTCTCCGATTCGGCGCAAATACTGTCCGCTGAGCGATTCGCGCCGGTCCAGCATTTCCCGCCAAAGCTGTGTATACGCTGGGGAATCCGGACCCTGCTCGTTATAGATGCCTTTCAGCTGCTGGTCGATGTTGCAGGGGAAAGGAACCTCTCCCGGATGAACCACGACCGCCTTCGCCCCGTAACGGTGCGCATATTCCGCCGACTGCAGCAGAAGCTCGATCGCACGGACCCGCTTCTCTTCGTCGTCAAAGCCAAGCAGTACGGAATCCGTACCGTAATCGGGATCCGGAGTATGCGGAAAGGTATTGTGCACGCTCGAAACGCCGATCTCCCCCCGTTCGATCATCGGTTCGATCGTCGTCAGCATTTCCTTCGTTACGTTATAGTTGAGCTCCACTTGCCGGAATCCTAGCGAACGGATTTCCTCCGCCATCGCACGTCCTTCGGTATGACGCTTTATATTCCAGCATGTAGAGAATGAATATTCCCCTTTCGGTGTATGCATAAGGACCTCCCGTCATTGCCGCCCCGGATCAGGCGGATCGCCTTTTTTATCTGTTGACCCTATACCGCTTCAGGCATAAAACCTCTCTTCGGCATGGCCCCAGTATGGCATGCGATTGCCCGGACCCGCAATAAACTAGTTTCGGGAGGATACATTGGAAGCGAAAGCCCAACTGCCGCAAAAAATAAACCATTTTCACAGCGCTAAACCATTTTCAAAACCCTGATTTCATGCGAGAAAACCCTTACAAATGTTAGCCTGCAGCTGGATCCGGCTTCATCTTCAGCTTGCGGTAATCGCCCGGCGTTATGCCGGTTAGCCGTTTGAATACGCGGCCGAATGTAATGGAATTCGCATAACCTACCGCCATCGCGATTTCCTGAATCGGCGCCTCCGTTTCGGCGAGCAGATGTTCCGCCCGCTGCATGCGGAGCTGAACGAGAAAGTCGACGAATTTCATATCGAACTCGATTTTGAACAGGTAGCTGGCATACTTCGCCGAGATCTGAAACCGGTCGCTCAGATGCTTCAGGGACAGATCGGGGTTGGAGAAATGCTCTTCGATATAATTTCTCATCTCGTTTATCATAGCCTTGTAGCTCTTCGTCTCGCTGACAGCGACGTACGTACGGTAAATATCCGTCAAATATTCCGATAATACGGCCTGCATATGGCCTAGTGTGACCGAACGATTAAGCTTCAGCCGCCATTCTTCCGCCCGCTCGCCCGATAACTGGTCGTGAAGAGAGTCCGACATGTCGCTTAGCTCGCGGCCAAGCATATGAAGAAGCGCCTGAATCAGCGATCTTATCTCCTCATCCTTCAATAAATCCGCCTCTAATGAGATGAATATTTGTTCCAACCGCTGACGCCATTCGTCGCTTGTCAATCTGAAAGCTTTTACGAGCTCAGCAATCATTTGCAAATATTGATAGGACTCCTTCGGCGCGGCGCCCAGCAAGTCGTCGCTCATGACAACGGAATCCTTGCCCAGCGATAACTTGTGCTGCAAAGCGGCAGCAGCCGTATTGTAGGAATTCTGAACGCCGTGATAATCATCCGCAGCTGAGCCGATGCCAAAAGACAACCGGATGCGCAGATTCTCCTCCACCCAAAGACGGCTCTGATCCGCCCAGGCGCGCAGCTGATCTTTAACATCCAGGGATTCATCGGGAACGACAAATATAAGCCCGGCCCTGCTGCCGCTGATCCATTCCGCCCATCCATGCGCTCCGCCGCTTCGGGTTAATTCCTGAAATACGTTAATCAACGCGAACTTTAATGTATTCTGATCCCAGGCGGAATAGCTGCTTTGAAATTCGCTATATTGGTTGATTTCCGTTACAACGACGTACAATTTTGCCGCAGACGCGTCTTTAGGCAGTAAAGAACCGAGCTGCTCAAGCCGCTGCTCTACAGTGTTCAATCGTTCTCCTCCGATCATATCCAGGAAGAGCTGCCGCCTGCGCACAAGCAAATTCTCATGATGCTCTTTCTCGTAATCCATCGTCTGATTAATCAGGCTTTCCAGCGCGCTGTCGATTAAAGACAGCTCGTCTGTCTTCGGCCTCCCGTCTTCTATCCGGAGCTGCATCGATTGAATACGGTTCATCATCACCTTAATCGGTTCATAATTTCTTCTTGTAATATAAATAATATAAATGACAGCGCACACTACCGTAAGAATACCAATTACGATCCATACGTATGAAATGACGGAAACCCATGCGAACAGCTGTCCTGCCTTGATGCCGCTCTCGAACGTCCAACCCAGCTCGGGCGAGTGAAGCGTCGTCAGCACCTTGCCCGACTGCTGCTCCGGTTCGCCGCCGTTCGAGTGCGCCCTGTAGATCAGTTTCCCGTTATTGTCGAAGATCTGAAGGAAAGATTCCACACTGTTCGTCATCTGGTCGACGTTCCGCTCGAGTGCGTGCATACTGACATTGATTACGATCATCCCTTGCGAGCCAAATGGCAGCGGAAGCCTCTTGTACATAGAGATAACCTGCGTCGGTTGATCCGTAGTCGCAGCCTCTCCGATATCCTGGTACTTTCGTACGTCGGACCACCCGCGGAAATCCGGAGCGCGCAGCGCCTTTTCGATAAACGAACGGTCCTTAAACGAAGCCAAATCGGATCGTCCGTTAAGGGTGAGAATGCTTTTGTCCGAATCGCGGTAGATATAGATCGATTGAATCAAATCATTATTGCTTGTAATATTCCGCATACTGTCGACCAGATCGTACAGCTGCATACCTTCCTCATCTTTGGATGAGGAGGAATTGAGAAAAGCGTTATAATCCGGATTGAACTCGACTTCCTTCAATACAGTCATTTCGATTTCCGTCATCGAGCGGTCCAGGCTGTCGGCAATATATCCCGTCGATATCCGGTCTGCTTTCTCGGTTTCTTTGCGCGAGGTTTCACTGACAATAATGAACGAGAGAAATATTATAATCGACACCGTAAGAACGAATATTGGAAAATAGGATAGCAGCAGCCGGCGGTACCAGTTCTTTCGCAAACCTGCATCACTCCTGCCTTATTGGGAAAAATAGGTTAAGCGTTTTACCTACCTCTATTGTAGCATGAGCGGCCGCTGTCGGAAACACGGAAAAAGGGACAGGCAGCAGCTCCCATCCCTTAGTTCCGGCGTATTGAGTTTATTTCATTTCGTTTACAGCCTATTTCTTCGCAGCCAGAAAAGCGTCGAACTGCTTTTGTTTCTCGGCAACGACTTTATCGACGCCGGCGTCTTTCAAGGCGTTAATATATTGAGGAAGCACTTTCTCATAATCAACGGAGCCGGTTTCAAGCGCTCTCTGATACTGCTTGATGACGTTCGCAAGCGCGCCGACTTCCGCTTTTACCGATTCGCTGTCAAATACGAAACCAAGACCAGGCGAGGATTTGGCGTTCTTGTTGAACTCGCGGAACTGGTCCCATTTGTCCGGAGCTTCCGAATTCCAGATGTAGTTGAGGAACTGGTTGCCAAGCTCCCATGCAACGCCCGGAGCGTAGCTGGCGGACTGAGCGGTCGGCGTAATGATTTCCCCGCTGCGCGTGTAATGCACGCCTTCGATTCCGAAGTTCAGCAGATTAACGATTTCTTTATCGGTGTGAAGCAGGTTAATGAGCATCATCGCCCGCTCCGGATCCTTGGACGTCGAGGAAATCGCCAGCATCGCGCCTGCCGTTTCGGAGGTGGACACCGTTTTGCCGGTCATCGTAATTTGAGCCAGCTTGCCCTGCAGGCCTGTTGCGTTGGCAATTTCTTCGGCTTTACCCGGTTTGAGCGGCTCTACGGTAGAAAACACATTGCCTGCTTTATAAGCATCGCCGCTTGACAATTGCGTCGTCGCCGCGTCGCTGTTGATGTAGCCTTTAACGTAGAAGTTGCGGGCCACTTTCAAATAGCGCTTGTAAATATCATATTCCTCGACCATTTTTACCGTCGTGTCGTCGGTATTTTTCAATATCGCTCCCGGAATGGTGGAATCGCCAAGGAAATCATACTCCGCGAAGAAATGTGAATTGAATAGTCCGTCTCTTGCGTAAAGCGGGATCATGCCCGGCTTTTTCTCTTTCACTACTTTATAAATAGCTTCCAGGTCTTCCGGCGTTTTCACGGCATTCATGTCGAGGCCGAGTTCATCTGCGATATCCTTTCTGTAGACGATGCCGCCAACGGATGCCAGCTCTTTGTTCGTCGGCACGCCATAGTTTTTACCGTTGATTTTGGCGCCTTCGAGGAAAGCCGGATCAAGAGAACCCAGAATGCCTTGACCGTGCTTCTTCAGCAGGTCGCCGATTTCCGTATAGGCGCCCTTTGCCACGTTTTTGGCGTAGCCGTTCCATTGTGCAGTGAACATAACGTCTACCGGCTCGCGGGAAGCGATCATCAGGTTCATCTTCTCATCCCATGCGCCCCAGTCAATCTGCATAATATCGATCGTTGCATTGATTTTTGCCGTCAGAAGCTTATTAAGAGCTTCTTCTACCTTCGCCTCATCCGGCTGCTGCGGGCCTTCATATAATAATTTCAGCTTATAGGGCTGCAGATCGGATGAAGTCGATCCTTCTGCGGGTTCTGTGCCGCCGCCGTCAGCCGGTTTCTCCGCCGCCGGTTGTTGATTGCCGCCCCCATTGCTGCCTCCTCCGCATGCAGTCAGGATCAAAGCTGCGGTCAACATCATTGCGAGAAGCATAAATGCTCTTTTTTTCATGTGCTTCATATACGGGTGGACCTCCCTTAAAGGTTATCAAAGTTATATGCTAAACCGGTGATACCGGGTAAAGCCGGATTGATTTGCGCCGCCGCGCATATTTTGTCCCGTCCGAGTCCGAATCAGCCTTTCACGGCTCCGACAGTCAAGCCTCTGATGAAATATTTCTGAAAGAACGGGTAAGCGAAGATAATCGGGCCGATGCCGACGATAACCATCGCCATCCGGACGGTTTCGCTCGGAAAATTAAGCATTCCGCCGGCCTTGCTGATTTCGGCGGCAGCGGTCGGGTTGCTCGACAGGTACTGAATGTTCGCCATCATCTTATACATCAAGTATTGAACCGAGATATTCTCTTCACCTGTAATAAACACCAGACTCAGGAACCAGTCGTTCCAATAGGTCAATGTTTGAAACAAAGCGACTGTGGCCAATACCGGAAGCGAAAGCGGCATTACGATTTGAAAAAATATGCGAAGCTCGCCCGCACCGTCGATTTTGGCCGACTCGACAACTGCTCCCGGAATCGTCGTTTGGAAGAACGTGCGAACGATTAACACGAAGAAGGCGGAAACGATATACGGCATGATCAAAGCCCATAAAGTATCTTTGAGATCCAGCATTTGAACGTAAACCAGATACCACGGCACGAGACCGCCGGTGAAAAGCATCGTGAAAAAAACAAAGAAGGTAAAAAATTTGGCGTGCGGAAAATCGCTTCGCGAAATCGGATAAGCGTAAAGCGCGATCACGATCATGCTAAGAGCGGTCCCGATCGCAGTAACCGCAATCGAAATGCCGTACGAATGGCCGATCTGGCCTATGTCCTTCAGTATAAATTCGTAAGCGCTTAAATCGAATTGTTCCGGAATAAACCGGTATCCTTCACGAACGATCGACCCTTCGTTAGAGAACGATACCATTACGATCAGCAGAAGCGGAATGATGCAAAGCAGCGAATATAGGATGAAGAACAGATGGATACCCACTGAAGCCGCATAGGACAGCCGGTTTTTGGGATTGGCTCCCGCAGGAGCTTTGGTAATAACGGCTTCCATTAAGAAGATCCCTCCTAGAATAAAGCGTTCTCTTTGTTAAATCGGCGTACGACCCAGTTGGACAAGAAGACGAGTGCAAACCCGACAACCGACTGCAGCAGCCCCGCGGCCGAAGACAATCCAATGTCGCCGACGGTCAGGAACGTCCGGTACACATACGTATCAATAACATTGGTGACGGGGAACAATACACCCGACTCCCTCGGAACCTGGAAGAACAGCCCGAAATCGGCGTTAAAGATCCGTCCGATCTGCAGCAGCGTCATAATCGTGAGAATTGGCGTGATAAGCGGAATCGTAATACGGGTCATCTGCTGCCATTTGCTTGCGCCGTCGATGGTAGCCGCCTCGTACATCTCATCGTCTATTCCGATGATGGCTGCCATGTAGATAACGGTATAGTACCCCATCCCTTTCCACGTATTGACCAGAGGAAGAATGACCGGCCACACTTCTTTCGTAAAGTACCATTGAATCGGTTCGAGGCCTAGCGCCGGAAGCAGCGTATTGTTGAAATAACCGTGCTCGTCGCTCATAAAGCCGAATACGAGATAGCTGATAACGATCATGGACAGAAAGTAAGGCAGGAACATGACGGTCTGATGAAACTTCGACAAAAAACGGTTTTTCATTTCGTTCAACATGAGCGCAAATGCAAGCGGGAAAATCAGATTCAAAACGATAAAAAGCGAGTTGTACAGCAGTGTGTTTCGGGTAATGATCCAGACGTCCGACGTTTTGAACAGATATTCGAAATTTTTAAAGCCGACCCAAGGGCTGTGCAATATTCCGGTCTGATAGTTGACGGTCTTGAAAGCGATGATGATCCCCGACATCGGAATGTAATTGTTCACCAGCAGCAGCAGGATGCCCGGAAGCATCATGATGTAAAAGATCCAGTATTTCCTCATCGTCTGAAGCAAAAAGGGTTCCTCCTTCTCCTTATCTCTTCTCTACGTCAAGTGTATGAAAAAACGACGCCCTGCTCTAGCGGCGCCGTGACCGTATTAACGTTCCGGTGACATCCTTTCAGACATCCTGGTATTTCTTGCGGTATTCCTGCGGCGTAAGACCAGTCGTTTTTTTGAACAGCTTGGAGAAATGGGAGAAGTTGGAGTAGCCTACCGATCCGGCGATGTCGCTGATTTTGATATTGGACTTGGCCAGCTCCGATTTGGCTCTTGTGAGGCGCAGGTCCACCGTGAAATCGGTCAGCGATTTTCCCGTCTCCTTGCGGAAGAGCCGGGATAAATACGCAGGGTTCAGGTAAACATGCTCCGCGAGCGCCTCACGGTTCATTTCGAGATGCAAATTCGCTTCTATATAACGCTGAACCTTCGCGATAGCGCTCGATACGTCTCTGTCCTGCTTCCCCAGCATTTCCGCAGCCTTGCCGGCGAACTGCTGCGCCCAAGCCTTCATTGACGCAAGCGATTTCATCGCCTGTTCCCCGTCCTTCCACTCGCCGCCGGGGTATACCTCAGCCGGAGAGACGGATTTCTTCTGGAGCGTCTGAAATACGGTATGGACCAACCCGAAGTAGTATTGCACGAGGAAGGTATGATCAACCTGCTGTGCCTGTATTCGGCCCAAGCTCTCCTCGATACGCAGCTGCAGCTCCTGCTTTCTCCCGGCTTCAATAAGCGCGGACAAATCAGGCAAATTTGGAGCGGCCGAAGACTGCTTGCCCGGCTTCCTGAACTCGGACAGGCGGAATACCGTTCCGGTTCTGCCGATATTGCACCGCTCCATCTCCGAGAGCAGCCGCACGGACGGGAGCAGGCCGCGAACCGTCACAGGCTCCCCGATATAGCAGGACACCGTGCAGTACAAATACTCTTCCGTTTTGCATATATAATCGCTGCAGCGGGCTTCAAGCAGCGGTTCGTATCCTTCCTGCGGCTCGTAAATCAAAGCGAACAGCATACCGTTCTGTTCCTCAATGACGTGTCCATGCTCTTCTTTGAGCAATATTTCCGAAGCGGCGTTCTTGAGCGCATACGTCATGATCTCCTCATCGCGCGCGCTCCACCCCCGCTTCCATTCCTCGACGCTGATCAATACCGGCACTATCGGTTTGGCCATATCAAGCGGCAGGCCGTAGAGAGTAAATGCCGGTTCCATCTGCTCTGCGGCTACTGCGATTCTCTCGTTCAGCACATCCTGCCAGAACCGCTCGATCAGCAGCGGAAGCTGTTTATTCCACTGCTCGTAATAAAATTCGTACGTTTTGCCGAACGCTTCTTCCCGCTCCCGTTCCTGCACGCTGCCAAGCGCTCTTTCCACGCAATTCTTCAACAGCTCGTGATCGATCGGCTTGAGCAAATAATCGAAGCTGTCCAGGTGAATCGCCTGCTGGGCGTATTTAAAATCGGCATGGCCGGTTAAAAATATGGTTTCCGTCTGCGGCGAATGCTCGTTAACCCACGCAAGCAGTTCAATCCCGTTCTCGCTTGGCATATCGATATCGGAAATCATGATATGAATGGGATGGTTACGAGATATTTGCCTCGCTTCTTCCGCATCGCAGGCTGAGAAAACATTCGCAAAAGGCAGGCCCGACCAATCGATTCCGTGCAGTATTCCCCTAATCGCAATTTCTTCGTCGTCAACCACCAGCAGATTGTACATCCGGGTCCTCCTGAAAGTTTTTAATTGCAGTTGGCAGCAGTATGCGAACCGCGGCCCCTCCTGCATCGGCTGAGTTGTAGAACTTAATATCGGCTTCTTCGCCGTAACGCAGCTTAAGCCGCTGCATGACATTCAGAATGCCCAGCCTGCTTGAATCCGCTTGCGGAAGCGGCTCGTTGGCATTCAGTCGTTCAAGAATGTCCCCGGGGTATCCGGCCCCGTTATCCTCTACGGCAAGCGATAAATATTGTTTATTACCGTCCGTAATAATGCTTCCGGTGACCAATATCCGGAACAGCTTGCGCCGGTTTACAAACCCGTGAATGATGGCATTCTCCACAAAAGGCTGGAGAAGCAGCGCGGGCAGCGGCAGCTGCCTGATCGAGTCGGGAACGTCAAATACGTACTCCAGCTTGTTTGGAAACCGGAATTGTTGAATTTCGATATAGTTGCCGATATGCTTAAGCTCTTCCTCAAGACTGATCAGATCCCGGTTGGCACGCATAATGAAGCGGAAATAATCCGCCAGGTGAAGCGCCATCTTCTTAATCGAATCGTTATCCTTGAGAGCCGCGAAATTATAGATGATATTCAGACTGTTCATATAAAAATGAGGATTGATCTGCGCCTGCAGCTGCTTCAGCTCGATCTTCTGCGCCCTGAGCTGCTCCTCGTACATCCCGATCTTAAGGGACTTGATTTGTTCCGCCATGCTGTTGAAAGTAGCGGCCAGGAACAGGAATTCGGCCGTGTCGTTGGCCTTCAGACGGACATCGAGCATCCCGTGCGAGATCTTCTTCATCCCGCCGATCAACTGCTGCAGCGGCTTGAACAGCGTATGCCGGATAAAGAACAGGTACAGGGCGAATATGGCTATCAGCCCTGCCGCTATGAAATACGTCGCCTTCTGAAAATAAGGGAGGCCTTTCAGCATATCCTTTTCCGGAATAATAATGTTGACCGCCATGTCGGCCATCTCGCTTGCCCGGTTCATGACCATATAACGCTGTTTGTTTGACTCATCCGTCACCGTCTGATAAGCCGCTTGTTTATCAAGAACCAAATCGGTGAGGGGAATAGTCTGTTTTTTGCCCGACAACGACTCGGCAAGACGCATTCCGTCAAGCCGGTAGATACCGCTTTCACCAATTTCGTCGGCGTCCCATAATACCGACAGCGTATCAAGAATACCGGAAATTTTAATGATAGCTCCAACGTATAACCCTTCCGTAACTTCCGTTATCCGGATCAGGAAATCGTTTCCCGGCATCAGGTCGTCCTTCCACAGCAGCCATCTGTTCGTCGCGAACCGGTTCTCTTGCCCGATAATTGCCGCGATATTGTTTCTCAGCACCTGCCTCGTATCGTCGTACTGCCCGGATGTGCTGAGTATGAGATCGCTTTCATGGAAGAGGAAAACCGTATCGATCAAATTGTAAAAGCCGATGTCGCGCATCAGCTTGTTCTGGATCCGAACCTTGGTAAGCACGTAATTATCGCTGCCGTACGGATAGGACATCAGAAGTCCGACATCGGGGTCCGCGACGGACATTTTATACAAATAGTCATTGATTTCCTTTAACTGGCGGTCGGTCTGGCCTACAAAAATATCGAGCGTATTCCGGTACGTCTGAGATACTTTATCGCGAACAACGTTCTTGGCATACAGGTTATTGGCAACGAGGAATGCGACGACCGGCAGCATAACAGCAAAAAAACTGATGATCAGCTGCATCTTGATGGAACGCCTCAGCTTGGTACCCCTCCAGTTCATTCTATATTCTTCTAATAATTGTAAGCTTATCAGCGGCTATTAAAATGATCAATACTAATATTATTCCAGTGTATTGTGCGGGATCTGAATGAAAACCGGAAGAAACGTTCGACGCCTTTTTAGAATGTGAAAATGTTCTTGAACGTTACGCGGCGTCATGTTTTATAATCTAGTTACCGGTAAACGACAGGCGCTGCAAAAGGGGTTGATTATGAAACAATATTGGAAGGTCGGGGAAATTGCCGGACTGACAGGGCTGACAATAAGAACGCTGCGATATTATGATCAAATAGGCTTGTTCTCGCCTTCCGATCAGACGGATTCCGGGCACAGGTTGTACACCGAATCCGACATTTCGCGCCTGCACCAGATTCTCTCTTTAAAGGAATTGGGTTTAGCGTTGGAGGAGATCAAATCGCTTCTGGCCCGGAATCATTGCAGTCCCGTTGAGATCGTATCCTTACAAATTGAACGTTTAAAAGAACGAATACAAACTCAGCAAAGGCTTCTTGCAGAGCTGGAGCATGTGTCGGCGCTAATGCATTTGAAGGAACCGTTAACCGTGGACGACTTTACAAAAGTACTGGTTATGATGAAAAAGAGCCACGACAAATATTTCTTTGAGCGGCAGATGACAGTGGAGCAAAACCTGGATCGACTGGGCGACTTCCTCGCTGGACGTCCGGACGAGCCGTAAACTAAGGGAGGAACCTATGAAGAACGAACGATCCGTAAACCACGCCACCTTTTCCGTTGAACGAATTTATCAAGCAGCGCCTGCGCGAGTGTTCGCCGCCTGGGCGGATCCGGAACTCAAAGCCGGATGGTACCCGAAGGCCGATGAATTCGACTTCAGGGTTGGCGGTCGGGAAATCAGCCGCGGAGGCCCGCCGGACGGCCCGATCTTTACGTTTAACGCCTGCTTTGAGGAGATCGTGCCGAATCAACGCATCGTCTATTCGTATACATTGGACATGGGCGAGACGAGAATTTCAGTATCGGTGACAACAGTGGAGTTTCATTCAGCGGACGCAGGTACAAGGCTGACCTTCACCGAACAGGGCACTTTTCTTGATGGCCACGATACGCCGGAAGTTCGTGAACATGGTACGAAGGCGCTGTTGGACCAGCTTGGAGAGGCATTGCGGAGCGAAACGGTCTAATACCGATAAATCGTAATGGGAAAGATGAGTTATACGAGAAACCGAATAGATGAAGCACCGGCCCCTATCCGGATTTTCACTGCCGGAAGGGGCCGGTGCGCGTCTTACATGATGCAATTGCTTGATTAGCGATTCACTTCCAACGGATCAATTCTTGATGGACCTAAGAAGCCGACTTATTGTTGTCACCTGGCGCCTTATCGACTTATGGAGTATCGACGGCAACGAGCTGCCATTGCTGGTCCGCTGCGCCGTTATCCGTCGATTGTACGACGTTTCCTCCGTCCGACGTCGACGCACTTGCGACATCGAGGACCTTGCCGCTGTTCTTGTTGACAATTTTATAAGTTCCGTTGCCGTTATCGACCATCTGCCACTGCTGATTCGCTCCAGGGCTCCAGGACGTATACTGCTGCACGTTCGCCCCGTCCGCCGTCGACATACCAGCAACGTCGAGCACCTTGCCGCTGTTCACATTCATGATCTTATAGTATCCGCCGCCTGCATCGACGAAATCCCATTGCTGATTCGTTCCAGGGCTCCAGGACGTCCACTGCTGCACATTCGCCCCGTCCGCCGTCGACGAATTGGAGACGTCGAGAACCTTGCCGCTGTTCTCATTGATAATTTTATAGATCAAGCTTGTGTTGACGCCGCTCACGGGGTCGCCGTAGATGACGCCTCTTCCGTTGGTGCCGATATACACCCGGCCGTATATTCTCGGATCCCCGGTGATGGTGGTTACGCGCGCGTATTGATGCTGGTCGTCGTTGATTCGGGTCCACGTCGTCCCTGCATCGTCTGAGCGGAAGAAGCCGCGTACCCCGTTAACCTTGGCGTTCGCATACAAAGCCATATAGCTCCGACCGGGCTGAGCCTTCCCGAAACCGATTGCGTCCGCTTCCTGGACATTGGACAGCTGGGTGAAGCTGCTGCCGGAATCGGTCGAATGCCAGATGCCGTATTTGCCTTCCGTCGTGCTGCCGCCCGCGACCCAGATGTCGCCTTCATGACCTGGCATAGCTTTGATATCCATTGACGATCCCGGATACTGCGTTACATTATTTGCCGGCAGCGCGGTCGTGGCCGTCTGGGTGAACGTCGCCCCTCTGTCTGTGCTGACGTAGAACTTGCCTGCCGACCATGCGTAGAACTTGCTTGGGTTCACGCGGTCGGAGATCACTTTCGCGCCTGTCGGTACTCCGGAGCTTGCCGTCCATGTATTGCCGCTGTCGGTCGTGTAATAGACCCCTGTCGTTGACGGACTCCATACGATCGTATTGCCATCGGCGCCGGCGGCTGCATTGCCTCCGCTGGAGCCAGCCGGCTCGGTGGCGTCCGGATTCCAGGTCGTTCCCCCGTCGGTGCTGATTCCGAGCGCTTTGGCATTCGCATCCGTGGACTTATCCACATTCCCGACCCGCACGATGAAGCTCGGATTCAGTTCCGCATAATCGATGCTCGTGGAGGTGGAATAATTCGGATTTGTGAACATCATGGACGGCGCCTGCGTCAGGTCGTCATACTTGAATCCGGTATCATCTCCAACGGCGCTAAGGAGGTGAGCACCCGACGGAGGGCTGATCAAGCCGAGCACAGCCATTTCCTCGATTCCTTTAGCCATGACCGAGAGGTTCACGGTGCCGCCGGTATCCATCGTCGTCAGATTGTTCGTGCCGTAAAGCGTCGCCCCCGTGCCGTACATCATCCGGCCGGAGTTGAACGGATCGATCTCCAGATCCCCGATCATCCAGCCGATCAGCGGGGAAGGTATCGGCGGGTTTGGAGCATTGCCGAAGGTCAGCCAAGGCGCAGCCGAGATATCCTGCGTATAGCGGAGCGTACGGTTCGGGTACCCGTTCCAACTCCAGAAGGAGGTCCATGTCGCGCCCCCGTCCGTGCTGCGGTAGATGTTGGCGTCCGGCCACCATTGATTCAAGGTCGCCACCACAATCGTGTCCGGATGCTGCGCATCGACGGCAAGCCCTCCGTATCCCCAGGTCTGGCTGCTGTCGGTGCTCGGAACCGGACTGATATTCGTCCATACCCCGGTGTTCGTATTGTATTTCCATAAGTCGCCCTTGGACCCGTCGTATGGACCGACGCCGTTGTTATAAGTAATATACAGATTGCCGGTGGAGGACAGCACGCCGTGGTGGGGCATAAAGCCGGCATGCGGTTGTCCCGGCACCGCCGACCATGTCGCACCGCCGTCCGTGCTGCGGTATATGCTGTCGCCGGTATTGTCCGCTACACCGACATAAATCGTCTGCGTGGGATTGCCGGAAGAGCCTGTCCGGGGATCGAAGGTGATCCAATCCAGACCGATCAGGTCGCTGCCGTATTCTTGGCCCGGGCTCTGAATGTAGGTACCGACATCGGGGAACGAGGTGACCTTCGTCCACGTAACGCCGTAGTCGGTGCTCTTCCACAATCCGTTTCCGCTGCGCGCACCGAAATAAAGAATGTTGTTCGCGTTAGGGTCGATCATCAGCCGCTCGCCCATGGAACGGCCTGGCATATTGCCGCCAACCTTGAACGGCAGCTGCGTCGCCTGCCACGTAGTTCCCTTGTCCGTCGAACGCAGAATATAGCCGTTGTTCGAATCGTATACGTTCGTATACGTACCCACTGCGACATACAGGCGATTCGGATCGACGGGATCGGTTGCCAGAGCGTCGACGCCGTTCTTGTTCCAATCTACCCATCCGACCGAATCAAGCAGCGGAATCCAGCCTTTCGAGGACGGATCCCAGCGGTATGCGCCGCCGATGTCCGTTCTCGCATAAATCAGGTCTTTCTGCGTCGGATTAAAAATAATACCTGGAATAAAACCGCCTCCGCCGCCGGTCACGACGCTCTTAAAAGTATAAGGCACGCTGCCGGCTGCAAAGGACTTCGTCGGAACCCCGATTATAAAAATGAAAGCGGTTACTAAAGCAATCATCGAAATTTTTTTAAGTACCATCATTGTACGGGATGCAACCATTGTTCATTATCCTCCCAACATAATTTTTGTAGGACTCTTATGGTATTTCAAGCACTTTCCCGCTTCCGTTATCCCTCGAAGTTCAACTCGAGTTGACCATCAAACTTATTCACCGCCTTTCTTAATAAATCGTTTTCATAACGGTCTTCAATTTCTTTCATCGACCATAACCGATTATATAGTTGTTCAAATGTTTTAAATAGAACTTACAAAAAGAAAGTAAAAAAGTGATATTAAACTGCATTTTTTTATACTGCATTATTATCAAAATTGTTATATTTTGTAATTTATACAACTTGTATGCTTTTTTTATAATAATATTCTTCTTACTGGTCTGTTCCATGTTTGGAGATCGCTCTTATCTTTGAATCGGCCGATTGTGAAGATGTCAACACAAAAAAAGAGAGCCTGGAGCGGCTCTCCCTTCGGTTTCTAAACTTGCTTCATTGCAGCTGAAGCGCTGCGGTTGGAGGATATAACCACCTCCACCTCGTGTTCCCGCCCGTCGTCAATGAGCGGGATATACATAACGTGCGTCTCACCGGCTTGGTTTGGCACGTCCGGCTCCTGCTCCAGCGGCCTGCCGTCGATCGTAACGCCACCGGCAAACTCCTTGTCGCCGGCGTCCACACGAACGGTTATATGATATACGGAGGTGCGGTATGTGTACCGCACTGAATAAGAGGGCCAATCGGCCGGAATATTCGGGCTGATAAGGAGCCTGCCTCCCTCGCGGCGCAGACCGAGTATCCATTCGATGCCCGCCTGATACATCCAGCCGGATGCCCCGGTATACCATGTCCATCCCGCCCTGCCTTTCACCGGATCCCGCGTATACACATCGGCCGCCATGACATACGGTTCGCCTGCATATTTGCGCACTTCGGACTGTGTTTGGGCATGAGTAACAGGATTCAGCAAATGAAACAATTCGACTGCCTTGCCGCTCTCTCCAAGCGCACACCAGGCGACGATGCTCCAGATTACGCCGTGCGTATACTGGGCGCCGTTCTCGCGGATTCCCGGCGGATAACCTTGAATGTAGCCTGGGGACGGGTCCGTCCTGTCGAAGGGCGGCGTCAGCAGCGTCGCTACAGACAAGTCGCGGTCGACAAGCTCCCGGTCGAACGACTGCATCGCCTGCCTTGCCCGCTCCTCGGGGGCCGCCCCCGAAATAACCGACCACGACTGGGCGATGGCATCGATCCGGCATTCCTCGTTGCGGCCCGAGCCAAGCCACGTCCCTTCATCGGTAAAGGCCCTGCGGTACCATTCGCCGTCCCATGCATGCTTATTCAATGCTTCAGCAATCGAATCTCTCCGGGTCCGGTACAGCTCGGCGCGTTCAATGTCCCCCTTCAGCTCGCACAAACCGGCGAATCTTCGCAGTACCTCGCACAAGAACCATCCGAGCCAGACGCTTTCGCCTTTGCCGTCGTCCCCGACCGAATTCATTCCGTCATTCCAGTCGCCGATTCCCATTAACGGGATCCCGTGCTCGCCGAGTCGCGAGGCCCGCTCGATGGCCCGTATACAATGCTCGTAAAGCGCCGCGGTTTCTTCAGCGGCGACGGTAGCTTCGTACCGCTCATGCTCATCATCCCTTAGCGGCTCGCTTGTCAGGAACCTGACAGGCTCGTCAAGAATGCCCGAGTCGCCGGTATGAACGACATAACGCGATGCGGCATAAGGCAGCCACAGCAGATCGTCTGAGTAACGGGTGCGAATGCCCCGCTCCGTCTCCTCATGCCACCAATGCTGCACATCGCCTTCCGTATATTGATGCGAAGCATGCAGTAAAATCTGTTTTCTCGTCAGCTCCGGCAGCGTATGCAGCAGCGCCAGCGAATCCTGCAGCTGATCCCGGAAGCCGAACGCTCCGCCTGCTTGGTAGAACGCGGTGCGGGCCCATATCCGGCACGACAGCGCCTGATACAACAGCCAGCCATTGAGCATCAGGTCAAGCTCCCGATTTGGCGTCGCTACCTTGATCTGCCCAAGCGTGTGGTCCCAGTAGGACGTCACATCCGCGAAAGCCTCCTCACAACTCTCTGTCGTGCCATAACGGCGGATCAGCCCGAGCGCCGTTTCCTTCGACGCTCCGGCGCCAACCAGAACATGTACCCTGCGTACGGACCGGGGAGGAAGCGTGAGCTTCATGCGGACCGCGCCGCAGCTGTCGGCAAAGACGCCGTCTACATTCGAGAGGCTCTCCCGTCCCATGCCTGCCGGAGATGCCAATGATCCGTTACGGCCGATAAATTCCGCACGGTCTGACGTATAGCTCAGTTCCACCTCATTATTACCGTATTCCGTCTCGTCAGTCTCTGCATGCATATGAAGGAAAGCGACCGCATCGCGGAATGTTTCCTGGTACGCGTTGCGCGAGAGCAGCGAGCCTGTCTCCTTGTCCCATTCTGAAACGATATAAGGCGCATTCGCCTGCTTGCGCACCCCCAGCACCCAGTTGCAGTAATAAGCGACGGATATGCTGCGCTGCTCGTGCCCTGTATTTTCCAGCCTCAAGACAATGAATTTGACCGGATCCTCCTTGCCCACGTAGACCGTCATGCTTTGCCTGATTCCTCGGGTTTGCCGGGAGAAGCGTGAATACCCGAAGCCGTGCGCGGCATCGAAGGCTTCCATCCCAAGCACCGGAGAAGGCGATCCCGACCATAGCTCCCCGGTATCATCGTCCCGGATATAACAGGCTTCGCCGGGCTGATCGAGCACCGGATCGTTCGACCATGGCGTCAGCTTGAACTCCCGGCTGTTGCGCCACCAAGTATAGCCCGTTCCGAGCTCGGTCACGAGGCAGCCGAAAGACGGATTCGCGATCACGTTGCTCCACGGAGCAGGCAAATATTTGCCGTTCTTCATCATGATCCGGTACTCGCGCCCCGCCTTGGCGAATCCTCCATAGCCGTTAAATAGAATTAGCGGATCCGGGTCCTTCTCCTGCGGTTCGGGCATGACTGCTTCTTCGGCGGGCTCCGGACGAAGCCGGAACTCCGGCGACAGCCCTTCTATAGTTTCCAGATGCTCCGTGGATTCGATTGACTTCCGCTCCTTCTCCGAAGCGGCTGCATTCGACTTAACCGGAACAGCAGCCGGTATCTTCCGGTTTGCGGGGCGGACGGCAAGCTGCGCTCTGAAGCTGGGTCCGGCAGCATGAAGAGTAAGGCGGGCGGCCGAACTCAACAAAGTCAGCTGCTCCGGTGTGAGCCTGTCGGCCATCACTGGATAAACGCCGCCAGGCGTTGAAGTGACGTCGACGGTTTGCTCCGCGGCCCGGCGCAGCGCATCCTGCACTTCCTGATAATATCCTCCGGCTTCCTCGATCAAAAAAACCAGGTCGAACGCGATGCCTTTCTTCCTTAGATACGAGTGGCCTGTCAGTGCTTTGACGGCAAAAGGCATTTGTGTCTTATCCTGCATACGTACCAGCGCAATGGGCAAATCCCCCGATATGCCCAATGGCCACAAGGCGGATTGACCGGCTGTATTGGCGGCAATATGGAGTGCCCGCTCCTGGCGAAGAGGAGTCTGGTAAAGAAGCCTTCCCGCCATCATATGATACTGGTCGGCTTCCATCGCGGTGATCCGTTGGTGCCTCAATTCGATCCGGCTGCGCGTCCAGGCCAGCTGGAACGACCGCTCCACCTGCTGTTCCCCGCATAAACCCGCCGCCATAGCCAACGCTTCCCCTCGGCTGTCCGCTATGCCGGCAACCGAGAACAGCTTGACCGTTTCGCCCGGCCCGATCGATATTCGGCGGCGCATGACAAAAGCCGGATCGAGTACGGCCCCCAGGGTACCGGAGAGCTTGCATTCCAGACTCGCCGGCCCTGTGAGCGTGTGTCCCCGGCCGATGAAACAGGAACGGTCCGTTTCATATTCGACAGGTCCCAGCTCCTCGCAGCCGATCGACAAACTATGGACCGCCCACTTCGGCTGCTCCTTGATATCCCGAGGCCGCCGAACGGCAAGCAGACATTCTGATTCCGCGTCATATTCGGTCTGGACAAACAGCTTGCTAAAGGCCGGATGCGCTTCATCCGCGGCAGGCGGGGAAAGTGACACTTCCGTGTAAGCCGTTATCTCTACGACACGCGTTTCAGGCCCCGTATTCGTGACGCTCAAGCGGCGAAGCTCGGCATTATGCTCGGGAGGTACGCAGATTTCGAGCATTGTAGACAGATCGCCGTCCCGCCGCTTGAAGCACACTTTGTCCAGCGCAAACTGTACCCTTTGCTCCTCAGCTTCCGCACGGCATGGCTCGAATGCCGGCGACCAGAATGATTGGCTCGCCACATCCCGTATAAAGAAGCAGCTTCCGGGCGTCTCGGACACTGGATCCTCATGCCAGCGCGAAAGCGCCCATTCGCCCGACTGGCTGAAGCCTCCCCCGCTGTCGGATACGACGGATGTGAACGAACCGTTGGAGAGCACGCATACCTCCGGCACCTCGCAAGGCTTGGTGAACTCCCGCAAGGGAATGCGTGTACCTGTAAGAGGCTGGTTCATCCGTTCTATAAACGGCCTGGCCGCGTTCTTGATAATCGCCGGACGTGCCGGAATTCGTTCCTGCAGCAGCAGCTCCGCCGCCTCAACGCGCTTGTCCGCATGAAAACGGTCTACCATCGTGCGGGTCAGCAGCAAATTGCCCAAGGTCAGAAGGCTCATGCCCAAGTGGTGAGCCATAAAGCTGCGAACGACAATACAGCTCTTACCCTCCGGCATTCGCTGAGCCGTGCAATCGATGGCCTCATAGAAGCCGTATTTCCCTCTGGCGCCCATCGCGGCCATGCGATTCAGCGAGTCAAGGGACTCCCCCAGTTGCACCGGAAGCGCCATAATCGCCGCATAAGGAGCGAGGACGAGGTCGTTCTCCAAGCCGCGCTGAAATCCGAGCCCAGGCACTCCGAACGCGCGGTATTGGTAATTCATCGCATAATCGAAAGCGTAATAGCCCGATTCGGAAATGCCGAACGGAACACCCCGCTGCCGCGCGTATTCGATCTGCCGTCTGACGACCCCCTTGTAAGTTGCGTCCCACACCGAATGACGGTAGGTGCGCATCAGAAGAGAAGGCATCAAATATTCGAACATCGTGCCGGACCATGACAGCAGCGTAGGATACCGTCCCGAACGGGCCATTGTTCTTCCAAGCCTGAACCAATGCGATACCGGCGCCTGCCCGAACGCAATCGCCAGGAAGCTCGCCTGCCGCGCTTCGGAAGCAAACAGGTCGTACAAAATCTCTTCCTTTCGCTCCAGAGCGGCGTGATATCCAAGCGTAAACAACTCGGCACTCCCGTTGTACAGCGGGCGGAAATCGGTTCCGGCAATGATTGCTTCGATGCGGCCAGCCAACTTTTCCGCTCTTGGAAGAACACTGCTCCCAGCTGGACCTTCTTCGCCTTTCTTGGCCCATTCCAGAATCCCCTGCTTCAGCGCGACCAAATACGCCACGAAGTTGCCGGAGTCCACTGTCGACACATAGAGAGGAGGCAGCGGCCGCAGAGATTGCGTGTCGTACCAGTTGTACAGATGGCCGGACCATTTCTCCATCTTCTCGATCGTCCCCATGGTTCTCTCAACCCGGTCAAGCATGCCCGGCGTATCAATGAATCCGAAATCGCGCGCCGTTAAGGTGCAGGCAAGCTGAAGCCCTATATTCGTCGGAGACGTCCGGTGTGCGACGCCGTTCGGCGGTTCGAACTGCACATTATCGGGCGGCAGCCAGTTATCTCCTTCAACGGCAAAGTCCTCGTAGTAAGCCCACATCTGAGCCGCCAGTTCCTGCAGCTCTTTGCGTTCGTGCTCCGTCGGTGCGCTTTGAGGCAGGGCTGGCGAGCCGTTCAGCCAGTATACGGCAGCGGGAGCGAGCAGCCAAATGGCCGATATCGCCAAGCCGAAGGCCCGCAACGATCCCTCAGCGAACATGAATGCGGCAGCGGCAAATACAACGGCCAGAACTCTGCCTCCCCACAATCCTGCAACTGCGGTGGGCGAATTGGCTCTGCTTCGCCTTTCCACCTCCGCCGAGCTCATCCATTCGAGCAGGTTCCTTTTGCTGACTGTAAGCCTGTAGAGCGTTCGTACAACAGCATCGGCCAGCACCACAGTCTGATAGGGGAGTATGACCAGTTGTACCAACGATTGCGCGAACGCCGTCAGCAGAAAGTCCGGTCTGCGATAAAGCCGCCTGAACGACAATAATGCCCGGATGAGCGGCAGCCCCAGAGTCAGCAGTCCCGCAGCCATCAGTACCGCTCCGGTAAACCCGGAAATAAACAGACTCGCCGCCAGCAGAATGAACACGGCAGGCTGAACCAGACTGCGGCGCATGTTATCAATGATTTGCCAGCGGGTAAGCAATGACAGGTCAACAGGCCGCGGTATGCCGCAGCGGTCGGACATTCGGGAGGCTATCCAGCAGAGCAGCTGCCAGTCGCCCCTTACCCACCTGTGCAAACGCCGCTGGTAGGCGTGAAAGGTGACAGGATGGCCGTCGACAACCTCAATGTCGGAGAGCAGGCCGCTCCTCAGAAAGCCGCCTTCCAGCAAATCATGGCTGAGCACGGAATTTTCCGGTATCCGGTCGTTAAGAACCTGCTTGAACGCCGCCACATTGAAGATGCCTTTTCCGGTGAAAATCCCTTGGCCGAAGGCATCCTGATACGGATCGGACATTGCGAACGAGTACGGATCGATGCCCGGCTTGCCCGACCACAGCTTGGCTAGCCTGGAAGACGCAGCGGAATCGTAGCTGATGCCTACGCGCGGCTGCAGGACGCCATAGCCTTCCGTGACGCGTGTGCCGGCTGCATTCAAGCGTGCACGGTTATATGGAAGATGTATGGTACCGACCATCCGGGCGGCGGTACCGACCGGCAGCTCCGTATCCGCATCAAGAGTAATGACATACTTGTAGCGGGAAATCGAAGAGCAGTCGCCTACCAGGCAAGAGCAGCTCGTATCGTTCCGGCCGCTGAGCAGCTCGACAAACTCGACGAGCTTCCCGCGTTTGCGCTCCCACCCCATCCAAACCTGCTCCGACTCATTCCATTGACGCGACCGCTGAAAAAGATAGAACGGCCCTGCTCCGGTATCGGCATTTCTGTACACCCGGTTGAGTTCCTCGATACGCCGGCGCGCAGCAGCGGTTATTCGTTCGTCCTCCTCCGTATGTTCGGTTGAAGCGTCAGCGAAGTCGCCGAGAAGAGCAAAGCCCATATTTGGGTCCATGCTCGCCAAATAATGAAGCTCGAGCCTGTCTGCCATCTCCTCGGCTTCCTCCGGCTTCGACCAAATAACCGGTATAACCGTTATCGTCGCCGCGTCTTCAGCGATGCCGCTGGAATAGTCAAATCGCAGCAGCGGCTGCGTCACGAAAAGTTGGCCGATAAGCGCATGAACTGAAGTTACCGCCCATTCGCTGACCGGGATCGCGAGCACGAGTGCGGCTGTAATCCACATGCCGATCGGCGCAGAGGCGTCTCCTGCCGCCGCGCGAGCGCACCAAAGAGCCACGGCCAGGAATGCGGCAAAAACAAGCGCCATTCCCGACAAATACATTCCGACGCCGGGACGCAGACGAATCGGCCTGGAGAGACGTTTCGGGTGGAGGCATTCGCGTAATGCATGCAGCAGGTCCCTGTTCCCTCTCGGATCAAGCAAATAGTAAGCGGCGAAGGCTTGCCGAGGCTGCAATTCTGAACCGGCTTCAGCCTCCTCGGCTTTGGCTCCTTCCGTATCAGCATCTGAATAGCGGTGGGCCAAAGCTACCGCCTGCTGCGCGATGACATTTTCGGGCACGCCGTAGGAGCGCGATAAGCGCTCGACCCCGCTTCGCAGCGAGTCGCGGCTTTTCCGGTCCATCAGCGGATAAGTTCCCGCATGCTCCTCGCACAAAGTATGCTCGACCACACACATCCTGTCGAACACCGGATCCCATCTCGTACGGGACAGCTTTCGCAGCGATTGTATAAGCTGTCCTGCCGTTAATTCATAAGCCGCCTGCAGCTGATGCTCATACAGAATAATCCGGTTTAAGCTATCGGCACCGTTATCCAGCTTGCACAGCAGCCAGCTGCGCACCTCGCCGGCTTCCTCGGCCCATTCATTCAAATGGCTGACCAAGTGTACGATTACCGGAGCTGACAGAGGCATCTGCTGCCCCGCTTTCTCCAAGGCATCTTTAACCTTCGCGGCATCCGGAACCGAACGCCCTTCGGTGAACGGCTCCAGCAGCTTGTCTACCTCGAGGCAGGCAACCCGCCGCTCCCGGACGGCGGCCATCACTTCGGACAGCTTGGCGATAACCGATATACGCAGCATAAGGGGCATCGCCCATACCTCGGCGATCGTCAGTACCGCAACCTCCTGGTATGCATTCGAAAATCGTACAAACGTATCAATGTCAAACGCGCCGTCAGTTTGCCGCAAATATTCGGAGCACAGCGACAGCACGCGCGGCTCCGCTCCGGGCGTCAGCCGCGGCAGCCGGCGTGACAGCCGCTCAGTCAATTCCGTCTGCACGTTAAAGGCTTCGGATTCGATCAAATCGGCATGGTCAAGAAGCCATTGCTCCGCAGGCTGAAAGCAGGGCGCGCCATCCTGTTTGAGCTCGGACGCAAAAGCCCGCAGCACTTCAAGATTTCGGCGGAAGCTCCGCCATATCGAGGCAGTCGAACGATAGGTAGCCTTGTCGGGATGATGAATAAGAGCCAGTTCACGCGCTTGCTGCTCAAGTTGCTCGACTGTTGGAATCATGGGCCCCCCTTAAACCGTGAGTCATAACTCTAGCCAAGCGCTGGACAACCCTTGGCTGAACCCGGCCAACGCACCCGCATTCACTGCCGGACGCGATCAAGCCTTATTTGAATAATATCTCCAACTCATCGGAAAATTATGAGAGAGCCGCTTGGGTATCGGGAAGCGATTGACGCAGGCGGGGTGAACCCGCACGGTTTATTTATGGGCTATGAAATGATAGCCGTTCCAATTCCAGCGAATTTATGCTAAAATGAAAGCGCTCACAAATTCATCTTATTTAAGGGGGAGCGTCACATGATGAATGAAGCGAAGGATGCGCGAAACGTTTATGAGAACTTTGAGGTGGAGACGGACATTCTCTACTTCAACGTTGGCCGATTCGGTCTCGTCAGCTTCCATGGCAGAAATTATAATATTAAAAAGAATATGTCTGCCGACCAATTAAACCGGTATATCGCAACAGGGCTTTTCGTCAAAGTCAATTCGAACTGTTATGTGAACGTCGCGAAGATCATATCGTTCACGGATGGCATCATCCATTTTGAAGGGAAAGGCTTCGACGCCAAACACGTGCCGGTCTCAAGATTGAGACAGCACCATATTAAAAACCTGCTGTCTGCGCGCAATCCGGTAGCAATGTGACCGCTAAAACAATGAAAGCCTTGATTCGCACGGAACAGTCCCGTAATCGAATCAAGGCTTTTTTGCTGCCGCAGCCTGTTTAAAGGTTAGCCGCGATATCCCGTTTAAACTGTATTATCGCTTCGTCGGTGTCGATCGTATAGCCGCACTCCAGCCCTACGAAACCGTCAAAGCCTGTATCCCGGATAGCCCGCAATATATTGAGGTAATTAAGCTCGCCTGTTCCCGGCTGCTTTCGCCCGGGATTGTCCGCGATATGATAATGATTGATGCGGCTGCTGTAGCGCGTCGCATTGGAAATGACGTTCCCCTCGGTGATTTGCTGGTGGTATACGTCGAAAACCAGCTTCACATGCGGGTTGTCCACTTGATCGATGATATCCGCCGCTTCATATGAATATTGAACAAAATGCCCCTGGTGGTCGACGATGCCGTTCAGAGGCTCCACCTCAAGCACGATTCCGGCTTGCTCGCATATAGGCGCGCACCGTTTCAGCGTTTCGACCATCGCTTTGCGCTGGAACGCGCGCGGCAGCCCGTCCATGACCTGTCCCGTTTGTGTGATGACCGATTTGGTCCCGAGCGTCCGGCAAGCTTCAATCGTTTGCTTGAGCCCGTCTATAAACACATCTCTTTGCCGTTCGTCGATCAGATTAAACGACCTCGTGCATACCGCGCTGATGCCGACGCCGATTCGCTCCTGTTCTCGTGCAATCGCTTTCAAATCTCCGAGTTCCCACCAACCGTAATATTCAAGTCCGTCGAAGCCGTGTTCTTTAATTTTCTCCAGATGATAAATAACGTCTTTCCCCGGGTAAGCGCCAATGCATAGTGAAAACTTCATGCTTTGTCCCTCCTGCTTCAGTCGAATACTTATTCCTTCGAGTATGCCATATTCGGTGCAAATGTCTATATAAAGGTCCGCAATTTTATATGTCCGTTCTACAATTTCCCATGAGCTGCCGTTCATTCGGGAAGGCGGAGCTGCAAACAATAAGCTGCAGCAAGACGGGAAGGAGGCTGCTTACTTGGCGAAACAGCAGGGACACGGCAACAAGAACACACAGACGAAGACCTCTGATAAGAAAGGCAATGGCAATGGCAGCGGCGGCGGAAGCTAGCGGCACCATCATGACCACGGCAATAGCCCCGCTTTCCTGCCAATCAGGCAATGAAAAGCGGGGCTATCAATTTATCAATACACGAGCGCAGAGAGCCGGGTTATTACGAGCGTGACGGCATCACATGCTCGCCGGCGGTGTGACTCCCGAGATCGAGTAACTCAGCGCTTCGCGCCATTTACTCTTCCTTCCCTTTTCCGCCGTCCATGTTGGCGATTATTTGATGACATAACCTGGTTAGCTCCTGCACATCGCCCAGCGTCATCCCCGCGAACATCATTTTCGAGATTTGCGCCCGTCGCACTTTCAGCCTCTGCACGAGCTCCCGTCCCTTATCCGTCAGCACCAGATATACCACCCGGCGGTCATCCAGATCGCGCACGCGCTCCAGATATTCCATATCAATGAGCTTGTCGGCGATTCCCGTAATAGCGCCGGCCGTAATGCAGAGCTGCTCCGCTAAGGCGGAGGCCTTCTGCGGACCATCCTCAAACAGCCTGATTAATATTCGCGCCTGCATGGCGTTGATACCGATATCGTTTTCTTTCGTCCACTCCAGATCCATCCGCCTTTTCATTTGAAAAAAAGCGTGCTCCAGTTCTTGAAAATCTTGTTGGCTCGGTTCGTTCATGCGTAAACATCCTCCCGGTTGATTCGTTATATATTTAGTTTAGATGAATATATTTAAGTTGTAAAGTTTTTATCGCTAAAATATTTTTCCTTATTACCTTTATCCGCCGGGCCTGGAATAATACGAAAAAAAACAGGATAGCGTAATCGCCATCCTGCCTGTTATTTGCGGAAATTAAGCGGCTCCTTGCCTAGAAGGGAGGCGCGCACCGCCTGCCATGCTGCGCTCATTGCCTCTTGCAGCGGCCATGCGGCCGTACCGGCCGCCATTACCGCCAAGCCGTACTTATACGTTGCGGAGACGCCCGCTATAACTTGATGACCGTCCCTTGCCGGCAGTCCGGCAAGCGCGGCTCTTACAGCTTCGATATGCGGCATGGCCAGCTTGTCTGAAAAAGCATAGAGCACGCTTGTGTGCGTCATCCCGCCGAAGCAGCCGGGAGTCGTTAAACGCTGTTGACCCGGCTCGATCAGCTGGTTCTGGGCGAAGATCAGCTCGTCTTCATAGGTCACCCTCAGCCTGTTTCTATACTCACGGTAGGCGAATCGCTCTCCCCGCAGCGTACGGCCGGGACAGAGCACTTCTGCCTGCATCCATACCGAGCCCGCCGAGAGGCTAACCTCTGTCTCGCATGTAAGCGAGGCGCCGCGGTACAGCATAACCGGTTCCGGCATGGACTCGACGACTGCGCCCGCTTCGAGCCGGTAGACCTGACTGATTGACGAGCCGCTGCCGGCATCCGGACAAGGGTGTACTTTTGTGAACGACTGATTCGTTACATAAATGTGAGCGTCCTTCCCCGCTTTCCATTCCAGCTCATACCGGTCGCCAGCCAGCAGTCCCGGGGATACGTCCATCACCATCACGCCGACCGCTCCCTCAAGCGGGAAAGTCTTCGCGATTTTGATCGGAGCGGTGTGATACTTGGACTCGAGCTGCGTTTTCCCGCCCCGGTTCACGAATGCGGCCCGCAGCTGAGAAATCCGCCCGGCCGGCTGCCCATTATCCGTGGCGATTGCCGAGGGCTGCGCCATGTTCATGGTTGCGGGCGATGGAATCGCCGTCTTACGAGTGGTTGTGCTCATGTCCATGACTATGCCGGGTATCATGCTTATGCTCATGAACATGCTCGAGTCCGTGAGCATGGGCGAGCTCATGCTCCAGCCATCCGACTATCTGCCCGACGCCTACGCCGCCAAACAGATTGGAAAACACATACGGGCGCCCTCCCCGCATACGTTTGGTGTCTTCCTCCATGACTTGAAGACTGGCGCCTACATAGGGTGCCAGATCAATCTTGTTAACGACAAGCAGGTCGGAACGCATAATTCCGGGACCGCCTTTACGAGGAATTTTCTCCCCCTGAGCCACGTCGATGATGTAGATAAACCGGTCGACCAGCTCGGGGCTGAATGCTGCCGCCAGATTATCCCCGCCGCTTTCTATAAAAATAATATCGAGTCCGCTGAACCTGCTCGTCAGCTCGTCAACCGCCTCGAAATTCATCGATGCATCCTCGCGGATCGCCGTATGAGGACAGCCGCCCGTCTCTACGCCGATAATGCGCTCCTCGGGGAGAACTCCGGTAGCCGCCAGTATTCGGGCGTCTTCCTTTGTGTAGATGTCATTCGTGATAACCGCCACGCTGTATTTATCCTTAAGCGACCCCGCCATACGTTCGACCAGCGCCGTCTTGCCGGAACCTACCGGGCCTCCGATCCCGATTCGAATCGGACGCGAGCGATCCATAGCCGGTTTTTTCCATTCATGATGATGATGACCTTGTCCTTGACACATCGCACATACCTCCCAAAAAAGTTTATGATTCAGGACATAAATAACCTGGAGTACAACGTTTCGTGCCTGATCATGGCGAGCTCCGCCATCGGCATGTTCGAGTATGCGTCTTCCGGATCCAATTGAGCGACATTTGTCCAAGCCTTTGCCGTCATAGGCGTCAGCCGGGCGATGATCATCTGGCCCTCGGTCTGGCCTAAGGACATCAGCCTCAGCGCACTGTTCACACAGGTAACGATGCAGGCGTATAAGTATCCCTGAGCCGCTTGTTGAAGCGGTATCCCGAGCTGCAGGCACGCATACCCGAAGACAAGCGGGTGCGTTGCGAAGCATCTGCCTTCGCGAAGCGCTTCAGATACCGGAGACCAGTCCAATTGCGGGTAGACATTACCGGCAAGCTGATGCAGCCGTCGTCCCATCTTCTGTGTGCCGACCCGGGTCTCAGCTCCTATACGCTGCACATGGACAAGCCGCTCAACAGCCCATAGTCGCTCCCAATCAGCTGCCGGCGCATCGCGGTATACCGCTTTAACAACCATCGCATCGGATGTCGACCAGCTATGGTGCAGCATAGCATTCGCATACTCCTCAAGCTCAGCGCTGGTTCGCAGCTGCCCTTCCTGTACGAGCGTCTCCAGACCGAACGAATGCGAGAAGCCGCCGATCGGCAGCGCCGAATCGAGCAGCTGCTGCAGCGCCAGCCATGGAACGAGGCTGCCGCCGGAACCCGTTTGAATATCGTTTTTGCCGCCGCTATTCTTATTCAAGCCGCCTTCACCCCGTTCCCGTTAAAACAAGAAGTAGCGCTGCGCCATCGGCAGCACGTCCGAAGGCTCGCAAGTGGCCGGTACGCCGTCCACCTTAACTTCATAGGTTTCCGGATCGACTTCGATCCTCGGTGTCGCGTCATTATGAATCATATCTTTCTTCGTCACAGTCCGGCAGCCGCGCACAGGCTCAACCCGTTTGGAGAGGCCAAGCTCTTCTGCGATGCCCCTGTCATAAGCCGCTTTCGACACAAAAGTAATGCAGCTGTTCGATTTTGCCTTGCCGAAGGCGCCGAACATCGGGCGACCGAAGACCGGCTGCGGCGTGGGAATCGATGCGTTGGGGTCGCCCATCTGCGCATAAGCGATCGTACCGCCCTTGAGCACAAGATCCGGCTTTACGCCGAAAAACATTGGACTCCATATGACAAGATCGGCAAACTTGCCCGGCTCGATGGAGCCGACCAGATGCGAAATGCCGTGCGTAATCGCCGGATTGATCGTATATTTCGCAATATATCGCTTGATTCGGAAATTATCCGCTTCATCCGCCTTGTCCGGGGCGAGCGGCCCGCGTTGGCGTTTCATCTTGTCCGCCGTTTGCCATGTCCGGATTATAACCTCTCCGACCCGGCCCATTGCCTGGGAGTCGGAGCTGATCATGCTGAATACGCCCATATCGTGCAAAATGTCTTCAGCGGCAATCGTCTCCGGACGGATCCGCGAATCGGCGAACGCCACATCCTCGGGGATACTGCTGTCGAGATGATGGCAAACCATAAGCATGTCCAAATGCTCTTCAATCGTATTTATCGTGAAGGGTCGGGTCGGATTCGTCGACGACGGGAGCACGTTCAGCTCGCCCGCAGCGCGGATAATGTCCGGCGCATGGCCGCCTCCCGCTCCTTCCGTATGATACGTATGAATAGTCCGGCCTTTAAAAGCGGCCAGCGTATCTTCAAGGAATCCCGCTTCATTAAGCGTATCCGTATGAATCGCGACCTGAACGTCGAACCGGTCGGCCGCTTCGAGGCAAATATCGATAGCCGCCGGGGTGGTACCCCAGTCCTCATGCAGCTTCAGCCCGATCGCGCCCGCTTCAATCTGCTCGATCAGCGGACCGGTGAACGAAGCGTTCCCTTTTCCCGTGAAGCCGAGATTCATCGGGAAAGCTTCCGCCGCCTCAAGCATCCGCCGCATGTGCCAAGCACCCGGCGTACAAGTCGTCGCATTCGTCCCGGTAGCCGGCCCGGTGCCGCCGCCGATCATTGTCGTGACGCCGGAAGACAGCGCCGTATCGATTTGCTGCGGGCAAATAAAGTGGATATGCGAGTCTATGCCGCCTGCGGTAACGATTTTACCTTCTCCCGCGATAACCTCTGTGCTTGCACCCACAATCATGTTCGGCATGACGCCGTCCATAATGTCCGGATTGCCCGCTTTGCCGATTCCGACGATTGCTCCGTCCCGGATGCCGATATCGGCTTTGACGATGCCCCAGTGATCGATAATGATCGCATTCGTGATGAGCGTATCGAGTACTCCTTCGCTCCGCAGAGCGCCGCTGGATTGGCCCATGCCGTCGCGTATTACTTTACCGCCTCCGAATTTGCATTCGTCGCCATAGACAGTGAAATCCTGCTCGATTTGCGCCCAAAGCTCGGTATCCGCGAGCCGGACGGCATCGCCTGCGGTAGGTCCGAACATTTGCGCATAGCTGCTCCGATCCATTCGGCTCACGTCTGCTCCCCCTTCCATGCGGCAAGCCGCTCCCGAACCTCAGCAGACATCCCGCCGCGAACTGCAGGACCGTTCGTGATCGCGTTCAACCCGAAGGAGCGCTTCAGTCCGCCGAGCTCGACAAGCTGCACCGGCTTCTCCTCGCCCGGTTCAAATCGGACGGCCGTACCGGCAGGTATATCGAGCCGCATGCCGAAAGCCGCTTCGCGGTCGAACTCCAGTCCGCGATTAACTTCAAAAAAATGAAAATGCGATCCGACCTGAACCGGCCGGTCGCCGGTATTAACCACTATTAACTCCGCCGTCCCGCGTCCGGCGTTCAACTCGATCTCACCGGGGGCGATGCGGTATTGTCCAGGTATCATGATGATCTCTCCTTATATGAGCAGCCGGTCCTCGGCATAACCGCCGAATTACATCCCGGCTCTTAATGTGAAATCGGATGATGGATGGTTACGAGCTTAGTGCCATCCGGAAATGTCGCTTCCACCTGTACTTCATGTATCATATCCGCCACCCCGCTCATGACTTGCTCGCGAGAGAGAATGCGGGTTCCATGCTCCATCAGCTGTGCTACAGTCATCCCGTCGCGGGCTCCCTCCATTATCTCCGATGTGATGAGTGCGACACTTTCAGGATAATTAAGCTTAACCCCTCTGCCCAGCCGCCTTCGCGCCAAATCGGCAGCGATTGTGATTAGCAGCTTTTCTTTTTCGCGTTCAGTCAACTGCATGTGTTCACCTCATCTAATAGTTTTTCTCAGGAAAACGAACTTCGAAGAATAAATGTAACGTTTTTCGAAGGAAACCGCTTCGGAAGCATGCTTAAAGTTTTACGAAGGAAAACCGGCCCCGGAAGCGGATACCAAGTCTTACGCTTATTATAACGATGCTTTACTCGCAAGTAAATGATGCCGTGTCAGATTTAATGACATTAAATTTGAATGTTTGTGGCAGATTTTCTTTGCACAAATTTTCCCCCGTCTCTAGTATTCCCTAATTGCATCCCCGTTGGTATCGCTAGCCATCGGACACCCGTTGTGGTAGACTAAAAGGTATTGAAATTACGATGATGGGGCTTCCCATGCGGGTTTCCAGCCCGCCGGAGAACCGGGCAACAAGTACACAGAAAACTTTCAGGAGGGACTTGCATGTCGGCTAAAAAAATGCGTTCAGACATGATTAAAAGAGGCTTCGACCGCGCACCGCACCGCAGCTTGCTGCGCGCCGCCGGAGTGAAGGAAGAAGACTTCGGCAAACCGTTTATAGCAGTATGTAACTCTTATATTGATATTATTCCGGGACACGTTCATCTGCAGGAATTCGGAAAGCTTGTAAAAGAAGCGATCCGGGAAGCAGGAGGCGTTCCGTTCGAATTTAACACGATCGGCGTTGACGACGGGATAGCAATGGGCCATATCGGAATGCGCTACTCCCTTGCAAGCCGCGAAATTATAGCCGACTCGGTCGAGACGGTTGTTAATGCGCATTGGTTCGACGGGATGGTCTGTATTCCAAACTGCGACAAGATCACTCCCGGTATGATTATGGGCGCGCTGCGCGTCAACATACCGACGATGCTCGTAAGCGGCGGCCCTATGAAAGCGGGCAAAACGTCGGACGGCCGATCGATCTCGCTATCCAGCGTGTTCGAAGGCGTCGGCGCTTTTCAAGCGGGCAAAATCGATGAAGCCAGCTTGACTGAGCTTGAGCAGTACGGCTGTCCGACCTGCGGTTCCTGCTCCGGTATGTTTACGGCAAACTCGATGAACTGTCTCGCTGAAGGCCTCGGCCTGGCGCTTCCCGGCAACGGCACTATTCTCGCCGTGGCGCCCGAACGCAAAGAATTCGTCAAACAAGCTGCGCGCCAACTGATGAAGATCATTGAGCTGGACATCAAACCGCGGGATATCGTCACGATCGATGCAATCGACAATGCGTTTGCGCTCGATATGGCCATGGGCGGATCCACCAATACCGTTCTTCATACGCTGGCCATCGCGCACGAAGCCGGCATTGAATACCCGATCGAACGAATCAATGAAGTGGCAACACGCGTTCCTCACCTTGCCAAGATTGCGCCGGCTTCCGATTATCATATTGAAGACGTCCACAACGCCGGCGGCGTCAGCGCGATCATCAACGAGCTGTTTAAGAAAGAGGGCGCGCTGAAGGGCGATGTAATGACCGTAACCGGTAAAACGCTCCGCGAAAACGTCGCGGGATGCGAAATCCTGGACAAGGATGTCATCCACCCGCTCGACAATCCGCACAGCGAGCGCGGCGGCCTCGCGGTACTGTTCGGCAACCTGGCTCCAGGGGGATCGATTATCAAGGTCGGCGCGGTAGATAAATCCGTCGGCGGCTACTTGAAAGGACCGGCGATCTGCTTTGATTCTCAGGACGATGCTCTTGCGGGCATTGCAGGCGGCAAGATCAAGGAAGGCCATGTCGTCGTAATCCGCTACGAAGGTCCTAAGGGCGGTCCCGGTATGCCGGAAATGCTCGCACCTACATCGCAAATCGTCGGTATGGGGCTCGGCGCGAAGGTTGGACTTCTGACCGACGGCCGTTTCTCCGGCGCTTCCCGCGGAATCAGCATCGGGCACGTTTCACCCGAAGCAGCTGAAGGCGGTCCGATCGCTTTCGTCGAGGACGGGGATCTGATCGAACTCGATCTTAACAACCGAACGATGAACCTGCTGATCAGCGACGAGGAATTCGCCCGCCGCAGAGCCAATTGGAAGGGCTTTGAACCGAAGATTAAAACCGGCTATCTGGCCCGTTACTCCCACCTGGTTACAAATGCCAGCACAGGCGGCGTCATGAAGATCTAACTGCAGGAATTGAACAACGCCCGAGGTGCGACAAGCGGAAGCTGTCAGCCTTCGGGCGTTTTTTCGTTCCTTCCGCAAAAAAACAGCCAACGAAAAAATGCCGCTGGTCAGGAAGTAAATTCCCCGGCGGCATTTCTGTTCTCATAGGCTGCATGCGTTATAGCTGTATGACCGGCCTGCTGAAGGTTTTCATCATAATCGGCGGCAGTGGTCCAATCCCGTTTCGGAAAGTTTCCGGAGCCGTAACGATGCCAGAATTCATCCATCGACATCGCGATAATTCGGGGCGACAGCTTACCTCCCTGCTCCTTAACCCTTTTCTTGCCTGAAGGATGAAGAGTGCGTAGGAGCAGCTTTAAGTATAATCGTGCCATTTTGTCGAAAAAGCCTTGGGGCATCTCCAGTACGCTGAATCCGAACTGTTCCGCACCCCTGTTAATCATGCTGATGCCGTACAAACCGCGTACCCGCTGAAATTCTTCCTGTGCACCGGCAATGCGGTCGGCCAGCTGCGGCATCGCTTTCTCCACTTCCCGAATAAGCCGAATGGCAACGTGCATCATCGAACGCGATTCCGTCATCATTTTAAACAGCATGCCGTTGTCGAAATGCAGCTCGATTACGTGATCCTTGTCCTCGATCGTCTGTCCGTCCGACAGCTCAAGCGTCTTCCCCCTATAGGGAACGACTCTGATGTTGAAGATGGAATCAGCCCCTCCGGACTTCACTCTGAACAGAACATGAAAGAGCCGCTCCCAACCCATCCAGCATGCGACCGTAATCCGTTTCACCAGCCCCAGCGAGCGGCGAAGCGATTTATTATGGTCGGTTATGGCAATCATTTCGGTAATATTCACGAACTGGATTCCCCGCCGGGCGCCCTCTTGGAGAAAAGGCTCGAGCGCTTCGAGCATATTTGCCGGCGCATCGCTGTCCGCGCCGAAGGTCGAGCCGCAGTCGTGCAGAAGCAGCACTTCTCCGGGACGAAGCTTCTTCATCAGACGCTTCTGCAGCCGCTTTACGCCGACTCTTTTCCGCCAATCGCCGAACAGCGTCGACCATAAAATAATTTGCAGGTAACCAAGATTGGAGAAATCGAACAAATTGACTATACCCCAAGGGGGCCGGTAATAGGCCGAACGAATACCGGTTGCCCGCTTGATGATTTCTGAAGTGCGGTGTATTTGCCGCTTCACTGTAGCGGGACGCATCAACCAATTGGACTTGTGCAAATAGTTATGAATTCCGATCACATGTCCCTCTTCATGCATTCTTTGAAGAAGCTCCGGGTGTCGCTCCGCATGGACGCCAACGACGAAGAATGTCGCTTTTGCGTTGTAGCGCTTTAACAAGTCAAGGAGCAGCGGGGTATATATCGGATCCGGGCCGTCGTCGAAAGTTAAAGCGATTTCTTTATCGGCTCGCCCCCGTTTAAAAACACGAAAGCCGAATGTTCGGCTGATAAGACCAGGAAGGAATGCGTAAAATGTTAGAATATAAAAGCCCCATAGCACGAAGTTCTCCATGTCTCGATTCCCCACCACCCTAGTTTCGATCCCCTGCCAGCATTGGTAGACGGAGCATTAATGATACCTCCCCATATTGTAACATATTGGCGGTAAAAACGGCTATGATTGTTGTCGGCTATTATGCCCGCCGGATTGTGGTGAAAGTAAAGTTAGGAAACCCTTCAAATTTATAGTACAATCGTGATGGATAGTAAGATACATACGAGAAAAGGAGTAAGAAGATGCTTTCCTTTTACCGAAAATATTGGCGGACGGCTTTTGACATCGCATTAATCGTTCTCACCGTCTACTTGATAATGTTTGCTTTCAGCTATATGTACCGCATCGCGACGCCGATCTTTTTATCATTTCTCATCTTCATGCTCATCGAACCGCCAACCAGGTGGATGACCCGTCTTGGTATGAAAAGATCGATCGCGGCCGGAATTTCCGTCATCGTCTTCACACTGGTCCTCATCGGCACATTCGTGGGAGCCGGCTACATCATGACGACGCAGATAACCGGACTGGCCGAGAAGCTTCCATATTATCAACAGCTATTTATCGAGCAGTTCCAGAAAAATTCGGCGCAGCTGCACAATCGGATGGAAGCCCTGCCGCCCGGCGTATTGGAGAAAGTCAACGAAGTAGTAAGCTACATAACGGAATGGGGTCAAGGAGTTGCCGCAGCGTTTCTGCGGGCGTTGGGAGGGTACCTTAAGTCGGTCTCCGCGTTTATTTTCAACTTTGCCATCGGTATCATTTTGGCCTACTTTCTAAGCCTGGAAATATCGGAATGGAAGAAGACGGCGCACGAAAAAACGCCCAAGACGTTCAAGAACGCGTTCTACTTTCTCCGCGATAACGTTTTTTCCGGCATTGCGGCTTATTTAAAGGCACAGGGGAAGCTTATTTCGATCACCTTCGCAGTCATCTTTTTATCGCTTTTGGCGCTTGGTGTGGGCAACGCCTTCTCAATCGCGCTTCTGTCCGCCGTCTTCGATGTCCTTCCCCTGCTTGGGGTTGGCACCGTATTTATTCCGTGGATTATTTACCTGTTCATCGTGGGACAGACATCGCTCGCCATCTGGCTGACCGCATTATTCCTCGTAGTAGTCCTGACCCGGCAGATACTCGAACCGAAGATAACGGGAGACACACTCGGCGTATCGGCCTTTACGATGCTGGCATTTATGATCATATCGCTTTCTCTTTTCGGGGTTGCCGGGGTTATCTTGTCGCCCATCTTGATGATTCTGCTCAAAGCCTTATACGACCAACGCTACTTGCACCGCTGGATACGCCCGCCCAAAGGCGAATTCGATCAGCACAACGAACCTTCGCGCACCACATAGTCCCAAGCACTCAATAAGGAAGCCTCCATACCCACTGCGCAAAGTGAGGTTGGAGGCTTCTTTTGTCCTACGTTTCGTTTTCCGCAGCCGGGTGTGGGGTACAATCTCTATTTCGTCCGGGTTGGCGTCCGCGCTACGAACGCAGGTCTTTGCCGCGCTCCTTTACATGGGAAGCTAGTAAATCCATCACACCGCGAAACAGCGCCGTCGCTTTGTTGGGGGTGCCCGGCGTACGGTTAAGGGCCAGCACCGCGACGGTGTATCGCGGAGACCGGATAGGGCCGAAGCCCGCAAACCATTGATTGTTCCGCGCAGCGCCGGCTCTCACGGTCTCTGCGGTACCGGATTTGCCTGCAACCTCCCAGGTGCCTTCATGGATCGAACGCCCTGTACCAGTCTTAACAACAGCCTCCATACCCCGGAGCAGTGTCCTTGCTGTAGTTGGTGCGATACTCCCGTAGCGCGAAGGTGTGTAGAGACGAGGCAGTGCGGCCATGCGTTGGCCGCCCGCGTAACGGATCTCACTGACCAGGCGCGGCTCCATTACACGGCCGTCATGCAGCAGCGTCAGAATTAAATTCGCCGCCTGCAGGGGCGACATCGTTACATCGCGCTGGCCGATTCCTGTTTGCGCCAGCTGCCCTCCGTCTCTGCGGACTGGAAACGTGTCGAACAACCTTCCGGCTTCCTCTTCCTCCAGTAGGCGGAGCGGATGTCCCAGCGGCTTGAAGGGCTTGTTATCGCTCCATCCGACCTTCCGGGCAATCCCGAGTTTATCTGCAGTGACCGCAAGCTGCTCAGCCGAAAGTCTCTCTGCAATCGTGGCGAATGCCACATTGCAAGACTTTGCTAATGCTTCGTTCAGCGTTACGCGGCCATGCCCTCCCTCCTTCCAGCAGTGCAGGCCGTATCGCCCATAGTCGCCGTTACACTCGAACGGTTCCCGCTCTTCGGTCAGCCTTGCTTCCAGCGCGGCGGCCGCCGTTACAAGCTTAAAGACGGAGCCCGGCGTCACCGCTCTTATAGCGTGATTGGCCTGGTCGGTACCGGCCGCGCCCAGCGATGAAGCAGCCATTCTCGGACGGGATACCATCGCGGCGATATCGCCGGTATAAGCATCCAGCACGACTACGGCTCCTTCGCGAAGCCCGTGATCGTCCACATAATTCTCAATCGCATTTTGAATCGGCAAATCCAGAGTGGTAACGATTTGCAGCGGATAGTAGGGGTTGTGTGGTCCGGTTAAGCGCATATCGAGCCCATTGAGCGGCTTATCCGAGCCATCTGTAAAATAAGACACCGAGGTCGGACCGCTTCCTCTCAGCAGCCGGTCGAGTGAACGCTCGAGTCCCGCACCTCCGATCAAATCGTGCAGATGCATTTTCCGTGCAGCGAGCTCCCTGCCATACATCTTGCGCAGCAGCTCCGGATGCTGGCTGACATAGCCAATAACATGCTTGGTATCGAAGGATGACGGATACCTGTTCCGATACGGGAGCACTCTTACCCCGCTCACGCGCAGCGTTCCGATCATGCCAAGCTGCCGCTCGGTGAGCTTATGCGGTATAAGCTCGCCGTCTGCATGCCAGAACGCAGGCGCATGCAGCTCTCTCATCCAGCGCTCAAGCTTATCGGCTTTAACGCCAAGGGCGGCGGCAAGCTTGGCAAAGTCCAACGTGCTCGCTCCGCGAGCCTCCGCCTGCACAGGAAACACGGCCAACGCTTTGTAGGTATCGCCGGTTAGAGCAAGACCGCTGCGGTCGACAAAATCGCCGCGGCCGGTATCAAGCACGAGAGCACGTTCGCGCTGCGCGACCGCTTCCCTCTTCCAATTGACACTCCTGCTGGCGGCCGGCGCCGCAGGCATAAGCTGCAGCCACGCCAACCGCGCCATTATGAGCGCAAGCACGGCGCTCATGCCGATCATAACGACAAATACACGCCGGTTCCTCCCCAATCGACGTTGTTTCCCGTTCATTTTGGATTCTCCTAAGCGCTTTACGGAGTAAAGCGCATCTTCGTAAGCTTTAACTTAACGCTTTACGGAGTAAAGCGCATCTTCGTAAGCTTTAACTTAGCGCTTTACGGAGTAAAGCGCATCTTCGTAAACATAATTATTCCCATTATCCCCCATCCCTTCGCGTTTCATCCCCAATACCACGGCTTGACGAAACCATGAAAAAAGCCCTCTCACTGATCAGCCGTAAGAGGACTCTTAAACATTTATTTACAATCCTTGCACCCGAAATATTCAAGCAGAAATTTTTGAAAAGCCTTTGCTACGAGCGGCAGCTTCTCATTCGATCGATAAATAAGGCCGATAGTGCGCGTAACCTTCGGTGACCGTACTCTGACCTTTGCCGGCTGCAAAAGGCCTGATGTATAGAGTGCCATCTCCGGAAGCAGACTGACCCCCATACCGGCGGCTACCAGCCCCCTGATCGTATCGGTCTCCTCGCCCTCAAAGCCTATATTCGGGGTAAATCCCGCTTCAAGGCAAGCGTCCCAAACGATCGGCCGTAGGGAGTAGCCGGGACTGAACATCACGAACGTCTCATCCTTCAGCTGAATCAAATCGATCGCCTCTTCCTCAGCCAAAGGATGGCCCGGCGGCAGAATCGCATAAAGTTCCTCGGTCAGCACTGTTTCTCCCTTTACATGCTCATGCTGCTCCGGACAGGGCGAGACGAACGAAAGATCGACGTCGCCTTTAATCACGTCACGAATGAGTGAAGGGTACATCCCCTGCTTGAATCGAAATTTGACGTTCGGATACTTTTTGCGGAATGCCGATACAACCTCCGGAATAAGCGAAAAGCCGAGGCTGTGCGGAAACCCCAGGCGAATTTCCCCCTTTTCGGGATCGAGAAATTCGTGGACCTCCACAACCGCCCGTTCCAAATCGGCCAAAATCACCTCCGCGCGTTTCAGGAAAAGCGATCCGACAGCAGTAAGCTGCAAATTGCGCCCTTTCTGCAGGAAAAGCTTAGCTCCAAGCTCCTCTTCAAGCTGATGAATCTGCCGGCTTACCGCCGACTGCGCCACATGCATCTCTTCAGCCGCCTGCGTCACATGCTCTTTTTTGGCTACCTTCACAAAATAGTACAGCTGCCGAAGCTCCATGACTTCCCCTCTTCTTCTCTAGTGTGAGTAATTTATCGGTAACGGTTTCGCTTCATCGTTAAATACCAATCAAATGCATAAGCGAACACAAAGCCTGCGAATAATCCTCCAATATGGGCCCAAATGCCGATATTCTGAGCAAAAAACGAATAAATGAAACCGAAAATCAAGATCATATAAACCGTCTTGCGCGATGATTCGTCAAGGGTCTTTTTCATCAGAGCCAGATACAGATATGCGCCGTACACTCCATATATCGCACCGGAAGCGCCGGCACCCGCTGTTTGACTCTCAGCAATCGCGCTGAACAAATTTCCGACAATACCGCACCCCAGATAAAACAACGCGTAGCGGAAGTGCCCGAGCATCCTCTCCAAGGGCGGAGCGAAAATAAGAATCGCGAACATATTAAATAACAGATGCTGCAACCCCAGATGGAGAAAAACAGCGGTCACATAGCGCCAAGGTTCATGCAGCGAGTAAGAACTATAGAAAATACCGAGGTCCAACAAGTAGTGGTTCGTTAGCAGATCGGTCCCAAACACTAGGATATTGAGCGCTATAATCGCCGCCGTCACCGGATAAAGCCGCAAATAGCTTCGAAAGCTTTCATATCTTAAAAAAATCATAATATTCCCCTCTAACGTGTAAATTGGACAATGGCAATTCATTATGATTATAATAAATTTGATATAGAGTATACAATTTCAAAGGAGGACGTTAACAAATGGCTCAAGAACGTACAGGCGTTGCAACGCTTAAAGGCAATCCAATCTCGCTGATCGGACCCGAATTGAAGAAAGGTGATAAAGCACCTGATTTCCAACTGAACAAATCGCTGGTGGATGTCGTTTCTTTGAAAGACTTCGCAGGTAAAGTGAAATTAATCAGCGTCGTACCTTCGATCGATACCGGCGTTTGCGATGCACAAACCCGCCGTTTCAACGAAGAAGCCGGCAAACTTGGCGAGAACGTGGTTATACTGACCGTGAGCGTAGACCTTCCTTTTGCTCAGGCACGCTGGTGCGGTGCCGCCGGTGTCGATAAAGTCGTCATGCTGTCGGATTACAAGAACAATAACTTTGGCCAAGCTTACGGCGTCCTCATAAAGGATCTTCATCTTGATATGCGCAGCATCTTTGTCATCGATGCCAATGATACCATCCAATACGTGGAGGTTCTGGGCGAAATGACGGAACACCCGAACTATGAGAACGCTCTTAATGCGGTAAAAGAGCTCGTATAGCTTACATATGCGCAGGCGCGAACGATGCGTCCGTTAATAACAAAAGCGAGAGAAGGGCTCCCCTTCCTCGCTTTTTTGTCATTATGCTCCGGATGTTTTGTAAGCCGAAAGCTTCTTGTCGAGGGTCCGGTAAATATCAAGAATAACCCGGTAATTCGATCCGAGGTCGCCGAATGAGCCGCGCGATGCGGAGTAGATATCGACGGCCGACGTTACCGGATTAACGTTAATAACTGAAACAGTAATATCCATCGTACGACCGGTCACCGTTCGTCTCTCCAGAACGATTTCCCCGACGGAGTGCACTTCATGCAGCACCTTGTAGCCTTGCATTTTTTTTAGTGTGGAGACGACTTCTTCCCACGCCTTTTCCTTGGACAGCTTGTAATAATGGGATTTAAGCAATGGATCTTTCGCTTTATCGCCAGTCAATTCATGACTGCGCAGCAACCCTATTAGGGTTCGCTTCAACAAAGGTGATCTCCCCCTCCGACTTCTATATACGCCAATTGTGCTTTCTGACCATTTAAGAAATATCATAGCATAGTTCACACAATAAAAAAAAGGGGTTGCCCCCTTTTCGTGTTTTGAAGAAAACCCGCCTATGCCGTCCGGCCCGCTTGTTTCTGAACCCGCTCTCGCAGGTGGGTGTCCGCAGAAACGCTTTTGAGATCCCCTTTCGAGGGCGTGTCAGCTGCGTTCCAATATAGGTCTCCCGTGAAACAGCCATTGGTTCAAAACAACGTGAAGCCGTAACGAGCAAAAGCAGGATGTACAATTATTATAGACGTATTTGTTGTAAAAGTAAACGCGTCGTCCAAACCTATTTATGTGCTGCTTGCCCTTCATCGTTATCCTTTTTCACTTCTTCGTTCAAATTCATCAGTTCCGCTTCAGCTTGCGTAGCTGCAGCTTTTTCCGCCTGAAGCTGGAGCTTCATATAGATCTGATAGAAGCCCCAGAACGAAATCACGGCTACGACACTGCCAGTAAAGAACGGAACGAGAAACATCAATTTGGCGGAACTGAAGCTGATGTATACGACGAGACCGCACATAACAGCAGTGGATAAAGAACGGAACGGCCGGCCGATTGTGAGCAGAACCGCATTTTTAAGCAGCTGGAACGTCTTCATATGGTAATGAACGACCATTGAGAAGAAATTAAACAGCGACACTGCAAGAAGCGCCATGATTGCAATAAATAAGTAGGAGATAAGCTGAAACGACTTGAGCTCCCGCAAATAAACCTGAAAATCGACGATAAGAATAGTGAACAGAATAACATACAATATTCCGCCGACCATGCTCTGTACATAGCTTTCCTTATAATTCCGGAAAAATGTTCGCAGCAGGGGTGCATCCACTTCCCCCATCACCCATTTGCGCGCGACGCCGAACATAGCCGCCGTAGCCGGAAAAAGCGTGAACGGAGCAATGATGCTTGACAAGATAAGGCTGCTCAATAACTGGTCGGTCGATTGAGCGACGATGACCGGAAATATTAAAAAGATAAACGGTATCGAACAAATGATCCAAAGCACATTCGTTACCGATAGCCGCATAATCCATTCGGAGATTTTATAAAGCCCGCCCATTAAACCTCTCATTTCCATGACTTCCCGAATCCTCCTAAGGCGTTTCGAAGAAACGCTGCATCGTAAGCATAACCTTGGCGTTTCGAAGAAACGCTGCATCGTAAGCATAACCTTGGCGTTTCGAAGAAACGCTGCATCGTAAGCATAACCTTGGCGTTTCGAAGAAACGCTGCATCGTAAGCATAACCTTGGCGTTTCCAAAGAAAACGCAAGCGATTTCATTATGTTCTACTATAATACAGGTTGGCCCGATTAGCCAACGTTCATTATCAAAATTTCGCAAATTAAAAAACCGGGGCAATCCGTCCGATTGCTCGGCTATACGGATAGCCCCGGTCATTCACTTAACTGTTGCGGAAATCATCCTGGCGCGAACGGCGTGCTTCGCCGCGGCCCTCTCCACGTCCCTTGCCTTGACCGTCGCGGTCACGATCGCGGTTATAACCGCCGCCGCCTGTGCCTGTGCCGCTACCGCCACTGCTGCTTCTTCCGTAACCGCCGCCGCGGCTGTCTCCGCTCCGGCCGTCACCGCGTCCGCGCGGGCCGCTGCCCGAGCGGTTGCCGCCGCCAAAAGGTCCGCCGGAAAAACGACGACCGCTTGTACGAATATCCGGTTTCCGCTTTTTCGCCCGGATCGGATCTTCAGGAGTCAGTTCAATACTGATATCCTTCTTCTCACCGGTAATAAGCTTAATCGCTGCAGCAAGCAGATTCACCGAATCGTACTGCTCCAGCAATTGAATGGCGATACCTTTAAATTCATTAATGGCATCGTTCTGAACAAACTCGAGAAGACGTTCAGCCGTTACGCGCTGCTTGCCTTCAATTGCTTCCGCAATGCTTGGCAGAGGCTTCTTCGCGATTTTGTGGCGCGTTACCTTCTCGATAAAATGCATATGGTCGATTTCTCGCGGGGTTACGAACGACCATGCCGTTCCTTCTTTACCTGCACGGCCTGTCCGGCCGATCCGGTGAACATAGCTTTCGGGATCCTGCGGCAGGTCGAAATTGATTACGTGCGTTACGCCGGATACGTCAAGACCGCGGGCCGCGACGTCTGTAGCAACAAGCACATCGATGCTGCCATCGCGGAATTTCCGCATGACGTTATCACGTTGATTCTGCGACAGGTCGCCGTGCAAGCCGTCCGCCGAGTAACCGCGCTTCTGCAGAGCTTCGCTCAGCTCGTCGACACGGCGTTTCGTACGTCCGAAAATAATCGCAAGGTCCGGTGATTCCATATCAAGCAGACGGCTCAGCGCGTCAAACTTCTGACGCTCATGAACTTCGATGTATGCCTGGTCGATCAGCGGCGCACTTACTTGCTTCGGAATGACGGAAACATGCTCAGGGTTTTTCAAAAACTGCTGTGCGAGTCTCTGAATGTTAGGCGGCATCGTAGCCGAGAACAGCATTGTATGCCTGTCATCAGGCACGAGCGACAGTATCGAAGTAATGTCTTCCATGAAGCCCATGTCGAGCATTTCGTCCGCTTCGTCTAGTACCACCGTTTTAACATCGTCAAGTCGGATCGTCTTACGGTTTATATGGTCGAGCAACCGTCCCGGCGTTCCGATAATGATTTGCGGCTTCTTTTTCAAAGCGCGAATTTGTCTTCCGATCTCCTGTCCGCCGTAAATCGGCAATGAACGAAGACCTTTGTAACGGGTAAGCTTTCCGATCTCTTCCGAAACTTGAATGGCAAGCTCGCGGGTCGGGGTCATAATTAGTGCGACGATACGCTCTTCGGTGACCGGAATCTTATTGACAAGCGGGATTCCGAAGGCGGCCGTTTTGCCCGTTCCCGTCTGAGCTTGACCGATCAAATCGGTACCGGTCAGCGCAATTGGAATGGACTTTGATTGGATTGGGGTTGATTCCTCGAATCCAAGTTCAGTGATGGCTTGCAACACTTTGGGTTCCAAGCCGAATTCAGCAAATGTTTTCAAACTTTTTCAATCTCCTTCTATCTGCATCCTACAGAAAATATACAGTTCATTATAGCACAACAACCTTGACGAATACCAGTAAACGTAAACTACGCATACTATTACCCTATCCATGGAGCGGGCAAACGCTCGTCCTGTCCGGATATAACCGCTTAATACAAGCCGAGGTGAACATTGTCATGAGAAGGACCCGAACGGTAATAATAATGCTGATCAGCTCGCTCCTGATTGCTTTCGGCTTCAATCAACTGCTTATTCCCCACAGAATGATCAGCGGCGGGCTGGCCGGCATCACCATGATCGCCGGCTATGCAACCGGTCTGAATATAGGCTGGCTTTATTTCCTGTTGAATATTCCTATCCTTTTGTGGGGCTTGCGCGAGCTTGGCGTGCGTTTTGTCGGCTGGAGCATATTCTCTGTTTTGACCACAACCGTCGCCATGCAGGTCATTCCCGTGCATCCGTTCGTAAACGATCTGATGCTTGGCGCGGTGTTCGGCGGAGTCATTGTAGGATTCGGCAGCGGAATTTCTCTTCGGGAAGGCGCTTCATCCGGGGGAGTAGATATTGTCGCAAGCATTGTCACCAGAAAAAGGGAGATTTCCATCGGCATGCTGATCTTCGTGATCAATGGCAGCATAATAGCCGCGCTCGGATTTATGACGGCGAACTGGGATATCGCGCTTTTCTCGCTGCTTTCGATCTTCACCACCGGCAAAATGATCGATCTGATTCACATCCGTTATGTCAAAGTAACGGCTTTCATTGTCACAAACCGGACTGACGCACTCCGCCAGGCCCTGCTCCCGCTTAAGCGCGGAATTACCGTCATCCGGACCCGCGGGGGTTACACCGACGCGGAAAGGGACATGCTCATGACGGTCACTACCCGTTTCGAGCTTGCCGAGCTGCGCAATATTATTTTAAAAACGGATCCGAACGCCTTTGTGAACATTGTCGAAACAGTTGGGATCATGGGAGATTTTCGCCGTCCTACAGTATAAACCTTTACCCTCGCCGCGGGCCTTCGCATGCCCGGCAAATATGGAATTTTCAGCATGTCACTAGGTTTTTTCAGTTTCTGCTGTTATAATAAAACTATCCCGCAGATTTAGGTTTCATGCCATACGCTTTTTGCCCTCCATTACGATGAAAGGGTGATGCTTCATGGATATGGAAACAGTCAAACTGTTGATGATTGTGGAAAAGCTGGTCCCAGAGCTAGTGCCTTTTCTCACGGAGCGGGAATTGAACTTGAATATCGTGCTTCGGGATGGACTGGCATTGCTGGAACCGGGAGATGCGATGGAGATTGTGCAGCACAGCATTTGTGAATATCAAAGAGAAGTGCTCTTGCACTAAGAAAGGCGAGCGGGAACGTACAAGCGTTCCCGCTCTTTTTTTGTTTATTTATTAAAAAGGGGAAAAATACTCTGTGCGTTGCATAAAATCTGCATTATAATTTGAATACAGAAGCAGCGGGGGAGTAAAAAATGGACGTCATATTATCCGTAATGTTGTTATTATTGCAGGTTTTCAACGGCGGCGGGGTGCACGCAGGACAAGAAAGCGCTTCAGCAAGCAAGATGCTAAGTTCGTTATTTCTGGCACCGATAATGCACGGCTCAGGTATACCGGTTCCCGGGCCGACCGCGCCGGAAACCCCGAATCGGGAAGGAGCCGGGACTTCATCGGTCAAGTACGACCCTCAGCCGGACGCGCCTAAGATTAAAGGAATCTACGTAACCGCACACAGTGCGGGAGGCTCGCGGATGGAATCGCTGTTAAAGCTTTTGGATGATACCGATTTGAATGGAATGGTTATCGATTTGAAGGACGACAACGGCTATATCACTTTTCCGACGGACAATGCCGAGCTTCTCAAGCTTGGTACGCCGCAGAAATATATTCGCGACATTAAGGGTTTAATGGAACGGCTCAAGAAGCACGATGTCTACCCTATCGGCCGGGTAGTCGTCTTTAAAGACACTGTGCTGGCCCGCAAACATCCCGAGCTGTCGTTCCGCCGCAAGGATGGTTCGATCTGGGAGAACGGCAAGAAGGACAGCTTTGTGAACCCGTACCGAAAAGAGGTGTGGGATTACAACATTGCCGTCGCTAAAGAAGCGGTAAAGCTCGGTTTTAAAGAAATTCAGTTCGATTATGTGCGTTTCCCGGAGGGTTTCGAGAAGAAAGCGGACTCACTTGTGTACGACAAAACCAAAGAAAGCCGCGTCGACACCGTGGCGGAGTTCGTCAAATATGCGAAATCCCAGCTGGAGCCTCTCGGCGCACGCGTATCGGTCGATATATTCGGCTACGCCGCATCCGTGCCTGCGGCCGAGGGAATCGGTCAGGATTTCGTGAAAATTTCCAAGCATGTCGATATTATCTGCCCGATGGTGTATCCAAGCCATTACAGCACCGATTGGTTCAAACTGAAGGATCCGGATAAAAACCCGTACGAAACAATTAAAGGCTCCATGATCGATACGCATAAGAAGCTTGATCCGATCGGCTCTTACAAGCCGGTAATCCGGCCCTGGATTCAAGATTTCACCGCGAGCTGGCTGGGAAAGGGGCATTATATCAAATATGGCGCGAGCGAGGTTCAAGCCCAAATCAAGGCGCTTCACGACACGGGTATAGATGAATTTCTGCTTTGGAATGCAGGGAATAAGTATTCGGCCGGCGTCAATTATAAATAATGCATCAGCTATTATTCTTATAGTTCAAGTAAAAACGCCCTGCGCAGCTGGTTCGACAGTTTTGCTGTCTTACGGCTATGCAGGGCGTTCTTTGTTGACGCGTGCTAACCTTGCAGCTTCGCCGCCATTTCCAAGAAATAATTAAGCGTTCGTGTAACGCGAAGCCGAACGTCCTGTCCGGCCGGCTCGCCATTCTCGGCAAACTCGCGCTGCGCACCGCCGACAGAAATCCACTCCGGGCAGTTGATTCCATGCACGTTACGGACAATGGTCTGCAAATGCTGCAGCGAGCTGACGCCCACAGGGCCTCCCGCAGCGCTGACCGATAAAACCGCTTTGCCGTCAAAGTGGTCAAATCCCAGGTAATCAAGCGCGTTTTTGAGTACGCCGGAAACACTTCCATGGTACTCCGGCGTGGAGAGGACGATCGCATCCGCTTCAAGCACTGCTTCACTCATTGCAGCCACTTCAGCGTGTAATTCAGTGTCGTCGGGCGAATAAAGCGGAAGGCGCCGCTCATATAAATCGATAAAGGATACCTGGTGTCCCTTCTCTTCGATAAGCTTCATCAAGTATTGACTGACTCTGGTGCTTGCTGCTCCTGCGCGGTTGCTGCCCGTAATGATTGCAATATGCATTCTCCCTATTCTCTCCTTCCATAACTTTACATACATGGTAGTCTGTTTTGTTATGTTAGTCAATGCTATTTACTTCGCTTGATTATTCATTGTGCGCGATGAAGTAGCCGGTTCCCGGCTCCGGCCGCTTCTTTTCCACAACGGCAACTGATTTCAATACCGGCATTTTTATATAATGGCGGGCGACATGGCTCTCCACCAAGGAAAATGCCTGTTCGTCGGTTTGCGCAAGCAGAATAAGATGCGCAGAGTTACCTTCCATTTCAATCTCGATTTTATATAGGAACATGCGCGTCAGCTCTCCTTTTGCAAAATTAAAGCCTTATACCGGTGAATGCAAATTCGTCTTCTAGCGCCGGTATAAGGCTTTTATGTTGATTATTGTGATAAACGAAGTGCAAGATTGTACAGTTCCATGTTGAACGGTTTTTTCGTGCTTACCACTTTCTCGATATCCGTAACGGTTAGTTCTCCCCTTATAATGCCGCAAGCTTTGCCGGAATCGCCCTCCATGAGCTTACGAACCGCAAAGTCACCAAGCTGACTGGCCAAAATTCGGTCATTGTGCGTTGGATTGCCGCCGCGTTGGATATGACCGAGCACGGTAACACGCGGTTCCAAACCGCATTCATCCGTTAACCCCCGGCCAATCTGATCGCCCGTGCTTGCGCCCTCGGCCACTACGATAATACTATGCCGTTTGCCCGCCATGAAATTTTCTTTCATCCGGTTTGCCACTTCTTTGATATCAAAAGGCACTTCAGGTACGATAATTGTCTCCGCGCCGCTTGCAAGTCCTGCGAACAAGGCAATATCCCCGCAGCGGCGGCCCATAACTTCAACGATCGATGAACGTTCGTGCGAGGTCATCGTATCGCGCAGCTTATTGATTGCGTCGACCACGATGCTGACCGCCGTGTCGAAGCCGATCGTAAAATCGGTGAACGGAATATCGTTATCGATCGTGCCCGGCAAGCCCATCGTTTTAATACCCAGCTTACTGAGTTTATTCGCGCCTTGATAGGAACCGTCTCCTCCAATGACGACCAGGCCGTCGATACCCCGCTCGCGAAGCACCTCGGCACCCTTACGCTGGCCTTCCTCGGACAGAAACTCTTTGCAGCGGGCGGTTTGCAGAATCGTTCCTCCGCGTTGAATTATATCCCCAACGCTGCGGAGATCCATTTGTCTTAAATCGTTGTTAAGCAGCCCCTGATACCCCCGTTGGACCCCGTAAACCTCCAATCCATGGTAGAGTGCGCTGCGCACTACCGCCCGCACGGCCGCATTCATACCCTGCGAATCGCCGCCGCTTGTAAGAACGGCAATAGATTTCACTTCCGACATGTCGATCCACTCCTCTTTTTGTCTCTTCAAAGCTGTATATTAAGATTGCTGCATCCTGATCCAAACACTGTTCCCCCAAAAAAATAACCGCGTTAAGGGGCTTTTTCTCATCAAATGCTTGGATACGCGCCTTACGTCGTCTTGTTCCCTTACCTTCGGGTCGGACAAATACAAGGCCAGCAGCCCTTCTATAATCATGCGGTGAAACCCCGGCGCGGGAAGCGCCTGAACATCCCGGCGAGCACGTCTGGCGATCTCGCCGATTCGCTCCACAAGCCTGGACTGATCGTCATAATAGTTGCAGAAATTCAAATCGCCGCCTTCGCGGTCTTCTTCCTGATCGATTAAATAATCGAGCATGATATGAAGACTGCATATATGAGGAAAGTAGGCGTCCCGAATCATTATAGCGTCCGACACCGTCAATCCTTCTTCGGCCGCGGCCAGAAATAACATGAACATACCGAGCGTTGAACCGGTGGCAGCGGCGAATTCATTCCAGTGCAAGCCCGGAACCTTGTGGCTGTGCTTCTCCCACCAGGCTAGCAGCAGCGGTTCGCGGCGGTCCTTCACGATATGCTTGTACACCTGCAAATCCCCGTACAAGCCTACGAGCTCGGATACAAATGGCTGAACGCTGGCATAGGAAGGAAGCCTATTCACGCACGATTGGCATGTGCGTACCAGCTCATGCAAATAACCGCCGTCTTCGCGCTCGCTGCGCAGCGCATAATAGTCGCGAAGCGGCGCATTCGGGTTTACGGCATCCAGCATCGACTGATGAAGCAGCCGGAAGTCGCCCTCGTCCAGCGAAGTGCTGCGGTCGCATAAGTTATCCAAATAGTCGCTTATTGTCTGCAAGGCGACAATGAGCGGAATCAATATATGACGCTTGCCTAAGTTGGCCGCGGCATATACGCCCCCTCCTTCGCAGTGAAACTGCTTGTTGGTCATGCTTGCAAGAGCCTGCGTCCTCAATTCCGTGTCTGGAATAAGCTCCGCGATCGTCCGCAGACGCCGAAGCTCCGATCTGACTTCCGGCAGCACATATTTATAAACCCGGTACATAAGCAGTACGGGCGTTCTCGGCACATGGCGAGCACGAGCTGGCATCGGCATTGTTGGCGCCCTCCTTGACACATTCCTTTAGGAATGGCGCCGCGTTTCAATCTCCTGATTGATGCGGTACCAAATATGCAAATCGTTAATGCGGCTTGCCAGTTCCGCAATATCGGCATTTATTGTACAGGAAGTCTCGAAATCTTCTTCCTCGTTTAATTGCGCCTGTTTCGTATTAATTAAGCGCTCGAGCGCAAAAACCCGGTCCGGGATGGTACCGCGAATAACTTCCCAACGGGTAACGATATCCGCTTGCTCTTGATCGTTGTAACACTCCCACTCACGATTCAGTTCGGGCAGCGCGATACCAAGCCGTTCGTTCCATATGAAAAATTGGTTCACCATGTAAAACCCCCAACCAATAATGTACCATTTCAGAACGCACAAATCCAGAGCGAAATCTTGTTCGTTCGGTTCGTTTACACAATCTGGAAGAGGTGGTTTGAGTTCGGGTGTCATTTATTGCCACCGTAAAGTTCTGCACTCTGCAGCGCCCTCATCCGTGCTATACTGATGTACAAAGTAATGGATATGGATATGGAGTGACAGAGATTATGGGTTTATCAAGTTCCGGTTCGGGGCCAACCGCAGCACTTACGGGGGCCGTGAAATCGTCTACCGCTTCTAAGGAAGCAAACCTGCTGAGAAGCTTCAGCTTTGCCGTGTATATGACACAAGCGATTGTCGTCTCGTATTTTCCTCTCTACTTCCTCGACCGGGGGTTTTCGGCTTCCCAAATCGGAATTATATATGCCACCGGACCGTTTATCTCCGTTTTTGCCAATCTGCTGTTTGGTGCCGCCAGCGATAAGTACCGCACCATCAAGAAAATATTAGTCTCTTTATTAATCGGACAGTTCCTCATGGTATCTTTGCTTTTTTCAACCGACTCCTTTATACTCATTTGCTTTCTCATGCTTGCCTTTTATTTTTGCCAGACGCCGATGAATCCACTAAGCGACAGCCTCATCCTTCTGTCCAGCCAATTTACGGGTACGCCTTATGCGCTCGTCCGCATTTTCGGCTCGCTGGGCTTCGCTTTTATGGCCTTCTTCATGGGGCAGCTTCTGAGGTTCACCGGGTCCTCATCCACTTTGATTTTCTGCCTGTGCAGCGTAGGGATTTCCTTCATGTTCTCGCTTGGGCTTAAAGACTATCAGGGATCGCTGCGAAAAATTGAATTCTCCGGCTTTTACAAGCTGCTGCGTAAGCCTGAGATCGTCGCCTTTTTCGTCCTCATATTGATAATTTCGATCTCTCACCGAATGTATGAAGGTTTTCTGGCCGTAACGCTCCGGGAAATGGGAGCCAGCGATTCACTGGTCGGCATTGCCTGGTTAACTTCAGCGGTCAGCGAAATTCCGGTATTCTTTCTGCTCGGCAAATACGGGCATAAGTATAAAGAGCTGCCGCTGCTGGCAATAGCGAGTCTTATGTATGCGATCCGGTTCTGGCTGATCAGCGAAATTACGTCGCCCGTCTGGATCCTTCCGATCCAGGCTATGCACAGCGTTTCGTTCGGCATATACTTCGCTACGGCACTGCGCTATTTATCATCTATTATACCGGACGAGTACCGCTCCTCGGGCCAGGCCGTTTATGCCGTCGTATGGACGGGTTTTGCCGGTATTATAAGCGGTACGGCCGGCGGCGCGGTTTTCGAGCATTTTGGCAAAAGCGCCTTCTTCCAATTGGCGATGACATTGGCGCTTGTCGCCTCCGTGAGCTTCCTGGCGAAACATTTTATTACCCGGGCGAGCGGATAAATCCTGCCTCTTTTCTGTTGCAAAAGCGGGAGGTTTCACTATAATGAGGGAGGGAGTGATAGAGAGATGAATTTTGAATCGGTAAAAGTGCTGATCCATGAACGCCGAAGCGTTCGCAAATTTACGGACGAGCCCGTCACAACGGAGCAAATACGCGAATTAATCGATTGCGCTCGCTATGCGCCAAGCGACACGAACTCGCAAACCTGGAAATTTGTCGTGATAACGAATAAGACGAAAATAAAAGCGATAGAAGATCTGACCTGGGTTCAGCTCCATTCCCGGGCAGAGCGTGCGGAAGCGCAAGGGTTGAACAAGGAAGCGAGGCTGCTCCTGAAATCATTCGGTCCTTATGCGACGGCTTTCTCCGACGCGCCTGCGTTAATCGTATGCCTGGCAACGCCGTATGCTTCAAAATTCCGCGACCGGATATTCGATCCGATCGGCCTGGTCGGTGACGAAGTATGGCGGGAGGAAGGAATCAAGAGCAGCTGCCTGGCTGCACAGAATTTAATGCTGGCCGCCCATGCAATGGGTCTGGCTACCTGTCCGATGACCGGTCCCGTGCTGCTTGCCGAGAAGCAGCTCAAGGAATATTTGGGCATCGAAGAGCATCTCGATGTGAATATGGTCATCGCTCTCGGGTATCCTTCGGAAACGCCCGGCAAGCTGCCGCGCAAAGAGATTGATGAAATATTGACGATCGTGGAATAGCCTTTGCATTAAGGGGAGGCCTTCAGTGGATGAATTCACTTGAAGGCACTCCCCTTATGCATGGAAGAACGGCTATCGGCCCGGACGCCTGCCCGCCGACCGTTGAAGCCTTGATGGATGTCCTGGCCAATAGATGCATACTCGTATAACAAGCCTTCAACACCCCCTCATCATCTGTGGCGGCGGCCTTAATGCTTAGCATGAGAAAAGCGATCGTCACGCCAAGCATGATTGCGCTAAACAGAAGATGAAGAGTAAGAAGCCACTTCCTTGCAACTATTGATATTCTGTTCACCTTATACAAGCCCCTCTGCGATCTTTGTATTTGATTGTAGACCGCAGATGTTGACTCCGCTTAAATAAAAACTAAAGAAAGTATAAAAAAACCTTCAGGCCTCTCGTATGTTGACCATACGAAGCCGGAAGGCGTTTTTCATGAATCCTGTTTGTGGTGATTAAGCCGGTTTTAACTCGTCTTATACTTCGTCTTCGATCTCGAAGTTCGCGAAAACGTCCTGAACGTCTTCATTGTCCTCGAATGCATCCATCATTTTCAGCAGCTTCTCGGCATTCTCGCCTTCCGCTTTGACCGTGTTTTGAGGCAGCCAGCGCACTGCGGCGCTTGTGAAGCTGTAGCCTTCTTTCTCCAGAGCGGTCTTTACCTGTTCGAATTCGTGCGGATGAGTAAGAATTTCATAGCTGTCCTCATTCACGATAACATCCTCCGCACCTGCCTCCAGCGCGAGCATAATCATGGTGTCCTCGTCCGTCTCGTGATACTCACGGTCCACGACGAGAAGCCCCTTCTGGTCGAACATATACGAAACGCAGCCGCTCTCCCCCATATTGCCGCCGCGTTTATTGAATATGGAGCGGACGTCGGCAGCTGTCCGGTTGCGGTTATCGGTCAGGCAGCGCACCATGATGGCGACGCCTCCGGGGCCGTATCCTTCGTACATGATTTCTTCGTAATCGACGCTATCGGCGCTTCCTGCCGCCTTCTTGATTGCACGCTCGATATTATCGACCGGCATCTGTTCGGCGCGAGCCGCTGTGATGGCGGTTTTGAGCGCAAAATTGGATTCGGGGTTCGGCCCGCCTTTACGTGCATGTACATAAATCTCGCGTGCCAGCTTGACGAATTTATTATTTTTAGCCTGATCGGCCTTCCCTTTACGGTCTTTAAACAATTTAAATTTAGGCATTAAGATCGCTCCCCTGACGTTTAATTCCAATGATCAGTTTAACATCACTTTCACCTTTCGGTCAAAGCATAGTCCTCCTATTCAGATTATCGGTCCAGATCGCAAACGGTTAAAAAGCCGCCAGAAAATCCGAGAACAAAAAGATCACCCTCCACCTGGCCAATAGGGCCAATCAGAGGGTGATTGCTGTTTACGGGAATCAAGTAAGCCAGTTCGAGTTATTGCTCGCTGCCGATCAAGTCGATAACGGCTTCAGCGACTCAATCGCATTCAGCAGGTGTGCAGCCGCATTGTCGATTGTCGCTTGATCCGCATCGGCGGGCAGTGCATTCGCATACGCGACCGCTTCATCAAGCGCTTGCCGGCTCTCTTGTGTATACTGCGTTTCATCGAGAGCGGCAGCTTCCGCCAGCAGCACCGTGACAAGGCTGTTGTCAATCCATGGCTTCGCCGTATTGTTCATTGCCGCCTGAATTTCTTCTGCGCTCAGTACGTGATTATAGACGCGGAATTCGTCGATCAAACCGTTGAACAACGGATCAGGCCATTGGCTCTTGCCGATGTAGTTTACTTTTGGTTTGAAATCACTCGGCTTGATGGTGACATTGCTATTGGTTGCCTTCAATTCGCCGTTCACATACAGCTTCGCCGTGCCTCCGCCGACAGTGACCGCCACATGCACCCAATGATTGACAGGCAGCTTCGACGTTTGGACGGCTTGTTCGCCGCCGCCGTCCTTGATCGCGAAACGCATCACATTGCCGCTGGAACTCGGCGTCAGGAACAGATATTGATTGGTGTTGTTCCCGAAGTCGAAGATACGCTGCCACGCATTTCCGCCTCTCCAGTTGACCCAAGTCGCTACGGTTACGGCATCGGATGTGGACAAAGCGTGCCAGGAAGGCAGCGTGGCGAAGCTATTGATGCCGTTCAGATCGATCGCCTGGCCAAACTTGCCTTCCGTATAAGCCGGTGTACCGTCTACGGTTGCATGGGTTCCCCCGAACGCATTCTCCGCATTGCCTTCAAACGAATAGAGCGACATCGGAACCGGGACCAGCAAACCTTCGGCTTGCTCGCCGATCCGCTTCAATTCATTCAGGTACGTATAGTAGCTGCCCTTCGTGTAGTTTACAGGTTCGCCGATGTAATTCCTGGCCGTTCTCTCGCTTTCCAGCTTGAACGGGGCGGTCGCCGTCACATACAACGTGCCTGGCGCTATGCCGATTTGTGGAACGCTTACGGTTGCGTACGTGCTTTCGGTAACGGTTGCGGCGCCAAGAAGCGCCTCGGTATCCGAGGAGTTCCGGTATACCTTCACAACGGTTCCAGCCGCAAGCCCGGAAACTTGAACCGTATCCGCCGTTCCTTCCGCATTATTGGTTACATTGATATCGGATGCGGTAAGCGGTGCCGTGATGTTATCCGTCTTGTATTTAACAATCAATTCAGCTGCGAATTGTCCCGGGACGCTCGTACCGGAAGTATATTCTTTCGTAAGTGGATTTACTTCTCCGCTCGGAACAGACAGCAGGAACGTCGCTCTGGTGCCTTGATTCGCTTTGGCAATCTCCGTCACGTCCAAATTCCAGGTTCCGTTGATGCCATACACCGTATTGGCGCTATCAGGAGTTATGACAGCCGATGCATTCGGTCCATCGAAGAAATCAAGAGCCGCTTGCGTGCTTCCGCCAAAATACCCGGCTTTCAATTCGGCTCCTAGCGTACCGCCGGCACCCGGTTCTTTCCAGTCATCCCACTCGATATGGTGCGCCCGCAGGGTAGCCGATCTTGTGTTGGCCCGATACATCTTCAAGGTAACGGACTCGATGGCTTCATCCTCCAAATCCGGAACGTTGTTAAAGGTAACGATGCCGAATCTTTTATTCCCTTCCTGTGTCCCGTTGGATAGAATAGTAAACTGATTGAAGTCGCCAGGTGCGGTGGTGTTAAACCGCAGCGTGGCATCTTTCTCCGCCTTCAGGTTAATAAGCCCATTCTCGCCCGGGTACGACTTAGCCGTTCTGGCGCTCTCCATCTTGCCGGGAATCGTCGCGGATACGTATAGAACGCCGGATTCCGAGCCGATTTGCGGAATCTTAACGGTTCCGTACGTGCTTTCCGTTACCGTTGCGCCGAGTACTTCGAGATCCGTTGGCCTGCGATATACCTTCACGACAGTGCCCTCAGGCAGACCCGACACTTGGATCTCATCGTCCAGTCCCTCAAGGTAGTTGTTCACCTTGATCGACGATACGTGAGGCGCAGGCGTTTCGTCAGGCGGATATACTGCATTGGAAAATCCGAGCACCAATCCGTCCGCAGAGATCGCTGCAATTTTATATGCCGGGAAATCGTCGAAACCCGGTCCGACGTCCACATGCGACAACAACGGAGTTTCCGAAACCAGACCAGTCCACGGGGAGTTGTCCTCAAGTTCCAAGGTGCCTGGCTTAAATACCGGATCAGTTAGCGCAGCTTCCGTGTCATACGTGCGGAAAAGGCTGAACTTGACCGCTTGCTTCGGTTTATTCCAGGCAAACTTGACGCTGCTGCCGTCCCTTTGCACATAGGGATATATTTGTCCGCGCGGCATTTCTTCTACGGTTACGCCGCTGAAGCTTGCATCTTTGGCCGCAGCGACACCCGCATAGACTGCATAAGGGAACGGGGTAAATATCCGCTTCACCATTTGCCATTTCACGCCTTCTCGGGACACATAGGCGTGAATGAAATGCGAATCGTAGTCGCGAACCAGCTTCAGATACGGATAATCTTCCGCGCGAAGTCCGATCAGCATTGCATTCATCGGGCTTTTCTTCTCTTCTGAGAAGGCGTGGCGGGAATCCCTTGTCCGGTTCTGCAATACAAGATTGCCGTCCTGATCGGCGCCGAAATAAATATACCGGGTATTGTCCTGCAGCTTATCGCGCATCATGATGCCGCTTGCGCTTCCGTTCCAGCTGTCCAGCTTCGCACTGACGGCGCTGCTTCCGGCAGCCGCTTGGTTTACAAAATGCAGCCAATCCCGGATATCCCGATCGTAGATGATCAGGTCGTTGCCTTCTCCCAGGCCGTGGCCGTTCGCGCCGGTAATCGCGATGCTCGAACCGGACACCGCCGCTTTGCCCGCCGTCGTGCCGATGCGTTCGTCACGCCATGCCATGCCGGGCAGTCCGGACACCGGGACAGTCAGAGTAACCTTTGCCCGATAGGATTCATCTCCCGCTCCAATCCCGTTCACAGCGGAAACTTTATAGTAGTACACTTTGCCGTTTTGAACCGTGGAATCTTTGTAGTAGTTCCCTTTTACCCCTGTAGCAATAACCGCGTACTTGCCGTTTTCCGTTTCCGATCGGGTAATGGTGTAGGATTGTGCACCGGCCGTCGTTTTCCAGGTAATTCCCGCATAACCGTTTCCGGCCAACGCGCTTGCAAAATCAACCGTATCCGGTTCCTTGTCCCTTTGATAATCGGACGTTAATTTCAACACCATTGCCGTCTTTGGCGATACAGTCACTTTCCCGGTGCGCGCAATCGGAAGCTGCTGACCGGATACGAGATCAAGGACGGTTGTTCCTTTATAATCCGTCGGTATTTTGACCTCGAAGGATCGTTCGTTTCCATAAACGCCGCGGGTCGTATTGAAAATCATGAAATACTTCCCGTACCTTGCGGTCAGCAAATCCGGGTAACCGGCGTAAGGCGTGTCCGCCTCGAAATTGTCGCGGTCCGTCTTGCCGACGCCGGACTGATACGTGATCGGAATGATTTCTCCCGCCGTCGATTGCGGTGCCGTTGCGCCGTTCGTCAACTGGTCTTCGAAGAAAATCATGTCGATATTGTCCATGCGAATCCAATAGTCCTGATATTGATATTTGCCGTCGGTCGCAATTTGGACGATGTGGTCGTAATTATCGCCAAGAACGTGCAGTCTGCCGTTTGCACTGTAGCCTTTGTTAAGCTCGTTCAGGTTGCCGAACATTCTGAAGTCGCCATCCCGCAGCGAGATGAACATATTGTCGACGTCCGCCCAGGCAAACTGCTCGTAATCGGCCGGGTTTACGCCAAGCGCCGCAATTTCACCTTCCGTATAGTAATCGAAATCCGTTTGCGGAAGAACGGCTCCCGCCGCTACGCTGTCAAACCGTTCGTAATCGTCGCGGGTCTCCGAAATGTACTTATACGTCTCCGCCAGATGGTAATCCTCTCCGCTATTCGTGCCTCTGGTTCCGAAGGTGAAATTGAACAGTTGGTGATCCGCAAGCTGCTGCTGCGCGAAACCGACCGCTTCCTTCGCATACTGCCAGTACTCGTTCCATTCCGGGCCGCTGTACCTTTGCTCGTTGTGAACCATCTCCATTTCCAGAGATGCGTACTGCATCGCCATCCCGGTTGAAGTTCTCGCACCATACGCGTAGAAACCTGCAAAAGCCGTGTTCCGCTCATCCGTGACTTGTTCCGCTCTCATAATTCGTTTCCCGCCTTCATCCACACCCATGTACCGGGTAAACCCGCGGGCATGCATGTTTTTCAATGCCAGCTTCAGGATTTGATCGTTCAATTCCTCATCGCCGGGGTGGTTTAACGTTTTGTAGAAGTACTTCAAAAGGTAATTGGCCGCCTCGCCGTAATTGGCGACATATCCGTTCTCCCTTGTCTGCCCCGCTTCCGTCAGGCCGGTGTAATGCTCGCCGTACGGCAGCCGCCTGACGACGTTCCCGTTCGCATCCAGCTTGCTCTTCGCGAGTCCTTTAGCGACAATTTGCAAGTAATCTTCCGTGAACCTGGCCGTCTGGTCATGATAGAACAAGGAATGGTACAAATCCAATTCTTCGCCGTTCGTGCCGACCAGCACTTCTTCTCCTAGGAACGGTTGCCCCCCTACCGCTTCAAGAAGAATCTGATGGCTGCGCTCTTTTCCTTCAAAGAACGGAGAGCCGATCAGGCGAAGACCTTCGTGCGCTTCCCATGCGCCTTCATACGTGTACAACACTTGATTATAGATATAGGACAATCTGGAACGGGCAAAGTCAAAATTCGCTTTCAACACGCGCTCCCACGCTTCACGGCGAGTTAATTCGCCGCCATTCCAGTCTACTCCCGCAAGCGAGTACAGTCCGTCGAGCGTTCCCGTCACAAACGGCTGATCGAGGAATGCGTTGAATGCCGCCTCGCCATAGATGGCGTCGTCCTTGATGAGCTGTTCGACAATATACAACGCCTCGCCTAATGCGCCATAATAGCCGCCCCAGTCGCCTTGATGACCGCCCCTTGTCACCAGCCTGATATTGCCATAGTAATCTTTGACATGGTTGTCGATCACTTTGAAAATACGTTGAAGCGCCGCCTTCTTCGCTTCCGCCGTCTTGGCAGGAGACCAGTCATATTGGAGCGCATTCGCATAAAACCGCAGATCGTCCTTATACCGTTCAATCGATAATTTGGCATTCGGGCTGCCGTCTATTATAGCGGAATACGAACTGAACGTATTGACCATGTTTAACATATATTGGTCAACGATGGCTTGCTTCTCTGCATCCGTTATATCGTCTCTTAGATAGGAGTTTCCTTCCTTGAGCTTGGAGCCCTGCACCTCGCCGGACACATCCAGATAGGCTTCGTTATGCGTATACGCGTTGTAATACCCTCTGGACGGCTGGTCCACGTTCGTGCCGAAGTTCCCGCTATACGTCCTTACCGTTATTTCGACAGTATTGCGCCCGTGTGTATGCTCGAGCGGAAGCAGCGTCGTACAGTAATAAAACCGATTCGGCAGCGCGCCGCTTGTCCCCATCTCGAGCGCCTGGTAGTCGCCGACGCGGCGGTACCCGATCTGCTCCCCGTTAATGTACACCATCGTTTTGTAGCTTGATGCATCGCTCCCCCAGAACTTAACGGTGAAATAGTTTTGGGCAGTCGGGTCGACCTTCATCGTAAAAGTCATTTCCCCGCCCTGGATATCGGCCGGAGTGCGCGGAAGCGCAACCCGCGTGGATTCCCCTAACGCACCGATAACTGCGTTTGTGTAATCACCCTTGAACCGGTGTGCCTGCTCCGATTCCGGGTTCCCGAATATCATCTCGTCTAAAATGCCTTTCGTTATTTCTTCCTCCTCAGCCATAACTTCGCCGGATCCGATCGCCCCTGTCACCGGCATTGCAATTGCAGCGATAAGAACCACAATCAAGATTCGCCTCGCAAGTCTGAACACATTGGTCTGCATTCATCTACCTCCCTATGTTTTGAAAGAACCAGTAACGACATATATACATTCGGTCACATATTCTTTTCGGTCCCCTCTCCATATTCGAATGGCATGAATGCGTTTACATCCGATGCTGATAATCAGGTTATCACGGATAGAAGCTTATAGAAACGTACTTTTTTAAGCTTCTACCGCGTGTTTTTTAAGAGATTCCTAGAGATAGCGCCCATGCTGGGCGCACACAAGAAAAACCCGACAACAATTTGTCGGGTTTTGTATACGTTCGAGACTGGATTATTCGATTACGTCAGATTCTACAGCTTGGTGACGTTGGCAGCTTGCGGTCCCCGGTTGCCTTGTGTGATCTCGAATTCAACCGCTTGACCTTCATCCAAAGATTTAAAGCCTTCGCCTTGAATTGCCGAGTAATGAACGAAAACGTCTTCTCCATTCTCAACTTGAATGAAGCCATAACCTTTCTCTGCGTTAAACCACTTTACTGTTCCTTTCAATTGAACAACCTCCTAAAATAACGTCGTTTGAACGACGAGTATTCCCAGTATACACCTTTTCTGGGGCTGAAGCAATTACACGTTAATAAGTAAGCCATGCTCCGATCCCGGTATGAACGGCAGCTTCGTCGCAAATAACTCTGCGGACCCGCCGTTTTCCCGGACGACCTCAAGCAGCTGCTGCAATTGCGGGTACGGTTCCCACTTCAGCGACATCAGCGGATAAATTCGGATGCTTCCTCCCGGCCGGCATACACGCATCATCTCCAGCAGGGAGCGCTTATGGAATGAGAAATCAAATTGCTCTTCATACAGAAACAAAAAGTGGCTGCACAGGACGAGCGAAAACCGGTTATCCGCAAAAGGCAGCTCAGGCAGGCTGCCTGCCGAATAGCAGGACGCTCTGGCTTCCTCTTGTGTGAAATGCGCGGCGAACCGCTTCAGCGATACCTCACGAGCGGCGCGGTGTTTACTTATATCTCCATAGTATGTCAAGTCGAGTTGATCGGTTAATTGCTCCAGCTTTTTCGTAGATACCGCAATTTCTTGCTCCGCTTCAGAAATGAGAAGATCCGGCGCCATAGCATAGCGCGGGTCGGCGGCAACCGCCTGCAGACCTCTCTCCCTGGCGTCCGCGGTAAAGGAAGATCCTCCAGCCGCAATGTCGAGTACCTCTCCTGCGCGCAATTCGTTTTCCGGCAAATCAAACATTTTGACATATTCATCGAAATTCCTGCATGTGACGGCTACTCCCGCCTGCTCATACCTGTTCTTCAATACTTTCCTCTCCTCTGCTCAGCTCTTCTCTTCCCATCTCCGCTAAACTATCCTTGCAATTCCAGCTGCCCTGCCCGCATATGCAGCGAAACAGTTTCCACATTCTATCATGATTTTCATTTGATTTCTACCCCTGAATATGGCTATGATTGAAGGATACGACATGATTATGGAGGGAATACCGGTATGTTTAAAAAAGTTCAGATCTATAAAACGGACAAGTACAATATGCTGACCGTGGAAGTACAGGGAAAAACCCTGATTGTCCGTGAAATATCCGACCAATGGGGCGAGGAGTGCCATACGTTCGTCAGCCGTCCGGAAATGCTGCATTGGGCAGTAAACCGGTTTCGTCCGGAAGATTACATTGGGCGCGAAGAAGAACGGGAAGCGATAATAGAGGGTTTTCGCTCGGTATAACCGTAAGAACTTTCCGGATATTTGAAGGAAAATTCATCCTGTATATCGAACACATAACTTTACGGGGCTTTGAATAGGTTGCCTTGAGGGGAGCGTTAGCATAGGTGGATACGACAGCAACGATTATTTTCATCATCGCGGCTTTTGCACTCGGTTTTCTTGTTATAACTCAGCGGAACAACATTCCCGCAAGCCTGCGAAGAGGGATCGCAATCGTCGCAATCGTATTTATTGCGTTTGCCTTTTTCCTGATTGTTTACAGCTTGACGACAATGGGGTCATAACGAGGCCTTCCGCGGGCAAGACTAGGGTCAAACCGTACATGGGAGCGTGATCCTTCGTGAAATGGCTGCCAATCGTTTTGTCCCTGTCTCTGCTGCCGGGAAACGGTGCCACGCAGTACTTGCCTGCGCCCGGTTCCGCGGCCTCGACTACTATACACCAACCGAGGAGGATTCCGATGAACCACGTACCGAAACGTTCTGAGATCGCACCGGAGAACAGCTGGAAGCTGGAAGACTTGTTTGCGAGCCAGGCTGCCTGGGACAAGGAATATTCGCAGGCCAAGGAGCTGATGAAGAAAGTCGAAGTCTTCCAGGGCAAGCTCGCAGACCCGAAAGAGCTCAAAGCTTGCTTCGAGCTTGAGGACGAGCTCTCGCTCCACGTAGAGAGGCTGTATGTGTACGCCAACATGAAGCATCACGAAGATACGACGGAGCCTTCATATCAGGCTTTATCCGAAAAGTCAAAAAAGCTTAGCGTCGAAACCGGAGAGACGTTATCCTTTATTACGCCCGAGGTGCTGAGCCTCGCGGATGCCGAGCTCGACGCGATGATTAACAACCCGGAACTGGCCAAATACCGTCACACGCTCGAAGAGATGCGCCGTCAGAAAGCCCACATTTTGTCCAAAGCGGAAGAAGCGCTGCTTGCCGGAGTCGGAAACGTCAGCCAGGCGCCGGGCACGATATTCAGCATGCTGAACAATGCCGACCTTAAATTTCCGAAGGTCAAGGACGAGAACGGCGAAGAAGTGGAACTGACACAAGGCCGATACATACAATTTCTTGAGAGTAAAAATCGCGAAGTCCGCGAGAGCGCGTTTAAGGCGATGTATGAAACATACGGCAAATTAAAAAATACGATCGCTTCGACGCTGAGCGCGAACGTCACGAAAAACATTTTTTATTCGCGTGCCCGCAAATATCCGTCCGCGCTGGAAATGTCTCTGTACGGTGACAACATTCCGAAGACTGTATACACGAATTTGATTGATACGATCCATAAGCATTTGCCTTTAATGCACCGCTACATGGAGCTGCGCAAGAAGCTGCTCAAGCTCGATGAGCTGCATATGTACGACCTGTTCGCACCGCTCGTGGAAGAGTTCAAAATGGACATCACATTCGAGCAGGCCAAAGGAACCGTCAAAGAAAGCCTTAAGCCGCTGGGCGATGATTATTTGAGCGTCCTGCAGGAGGGCTTTGAGAACAGCTGGATCGATGTATACGAGAACGAAGGCAAGCGGAGCGGAGCGTACAGCTGGGGCGCCTTCGGCACGCATCCCTATGTCCTTCTGAATCACAAAGACAACCTGAACAGCATGTTCACCTTGACGCATGAGATGGGCCACGCCCTTCACTCCTACTACTCGGACAATAATCAGGACTATCGGGACGCGCAGTATACGATCTTCCTCGCTGAGGTGGCGTCAACACTTAACGAAGCGCTTCTGATGGATTATATGCTGAATAAATCTACGGATCCAAAGGAAAAAATGTACCTGCTCACTTACTATGCGGACCAGTTCCGCACAACGGTGTTCCGCCAAACGATGTTCGCCGAGTTTGAGAAAATCATTCACGAAAAAGCGGAGCAGGGCGACTCGCTCACGCCGCAGGACCTGAGCAAGATTTACTACGACCTGAACAAACAATATTACGGGCCGAATATGGTCATCGACAAAGATATCGAGATGGAGTGGGCGCGTATCCCCCATTTCTATACGAGCTTCTATGTATACAAATACGCAACGGGCTTCTCGGCCGCAACGAGCTTCGCGAAGCAAATTCTCGAAGAAGGCGCTCCCGCGGTAGATCGCTATCTGGGCTTCCTTAAGAGCGGCGGAAGCGACTACTCGATCAACATTCTGAAGAAGGCCGGCGTGGACATGTCGACTCCGGAACCGATTGAACAGGCGATGAGCGTCTTTGAAGAGCTTATCACCCAAATGGAGCAGCTGACGAAATAGCGAGGCGCCCGTTACAAAAGAATCAACATAAAGCAGCAAGCCCGCCGGAATAAGCGGGATTGCTGCTTTTTTGATGCTCAGCTATTCAACTGCACTTGATTCACCTGGAGGCCCAAAGCATTCCCCGTTTCATCATCGTCAGCACTTGAGGCATGGTTACAATGTCCAGGGAGTGACCCAGAGCACAATAAAAAACCCGTCCTCTACCGTATTTTTTGGTCCATACCACAGGCATGATTACTTCTCTCCAAACCTCCGGAGGATGCACCTTCCCGAAATAGGTCGTTGCAAGCACCTCATTCGCAGGGTCAACAAGCATGTAATATTGTTCGGTGGTTACGACAAAATCCTCTATTCCCGACATGATGGGATGATCCCGCTGTATGATGTGGACCTGATAGGTGATTCCAGCACCCCCCGGGTGGGAGAGAAATTGACCGCCAACCATTTGCTGGTACTCTATCTCGCAGCGAAAGGCATCTCCCATACCGCCGTGCATCCCGGCCACTCCTGTTCCATTGCTTACAGCATCAAGAAAGGAACGAAGCTGCTCTTCGGTAATCGTTCCCGCGGTCCAATTGGGCACGATCAAATCAGTCCGCATTATTTTTTCCCGGTCAAGCAATACGTCTAAGGTATCGGAAATTTCGACGCTGAAATTTTCTTCTCGCAACAAACCGGCCAGAATTTCCGCAACCTCCCTGGGGCGATGCGGCGGATATCCGCCTTGCAGAATTAACGCCTTCTTATTTCTGCCGTAATTATTTTGGTATCGCTTGGACCTGATATTTATTTTCAATGAAATATTGTTCATTTTCATCATCTCTCCGCTGATGTCATCAGTATCTAATACGGCCATTATATGTGTCCGCCAAGCGATGTGACATTAGCGTATTAATTAATCGGTATACTCTGCCTTTCGTTAGAGTGGATAAGACGTACTCCACCCATTCCGAAATGCTTTCCTCCCCTCCGAGCAAAAATAAATTCGCTCTTTCGCGCCTAATGATCTCCGATTTCGTTGCATACGGAATATAGCCGGTTCTTGTGACATACAGAACGGGGAATTTCGGTAATACCATTATTTCACCGTATATTTCGGGCAGTTGATGTATAGGGACAATAAGCAGATTCATCTCGAAGGGCTGATATATTCTCGCATAATCCGCAGCTTCCTCAAAAGTATTTTTGTTCACTATGGTCACCTCGATACATCATATGCCCGCTGCCGCGATATATTTGAATGTGTATGAATTTATTGATTAAGGGGGAAACGGATTGGTTTCCAATGAAGAGATTGAAATGATCAAACTATTGACTGAAGCCATTTTCCCCGGGGCCAACCAGGCAAGAGTATACGAGTTTATTTTACGCGATATGAAGAGCAATCCGTTTTTTATAGAACGCTATCGTGAAGGATTGACCGAATTGGACGAGGCGGCGAATGACGTATACCGGTCGAAGCTGCTTGAGCTTAACGGCAGTCAACTAACCGGTTTACTGACCCGGTTTGAAAACAGCGCTTTTTTCGAACTCATAAGAGACCATACGATGGAAGGAATGTTCAGCGACCCGATATACGGAGGCAATTATGAAGCGCTTGGCTGGCGCTTGCTAGGCTATGCGGGCCCGACCTTTCATCCGCCGGAGACCATAGGGCAAACCAGTCTTCCGACGGTTTACTATTCGCTTGAAGGGATTGCTTATGAAGAAAAAACCTGATTACGATGTAATTATCGTCGGGGCCGGCGCGGCCGGCGGGATTCTCGGCAGGGAGCTGAGCGATGCGGGGTTATCCGTTTGTATTCTGGAACGCGGCCCGATGGTGGAGACAAAAGACGTATCGATGGATGAGCTGCGGTTTCCGATTCGCGAGAATCTCCTGTGGGCTACGCCAAGGGTAGCGGGTATGACATGGCGTCCCAACTCGCGTGCTGCGACGCAAAGAGTATTCCCCCGTATCCCTGAGCTGCTTGACGGATGGGGACCTGGCGGAAGCATGAATCACTGGGGAGGCGCAAGCTGGCGGTTCGAGCCAACCGTCTTTAACGCTCTGGATGTGTGGGGACAGGTTCCGGACGGCGCGATTGCCAATTGGCCGCTTTCTTACGAGGATCTGGAGCCTCATTATACCAAGTTTGAATACCGGCTCGGTGTTTCCGGTGACGCGGCTCAGATGGTGAACGAGCCTCCCCGAACAGCGCCGTATCCTCTGCCGCCGCTTGAGCAAGGATATGCGACGAATCATTTTGCGCAAGCCTGCAGGCAGCTGGGATACCGGCCGTTTCCAATGCCGGCAGGCATTCTGACGCGCGATTATCAAGGTCGGAAACGTACGGGCTTCTGCGGCTTCTGTATGGGCTACGAATGTACGGTAGATGCGAAATCAAACACCAGAGTGACCGAAATCAAAGAAGCGCAGAAAAATCCGAATTTCACACTCCTTACGGACCGGTATGTATTCAAAATTACGATAAGTTCTTCGCAAAGGGCTGACGGTGTCGTTTGTCTTGATTCGGACGGAGTCTCCCATGAACTCACGGCCAGCATTGTCATTGTTGCGGCCAACACTCTGTACAATGTATGGCTGCTGCTTTTATCGCGGGACCATTATGCTCCGGACGGCATAGGAAATCAGTACGGCCAGGTTGGAAAGTACTTCCACCAACATCCGGCGTTCGGTGTCTTCGGTTTATTCGACGAACGGATGAATGTACATATCGGTCCATCTCATACTGTGATGGCGGTTACCGATTATATGGAAAACCGATTTGATCATACCGGGCTTGGATTCGTTATGGGCGGCTTTTTCTTCGGAGCGCACCCGGCAGGAGCGTCGGGACAGCCAATTGAATTCGTCAAATCAATTCCGCGGCCGGAAGGAGTGCCGGGCTGGGGGCCTGGATTTAAAGAGTTCGCAGCACGAACCTTCAGTCATTATTATATGATTCTGACGCTCCTGACGGATCCGCCGATGCTATACAACTTCATTGATCTGGATCCCCATGCGAAAAACCAGCTCGGCTTTCCCCTTCCAAGACTTACTTTCGACTGGAGTGCGCAAAAAAACAGGATGCATCAGTTTTTTCGTCCGAAAATAGTCGAGGTGCTGCAGGCAGCCAGAGCTGAGAACATATGGGGCGGGACCGATGTGCAATTCCCGTGGCGGCTGTCTCACCCGAGCGGCGGAACGAGAATGGGCGAGGATCCAATGCAATCGGTCACCGACCGCTATGGGAAGGTCCACGGTGTGGACAATTTGTTTGTTGCCGGCAATTCTTTATTCCCTACGATGTCCGCATTTAATCCGACAGAGACGATAGGGGCTCTCGCCTACTGGCAAGCCGATTATATTAAGCAAGCGGTGCTGAAGGGCAATCTCATCTAGCTTACTCATATCTACGAAATGAAGCCTCCGGCTTCCACTTTGTCAGTGGTTTCGGAGGCTTCAGGAATGGATATATGGATGAATCACTCATTTGAGCGGCCATCGGCTGGAGTATCGTACGCTTGCGGGGAATAGAGTTAATTCTCCGGTGGATAAAGTACGATTCGGCCTCCCTCCATCTCAACCCGCACCTTGTTCTTCTCTTTAAATTCTTCGGCCTGCAGATAGGGTGCCGGAATTTGCAGCCGTCCCGCTTTGTCGATGACGGCATATTCCACATGGCTCTCTTCTTCCGGGAAGATTCCGCCTCTCTCAAGCTCAGCCAGTTCTTCGGCGTAAGACTGGCGGCGAATAATTTCCGACGAAGTTTTGCCGTCTCGGATCGCAACGACGCGATCCACCTTCCGCGCGAGCAGCGGGTCGTGCGTAACGATGACGACCGTAATGCCTATATTCCGGTTCAGCTCACGAAAGAGGTCGAGTATTTGATTTGACATTTTCGTATCCAGCGAACCCGTAGGCTCATCGGCCAGCAGCAGCTTCGGCTCGTTTGCAAGCGCGATCGCAATCGCCACGCGCTGCTGCTCTCCGCCTGAGAGCTCACTCAGCCGGTTCTTGATGCGGTGGCTGAGGCCCACCGCATCAAGGAGCTCAAGCGCCCGAAGCCGCTTTCCACGGCCTTTCAGCAGGATAGGCAGCTCGACATTCTCCAAAGCGGTTAAGTACGGAATCAGGTTCCTTGCATTGTTTTGCCAGACGAAGCCCACGGTTTCGCGTTTGTATTTGACAAGGTCGCGTTCCGTGAATTTGAGCAGATCTTTCTCGTCCACAAGCAGCTTCCCGGCAGAAGGGCGGTCAAGGCCGCCCAGCATATTGAGCAGTGTCGATTTCCCGCTGCCGCTGTTGCCGATTATTGCCATTAGCTCTCCGGCTTCAACATGAAGGTCCAATCCCTGCAGCGCGACGACTTCAAGGTCGTCCGTCTTATAGATTTTTACAAGTCCGTCGCAATGAATCATCGTCTACTCCTCCCCGAGCTTGAGCGCCTGAGTAATCTTCATTCGTGACACCCGCACCCCTAGTACGGCGAGTCCGACAGCCAGCATAACGCCGACGACGCTGTACAGCTGAACGTAATCGCTCAGTCGATGAATAATTTCAAACGGCGGTACCTGCTCTGACGCATTGAACGAAAGCTGGAAGAGCGGCACGAACAAATCGCTTACCAAGTTGCCGATAAAGACCCCCATAAGGACTGCGGCGGCCGAGGTCAGCAGCTGCTCGCTCAAGAGCATGCCGATTATTTGCATAAACGATATCCCCATCGCGCGCAGTATGCCGAACTGAAGCGTCCGACCGGCTAGCGTGAGTACCCAGAACAACAGGAAGCCGAATAAGCTGATCATCATGGAGATGACGAAGCCAAGCGTCATTACGCCGTTTATCGCAAGACGGAAAGGGTCGTTTTTGGAACGGATGAGCATTTGGTTCGCGTCTACAAGCTCTTCAACCGGAATTTCCTTCTTCTTTAAATCTTCGTATATAACTTTGCTGGTCGCGCCTTCCTTCAGTTTAATCCATACATCATACGGCTCCAGAGCGAGATGATTTTGGATGTAGGGCAAATGCCCGACAATTAAATTCGGACGACTTACGCCCTCATCTGCCGAGTCAGTGGTGCCGCCGACAGGCAGCGGGTTCCAGCCGGGCCAATAATCGATAATTCCGTATACGGTAAATCCGGCGCTGTCCAGACCGTCCCATCTTAACGAAATCGGGTCTCCGGGCTTTACGTTATACTTTTCGGCCACAGAGCGTGATATAAGCACAGCTTTCGGATCGGAAGCCATCAAATTAAGATAACTGTTGATATGGTGATCCAGCAATCCTCCACGCATCCACGCGACATGTCCGAAATCGAATGTATCGATGCCGTATAAGACAGTTTGGTCGTCACCGCCATTTACGCTGAAGCTGGCGTCCGGCTTGCGGAATACGCGGGCAGCCGTGTCGACGCCGGCTAATTCTCTCATCTTTATAAATGACGGTTCCGTGTAAGTAACGATCTTTGGGGCGATTGCCGCTGCCCCGGCGTCTTCTCCGGTCGGCGGGCCGTTCTGCATCGGCGGCGGCGGCGCGTCATTATCCCAATGGATTTTTAACTGAATATCCGCGCCGGTCGAATAATGAATTTTATCCTCCATATTGCCGTTGATCGTGCGGGCCGCATTGGCACTGAACAGCCCCATGGCAACGGTCATAATGAGAAACACCTTTATCGTCAGATATTGAGAGGACGAACGACTGATTTGCAAAAGAGTGGAATAAAGAGCCGGCGTCCACCACTTTCTGCCAACCCAATATATGAGTTTGATCAGCCAAGGATAAATTCGCAGGGCAAGCAAACCGCAGCCAAGTGCAAACAGCGCCGGCATAAAGAACAGCAGCGGATCCACCTGCAGCGCGTTCGGGTCAAGCGCGAGCTGCTTAAGCTCATCCAGTCTTTTGTTGAACCCGACCAGCAAATAGACCGAAACCGCAAGCAATATGATATCAAGAAACGTTTTATGCCAGAACGACAGCCGGTTAGCACGGGCAAGCTGCTGCTTGTGGCCGACAATTGAGATGCGGGTCGCCAGAAATGCCGGTACCAGAATGAGAATAATCGAGCCTAGAACCGCCGCTATCGCTACTTTATACGACGCGCTGTTCAGCGCGACATCAAGCGAAGACCGCTGAACGAATTCAAGGAAGCCATTCGAAGCGCCGAGTATTTTCGTAAAGTAAACGCCTATGAATGGTCCTGCGGCAAGCGCGAGCAAACCGAGAATTACGCTCTCCACGGCAAAAACGAGCATGATCTGCAGACGGCTGGCGCCGCGGCTGCGGAGAACCGAAATCTCCGTTTTCTGACGTTCGATGATAAGATTAGCCGCCATGTACAAGTAGAATGCAAGCATGAACATGACCGGCGAATACAGGGACCACAGCATGACATCGAGCTTATCTTTCTTTTCAATATACGAGCTGATCGATTCCTTGGCAGGGATATCGACAGAAGAGATTCCAAGTCTCAGGTTAAAATAATTATTCAACCTCTGACTCTGATCAATAAATGAAGGAATATTGTCGATCTTCAGCTGCTCGTAATTGAGCGAATACTGCCATACAATGCCCGAAAGCCGCAGAATGCCGCTGGGCTCCACAAAGTCTTTTTCGAACCGTTCAAAAGGAATATAGAAAGAAGAATTATACTGCTCCACGGTAAATTGATCATAAGCATTATCCGTCTTCGACTCGACAAGTCCGACCGGGATAATTTTGATTTGTTTACCTGACTCTCTGTTGGTATAAATAAATTCTTGGCCGAGGTCGCGCTTTAAGTCGATCAAAAACTTCTGCGTGACCACCGCTTCATACACACCGTCGTTTCGGTTCGGATCGGGAAAACGGCCGTCAATGAGGCGCACCCGCTTCTCCAGATCGGTTACCGTCCGGAAACTCCCTGTAAGATTCAGCTCCTTCTTCTCCCGGTCCGAGGCGTCCGCAGGGAGAAAGCGTATTGCCTGGGTCGACCGCGCAATCATAAACGATTGGGCGCTCAGCCCGAACCGCGCCGGCGCATTTTCCATATAAGTATCCGCTTTGGCAATCAAGCTGCGGATTTGCTGGGGAGTCCTGTCTCCGCTTGATACGGAAGTTGCAACGCGCAGCAGACCGGGGTAAATGTTCTGATCCTTCTGCAGCTGCTGAAGCTCCTTATAGAGCGTCCGCTGCAATATTGCGTGTGAATATAGCGGCATTGAGCTGAACAAAGCTACGCATATCGTTAAGCCAAACCATAAATTAAGCTGAAGCCAACGATTCTTCGCCATCTTCCGAAAAATCATCGTCCATAAGGCCATCGTTTCACCTCTTCTTCAATCGACCAGAGCCGGACTAGTTGTTCAGTATAACCTGCTGACCGGGTTCCAGCCCCTTCACAATTTCAACTTCCGTAGACGTCATAAGTCCCGGTTCGACGTCGACTTCCTTGCGGCGGTCCCCTTCCAGCACCTGTACGTAAGTTCGGCCGAGATAGGTGCGCAAGCCGCTCCTTGGCAGAACAATTACGTTATCCTTCTCTTCCAGCATGATCCGAATGTCGGCGCTTTGACCCAAGGCAAGCTTATCGTTAGGCGTGGACAAGCCTACATACAACAGTTTGGCATTACGTTCCGCCAGCTCCTTGTTATCGGTAAACGGCGCACTGGACGGGGCTTGAAGCACTCTGCCCTTCAGCTTCTGATTATCCACCGTGATTTCCACATCCATATGAAGCTGAATTGCGGAAATCGTCTTCGGGTCCTCCGCTTCATAGACCAGGTAAATCTGTTTCGGGTCGGAAACGCTTACAATCGGTTTATAACCTGTAATGCCGTCCCCGGGTTGAATCGTATCCTTAAACGAGACAATTCCATCGATTGGCGCCGTTAACCGTGCGGATTCCATCTGTTTCTCAAGCGCGTCGAGGAGGATTCTCTCCCGCTGGGCATCAATTTCACGAAGCCGTATTTCATCCTTGTCGGTTCCGGATTGCTTGACTCGCATATATTCGAGATTGGCGCGCTCGAGGCTCAGCTTCTGCAGCTTGATACGTAAATCCAAATCGCCCATATCAAGCTCGGCTAGCAGCTGGCCTTCTCTCACGGTATCGTCCTGTTTCACATAGATATCTTTCAATCTTCCGTTATCGCTGTAGAAGAGCGGAATATTCCGGCTGGAGGCCACGATCGCAGTCCCCGAGAAGAACCGTTCGATCCTCCCCTTCTTCGCTTCAACCGAATCGAATTTCTCCTGGGCCGGCTTTACAAGCGGAGGCTGCAGCTCCTTCTGATCCTGCGGCAGCAGCGAACAACCCGATAATAATGCTGAAGCAAGTAATATGACCGATGATTGCTTGAATAACAGTCTGCGGCGTTTACGATTTCGACCCAACGACAATTTCTCCATCCTCCAATGCAATGACGTGGTCGACGATTTCCATAATTCCGGGATCGTGCGTCGTCATAACGACTGTCATTCCCCGGCGTTCGACCAAGTCACGGAATACCTTGATGACCTGCAGTCCCATTCGGCTGTCCAGCTCGGCGGTAGGCTCGTCCGCCAGCAATAATACCGGCTCGTGTGCGATGGCGCGGGCAATGGCGACTCTCTGCTGCTCGCCGCCGGACAGCTCGGGCGGCCGGTGCTTCATCCGCTGCTTCATGCCCACCCACTCCAGCGCCTTCTCCGCCCGCTCCTTATTCAGCTTCTTATCGGCTCCAGCGATGCGCAAGCCGAATTCAACGTTCTCATAAGCCGACATAAGCGGAACCAATCCGAAGGCCTGAAAAACAAGGCCTATCTGCGACCGTCTCCACGCGCTGCGTTGTTTCTCCGGCAGGAACGAAAGCTCTTGCCCGTTAAATAAAACACGGCCTTCGGTAGGCTGGTCAAGGGCTGCCAATAAATTTAGCAGCGTCGTCTTGCCGGAACCGGACCGGCCTTTGAGGGCAACCATTGAACCGCGGGCAATATCCAGGTGAATATTTTTAACGGCGGTCACCGCTGTTTCGCCTCGCCCAAACACCTTCTTTACATTCACAGCACGCAATATCGGCTCGTTTTGGTTGGGGAACGAGGCTGCCGTTTCGATCTTCAATTGCGGTCATTCTCCTTTCCGTTCGCTCTTACTTTCGCACTGGATCTATCAATCTTTTACAGCTTAGCCATTATGATGTTTTGCCTATATCAGAGTTAGAATACTAGTGGATGAATGCGCTGTCAACCTAATAATGTAAATTAATTAATAAAGATCTAAATAAGCGGCATTCCTCTGCCGGGCTTAACGAAATTAGTAAATCGGCATTGCTCGTGCGGCTGAATGAGAAATGACAAAATCGCGCATTAAAGATGCAAATTTTTCATCCGGGGGGGCGGAGTTCCGTGAATGGCAGGTGAAAGGTGAATGAAGCACCGCGTCGGAAGCGGGACGGGCTAGCTCAGAGCGGTACCGATGCCCCAGGCGAGAAAGCCCGCTGCCGCGGAAGAGGCGAGGTTGACCGCGTCATTGGTCATCCAGACAAAGCCGCGTATCCGGCGGGCAGCCTCGCCGCAATGGCTGGCGCGCTCCGTCTCGCTGCCGCATACCCGGCAGCGGTACATGGTTTGTACGGTAGCGCCGAGCCAGGAGTCCACGAAGGCGCCGGCTATACCGGCCGCTGCAGCCGTGGCGAACAGCGCGCCCGGCGCAGCCTCCGCGGGCGCGTTCGCAAGGGGCGGCGACGCCAGCAGCGCCACGGCTGCGCCGATAGACGCCGCGCCTGCCAGCGCAGCGGCGCTGCCAAGCGAGGTGACGCCGCCGCTCGTGCCCGGCGGAACGGACCGGCCGCTGAGCAAAGACCGCGGTGCCGTGCGGCTGAGCGCGCCGATCTCGGTCGCCCAGGTGTCCGCATTTACAGCTGCCATTACGCCGGCAAAAGCATAAAGCCATCCATCGCCGGGCCACAGCGCGTGCGCGGCGCATAGCCCAAGACCGATTCCGCCGTTGGCCCATACTTGACCGGCGTCACGCCTGCCGCCCTTAGCGTAATTAGCTTCGGCGTCCCGTTTGAACCGATGCCGCCGCTTAAACCTGGACCATGCGGTCGATGAAGCAAAAAAGACAATAAGCGCGCCGAACCACGCCGGCCCGCCGAACATTACATAGCCGGTTCCCATTGCAACCGCCGACCAGGCTCCGGAAGCCGTCAGCGAGCGCATATTGAAGGCCAATAAAGCGATCGCGCCGCTGCCCACGAGGCCAACAGCAAGACGCAGCCACCATTCTTCAATCCATCCAACCATTGCAAGACCTCCAACACGGTATTGTACATATTTCCATTCAAAGTGTTCACATTAGCAGGATTCCCGCAAGCCTGCGTAGAAAGTGATTATGTCGAAAGAACGTGAAAGTTGACGAAGTACCGCAACCATTTGTCTTCCACTACGCAGTCAAGGAGTGTCGTTCTTTGATTAACGAGCCTAGCGATACAGCTTACCCGGAAAATTCCTGTAATGAGCGTACGCCGGACCAGCTTCTTCGTATTATTTTCGATTATACCGCGAAAATCGCGAATGAGCGCAGCCTAGGCAGCGTTCTTCTATTAATGGCTAATATGGGCCGGGAAATGATTCTGGCTGACCGGTGTACGGTGTGGCTGATCGACCGCGCTCGCGGGGAGTTGTTCACAACGGTCGCCCATGGCGTTGACGAAATTCGGATCCCGCTAGGTTCCGGTATCGTCGGACACTCGATCGCAACGGGTCAGCCGCTGTTGATCGAAGATGCATACAATGATCCCCGGCATAATGCCGAGAACGACCGGCGCACCGGCTATCGTACGAAATCGATTATCACTGTGCCGTTCGTCGGTAACGACGGCAGCAACATAGGAGCCTACCAAGCCGTAAATAAGCTTACCCCGAACGGGGTCTTCACCACACATGAACTGGAGCAGCTGCAGCTTGCCGCTTCCTATGCGGGCAAGTCGCTCGAATCCGTCATGCTGCATGAAGAAATCATGGCCACACAGCGCGAAATCATATTTGCGATGGGCGAGATCGGGGAAAGCCGGTCCAAAGAAACCGGCCATCATGTCAAACGTGTCGCGGAATACTCCTTCGTGCTGGCGCTCGGCTGCGGACTTAGCGCCGATGAAGCGGAGCTGCTCAAGATGGTATCGCCGATGCACGATATCGGGAAGGTCGCTATCCCCGATGCCGTACTTCAAAAACCGGGAAAACTTACGGCTGAAGAATTCGCTCTTATGAAACGGCATACGGAAATCGGATACAATTTGCTCAAATCTTCAGGCCGCGAGCTGTTGAAAATGGCCGCCGTCGTTGCTCATCAGCATCATGAAAAATGGAACGGCACCGGCTATCCGCAAGGACTTAGCGGCGAGGATATCCATCTGTACGGACGAATCACAGCGATCGCGGATGTTTTTGACGCGCTTGGGAGCGACCGCGCTTACAAGAAAGCATGGGAGCTGGACCGAATTCTCCAGCTGTTTGACGAAGAGCGGGGACGCCATTTCGATCCTCGCCTTGTGGACATTTTCATGGAGCAGCTGCCTAAATTGCTGGAGATACGCGACCGTTACCGCGACTTCGAAAGCAACGAACGCGAAACCGGCCGTCACTAAGGCGAGGGCCGGTTTTTTTATGTAAAGAGCGTGTATGAGGTTCTTACGCAAACCGTTCCTGTGTGTATGGAACGGGACGGAGCGGAGCATTATGTTTCTGAACGGACGGCTGACGCGTTCCAGGAACCGATCATACTATCTTTTGCTCGTTTCGAGAAGCAGCTGGCCGTAGCGGTCGGGATAATTCGTGCAAATCATAAGAGACGGATCGATCGACGCCAGCTTTTTCATCGTGGCGATATCGTTAACGGTCCAAGCCATTACCGTTATCTCTCTGCTCTTCATCGCCGCCATAAGAGCATGCGTAATCCGTTTGTGCGCGATAGACAGAAAAGAAGCTCCAAGCGCAAACAAATCGGATACCAGCGACTGCGGGGCTGCATCAATTATAAGGCCGGTAGTGACTTCCGGCGAAAGCTCTCTTACTTTTCGCAGCGCCTCCGTGTCGAACGACGTAATTACCGCATCCCGCTCCAGTCCTTTGGCGTAGAGCAGCTCCACGACCCGCCTTTCCATACCGGGATACCGGCCGCCATACGTTTTGAGCTCAATGTTAAGCCTGCATCGACCGACAGTTGCATCAAGAACCTGCTCAAGCAACGGCAGGCTCTCTCCCGCGAACGATTTTGAAAACCATCTGCCGGCGTCCAGCCGCGACAACTGCGATGTCGTAAAATCGGCCACTCGACCCGCAGCGCTTGTTGTGCGGTTTAGCGTATCGTCATGGATCACCACCGGTACGCCGTTCCGCGACAATTGAACGTCAAGCTCAATCCACTGCACAAAAGGAAAAGACATTGCCGCGTTAAAAGCGCTCATCGTGTTTTCCGGAGCCAGGCCGGACGCCCCACGGTGGGCTACACACGGGTTAAACATGCGGATCACTGCTCCTTCGGTTTAATATAACCATCCTCATCGATCGTCGCGTTGATGGAGAGACCGGATAGTCTATGAAGCAGCGCTGCCGCTTGTTCGCCTTGAAGAGGGGCAGGCTGGGACAGAGCAGCCCGCATCGGATGAAATTGAAGCGAGCAGCTGCCTTCTCCCGTGCATACGGCATCCAACACGCCGGTGTCCTTCGTTTTATCCGTTTTTGTAACATTAAAAATATAATTGCCCAGGCTGTATGAAATCCACTTGCCTTTATACATTTCGAAGCCTTGCAGCACGTGAGGGTGGCTGCCGATAACCAAATCCGCTCCGGCATCGATATATTCATGCGCTAGCCGCTTCTGGTCCGCGTTTGGCGTATCCGACTTTTCAATTCCCCAGTGCACCATAACAACCACGATATTCGCCAGCTTCTTCGCCTCCCGGATTGCTTTAAGCGCCCGGGTCGAATCATAAGTTTCGGCTAGTCCGGGGCGGTTTTTATCGGCCTTCCAGGAAGCTACCGGAACGACCCTTGTCAGTCCGATGTATGCAACGCTGACGCCGTTCGATTCGAGCACCGCAGGTTTAAATGCTTCGGCGTCGTCGTTTCCGGCCCCCATATTGGAAATTCCCGCTTCGTCAAGATGGCCGATCGTATCAAGCAAGCCGTCCACACCTTGATCCAATGTATGGTTATTTGCCAGATTCACGATATCGAACCCCGCGTTTTTCAATGCGGGGAGAGATTTCGGCGAGCCCTTAAACACATAGCTTTTGTTTGCCGCCGGCAAGCCGCGCTCCGTAATCGGCGTCTCCAGGTTTCCCGCCATTATATCCGGCTTGGTCAGAAAAGGAAGCGACTTCTTGTACGGATAATCGTAACCGTTTTTCTCCATCAGATTCTCAACGGATGATGCAAGCAAAATATCGCCGACAAAGGACAGGGTCACTTTACCGCCGTTTCCGCCGCTCTCTTCTCTCCCGTCGTGGGACGTCTTCACTGCCGAACCTCCGGGGGCTTGCCCTTCAGGGACTCCGCTTCCGCCGCTTCCCGCGCCGGAAGCAGCCGGGTCAGAGCCTGCAGACGCTCCATTACCGGAGCCCTCTGAACCGGAATTATTGCGCCCTTTGCCCGCAGACGCTCCAGACTCGCCTGTTCCAGGGGAAGTATTCCCCGCTATCTGCCGATTGGCGTCCCCAGAACCGGGGTCCGCTCGCCCGTCGCCGCTCTGTCTCATGCTGAAATAGACCGCGGCCAGTACGCAAATGATAATCAGCATAGCGAGGTTAAAAAAAAGCAAACGCCGGATACGGCGGGACTTTCGTTTCTTATTGTGCTGGCGCGATTCCGAGCGCGATACGTACATGCAGTCAAGCTCCTTTAGGCAGGCTGTAAATTAGAAATAAAGCCCGACCAATCTCACTTATTATACCAGTATTTACAGATGTCCGGTATGAGGCTTCTTTAATAATTACGCTTCATAAACAACGATTCCGTCTTTTATTTGACTTACAGCTTCCCGCTTCCGTTCCAAATAAACCAAATGCGCAAGCGTCTCGGACATTGCGAAGCGCAAATTATGTGTATTTCCGGCAATCCGGGAGCCGAACAGCCTCTCGCACATCTGATAACCGGTGCATGGCGCTTCTTTAAGGAAGCGCACCATTTCTTTCAGCCTCCGTTCGTGGTGCTCCAGCAGCTCATCAATCCGGGCCTCGAAACGAGTGAACGGATTCCGGTGCCCGGGAAAAGCCATCGCCACATCGAACGTCCGCAGATGACCGAGACTGCTCTTATACTGCTGCAGCGGATCACTGTCTTCTCCCGGAACAATGCTGATATTGGGCGTAATATCCGGAAGCACCTGATCACCGCAAATCATCCATCTGCGTTCGGGCGAGTAGAAACAGAGCTGTCCGCGCGCATGCCCGGGCGCATCAATGGTTTCCCAATCGAATCCCCCCATACGGATCGTCTGACCGGCGGTCATCCAAGTGACTTCCGGCTGAGGGGATACCCTCTCGACAAAGCTTTCGAGATGAGGCCCGATCTGTTCAGTAATGGACAAGGGCATTCCGTTCTGCGCATAAAGCTCCGATAATTCCGAAGTGAAGGACCGCTCCTCCCCCCATAACCGTACCGCATACGAGTAAGAGGGCTCAGACATCATAACCGGAGCGCCGGTGAGATGCTGGAACCAGCCGGAAAGACCGTAATGGTCGGGATGCTGGTGCGTTAATACTATCGTATGGATATCCGTAAAGCCGATACCCCTCTCTTCTAATATGAACTTCCACACTGCAACCGCCTCCGGCGTATGAAGTCCCGGATCGATCAAGCTGTACCCGCGCTCATCCGGAAGCAGATAGCTGTTCACCCATTTCAATGAAAAAGGCAAAGGCACTTTCACCTGCACGATACCGTCCGACCAATTCGTTGTTGTCGATTCCGTCAAAACGATACCCTCCCCGCCATGATCATACGCGGCGATTCCATTTCGTTATATGTACATCCCTCGTAATCTCCATATACGCTATCAAGCGTCAGCCCCGCCTCCGCCAACGCGCCGGCGAACCATTCGAGCGGAAATAACCGTACTCGCTCTTCATAGCTTCGGACCGCATCACGATCGCCAGGAGAGCCTATTGTGATTTGTTTGACAACCCATCCGTCCATAATAGTTCTGTTCTCTTCTATTTGAAGACCCGTTTGCGCGTCAACCCGCACTGAATGGGGAACAAGATGACGCTTCACATAAGCCGGGTTAAGAAAATCGATTAAAAATTTCCCATCCGCGCGCAGCACACGTCGGATTTCCTTAAGCACACGGCGGTTATCCGATTCGTCCTCGAAGTAGCCGAATGATGTAAATAAATTTACGGTCGCGCGAAACCTTCCGTTCTCGAAAGGGAGGGCTCGCATATCCCCTTGTATCAACGCCTCAATCCGCTCCTCGATATTACACTCGCGCGCTTTCTCCAGCAGCGCTTCGGACAAGTCGATTCCCGTTACCTTGAACCCGAGTCTGGCCAAAGCGAGCGCATGGCGCCCCATCCCGCAGCCGATATCGAGCACCTCGGCCGAATCCGGAAGCTCCAGCCATCCAGCCATCTTCTGAACCTCGCGATCCGCCTGCTCCCAATCCCTGTGGCGGTACACAATCATATAATCGGATCCGAAGCTCCGTTCAAACCACGCTGACAACTGAATTCCCCCCAGCTCTATCTTGTTATCCTCACAGCTCCGTTATTGAAATGATTTTGCTGCCTTATATTGTACTGCACCTTGCGCCTCGCTGGCAAAGCATGCATCGCAATTGCAATGCTGCTCCCGGTCCGGTGCGGACGATCACTCGGAGAAAGCAGCGACAACGTAATGAGAGACTGCAGGCTGCTTCATAATAAAAGGGGGACTGTATAGGCCGGGCGGCAAACGGAGAGGCGGAAATAGCCGTACCGGGCGGCTCGGCTGCCGCCGGATCAGCGCATCATCAGACGGTCGGTACCGCGCAGCTGCGACAGCGTTGCGGCTCCGATTCCGAACATTGCCGTTCGAAGCTCGAACTCGATACGTTCCAACTGATTGTACAGGGTTTCCGGTCCCGCTTGCCCGTCTTCGCTGGCTGCAGCGCCGGCGAGCAGCGAACGCCCGAAGCCCGCGATGTCAGCTCCGAGCGCGATTGCCTTCGCAGCATCGACGCCGGTGTTCAGCCCGCCGCTCGCAATAATACACGTCTGAGGCAGGCGCACCCGCACCTCGCGCACGCATTCGGCGGTCGGTATGCCCCAGTCAGCGAAAGCGGCTGCAGCGGCTGCGCGAAGCGGATCCCGCGAGCGGTGCTTCTCGACCTGGCTCCAGGACGTACCGCCCGCTCCGGCCACGTCGATGAACGAGACGCCTGCATCTGCAAGCCGGGCGGCTGTCTCGGCATCAATGCCCCAGCCTACATCTTTGATCCCGACTGGAACTCCGATTTGCCTGCATACTTCCCCGATCCGTTCGAGCAGCCCCCGGAAATTTGTATCGCCTTCTGCCTGAAAGACCTCCTGAAGGCTGTTCAGATGCAGCACAAGCGCGTTTGCTTCGGCCAACTCAACCGCGCGCCGGCATTGATCCACTCCATAGCCGTAATTCAGCTGTACGGCGCCAAGGTTGGCGATCAGCGGAATAGTAGGCGCCTCCCTGCGAACACGGAATGTTCCGGCAAGCTGTTCATTCTCGATAACCGCACGCATCGACCCCAGGCCCATCGCCCACCCCCGCGCCTCCGCGGCTTCAGCCAATCGGCTGTTGATACTGCCCGCTTCCTCCGTTCCGCCGGTCATGGAGCTGATGAGCAGAGGCGCCCGCAGCGGCAGCCCAAGAAACGGGCCGCTTATATCCACGTCATTAAACGCGATTTCAGGGAGTGCGCAATGGCGGAACCGGTAATACTGAAAACCTGTTTCAATTCCCAAGCTTTGAACAGGCTCCTCGAGGCAAATACGGATATGCTCGCTCTTGCGGCGAACCGTTTGCCCGCTGCTCTCCGGTCCCGAACCCTTATTTTCCGTCATATTTCGACTCCCCTAGACATTATTTGTTTAATCCATTCTTACATAATGCTCACCCCGGGAGCAAGTCGAGCAGGCGGGCGCAGCGCTATCGCCTGCGAAGCTTAAACGGTCTCTTTAGTCGAACGCAAGATCATCATCCATTATGATGATTCCATGTTCTCCTGAAATATTTGATTGTATCAATCATTATTATGATTTTTTGAATCATTTTAATTGTCATAATTATCGTAATGCCTTACAATTAAATCATTAGGATAGCGAGATGTTTCCATACCACGTATCTCGCTTTTGATGCTTAAACAGGATAATTCGGCTCGGAGAATCCGACTGTCGTTTTGAAGTATGTTTTTTGCTCCTTCAACACAATAAAAACACCTGGGAGGCCGTTTCGGATGGAGATAAAACGTTTTGATACCGCAGCAGAGCTCGACATTTACGCTGCGCAGCTGTTTTCGGACCTATTAGAGCATAAACCGGATGCTGTACTTGGTCTGGCGACAGGCTCGACACCGGTCGGTATTTATGAAAAAATGATAGAGATGCATCGGTCGGGAAAGATGACTTTCCGTGATGCAGCCACCTTTAACCTTGACGAATATGTCGGCCTTGCGCCAAGCCATGATCAAAGCTATGCCCGATTTATGAAGCAGCATCTGTTCAATGATATCGATTTGCCGGCTGGCCGTGCCCATTTGCCGGACGGAATGGCTCATAATCTTCAGGCTGAGTGCCTCGGATACGACCGGATGCTGGCAGCAAATCCGATTGACATGCAGCTGCTCGGTCTCGGTCATAACGGGCACATCGGCTTTAACGAGCCGGACAATGCGCTTCAAGCCGGCACTCATATTGTAGAGCTGAAAGCCGCGACGCGGGAAGCGAATGCGCGATTCTTCGACTCGCTCGATCAAGTGCCGACGAGGGCTATTACGATGGGCGTAGGCTCGATTTTGAAGGCGCAAAATATACTGCTGGTCGTTAAAGGCGCGGATAAGGCGGAAATTGTGAAGCAGTCCTTAACCGGGCCGATTACCACCGAATGTCCCGCATCGCTGCTGCAAACCCACGCAAGAGTCATCGTGCTTCTCGATCGAGAGGCTGGGAGGTTGTTGTAATTTATGAACCCTTTGATTGACAAATGGCGCCTCGATAACGTAAAAATTGTCCTTGACAGCGGCCTCGTGGAAGGCAGCGTAGTTGTTGAGAACGGCGTTATCGCCGCGGTTGTGCAAAAGAAAGCCGGTCTTGTCCATGATACAGGCGGGAACGGCGGAATAACAATTATTGACGGCGCCGGCGGCATACTGCTGCCCGGTTTTATCGACGTCCATGTACACGGCGGATACGGCGCCGATTTCATGGATGCATCCAAACCTGCGTTCGATACGATAACCCGCTTTCACGCATCAAAAGGGACGACAACCATGCTCGCTACGACGGTAACCGCTTCACGCGAGGCGATTGAAGCCGTTCTTGAAGCCGCTGCGGAATACATGCGTAGCGATATGCCTTACGCAGCACTCGCCGGCGTTCACCTTGAAGGCCCATTCATCAGTGAGCTGTGGCCGGGCGCACAGAATCCCGCTTATATATCGCCGCCCAGAATGGATTGGGTCGACAAATGGGTATCCCTTCATCCCGGAATAATCAAACAATTGACCCTTGCTCCTGAGAAGGAAGGCGCTCTGGAGCTAATCAAGCAGCTCGCCCGGCAGGGAATAGTCGCTGCATGCGGTCATACTGACGCCGTATATGCCGATATCATGAAAGCGGCCGATGCCGGCCTATCACAAGCTGTGCATACCTATAATGCCATGCGCGGTCTTCATCACCGCGAGCCGGGTACGGTCGGCGCGGTCTTGACGGACGCCCGCATCTATGCCGAAATTATTGCGGACGGGCACCACGTTCATCCTGCCGCCGTTAGACTGCTTGCCGCATCCAAGCCCGCCGACAAATTGATCCTGATTACCGACGCTATTGCGGCAGCAGGCCTGGGAGACGGCGAATACGATTTGGGCGGGCTCACCGTCGACGTGCGGGCCAGCATCGCCCGGCTGCGCGAAGGCGGCAGTCTTGCAGGAAGTACGCTTACAATGATTGATGCCTTCCGCTTTATGCTGGAGCACACCAATTTAACTGTATCGCAGGTGAGCCGAATTGCCAGCGCCAATCCGGCAAGGCAGCTTGGACTGCAGCAGCGCACAGGCAGCATTGCAATCGGTAAACAAGCCGACCTTGTCCTGGCATCCGAATCATTCACTTCAGTACTTCGCACCTGGGTCGGAGGCAGGCAGGTCTACGCTGCGGATTGATTAAGTCACGCATGAAGCTTCCAGAAAAACCAGAAAGCTTCCAAATCCTTACTTCGGATTTGGAAGCTTTCTTTGCACGGGAATGATATTTTTAAATTCGGCCCATCTCGCTGTGCTTATTCCATGTGTTCCACTGCGGAGCCGTCTTCAGCGAGGAAGACGCTGATGCCGTGCGCCTCCGCCGCCGCCGAAAGCTGCTGTGGAAGCGGCATATCGGTTATAAAGCCCTGCAGCACCGAAAGCGGAGCGATTGAGAACAGCGATGTGCGGCCGATTTTCGTATGATCGAACATTGCATAAGTTGCCTGCGAGCGGCCAATCATCGCCTTGGCTATGTGCGCTTCCTGCTCGGAATAGGTCGTGATGCCGCCGGTTGAGGAGACACCGTCAACGCCGAGAAACATTTTTCCGATATTGAGCTGACCGACCATGCCCTCGCCGAGCGGTCCGCACAGCTCGAAGCTGTTATGGCGCATCATACCGCCGGTGACCACCACTTGAATGTCGCTTCCGGCAAGCTCCATCGCGACATTCACGGCATTGGTGACGACCGTTATGCCCCGCCGCGTTTTAAGAAGCTTGGCGAGATAATAGTTGGTAGTGCCCCCGGATAGGCCGACCACGTCACCCTCGTCGATTAATCCTACAGCGGCCGCGGCAATCCGTTCCTTCTCGAGAAACGACAGCCCTTCCTTCTCGGCAAACGGAAGCTCGCGAACGGCATTCATACCGTCGTACATCGCGCCGCCGATTGTTCTGATGACCGGCTCCGATTTCTCCATGATCTCCAAATCGCGCCTGGCAGTGGCCTCCGAAACCCCAAACCGTTCAACCAGCTCTTGAATGCTGATACGACCCTGCCTTTTCAGAAGGTTCAACATCTGCTCTCGGCGCCGCTGACCTTTCGACGATTGGGTGTCCGCCATTTACCGTTCCACCCAACCTTTGTCCGACAAACGCCGTTCGACGGCCGTCCAATCGGGAAGCGCCTCCCAGTCCCCGCGCATTTGGACTACGAGGGAACCGTTGATGCTGCCGAGACGAACCGCTTCGACCGCGCTCATCCCTTTCAATAGACCGGCCAGGAATCCTGCGCAAAAGCCGTCGCCGGCTCCAACCGTATCCACGACTTGCTCCGCCGGATAAAACGGTACCTCGGTCGTTTTCCCGTTCTCAATGACGATCGTCTTATCCTCGACGCCCTTCACGATACTTACAGCCTGCAATCGGTCCAGCTTGGCTTTCACCTGGTTAAAATCATCCGTTTCATATAGCAGCTTGAGCTCGTCCCAGCCGGGCAAAAAATAATCCGCCTGTTCGGCCAGCGGCAGTACAACGCGGCGAGCTTCCTCGATCGACCACAGCTTGAGCCGAAGGTTAGGATCGAAGCTGACCTTGACACCAGCCTTTTTCGCTGCAGCGATGGCCGCTGTAATCGTCTCCCGGCAGCTGTCGCTCAGTGCGGGCGTAATCCCGGTCACGTGGAGAAGCTTACAGCCGCTTATGTATTCCAGATCAAGGTGCTCCGGACGCATCCGGCTGGCCGCAGAATGCTTACGGTAGTAATGAACCGCCAGCTTGCCGGCAACCGCTTCCCGGAACATCAGTCCCGTCTGCTCGCCTTGTACAAGCTTTGACCGCGACACGTCCACGCCTTCGCCGCGAATGCGTTTTAGAATTGCGCGACCGAAAGGATCGTCGCCCAGCGCGCCGAACCAGCCCACCGAGCATCCGAGCCTCGCGGCGCCGATCGCAACGTTGCTCTCTGCCCCGCCGAAGCTTTGCTCCAATGAAGCGGCGCCTTCAAGTCCGCGGTACTCCTGCGGCATGAAGAGCGCCATCGTTTCACCGAAGGTTAATAAATCCGGTGTTTCCTTCGTCAACGGTTTCGCCCCCAAGATTTAGATGCTTCAACTGTACATTCTTGTTAAAACGGAAATGCCATGAAGTAAATAATGACCAGATAAATAATCAATATAACGATACTCAGAGTCCGCGCTTTCGCAATATGAGACGATGCGCTTTGGCCGGATTGAATATCGACGGCAATTCGCTTAAGAGGCTTCGTGACAATACCGCCAAGTGCCGCAATGGCCAGGAACAACACAATTACCAGAACCATCCAAAGGACTTGATATTCGCCTTGCGAAATCAAGTAACCGCCGGTAAGAAACTGCAGAACGAGAAAATATTGTGTGATCCGGTTAGCGGATACGAGACCTTCCGCAAGCCCTGCTTGCCCGGCGCCGTCAAGCTTTGAAGCCCGCCCGACCAAGACCGGCAGTACGATGTAGAAACCCATGCCTACCGCGCCGATCAAGTGCAAAAACAACATAATTCCTGACATTTTGGCATCCTCCTGCAATTCATGTGTAATCCGTGCAGAAGAAACGGCTTACGCTCGCACGAACCGTTAGCGTGTCTACTTTTCACGATCGGTTCTGTGCCGCACGAACCGTTAGCGTGTCTACTTTTCACGATTGGTTCTGTGCCGCACGAACCGTTAGCGTGATCACTTCACGATCGGTTCTGTGCCGCACGGACCGTTAGCGTGATCACTTTCACGATCGGTTCTGTGCCGCACGAACCGTTAGCGTGATCACTTTCACGATCGGTTCTGTGCCGCACGGACCGTTAGCGTGATCACTTTCACGATCGGTTCTGTACCGCACGAACCGTTAGCGTGATAAAGCTTCACGGTCGGTTCTGTACCGCACGAACCGTTAGCGTGATAAAGCTTCACGGTCGGTTCTGTGCCGCACGAATTGTTAGCGTATTCAACTCAACGCCTGGTTTCGTGCATTCAGCCATTTGGCGGCGCCGCATGTTTCTCCCCACAAAAAGATAAGCAAAGTATAGATAAATACTATACTGCGACTTATCTTTCCAGTATACTAGAACACCTGCGTAATTTCAAAAATAAAAGGTTATTCCGTCGAATGCGCTATACTGTGCTTAACCATTACCGCCTTTATCGCAAAATAGTCTATTTCATCAGGCAGCGCTTCCTTGATCGGTTTCAGACGCTCCGTTCCGATCTGGATAATCGTCTCCAGGATCAGCGCTTCATGCTGCTGCGGTATAAAATCCTCCCAGTCCACCGGTTCCCCTTCTTCGGCGCAGCGAAGCAGATGATTCTCGATCGTCACCCGGCTCATTTCGCGCTGGGAGGCGATTTGCGTTATGGAATGACCTTGCCGTATCAGCGCCAATGACTGCATATGACTGGAAAGACCGGCCGTTTGCCCCGCCGATGCTCCGTTATTATCCGCGCCACGCCCCGCTTTAATATTTCTTGTCCCTCTTATTTCTGGCCCATCGAAGGCGGATAGCTTTACTTCTTCTTGGGTGACTGCCGATACATCAGCTCGGAACCTTCGCACAATAGCAATAACGTCGCTGCCGTATTTGCCCGCTTTCGCCGCTCCGACGCCCTTGACAGCAAGGAGCTGCTCTGTCGTGACCGGCTGCCTGTCGGCAATTTCGCGCAGTGCGGCATCAAAGAACAGCATGAAAGGAGGCACATGCTCGCGCGCAGCCGTTTCCTTACGCCAATCGCGCAGCGCCTCGAACAGCGGCATATTCGCCGTCCCTCCCGAGCTTGCTCCGGTTCTGCGTTTGGCGGCAGTGCTGCGTCTCCGCAGTACCGTTACCTTTCCTTCGAGCACAGGAAGCGCCTCCGCCGCGAGCGAAACCGTGGGGTATTCTCCCTCGCTGATTCGCATATAACCTTCAGCCACGAGCCAGTAGAGCCAATCGGAGATATCCTTCTCCGCCCAATCGCGCAGCAGCCCGTATGTGGACAGCCTGTCCAAACCGAATTCCAATATTCGCTTCTCCCTGGAGCCTTTAAGCACTTTCGCCGCAAGCGAGATGCCGAATCTGCCTTTGAGCCGGCCGACGCAGGACAAAGCCTTCCGCGCATCCTCGGTCATATCCACCTTCTCGCTTTGATCCAGGCAATTGCTGCATTTGCCGCAGGAAGGCACATCCTCTTCACCGAAGTAACTCACGATAAACTGCAGCAAGCATTTCTCTGTCCGGCTGTAATGCATCATCGTATACAGCTTGCTAAGTTGAATCGTCCGGCGCTCGGGATCGCTCGTGCTCCGCTCAATAAGAAACCGCTGCACCTGCACGTCCTGCGGCTCGAACAAAAGCACGCATTCGCTCTCCTCGCCGTCGCGTCCGGCACGCCCCGCTTCCTGGTAATAAGATTCGACGTCGCCGGGCATTTGCCAATGAACGACGTAGCGGACGTTCGGCTTGTCGATGCCCATCCCGAATGCATTGGTCGCCACCATGACACGTATCTCGTCAAATCGGAACTTCTCCTGCGCTTCCGCACGCTCTTCGTCTCCAAGGCCGCCGTGATATTTGCCCGCAGATATGCCTAAACGATTCAAATCGGCACACACGTCCTCCGCTTCCTTACGGGTAGCTGTGTAGATGATTCCAGACTGATCGGGACGCTGCGCTACATAATCGCGCAAAAACTTCCGCCTATCCGTACCCGTCACGACTGAAAGAGATAAGTTTGTCCGCGCAAAGCCGGTGACGAATACATTCGGTTTACGCAGCCCGAGCATAGCGGATATATCGTCGGATACCTCAGGCGTAGCCGTTGCCGTAAACGCGGCCACCGGAGGACGGTTCTCCAGTCGGCCGATCCAGCCTGCAAGCTGCCGGTAGCTTGGCCGAAAGTCATGCCCCCACTGCGATACGCAGTGCGCTTCGTCAATCGCGATCAGCGAGATATGCATTTGACTCGCAAGCGATTCAAACATCGTCCCATCAAGCCGCTCAGGTGCAACATACAGTAATTTATAACCGCCTTGTGCGGTCTTTCTCATGACTTCGCGATACGCTGCCGCATCAAGCGAGCTGTTCAGATAAGCGGCGGATACGCCTAATCGCTCTAGCGTGTCGACTTGATCCTTCATGAGCGAAATAAGCGGAGATACGACGATAGTCGTTCCCGGAAGCAGCAAAGCCGGGAGCTGATAGCAGACCGATTTGCCCCCGCCGGTCGGGAGTATCGCAAGCGTATCCCGGCCTTCGAGCAGCCCCTCGATTATGTCCGCTTGCCCTTTGCGGAAACTGTCAAAACCATAAACCTGTTTCAGCATCTGCTGTGCCTGTTCTAACATAAGAAGACCTCCTTTCCCGAAAATAGGAAGACCCTGACATCAGTCAGGGTCTCATGTGCTTCATGAGTCAAGCAGCAATTAGCCGTTTACAACCGCAATAACGTTGCGTACCGAAACAGCCGACTTCTCAAGCGCGGCTTTCTCGTCTGCCGTCAGCTCCAGCTCGAATACTTTCTCGATGCCGTCGCCGCCCAGCACAACCGGAACGCCCATGAACAGATTGTCGTAGCCGTATTCGCCTTGAAGCAGCGCGATTACCGGTATGATGCGTTTCTTGTCTTTCAAAATAGCTTCCGTCATTTGCACAAGCGATGCTGCAGGCGCATAGTAGGCGCTGCCGTTACCGAGAAGATTGACGATTTCGCCGCCGCCTACGCGGGTACGCTGTACGATCGCTTCGATACGATCGGCCGGGATCAGCTTCTCGATCGGAATACCGCCGACGTTCGAGTAACGAACAAGCGGAACCATATCGTCGCCGTGACCGCCAAGGACAAAACCGCGAACGTCTTCAACGGAAACATTGAGCTCCTGCGCGATAAACGTGCAGTAACGGGCCGTATCAAGAACGCCGGATTGGCCGATAACCCGGTTTTTGGGGAAACCAAGCGTATTGTACGCAACATAGGTCATCGCGTCAACCGGATTGGAGAGGATGATCACATAAGCGTTCGGGCTGGAAGCTTTAACGTTCTCGCAAACCGATTTCACGATGCCGGCGTTCGTATTAACGAGGTCGTCACGGCTCATCCCCGGCTTACGGGCGATGCCTGCCGTAATGATAACGACATCCGAGTCTTTCGTGTCGGCATAGTCCGACGTGCCGATGATATTCGCGTCGCAGCCTTGCACCGGCGTAGATTCCATCATATCGAGCGCTTTGCCTTTTGTCGGATTTTCAAGCTGCGGGATATCGACGAGCACAATGTCGCCGAGCTCTTTTTGCGCAAGCATCAAAGCGGTCGTGGCGCCGGTAAAGCCAGCCCCGACAACCGTAATTTTATTCCGTTTAATGGCCATGATCAATTGCCTCCCAATAGTAGAATCCACGCCCAGCGTGGCCAACCGTTATCCCATCTAACTAAAATCTCGCTAATGTCTCGCTCTCACTCTTGTCACGCTCTTTCTACACACTTGCTCTTACCACACTCTTGCTCTTATCTTGCACTTGTCTGTTGTAGAATCGCGCGGCAAGCGCACGTCGCGTCTAGCGACGCAAGAAACCCGACACGCGTGCCATGAACCGCATCAAATCGATGCGGTTCACGGCGAAAGCCTTCCCCGTCCTACCACCCAAGCGCCTGTCCAACTCCAACGTTAGACCCTTCGGGTGTCCAGAGGGCGGAGCCCTCGGGGTCCCCTGAGAGTTTTCAGCAGGAAAACTTGCATCGGAAGCATATGCTCAGGGGGATTTAGGGGGTGCTCCCCACCGATTTAGGGGGTATCTCCACTACATATTCTTGATGATCTCATCCGCAAACGCCGAGCATTTAACCTCTTGTGCGCCTTCCATAAGGCGGGCAAAATCATACGTAACCGTTTTGTTGTTGATCGAAGTTTCCATACCTTTGTAAATGAGCTCAGCCGCTTCAAGCCAGCCAAGGTGTTCAAGCATCATGACGCCGGACAAAATAACGGAGCCCGGGTTAACGACATCGAGATCCGCATACTTCGGAGCTGTACCATGCGTTGCTTCGAAGATAGCGTGCCCTGTCAAGTAGTTGATGTTAGCGCCAGGTGCGATACCGATTCCGCCGACTTGAGCAGCCAGTGCATCCGACAAGTAGTCGCCGTTCAGGTTCAGCGTCGCAATGACGTCAAAGTCCGTCGGACGCGTAAGAACTTGCTGCAGCGCGATGTCCGCAATCGCGTCTTTCACGATCAGCTTGCCGGCAGCTTCCGCTTCCTTCTGTGCTTTGTTCGCCGCGTCAACGCCTTGTGCATCTTTAATGCGGTCGTATTGACCCCAGGTGAACGTTTGGCCGCCGAATTCTTGCTCAGCCACTTCGTAACCCCAGTTTTTGAATGCGCCTTCGGTGAATTTCATGATGTTGCCTTTATGGACGAGCGTAAGCGATTTGCGGCCATGCTTGAGCGCGTATTCGATCGCAGCGCGTACAAGACGTTTGGAGCCTTCCGCCGAAACAGGCTTAATGCCGATACCGGACGTTTCCGGGAAGCGGATTTTGTTAGCGCCCATTTCTTTTTGCAGAAACTCGATTACTTTCTTCACTTCAGCGGAGCCTTCCTGGTACTCTATGCCCGCATAGATGTCTTCTGTATTCTCACGGAAAATAACCATGTTCACAAGCTCAGGACGTTTAACAGGCGAAGGAACACCGTCAAAGTAACGCACAGGACGCAAGCAGACGTACAGGTCGAGCTCCTGACGGAGCGCCACGTTCAGGGAACGGATGCCGCCGCCGATCGGCGTAGTCAAAGGACCTTTGATTGCAACGATATATTCGCGGATAGCGGTCAGCGTATCTTCAGGCAGCCATTCGCCGTGTGCATCGAATGCTTTCTGGCCGGCGAACACTTCATACCAAGCAATCTTTTTCTCGCCTTTGTATGCTTTCTCCACTGCCGCGTCAAGAACGCGTTTGGAAGCTTTCCAAATGTCGCGGCCTGTGCCGTCGCCTTCAATAAAAGGAATGATCGGATTGTTCGGAACCTGCAGGACGCCATTGTCGATCATAATTTTCTCGCCTTCGGTTGGGAGCGCGAATTTTTGAAGTTGCATGAATAAACTACCTCCTGGAATCTTCTAATGTTTTAAGAGCGGTTTACATAGCATGACGGGAGCCAGCCGGGCAGCCGTCAATATGCTGCGCGCCAACACCCCGTCACATCAAGGCGGCTTTTGTTCCGCCTGGCGGCTGGCAAATCTTATTTGCGCTGATCGATCGGTGTCACTTTCTGGTTTACCGGTCCAACGTATTCGGCACGAGGGCGGATCAGACGGTTATTCTCATACTGCTCAAGAATGTGCGCTGTCCATCCTGATACACGGCTGATTGCGAAGATAGGCGTAAACAGATCGCGCGGAATTTGAAGCGTAGTATAAACGGATGCCGAGTAGAAATCCACGTTCGGCTTCAAGCCTTTCTGGCCTGTTACCATCTCTTCGATCTTGACGGACATTTCGTACAATTCCATATTGCCGGTCAGCTTGCCGAGCTCACGGGACATTTTCTGCAAATGCTTCGCCCGCGGGTCGCCGTTCTTATATACCCGATGGCCGAAGCCCATAATTTTTTCTTTGTTCGACAGCTTCTCATTGATGTAGGATTCAACACCCGCAAAGGAGCCGATCTCTTCGAGCATTACCATAACGGCTTCGTTAGCGCCTCCGTGCAGCGGGCCTTTGAGAGCGCCGATAGCGGAAGTTACGCCGGAGTAAATGTCCGACAACGTAGCGACCGTGACGCGAGCGGCGAAAGTCGAAGCGTTCAGTTCATGGTCGGCATGGAGCACGAGCGCTTGATCAAGCGCTTTTACCGCTACTTGATCCGGTTCTTGTCCGCTCAGCATATAAAGGAAGTTATAGGCAACCGATACGCCTGCTTTCGGCGCAACAGGCTCTTTACCCTCACGGATGCGGGCAAAAGCGGCAACAACGGTCGGGAGCTGGGCTTGCAGCTTGATAGCTTTGCGAATGTTGGCTTCATGCGACATGTCATTTGCGGACTCGTCATAAAGCGCCAGGCTTGAAATCGCCGTGCGCAGCGCAGCCATTGAGTTGGCATCCTTCGGGTAAAGCTTGAGCTGATCAAGCACTCCTGCGGGAACCGGCGCGTATTCGCCCAGCTGCTTCAATAAATCGTCCAGCTCGGATTGGGTCGGCAATTTACCGTACCAGAGCAAATAAGCGACTTCCTCGAAGGAAGCGTTTTCTGCAAGATCGTCAATGTCAATACCACGATAAGTCAATACGCCGTCTATGATCGAGCTTATGGATGACGTCGTAGCGACGATGCCTTCGAGACCTTTGGTTGCTGTCATTTTTCTCTCTCCTTTAACCTTGGTTTAATAAGTTGTGAATACCAATAAATAGATTCGTTTCCGTATCGTCGTTCTAATCATATCGGATTTTGACGGGGAAGTGAACAAAAACGGACATAAAAATGCTTTATCGGCACCATAAAGTTTTTTTCTGTCCAGAATTTTTCCCTAAAACCTCCATTTATAGCCGCTAAAACAATACTTTTTGCAGGAGTCCGTAAATGGTAAAATGTGCAGTATAAGTACAAACGGCATATATTCCATTTATTCCGGAGGCTAACCATGACTGAACAACGCATCGGCATCATCGATATCGGCTCGAACTCCGTCCGCCTTGTCGTTTATGAACGGACGGCTGGAGGGGCTCACCGGGTCATCGACGGCAGCAAACGGTCTGCCCGCCTGAGTGAGCAGGTAGACGATAACGGAGCCCTGCCGGATAAAACGATCGACGATCTGGTCGATATGCTCAATCACTTCCGGCTGATTTGCGCTCACCACCATACCGGATTGATCCGGGCGGTGGCTACGGCAGCTATCAGAAACGCTACTAATCTCAAGCATGTTTTGTACCGGCTGGAGGCTGAAACCGGCATGCTGATCGAGGTCATTACAGGCGAAGAAGAAGCCGGATACGGTTACCTCGGCATGATTAACTCCATGGATGTGGGCAGCGGCTTCTTGATCGATATCGGAGGAGGCAGCACCGAGGTTTCGATTTTTAAAGACCGCACACTCGTCCAAGCCGTATCCTTCCCGTTCGGATGCGTCAGTTTGACCCGCAGATTCGGATCCAAGGGAATGCTCACCGATGAGCAGCTAAGGGCTCTCGAGCAGTTCGTTGAGGAATCCGCCAGCCGCGAGCCTTGGCTTAAGTGGTCGCCGGGAATGCCGCTTATCGGCGTTGGGGGCACTATCCGGGCACTGGGCAAAGTGCATCAGGCTTTAGCCAAGTATCCGTTTGACAGCTTCCATAATTATTCCATGTCAGGTCAATCGGTGGACGATCTATTCGATCTGCTCCGCAAGCAGCCGCTCAATAAGCGCAATAATATACCGGGCTTATCCAAGGACAGGACGGATATTATCGTTCCCGGCGTTGCCATTTTGCGTACGCTTTACAGAATAATGCGTGCCTCGCATTATACGGTCTGCGGCTCAGGTCTTCGCGACGGGCTGTTCTTCGCGACGCGCTTCCCGGACCGTCCCCGGCTGGACGATGTGCTGGGTTACAGCGTAAATAACCTTGCGGCGCTGCATCCCGAAGCTCCGCAGCAGCATATGGCCCAGGTCAACCGGGCCGCTCTGCAGCTCTTTGACGAGCTGCAGCTGCAGCATCCGTTCCCGGAACGCGCCCGACTATGGATCGATACGGCATCCACTTTATACAGAATCGGGGCCAGCATCGACTATTACGACTATACTAAGCATACTTTTTACTTGATGGTCAATTCACATATAAACGGATTATCCCACCGTGAAACGCTGCTGTGCGCGGCGATCGCTTCCTATAAAAATAAAAATCGCGTACGACAGCAGGCAGCCGCTTATAAACCGATGTTGAGTGATGACGACATTACGCTGATCTGCAGGCTGGGAGCGCTGCTTCAGCTCGCCGTTGCGCTGGACCGAAGCGAAACCCAGGCGATTGGCCGCCTCACCGTCGAGTATACCGAGAACAAGCTTAATTTGCGGGCTTTAAGGGCCGACGGCACGCTAGCGGTCGAGCGTAAGGAGGTAGACGCGCTGGCTAACGATTTCAAGAAACAGTGGGGATGCACTCCGGTTCTTTATCCGCCTGAATACCGGTAGGTTTTCCAATTGGAAATATTTCTGGCTTCAAACTGGCTCCGCATCGGCGGCAGCTCGTTTCGTACAGGCTCGTAGACACCGCCGGGCAGAAGCTCGCGGGACTTGATGTTGTCCTCAAGATTGAGCCTTAGAATGTTCATAAGTATCTTTCGGAGTCTGACGTCGAATACCGGACACATAAGCTCGATCCGCCGAGTCAAATTTCTTGTCATCCAATCGGCGCTGGACAAATATACTTCTTCATCGCCGCCATTATGGAAATAAACAATTCGTGAATGCTCGAGGAAACGGTCCACTATGCTGATAACCCGGATATTCTCGCTTAAACCCGGCACTCCGGGACGCAGGCAGCATACCCCGCGTACGATCAGCTCGATCTTAACGCCCGATTGCGATGCCTCGTACAGTTTATCGATCATTTCCTGGTTTGATAAGCTGTTCATTTTTGCGATGATTTTGGCCGGCTTTCCCTCGGAGGCGTGTTCTTTCTCCCGCTCGATCAAACTGAACAGCTTTTGCTTCAAATCGGTGGGAGCGACGCCGAACGCCTTCCAATCATACGGCGAGGAATAACCGGTTACCTCATTGAAAAGCGCCGAGGCGTCCGCCCCGATGACAGGATGGGACGTGAACAACCCGATATCCGTGTACAGCTTTGCCGTGTTCCCGTTGTAATTGCCTGTGCCGACATGAACGTATCGGCGGAGCATCTGCTGCTCGCGGCGGACGACAAGTGTGATTTTCGCATGCGTCTTGAGTCCGACCAGGCCATACACGACGTGACAGCCGGCTTTCTCAAGCTGGCGTGCCCAAGCGATGTTGCGCTCTTCGTCAAAACGGGCCTTCAGTTCGACAACGACCGTTACCTGTTTACCGGCCTCTGCCGCCTTCGCGAGCGCCTGCACGAGTTCTGATTGACCGCTAACGCGGTAAAGCGTCATCTTGATCGCCAGCACGTCCGGATCATGCGCCGATTCCGTTACAAAATCATTGACGGAATCGAATGACTCATACGGGTGATAAACCAGGACATCGCGTTCGCGAAGGAGTGCGAACAGGTCGTCTTCTTCCTCGAATTCCAGAGGATAGACAGGTTCCATCCGCTCGAACCGCAGCGATTCATAACCCTGCAGAGTACCTGTAAAGCGCATTAAAAAGCTTAAGTCGAGCGGGCCGTCGATCTCGATCATATTATCGCCCTGCTCCAATTCCTCTTTAAGCATTTGAAGCGCATAGGGATGCATGCCTTTACCGTATTCCAGCCGGACCGGCAATCCCCACCTGCGGCGGCGGATCTCTTTCTCGATCTCTTCTAGCAGATCTTCGGCACCTTCTTCGTTCAAGGTCAAATCCGCGTTGCGCGTCAAACGAAACGGATGGACGGCGATCGTCGTATAACCGTAGAACAGTGTATTGATATGACGCTCAATCAGCTCTTCAAGCAGTACAAATTCGTTTTTTTTGCTGTTCGTCCGGCCGGGTACGGATACGAATCGCTGTAATATCGAAGGCACCTGTACGATAGCGAAAAAAGGTTCTTCTTCCGGCGGCATATTCTCCCGGCCCAGCAGAACGGCAAGATAGATTTCCTTCGTGTGCAATAACGGGAACGGCCTGCTTTGATCCACCGCCATCGGAGTAAGTACCGGAAATACGATTTCATGAAAATACTCATCGACGGCCTTCTCTTGCGAAGCGCTCAGCTCATCGAGCGAACGAAAGGCAATGCCTTCTTTGGCAAGACCGCGAAGCACCTCCCGGTATGTCCGATATTGATCCGTGACCATTTGCGCCGTACGCTTCATAAGACGTCTCCACAAGCCGGCGGGAGTGTACCCGGTAAAATCCATTTTTGTATAGCCTGCTTTGATTTGATCCTGTATGCCCGCCACACGAACACTCATAAACTCGTCCAGGTTGCTGGATACGATAGCGAGAAACTTGGCCCGCTCCAGGAGCGGATTATCCGGATCCTGCGCCTCTTCGAGCACTCTGCGGTTAAATTCGATCCAGCTTAAATCGCGGTTGACGTACCGGGACATATGCTTGTTCATTGCGCAATCCTCCTGTTAAAAGAACACGGTTGTCCCCATTATGCGGCATTTCTATTAGTTAAATGTTAATGGATTGTAAATGGCACGTAAAGATACGGCTCGTTACTGTGTATTGTTGGTAAACAAAAGTTGTCATGATACAATAACGAACAGGAGGGATGTACATGGATCGTGCGATTTGGAGACGAATCGGACGCGCTCTGATCGTGTTTCTCGGCATTATCTCGCTCATACTCGCCATTATTTATCTGACGCCGCTCGTCTATCCGTTCATTATCGGATGGGTGCTCGCTTACGCAATCAATCCCATTGTGAATGGAATGAATCGAAAATTGAAGGTCCCCCGCTGGCTCGGCGTTGCTATCACCCTTCTTTTATTCGTGGTCTCCATGCTTACGATCGTCTCAGCGCTCGTTACCCGCATCGTCGTGGAAATTATCCATCTTTCCAAGTCGCTCGATTCTACGATCGTCTGGTGGCGAGATCAGTTCGAGCGGATTATCGCATCCCCTGAAATTCAAGGCTTCATAGAGAAACTCAACGCCTTTTACCAGAACAACCCGAATTATCAGCTGACAATCAATACCCGCATCTCGGACACAGCCAATATGCTGGCCAAAACAAGTTCAAATATTATCAACGATTTCTTGATCGGCATCGTCAATTTAATTTCCTCGCTGCCCAATATGGCGACAATAACCCTCGTGGTTCTGCTTGCCGCCTTCTTTATCGGAAAGGACTGGTACCGCCATGTCGATAAAATGGGCGAGTGGATTCCTACCGGAATCCGCAAGACGACAACCGTAGTCTGGAATGACCTCCTCAAAGCGTTATTCGGATATCTTCGCGCTCAATTTATAATGATATCGATAACGATGGTCGTCGTTACGATTGGGCTGCTTATTCTCGGCGTCAATTATGCGATTACGATCGGGATGCTTATCGGACTAGTGGATCTGCTGCCTTACCTTGGCGTCGGAGCGGCGATGATTCCATGGATAGCCTACACCTTCATATACGGAGATCTGTCGCTCGGCATTGGTTTGTCGGTGCTGTATGGTGTGATTCTTGTCGTTCGTTCCATGCTTGAGCCCAAAGTACTGGCCAGCAGCGTCGGCCTCGCTCCACTGCCAACGCTTATTGCGATGTTCGTGGGTCTCAAGCTATTTGGCGTACTAGGGCTAATTATCGGGCCGGTTTCGCTAGTTATTTTATCCACGATTCATCGAGCAAATGTGTTCAGGGATCTGTACTGGTATGTGGTGAGAGGGGCTAAAGCGCCCCCTAAATCCCCCTGAGGGAGTTCGCCCCCTAAATCCCCCGCTGGGGGACCCCGAGGGATCCCTCCCTCTGGACACCCGGATATTTGGCGGGGGACTTATTGCGGGGCTCCTTTGTATCTGCGTGCTGTTTACACGTTTTCGTCCCTTCGGGACACACTTTTACTTTTTCCGCTCCAAAGCTTTATGGACCCATAAAGAGGAAGATCCGGCTTGGCGACTCATTCCATTATTTCCTGCGGATGGTCAGGGAGCCGTTGCGCAGCTTGCGTTCGAGCCATTTCAGCATCATTGTCCTGTAGAACGGGCGGGTTAGCGGGAACAGCAGAGTTATCCCGACGATATCGGTGAAGAATCCCGGCATGAGCAGCAGCAGCCCGCCTATCAGCACGCATAAGCCGTTGAGCATCGCATGTCCGGGCGGTTCTCCCTTTTGCATTTGGGTCTGGACGTCAACCAGAGCCTTGCGTCCCTCCATTCTGGCCAATTGAGCGCCTGCGAAGCCCGTCAGAAGGATTAGGCCGAAGGTTGCCCAGCCTCCTATCATATGTCCTACCTGGATGATGCCCCACATTTCGATAGCCGGAATGATGATTATAGCCGCTATCAGCCATTTTAGCATGCCATGTACCCCCTTTATTATCGCGCATTAGCGCGCTGCCGCTTTTAATCTCTCATAGAGCTCCGGTATTGCCTTGTCCAGCCTCGAGGGCCTCCACTCGGCATTAACCCATACATGCCGCGTTCCGCCCTTTACAAGCAGCTCCCCAGGCGCCTCCGCGCCGCGCCACTCCGAAGGGACTGCTTCTTCTTCGCGAATTCTGCGCACTTCGGAACGAAAAGCCATCCGGATCGGGGAAAACTGCTCAATCGTTGTACATATAATGAGGAGGTCGTCATAGCGCGCGGGAGATAAGTAACTGCAATCGAGATCGATAACCGGCAGAAGCATCCCCCGCTTCTCTATACTTCTGTAAGACATGCCATAATGCCTGACGAGCTCAGTCCTTCCGATTTCGAACCAGGTCAAGTAATTGCCGTGAAAGACAACCCCCATCTGATCCGTCTCCTGATACCTTACTCTCAAGGAGTGCAGGTGCCAAAGCCTGTCCGTGACTGCCTCATTCATCCATAACACAACCTTTATCCGTTACTGCAAAAAATGGACAAGCCAAGCTGATTCAACTTATGTTTCGGATCGTTTGCAAACAGAAAGACAGGTAAAATTTATTCCTTCCGAGGTTGAACAAAAGCGACGGTGCCCGCGCACCATCGCTCAATTTGTTCGCACTATATGGAAATTACTGCCTACAGTACTTTTGCTTGTCCGGAGTAAATAACGCCCACTTCGGCGTAAACGGTGACTTCCATGCCGTCTTGAAGTATGTCCAAGGCGTTCTGTACGCCCAGAATAACCGGGATACCAAGGTTGATCGCAACGATCGCCGCATGGCTGGTTACTCCGCCCTGTTCGGTGATGACGGCTGCCGCTTTTTGAACCGCCGGCATATATTCCTTATCTGTCGATGTTGCAACAAGGATGGAGCCTTCCGTCGTCTTCGCGATCGCCTCTTCGGGAGTACGTGCAGTGACGATTTTACCGGTAGCGCTTTGACTGCCGATACCCTGCCCTTTAGCGAGCAGTTCGCCCACCGTATGGATTTTGATCAGGTTCGTCGATCCGGCACGCCCTACCGGCACGCCAGCCGTAATGATGACGGTGTCGCCGAGCTTAACAAGTCCGGAGTCTATACCGCCGCGAACCGCAATGTCGAACATTTCGTCGGTCGTCTCCGCAGAAACGCCTTTCACCGGAATAACGCCCCAAATAAGAGATAACCGGCGCATTACTTGCTCAACCGGCGTGACCGCAACGATCGGCGATTTCGGCCGGTACTTCGAAACCATGCGCGCGGTATAACCGCTCTCAGTCGAAGTAATGATCGCTTTGGCGTTCAAATCAAGCGCAGAGTTGGCCACAGCCTGGCTGATCGCTTCCGTGACCGTTGTCTGCTGCGCATTTGCCTGCTTTGTAAATATCTCGCGGTGTTCGAGAGCGGATTCGGCGCGCATCGCTATCCGGGACATCGTCTGCACCGATTCCACCGGATATTTGCCCGCTGCCGTCTCGCCGGAGAGCATGATCGCATCCGTGCCGTCGAAAATCGCGTTAGCGACGTCGCTTGCTTCGGCGCGTGTCGGGCGTGGATTGCGCTGCATCGAATCGAGCATTTGCGTTGCCGTAATGACTGGCTTGCCGACCCTGTTACATTTTTGAATCATGCCCTTTTGTACGAGCGGGACCTCTTCAGCCGGAATTTCGACGCCCAAGTCGCCGCGCGCAACCATCAAGCCGTCCGATACCTCAAGAATTTCATCGAGATTATCGACGCCCTGCTGGTTCTCGATCTTGGAGATGATCTGGATGTGAGCCGCATCGTGACGCTCCAGCAGCTCACGAATTTCGAGCACATCGCTCGCTTTACGCACGAACGAAGCCGCAATGAAGTCAACACCCTGCTCGATTCCAAAAACGATGTCGCTTGCATCCTTCTCGGTAATGCCCGGCAGCGAAATATGTACGCCAGGGACATTGACGCCCTTCTTGCTCTTGATCGGGCCGCTGTTCACGATGCGGCATTTGATTTCGGTGCCCTGCACCTCTTCCACCGTCAATCCGATCAAGCCGTCATCGATCAAAATCGTCGAACCAATGTGCACATCCGCCGGCAAGTTGGCGTAGGTCACCGGAATACGGTCACGGTCGCCGAGAATTTCTTCGGTCGTCAGTGTAATCGTTTCGCCTTGATTAAGCTCAATCGGCTCTTCCTTCAATTTGCCGAGGCGAATTTCCGGACCCTTCGTATCGAGCAGGATCGCAACGGTTTTACCAAGCTCCTTGCATGCCTGGCGGATGTTTTTTATCCGGTTGCCGTGCTCCTCGAAATCTCCGTGGGAGAAATTGAGGCGGGCGACATTCATCCCGGCGTTTATCAGCTTCTTGGTGTTCTCCAGCGATTCGCTGGAAGGGCCTATCGTACAAACAATTTTTGTTTTACGCATAAGTAGTTTACATACCTCCGTGAGATGCTTTAGCTTTATTAGTGTTAAAAATGAGACGAATCTGCAACTGCGTACTCCGCCGTTAGCTTATCTTCACACCTGCGCAGATTCGACAATAGCAACCGGCTGATGCGGTTCTTGTTCCGGCTCGCGGAATTTGCCGATCCGCCGGAATTTCTCGTAACGGTCCGCAATAAGCTGTTCCGGCGATAGTGTCATCAGCTCCTGCAAATGACGCCAGACCGCCTCTTTTATCGATTCGGCTTGTACGGCCAAATCCCGGTGGGCGCCGCCTTGCGGTTCCGGAATGATTTCTTCGACGATTCCGAAGCCGGCCAAATCGTCCGCGGTAATTTTCATGACTGAAGCGGCTTCGTCCGCCCGAGCGGCATCCTTCCAAAGGATCGAAGCCGCTCCGTTCGGTGAAATCACGGAATAAATCGCATTTTCAAGCATGAGAACGCGATTGCCGACACCGAGAGCAAGCGCTCCCCCGCTGCCGCCTTCGCCGATGACAACACAGATGATCGGGACTCCGAATACCGCCATTTCGCGGAGATTGCGGGCGATCGCCTCGGATTGGCCGCGCTCCTCGGCGGTGTTTCCGGGGTATGCGCCTTTCGTATCGATAAACGTCACGATCGGGCGCCGGAATTTGTCCGCCTGCTGCATAAGCCGCAGCGCTTTGCGAAATCCTTCCGGGTGCGGGCTCCCGAAGAATCGGGCAATATTGTCTTTGGTATCCTTGCCCCGCTGATGGCCGATGACGGTGACCGGGATACCGTTCAGCTTCGCAAGGCCGCCGACTACGGCAAGATCGTCCGCAAACAGCCTGTCACCGTGAAGCTCAATAAAATCGGTAAATATCGTTTGAATGAAATCGAGCGATGTCGGCCGCTGATGATGGCGGGCGAGGTGCATCTTCTGCGCAGGCGACAGTTCGCTGTAAAGGTCCTGCTGAAGCTTGGCGCACCGTTCCTCCAAACGCGAGATCTCGTCGGTGAAATCGATCCCCGAATCCTGACCCAATTTCTTCAGTTCGTCTATCTTCTTGCGCAGCTCGCTGAGCGGCTTCTCAAATGGCAGCTCACCCGCCATGGGCGTTATCCCCCTTTACCGAATGCATATCGAGCAGCTTTGTCAACGTCGATTTCATATCCTTGCGGTGTACGACTTTGTCGAGCTGCCCATGCTGCAGGTTAAATTCAGCCGTCTGGAAATTATCCGGAAGCTTCTGGCGGATCGTTTGCTCGATCACGACCCGGCCGGCAAAGCCGACAAGAGCCTTGGGTTCGGCCAGATTAAAATCGCCGAGCATTGCAAAGCTCGCCGAAACTCCGCCGGTAGTCGGATCGGTCATGACCGAAATGTACAGACCACCGTCGCCCTGGAATTTCGCCAGCGCCGCGCTCGTCTTCGCCATCTGCATAAGGCTGAGGATGCTTTCCTGCATCCGGGCTCCGCTGGACGTCGAGAAAATGATGAGCGGCAGTTTTTTCTCATGGGCTTGTTCGATCGCACGCGTAATTTTCTCTCCGACCACCGACCCCATGCTTCCTGCGAAGAAATCAAAGCTCATGGCAGCGAAGACGACGGGAAAGCCGCCGATTGTTCCTTCTCCGGTGACCACCGCATCGCTCATGCCGGTATTTTTCTTCTGCGCTTCAAGCTTGTCCGCATAGCCGGGAAAATCGAGCGGATCTTCAGATTCGAGCTCGGCGTCGTACTCGGCCAATCGCCCTTCATCAAGCGTAATCGCAATCCGTTCCCAAGCGTTCAACCGGAAATGGTGGCCGCAGCTTTGGCAAACCTTCAAGTTTTTCTCCATTTCCTTACTGAATTGAATGTTGTTGCATTTCGGGCATTTCGACATCAAGCCTTCGGGAATATCGGGTTTCGTCCGCGGCTGCCCGGAGGGAATCGTCGCATATTTTTTCTTATGAAATAAGTCCTTGAACACAAATCACACCTCTTTGGGGGCGCAGTAGTTTGTTTTATCGTTGCGAGTTCAAAATGTTGTTGAGCACTTCCTGCACTTCTTCCAGTTCACCGGAAGGAACCAGTATTTCGTATTGTTGTTTGGAAACGTTAATCGCTCGAATCTTTACGAGAAACCCTTCCTGCGTCAGCCGGTTTTTGATGCTCTCCGCAATTTTTGCCGTAGGCGCGATATAAATAACCGTCCACATGAAGGAACCTCCTGAGCCTTTGATAAAAAATTATTATCGACAGACATGGCGCATAAGGATAAGAAAGGATGGCTCTTTCGCACCCTTTCGCTTTCTTATCTTTATCCGCCTGATACGCGTGCGCATGCGCGTCTTTCGCAAAAGTAAACCACGTCATCCGGGCATATGATGTCATAATGATATCATATGTTGACTTTTAACCGCAACGGCGCATACCAGGCGGCCGGAACCGCCGGACTGTCTGCCGCCTTCAGCTCAGGAAAAACCGGGAAGCTCGTACAGGTTTGCTTTCGGGTCCTGGTGGGCGATCCGGGCGGATGCGGCAGCCGCGAGGCCTGCAACGAGATCATCAAGAAACACGTGCACATGCTTGCCTTTCTCGTTTAATTTTCGAATAATACCCGGCTTTACTTTATCCAGATAACCGAAGCTGGTAAGTCCGATCATTCCATAAACGTTGGTAATACCGAGCGCCAGCGTCTCGTCGACACCGTATAATGATTCGTCCGCTTCCATGATTGCCTGCAGCGGTTCCGGCAGCAGCTTGCGCTCTGCCAACTCGTCCAGCGCTATGCCGGTGTAAAGTACATACTGCACCTCGCGCTTGGTCATGACCGCCAGAACGCTCTCCTCGCATTCCTGCAAAGTCAATGCCGAATTGTAAGGCAATTGAAGCGAATATACGATCTCTGCAACGTCTCCTACCGAAACGCCCCGTCTTTGCAGCCATCTTTCCACGTCGGATGTCATTCCCCAATTCCCCCCGCATCAGCTTGTACGACAGCCGGCTCGCGGCCGCCATAAAAAAAGCGCCGCCCCCGCAGCCGTCCAAGCAGCGAAAATATGTGGACTTCACTCGTGTTGTAACAACAACAATGTGTGCGTGAAGCTCCATGTCTCCTAAATGTATGCGGACAGGAATGAACATGTGCATGGTTCAGAGGACTTTCAACGAATATTGTCGCCAACCGCTATTTCACAACTGCCGAGCCCTTGCCGAAGATCGCTTCGATTTGTGATAAAAGCCGCGGCGACGGCTTTACCCGGTAGGAAGCGCTCAGCGCCAGGGTCTTCTGTTCGCGTTCGTAGAACAGGACCGTTTCAAGCGGGCCGGCGCTGCCGGCAAGCAGCGTTTTCAGCTGCTCAAGCGCGCTTGAATCTTCGCGGCCGGAGGGGATTTTGATGTATACCCGCTGCTGCCGCTTCCCTGCGGCTGCGGGTGACGCTTCCCGCGGCGCCGCCTGAGCGGGCGAAGCGGGGCGTTTATGCTGCGCCGGCGCCGGGGAGGGCGGCCCAGCTGCGGCTTGCCGCTGCGGCGATGCGCCTGCCGGCGCAGCCGGCCGCGAAGCGGCCCCGCCTGCGCCGCGCGCTGCAGCAGCGGCGGGCGCCGCAGACGCGGGAGCGGCGGCGGCGCGCTGCTGCCTGGTGCGCGCCTGCCGTTCAAGCCGCCGGACCTGCTCGGCTAGCTCAGGGTCCGGACCGCCGAGCGGGATTACGTCCTCGGCAATCAGCTTGTAGTCATCGTCTTGATGCTGCACCGTCGCCAGCAGAACGACGAGGCTTCCGGGAGCCAGCAGTTGAGCGTGGCGCTTCCAGACGGTCGGGAACACGACGGTCTCGACGCGCATAATGCGGTCTTCCAGCTCGAGGAACGCCATGGCCTGACCTTTGCGGGTCGTAAACGGCTTCGCGGAGAGAATCATTCCCGCAATGAGCGCGCTTGCGCCCTCCGGCGCTTCCGCGAGGTCAACGAGCCTGTCGAGCGGAAGCGCCTCAAGCGACTGTTCGTAATCGTCGAGAGGGTGTCCGGACAAATACAGCCCGAGCAGCTCCCGCTCCAGGGCCAGCAGTTGTCCGATCGTGAAAGGGCGAACGTCCGGCAGCTCGATGTCCCAGTTCTGCACCTCTTCGAAGCCGAACAGTTCGATCTGAAGCTCCTCGCGTTCCTTCCGCCATCTCAGCGCCGCTTCCACCGTTTCGTCCAAGGCTGCGACCAGCTGCGCGCGATGGCCGGCCAGGCTGTCACAGGCGCCCGCTTGAATAAGCGACTCCAGCACCCGCTTGTTGACAACTCTCAGGTCGACGCGGCGGCATAAGTCCAGCAAGCTGTCGAACGGACGTACGGCCCGCTCCCTCAGCAGCGATTCGATCGCCTGCCCGCCTACGTTCTTGATGTCGGCCAGGCCAAAGCGAATCGCGCCTCCGATAGGCGTAAATGTTACATCGCTCTCATTGACGTCTGGCGGCAGCACGTCAATGCCCATACGCCGGCTCTCGTCGACGTATTCCGCCGTCTTCCGTTGATTGCCAGTCACCGATGCCAGCATGGACGCCATAAACGGGACGGGATGATTCGCTTTGAGCCATGCCGTCTGAAAAGCGAGCACGCCGTAAGCTGCTGCATGTGCGCGCGGAAAGCCGTAATCGGCGAAACGCACGATCATGTCATAGACCCGGTTCGCTTCCTCCGCCGTATAGCCCTGCCCCAGGCTTCCCTCCACGAAATGCGCACGCTGCTCGTCGAGTACCTCTCGCTTCTTCTTAGATACGGCGCGGCGCAGCAAGTCCGCTTCGCCAAGCGAGAAGCCGGCCATCGCCGAGGCGATTTGCATGATTTGTTCCTGATACACGATAATGCCATAGGTATCGGCAAGTATCGGCTCCAGTGACTCGTGCGGATATTCAACGGAAACTAATCCATGCTTGCCCTGGATATATTTCGGGATAAATTCCATCGGCCCGGGCCGGTACAACGCCACAACCGATACGATATCTTCAAACTGCGTCGGCTTCAGCTCGCGCAGCACTCGGCGGCACCCGGCGGACTCGAGCTGAAAAATGCCGGTCGTCTCCCCTCGCGTCAGCATTGCATAGGTCGCCGGGTCATTATCGGGGATGAAGCGAAAGTCGACCGTAATGCCGTGCTGCCGCTTTACCCAACCAAGCGCCCGCTCCAAAATCGAAAGCGTCCGCAGGCCGAGAAAATCCATTTTTAGCAGGCCAATGGCCTCCAGATGCTCCATTGAGTACTGCGTCAATGCCGTTCGTTCACTTCCGGCCTGCAGCGGTACGTAATGCGTAAGCGGCTCGCCGGATATGACGACTCCGGCGGCATGCGTCGACGCGTGGCGCGGCATGCCCTCGACCTTCATCGCCATCTTAACGAGCGCATCGGTCTTCGGCTGCCGCTCGCAAGCTTCTCGCAGCTCTGCGCTTGTCTTCAGAGCCTCTCCCAGGGTAACGCCGAGCTGGCGCGGAATAAGCTTGGCAGCCCGGTCCACTTCGGCGAACGGCACCGCCATCGCACGTCCCACATCTCGGACGGCGGCCTTCGCGGCCATCGTCCCGAACGTAATAATCTGCGCGACGTGCTCCTCGCCGTATTTCGCCGATACATAACCGATCACTTCATCCCGGCGTTCATCGTTGAAGTCGATATCGATATCTGGCATCGTAATCCGCTCGGGATTGAGAAAGCGTTCAAACAGCAGCTTGTATTTAAGCGGATCGACATCTGTAATTCTGAGCGTATACGCGACCAGACTTCCTGCCGCCGAACCTCGCCCGGGGCCGGTACGGATCCCTTGTTCATGGGCAAACCTGATAAAATCCCACACAATGAGAAAGTAATCGCTGAATCCCATGCTTTCGATGACGGAGAGCTCATAGGCGAGCCTTTCCTCCGCCCGCCGGCGGAATGCGGGTTCTGCAGCCCACTCCGGTTGACCGGCATAACGCGATGCAAGCCCTTCACGGCACAGCACGGCCAGGTAGGCCGCCGATGTCATACCCTCGGGGATTGGGCCGAACGAAGGCAGCAGAGCCCGGCCGAACGTCAGCTCCAGCTTGCATTTGCCCGCGATCTCCACCGTCCGTGAAACCGCATCGGGCGCTTGGCGGAACAGGAGGGCCATCTCTTCGGCGCTCTTCAAGTACATCTGATCCGTCAGCATCTTCATCCGGTCCGTATCTTCCACCGTCTTGCCGGTGCCGATGCAGATAAGAACGTCCTGCACGGCCGCATCCTCAGGCTGTAAATAATGTACGTCATTTGTAGCTGCAAGCGGAATGCCCGTCTCGCGCGAGAGCGCGATCATCCCCTGAACGACCTTCTTCTGGTCGAGAAGCCCGTGATCCTGAAGCTCCAGATAGAAATCGTCACCGAACATCTCGCGGTATCGAAGTGCAGATTTGCGCGCCTGCTCCGGCCTGTCATACAGCAAATGCTGGGACACTTCGCCCTTCAAGCAGGAGCTGAGACAAACCAGCCCTTCCGCATGTGCGGCAAGCGACTCCAAATCGATGCGCGGCTTGTAATGAAACCCTTCGAGGTGCCCGATCGAAGTAAGCTTCATAAGATTCCGGTAACCTGTCTCGTTCTTGGCCAGCAAAATAAGATGGTATGTCGGATTATCCTTGCGCGCGCCTTTCTCAAAGCGCGAGCCCGTCGTCAAATAAACTTCGCAGCCAATAATCGGCTGAATGCCCTGCTCGCGGCAAGCCTTGTAGAACGGAATAGCGCCGTACATAACCCCGTGGTCGGTTAATGCCAGCCCCTTCATCCCAAGCTCCTTCGCCCGCGCCGTCAGGTCCCTGATCCGGACGGCGCCGTCGAGCAGGCTGTATTCGCTGTGCACATGCAAATGTACAAATGGTTGTCCGCCGCTCATCGCACCTTATTCCTTCTTTCAATCGATGCATCATTTTATACCAGTTTATCATATTGACGCCATGCACGCCCATAGAATGAACTACAGGGGACGAGCGTCCATCCTCAAGTAGGCAAGGCAGGTGAACAGAAAGCTATGAACTCTATGCTGTCTAAAGCGGCACTCGATTTTTTTATTGCGTTCGGAGTCGTCTTCGGCGGTTCGATGCTGGCGGGGATCGGATCGGTATTCCTGTTCATGCCGCCCGCGGCGATTATGGTAAAAACGGCATCGCAGCTTAAAATATGGGCGCTTGTCGCGGCGGTCGGAGGCTCGATCGATCCGATGCGCGTCATTGAAAGCAATATTATCGAAGGCCACCTTTCACCGGTCGCGCAGCAAATCGGATTTATGATATGCGCTTTTCTCGGCGCCCACATGGGTACCGAGCTGATCCGTTGGCTGTGCAAAGGAGCGGTCTGACCATGCGGGTGCCGCAATTCGAACGGTTTGCCAAATTGTCGCAGGGCGCGGCCCTTCTTGTCGTAGGTGCGATCATCGGCGCGGCCGTCTATCATTCCGTATTCATGATGAACTTCGACGCGCTTCGGAACACGATGATGAAAATGGAGGAGAAGCTGCAGCAATACGAGGATGATATTAAAAGGCTGAATCAATTCAAGAATCAGCACACCGTTATAAAAAGCGTCCTGCCCGTGGTTGAGGAAGACCGGGAATCGGCGGGCAAAGCGGATGCACTGGACGAATTAACGAAAAAAGAGCTTAAACGAAGAATCAAGACGGATTTGGCCGTCTTGATCGGCCGAAGCATCTACGACATCGACTCCGATGCCAAAATAGCCCGTCTGCTGCTCGAAAGCAAGGTGTACACGTCTATATACGACAAAGATTACGAAATTGATATCAAGACGATGCTCGTAGCCGATAACGTTCTGAGGCTGTGGTTCAAAGCCAAAATAATTACACAGTCTGCCGGCTAAGTCGAAGCGGTTTCCCGCAAGAACGCCCGCAGCCGTACATTCCGCATGGTAATGCTGCGTTTCGCAAGCGCCTTCTCCCATGCTACAATAGGGCTATCAAAATCTATTGCCCCGAAGGAGCTGCAGCACAATTTATGATAGCTTTACACTGGCTGTTAATTATCTTTATCTGCCTTACCTCTGTTCTTTCCGTCGTCTTCAGCTTCAAATCGCGCCGGGCGCCCGATATCCGGCTGAAAGGCATGAATGCCGCGCGGCTCAACATGAGCATGGGGACAATGCTGGTGCTCATCGCTTTGTTCATGATGCTCGCTTACAGCGGCTCGACGGTAAAAGTGATTATCGGCGCGCTGTTTATCGTACTCGGCCTGTTCAATCTGTTTGCGGGTCTGCGCAACCACAGCATTTACCGTGCGATGAAGCCGTAGCCTCCAGCACACGTGCCTTTGTTTCCGCGGGTGACCCTCGAAGCTGGCGGTAGGAGCTGCTCAGAACGGATCGATCAGCTGCGCCGTCAGCATCGCTTTAGCGGCCAAACCGCTCGGATCCTCCAGCTCGATTTCAAGCTTGGCGCTCTTGCGGCTCATCTCCAGCAGCTTGGGAACGATGGCTACCTCGCTCTCCAGCTGCACGGGCCGGACGAAATAAGTTGTCATGCTTTCGACGACGTGATCGCGTTTACCGAGCTCTCTGATGAGGCCCCTGGCCGCCTGGGTCATAAGCGTCACGAGCACTCCTTCGGAGATCGTACCGAGCGTCCCCGACATTTGCGGCGTGATCCTGCCTTTATAGATCCATTCGCCTCCCGTTCCGGCCGCCCTCTTCTCAAAACCCGCACTGATCAAATCGTCAAACGTCTCTCCCGATTCCTGCTGCTTGCCCGCGTAACGCATCGCTTCAAGCACTTCGCCGCGGGTGATGGCCGCAAGCAGCTTCCTGTTCTTATCGACGATAGGCAGCAAATCGATTCCTTCGGCAGCCATCGTGTGAGCGGCTGAGGCGATCGGAATGTTCGGCGCTGCTGTAATCGGGCTGCGTGACATGAGCTTGTCCACCAGCTGGGAATCCGACGAACCTTCGGCATCCTTGGGAGTCATCATACCGACGACGCGTCCGCGTTCGTCCAATACCGGAAACCGTGATCTGCCGGTGCGCTTCCACAACAGCCGGAAGGCTGCCGCCGTTTCCCCAAGCCGCATCGTCTCGACCGGCCTGCTGTAAGTGACGATATCTTCCACGAGCATTATTTTCTGCCGAATGAGCCTGTCAAACATGGCCCTGTTAATCATAGAGGCGACGGTAAACGTATCGTGCTTGGACGAAATGATCGGCAATCCGCGTTGGTCCGCAAGCCGCTTCATTTCATCGCTGGTACCGAACCCCCCTGTAATGAGCACGCCCGCCCCTTGCTCCAGGGCACAGCGGTGCGCGCGTTCGCGGTTGCCCACAATCAGCAGGCTGCCTGTATCGATATAACGGATCATCGCATCGAGCTCCATCGCGCCGATGACAAATTTGTGCAGCGTCTTGTTAAGGCCTGCCGCCCCGCCATACACCTCTCCCTGGACAATTCCGGCGACCTCTCCGAAAGTAAGCCTGTCCGGCGATCCCCGCTTTTTCCGTTCGATCCTGACTGTTCCGATCCGCTCCTTGGTGCTTACCAGACCCAGTGCTTCCGCTTCTTTTATCGCTTTGTACGCCGTTCCCTCGCTCACATCCAGCTCGTCGGCCATTGTCCGGACGGACAGCTTCGTGCCGATTTTCAGCTGCTCTATGTACTGCATGAGCCGCTCGTGCTTCGTTAAAGTCCCCTGCTCGTTCTCTGTTGAAGACACAACGATCCCCTCCTCTTTTTTTGTCAACATTTGTCGAATATATATTTCTATTTTAGCAGAAAGCAGGTAAAGTAGAGTACATACGGAAATTAGCGCATGGGAAGCAGCGAGAAAGTCATTATAAAGAGGGGTCTCTGGAATGCCGTTTACTTGGGATGATGTGGACCGGATGGTGCCGGGATTAATTGCCATAACGATTCCGCAATGCTTCTTGTACCTTTGGCTCAGTTTTGTCTGGTTTGGAGTAAAACCGGAACGTTTATACAGAAGAATGCTGATGTTCAGTTTATTATGCGCTTTCTCTACGGACTTAACATTCCAGACATTGCCGCTTTGGATACATCTCATTAACTCTCAATTATCCTTTTTAGTCTGGTTCAAGGTGTTCTTTAAAGAAATAAAAATCAAGCTGACCCTTTTAATATATGCGGGCTTTGCTTGCACGGCGTTTCTGCATCAATTCATTGTAACTCTCTCCGTCTCTAAACTCGGAGGTTATGACGCTATTGTCAACGGTTCATTCTTAACCAAGATTGCGCTGGTTGGTCCGTCTTTCGTTATTATCGGAGCGGTCGCGTGGATCATGCAAAAGAAACAGCTGCACCCGGCGAAGAAATTTCGCAATCTGCTGCTTCGCATCAGATATAAAGCTCATTATGCACTAGTCACTCTAGTGATTGCAGAAGCATTATTATTCGTACTCATATTTTTTCCGCTTATTTTTCAATCAAACCGGAATACAACGGAGCTTTATCCTTCTGTGATAGCTTTCGTTATTTTCGTCATCATCATTATTATCATTATTCGTCTCACGGCGCGTACCCGCAGCGAAGCGATCCAGGCGACCCAGGACGCTTACATAAGCGATCTCTTGAAGATGTTTGCGTCGATACGCGGTCAACGTCACGATTTTACTAATCATGTACAGGTGATGTATTCGATGCTGACCCTGAAAAAATATGACGAGCTACGTGCCTATATGGAAGATATGGTTAAAGAAATTCAAACGATGACCGAAGCGACCGACGAGCTCCCCTCCCCGGCGCTTGCGGCGCTTGTTCAGGCGAAAGCGGCGATTGCCAGAAATGAGCGGATACGGTTTACCTATCAAATACCAAATGCACCCTTAACATTTACCGCCGTCAAAAATATCGACCTCGTCCGGATGATCGGCAATTTGGTCGACAATGCCTTCGATGAAGTCATGAAGCTCCCTGAGACCGAGCGGGAGGTTCTTCTTGAGCTCTATATCGAGAAAGAGATGCTGCATATTGCGGTAATGAATCGCGGGCTGTTGTCAGCAGAAGAAATCCGGCAAATATTCGAGCCGGGCTATACGACAAAAAGCGGTGAGCATTCCGGACTGGGCCTTGCCAACGTACTTGAACGCGCCTCCCACTATAAAGGAACCGTCACCGTCGAATCCGACCTCGAGCGGGGCGTCGTCTTCACGATCAAGATGCCCTTTCCGAAGGATTAAGCGTAGCAAATAATACTTAGCACGATAAGCAGGAGCAATCCTCTGCGGACAAAAAAATCCCGCCGCTCGCATGTTATGCGGGGCGGGATTTCTTTTACTCCATTATTTCACGAAGAGATTCGGTAACGATTCGTGTTACATCGTCAAACACGACGCTGAATCGTCTTTCGGCATCGAATGAACGCTGCAGAAGCGGATTTAAAGTGACCACTTCGTACAGCTTGTTCATCATCTCCATTTCTTCGGGAGACGGCTGCTCGCCCGCCATCATTTTCTGCTGAAGCCCTGATTGCTTTTCCCGGAAATCTTCCATCATTCTTTTCGCATCCGGGTCATTTCGTGCCGCCTGCAGCGCCGCCTTCAGTTCCTTCGCCTCATCGCTTTCTTTCAGCGCTTTCGTCAACTCATGAGCTTTATCGTATACATTCATCTTTCAAATCTCCTCTCAAATGCGTTAATAATTGCACATAATGCGGTATATCATTCCGGACGGAGCACCGTAAGGTTCTCAAGCACACGCTGGCGAAAAACGGCAGAGCTGTGAGCGCTCCGGGCACCGTAACGGTTACCCATGACTGCCGTTATCTCGCGAACTTCCCCCGGGCCGCCCAAATATTCGCCATTCCAAGCGCTGGCGATTCATCCTCCGGTCGTCCAAATAACCCGGCACAGCGAGCGACAAATGCAGGAATGACAATGTTAAAGGCGGAAATGGCCTTGGCCGCGTCAGATTGTCCTCCCGCGCCCATGATTGAAAAGGTTGATGAAAGTACCGATGATGGCTAATCACCAAGGTATAGATGTCCTCATATGATAAATTAATTCGTGTAAAACACCTAAGGCCCCCAACCCACACGTCGTCATCCTCCAGCTTGGAAGGAGATCCGCGATGCTGAAATCGAAAGTCGCCGTGCAGGTGATCAGCTCCGGCATCTTGCCGGATGACGCCATCATGCTCGGCGAAGCTTATTTGAATCATTGGAAAATTCCGCAAGGCCAGCCTGTCACGCTCAAATTCGGCGCGCTTCGTCAACCTATCAAGGTCGTGCCGGTAGGGCGGTTCGACGGCCTGCGTATCGGGCAAGGCCTGGCAAGACGTATGGGGATCTTCGATAATACGACACTCCGCATCCGGTACCACAGCGAAACGACGATGCTGGCTCTCGGTCCGCTGATCGGCGTGCTCGTCAGCCGCGACGATCCGAATATGCGGGAGCGCCCTTTCGGTTCCATTACGATGTTTTGCAAGGAACTGGTCGACGCTTGCGCCGCGCAAGGCGCACATGTTTACTTCTTTACCCCTAATCAGATTGCAGACAACTTCAGCACTGTTGAGGGATGGGTTTACTCGGGAGGCTGGAGGAAGACGGCCGTACCCGTCCCGGATGTAGTGAATAACCGGCTGACATCCCGCAAGCTCGAGAATAAACCCAGCGTACAACATTTTATGAAAGAAGTAAAATCCCGCCATAACACGGCAGTGTTCAACGAAAAGTTTCTCGACAAGCCGGAAGTATTCGACGCCCTGAAGAAAGATTCGACATTGGTCAAGTATTTGCCTGAGTCGCACTTGCTTCGAAACTATACCATGCTCAAGACGATGTGCGTCAGGTATTCAACCGTGTTTCTTAAGCCTGTGAGGGGAAGTCTCGGTAAAGGCATTATTCGAATTTCCAGAATAGATAAAGATAATTATCAAGCCCTTTACACGACGGTTGGCGGTACCCGCAAACAGCATTTCACCAGTCTTCTGAAGCTGTTCTCCTCTATCTCCGGCAAAATGAAAACCGTTCGCTACCAAATTCAACAGGGGCTCCAGCTGATCGATATCGGCGGCAGACCCGTTGATTTCCGGGCGCTCGTACAAAAGGATGAAACGGGCAAATGGACTGTCACATCGATCGTTGCGCGTACGGCAGGCAGCCACCATTTTGTTTCTAATTTGGCGCGGGGCGGGACGCTCAGTACGGTCAGGGAAGCTGTTCTCAAGTCAAACCTGGTCGGAGCGTACGCTCAGGATGCAACGGCTCGCTTCCACCGGGCGGCGCTTGAAATCGCCAAAGGTGTAGATACGCACATCCCTGCTCATTTCGGCGAGCTTGGCATCGACCTTGCTCTTGACACGGCAGGCCGCATATGGCTGCTGGAAGTAAATTCGAAACCCTCCAAGAACGATAACACACCTCTGCAGGAGCAAAAAATACGTCCCTCAGTACGCAACATGATAAGATACGCCCGGCATTTGGCCGGATTTTAATGCAAAGGGGGAAGCGGCGATGGCTTTGCCACAGAAGCTGTGCATACTCGGAATTTTGATCAGTGAACGGCAAGACGGCGGAGAAGAGCGGACGAATGCTCCTCTTGCCATGCCGGAAGATGAATTCTGCCGCCAGTTATGCCGTTTCGGACGGAATTTGGGGCTTCTTGTCTATCTTTTCGATTCATCCGGCCTTGAATCCGCATCCCGGAGAGTGGCCGGATATTCGCTGGAGGACGGCTTATGGAATCCGGGAAGTTATCCTCCGCCCGATGTCGTTTACGATCGATCGTTATGCCGAAATGCAGAGCAGAGAAGGCGGCGAAGCATTTCTCTTGCGGAATTAAAGCTTCTCAAGCCCTTTGTCCTCTTGAATGGGACGCTGCCCGGCAAACTGGACGTATATGCTGCACTCCAGGACGATGAACAGCTTCGGCCATGGCTCCCGCTCACAATGTGTTATTCGGGGGCGGAGCTCGCCTCCCTCGAGAGACGTTACCCGGATGGGTTGTTTTTGAAGCCATCCGCCGGGTCGCACGGGAGAGGAGCCGTCCGCCTCTCACGGTGGCGGGAGGGCTGCAGGATCGACGGCAGAGACCGCCGCAATGAACCGATCTCGCTTCAGTTTGACCACTTCTCTTCGGCAGCGCAATGGCTTGAGCGATTCATTGGAACCGCCGTTTATACGGTGCAGCCGTATTTACGCCTGAACGGCAGTGACGGGATGGCTTTTGACGTCAGAGTGCTCATGCAGAAAGACGAAACCGGCCGATGGTGTTATACCGGTTCAGCGCTTCGCAAGGGAAGCCCCGGAAGCGTAACAGCCAATCTTCATGGCGGAGGCACGGCGAGGAAGGCTGACGATGCTCTCTCGGAGCAGTTCGGCAGCGCGTCCGCCGCAAAGCTGCTTGCCCGTATGCGCCGCATCGCGGGGCGCGCGGCGGTCAGCCTCGAGGAACGCTTTGGTCGGCTTGCCGAGCTGGGCTTTGATTTCGGCGTCGAGCCGGACGGCCGGCTTTGGCTGCTTGAGGCAAACGCCAAGCCGGGACGGCAGTCCTTCGCCGGCGACGAGCAAGCGGCGCGCAATGCCGTGCTCCGTCCGCTCCGTTATGCCCGGCTGCTGGCCGGGGGGCACAGCCCGATTATGAAAACCGATATTCCACGCTTGTTCAAACATCACGAAGCTGTTCCCGTTAATGCAGATGACCGAATCCAAAGGAGATACGTCCAGGAGGTTCATCCATGAGTTTGACATCGTGCCACGTACACTTCTCACCGCAAAGCGAAAGAATCGTCTACTTGTCGAATTCGCTGTTAAAATCGCTGAAGCTGTCCGGCAAGAAAACGGTTCATGTTAAGCTTGGCAAGGAAACGATTAGCGCAAAAGTAAAGCCGATAGAACGGCAGGGTCATCATATTTATTTGTCCGCTGGAGTCCGCAATTTGATCCGGGTGCCCAAGACCGGCAGCATTTCGCTGCTACAGGCAGGAGAGAACGAAGTGCAGATCGGCCCGCTGATAGGCGTGCTGACCGACTCCGATTCGCGAACATCCGGATCCCCGTTCGGCCCCCGAAGCGGATATATACGACAGCTGCTGCGGATGGGAGAGCGCAAAGCATATTTCTTCGCTTTCACCCCTCGCGATATTAATTGGCAGCAGGAAAAGGTAAACGGTTATTTCCTCAACAGCCAAGGCGGCTGGTACCGCAAAATCGTGCCGCTGCCGGATGTCGTTTATAACCGGCTTCCCAGCCGGCGGGCGGAGACGACCGCAACGATCATGACGCTTCGCGACCGTTTTATCCGTAAGCAAATTCCTTTCTTCAACTGGAGCTTCTTTAATAAATCCGACGTATACAAATTACTTGATCAGGATGTTGAAGCTTTAAATCACCTGCCGGAATCGGTAAACAACCCTCGTGCCGACAAAATAAAGGAAATGCTGGAGAAGCATCAGTTTATTTACTATAAACCTAGTGCGGGCAGCCTTGGCATAGGCATATACAGACTCACCTACCATCCGAAGCGGGGATATTTCGCCCGTTACCGCCGCGGAAATTCCAACGTGCTGCTCCGCTTCACCAATTTCAACAGCCTGATGCGGATGCTGCAGGCACGCCACGGAAGCTCGCTGGAACGCTATGTGAGTCAGCAGGGCGTTCGCTTGATCGAAATTGACGGTTGTCCCATCGACTTCCGATTTCATATGCACAAGAATGGCAATAACGAATGGGTGCCCGTCGGCATCGGAGCGAAAAAAGCCGGCCGGGGCAGCGTCACGACTCACATCAAAAACGGCGGATCGCTCCTCACGCCCGAACAGGCGCTGACCCGGACGTTCGGAGAACGCGCCGATGAGATGCTTGAGAAAGCCAAAAAGGTATCCGTGAAGCTCTCGGAAGCAATCGAACGAAACTTCCCCCATACCCTCGGGGAGCTTGGTCTTGATATCGGAATCGACAAGGATGGAGAAGTATGGATGTTCGAAGCGAACGCCAAGCCGGGGAGATCGATTTTCAATCATCCTGCCCTCCGGTCTCAAGGCCGCGCGTCTTTATCCCACATTCTGGATCACTGCATGTACCTGAGCAGATTCCACGGGGGGAATGAGTAATGAACAGCATTCTCCACGAAGACACCGCCATCGGAGAGATTCAAAGCAAACGGCCGGTGCTGGCAATACTGACGATCGACGATGAAATTCAATTGTTCCGGGGCAACCGGAACAATTTTGCCGATCTGATCCGAGCCGGCCGCGAACATGGCTTCATCGTATATGTACTGACGGTCAAACAGCTTAAATTATCGCGAAGGCAGCTCGACGGCTTCTACTATGACGAGGGGACGGACAGCTGGCTGCAGCAGAAGTTCCCGTTTCCCGACCTGATATACAACCGTATCCCGCTTCGTGAGGATGAGGTGCAGCCGGAGGTCAAGCGGAAGATCGCGGCCTGTCTGAGCAACCCCCGCGTAACGCTGTTCAATCCCGCTTTCTTCGACAAGTGGCACTTGTTTAAATGGTTGCGTAAATCAAGAACGACGCGGCCTTTTATCCCGACGACAAGACGGATGCTTACCCGGGAGGGGCTTGGCAAAATGATGATCAAGCACAAGTTTCTTTACTTGAAGCCGGTAAGCGGCAAGGCGGGAAAAGGTATAATGACCATTCAGCTGCAGCCGGAAAGAACACTTCCCTACAAGCTCAAAATTCAAGCCGATAAGCGGAGCATCACCTATAATTGCGGGACGATACGCAAGCTTTGGATACGGATCAGGAAAGAGAGCGTCGGGGAGCGGTATATCGCCCAGCAGGGCATCCAGCTTGCTTCATTTAACGAACGGTCCTTCGATCTGCGCGCACTTGTGCAAAAGAACCAGCGGGGACAATGGGAGATTTCGGGCATTGGGGCACGCATCGCAGGTTCGATGAGCATCACGACACATGTACCGCGCGGCGGCAGCATCGACGACCCGGAGAAGCTTCTTGTCAGCGCATTCGGCGAGGAGGAAGCGCGTAAACTGCTTATAAAGACCCGCATTACCGCTCTGACCATTGCCAGACAAATCGAGCGGGGCTCCGGGCATAGTCTGGCGGAGATGTCGATGGACCTGGGTGTGGATCAGGAAGGAGGCATCTGGTTTTTCGAGGCGAACGCAAAGCCGATGAAATTCGATGAGCCGGACATTCGCAAGCGGTCGCTCGATCGCATATTTCAATACAGTAAGTATGTATTGCGAACGAAAACGGCCAAAGCAGCCGTTTCCGATTAATTCATGCATTTTTGCTCGAGCATACCCCGCATATATTCATGGAGGCGGGTTTACGGTGCACAGGAAGGAGGGGGCGAGCCGCATGGACGTTAAACTGTTGTCGCCTTCCGAATGGGCGTCGCTGAAGGGAAAGCTCATTGCATTTGCCGTGCGCTTCGGCGACAACCGCCTTACCGCCTCGGGAATCAGGGAGCTTCACCGTTTAAGGCCCGAAGCGTTGGCCGTCGGAGAATGCGGCACGCCTGCCGCTGCATCCGCCGCCCCTTCCGGCATAAGGATGCTCAACGCAGCTCAAGCAGCGAAAGCGAAGGAACCCGGCGGGAACGCCGATGCCCCGTTGACGGCGGTCGCGGTTGCGGTTGCAGGCGGCAAGCTCGCAGCCTTCGCTTTTGCCGCTCAGGCCGGCGAGCGGGCCTGCCTGGTCGTAGTCAGGCCCGAACTGCGCGGTCAAGGAGCCGGCAGCGCTCTGCTTAAGGCGCTGCACGGGCGGTTCGGAAGACTGGCCTGCAGCGTGGCCGCCGATAATCCCGCCAGCATGCAAATGTGCTTTCGTGCCGGGATGAAAGCTGTCGGCATGTCTACGGGGCCAACCGGCAAGCCGACTCTCAGATTCGAATGCTAGGAGGAGGAGTCCGCATGGGTCAGCCCGTGCTTGGCATATTAACTCTTTATCTCAATGAGAACGGTTTGCTTGAAGAGAAGCCGATCTATCAGAAGATGACAACAGCCGGCCGAAAAATGGGACTGGATGTCTTCGTCTTCACGCCTCAGGATGTCAATTATAAGCAAAACCGGATTCACGCTCTCATATTCGATCCTTCTTCGAAAAGCTGGGTGCGCAAATGGCGCCCCTTTCCGCATATGATTTTCGATCGGTGCCGCATTCAGCGCAGCTATCGTTTCGAGCAGCTTCGCACCTTCCGGAAGCAGTATGGACACCTCACCTTTCTCAACCGGATGCTGCGCAACAAATGGATCGTTTACAAGACGATGCGCAAGGATGAACGGTTTCGGCCTCATCTTCCAATTACGAGGATGTATGAAAATCCAAGCGATCTGACGGAAATGATCCGTAAATATCCGCTCGTTTATTTAAAGCCGGTCAACGGTACAGGCGGACGGGGAATCCTTCGAATAGAGAAGCAGAATGGCGGGAGCTATCTCATTCAGGGCCGCGATCAGTCGCGCCGCATTATTAACCCGCAGCGGGTTCCGTTATCGCGTCTACACGAGAAGCTCGCAGCCTGGGACCTGAAGGGAAACCGTTACTTGGTGCAGCAGGGAATTCAGCTGAAACTTCCAAGCGGCAGGGTCCATGATTACAGGATGCTGGTCCAGAAAAACGGGAGCGGCGATTGGGAAGCTACAGGCTGCGCGGGGCGGATCGGGGCGGCCGGCAGCATTACATCCAACCTGCACGGGGGAGGAAAAGCGGTTATGATGCATTCGCTCCTCAACCAGTGGATAACCGGCGAAGAAACGGTGCAGACCGTGAAAGCCAAGGCCGAAGAACTCAGCCTCCAAATGGCCGCTTTTCTAGAGCAATCGTACGGCAGGCTGTGCGAGCTAGCACTTGATCTCGCCATTGACCAGAAGGGCCACATTTGGCTTTTGGAAGTGAATCCGAAGCCTGCACGAGAGGTATTCGTTCAAGCAGGCGAACGCGAAACGTACATTCGGGCGATTACCAGACCTCTCGAATACGCTTTGTGGCTGCACGAGCAAAAAAAGCGCCGCAAGGATAAACTGCCGCAGGAAGAAGCAAATCCCGGAACGTCGTAACGTTACCGGGATTTGCTGAGCGAATTCGCCTGTTTTAGCGTAACCTTCAAGCCCCTGCTTCCGCAACTTTCTCATCCGCTGCGCTGCAGAGCTCAAGCAGCTGACGGAAATCGCTGATCAGCTCATCGGCGCCGCTTAGCTCCTCCTTGCGGCCGTACACGGCATACGCGCAGCCTATAACGCCTAGTCCGTTGCCTTTGCCCGCTTCAACATCCGATGAGCGGTCACCGACCATCCAGGCTGCATTAATGTCGTGATCCCGCATCAGCCGAGCGACGAGGTCCACCTTGGAGGCCGTTGCAAATTCGCCGGCACTGTATAAACCGCTGAACAAGTCGGCGATTTTTTTAAATCGCGCGACTCCCTTTACATACATTTCCAGACCGTTGCTTGCAACAAAAAGCTTGTACCCGCGCGCCTTAAGCTGACGGAGCGTCGTTTCCACATGAGGGTAGAGCGAGCCCTCTCCCGCCTCCAAGCCTTCCAATTCATACTGCAGCAGGAGCTCGTCCGCCCGTTTACGAGCCGCCTCCGAGCTGCCTGGCATCACATTTTTCCAAATATCCTCAAGCAGCATCCCGAGGCAGCCAAGCAGCTTCTCCACCGGAGGGACCGGTTCCATATACAAGCCCTCTTCGCGAAGAGTCCGAAAAATTCGTTCATGAACGCCCCTTAACAGCGTGTCCGTCTCAAAGAGCGTACCGTCCATATCAAAAATAAGCGCCTGCGGCGTTATTAGCTTCCGATTGCTGTCTATGATGCTCTCCTCCTTCCAAACCTGCCCTTATGATACTGGAAAAGAACGGATGGGCGCAAGCAAAAGATCAATTTCAATCACTTACCACTTGGCCGGATCGATATCTTGCGGTTTAAGACCGTCCCAAATATTCGGTATATTCACCTGCTCCGGATGTTCATATACGAGAAATGCAGTCGGCAAGTAACGTTCGCCATGCTGCGCGGAGGGCTTGTTCAAAATATCTCCGTCCTTAACGAGTACAGTCGATGAACCGCCATCCAGATTAGCGGCGATTACGGCACCGTGCTTAAGCATGATCTGCTGTACATCATACAAATTAGCCCCTATGCTGTACCCCGGCTGTCGCCCGTCGATGACGACAAAAAGAATCGCGCCGTCCGCCCTTTGTCCCATCGCAGTACGAGGGGCGATGCCCCAGCCGTCTTTGGGACTCTTGATCAAGCCCTTCCCGTTTACGATAATCCGGGGTTGAAAGGTTACCGCTTCTTGTAAGTCCATATCCTGTATTTGCTTCAGGGAATAACGGCCTGCAACCATTTTTCCATGCTTATCGATGCCGACGATCTGCGTTGAATCCTTGTCGCCCATATCTTTGTAGTAGATTTTCCCTTGCGAAATAACAATACCTATCGGTTGAAAGCCATTCCCCATCCAATTAGGATCGGCAAACCCTCCTCCGTTTACGCCGGCAATCGCCCCGGTTCTCTTAACCATGCTCGATACTTTTTCTCCGCGTCCTGCCTTCGCAGGGACACAGAGACGAATTTTGGTCGGATCCTTGACGGTCATAATATATCCGCGGTAGCCTGTCCCGGTGATCGGTTCGATCTGGACGAGCTGATTCTCAGTAACAGCGTCATTAGCGCCCGCCGTCGATAAATGGATGGTATGAGTGTCCCGTTCATCTCCCATGGCATTAAATTCGTTCTGATATTCCTGCACTCTTTTGTCCAGCGCTTCCTGCCCGATTATATATTTTGCCCATTCCCGGTGCTGCGTCGTGATTAGCGTATCCGCCATTAAATAACGAAAATTCGTGCCCGATGGCGTTAGAAACAGCCAACCACCTATCAGTGACACAATCAACGCCACAAATGTACCCAAGTAGATCAGGAATCTTCCGATACCGCCTCTGCGCCGTTTATTCTTTTTTCCTTTTCCAGTCGTTGTCCGCGGTGCGGCAGGCTGCTTGAAGGCAGGTCTAGTCGTCGTTTTCATGTCCATATACTTATCCGCCTCTTTTCCACTGGCTTTTTCAAGCTAATTAATTAGACGATTGTCTGTGCTTTAAAGTTTCGGTTTAACTGTAGATGTTACAAAACCAATGTCTTGCCGTCATGGGTAAAACGACCTAAATTTTATACCCCCATAGGTATAAAGCGGTGAAGAATGTGTGTCAAAAGGCGATGTTCCTTCCATATTTATGTATTCGGGTCATGTCCAGTACAAACAACCCCAGTCCACGACCAGGGTTGTTATATTAATAGACCTTTTTCACTTCCCGGTCGGCTTTGAGAATCTCGACCGCTTCCTTGAATCTCATGGAGTGCACAATCTCACGCTCACGTAGAAACTTCAAGCCGTCCTGGAGATCGACGTCGTCGGTCATATCAATGAGCCATTGATAGGTGGCCCGGGCTTTCTCCTCAGCGGCGATATCCTCATACAAATCCGTGATCGGGTCGCCTTTCGCCTGAATGTATGCTGCCGTCCAAGGTACGCCGGAAGCATTGTTATAGAATAGCGCATGGTCATGATTGGCAAAATGATCGCCTAGACCTGCCGCTCTGAGCTGCTCAGGTGTTGCGTCCTTCGTAAGTTTATAGATCATTGTGGCAATCATTTCCAAATGGGCAAATTCTTCCGTTCCAATATCTGTAAGCAAACCAATCACTTTATCCGGTATTGTATACCGCTGATTCAAATAACGAAGCGCTGCGGCAAGCTCACCGTCAGCCCCGCCGTACTGCTCCATTAAAAACTTTGCCATTTGCGGGTCGCATTTGCTGACGCGTACCGGATACTGCAGCTTCTTTTCATAAATCCACATGCCTGTTCATCCTCCATGACCGACTTTCCGACAAAGGCGGCCTTCACATACTCTTGCTGCCGTTTCTTTATACCTGCCAAGGCCAAGGCGATTCCGGCCATTGCCATGGATATTTGGAGAAACTGTGTCCAAAATGCATCAGCGGCCCATAGTCCATTTCGTATTGGTATGCGCATTGCTTTCGCTGCTCGGCAAGCTGGTTGAACTGCTGAAGCGCCTGCATATCATTGGGGTGCGTATCGAGATACAAATTCAATTCAACCAGGCCAAAATCCAACTGCTGAAGCTCAAAAAGCTTACGATAATAGTTTTCATCCACCGTCTTCATGTTTGCTCCTGCTCCCTTATCCCGCATCTCGACTCATAAGGACTATAGAGGGCGGGCCACAAGGTCCCAAGCTTTAGCGCTTCATGCAGTGAAAATTGCGGTAAATTCATCGGTTGATATGGAATGAATTGATTAGGCGGCACGACGTAAGTTTTAACACACTTCGGCGGACAAGGATCAAACGGACCTACGAATGGATACCAGTCGCGGGTTTGCTTGACGATGTTCACATTCATCTGCATTCTCCTCCTGTAATATCGGCTTTCCCATTTGCATCATATGACAGAAGCCCAGTTTTGGTTCTCACTGGACAGGGACCTCATTTCCCGGGGAATAGTGCGAATGTCACAATAAAAAAACAGTCTGCGCATGGACGCAGACTGTTTCGGTAGAAGAAAACGGGACTTTAATTTTTGGAAGGCGCTTCAACAGGCTCGGGGGTTTTGCGGCGATAAATATGTACTCGGAGCACACGAAGAGGTTCACTTTCCGCTACCTCGAAGACGAAGCCCTCATGCTCCACTTTCTTCCCTTTTGCCGGATTTCCTTCAAGACGCGTAAACAACCAGCCGCCGATCGAATCGACATCCTCATCTTCAATATCGAGATGAAACATATCGTTGATGTCTTCAATAAGCATTCTGCCTTCTACCGACGTTACTTCCCCTTTGACAACCACACTTGGCAGATCATTATCGAATTCATCATGTATCTCTCCTACGATTTCTTCGAGAATCAGCTCAGTCGTAAGCATCCCGGCCGTTCCACCGTACTCGTCGACGACTATTGCCAGCTGCGAATGCCTGTGCTGCATCAGCTTAAGCACTTGACTGATTTCCATCGATTCCGGTACGTTGAGAATCGGACGGAGAAATTTATCCAGCATATGTTCTTCATCCGGATCCGCAGTCAGCAGATCGGTAATATGTACGAATCCGATCAATTGATCTTTGTCCTCGACGCAAACCGGGTAACGCGTATGCTTCGTAGCGTAGACGGTCTTCATATTTTCCGCAAATGACAGTTCTGCATACAGACAGTCCATGTCGGTTCGCGGCAGCATCACTTCGCGGGCAAGACGGTCGGAAAACTCGAAAATATTATCGAACAGCTTAAGCTCGTCTTTATCGATAATACCGCTCCTTGCGCTTTGGTCCATGAGAATACGAATTTCTTCCTCGGTATGGGCCGAATCGTCTTCATGCGCCGGTTTAACCCCGAGCAGTCTAAGCAGCCGGTTAGCCGAACCGTTAAGAAGCCAGATCGCCGGAAGGAAAAGCCGGTAAAACAGCAGCAAGGGCATTGAAGCCCATAATGATGTCGATTCGGGTTTCCGAATGGCCAGCGTCTTGGGAGCAAGCTCTCCAAGCACGATATGCAGAAACGTAATAACGAGAAACCCGATAATTACCGATATCGTCGAAATCACGGTTACATCAGTCATACCGAACTGGTGCATCGCCGGTTCGACGATCAATTCGGAAATAGCCGGCTCCCCTACCCAGCCTAGACCGAGCGAAGCGATCGTAATGCCCAGCTGCGTGGCCGACAAATACGTATCGAGCCTCCGGTTAACCTTCAAAGCATATTTAGCGCGCTTGTTTCCTTCATTTGAAAGCTGTGTCAGCCGCGACTGCCGAACTTTCACCAGCGAGAACTCCGCTGCGACAAAAAAACCGTTCAGCAAAACAAGAAGTATAACGATTAACAAATTCCAAAAAATCCTGTCCGCTTCAAAGTGCATATGCAATAGGATTGTCCACTCCTCTCATTCAGAAAGGGATACCGGTATCTTATTCTTTCCGGTCTATAATAGCCTTCCGGGTTCCAAAATCCGCATTCCGGTAATACATATCCTTCACCAGCAAATTCGGTCCGCAGCAGCCTGCTGCGGGACAGTGGCAATTCACGCTGCGCGAGAGCGGGTGACTTAGCCACCTCTCGAAAAGCTCATCCAGTCTGTCTGAGCCAATATTTCCGAAAGCCGGGACATCGGAGAAATCCGTTACGAATACATCTCCCGTAAACAGATTCACGTTCAACCGGTTTCGTCCGTCCGGATCGTTGCGAACCGTAACATTCGGCTCCGCCGCCAAACGGGCGAGCAGCTTCCGCTCTTCCGTCTCTTCGCTGCAGTGAAAGAAAGGCAGCGTCCCGAACAGCATCCAGACAGATGGGTCGCGGCCGTCCACCAGCCGGTATATGGCCGCCCGCATCTCTTCTTTATTAATAACCGGTAAATCAGCAGCGAAAGCACTCGGATACATCGGATGCACCTCGTGACGCCTGCAGCCCATCTCCACTATAAGACGATGGATGTCGGCAATTTTCCCGTGCGTCCGATAATTTATCATCGACTCCGCGGAAACGAACAGCCCCCCGTCGCTTAACCGCCGGGCATTATCGACCATTCGGTCATAAAGTCGAAAGGCCGTCTCACGTGAAACGGGATGTCCGCTCTTCGCGAAGCCAACCTCATGAAAGTCGTCCGCAGACGTATAATTAAAAGAAATATGCATGACGTCAAGATAAGGGGCGATTGCTTCATACCGGCTGTAATCCAGCGTCACATTGGAATTGATTTGCGAGCGGAGACCCCGGCTGCGCGCATATTTCAACAAAGGGACGATATATTCCTTGACCGTTCGATCGGAGAATGAGGGTTCACCGCCGGTAATACTGATCGTCTCCAAATGCTCCACTTCTTCCAGCTTCCGCAGCATCATATCAAGCGGAAGCTTCGGCGGCTCCGCCAGTACAAGCGTATCGCCGACGGCGCAGTGCTCGCAGCGCATGTTGCATAAATTCGACACGGTCATCTCAACACTTGTCAAACGATGACGACCGTATTGACGAAGCGAGGATATCGGATCCCATGGATCATATGATGGAGACAACGGCTGTATTCCGCGTTTTCGACCGGATTGTGTTGCATTCAACATTCTTTCAGCACCTGACTTTGGATGATTTAACATATCCTATTCTTTTCATTGTAATGTCACAGACCGTTTGTTGCAAATGATACAAGACTACAACAACCATTTTATCAAAAAAACAGGAGCCTTTTCGGCCCCCGGGTGCAGCGGTTAAATGGTTTTCATTTGGCGCCTGCCGCGCTGATGAGTGTCTCGTCTTCATTAACACCGGCGATCATCATCGTCAGCTTGGTGGATAAATCAACTTCATAAGGCGCGCGGAGCTCCTCGCCGAATTCGTTTTGCAGTAACCGGACCACAGGGCGGTGTGGACAGGCGGAGTTGATGTCGACTACAACGCCGGTTTCTCCGGTTTGCAGCTTGACCGTAATTCCAAGCGGATAGATGGCCACTTTGTCGCGGAATAACTGAAGCATATGCTGCTCATATAGCGTCCCTGTACCGGCGTATAGCGATTCAACCGCCTGATGCGGCAGCATCGGGTTGCTGTAAATGCGCGTCGTGGTCATTGCATCGTAAGAATCAACAAGACCGATCCACTTTGCAAATTCGTGAATATCATTCCCCTGAATGCCTCTGGGATAACCGCTTCCGTCGAGCCGTTCATGGTGCTGGTATGCGCAATGCGCCGCAATCAGGGGAATATTCGGCTCATCCTTGAGCAAAGTATAGCCGATTTCCGTATGTCGCTTCATTTCGTCATATTCTTCACGGGTGAGGGACCCGGATTTTTTCAATATATCAGTTTTGATTTGCGTCTTTCCGATGTCGTGCAGCATAGCCCCAAGCCCAAGCGTCATCAATTGATCGCGGGAATAACCATTGGAGATGCCAAGCAGAACGGAGTAGACGCAAACATTCAGAGAATGCTGAAATAAATACCCGTCCACCTGTCCCATGTTCATCAGCATGATCAAGGCATCCTTCTGCGCCGTCAAATCATCGATGACCAAGTTCATTACGTCGCGGAAGGCTTTCGCGATATAAGGATAAGTTACACCGTTTTTACGCTTTGGCTTATCCATCATGTTGCGGAAATTCGTGCGGATCTCACTCATTGCTCGCTGCCTGGTCTCCAAGGAGATCATATCGGGTATAACAAGATCGGCGGTTCTCGAATCTTCGATGTAGACAAAGCCTATGCCGCAATCCGCCAATCTGAAAATAAGCTTCTCTGTCAGTTCGACTTTTTCCGTCAGCAGCACTTGGCCTTCTTCGGAGTATATTTTTTTCGCCAATTTCATGCCTGGCCGGCACATCTGTACAGGCAATAATCGCATCGGATCGACCCCTGCCTTGCTTCAATTTTCCTGGTCAGAGTCCAAAAGGAACACCTAGTAATGTTAATGTAAGGGATTTTAGGAAAAAGAGCAATAAAAAATTCGGCAAATGTCGACAAATTAATCATTCTATCAACTTTAACGCATAATGAACAGCCAGAACAGCGCAGCAAGAATGAATCGGTAAATCGCAAAATGGGTCAATCTGACCTTCTGGATATGTTTAAGGAACAAGACGATAACCAACCATGCTACGACAAAAGCCACGATAAACCCGACGATGAAGAACGCAAGATTGCCGCCTTCTATGTATTTGTAATTATCCAGGAGCTCATAGCCCGAAGCCGCAATCATAATCGGTATGGCCATCAGGAACGAGAAGTCGGCGGCCGCTTTGTAGCTCGTTCCGACAAGCATTCCGCCGGCAATGGTAGAGCCTGAACGGGAGTAGCCCGGCCAGAGCGACAGACATTGCAGCAGACCGATCATGAAAGCCTGCTTATATGAAATATCGTCAATCGTTTCCGATACCACCCGAATGCGTCCCGACCTCGATAGCCACTCTGCCGCGATCATATAGATCCCGCCGACAACCAAAGAGACCAGCACCGGCGTCTGATTAAAGCCCTCGCCTTTGATGATATCCCTCAACACGAAAGCAAGTCCCATCGCCGGCACGATTCCCAGTGCCACATGAATGAGGTTAAGCTTTTTCCGGGCGGCTCGCGAGGCTGATATCTTTCCAAGCGATTCCGTGCGATTGGACAAGCCGAACAGATTGGCGATTCGCTGGCGGTAAATAAGCGCGATGGCGAGGATGGCACCCAGTTGAATGACAATTTCAAATGTCTTGATCATTTGGTCATCGGCCGGTATGCTAAGCAATTTGTTCATTAAAATCATATGTCCGGTTGACGATACCGGCAAAAATTCCGTCAAGCCCTCGATAATACCTAAAATAACCGCATTAATGATATCTCCCATAAAAGTCCCATTTCGCTCCTTTACATTCCTTGCTCGTCGCCGCCATAGGCCGCCGCATCTGTCATATTCCACCGGCTTCGCCGGCAATCGGCGAGGGCGGCTGGATCCTGCAGTTCGGCGGCGAGCACATCACGAATAAACTCGGGCAGGAAAAAACGGATATCCGTGCCGTTTTTGATTGTCTCATAACCGACACCGAACGTAAACATGTCTATTGTCCCTACCGAGTATTGACGGTCATTGTCGAATGGCTCCCCATTGACCGTTATGGAATGGATTTTGCCATGTGGAGGACTGTCCGGGTTCCACCGGATTTTCAGGCCGTCAACAGCAAGCGTGCCAAGTACGGACCCGCGGAAGCCGAACCCGCGAATCGGCTTTTCAATATATTCGCCAAGGAGGGATTGTTCGAGCGCGAAACGTACCGCCGCGCCGGAAAGCTTCATCCGGCACGGATTTATCGGCGACGGACACAGTGCGTGCAGATCGCCCGCCGTAACATCGCCGGCAGCGAGGCCGCCGAGCAGCTGTCCCGCGTTAACGATACCAATCTCGGCATCGGTCCAGCGCCGGAGACCGGCGGCGAGCAGATTGCCGAGCGGCGATTCCCTTTCGGTCCGGGCGGGCAGCGGTGCACTCAGCCGGGTAACGACCCGGCTGAGGCGGCGCACTCCCGCCTCCTGGTAGCCGCTGATGATGGCGGCGGCGGCCGGATGCTCTTCGTATGCGGCGACAGGTACACATGAAGCGCTAATGATGGGGCGCGAGGAGAGCGGGTCGATTCTGATCTCCACGCGTCCGATATAATCGCCGAACTTACCGGCGGCGCATATACAGGTCCGGCCAATCAATTCCGGCTCCACCAGCAGGTGATGCGTATGACCGCCCAAGATCAGGTCGATACCGGGCACAGTTTCAGCCATCCGGCGGTCAAGGATTAAACCGAGGTGCGACATGACTACTAGAACATCCACTTTTTGCCTAATCGCTTCAGCTTGCTCAGCTACCGCCTGCAGCGGCTCTCCCACATCCCAGCCAAGAAGCTGATAAAAATCGGCAAAGGCGGCGGTCACTCCGATAATTCCGATATTAAGCGAACCCTTGCGGATAATTGTATGCGGCATAAGCCAATCGGGCTTCTCCCCGTTCACTTTATAGCGCATGTTCGCACAAACAGTCCGGAATTTCGCTTGACGCCCGAAAGCCTCATCAAGCTGCTCAGTTGTAAACGTCAGTCCCTCATTGTTTCCCAGCGTGACCGCTTCATAGCCGGCGGCGTTGATAAGCGCTATATTAGCAAGGCCGTCGCTAGCCTCCGTCTCAATCCGCATCCGGTCCATATGATCGCCGATATCCAATGCGAGCACATGATCGCTTCCAAAAGTACGGCGGGTTTCGGCGATATAGGAGGCCATTTTTGCCGCAAGCTCCAAACGGCTGTGAATGTCGTTACTGTGCAGTAAAATGACTTCCGGCGCATCGATTGACGTATCTCTCATGCTTGCCTCCCGGTTGATTGGGGATTAACGCTTCATGCGCATATCTTGCGGGGAAAACGTATTTTTGAATCCGTATGCCACGTCCCCGCGGCTTGCCTCTTCGTGAAGAATACGGCATACAACCACGCTCTTCACATTTAAGCAAGCGCTTGTTCCGTTCGGCACATATAGCCGGATCGGACCGCCCTTCGTCAGCGGTGAACCGTTAATCGCAAACTGAACTGCAGCATCGGGGAGCTGCTCCCAGGGAATAAGCGCTTCAAAGGCATCAGCCGCTTCCACTTTCAGATGAGTCGGCTGCGGCACGTCGTCCGTTATACCTTGGCCATTGCGCCATTCCTCATACCATGCGGCAAAATCAAAAGCTTCTCCGGCTGCATCGGCAACACGTTCGGATAGAACGAATGTGCCTCCGGCAAGCGAAGCCATCGCTTCCGGCGACGTTTCATGGGGCTGCCGGCCGAAATGATCGATAATAATTGTACGGGATTGTGCTTCCTTCATAACGATTCCCCTTCATACAAATTCGGCTTACTGCCGGGCTTAGCCGCCGATTTGCGACATCCGCCTTGCTGTAGGCTCATGACTCTGTGCTTCGCCCGCCAATTTGGCGGCCATTTCGTGATTGAGCGGTTTGATTTCCATAGCCCGCATATAGATTGCGCGAAGCGCTTCGGGATCGCCGAGTGCAGGCTTCACGTTCAGTTCGTCTACCCAATAGAGGCATGGTTTCAGGTTTCCGTCCGCCGTTAGACGCAGACGGTTGCACCGTTTGCAGAAATGATCGCTGATTGGATGAATGAGTCCGAACGATCCCGTTCCTCCCGTGATCCGGTAGTCCTCTGACGGACCGTTGCCGACGATATCGTCCAACCGCTCGACGTCGAGGCTCTGTTCTTGCGCAATCTCGAGCACGCGCGTCAAGGGCAGATAGTGGTTCTTCCAGTTGTCGTCGGCGTGACCGATCGGCATATATTCAATAAAACGGACATGGAGCGGGTGCTCGTATGCCATTTTTAGAAAGGCGGCGATTTCATCCTCGTTGACGCCTTTAAGAAGGACGCAGTTTAATTTGATCGGCGAGAATCCGACGCGAGCCGCAGCTTCGATGCCATCCATAACCCGTTTCAAATCGCCTCGTCTGGCTATGAAACGAAACCGGGTCGGGTCAAGCGTATCCAGACTGATATTAACTCTGTTGACGCCAGCTCTTCGCAGCGCCTCGGCTTGGTCCGCCAGCAGTACGCCGTTCGTTGTGAGGGATATATCCCGTATCCCGGGAATGGCCGCGAGACGACTGACAAGACCGTCAAGGCCGGGACGGACAAGCGGCTCTCCTCCGGTTATCCGGAGCTTGGAAATGCCGAGGCTGGCGCCTATTTCAACGACCTCGACAATATGATCGTAACTGAGCAGATCGGATGACGGCGCAAATTCCACGCCTTCTTCCGGCATGCAGTACAAACACCGCAGGTTGCAGCGGTCGGTAACGGATATCCGTAAATAATCATGCACACGTTCAAATCGGTCAGTCAAAACTGGCATAGCCGGCACTCCTTTCTGTACTCTCCTACTAGCATAACATTTTTCAATCGATTATGGTATGCTGTATAGATCGACACTTCTATGATATGAGAGGTTTTCTGCCATGGATATTAAGTGGAACATTCAACTTTTTGCAGGACTTTCCGAGCGCTTCGGACAACCAACAATTACTTTAAATTTGAGACAGGAGCAGCTCACTGTAATTGACCTTAAGCTGGCTCTCATTGAACGATATCCCGCACATGAAACGCTCATCCAAGTCTCGTTTGTGGCCTGTAACCAGTCATACGCTGCAGACGGGGATACCATAAATGCAAGCGACGAGCTCGCTCTGCTGCCCCCGGTTTCGGGCGGGGAAGATTCCCCGGGCGGCATTCATCAAAGCGCAGGCAGCGCTCGCTATCTCATAACCGCGGAACCGTTATCGGTAGAAGCGGTGACCGCCGAAGTTATCGTTCCCGGCCACGGAGCCGCGCTGACATTCACCGGCACTACCAGAGAGTGGACGCAGGGGCTGAGAACAGTTCGCCTTGAATATGAAGCGTACGTGCCGATGGCGCTTAAGACGCTGCATCAGATCGGTGAAGAGATAGCTGAGCGCTGGTCAGGCGCGCAATGCGCGATCGCTCATCGGATCGGCGTTGTCGGTATTGCCGAAATCAGCGTTGTCATTGCCGTTTCAGCTCCGCATCGGGACACTTGCTACGAGGCAAGCCGCTATGCGATTGAACGGCTGAAACAAATTGTACCCATATGGAAGCGGGAAATATGGGAAGACGGATCGGAATGGAAAGGCCATCAGCAAGGACCGTGGAATCCGGCAGCACCGCTGCATCCATAATAAGGAGGCCCCCTATGACCTTTGAAAACAATAACCAGGAGGCAGCTGCGGCGGAACGCTACTCGCGTCAAATCCGCTTTGCGCCGATCGGACCTGAAGGACAACGCGGCATCGGTGCAAGCCGTGTCGCAGTGGTAGGCATGGGAGCGCTGGGTTCGGTAGCCGCTCAACATCTGGTTCGCTCAGGTGTCGGCAGCGTACGGCTCATTGACCGTGACGTACTGGAATGGAGCAATCTCCAGCGCCAAATGCTGTATACGGAAGAGGATGTCGCCGCTTTACTACCCAAAGCCGCCGCAGCCGCCAGTCGGCTTGGCAGCATAAACAGCGCGGTCAAGATTGAACCGGTTATAGCCGACCTTTCAAATAACAATGCAGAGCAGCTTCTTGGAGGGGTCGATCTCATCATCGACGGCTCCGATAATTTTTCCGTCCGTTACTTGATTAACGATGTTAGTCTCAAATTGAATATTCCGTGGATTTATGGCGGCGTAATCGGCGCTTCCGGAATGACCATGTCTTTTATCCCGGGCAAAACGCCGTGCTTCCGCTGTCTGTTCCCGGAAGCACCGGCAGCCGGCTCGGTGGATACTTGCGAAACGGCCGGCGTCATTTCCCCAGCTGTCGACATAATCGCCTCTCTGCAGGCGGGAGAAGCGATTAAGATGCTGAGCGGCAATGCGGATGTAATGCACGGCACTCTGCTGCAAATCGATTTGTGGCATAATCGGTGGATGCCGCTTAATGTATCGCAATCCAAGCGTGCCGATTGTCCGGCATGCGCAGAGCAACGGTTTGAACATCTGGAGGAAGGCTCCATTGAACCTGCGGCCGCTTCCTTATGCGGCCGCAATACGATCCAGATCACACCCGGAAGGACAACCGCCATCCTGCTTGAGGAGCTGGCCGTGCGGCTTTCCCGCATCGGAAAAGTTGAGCGCAACCCCTTTCTCATCCGTTTTCAGCGGGACAAGGATATAACTGCCGTCCTCTTTAAGGATGGGCGCGCACTTATTCAGGGAACTAACGATCCGGTAACCGCGAAACGGGTTTACAATGAAATATTCGGAATGTGACTTCCAGCCTGTCCACAGGATGACATAATTTAACTAAGGAAAATAATCCTTACCATCCAATTAAAAATATGTTAACCTGGTATTATATGCCTATATCTTAATACCCAGCAGCAACTGTCAGCTTGTTCCATAATACTGCTATTGCCGGTTCCGATTTATTGCTACCTAGGTCATATTTTTTGTAGCAGCATACTGTTGCAAGAGGTGAATCATGAGAGTACATGTGACAGAGCTTCAAAACGGCGACCGGTTAAGCAATGATACCTTTAACTTATACGGGTTGCACGTGCTTTCCAAGGGCACCGAACTTTTTGGTGTTGAGATCTCAAAATTATTCCAGCATCAAATAGAGTATGTGGACATTAATACGAGAAGTGAAGAATTGCCTTTCGATAGTACATTAGCATCCGGAATAAATCCGAAATGGTTGCCCACACTCGAGCCAACCTATAAAAATGCGGTAAGCGGTTGCGAGCAGCTATTTACAGATGCGCTTAAGAGTGGAAAAATTTATGAAGAAGACCTCGTTGAAACATTCCAGCCCCTCGTCGATAATTTCAAGCTGGAGCGCGATGTCGTTTCAATGCTTCTTCTGCTCAATACGAAAGACGATTACACGTACCAGCATTCCGTTCAAGTCGGTATGTTATCTTATTATCTCGCGGGATGGCTCGGTTTTGATCAGCAGCAATCCGTAAAGGCGGGACAAGCCGGTTTTCTTCATGACATTGGTAAATGCAAGATCAAAAGTGAGGTATTGAACAAACCGGATCGTTTGACTAGTGAAGAGTTTGAAATTATTAAACAGCATACCGTATATGGCCACCAGATCATAATGGAGTCATTCGGGGAGACCACACCTGCTATCGTTGCCCTTCAACATCATGAACGGATAGATGGAACCGGTTACCCGAACCGTATTACCGGTGAACAAATGCATCCCGTTTCAAAAATCGTCGCCGTTTCAGACGTATATAGCGCCATGATCTCCTCCCGTGTATACCAGGAGAAACGCGATCTTTTAATCGTCTTGAAGGAACTGTATCGTATGAGCTTTGCCGAATTGGATCCGGCAACTACACACACTTTCATTAAACATATGATTCCAAACTTTATCGGCAAGCGGGTCGAACTGACAAGCGGCGAATCCGGCACCATTGTGATGACTCACCCTTCGGAATTCTTCCGCCCGCTTGTCCAGATCGATCAGAGCTTTATCGATTTGAGCGTGGACCGATCGCTGGAAGTTAAACAAGTATTTATGTAAAAAACTCCGGAACCAGCCTTCATACAAAGGCGGTCCCGGAGTTTTTTGTTTGGTTAATTAACCGATAGAGCCTTCCATTTCGAACTTGATCAGGCGGTTCATCTCTACCGCGTATTCCATCGGAAGCTCTTTCGTAAACGGCTCGATAAAGCCCATAACGATCATTTGCGTTGCCTCAGCTTCGGTAAGTCCCCGGCTCATCAGGTAGAAAAGCTGATCCTCGGATACTTTAGAGACTGTCGCTTCATGCTCCAGTGTAATGTTATCGTTCATAATCTCATTATACGGAATTGTGTCGGAAGTCGATTGGTTGTCGAGAATGAGCGTATCGCATTTGATATTCGCTTTGGAGCCTTCGGAATTCCGGCCGAAGGATGCCAAACCGCGGTACGTCACCTTACCTCCGTGCTTACTGATCGATTTCGATACGATTGTCGATGTTGTATCCGGAGCAAGGTGAATCATCTTTGCCCCTGCGTCTTGATGCTGCCCTTTGCCGGCAACGGCGATCGACAATACCATTCCCTTGGCTCCGCGGCCTTTCAACACGACAGCAGGATATTTCATCGTCAGTTTGGAACCGATATTACCGTCGACCCATTCCATCGTCGCGTTTTCTTCCGCAACGGCACGTTTGGTTACGAGGTTATAAATATTCGGCGCCCAGTTCTGGATCGTTGTGTAACGCGCACGGGCGTTCTTCTTCACGATAATCTCAACTACAGCACTGTGAAGCGAGTTCGTGCTGTAAATCGGAGCCGTACAGCCTTCCACGTAATGTACGAAGCTGTCTTCGTCGGCAATGATGAGCGTACGTTCGAATTGTCCCATGTTCTCGGAGTTGATGCGGAAGTAGGCTTGAAGCGGTACTTCGCATTTAACGCCTTTAGGCACGTAGATAAAGCTGCCGCCCGACCATACCGCACTGTTCAAGGCTGCAAATTTATTGTCATTCGGCGGAATAATCGTACCGAAATATTCACGGAAAATCTCGGGATATTCTCTCAGCGCGGTATCTGTATCCGTGAAAATAACGCCCTGCTTTTCGAGATCCTCCTGCATGCTGTGGTATACAACCTCGGATTCGTACTGCGCGGACACGCCGGCAAGGAACTTTTGCTCCGCTTCAGGTATACCGAGCTTATCGAACGTTTCTTTAATTTCGCTCGGAACTTCCTCCCAAGTCTTCCCTTGCTTTTCAGAAGGTTTCACGTAGTACTGGATATCGTTGAAATCCAAATCGTCCATGTTGCCGCCCCAACGCGGCATTTCCATCTTACGGAACTGTTCAAGCGATTTTAAACGGAAGTCCAGCATCCAAGAGGGCTCGTTCTTCATTTCCGAAATCGTACGGACGATCTCCGGCGTCAGTCCTTTGCCGGATTGGAAAATCGATTTATGCTCGTCGCGAAACCCATATTTATAATCTTCTAAATCGGGCATTTGCTTAGCCATGTGAAAGGCCTCCCATTCATGCGCGTTATCCGCGCTTATTGTTGTTTCTGGTTCTCAATGCCTTTACGCAGCGCGTTCCAGGAAAGAGTTGCACATTTAATGCGCGCCGGAAACTTGCTTACGCCTGATAATGCCTCAATATCTTCAAGCTCTTCGAACTCAGCGGTTTCGCCCTTGATGAACCCGGAGAACTTCTCGGCGAGCGCAAGCGCTTGATCGATCGTCTTCCCCTTTACCGCTTCAGTCATCATCGAAGCCGAGGACATGCTGATGGAACAGCCTTCACCGGTATACTTCGCCTGCTTGACGACTCCATCCTCGAGCTGCAGCTGCAAGGAGATACGATCGCCGCATGTCGGATTGTTCAGGTTGACAGTAACCGCCTGATCGTCAAGCGTTCCGCGGTTGCGCGGGTTTTTGTAATGGTCCATGATGACCCTGCGGTATAAATCATCCAATTGCATAACCGAAGAACTCCTTTGTCTGGTGGAGGGCGTCAACGAGACGGTCGACGTCCTCTTCGGTATTGTATAAATAGAAGCTTGCTCTAGCCGTGGCCGAAGCATTCAACCAGCGCATAAGCGGCTGACAGCAATGATGCCCGGCGCGGATAGCAATGCCTTTCGTATCAAGTACAGTCGCCACGTCATGCGGATGAACCTCGCCAAGGTTGAAGGTTACAAGTCCGGCACGATCTTTGGCCGGTCCGTAGATGGTCAGTCCGTCTATTGCGCTCAGCCGCTCATAGGCGTAAGCCGACAGCTGATGCTCATGCCGCTCGATGGCGTCAAGCCCGATCTCCTGCAGGAAATCGATCGCTGCGCCAAGCCCGACTGCACCTGCGATAATAGGCGTACCGCCTTCGAATTTCCAAGGAAGCTCTTTCCAAGTCGATTCGTAGAGGTCGACATGGTCAATCATCTCGCCGCCGAATTCGATCGGCTCCATCTCCTCCAGCAGCGCTTTCTTGCCATAAAGCGCGCCGATACCGGTTGGGGCGCACATCTTGTGTCCTGAGAATGCATAGAAATCGCAATCCAGCTCCTGAACGTCGACCTTCATATGAGGCGTGCTCTGCGCACCGTCAACAACGATCTTGGCGCCGTGACGATGGGCGATTGCACCAATTTCTTTGATCGGATTAATGACACCCAGTACATTGGAAACATAAGTTAAAGAAACGATTTTCGTTCGATCTGTAATCGTCTTCTCGGCGTCTTCCAGGCTAATCGTGCCATCCGGCTGCAGCGGGATATACTTAAGCGTAGCACCGGTCGCTTTGGCCGCTTGCTGCCACGGGATCAAGTTGGAGTGATGCTCCATCGGCGTTATAACGATTTCATCGCCTTCGCCGCATACACTGCGCGCGTAACCTGATGCAACCAGATTGAGCGCAGTTGTTGTTCCGCGCGTGAATATAATTTGCTGCGGACTGCCAGCATTCAGAAAGGCGGCGACTTTCTCCCGGGCTCCCTCATAGGCGTCCGTCGCACGCGAGCCAAGCGTATGCACACCGCGGTGCACATTGGCATTGTCAAGCTCATAATACCGAGTCACCGCATCAATGACGGAACGCGGCTTCTGAGAAGATGCCGCGCTGTCCAGGTAAACGAGCGGATGCCCGTTTATTTCTTGATGCAGGATCGGAAACTGCTCCCGAATCGCCTGCACATTCATCCTTCCAGCTTCCTTTCAAGCAGACGCTGAAGCTGTTCCCGTACCGCGTCAATCGGAATCTCCGACACGACGGGCGCCAGGAAGCCGTGAATGATAAGTCTTTCAGCGTCCTGTTTTGTAATACCCCGGGACATCAAGTAGTAAACTTGCTCCGGGTTTACTTGACCGACGCTGGCCGCATGTCCGGCTTTAACGTCGTCTTCGTCGATCAGCAGAATAGGATTGGCGTCGCCGCGCGCTTTCGGACTCAGCATAAGCACTTTCTCCGCCTGGACTCCGTTCGCTTTCGTTGCGCCTTTTTCAATCTTGGTTATGCCGTTAATGATCGCCGTCGCCTGATCTTTCATGACAGCGCGCGTTACCATCATACTCTCGGAGCTGCGGCCGAAATGTATCGCGCCTGTCGTCAGACTCATCTGCTGCGAATTCGTACCGATGCTGATTACTTTCGCATCAGACGTTGAACCGTTGCCTTTCAGCACCGACTGCGTATCGGAAAGCGTATGTCCGTCATGCAGGTCGCCGATGATCCATTCGATACGGCCGTCATTCTCGACAATGGCCCTACGGATCGTCAGATCAACGATGTTGTCTGCCATATTATTTACCGTAGCGAAGCGAACATGCGCGCCCGGGTTTACGAAAACTTCAACGATCGCTTGTTTCGCGAGCGGTTGAGCTTTAGCCGCGTATGCGGTAGCGACGTTATCAACATAAGTAACGCGGCTGTTATTGTCTGCAACGATCAACAAGTGAGGCGAGAATGTCGCTTCCGCGTCATCGCTGAACAACAATCCCTGCAAAGGCAGCTCTACATCGACGTTCTTCGGCACATATAAGAATATACCGCCATTCCAAATCGCCGAATGAAGCGCCGTAAGCTTATTCTCGTCTTGACCGACTGCCTTGAACAGGTATTTCTGAACCAGCTCGGAATGCTCGCGAGCCGCAGTTTCCAAATCTGTAAAGATTACACCCTTTGCTTGCAGCTCAGGGGATAATTGACTGTATACCGCGCCTGAATTGCGCTGAACGACGAAACCCGCAGGCGCTTCGCCTGACAGCCCCCGTACGGCTTCAGGCAGTTCTTGAAGCGACTGAATAGCCGTTTGAGCCTTGTAAATGCCGACTGCCGCCAGGTTCCAGCGGTCGATGCGAATTTTTTCCGGTTTCGGCCATTCCAGCGTTTCAGCCAGTTCCGCGCCTTTGGCCCGGCTCGCTTCAAGCCATGAAGCTTCGCCCTTACTTTGTGACAACGCTTCGGCGGATTGGCGGTTCACCGGAGTCGAAATTTGTGTACTCATTATCGATGCTCCCCCTCCGCTAAACCTGTCCGACCGTTTCATCCACGATGCCGAGTTCTTCTTTAACCCAATCGTAACCTTCGTTTTCCAGACGCTGTGCAAGCTCCGGTCCGCCGGATTTAACGATACGGCCCTGCATCATGACGTGAACGAAGTCAGGCGTAATATAGTTAAGCAGCCGCTGATAGTGCGTTATGATCAGGAAGCCGCGCTCTTCGGAACGCATGCTGTTCACGCCGTTAGCCACAATCTTAAGAGCGTCGATGTCCAAACCGGAATCGATCTCGTCAAGAATGACGATTTTCGGATCGATCATCATCATTTGCAATATTTCGTTCCGCTTCTTCTCGCCGCCGGAGAACCCTTCGTTCAAGTAGCGGTGAGCGAATTCGGTGTTGATTTCAAGCTCTTTCATCTTGCTTTCCATTTGGCGGATAAATTTAATGAGCGAAATCTCGCTTCCTTCTTCGCGGCGGGCATTGATTGCGCTGCGCAGGAAATCGGAATTCGTGACGCCGGTGATTTCACTCGGATACTGCATGGCGAGAAATAAGCCGGCCCGGGCGCGTTCATCAACCGCCATCTCGAGCACATCTTCGCCGCCCAGCAGAACCTGGCCTTCAGTCACTTCGTATTTCGGATGCCCCATCAGAGCGGAAGCGAGTGTGCTTTTTCCGGTGCCGTTAGGTCCCATGATGGCATGTACTTCGCCGCCTTTTATTTCAAGGTTGATGCCTTTAAGTATCTCTTTGCCTTCGATCGCGGCTTTCAAACCGTCGATCTTGAATTGTGTTGCCATTGTAAAATGCTCCCTCCAATAGTTCGGTTGTTTCTGCTGAAACAATTCCTCTTTTATATTCATTCTAAATTGATTCTCATTGATTCTCAATACTTATTTTAGTATAAGTCTGTTTATAAATCAATAAAGCTTGCGCCCTTCATTAGTCATAAACCGTCGTTATAGGGTAAGCGCTGTGCGAATTTCCGACACTTGTTCATTGAACTGTTCATCCGTAAGCACCGGCTTCGCGTCCGCTGCGGCAATTCCGTCTTCAAGCGTTACCCACGATTTACAGCCGCTATAGGCCTCATGCATCGGGATTTCGACCGGCTGCTCCAATACGCTGACGCGCAGCAGCAGCAGATGTAACGGCTTGGTCTTTTTCCACTTGAGTCTCTCTTCGGCGAACGCATCGGTCCAGATATGGAATTCCCGGATACGGTCCAGTGTCTGCTGGTCGCGGATTTCGATATCGTCTACCGCCTCGGCGAAAGCGTTAATGCTTATGGTTTCCGCTTCCGGGCGCCAATGCGCCAATGTCTCGCCCACGCCGGACCGGTAAGCCTCCTTAAGCAGCTCGGGCTTTTGATGCTCATAGGCGGGGAGCAGGAAGAAGCTCCTTGTCATAAGCTGAAAATCCCTCGTTTCTTCGGCGATACCGCCCTTCCGCAGCACAAGGATCTGCTTGCCTTCGGCCAACGCTTTAACCGCTACCGCCCACTCCTTGAGGGCGATCCGCGGCTCCTGTTCGGGATGAATCATAGGTTGTCCCTCCAAACGGTTCATTTATCTAGTGTAACCATTATAACAAATGTCGCTATTCCAACGCGAAAAAATATTCGCTATACTTATTGAGGTCGGACCGTATTGATCGAATTAATCTATAATTAAATCGGAGGTGGACAAATTATGTCTGCTTATCATCCATTAAACGAAAAAGAAGCGATTGAAATCGCCCGCACTCTTGAAGGCATATTCCCGCCGGGCGCAAAGCTGAGCAGCCGCGAAATCGGCGACGGTAATTTAAACCTGGTTTTTCACATCTCGGATCCGGCAAGCGGCCGAAGCATTATTATGAAGCAGGCCCTTCCTTACGCTAAGGTCGTAGGCGAATCGTGGCCTCTAACATTGGACCGCGCGCGCATCGAGAGTGAAGCGCTTATTCTCGAAGGAAGGCTTGCGCCCGGTCTGGTTCCCGCCGTTTATAAGTACGATCCGGAGCTTGCCCTGACGATAATGGAAGACTTGAGCGATCACGTCATTATGCGCCGCGGCCTCATGGAGAACGGCCGGTACCCGCTGTTCGCCGACCACATTTCAACCTTTCTCGCCCGAACGCTGTTCTTCACATCGGATCTGGGGCTTAACCAGCAGGAGAAGAAACTCCGCGTACGCGACTTCATTAATCCGGAGCTGTGCAAAATTACGGAAGATCTGATCTTCGACCATCCCTACACGGATGCCGACACCAACAGCTTCGACGAAGCAATCCGCGACGAAGCCGAAGCGCTGCGCAGCGACGGCGCCCTCCACTACGAAGTGGCGCTGCTCAGGGAGAAGTTCCTGACGCAAGCGCAGGCGCTGCTCCATGGGGACCTGCATACCGGGAGCATCTTTATTACCCCGGCCTCGACGAAGGTTATAGACCCGGAGTTTGCTTATTATGGACCGATGGGCTTCGATATCGGAGCCGTAATCGCGAACCTGCTGCTGAACTTCGCAAGCCGGGAGCATTGGGATTCGGATGATGAATCGCGCCAGGAATACCGTACGTATTTAATTGAAACCGTCCAGGAGGTGTGGACGCAGTTCGACGCTAAATTCCGTTCCTTATGGAACGCAAATGGAATTGACCGTCTTGCCGCTGCTGCACCCGGTTATCAAGACGATTACATGCTCCGCTTGCTCAGAGACACGATTGGATTTACGGGCTGCAAAATGGTCCGCCGTATCGTTGGTTTGGCCCATGTCGCCGATATCGACCGCATTCCGGATGCTGCTGCGCGCGAGAGTGCCCAACGGCTATCGCTTGCAATCGGCAAATCGCTTATCAAATTGAATCGCAGCGCATCCTCAATTGATGAGCTGATCGATATTGCTCAGCGGTCTGCTGCATCACTTGAAGCGTAAAGAAAGGAATTATGCCAAATGAATAAAACTGATCATAACGCACTTCAATCCGTCATTTGGGCGGGCGACCGGCTTGACCTTCTCGATCAGCGGCTTCTGCCGGAAGAGGTCATCTATCTCCCGCTTGTTTCGGTGCAAGACGTTTGGGAAGCGATCCGGCACCTCAAGGTGCGCGGCGCCCCGGCAATCGGTATTGCCGCCGCTTACGGCGTCGTATTGGGAAGCCGGGACAGCGACAGCAAGGACAAGTGGCTGCAGTCGGTTAATGAGGCGGCCGGGTATCTTGCCACATCACGGCCGACGGCGGTTAATCTGTTCTGGGCGCTTGACCGGATGAAAGAACGGGCGGTTCAATTATCCGCCGGCGAATTTCAGCTCCAAGAACTGAAAGAAGCGCTGCTTCGGGAAGCGATTGCGATTCAAAGCGAGGACGAGGAGACTTGCCGGCTTATCGGCGAGCATGCACTCACGTTGTTCAAGCAAGGAATGGGAGTGCTGACGCATTGCAACGCCGGCGGCCTCGCGACCGCCAAATACGGTACGGCGCTCGCTCCCTTCTACCTCGCTGAAGAACAGGGGATCAAGCTGCGCGTTTTTGCCGACGAAACGCGTCCCGTACTGCAGGGCGCGCGATTGACGGCCTTCGAGCTCCAGCAAGCCGGTGTTGACGTTACGCTTATTTGCGACAACATGGCCGGGCTGGTTATGAATAAAGGCTGGGTCGACGCCGTAATCGTCGGCACCGACCGTGTAGCTGCAAATGGCGATGTAGCGAACAAAATCGGCACATACAGCGTAGCGGTTCTCGCTAAGGCCCATAACATTCCATTCTATGTAGCTTGTCCGCTTTCAACGATCGATCTCAATACCCCAAGCGGCGATCTGATTCCGATTGAAGAACGAAACGCCGAGGAGATCACTGAAGGCTTCGGCAAAAGAACCGCTCCGCAGGGCATTAAGGTATTTAATCCGGCCTTTGACGTTACGCCGCATGAATACGTTACGGCCATCATTACCGAGAAGGGCATAATACGCCCGCCGTTCGATGTCAATTTGCGGGCATTGTTTAACAACTAGCCGCACAGGATGCAGCAACAAAAAAAAGGGAGACCGCGGCGGCTGTATCAGACAGCTTCCACGGTACCCTTTTTTTATGCAAATCAGGTCATCAGCCCGATGGCATCCGAACCCTTCATCCCTTGCTTAATTCCGAGCGCTTCCGCCCCCGCTGTTACCGATTCAAGCGGAGCGTCCATCAGTTCCTCCAAGGTTCTGACACCAACCGCACGCCCTGCAATAATGTTCCGCTCCTTCAGCCTCTCGTTCAATAAAGCAACGTCCAGCGCTCCACACATAATGTAGCCGCTGTCGGTTGCCACCGCAAGCAGCGTCGTCTTCGGCAGCTTGACCTCGATACCAAGCACAACTTTTCCGCTGTCCAGCGTCATGGGAACCATACGCATCATCTGAACCCACTCCTTCTCAGCTTACCTCCGCGCCATATTAATTTCGATGGTTATCGCAGGCTGTACATCGATTCGAAACGATCGGTTTATAGTTATCGTTTCTTCACTATATGCCTTAGGAAGCTGCTCGGTGTAGGTTAACCTTTTATAAAACGGCTGACCGATATGACAAAAATCGCACAACATGGAAGCTACTTTTATTTCTCTTTAGATGGTATAGTAATGATACTTAGTTTTATTGGAGGAAGCATGAAAACAAAGGATAAAACGGTCAGAGAACAACCCGCCTTCTTGTTCAATGTCGACCTGCTCGTTCAGGCCGATACGAATCCGCTTGCAATGGAGCGTTTGCTCCATCTTCTTAATCAGTGCGGCTTTGCCGATTACCGGATTCTATCCGGAGTGGAGCTTGGCAAACTCATAACAGAACTGGAAACAGGGAAATCGGAGGAATCGGAGAGTACCGGCTTGCCGCCTGCTGTAAAGAATTCAGAGCCTCAGCCGGCAGCCGCATGGCCTTCCGTCAATGACCGCATTCAATTGATCATCTCAGAGAACCGGTTAATTCGGCTTTCAGTGAATAAAGGATACGGGGTCAAATTAAGCATTCCCTGCCGAATCATCAATTACGATGAAAACAGCCTGATGTTGACGGTATATCATGTGGACGAGAAGCAAGTATACTCGTTCTCCCTGAACGAAATCGACGACTTCTTCATTTAAACCACAATAAAAGGAGCCTTGCAATCGAAGGCTCCTTTTCTCTTATCCGGCTGCACTTGACTGGAGCATTTCCGCAATTCGACTGCCTGGTACAGGCGGACTCCAGAAATAACCCTGCATTTCGTCACACATATGTTTTTGCAGAAATTGCATCTGCACCTCGTTCTCTACGCCTTCGGCAATGACCTGCAAATTGAGGTTGTGGGCCATCGCAATGATGGCGGCGACTATCGCCGCATCAGCAGGGTCCTGTTCTATATCCCTCACAAACGAGCGATCGATTTTCAGTCTGTCGATCGGCAGATTTTTCAAATAATGAAACGAGCTGTAGCCTGTTCCGAAATCATCGATACTGATATTGACGCCGAGCTTGGTTAGTTCAAGCAAGCACCGCGATGCATGGTCGACGTCAATCGTCATCGTTTCGGTGATTTCCAAATCAAGGCAAGCGGGAGACAGTCCTGTGCGCTTTAATATGTCGGCAATTTTGTTCGTCAGATTTTGCTGTAGAAACTGTCTGATCGAAAGGTTGACGGAAACCGGAATTTCCGGATAGCCCGCCTGCTGCCACGCTTTATTTTGCCGGCAAGCCTCCTCGAGGACCCAATCTCCGATTTGTACGATCATGCCGCTCTCTTCCGCCAGCGGGATGAATTCAGCCGGCGGCACGAGGCCGCGTTCCGGATGCTGCCAACGCACGAGAGCCTCCAGACCCACGATCGCACCGCTGCAAAGATTGTACTGCGGCTGGTAATGAAGAACAAATTCTCCCTGCTGGATTACCCGCTTCAATTCATGCTGAAGCGTCAGCCGCTCAAGAGAGCTGTTATCCCAGGTCTCCGAATAAAGAAGACAGTCGTTCTTGCCCCCTTCCTTCACTTTAGCAAGGGCCATTTCCGCTTTCTTTATGAGAAGTATCGCATCGTCGCATTCCTTTGTATTGACGGCAATGCCGATGCTCGCCGTTATATGCAGCGGCACTCCCTGCAGCTCAAACGGCTCTTCAAGCGAGTTAAGCACGTTCTTCACCTTGTCCGGCAGCTCGGCTTCCGAACCGGCATCGGCGTATAAGATAGCAAATTCATCGCCTTCCATCCGTGCTGCGACATCGTCCTCCGCTAAACCCCGGATCAGTCTTTCCGCTACTTGAAGCAGCAGCATATCACCGGCATCCCGTCCGAATGAAGCGTTAATTAATTTAAAACGGTCGACATCCAGATACAGGACGGCCAGCTTTCGGCCGCTTGCTTTCGAACGGAGCAGGCACTCGGTTAGTTCCAGCATGAAAGATCTCCGATTAGGCAGTCCCGTCATGTCGTCATAATAGGCCATATACCGGATCCGTTCCAGGTTACGTTTGCGGTCGCGTAAATCCTGGCTGATAATGACAGCTCCGACTACCTCGTTATTCCTCACCACCGGAGCGGAAACTACATGAATGTCGAATGAATAGCCCGTGCTGTGCAGCACGCTAAAGGTTGATTCCTGCACTTCGCCGCGCAATGTTTGTTCAATTTTCTCATAGATTTGCTGCCGGCTCCGGGCTTCGATCAACGGCAAAAAGGATTCGCCCGTGAGCTCGTCCCGGCTGTAGCCGAGCAATTGGCTTGAAGATTCATTGATCTCTACGATACGTCCGGATTTGTCAATTACGGCAAGCGCGACCGGGCTGTAACGAATTAATGAATCGACAATAGGAGTGTTTAGATCACGTGCCGATGCAAAATGCGGATGGCGCTGCATCGAAGGAACTACAATCCCCAGAATTACGGCGAGTGAGGCCGCAGCTGCGGAAAATGCGCTCCATTTGTAAGCCGTGCCGGTAAACCACCAATGACTGAGCAGAATCCATATTAATGCGAAAATACCGATCATTAAAGCGTAAAACCAATGGATGCGAACGCTTACATATTGTTTTTGCTCTCGGTGCTCCGACGTGTCCGCCGCATCAATAGACACTTACCATCTTCCTTTCTCTGTAACCCGGGTTCGCCATATAGGTCTATTATAAACGATACTGGTCAATTATGGATACTACGATTAAAGAAGAAATAGGAAGAACAGATTATTTTTATATAATAAAATTACATATATTTGCTAAATTGAATGATCATTTACCGGATCTGAAGAGATAACAGGGGGACTATAGGTCACCTCAATCGGGGAAAGGCAGAAGATTGCAAAGTCGGACTTCCGCGGTCAGTTTGTGCCCGCAGCATAGTGCCATGATGACGGCATTACGGAAGCGGAAATGCTTCCGTATGCCTGACATCTCCATTATGACGTGTATACACCTGATCAAATGGCGGTTAATCGGTTCTTGATTTCCAAAGCGCATAGGCTGCAAGACCCCAGGCAACGATAAAAGCGACTCCGCCGAGCGGGGTGATCGCTCCCAGCCATTTCACATCGGTCAAGCTTAACACATATAGGCTGCCGGAAAACAAGAATATTCCGGCATGCATAAGCCGGGCGGCCCACCGTATCGGTTGGGTGGAGCCCAGCCGGTCGGCGGCCAAAGCCAGCAGCAGCATTCCGATCCCATGGTACATATGGTAGCGAACTCCCGTCTCGAACACATTCAGCATTTCTTCACTGAGGCGAGCCTTGAGGCCGTGCGCCGCAAAAGCTCCTAACACAACCGCCAGCAGCGCGTGAATCGCACCCAGAGCCCCGTATTTACTAAACATTTTCAACCCACCCTTTCCAATGACTGTAAAATCGGTTAAAATGTACGATATTAAACGAGAGAAAAAGGAGACACAGCGATGACTGAGAATGAAACAGACAGACTAAACCCCGAACCCGGATTTACAACAGAGCCTTTCGCCGGCCAAGAACCTCCAAGGCCGCAATCGAAGCTCGGGATTGCCTCCTTTATCATTGGACTCGTGAGTATTATCGGCTTTATCATATGTATCATCATCGCAACTTCGTCTATTATGAACTACATCGACGGCAACGGCAAGACTATCCAAAACATTGAAGAAATATCGTCAAATATTCCGCTTTTAGCCGCCGGATTGCTAATGCTCGTATGCGTCGGACTCAGCTTCGTGGGGCTGATTCTCGGCATTGTCGGCGCATGTATGAAAAACACGCGCAAAGCGTTCTCAATTATCGGAATCGTGCTCAATTCGCTTCTGACTGTAGGCTTCATCGGTTTATTTATATTCGGGATCATCATGCAGACGGCCGCCGGCTAGTATGTCTATAATGTTTATCGTCTGAAGGAACCGAACGCGGTTCTTTCAGACTTTTTTATTTGTCCTGCATTGTAGATTAATAGAAACGGGCTTATTTTGCTTCACATAACCGCCCGGCACTTGAATACAATGAATAACAACTAGGGCAACGGCCAGGAGGTGCCAAGGCATGGAGTCAATGAATGGACCGCTTTATATCGTGTCGCGCGAAGACTGGTCTCTTCATCGGAAGGGCTATCAGGACCAAGCGAGGCATCAACAGAAAGTCCGTGAGGCAATTAAGCAAAATTTGCCCGATCTAGTCTCAGAGGAAAATATCGTCATGTCCGACGGAAAGCAAGTCATCAAGGTGCCTATTCGGAGCCTCGATGAATTTCGCTTCGTTTATAATTTCAACAAGAACAAGCATGTCGGCCAGGGCGATGGCGACAGCAAAGTCGGCGACGTTATCGGGGTAGATCCGGCTCCCTCCCAGAAAGGCGGCAAAGGAGAAGGCGCCGGCGATCAGCCCGGCGACGATGTTGTGGAAGCGGAAATCAGTCTAGCCGAGCTGGAAACGATGCTGTTCGAGGAGCTCGAGCTGCCCTATTTGAAGCGGAAGGATAAGGACCAGCTCGAGACGAAGGAAATCAAGTTCAATGATATTCGCAAGAAGGGTATTATGTCCAACATCGACAAGAAGCGGACAATTCTTGAGAATTTAAGGCGCAACGGGGCGAGCGGCAATCCGGGTATCCACGGCATATCTCCCGACGACCTTCGATATAAGACATGGGAGGAGAAAGTGATTCCGCAATCCAATGCGGTTATATTGGCTATGATGGATACGTCCGGTTCTCTGGGAGCGGCATAACTAACTACCGGGAGCCGGCTGCTGCGGCTGTTGTCTTCCTTTCCAATGAAGCACGAAGATAAGCAGGCCTGCCCAGCCGAACAAGGATGCTCCAAGCAGCAGGCTCGGCATAGGAAGAGAGCCCGACAAATATGTGCTGAGCAGAGGCGCGATCGTACCGCGAACGCCGAACAGCATCAGATGGAGGCCGAAGACGACAGCCTCGCGTCCCGGGGCAAGGCGGAACACATACGCGAGAATGCCGATATCCCAAATAGCGTCTCCCACCCCCTGAATCCCGCTGCCGATCAGGACCGCCGGAAAATTACCCATAATAGCATATAACAACGGAACGATTGCGAACGCGCCGAAACCGAAAATAATAGTATGCTTCGCAGATAACCGGTCGATGACAAAGCCGACGATCAAGTAAGCCGTCAGCAGGCAAGCGTAGTAGGTAACCCTGGCTATTCCGATCTGCACATTGCTCAGCTCCAGCCGGTCGACCTGGATAATTTGATAGAGCGGTCCAGCCAATATATTTCCAAATCCGGCAAGGGTGCAGGCGAGAAAAAAGATCCCCAGCTCCGGATTGTTTTTGACAAGCTGAAGCTGGTCCTTGAACGACGCCCGTCTTACGGCAGTCAACTTGGCAGGAGCCGTCTTCTTCGCCCTTACCTTGATAAAAACAAGGATAGACAGTACACCGGCGGCTGAGGCGAATATGAGCGGTCCCGCCGGTCCGGCAGCATCCGTCCACCTTCCGACGACATAGGCGAAAGGAATCATCAATACGCCCATTATGACACGGACGTTGCCCATCAATTTGCCTCGATGCTCCTGAGGATACATGCGAATAATGAGTGATGCGTAGGCGGGCGCCTGAACGCCCATCAGCAGTTGAAAGACCAGTGCCACAGCAACGTAAACGACAGGGGCGCCAAAAAATGCGGGAAGCAGGATAAGCGCCCTTCCAATGAGGTTCGGAACGATCATGAACAGCTTCGGATTCGACCGCTCAATCCATGCGGCCCACAACGGGGAGAACAGCAGACCGATGGCCGGTGCAGCCGATAACAGGCCGACCTGCATATTCGTAGCCCCTTCCCTGATGGCCATCGGAATATAAAACTGATTGAATACAACATTAAAAAAGCTGAATAGTACGGACGCCCCTGCATCATAACAAAAATTATGCCATGCGCGAGGTCCCAATTGAATTTTTAAATTGGAGAAAAATGTTTTTATGCCAGCCAGCATCGATGCCTCTACCCTTCTTATTTTCTTGACATCATTCTAGCAGCAGCTGACGTCTGGTAATAGAATCCCACGGCAGGCTGGATTTTGCAATAGATGAACTTAAACATGGAACTGCAGCGGACTGAATATACTGTATGATATCACTTCCGCGATCTCCATCCGTGGAAAACAGTTCCGAAGGGGCGTATGAGGACTTGCGCTTTCGCACGTTGAATAATTGAATCTGAGGTGATTTGCCATGACAGAGCCTCTGTTTACCGTCTCGAAGGAGGATTGGTCCCTTCACCGCAAAGGTTATCTGGACCAAACGCGTCACCAAGAGAAAATTCGCGAGGCAATCAAACGGAATCTGCCCGATATCGTGTCAGACGAAAGTATCATATTATCCGATGGCCGGAAGACGGTCAAGGTCCCGATCAAGAGCATCGACGAGTACCGTTTTGTTTACAATCACGGCAAGAAGCAGCACGTCGGACAAGGCGACGGCGAATCACAGGTCGGCGATGTGCTCGGGGTGGATCCGCAGGCGGCGAAAGAAGCAGGAAAAGGACAGGGAGCGGGCAATCAGCCCGGCGAAGACTGGGTAGAGACTGAAATCAGCATGGACCATCTGGAGGATTTGCTGTTCGAGGAGCTGGAGCTGCCGAATCTGGAACAAAAGCAGAAGGAGAACCTTGAGACCACTGACATTGTTTTTCAAGATGTCCGAAGAAAAGGGATTATGTCCAACATCGATAAAAAACGTACCCTGATTGAAAATTTGCGTCGTAATGCCAGCGCCGGCAGGTCTGCAATCGCGGGGATTTCCCCCGACGATCTGCGGTTCAAGACTTGGCAGGAAGTCATAAAACCCCATTCCAATGCCGTAGTGCTGGCGCTTATGGACACCTCGGGAAGTATGGGCTCTTTCGAGAAATATGTAGCGCGCAGCTTCTTCTTCTGGATGACCAGATTTTTGCGGCGTAAATACGAGCATGTGGAAATCGTCTTCATCGCCCATCACACTGAAGCGAAGGAAGTGACGGAAGAAGACTTCTTCACGAGGGGTGAGAGCGGCGGTACGATCTGCTCATCGGCTTATCAGAAGGCTCTTGAAATAATAGACAGCCGGTATTCTTCCGCCTATTGGAACATATATCCTTTTCATTTCTCCGACGGCGACAATCTCACCTCTGATAATGAGAAGTGCGTACGGCTGATCGAGGAATTGATGAAACGGGCCAATATGTTCGGCTACGGCGAGGTTAACCAGTACAACCGGAGCAGTACGTTGATGAACGCGTACAAACACATCGGAAACAAAAAGTTTCTGTATTCGATCATTCGCGAGAAAGGTGAAGTGTATAAAGCGCTCAAGACCTTTTTCTCCGATCAATCCGTCAGAGCTTAATCGCTTGAACCCCGCTGTCGGTATAGACATGCGGGGTTCTTGTGCGTTGTCCGGTTATCATGCTTGCGTTAAGAAGGTACTACTTAAAGATAGTACTATTTATTTCGGAAATTGTGTCTATACTTGTAATCAAGCAGCCAAGAAAGAGGTGCAGACGATGAGCAGAAAGTGGCTTGAACATGAAGGCCGGACCTGGATCGAGAAGGGCATCATCACGAGCGACCAACACCGCCGTCTTATTCAGTTGTATCCGGAGCAGAAACGCGCTGTCGGAATCATCCCCATACTCGGCAGCATTCTGGTCGGTCTGGGAATACTCAGCTTCACGGCTGCGAACTGGCAGGACATTCCTGAGCTTGTCCGTCTTATTATGATCGGGCTTGTCCTGGTCTTATTCTACGCAGCAGGCGGCGTCTATTACAGAAAAGGCCAAGAGAGACTTGGCATTGCCCTGCTGAGCATCGGTCTGATTACGTTTGGCGCCGGAATTGTACTGGTCGCGCAAATGTTTCATCTCGTCGCCTACGACACCACCTCGTTTATCGTGTGGGGCTGTGCCGGACTGCTGCTAACTTACTTATATCCCAGCCGTTTTTTATTTCTCCTGAGCCTGCTGATAATGACCTGGTCGCAGTGGTACAGCGTAGTAGAATTCAATAATTTCAGCTATTTCACCTTTGCGGTTACTGTTCTCGGCTTCGGTTATTACTGGCGAAACAGGCAGAATGCACTGCTTGCATGGTGTTTGGCACTCAGCTTTACGGCGCAGTCGCTGATGATGGTTACCGTGAACGATTGGCCCTTTACATGGTTCTTCCTTCCTGTTTGGCTGTTATATTCCTTAATGGATTGGAACAAGGAACGAAGGTCAGTCTATCCGTTTCAGGCTGTGCCGCTGGTAGCCGCTTATTTGTTCAATCTGTTCATCGTACTGTTCTGGGATGAGGGACATGTCGAATCATCAAGCTTCTATGAGGATATTGCGGCGCAGCCGCTCATCTACGGTTTGAGCCTGCTCATACTGCTTGGCATCTCCTTGGCCGGCAAACAGCGGTACAAGCGCTTGGAATCAGCGCCCGATTGGATGCTTGCGCTCCCATTCTTCTATCTTACATCCGGCATGGATGTCGTCTATTTGATCATCTTATCCTTATTCTCATTGTACCTTCTGTGGCGGGGCTACGCGGAGGAATGGCGGCTGAAAATCAATCTCGGCACCTTGTTGTTCCTGTGCAGCACGATGGCGGCATATTTCAAGCTGACATGGGGTTTTATGGACAAGTCCGTCTTTTTCATCCTGGGCGGAATTATGCTGCTCGCACTCAGCTGGTTCTTAAACCGCCGCAAGCAGAAATTTCTGGCGGATATAGAGGAGGAGAACAGCCATGAACTTCAATAAAGCGCTCCGTCACCGAAGTACACTGCTGATCCTGCTTGTCGCAGCACAACTGCTGTTTCTTACGGGAATCGCCTGTTACCATTATGCAATCGGCTGGTTCGGCAAGGACATCCGGATCCAGACCGTGCCCGTCGATCCCAGAGATTATCTTTACGGCGATTACGTCCGCTTGAATTATAGAATTAACCGGATCGGGGAAAATCTGTGGAAAGGACCCGGGCGGAAGCCCGAGTCCGGCGACACCGTCTACGTAGTGCTTGAAAGCAAACAGCCAAGCGGCATTTACGAAGCAACAGCCGCTTATCCATTTAATCCGCCTGCCTCGCCGCAGGAAGCCGTTCTTAAAGGACGGATCAGCTACCTGGATAATCGGGAGATTTTCATTCAATATGGATTGGAAAAATATTATGTGGAAGAAAATACGGGCAAAAAGCTGGAAGAGCAGGCCGCTAATTTGATTGTCAAGGTCAAAGTGGCGCCGTGGGGAAGCGCTGTTATCGAAGAACTTGAGCTGCAGTAACAAACGAACGAAGTCTGCTTGAGCTGGGTTCAGCTTCCGCAGACTTCTTCTTTGTCTTATCGGTTAAAATCAACAGCATATTCGATTACCAAGCGGTCACCGGTCAGCGTAACCCGCTTGATCAGATCATGCAATAATAATCTTGTGCATTCATGGCCGCCCAGCTCCAGGCGTTTGAACTCCGCTGCATAATGCTTCAAGGAGCCGGGGGCCGCGCCCTCCTGGCATAAGCCTTCTATTTGCTGCTCCAAGCCGGCAAGCTCTTCCTCCAAAAGATGAGCCTGCCGCTTCAGTTCAAACATTTGCCGCCGGTAGGTCTCTTCGTCGAACAGCTCTCTCTGCCCAAAAAGGCTTATCTGCTCCCTGCTCCCCTTCTCTCTTCGCTGCCGCTTCACCTTGATATCGGAACGAAGCCTCTGGATGTCCCCTTCCTTATCGGCGGTTATCATCAACAATTCATCGGGAATCCGGTTCAGCCGGCCTCGGATTATATTCAAGATCGATTGTTCCAGCGCATTCGCATTTACATTGGCTTGAGGGCAAACGCGCCGGCCGAACTTGTGATAAGTCTTGCAAATGTAGTAGCGGTATTCCTTCCCGTTTGACGACCGCTTCTGACATACCATACCTGCACCGCACATTCCGCAAAACAAAATGCCCGTTAACGGATGATAGGCCCGCCGCGGCGACCGGTTGTGGCTTCTCGACTGCATCATCCGCTCAGCTGCGAGAAAGGTATCCTTATCGACCACTGCTTCATGAGCGTCCTGAACGACCTGCCAGTCCTTCTTATCCACTCTTATCTGGATTTTCTTCTTTGTCATTCTCCCGCTCTCGTCATATTCCCTGTGAAGCCGGTTCCTTCGCGTTCCATAGACGACATTGCCGATATAAGCTTGATTGCGGATCAGTTTATTGACGCTTTCCCGGCTCCACCGGTTGCCTTTCTTGGTCCGAAAGCCCTGCCGGTTTAAATACTCCGCCACCTTAAACGTCCCCCAGCCCTTATGCACATAAAGATCGAATACAAGGACGGGGATATGCTTCAATTCGGGATCGACCTCCAGCCTTTGGGTCTCCCGGTTGACCCTGAAGCCGATCGGGGGCTCCCCGCCCCACTGCCCGCGCCGGGCTCTCTGCTTGCGCGCGCTGCTGACCCGTGCGGAAATTTTTTTACTTTCCTGTTCGGATAGAACCGATAAGATGTCAAAGGTGATATTGTCTTTATTAAGCGAATCATAGTTATCGTTGATTGCGAGGACTCTCACGCCATACTGCTCGAACATTCCGATAATGGCCGGATTCTCTTGCTTGTCACGGCCAACGCGGCTTATTTCCTTAAATATAAGCAGCTTGAACCGGTCATTTCTGGCATCGATAATCGCCTGTTTCATCTCCGCTCGGTCAAACACGCTCGTATAATAACCGGATACAGCCTCATCGCGGTAAACAATAATGTCGGAGCGGTCATATTGATCTCCGAGCCGGCTGATATATTCCTCGCACTGGCTTACCTGGTTCTCGATCGAATCTCCCTGCCGCCCGGTGCTGACGCGGGTATAGATGGCGCATTTTATTTTATTCTGCTGCACATCTGTCCCTCCTTGAATTCAATGCTCCGTGGTCCCGCGCATTCAGGTTCAGAGCGGTCACTTAATTGAAAGGAAACACGAACCTCCATCCCATACTTTCTCCTGACGAACTTCACAAGTTCAGTTTCAATCCATTTTGAGACGGGCTTCTCTCCCTCAATCTCGCAGAAAGTGAAATTCATTCGCTCGCCCCCTCTTCATCCCTTACTTAAAGGTATGCCGGCGGAAACCAGTCCTATGTGGCATTCTTTGTTCATTGCGGCAGTCCCGGTTCCATGGGCAGTTTCGAAAAGTATGTAGCTCGCAGCTTCTTCTTCTGGATGACGCGGTTTCTGCGGCACCAGTATGAGAAGGTGGATATCGTCTTTATTTCCCACCATACCGAAGCTAAAGAAGTAACCGAGGAAGAGTTTTTCACCCGCGGCGAAAGCGGCGGCACGATCTGCTCGTCGGCCTATGTGAAAGCTTTGGACATCATTGACAACCGGTTTCCGCCTGCGCTGTACAACATCTACCCCTTCCACTTCTCCGACGGGGATAACTTAACTTCCGACAATGAACGCTGCGTCAAGCTGATCGGCGAACTGCTCAAACGGGCCAACCTGTTCGGTTATGGCGAAGTGAATCAGTATAACAGGTCAAGCACCCTGATGTCCGCTTATAAACATATTGCCATTCCCAACTTCCTGTACTATGTCATCCGCGAGAAAGGCGAAGTGTATCACGCACTTAAATCCTTCTTCCGCAAGCGGGAAGCTGTGACAGGTTGACGGAAATCATCAGGTCTGCCCTCAGCTCGCGCCGGGGCAGATTTTTTGGTTTGAACGCGTGTTTCAACCCTTCCGGGAAGCTTTGACAAACCGGTCATCCGAGAGCATAATAATTCTATTATCAAATAAAGACATAGCTTCCGATTACTTCATCCCCGCTATGATCATTCCGCCTAGTTTTGAGGCAGCGAAAGGAAGGTTGGGCATCGTGCCTCCACTTCATCCCGCGCGCTTATTGCGTATGAAACCATTCATCTTTTTTACGCTCATTCTACTTTTGAAAAGTGCCTTGGCTTATTTCGTGATTTTCGACGGTGGCCTGTCCTGGACAATATTGATAACGGAAATTCCATTTATATGGCTAATGTTTTGTCTCATAGAAATGTTTGCCACCAAACGGAAGCTCGGTTTTTATATGGCAGCCAATTTTATCGTGACCGCCGTTATGTTCGCAGTCATTATGTATTACAAATACTACGGTGTCATCGTCACCTATCACGCTCTTGGGCAGGTCACCCAGGTGACAGCGGTGAAGAGCAGCGTATTTTCGCTCCTTGATCCGTATTATCTTCTCATATTTCTGGACATTATCGTCCTCGGTTTTATCGTGTTCAGGAAGAAAACGGCTCAAGCCTGGAAAACGATCAGCTCAAAGAAAGCAAACAGAAAAGCGGTTACAGCTCTATTTACGGTCTCTCTCGGACTTTGTTTTTTCAGTATTTATCCTAATCGTGCGAGCATGAACGAAATCGTTAAAGCGGAAGATATGGGCATACTCAACTATGAATTTTACACTCTGCTAGCCGGTAACAATCAAGAATTAACCGATATAAATGTGATTACTCAGGAAGCGATCAACAAGGAAAAGAATATTGAAGAGCCGGCTTCACCGCACTACTGGAATGCTGCGGCCGGAAAAAATGTCATTATCCTGCAGCTCGAGGCATTCCAAACCTTCCTGGTCGGCCTTACAATTGACGGCAAGGAAATTACGCCGAATTTGAATAAGCTGGCACGAGAGAACTTCTATTTCCCAAACTTCTTCCAGCAGGTCGGGCAGGGCAACACCTCCGACGCCGAATTCGTAGTAAACACATCCTTTCTGATTCCGCCGAAAGGCGCCGCCTCTCAGGTATATGCGAATAAAGCGATTCCGAGCCTTCCAAAGCTTCTGTCAAAACAAGGCTACCGGACGGCCACCTTTCATACGAACTCGGTGGAGTTTTGGAACCGCAAGGAGCTTTATGAAGCGCTTGGCTTCGACCGTTATTATGACCAGGAGTTCTTTGGCCAGGACGATACGGTGTTCTTCGGGCCTTCCGATGAAGAGCTGTATGGGAAAACGGCTGAAGAGCTGGAGAAAATGGGACATGACGGGGTACCGTTTTATGCGCAGGTCATTTCAATGACGGCCCATCACCCGTTCACGATACCGGAGAGAAAGTATAAAATGACTCTTCCGGACCGGTATGAGGGCACATTCGTCGGCGACTATATCCGTGCGCAAAACTATGCGGATTATACGATGGGATTGTTCATCGACGATCTGAAAAAGCGCGGAATTTGGGATAACAGCATACTGGTCGTTTACGGCGATCATCTCGGGCTCCCCATCTATTCGCTGAACCGCGACGATAAGGAGTTAATGCAAGAGATATACGGCCGCGAGTACGGATATGCGGATATGCTGAACATTCCTCTCGTAATTACCTCACCCGATGTGACGAAACCGGCTGTTATGACCCAAATCGGAGGCCAATCGGACATTATGCCGACTATTGCGAATTTAACCGGGGTTTCGCTAAAGGATCATATTTATTTTGGACAGGATCTGCTGAATCAATCGTCAAACTTACTGCCTGAACGCTATTATTTGCCTTCTGGCTCGTTCATAGCCGACCATTCCCTGTTTGTATCGGGAGCCGGCTATGAGGATGGCTCCCATCACCCGCTGCAGGGACTCGGAAATTCGGATTCCAAAGCCTCACTGGACGAATACAATCGGGCGCTTAAGCTGCTCCATCTGTCAGACAGCTATGTAAGTCAGCTTCCCGACCGCGACTGATAAGCATCGATAAAGGGCTCTTAGGCTCTCTCTTAGTAATGTAACGAGTGTGGGAGCTGCGGGTCTGCTGGGTCACGGGGTCTGCTGGGTCACGGGGTCTGCCGGCTCTGCGGGTCTGTGCGGTTCGTCGGGTTGAGCCGGATCTTCCCGGACCCGGCATTCAACCCTCAGGCCGAGCCCGATTCCACTTGTCTGTATGACTTGAAACGGAGATCGCACTTCGTGCCGTGGCCCGGCTTGCTGCGGAAGGAAATCTCACCGCCCATTACCTGAACAAGGCTGATGACCACCATCAGTCCGAGGCCGGTTCCTTTTTCTTTTGTAGTGAAATACGGCAGCCCGATCCGTTTAAGCTGCTGTTCGTTCATACCGCTCCCGGTATCGGCAATTTGCAGGCAAACCCGCTCGCCGTCTGACCATGTTCTGAGCGTCAGCTGACCGCCATCCGGCATCGCTTCGATGGCATTTTTAAGCAAATTCAGCAAACACTGCTGAAACTTTTTTTGTTCTCCGACAATGTACAGCGGCTCGACATCGAGATGCTTGATCCGGATTTCGATTCCAGACATGACGGACAATGGAGAAATCCATGGGATGAGACCGTCTATTTCGGTCCGGATGTCAATCGGTCCAGGTTCCTCAACAGTCGGCTTGGAATAGTTCAGGTAGTCCGAAATAATCGAGCTTGCATGCTCAATTCCTTCAATGGCGTGCAGCCGGTATCGTTCCAAAGCCTCCGGGCTTACATTTGGTTTGCCCATCATTTGCAGAAAACCGCGTGTCGTCGTTAACGGGTTGCGTATTTCATGAGAGATTGAAGCTGCCAGCTGCCCGATCATTTGATACTTCTCCGCATTAAATAGCTGTTCCCGAAGCTTCTCCTGCTTTTTGACCTGATAATAGGTATAACTGACAAGCAATGTAGACAAGTATGTCCCCGTCAACGCAACCGTTAACTGCTCCATATTTACCGTATACCCCCGCAATAAATACACAACTAAATATACGGCTAAATGAACCGACACCAGCAGTACCGAGGATAACGCGATCTCACCGTATTTGCTGAATGCCAGACGTTGGTAATGAAACAGCATACCGAGCAGAAGCATCATCGTCGTACCGGCTGCTGTAGCAACCCAGTCATTCCCTACGACGGCGATTCCGCATACCAGGAATGCCGCCCATGTAAAAAAACCGGGTATTAAGCCTTCGAACATAACGGCCAGCGCCAGCGATACCGGCGTAAGATGAAGAGCGTACACAAGCGGGTCAATCACTTCCGTCCCTATATAAAAACCGGTAAGCACAAACAGGATGCACACAAACAGAAGCTTTCTCCGGCGATTGACGAATAACGCTTTGGGAGTGACGATCAGAAAAATGAGACAGGCGCTCATGATGTACAGCAACCCATGAAATTCCTGTGCGATAATAGATGGCATATGCTGGCATTCTCCCTTTGTAAAAGGTACGGGAACGTTTATTGATGTTGATAACGCTGTCACACTATTAATATATCACACAACAACCTTCCGGGCAGAATCAATTTGATCTGCGCGTCAGTGTCACCGCATAACGCCGGAAGCTTCCCCATACATATAGATATGAACATAAAAAATCGGTCTTTCGTGGGGGGAGTGACGGTTGCGCCAGGATGAAATAACTGCACTGGAGCGGGCAATTGATGAAATTACGGAAATCGCCAAAGGTTTCGGTCTCGATTTCTACCCGATGAGGTATGAAATTTGCCCGGCCGACATTATTTACACCTTCGGTGCTTATGGCATGCCGACCCGCTTCAGCCATTGGAGCTTCGGCAAAACGTTCCATAGGATGAAAATGCAATATGATTTTGGCTTGAGCAAAATCTATGAACTCGTCATCAACTCCAATCCATGCTATGCGTTTCTGCTCGACGGCAACTCGCTCATTCAGAACAAGCTTATTGTCGCCCACGTGCTGGCGCATTGCGATTTTTTCAAAAACAATGCGCGCTTCGGCGGTTCGAACCGAAATATGGTCGAAAGCATGTCGGCCACTGCCGAGCGTGTGAGTCAATACGAAATGGAGTACGGTACCGAAGCCGTCGAACGCTTCATCGATGCGGTGCTGGCGATACAGGAGCATATCGATCCGACCCTTATCAAGCCTTATCAGCTCGATAAATCGCGTTACATCGAGCTTCTGAACAAAGAGAAAAAGACGGGCAAAGTTCCGCCCAAATTCGGCTACGAGGATTTATGGTCTCTTGATGAGGAAGCGCGGTCTGCAGAGGATTCCGATTCCAGGCTGAACGAAACCAAGCAGTTCCCTCCAAAGCCTGAGAAAGATATCGTCTGGTTCATCGAGGAATACTCCCCTATTCTGGAGGACTGGCAGCGGGACATTATGTCCATGCTCCGCGATGAAATGCTTTACTTCTGGCCGCAGATCGAAACCAAAATCATGAACGAAGGCTGGGCTTCCTACTGGCATCAGCGCATTATCCGCGAGCTTGATTTGACCAGTGAGGAGACAATCGAATTCGCGCATCTTAATTCATCCGTGGTTCAGCCTTCGCGGCACAGCTTGAATCCTTACTACTTGGGCCTCAAAATATTCGAAGACATCGAGCGCCGCTGGGACAATCCGACGAAAGAGGAGCAGGAACGTTTCGGACGCAAGCCCGGTGTCGGGCGCGAGAAAATATTCGAGGTGCGGGAATTCGATTCCGATATCTCGTTCCTTCGCAATTATTTGAGCAAAAAGCTGGTCGAGGACCTCGACTTATACGTATTCGAGAAAAAAGGCGCCGAGTGGAAAATAACCGATAAAACATGGGAGTCGATCCGCGACCAGCTGGTATATTCGCGGGTAAACGGCGGATTCCCGAGCATCGTCGTTTCCGATGGGGATTTCAACCGGGTTGGCGAGCTGTTTCTCGTTCACCAATATGAGGGGGTGGAACTCGATCTGAAGTATGTGGAACGCACGCTGCCTCACGTGGTTCAATTATGGGGCAAATCAGTCCATTTGGAAACGGTAGTCGAGGATAAACGCATTGTATTCAGCTGCGACGGGAAGAAGACGAGCCGCAAATTCATTTGACAGCCGAAAGATTTTGTGAGAGGTGGTTGGCCCAATTTCCACTCCTGCTGTTTCACCTTGCAAGCGGAAGGTTATGGTATACGTATACAGGGGATTTTCCCCGGAACGAAGAGGTGAATGACAATGAAGACTTTGTTAATTGTCGTTGGGGTCTCGCTGTTCTTATTCCTGGTAGCCATTGTATTCCGATCAAGCCGCTGGAAAACGATTATGTCCGCAACAGGAAACCAAGCGGATGAATTGCAGGAAAAACACGCTTATCTGCATAATGAAGGGTTTCGATGTCGTCTTCGCGTAGAGGAAAATCAGCCAGTCGCCGGCTTCTCTAACACCGGGTTCAATCCAGGTAACCATAGAAACGTCCTAACGAAGCTTCAGGTGCATGAAGAAGATGTGAAAAATGCGGCAGAAGCGCTCGACCGGTTTGAACGGGAACGCGTAAGAAGCCAAACCCCTATTTTGTAATTTGAAATTTCCCGCATGGGGATGAATAGTCGCCAGGCCGCGAACGAATCCGTTCGCGGCCTGCTTCGTTTTCTTATACCGTTATGAACATCATCGTTGTCAAATTTCGATCCTCTTCACATCCACGGTCACTTCAAGATTGGATTCACCCGCTCCCCGGTAAACGCCCTTTACGGGAACAATATCTTTATAATCCCGTCCATGGCCTAATTTCACATATCGTTCGTCGACCGGGGATTCGTTGGTGGGATCGAATCCGCACCAGCCATATGCCGGTGTATAGGCCTCCACCCACGCATGCGAGGCTTGTTCGAAATCGGCGATCCCGCCCTGCAGATCCCCGACAAAATGGTACCCGCTCACATAACGGGCGGGAATCCCTTTGGCCCTGCACGCCGCAATCATCAGATGGGCGAAGTCTTGGCAAACCCCGCGGCGTCTTCGGATCATATCGCTTGCTACCGTCTGCACATTTGTCGCCTGCGGATCGTAAATAAATTCGGAACGGATCAATTTGGACATCCCGGTAAGCCAATCATATACGCTCTGCTCACCAAGGTAATCTCCCGGAAGCGGCGTTTCCGCGAAACTAATCACTTCAGGGGTCACGGCAGTATAGTCTGTCTGCAGCAAATATTCCGCGTACCGGTTCTGAATGTCCTCACTTGCGAGCCATTCCCAAGTCAGCTTCGGCTGCATCCTGTCTCCGACAGCAGCCTGATTTGCCGCCTCCTTAGTTACAACTGTCATTTGTGTCCGAATCGTCAGCTTTCTGTGCGGCTCGCTCACCGAGAACGCATGCACGCGATTGCCGAAAAAATCATCGTAGCTGAAGAGCGATGCGCCCGGTTCAACTGAAATCGAGTGCTGATAGCATGATTGCTGCTCGTTCGTAAACGGTGTCAGTCTTAGCTCATTGACACTGTCCGTAACCGGGCTTGAGTAGGAGTATTTGGTTGTATGGGAGATGCGCAGCTTCATGCCGTTGCCTCCCCGATTCGAAAAAAAGTATGCGCGAACGTAACGCCGAGCTGCTGAGCGGCCTGAAGCAAATTGCCGGTCACCTTTCCATCCGGGTCGAGCGTGAGATCCTCCCGTTCCAAACAGGCCAGCTCCGCCTTCAGCTTGCCTACTTGTCGGATGATCCGGTCGTGTGCCACCCGCATCTGCTTCTCCTGCAGGTCGATTCCGCGAAGGTGTGCATCCAGTTCATGCAGAGCGAAGTGCACCGAGCGAGGGAATACCGTATTCAAAACAAGAAATTCAACAATCGCATCCGGTAGGACTCCGTCTGCATAATATCTGCGAAACGCTTGGTAACCGCTCACCGAGCGGAGCACCGCCTGCAGAAACGGGTAGATCTCTTCCATTTCTTCCGGAGGTTCGGCGTTTCTGGTGCCGTTTGTCCGTACAGACTGCATAATGCGAAGCGTGTTTTCCGTCCGCTCAAGGTAACGGCCGCACTCGATAAAATGCCACTCGTTCTCGCGCGGCATAACCGATTGACAAATGCCGTTAAAGAGCGCCGTCCACTCTTTGATCCGGCCAAAAAATTGATGAGGCGATTCCCGTCCCCAATCGCTTGACTGCTTTTCCCTTAGCCACAGATAAAAACCGTTGATCGCGTCCCAAAGCTCGCTTGGCAGCTTCTCCCTCATCGAGCGGACGTTGCCCCTTGCATGGTTTACGCACGTCACCAGAGAGTTCGCATTGTCGCGGTCAAGCGTCACATAATGCACGACGTCCTGCTCTGTAAATGCGCCGTATTGCTGTTCATAAGCGGCACGGCTGCCCAAAGCGTCGACGATGCGGCCCCACTTGCACAATGTTTCCGTCTTCTCTTCCTGCCCCGCGAGCTGAAGACCCTGCAAGTCTTCCGTCTGCAGGTGGTAGTGGACATCAATAAGTCTGGCGTGATTTTCCGCCCGCTCCATATAACGACCGATCCAAAATAACGCCTCCGCATTGCGGCTCATCATCGTTCATCCCTCCGCTTCCGTTGGCTTTCGTATTTAACGGTTTAACACCCAGGTATCTTTAACGCCGCCGCCCTGTGAAGAGTTGACGACCAGAGAGCCTTCCGTAAGAGCAACCCTTGTTAATCCGCCCGGTATAACATGCGTCTCAGCGCCCATAAGCACGAATGCGCGCAAATCGATATGGCGGGGCGTCATCGCGCCCCCAATCATAACGGGTGCCCGTGACAGGTTCATGGTGGTCTGGGCAATGTACCGCCCCGGGTCCAGGCGGATTGCTTCGGAGAAGGCGGAAATCTCCTTCTGAGTCGCCGTTGGCCCGATCAGCATGCCGTACCCGCCCGACAGCGATGTTTCCTTCACCACAAGCTGTTCCAAATTCTCTAGCGCATACTCCCGGTCTTCCTTGCGCGACAAAATATAGGTCGGAACATTATGCAGAACGGGTTCCTCAGCCAAATAGTAGCGGATCATATCCGGCACATAAGCATAGACGGCTTTGTCGTCGGTAACGCCGGTGCCGGGCGCATTGGCTATAGCGACGTTGCCTGCACGGTAAGCGTTCATCAGTCCGGGCACGCCTAAAAGCGAATCCGGCTGAAAAGCAAGCGGATCGAGGAACTCGTCGTCGAGCCGGCGGTAAATGACATCGACCTGCCGCAATCCGCGAAGGTCGCGTAAATATATTTTGTGGTCCTTGTAAACGAGGTCCCGCCCTTCCACCAAGTGAATGCCCATTTGCTGGGCCAGAAATGCATGTTCGAAGTAAGCCGAATTGTATGCGCCGGGCGTAAGAAGCACAATGAGAGGGTTGCGTTGACCGGAGGGAGCAAGACTGCGAAGCGAGCTTAGAAATATGTTCAGGCTGCGCTCGACATCCGCAACCTTGCTGGACAGGTACAGGTCTGGGAACAACTCGCACATCAAGCTTCGGCCCTTGTACAGATAAGAGAACCCCGATGGTGTGCGCAAATTGTCCTCAAGCACAAAGTAACGGCCTTTCTCGTCGCGAATCAAATCGATGCCGGAAGCGGTCATGTAAATATCCCGCGGCACTTCTAGGCCGGCCATTTCCGGACGGAAATACGTATTGCCGATGACCATCTGCCTCGGAATAACGCCGTCCCGCACGATCTGCTGCCCGTGGTAAATATCCCGTGTAAAGGCATTGAGCGCCTTGACCCGCTGCTTCATCCCCCGCTCAATGAATTCCCATTCATGCTTCGGTATGATGCGGGGGATGTAGTCGAAGGGAATCGTTCGTTCCAACGGTTCCGACTGATTCGGAGAATAAAGCGTAAAAGTGATGCCTTCCTCTATCATTCTTTGCTGAAGTGCAGTATGTCTGGCAGCAAGCTCTGGCGGCTTCATTCGGGTGAAGGTTCGATGGACGCCTTCATAATGAGAACGTACCGAAAGATCTTTCTCGAACATTTCATCATAAAACGATTGCGAATCATAGGGATGGAACTGCGACTGGATCGCCATCGACATGTTAACCGCCTCCAAAGCCATCATCGTTAACTCGGTGTAATGTTCATGTTACTTTAAAAAAGAGATTAAACAGGTGCATTTGGATTATGTTACCTAAATCATACAGAATTCCAATCTTCATGTCAACTTATATAACATATAAATCAAAAGTTAAATAAGCCTGCCATGCCCCGTGAATCTGATAAGCGCATCCAGCCAACCAGTTACGGCAGCGGATACATAATTCCCGTTCGTATAACCGGATTCCCGGATCAGGTGCTTTACTTTTCCCGCATTCGCCGTCGAGACGGTTGAGTACAGCAGCTCACCGTCCTTACCCCGTTCACTGAAGTAAACCTTCCGCTGGCCGGCATCAAACGCAGCCGCTTTATTCAAAGTTCACAATCGCGCCCCTGTCTACCTGTTCGAACCCGTACTCCCCATAAAGCCGGCACAGCTGAACGGTTGTCTGCGGAAGACGAAACACTCCTTCCGTGGTTACGAACTCCGGCCCGCTCCTAGTAGGTAAAATCATACAAACATCGGCGATATCGATTACAGCGGGTTCTCCCCGTTCATCAAGCAGCATGAGCTTCATCCGCGACACTTCCCTTTGCCAGAGTAAGAACTAATGTTCCTATTCTATCATATTCAACGGGAAATACCATCCTTCCGAAGCCGGTAATAACGCCTAAAAGCCGCAGTACGCACGGGGCGTACTGCGGCTCATCGGAACCGATCATTCAATCCGTAATTACCTGTTCAACAGGCTCCCTACATACCGCAGAAGCTCGTTAGAGCATACCGGGCAGTATCCATGCTCATCCATCAACCGCTTCGTTACTTCGTTGATCCGTTTGAGCTGCCGCTCATCAGGCGTTTTGGTCGAGGTGGTGATTTTAACGATATCCTTCAAATCGGTGAACAGCTTCTTCTCGATCGCTTCGCGAAGACGCTCATGGCTGTTATAGTCGAACTTTTTCCCTTTTCGCGAATAGGAGGAGATGCGAATCAATATTTCTTCGCGGAAAGCTTTTTTCGCATTTTCCGATACGCCGATCTGCTCTTCGATAGAGCGCATGAGACGCTCATCCGGATCCATTTCCTCCCCGGTCAGCGGATCTTTGATCTTCGTCCAGTTGCAGTACGATTCAATATTGTCGAGGTAGTTTTCGAACAAGGTTCTGGCCGACTCCTCATACGAGTAGACAAAGGCCTTCTGAATTTCCTTCTTGGCCAGATTGTCATACTCTTTCCGCGCGACGGAGATGAAATTCAAGTACCTCTCCCGTTCGTCCTTCGTAATGGACGGATGCTGATCCAGTCCGTCTTTCAGCGCGCGCAGCACGTCGAGAGCATTGATGCATTGCAAATCCTGCTTGATAAGAGCGCTGGAGATACGGTTAATGACATAACGCGGATCAATACCCGACATGCCTTCCTCAATGTACTCGCTCTGCATTTCTTTCAGGTCCGCTTCTTTGTACCCTTCCACCTCTTCGCCATCGTACATGCGCATCTTCTTGACCAAGTCCATTCCCTGCTTCTTCGTCTCCTTCAGACGGGTAAGAATCGAGAAAATAGCAGCAGCTCTCAGCGAATGCGGCGCAATGTGGATATGCTTCATATCGCTTTGCCCGATCAGCTTCGTATAGATCTTCTCTTCCTCCGACACCTTCAAGTTGTATGGAATCGGCATCACGATCATCCGTGATTGAAGAGCCTCGTTCTTTTTATTGCTGATAAAAGATTTATACTCGGATTCGTTGGTGTGCGCTATAATCAGCTCGTCAGCTGAAATTAACGCGAATCTGCCGGCCTTGAAATTCCCCTCCTGTGTCAGCGACAGTAAATTCCATAGAAATTTCTCGTCGCATTTGAGCATCTCCTGAAACTCCATCAGTCCGCGGTTCGCTTTGTTGAGCTCGCCGTCAAACCGGTATGCGCGGGGGTCCGATTCCGAGCCGTACTCCGTAATGGTCGAAAAATCGATGCTGCCTGTTAGATCGGCGATGTCCTGCGATTTCGGATCGGACGGACTGAAGGTTCCGATCCCGATCCGGCTCTCCTCCGAGATAAGCACGCGCTCAACCAGCACATTTTCAATTTGGCCGCCATATTCGGTTTTCAGCCTCATTTGGCACGACGGACAGAGATTCCCTTCAATCCGGACACCCAGCTCACGCTCCGCTTCCGGGCGCAGCTCATGCGGAATAAGATGCAGAGGCTCCTCATGCATCGGACAGCCTTTAATGGCATAGACCGCCCCCCGCTCCGTCCGGGAAAATTGTTCAAGACCTTTCTTAAGCATCGTCACAATCGTCGATTTACCGCCGCTGACCGGACCCATGAGCAGCAGTATCCGTTTGCGCACATCAAGCCGCCGTGCAGCGGAATGAAAGTATTCCTCCACCAATTGCTCAACCGCGCGATCCAGGCCGAATATTTCCTGTTCAAAAAATTTGTATTTCTTATGCCCGGAATTTTCCACCACCCCGAACGACTCGATCATTTCATAAACGCGGGCATGCGCTGTCATAGCCGGAGCCGGATCCTGCTTGAGCAGCTCAATGTATTCCTTAAACGTCCCCGTCCACGCCAGCTTCTCACTCTCCGCCTTGTACGCCGATATACGTTTCAAAATGTCCATGACGTACCTCCTTTCGTCCCTCCCGTTGCTACAAGCCGCCTATTCCCTGCGGGTCACCATCTATCCGTCTCTGACGCTTCCCGGCATTTTGTTGAAGTAATACAATCCTATGCGTGTTTGCGAGGGAAGTTGCCCTATATTTTAAACTAGATTTCTCCACCGTTCGCCTTTCTTTACCAAGACATTAATAAATCGGAAACTACAGGCAATTGAACTACTCCCAAACTAAGGCAAAAGGAATACCAAATTGAGGGACAACGCTTTGTACGGGAAGCCCAGGCTGCACTGGAAAATGCCAGCAGATTAACATGAATTCACAGGCGCAAAAGGATGCCGTTGTTGTCTGTCCATGCGGAAAATAGTGCAAACAAGGTTTTACCAAGACGGACAGAGCTTCATAATGGAGGCCGCGCTATTTTGTGTTATAATCTCCAAAGAGCTGCAAAGGGAAAGGAGCACCGAGCATGGCCGTCAAACATGAAACCGAGCTTTACAAGCCGGTTAAAGCCTATTTCGAAGCACAGGGCTTCGAGGTCAAAAGCGAAGTGATGCACTGTGACTTAGTCGCAATCCACCCGGACAGCGGCGACACCTTTCTCGTCGAAATGAAAAAAACGTTCAATCTCGCCTTGCTTTTGCAGGGCATCGAACGGCTGCGGCTGAGCGGACAAGTGATGCTGGCGGTAGAACGAAACCGGAAGAAGAGCGGCGCTCACAACCAGCGTTTCGGCGATCTCTCGGAGCTGTGCCGGATGCTCGGGCTCGGCTTGATGACGGTAACCTTCTTCAAGACGAAAGCACCGGTCATTGAGCTTCTGTGCGAGCCCGGAGACCCGCCGCGGCGCGGAATTCGGCGGGTCCGGCAGACCCGGCTCATTCATGAGTTCCGCGAAAGGAGCGGGGATTACAATACGGGAGGCAGCACAAGGCGCAAGCTCGTTACCGCTTATCGGGAAAAAGCGCTTCGAATCGCATGGGCGCTTAAAGAGCACGGCCAATTGCCGCCGCGCAAAGCGGCTGAGCTTACCGAGGTCAGGCTGGCGAGCCTGATCCTTCAGAAGGATTACTACGGCTGGTTTGAACGCGTTGAGCGGGGCGTCTACCGCTTGAAGGAATCCGGTGCCGCCGCAGTCGTGGAATATGCCGATGTGATTGAAGCCTGGCTGAACTCGCCGCAGCGGCAGACTAAAGAAGGAGGAATCGAACGATGAGTGAAAATTTTATTTTACCGGAAGGCTATCACGCGATCGGCACCGTCTTGGACATTACCGACTTCCCGGCATCTATAACGATCGGCAACGATCCCTATTTCATCCTGCGGACGGTATGCAAAGGGGATGAGCAGCCGACATATAAGCTGGTGTCCGCTGTTTGCCCGCATGCAGGCGGTGAAGTCCGGCCTCTGGAGAATGAACTCATTTGCCCCCTTCACTATTGGTCGTTCGACGCCGGGACCGGGGAGTCGACGAACGTCCCGGGAGAACGGCTGGCCTGCAGTCCGGTTGTAATACATAACGGACAGTTTACGATTACGAGCACCCCCTAATGTAGCCCACCCCCTAAATCCCCCTGAGCGTATGCTTCCGATGCAGTTTTCCTCCGGAAAACTCTCGGGGGACCCCAAGGGCTCCGCCCTCTGGACACCTGGAAGGTAGAACGTAAGAGTTGAAGAGACGCATCCCACCCGCATCTGTACGCAGACTCGCTTGTCCCTAGGGGGACACACTAACTATTAGCGCTCTTCACGATAAATGCCCACAAAGTTTTCCTTCGGAAAACTCTCAGAGATCTGCTTGGAGAGGAAGAACAAAGTTTTCCTTTGGAAAACTCTTAGAGCTGCTTGGTAAGGCCCGGGGTGGACTAACCCTCCCTTCTCCACTTTCGAAATGCCCTATAACAACGAGAAACCCACCGTCTTGGATAAGACGTGGGTTTCTCGAGAATCTGGCCGGTTTCCGTAGGGAGCCGGTCAGATTGTTTTTTCCGTATCGTCAGCGGCGTGCGGTAAACTCGCCTATCGCTTCGGCGAACCGCGAAATGCCCAGCGCCATTCGCTCGCCATGCGTATAAGTGAAGTTCAGCCGCGCGGTGTTGCGCTGCGGTTGAGCCGCGAAGAAGGACGCTCCCGGTACGAAGGCTACGCCTTTGCTAACCGCGCAGCGGAGCAGCGCTTCCGCATCCAGCGCCTCCGGAAGCTCCAGCCACAAGAACATTCCACCCTCGGGCTGAACCCATTTAACGTCCTCCCAGCCCTGCTGCCGGAGCAGAGCTTGCATTTGCCTCATCCGCTCGCCGTAAGCGTCGCCTATCTTGCGGATGTGAACGTCAAGCGAGAAATGCCTGAGCAGCTGATCCAGTGTTTGTTGATCGAGCGTGCTGGAGTGTAAATCGGCTGCCTGTTTTGCTTTGGCCATCATACGGATCACCTTGCGGTCCCCGATCGCCCAGCCGGTTCGCAGCGCCGGTGCAACGGTTTTTGAGAACGTGCTCGTATATAGTACGCCTCCGCCATCCGCACTTCCCGCTAATGAAAACAAGGTCGGATACGTTGCGCCTGCATCGAACTTAATATCACCGTAAGGATCATCCTCCAGAATCGGAACTCCCCATCGGCTGCAGATGTCGAGCAGTCCTTTTCGGCGCTCAAGACTCCATGTGCGTCCTGTAGGGTTGCCGAAGGTGGGCACCACATAGACAAGCCTCGGCTTATGCTCCCGAACCAGCCGCTCAGCTTCCGATATTATCATTCCGTCGTGGTCGCTTTCAACCGGAACTACCCGCAAGCCGCTTAAACTAAATACCTGCAGACTCGCCAAATAAGTCGGGTTTTCGACAAGGACGACATCCCCCGGCTCCAGCAAGACCCGTACGATCAAATCGATAGCCTGCTGGGAGCCCGTTGTCATAATCATTTGGTCAGGTTCAACCGTCATCCCTTTTTGAGCCATTCGAGCGCAGAGCTGTTCGCGCAGCGGCAAATATCCTTCGGTCAAACCATACTGCAGCGCGCCTTTGCCTGCCGCAAATACCCGGTCAACCGCTTCATGAACCGCTTCAAGCGGAAACAGTTCCTCTGCGGGAAGTCCGCCTGCGAATGAAATAATTTCCTTTCCTTGCGTAAGCTTTAAAATATCCCGAACGGCCGATGATTGCAGCCGTTCGACATTGCCCGAAAACCGATAGTCCACTATACGTTCGCCTCCCCGTTACCAATACCTCATATTTTACGCTCAAACGGGCCGGGGAGCAACAAAATAGACCCTCTGGCAATCTTGTTATTTCTGGCGCATGCCCCGCTTATACACGGTTGTGCACAGCACACGCGGGAAGCATGAATCGCGCTTGTAACAACTTGTTCACATCTTAACGCATTTTCTTTTCCATCCCCGTTGGGTATAATAAAAATAGCGTATTGGAGGTGTGCAGGATGACGATAAAATTTCTGATCGTAATCACCGTCTTTGTATTGTTCCTGGTCGCCATGCTCACAGCGTCATACAATGACGACAAGACCAAAGGCTTGTAAGTTCGAAGAAAAAAAAAGCTTCCGGCGAATGAATGATCAATCGCCGGAAGCTTTTTTCGATGTTTTCACCGCTTTAAGCGCGGCGCAATCCTGTCATTTCCGTCATGCAGACGGAGCATAAGTATCGTTCCTTAAACTCACGGACTTCCTCCATGGAACTGCAAAAAACGCAGCGGGGACGGTAACGTTCCAAAATGATATGGTCACCCTGGACAAGAATTTCCACGGGGTCGCCTTCGTTCATCTGATATCTTTTGCGCAGCGACTTGGGCAGAACAATACGGCCCAGTTGGTCGACCTTACGCACTACTCCAGCCGGTTTCAACAAGTTCACCTCTCCTGTAGTCTTAAATTCTAGGTCACCTATAAGTTTCGATAGGGCGTTCCTTTTTCCTGCCCTTTTTTATATTTTCTTAATATCCTGCAATAATGTTGCTTTTCTAAGGCTCAAACAGCTGCAATCGGTCTGCTCCGCCTCGGTATGCGTCATCGCATCCAGCAGAATGTGTCCGATCGTATGAGATTCGTTATAAAAAATATCGCTCAAATCTTTGTGCTCCCAATCCTTGATAATGCCCTCCGCGTAATTCACGACCATATAAACGCCCGCATAACACGCGCCGATTTCCCGCGCCAAATAAACTTCGGGGCAAATGCTCTGCCCCACCACATCGCCATACGCTTGGCGGTACATCTGCACCTCAGCCGGGCTTTCGAAATGCCGTCCGTCCGTGTTAACATAGACACCGCGGGTATAGACCCGTCGAGGCTTCTCCTGTCGTCTTTCGACACGTTCACTGGCCGCTTCCGCCAGCAGGTGCGATTGCGATTTGCAAATCGACTCGCGCATTACGAGTAAATAAGGACCGCCCAGGCCGATGTCCTTCCGCATAGATTGGTCAATGTAGTCGTTTGGAATCACGAGGTCGCGAAGCTCGAGCAGATGATTGATGCTTCCAACTCCTCCTTCAGCAAAAATTTTCTTCACGCCTGCCTGCTGAAATACCCAAAATACCTGCTGCGACGCCACGCCCCGAGTTACGACATTCGGTCTCCAGCCATGCATTTTCACCGTAATTACCCGTTTACCGCCGACTTCAAACAGTTTAAACTCCGGGCTTGTCCCGTATGGCGTCTCAAATGTCAGGCCCGTTTCCAGTACGGTTACGTCCTTTCTGTCCAAGTCCTCGGGAAAAGAAATAGAGAACATGCTGGAGCCGCCGATAATGGCGAAATCCGTTTGCGGTATGGTCTGATTATGGGTCATTCTGCTCACTCCTTTATTATTCCAATCCGGCAAAATCAAGCTGCCTAAACGCTTCATATATAACGATTGCGGCCGAATTCGACAAATTCAGCGATCTAACCTTATCGGTCATCGGCATTCTCATGCACGTTTCCGGGTGCGCATCCAGAATCGACTGCGGCAGACCCTTCGTCTCTTTTCCAAAGACGAAAAAATCGCCGTCCCGGAATGAGTGGTCGGTATACCGTTTCGTCGCACGCGTGCTGGCGCAGAAAAAACGGCTGCCCGGAAATAACCGTGGAAGCTCCTCAAACGAGTCGTGATAATGAACATTTACCGCATACCAATAATCAAGTCCGGCACGTTTTAATGTTTTGTCGTCGGTATCGAAGCCCAGTGGCCGCACCAAGTGCAAATGAGTTCCTGTAGCGGCGCAAGTCCGGGCAATATTTCCTGTGTTCGCCGGAATTTCCGGTTCGACGAGTACGATATGAAATGCCATTTACTCTTTCACCTCTCAGGCCCTGTCTATTATACATGAATTAATCGAACAATTTAACATAGGTTTAACGTTTACTTAATCTAATGAACAACGTCGCTTGTCATAATAAATCCATATCGTAAGAAAAGGAGAACAGGATCGATGAAGAAGAAAATTTTAGTCGTTGACGACGAGCCCTCCATCTCCACGCTGATCGAATTCAACTTGAAGCTTGCCGGATACGACGTACGCTGTGTACAAGACGGAGAAGCAGTTTTCGAAATATTAAAGCCGTTTCGTCCCGACCTCATTGTCCTAGATCTCATGCTTCCCAAAATGGACGGTATTCAAGTATGCCGTGAGCTTCGCAAGCAAAATAACGCTGTCCCGATCGTCATGCTGACCGCTCTGCAGGATGTAACCGACAAAATCGCCGGACTCGACAACGGCGCTGACGACTACATGACTAAGCCATTCTCGCCGCAGGAGCTGCTCTCCCGGATCCAGGCCATATTCCGCAGGACGCAGTCGCTTCCCGGATCGAGCGAGAACATCATCCACGAAATCGGACGGCTCGAGGTCTTGTCGGAGCAGCGTGAGGTTCGCATCGAGGGCAAGCCGGTCGAGCTGACGCCTAAGGAATTCGAGCTGCTGCTGTTCCTTTGCCGCCACCGCGGGAAGGTGCTGAGCCGCCAGCAGCTGCTGCATGGCGTATGGGATTATCACTTCCTTGGCGATACGCGTATAGTAGACGTTCACATCAGCCATCTCCGGGATAAAATCGAGAATAATGCCCGGACACCTGAATACATTATGACCGTGCGTAATGTAGGCTATAAGCTTACAGGTCCTAGTGCTGCCGACTCCTCTTTAGCTTAATGCAAGGCTAATATCTCTATATAATGATTACGCAGAATAGAGACCGCCCGACCTTCATGTGGCAGAAGGTCGGGCGGTCTGTTGCCGTAACGCGGGCCGCGAAGGTTTAGAACTGGCCCGCTTGTGCGGAATTGAATCGACTCGTCCTGCGAACGATTTAGCCGTTTCTCTGCTGAAAATCGGTCATAAATTCTGCTAGCGCCCTGCAGCTCTCAAGTGGAACGGCATTATAAGTCGAAGCGCGCAGACCGCCGACGCTGCGGTGGCCTTTCAATCCGACAAAGCCTTGCTGCTCCGACTCTTTGGCGAACTGCTTTTCAAGTTCCTCTGTTTGAATCCGGAACGTAATGTTCATTGCAGATCTGCTGCTCAAGTCGGCAAAGCCGCGGTAGAAGCCTCCGCTTTGGTCGATAACATCGTAAATAAGCTTCGTTTTGTCGCGGTTATACTGCTCTATTGCCGAAACGCCGCCCTTCGCTCTCACCCATTTAAGCATAAGGCCCATCAGATAAATCGAGTATGAAGGCGGAGTGTTATAAAGCGAATTATTCTTCACATGCGTGTCGTAGCGCAGCATGGTTGGTATGTTTTTAGGGCTGGCCGCCACCAGATCTTCCCGTACAATAACAATCGTCACACCGGAAGGACCGAGATTTTTCTGAGCTCCTGCATAAATCAGCCCGAATTTGCTGACGTCCACCGGACGGCTCAAGATATCACTCGACATATCGGCAACCAGGGGTACATCGCCTGTTTCCGGGAATGCCGTATACTGAGTACCTTCGATAGTTTCGTTCGAGGTTACATGAAGGTAAGCCGCATTAGCCGGCAGCTGAATGTCGGCTAGGTTTGGAATCCGGTTGAATTTATCCGCTTCCGAAGAGGCTGCAATTGCTGCTTCTCCAATCAGCTGCGCTTCTTTGATCGCCTTCTCCGCCCAGCTTCCCGTCATTATGAATGATGCCGCTTTGCCCGCTGTGAGCAAATTCATCGGGATCATTGCGAACTGCGTACTTGCCCCGCCTTGCAGGAACAGTACCTTGTAATTGTCAGGAATTCCGAACAATTCCCGCAGCAATGCTTGTGCCTCGTTATGGACCTGCTCGTAAATGGCGCTCCGGTGCGACATTTCCATTATGGACATGCCTGCGCCCGCAAAATTCACAAACTCCTCTTGCCCCTGCTGCAGCACTTCAAGCGGCAGCGCGGCCGGACCAGCATTGAAATTATATGCGCGTTTCGTCACCGTAATCCTCTCCAGTCTTCTGTTTGCATATGGCTATGATAGCAAGTTTAAAGGTTTGCTTCAAGTAGAAAAGTCGAACGTATGCAACTTTAAACAAACCAAACATTCGGGTTTTGACAAAATTAAAAAGCGAACTCCCACAAAAAGGAGAGTTCGCTGGTTTTAGTAATTGATGATTGCAAATTAGCAATCGAAGTAAAGGCTGTACTCGTGCGGATGTACGCGAATCGAAACAGCTTTTGCTTCCTGGCGTTTGAATGCCACGTAGTTCTCGATGAAGTCTTTGGAGAATACGCCGCCTTCCGTCAAGAATTCGAAGTCTGCTTCCAAAGCGTCAAGCGCTTCGTCAAGCGTACCCGGTACCGAGCGGATTTCTTTCTTCTCTTCATCGGACAGCTCATAGATGTTTTTGTCGAAAGGTCCGTAGCCAAGAGCAACCGGATCGATTTTGCGTTTGATACCGTCAAGACCCGCAAGCAGCATAGCCGCGAAAGCGAGGTATGGGTTTGCCGTGGAGTCAGGCGTACGGAACTCGATACGGCAGCCTTTCGGCGTAACAGCTGCGACAGGAATACGGATTGCAGCAGAACGGTTACCTTTGGAGAATACCAGGTTAACCGGTGCTTCGTAACCAGGAACGAGTCGTTTGAACGAGTTCGTCGATGGGTTCGTAAGAGCGATCAATGCCGGTGCATGGTGCAGAATACCGCCGATGTAGTGCATAGCCATCGGGCTAAGGTTTGCATAAGCACCCTTTTCATAAAACAGCGGGGAATCGCCGTTGAAGATGGATTGGTGAACGTGCATACCGCTACCGTTGTCGCCAAAAAGCGGTTTCGGCATGAACGTAGCTACTTTACCGCTAAGGCGGGCTACATTTTGCACGATGTATTTATATTTGAGAAGGTTGTCGGCGGTTTTCGTCAGCGTATCGAAGCGGAAGTTGATTTCAGCTTGTCCAGCCGTTGCAACTTCGTGGTGATGACGCTCGACGCGAAGGCCTGTTTCCTGCATCAGACGTACCATCTCACTGCGGATGTCCTGCTGCGAGTCGATAGGTGCAACCGGAACATAACCGCCTTTAACGCCTACTTTAAAGCCAAGGTTTCCGCCTTCTTCTTTGCGGTTTGTATTCCAAGCCGCTTCTTCGGAATCTACCGAATAGGAAGAAGAGTTCATTGTGCTTTCATAGCGAACGTCGTCAAAGATAAAGAATTCGGATTCAGGAGCAAAGAATGCAGCTGTACCGACACCGGACTTTTGCAGAAATTCTTCTGCTTTATGAGCGATGCTGCGCGGATCGCGATCATAACGCTCGCCGTCCGGCGTATGGATGTTACACATAATGTTGAGTGTCGGATGTTCCGTGAAGGGATCCACATAAGCGGTTTCAGTATCCGGCATCATAACCATGTCGGATTCTTCGATACCGCGGAAACCCGGGATAGACGAACCGTCGAAAGCTACGCCGTTTACGAACGTTTCAGCTTCAACTTCTGTCGAAGGAAGGGTAATGTGGTGCGCGCGACCCGAAAGGTCTACAAAACGGAAATCGACAAACTGGATATTATTTTCTTTGATGGTGTTTAGTACATTTTGTGCTGACATTTAAAAATTTCCTCCATTTCCGAACGTTTGCTTAGTATTGAACTGTAAATGTTCAATTTTTGCGCGAAACTATGAGGCTATTATAAAATTTAGGCTGGGCGGCAGTCAATAGTTATGTAAGGTATTTTTTAAGTGAGTGTCAGGTATCATCACACATTTGTCGAAATATTTTCATTTACAACCTAAAAGAAGCCGCAGGCCTTGTTAACAAGGCGGCAGCGGCTTCCAGTGTTATCCTATGGGATCATTTAAAATGGCACTAAATCTTCCATGTCTGGAAAAATTCAGCCGGCTCCTTCGGAGTATCGAAACGTTTCCCTACGAGGTTCCCGAGCTGCTCAAGTTCTTTAAGTAATTTGGCGAATTGATCGGGGAACAACGACTGCACTCCATCACCCGTCATGGAGTTGTCAGGATCGGTATGCATCTCGATTATGAGACCGTTAGCGCCTGCAGCGACGGAAGCCTTAGACATTGGTTCAACAAGCTCACGCCGGCCTGTACCGTGGCTCGGATCCGATATGACCGGCAGATGGCTAAGCTGCTGCAGTACAGGGATGGCCGCCAGATCCAGCGTATTGCGCGTGTACGATTCAAATGTGCGGATGCCCCTCTCGCAAAGCATAACGTTCGGATTTCCACCGGCCAAAATGTATTCGGCGGCATTGAGAAATTCGTCGTATGTTGCGCTGAAACCACGCTTAAGCAGTACTGGAGTCTTAATAGTGCCCAGCTTGCGGAGAAGGTCGAAATTCTGCATATTGCGCGTTCCCACCTGCAGGATATCGGCATATTCGGCGCATACATCGACATATTCCGGCGTCATGACTTCCGTAATGGTCAGCAGGCCGTGCTTCTTGCCCGCCTCTGCCATCATCACAAGTCCTTCGACACCGACGCCCTGGAAGCTGTAAGGGCCGGTGCGCGGCTTAAACGCACCGCCGCGAAGCACCTGTCCGCCGGCCGCTTTTACAAGACGGGCGATTTCGTCGATTTGCTCCGGGGACTCTACTGCGCACGGACCGCCCATAACAGCAAGGTGCTCTCCGCCGATTTTCACGCCTTTTATCTCAATTATCGTATCGTCCGGATGGAAATCGCGGCTCGCCAGTTTGTATGACTTCGATATCTTGATCACGTTCTCGACACCCTTCATTTGGCGCAAATGCTCTGCCAGCATGGGTTCAGCCTTTCCGATAATGCCGATCACCGTCCGGTCCGTACCGCGCGATACGTGCGCCTGCACGCCGGCCTTCTCAATGTGCTGCACGATTTCACCTATTCGTTCTTCCGTTACGTTACTGTTTGTAATAACGATCATATGGACAACTCCCTTTTCTCGCTTCAACGCGTGTTCGCTTTTATGCTTTTATGCTTTTAATCGCTAAAGTAAATATATATTAAAAATCCGATCTCGTCAAGAGACCGGATGAATAATTAATCGGGGATCGGACTCGCTTCCACACCGATACGGCGCAGCTTGCGTTTCTCACGGCGCTTCTCGGCGACATATTGAATGCTAAGCTTGACCGGAAAATAGAAAAGCGCGCCAAGCAACACGCCGTCAATTATGCCGCCGATAACGAGTTTCAGGTTCATGAACAAAATACGATTAAGCCAGTGGGGCAAAAAGTGAAAGTGAATCCTCAGATGGTCCGGAAGTACCCATCCTCCTACCATGCTGTTAATGAAAGCGACAGGAATAAAAATGATTTTCCCGACTACAAAACCGACCAACGCTCCGGCAATACTGGCACGAAGCCAATAGATCAGAGGGAAAATCAGGAAAAAAGCAAGGCCGTAAGTCGGCAATGTAAACATTTCAACCGCCATGCCGATTGAAAAACCTAATGCCACAAACGAAGGGCCTCCGGGCGCCCTCATCAGCTGGGTATATTTGAGCTTCAGCCAACGTTTAATCGAGCGCGGTTTACGAGCAGTACTCATTGGATGTGCGCTCCTTTCACTCATACAGACGATTTCGTTCGGACAGTAGGCAGAAGCTTATTCATATTCACTGTCCTGCGGGCTTCCCATGTTTCCGGCTTCAAGTCATCGTATTGTTCCAGATAAGCGATTACCTCTTTGGTTATCGGCGTTGGCGTTGAAGCGCCTGAAGTTACGGCTACCCGTTTCTTGCCTGCCAGCCAGCTGCGGTCGATTTCCGTTACGTCTGCCACACGGAAGGCTTTAACACCGGCTATTTCCTCGGATACCTGGGCGAGCCTGTTTGAATTATTGCTTCGCGGATCGCCGACGACGATGCACAAATCGGCTTCCTTCGCCTGCTCGGCCACCGCTTCCTGGCGCACCTGCGTGGCCAGGCATATCTCGTTGTGAATTTCCGCCGTCGGAAATTTCGATAACAGTCTGCTAATCAGATGCTTGATATCCCACTGCGACATAGTCGTCTGATTAGTAATGATAATCCGATCCGTCTGCACGGTCAGGCGATCGATCTCTTCTTCCTTCTCAATGAGGTGAACATGGTCCGGTGCGATGCCAATCGCGCCTTCCGGCTCGGGATGCCCCTTCTTGCCGATATATATGATTTCGTACCCTTCCGAAACCTTCTCCCGGATCAAATCATGAGTCTTGGTCACATCGGGACATGTTGCATCAACCACAGTCAGCCCCCGGTCGCGAGCCCGCTTGCGGACTTCCGGCGATACGCCGTGAGCGGTGAAGATAACGGTCCCGCTATCGATCTTCTCCAGTATCTCCAACCGGTTCTCGCCGTCAAGCGTAATTACGCCTTCCTGCTTGAACGCTTCTGTGACATGGCTGTTGTGGACGATCATGCCCAGTATATATATGGGGCGCGGAAGCTCCAAATTTTTTGCCGTTTGCAGCGCCAAAACCATGGCGTCAACAACTCCATAGCAATATCCGCGCGGTGATATCCTTACAATTTCCATTGCTTGCACCTGCTTTCAAAAGGCCGAAACTTTTCCGGAAAGCTGCTTTAATCCCGGTTCTTTATATTATACCCGATTCGACTTGTCGATGAAAGCAACCGGGAGCCATACGATAAAAGTCGAACCTTCTCCTTCACGAGTCGACACCTCAACAGACCCGCCATGTTCGTCGATTATCCATTTTGCAATGGACAAACCGAGACCGGTACCGCTCGTCTGACCGCGCGATTCGTCAGCCCGGTAGAAACGTTCGAATATATGCGGAATTTCGGCGCTGTTCATTCCGATACCTGAATCCTTTATGACAACGCCGGCTTGATCGGCAGACTGCATCGCCCGAAGCTCGACATAGCCGCTTGGAGTATATTTAAACGCGTTTTCAACAAAGATGAAGAAAAGCTGCCGTAAGAAATCCGCATGCGCGGCAACTTCCACGCCTTCAAGCGCCTTTAAGTCGCCGATCCGCCATTCTGCCGTCCGCGGAAGGAGCTGCGCCCTGCGGGCAACGTCCTCGACTATCGGAAGGAGCGGCTGAACCGTTTTCTCCATCGCATAGCCGGCATCTGCCCGCGCCAGCGCGAGCAGATCGTTGACGAGACTGGACATGCGCTTTGCCTCGCCCGCTATATCCTGCATCGCTTCCCGGGTTAATACGACCCGCTGTAAATCCCCCTCAGCCTTCTCGAGCTCGCTGCGCTCATCGGATCCTCCTGCCGCTTCCGCAGTTTCAAGCGCAGGCAGCCACATACGCTCAAGCAGCTCGATATTGCCGCGGATGGTCGTAAGCGGCGTGCGGAGCTCGTGCGAAGCGTCGGATACGAACCGCCGCTGCGCTTTGTAGGCATCATCCAGTACGTTATACGTGTTCTCCAGCCGCCCAAGCATGTTGTTGAGCGTATCGGTCAGCTGCCCCATTTCATCATTGGGCCCATACTTCGGGATCCGTACGCTGAGGTCCGAGCCGTGCTGAATCTGGTTACTGGCCCTTATCACATTCTCAATCGGCCGCAGCGCCTGCCGCGCAAGGAATAGTCCGATCGTGAATGCAATCAGTACGGCGATAATCGACGAGAATACAAGTATGGTGCGAAGATCGCTGAGCAGCTTCTCTTCCCGCCCCGAATAGGCCGCCACCTGAAGAAGGCCGACAAGCTGCTGCTTGTCGCTCCATAAAGGCTGCTCGTAGACGAGAAAAGGAGACTTTCCGACCTTAACATGCTCGAAGTATCCGCCGGTAACCGTTATTTTATTACTTTCCGGGTATGGCAGTGTGATACCGTATCGGACTAAATTTTGCGAGCGGGCGCTTACTTCTTTTTTATTGTAATTCACCAATTGAACATACATTTCACTATCGATAAACGTATAAGGCGATACATTCAAATTCATCCCATCGTAGCCCAGGTTGCCCTTGGTGATATCATCCGCCTGCGCTTTTATCATCGCCTTCATGTCGCTGAATTGGTTATAATTAACGATAAAATAAATCGCCACTCCGAACGCAACCAGCGTTGCCGCCAGTACGACGGAATACCATAATGTCAACCTCAGCCGAATGGACATCCAGGTCTAGCCTCCTTCCCCTCTCAGCACATACCCTGTGCCCCGGACGGTCTGTATAAGCCGCTTACCCGTACCATCCTCCGTTTTTTGCCGCAGCATGGCGATGTAGACCTCAAGAACATTGGACTCACCGCTGTAGTCGTAACCCCAAATTTTATCCATGATCGCGTCCCTGGTCAGCACCCGGCGCGGATTTTGCATAAATAAGTGCAGCAAATCAAATTCCTTTGCGGTTAAATCTATCCGGCGGCCGGAACGGATCGCTTCGCGGGAATCAAGGTCAAGCGTCAGATCTTCAAATTGAAGACGGCTTGACGACTCTTCAAGCTTGTCGGATTTACGGCGAAGCAGAGCCCTGACGCGGGCAAGAAGCTCCTCGAGCGCAAAAGGCTTGACCAAGTAATCATCGGCGCCAGTATCCAGACCCTTAACGCGGTCCTGGATATCGTCTTTGGCCGTCAGCATCAGAATCGGCACGCCGCTCCCGCCTTCGCGCACGCGCCGGCATACCTCCCAGCCGTCGACATGCGGCATCATGACGTCGAGAATGAGCAGGTCCGGATCGTTGGTAATCATCAGCTTTAATCCTTCAAGTCCATTATTCGCCGTCATCACTTCATAGCCTTCGAACGCAAGGCTTCGCCTAAGGAGCGATATTATTTTTTCGTCATCATCCACTACGATTATATTCGGTCTCATCGTTATCCCCCAGTATATGTTGTAAGCATATTTTATAAATTATCTTTATTATAGCGTAATTGCTTGTCCAAACGAATAGCTGCGCGTTATGTCAAATAACAGAAATCCGACAGAAATAACCGGCATTAAAAAAAGCGCAAGCAGCTTGTTCACTGCCTGCGCCTGTTTCGATTCTAAACGTCATTGATTCGTGAAATCGAATTTGTTTTTGTCGCCTATCACGACATTCAGATTCATCGCTTTGCCGTCCCGGATAATGTTCAGTGTAGCGGAATCGCCAACCTTTTTCTTCTGGATTGCTGTAACCAGCTCATCGCTTGTTTTGTATTTGGTTCCATCGAGTCCGGTAATGACGTCATATTGTCTGAGATCGGCCATATAAGCCGGGGATTTATAGTACACGTTCGATACGATAGACCCGTCTGTGCTGCTAAGTCCAAGCTGCTTCGCAATCTGGTCCGTAATTGGAGCCAGATCAGCCCCGATGAAAGGAACCGGCGTTTTCGGAATCTCTTTATTCGATTTCAGATTTGCCAGATTCTCAAGAATCGTGCTTGAAGGTATCGCAAAACCGATACCTTGGGCCTGCGAGCTGACGGCCGTGTTAATGCCGACCACTTGCCCTTCAAGGTTAAGCAGCGGGCCGCCGGAGTTGCCCGGGTTGATCGAAGCATCCGTCTGCAGCAGATGCTGATAGTTGCGGGTGCCGTTGGTGTCCGGTATGCTGATCGGGCGTTCTTTGGCGCTGAGCACGCCAACGGTAACCGTGTGATCGAAGCCGTACGGGTTGCCGATCGCGACGACCCAATCGCCGATATCGATTTTGTCGGAGCTGCCGATCGGAAGCGTCGGGAAGTTCGTTCCTTCCACTTTTAACACTGCCAGATCCAGGTTGTAGTCCGAGCCGAGTTTTTTGGCGATGAACGGTTTCTTGTAACCTTGAACTGTAACTTGAATTTGATCTGCGCCATCCACAACGTGCTCGTTCGTCAATATATAGCCGTTGGAGTCGAAGAAGAAGCCGGTCCCCATTCCTTCAGGCGTCAGTTGACCTGTTCCGCTGCTGCCATTGTCCTGACCTTGACCATTGTCCTGGCCGCCGTTTTGGTCGCCGAAGAACTGCCGGAAGAACGGATCGTTCATAATGCCGTCGCCTTGGTATGAGTTGGCCTGCTGGTTAACGAACGTTTCGATTTTCACGACGGCAGGACTCGCTTTTTGGAAAATTTGCGCTATATTGTTTGGACGAACGACGTCCGCAGCCGTCGATACGGTCCCGTTATCTCCCGACGATCCCGCAGTTGTTGTCGCTTGACTGGACGGCTGAGGGGATAACACTTGATTCGCTGTGAACCAATTTTGCGTATCTGCCGCGAACATAAGCGCGCCGACCACGAGCACTCCTACCATAAACGAAGCAAACATCGCCTTGAAGGAGGTGCGCCGCGGTTCCTTCACCTGCCAACCGTTTCTTGCCGGCTGTGTGGGAGCGAAAGAGCGCTGCTGCTGCGGAGGCGTCATTTCCACCTGGTTGTCTCCCCCGGAAGACATCAACTCGTTACCTTGATCGTTGTTCTGGTTAGGCTGCTCTTCAATCCCATTCGGTTTAAAAGGCCCATAGGAATAATAGTAGGATGTTTTGGATTGAGAGGACCCGGCAGGTTCCCCAGTATGCGTTGAATCTAAATCATCCTGCCCCTCTTCATGCCGCTCGCTGCTTTTGTCATTCTTGTTCGATTGAAAGAAATCGTCGAAAGGATTTTTTTTGTTATCGTCCATCGGTATTCTCCTCCTCAAATTTATTCACCATGTTATCATTGCATTTCTATCAGCTGCTCTTGTTAATACTATTTTGCACAATCTACCTTAAATCAAACTTAAAAACAATTTAAACAGACATAAAAAAAATCCGAAATCGTCTGCTTTTGGCAGCCGAAACGGACTTTTTTTGCTTTTAATCTTTTTAAACGGGAAATAGCCGTTCGACCTGGTTCAGCACGTTGTTTGCTTTCTCGACCCATTCGGGCTCAATCTCAGCATCCGGATCAAGCGGATCCTGGAATTGATCGACCAATCCGCCGAAGGTACGGGGCACCGTATTGGCGGAAGTCCCTTCGTTATAGACATGCCTCAGTACAAAAGGCTGGCCGATGCGGATTTTCGCGTCGTTCTCCACTGTCTCGCTGTCCGTGTTGCCATTAATCACTTCAAAAGGGATTCTGAGCCATACTTTGTGCGCTTCATCCAGATAGCGGTCGAATGAACCATGGTCATATTCCCAGCCGCCTCCGAGCGCAAATTCATGCTCCTCCAGCAAATTCTTGATTTCGACAAACTCCTGCTCGCGGGATTCCAGCTTGGAAGATAGCGGGATCATAACTGGGCATTCTCCTTATTGTCGGATCTATGCCTTTACATTGCCCTTTTCTTCTGACTGTTATCCCGTTTTCACCCAGCCTTTGCGGTGTGCGTATACGGCAAGCTGCGTCCGGTCCTCCAGCTCGCATTTCATCAGCAAATTGCTGACATGCGTTTTTACCGTTTTTATGCTGATGTGGAGCTCATCCGCTATTTCCTTGTTTGCCCGCCCCTCCGCGATCAGCAGAAGCACCTCCCTCTCGCGCTCGGTCAGCCCTTCATCGGCGCCCTGAGCCGTCCTTTGGCGCAAGCCCCGCGTCAGCGCCTGGGAAACATCGGACGTCATGACCGGCATTCCCTTCACTGCCCCGCTCAGCGCATAGATCAATTCTTCAGCCGAAACGGTCTTCAGCACATAGCTGACGGCGCCCGCTTCAACCGCGGCAACAACCTTCTCATCCTCCAGAAAGCTGGTCAGCATCACGATTTTCAAATCCGGAAACTCCTTCATGATAACCCGCGTAGCTTCGACTCCATCCATGCGCGGCATCATCAAGTCCATTAATACGAGGTGCGGCTGACCGCCGGGTATACCGGCTTGCAGCATGCGGAGAGCTTCTTCGCCGTCTGACGCTTCGGCGACAACATCGAATTTCGGCTCCAGCATTAAGTACGTGCGAAGTCCTGCACGTACCATGTCATGATCGTCTACGATCATAATTCTCCATTGATTAATCCCGCTCATCCGCTCGTTTCGACTCCTTTATTCGTATAATTCGGCAGCGTCACACGTACGCGAGTGCCGCTCCCCGGCTTGCTTATAATCGAAGCGTCTCCTCCAAGCTTGTTTGCACGTTCCCGCATTATCGAAAGCCCGTATGAGCCGCTCTTAACCTGATCGGCCCGAAAGCCGGCACCGTCATCCTGCAGCGTCATTACAATTTGCCGCTCCGTTTCGGCCACTGTAAGCAAAGCCGTTTGCGCGACGGCATGCTTCACAATATTCGCCATCGCCTCTTGAATTATCAGAAACAATTGATGCTCTTTCGCTTCAGACAGCTTTTCTTTGACACGCCACTCGAGAACTCCCTGCAGGCCGTTCTGCCGGCAATAATCGGGAAACCATTTGTCCAGCGCTTCCTGCAGCGACCGGCCTTCAAGCTCAAGCGGCCGAAGTTGGGCGATGAAGCCGCGCATCTGCTTCTGGGCCATGGAAGACATCGAGATAAGCTGTTCCATCACAGAGGCTGCCCGTTCCCCGTCCATGAGCAGCAGCTTCGGAAGCGAAGAGGCGGACATGTGAATGGCAAACAATTGCTGACTCACGGTATCGTGCAGATCACGTGCAAGCCTCTTCCTTTCTTCAAGCACAGCCGCTTCGTTCGAGGCGGCCTCGCGCATCACCTGCTCTTCGCCGGATTTCTGTAACCACTGCATGCGCCCATCCAATGATTCCAGCATATCATTAAATTCCCGGAATACGGCGGTGAATATTTGCGCGCTCTCTTCGGGGAGCCGTACCGAATAATTTCCATGTGACACCTGTTTAAGACCAAGATGAAGGACATCTACCCGCCGCTGGATACGCTGTGCGGCCCAATAACCGAATCCGGCGCTAATAATAAGGAAAACGGCTGCAACGCCGATCCAAAGGTCGCTGTTCCCAACCTTCGGACCGACGATTCTGTCGGCGCTGTTCCAGATAAGAACAGATACGGCCGAGGAAGCCGCAAACATAAGAATCATGCCCCACTTGCCGCTCCGGAACAATCTCACCATCATGTACGCATCATCCTACCTTCGTGACCCGCACATCGCCGATGAAAGTACTGACGACAAGCTTGATTTTTTTGTCCGTCTCCTGGAAGTAGGACGTCTCGACGTTCATGTTTTTAAACATACCGCCTTCCTTCCGGTCCAATACGGATACATCTCCGATAAATGCACTCGATATCACATTGACGCCGACCTCAAAATCATTAGGCAGAAACACCTTCACATCGCCGATGAAGGACGAAATGTGAATCCGGGTTTCACCCAGCGGTATTTGCGCTTTCGTCAGGTCGAGCACCGTATCGCCGATAAAATGGGAAATGTTCATCGGCTTCAGCTCCCAATAATCGTGCCCGACATAAATATCGCCGATAAACCCGGACCGGGTCTGGGCGCCGGGATCGTGATTCCACCATTCGACTCTGTCGTGCCGTTCATGGCTCCGCCTGTGATACCTCTCGGCCCGCTGCTCCATTCTCTCCCGGACCCTTTCAGCACGTCTGGTCCACCGGTCCATCTTCGGATCATCCGGATTCCCAAATTGGTCAACCGGTTTCTCATAAGCGGGTGCCGAATGACTCGGGTTATGGCGCCCTTGAGAACTTGGACGCGGTTCCGCTTCCGGGTGGGGTCTCAGTTCGTGATCGACAGAATCCAGATCAATTGGAGCTGTCGGATCGGGATGAAGCGGCGGGGCGGGTGGCACCGGTTGGTCCGAAGGCGTATAGTTGTACGCCTGCCAATCGTCTGCCGGCGTTGTGCTTCTTATCTTCCGCTTCGGCTTGAATATCATGGAAATTCCAAACACGACAAGCAGGAACGGGAGGGTAAACTGAATCATATCTCCAATCGACCATCTAAACCAATCCAGGTTGCGCCCCAGAAAAATAAAGCCGAGAATGACCAATACGGATGACCCCAAGAAGGAACCGCTGCCATCGGCCAGCTTCTTCACAAATCCCTGGAATCCCAAAAACAACAGTAGTACCGGCCAAAATATCGATATAAGTTGATGCATATCAAAATCCAGCACGCCGCTCTGCCGAAGTATTAATGCAACACCGGCCAGGATGATGAGCAGCCCCCACATCAGCCGACTTACAAAATGTCCATTCATGAACACACCAGCTCCCAATCGAATTCCAAGGTTAGTACACAAAGTATACCTCACGCCGCTACAGCCGGTAAGGGTCTGACGATTGAAACCGTCCTACGTCCGAAGACCGAGAGATATGGGCGAAAATTGGAACGTTTGCACCTTTGCTGCATCGGCTATTTCCTTCGTAGACATCCCTGACGAGACGCTTATATAATGATGGACGGACTGGGAGACAGGGAGAACCGTAACAAGAATCGGATGACGGGGGTTGAAGGAATAGATTTGGCCACACTGTCCAAAGGACTTGACACTATCTGGGTAATGTTGACGGCAGCTATGATTTTGCTTATGGAAGGCGGCTTTGCTTTGCTCGAGGCAGGCTTTGTCAGGCAAAAAAAATGCAGTAAGCATTATTATGAAGGTTTTTGTCGATATCACTTTCTGCGTTTTATTTTCTCGGCTTTGCGCTTATGTAAGGTGAGGATGCCGGAGGCTTGATCGGAACTACGGGCTTCATGCTCGCCGGGGATCTGTCCCCTCATTAACCATAACATTCGCACGGTTACTTACTGGCTGTTCCAATGCGCTTTCGTTATTGCCGTCATTTCAATCGTCTCGGGTGCTGTGGCGGAACGGATTTATTTCCGGGCCTACATCTTATATACGATTGCTATGACGGGGCTTATCTATCCTCTTGCGGGCCATTGGGTATGGCGTATCAAGGATGATGAGCTGATCGGCCCTTGATGTCAGAAATTCGCGGAGTACCGGCCTATAATCAAGAGCATGATTTCCTTGACCTTGAACAGTTGAAGGCAGGTAGTTAAAGACAGGCAGTCCCTCTTCTACGGGGCTGCCTGTTCTTGTACCAACAAAAAACCGCCCTATGGGCGGTATCAGTTCATTTCATCAGCCAGTTCGTTTGTAACGGCAATTGTATCCGACGAACCGGAATTGCGTAAAATCGCGCGTGCGTTTTCAACTTCCAAACGAAGCGCACGAACCTTCTCCATTGGTTTCTTCACATAATGGATGTATTCCACCGCCAAATGAAGGTCCGGTTTCTTGCCGGACAGCAGCCGCCGCAATGTGGACATCGATTGGTAAGCTCGCTCTTCCATCATCCGGCGCTTCTCATAACGGTCAACCATCTGTTCCATTTCGGCGATCTCTTGTTCTTTCTTCGAAATGTAAGTTTCCAGAAATGGGATCACGTCAGCTGCTTTTCGCGGCTTCATACGCGATGGTACGGCGTTAACAATCGGATCCATCATGAGAATTCTCCTATCCTTAGATGTTATCTAATATTACATAACTAATATTACACGAATGAACTGGATTTGAAAATACCCATTTCCTCAAAAGAATTCTCCATTGATTGACTCGTATGTAAGCTCCGATAACAGATGATGACACGATTCAGACATTGCGAACAGCAGGACCGTCCCCTCTGCTGAAGTCGACAAAAATAAAGAGGAACCTCATCGGTTCCTCCGTTACGCCTGGCGTATGTTGCCGGCTCATTGCAAGACTTAGGCAAGCGTGTGTGCTTCTACATCGGACGAGCGTCGGAGTGGCCGTCCAACTTCTTAAGCTGCAGCTTGCTGCGGTGGATCCGGGCTTTGACCGTCCCAAGCGGGACCTTCATGGCATCGGCGATTTCCTGGTCTTTGAAGCCGTAATAAAATTTGTACAATAGCATCGTTCGGGAACGGGGGTCAAGCAATCCAAGCAGCTCGGATATTTCAAACTGGATGCCGGACTCAACATGGCATGCTTGTTCCGCAAATTCTCCATTCGAATCAAGTCGGCTGCTTCCTTGCTCCCGCATGGTTTGCTTGTTTAGGTTAAGAGCCACATTAGCGGTGATCGTCTTTGCCCACGAATTCAGCTTGCTCCGCTCCTTCAACGTTTCATGCTTCGTCAAAATTCTGACCCATGCCTCCTGGACCGCATCCTGAGCATCGGTCTTATTAATGACCTTCGAATATGCCACACGGATCATTTCGCTGTATAATTGCCGCAGCTTCTCCTCAATTTGTTCCAAGTCCGGAGGATTCCGGTCATCGTTTGACAAAAAAGGATATTCACTAACCATAGACTACCGCCCCACCTAGATAAGGATAGCGTTTAGACTCATTTTAGCATACCGTTTCTTTAAAAAAAAGAAGATTATACAACAAATTACAAGGTTGTTGTACAATCCTCAACAATATCACATTATGATTTTAGCAGAGAATCGGGGATAGTCTTCTCCGCAGTCACCGCATCATTCAGCGCGTTCAGCCAAGCTTCGGTCAGCTTTCCGCGGCCTTGTTTAAGAATGAATACATCTACTTTACGCTTGCCCCATTGTTTGAACACTTGTTTTTTCGTTTCGAAATACAAGTCGATTTTATTGCCTTTGATCGCCGAACCGGTGTCTGCGACAACTCCGTATCCGTAGCCGGGAATGTATAGAAGAGTCCCAATCGGAAACACTTTAGGGTCGGCCGCTATTGTGGAAACGAAATCGCGTCTGACCTTTACGCCCGAGTAGGTGATTCCGTACTGCGGATGCCCCGGTTTTTTCCCGGTCGATTCGACGCCGGCCGTATAGCCGGTCGCAATAACATGAAGATGCTTCCGATCTTTAAGAAGTCTGTTTGATTGGTGAGCGGACCGCCCGTGGCGATGATCGGTTTTACCGAGATCCATTACGGTGAAATCCGCAGATATGCTTGTAATAACGACTGCTCCCGTGACCATTATGACCGTCAGGACCCGCCGGAACGACATAAAGCTTGTCATCATTTGGATGTTGCCCCCTCAATATGGAGGTTGCCCTAATGCGACAAGCTTTATTCAGCATTCTATGAAATTGATTGATAGAGTAATAGATTAAACCTGCTTGGAGTTGATCTCTTCCCGAAGAAGTTCAATAGCTTCGACAATCGGCTTAGCTCCAATGTCCCCTTCTCCACGCTTGCGGATCGACACCGTGCCGGATTGCGCCTCATTATCGCCTACGACCAGCATATACGGCGCTTTCTCAAGCTGCGCTTCACGGATCTTGTAGCCGAGCTTCTCGTTGCGGAGGTCGGCTTCCACGCGAATTCCGGCCAGCTGCAGCTTCTCTTCGACCTCGTGGGCATACGCTTCATAAGCGGTTGATACCGGGATGATCTTCGCTTGAACCGGTGACAGCCACAACGGCAGCGCGCCGGCGAAATTCTCAAGCAGGAAGGCCGTCATCCGCTCCATCGTACTAATAATGCCGCGGTGGATAACTACAGGTCTGTGCTTCTTGCCGTCGTCTCCCACATATTCAAGCTCAAAGCGTTCCGGCAGCAGAAAATCAAGCTGTGCGGTGGACAGCGTCTCTTCCTTGCCAAGCGCCGTCTTAATCTGAACGTCAAGCTTCGGCCCGTAGAATGCGGCTTCGCCCTCTGCTTCAAAGAACGGCAATCCAAGCTCTTCCACGACCTCACGCAGCATGCGCTGAGACATCTCCCACATCTCGTCATTCGGGAAATACTTCTCGGTATCGTGAGGATCCCGGTAGGAAAGGCGGAACCGGTACTCTTTAATGCCGAAGTCCTCGTAAACCTGGCGGATCAAGTTGATAACACGGGCGAATTCATCCTTAATCTGGTCGGGACGGCAAAAAATATGCGCATCGTTAAGAGTCATTGCGCGGACGCGGTGAAGCCCGGTGAGGGCGCCGGACATTTCGTATCTATGCATAGTGCCAAGCTCAGCCACCCGTACCGGAAGATCACGGTAGGACCGCATCTCGCTCTTGAATATCATCATATGGTGCGGGCAGTTCATCGGACGCAGGACGAGCTCCTCATTGTCCATTATCATTTTCGGGAACATGTCTTCACTGTAATGCTCCCAGTGTCCGCTCGTTTTGTACAGCTCGACATTCGCCAGCACCGGTGTGTATACGTGCTGATAACCAAGCCGCTCCTCGAGATCGACGATATACCGCTCCATCGTACGGCGCAGCTTCGCGCCGTTCGGCAGCCACAATGGCAAACCTTGTCCGACCTCACGGGAGAACGTGAACATTTTCAGCTCTCGGCCGAGCTTCCTGTGATCGCGTTTCTTGGCTTCTTCCAGAAAATGAAGGTGCTCGTCAAGCTGCGATTTTTTTGGGAAAGCCGTACCATATATACGCTGCAGCATTTTATTTTTCGAATCGCCCCGCCAGTAAGCACCGGCAACGCTGAGCAGCTTGAACGCTTTAATTCGGCCTGTGGACGGCAGATGAGGTCCGCGGCACAGATCAAAAAACTCCCCCTGATCGTAGATGGTAAGCTCAGCTTCCGCCGGAAGGTCGCGGATAAGCTCCAGCTTCAGCGGATCGCCAAGATCCGTAAAGATTGCGATCGCTTCCTCACGGCTGACGACCCGCCTCCGGATCGGCAGATTCTCCTGCACGATGCGCTCCATCTCTTTCTCGATTTTCGTCAGATCCTCCGGGGTAAGCGATTGCTCCATATCGATGTCGTAATAAAAGCCATCCTCGATGACGGGGCCGATCCCGAGCTTTACTTCCGTTTTTCCGTAAAGCCGTTTGATAGCCTGAGCCATTAAATGCGCTGTGCTGTGGCGGTATACTTCAAGGCCGTCCGGTGTGTCCACGGTCACGAGCTCAACGGCAGAATCACCTTCGAGCGGTGTATAAACGTCCACCACCTTGCCGTCTACCTTACCGGCTATCGCATTTTTCTTCAGACCGGGGCTTATTGAGCCCGCGACATCTTCAACAGTCGTACCCTGTTCATACTCCCTGACTGCGCCGTCCGGCAGCTTCACTTGAATTGCCATGATTTATCCTCCTAAAAGTTTTTGTGACGAAGGAGCAAAAACTCACTTCGTAAGCATCCGCCTGGTTTTTGTGACGAAGGAGCAAAAACTCGCTTCGTAAGCATCCGCCTTGTTTTTGTGACGAAGGAGCAAAAACTCGCTTCGTAAGCATCCGCCTGGTTTTTGTGACGAAGGAGCAAAACTCGCTTCGAAGCGAGGTGCGCAGACAACAAAAAAAGCACGCATCCCGCGAAGGGACGAGTGCTTGTCAGACCCGTGGTTCCACCCTAATTCAACCGGCGCAGCTGCTTGAAACGGAAAACATAGCGCCAATCCTTGAGAATGTTCTGTAACGGGAACGCCCCGGCGCAGCTTACTACCCGATTTATCTCAACCCGGATTCAACTGCACAGCTTCAAAGGGGTATATCCGCCGCTAACGTAAGGAAATTTCAGCCAAGTTCCCTCTCTCTGAGACGCGTGGATCAGCAGATACATGTCTTTGTCAATGCTTTTATATGCACATAATTATAATCCGATGCCACTTAACGGTCAAGTCCTTATTCGCTTCGCATTAATTTGCTTTGGCAGAACAGCGGGAGCAGGCTGATTGGCCTCATTGAAGAAAAACGAGCAGCGGCTGCATTCGACGCACAGCTGTACGCGTTGCTCGAAAATCGTTTCGAGCGTCCGCATCACCTGTAGTTCCGGGTGACGGGTGTGAATGACGATTTGGTGAGGAGCAACGGTAATAAGCGTACTGACGATCATGTCCTCCATATTCATTTCCGACTCAAGCATCTCGGCTACGATCCGGTCTGCAGGGGCCGCTTCCAACAGTTGGAATTGCTCGTCATAAAGCGCAAATTCACTCCCGCCCCTATGCAGAACATGCACAATCGGCAGCTTTACCTCCTGTATCCTGACAAAATATTTCAACAACGAAATGAATTCCTGGTACTGCTTATCCATCATGTATTCATCGACAGCGAATGCGGCAACCTCACGCAGCTCTTCCCAATATGAAGCAAGACGAAACGTAACGAACCCATCCAGATGAATACGTGTATTGACTGCTAAGAACGCCTCAATCTCAGCTGCCACTTTGTTCTGCCGGCGTTCCCTGTCGATTTGGAGCATATCGGAATCAGCGCCTTCCCCGTCGAGGGAAGAAGGAATACCGCTAAACAACAGGTTCCGGCAGTATTGCTCCACCATTTCCACTTCTTTGGGGTCGTCATAGTGGAATTGCTTGCGAATAATCGCCCGAAGCAGCAGCGGCTCGATTTCCGTCAAAATATATCTTGCGAAGGCGGTAGCGGCTTTCCGGTATACAAGGGGGCCGTGAACAGGAAGTTTAAATTCGGGAAGCCCCGCGTTGCATTGAATCTCCTTGCTTTCGTAATTAGGAGTAAAAGCAACGGAAACATCGCCGATCGTGTCCTGAACATTATGTAAATCGACGAATTCATCGTTCAAACTCCTGTGCAGCCGATCAACCGCATCGGTTGAAGCCGATATCAAGGAAACAGTGAACAGTTCCATACGCTCACCCCTAAAAGTTTTTGCGTGGCTCTGCCTGACCGAGCCGCTATCGGGCGAGGTCAAGCAAAAACTCACTTCGGAAGCATAAGCTAAAAGTTTTTGCGTGGCTCTGCCTGACCGAGCCGCTATCGGGCGAGGTCAAGCAAAAACTCACTTCGGAAGCATAAGCTAAAAGTTTTTGCGTGGCTCTGCCTGACCGAGCCGCTATCGGGCGAGGTCAAGCAAAAACTCACTTCGGAAGCATAAGCTAAAAGTTTTTGCGTGGCTCTGCCTGACCGAGCCGCTATTGGGCGAGATCAAGCAAAAACTCACTTCGGAAGCATAAGCTAAATGTTTTTGCGTGGCTCTGCCTGACCGAGCCGCTATCGGGCGAGATCAAGCAAAAACTCACTTCGGAAGCATAAGCTGCTTTTGCGTGGCTCTGCCTGACCGAGCCGCTATCCAGCGAGGTAAACTCGGATGACGTCGTACGTTATTTGTTTTTTCTTGTATTAAGTATATGGTCCGGATGGGGCATATATACGATGCATACTATGGTGGCACTGGCAGGGGATTGGAATGAAAGTGTATTCGTGGTATATTGAATTTCGTACGAAGTTGGCCTTTGGAGTGAAACTTTATGGACTACGAATCACTTGATTATAACCGTTATCGTTGGAATCGGATGCTGCTGACAGGCTTTTGGGCTATTTTGATTATCTCCCTGTTTTTGGAAGGTTTGTATTTAACGATAACGGAAATGCCTGCAGGTTCGTTTATTCCGAAATTTATCGTCAAACCGACCATTCTGCAGCTGACCGCGCTATTGTTTGCCGAGACCGCACTGAAGGTGCTTAAAGGCAAATATCAGGATTATATTCTCATACTTACATCTGCTTTGTTAGCCTATATACTCGTCTATATCCACGATTCGGTTAATTTTTTGCTTCTGGCCTTGTTCATGCCCGTCATTGTTTCCATCTTTTATTTTCAACCGCGGAAATTAGTTTTTGCCTTAGGAAACACGCTTCTGTCGGTCTATGTTATGTATCTGGCCAACGAATTTATGCACCGGGAAATCTCACTTGTGGGCTTGACGACGATAACCGTCATGTTTTCCGCTTTTTCACTCGTTGCATGGGGAATTATCATGCGCGGCAGGGAGCTCATGAGTAACCTTAAATCATATTACGAATCCAATCAGCAGCTGCTTGTCAAAACCATATGGATGGACAAGATGGTAAAGACCGATGCTTTGACGGATCTATATAATCATATGACCTTTCACGAATATTTTGAAAAGCTTATTGAACAGCACGAACAACACAACCTTCCGCTTCAACTCGCCCTTATCGATATCGATAACTTCAAACAGATCAATGATACGTATGGCCATCGTGCAGGGGATTCCGTTCTCCGCGAAGTGGCGGAAATGATTCGCAGCAAAGCGAATTCGAACGACTTTGTGGCCCGCTACGGAGGTGAAGAGTTCGCGATGCTCTTTACGGATAAATCAAAGGCTGACGCGCTTTCAGTTGTTGAACAAATCAGGCAGAAGATATCGGAAAAACCGCATGATGCTCTTGGCGGAAAGCCTGTGACGGTTAGCATCGGTTTTGGGGAATACACATTAGGGGACGGTAAAGAACGTTTTTTCACTCAGGTGGATACTGCGCTGTATAAAGCGAAGAGCTCGGGTAAGAACAAAACTGTAGTCGCTATTGAATCGTTAGAAAGCCAGCTGGCATAACCAAAAGAGCCCCTTAGCGCCGTCGACATTCCGATCGCGCAAGGGGCTCTTATCCATATCTATCAATTTTGCATTACGAAGTCGTGCTCGACTCCGTCCGTTTCATTATAAACTTTCAAAATTTGATATTTCGTATTGCGCTGAGCCGGTATCTTCCCCGTTTCGCGAATTAATTGCAGTATGAGTTCGATATTCACTTTATGCGTCGTCCCGGCGGCAGAGACAACATTCTCCTCGATCATCGTGCTGCCGAAATCATTACAGCCGTAAGAGAGCGAGAGCTTGCCGATCTCCGGCCCCATCGTAACCCAGGAGGACTGAAAGTTATCAATATTATCAAGCGCGATTCTGCTGATGGCGAGCGTCTTCAAGTATTCCTCCGGCGTCGCTTTCTCCCGCTTCATATTCGTATTCTCCGGCTGGAACGTCCACGGAATAAAGGCAAGGAATCCGGGTGTGTTATAACCGTTCGCTATACATTCGTCCTGCGCCTCGCGGACGCGAAGCAAATGAAGGGCGCGCTCCTCCATCTCCTCGCCGAAGCCTATTACCATCGTAGCAGTGGTATTCATATTCAGGCGATGCGCGGCCTTCATTACGTCCATCCAGTCCGTCCAGGAACCTTTGAGCCGGCTGATCTTCCTTCTTGTCCGATCATCGAGAATCTCTCCGCCGCCCCCTGGCAGCGAATCGAGTCCCGCCTCATGCAGCTGGCGAACGACCTCGTCGAGCGACAGACCTTCCGAAACATCGCGCATTTTATGAATTTCAGCCGGGGAGAACGAGTGCATTGTAATTCCCGGGAAGTGAGATTTAATTTTACGGAGCAAATCGATGTAATACGTGAACGGCAGATTCGGATTGGTGCCTCCCTGCATTAATATTTCCGTGCCGCCGACGTTTATCGTTTCTTGAATCTTTTGCAGGATGACCTCATCGGGAAGCACATAACCTTCCGGAGACCCGGGCGCCCGGTAAAACGCGCAGAAACGGCAGTAAACGTCGCATACGTTCGTGTAATTGATATTACGTCCGACTACGAAAGTCGTGATTGGTTCAGGGTGGCGCCGCTCCATAAGGATGTTGGCGGCATGGCCCATTTTCTCAATTTCATCGGACTCAAACAGCGTAACGACCTGTTCAAGCCCAAGCCGATTTCCATCCAGCGCGTCTTTCAGTATCCGATCCACTTGACTCATATCGATTAAGTCCCTCCTATTCCGTTCCTGGCTCCTAATTGTCTTCCTCATCGTAACATAAAAAGACTGCCGCAGTCATCAGACAGGCAAGACCGGCGGACCTTTTTATACCGTTTGTTCAGCAATTATTCACAGGAATTCGGCTCTGCGGAACAGAATAAAGAAACCGTAAGCGAACTGTCACGTCCGCTTACGGTTATCCAGCCTGTCAATTCGCAATCCCCCTAGTCTGCTGCAGCGGCCTGACGAACCGATGCTGCAAAACGTTCGAGTGCGGCCTCTAATATTGAGCGCGGACACGCGAGATTAACCCGCAGAAACCCGGCGCCCTGTTTGCCGAATACCGAGCCTTCGCTGAACGCAACTCCCGCTTGTTCGAACATAAGCTTCTTTAACTGCCGGGGGTCCGCTGAAATAGCGCTGCAGTCCATCCAAACCATATAGGTTCCTTCGGGCTTTATGACCTTTATTTGCGGGAGCTCGGATTGGATAAAGCGAATGAGCGTATTCAGATTGCCCTCCAGATAGTCCATAAGCTGCTCCAGCCATTCCTCGCCATAATTATAGCTGCTCTCGACGGCGGTCAAGCCGAAATAGCTTTCCATGTGCAGGGATAGTGTCTTCAGCAAGTAGTTGTATTTCGTCCGCAGCTCGTCGTTCGGAATAATAACCGATGCAGTCTGCAGACCCGCGAGATTAAACGTTTTGCTCGGCGCGATGCAAGTAAAGGATATTTGCGCGAAGGCGTCCGAAATCGACGCGAACGGCGTATGGTGATGCCCCCGGAAAACAAGGTCGTGATGGATCTCGTCTGCAACGACCAGCACGCCGTGCTTCAGGCAAATATCACCGATCCGCTCCAGTTCTGCGCGCGTCCACACACGTCCGCCCGGATTGTGCGGCGAGCATAAGAGCAGCAGCTTCGCCCCCTCCTGCGCCTGGCGCTCAAGCAGGTCGAAATCGATCGAATACCGGCCATCCTCCAGAATAAGCGGGTTATCTTCTACGACACGCCCGTTCATCTTGATCACATCGTAGAAAGGATAATATACCGGCGATTGCAGGATGACACGATCCCCGGGCTCGGTATTTGCGAGCACAATCATGCTTAGCGCAGGCACGACGCCCGGGCTCGATGTGATCCATTCGTGGCGCACGTTCCAGCCATGGCGGCGGGAAAGCCAGCCGCTCACCGCTTCAAAGTAAGAGTCCGGCCGGAATGTGTAACCGTAAATTCCCAGCTCAGCCCGCTTCTTAATCGCCTCCACTACTTCCTGCGGCGGCTCGAAGTCCATATCCGCAACCCATAGCGGCAGTATGTCCTCACGGCCGAACAGCTTCTCGGACTGATCCCATTTATAAGAGGCTGTACCTCTGCGGTCAATCAGCCGATCAAAATCATACTTGATTCCTGCCATTGCCCTTTACGCCTCCCCGATTTCGCGTTTCGCCGCTTCAAGCGCCTGCGCCAAATCGGCGATAAGGTCATCTGCATGCTCGATACCGACGGAGAATCGGAGAAGCCGGTCGTCCACTCCGATTTGACGGCGGATTTCTTCCGGAATATCGGCGTGCGTTTGCACCGCCGGATAGGTCATAAGTGATTCGACACCGCCGAGGCTTTCCGCAAAGGCGATTAGTTGAATGTGCCGGAGGATCGGCTCCACATAGCGGGCATCCTTCAGCCGGAACGAGAAAATTCCGGTATTGCCGGAGGATTGGCGGTTCTGAATATCGTGGCCCGGATGATGAGGCAGCGCCGGATAATACACTTCCTCGACAGCTTCGTGCGCGAGCAGCCAGCCGGCAAGGCGCGTCGCATTCTGCTGATGGCGCTCCATGCGCAGAGCGAGCGTCTTCATCCCCCTCATGAGAAGCCAGGAATCCTGCGCGCCGAGCACCGCTCCGATGGAATTATGAAGGAAGCCCATTTGCTCGGACAGCTCTTTGCCTTTTGTGACGATAATTCCCGCCAGAACATCATTATGGCCGCCAAGGTATTTAGTAGCGCTATGAATGATGATATCCGCCCCAAGCTCAAGCGGACGCTGGAAGAACGGCGTCAGCAGCGTATTGTCGACAATGGTGAGCATACCCCTCGACTTCGCCCAGGCGCAGACCCGTTCGATGTCGGTAATCATCATAAGCGGATTGGTAGGCGTCTCGATCAGAACCGCTTTCGTATTCGGTGTGCAGAGTGAAGTCATCGCATCGATATCGTTCGTGTCGACATAAGACGCCGTTACGCCAAAACGGCTCATAATACGTTCGAGCAGTCGGTATGTGCCGCCGTACAAATCAAGGGAGACCAGCAGGTGGTCGCCTTGGCTCAACATCGCGAAGATCGTTTGCAAGGCCGCCATCCCGGTGCTGCAGGCAAATCCGGCATCGCCGGATTCCAGCTCGGCTGCGGCATCCTCAAGCACTTTACGCGTCGGGCTCTTCGTCCGGGCATAATCGAAGCCCGTGCTCTCGCCAAGCTTCGGATGGCGGAAGGCGGTCGACTGATAAATCGGGAAGCTGACTGCGCCGGTCACCGGCTCTTTCTGAGATCCAATCTGCGCCAAACGGCTTTCAATTTTCATTGTGTGAAGGCTCCTTTTCAGTTCGTATAGAGGTTGTGAAGCTTTATATGCCTGCACCTAAATCATAAGGGGTTTGCTGGTATACATAATAGTTTAGCCAGTTCGAGAACAGCAGGTTTGCATGAGCCCGCCAGCTTGCGAGCGGCTGGAGCGAAGGATCGTTGTTCGGAAAGTAATTTTTCGGCACGTCGATCCGCAGCCCTTTCGCTTTATCACGGTCATACTCCCATTTAAGCGATAACGGGTCGTACTCGGAGTGGCCGGAGACGAAAATTTGCTTCCCGTCCCTGGAAGCTGCGATATAGACGCCCGCTTCCGGCGACATCGACAGCACCTCAAGCTCCGGGACCTTATCGATATCCTCCCGGCGCACTTCGGTGTGCCGCGATTGAGGCACATAGAAAAGCTCGTCAAAGCCGCGCAGCAGAGAGACGTTTCGTTTCTCTACCGTATGAGGAAACACTCCGAACACCTTCGAGGGCAAATCATATTTCGGCACACCGTAGTGGTGATAAAGCCCCGCCTGCGAGCCCCAGCATATATGAAATGTCGATGTAACCCGGCGGACGCTCCAGTCCATGATGTCCTTGAGCTCCTCCCAATAGGATACCTCTTCGAACGCCAGGTGCTCCACCGGCGCGCCGGTAATAATCATGCCGTCATAATATTCGTGCTTAATGTCCTCGAAAGTTTTATAGAACGACTCCAAGTGCTCCGGAGAGGTGTTCTTCGACGTATGCGTCTTCGGATGAAGCAGCACCGCCTCCACCTGCAGGGGGGTGTTGCCGATAAGCCGAAGCAGCTGCGTCTCGGTCGTCTCCTTGGTGGGCATCAGGTTCAGGATTGCGATCCGAAGCGGCCTGATGTCCTGATGAAACGCGACGCTTTCATCCATTACGAAAATGTTCTCCGAGGATAAAATGTCCTTGGCCGGTAAATTGTCCGGTACTTTGATTGGCATGTCAATCACTCCTCATGGTGCGGGTTACTTCATCGTTACTGCTCGGACGCGCGCGCAATGAAAAACCCCCCTCTCCGTTGTCAGAGAGGGGGCATAATTGTATCGTTCATGCGCCTCTCATCTCTCAGAAACGAATCGTTTCCGCAAGAATTAGCACCGTGCTTTACGCCGGTTGCCGGGCTTCATCGGGCTAGTCCCTCCGCCTGCTCTTGATAAGAAAGCTTGCTATTTGATTAAATAAGGTTGCTTAGTTTTACTTTAAATCATTCCGTTATTCACGTCAAGACATTATGGACACAAAGAAGGCGAAGAAGGTTCACCATGCGCGTCTTGGAGGCATAAAGTACTTTATAACTCCCACATCCTAGTTTCTTCTTGAATGGAAAGACTTTGTCGGAGTATACTAGGGCGAGGACTTGCGTATCCGCATTTCACTTGACGACTTAAAGGGGTGTTTACGAATATGGAAGGCGACCCGAGGCCTGCGGGCGACCGCATCGATTACCGGTACCGGAAATTAGCGAGGCTGTTTGCTGTTCAAGCGTCCATATTCGTACAGCGCCGTTTGTAATAATACACGGGCTTGCGCAGCATGGTTGCCTGACGGCGGCCTCCGCTCTCTTCCGCTGTGCCGGCATCCGGGAAATTTGCATCAAGGATGAGAGGAGAGGGCGCGGATGAAAATCCGTCTGGTGAACCAAGGCGTATTTACTGTAATAGAGGATATCAAGTCAACGCTGATTCCGCCGGCGGAAGGCTTCTATTGGATCGACGCCGATATTGACGATCTGGGTGTCCTTCAAGCGATCTTCGGGCTTCATGACCTGGAGGTCGAGGATTGCCTGAACGAGGAAGAACAGCGGCCGAAAATCGAAGTGCACGAAGGCCATTATTTTATCGTTATCAACAGTATCCGTTTCGACGATGAGGAAATTTTTCTGCGGGCTTTGAACATTTTTCTCGGACGTCATTTCATAATTACGGTGACGAAACAGAAAATCAATGAGCTGCGCGCGTTAAAGCCGATTTTATGGGAAGAGGAAGTAAATCGTCCGGACCGGTTTTTATATTATCTCGTCGATATTGTCGTGGATAATTATTTCCTTGTCGGCGACCGCATCGAAACGCGCATCGAAAGACTTGAAGAAGATATTTTGATGCATACGAAGAAATCGCATCTCAACGAAATCATCGGTCTGCGAAGCGAGATATTGTGGCTGAAGAAGGTGCTCGGCCCGCAGCGAGACGTTATTTTCACGCTAAACAGGAAAGATTTGAAGCTGATTGATGCGCAATTGCAGAAATATTTCAGCGATATTTATGAGAATGCGGTCAAAATCGCTGAGACTTTCGAAACATACCGCGATTTGATGGGCAACTTGCGCGAGGCGTATCAGTCCAGTCTTGCGAGCCGCGCGAATGATATCATGCGTGTGTTCACTGCGCTGACGACGATATTCATGCCTCTTACGTTTCTTACCGGCGTTTACGGAATGAATTTCGAGGACATTCCCGGGCTGCATATGCGATTCGGCGCCCATATTCTACTGATAATTATGCTTCTGCTTGGAGCAGGCATGCTCTACATTTTCCGCAAAAAAGAATGGTTATAGCCTATTGCGTCAATCGAGCTTGTACCAAGCTCTTCTCGTCCTTAGCGGATGAGAAGAGCTTTTTTGCGCTGGTTACTGCGAGTAAGGCCGGTTCATTCTCCGGCTAACGCTTCCCGGCGGCCCTTTTCCAGATTTACGGCGGCAAGCAGAGCGATTCCAATAATGAAGAACGCAACCAGGGACAAGATCGCAAGCCGGCTGGAACCGGTAATGGTGCCGACGACGGAAAACACGAGCGGCCCGGCGATGGAGGAAAATTTGCTCGACAAACTCAGGAATCCAAAAAATTCAGCCGTCCGGGATGGAGGCACCAAATTGGCATACGTCGATCTTGCGAGCGCCTGGCTGCCTCCCTGCACGAGCCCGACCATAAATGCCAGGGCATAGAAATGCACTGCGCTTGTCATAAAGTAGCCTAGCACCACTATGAGGACATAAATAATCAATGAACCGCTCAGCGATCTCTTGGTACCGAACCGCGATGCGAATTTAATAAAAAGGAGCGTACTGGGGTAACCGATGAACTGGGTTATGAGCAGCGCCACGATCAAAGAATTCGTATCGATACCGATACCGCTTCCGTAGATAGTGGCCATTACGATTACCGTATTAATTCCATCGTTGAAGAACCAGAACGCGGCCATATATTTGAGCAGCTCCGGGTAACGTGCAGCGGTCTTCATTGTATGACCGATTCGAGTCAGGCCGCTCCTGACAGCTTCACCAAAGCTTGACGATACGCCCTTCGCTTTCTCTTTCACGTTCCTCATGAGAGGAATGGCGAAAATAAGCCACCAGATGCCGACGGTTGCGAAAACCGTTTGCGTAGCCGCAGTTTTGTCCGGGAAACCAAGCGTTTTCCAGCCCAGAATCATGATAATATTAATGAGAAGCAGTACTCCTCCTCCAAGGTATCCGGCAGCGTAGCCCTTTGAGCTGATTCTGTCCCTTTGTTCCGGCGGCGCTATATCAATCAACAGCCCGTCATAAAACGTATTTCCGGCAGAGAAACCGACTGTGCCGATAATGACCAGGACGGATGCTAGCAGCCAGTCCCCCTCCCCGATAAAGGCCATAACTCCGCAGGATAAAGCACCCATTACCGCAAAGTATGTGAGGAACCGGACTTTAACGCCGGAATAATCAGCGATGGCCCCCATTATCGGAGACAAGAGCGCTACAAACAGCATCGCTATCGTCTGTGTAAAGCCCCAGTAATTTTCTGCCGTATTGCCGGGCAAATCTCCCCCTGCCACTTCCTTGTAGAATATCGGCATGACAGCGGCCATAATCGTTGTAGCGAATGCGGAATTCGCCCAATCGTACATCAACCACCCGCGAACAGCCTTACGATCCATTCTCTTCGCCCCCTTATCGTCCTGCTCTAGCCCCTTGATTGCCTATCGCTATCTACCCGGAAATCCTTCGACAAAGTTTACCCTATTCCTTCTTAAAGTTTTACAAAGTAATTTCTGCGGTCAAATCGCTCGCGGCAGTTAGCCCTGTTTCTTTACTGTCGCTGTGCTTTTCCTTTATAATAAGAGGAACAGGTGATAAAAAACTTTAATCAAGGGAGGGTTTCCGTGAACATCAGTCAGCTTGAAACGTTATTGACAATCTCCAAGACGATGAGCTTCCGCAAAGCGGGCGAACTACTTAATTTGACGCAGCCGGCCGTTTCAGCGCAAATCAAAAGCTTGGAGGACGAGTTCAAGACCGTGCTGATCGACCGAAATCAGCCCGTTACGTTGACCGATCGGGGACAAGTTTTTTTGGACCATGCCGAGCGAATACTAGCCATAGTCGAAGAATTGAAGCAGAAGCTCTCCGATCTCAGCCTGACGCCGCAAGGCCACATCGTGCTCGGTACAACAGCTTCGATCGCGATTCAAATATTGCCCCGCGTTCTATCGTATTTTCAAGACCAGTTTCCGATGATTAAAACAACGATTCATTCGATGCCTTCCACTCAGGTGATGACAAGCGTCGAGAACGGAACGGTCGATCTGGGCATTACTTATTTGTCTGAGCGGAATCCAAACGTGGAAACTTCTGTCTTGTATTACGATACGTACGAACTTGTCGTCGCCCCGGAGCATCCGATGAGCGCACTCAAGCATACTACTGTCGAATCGCTTAAGGATATCCCGATGATCATGCTGTCGCCCGATACGCTCGGAAGACGTTTCCTCGACCGGATATTCCGTAAATTCAATATCTCACCGAACATTGTAATGGAGCTATCAAGCAGTGAAGAAGTGAAGCGAATGGTCGAGATCAACCTCGGCGCCGCGGTCGTTTCGAAGCTCTCGATTGCGAATGAAGTGAGACTCGGGACGCTTAAGCGGATCAAGGTCAATGAACTCGACATGAGTCATCCCGTAGGGGTTGTCTACAAATCGGGGCGTTATTTGAACTCCGCAATGCAGCAATTTCTAAGTGACTTGAAGGGTATGCCCGAAGATCAATTCATAAGCAGCGAATAGGAGGATGTTTCCGATGAAGTTTGATTTGCATACACATCATTTTCGGTGCGGTCATGCTGACGGCGATATTGAATCATATATTCAGGCGGGTATAAAGGAAGGGCTTCAGGTCATCGGCATTTCCGATCATTCCCCTTATTTTGGCAGCGAGCTGGATCAGCCCCAGCCCGGCATTGCGATGGCCAAGAGCGATTTTACCAACTACGTGGATGAAGTGCTGCGGCTGAAAGCGAAATATGAAGGCAAGATCGACGTACTTCTTGGCATGGAATCGGACTTTTATCCGGAATACATAGAGCTGTATAGAAGCATGTATGAAATGTATCCATTCGATTATATTATCGGCTCCGTTCATCAAACACGGGGAGTGAGTATTTTCAATAGAAATCGGTGGAAGAAGCTATCAGAGAGCACAAAAATCGACGAAAAACGTCATTATTACGAATTAATCGGGCACTCGGCTCGCACCGGCGTTTTTCAAGTGCTGGGGCATATCGATGCGATGAAGGGCTATTACCCGGCTTTCTCCGATATCGTGGCGGATGATGCCATCGACTCGGCACTTGAGCTGATAGCCGGCAGCTCGGTTGCCATTGAGATCAATACATCCGGTAAAACAAAGGACGTCGGCGGTTGGTATCCGTCGGACTCGATTCTGGAGCGTGCCCTCCACTATGGGGTTCAGGTAACCTTCGGTTCGGATGCCCATATACCAAGCCGCGTCGGCGACGAATGGGAGCTTGTGCGGGCACGTCTTCGGGAAATCGGCTTCGAGCAATGGGTGTATTACAAGCAAAAGAAGCCGATTGCCGTACCTTTATAAAAGTCTTTGCAAAAAAAGTGGACCTGCCCGTCGGCAGGTCCCAAAACATATATAGTAAAAAGGGGGTCTTGTTTATTATAATAGCCCGGCAATGTGAAAGGACGATAACAAAAGCATTTCATTTGTGTAACAAATGAATTAGGAGGTGAATGCGGGTGGACGATTATCATCACCTAAAGCATGTCAAAGAACAGGAAACATCGAAGCGGACGCTTTGGATAACGTTGTTCCTGACGCTTTTCTTTACAATCGTCGAAATTGTCGGCGGCATTCTCAGTCACTCGCTGGCGCTTCTGTCCGATTCGGCTCATATGATATCGGACGTCATTGCGCTTGGACTAAGCATGATCGCCATTTATTTGTCGAGGCGGCCGCCCAATTCGCGTTTCACATTCGGTTATTTAAGATTCGAAATTATTGCTTCTTTTTTAAACGGACTTGCTCTTTGCGTTATTTCGATCGGAATCTTCATTGAAGGGGTGCGCCGGTTTATCAATCCGGTATCGATCGACTTCAAGCTTATGCTGACCATAGCTACGATCGGTTTCATCGTCAACCTTACGCTTACCATCGTGCTAAGCCGAAGCATGAAGAAAGAAGACAATTTGAACGTTCAGAGTGCGCTGTGGCATTTTTTCGGCGACTTGCTTAGCTCCTTCGGAGTCATAGTCTCGGGTATTATTATTTATTACACGAACTGGCTGGCTGCTGATCCGCTTATCAGTATCGTCATCGGCGGCATCATATTCACAGGCGGTTATCGAATCATCCGCGAATCGTATTTCATCCTTATGGAATCGGTGCCTTTGAAGTATGATCTTGACGAAATGCGCCGCAGCCTGCTTGAGGTTGAAGGCGTCGAAGACGTTCATGAAATGCATTTGTGGGCGATCTCGACGGATCATTATTCGTTGACCGCTCACGTGTTTATTCCAGAAAATATGCAGCCGTTCTGCGTTATTCTGGCGATCAATGAACTGCTTCGCGACAAATACGGCATTGCGCATTCTACGATTCAGACAGAACATGCCACTATTCACGCTCACGGCGAATACGGCAGACAATTTCTGAAGCAGCGAGAGGAACGGGCAGCCGAGGCCCATTAGACCCAAAGCATGCGAATCGGTTTCGTCATGTAACTGAAGGAAGGTCGTCGTTATTATGTGGTTTGCAGCTGCGCTAGGCAGTGCGCTATTGTTCGGCCTCGCAGGCTGGTGGATGAAAGTGTCCCAGATGCAGAACGGCTCTTCCGCCTTTCTGCTTCTTGGCCTGTATATTTCCGGGACACTCGGGTTCGGCGTTCATGCAGCTGCTGAGCATACACTCGCCTCTTCACTAGCGGATTCAAGAGTTTGGGCAGCCGGGCTGCTGATCGGCGCAGGCTCGGCCCTCGGCAATGCACTGTTTATGAAGGCGCTCGCATGCGGGCCGGCCAGCTTGACTTCTCCGCTTACCAATATGAATATCGTGCTTGTAATTGCGCTCGGCACATTCGCTTATGACGAACCGTTCACAGGCTCCGAGCTGGCCGGTGTTACACTGCTGCTCATGGCCGTTGTCTTTGTATCCATACGCGGGAAAGAGAAACTGACGATTAGCCGGAAGAATTGGTATTTCTATGTGGGCGTTAGTATCGTACTGTTTGCGGTGCGTAACGGAGGTCTCAAGGTAACGGGAGAAATGGGGCTTGAAGGTGCCCCGGTCCTGTTTGTCGCCTATTTATTATCAATTGTGTGGTTTACCGGGACCGTGCTTCGGGAACAAAATGCGCTCCAGCCGCTCGGCGCGTTCTATACTGCCGAAGCTGCTGGCAGGATGATGCGTCAATCCGCAGCTTCGGCGCGTATCGGCATGCGCTGGGGGATTATCGCCGGGTTGTTTTCCTACGGCGGTTTGCAGCTTTATGCGGTATCCCTGCAGACCGGACAAGCAAATATAGCCGGTCCTATATTTGCTTCCAACAGTCTCGTGGTTGCTGTGGGATCGATTGTGTTATACAAAGAGAAATTGACTACTTTGCAATGGATTGCTTTCATCCTCATGTTTGCCGGACTAATCCTCATACGCTTATAATGTCAGCCGCTTACGATCGACGGGATTGACATGTTTTGCGTATTACTTCCTCGACCGAGTCGATGAGCCTGCGAAAGTTCGATCGCAAGCGGTTCGTCGAGGTAAGCTTCATTACCGAGCCCCATCCATCGTAGCGCCCTCCGTTACCCGACATCAGCCGATGAAGCTCTCTCACCCGCTCATTCACCGTATCCAGGCAAACATTGTCGAACCTGCTGATCACGAGCGGAAACGGGTATACGCTATCGGGATCTCCTTCCTTCTCCTTCTCGATACGGTAACCGAGCTCCTCAAGCATCGACTCCATTTCACGTCTGTTCTCGTCTTCACGAAACAGCAGCCAATGATAAACATTTCGGGGCTGTTTGATATCATCCCCTTTATGGATGAGCGCGTATATCATTTGCGCATTGTGTACGAATAGTTCCTCTAATTGATCCGGAAGCATGTACAAATAAAAAGTCCACTCCGGGTCCGGCTTAATATAATGCTGCACTCGATATTGCCAGTGTTCATCCATCCATTGCCTAATCATTGTGTCGCTGATCCGGCCTGATTTCGCATAGTAATAGAACTCGACCCTGGTGGCTGAATTTATTCTTCCGATATAGATGGCTTCTGCAGCGCTATTCAGCCAGTTCTCCAGCTTTCCTTCGAACTGCTCCAGCTGCCTTATAAATTCGCTTTTCGAACGGTTATGTTCTCTGACCGGATACAAATTCACGGTAATGGATAATAAATCGCCATACTCAGTTAACGGTGCTGTGTTCTTGTAGCCAATATTGACCAAGACACGCATCTGCTCCGATACCGATCGGCGCTCATAAAATCCCCAGTTGTCTGCCATAGAGCACCTCGGTAAATAATAGTGTAGTGAAGTAGGAAATATAATCATACTGTCCTACCCATTATAACTTTTTAGTTCTTGAATTAACCATATTTTTATACGCAGTGGTAACAATTTTGTTTCGATGGTTTTAGGTCATGTTTTGTGTTACAATTAGACTAACTAAATTATAGTATATATTCATTATATAGCATATTGCAATTCCTGTCGAAACATACTCCTTTTTTCAAACACCATATGCTACAATAGAATGAGAGAAAGAGGGGTGATAACGGTGGATTATTCCAAAATGTGCCCGAAATACGAATGTGCTACAGAGCTGCTCGGCAAAAAGTGGACCGGATTAATCGTACGCGTCCTGCTTGGCGGACCTAAACGTTTTAAGGAAATGAAGGAGCAAATTCCGGAAATGAGCGATAAAATGCTGACAGACCGGATGAAAGAGCTTGAACATTTTCAAATCATTAAACGCAACGTTTACCCGGAAATGCCTGTCCGGATTGAATATGAGTTAACCGAGAAGGGTAGAGGTTTAGAACCCGTTATTCAATCGATTCAAGAATGGAGCGAGGATTGGTGCTAAGCTGCCGGAGAAAAGTCGGCAGCTTTGTGCTGCCAAGCCGCGGTTAACTTCGGAGTTTTCGGCTTTCGCGCTTTGCTTGAGGAGTGTAAGGAAAACAAAAAAGGCGTTGGACGGATATTTTCGTCCAGCGCCTTTTTTGTTTTTCAGTGAGAGGAGCATCGTGTTCCAGGTGCACCTCGTTTATAACTTTCGATTACTTTAATAAGCTCCAGCGCTTCTGTTTTTTAATCGGAAGGCATCGGACCGATGTAGGTGGATTGGGGGCGAAATATTCGGTTATTTTGCGATTGCTCGAGTACATGAGCTGTCCAGCCGACTACTCTTGCGGCTGTGAACGTTGGGGTGAAGAGAACAGGAGGCATTTGCACGGCGCGCATAACCGCTGCAGCGTAAAATTCAACGTTTGTGAACAGCCTGCGGCCCGGCTTATACTCGGCTAACAGCCTGGTTGCCGTTTGCTCTACGTACTGCGCCAAATCCAGCCATGGATCGTCCCCTGCCAAAGCTCCAGTTACTTCACGCAATGCCTCCGCCCTCGGATCCTGCGTTTTATAAACCCGGTGGCCAAATCCCATTAGCCGTTCACCACGATCCAGTATTCTTCTCATCACCGCTTCCGCCTGTTCTTTCGATCCGATATCTTCCAGCAGCTTGATAACGCCTGACGGCGCACCGCCGTGAAGAGGCCCTTTCATGGCACCTATTGCGGCGGCCACTGCAGAATATAGATCGGACTCTGTTGAGGAGACAACGCGGGCAGCAAAAGTAGATGCATTCAGTCCATGTTCCATGGCCAGAATCATATAAGCATTCATCGCCCTGATATGCGCCGGCGATGCCTCTCGTCCAAACAGCGAATACAGATAATAGGCTGCATGGCCAGTTTCATTATTCTGAGCCGGCCATTCCGATCCTTTTGTTTGATGATATCGATAGGAAATAATGATTGGCAGGAGTGCAGTAACCTGTATTGCCTGCTCAATTGAAGGAGGCCATGCGAGCACGCTCTCTACACCCGAATATGCGGCAACTGCCGACATCGCGACACTCATCAGCGGTGTCTGACTCGGCATCGAATCCAGCAGACGTTTCAGATCCGGGGTCAGCCGCCTCTGTTCGGCCAGCGAGTTTGTAAATTCCGTCAATTGCTTTTCATCGGGTAAATACCCCCGCCAAAGCAAATATGCCGCTTCTTCAAATGAATAGTTGACGGCCAATTCTCTGGCTCGAAAACCGCGATATACTAAGTCTCCGTCGATGCCGTTTACATATCCCAGCTCAGTCTCGGCTGCTACGACACCCTCCAGGCCGGTAACGCTTGCCTTTCTCATACCAAATCCCCCATTCTGCCGTGATTTTCTTTCCATCAGCATATCAGTGATTTTTGATAAATAAAAGATTATTATTTATATTGACTATATAAATTAATTTTATCGAAAACCCACTGCAGCAACATCTTTTCAAATAATGTGACAAAAGGACAATCCCCCATCGACGGTAAAAATTACATCCTTTGTTCGTCTGAGAAGAATAGCAAATCGGCAAATACGAAAAAACACGCGCAGGCCGAAGCCGTCGCGTGTTTTTCCAGGTAAAGACCGGCAGTTACATGCCGAGCCATTTCTTGAACAATTGTTTGGTTGTATCCTTGTTGATCGCTGCAATGGAGGTCGTAAGAGGGATCCCTTTCGGACAAGAGCGAACACAGTTCTGCGAGTTGCCGCAGCCCTCGATGCCGCCGTCGTCCATTAATGTCTCCAGACGTTCTTCCTTGTTCATCTCGCCCGTCGGGTGAGCATTGAACAGACGGACTTGCGAGATCGCCGCGGGACCGATAAAGCTGGTACGGTCGTTTACATTCGGACAAGCTTCCAGACAGACGCCGCAGGTCATGCACTTGGACAGCTCGTATGCCCATTGGCGCTTTGTTTCGGCCATCCTTGGCCCAGGACCCAAATCATACGTTCCGTCGATCGGTATCCAGGCTTTGACACGCTTAAGCGCGTGGAACATACGCTCGCGGTCAATGACCAGATCACGCACAACCGGGAAGGTGCTCATCGGCGCCAGCCGGATCGGCTGTTCCAGCTTGTCGATGAGAGCGCTGCATGCCTGACGCGGCTTGCCGTTAATGACCATCGAACAAGCGCCGCACACCTCTTCAAGGCAGTTGGATTCCCAACATACCGGAGCCGTTCCCTGACCGTCCTGCTTCTTCGGGTTACGCTGAATTTCCATCAGCGCGCCGATTACGTTCATGTTCGGCCGATACGGGATTTCGAACTCTTCCGTGTATGGACGCGTTTCGGGCGAGTCTTGACGCGTAATGATCAGTTTTACCGTTTTTGCTGCCACTGCCGTTTCCGCCATCGTTAATCTCCTTTCTATTTTTCCTTCGAGTAGTCGCGTTTACGCGGTTTAATCAGAGATACATCAACAGCCTCGTACGAAATCTGAGGGCCTTCCGGGGTCCATGCAGCCTTCGTCGTCTTGAGGAAAGCGTCATCGTTACGTTCCGGAAATTCCGGCTTATAATGTGCGCCGCGGCTTTCGTTGCGCAGAAGCGCCCCCAGCGTCATCGCTTCGGACAGTTCAAGCATGTTCCACAGCTGGCGGGTAAACGCAACGCCCGCATTGTTCCAGCGTGCCGTATCGTTAATATTAATGCTGCGGTAACGCTGCTTCAGTTCCTTTATCTTCGCGATCGTCTCTTCCAGCTTCTTATTGAAGCGTACGACCGTCATGTTATTGGTCATCCACTCGCCAAGCTCTTTATGAAGCACATAAGCATTCTCGGTACCATTCATCTTGAGGATGCTTTCGTATTTGTCGGTTTGGCGTTTCTGCTCCCGTTCGAAAACGGACGAGGAAATGTCTTCGGCCGATTTCTTCAAGCCCTTGATATATTCGACCGCTTTCGGCCCTGTAATCATGCCGCCGTAAATAGCGGACAGCAGGGAATTCGCTCCCAAACGGTTCGCGCCGTGATATTGATATTCGCACTCCCCGCAAGCGAACAAGCCGGGAATATTGGTCATTTGGTTGAAATCGACCCACATGCCGCCCATCGAATAGTGCACGGCAGGGAAGATTTTCATCGGAATTTTACGCGGATCGTCGCCCATGAATTTCTCGTAAATCTCGATGATTCCGCCCAGCTTGACGTCGAGCTCCTTCGGATCTTTATGCGACAGGTCGAGATAGACCATATTCTCGCCGTTGATTCCGAGCTTCTCATCTACGCAGACATGGAAAATCTCACGGGTCGCAATGTCACGAGGAACCAGGTTTCCGTATGCCGGATATTTCTCTTCAAGGAAATACCAAGGCTTACCATCCTTGTAGGTCCAGATTCGACCGCCTTCTCCGCGCGCCGATTCCGACATGAGGCGAAGCTTGTCGTCGCCTGGAATCGCCGTCGGATGGATTTGGATAAACTCGCCGTTGGCATAATGAACGCCTTGTTGATAAACCGCGCTTGCAGCCGTACCTGTATTAATGACGGAGTTCGTCGTTTTGCCGAAAATAATTCCCGGACCGCCGGACGCCAGAATTACCGCGTCTGCCGAGACGGTATGAACTTCCATCGTGCGAAGGTCCTGAGCGGAAACACCGCGGCACGCGCCGTCGTCGTCAAGTACCGCTCCAAGAAACTCCCAATGCTCATACTTCGTGACAAGGCCCGCCGTCTCCCAGCGCCGTACCTGCTCGTCCAGGGCGTACAGCAGCTGCTGCCCCGTCGTTGCACCCGCGAAAGCGGTACGGTGATACTGTGTACCCCCGAAACGCCGGAAATCAAGCAGACCTTCCGGAGTTCTGTTAAACATAACACCCATCCGGTCCATCAAGTGAATGATTCCCGGCGCGGCATCGCACATCGCCTTAACCGGCGGTTGGTTCGCGAGGAAGTCGCCGCCGTATACCGTATCGTCAAAGTGCTCCCAAGTGGAGTCCCCTTCGCCCTTCGTATTTACAGCTCCGTTGATGCCGCCCTGGGCGCACACGGAGTGGGACCGTTTGACCGGCACAAGCGAGAACAGATCGACGTGAACGCCCGCTTCCGCCGCTTTAATTGTAGCCATCAGCCCGGCAAGGCCGCCGCCGACAACAATTACTTTATTTTTAGCCATTATCGATTCGCTCCTTGTCCTAAAGCTTATACGAGATTTGCCGCTTGCACTGCAGCCGATGCCGCTTCTCTAAACTCATCGCCGCGGAACGCCACAAGCGACATCAGGAACAGCGCCGTTACGATCACGAATACTACCATCCAAATATAGGAGGAGATACGCTGCGCACGCGGGCCGACTGTAATGCCCCAGCTGACAAGAAACGACCACATGCCGTTGCTGAAGTGGAACACCGCTGCAATAACACCGATTACATAAAGAACGAAGAATAACCCGTTGTTGGCGATCCCGTTCATTACCCCGCCAAGCTCTTCATGCGTTACGTGTCCGATCATAACCTGAAAGCGAGTCTGGTATAGATGCCAGAAGACGAAGATAAAGGTAATGACACCCGAAATCCGCTGAAGTGTGAACGCCCAGTTGCGGCCGTATTGGAATCGCCCTGTATTCGAGTTGGATTGGTACGCGATATAAAGGCCGTATACGCCATGAAACAGCAGCGGCAGCCAAATGCCGAACAGCTCCAGGAAAAAGACGAGCGGAAGACTGTTCAAAAATTGGACGCTATCCTTGAACCCCTGAGGACCACCCTCGTATGCTGAGTAGTTTGTGAGACCATGCTCAACGATGAACAAGCTGAGCGGAATCACTCCGAGCAGGGAGTGGATCTTACGCGATAAATAGGAATTTCCTTTCATAACTTGTGCGTTCTCCTTTCAAAACTGTGGGATTGCTTCGTCAAATTTCGCCAAAATCATTCTCCATTGTAACGCTGGCCCTATCACGCGTCAACATAAGCATGACACACTTTGGCCACACTTCACATGATACTCCTTTTCCGCTTATAATGGAATTGCTTATTATTCATTAATAGTTATAACAAATTTGCATATGTAATCGGAGGTTAAACAAAAAATGCTCGAAGAGTTGAACGTATTCGCCATTGTTGTAGAGCAGTCAAGCATGAATAAGGCCTCCGTCGCTTTAAATTTGTCACAGCCGGCTTTATCGCGAAAAATAGCGAAACTTGAGCAGGATCTGGGAGTGGAGCTGTTCCGCCGCATCGGAAAACGTCTGGAATTGACGCGAATCGGCCAGCTTACCTACGATTACGCCGTCGAGGTGAGACAGCAGCATTTGCGATATTTGAAGATGGTAGCCGAATACAAGACGGCCGGCCGGTCCACGCTTACGATCGGAGCGAGTCTGACCACTCTGCAGACGACGCTTCCGGATCTGATTCAAGCGCTGACGGAACGCAGTCCGGATTTGGATATTAAAGCGATAACCGGCAAAACTCATGAGATCGTAACGCTCGTACGGGAACGTAAGGCCGATCTCGGCATCGTCGCTTCTCTTATCGACGACCCTTCGCTGCACTGCGTGCCGTTGTTTGGCGATCATCTCGTCCTCGTATTGCCCCGGAACCATTTTGTTATGGATAAAGGAGCCCCTGTCATCGGCGATTTGAACGGTCTGCCGATGATCTTGTTCTCCAAAGGAACCTGGTACCGGATACTGACTGACGAGCTGTTTGAAAAATACCGCCTTCTTCCCGATGTACGAATGGAAATCGATTCGTTCGAAGCGATTTTACGGCTGCTCCATACGTGCCGGGCCGGTACGTTACTGCCAAAATCGTACCTGCGCCCGCAGCTGCTCGACGACAATGATCTCATCGTGGTTCCCATTCGCGAGCTTGACGAGACGAAGCGGACGACATCGCTTATTCATGCCGAAGCGGAGAGTCTGAGCCCGGCCGTCCGTCTTTGGATCGACGAAATCGCCGCCCTGTACAAGCGGGTATAAATTTGGTGTGAACTGCTTTTACTGAAGCCCTTTCAAACGAGCACAGGACAGCCGCCTTAATGTGCGCCTGTCCTTATTGTTTGCCATTATCCGCTTCTAAATCCATCCCGAGTTTGCGGGCCATCCAGGCCGTGGTGCTTGCTTGCAGGAGAATCGTCAGCATTATCGCCATAAACGTTACCGAAGCAATGATGTCGGCATGCTTCACTCCCATTCCGGCCAGCATCCCCGACAATGCCGCCGGAATGACGCCGGTTTCGCGGACCCAGATCATAAATGTCATCTCCTTGAGCGACCACCGGGATTTAAGGTCCGGCAGCGCGGAAGCAAATACCGTCGCGGGCCGGGCAATCGCCATCAGTACGATAACCGCGATCAAGCTCTGCCACCAATAGTCGGCCAGAAGCACGAAGTTGACCTGACTCCCGAGGAGTATGAAGATAAGCATACGCATAATGACGGTTATATTATCGGAGAAATGCGTCATTTCATCATTTTTGCCAACCATATGAAGGCCGAAATTTTGCGAATTCCCCCAAATCAAGCCGGCTACGAACGTGGCCATAAATCCGCTGACATGCAGCATATCGCCGACCAGGTAAGCACCCAAGGCAGTGCCGATCATGGCGATGGTCGTATAGTCGCGAAGCACACCGATCCGGGTGTGCGCAACCAGATAAACGACGGCAAATCCAACGATAAGGCCGACCCCGATTCCCCCAAATGCCGTTATCAAAAAGTCCAGCGTAACCGCGCCCGCATCAATCGACGATTTGCCTGTCGCTGCTGCAAGGAGCGCGAACGTTATTATTGAGCCCGTGGCATCATTAAAAGCCGATTCGCTCTCGACGGTCTCCCGCACACGCTCGCGTATGGTGACCTGCCTGAATACCGGAATAATGGACGCCGGATCCGTCGAAGCGATGACCGCCGCCGCAAGGAGCGCATACAACAAACCTATCCCGAACAACCAGTGGACTGCAGCGCCTACAATACCGACCGTAATCAGAACCCCCGGGACGCTCAGCAGCCCAACCGTCCATCCGACCTGCTTCAGTCCGCGGAGCCGGATGTTGCGCCCTCCGTCAAACAGAATGATCGAAGATCCCGCCACCAGTATCAACTGGTTCGTCAGCGAACTGCTGGCCACATTAATCCAGTGAAGTCCCTGGCCGATAACCATACCGGCAATAATAAACAGCGCCACATCCGGCAGCTTCAGCCGCGAGGCGATCATCCCCGCGACCATTCCGGCCGCGACGATTACCAGCAGCAATAAAAACAAATGCTGTATCAGCTCTGTGGTAGGTGTTTCCATCCGCTAGTCACGCCCGTTTCCCAGAAAAAGCCGGTCTCCGCGAACTTAGCGGGTGACCGACTCCTCGAATTGTTCGATTTGATTATTCGTCCCGATGACGACCATAACGTCCTTCTCAGCCAGCACGTCGGTTGCCGAAGGAGCGATTATGATTCCTTTGGGCTTATTGATCGCCACGATGCTGCAGCCGAACCGGGCACGCGGATTCAAATCCTGCAGCGAGACGCCGTTCAGGCATTTCGGCACCGCCAGCTCCGCGATCGTATACTCCTTCGACAGCTCGATATAATCGAGAAGGTTCGGCGAAACGAGCTGATGCGCCACCCGGATACCCATATCCCGTTCCGGGTAGACGACACGATCGACTCCGATTTTCTCCAGCACGCGCCCGTGAAGCTCGCTCATCGCTTTGGCCACGACCTTCTTCACGCCGAGATCCTTCAAAATAATCGCAGTCAATATGCTCGCTTGAATATCGTCGCCAATAGCAACGACACCGCAATCGAAATTGCGGACTCCGAGCGAACGAAGCACTTCCTCGTCTGTTGATTCCGCAACGACGGCGTGAGTCAGCACCTGGCTCATATCTTGAACGGCTTCCTCGTCTTTATCGATGCCGAGCACCTCGTAATCAAGCTGAATTAACTCTCTTGCCAAGCTCGAACCGAATCGTCCAAGCCCGATAATGACGAATTGACTCCTCTTCATCCTGCTTCACTTTCCCCTATCCGATAATTATTTTGCCTTCCGGGTGCCTGTACAATTCTTTCTCCGCGCGCGGTCCAAGCGCATACGCAAGCGTCAGCGGTCCAAGCCGTCCGCAGAACATCGTAAGACTGATAATGATTTTGCCGATTGCCGACAGCTCCGGCGTAATGCCGAGCGTTAGTCCGACGGTGCCGAAAGCTGAGGTGGTTTCGAACAAAATTTTGATAAATGCTTTATCTTCGGTCGTTGACAGGACCATGGTAACGAGAACGACAAGCGCAAGTGAAAGCAGCGTAATCGTCAGCGCTTTGAAAATGCGTTCCCGCGCCAGCCGGAAATTGAACAGGACGATATCCTCTTTTCCTCTTATCATGGCTATAACCGCCCCGATAAGCGTTGTAAACGTCGTTGTTTTAATTCCGCCTCCTGTCGATCCGGGGGATGCGCCGATGAACATGAGGATAATAGTGAAAAATTGGGTTGCTTGTCTCAGCGATGGAATGTCAAGCGTATTGGCGCCGGCCGTGCGCGGCGTGACGGATTGGAAGAAAGCAGCGAGCACCTTACCGCCAAGATTCAACTGACCAAGCGTATCCTTGTTGGAAAATTCAAATATGAAAATCACGATGGTGCCGACCGCAATGAGAGCCGCAGTCATGGAAAGCACCACTTTGGAATGCAGCGATAACCGTTTATTTTTACGGAATTCCATTAAATCCGACATGACGATGAACCCGAGTCCGCCCAGGATGATTAGCAGCATAGCTGTAATATTGATGACGGGATCGCTGACGTATCCCGTGAGACTGACAAACGGAACACCGAATCGACCGAACAAATCGAAGCCGGCGTTGTTGAATAATGACACGGCGTGAAAAACGCCGAAATAAATCGCCTGGCCGAGCGGCATATCAAAAGACCACCTGATCGAGAATAGCGTCGCGCCGATCAATTCGATGGCGAGAGAATAGAAAATAACCTTTCGAATCAGCCGGACTATACCTTCCATGCTTGTCTGATTCATAGCTTCCTGAAGAATGAGTCTTTCCCGCAGCGAGATCCGCTTGCGGATCACAATCGCAAATAATGTCGCCATGGTCATGAACCCGAGTCCGCCGATTTGAATAAGTGTCATAATAATCAGTTGGCCGGCGATCGAAAAGTAGCTTCCCGTATCTACAACGACCAGCCCTGTGACACAGGTTGCCGATGTCGCCGTAAACAACGCATCGACAAATCGAAGCCTCGTTCCTGTTTGCGACGCGAACGGCATCGAGAGCAGCAAAGCGCCGGTCAGGATGATAAGCGCAAAGCCGGTGACGAGAATGCGGGGCGGCGACCATTTGGAAATGTTAAACAGCGATTTCATGTAAACCTAATCCACCCCTCCATGCAGTCTCAGCGCACAAAAAAAAGCACTGGATCCCCAATGCTATTGCGATGAGTCCTGTTCCACTAAGCCTACGAGGTTAGCTGACGGATTCGGGCCCGGACAGGCGGCCCTATTCTTAGGGCAGCGGCACCAAAGCGCGCGTTGCCCGTTGAAATTCACCCCGTGCTGCCGGGTTTACGAAACTGCAAAATGCCAGTCGCTCCGACAACGATATGGTTCCCCCGTTTTCTTTTAGAAATTCGGCTTTTTATTCAATTGATTCACATTATAAAACTAAAGCAGGGAAACACCAAACGACGGTTTTGCAGAAAACAAACCGAATTCCGGCAAAAATAACGCCAGTTCCGTTGAAATCGGCCGGTTACTGGCTTTCTTGTCCCATTACCTCGTCCGTAAAACGAAAATGAACGGAATCGCATGGATAATTTCGGGAGAACTATGATATGGTAGATGTATGCGGTTTATTTGCTCAATACCATTTGCAGAGGTGCACCGATGAACCAATATCAGATACAGCCCAATTGGAAAATTTTTTCGTGGCTAGCACTTGCAGGAATTATTTTATATTTACTTGTTCAGGTTCTCCCGTCCACCTCCGAGGCATTCTTCGGAACCGGCAGCGAGAAAGTAATCGCGAAAAGCGAAGCCGAGCGCGCGGCAGCGGATTTTGCAGAGCGCCAGTTCAAGCAAAAGCCGGTCGAAGCGCATGCGGTCCATCAATCTGACAGCCTGCTTTACGGTTATTTGTCCAAAGAAAAGCTTCTTAACGAATATGATAAAGAGTGGGACGCCGCTTTCCCCACCGACACCTTTCAGGTGAATACGAAAATGCCCGACGGAAGTCTGATTTTCATTTATGTTCATATGCAGAAGGGTACGGTCGTCGGCTGGAATCGGTATAATGCGTCAGATTCGTCTGTTCCGGGTCCAACGGAGCAGGATGATGCAGCGTTAAAATTCGCGGTGTCGCAGGGATTTCAAGCCCGCTCTCTGAAAATCTCGAACACAAACCCGAGTACCGGTGAGGTCCGCCTCGATGTAGCGGATCATATGATCGCAGACGCGCGGCTTGTTCTGGAGGTGCGGAGCGAGAAGCTTCCGGGCGGAGGCCTAATAATTGCCAAATATGAACCGAAATTTATCGTCCCTTCAGGCTACTCCACTTATGTGGAGCAGCAAACAAAGCTGGCATCATTTCTCTCGCTGCTCGGAAGCTTGCTCTTGTCGTTCGTTCTCTTCGTGCTCGCCATCATTTATGCATCGTTGTACAGGAAGCACTCGTCATTCAAACGCGGAATCGTGCTGAGTTTGGTTTTTCTGTTCGTATACCTCGCCAACAACATTAGCATGACGGACGGAATTCTGGCTGCAGCGGGTGAGAATCCGAACGCTGTTTCTTATGCTGTAGTAACTGTAGCCATTACCAGCATCGTAACGGTAGTAATGGCAGCTGCGGCATACTTCTCCCTTGTCGGCGGAGACGCATTGTGGAATTCGATGGGCCGCCGTTTATGGCCGCGATTTGGCGAAGCCGGCTACGGGGAATATGTATGGCGCAGCATGTGGCTCGGTTACTTATTCGCCTTAATATTGCTTGGCCTGCAAACGGTAATTTTCATCGTTCTGCTCAATGTAACAGGCGCCTGGTCGACGACGGATGTCACCCAGTCCCCCTATAATCTGGCCGCACCCTGGATATTTCCGATGATGGCCTGGTGTGCCGCGATTTCGGAAGAAGCCGTATACCGGTTGTTCGGAATCGGACTGCTTAAGAAGTGGTTTAAAAATACGTTCGTCGCAGCGCTCATTCCGACGATCATATGGGCACTCGGCCACGTCACTTACCCGATCTTCCCGTCTACGACCCGCTTATTCGAACTGACGATTATCGGTCTTGCCTTCAGTTTCATGTTCGTCCGTTACGGTTTTATAACAGTCCTGTTCGCCCATGCGGTCTTCGACAGCATCATGATGGCGATCTCGCTTATGTTCATGGGCACCGCCGTCAATATACTGACAGGAATTATATATATCATTCTTCCCATTCCGATCGCATGGTCGATTCGGTGGTTTGATAAGAGAACCCCCAAACGGGCACTAACTCTGCGAAGCTGAGTGGTACTGTGAAGCATTGCGGAGCAAAGCGCTTCGCACAATATCAACTCGGCCAAACATCTAAAATACAAAAGGGAGAAACCGCTTCTCACGGTTCCTCCCTCAACGCTTCGATAATTTGCGAGGCGAGCTTCTCGCCGATCGACAGGGGCCGGAAATCTTCAATTCCGGCCTCTTTGATTTTCTTAATGGAGCCAAAATGCTTCAGAAGCAGCTTTCGGCGTTTCTCCCCTATGCCCGGAATGGCATCCAGCCGCGAGGCAACCATGGATTTGCCGCGCTGTTCGCGGTGGAAAGAAATAGCAAATCGGTGAACTTCATCCTGGATCCGCTGCAGCAGATAAAATTCCTGGCTGTCCCGTGTTAACGGTACGATTTCAGGGGGATCCCCAATCATTAACTGCGCTGTCTTATGCTTGGCATCCTTCACCAGGCCGCATACCGGTACGAATAAGCCGAGCTCATTCTCCAATACGTCGAGCGCTGCGGATATTTGACCTTTACCCCCGTCGACCACAATCAGATCCGGCAGCTGCAGCCCTTCCTTAAGCACTCTTTCGTAACGGCGCCGGACGACCTCCCGCATCGTTTCGTAATCATCCGGCCCCTTCACAGTCCGAACCTTGTATTTCCGGTACTCTTTCTTATCCGGCTTGCCGTCAGTAAAAACAATCATCGCCGAGACAGGGTCGGTGCCTTGAATGTTCGAGTTATCAAACGCCTCTATGCGGCGGATCTCCGGCAGACCAAGCGCCTCGGCGAGACCTTCCGACGCTTTGACGGTCCGGACCTCATCGCGCTCAATGAGCTGGAATTTCTCACTTAGCGTGACCTTGGCGTTGTTAACGGCCATAGCGACCACGTCGCGCTTGCGGCCGCGCTGCGGCATGAACACTTTCACCTTCAGCCACTTCTGCAATGACACCCGAACCTCATCGGCGGCAGAGCCGGCTGCGACTTCATCCGTATGCGGCACGCCGTCGGCTGCAGCGGCGTCCGATTCCTCTTGCACCGGCGCGGGCAGCAGTATTTCCTTCGGGAGCGCCGGGTTATCACTGTAATATTGCGTAACAAAGGTCATGAAATCGTCATACTCGTCTCCATAGAACGGAAAGGTGGTAGCGTGCCGTTCGATTAATTTGCCTTGGCGCATGTACATAATTTGTACGCACATCCAGCCTTTGTCCGTCGCAAATCCGAATACGTCACGGTCCATCTCGTCGGAGAGCGTAATTTTCTGCTTCTCCATAATGGCGTCTATGGCCATGATCTGATCGCGGAATTCTTTAGCGCGCTCAAACTCCAGTCCTTCCGCCGCTGCGGCCATTTTTCCCTGCAGCGTCTTTTTCACCTCATCGTGGCCGCCGTTCAGGAATCGGGTTATTTCCTGTACCATCGCCTCGTATGTCCCCGGGGCTATCTCATATTCGCAGGGTGCCACGCATTGACCGAGGTGGTAATACAGGCATACTTTATCCGGCAGCGTGTTGCATTTGCGCAGCGGGTACAAACGGTCGAGCAGTTTCTTTGTTTGCTGGGCGGCATATGCGTTCGGATAAGGACCGAAATATTTCCCTTTATCCTTCACGATACGGCGGGTTACCTCCAGCTTCGGGTGCTTCTCGTTTGTAATTTTAATATAAGGAAATGATTTATCGTCCTTCAACAGCACATTATAACGCGGATGATGCTGCTTGATGAGATTGCATTCCAGAATAAGAGCTTCCATATTGCTGGAAGTGACGATATATTCAAAATCGCGTATTTCCGAGACGAGCTTCTGGGTCTTGCCGTCGTGGCTGCCGTTAAAATAGGAGCGGACGCGGTTTTTCAACACCTTCGCTTTGCCGACGTAAATAATCGTGCCGTCGCCGTTTTTCATTAAATAGCAGCCCGACTGGTCCGGCAAAAGCGCCAATTTGCTGCGGATTCTCTCCGCCGCCAGACGCTGCTCAGCCCCTTCAACGACTCTTGGTTCCTCTTCCATCGGTACTCCTCCCGGCCATTTGTTCAACTTCTATTGTAGCATAGCCGCACAGCCGAGCGTCAGTATTCCTTTCATATCGGCAGCGCTTCAGTGAAGCCGCCTCACAATTGTCACGAACGACAGCTTTACAATTATTCTGGAATTTGGGTATACTAGGAGGAGCATTCGTCGTTTCGAGGAGGAAGTTAAACTATGGAAAATGTTAGAGATCCGCGGGAGCATATTAACGAGGAACCGCGTGACGACTTCGGGGATGTCGCAATGGGCTTTGCCGGTTTCTTCGGCTTTATGACCGTCATTTTTGCCGTTGCGGTAATTATTAAATTTATCATTTCGTAACAAACAGGCTTCATGCAGGCGAAATTAGCCGCATGAAGCTTTTTTCTAATACGCTTTGGAAATGCTTGACAGAACACCATTACAGGCATACAATGACAATTACAGATTTATTGAAGGAGGCTGATGTGATATGTACACCGTACAGACGAGTTACCCAACCCACAATAGCATATGCGCAGTCTCAGTGGACCGGCCCCATTAAGGTTTCGCTATTCAAGCACCTGGATTAGCTTCCAAGCGTTTGTAATGCGATGCCAGTAACATTACCAGTCTAGCCGTAGGAGACCGCGCAGGTTTCTTGCGGCTTTTTCATGTCTTTTTCGCCGGATCTCTAGTTCGAGGTGAACCGGGCGATTGACAATCCGCAGAAATCATTTCTGCGGTTTTTTTGTGTTCCATTATAAAACAAAGGGAGATACCAACCTTGAATGTAAATGCAAATGTAGGTCTAAATGTAAATGATAATGAATTAGCCAAATTCGGCTGGAATGAACGCTGGCGGAATCTAATGAAGGAAGAACGTTTCAATGGCCTGATGCCTGCGCGCGTTATAGCCCAATTTGCGAATCAATACCGGATCGTGTCGGAGCAGGGAGAGCTGTCTGCAGAAGTAAGCGGCAAATTTCAATTCGAAGCGTCGGCGCGAAGCGACTTTCCGGGAGTCGGCGATTGGGTTGCAGTGCAGCCGCTGCCGGGAGAACATCGTGCTATTATCCATGCGGTGCTGCCAAGGAACTCGGTCATGGTACGTAAAGCGGCGGGCAGCGTCCCCGTAGAGCAGGTGATCGGCGCGAATATTGACACACTGCTTATCGTTAACGCGCTTAACGACGATTTCAATGTCCGCAAAATCGAACGCTATTTGATCGCCGCTTGGGAGAGCGGTGCGACTCCCGTCGTCCTCTTGACCAAAGCGGACTTATGCGAGAATACGCCTGGCCGAATTGCAGAGGTCGAGGCGATTGCTCCCGGCGTATCCGTCCATGCGGTGAGCGCCGTTCTGGACATAGGAAAGGAAGCGCTGGCACCTTACCTGCTTCCGGGCAGCACCGCCGCATTGACCGGCTCGTCCGGTGTTGGAAAGTCGACGCTGCTTAACTGGCTGGCAGGCGGGGAGCTGCAGCGCGTGCAGGACATCAGAGAGAGCGATGCGAGAGGCCGTCACACCACGACTCACCGCGAGCTGTTCCCGCTTCCATGCGGCGCAGTCATGTTGGATACGCCGGGCATGCGGGAGCTGCAGCTGTGGGACGCCGATGAGGGCTGGCAGGAAGCATTCGCTGATATTGAATTATTGGCGGAAGGCTGCAGGTTCAGAGATTGCCGCCATCAATCGGAGAACGGCTGCGCCGTGAGGATGGCGCTGGACAACGGTACGCTTGACCCGCGGCGGTTCGCAAGCTATAAGAAAACGGGCCGCGAGCTCGCTCATATGGCCCGGAAGGAGCAAACCGTAAGCCAGCGTCTGAAGAAAAACGCGGATAAACGGATGGCTTTTCAGTCCGGCCGCAACAAACGGGGCAATCTCGAGGATTAAAGTATTCAAACGCTGCTCATAAAGCGCCCTGCCACCCGCCTTCCCCGGCGGTATACAGGGCGCTTATGCGTTTGCTTTCTCCGGAAGCCGAAATCCGGCTGCCGGAGCTAACCGTTAGCAGCTTTCAGGCTTTCGGTGCCGTTCCGGGTATGTGTTTGTCCCTGTTCCGCTTGCTGTTTACCGCTGCTGTTGGCGGCGTCAAACCGTTTGCGTTCGGTCCGGTCGATCTGCACGACGCGGCCGTCATGGACCGTAATAAGTACCGAACCGTATTCCAGACCGTTGACCTGCGCCCCAATGCGTTCAAGCCACTCCTCATCAAGCACGATAGGCTTTGCCATCATTATCCCTCCAGTAGCTTATATTAAATATAGAACGTCATCGGATCGCCTTTAAGCGAGTTTTCCACCATTACGGCGGATTTCTCGGACACGACATACAAACGATGAATAAGTACGAATATTTCCTCCCCCGGCCGCAGCGGCTCTTGGTCCAGTGAACGATGCGCCGAGAATCGGTTGTCGCCAACCTGTATGTCAAGCTCGAGATGAGCGCCCCGGAACGATATGTGTCGAATCCTGCCCATCACGGCAGCGGATGGAAAGACGATATCCCGCTCTCGGCCGGCCTCAACGAATTCGGGCCTGATAAGAGCCCTTGCGCCATCCATAATCGGCGTCCGTTCGAAGCCGCGCAGCAGGTTGGGCTGCTCAACAACGCTTGAATGCCCGATAAATCCTGCCACAAAAGCCGTTTGCGGCTCCGTATATATGGACATCGGCGTACCCTGCTGCTCCAATCGTCCCTGCTGAAAAATCAACATCTCATCCGCCACCTCTACTGCTTCATCCTGATCGTGCGTGACGAAGATGGAAGTAATGTCTAAAGTGCCGATCAGCCGTTTTAACCAGGTGCGAAGCTCTTTTCGCACTTTTGCGTCAATTGCGGCGAACGGTTCGTCAAGCAGAAGCAGTTCCGGACGCGGAGCAAGCGCCCTTGCAAAGGCGACGCGCTGCTTCTGTCCGCCCGAGAGCTGATGGGGATAACGATGCTCAAAGCCCCGCAAGCCCGTCAAATCAAGAAGCTCGTTAACTCTCTTCTGTATCTCGGATTTTTTGGCCTTCTTGATCTTCAGACCAAATGCGATATTTTCGAACACATTCATATGCTTGAATAATGCATAGTTCTGGAAGACAAATCCGATACCGCGATGCTGTGGGGCCAAATCATTCATCCGTATCCCATTTATGAGAACATCGCCGGAATCCGGTGTTTCAAGACCAGCCAGAACACGCAGGAGTGTTGACTTTCCTCCCCCGCTCGGACCGAGCAGCCCGATCAGCCGCCCCCGGTTAATGGAGAAGCTGACATCCGATACAGCCTTGTTTCCGCCGAACGATTTGGATACATTTCGTACCTCAATGTGCATCTTCACCGCCCCCCTCCGGGTTCATTTGAGCCGTCTTCCACTCGATGAAGCTCTTAACGATAAGCGTAGCCAGCGCAAGCAGAACGAGCAGCGATGCTACTGCGAAGGAAGCAGAAAATGAATACTCGTTGTACAATATCTCTATATGCAGCGGCAGCGTGTTTGTCTCTCCGCGAATGTGGCCCGAGACGACCGAGACGGCGCCGAACTCGCCCATCGCTCTCGCATTACAGAGAATAATGCCATACAGGAGCCCCCATTTGATGTTGGGAAGCGTGACTCGCCAGAGGATCTGCCATCCGCTCGCGCCGAGACTCGCCGCCGCTTCTTCCTCCTGCACTCCCTGCGCCTGCATAAGCGGTACCAGTTCTCTTGCCACGAAGGGAAATGTGACGAAGGTGGTAGCCAGTACGATTCCCGGCAGCGCGAAAATAATTTGAATGTCATGGTTCTGCAGCCACGGACCGAACCAGCCCTGCGCCCCGAATAGAAGCACGAAGACCATACCCGAAATCACCGGCGATATCGCGAACGGCAGGTCGATAAGTGTAATCAGAATATTTTTGCCGCGAAACCGGAACTTGCTGATCGCCCAGGCTGCAGCGACTCCGAATACGGTGTTGAGCGGGACGGCGATAGCAGCCGTAAGCAGCGTCAGCTTAAGTGCTGATAACGCATCAGGATCGGTAATTGAGGCGAAGTATACCTCAGCGCCTTTCTTAAACGCTTCTATAAAGACCGATATCATCGGCAGCAAAACGATCAGCGCCAGAAACAACAGCACGATACCGATCAGCATCCGGCGGACGGCGGCAGATTCGGTAATATGCTTCGGACGGCGTGCAGCCTTGTCGGACAAGTGTGCGGTAATGACTCCTGCCATATTCCATTGCCTCCTATTCCGATATAAGCCGGCGGTTGCTCCGCCATTGCAGGTAGTTAATGAGCAGCAGCATCAGGAACGAGGCGACCAGCATGACGACCGCGATTGCGGTAGCTCCCTGGTAGTCGAACTGTTCAAGCTTCGTCATGATGAGCAGCGGTGCGATTTCCGTCTTCATCGGCATATTGCCGGAGATGAATACGACCGAACCGTACTCCCCGATTCCTCTGGCAAATGCCAGCGCAAATCCGGTCAGCAACGGCGGCAGCAGCTCAGGCAGTATAATCCTGCGAAACGTGCTCCATCGGTAAGCGCCCAGCATGACTGCCGCTTCCTCCGTCTCGTTGTCAAGATCCTGCAGTACAGGCTGCACGGTACGGACCACAAATGGCAGCCCGATAAAAATGAGCGCTACAGTAATACCGAGCGGCGTGAAAGCGACCTTGATGCCAAGCGGCTCGAGCAGCGAGCCGATCCATCCGTTCGGCGCATATATCGTTGTCAGCGCGATACCGGCTACTGCCGTCGGAAGCGCAAAGGGAAGATCCACCAGACTGTCGACCAGCTTCTTACCCGGAAATTGATATCTCACAAGTACCCAGGCAACAAGAAGTCCGAATACCAGATTCACAAGGGCTGCAAAGAACGAGGTGAGGAAGCTGACCCGATACGACGCAACAACCCGCGCGTTAGTTACCGTGTGCCAAAATTGGTCCCAGCCGAGGCCGGAAGCCTTCATAAACACGCTGGCCAATGGAATCAGCACAATGATGCTCAAATAAAAGACCGTGAATCCGAGCGACAGCCTGAATCCGGGCAGAACGCTCCTCTGCTTGTTTTTGGCTGTGGATGCAGATTTGGAACCTTTCATGTGAAGTCAGCTCCTGTCCGGCGGTTTATGACCCCGGCGCATAAATTTGATCGAATACGCCGCCGTCTGCAAAATGTTTCTTTTGTACTTCGGCCCAACCACCGAAGTCGCCAATTGTGATCATTTTCAGCGGTGGAAATTGTGCTTTAAACTGTTCGGCCACGGAAGCGAGCTGCGGGCGGTAATAGTTCTCCGCAATCAGCTTCTGCGCCGGCTCCGAATACAGGTATTTTAAATAGGCCTCCGACACATTCCTGTTTCCGTCTTTATCGACAACTTTATCGACAACGGCTACCGGCGGCTCCGCCAATATGCTTATAGATGGGTAAACAATTTGGAATTTGTCCTTGCCGAGCTCGTTCACGGATAGCAGCGCCTCGTTCTCCCAAGCAATAAGGACATCCCCGATGCCTTTCTCTACGAAGGTTGTCGTCGAGCCGCGGGCGCCAGTGTCGAGAACGGGAACGTTTTTATACAGCTTGGTGACAAACGCTTTCGCTTTCTCCTCGTTCCCGCCGTTTTGCCTCAGCGCATAGCCCCAGGCAGCAAGGTAATTCCAACGGGCTCCGCCGCTTGTCTTCGGGTTTGGCGTAATAACTTGAACACCGGGTTTAATAAGATCGTTCCAATCTGTAATCCCTTTCGGGTTTCCCTTACGAACGAGAAATACGATTGTAGAGGTGTACGGAGAGCTGCTGTCAGCCAACTTATTCTGCCAATCGGGGGCAATCAGCCCTTTAGCCGCAATGGCATCTATGTCGTAGCCAAGCGCAAGCGTAACGACATCCGCCTTCAGACCTTCGACGACGGCACGCGATTGCGCGCCTGAACCGCCATGGGACTGCTTAACGGTTACATCCTGGTTGTTCTCTTTCTTCCAATAGGCCGCAAACAGCTTATTGTAGCTTTCGTACAGCTCCCGGGTCGGATCATAAGATACGTTAAGCAGTTCCACCGGCTTCTTGGGCTCCGCCGAGGTATTGACAGAGCCGGATGATGTACCGGACCCGCTCGCAGCATTCTTCTGTCCGTCTGAGCTGCCTGTATTGTTCGGACCGCTTCCGCACCCTGCCAGCGCGACTCCCGCAACTATGAAAACAATCAAAGCCTGCAGCGGAAAACGATTTTTCTTTTTCATGATTGTCATGTAAAAGCACTCCTCATCATCTTGTGACAGATAAATGAAAAAAATCGTTTACTCCGGTTGGTCCGGTCAGAAACTGATTATTCCTACCTGTTTAGTTGGTTATGGAATGAATAATAGCAATGGATAACCTTTCTTGTCAATCGATATTTTTATTTTTTTATGTATGTAATAAGAAATGCTTATATTAATATACCCACTCGCCATCAGTAAATATGGACAATTATGCTTTCCACAATCAAAAAAGCCGGAAGCTTTATGCTCCCGACTTTAAACGCTATTGAATAAATGATGGCCTGCCGTCTTACTTTCCCCGTTTGTTATGACCGGTTACATGAACAATTTCTACGTATGGCCGAATACGGTCCATGATACGCTGCCCCTTATGGAGCTCATCTCCGTCCTTGTTCGTGAAGCTGAAATGCTGCTCGAGCGCGTCCAGATTGTAATTGGAGGTATAGAAGGTCGGCTTCCGGTTCATCCGGTAGTTTAGAATGGAGCCCATCACATGATCACGGACCCAAGGATTCAAGTTTTCCGCACCGATGTCGTCAAAGATGAGCAAATCCGTCTCCTTCATCATATCGACGGTTTCCTTGAGCTTGCCCGGCTCAAGCATAAGCGATTTCAAATCCTCGACGAATTCCGGCATATAGACGATCGCTCCGGTGAAGCCCGCCTTCGCCAGCTCATGAAGCATGTAGCACATAAGAAATGTTTTTCCCGTGCCGAACATACCCGCCAGATACAGCCCTTCCTTCTGCAGTCCCTGTTCCTTCGTTCTGTCGATATACTTCAGCAGCTGCCCGACGGCTTTCATCCGCTCCAGATCGTTTGTCAGTATTTCATCGGCCGAATAGCCCCGGGACAAAGCCGTTTCATCCACGTAAAAGCTGCGGACCCGGCTCCGGATTTGCTCTTCGCTTTGTCTGGTCAGCAGCTTCTTGCATGTCACCTTGCGGTCGGTCAACTGGACCAGATCTCCGATCGTTTCACATGAGAGCAGCGTATAATGGCCTTCGAAATCGTTGGGACAGCGGTCCAAGCCGGGACAATTGGAACAGTTGCGGTATTCCTTGACATATTGATACAGCCGGTTCAAATGGAGCCGAAGCGTCTCTTGGCTTAGCTCCGGATGTTTGCTGCGCAGCCGTTCAATAAGCGGGTCTTCAAGCAGCTCGGCCATTATCCGGTCAGCCTGCTGAAGGGCGGCATTGCCGCTCGGCCATTGTTTAAGCAGCTCGCCTAGCGATTCCATCGCCATCTGTCATTCACCTCTTACTCACGTTTTTCCGTCCAATTTACGGGCTAACCGCCGCATTTCCTCCAGTTCCTCAGGTGTGAGCGCGGCTCCGCCCGGGGTGTTCTGCATAATTGAGATCGCCGGCTTGCGACGTCCGCGGCCTCCGCCTGAAGTTGCGCCCCCCCTGGAAGGGGAAGCCGCTGCGCCCCCGCCCGCTTCGCGCCGCCGCTCCTTATCGGATTCCAGCCGAATCTGTTCTCTTACATAGCGGACCGCTTTCTCGAACGAATCGACTCTCTTGACAAGCATGTTGGACGCAACGGCGTCTATGTACGTCTTCGTCACCCGCTGAGCGTCGTTCATCCCTAATACATAGTGTATGAGCACATTAATAACGGAACCGTGAAGCTTATAATTGAGATCGATCACTTCAAACACACGGATTATCCACTCAGGCACTGCGCCTGGGAAAAATCTCGCAATAAACCTCGTATGCGGCTCATTACGCATCAGCATATTATATTGATGAATATCGCAGCGCCCTTCAAGCTGTGCGGGCACTTCCATATAGAATTCGGCCTGTACTCCCACTTCGTCAGGCATGTCGCCGCTATCGGAGTCAGAGTGATCGCCTTCTTCTGCCGCAGTATCCGCACCTGCTGCATTCGTGCGGCCGAATATACGCTGCCTTTCGTCAATGCGTTTGCGGTCCTGCCTGTACATCTGACTGGCCCGAAGCTGCAGCTCGTCGATCTTAAGCTCCCCTCTGACGCCGAATACATCGTCCTCATCGAGCAGCCTGCACAGATCGACTACGGTTAAACCGTACTTATAGGCGATATAGTTAAGCTGCGCCATTTTCTCCTCATCACCGCGGAGCCGTTCCACGAAGCTCCGGTTCGATGAATTACGCGGAAACCGCATTATGATTTCACCGTACTGAATACCCGCTGTCTCCAGTTGGGGCCTTGACTGCGCTTGTCTGGCAGGCGCGACCTCGGTGAGCGCCTGTTCCAGCTCCAGATCGATTCCCTGCGTATTTAAACGAAAGATTTCATAGAACGGCACCGTAATATTTTCCTTCAGAAGCTCGGCGCCTGCCAGCTCGTCCGCTTCCTTGGCATAGAACGATTCCCTAAGCTCGATAACCGAATGCTTGCCGACCTTATCGCGCAGCAGCATCGTTAAATGCGGGCTGCCGAAGAATTCATCCGGCGTCAGCGGCTTGATCAGTTCATATTCATAAACGACGTCGTCATTATCCGGAACGCCCAGACGAGACGTCTGAAGCAGCCCAACCGCCTCCAGACGCGATGAGTGAACGACCAGGTCCTGGCGGCCCCGCTCATTCATTTCGAGTCCCAGCCCAAGAAAGAGCTTTCTCTGCGGCTCGAGAGTGGAATAGCCCACCCGGTCATCCGCCACCTGCTGGTACAGCTGCGCGTATAGGCCTGCTGCAAACGCGCCGATCATCGGCTGATAGATAAGGCCGATCATTTTGCGGTCTACCGCGCTCAGCGAGAAATCGCGAAAGATGTAATAACGATGATGCTCCGTAAATTGATGCAAGTTGCCTATCCGCATCTGCTTTCGACTCCATCCGACTTTCATAGTTTCTATTATTTTATCATAAAAGAAGACGCCTTTTGACGTGCGAAAAAAGAAAATCCCCCTGTCAGAGGGAATTTTCTTTGGTTCATACGATGTTTAAACTCTCGATCCGGCTTCTCCCTCGTTTCTGCCTTCCACGCCGTGTTCCGCAAGTACTTGCAGCAGCTCGCTCCGCTCCTCCAGCGTGTCCGCAATCGAGGGCTCCTCATGCCTCTCTATCCACTGGCCGATAACGAGCCCGGCTTTTACCGGCTCTTTCATCAGCAGCTGATGCTTGGCTTTGAGAACTCCGTACAGCTCGCTATCGGGAAGCAGGTGGTGCATCGCCTCCGCATTTACCCTGCCCGCGCGATCCGCAGTACCATAAACCAGCAGCATGGGCAGGCTAATACGCGGAAGCTGCCGCTCGAACGTCTCATCCAGGCAGGCGCCGACATAATCTCTCCATTTTGCCGGGTCCCCCTGCTTCGCATCCGAGTTTAGCGCTTGAAATGCCGTTCTGTTGTCCGCCTCCCGTAAAGCGGAACTGAAAGCGATTATATCCTTCGCCTTAAGCGCACTCGTCATATAAGCGGCCTGCAGCTTGGAGCGGCTTATTATATCGGTATAAGCTGCGGCACCGGAAATAATAATTCCGCCGCAGAAGCGGTCCGGATAGGCCAGCAGTGCAGTAAGCAGCGGGAACGAGCCTGCGCCGTATGAGCACAAATATGATTTCTTCACGCCGCAAGCGTCAAGCAACCGCCTCAAATCTTCGGCAACGAGCGGAAGGGTGAGCTTGGCCGCACCTGGCTCGCTGTATCCGTGACCGCGGATATCGCAAGTAATAATACGATGCTTGTCCACAAGCTCCGTCCGCAGGTACGTGAACAATCTGCTGCTGAGACAGGGCGGATGTATGCAAACGATCGGTACACCGCGATCCCCCTGCTCATGAAAATGAATCGCTACATCTCCATTATGAAAAAACGGCACAGCCTGATCACCTCGGATTCCTCTGCAAATGCGCCCCTTGGGCGGCAGTCGCAGGGTTTGACCTTAGTATGGCCGAACCGTTTCACTTTTCATGTTTAGAACATTTTGTAACCGCCGCGCCGCAGCGCCCTTATGGTCGCCCCGCTCACATAAGCGCCAATCAATGCCCCGATAGCAGGCATAATATCGACAAAGGTAAATGCAGTAAAATTACCCGCAAATGTCTTCGTATTATCCCAAGTCTGCCAGATAAAGAGCGGCAGAAGTACAATAATGAACAGGTAAATCGGAAACCATGTCGTTTTGAGCAGCATATTTAAAATGAAGCCGATTCCGAACATCATCACGAAAAACAATACCGTCGCAATGATGAGCTGCAGAATATCAACATCCGTATTCATAACGATTCGTCTTCCCCTTTCGCTACGAATAGTGTAGTAGATGGCAGTTAGGAAGTCAATTTCATTTGCCATCTTGTCACAAGTCCGCCATTTGCGCTCCTTTATTCCATTACGATACAATGTAAGCGACTATTAACGACTACTTGCAGCTGTGAAGGACAAGAAAGCGCCCGCGGCTGCAGTAACTAGGGAGCTGGGTACTTATGAGTGAAGCGGCACAAACACTGGAAGGCTGGTATGCACTGCACGATTTTCGTACGATCGATTGGCAAGCCTGGAAGCAGGCTGACGCAAGCCTGCGGAATGCCGCGCTGGGTGAGCTTCAGTCATTTCTTAGCGAATGGCAGGCTGTCGAGGACGCTAAGGCAGGCAGCACCGCTTTTTACTCTATTGTTGGCCAGAAAGCCGATTTTGTCCTTATGCATTTACGTGAAACGCTCGAGGAGCTGAACGCCCTTGAAACGGCATTCAACAAATCCGCCTTCGCGCAGTTTACCTCGCCGGCGCATTCTTATGTCAGCGTTGTTGAGCTGAGCAACTATATGGCGCCGCCCGGCTCCGATCCGATGCAAAACCCCGATATCATTGCACGGCTCAAGCCGGCTCTGCCGAAGTGGAATCATATCTGCTTCTACCCGATGAACAAACGCAGACAGGGCAGCGACAACTGGTACATGCTGAGCATGGACGAGCGCAGGGCAATGATGCGCAGTCATGGGATGATCGGCAGGCAATACGCGGGAAAAGTGAAACAAATCATAACGGGCTCCGTCGGTTTCGACAATTGGGAGTGGGGCGTGACGCTGTTCGCGGAAGATGCGCTGCAGTTCAAGAAGCTTGTCTATGAAATGCGCTTTGACGAGGTGAGCGCACGCTTCGGGGACTTTGGTGATTTCTACGTCGGCAACCGGTTGCCCGAAGAAAAGCTCCAACAGTTCCTGAGCCTGTAACAGGAGAAAACGGCCGATGTGCATAAGCACATCGGCCATTATTTTTAGAACATAAGAAGATTTTCCGCTGTACTTACTCAAACTTTATTTAATCCTCGTCGTCATCTTCTTCCATTAAACGCTTCGCCTCGAGATAAGCCTCGGTCTGGCGGTCGCGTTCCCGCCCCTTCTCCTTCAGCCTCTCTATCGCCGGAAGAATAAGGATGTCCACTTCCTTCTGCACCGTATAAGCCAGGTCATGGCGGGTCTGCGACTCCAGATACGAGCCGACTTCCATCAAAGCGTTGTACCGGTCAAGCTCTTCCCTCGTTAAAAGACCCCGGACTTGCACGCTGCAGTGGCGCATTACAGGAATTTTCCTTTACGAAGGACGAGTGGAATCCCGCCAATGATGTATAAGTAGCGAATATCGATCGCTTTCTTGAGAAGTGCCGCAACAGCGCCTTTATATTTCTTGCCGAACGCAATACCGACCGCTTCGCCTTTACCGAGCGATGCAACCGTACCTTTGTTCTTGAAATCGAATTGCTTAAGCGGTTGGTTCCGGATCGAGGCAACCAGGTTGTGCGCACACGTAACGCCCTGCTGCATCGCTATCTGCGCAGTCGGCGGGTACGGACGGCCTTCCGCATTGAACATCAGAGAGTTGTCTCCGACTACATATATATTCTCATGTCCGGGTACACGCAGGGTATCATCCACTTTCACGCGTCCGCGCATCGTTTCGATGCCCGCTTCCTCGATTAACCGGTTCCCTCTTACGCCCGCCGCCCAAATAACCGTAGCCGCACGAATCTCTTCGTTGTCGCCGACGATGACTCCGTCCGCCGTACATTCCTTGATGGCAGTTCCGATCCGGAACGTGACGCCTTTCTTTGTAAGTACCTGCATCGCATATTCGACCAGCTCGGGATCGAATCCAGGCAGGGCGGTCGGTGCCGCTTCAATGTTATATAATTTAACGAGCGACGGATCGACGTCGAATTGTTTGCAAAGCTCCGGAATCCGGTCGGCAAGCTCCCCGACAAACTCGATCCCGGTAAAGCCCGCGCCGCCAACGACGAACGTCAGGTAGTCCGTGCGGTGAGGCTCCCTTTTGTAACGGGCGAATTGGTATTCGATATGTTCACGGATTAGACGAACCGAGTTAATGCTTCGAATGTTCATTGCGTGCTCCAGCATGCCCGGAATGCCGAACGTCTCCGGCTCGCCGCCGAGTCCAATGACAAGATAATCATAAGAAAGCGTCCCGTCTTCAAGAATAACCTTCTTGTCCTGTGTGCGGATCTGGACGACGGTCGATTTAACGAAATCGATCTTGAACTCGTCTATAAGTTTGGAGATACTTACGCGGGCATTCTCCGTCTTGTCCGTGCCGGCTGCAGGCATATGCAGGTGCGTCGTAATGTAGTGATAGTCGTGCTTGTTGACCAGCGTAACGTCCGCTTCATTGTAGTTCAGTTCCTTCTGGAGACGGAGCGCGGTTAACACACCGCCGTATCCGGCCCCAAGGATTACAATCTTAGGTATGTTGCTCATCGCAGAATCCCATCCATTCCTATTTCTTTTTACTTTACTTTGTGAAAAATTACACAATCCCAGTCAAAAATTAAAATTCTCTTGTCTCTAGTTTGTGAACCGATTAACGCTTTTATCACAAGCAGGTACGCCGATTCGACAACGGTTTATTAATACCTCACATGATACAAACTTTTCAGCAAAAGTTCAAGGGAAAATTATACGAAAAACTTTAGAACAACATACAATATTTTTATTTCCCTCCCGCGCGCCGAACGGATATAATATTCAAGTGATTGATCTTATGGAGGTGCCATCTGTGTCCAACTCAGCAGCTACAGAAAATATCGTCGATATTGCCATTATCGGCGGTGGCCCCGCAGGGATGTTTGCCGCTTTCTACGGCGGCATGCGTCAAGCTTCGGTAAAGATTGTCGAAAGCATGCCACAGCTCGGCGGCCAGCTCGCCGCGCTTTACCCTGAAAAATATATATATGATGTGGCCGGATTTCCGAAGGTGACGGCGGGGGAGCTCGTGGAGCAGTTAAAAAGGCAAATGAGCCATTTTAACCCCGACGTTCGTCTGGAGGAGAAAGTACGCCAGGTCATCAAACGAGATGAACGCTTGTTTGAAATCGTTACCGATAAAACGGTTCACTATGCCAAGGCGGTGATCGTCACGGCAGGAGTGGGCGCGTTCGAGCCGCGCCGGTTGGATCTACCGGAAGCGGCGCAATATGAGAAAACCAATCTGCATTACTTTATCAGCGATTTAAACCAATTCAAAGGACATCACGTTCTCGTCAGCGGCGGCGGCGACTCCGCTGTCGACTGGTCGCTTATGCTTGAGCCTATTGCGGCGAGTGTGACGCTCATTCACAGACGAGATAAATTCCGGGCGCATGAACACAGCGTAGAGAACCTGATGAACTCAAAGGTAAACGTACTTACGCCTTACGAAATCACTTCGCTCAGCGGCTCGGACCGTATCGAGAAGGTCATTCTGCAGGATGTCAAATCCAAAGAGATGAAAGAATTGAATGTCGATTCGGTTATCGTCAACTTTGGCTTTATATCCTCGCTGGGACCGATTTCCGAGTGGGGTCTTCAAATTGACAACGGATCGATCGTTGTCGACTCACGGATGGAGACGAGTATTCCCGGGATATTCGCCGCCGGCGATATTACCACTTACCCGGGCAAACTGAAGCTAATCGCCGTAGGATTCGGCGAGGCGCCTACTGCCGTCAACAACGCGAAGGTTTACGTCGATCCGGACGCCAAGCTCTCCCCGGGCCACAGCAGCAATATGAAATTATAAGACCTAAACCCATGTATTCAAAGAAAATAAGGGTATCCTATTCTTTAACCGTCGGCGCTTCATGACTAAACGCCGACGGCAAAGGAGGATACCCTTTATGTTATGTCCCGTTTGCAATGGTCTGGAGCAGCTTGCAGCTCAATGCCCGGCGTGTTCAAGAAATGCGGACGACTGTGGACGGCTGTCCGATTTTGCCGGTCCTTATGCGCCTTATCAGCCCGATCCGGACACGGATTCCATATATAATGAGACGGTTAGCTTGGATTATGAGTTCAGCTGTTTGCATGTCATTTATTGTCCTGAGTGTGAGAAAACGTTCGAGGCGGCAATAACAAAATGGTGAGCATCGGGGCAGGTTCGTCTTAGTTGATCAAGCGGTGATACGATAGGTATCCGGGTTCAACTTTCTTCGTATCATCTCCGCGGCGAGCAGTTTGATGAATTCGGGCTCCAGATCAAACTGGACCGCCGAATAATAAGCGTCTACAAGAAGATCATCAGACAGCATCTCCATCTTCCACACTCCTTTCCTATTTCTTCCTTGTTCATCTTAGCATGTCCCTATATGCAGAACAAGCGTTCCGATTATCCACAACCCTGTGTGGACAGCATGTGTGTAAGTTGTGGGTAATCGTCGAAAAAACAGGAATAGCAACGAGGATAATGTGGATACGGTTATACACAGCTGTGTTCTTTACAGTTTCAATAAAAAAGTTTGATGGCACTCTATAAACCTATCAAGCAAATATATTAAATCACGTTAACAAACATATGATTGCTCTCTTAAAGCGCTATTGCGGCCGTGTATTCACTTCAAAAATCCACATCTTCCCATACTTGTCGATGCCGAAATCATAGCCAAGCTGTCCGATTCCCGGAAACCGGCTTTCGAGCAGATGTGTGGATAACCGGGTTAAATTCCGCATCTCCCGCTTTTTTCGGGCAACGGCGCCTGCGGAAATCGATCGGCTTATGCCCTGCGAGCCGGTTAATTGCTGCCCGCCGCGGCACAGGTTGGTGACAAACAAACCCGGACGCGCAAGCCTGCCTACAATAGCCGTGATAGCCCATGATCCATCCGCTTGCTTCACATGCTTCACCCGGTAATCAATCGGCCTTCCCCCGATTGTGGCCAGCCGTATTCCTTTCTGGATCAAATACCGGCGTCCTTTACGCAGCGCATTGAGAGATCGGTAGAGTCCGCCGAAGCCTGCAAAATGTCTTGCCTTCGCATAATAGGTATATTGGTAGCCTCCTCCTCCCTTCGACACTTTAATTACGCCGTGGCCGCCCGCTCCGCGAACAGGCTTAATGACGACCATACCGTGCACATTCAGCATACTCCGCAAGTTATCGGAGGAGAACATCCGCGTCGGCGGAATATGCGGCGCGATTTGCGGATGTGATAACAGCACAGCAGTCTTGGCCCATTTGCTGGCAAGTTGTCTTCCCTGGTGTTCACCCATCAAAGTCTTCCCCTTTCTGCAGCAATCTTCTAACAGAATATGCATCAAAGATATATATCTCTTGGATGTTTGAACGGGTCGACTAGCCTTATTTAATAGACCTGATAGAGGCGGGGGTGATTTAATCCCTTCCGGCCCGCTTGTCAGCGTCTCGTACCAGTCATTTTGACCGAGCTAGGCCTGCTCCATTCGGTGCTTGTCCCCATCCTTCTTTTCCCGATTCATTGCACTTATCCTAATGGCCGCAATTGTCATATGACCAGTGATTGCCGTCATGAATGTTGTCATGCTATGGACCGAAAAATGATGACTGGCCGAACAGCGGCTTTTCAGTATAATAGAGGCACGAGCAGCAAAGAGACCGAAAAGACAGTTAAGAGCAAACCTATGACGATCAAAATCATTATCGCGGACGACCAAACGTTAATGCGGGACGGACTGCAAACGATCGTCCAGCTGGAAGACGACATGACAGTTGCCGCAACGGCCGAGAACGGAGCGGAGGCATATGAGCTGGTCGGTGTCCATCAGCCGGACCTGGTGTTGATGGAGGAGATGGTTGGCCGCCGGACAACCGAGCTCCAGGAAGCTCATCTGCAGCTCACCGAGTCGCTGAGGGACTCGGCGGAAGCGATGACAGCGGCTTTAGTCATGGAAGAAAGGCAGAGAATCGCATATACGATTCACGATACAGTAGGCCACACGCTTACGGCGACGATCGTCCAGATGGAAGCCGCTAAGCGGTTGATGAAAATAAAAAAATTTTTATTTCTTCACCTGACGTTTTGGTTTAACTATAATAAGGGTACCGGATTACATAGAGACCAACGTATCCGTGATCGGTTCCTTACCACTAAAAATTGAAGGAGTGATCGCATCGTGAAGGTTCGCCACTTGGGCAAGAACGGCCCTGAAATTTCCGTCATCGGTTTCGGTTCATGGGCTATAGGCGGCGGAGGCTGGGCCAGTGCCTGGGGAAGCCAGGACGACCAATTATCGATCGAGAGCATCCGCGCGGCGCTGGATGCTGGAATAACATTTTACGATACAGCCGCCATCTACGGCCTGGGACATTCTGAGGAAGTGCTTGGCAGAGCTTTGAAAGGCGATCGCCACAAAGTGGTTGTCGCGACAAAATGCGGATTGGTCTGGGATGAGAATCAGACGATCAGCCGAAGCGGTGCATATGATTCCGTCATTCGCGAGGCGGAAGCTTCACTTCGGCGGCTTGGTACCGACTATATCGATTTGTACCAAATGCATTGGCCTGATACCGAGACCCCGGCGGAAGAAACGATGCGGGCGATGGACAAGCTCATTCAGGACGGCAAAATCCGATATGCCGGAGTCAGCAACTACGATGTGCCGCTGCTTCAGAAATCTCTTTCCGTCCGCCACGTCGACTCGCTGCAGCCGCCATATTCGATATTGAGGCCGGCAGCAGAGAAGGAGCTGCTGCCTTTCTGCCTCGAGAACGGGATCGGCGTTGTAGCTTACAGCCCGCTTACTTCCGGCTTGCTCTCGGGCAACTATACCTATGACACGACATTCTCGGAAGACGATTGGCGCTCGCGCAATGCGGCTCATACAGGAGAAGGCCTCCGCAAAAACGTGGACAAGGTCGACAAGCTGAAGGCCATCGCAGCCCGCTATGACATCACGATGCCGCAGCTTGCCGTCGCTTACGATCTTGCCCACCCGGCGATTACCAGCGCCATTGTCGGTGTGCGCAAACCAAGCCACATTCTGGGAGTTCTTTCCGCAGCGGACGTTGTGCTGGATGATGCGACCCTGTCGGAAATCCGGGCCATAGCCGCGGAATAGCCCCTTAATACAGCCCATCGAAAGGTGCTCGTATACATGAAGATCGATTTGAATAATAAGACCGCTCTCGTAACAGGAGCAACCGGCGAACTCGGTCCTGTCATTGCAAGAACCTTGGCCGGGAGCGGAGCCGACATCATCATTCACTATTTTAAAAATGAAGCCATGGCGCAGCGGCTTCAGCAGGAAATCGAATCGCTGGGCCGCAAATCAATCACCGTACAGGCAAACGTTTCCGATACAGAATCCGTTATGCGAATGAAGGAAGCCGTATTGAGCCGATTCAAATCGCCGGACATCGTTGTTGCCAATGCTGTATCGCAATACAGCTGGACGAGCGTATTGGACCAAAGTGTCGACGATTATGTCGACCAGTTCAATTCATCCGTCCTTCAGGCGGTCAACCTGGCCAAAGCTTTCGTGCCAGGTATGGTAGAGCGGCAAAGCGGTCGAGTGATTGCGATTAATACGGAATGTTCGATGCAGAATTATCCGACCCAATCCGCTTATGTTGCCGGCAAGCGAGGGATGGATGGCGTGTACAGGGTGCTCGCCAAGGAAATCGGGGAACATCAAATCACTGTCAATCAGGTGGCACCGGGCTGGACGATCAGCGGCAGGGATCGGGCAAACCAGACCGAGCGCAATGAAGCCTATGAGAAAACCGTCCCGTTGAAACGGCGCGGAACGGACCAGGAAATCGCGAATGTCGTCGCATTCCTCGCTTCGGACCTAGCAAGCTTCATTACCGGCGCTTACATTCCGGTATCCGGCGGCACTGTTATGCCTGCGATATAGTAATGAAACAAAAACCGTCAGGGACCACTCTGACGGTTATGCATTACTCTAAAAGACGGCCATCGCCATTCCAATGTCCCTCCGCGTATCCTTCTGCACCGTCTGGATATGATCGATTTTGACTCTGACACTCTCAGCCAGCTTCGCCATTCTTGCCAAGTGTGAGGTTGCACGGTTTTTTCTATAATCTTCGCTGTGGTCACCCTTTAATTATCGAATTCAATATTTCCAGATAGTGCTTATTGTACATAATACCGAGCACGTTGCCAAACGGATCCGTGACGGAAGCCGTGATGAATCCCTCTCCACGATGTTTGACCGGTTCGTACTCTTCCGCACCCATAGACTTCAATTTCTTAAATGCAGCTTCTATATCATCAACATGCCAGTACATGACGGCACCACCGGGGCCAGCCGTTGCACTGGCGGAAGCGAAACGCCTATCGATCAGCCCCAGCTCGTGTTGGTAGTCTCCAATGCGAAACTCGGCATAGGCAAGCCGACCGTCCGGTCCTGAACGTTCGAAGTAAGGCGCAGCGCCAAGCAGCCTAGAGTACCACGCAATAGCCGCCTCCATGTCATCCGCCCAGTAATTAATGGTCGCAAATCCCCGTAATGTTTGGTTCTCGCTCATATTGTTCTCCTCCTAAAGCTCATTATTTTCGATTTCTATTGCTATCATAAGCAGTCATCACTGACACCTTTATGTCAGTGTTCTGTTCTTGTTCAAAAAATTTCTTAAGTCTGATGGTGACAAATTATCCCTCGCTAAATTCAAGAAAGCCCCGGCTTTCACTGCGTAGAGTGAAAACCGGGGCTTTCTTCACATGATTCGAACTTTAACCGATATGTACGAAGCGTCAGATATATACCGGAATCGGCCCGCATATATCTTCCGTCCGTTTACATATGGCCGCGAAAACTATGCTGCAATCCTCTGGTACCTGGATGGCGGGTTAGACGGCTTAGACGAAAGCGCTCGGACCGGGGGCTTAAAGAAGGGTAGGACGAGAGTTCGCGTGGTGTGTTATTCAGCCTGACCGTTTGATTGTTCGGTGCAGTCGATGTTTCCATAGTTGAAATAAATTCGAGTAGGCGTTCCCCGTCAAGTCCGAGGGATTGACTAATTTCCCGTATGTCTAGGCCAATAGGCAATTCGATAGACATAAGAAATCTCCTCCTCACTCTTATTATTTTATATAGTAGATTATACCGAAGCGACTTGGAGAAATGTGTAACATTAAAGAAATTTCAGATATAAGTTTCATTTTAACATTAATTTCATATACGCAAAAAACCTCCCTAACGAATATAACCGCATTGTTAACGGTTTAAACATCCGTTAGGAAGGTCGAACAGAATTTTAAGCTTGACCCGGTCAGCAGTCCCCAGGCTTGCCCGCTTCAGCTGCACGTCGCGGATGCGTTCGGGTTGCAAGGATGGCAACGCCTTCAGCGCTTCATCAAACTTGTGGGAAGCATGAACCCAGTTATCCAACCAAGGGGACTCCGGAAACTTTGTTATAGCCGGAATACACATCTACATGCAGATATTCGTTAAAACCGGATAAGAAGTCATGCGGAGCTCCGGCCCGGGTTTCCTTGAATTTCGTGTAGAATGCTTACGTATAGAAGTTGGTCTACGTTTAATTAAGTTGCAAAGGTGATACAATACAGTTTTTATTATACTCTTCCGTAAGAGATGGAAGACGCGTTAAGGGGTCCCTCTATTTCTACAGCACCTTCACCACCACGGTTTATAGCTCTCAATTGAAAAACGGTTTGAGTACCAGGGGCGTCCGGGGGTGGATTAAGGATGGCTTTAAAGTTCGTCGTAGTATCGACTGTTGGATCAAAATCATCTGCTTGGTCTTCCACAGTTGCAACAAGAACCCCGTTCATATAGAGTAAAAGTTCTAATTCGCTTGCCGCTTCGGCGCCTTCCCATCCAACACACGCATTGACTTCAACAAATTCAACGCCTTCAGGAATAGTGTGTCCCCATTCCAACAATAAAGTTTCAACATCAGTGGAAAGTGGAATACTAATAAAGTCTGAAAAATTTGTTTGAATAGCACGATTATAATTCAATACCGTCTTAATTATTGCCATATTCAACCACCTTACATTTTTTATTGAGGTCGCTGGCCAGCTTACTCTATGAATATAGTATTCAAGAGAAGCGAAAGAGTACTAGAGAAAAAGTAGAATAGATTGTGACCCACCTTACGGAAGGGGCATCGGCCACGGTGCATAGCATCCAATGAGTATTTCGTATATGCCTCCCGTTAATTGCTGTTCTTCGTTCCCTCTTTTTAAGCAAAACAAAACCTTCTGAACAAGTGTATGGACGTCATACACAAACTCAGAAGGTTAATCTTCAATCCATAATCGCTCATTTTCAGGGTTGTGTTTACCTTGAGTGATGATTGTGGATTTCTGATATTCCTATGCAATTAACAAGCTTTCACGATATCGCAGTCCATCTTCCCGAACAATGAATGAACACTCAAAACGCCTAATTAGCAAGGATCCGCAGCTGGATTGCCCGCTTCGGTCGCCGTTCGGAAGCTTGACCCGCAGCCGCATGTCGCGGATGCGTTTGGGTTATTGATAGTAAATCCGCCGCCCATCGCCGATTCTTTAAAGTCGATCTCAAGGCCGTTAAGATATTTAAGGCTGTCGGAATCGACGACCACTTTCAGCCCGCTGTACTCGATTACTTTATCGTCCTCGTGCTGCTCGTCGTCAAACCCCATGCCGTAAGAGAATCCGCTGCAGCCGCCTTCTTTCACGCCGATGCGCAGGAATAGGTTCGGCGTTTCCTCCGCCGCCAGCATTTCTTTTATTTTCTCATTCGCGATTTCGCTAATGTTAATCATGGCTCTTCCCTCCTGAAAGTTATTTCTTCAGTTTCCGAAAACCTCCCACGCAAGTAAAGCCCGCTTCGGAAGCATTCGTTTAGTTTTTCTAAGATACTTACTTAAGTATACTCCACTTCCCCGCAGCGCTCAATACGCAAAGGCACGATTAATGTGGCAGCACATAGAGCAGGATTGCAAAGAAATGCAGGATCGACCCGCCGAGCACAAAAAGATGCCAAACGGCGTGATGGTAAGGAAAGCTGCGCCACATATAAAACACGGTTCCGACCGTATACAGGAGCCCTCCGATCAAGAGCAGCTCGAGTCCCGCCGGAGCAAAGTTCGCTTTCATCGGCCCCCAGGCAAATACGATCATCCAACCCATCGCAATGTATAGAAACGTCGATGTAAACAGAAACTTCGATGCAAAAAAGGCCTTGAAAACGACGCCGCATACGGCCATGCCCCAAACGATGCCAAGCAGCGTCCAGCCTTCCGTTCCCTTCACCATATGCAGGACAATCGGCGTGTAGGTGCCGGCGATATACAAGTAAATGGAGGAATGGTCTAGAATTTCGAACACATTCTTCGCTTTGCCTTCCGGGAAGCTGTGAACAAGCGTAGAGCAGATATAGAGCAGCAGCATCATAGAACCGTAAATCGTGAAGGTGACTACATACGAAGCATCTCCCTTCAGCGAAGCAAAAACGATAAGCAGCACGAGTGCGGCTGTGCTCAGCGCTGCGCCGAAACCGTGCGTGACCGCGTTGGCCACTTCTTCCCTGCGCGTATAAATATGCGTGTTCGCCATTGAAGCACCTCTCTTGCCTTGTATTCGCAGCAGAATGCGCCGCTTACTTGTATTGTACCCCATTTGCACCCGACACGGAAATCCGTCTCCCCCGCAGGTTCACAATGCTGCCGCAACCGGCTTGGAGTTTATAGTTGCCGCTCTTGATGAGGAGGTTTATAATAGGGACAGTTCTTGCTCTTTGTACGGTTGGCTACAGAACCCCTAAGTTATTTTTTTCACAAAGTACTGAATAGAACAGCACGCGCCGTCCTACTGGGATGACAGCACAATGAAGGTGGTGGGAACATTGAGTTTTGTCTTGACACAGAGCTCACTGCGGGACATTGAAGAGAAGGTGGAGCGCGGCGAACGATTGTCGTTTGATGACGGCGTCCGTCTAATAAAATCGCCCGACCTGCTCGCGATCGGCCGCATGGCGGATTTGGTCCGAAAAAGAAAGAACGGCGACAGCGTATATTTTATTGTTAACACACATCTCAATTATACGAACGTTTGTTATCTCGATTGCAAAATGTGCGCTTTCGGCTTGAAACCGGGCGATCCCCGCTCCTATACACTCTCTTTGGAGCAGATTGAAGAGAAGATAAAAGGAATGGCCGGCAAAGGGTTCACCGAGCTGCACATTGTCGGAGGAGTAAACGCGAAGCTGCCGTTTTCCTACTATGAGGAAATGATGCGGATCGCCAGGAAGCACCTGCCCGGCGTACACGTACAGGCTTTTACCGCCGTGGAGGTTGACTATATCGCCCGCGTATCCAAGATGACCGTGGAAGAGACGATCGAGAAGCTCAGAGAAGCCGGGCTCGGCTCGATTCTTGGGGGCGGCGCGGAGATCTTCGATCCGGAAATCCGGGAGGTTATATCCGGTCATAAGACCGATGCGGAACGCTGGTTTCTAATCCATCGCAAGCTCCACAGCCTCGGCGTGAAGTCCAATGCCTCCATATTATACGGTCATATCGAGCAGCCGGAACATGTTATCGATCATTTCGTCCGCTTGCGCGAGCTTCAGGATGAGACGAACGGGTTCCAGGCGTTTTTCGGTTTTGCCTATCATCCGGCGAATACGAAGCTTGCCGAGGAATTAAAGCTCAGCGGTGAGACGACTGGCATGTACGATTTGAAAATGATGGCGGTAGCCCGGCTCATGCTGGACAACTTCCCTCACATCCGGGCTTTCTGGATGATGATCGGACTCAAGCTTGCGCAGGTGTCTCTCAGCTTCGGTGTCGACGATCTCGACGGCACGGTAATGGAGGAGCAAATTCTTCACGCAGCCGGCAATGAATCGTCGCATATGACGCCGAAGGATACGTTTATTAATATGATTCGCGAAGCGGGTCGTATACCGACTGAACGCGATACTTTATACAATATCATCCGGACCTATTAGACAGCGCCCGGCGGACTAGGAGGAAGCCGTCATGAATGTCGCAATACCGACAGAGAGTAAACAAATGCAGCAGATCTTTGAGAAAGTTCGTTCCGGCGAGCGTTTATCCCGGGAGGACGGTGAGTTTCTATACCGTTCCGACGACCTGCTGACCATTGGACAAATGGCCAATGAAGCCAATATGAAGAAGAATGGACGCAAGGTTTATTTTATCGAAAATATGAGCCTTTACTTCACGAATGTCTGTGAAGCGCACTGCGCGTTCTGCAACTTCCGGAAGGACGAAGGCGAAGAAGGCTCGTACACCCTTTCCGGGGCCGAGATGATTGCTTATGTGGAGCAGCATTTTCATCCTGGCGTACGCGAATTTCATATCGTCGGAGGTCATAATCCGAATGTGCCGTTTCAATATTATATAGATTCGTTAAAATCATTACATGAGCGATTCCCTGAAGTGACGCTTAAGGCTTATACGGCGGCGGAAATCGATTTCTTCTCCCGCATTAGCGGACTTAGCTACCGCGATGTGCTCTCCGAGCTGATGAAAGCCGGCCTGAAGAGCTTAACCGGAGGGGGCGCGGAAATTCTCTCCGATGAGTACCGCAAGAAGATGCGCGTCGACAAAGCGGACGTGTCGCAATATCTTGATGTGCACCGTACAGCGCACAATCTGGGCCTTCGCACGCATACGACAATGCTTTACGGATCGGTCGAGAAGCACGAAGACCGCATTAACCATATGCTGCAAATTCGGGAGCTGCAGGATGAAACCAACGGATTTCTCGTGTTTATTCCGCTGTCCATGCAGCCGATCAGTCCTAAAGCCGGCATTCGCAGACGTAACTCCGCCTTCGAAGATTTGAAGACGATTGCGATCAGCCGTCTTATGCTTGATAATTTTCAGCATATCAAGGCTTATTTCATAAATATCGGAACACAGCTCACGCAGGTGTCGCTTACAATGGGGGCATCCGACGTTCACGGTACAATCGTCAAAGAGCGGATCAGTCATGCTGCCGGCGCTCTGACACCGGAAGGCATTACCCGTGAAGACTTGATTTGGCTGGTCAAAGGGGCGGGACGCATTCCGGTTGAGCGCGACACATTTTATAATGAAGTGAAAATTTACGAGTAAGGAAGAACGCAACCCGAGCATACTATGGATAACCACCATTATTTATAATGCAAACGAAGAAGGTTGGGAGCGCAATGAAACGATTTGTGATTCTTGGCGGCGGCTACGGCGGCTTAACCGTTGCCCATGAACTGCTTGAAGGCGAGCTGCCTGACGACACGGTTGTCGTGCTGATTGACCGAATGCCTTATCAGGGACTCAAGACCGAATATTACTCGCTGGTTGCCGGTACGGCAGCTGATGTCGACTTACGCGTGGACTTCCCTTCCGACCCGCGTCTACTCATCTTATACGGAGAAGTGACTTCCGTCGACGTGGACGCCAAACAAGTCGGAATTGCCGGACAGGATCCGCTCGACTACGAATGGCTCGTTATTGCGCTAGGCTGTACCGACAGATATCACGGCATTGAAGGTGCCGAGCTTTATTCCAACAGCATCCAGACATTCTCAGCGGCGCGTAAAACTTATCAAGCGCTCAATGATGTGAAGCCGTACGGTCAAGTAACGATTGTCGGAGGCGGATTAAGCGGCGTCGAAGTGGCTTCCGAGCTGCGCGAAGGCCGCCCTGATGTCAATATCCGGATTGTAGACCGCGGACCAAGCATTCTGTCCGCTTTTCCCGGTAAGCTCCAGGAATATGTCTCGTCGTGGTTTACCGAGCATGATGTGGAGATGCGCGGACATGTCTCGCTTCACAAGCTGGAGGGCGGCGTGCTGTATGATCAGAACGACACGAGTCCCATCCTTACCGATGTCACGGTTTGGACGGCGGGCATCCAGCCTGTATCTCTCGTCCAGAAGATGGATCTGCCTAAGGACGATCAGGGCAGACTGATTGTTAATGAATATCACCAACTGCCCGAATATAATGAAGTTTTTGTCGTCGGGGATTGCTCCTCGATTCCGTTTGCGCCAAGCGCGCAAGCTGCGGAAGCGCAGGGCAAGCAGGTAGCGGAAGTGATGCAGGCTTTGTGGCAGGATGAGAAGCCCCGCCTGTCAAAGATCAAGCTTAAGGGCGTGCTTGGCTCGCTGGGCAAGAAATCGGGCTTCGGCCTGATGGGCCGCACCCCGATTCTGGGCCGTGTGCCGCGGGTTCTCAAAAGCGGCGTACTATGGATGTCCAGGCATCATCTGGGATAAGCGGTCGGTAGCCTGCCGTCCGGTCAGGGCGGAGCTACATATCGTCGATAAGCCGGTCGAGTGCTTCCCGCTCGGCTTGCTGCTCTTTTATGGACTCCATAATCCGGTCAAGGAGGTCTTCCGCCTTCTCTGCCGCCACGATCTCGCCGTTCACCATGGCGAACGGAAACAGATAGCATTCACCGCAATTGCCGAGGCATCCGTACTCAATGACTTCCACTTCCGGATTGTCCTCCAGCTTCTTCATGATGCGGTCGGTTCCATGATGCATATTGCTTGCACAAAACTCGATAATCGGTTTTAACACGACTGATTCACCTGGCCTTACGTTGATATCCATTTTCAATTGCTCTGCTTTGTACTATAATAGGGTAGAAAGGAGTTGATTGCAATGAGCGAAAATGCACAGAGCACGATGTATGATGAAGTGTTGGACGTTCTCGATAAGCTTCGTCCGTTCCTGCAGCGCGACGGCGGCGACGTTGAACTCGTTGACGTGGAAGACGGTATCGTCAAGCTGCGCCTGATGGGCGCATGCGGCAGCTGCCCAAGTTCGACGATCACGCTCAAAGCAGGCATCGAGCGTGCACTGCTTGAGGAAGTCGAAGGCGTACAAGAGGTTATGCAGGTATTCTAAACGAAGCCGCATAGCATGATTTTTACAATAAAGAGTCTTGCCGGAATGCGCAGCCCAGGTGGCATGCGAAGCGCCGGTAAGACTCTTTTTCTTATATTATGTACGTTTGGTGTTGTTCTTGATCGGGTCGAAGCCCCCGGTTACATCCACAATATTGCCCGTCAAATAGTCCGATTGCGGCAAACAGAGAAAAGCGATGACGCGGGCGATGTCCTCCCCGCTTCCGGGACGTCCCCTTGGCGATTCCTCATCACGCTCGCGGGCGACCTCCTCGATTGACCGTTCCTTGTTGAGTCCCTTAATATCTCCGGGGCAGATCATATGAACGGTAATGCCGTTGCCCGCCTCCTCGACCGCCAGCGTCTTGGTGAATGAAACAAGTCCCGTCTTAGCTGTAGCATACACGGCCCTATGGGGCCAAGCGCGTCCTTCGCCGGCATGACCGAAACCGAAGTGAATGATGCGTCCCCATTGTCTGAGCCGCATGCCGGGCAGCAGCTTATGGTCAAGCAGAATGACACCGAGCAAATTGCCGTTCACAAGGCCGATAATATCGTCCGTGTCATAGTCGGCGAACAGCCGTCTTTCGCGGATGAAAGGACCAGCATTATTAACAAGGATGTCGACGCCTCCGTTTGGAGACCACGACAGCGCTTCGGAGGCAAGCCGTTCCACATCCGAGCTCTCTGCTATATCCGCGCGGATGGCCGTCGCCTTTACCCCCAGAAGCTCAATATCCTCTGCCAGCCGTTTCGCTTCCTGCTCGCTCGACACATAATTCAGAACGATGTCGCAGCCCATTCGCGCCAACGTAAGCGCAGTCATTTTACCGAGACCTTTGGCACTGCCTGTAATTAACGCCGTCCTGCCTGTCAGCTCCATGGGCATCCCTCCCATGAGAAGTATAGCACATTACCGTCTTTTCCTCATCTGTGCGCAAGCATGGTTGAATGTCAGCTGCAGCGTCTTATAAACGATTTCCATCGCCTGCTCCAGATCGCCCAGCCGCTCGTTAAGATTTTCAAGCCGGTACCGGCCGCCGTTGACTTGATGGCTCTGCAGCAGATCGTCCTGCATTTCCGAGTTCATATAATGGATTTCCGTATTTCGACGCTTACGCAGCCGGGCAAGCGGGTCCTTGTACTTCTCCTTCAGCTCGCTCAGCGCAGATGAGAGCTCAGGATATAAATTACGCTGCTTCATGACACGCAGGACGGTAAAATAGGAGAAATGAGTCTTCAGCCGTTCCGTTTCCAGCCCCAGAAATTCATTCATCAGGGTGCCAAGCTTATCAAGCACCGCGAACAGACGGATAAAAGCGTTTTTGTCAAAATAGACATGCCGATGATAGTGGAGCAGCTCTTCAGCCGACATATCTTCAACACACTCGGACTTTACTTTTTCGGCGAATTTAAGTGCGGCATATTGGCTTTGTTCCAGCTCGTCGAGGGCCGCAAGCAGCCCCATGGTCCATATTCTGTATTTTTTGAGCCGGTGGTCGGTATCGCCTCTCTGAGCGATTTGTTTGTGCAGCATGGAAGCGAACTGTTCCATCGCCTGAATTGTACGGAGAAGCTCGCCCCCCGACTGTCGCGGAGGCTCCCCAAACAGCATACGCAGCATTTCAGACCCTCCTGAACTATAGACAACGGTAAGGTGAGCGAATCCAAGTATGCCTAAAGGTTGCCCCAACTGGCGTCCGCTCAAGCATATTTTCTAGAAAATAGTACGGAAAGCTAAGTCCGGAAATACTCGCTCCATCTGCTGTCGACCAGCTCCACGATATCCTTGCGCGCAATCAGCTCATCGGGATATCCCGGCTTCATCCGGGCGTCGATTACGAGCGGCAGTTCATAGCCGACATGATGCCTTCTGACCGTTGTTCCGGCATAAATATCGTCAGCCGGGTTGAAACGGGTAAACACTGTCCAAAGGAACGGCGTTTGTGCTGCGGCGATCGCGGCATCGTCGGCTAGAACGATGAGCGGCCAGCGTGTGCCCCGCTCCAGGAGACGCGCAAGGACTCTTGCGGCGAGCTCCGGTTCATCGACATAGGACGCGCCTGAGACGACGAGACACCCGCGGCAGTAAGCTTCTATGCTGTTTATTTCATCGATTGGCCCTTCATCGTACACTCCCGGAAGCTCGCGTACCGGTTCTCCTACACCCAGCATAACCGCCTTACTGCCGTGATTGAGCTTGCCCCCCGTATAATCGAGCGTATCATGCGAGGTCTTGTCGAACACGTACAGATCCGTCTCCGGCCTGAACCTCTCCAGGACCGTCTCCATAAGACGGTCAAACTTCGCAAGGTCAAGCGGCTGATCGGTCAGCATTAGAAACTTCGTCAGCGTAAGCTGACCTTCCCCCAGAATGCGGAACGCTGTGGTGAGCGCCTCCCGGGAGTAGCTCTCGCGCACGACGGCCGCGGCAAGCGCATGAAATCCGGTCTCCGCATAAGTCCACAAATCTTTGACGCCCGGCATGGCGAGCGGGAATGCCGGCGAGAGCAGCCGCTGCAGAAAATCGCCGAGATAATAATCTTCCTGGCGCGGCTTGCCGACGATCGTGGCCGGATAGATCGCATCCTTGCGGTGCCACATATGGCTCACCTGGAAAACGGGAAAATCGTGCGTCCACGAATAATAGCCGTAATGGTCGCCGAACGGACCTTCCGGACGCCTGACATGCGGCGGCACGCTGCCGCTGATGACGAATTCCGCATGAGCCGGGATCCGGTGGCTGCCATGCGGGTCCTGCACGACCGGCAGCTTGCCTCCGGTAATGAGCGAGGCGAGCAGAAGCTCAGGCAAATGCTCGGGAACCGGAGCAATGGCCGAAGCGATAAGCGCCGGCGGACCGCCTAGAAACACCGAGACGGGAAGCGCTTCGCCCCGCTTCTCAGCCTCGTGGTAGTGGAAGCCGCCGCCTTTATGAATTTGCCAGTGCATTCCAGTCGTTGACTCATCGAATATTTGCATCCGGTACATGCCGAGATTATGCTGCTTGCGATGCTCCGGATGCTCTGTATAAACAAGCGGGAGTGTGACGAATGGGCCGCCGTCGAGCTGCCAGCTTGTCAGCGCCGGAAGTCCGGCGAGCGGCCGTTCGCGTTTGCAAGCCTCAAGCACGGGCGCTGAGGAAGGCTGTACTTGCTTGAGACCAACCTTCATCGCATCCCAAATTAAGGAGCGTTCGCCCCAGATCGCTTTGGGCGTGGGGGGAAGTATGCGGTCCATTGCACCGACCGCCTGTTTCATGAATGCTTCCGGCCGCGGGCCGAAAGCGAGATCTACACGCCGGATTGTGCCGAACAAATTCGTAACAACGGGAAAAGCGCTGCCCTTCACATTCGTGAAAAGCAGCGCCGGACCGCCCTCGTCAATTACACGGCGGTGGATTTCGGCTATTTCCAAATACGGATCGACCGGCGCATCGATGACAGCCAAATCTCCCTCGCGCCTCAGCGTTTCAATCAATCCGCGCAAATCCGTAAAACTCATTCTCTACCCCGTCCTTCCCGCCATTTCCAAGCTCGAATCATCAAGTCGGTAAGAATGCCGAACAAGATGGAAATAATAACATTATGGAGTATACTCGTAAACACGAACCAATCTTCATCCGTGATGGTTACGGTTAGCAGCGCGCCGCTAAGCACTTGAGCGCAAATAAGGATGAATGCGATGTTCGCCGATTTCTTAAGCTCCAGATTATCTGTGCAAACGCGCCTTACATACAACCAGACCCAGCCGATAAACAGCAGCAGAATCATGGCCGCCACCCGGTGAGTAAATACTATTCGCGTCGCGCCTTCCCAAACGGGAATAAATTTACCGTTGCAGAGCGGCCATCCCAAACAGCCGCCAGCGGAATCGGTATGGCGCACAAATGCACCAATATATACTACCACGTAACTATATATCAGCGATGCCAGGACGAGCCGAAACACTGATCGCGGCACAGCCGCCGCAGGCTTGTCTATTCCATGGCCTCGCCTCATCCGGTTGGCCCACATAAGCAGCAGCAAGGTACTGACAAAGGCCAATATGGAAAATCCGAAATGCAGAGCCAAGACCGCAGCCGATTGCGGCCAAACGACGGCGATCGCTCCAAGCACAGCCTGCAGCAACGTGAAGAATCCTGCAGCGCTGACATAAACAACTGCTTCCGTATACCGCCGGTAGAACATAAGAGTCGCTATAAAAACAGCGAGCACCAGCAGTCCGACAAAGCCGGTAATCAAACGGTGAGAGTATTCAATTAAAGATTCCAATGTATGAGCCGGAATAAATTTACCGTGGCAAAGCGGCCAATCATCTCCGCAGCCGCGGCCGGAATCGGTGTTCGTGACAAGCGAACCGGCGACCAGCACTAGAAACATTCCGATGCACGTCGCCATGGCGAGCGCGCGGTAACGATTTGAAATCAAAGCGATCACCTTACTTCCGTGAAGAATCAACCTCACAATTATATCGAAACCATTCGACAAATACCATGTTGAAAATGTGAACGAAGGCACATCATGCATTAAAAAGCGTCCGCAAGCATCCGGATGCTGCCGGTCTGCTTGCGGACGCTTCCCGTCCTTATCGGTTGGCTCTTCAGCTCTTCAGCGCCTCAGCCACCTGCAGCGCGCGGTCCAGAAACTCTTCGATTTCCTCGCGCGACTTCCGCAGCTTGCTGACAAACCTGATCAGCTCCCGGTTGTTTCGAAATGCGATGAAGCTTGGTATGCCAAGAATATTCAACTCGCTGCATAGGTCCGGCAAATCATCGCGGTCCACCTGGACGAATCGGATGCGGCCGTCGTACTTTTCTTCAAGCTCCGGCATAAACGGTTCAATAAAGTGACAATCCTTGCACCAGGTCGTCTTGAATACTGCAACGGTCAATTGCTCGGAACCGACTGCATGACGGAAAGCTTCATCGGTTTGAATCATATCCATGATGTACAGTCACTCCTTCCGATTGCTTAAGATACTTATTAAGGCTCCCGGACAATAACCAACATTTGGTCGCCGTACTGATCCTGCCAACTGACCGTACCGCCTAGCGCCTTCGTAAAGTCCCTGGCGGGAACATAAGTCACGCCTTTAATCAGTGTCGTCGGGAATGCCCACTTCACTTTCTTTCCGTTAATACTTGCCTGGTTGCTTCCAACCTTCACCTTTATCGTCGTGTTGGTCGCTTCGTCATACACGTTAATCGTACCAGCCGCCGAATCTTTAGTCAAAGTCGCGCCGAATCCGGATGCCGTATCGCGCAGGGGAATGAGCGTTATGCCGGCAGGCGTCTTTATAGGCCTGCTGCTGCTGTATTCCGGATGCAGCATCACCGTCTGCTTCGTAATATGCAATTGATTCCGCAGCAATCCATATATTACCGAGTCGCTGTTAAATTGTCGAAGAATTTGATAACCTTCCATCGTTAACAAATCCGCGGCATCGAGGGAATTCTCGGATTGGACCGGAGCATCCGGCGTTACAGTACCGTTCACGTTCCAGGATTCACCGGAAATTTTTAGCCAGATTCCCTCGATCGGCATACCTGCGAAATCTTCTCCGGTTTCGTCCGATTCCGGTTTTACGGCCGCTTCAATGGTCGATTTGCGGATATCAAGCTTATTGTCAATAAACATATCTGCCTTAATATATGTTTGCTCGTTGAACACTTGATTGATCGATTCCGGGTCATCCTTCTCCGCTTGTTTCATTTCATCCTTGAATTGTGTCAGCATTTCGACTATGTTATCTGCCGCTTTCTGAACGGCGTCCGCCTTCTCGTCCGCCTCCGGAAGCGAACCGAAGATGCTTTCTCCAGCTGCCGCTTGAAGCGAACCGTTCTGGCTCTCCAGCGCATCCAGCAGCGCGGAGAGCATCGTCTTAAGTCCTTCTTTATCATTAATGAGTGCGTCTACATACGTTCCTATCCAATTCCATATTTCTTTGCCGTTCAGCTCGGTTTTAATATGCATGCCGTTCACGGTTTCGCCGTTCACGGTTTCTTCTCCCGCGTTGACGGACAGGTTAGTCGGGTTAGGCAAATTATTGATCGCATAGCCGCTGACAATATCAATGATTTGTTTGCCGGCTTCCGCAGCCGACGACTGATCCGGCGCATTTTCGACCGAAGGCTGATCCTCCGCAAACATGCCTTCATTCAAATGAAGCACGATCGGTTTCTTGGCGCCTTCTATAGCAATTTCCACAAGCTCTTCGTTCATCTTCATCGAAAATCCGATGCTTTTATCTCCCAATTCCAGCTTACCGGCTATGGACATATGAGTCGAATCTGATAATTTTACACTATCCAGCTGCAATTTAATTGACGAGAAAAGCTGGAGCAGCTCCGCTTCCTCCGCCGGTATATCCTTCAGCGCATCATCTTTAAGCAGCAGCTTGAATTCCACCGTTTCTTTACCTTCAAAAGAACTTACCTGGATGGACTGCTTCAACATTTGGTTGAAGTCGACGCCTCCTACTGCCTGACAGCCGGCAACCACCACAAGGACAAGCGCAAGTAGTACAATCCCAATCGTTTTCTTACTCCATCTCCACGTTTTCAACGAAAAATCCCCTCTCTATGGTCAAAAAGACTAATGTCTATTCTACCATGCAAAGGGGAAAAGTGGAAGATTAAGAGATTAACGAGAATCCGCCTTGACGCGCGCCGTTACACGGATCAGCGGGGTCAGCACCTTACGCAGAGGTCCCGGAAGCTGACGGGCGTCATCGGCCGTGACGACACGGAGAAGCACTAATAGGACGATATATAATCCGAGCGATACGATGCCGGTCGCGGATGCGGATATAAAGTACATCAGCTTGTGCGGCAAGCCTTTCAGCAGCCCTCGGCAAGCCATGTCTGTGATCCACCCTGCCGCAGCAGAGACGGCGATCGTTGCCATGTAGCCATACCAACGGGTACCAAGAACGGAAAGGTTCACCTCGCTGCGAATCACCCGCAGGTTCAGCGAGGCTATGACTGTAAAGCAAAGGGTGGATGAAAGTATCAGTCCATATACACCTATAAGGGGAGCAAGCACCAGGCTCGCCACGACTTTAACGAGCAGGCCGATAATCGTATGCCGCATCGGAATGCGGGCCTTCCCCAGTCCGAATAAAATAGAGTTGCTTGTCATCATGGTGATTTGAAAGATAGTACCGGCTGTCAGAGCCGCTACCATCCCGCTTCCGCCCGAGTCGGAGAAGAGCGCCCCGGTTACCGAAACTGCAGCGACGGTCAGAATAAGCGCCGCAGGCACACCGGTAAATACGACGATCCTCATCACAAGCGATGTTTGCCGCTGTACTTCATTCATGTTGCATACCGAATAGGCTGAGGATAAAACAGGTATAATCGAGGTGCTGAGAGCGATCGCCAGAATCGGCGGTATACCCGCGATCGCCTGCGCTTTCATCCCGAGCCAATTCAGAACCTGTTTGGCTGTCTCGTGATCGTAATAGGCGCCCGTGAGCTTATTAAATAATGACGAATCGAAGGTGTACATAAATTGCACCGTCATTGCTGCCACCACAATCGGGACAGACATGTTGAACATCTCTTTATAGATAGATGAGTATGACAACTTGCGCACGCCGCTTGAAGCCGCTTGTGATGAAGCGGCAGCATCCAGCGTGTCTTGTTTCTTCAGCTTCCTCGCGTAATACAGCATAACGGCAAATGCGCCGATGCTTCCGAATACACTTCCGAAGGTAGCGGCAGCCGCAATCCAGCGGTCGCCCCATCCCCATGAAATTACAAGAAGCGCAAGTCCCACTGAAGTAAGGACACGCATCACTTGTTCAATGATTTGAGACAAGCCGCCTGCCACCATCATCTGTCTGCCCTGAAAATAACCTCTCATCATCGCAATGACCGGAAAGAGCAGAAGTGCCGGAGCAATCGCTCTTACAGAAGCGTCCGCACCGGGGTGTTCTGTTATCTTGGTGGCATACACCGGTGCAAGTCCATACATTAGCAGAGCAATAATAACGCCTGTTACCGCTCCGAACCACAGAGCGGCACGATAGATTCGCTGTGCTTCGAACGGTCGGCCGAGGGCATACCGTTCGGAAATCATTTTGCTGATCGCGCTTGGGATACCTCCCGTAGCTATAATGAGCAGCATCATATAAACATTATTGGCGACAACGAAATAATCGCCGCTGTCTTTACTCAGCATGTGTTCCAGCGGAACACGCTGGAAAATGCCCAAAAACCTGGCTACCAGCGCCGCCGCCGCAAGTATGATCGTACCTTTGATCAAGGAGTCCTTTTTAACCATGAGCTGCTTTATGTCTCCTAACCTGCACCATTATTTCGGTTTGATTTCCTCTAGAGGCTGGTGATTGCCGCGAATCGGCGCCGCCGCTCCCGACGGTGCCGCCCAGCGAATACCGTTCTTGATGACCTGCAGTACATTCGCGTTATAGTATGTCGGATATGTCTCATGCCCGGGGCGGAAATAGAAGACCTTCCCTTGCCCGCGAAAGAACGTGCACCCGGTCCGAAATACTTCGCCGCCCTCGAACCAGCTGACAAGAACCAGCTCGTCCGGTACAGGAATATCAAAATGCTCGCCGTACATTTCTTCCTTATCAAGCACGAATTGCTCCGGAATACCGGCGGCAATCGGATGCGCGGGATTGATCACCCAAATGCGCTCCTTCTCGTCCGCTTCGCGCCATTTCAGATCGCAGCCCGTGCCCATCAGCTTCTTGAATATTTTCGAGAAATGACCCGAGTGCAGCACAATAAGCCCCATTCCGTTCATTACGCGCGCATGCACACGATCGACGATATAATCCTCAACCTTATCGTGGCCCATATGTCCCCACCAGATTAGAACATCCGTATTCGCCAGAAATTCATCGGTTAATCCGTGCTCCGGCTGATCGAGCGTAGCGGTGCGGACCTCAAAGCCGTCCGTGCCGATTCCGTCGGCAAGCGCCTTATGTATTCCGTCCGGGTAAACGCGCCGTACTTCCTCATGAAGGTTCTCATGTAGAAATTCGTTCCAAACCGTTACTTTGACCACTGCAGCCGCCTCCTAATTTTAAATCCAGATGAAAAAAAGAACAATCATGATGACCTGCAGAATAATTTTTACAACCATGCTGGAAAACAGCCCTACGACCGAGCCGAAACCGACCTTCAGCGACTTGTTGAAGTCTGAGCCGACGATAAGTTCGCCGATAACTGCGCCAATCAGCGGACCAAGAACAAGTCCGAACGCGGGAATGACGAACGGGCCGGCAATGACGCCGATCGTACTGCCGATGACCGACGCTCGCGAGCCGCCGAAGCGTTTCACCCCCCAGGCATTAACAGCATAATCCGCCAGGAACAGCACGGCGACAATGAGCGTCTGGATTGTCCAAAACCAGAACCCGAACGGCTTGAAGGAAATGAAAAAGCCGTAAACGAAAAATGCGGCATAAATCGCAAGCGCCCCCGGCAAAATCGGAAAAATAGCGCCAGCCATCCCGACAGCGAATAAGATGACGACAATAATCCAACCCGCGATTTCCACAGTACACTCACCCTTTCAGAACAAGGTCGCGGATGAGATGCGCGACCGCATGCTCGTTGTTCGTGACGGTGACCGCATCCGCCACCGCTTTAACCGCATCCTGGGCATTGCCCACCGCTACTCCGAGGCCGGCTTCACGAATCATTGCGATATCGTTCAAGCTGTCGCCCATCGCAGCCACCTGCGACATTTCAATGCCCAGCAGGCCGCACAGCTCGCGGAGCGCACTTGCTTTGGACACGCCCTCCGGGTTCATCTCCCAGTTCAGCGGAGAAGAATTGGTGATCTCCATTCCCCCCCAGGCGGATGTCTCCTCATAGATACGGGCCAGCATTGCGGCGTCTTCCGTATAATAACCGAATTTAAGCCAGTGGTGCCCCTCGTAGTCGCCGGAGGGCTCAATCCACTTCTCCTTATTGTAAATTCCCTCGACCGAATAAGCCCAATACCAGCATTCTTCGTTACGCAGTGCCACTTCGTGAAGCCTTCTGACCGTGCTTGGCGGCATCAGGTAACGTTTGTGCAGCACATGCGGCCTGCGCCAGATTTCACCGCCGTTGACGGTGATCATCGGAGTGTCAAGCTTCAGCTGCTCCGCATAAGCGAGCGCACTTTGAAATCCGCGTCCGGTTGCAAAACAGACCAATATTCCCTCATCCAGTGCCCTGCGGATCCACGTTTCATTTTCACCGCTGATTTCCTGCATCTCATTAAGCAGCGTCCCGTCCATATCGAGTGCGATAAGTTTGATTTTTCCCATTGCTTCCTCCCCGTACCTCACTGTTTCTGATAACATACCCGTGCCAAAAATCCGTCACAGGTGCATACAGCAATTTTAGCACATCCGGGTTGGATTCCAAATCCGCGAGATTAATAGGTCATATCTATTAAAAATAAACTTGTTAGCCGTTGGGCGCAAAAAAGAGGGGAAATAAAGGCAGATTCCCCCAAACTGATCAAAGCGATATTAAAAATCGGAACCTTCTAAACAGCGCCGCAAAGCGAAACGGCGATAGTGACTGCTGTCAGAAATAATAAGGTCCAAAAGAATCGTCGAATGGCAGGATATGTGTTCGAACGCATAAAGGATCCCCTCCTCATTACGTCTATTCGCAAGCGTTTTACTTACCATTATCGCGAGTCATGTTTTATCATATGCAAATATCTTTCCCTTGTGCAACTTTTATTAATGCGTTGAGAGTTTCAGAAAATAATAAACAGGCCAGTCCTTTCAAAATCTTAAAAAAAAAACCCCCGGTTTTACCGGGAGCCCTTTGCAGGAACAACTTTCGTTGTTTAATGCGAAGCGTTGACTTGCGTGCCGGTGCCTGCCGGTATTCCACCCGCAGCACTTGCCGCAGCGGATGCCGGCTTCTGCGGCACACCGTGCAGTCCGACGGCCTGATCGTACGCATCGAAAATCTTGCGGGCGATCGGCGCGGCGCCGCTTGCTCCGAAGCCGCCTTCAGGCACTACGACAGCTACCGCGAGAACCGGGTCCTCCGCCGGGGCATAGGCGATGAATACCGCATTATCGACGATCCCTGTGCTTACCTGCTGCTCCGAGGTACCCGTCTTTCGCAGCACCTTATATGGCGCATCATTGAATACAGGTACACTAACGTTTGCCATACCCCTTTCAATCTCGTCCCAGTACGCTTTCGGGAAAGTGATCGTATTGAGTACCTCCGGTTTGAATTTGCTTACTATGTGCCCTTCCGAGTCCTGAATTTCATTCACGAACTGGGGCTTCATTCTTTTGCCGTGGCTCGCCAGCGTCGCAGCATACTGTGCAAGCTGCAGCGTCGTGTACCGCCCCATCTGTCCGAATGACGCATAAATCAACGCAGACTGAGCACTCGCTGCCTCCCGTTCGTGAAAATAACCGATGACGCCGTTGCTTTCGTTTGGCAGACCGCTGCCAGTCGAGACGCCAAGCCCGAACTGCTTCACGTATTTATCCCATATATCGACGCCTTTATCGCCGTCTTTGCGGTACAGCGCGTCTCCGACCATTTTCGACATCCATGGATTGGATGAATGAGCGATCGCCTGAGCGGGGTCCAGTAATCCATATGCGTGGCCTTTTGCGTTTCCGATCCGTCTACGTGTACTGGCGCCCTCTTTCCCGTAAAAAAACGCTCCGGTATCATTCCAGGTACTCGACGTGGTAAACAGCTTTTCGTTCAGGCCGATCAGAACCGAAAGCGGCTTCTGTGTTGAACCGAGAAAGACGACCGAGGAAGGATGCTTATTCTGCTCTTTCTTATCCTTGTAAGGTCCTATAACAGGATAAATCGCTCCGTTTAACAAGACCGGACTGATCTTGTCGTAGTCATCGGTCCCGATTCTGCCGCCTTCCCAGATGTTCGGATCGTAATCGGGCATGCTAGCCATCGCGATAATTTTCCCGGTCTTCACCTCCATCGCAACCGCATAGCCGGTTTTGGCGTTTACGGCGCGATCACTGAGTCTCGAGGTCTGCAAATGATGCAATTGGTCCATGATGGCTTGTTGCGTCTTCAACTGCACTTCCCGGTTGATTGTCAAATACAGATTATCGCCCTTTTCAGGCTTCGTGATGGTCGGCGGACCGATGATGCGGCCCGCGGCATTAACGGGATACGTCTTCAGGCCGTTCTTACCGCGCAGGATATCCTGATACATATATTCGAGCCCGTCATATCCGACATCCTCCGTCTGCAAATACTTGAGACGCGGGTCATCGGTTTTCGCCCGGTCCTTATACAGATTGTTCTCGGCTCCTCCGCCGAATTTTTTCAAATAACCTACGAGCTGCACCGCAAACGGACTCGGATTTTTATCATAGTGCCTGATGCTCTCCTCCACGATGTCGGTGCCGGGGTATTGATCGCGGTTTTCCAATAAGACGGCGATCTCGCGCGTCGTCAGTCCGGTCTTGATACGGCGGGGTACCGATACGGTGTTTTTCTTATACTGAAGGTCCATGCTTTTAATTATCTCGTCGAGCGTCATTGCTTCATTTGGACTGCCGTATTTCTGAAATACAGCCAGCAGCTTCTTGGCAAGCGCAGTAGCGTTGGCTTCTACATCCTTCTGTTTTCCCGGCTCGATGGTGTAATACAATGACTGAGTCGATGTGGAATACGCGATCGGCGTGCCTCCGGAATCATAAATGTTGCCCCGGATCGGCGGGATCAGCACCGGGATTGTGCCGTTTTTCGATTCCACCTCTTTCAGCGAAGGACCGTCGACAAATTGTAAAATCGCCAAACGAACGATAAGCACGCTGAATAAGAAAAATGTAGCAAAAAAGAATAAGTTCAACCGGAACGAGAAATTCCGCCGGTTGGCGATTTCCCGCTTTTGCGGATCGTCCTGCACGGGCACGGTTTATATCTCCTTTCAAACCTTCTTATGTTTCGCGTATATGCGTATTGGAAAAGCCGCGCGGGTCAAACCAATCGCCCGATGAAGCCCATGTCGCATCAAGCGGAATCCAGGCTCCGCCTTGGTCGGCAAGACGCACTTCATTCCAGGCGTGAGGACCGTAACCGCCGTTGCCGGTGGCGCCGAGTCCGGTTACGACGTGTACTTCAAGACCGACGGAGCGCGCCATAACGGCGTAAAGCCTGGCTACATCGATACATACGCCCTTGCGGGTTTTGAAGGTATCCTCGGGTGTCTGTTCCTTCCATATGCCGTGTTGCTCATAATTATTCGCCTTATCCCAATCATAGCTGATCCGCGTCCCAATCCAGTCATAAAGTGCGCGCGCTTTCTCTTTATCCGTCTTGGAATGCGCCGTAACGGATGCGGCCGCCTGCTCGATGTTCTTGGGAACGGCGGAATCGATAACTTCATATTTCCGCTCCAGAACCCTGCGGAACTCCGACTCAACAGCCTGCGTGAATACCGGACCGCGCTTGAGCACATCGCCGGCTACAGGATTCAGGAGTTCGTCCGCCGTTTTATTATAAAGGGCGGAAGCACGGATCGAATCGGTCAGTGGCCCCCCGGGCATCAGAGATACATATACGAATAACACCGCAATCATTATCAATGCTCTCCCCGCACCGAGCAGAGTTCCAATTGCAGCTCCGGTCGTGCGGCTTGCCGCTCTGGAGAATATCCTTTCGCTTCCCGCCCTACGGTCGCCGCCGCTGCGAATCAAGGAATCGAACATTAGTCCATATAACGGGTACAGCCAGCCGAGTACATAACGGAACAAAGAATAAGCAAGCAGAAAGAGGACACCGAACCTCAGCAGTTCAAAATCGCGAAGGCTTGTGACGATCGTGTACCAAAGCTGCTTAAATGTAGTCAACTGCTCCTGCGGGACTTGAATATTGCGCGCATTCAGCCACTCGCGCAGGATCGGGGACATCCAGGTGGCTGTCCGGCCCGCCAGCACCAGCGAGACGACTACGGTGACCGCCTGCCAAATAAAAAAGAAAAGGTGCCTCGCTGAACCCGATGCACCTCTTACCATGCCTTTAATAAGAGAACCGAACAAGACGAGCAGCACCATAAGCGCCACCGGTTCCGGCTTTAATAACGCGTGAACCCACGTGTTCATGGTCTGAGCCTCCTCAGGCGTTTTCGAGAAAACAAATTTTCGTAAGCATTAACTACGGCGTTTTCAGAGAAAATGCATCTTCGTAAGCATTAACTACGGCGTTTTCGGAGAAAATGCATCTTCGTAAGCATTAACTATGGCGTTTTCGGAGAAAATGCATCTTCGTAAGCATTAACTATGGCGTTTTCGGAGAAAATGCATCTTCGTAAGCATTAACTATGGCGTTTTCGGAGAAAATGCATCTTCGTAAGCATTAACTATGGCGTTTTCGGAGAAAATGCATCTTCGTAAGCATTAACTATGGCGTTTTCGGAGAAAATGCATCTTCGTAAGCATTAACTATGGCGTTTTCGGAGAAAATTTCGGCTATACGTTTTTCTTGGCTTGTTCGATTAAGGCTTCGATCGCACTGTCGATCTTCCAGGTTCCAAGCGGCGCCCCGCGGAATGACACCTTGACTTCATTATCTCCGGGCTTGCCTACGAGCTCCAAATTTTTTGTTTTAATCGTAAAAGTTCCATCGCCGTTAGAGGTATACGTTGCATCCTGCGCCTCTCCCGCCATGGCGTTAATCGCTTCTTGCTTCACGGTATCCGTTACCTTCGTGCCCAAAGACTTTAAATCCTCAAGAGAGTAACCGCTGTAGAGTACTATACCGACAACAATTACCGCGACAATCAGCCATTTTACGACCGTTTTGACAATGCGGATAATGATAAACAGCACTGCTAGAGCAATTAGAAGAACAAGCCAGTTATCTTTCAAAAACTGAAACCAGGTTTCCATGTCATAATTACTAAAATCAAAGCTCATCAGCCGTCTCCTCCATTATACTCCCTGAAAAGTCCGAACACAAAAACATTATACCCCAAGCCTATTTACGCGTAAACCGGAGCAGCCTTCGCACCGATCAGCACTCTGAATATATCAAGACATAAGAAGGCTTATCCATGCGTACAAGTAGTAACATAGTGTTCGAACGCTCGCTTGAAGGAGAGATGTTATTTTGAAAACCGCAATTTGGCTTTATTTGTTTCTGTTCGTCGCATTCTTCGATCTGCATGCCCAGTATCCGATCCTTACGCCGTTCGCCGTATCGCTCGGCGCAGCTCCTTCGTTTATCGGCCTTATGATGGGACTCTATTCGATCACTCATTTACCCGGGAACATCATAGCCGGATATGGCGTTGACCGGTTCGGCAGCCGGCTCTTCATCGTCTTCAGCCTTATGGCTGCGGGAGTCATTCTGCTTCTCCAATCGAAGGTCACCGATCCGTGGCAGCTGCTGGTCCTCCGTTCCATCAGCGGCTTTGTCCTTGCTTTCCTCTCTCCCGCTTGTATGTCGCTGCTTGCCCGAATAACGACAGACCGCGTCAAACAGGGGAAACTGATGGCCGGCAACGGGCTTGTACATACAATCGCTTCCGTCGTTTCTCCGGCGGCAGGCGCCTATCTGGTAGCGCAGATCGGCTTCACTACGGCATTTTATTTACTCGGCTGGATACTTATCGGAACTGCGTCGTGCGCATTGTTCTTTATTCGCGAAGCTTCCGCAGCCGAACGAGCCGAAGAATCCGTTCAGGGGGAAGACGGTACGGCCGATAACGAGACCGGGTCCGAGGAAAACGGCAGCCATCCCTTCCGGTCGATACCATGGCTCGTTTACACGCTGCCTGTTGCAATGAGCTGTGCCCAGGGCATTCTATCGTTCGAGCTTCCACTTATGGCTACAACACAGGAGGCAATGATGACGACCGGCCTGCTCTTCTCCGTAGTCAGCCTCGGAGCGCTTATTACGCTAAGCATGCTGTTCCTGAACCGTTTGTCGCCATTTATGCGTTCGCTCTGGGGGGCGTTTATGCTTGCTCTGACCTATTTTGCGATCGCAGCGGGCGCCCCGCTTCCTTTTTATATGCTGCTCCTGCTGCTCGGCATGGCCAAAGGGGTTATATTCCCGGCGCTGTCATCCCTGCTCATCGAACTGAGCGGCGGTGTTCGTTATGGGCGGACCTTCTCCATACTCTCGATCGCCTTCTCCGTCGGTGCGTTCATCGGGCCGATGCTTGCCGGACAGCTGCGGAATTATATTTCGCCGTATTACATTGCATTCGTGGCTCTTATGATCGCAGTGTCGTTACTGCCGTTTCATAACTTTCGCCCGGGCAGCGCAAACGCCCATTTCACCCGAACCGGTTAGCGGCAGAGGGCGTCATTATCCCCGCTATCGTCCTGCCGGACTGTCTGAGTTTCCAGCCTGACTGTTTTCACCCCTCCGTCTCCCGGCGGCTTGCTCCTCGGCAAGCCGTCTTTTCGCTGCCGCAATTATTCGGTTACAATAGCCTTAGAGGTGAAGATATTTGGATATCGCCATTATTGTAGAAGGAAAAAACGACCGCACCCGACTTCGCCGAGTACTGACAGAAGAGGTTCCGATCTTCTGCACATACGGTATACCAGGCGCGGGTCAAATTGACAAGCTCCGCCGCCAGGTGGGTGACAAGCAGGCATACTTGTTTACCGATAACGACGCTTCAGGCAAGCGGATCCGCGGCATGCTGAGGGATGCCTTTCCCGACGCCGACCATATCTATACCCGCAAAGGCTACCCGGGCGTAGAAAGTACACCGGAACCTTATCTCATCGAACAATTGGAAAAAGCGGGCCTGGAGGCGTACATCGTGTACCCGCCCCCGGATCCCGCTCCGTGGAGTAAAGAAGATTTGTTTTAAACGCTTCACTTTATTCAAATATTCAGCACATAGATCACGAACGTTACCGTCAGGATACTAAGCACCGTCGATACAAGTACGGATTGCGAGGCGAACTCCGGCTCGTTATCGAACTCGACGGCAAGCAGGACGCTCGAGAGGGAAGTCGGCACGGCGGAAGAGACGATTAACGCTTTCGCCATTAACCCGTCAATACCGATCGCCCATACGATCAACGCGGCGAGCAGAGGGCCGAGGATAAGCCGCAGGCCGCTCGACAGCAGCACATCTCTGAGCATCAGGCTCCGCCAGGACCACTTCATGCTCCCAAGCTGAACGCCAAGCGTGATCAATGCCGTACCGATAAATGCATCGGCCAAATAATCAAGCGGCGTCGACATAAAGCCGGGCAGCGGTATGCTGTATCCCCGCATCAGAAACGCCAGCGGGATCGCATATATAACCGGCTGACGTGCAATCGTCCTCAAGACGAGCGGGCCGCTGCTCCGGTGTGCATTAACGCTGTAAATTCCGTACGTATTAGGCACAAGAGACTGCATCATCATGATCAGGACCTGCACCGAAAGCGTAAAGGGATTCCCCGCAAAAACAAGCTGATTAAGCGGAATGCCGTAGTTGGCGCTGTTATAGAACAGGACGCTGTTCCGCATCGCGCCCACCATCCCGCCCTTGTGACCTCTCAGAGCGACAACGGCTTGGGCGGCGCCGAACATCAGCCCCATGAAGACCGTGAAAAACAGCAGCACCTCTCCCACAACCTGAAGCGATATATCCGTCGTGTACAATAATTTAAAAATAATTGCCGGGGAAAACAAATAAAAATTCAGCTTGGACAGCGTTTTAATGTCTAAAGAAAACGCCCGCTGCAGTGTGACGCCGAAGGCGATCATAACCGAAAGCGGGAGCACATTGTTCCATAATATCGACCAGAGGACCGTCATGTCATTCCCCTACTGATCCACCAGCGCATTAACTACTTTGACGATATTGTCCGCATTCTGCGTCTCGTCTTTCGCGCCGATCATCGCCTTGCGTACCGAGCCTTGGCGGTCTACGAACGTGATGGCGTCGGCATGTGTGAAATAACCGTTATTATCCTTGATAAGACCGAGTCCGAAGCCCTTCATCAGTTCCTTGGTCTGTTCCTCGCTGTCCTCACGCAGGAACTTCCAACCGTTGGAATCGATATCGAACTTGCCGGCGAACTTCCTCATCGCTTCCGGCGTATCGCGCACCGGATCAAAGGTGATCGAGAGAAACTCGACATCTTTCCCGAAGGTTCCCTGTTCTTTGAGCTTATTCTGGGCTTGCGACATCAGAAAAGTCGTCGGTGGACATACATCCGGACAATTGGCATAGAAGAAATAAATGACGCGCACCTTACCGTTTGTATTCTCAAGCGAAACCTTATTGCCGTCCAGATCCGTAAGCTCAAAGCCCGGCGCCTTATAATTCTGGTCCAGATTCGGAGCGGCTTCCTTCGTGGAAGACAAATACAAATAAATCCCCATTGCCGCGCATAATGCCAGCACAGCAATTTTAAAAGCATGCTTCCGTGCAAAACTCATTCCTGCGGTCCCTCCCGGCCCGGATACACTGCGTACGGTTTACATCACGCCGTTCGTATCCGCAATCATTACAAAGAAGACAAGCATCAAATAACTAATCGAAATAAAGAAATTCGTCTTGGCCCATTTCATATCGTCCCGGGCACTGAGTCCCATTATCGTATGAGCCGCCCAAAACAGCCCGCCGATTATGGACACTATCAGAAAGAAATAACCGACGTATCCGTACGTATACATAAACACGCCCGTCGGGATTAGCAGAAGTGTATAGGGAATCATCTGCAGCTTCGTGCGGCGGATGCCTTTCAATACCGGAAGCAGCGGAAATCCCGCCGCACGGTATTCTTCAACGCGTCTGATCGCCAGCGACCAGAAGTGCGCAGGCTGCCACAGGAAGAGCAGCGCGAACAATATCCATGCGCCTGCGTCAATGTAGCCCGTCACTGCGCAGTAGCCGATCACCGGAGGCATCGCACCGGAGATTCCCCCGATGGAAGTGCTCCATGTAGACGTGCGCTTCAGCCACATCGTATAGATAAAGACATAGACGAAGAATCCGAGCAGTCCCAGCCATCCGGTAAGAGGATTAACCAGCGTAAACAGCACTCCGATCCCGATGACGCCAAGCGCGATTCCATAGATAAGCACACCGGCAGGATTCAGCCGCTCCATCGGCAAAGCGCGGTTCTTTGTCCGTTCCATCTTCTTATCGAGTTCACGGTCCCAGTAATTATTAATTACACAAGCCGATGCCATCGTAAGTGCCGAACCGAGCAGCATATAAAGCAGCAGCCACCAATTGATATGATCCCATTTGGAAGCGACCCAGAACCCGCCGAACGCCGCAATCGCATTAAGCCGTATGATGCGCGGTTTTGTCAGGGCCACATAATCTTTAAGCACAGCCAGCCTCCCCGTTCCGATCCCACATGGGCGAGATACGCCCATCATATTTGTTTTTAAACCGCTCTAATCATACCGAAAAAACAAGCTGTTGACAATGTTCGCGCCCCGTGTTCATCAATTTGACACCGCTTGGCGAAACTGAGCGAATCTCCGCGGCCCGAAAGTGTAACGCAGCCAAAAACAGAGCGTCCGATCTTGATATGGAACCATTTTGCTTATCCGTCAATACACTATCATTGTGGTCAAAGGCCCAGTTGAACGAAAGGAAGTGAGATAGTCCATATATGGCGGTTGTTAAAGCAAAATCCGAAGACATCAAGCTCCTCGCCCGTCTATTGCGCGCGGAAGCGGAAGGCGAAGGCGAACAGGGCATGCTGATGGTCGGCAATGTCGGCGTTAACCGTGTTCGGAGCAACTGTATTGATTTCAAAAATATCCGCAGTATTCCGCAAATGGTTTTTCAAAGCCCGGGCGGATTTGAAGCCACGCAAAAAGGTTACTTCTATCAGAAAGCCCGCGAAAGCGAGATAACATTGGCGCGTCGAGTCGTGAACGGCGAACGCCGGCATCCCGCTACGAACTCGCTGTGGTATTTCCGGCCTACGGGCGGATGTCCTGCCGAGTGGTGGAATCAGCGGCTTATCGGAAAGTATAAGGCGCATTGCTTCTATGTCCCGACGAGAGCGGATTGCCCCGGCGTATACTAAATAAGCACACGTTAATTGGTTATGTTTGGTCACACTGACGGCAGCCGCGATCAGGCTTAAATGGATCCCGGTTGTCAGCAAAGAAAGCGAGGAAATGGAAACATGTCGAACGGTTACGGGTATCAAAGCACGGTGAGTACGGCTGGCATGGGCGGCTATCCGGAATATGACGATTATGAATACAATTATCCTTACCCTTCACCTCAGCAGTTCCCTTCGGCTGCTGCAATGCCTATGCAGATGCAGATGCCTATGCAGATGCCGATGCAGATGCAGATGCCGATGACGGCAGGAGCCGGAATGATGCCGCCCAGCATACCGAGCGGTTCGTTCGTCACGCCGGCGGGTGGAAACGTAGTCGCAGCACCGGCTGCCGAAGAATCCTATGTTGAGAATATTTTGCGAATGAACCGCGGCAAGATGGCTACTTTTTACATGACATACGAGAACAACCGCGAGTGGAACGCCAAGGTTTTCCGCGGACTGATTGAAGCCGCAGGGCGCGACCATATCATACTCAGCGATCCGTCCACCGGAATGCGTTATTTGCTGCTTACGCTGAATCTTGATTACGTCACATTTGACGGGCCGATTAACTATTCATACACATTCCAGGGACAGACGATTACGAACATGACGCCGATCACATCGACTGCCGGCGGGGGCGTCGGTGGTCAAGTTACGATGGGCCGGTAATCGGCCGAAACGTCCAGGCATGAATTTTCGCGGTGCCTCCGGGCACCCAATCCGCCATGATCCGCCAAGAAGAACGCTCGCTGCAGCGTTCTTTTTTCACGGCTTCGGCGCCAGGCTCGTCCTCTGACTCCCATATTTCAACGAACAATAACGGCTGGTCGGTACCTTCGTAGAGCCTGAACTCGTTCTTTTCAGCAAGCTTTTCCGCTATCCAGTTCCGATACCTTTCTTCATAAATGGCGTCAATACGATATTCAATAAAACAAATGTGCATAAAAATCGTCCCCCCGTTATAAACACCCACGATTCAGAAAATACTTAAGCGTACATATAGAAGTATAGCACTTCGAAGGCGAATGCTTGGAAAAACTACGTTTTCCGCATTCAAGAAGGGTTTACGGATTCGACAAAGAACTTTAAGCTTAGGGTACAATGACAGCTTTGATAACTTAAGGAGGAACTTATTCATGGACAGTGGGACGCATTTGGTCATGGGACTCGGACTCGCCGGGCTCGCTTCAATCGACCCTGTTATCGCTTCCGACCAAACCGTTTACGCCGCCGTACTGATCGGTACGGTAGTCGGATCCCAGGCTCCGGATTTCGACGGAGTTCTCAGATTGAAAAGCAATGCCGCTTATATAAAAAATCACCGCGGAGTTTCGCACTCAATTCCCGCGATTGCGATCTGGACGATCGCCATTACATTAATGCTGCAGGCGTTCTTCGGGTTCTCGATACCATGGCTTCACCTCGGGGGATGGGTGCTTCTGGCCGTCGTCATTCATGTCTTCACCGATTTGTTCAACACCTACGGGACGCAAGCAGCGCGGCCGTTCTCGGAGAAGTGGATATCGTGGAACATCATTCACATCTTCGATCCCGTAATATTCACTTCGCATCTTGTAGCCATCCTGTTGTGGGCGCTTGCGGTGGCAGATCCCAGGTTTATTTTCCCGATTCTTTACTCGCTGCTAATCGTTTACTATATCTGGCGGACCGCTGCGCATCGTACACTGGCCAGGAAGCTGAGAACGTTGGACACTGACAGCCGGGAGAGCGACCGGTACGTGCTTATTCCAACGGTATCGCTCTACGACTGGAATGTCGTCAAGCAGCGTGACGACGGCAGCTTTATAATCGGCGACTTCCGGCGCGGCAAGCTTCGGTGGGTCGACCGCGCCAGGTGCTCCGAGCACCCGGCCGTTGAACAGTCAAAGAACGATCCCTCGATACAATCATTTCTGTATTTCACCTCATTCGCCTGCGCCGAAGTGCAGGAGCATTCGTGGGGCTTCGAGGTTCGATGGTCGGACGTCCGCTACCGCCACCGAAAGCAGTATCCGTTCGTCGGCGTACTGCTGATGGATAGTGATTATAAGACACTCGGCTCTTATGTCGGTTGGCTGAGCGACGACCGATTGCAAAAACGTCTGCGAATGAATACGTATTGACGGAGCAGGGCCCCTTCTTGCACAATAGAAGGGGCCCTGTGTGCGCTTAAGTAAGCAATCGCCGGGAAAAAGGAAAAGCTCAAGGTTTCCCTTGAGCCATTGCCTTGTAAATCAAAGATCTGCTTTGCCTTGGATCGACTTAGCGGAACTGCGATTGTCCGGACAGTTGTTGTTCGGCGATTTGAACAAGCTTACGGGTGATGTATCCCCCGAGCGAGCCTGCGTCACGAGTCGCCATGTTGCCGTAGTAACCGTCTTGAGGAATTTGGATTCCTAGCTCTTGCGCTACCTCGAATTTCATTTGGTCCAAAGCTGCACTTGCTTGAGGTACGACCAGCTGATTGCTGTTACGGTTTTGTCCTGGCATGTGGAATTTCTCCTTTCATCCTCTTCACGATTGTGTGTTGCAAGCTTGCAAGCTTATTATGATACGTTTGTGAAAAGAATATGCTTTCAACTTTAATGAATTTCAAAAGAAAAGGAGCAAATCGATTATGAGTAAGCCAATGGCTCTTCTCTTCGCCGTTGTATCTATGCTGTTAATGAGTGCTACCGCTGTTTCCATCAGCTATAATGGATGGATCGCCGCCTTGTTCTTTATACTGACAATCGGCTGCATCGGCTCCGGATTTATAGTAAGCGCCAAAATGAGACGCCGCAGACAGGGGTAATTCCCCTATCCGCGGCGTTATTGTTGCAGGTATTCAGTTATCTCTCCACTTTCCGTTCAACCCGGAAGAAGAAATCCCATCCGTTCCTTCACATCGCGCAGCGTTCTGTTCGCTTTCTCCGATACCTCATCAGCGCCTTGCTTCAAGATATCGTGAATCGCTCCCGAGCTTCGAATCTCCGCATATTTGTGCTGCAAAGGCTCCAGAGTCGCTACGACATGCTCCGCAAGATCCTTCTTAAACGCTCCATAGCCCTGCCCTTCGTAACGCGTTTCAATTTCGCTCAGCGTGACGCCCGCACAGTGAGCATATATACTCATCAAATTGCTCACCTCCGGCTTCTCCGCCGGATTGTATTTCACTTCACGGCCTGAATCCGTTGTCGCTCTGCTGAGTTTTTTGCGAATCACATCCGGCGGATCAAGCAGTGCGATATAGCTGCCTGGATTCGGATTGCTTTTGCTCATTTTTTTCGATGCGTCATCAAGCGACATGATTCGCGCTCCGACCTTCGGGATATAAGGATCGGGAATCGTAAAATAATCGCCGTAGCGGGAATTAAACCGCTGCGCAAGATCGCGTGTCAGCTCCAAATGCTGCTTCTGGTCGTCTCCGACCGGTATCAGATCCGCGTTATAAAGTAATATGTCGGCTGCCATTAACGCAGGATAGACAAACAATCCGGCACCGACCGAATCTTTACCCGCCGATTTGTCTTTAAACTGCGTCATTCGCTCCAGCTCTCCGATATAAGTGAGCGTCGTCAGCAACCATCCCAGCTCGGCATGAGCGGAAACGTGGGATTGCGCGAAAATGCTCGCTTTTGTCGGATCGATGCCGGCAGCGACAAACAGCGATGCCACCGATTCCGTCTGCTCGCGCAGTGCTGCCGGCTCCTGCGGCACCGTAATGGCGTGCAGATCGACGACCATGAAGAAGCATTCGTGGGTTTCCTGCAGCTTTACGAAGTTTTGCATTGCTCCGATGTAGTTACCGAGCGTCAGCTGCCCGCTCGGTTGAATGCCCGAAAGAACTCGCGGCATAGTTATATCCTCCCTTACTCGCTTTTATCGTTATTTTCGAACGCAAAAAGGCCCTTCGCCGAAAGGGACGAAGGACCGTGGTGCCACCCTAATTTGCCCGCCTAACTGCACTGAATAAGCGCGTTCGACAAGCCTTCATGTTCCATAACGCGGAACGAAACGGAGATGCATACGGACGATCGTACGCTCGCTTTCCTCATCTCGGCTCCAGGACCCATTCGGCATCGGACACTTGCTCCGGTTCGCACCAACCACCGGCTCTCTGAAAGCGTACATCCGCGCTTACTTGTTCCCTTCATTGCAGTTATGAAGATTATACCTCTCGGGGGGGAATTGTCAAGTAGGGGTATACGCCCCCCTTGAAGCTCCCATTACCCTCCCGTTGACCATCTCTCCTTCCACTTCCACTTTTACTTTTGCTTCCCCCCTAATTCCCCCGGAGGGGGACCCCTAAGGCCCCGGCCCTCTGGACACCCGGAAAGTAACACGTGGGATGTACAGAGACAGCCCCTGCGTGAGCGCGTTCGCGGATCCGCTTTCGTCCCTCACGGGACACGCTTGACAATTTGGCCCACCCGTTCGCCCTGGTGTCCCTTGCGGGACTTGAATAACGTTGGCGCCACAGACAGCCTCTCTGGCCGATGCAGTAGCACCAGTGATACTATTTGCACGCTCGGCCTTCGCTCGGGCCAAGCTGCCTCAGGGGACTTTAGGAGGACTCAATAAAAATTGTCGCCAATGGTTGTCCTGTAGACGCATCAATGAGCATAACCTATACTAATTTAGATGCTAGTAGAGAGGAGTTTATACGGTTGAATATCGTTTACCGTCTGGGAACACCGCTGCTCGCCGTAGGGTGTCTTGTTATGTTGGCCCGTATTTTAACCGCTGGCGGCTTTACCGATCTTATTCTGGCCAGCCCGTCCCTTCAATCCTTCAAAATACTTTTTATCAGCATCATATTAGAGGCATTTCCCTTTATTCTTCTCGGCGTGCTTGTTTCCGCCCTGCTGCAAGTATTCGTCTCCGATACTGTCATCGCGAGGCTTACACCGAAAAATCCGGTCGTGGGCGTTCTGTTCGGAAGTTTGCTCGGACTGCTGCTGCCGCTGTGCGAATGCGGAATGATTCCGGTCGTACGCCGGTTGATCCGCAAAGGAATGCCGGCCTACATCGGGATTGTCTTCATCTTCGCCGGACCCATTGTCAATCCAGTCGTATTCGCATCTACCTACACCGCATTCAGATCGCAGCCGATGATGGCTTACGCCAGAATGGGACTCGCCTTGGCTGTCTGCATTATGCTTGGCTTGCTGCTCTACCGCTTCATGAAAAAGAGCCCCTTGAAGCTGGAAACACCTTCGGCGGCGTCCGGTCCGAGTATACATGCTGCCAGGCACAGCCATGGCGACAATCGCAGCTCGAGCAGCTGGCGCGGACGTGTCCGGGCTACGCTGGCCCACGCTTCGGATGAATTTTTCGATATCGGTAAATATTTGATTATCGGCTCGCTTCTTACGGCTCTCGTCCAAACGGTGCTGGACCGAAGCTTGCTGACATCGCTCAGCGATCAGCCTTTGACAGCCAACATTTTCATGATGGGCTTTGCTTTCGCGATTTCGCTTTGTTCCACCTCGGATGCGTTCGTCGCCTCTTCATTTAACGGGATTTTCGGCTCTGGCCCACTTCTTGCTTTTCTCGTATTCGGACCGATGGTCGATCTGAAAAGCACGCTTATGCTGCTTTCCTCGTTCAGAGTTAAAGTGGTCGTTGCCGTCATTGCATTCTTATTTGCAGCGATCCTCATTGGATCGATGATTGCGGATAAGCTCCTCTTTAGCTCATAATGCCGGATAAAGGCTACACTTCTTCATGAAAGGAATCGTGCTGATGTCAACCGACGACCGGAGAAGGCTGATCCATCATCTGCTGCGCGCTGCCGTGATGAGCGGATTCGCCGTTTATATTGTCTACCTCGTTCGTACCGACAGCTTATCGCTTTATATCGCTCCGCGCATGGAATTATATGTGAAGCTTTCTGCCATCGGGCTCTATGCGACCGCGATTTATCAAGTCTATGCCGCATTCAGGGTATGGATGGGCTATGAGGCCGCAGAATGCGATTGCAACCATGAGCCCTCACCATCACTAGCCAAAAACACGCTTATTTACGGGCTGTTCGTGCTTCCATTGGCCCTCGGTTTCCTCCTGCCGGAAAGCACACTCGGGAGCTCGCTTGCAGCGAAGAAAGGGGTGAGCTTCTCCGGCTCGGGAAAGACGGTGCCGGCCGCGGCCGCCGGAACGGGAATAAGTGGGCAGAGCGAGCCCGCTGCGGATAGCCGGAAGAACCTTGACGAATTGTTCCCTGCGGATGAATATACGGCGGCGCATGCGAAGCTTGGCAAGCAGTTGTATAAGCAGGATACTATCGAAGTGCCGGATGAGCGGTATATTGAGACGTTGACGACGCTTGACTTGTACCGCCGTAATTTTGTCGGTAAAACGGTTGAGATCAGCGGGTTTGTGTACAGACAGAACGGGATGAAGAAAAGCGAGTTTGCCGTAAGCCGCTTCGCGATGAACTGCTGCTCGGCGGATTCCGTACCATACGGCCTTATGGTCGACTACCCGCGCGCGCCTCTTTATAAGAACGATGTCTGGCTTAAAGTACGGGGAACGGTTACGGAAAGCACGTTCGACGGCAACCCGATTATCCTGCTTAAAGCACGGCAAATTCAAGTCATTGAAATGCCGGACACTCCCTACGTTTACCCCGATTACAATTTTGGCTCGTAAAAATAAAACTGGAAATTATTTCAGGACTTCTTATGAATTCCATATTGTATAAAAGGTTCCAACAGGAACAATAATAAGGGCCAAGACAAATGTAAGGGGGTGAAATACGATGGCAGGACAATCCCGCAACAGCAATCAGCTGGTCGTACCTCAGGCAAGCGCGGCTCTTGAGCAAATGAAGTTCGAAGTAGCACAAGAGTTAGGCATTCAAATTCCTCAAGACGGTTACTACGGCAACATGGCAACTCGCGATGCAGGCGCACTTGGGGGCTATATTACCCGTAAGCTCGTTCAAATAGCGGAGCAGCAGCTAGCAGGCCGATTCACCCGCTAATATGAAATACAAAAAATGCTGCCGCGCGAACGGGCAGCATTTTTCTTTTGTCAATGGACGGTTATCGCGTTAGAGGCTATCCCTCAAGGCCTGCTGCGAATACTTGGGCTGGTAGCGGAACATCCCGTTAGCCAAATTATAATTGGATTCGAAGAGTATGCTGGCCGACCAGGCGCCTGAGCTTGAACGTACGGAAAAATCATATAATATTTCTCCATGCGTCCAATTGCGTTTGAGCTTAAGCGAATCGATCGCCATTTGGCGAAAGGCCTGTACCTGAGAGACGGTCATCCCCTGTTCCGATTGACCGATCTCCCCATTTTTGCTTTCAATGGGATTGTGCCGAACCCCGTATTTACCGACTGCATTGTTACGAATATGTATAATGACGGTACCCGCTACAGCGTGAACAAGCTCCTCTTCCAGCTGCCTAAAAACAAAATCCACTTGCCGTGCCAATGACATCGTCTCCAAATTCATTTTAACCCCGCCTCCTGCCACACATTTTTTCTTGAAGTTTCCAACTGATGCTTCAGGCCCATTATATGACAGCCTTGTAGTTCATTCAACATATTTTTTTACAAAAACCTTACAGTAAAGTAGCACTTTCGACTTCTATTACGTTAATCAACTCCTTCTTTCGACTTGATACGATAGTAATAGACGAATATAGACAAAAGTTCCAGCGGTGCTATAATAAGATTATTCCAATAAAAGGGGAGCTTACCACGATGCAATGGTTTAATTCCTTATCGATACGCAATAAGCTTCTGCTCGGCTGCTATGCCATTGTCGGTATTTTCTCGATCGCACTTCTCCTTGGCTTGATTGCCACCGGCGGCAGCATGCTTCTCGGTTTCATCATCATCGCAATTGCGGCTGCGATAACCTTTCCTCTTGTTCGCGTAATTGAGAGAGCGCTTACATCTTCAATTGACGAGATGAGTTCGATCGCTTTCAGTATCGCAAAGGGCGATTTCACCCAGAAGGTGGATATTTCATCTTCCGCATCGCTCGGTGAGCTGGGATACTCCTTTAACAGTATGGTTGACAAGCTTCGCGATATTTTGAAGGAAACGTCGAATATCGCCCGCATCGTGAACGATACAAGCAGAAGCATTTTTGAAAAAAACAATAATTTGAAATTGGTCATGGAGCAAGCAGCCCTCTCGGCAGGAGAGCTGGCAACCGGCGCCAATCAGATCTCTGAAGATGTCGGCGAAATGGCCGAGTCAATTCGGGAAATCGAAGATAAAGTTGAGGCTTATGCCCGTTCGACTACAGAGATGAACCAACTGTCGGAGCAAACGCTTGGACTCGTGGAGAAAGGCCGGCAATCGGTTGAAAGCCAGTCCGCCGGCATGCAGCGAAATGTGGAGGCCACCTCGAATGTGGCCGCTACAATTGAGGATTTGGCGCGTAAGGCCGAGGGAATCTCTGTGATTACGCGAACGATCTCGGATTTGGCCGAGCAGACTAACCTGCTGTCACTGAACGCTTCAATTGAAGCGGCGCGGGCCGGCGATCACGGTAAAGGGTTTGCCGTAGTCGCCCAGGAAGTGCGCAAGCTTGCCGAGGAATCGACCTCTTCGACCAAAGAGGTATTTACTTTGGTTCGCGGCATCGTCAGCGGAGTTAATGAAGCTATAGATAACATCAAGATCAATGAAGAGGTTGTTCAGCTGCAAAACCAGCTCCTTCGCGAATCGGAGCACATTTTCTCCGAGCTTGTAGCAAGCGTTAATTTTATTACGAAACAGATTTACCAGTTCTCAAACGAAAGTAACCAGATGCTCGAGAGCAGCCGTAAAATCTCTGCAGCCATCCAAAACATCTCGGCAATTACTGAGGAGTCCGCCGCGGGCACCGGGCAGGTATCTGCTTCGATGAATGAGCATATCGGGTCAGTGCAGGCAGTCGTCGAGGAGACGGAGAAAATGCAGCAGGTCGTCTCGCAGCTTCAGCGGACTATTTCGATTTTTAAAGTGTAACGTTTAAATGGCGCACCCCCTAAGCCTACAGGCTGGGGGGTTCTTTGCGTGAGGCTTGTACCAGCAAACGGGAAATTACAATATGCTTCCACGCAAGCCGATTCGTTTATATAATCAATACATGAATGATGAGAGGAAGTTGCATTATGACAGAGCAGAATACCATGAAAGCCGTTGGATTAACCCGTTACCTGCCTATCGGGCATCCGGAAAGTCTGGTAGATATTAATGTGGACAAGCCTGCTGCAGCCGGCCGCGATATTCTGGTAAAAGTACAAGCAATCTCGGTCAACCCGATCGATACCAAGGTCCGTGCTCCGAAAGACCAGACGGAACAGGTCCCTCGAATACTGGGCTGGGATGTTTGCGGCATTGTGGAACAGGCGGGCGAGGACTGTACACTATTCAAATCCGGAGATGAAGTTTATTACGCAGGTACGATCAATCGTCCCGGCGGTAACAGCCAATACCACGTCGTAGACGAGCGGATTGTCGGGCATAAACCTAAAGCTTTGGATTATGCCGAAGCAGCCGCTCTCCCGCTTACTGGAATTACTGCCTGGGAAGCGCTGCATGAACGGCTGGGGATTCCTACTGAGCAGGATGCAAACGAGGGCAAAGCCATTCTTATTATCGGGGCGGCCGGAGGGGTAGGCTCGATTGCCACTCAGCTGGCCAGTCAAGCCGGACTGACTGTTATCGGGACAGCTTCTCGTTCTGAGACCGCCGAATGGTCCAGGCGGCACGGTTCCACTTATCTCATCAATCATTACCAGCCGTTTATGCCGCAATTAATGCAATTCGGTCTTGATTCCGTTCAGTATATCCTCTGCTTGAATGCCACGGAGCAGCATTGGACACATATGGCGGAGGTTATTTCCCCACAGGGGAAAATATGCTCTATAGTGGATGCGAAGGACCCGCTTAACCTGAATGTTTTAAAAAGCAAAAGCGCCTCATTCGTATGGGAGTTCATGTTTACAAAAGCGATGTATAAAACTGCCGACATGATTGAGCAGCATCATATTCTGAACCGTATTGCGGAGCTTGTCGACTCCGGCGACATCGAAACTACAATGACCGAAAGGCTTGCTCCGATTAATGCAGCCAACCTGCGCCTGGCTCATGCAAAGATAGAAGAAGGCGCAACGATTGGAAAAATCGTACTCGAAAACTGGGATTAACAAATGACAAGCACCTTCAAGCGCCGGTTGTCGAGGCTCCATGAGGGTGCTTGCTTTTTTAGGGCCCTTAATAATTCCCGAGAAAAAATTGAATGATCTTATCATGCAGCCCCGGAAGTCCTTCATGGCCGAAATCCGGAAATATTTCGAGCCTTTTGGGCGCCGTGATTTTATTATATGCGGCAAATTGCGTGGATGGAGGACAGACGGTATCCATCAGTCCGACCCCCAGCAGCACGTCGCCTCGGACACGATCGGCCAAATGCTGGATATCGATGTAGCCGAGCTTTGTGAAGATCGCATTCTCCCTTACATGCTGCGGGTCAAAATGACGGAAATAAGTGCGCAGCTCTGCGTAAGCATCCTTGGCCAAATCCATTTCCCATACGCGGCGGTAATCGCTTAAGAACGGATAGACAGGCGCCAGCTTGCGTATCCGAGGCTCAAGTGCGGCGCATGCTATTGTTAATGCCCCCCCCTGGGACCACCCGGTTGCAAATACCTGGCCGGGATCGACCTCGGGCATACTCATAACGATGGAAGCGAGCTGTGCTGTATCAAGAAATATATGTCGGAATAATAGATTGTCCGGTTCGCCGTCAAGTCCGCGTATGATATGGCCGTGATGGGTACTGCCAAGTACGCCTCCGATGTCCTGCGACGGCCCCCCTTGACCTCTGCAATCCATGGCGAACACCGAAAACCCCAGAGAAACGAATGCAAGCCGGTCGCTCCAATCGCCTGCATTGCCCGAGTAACCATGAAACTGAACGACTGCAGGATGCGGCTTATCCGCATGGCGTGGACGGGCATACTTTACATGGATACGGGCTCCCCGCACGCCGGTGAAGTACAGGTCGAAGCATTCCGCTGCCGGCGTCTGAAAAGCGCTGGGCACTAACTCTACTTGCGGATCGGTTTCACGCATCTCTTCAAGTGCTCTCGCCCAGTATTGGTCAAAATCGGCGGGACACGGATTAATTCCTGTATACGCTTGCAGTTGAGTAAGCGGCATATCTATTGTCGGCATGAGGCAGCTCCTTTGTTCTTATATTCAATTACATGTTAATGGTTTACCTGTTAGAGTGTAAAGAAATTTCATTATTTCTCCCCGCCCAATTCGATGTAATCCCCGCGCCATGCATGAAGGAAATCAGGAAGGGAATAATAATTCAACCAACAATACCATGTTACTCATGAAGAAGCGGCTAACGCTCTGCACGAACCAACAGAACAGGTGCTCTTCCCGCTTGGGTCTGTGCCTTCCGTGGAGGTGGAGTTAGCGGGAGGGAGTCCGGTATGCAATCGAACCGCCGCATGCAAAAGGCCGGTATATTGCTGCTTGCGGCATTAACGGCGCTTTGCCCTTCGATAGAATCGGATGCTTGGTATAGTCCTGGCCCTTCCCCCACACGTAATACCACCAAACAGGCGGCAAGCATGGCACAGCCATCATCACAGCAGGATCTTGCGCGTGAGAAGGAGGCCAGGGAATCCTCGGCATCCTTCCAGTTATCTCGAAAGCGGAAGCATCATAAAAAACGCCGCCGCGTCCAGGCGATGTCATGGGTATCGCTTCAAAAACGATACCCCGGAACTTTCATCATAGGCGGCCCGCGGAGTGCCCGAAAAGTAGCGCTGACCTTCGATGATGTGCCCGATCCGCGCTATACGCCGCAGGTGCTGGACATACTGGCCCGATATAAAGTGAGAGCCACCTTCTTTGTCGTCGGCTCACGCGCTGCCGCTTATCCGTCGATAGTTCGGCGGATGCGCCGGGAAGGCCACATTATCGGTAATCACTCCCTCAATCACGCGGTTTTTTCACGCATCCCGCTGGGCTCCTTTAAACGTCAAATTGTTCGGACGGATGCGATTCTGCGTCCCCTTGTCGGCTACAGTCCGAAACTAGTCCGGCCTCCCTATGGTGAAATCATGCCCAGCCAGATTGAATGGTTAAAGCAAAACGGGTACATCGTAGTAAATTGGGACGTTGACTCAGTCGACTGGCGCGGTACCGATAGCAGCCATATCCTTGTAAACATCAAGAAGACATTGCAGCCGGGATCCATTATTCTGCAGCATGCCGGCGGGGGAGTCGGCCAGGATTTATCAGGCACGGTAAAAGCCTTACCCAAGCTTATCAAGCTGCTTCGAAGCAAAGGGTACCAGATCGTCACGCTGCCCGATCTTCTAAGCAAGCCGGCTTCGCGCAACAGCAAAGGTTAAAAGCACAAACGGCGTCCCCGAGGGGACGCCGTTTGTGCTGCCGGCTTTCACTTACATGCCTATGTCCATTTATTTGTTTAAAACAAACACTTTGACATATTGGTATCCGAACTGACGCGCCTTTTTCTGCGATTGCGGCAAGAATATATCAATCCTGTCGCCTTTAATCGCGCTCCCCATATCGGTTGCGACCGCTATCATGCCTCCAACCGGTAACCCGTCATGGTTATACCCGGTAATATAAACTTTGCTGCCCATCGGTATCCGCTTGGGGTCAACCGCGATCGTGCCAAGCTTTAATGGGTTCCCGAAATAATCGACCGGTCCCCAGCCATTCTCTGAGGCCGCTGCGGTATAAGCGCTCGCTTTGGCTTGAATGACGTCCGAATAGCTGTACGAACGCCCCTTCACCTGCACGATATCGTTGCCCTCGGCTTTACCGCCCGCTGATTTCTTGATCTTAACTGCCGACTGGCCGGAATCATTCTTTGCCTTAATAGGAGCGCCCGGTATAACGATGGAGAGGCCTTTGTAAATATTGAGCGGATCCACCTTCGGGTTGGCTTTCATCAATCGTTCAAGCTGGACGCCGAAGCGTTTGGATAATTTCCAGAACGTGTCGTTGTCGGACGCTTTATACGCCGCGGCGGCATGTGCCGGACTGGCGTTAATGAGAATAGCAATGCTAAGCGCGGCTGCTGCTGCGCCCTTTTTCCAATTTTTAAACAACGTTTCTTCCTCCTTTTTATTTACGGACCCCCGCTCTGCCGGTGTGACCATTTTTGGCAGGAGCAGGCTCCGTCATCGCCAAACGAACTACCGCTTCGATATGAAAAAATTGCGGTTGATGACGCCCGTTTATGCATGCGGCCTACGAGGTTAGTTGTCGGATTCGGATTGAGGAGATCAACCCTACGCCTTGCGGATTGGCCGCGCAGCGATTCACCCCGAGCGTGAGATCATCCCATTGAATGATCTTCCGCAGGAAATACTCGCTTGTACTTCCTGAAAGTCCCCCGTACGATTAGTTTCGGCTCGCGTAAGAGAATATCACATCATGCCCTGTATTGAAACCGGTAAATACGACCAGCCCACTTATTTACAACGTACAAATGCCGTTTTCGGGGCGAATATAATGTCACTAAAATATGAGCGTACTATGTTTTTCGTTATTCGGGAGGTGGTTCAAACCATGAATGTGGTTATTATGGCAGGCGGCAAGGGTACCAGATTCTGGCCGCGAAGCGTCGACTCAATGCCAAAGCAATTTTTGCCCTTTCACTCCGAACGGACTTTGATTCAGGAGACGGTTAGCCGCTTTCGCAAAATTGTCTCGAGCTCCCGGTTGTATATAATAGCACCCGCCCGCTATCTGCCGCTCCTGGAAGAACAGCTTCCGGAATTCACGCAGGACCAGCTTATATTGGAGCCGGAGCAAAAGGATACGGCAGCCTGCATTGCTCTTGCCGCGTTTCGGTTCCAGCAAAGGGGAGACGACGAGCCGGCGATATTCGTGCCTTCGGATCAGTATATAGCGGAGGAGGAGCCGTTCCTTGCAGCCGTGAGACGTGCCGCGGAAATGGCGAAGAGGCCCGGTGCGATCGTAACGCTCGGGATCGAGCCTACCCGCCCGGAAACCGGATTCGGTTATATGAAGACAAAGGAGCCCGCAGCCGGTGAAGACCTGCCCGATAGCGTTCTCCCTGTTCTTCGCTTCATGGAGAAGCCGACAGCAGAGCGTGCCGAGAAGCTCATTCGCGAACCCGGCACTTACTGGAACAGCGGTATTTTTGTTTGCAAACCCTCAACTCTTGCCCGCCGAATGGAGCAATTCCAGCCGGCGATATGGAACAGCCTTATTGAGCACCCGCTCGATGTATCGGCGGCCTATGCCCTTATGCCGCGGCTTTCCATTGATTTTGCCGTCATGGAACGGGCCGAATCGATGTACTGTATACCGGTACAATGCGGCTGGGACGATATTGGTTCGTGGGCGGTGCTCGGCCGCCACTGGACGCCGGATGCCAATGGGAATGTGAGTAAAGGCAGCGTAACGCTCACGGAAGCAAGCGGTAATACGGTCTTTATTGCCGATAAGCATGCACTGATAATAGGTGTGCATGACCTTATTATCGTATCGACGCCTTCCGGTCTGCTTGTGTGCCCGAAAACAGAAGAATTCCGGCTGAGAATGTGGTTAAAGTAAGCTGTCTCTCACGAGGAAACACAGATCGGAAGCTCGACCGTTGCAGTTGTTCCACGTCCCGGTTCACTTGCAAAACGAATCGTACCATGGTGGGCCTCGATAATACGAAAGCAAATCATTAGACCAAGTCCCGTGCCGGTGCTTTTTGTAGAGTAAAAAGGACCGCCTAACAGATCAAGCTGCTCTTTTGGTATACCGACGCCTTGATCTTCAATCCGAATCAATACGGAATCCTCGGTGTTGCGCATTAAAAAAACCGTCAGATTACCGCCGTCCGGCATCGCTTCGATAGCATTTTTCATCAGGTTTATAAATACTTGTTTCAATTGGTGTTCGTCGCAATAAACCGAAGGAACATCAGAATCGAAGTTTGTTGTCATTCTCACGTTATTCATGATGGCCTGCGGCTCCAGGAGAGTCGTAACGCTGTCGAAAATTTTGGCCAAATCATGTACCGCGTACTGTTTCGCCTGCGGCTTCGCAAGCGCCATAAATTCCTGGACAATCGTATTGATCCTGTCGAGCTCCGTCAGCATAATATCGAAATACTCGTGATTGTGATTCACTTTGGATTTCAGAAATTGCGTAAAGCCTTTAAGCGAAGTAAGCGGATTACGGATTTCATGAGCTATACCCGCCGCCATTTGACCGACGACGGACAGCTTTTCCGAGCGGATCAACGCTTCCTCTTCCTTCTTTCTTTGAGTCAAATCGTGGTAGACGCTTTGGATCACAAAGGGTCTTCCCTGAAAATCATGGATCCGTATACTCGAAACCTCAACATCGATCACGCGGCCATCCAATCCAAGAAGCTTGCTTTCGGTAAAATCGAGCGGTTCATCCGATACGTATACTCTGCTGAAGCGTTCCTTGGTGATTTCCCGATAATCGGGGTGAATAAGACTCATATAAGGCCGGGAGAAAAGCTGCTCCTTGTTCGAGACGCCAAAAAGCTTTAAACCCGCAAGATTAACATATAAAATTTTCTCGCCGTCGTGGACGACGATAGGCTCAGGCAAATATCTTATCAAGCGCTGATAGCGTAGATCATTCTCGCGAAGCATCTGATCGGCCAATATTGAAGCTGTTACATCGAGGAAGGTTCCCATTAGTATTGACTTTTCTTTATGTGTAACAGGGAAAGCCTTCGCCTCGCAGAACACAATCGAATTATCTTTTTTGACAACTCTTAACCATTTGTTGATTGTTATTTTTTCGTTATTCAACCTCTTTTTAATTGTTTCCTCAAAAAACGAAAAATCGCGGTAATAAATGATATCCTTCGGATCCATATGAAGCAGTTCTTCCTCGGTGTATCCCAAGGTGTCTGCAATATACTTGTTGACAAATATGAATCGGCCTTCCTCTATAAGAAAAAATCCAATTCGCGACTCCTCTGCAATACAGTGAAAATATTCGGCAAATATCGATTTGTAGTCTTGGTTCATCGTCAGTACTCATCCCCCGGTTGGAAAATGCATTAACTATAAATTCGATATGTTTTGCCAATAACCTTTGTGTAAAAGACAAGTTTCAACATCTTTCACCTACAAACCTTCATCCACAAACCGTTGGGAACCGTTTACCGGATGCTTTGCTGTATACCGGCAACAAATATCCGTATACCGTCATAATAGATCGGCAGCGTCCGTTCCAGTAAAGCGGCGGTCGGCTCTTCACTGCCGATATAAGTGTTCACATACCCCTGCATGTAGTAAAAAAGCATTCTTCCATGATTAAGAGCTTTAGCCGGATCGACTCGGGCTGCACCGTCGCCGACGGCGTCACTCAGCGCATCATTAAGATGACCGAACAATCTGTTGCGGATTTGGTTCACTTCAAGAACAGGCTCCTTCTCATCGATCCTGACGGCTCCGGGTGTAATCAGGACGTGATAAAAGCTCCCTTTCGTAAGGCAAAATACAGCAAACTCACGGCAGACGGCAAGCAGCCTATCAATTTGCGAAGCTGAAGGATCCGCCATCCTCCCGAGCATCGCGGCTTCCATTTCCTTTAACGGCGGTATCGCGATTTGCTGCAGCAGATCTTCCTTGTTCTTGAAATACAAATAGATGGCTGTGTGCGAACAGCCCGCCGCTTTAGCTATCTCGCGCATCGTTACGGCAGCGAATCCCTTGTCTGCGAAAAGTGCAGCGGCAGCACTGCGAATGCCCGCCTTCATCTCTTCCGTCAACTGCTTTCGCCTTGTTGTCATTCATTACACAACCTTCCCAAGAGTATAACCGTTGGTTATATTTTAACATTGGTTATACTGATGTCAAACCTCCGCTTCCCTAGAGAACGCAAAAAAAGCAGCCATGTCGGCTGCTTTCGTACGGGGTATTAGGACGTAAATTCTTGCACCCATTCGCCGTTGTAGTAAGCAACGCCGATTTTATTGAAATTAGGGCTCAGGATGTTGGCACGGTGACCGGGGCTGTTCATCCAGGCCGTCATAACTTCTTGCGGTGTGCGCTGCCCTTTGGCAATGTTTTCGCCAGCATACGAATATTGAACTCCGTAGGCACGCATCATATCAAATGGCGAGCCGTAGGTGGGCGAATTATGATCGAAATAATTTTTATTGTACATATCTTTTGCTTTATCCAATGCTACTTTCGTAAGCAGCGCGTCGGATTTCAGCGCCGAGAGTCCTGCTTTGGCGCGCTCCTGGTTAACAAGCGTTACAACCTGTGCTGCAAAATTGCTTTGAGTTACCGTGCCTGCCCCGCCGCCTGCAGCGGTTCCGGTGCCGCTCTGAAGCGGAACACGAACGGTCATGCCGGGCCAGATAATGTTCGGATTATATAGGGAAGGATTTGCCGCGAGCAGTTTGCTGAGGCTAATGCCGTAGCGCTGCGCAATTTTATACATCGTGTCGTGATAGGCTACCTTGTAAGTAGCGTAGGTGGTATTCATGGAGGCTGCATCCGCCTTTTGCATGGCTGCTCCTCCGCCCAGTACGATCAATCCTGCTGCGAGTACACTAGCGATTCCTACTCGAATTGGCTGCATCTTCATGAAAAAAATTCCCCCTTAACGGTTGGTGGATTGCCGGTTTCCCTGACGCCACCCATGTTAACATAGGGGAATTCATAATTCATGCCTCAAAATATGGAATCTATGTGGGCCGCTGTCCGCTCGCTTTGCGCAGTTCGTTGGCGAGACGATGAATTTCCCTGCGTTCATCCGCTGATTTTGCCGCCGCATACGCAGGCTGCAGCCAGGTCGAAATAATCTTGTTCGCATCCTCCGGCTTCACCTTGATCGCCTCCTTCGACTCGACAAGATTGACAAACCAGGACTTCCCGATCGTGCTCCCCGGACAGGATTTACCGGGCTGCATTTCGCGATGAAACCGGATGTCCGAAGGCAGCAGGTTCCATAAATCGAGTATCGCCCGAGTCAAGCGGGCAGCAGTGTCAAGCTGAGGCGCCTCAAGCTTTTCTCCGCCGATATCAAAGTTGCCGATCATCTCGAACATGAAAGGATGGACACCGTCATTATCTGCATCGTTGAAGCCGGTTGAAGATGCCGGGGGCTGCAGCAAGGAACGACCCGTCCAGATATATCCGTCAGGGTCAACCGTCGCATGTTGTGCGATATCACTCCAGCCCATTTCCATGACATGAAAGCGCCACATGATTTGAATGATGCGTTCTTTGTCGGTAGCCGTGCGATAATCGGCAATTGTCGGCTTCCATGTGGCATGCACATGAACCTGGGAGAAGTTAACGAGACCGGTAAATGTCCCAAGCAACTCCACATACTGCTCTAGAGTATATCTGTCAAACGACTTGCGCTGAATCGGCATGTCCATCACTCCCATCCGCATCAAGCTGCTATTAATATATGCGAAATCCAGTGGATTCGACCGATGAATCAGCCCTGTTCAGCAGCCTCTATGACGCCATAATGTTCCCTGCCGCGCATTACCATTCCGTCACTGAGCCGTCGTTATTGCGCCACACAGGATTCCGCCAGCGATGACCTGCCTCCGAGAGCTTCCTGACATGCTCCTCATTAATATCTATCCCAAGCCCCGGAGCGGACAGCCGCTCGACGAAGCCGTCTTTATAGTGAAATACAGTCCCGTCCGTCAAGTAGTCGAGCAGATCGGAGCCTACATTATAATGAATGCCAAGGCTTTGCTCCTGTATGAATGCATTCGGCGTGCAAAAATCCAACTGCAGCGACGCCGCCAGAGCAATTGGCCCCAGCGGACAGTGCGGCGCGACGGCAACGTCATAGGCTTCGGCCATCGCCGCTATTTTGCGCACTTCCCATATCCCCCCTGCGTGACTGAGATCCGGCTGAATAATGTCGGCCCAGCCTTCTGACAGCAGCTGCTTGAAGCCCCACCTCGTGTACATCCGCTCGCCAGTTGCAATAGGAACCGCCGTTATGCGTGCGATTTCGCGGAGCGCCTCGTTATTTTCCGGCAGTACCGGCTCTTCGATGAACATCGGCTTGAACGGTTCCATCTCCTTGATCAGCGCTTTAGCCATCGCTTTGTGGACGCGTCCGTGAAAATCGATGCCGATTCCGATACCGTAGCCGACGGCTTCGCGAACTCTTGCCAGATTTTCCACGGCTTGCTCCACCTTGAGCGCTGAGTCGATCCATTCGAACTCCGCCGTTCCGTTCATCTTGAGCGCCGTATACCCTGCCGCAACCTGGGCTGTCGCGGAAGCCGCAACCTCCGAGGGCTTGTCTCCCCCGATCCAGGCATAGACTCGCATTTTGTCGCGCACCGGTCCGCCAAGCAGCTCATAAACAGGAACGCCAAGCCGTTTACCTTTAATGTCCCATAATGCTTGCTCGATGCCCGAAATCGCGCTGGTCAGAATCGGTCCGCCCCGGTAAAAGCCTCCCCGGTACAGCACCTGCCACAAATCCTCGATATTCCCGGCATTCCTGCCGATCAGATAATCGCTCATCTCGTTGACGGCGGCCATTACCGTGTCCGCCTTGCCTTCAACAATCGGTTCTCCCCAGCCAACCAACCCGTCATCCGTCGTGATTTTCAGAAACAGCCACCGTGGCGCCACTTTAAACAGCTCCATCGATTTAATTTTCATGTTTTTCATCCCTTCGAAATGGATAGCTACAGAAAATCGTCGTAAGTGAAATCCAGGCTGTCGGCTTTCTTCAAATTACAGTCGGCACATGCGCACACGCAGTTGTCGGGGGAGGACAACCCGCCCTTGGATTTGGGCATCACATGATCGATCGTGTCCCCAAAACGACCGCAATACCGGCAGATATAGTTGTCCCGTTGAAGAACAAGCAGTCGAAAGTCGCTCTTCGAATAAAGTTTATGAATAAGACCGGGATTAATGATGCCCGCGGCTCCTTCATTAACCATGCGAACCGCCATTTCCAGCGGAATTTCCGTTGACCAGCGTCTGCTTGTGTCTCTGCGGCCGCGGAGCCTGATCATGCCGCTCCCCCTGTCGTTCAAGACAGAGGCATCATAGGTGAACGGTCCTTTAAACGGCATGATCCGTTTATCCGCAGGCCGTTTCCGTACTCCCTCGCCCGGCGGGTGCTGCACAGAAGTTGTGTGCGCTTTCGCTCTGTCTTTATGCTGTTTCCGCCGGCGGCGTTTGCGCTTACGCTTGGGCCTTGGAATGTCTGTTCCATTGTCAGGATGCACCGGTCTAATCAAGTCCATCGAAGATACCGTTTGTGAGCCGGCCGAAGGATGGCCTTCGGTCTCCGGCACCGTTTGCAAACGTGACTCCCCGGTAGCCGCGAACCCGGCTTGAGTATCGGCCTGGGTGGTGAGGACTGGATTCTGCTCGTCCCTGCCCGACGCGGCCGGTCCTTCTTTGTGGTTCGCCTCGTTGTCCCCATGCCGGTTTTTAACCGACCTGCTCCTGCCGCGGCGGCGTCTCTTGCGCTTTCTCTGCGGCTTCTTCCCATCATCAAGCCGCTGCATTGCAGGCATCGTCCCAGCTTCTTGCGCATCTGCATCCGCACTAGCTTCATTATTAGCGTCAGCGGCAGCGTCCGAAACCGGAGAAACTCCCATCAGCAAGGCTTTACGCTTCGGTTTGGCTTCACTTCCCGGCTTGGCGGCCTGCATCGCTTCCTCCCCGCTTAAAGGGGCCACGGGAACCGCTTCTCCGCGCGCCGCTTCTCGCTGCCGCTTGCGCGTGCAGGATCGGCACGTTCCACGCCGGCCTGTGCTCCCGGACCGTTTGGTATAAGCGGAAAGCGGCTTCTCCCTGCCGCAAACCGCGCATTTTTTCACATTCATTATTATCCTTCGCTCCGTTCATCTGCAATAGGCCCTGCGTCTTATTCGTGCTAAGTTGTAAGTCCCTGCAGTTTGCGAAACTGCTCGGGAGTCATTCCTTCCGTCTTGCCGAAGGCGGAGATAAAGTGACTGGGATCGCGGTATCCCGACAGCTGGGCGATTTCTTTAATCGATCTCCGGTCGCTGTGGCTCATCAGTTCCTTCGCTTTGCGTATACGCAGCCGAATCAAATAGGCATACGCCGTAATGCCGAAGGCTTGGCGAAAAAGCGCATTCAAATAACGCGGGCTTATGCCAAGCCGCTCAGCCATATCCGTAAGGCCGATCTCGGGATCGCCGTATATTTGATCGAGCCACTGCAGAAGCGGGTCCAGCTTCTCCAAATGCTGAAATAGCGAAGACCGGCCTCCCGTCTGCCCGTATATTTTGATCATCGTCAAGAACCTGTAGAGCTGGGCTGATGCATTCAGTCCCGTGCGGTCCTCGTCATGCTGCGTTTGTTCGATCATATCCATCAATTGCGCCGTAATCGGCGCATCATCATTCCAGTGAAGCCACTCAGTATGCCGGATACCCAGCGATGCGAGCAGCGATTCGGCAAGCGAGCCTCCGAAGGTCACATACAGGGTGGACCATTTCTTCCCTTTCGGTGCATAGGCGTGCGGCACCCCTGGGAAAAGAAGCGCACCGTTGCCTTGCGGCAGAAAAAATCTGCTTCCGCTGAGTTCAAACTCGCCCTCGCCTTCCAGTGTCTGGAGCCAATGGAAGCAGGGATAGCCTTTACGTCTCGATACCGATTCCTGAAGGGGATTAAAGCCGATGCTCTCTACAAACAGCGGTAAATCGTTCTCCCCCAGCACAAACATAAAACGCCGCAGGTGATCCTCTACAACCCAATCCTTACGCCGGACAATCTGTTCCATATTATCATATCCTGCCTATCGAAATATTATATATCGTTTACGAGAATCATATCATAAAATGAAGCTACAAACATCATTAGGAGCTGATATCTTGAACACATCAAAACTGCCCAAAATGTTATATGGCGGCGATTATAACCCCGAGCAATGGGACCGCAGCGTGTGGCCTGAGGATATGCGAATGCTTCGTCTGGCAGGCATGGATATCGCCACCGTTAACGTTTTTTCCTGGGCTATGCTTCAGCCGGATGAAACCACCTATAATTTTGAAACGCTTGACGACATCATGGACATGCTTCACAAGAATGGCATTTTCGCATGCCTGGCCACAGCAACAGGGGCTCATCCCGCCTGGATGGCACGCAAATATCCGGACGTGCTGCGCACCGACTTTGACGGCCGAAAACGCAAATTCGGCGGACGCCACAACTCTTGTCCGAACAGTCCGAACTACCGCAATTATTCAACTCTTCTTGCCTCCAAAATCGCCGAGCGTTATAAAGATCATCCTGCACTGCTGCTGTGGCATGTCTCGAACGAATACGGCGGAGATTGCTATTGCGATAACTGCGCGGCCGCTTTCCGCGTTTGGCTTCGACGGAAATACGGTACGCTGGACAAGTTGAACGAGCAGTGGAATACCCGCTTCTGGGGCCATACCTTCTACGATTGGGAGGAAATCGTTCCTCCGAACGCCCTCTCCGAGCAGTGGACCGGCGATCGTACCAATTTCCAGGGAATTTCACTCGATTACGCGAGGTTCAACTCGGACGGCATGCTTGACTGCTACAAGCTCGAGTACGAAGCAATTAAGCGGCATACCCCGGATATTCCGGTTACCACGAATCTGATGGGAACCTACAAGACACTCGATTATTTCAAATGGGCCAAGCATATGGATATCGTGTCCTGGGACAATTATCCGGCAGCCGACACTCCGGTCAGCTACACCGCAATGACCCATGACCTTATGCGCGCACTCAAAGGCGGCGCGCCGTTCCTGCTAATGGAGCAGACGCCAAGCCAGCAGAACTGGCAGGCCTATAATTCGCTGAAGCGTCCCGGCGTTATGCGGCTGTGGAGCTATCAAGCGGTAGCGCACGGCGCGGACAGCATCATGTTCTTCCAGCTTCGCCGTTCAGTCGGCGCTTGCGAGAAATATCACGGCGCGCTCATTGAGCATGTCGGGCACGAGCATACGCGGGTATTCCGCGAATGCGCAGAGCTTGGGGGCGAGCTGCAGAAGCTCGGAGACAAGCTGCTCGGCTCAAGGCTACCAAGCAAGGTGGCCATCATGTACGACTGGGAAAACCGCTGGGCGATCGAATATTCCAGCGGACCAAGCATCGCGCTGAAATATGTGGACGAAATCCATAAGTATTACGATGCGCTCTACCAGCTTGGCATTCAAGTGGACATCGTCGCTTTCGATGACGATTTGAGCCCGTACGATATCGTGCTTGCGCCGGTCATGTATATGGTCAAACCCGGTATGACGGAGAGGATCGAAGCTTTCGTCAAGAAAGGCGGCACATTCCTGACCACCTTCTTCAGCGGCATCGTGAACGAGAACGACATCGTCACGCTGGGCGGTTATCCGGGAGAGCTTCGCAGCCTGCTCGGCATATGGGCCGAGGAGATCGACGCGCTATTCCCCGGTGATTCCAACCGGATCGTCATGAAGGATTCGCTGGGAGCGCTGAAGGGCGAGTTCAAATGCTCGTTGCTCTGCGATATCATACATTCCGAAGGCGCAGACGTAATCGCAGAATACGGCGACGACTTCTATGCGGGATCGCCTGTGGTGACTCGAAACCGCTTCGGCGCCGGCGAGGCATGGTACGTTGCCTCCAGCCCTGATGCGGAGTTTCTGCAGGGCCTCCTGAGCGCTCTCTGCGCCGAGCGCGGCATACAGCTGCTTCCGGGCAAACAGCCGGGCGTGGAAGTAACCTGCCGCGTTAAGGACGGGCGGTCATACTTGTTTGTCATGAATCATAATGCCAATGCGGTAACCGTTACTTTCGGCGAAGACTATGGGACCGACCTTCTCACGGACAGGGCTGTCTCCGGCGATACTCAGGTTGAAGGGCGCGGCGTCATGATTGTAGAAGCTTCCTAAAGCTGTAACGCGAATATGGCGAGTAAAAGGCGTGGACTTGTTGTCCCGCCTTTACTCGCCTTATTCGTGTCATATAAATAAAAAAACCCTTGATTATCAAGGATTTGTTGTAGGTAAGGTTGGTGCGGTCGGCGGGATTTGAACCCGCACACCCAATGGGCGCCACCCCCTCAAGATGGTGTGTCTGCCGTTCCACCACGACCGCGGAGTGATATGCAATTGACATATCAGTTTAAAAATGGTGAGCCATGAAGGACTCGAACCTTCGACACCCTGATTAAAAGTCAGGTGCTCTACCAACTGAGCTAATGGCTCAAAGTGGTGACCCGTAGGGGATTCGAACCCCTGTTACCTCCGTGAAAGGGAGGTGTCTTAACCCCTTGACCAACGGGCCACGATGTTGTGCTCAGTGTCGACTCTTTCAGACGACAAGAATTAGTATAACGAATTTCGACGTTCGCTGCAAGCATTTTTTTGTTTCCTGTCGAGTTTTACCCGAACTGTAAGCTCAGCAAACATCGATTGAGGCAAACAAAAAGGACCTGCTTACCGGCCCATGCTTGTCTAAACATTATGGCGGAGAGAGAGGGATTCGAACCCTCGCACCACTTGCGCAGTCTAACCCCTTAGCAGAGGGTCCCCTTGAGCCACTTGGGTATCTCTCCAAAAGAAATGGCTCCCCGAACAGGACTCGAACCTGTGACAACTCGATTAACAGTCGAGTGCTCTACCAACTGAGCTATCAGGGAATGTATTTTAGTGACAAGAAATAATGTATCATGATTCAATTTTGAAGTCAAGCATAAAAATGTTCAAGTTTCCGCGGCACTTTCCGCAGGCGAACCGGCGAGGATCGACCTTCCTCTTGCGGAAATATTCCGTGCCGCAGCTTCGGCAAACAAGCTTGTACCTGTGCGGCTCGACCTTCCTGTTTTCCCGTCCCGGCAGCGATTTGCAAAAACGCGTTCCGCCGACTTTCGCGAGCAGATTTTTGAAATCCGCGTCCCGATGTCTGTATCCCCGCTTCAATAAATGCAAATGATAATGACACAGCTCATGCTTTATGATTTTCTCGGTCTCCTCCACGCCGTAGTTCTCCAGCTGGTGGGGGCTGATTTCAATGTTGTGGGTTTTCGTGAAATACCGGCCGCCTGTCGAAGTGAGGCGCCTGTTGAATGTCGCTTTATGACGGAACGGGAGCTGAAAATAATGAAGCGAGACCCGTTCCACCCATGCCTGAAGTATATGATCCTGCATCTTCTGTTCTCCTTCAAATTATTACACATTAATACTTGAATTTTAAAGGACGAATACGCTACACTGTCAAGTAGTATTCACCTGCTGGATTCGAGGGGAGAGCATACAAGATGACATTGATGCGCTATATAATAATGAATAACGGGCAAGACGTTTCTTTCGTAGAAATGCCCGAATCGCATGCATACCAGCTGAGCGCGCTCAATTTGCGCCTGCACAAAGAAATTGACAAGCTAACCGCAGCCAACGTGCCGGCGCTGCCTTATGCCGTGGCGGAGTGCGCCGATCTCGAGCTGCACGATAAATCTGCTGCCGTTCATACGGGTCTTGATTATTTAAACCAACTGGAACGCGATTTCTCGTCGATTGAGGAGAAATCGTATCCGCTTATCTCGCTGCTCACTGAAATTCGCGCGCTGCAGGCTCAGCTTGAACAGTGGTACGAAGAAGAAGCGGATATGTAAAATGGCTTAAAAATCAGTCCGGAGCCAGGATGGACCTGCACGGACAATCGCCCATCCCCATATGCTAGTTACTACAACGAGTGACGGCTGGAAGGAGGGCGAAGAGTGTGCCGCAATGGCTGTGCAATCAATTAATGCGTGCTTTCATGAAGAAGGACCGCCGGCAAATTCGTCTGCTGAACGATTGCTGGTATTTCTACCGTACGAAACAACGGCCGGATGACGACTCGGCAAACGAGCTTGCAACCGACGACAGGTTTTGAAGGAAAAGCCTTTTGTCTCGAATGCCCATAAAGGATAAGGGTGTTACCTTTGAGCAGTGACTTCGCGTAAGTGGCTGCTTGTAGATAACACCCTTTCTTTATTTTGCCCGACAAGCGGGAAGCTTTTGGAAGGCAAATCAGAAAGCATTCCTTGAAGCTTTGCCGCAGAAAAATCCAGCTTGTTTATCGCTTCCCGGATACTATTAATCAGGCTTGCGCATCGTTAAGCCGACGCGGCCTTTTTTCAGGTCGACGTTCAATACCCAGACCGTCACCGTATCGCCGACCGATACGACGTCCATCGGATGCTTCACGAATTTATTGCTGAGCTGGGAAATATGGACGAGGCCGTCGTTCTTGATTCCGATGTCGACGAATGCCCCGAAATCGATCACATTGCGCACGGTGCCGTGCAGCTCCATACCCGGCTGCAAATCCTCGATGCTCAGAACATCGGTGTGAAAAATCGGGGCCGGCAGCTCCTCCCGCGGATCCCTCCCGGGACGCAGCAGGCTGTCGACAATATCGCGCAGCGTCGGAATGCCGACGCCGAGCTTCGCGGCGACCTCACCGGTGTCCAAAGCCGCAAGAGAGGCTTTGAACGTGTCTGTGCCAAGCTGTTCGAGCTTCAATCCTAGCTCCTTGCAAAGCTTGTCGACGACGCCGTACGATTCCGGGTGTATCGGAGTGCGGTCAAGCAGGTTCGGACTCTCAGGCACACGGATAAAACCGATGCACTGCTCGTAGGTTTTGGCGCCGAGCCTCGGAACGCTTTGCAGCGTTTTCCGGTCGTTGAATTTGCCTTTCTCCTCGCGGTATTTGACAATGTTCCTCGCCGTGGTAGCATTGATGCCCGCCACATAGGACAACAGTGATGGAGAGGCGGTGTTCACGTCTACGCCGACGTGGTTAACCGCCGATTCCACGACTCCCCCCAGCGTTTCTTCCAGCCTCTTCTGGCTGACATCATGCTGGTATTGGCCTACGCCGATCGCTTTGGGCTCGATCTTCACAAGCTCCGCGAGCGGGTCCTGAAGGCGTCTTGCTATCGAGACGGCGCTGCGCTCAGCAACATCCAGCGACGGGAATTCCTCCTGAGCCAGCTTGGAAGCGGAATAGACGCTCGCTCCCGCTTCGTTGACTATTATATATTTCAGCTCACGAGCCTTATCGGACCCGGCACTCTTCCGTTTGGCGATCAGGTCCGCGATAAACTGCTCGGTCTCGCGTGAAGCGGTGCCATTGCCTATGACAATCAGCTCGACCTTGTATTTGTCGATCAGGCCGCCGATCAGCTTCTCCGCTTCGGCTACTTTGTTGTTAGGCGGCGTCGGATACGACACCGCCACCTCAAGAAGCTTGCCGGTCTCATCGATGACTGCGAGCTTGCAGCCTGTACGAAAGGCCGGATCGACCCCGAGTACAACGTTTCCGCGCACCGGCGGCTGCAGCAGCAGGTTGCGCAAGTTCGCCGAGAAAATTTGGATCGCATGCTCCTCAGCCTTTTCGGTCAGCTCGCCGCGCACTTCACGCTCAATGGAAGGCGCGATAAGCCGCTTATAAGCATCCTCTATCGTCTGCAGCAGCATCTCACGGATGGCGGGCGCCGTGCCGCCGCGAATAGTCTGTCGGTCCATATAGTCGCGTATCCGCTCAGAGGCGATATCAAGAGACACTCGCAGCACGTCTTCCCGCTCGCCGCGGTTGATCGCAAGCGTACGATGAGGCGGAAGCCGCTTGACAGGCTCCTGATAGGCATAATACATCTCATAAACCGTTTCCTGCGAAGCATCCTTCGCCTCCGTACGCATCACGCCATTATCGAACGTATACCTGCGTACCCATGCGCGGATCTTCGCGTCGTCGGCGAGCTGCTCGGCGATAATATCCATCGCCCCCTGAAGTGCTTCCTCCGCAGTCGCGACGCCTTTACCCGCATCGACATAGCGCACCGCTTCGCGCAGAGGCTCGCCCAGACGAGGCTGAGAGAGCAGCCAATTGGCGAGCGGTTCGAGGCCCCGTTCCTTCGCCACACTTGCGCGCGTCTTCCGCTTTTGCCGGTAGGGCCTGTACAGATCCTCAACTTCCTGGAGCTTGATGGACGCTATAATGGATTGGCGGAGTTCCTCCGTCAGCTTGCCCTGCTCGCCGATAAGTCTGATAACCTCGCGTTTGCGGTTCTCGAGGTTTCGCATATACTGCAGCTTCTCCTCGATCGACCTGAGCTCGTTCTCGTCCAATTCGCCGGTCATTTCCTTACGGTAACGTGCGATAAAGGGAATCGTATTGCCTTCGTCCAGCAACCCTACCGCTGATTTCACCTTCGTGACAGGCAATCCCAGCTCAGCGGATATCCGCTTTGTGATCCTCTCCTGTTCTGCCGCTTGCTCCTCGGGCGTTAGCTCGATTTTGCCCCCGGATCCGGCTTCTGTATCTTCTTCCTTTAAACGCTGCTTCGTTGTTTCAGCCAATTCAAGCTTCCTCCATCCATAAACGGGATATAACCCCTACGTACAGCCTATGCCGGTACGTAAGGGTTGTTCGCCATTTCAAAACCTATTGTCGTCTGGGGTCCATGACCCGGGTAGACGCGCACATTCGGATCCACCTTGTACAGCTTGCCGCGAATGGAATCGTATAAATCCCGCTCACGGCCGCCAGGAAGGTCCGTTCGTCCGACGGACATTCGAAACAGTACATCGCCGCTGATCAGATGCTCGCCGCACAGCAAGCTGATGCTGCCTGGAGAATGACCGGGCGTGTGCATTACCCGGAACGTATGGCCGATCAGTTCGAGCTTCTGTCCTTCCGATAGCGCAAATTCAGCCGGACCCGTTGTAAGCGGGGGCGTCACATCCGACCATCTCGCGGAACCGTTCTTCTTCGCGTCGGTCAGCCAGTCCGCCTCCAGATCATGGATATAAACCGGGCATCCGGCCGCTTTGCGCAGTTCGTCTACGCCGCCCATATGGTCAAAGTGCGCGTGCGTCAGCACGATTGCTTCAATTTCGAGACCACGAATACGTTCCAGCAGCCGCTTCGGCTGCATTCCGGGATCGATCACAAAGCCGCGTTTACCCGTTTCGTCTGTAATGAGGTACGCATTCGTTTGCAGGGGACCAAGAGTGAAAGTTTCAATATTCAGCATCTTAGAACGATGAGAGCAGCTTGCGCAGCTCTTGTACGATTGTTTGCTGGTACTCTGTCCCTTCGCCGTAGCGCCTGCCCATTTCCTGCCGGGCAAGACCGAGCTTCTCCTGGTAATCCGCCGCTTCGCGGTCGGGATTAGCCAGCTTGAAGGCGGTCATCGCTTCCTGCACATGCGCCGGACGAGGTCCCCATTGCCCGAGCACATGACCGCCGGTATCGGCGAAAATAACGATCGGAATCGCCCGTCCGCCCATCGTCAGAAATTCATCCATCGTGTCGAGATGCTGCTCCATAACGAGCACCTCGGTTGGAATTCCCGTTATTTCGAGTGTCTTGAATACGACCGGCACATTGCGCACAACATCGCCGCACCAATCGGCCATTAGAATAAGACAGCGCAGATCGTCGCGGTTGTTCATCGACTCGAAGAACTCCCGGTCGTCGTCGCTTGCCCATTCAAAACGGTTTCCCCAACCCAGGAAGGCTTCTTTATTCTTCTCCATCGAATCGATAAACTTCTGCGGGCTGATCCCTTTGTTCAACTTGCCTGCTACGCTTTTGCTCATATGATAAGCCTCCTGAAATTATTTTCCACAGTTCCGTTATAAATCTGATTGTACCAAACGCCGCTTCCGCTCCACAAACTATTCGACAGCACGTTAAACGGTTTTGCCGCGTTTTCTGAGCACTTTGATAACAACATAAATGATCAGAATTGCCAATGCGGCCAATATGGCCGGCTGTACATAAGGCGCCGCCTTCTCATCGATCGTCTCCCATTGGTCGCCAAGCTTCCAGCCTAAATAAACGAACAGAATCGACCACGGAATCGAAGCCAGCGCAGTCAGCAGCGTAAAAAGGCCGAACGGCATTTTCGCGATACCTGCGGGTATTGAAATAACCTGCCTCATAACCGGTACGAATCGGGCTGTAAAGACGATCCCGGCGCCGTACTGTTTAAACCAGCGATCGGCAATATCCAGATGCTTAGGTTTAATCTTTATGTATTTGCCGTATTTCTCAAAGAATGGCCGACCGCCATAACGGCCGATCGCATACAAAATCCACTGCTGCGCCACCGCGCCGAGCGTGCCGAACACGACTGCGCCAAGAAAGGTGATTTCGCCCTGATGCACCAGATAACCGCCGAAACCGAGTACGATTTCGCTTGGAATGACTTCAATCGCAAGTCCGATAAAGATACCAAAATACCCTAAGCTTTCCACCCACTGCAGCAGATTGTTAATCAGATCATGAATCCAGCTCATTCTCCGTCTCCCATCATCCCAATATTTTTTTATGTCAAAAATATCTCTCTATCGGTATTCTAGCATACTTCCAGACAGGCCTCCAATATGAGTCATGCGCTGACAAGCCCAGGCATAGACTAGCTGTAATCATACGAGAAAAGAAGGTGAATGTTCCATATGGCCAAAATCTTTGTAGTCAGCAAAAAGCAAATCCGCTTGTTTGCCATCCTCATTCTTGTGCTGTTTATTGCAGCCGCCTGCCTAAAATGGAACCAGACCAGAACGGCGATGGCCATTCCGCCCCAGGAGCGTGTTTTCCATCTCGTCACCGGCGAGTTTCAATCGAAGACGGCGGACGGCAAAGAAATCGAGGTTTACCGATGGGATCCGGGAACGCTTATCGTAAATGCAGGCGAGCAGGTGGAGCTGCGGATAACCGGAATAAACGGGGCGTCGCATCCATTCGTAATTGAGGGGCTCGGGGTCAAGGGCGAGGTAACCAAAGGCAAAACGACATCCGTCCGCTTCTCGGCCGAAACGAAAGGCACTTACCCGATCGTCTGTCTCACACACACCACAATGGACCAGGGCGGGCCTATGGTCGGCTATATCGTCGTTCAATAGAAGCACTGCAGTGACCGGACACAGTCCGGGCGCATATATAGGGGTGAGAGGAGTCGTTTACGATGAAACCTTCACCCCCAAAACATCAAACGGGCTACCCAACCGCCCGGAAAATCAGACGCGCCTGCGAAAACGAGCTGTACCGCACTGTCAAGCGGCTCGGTATTTGGGTTCCCAAAGAGCGGATGGCTCAAGCGGAAAAGCTGTATTTCGAGAAAGTAGCGCTAAATTTGCCCTGGATCCATGAGAACGGCAGCAACCGCAAGCTCCTCGCCGATTGGTGGGACGAGAACGTTAGCGGGGAAATAGCCGAACTGTGGGAAGTCGAGCCAAATAAGCTTCGGAGCGCCTTTCGGGACGCTTTCGGGGCATAAGCGGGCATAATAAAATTGCCTTTCCGGGTGATCAGAAGCAGACATATGACGGATTTCCGGTATCAAACAATTAACAGCAGCACTGCTCCATCGGGGAGCCGTGCTGCTGTTTTCGTGTATGAGGGATATGCTCGGTAGGAACCGCATAAGCGCAAAGGTTGCTGCCATCGCTGCTTGCGAACAGATGGAGCGGCTATCATACAGCTTATGCAGCGGCGTCTTTAATGGCATGGACAAACCTCATATAATATGTGCCTATTTGTCCGTGGTCAATCCTTAAAGGGGAAAACCCCATGGACCGCTTCGGAGTTTAACCGTTCCACCCGGGGCCGACTGAAGATTCAGGCCGTCCCGATTGGTTCATTGAGATTGGATGCCTTACTTAATCCCCTTCTTCTCCAAATCCTGCAGGCGCCGTTGGTACATGACTTCTCTACTTTCCCGGCACCAACATGGTTCACTGCCACTAGGCGGGAGCGAGCTCATTAAGGAGCCGGCGGCTTGCGGCAGCTGCCGCTTTGGATTCCGGCGTGACGTCGAAATCGCGTCCGCCCCGTTTCGCCGCTTCGCCTTGCGATTGAAAAGCAGCGAAGAACGCCAGCGCCGTCTCGGCGGCGTAGCGGGCGTCAGCCGGTCTTTCGGCAGCTCGCATATTTTGGGCGAGCTCATTCATCGTTACGATCGCGGTGGTCTGATTGTCGCGGTCGTAATGATCGTAACGCAGCGCCAGGCGCAGGTATGCCGCGGCCTGCCCGGCGTCGCCCCGCTCGGCATAGCTGCGGCCGAGCGCCCGCAAGAGCGGCACGGACTGCGGCTCGTAGCGCAGTCCGGCGGCCAGCAGCGCCGCTCTCTCCTGCGGCGGCGCCAGCTGGGCGAGCTCGATGCGAATCCGGCTCCAATACGGATTCGCACTGAGCGCAGAGCGCAGCGAAGCCGCCTGCGCTTCGCCGGTGAGCGCGACGGCCTCCGCCCGGTGCTGCACCGCACGGTCAAACCGCCAGCCATAGGCAGCGGCAGCGGTGAATAGGGCGACGGCCGTCAATGCAACGGCGATTTGGGCCGTATACGCCCTATTGCCCCCGGTTCGCCAAAGCGGCTTCACCGCTACTTGATCGCCGCCGGGAAGCGGACCGGCGGAGTAATAAATAATCCAGCTGAACAGCAGCAGCCAATAATAACCGAAGGACATGTCGAAATCGACTGCCGCATGAATCAGCAGCAGGCCGATTGGAACAACGCCTGTCCGGTCGCGCATCCATACCCGGCGAAGAAGGAGTCCAAGACCGATAATGAAAACGATCAAGCCGATAAGTCCGAGATTCAGCAGCATGTCCAAATAACCGCTGTGTACCTCGTTTCCGATATACGGATATGTTTGGATTCTTGTAAACAGCATCCGCCACGTATCGCCTCCCCGTCCCAGCAGCGGCGCCTCCCTAAATAACAGCCATGCATCCCGGTAGAACATCGACCTGGCGCCCGCTGTTTGAAAATGACCGCTGAGCCGCCCGTGGATAACAGACGGAAGGATCAGCGCCAAGGCCGCGATCGCGCCGGACCAGCCTCCCCATGCGGCAATTTCAAGCCGTCGTCCGGACCGGCGGGAGACAGCCGCCCGAATAACGGCAAATCCTGCGGCACCTGTTAACAGAACGGCCAGCAGCAGAACCGTTGCTGACATACCCGCCGCACCCGCAGCCCCTCCGCTCCGCAGCCCCGCCTCCAAGGCGAAACGGTAAGCCGCACCTGCGCCTATCACTGTCCAGGCTGAATAGATAAGCCACTTGACCCGCTCAGGCCGCGTAACCAGCAGCAAACCGGCAAGCCAGCCGGCCGCAGCCGAGAGCCAAGCGCCCCGCGACTCCGTCAGCAGAAGCGTAAGCGCGGCCGGTATGACCAGCACCGCCGCGGATATAAACGCAGCACGCGATCCGGCACGGGCAAGCAGCAGCCACTGCCAAATCAAATAAGCTCCAGCGACCGTCCCGAGCAGGTTCGGATATTGCATAAATCCGGCAAGCCGGGCGCCGACGGAGGATAATTGATTATCACCCGTGAACATGATCATTTCTGGAAACGAAATCCACCCCATCCACCCCGCCAAGGCTCCTCCGATAACGAAAAGGCCTGCCGCCTGCAGCGCCGCCCCCAATAAGAAGGGATGGCGTCCGGATCCGAACCACATATACCCGGTCATAAGGAAGGCGGCATATGCCGACCATCTTATTGCTTGTTCGATAGTGCCCAGCACGGAAGCGGGCTCATTCAACAAAGATAACCCGTAAAGCAGCGAAATAGCGACCGGGCCGTAGGCTTCTGCCGGAACGGATGACCAGCCTGGGAGAACGGAAGCACGCGCTGAACTGCCTGGCGATAATCCAAGAGTCGGGCTTTTCGTCTGCCGCCGAATCCGGATGCGTCCTGCCGTCTCTGCGGCAACCGCCCATCCAACCGCAACTGACATCATGACCCATTCCCACTTATAGAAATTCACATCAAAAAACATACCGTATCTGTAAGCCGAATGGGCAAGCATGAACGCGAATAACAATGAAGCGATAGCCACAACTATTGCCGGCATCTGATATCCCCTTCTACGGCGATGTGAAATATCCCAGATTCTACCTTCTTATTACCGATTGTATCATAAGGAAACGTGAATCGATAACCAAAGATTAAACAGAGACAGGCGCCCGGGTACGATGACCTTCGGGCGCCTGTATATTAATCGAATCATTCCGAAGCATTTCGAAAATCGGTTGAAATGCTAACTGCGCTCTTTCCCTGGTTTCTCCTCTTTCCTGCGATAGTAGGAGGCTACCTGTTCACGCAGTATAAACGCTCTCAGCGCCCGCTGCCGGTGAGCGTCCAGTTCGCAGAAGCGGGCTCCATAAAACGATTGCCCCCCGTCGAATTCGCTGCGCATGATTTCGAGCGAGCAATGAAATTCCGAGCCGAGCATTATTGTTGCCTCGACGACTTCGCTGACAAGTATTTTCGGTCCTTCGGAAACGATAAATCCGATACCGGAGCAGCTGATATTTCTTGCATATAAACTGATCGATTCGGTAAATTCAAACGTCTCCGGCCCGTCTTTAAGCTCTCTTGTTTCAGAAATGGTTCGCTTCAACGTTCCGTTATGCCCGATCTCCAAGCGAGGTGCTTCGCGTTTCTCTTCGAGCCCGACAAGTGCCCGCGACGGAAAAAGAACGGCGATGGAGCCTTCAGCCCTGCCGATGACAGTCGATTGCAGCCGGTGAATACCTACCGGTGAATAGATTGTCAAGTCGACTGGGTTACCCAGATCGAACGACTTGAACTCCGTCATCTCGATCTCCATCATTTCACCTTCGATATGAGACAGAACCCCGGTTGAAACATAGCCGTCTTTCTCGACGACCGTCCGACTGAGTATAAGCGCCTTCTCGGTGAAGGTGGCCTTCTCTACCCCGTATCTCTGCTTATTCCGCGCATTCAGTATCACTTCGGGACCTCCTAAGCGTTTTGCGTGGCAAAACGCAGCTTCGTAAGCATACACTTGGGGTTTTGCGTGGGCAAAACGCAGCTTCGTAAAGCTGTTTTTTAAAATAAAAAAAGCTGCTTCCACGGAGCCGCTTTTGTCACCCAGAATGGGCGGGTCATTTCGGCAGCCAGGCTATCATTCGTTCAAAATTGAACCTTAGACCCTTTAGCTTTGCGTCCTTGCCTTTCAGCAAGTTTGCTATTGTCGATGTATGCAGTTGTGGAGTTTACCTACATTTCTTTAATAATCATCAGGCAGTTCTGGTCCTTGAGATCAATCTCGTACGGGGCTGGCGGCGGACTTCCGTCAGCTTCACGAAGCACCCTTACCTTTGGCCGATGAAGCGCAAGCGGATTGTTCAGTGCCACGACGGCAATCTGGCCTGAGCTGAGAAGTACTGTCGTTGCAACCGGGTAGATCGATATATGCTTGCAAAATGTCCGGATCAGCTCGAGATCAAAAAATGTGTTTCCTGCCGCAAACAAATATTCGATCGCTTCTGTCGGCGTGTATCGTCGTCTATGGGGACGGGGTGAAGTTAGTGCGTCGTATACATCGGCCAGCGAGATGATTTGCGCATATTCATGAATGGCATCCTTACTCAGCTTTCGCGGATATCCAGAGCCGTCATACCGCTCATGATGCTGCAAGGCGCAGTGCGCGGACAGAAGAGATATATCATGCTGAGCCCTGAGAATATTGAATCCTTCCTCCGTATGCTTCTCCATCGTGGCCCGTTCTGCAGCGGTAAGTGGCGATATTTTATTTATCAGCTCTTTGGGCAATCGCGTCATACCAATATCGAACAGCAGCGCACCCATTCCCAGTTCTTCCATCTGAGTCCGGTTATACCCTTTGGCAAGTCCCATAATACCGGCCAATATAGCCACATTTACCGAATGCTGGAACAAATAACCGTCGGCAACTTGAATGTTGGTCAGGCTTACCAGAACGTCTTCCCTGGCGATTAGGTCCTGCATGATATCACCGAAAACATGCCGGAAAGTTCTTCCCATCTCGGGAGCAATGGCTCTGCCCTTAGCGGCCGGCTGTTCCATTAGAGTATTCATCGTTTTGAATACCGCAGCTGTGGCAAGCTTACACGTATCGTCGCGAATAGCCGACGTCGGTTCGATATCCTCCGTCATGGGATCATCGAGATACAGCATATCGATTCCGAGCGATTTAAGGCGCTTGATGAACCGTTCATTAAGCTCCACGCCGGCTCCGAGCAGTATATTTCCGTTTTCCTGCAAGATAGGGCTAGCCAATTTGTCTCCCGGCCTTGCGGAAAGGATATTTAATTTTCGCATCTGCAGCTCCCGCCTTTAGTGGCTTGCTCTCTATTTATTGCGCCTGCATCATCCCAGGTTCGGCATGCTTCATTTTCCGTGATTTTTTGTCCGCGTACATCCGTTTATCCGCCGTATGAGCAAGCTCGCTTAACTGATTGCCCTGCTCCGGAAAGGATGCGCTTCCAACAGATACCGAAAGGCCAAATCCGGTAATGACCGAAAGCCTAAGAAGCTTTTCCTGCAGCTGCTGCAGTAATTTCTCAAGCAATCTGTCGTCCGCATAAGGACAAATCATGATGAATTCGTCGCCGCCCCATCTACCCGAAATCTCCCCCCGCTGGGCACAGATTTGGAGCGTTTCGGAAACAAGCCTAAGCGCCTGATCCCCTTGCTCGTGACCAAACCGGTCATTGACCTCTTTGAAATCGTTTACGTCCAAGATCAGCACCGTTAATTTCTTGCGTTTGCGCTGCGCCTGATTAACAAGCTTAGGGAAGTTTGCCTCTATGAAGCCGCGATTGTACAGACCCGTCATACAGTCGATGGTTGAGTTTGACTTAAGCAAATCGTATTTGCGCCCCAGCAGCCACGCAATCGGAAGGGCGGCGGCGGCATAAACACCGGCGAAGGCATAAGATGCAGCCATGGCGGAGGTATCTTTCATCCAATAACCGAGTCCGGCCATATACGTAATGGTCCCGATTGTAACCGCTGCTGCAGTAATACGTCCCGCGAAATACATACCGCTCCCCCCATCAACTGACATTGACAATCCGGTTGCGTCCGCCCCTCTTGGCTTCATAAAGGGCTGCGTCCGCTTTCGCAAACAATTCGCGCAAATATATTTTCGCGTCATCGACCTCCTCGGCATGCTGCGCTTCGACAGCGAGGACGCCGATACTGATTGTGATCGAGACACTGTTTTTTTCCTTGCCGGCCGCTATTTCATTGTCTTCCACCGCCACACGGATCCGCTGCGCCAAGACTTCAGCTTGATCGCGGTTAGTATGAGGCAAATAAACGGCAAACTCTTCACCGCCGTACCTTGCCAGTATATCCGTTCGCCTTAAGGCTCCCCGGACGATCTCGGCTGTTCGGCGTATCACTTCATCACCGACCAGATGGCCGTAAGTATCATTGACCGTTTTGAACAAATCGATATCGAATAAAAAAATAGCGAACGGTATACGGTAACGCAAATTCGTCATCACTTCATGTTCAAGCTGCAGCATCAAATATCTGCGGTTGAAACAACCGGTCAAGCTATCGGTGACAGCCATCTGCTCAAGCTTCTGATTCGCTTGAAACAACTCATCCTGCATATAGAGCAGAGCACGGTTTCTTTCTTGAAGCGCTTCATACTGAGCGTAGGATTCCTCGATCAGTCTCCTGAGCTCGGTATCGTCCTGAAACGTAATAACTCTTCCCATCATTTTTTGCTGGATCATAATCGGGGCGACATGCATCGATAAATAGACGAAACTGTCGTCCGGCTGCCGGACCGCGATGTCGGCTTGAATCCTTCTCTCGGGATGAAGACGATAGGTTTGCAGGAATTCTTCTTCAAGATCGCTAAGCGCACAGGCTTCAAGAAGCGCTTCCATATCGAACAGATGTCCAAGTGCAATACGGAGCTCGGGATTTACCGCCCGGTTCATTTCGATAACGTAATCCTGCTCGTCCATCACGATTACGCCGGCCGACATCGTATCGGCGACATCCTGCTGGGCGATTTTAATAATATCGAACATACGGTGTTTGCGAATGGAAAATACGAAGTACAAATTCGATATTACAATGCCTGTAGATGTCAGCCCCGGAATGACCGGCAGCCACTTGTCAAATACGACATTGAGGAGAAGGTCCAGCGTAGCAAAGCCTACGATGACAAAGATCCCGGTTAACGCATTGGCGATCTGCGGCCGATCCTGTACCTGCGATTCCGAACAATACGCCCGCCACAGCAAACGCGTCGAGTAAACATAATACGAAAGCAGAACAAGGATCAAAACCCAAAAAATCGGACCGTAAACTCGCTGCTCATAGTGATTGTCGACCGCTGACATAAAGAGATGTTCCGGGTTCCACAAAATGCCGATCAATACAAGCATCGACGGAAGAAGCGCGTAAACGATTGATTTTCGGCCAGGCACGTATGCGCGATTGGTTAAAAATTTAGTAAATAGCAGCCATCCGAATCCGAGCATGGACATGCCGATAAACGAAATGTTGACATAAACGAGCTGTAAATTAGGGTTGTCGGTCGTATGGACTGCGACTTGGCCAAACGGCCAGAGCATCATAAAGAAGTGAAAAAGCAAATAGACTTTATGGATCTGTGTTATAACGTTCGTCGCAAAAACATAAACGAAAACCATAAATAGAATGAGAAATAAAAGTAGGTCAAGCCATGTCATCAGTCCCAATATGATTCACCCAATCAAGAGTTAATATGTAAAACGACCTGGGACCAGCCACACTCTCCCATTCTATCACAATCCGCATTTATTCGACAATGTCCATTGTTGTCTTATTTAAGATAAGCACGCCGTTACGGCAAACCGGCCTGCGGAAGACGACTTGACAACTCCCTCTCCAAGTAGGGCGAAAGTTGCAAAACATCGCGAAACGCCTCATATTCCCGCCACTTTCGCTCCGTATCGTCCTTACGGCCTAGTGCGGCGCGAATCAGCATGTTCTTGGGCGTATGTTCCGGATCGATAAATTCCAGCAGCTGTACTTTATATCCAAGCACTTCGAGAAGCTGCGCACGCACGGCATCAGTGGCTAGTGCCGCGAATCGTTCCTTCAGCAATCCGTGAGCCAATAAAGGTCTAAGTGAATCGTTCGATATTTGCCGGAACAATTCATGTTGGCAGCAAGGCACGGAAAGTATTACCGCCGCTCCCCACTCAACCGCTTTCACAAGCGCGGCGTCGGTGGCCGTATCGCAAGCGTGCAGGGTTACAACCATATCAATATTCGTTTGCTCATTATATTGCGCGATATCGCCCACCTGAAAATGAAGCCGGTCATAACCCAGCTTGCGGGCCAGCTCCGAGCAGAAGGCTATAACATCCTCTTTCAAATCAAGTCCGATGACTGAAATCTGCCGTTTCTGCTGAATGGCGAGCAAATAATACAGCGCAAAGGTCAAATACGATTTGCCGCAGCCAAAATCGACGATTTTGATTTCTCTGCCTTCCGGCAGGTACGGGAGAACATCCGTCACCATCTCAAGAAACCGGTTTATTTGCCTGAACTTGTCTTGTTTCTTGGAGGCGACCCGGCCGTCCTTGGTCATGATGCCGAGCTCAACCATGAATGGGGCCGCTTCTCCCTCCTGGATGACACGCTCCTTCTGACGGTTGTGAGACAGCTGGTCCTGTTCGCCCTTAGCCGTGGCCGGCTTGCCCAGTACAGCGGCCTTTCCCTTCTTATTGAATAACACCTGTACATCTGCTGTGTCCGTTTTGAACAGAGCCTGGCGGTAATGCTCCTCAAGCCACCCGGCCATCCGAAGGGCGGCATCGGCTTGCGGGACGTTGTCGTGCGTCACTTTAGTTGCAAAATGATACTCGAATTGATAATGGAGACTGCCCTTTAGCTGAATAGGGCGGACGGTTGTTTTCGGCGGAATGCTTCCGTCCTTGCGCCGAAGCTGGCTGAAGGTCGCCTGCCGCAGCTGTCCGTTGTCCACCCATTGCCTTAACTGTTCCTGCCATTTCTCCACGCCTGCAATTCATCTCCTATACTGACTTTTCAATCGGAACTTGCTTCTGGCCCAGCAAAACCTCTTCCCGCGACAGTCCGCCTGCGGCAAGCGATTCATCCGGAAGCAGCAACAGCCGCCGGTAAAACTCAGTGGCTTCTTCCGCCGGCAGGACGCCGTCCTCAAGCAATTCATAGAGCATATTTTCAGCTTGATCGTATCGCCCGTCCCCTTCATGCCATTCGAACATCAGCAGCTTTGTCTCCGGCGGCAGCTCATAGATGCTAAGCTTACGGGAAAGCTCGGCAGCTTCCTCCGACGGTGTGCGAAGCATGGGCGGCGCATCGATAAGGGCAAGGCGCATAAATAAATGAAACGATTTAAGACGAACCGGATAGCTTAGCTCCGGACGCTCCTGATCGTCGAAAATATCAGCTTCTTCCTTCATCAGCAGCGCAATGGCATGGATATTAGCCGTCTCGATCATGCCGCTTGTCGTCATCATTCGAACGAGGTCGGCATCGGATAACGAGCGTATAAGTTTTCCGTTCAACCGGAAATGCTTGTCCAGCAGCTCATCAATGATCACCAGCGCCTCATCCTGCTTACGCTCTTGACGGAGGCCCATGACCTGCCCGACGACTTGCGACATCTGTTCGATCATTCGCATAAAATAATCCCTTTGGAACACTGGCTACCTCTCCCTCTTATCAAACGGTAATCCAAAAGAATACTTTATAATGTTGAAAGAAAACGGATAAAGGCGGAAATTCGTTCTCCCACAATATCCGGCTTCTCAATCATCCCCATGTGGCCGACTTCGCTCAGCAGCACCTGGGAGACGTTAGGCCCTTCTGTCGTAAAGGTGTTCTCCGTCGGAATTACGCCGTCTTCAGCGCCGGCAATGAGCAGCCTGGGAACAGTCAGACCGGCCAAAACCGCTCTCGTGTCCGTACGCACCTTCATCCCAAGCGCCGTGGCCGATGCGCCTTCAGGGGACGTACCCGAGCCAACCTCGATCATCCGCTGCACACGGTCTGCCATCGATTCGCGATGCTCTGGCGCAAAGAGCTTGGGCACAAGCCCCTCTACAAACGGACGAATACCGTTCTCCCTTATGGATTGCACCGCTTTATCCCGGTTGCTTCTGGCTGTTTCCCCATCGGGCAGAGCAGTGGAATGGATCAGGCTGAGCGATTTCAGCCGGTGGGCGTAACGCTCCGCGAATGCGAGTGATACATAACCGCCCAGTGAATGTCCGAAGAGGCATATGTGCTCGATCTGAAGCTGGCTTATAAGCATGGATAAGTCTTCGGCAAACGATTCCATTAAATAGACTTCGCCGCTAGGTGCCGAGCTTCCGCCATGCCCTCGGAGATCGGGAACGATCACGCGGCCAAGCCCCTCAAGCTTGGGTACGACATTTTCCCAATAGGCCGAGCTGCCGCAAAAACCATGCAGCAGAACGATCGCACAATCAGCGGGCAGATGACTGCCGGACTCGCCAGAATCGTAATAGGCGGTCTGCAGCCCTTCCATTAAGGTAACAGAATTATTGGCTAACGACAAAATTGACATATGAGCTTCACCCTTCCCCTGTATATAATGAACATTCACCTGTGAGACGGTTACTGAATCGCGGGCCATGCCGCATTGATTGCGCCCGCAACGGTCCTTGCCATCCCCATCACCTCGTAAAGGGACGCCCGCTGCAGACTCCAATACGGTTTCACGCTGAGCGGCCCGACAATTCCGGCAACGCTATAATGTCCGACTGGAGATAGATTTCGGCCGGTAGCCCTTCCGGGAAACAGGGGTCCATCGGCAATTAAATAACGGCAGGAGGTATCCGTCCTTCCGAGACATGCATCGATTGCGATAACGATTTGCGATTCCGGAATCCCGGACACAACCGATTCATAAAGATCGGCGTCGCAAGGGGTATCGAGAGTGCCAATGATGTGAGTCCAGCCCTGCTCCCGGAGCATCGTGCCAACCCATGGTCCGAAGGAATCGCCCGTTGAACGATCCGTACCGATGCAAACAAAGATCAGCTGAGTCCGGCTAGGATAGAGGGCGGCCACTTTAGCGAAGAAGTCCGCGAGACCGCCGCCGTCTACTCGCTCCCGCGGCAATTGCTGCTCCCTGCACGCCTCTTTGCGCAGTTTCGCGCGATTATTCATGATTGCAGTTCCTCCAGATATAAGTAACCACTGCCGCCGAAGGACGCTCCTGTTCTGCGGTTTGGCTGTCAGTCTAATTGTATCTAAATCCCGCCCGGTCTTCAAACGGTGGCGGACGATTCTCGGGCATGATACAATACGTACAGCCAGCGATAGGGAGGAGCAAAACTAATGAGAAACTTGAATGAACCGACACATGAGAATGTGGAATTCATGATAGACACGATTAAAACGAAGCTGCGTATGGCAACTGCAGCGGCTATGCAGGCATCTAATTTCAATATGGACAAATACGAAGATATTAAAGATTTGTACGATATTGTAGCAGGCAAAGATAAATTCAGTATAAGCGAAGTGGAAGCGCTCGTCTCTGAGCTGGGGCAGCTTCGAAACAAATAAGCGGTTATTTAGCATTTTGTTACAATTTCATACATTAATCGACAATTTATTTTTGAGAAAAAACCGGAGCTATATACTCCGGTTTCTTGCATGAGGTCAGGAATAATCTGCGGAACCGCCTCCAGCCGTTTGATCATCGGCGTCTTTGGTTGCGGCTGTCAATGACAATTTTATTGTCACGGCCTTATGTTCGCCTTTCATGAAGTGGGCGAGCCGTTCGAGCTTGTCCGCCAGTTCCGGACCGTTTAAAGTAACGTTGAGCTCGTAGGCGAATTGGTCTGCCGGCGCCGTTCGTTCGCTTGCGGCATAAACCGGGGACGCGTACGCATCGGCTCCGTTGCGTGAAACGAGCAGCTGCTCAGGCGAGAACTTGTCCGATTTATTGACCACCCGTTCATAAATGCGAAGCTTTTTGAGGAGCATGTAATATTGGGCGGAATGCTTGAACCCCCACGCTTCACGGATATCCTTCAGCGTATAATCCATCTTCCATTGTTTCAGCTTTTCTACCTGTTCGTCAGTCGTCAAGGCCAGAAAATCGTCGAGCGGTATTATTGGTAATGGCATAATCGATCCCTCCGCAGCTAAGTTTACTAATCATTTATATTTTCGCCAGGATATGCAGCTTCTCCTTTTAATATATAAAAGAATCCCATTATTTTATTATGATTAATTATAAAGGCAAATATTAGGAAGATACAAGAGGTATCATTCACTAGCGCCGCTCCACCGAACGAACACATTGGCATGGGTGCTCTTCGCGCATGGTTCTATGCCGTAGGCGAAGGTCTCAGTTTCTTCGTACTGTAAGCGTCAAGAAGCCCGCAGTCGGAAAACAACTGCGGGCTTCTTGATGTATTATTCGGATTTAAAGCTTGCACCGGGCGGTTACTTACGAGGCAATCTCAGCGCGCGGGCTGTCTGAGCGAAGAGATTACCGCTGCGACAAACCTAGTGAGTGCAGGAACCGCCTGAACGCGTTCATACCTTCCGGGGTACGTTTGTATACGCCTGCGTCTTTAAGCACATCAAGGAACTTGCGGCCGACTTCGTCACGAAGCACTTCCGCCGCTTGCCCCGCGGATAAGCCGGTGCCATGGGCCTCGACCATCGATTGAATCCAGTCGCCATGCTTGCCGAGCGATCCGCCTTGCAGCGCCGTTTGGTCGTATGCGGCAGTTCCTGTGAGCAGCTCCGCAATCTCTTCGAGTTCGGTCTTAAGCCGTCCGGGAAGTACGGCAAGCCCCATTACCTCGATGAGACCGATGTTCTCTTTCTTGATATGGTGCAGATGCTCGTGCGGATGAAAAATGCCATCCGGATGCTCGTCGCTCGTCCGGTTGTTGCGAAGCACAAGATCAAGCTCATATTCTCCGTTATCGCGCAGCCGCGCAATCGGTGTAATCGTATTATGCGGTACCTGCTCCCCGCTCTTATCCGAGAAGGCAAGCACTTCCGCCGACGGATCGCTGTATGCTCTCCAAGCACCCAGAATCCGGCCGGCCGCCTTGAGTACGGCTGCCTTATCCGTCCCGTTCACACGCAGCACCGACATCGGCCAAGCGACGATGCCAAAGCGGAGACCCGGCGCCGAAGGATCGGCGAATTCGGCTTCCACATCCGCTGTCTCCATCGGAAACACATGACGTCCCGCCTGGAAATGATCATGATTCAGAATTGAACCGCCTACGATCGGCAGGTCCGCATTGGAACCGATAAAGTAATGCGGAAAAGCATCGACGAAATCAAGCAGACGCGCGAACGTGTCGGAGGAAATTCTCATCGGCACATGCTTGCTGTTAAAAACAATGCTGTGCTCGTTATAGTAGACATAAGGCGAATATTGGAAATACCATGATTCGCCGAGCAGCTCGAGTGGAACGACGCGAAGGTTCTGCCGCGCCGGGTGGTCCGCCCGTCCCGCGTAGCCGATGTTTTCGGTGCAAAGCAGGCATTTCGGATAGTTGCCGGGCGCCATAGTCCTGAGCAGGGCTATTTCCTTCGGGTCCTTCTCCGGCTTAGACAGGTTGACGGTAATTTCAAGCCGGCCGTATTCGGTCGGCTGCTCCCAATATTGATTTCGGCGAATACGGTCCATCCGGATATAATTGGAATCGATGCTTAGACGGTAAAAAGCGTCCGTCGCTGCAGCGACGCCCTGGTCGGCCGACATGCGGCTGAACCGCCGGGCCACTTCCGAAGGCCGCGGCATGAGCAGCCCCATAATGCGTGCATCCAGCAGATCGCGAAACGTGGTCGTATTGTCTTGAATCAGGCCTATTGAAGCCCCGTAATCCAGCAATGGCTCCAGCAGCGGGACGGCGCTCTCCAGCCGCTCATCCGGAACGTCCCCTTCATAAGCTCCGGCAAAGCCGAACAAATCCAGCAGCGCATTCCGCGAATAATAGGCGTCCAGCGGTTCAATCATGCCGCGCTGAAGCGCGAATTGCACTAATCGTTCAATGAGGATACGAGCTTCGCCTGCACCCGGCGTCGGTATCTGATTGTGTTCTGTCATGTTAATGCTCCTTTGCACTGCTCACCCGGATAACCGGGTGTGCAAGCCTCGTTACTTGTTATAGCCCGACGGGTTGGCCTGATGCCAAGCCCACGCGCTTCCGATGATGTCTTCGAGCTTGCTGCGCGAAGGACTCCAGCCAAGCTCCTGCCGCGCGCGGGCAGACGATGCGACGAGAACGGCCGGATCACCTGCACGTCTTGCTTCGAACACCGCCGGTATTTCCCGGCCTGTGACTTCAACCGCAATGTCGATCACCTGTTTGACGGAGAAGCCCGTGCCGTTGCCGAGATTATAGATCGCGCTGCCGCCGCCTTTCCGCAGCTTCTCCACCGCCAGTACGTGCGCATCCGCAAGGTCGCTGACATGAATGTAGTCGCGTACGCAGGTGCCGTCATCCGTCGGATAGTCTTCGCCGAACACGGATATGTGCGGGCGCTGCCCTAATGCAACCTGCAGAACGACCGGCACAAGGTGCGTTTCCGGATTGTGGTCTTCGCCGATCTTGCCGCTCTCATGAGCCCCCGCAGCGTTGAAGTAGCGCAGCGAGACGAATTTGATGCCGTGGGCGACGTCGAACCATTTCATCATTTTCTCCATAGCGAGCTTCGTTTCCCCGTATGCATTGGTCGGAAGTGTGCGGTCCAATTCATCGACCGGCACGTTCTCCGGCTCGCCGTAAGTTGCGGCAGTCGAGGAGAAGACGATCTTTTTGACTCCGTATTGGTTCATTTTTTCAAGCAGGCACAAGGTGCCGTATACGTTGTTGTGATAATATTTGCCCGGGTCCTTCATGCTTTCCCCGACAAGCGAGCTTGCGGCAAAATGAATCACCGCATCGATATCGTTCTCCTGGAATACGGTACCCAGAAAATCGGCGTCGCGCAGGTCGCCGCTGTACAGCTTGCCGCCCAGCACCGCTTCCTTATGTCCTTGCTGCAGATTGTCGACGATCACGATTTCCTCGCCGCGCTCAAGCAGCGCCGCCACTGTGTGCGAGCCGATATAGCCCGCGCCTCCCGTTACTAATACTGCCATTGTAATTCTCCCCTTTCCAAGTGCTTAAGATAATTGCTCGACTCCGTTGCCGATTTTGCAAACATAGAAGTCGGCGGTTAGACCTGTGGCTTCCTTATATTTGCGTCCTACTTCTTCTTTGAAACGTTCTATGCTGTCTTCATGGACAAGCGATACCGTACATCCGCCGAAGCCCGCTCCGGTCATCCGAGAGCCGAGTACGCCAGGGACTGCGCGCGCCGCATCAACCATCGCGTCAAGCTCTTCTCCGGTTACTTCGTACAGGTCGCGCAGCGAATCGTGCGACCCGTTCATCAGCTCGCCGAAGGCCGCAAGGTCGTTTGCTCTCAGCACCGCGATAGAGCGAACGACGCGGTCTATCTCTTCAACGACGTGCTGCGCGCGCTTGCGTACCGTCTCATCTTTGATCAGGTGTTGATTGGCATTGAAATCTTCTAGAGAGATTTGGCCCAGCAGTGCAACATCCGGGAATGCCGCCTTCAAATCTTGCACCGCCTGCTCGCATTGGCTGCGGCGCTCGTTATATTTGGAATCGACGAGCCCCCGGCGCTTGTTCGTATTGCCGATAACGAGCTTATAGCTGCCGGAATCAAACGGGATCAGTTCATATTCAAGCGTATCGCACATGAGCAGGATCGCATGGTCCTTCTTGCCGTTTGCAACGGCGAACTGATCCATGATGCCGCATTGAACGCCGTTGAATTCGTTTTCGGATTTCTGGGACAGAAGCGCGATATCCACCGTATCGGTCTCATAACCCGCCATTGTGAGAAGCGCGTAGGCGGTGACGACTTCGATCGATGCCGAGGACGAGAGTCCCGAGCCGTTTGGAATTTCGCCGTGGAAGAGCAGGTCAAATCCGCTCTCAAACTTGCGGCCACGCTGCTGAAGCTCGTTTACAATGCCCTTCGGATAGTTCATCCAGTCGTCCGCTTCATCATATACAATCGGCTGGATAGGCAGGTGCTTATGCTCGCTGAAATTGGTCGATGCCAGACCGAGAAGATCGTCGCTGCGCTTACGGATAAGCAGCGTCGTGCCGAAGGTCAGAGCCGCGGGAAAGACATACCCGCCGTTGTAGTCGGTATGCTCCCCGATCAAATTGACCCTTCCCGGCGCGTGAAATACGCTGATGCCTTCCGAGGATTCGCCGTATACCTGCAGAAATCGTTGTGTCAGTTCATGGATGTTAGCCATTTGTCACACCACTTTCTTTTTATTTTGGTTTGTTTGCGGCTTGCTTTACGTTAAGTATAGCGGAATTTGGACGGGAGCAAAATGGCTGGATGTGAAATTAACATGGATTAATGTGACTTCATACTGTTAGAATCGCATTCTTATGTTACAATGTGCGTAATGTAATTTGATTGTAAATAAAGGAGGTGCCTTATATGGCGAGGCCGTTCAGTTATACGGTAGTATCCAATCCAATACCGAATGAGCATGGTGATTTATATGTCTTATTTTCCGGGGAGAGCCAAACGAAGCCCGGCCACCTCATCGGGCCGAAGGTTTACGATTTCTATCTCATGCATCACGTGTTGTCCGGTTCAGGCACTTTCACATGCGCGGATAAGCAGTATGAGCTGCAGCAGGGACAAACTTTTCTAATACCACCGGAGCAGTTAATCAGCTATGCTTCGAGCGAGTCGGACCCTTGGCGGTACCGTTGGATAGCGTTCGAGGGCCGCATGGCGGCCGGACTCGCCGCTTCTGTCGGCTTGTCCGATCATCAGCCTGTGATCGATACGGAGAAAAATAAACGAATCGGCGTTTTGTTTCACAGTATAGAGCGAACCTTTCGCCATGGCGGGGCAGCCGCACATTTGCGTTCGGTCGGTTATCTTCATCTGCTGTTCGGCGAATTCAGCTCAACCCTGCAGCCGCAGGACGGCAGCGCGCAGCGGACCGGGAACGATGGTGAAGCACTCATCAGGCAGATTATCCGCTATTTGTCGACGCAATATGCGGAGCCGGTTACGATCGAGCGAATGGCGGATTCCCTTGGCTATAACCGTGCTTATTTGTCCAGGCTGTTCAAGCAGCGCACCGGACTTACCCCGGTAACGTTCCTGCTCAAGCTGCGCATTGACAAAGCGAGGCTCCTCCTTCGCGAGCGGCCGGAGCTTACGATCGAACAGATTGCCGCCTCCGTCGGTCTCCAGGACCCGCTTTATTTCTCGAAGCAGTTCCGCCGCTTCTATGGCTTGCCGCCTTCGGCTTACCGGGAGGAAATGAGCTCGGTATAGAGGTCTTACAGTCGGATCTTCTCCGGTTATATGCTCAGGCGGCTCGCTAGAATAGGGAGAGACCGCTGTTTGAACCGTTCTAACCGGAAGATTTAAACTGATGCCACAGACAATCAATCTGTTCAAACGGTGACTTGAACGAGAGTCGCCAAATGAACCGAATAAAGGTTGAACTACTGCGTATAGGAAAAAAAAGGAAAGCAAGTTAATCGACGAGCTCCTCCACCCTATCCGCGAAGAACAGACGGTAAATGCGCACGACAATGATTTTGACAACCATATAGATCGGTAGAGATAAAATGATGCCCACAATGCCGGAAACCTCCACCGCGACGAGCAGGATTATAATCGTCGTGAGCGGATGCATATCCATCCGTTTGCCGTAAATATGCGGCGACAGCAGACTGCTCTCAACCTGCTGGGCGATTACGACAACGATCAGCACCCACAGCACCATCGTCGGCGAGTCGATAAATGCGACCAGGATGCACGGTATCGCGCCCAGCACCGGACCTATGTATGGAATAATGTTCAATACCGTGGCAATGATCGCAATCAATAACGAATACGGCAGGCCGATAAGCAGAAAGCCGATATACATCATGACTCCCAGCAAGAAGGTTATAATGATGCGGCCCACAATAAACCCGCTCAATGCCGAATCGATCTCCTCCAGCACTTCCTTGCCGTCCTTCGTATATTTGCCTGGTATTAAATGAAGAAGCGCCTTTGGAACCGATTTATCTTCCTTCAGCAAATAGTACAAAATAATCGGAGCGGTGGCGACGACCACAAGAAAATTGGTGATGAATGAGATTGCTTCAGACACATAATTGGAAGCGGCGGTGATCGCCTGTGTCAGATACTCGGACAATTTCGCGGTCAGATTGTATTCGCTGTTCGTGAGTACCGAGAAAATCCGATTGTGCTGCATATTGATAATCTGCTGATTAAATCCATCCATGAGCTTTGGCGCGCTCGCCACGAAAGTATTGAATTGAAGAGTGAGCGTGGGCCAAACGACGACGGCGAACAAAACGAAGATAGCGGTGAGCGCCAAGTAAACAAGCAAAATAGAGGCGATCTTGTTCACCCGCCATTCCGTGAGGAGATGAACGATGGGGCGCAGCAGATAATAGAAGAAGCCTGCGAGCATGAAAGGGACAATTAAAATATTGAACATTTTGATCACTGGCACGAAGATAAAGCTGTCTTTTTCAATTAAATAGATGATTAATAACAGAAACACCGTGCCGATACAGAAACGAAAAAAACGGCTTTGCAGCAATTTGTCCCCTCCCTTCACTCTAACTCATACAAAAGTAGACCGTTCGCTGACGAACGGTCTACCCGTATTATTATGCTGCGGCTCAGACGAGAAGCGGCGGATAATATACAATGTTCGGATCATAATCATTATCATCATATTCGCTACCGCCCCAGGCAATGATTACAATCTTGTCCTTGTCCATTTCCATCTCCAGCCGCTCGGCTTCCTCCGGGCTGACGCCCATTGATTTCAGCTTCGCCCGAAGTTCGTCTCCGCGCGACCGGAAAATGTTGGCGATAGCCGTATCAAGTCCTTCTTCATATATGCCGATTCTCTCCGCATCCGCCGTTTCAGCGATTCGCTTGGTCCGATCTTTATCGTGTGCAAGCACGTAAAGATGGTCTTTATCATAGCCAAGCGACTTATAGCGGCTCAACTGCTCCATTGCTTCACTAATGTTATCCACTGTGTGGACGTTCGTGACTTTTATGTTCATTGATATAACCTCCTAAGAGTTTTGCGTCAGCAAAACTTGCTTCGTACGCATTAGCTTGAGTTTTGCGTCAGCAAAACGGCTTCGTAAGCATAAGCTTGAGTTTTGCGCCAGCAAAACTGGCTTCGTAAGCATTAGCTTGAGTTTTGCGTCAGCAAAACTTGCTTCGTAAGCATTAGCTTGAGTTTTGCGCCAGCAAAACTGGCTTCCAAGTGACGAGTTAGACTCGTCTGCGTCCGAAGACAAGCGAAACGACAAACAAGATAAGGAATACGACGAACAATACTTTGGCAATACTCGCCGCAGCTGCGGCAAGCGTAAAAAAGCCAAGAATGCCGGCAACTATGGCGACAATAAAGAATAGTACAGCCCATCCTAACATTGACACTCACCCTCATTTCTTTTTGGAGTAGTTGTTACGTCTTCCTACCTTGCATATAAACCAATCCATGCAGGCCTGAAACCGGGTAAAAATGTGATTCTGCCGCTGGTTTTGTGGGTATACGCCCGGGAAATGCCCATAAAAAAAGCCGCCCGCGCGGTCGGTGCGGGCGGCTTCGTGAGCAGGGATAATGGCGCGATAAGGCCGGCAAGCCGGCGGTCAAATAGCGGATACATTTAATGAAACCGGAGCCGCAGGCATGGTTCGCGGTGTCCGACGGTTTCGCCGGTATCATTTACGATTTCCGGCGGAAAATGGTTACGGATGCGCTCGGCGAGGCCCCCGCCGGCGCGAAGCTGCTCCAGCGCCGCGACAACAGCTCGCTGCGCAGCAGCTTGCCCCGCGCCTCTGAACCGGACGGCAGCGCCGGACCGAAAGCGAGCTCCGCTTCCTTAACACCGGTCCGCGTCAGCATCCGCTCCAGCACCTCCATATGCATCTCTTCGCCCTGATGCGAAGCGGTCATCAGCGCAAGCTCCTCATTATCGAGGCCATAGGCCTCAAGAACCGCGCCGAGTACGGAGGACATGGCCTGAACCGGTTTGGCGGTCGACCTGGCAAAGGTCCAAACATCCGCAGAGCCTGCATGCGCGATTATATCGCCAACCTCGGATACGGCAACTACGTGACCGCTATGGATATTCTCGGCCCATTGGCCCCGCGTGGATATGACAAGCGGCACTCCGAGAGCATGTTCAGCCGTTTCAGGGCGTTCACCGGCAGCATTGAAGAAACTTCCGGCATGAATATGCTTGCCCCGCTCTTCTGCCGCTCCCGCATTCAATATTTCCGTCACTTCCAATCACCGCCATTTCCCCCTTCTTACCGCACCGAATTTCTCTATCAACTACTTTTCCTCGTGCCGCCGAAACCGATTCGGGACATGGGGCTAATGTTTCAAATTATTGTCTTGCCGGGTATTAAGAAGCAAGAAAGCGGAAACCACACCGCTTCAAAACATCTTCTCTTTCATTGAAATAAAGGAGTGAGAACAATGGAAAACGAGAATAATCAACAAGCCCGCAGCAGTAATATGATGAAAGGAGTTCTTATAGGCGGTGCGATCGGAGCTGCCGCAGCAGTCCTGATGACCCCGAAATCCGGTAAGGAAATGCGCGAGACGATCCGGCGCAAATCGACGGAACTATCAACCGCCGCCCGTGAGCGGGCAGCGACCTTGGCGGATCAGGCGAAGGAAAAAGCCGGGGACGTCGGCGTGATGGTCAACGAAATCGGAAGAACCGCGGCGAACAAAGTGGCTTCTGCGGCGGAGCAAACCGCCAATGTGTTTCAATCTATGAAACGTGCCGAAGAAGGAGTGAACTCTAATGTATCGTCAACCGGAACGAATGGAGCTTCACATGAACGGTCGCAGCCCTGACCGCAAGACGTCGTCGGGTCAAGCAGGACGTAAATCCGAACCGCTTGACAGCGCACGGAATGGCTCAATGGTGCAGGATGAACAGGATATGAGACGCCTTGGCAATGACATGAAAGGGATGAAAACCAACAGCCAGCTGCTTGAAGACGGGCTGGTGCCGGACCCCCTTCAGGAGTAAGAAATAATCATAAGAACGGGGAATTATTATCAAGACCTCTTCAATAATAAACAAACAAATAAAGGGTTTCATATCTTGGTCTGACTCTCAAGATATGAAACCCTTTATTTTATTGATGGTAAGAACCAGTTAACCTTTCACGGCTCCCGCCGTAATCCCTTTAATGATGAACCGTTGAGCAAAGACGTAAACAATGATAAGCGGGTACACAATCAGGAAAATTCCCGCGAATATCGGTGACCAATCGTTGAAGTATTGCCCGACGAAAGAGAACAGCTGGACGGTCAACGTCTTCATACCCGAACTGGGTAGAAACAGCATCGGCATCAGAAAATCATTCCATATGTGAAACGTGTTCAGGATAGCCACGGTCACCAGCGCCGGCTTCATGAGCGGCATGACGATTGAGAAGAACGTCCTGTACAAGCCGCAGCCGTCCATTTTGGCCGCTTCTTCAAGCTCTTTTGGAACACCGCGCACGAAGCCGGATAAAATAAAAATCGAGAAAGGTGCTGTCAAAGCAAGATAGACAAAAATAATGCCGTGGTAGGTATTGATAAACTCCAGGTTCACCATTAATTTATACAGCGGAATCATCGTCATCTGAAAGGGCACGATCAGCCCGGCCAGGAAGAACAGGTATAATCCGTTATAAAACCTGTTGTTTCTGCGGATGATCGCATATGCGGCAGCGGAAGCGATAAAGATCATAATAAATACGGAGATACTTGTGATCACCAGCGAATTGAACATGCTTTTGAAAAAATGCATCGTCTGAAAAGCAGTTGTAAAATGCTCAAAGGTAATCAGGGTTGGGAGACCGAACGGGTTGACGGCCAATTCCGCCTTCGTTTTCAGAGCGGACAGCATGACAAGCGCGACCGGATAGATATAAACTGCGGCAAGTATCCAAAGCGCGGCCTGGGTTATGAAGTATGCAATTCTCCCCTTCCGCGTTTCCTCAGCACTTTCTCCCTTCCGCACAATAAGATGACTTGAATCGAACTGAACCGAGGCTTTGCTCTTCGATGTTTCCATTACATATCCACCTCTCTTCGGCGCAATAAGGTCACTTGAATTGAACTGAACACAAGTATGAAAGCAAACAGAACGATCGAAATCGCCGTGCCGTACCCCCACTGCCCGCCCGAGCCAAATCCGACCGTGTAAATCATCGTGGCAACCGATTGCGTGCTGTAGCCCGGCCCGCCTCTGGTCATCGCATAAATTTGGTCGAACAGCTTGAGGCAGCCAATCGTCGTGAGCAAAATGTTTATCGTAAAGGATGGGGCAAGCAGCGGAAAGGTGATATACTTGAATTTATCGACGGCACCGGCTCCTTCTATGGATGCCGACTCATACATATCTTTGGGGATTCCCTGAAGGCCCGCCAGGAAGATCACCATCGAATATCCGCAGAATTGCCATACCGTGACCAGTATGATCATAGCGATGCCGTAGTGAGGATTTCCGAGCCAATCCTGCTTCAATGCGTCCAAATTCAAGACTGAAAGCACATGATTCACAACACCGATATTGGGCTCCAGCATATAACCCCAAACATAACCGATTACAAGCGAGCTGAAGATGGCCGGCATAAAGAATACGGTTCGCATCATGTTTACCATTCGCATCTTGCGGTCCAGCAGCACTGCAAGAAACAAGCCAAGCGTATTCTGCACCACCGTTATGGACAATGCGTAAATCAGAGTATTAATAAAAGCCGTCTTAATGTTGTCATCATCCAGCATATCCCTGTAATTCTGCAAACCGATAAAGCTGTAGGTGATCCCGTCCCAATCGGTCAAACTGTAAAACGTAGCGCTGATGGAGGGAACAATAAAGAAGAATAAATAAAACAACAACGAGGGAACGACAAATAACAACCATTTCAACTCCAGGAAAGACCATGCCATCGCTTTACGCATCCTTACACCCCTTCGCAGCCTCTTTTCTATCTTTATCTTAAACAATTGCAATGTTCGTATTTATCCTTATTTCTTACAAAAAAGGTCTACTTTTTTTACCTTTTTACCGCTGGTTGGAAGCGATAACCGCACAATTAAAAGAAGCCGGCATCTGTATGAACAGATACCGGCCTATAGTGTGTTTCAACTGTGGAACGAACCGCGTGTTAATCATTCGCCTGAGAAGACGAAGGGAGCCGCCGTTTCCGGTATTCGGAAGGGGTGCAGCCGAAAAACAGCTTAAACCGTTTGAAAAAGTATTTCGGATTCTCGAACCCGCACATTTGCGAAATGAGCTCCAATTTGAGGCTGCCGTCCGCAAGCAGCCGGGATGCCTTGCTCATTCGCAGCTGCATGATATATTCGTTGAAGTTCTGGCCGTATTCCCGCTTGAATGTCCGCGACAAATACGCCGGGTTAATAAAGAAATGCTCGGCAACCCAATTAAGGCTTATTTCCTCGGTATAATGCTCGTCGATATAAGCTTTAATTTCCTCGATCGTCCGCTTCGTACCGCCCGTGGCGTGCGATTGTACGGTCCGCAGAACTTCTTCGATGAACGCCGAGAAGCGGTGCTTGAACTTTGTATACGTATCGGATTCAAGCGCAATAGCCAGTGTTTCATGGCGGTCGAACAGATTGCTGAGGTCAACCTCGTTCTTGCGGTTCGATTTGGCGACAGCCAGCATAAGCTCAAGTACCGACTTCTGGATTGATTCAAGCGCGATATCCGGCACAGCAGCCTGCTGTTCCAGCCAAGTGAAATACCATGGCAGCAGACGGTCTCTCTCTCCGGTCTCCAGACGCTTGATGAAATCATTCACGATCTCGTCAGGCAGAACCAAATTCTTCTTGCGCTCCTGAATCGCTTCATATGCAACGATCTTCCGGCCGGGCAGCCATCCCGAATATTTCATCCCCTGGCATGCCTGCTCGTAAGATATCTTAAGCTGCGATAATGAATCGGCGATCCCGCCCGCACCGATCTTGATCTCCTCGTAACCCTCAAACCATTGCTCCGCTGCCGAAAGCGGCAGCACGGGTGTGCACATGATGACCCGCTGCGGCTCATAAGGGTCCTGAAATACGACCGGATGTTTCAGGTCGATGCTGATTTTGCGCTCCATATCATCCACAAACCGGCGGGCATTCTCCCTCTCCTCACCCGTCAGCTGCACCACGGTAACACGTGCGGGAAGAGTTATGCGGATTCCCGCCGAATCCAGTACAGCCTTCATATCTTTCTCCTCGCAGCCGTGGTGGAGCATTTCGGAGAGCCTTCTGTACACTGCCCCCGGTTCAACCGGGTCCGAGTTGGTCGCGAGTACCTTTCGTTTCGCCTTGCGCATGCTCTCGATTAATGCCTCTTCATCGAAGGGCTTAAGAATATAGTCCGAGGCATCATAGATCAAAGCCTTCCGGGCATATTCGAATTCGGCGTAACCGCTGATTACGATCACCGTCATGTTCGGATAACGGGTTCGAATCGTCTCCATTAGTTCAAGTCCGTTCATGAGCGGCATCGCGATATCCGTCAGCACGATATCCGGCTTAACCTCCTCGATCAACTGCAGCCCTTCCACTCCGTTGGAGGCTTCCCCGGCCAGCGTGATATCAAGCGCGTCCCAAGGGATCTGAACTTTTAGTCCTTCACGTATCCATATTTCATCATCAATAATTATCGCTTTCATATCAATACCTATGTCCCCATCTTCCGCGGGATATGAAACGTAACCTTGGTCCGGACGCCATGCTCGCTCTCCACCTGCAAGCCATAATCCGGGCCGTATACGTATTTCATCCGCTGATGAATATTTTTTAGTCCGATTCTTTCCTTATCGCCGCCGGTATGCCCATTCTGCATGTCGAGCTCCTCCTTAAGGATGCGCAGCTGATCCGGAGCGATTCCAAGGCCGTTATCTTCAACCTCCACCACAATCCTGTCATCCCGTACAAATGCGCGTATCCATATCATCCCTTCTTTACCTTTACCCTGTATGCCATGGATAATCGCATTTTCCACGATCGGCTGCAATATCAGCTTCGTGACGCCAACCATGTTCACTTCTTCCTCAACGTCGATGGAATATTCCAGAAAATCTTTAAACCGCACCTTTTGAATTTCCAGGTAGTTGATTACATTCTGCACTTCTTTAAAGAACGGGACCATTTTCTGGCTCATATTAATGCCGTAGCGCAGCATATCCCCCAGCTGCTTGGACATTTGGGTTATTTCCTTGATCCCGTAGACGGCGGCTATACTGCTGATTGTCTGCAGCGTATTATTGATAAAGTGAGGGTTGATTTGTGACTGCAGATACTTGTATTCGGCTTCTTTACGTTCAAGTGTTTCTTCATATTTCTCGACAATTAACTTCTTGATCGTAGCGGTCATTGAGTTGAAGTTTTGGACCAGCTGCCCTACCTCGTCGTTCGCCGGCACTTCCAGTTGGATGTCGAAGTCGCCTCGCTTAACCGTCGTCATGCCTTTATTCAGCTTCCGAATCGGCGTAGTGACGACTTTGGAGAAATAGTACGCCAGCAGAATTGCCAGCAGAAGTCCTCCGAATGCGATTAAAGCGTTGATGACAAGCAGCCGGTTTCCTTCCATTGCGATTAATTTGTATGGAGTCAGCGTAAGCAGCTTCCAACCTGTCAGCTGAGAAGTATGGAAGGTGACCAGGTAGCGGCTGCCGAATAGATCGGCGGTAAATTGCCCGGTATCCTGCAACGTTATTTTCGACCGGTACCGCTCATCGATCGCCCGCTCTTCGCCGGCAAAACTCCGGTAAATAATTGTCCCATCGCGATCCGTAAACAGAACCAGGGAAGACGGGTCCAGGTTCGCTCTGTTAATGATCGTATTCAGTGTATCGGCTGCAAAATCCATCAGGATAACGCCTTCCTTCTCCCCGGCGTAATTGGTCAGCTGCCTGGAAAAGGAAATGACTGGACCGGACCGGTCCAGCTGAAAAGGGAGATGGGGCGGCGTAATGACGGTCTTGCCCTGGGACGCTTCAGTGGCTTTGAACCACGCTTCCCCGGTCGGATCATAGTCGAGTTTCAGCGAACCGTCGCGATAGTAAGAGAATGTCTTGGTCTTCGATAGGTAGATATATATGCTGCTCAGATCATGTCTAAGATAAATAAATTGCTGGAAAAACTTCTGCATCTTCAGTTGGTTGTTGTACATCTCGAGCAAGCTGCCGTCCGTGTTGCTTGACAGCGCGGAGAGCACGTCCTGATCGGCAAAGGTCAATTGTATCAGGCTGTCCACTTGAACGATATTATCCTGTATGCTGAGATTAATGTTCTTGACCAAGCCGATCGATTTCTCGCTTATTTTCTCTTCCAACAGACGCTGGGAATACAAATAGGAAGCCGCACTCGATAGTGCGAGTACGAGGAACAGAATTGCCAGCGTGCCGTAAAAGATTTTGTAGAACAGGTTGAGCTTATTGGCTGCTCTACGCATCCGTTCGAACATAACCCACCACACCATCCCCGGGCTCATCCTGCCGACTTATAAGTGAAGCGGAGGAGCGGGAGCCGCTCCTCGCCTTATACGCCCTAATAGACCTCAACCTCCGCAAACTGCATCCGATAATACTGGTGGTCGTAAGGATTCGGCGACAGGTTCGTTCCTGAAATCCTCACATACCGCACTTGCATCGGAGAAAAGGAGAAGCTTTGTACCTCATTGCCCGGCAGCGGATATCCGGTTTGCGTTACAACGGCATTCCATACACTTCCATTATCCGATACCATGATCATGAAGTCCACTGGAAACCCCTGCCCGGTTGTAATCCCATCGTTGCGCGGATACAAATCGACTTTGGAGACAGGCATCACGCTTCCCAGGTCGACCTGGAACCACTCGGAATGATTGGTTGTAAGGCTGTTATTGCTGGTCCAGCCTTTCTTCCCGTCAACCGAGCTCCGCCCGCCGTCGACAGCATGGAGAATATTCCAGTCCTTGTTGCTGAAAGTGCTGCTTGCCGTTACCGCCTTCTGAAGCGCGAGATTAGCCGGTACGGGTTCGTTCAAGCTGAACGTCGCCTTCAGTCCTGCACCGCGGGTACCGCTCACATTCACCGTCATTTTTATAGTCGGACTTAACTGCGTCACCGTAATTCGGCTATCCGCGGCTGCGAGTCCTGCTGCACTTTTATTAATTTCGATATTTATCGTTCCCGTATTCAATTGTGTCGGATCCGATACGCTTACTTCCAGCACACCAGCCGTCACAGCTGTCATGACGGACGCCTTCTTGTCGCTTGTGATGTCACCGGCCGTTTTGACCATGTCTTTCCAGAAGTTTACGCCGGTTACTCCGATCGTATTCTCGCGCACCGCCTGTGCGTCGGCGGAGTTTTCCAGGATGGTAAACTCAGGTGCGCTTGCATAATCGCTTGTTTCCGCAGCGCTTCGATTCGGAAGAAGGACATAGGCGTAAGTTGCACCGCTGGGATTAACCCCATGATCGAACCACAAATTCAAATAGTTCCGGGTTATTGGAGTCGTCGAACCTCCGATATTGATGCCCTTCCAAGAGCCTGTTCTCGCTTCGCGCAGTCCCTTTACCGAGGCTCCTTCCGGGAAATAATAGCCGATATCCGAGCCGGGTACAGTTCCGGCAAGATGCGCCCAGTTCACGTCAGTCATCGTTTCCGACCAGCCGGTCGATGCCGGTTTCGCGGTGCCGTTCACCGTGAGTGCGTTATTGCCCGGTCCATTCAGTTTCCGGTTCTCGATTACCGTTTCAATCTTTCTCGAATCCGAACTCGTGATTCCCGCACCCAGTGCGATGATCTCATCGTCAAACATGAACCATGACTTCTTCGCAGTCAGCGAGCTCCCCCACGCATCCAGATCCATACCGGAAATTCCGTATGTTCCAAGAATGGAGGTTCCTCCTGCCCAACTGCTCGGGCTGATGTATTGCTTTCCGGAGCCGTCCGCCCTTGTTTGGGTATCAACTGTCGTACCCGGCATCCTGTAGGGGTTGATCGTCGGCCAGAAACCGTCGCTAAATTGGGACAAGTCCGAATTATACAAGTAAGTCATTCCGTCCGCAGTATACCAGGCTTTATAATTCTCGTTATTAATGGATTCGTAGTTGGCTATGCGTTTAGAAGACATGCTTATGCCAAATCCATACCCGGGCTGAAGCTGAACCGCGCGGTCCATACTGGAATATTGAACTTGCTTGACTAGTTCGCCTCGGGATGGAATAGAAGCGTCATTTATGATGTTTTTTGCAAGCACGATCATGTTTATAGGTGCTGTTGCATAAAAGTTTTCATAGGTATTCGTTTGAATCCAGTATTTCACCATGCTCTTGTATCTGGCTGCATCGGATGGAGAAGCAACCTGCGAAAGGAGAGTGACGGAGCGGATGACACTTTGCCCCACGTAGTGATCGCTGTTCATCCGGGACATATCGCGTCCCCGGACCATATCCATCATAGCCCCTCTGTAAACCAAAGGCTCGAACGAATTATATATCCAACCGAACACATTCTGTTTATCCGGGTCCGTTATGGCCCAAGTCGATTGATCAAGAACGTACATCATTCTGGAAATATCTGAAAGCAGCTCTTTCCCATAACCGCCTGTATAAGGGTAAACGGTATGCTGTATGAATGATCCGTCCGGATAAAAGCCGTCTCCTGCCGTCACCACATCAAATACCGGACTTAGACCGTCGCGGCCGGCTGCGATTTTGGCGCTATTCTTGCCGACTATGCCGCGAACGGCGATAATCATGCTTTCCCACACCCGGTTTGCTCCCGTTTGTGTGATAGTGGACTGGAATTTATCTATTGCGCTCGTATAATTCGTGATCTGAGTTGGACTTAATTGTTCGTAAAACATTACCATGATATCGTTTAAGGCAAGCGGAGCTCCGATTTCCCAATCCCACCAGTTCCCTGATACGGTTTTGCTCGTATTGTAACGATTCGTATACATCCAATCCAAAGCCCCGGCAATATCCGCCTGCAAAGCTGCATCGTCGTGCAGCTGCGAACCGAAGGTGGAGTAGGCAAGGACCATCGATCTCAACCGGTTATAGGATCCCGTAATATGGCTCGAATCGCTGGTGCTTGCGAGATCGCTCCACAAATAGGTCCGCCCCGCAGCCTTATTCATGCTATTCCAATAGGTCTGAGCTTCAGTCGTAATGGAAGCAATCCGTGCCACGATATCCGGGTCGTTAACCGAATAATCTTTCCCTCCGCCCAAAAGTGTCTTCCACCGTCCGCGGAGCACATCGTACTCGTCAGCGGCATGTGCAGCGGAAGCCGAATAGAACTGGATTAGAAAAATGAGCAGAGCGGCTACCATAAAGACCTTTCCTAACTGACTTATTAAAGTCATCCTTAATCTCCCCCATGATGGATTGGTAACGCTTACATATGAGATTGGATGTGAGGACCGGCTTAGCTTAAGCCGGTCCAATCGAGTTGTGTCTTCTCGTACACAAGCATTGGTTTATTTTGCTTTAGCCAGTTCTTTCTGCACCTGCTTATCGGCGTCTTGCGCTAATTTTTCGGCGGTCGTCCCTCCGGCAAGCATGTTTTGCCAGCCTTTCTCAAGAAGTGTCGCCATCGCTGCGCTTTGGTATTTTCCATGGAAATGATTCGTTACATACCCGGCTGAACTAAGCGCTTGATTGACCTCCGTCAGGAATGGATCCTCCACCTTCACCGTTTTATTCGTCGTGATCCCCTTCATGTTCTCAATGAAGGCAGTCTGGTTTTCGGTTCCGAGATAATATTCCAACACCTTTTTCGCCGATTCGATATTTTTACCCTTGGCGTTTACGAACAATCCGCCGGACAATGTCGTAGGAATCGTAATAGGCTCGCCTTCTTTGTTAAGTGGCAGCGGGAAAAATCCGATTTCTGCTTGAGGATTCGAATCCTGTACTGACTTCAGCTGCCACGTACCGTTAATGAGCATTGCCGCTTTGCCCGTGCCGACCATTGCGCTTGCTACATTAATGTCGGTTCCGAGGAAGTTATCCTGGAAATAGCCTTTCTTTGTCCAGTCGACTTGAAGACCAAACGCTTGAATCATGGCCGGCTGTTCATATTTCACTTTGCCTTCGCTAAGTTCCTTTACGACCTCATGATCGGGTGTCTGGAGCGACTGCGCGATGGCGATAAACGGGATGATTTGGGCGGTCCAGCTGTCTTTGAACCCGCCTGCGATCGGGACAATGTTCGCCGCTTTAATCTTCTCGACCGCTTTGGTGAACTCATCAATATTGGTTGGTACCGAGATGCCAAGATCATTGAAAATCTTCTTGTTGTACATAACGCCGAGCACATTGGTGGAGATGGTCACGGCGTATAACTTCCCGTCGACCTTATTCGCATCTTTTGCCGAATCGATATATTGATCAAGTACGCTTAGTCCGGATATGTCCGCGAATTCTCCTTGTTTAACAAGCTGGGCACCGTATGAAGCTGTTGCGCTGTGCGCCATGATCAAATCCGGCGCATCACCCGAGGCAATTTTCGCTTTAATCGCGCTTTCGTACTGATCCGTCGGATAGTTTTCCAGCTGGATCGTAATACCCAGTTTTTCTTTCACATTTTTAATAAATGCATCAGTCGCATCTTTCGTGTCCGAATAGTTCCATGTCGCGTATCGCAGCGCGATGTTTTCGTCCGGCTTCTCGGCGGACTTTTCCGGCGTGGTTTCACTGCTTGTTCCCTCGTTTGAAGCCGGGCCGGCTGCGTTTTCCTTGCTACCAGTAGTGCCGCTGCCGCATCCCAAAAGCAGAACGGACATCGCTGCGATGATCGCTAACACGCTGTAAAGTTTCTTCATATTGTGACCCTCCCATGATTTTAATGCGCTTACTTTGTCTGCTACACTTTCATTGTATAGAAGCCGCTGTAACTAATTGATCCCTTTTTTTTACTTTCGATGGTGAATTATTTTGACTTTTTGCCTGGGTCGTTCGGTCCTTTCCTTCTAATTATACCCAATCTTAAATGGTTCTTTAGACTTGTCCGCACTTCGGAAAATGCATTGTCGGAGAAAAAGAACTATGATACAATTTGTATCATATTCATGATATCATTCGCAGTTCAAGAATATCACTCTTAGTTTAATGTGTATTCGTTGCCTGGCGTGTTTGAGCAGAATGCCTGTCTCACATGTCTGCGTTCTCTGGCATATACTCGAGAAGACTGCACTAAAACTAAACAAAACATGGCCGCTAATCCGGTCCTATACCGGCACTTCATAACCAAAGGCTTTAGGAAATGGAAAGGTGATTAAGAAATGGTTAAAGCCGAGATCAAGCAATTCGCAAAGGACGCAAAGGCTGCATTATTCAATTTTCCGGTAAATGTATTGGCATCTTCGATCATCACGCCTCGGCTTATCCGCTCGCTTATTTACAGATTGTGGGGCATCGGGGTTCATTCCAATTCGATTGCTCCGCGGTGTTTTATCGGCAGTAAGCATGTGAGCATCGGCCAGGGGAATTTGTAAACTGCAGCTGCTTCTTTGACGCTTATGCCCCAATTGAAATCGGGAATTACTGTTCAATCGGAATGGATGTCCTGTTCTGCACCTCCTCTCATGATCCGGGAACGAAGCATAAGAGAGCCGGTAAGAATAATGGAAAGCCCATTATAATAGGCGACGGCAGCTGGATTGGAGCAAGAAGCATTATTTTGCAGGGCGTAACGGTGGGAGAGGGCTGCATTATTGCCGCAGGGTCGCTTGTGAACAAGGACTGCGAGCCCAACGGGCTGTATGCAGGCATTCCGGCTAAACGGATAAAAGACCTTCCGGTTGAAGAAACCCGGGAAGCTCAGGCGTTCCCTAGCAAGGAGCTCCAACTGCTCGCCAGGTAGTTCCCGTTAGGCGGGCTTCAACAATAGAATTAGTAGGATTTGGGCATACTGACGGGGGGAGGTATGCTTGAATGCGGGAATTATATTATGGCCGTTTATACTGGCCGGAATTGGTGAAGGAACACTTCTCCTACCCCCCGCTCGACTCGGATAAGCAAGTAACGGTCGCTATAATCGGCGGCGGCATATCGGGCGCGGTATGCGCCTATGTTCTGGCCAAGAGCGGCATTGATGCCTGCATACTTGAACGAGGCGAGGTGGCAGGAGGCAGTACGTCCGCAAATTCGGGACTTTTGCAATTTTCCAGCGATATAATGCTGGTTGATCTCATCCGGCAAATCGGCGAAAAGGACGCGGTAAGCTTTTATAAAGCCAGCAGGCAGGCGCTCGAACAGCTCGCTGCGATCGTGGCGGAACTTAAAACCGATGTCGGGTACACGACCCGAAGCAGCTTATACTATGCCAGTGCCGAAGAGGACGAGCCGAAGCTGAGGAGTGAATACGAGAAGCTTAGAAGCTGCGGGTTTGAAGTCGAGTACTGGGGCCCTCGCACAATCGGCGAGCGATATCCTTTTCATAAGCCGGGCGCAATCTGGACTTGCGGCGGCGATGCGGAAATTAATCCGCTCCAATTCGTATACGCGGTTGCAGAAGGCTCCTGCAGCATGGGACAAGCTATTTACGAGCGGACCGAGGTCGTGGCGCACGAGACGCTGGTGAACGGGGTCCATAGGTTGAAGACATCCTCGGGTGCAGCAGTCGATGCGGATCACGTCATTTATGCGATCGGCTATGAACCGGAGGAGCTTAAAGGGCGGCTCATCAAAGCTGACTTAAACCGGACTTACGCGATCGCGACCGGGCCTCAGCATGAGCTTGCCGCTTGGTACGGACGGAGCCTGATCTGGGAGACTTCGCGGCCTAATTTCTATATGCGCACCACGCCGGAGGGCCGCGTCATTGCCGGCGGCCTCGACGAAGAGGCTCCGAGGCCTTTGCAGGACGATGAAGCGATGCGCAAACGCTCTGACAAGCTGCTCGCACGAATACAAGAGCATTTCCCGGGATTTCAGGCTCCGGCCGAATTCGAATGGACCGGAATATTCGGGGAATCGAGGGACAATTTGCCGTTCATCGGCGAAGATCCGAACCGTCCCGGCGTCTACTACTGCCTTGGATACGGCGGTAACGGCACTACATACAGCTTGATGGCCTCCACGCTGCTCCATGACCTAATATGCGGATCTGACCATCCGATCGCTCAAATTGTCAGGCTGGACCGGCCATCACTGCAAAAGATACAGTCGTGAATTACAGCAGCGGAGATAGCATCCGCGCAATGGCCTCGCCGGCCTTCTGCCAGCGGGGCCGCCGCTTGAACCGGGAGAGGTTCAACTCTTCGCTGTCCTTCAAATCCTGCAGGAAATCATCGTCCAGCCGTTTAATCGCCTTGTCATCAAACAACAATGCGTTAAGCTCAAAATTGCTGAAGAAGCTGCGCATATCAAAATTGGCCGAGCCGACAAGGGCTAATAGATCGTCAACCAGGAGCACCTTGGCGTGAATGAATCCTTTCTTATACCGGTAGACTCTTACCCCTGCATCGAGCAAATCCTCGACATAGGAGAGCGTTGCGGCCAATACGAGCCGTGAATCCGCCACATACGGAATAATAAGGCGAACGTCCACCCCGCTCAGCGCTGCGATCCGAAGCCCCATGAGCACACTAGGATCGGGTATGAAATACGGGGTAGAAATATAAATTCGCGACTTGGCAACCGCTATCGCTGAGAATACACATTCAAGAATCGCATCAACGGTGCTGTTCGGACCGCTTGAGACGATCTGTACCTGCTCTGTTCCGAGGCAGCCGTGCTTCGGCAAATACTGCTCTCCGCTGAGCCTCTCCTTCGCGGTATACCACCAATCCCGCATGAACACATCCTGCAGGAAATAAACGGCATCCCCTGTAATTTGGATATGGGTATCGCGCCAGTATCCGAGTTTCGGGTTGCCGCCCAAATATTCGTCTCCGATATTGATCCCGCCGATGAAACCGGTAAGCCCGTCCACGATGACGATTTTTCGATGGTTGCGGTAATTGATCCTCTTGTCGAAGAAGGCTAGGCGCGGCGTCAGAAAGCACTCGGTCTGAATGCCCGCCTTCTCTATTTCCGATAAAAAACGGCCGTCCAGCTCTAGGCTGCCGACCCCGTCGTAAATAATCCGAACCTCGATTCCCTCTTCCGCTTTCCGAATGAGAGCGTCCTTGAACCGTCCTCCTATGTTATCGCTGCGGATTGTATAATAATCAAGGTGAATGTGGTGCTTCGCCTTCTCTATCGCTTCCAATATTGCTTCGTATGTATCGTGGCCGTTCGTCAAAACCCTCGTTTTGTTACAGCCTGTTATCGGCGATAACGTCATGCTTTGCAGCAGGCGGAACAACCGTTCCTGGTGCACGAACTGTTTATTGCTCATATCGCCCGCACGGTGAACAAGCGTGCAGCGCATCAGCGCCTGCAGCCGCATTGCCTCCGCAATAACTCTGCTCTTGCGCACGGTGCGCCGCCGCTGGTATTCTTGCGCGAGAAAATAATACAGGACGAAACCGATAATCGGCAAAATAAACGAAATAAGAAGCCATGCAACCATCTTGGAGGGCCTTCGGAATTCCAGGATGAGAATCGTCGCAATTTGGAAAATAAATATAAGGAGTGCAAGCACTGCCCAAACCATATCATTCTCCCCTTTGCTCATCTAAATGTCTATAGCTTTGACCGGCTCTCCTAGCTGTATACGCTGTTTTGTTGGTATGTTTTAAACCTTCCAAGAATAAATAGCTATAAGAACGTTCTAAACTCATTGCCGGCCGGAAGGAGAACGAATGTTAAAACGAGCTCGGGGAAACAAGTGGTCGCTTCTCATCATGCGTGGCGCCGACCAGAATGTGAAGCAGTTCCGCATGTCGAAACGATCCGTTGTCGCTGCGCCCGCCGCCGCCTTACTGGCGGTATCGGGCTGTATCGCCGGGCTGCAGTTCCGTTCCTCATATCAAATCGATCAGGCGGAGGATGCAATGGTCCGTCAATCGGCAGCCTTCTCGCAAACCGTCGAAGCGAAAGAAAAAAGCATCGCTGGGCTGCAAAAGGAAATCGACCGTCTGAAAAAGCAATCATCCGATATGAAAATGAAGCTCGCAGATCTTCAGGAGCTTGAGGAGAAGCTGAAGCAATTTACGGAAGCTTACGGCGGAATGGTTGGGAGCGGGGGATCGACGGACATACCGAAGGAACGGTATAGGGCGGAAAGCTACTCCGTCGATAAGAAAACAAGCAGTATGGTCAAGCTGGCAAGCGAATCCGATCTCGATTTTCGCGCTATATCAAGCATGGTTGATTCGATGGAGAAATTGATGGCCGAATCGCTTCGCAAGGAACAGGAGCGACGTGCCAAGCTTGCCGCTCTGCCTTCGGGCTGGCCGACAGTCTCGCATACGCTCACTTCAGGATTCGGCTACCGTACCGATCCGTTCACCGGGCGTTCGATGTTTCACGCAGGCATCGATATAGGCGGCAAATCAGGCGATCCCGTGTTTGCCGCCGCGAACGGCACCGTTATCGAAACCGGTTTCGACTCGGCCAAAGGCAACTTTATCGTTATCGCTCACCGGGGCAAGCTGAAAACGGTCTACTATCATTTAAAACGGATTGATGTAAAGCGAAACGACTACGTGCTCCGCGGCGAGAAAATCGGATTGGTCGGATCCACCGGCAGAAGCACCGGGCCTCACCTGCATTTTCAAATCATGCAGGAGGACGAACCCGTCAATCCATTCAAATATCTGAGATTGGTGAAGGAGGACTGAAGACCGATGTTTAAAGAGAACAAGAGGTTGACTGCGACCGACACCCTGATCGGACAAGGAACACAGATTGAAGGTAAGTTGACCAGCGAAGCCGGGATTCGCATCGAGGGCGAATACAGGGGAGATATCGAGTGCAGCGGTGACGTCATCATCGGCGAATGCGGAATTGCAAAATCGAATATCAAGGCAAGAGATATAATCATCGCAGGTAAAGTATTCGGAGAGATCGTTACGAAGGGGCGGCTTACGATTACGGCTTCCGGGCAGCTTCACGGCAACGTTACTGCGCATACGCTTCTCATCCAGGACGGCGGGACGTTCAACGGCAGCTGCCGGATGGAACGCGCTCAAGAGGCTAAAGCCCGCCCGGCTGCAGACGGCGAACAGGCGCAGCAGCAAGCGAAAGAAGCGGACATAAAGGAGAAAGCAAAGCAAGCCGTATAACTGGAAGCAAAAAAAGGATAGAGCGGCAGACCGGCATCTGCTCTCTGTCCTTTTTTTGTCCCGCTCTTTCTTTATGCGGCAACATCCCGCTTGTTGAAGATGAGCCATGTCAATGCAATGAAAACGGCGTAATATACGGCGAGCACCGACAGCGAGAAGCCGAGCGTCATCCCCTGGATCGTTGGGGTCTGGTTTAGATATTGCGTCAAATTCATATTGATGAATAAAATGTACTTGATCCAGCTGTAATCGAGCATGCTGAGCAAGCCCGTGATCGTCCCGCCGGCGAGCAGGACGAATAAGGAAAGCCCGATGGCCAGCCCTCCGCTGCGGAAGATCGTGGACAGCATGAATGATAGGGTTACCGTAATAACGAGCGCCACGGATTGATATACATAATACAACAGCATATATGCAAGCGGCGGAAGGTCGCGATTGACTCCCAGAACCCTGCTTACTGCATCACTGCTTCCGTCATAACCGAACAGAAATATATTTACGAACAGCGATAGCAAGAACAGAACAATTGTCATCAGGAGGGCAAACAGCAGCAGACTGACATACTTGGAGAGCAAAATCTTGGAGCGGCTCCAGGGACGAATGAGCAGAAGCTTAATGGTACCGCTTGAGAACTCTCCGGCTACGCTGTCGGCGGAAGCGACGACAGTAAAAATCGTGATAATGGACAACAAAATCGACGATTCCAGCTGCATCATGGACCAGTTGTTCGGGTCGCCGGTGCCGACGAATTTAGCGATAACGGATATTCCGAGCAGCAGCAGCACGATGATGCCGTACATGACCCAGGTCCGGGGCCGCCGGTATATCTTCATATTCTCGTTGCGTACAAGCTGCAAAAAATTAAACAACGCTTTCGCCTCCCGTCATTTCAAGGAACTGCTCTTCCAGCGACTTGTTCAGGACGCGGATACCGTACACCTTGATTCCAGCCTCCACAAGCGAGGCGTTGATTGCTGCGATCTGTTCCCTGTTCGCATTCACAAGCGCAGCTTGCTGCTCGCGCGCAGCTCCGAATCCGGACAGCAGCGCGACAGCTTCGTCGGGGCGGTCGACATCAAACAACACCCGGTTCGAATCGCTGACAAGCGGCGCCTCCTGCCGGATGCTCCGCACATCGATCAATTTGCCGGCCTGGATAATAGCGACGCGGTCGCACATCAGCTCCATCTCGCTCAGCAGATGGCTGGACACGAAGACGGTTATCCCTTCTTCTTTGGACAACATTCGCAAATAATCGCGAAGCTCGCGGATACCCGCCGGATCCAGACCGTTCGTAGGCTCGTCCAGTATGAGCAGCGAAGGCTTATGCATGATTGCCTGAGCTACGCCGAGCCGCTGCCGCATCCCGAGCGAGTAAGTCTTCACTTTCTCGTGAATACGGGCACCGAGGCCGACCAGCTCCACCACCTCGTCAATTCGCTGCCGGGTTATGCCGGGGACCATGCGGGAGAAGTGAAGCAAGTTCTGATAGCCCGACAAATACTTGTACATTTCGGGATTTTCAACAATCGCGCCAACATGCCGGATGGCCTTCTCATAATCGGAGCGGACACTGTGCCCGCGTATTATAACGTCGCCATGGGAAATGGACATAAGACCTACCATCATCCGAATCGTCGTCGTTTTACCGGCGCCGTTGGGGCCAAGGAATCCGAATACTTCAGCTGCATTCAATTCAAGCGATAAATTGTCGATAATCGTTCTACTTCCGATTTTTTTCGTAATATTTTTCAATTGAACAACCGGGTTGTCGGGTGTTGGGAACTCCATCGCTTACCTCCTGTTGAAACCAAGTTTCGGCTTACCGCTTCGCATCTTACTTATTATACTGGACACAGGAAACGAATGGTAGTTTCTATGAGCAAAACTAATGCCTGCTTTTTTCGAGCGAGGGTCGCTTCGACAAAGCAGGCATTAATTTTACAAGGAAACTACCATGGAATAGGAACCAGGAGGTGAATCGACTGTATCCTCATACCGGGGTTTTCCGGCATTGTCCGGGATGTGCAGAATGCTTGCGCCGATATCCTCATTCCGGGTCGGCTTTGGGGGCTCAAGCTTCGCTGACGCTGCATTTGCAGCAGTCTCGTAACAGTTCTTGCAGTAGCCCAAAGGATGTATGGTTCGAAAAAATCCAGTCCGAAAGACTGTATGGGCTTCTTCCTGCGTAAGCAAGTTCTCACAGCCGATACAACAAAACCGATCCCTATCTTGCATAACTTCCCTCTCCTTTTAGACCCTTTTTTTCTACTATATGTATCACTTTCGCCATTTATGTTACATAACGTATCAAATTACTTCTAGATTATGACAAAATCCGCTTATTGTCAATAGTGAGTGGCAAATATTTGGGCATTTTGTCATGTATGCGCTTACAAACTATTCCTTACGGAGAACGCCTTCTCAGCTTGCGGCTCTCCGCTTTACATTGAGCCGCGCATTTCCGGTCTCCCTATACCAATGTAACGAATGCCGGACCCTTCCATCCGGTCGCGTGTAAACACATTGCGCCCGTCGATCAGCAGAGGACTCTTCATCCTCCGAGTTAATTCATTCAAATCGATTGTCGTAAATTGCGGCCATTCCGTAAGTAAACAGACCGCCTCTGCACCGATCGCCGCATCAAGCGGATCGATATGCCAGCTAATCAGATTATCCTCGCATTCCCTGCGGAAATTGTGCTCCGCAGCCGGATCGCTCATCCGAATAACGGCCCCCTCCCGCAGCAAATGCCGCACGGTTTCAACCGCGGGCGAGAAGCGCACATCGTCGGTATGGGGCTTGAAGGATGCTCCCCAGACGGCAATTATTTTGCCTCGAAGCGGCCCCAGCTCTTCGCTTAATAAATTACATATCGTCATCCGCTGGTTTCTATTCACTTCAATGACGGCTTTGAGCAGCTTAAAATCATAATCGACACGGCCGGCGATTTGAAGCAGCGCATTCGTATCCTTTGGAAAGCAAGAACCGCCGTAACCGATTCCCGCTTTGAGGAACGACGGCCCAATGCGGCTGTCCTTGCCCATGCCTTCGGCAACGGTCACCACGTCCGCACCGACTTTGTCGCACAGATTCGCCATTTCGTTTATAAAAGATATTTTTGTGGCCAGAAAAGCATTTGAAGCGTATTTAATCATCTCGGCCGTACGCAAGTCGGTGATGACGAACTCGCCTGTTAGCGGACGGTACAAAGCGGCGATGACTTCCGAGGCAAGAGGATTGCGTGAACCGATAACAATTCGCTCAGGGTTCATCGTATCCTCAAGTGCGGAACCTTCACGCATAAATTCAGGTACGGACAGTACGTCGACCTTCTCATCCGTAATCTCCCCGATCCAGCCCTCGATACGCTCATTCGTTCCTACCGGAACTGTGCTTTTGGTCATCACATATGTGTGACCCGACAAATAAACGGCCATCGAGCGGACAGCCTCTTCCAAATCGGACAAGTCGCTTTCTCCATCAGCGCTCTGCGGCGTGCCTACCGCTAGAACGACAATATCCGCGGATGCCACGGCTGTCATGGAGGTCGTAAAGAAGAGACGATGCTCCTCGAGCTGACGCTGCAGTTGTTCGGAAAGCCCCGGCTCATATATCATTAGACGGCCGGCGGACAGCATGTCTATTTTGTACTCGTCGCGATCGATACAAACTACGCGATGCCCCATCCGAGCGAAACAGACGCCGCTCACCAATCCGACGTAGCCTGATCCGATTACCGCGATTTCCATTGCTGATGCCTCCCGGAATAGTGATATAGACTCATTATACACGAGCCCGGAACGGCGAACTGTTACATTATTGTATCGTGGAATACGGTTTAGCTTCTTAAATCCATACGTATGCCGATATTTTCCGGTTTCTCCTGCAAACGGTGGTAAAGCTCATGAATCCACTCTTGCCTCGGATTGTCGTCTGCAAGTTTCCAGGAGATCGCCCTGAGAAGGGCCGCACGCATATGCCGGTCCGGTTGAAAAAAGCAGCCGTAGACATATTGGTTTTCTTCCATCCGCCTCCAGACGATATTGCCGGCCAAGCGAAATTGCCACTCGCCGAGAACAATCATCACGCCTACCGTATAATCCGGGCTGACGGGAAACCGCAGGTGTGTCAGAAACTGCATTCCGGAGGGGCTGATATCCTTTAATATTACCGGTATGTGCCGTGTTTCAACATCATTCCCGTTCACGCCGGTGATGGATAAACTGGCGCGGATTCCCTCGCGAATCCGGATGCGGACATCATCCCGCTTCCGGTCACCTTCTCTTTTTATAATCCCCATCTCGACATCCGTCCTGTTAACAGAATACATTTGGTATGATAGCGAGGTACATTATGTATCACCAACCGTTAACGCCAACCATTAAGCGATCCTTGACTCCTGTCAAAAATCACCCATTCTCCTGCTATATCAACCTATTTTTCATCTTCTATCCTTTAAATGTATGATACAATTCGTATCATGTCAAGCTGTTATTGTCCGTTTTACGCTTTCTCATCGTCTTGGTAAGACCACAGCAGCCGCCATTCTCCGGAAGCCTCGGACGCAAAGCAGGACTGCACGATTTTAAAGTTGCCGTAGGGGGTGTGAAAGAACTGGGTGACATCAATTTGATAGACCTCCGCGATCTCATCCGCATCGCTGCTCATCTTCCATCCGGTCAACAGCTTCGGCTTCTCCGCATGAAATTGGAATGTTTTAACCCCAAAATCCTGCATAATAATGTGAGCGCGATTCTGTATATAAACCGGCTTGCTGAATCGCTGCTGCATGAGCGGGTCGAATAATTCCCACGCGCTTCCAAAGTCGCCTGCCTGCTCATACTTATAAAATTGCTCCACCATTGCGAGCGGTCCCCCTTCATCGCCTGAAGAGAACAGCCTTGAAATGTTGTGCCATGTCAGCCATCCCACCATAATGACAAGAATACCAAGCGCCAGCTTAAACAAGAGCGGTCCGCCGCTGCTATGCTTACGACCCATTCCAAGTCCCCCTGTCCTATTTCACTTTATGAGACAGGTTCCGGGTTTATACATGACGCCTTTCCGCCGCATTCCGTTTCACTGCTGGATATGTTCCTTAATTAATTGATGAATCCGGCTGCGCTCGGCATCATCCACAATGTAATACCAGATACCGCCGATAGTCTGTCCTTTACCCTTGATCTCAATCGTACTGATCTTGTCGATGTCAGGGCGGTAATCGGTTATTAATGTCTTCAAGTCACTAAATGTGAAATCGGTCTTCACGCTGTCCCCGACTTCATTCAGCAAACTCCTTATACGAGTAAGATTGGTTAAAGTCATCGAGTTGCGCATAATGCCCTGGAGAATGTCGCGCTGCCGGGCATTGCGTCCGAGATCGCCTCTCGGATCGTCGTACCGCATGCGTGAATATAGAAGAGCCTCCGAGCCGCTCAAAGTCAAATGACCTTTATCAAACTGATGTCCCTCATAATTGAAGGCAAACGGGTTATCTACCTCCACTCCTCCCACTGAATCAATCAGCCGCGCAAAACCCTCCATGTTAACCTTGATGTAATAGTCGATCGGGTAGTCCAGAAACCGTTCCACGGTTCGGATCGACATCTCCGCATCACCGAAAGCATAGGCATGGTTGATCTTGTCCATTGTGCCGTGTCCCACGATCTCAGTTCTCGTATCTCTGGGGATATTAAACATGAGAATGGATTTTTTGGCCGGGTTAACGGTCAGCAGAATCATCGTATCGGAACGGCCGCGATCATTATTCCGCTGATCGACGCCAAGTACAAGCACCGTAAAGGGATCACGGTTTTTAAAAACAACGGGCTTTGCGGCAACCTCCGGATCAACTCCGGCGTAAACCGGTTTGTCGATCGCCTGATACATTTTGGATGATACCTGCTGCACCGAATTATATAAGTACCAAACATAACCGAGTACGCATAAAAGAATAGCAATTGCAGCGATCCCCGACCGCAAAATTATTTTTTTCCATGTAAGCTTCATGCAGCAATTCCCCTTATCCTGAATGTGCGATTGTTATATGTATTTTATGATACATTTTGTATCATATTCGGTATAAATAAATAAGCATTGGTTCGAAGCTTGTTTTCAGCCTTATCATTTCAGGGAGAAATATAGAAGTGTCCGTAAGAGGAATGCGAGAGAAAAAAGCGGGGATTACCGGATTTTCACTTCAGTAATGCTTGAAAGTTTTTCAAAAAGCTCGCGTACATTCCACTGAACCGGAGCATGTACGCGAGTTTGGCTTATGATATATTCGGTTGCAAAGAGGCTGCGTCCGCCGGTTTTGTGCCCGCTATCTCTTTGTTCTCCAATCGTTTATCTGTAAGCCGATTTAGCACGATCAGCAGTCCCATATGCACCCAAAACATCGACAAGGTATGCGCCGTCGTAAAGCATGTCGCGATCAGATTCAATATAAAGCCGCTGAACATTCCAATAAGATACGTTCGGTGTCTCACATCGCGGCTTCTCGCAATCGAGCGTATGGAATCGAAGATAACGACCAATACCAGAGAAAGCATGATGATGGAACCAATAATTCCCGTATCGTGGAGGATGGCAAGAGGCGAGCTGATGATCCAGGCACCGTCGCCCATAAACTTCATTGAGAAGTAGCCTCTTCCCAGGACCGGCGCGAGCTTCCAGTCATTCAAGGTGGTCACCGCATTGTCTACCCGGAAAGCGTTGGAGCCGCCATCCGTTTGAAAAAAGTTATTGATTTTGCTGGCGAATAAGTTCTCCACTCCCGACGTTTGGTTAAAGCTCGACTGAATGATGTAATAAACGGGAATAAAGCAGACGACAATGCCGACTACGCTAAAGATCGTCTTCGGCTTCATAAACTTTTTGCCGAAATACATGAACAGAATCAGCAAGCATACAACCAGGCCCAGCCATACGGAACGGGTCCATCCCAAGGTTATGCCGGCCAATAAGAGTATAATGTTGCCGACATTGTACAGCAGCTTGCTCTTACTGCCCTTCAGTGTCATTACCGAGATAATCAATAAAAACGTACATCCGATAAAAGAAGAGAATAAGTTGGCCTCGAAGAAGGTTCCTCTGACGCTTACCGACGTTCCAAGCTGACCTGTCATCAGACCGTTCAACGTGTCCTCGAACAAGTATCTGCTTGTGGCTGTATAATAAGCATAACAAATCAGCCCGTACACGGTCTGGATAAGGCCGAGCGCCACATACCAATTAATGTATTTATAGATGTCATTCTTCATGTTATACAGCTGGGTAATCAGAACCAGACTTAACGTCGACATTGCAAGCTGGAGGATCCCCGAAACCGAAAAGTGCCATACCGGGCTATTGATCCTGGATACGACAAGCGTGTAGCACAGATAGATGATTATTAGCCAGGTTTCCTTGGTAAGGATAAATTTGAACGCCGGCTTTGGCTGCCGGACTATAATATGAAAGAACAGAGCGGCAAATGCGATAATCATGATGAAGTTATCCGGTCTGCCATGGAAACTGCCAACGCCGAATCCCAGCTGATTCATCGTACAGGACAGCAGGAAAAGTCCAAAACAAAAACCAAGCGAATAGAAACATAGAAATACAATTGCCGCAACTGCAAGGGCTCCGATCATGGCAAGTGAGCTGAATTTGCTGAGCATCAGTGTGATGGCCACAGCTCCCGCCGCAAGCGCCCACGTTAGCATTTTTGTTTTGTCAAAAGCTCCAAGCCTGAACATAAATTATCAACCCCTTATCGGTAAGAAGGTTTTGCCGCAGGTATCCAACGTCAACTATCGATTAAGCCTTATGAAATATCTGCTTTCAATAAGGCATTATTTTCGCGCGCTACACATCAATTGTTCTTCCCCGGAACTTTCGTTGAACCTGGAGTAATTGCCGAAAACGCCGACGACCGCAAATTTGTCGATCTCGTCCGCTCCGGTCAGATACAGGGGACCGCTCCTCAGCCAGGCATGAGCGACCATCTCACCTGCTTCATTCCTACCTGTTCCCAAATAAAGCGTACTGCCGATCCGGCGCCGCTCCAGCATCTTCATCCCGGCAATTGCCATAACCAGACACTTGCTCTCCCACCAGGTATTTCGACTTGCGATATGAATCGCCCGTGCTATTTGCAGCAGCTCGCTCTCGTTTGTCCGATCGCGGCGGTATGGACTCTCCTCCATCCGGTTGCCCAAAGAAGGCGCGACCTTTGAGAAGGGCATGCTCTTCAGTATTCGAGCCCAGCCCAGATACATAAACGCTTCAACCAGCAATTTCCTCATATGAGGCGGCATGGCCAAAAATCTCTTGATTTTTCTCATAAGTCTCGCCCAAGACCTCTCTGCTCAGGAATTGACTTTCACATCTTCCCTGGATTTGGACTGATCCGAAGTTCGTCCACCCTTGATTACGGTATCGATTATGCGGTCTACCAGCTCATATGCCGTAAAGCCTTCGGCCGGTCTGGATAACCGATAAACATCGATGTTCCCGGCAATATGCGCTGAGGCCGAGAAGTGCCACTGTTCCTGCTCCAGAAGCGGAATCAACAGATTGCGGTAAGTATGGTTCAATAAGAGCGGGAAACGTTCGAGACTTTGAACGGGATGAATTTCAGCTTCCATTCCTTCCGCTTTAACAAGCTCGAATACGCCAGCAAAAGGGACCGGTTCCTTACAGAATGTTGAAGCGACAGGTACGGCGTACTTGTTCACTTCCTGATATAACGGATTGTAGCGGTTCGTTTCCATCCCCAAATGAGTGATGCTGTTCTCCCACAGCTTCTGCTGCGGATAAGACGGTATAATGTCAGGCGGATTATCCGGCGACAGCGATACGGCGATGACATCGTCGCTCAGAAGCTGATAGCCGCTGTTTCGGAAAGCGGCGGCAAGCGTTGATTTTCCGGCACCGGATTCGCCGACGAATGCATAAGCTTTCCCGTTTATGACGACTGCGCTGCCGTGCAAAGGCAGTATTCTCCGCTGCATCAGCAGCGCGCCCATGCATGTTCCAAGCAAATAGAGACGGATCTTGTTCTCGTCCGCTCCGGCCATGGGAGAGACGGTTATCCTGCTTCCTTCAGCAATGGAGAATAACGCGGTCTCCGGTACATGAAGAAAGATTTGGCCGTCAGCTGTCCCGTAGAACTTTTGGTAGACCGGTACGTCCTGCCAGGCTTTGGACAGATCGGCCACGACGATTTCCACATCCGGCTCATTCTCCGGCAGATCCGGTCCCATCAGCTCCGGCAGGACGATTTCACTTACTATCTGAAGTCCGAAGGCTTTATACTTCATCTTTTTGACGGTTGGAATCATATTCTTTCACCCTATCCTTCACGGCTTTTTAAAGAAGCCCCGGTTATGTGACATTAAAGGCTTGCTTGAGTATGGCCCTTATACAAAGTCGCTTGTATAAAGGCCTAAGTATCATTGCTCAATCTGTATAAATATTAGGAGACTGGAGGCGTATCTGTAATGTCAAGGTCGCTCGGGCTAACAAAATCGATATATTTCGTACCGATGCCCAGCATGGTGGAGCTTACATTAAGAGTTTCCAATTGCGGCTTCTCCCAAGCTTTTTTGTTGGTTTCCATGGTTATCACCTCCTTTCAGCTCACGGATTATAGAATTTAGTTAGAAACCTGTAAACAATGACGCTTCGCATCAGGTATCTGATTTCCGGGCTGAAGGCGTCCTCGGTCCGCGGGGAGCTACCGACCTTGGAAAGCGCCGCTCGGATCTGATTCACGTTCATATAGTGTGATGCAATGGGGTCGTTGCAAAGCGCTCCGACCTCCTCCGTGAAAGGCCGCCATTGCGGAATCATCCTGTGAACCCAATCTGCCCCCTGCACGCCGCGGATGCGCTGGTTTAATCTGACCTTATCGGGCAAATAACCCGCCGTCGCTCTCCGTATAAGCGCACGGTCGTAACCATTTTGCACATATTGTTCAAACGGTACGGATAAGCAGAACCGGACGACTCTCGGATCGCAGGTCGGATCCCGTTCCCATATCGAATATTTAAGCGACAGCTTCGTACCCTTAGTGCCTCTTAAATTGGCAATGGCCAAATTGTGAAGGTGGTTGCTTCTTGCCTCTAAGGCATCTGTTCTTAAGAAGCCGCTTAAATCGTTATCCCTCTCCTGAAGCTTCGCCATTACATTTGTTTTATGGGCGAAGTCCGGGTGGATTAACCGCGGAACATCCGGCTCGCTGCCCAGCAAGGAGATCTGAGGGGAGAAGGGCATTGCCTGCTTCCCTATCATCGGCAATAACCGCGCCCTCCGTATCCCTTTTCGTCTGCTGAACAGGTGCAGCTCGCGGTACAATTGAATCCATTTGAGCTTTCTTGCAAGGATCGCGTAATAATGGATCGCCGGCCCCCATGAGATTGTGAGGTTGCCTCTCGCCCCGGTTAGCAGGACACCGACCCCTTGCTCCTGTGCTTTCTCGAATATCCCCTTGATCCAAAATGAATTTTCAAAAAACTTATACGGCATTTCCAGAAGCTCGAGCCACTCATCAACTTCGGATAGCGGGCTGCGGTCTGCAAAGTCCAAATAGTTCTCCTGAATGTTCCCCACATGCTGAACGGTAGCCTGGATGAATGGACTTTCGTCCGCAATTCGTCCCTTGCCGGTCCAATCCTGAAAATCGTCAGCGGGTACGTAGCTGTATGTATGCAGCCTCTTCCGTTCTTCGCGCAATTCCTTCGCGGCAAAGCTGGCCACTGCACCCGAGTCCAGGCCCCCGCTTAACGTGGCGCCTACCGGTTTGTATGTCCGAAGGCTTGATCTGATCGCCGTTTGGAATACGTCGCGGAAAGCTTCGTCATACTCCTCGTTGGATTTCAGCACAAGCTTGTTGTCAGGCGCCAGCGTGCCGCCGTACCTGGAGCTTGTTACATTCCCGTCTTTAACCGTTAGTGTATGCGCAGGGGGTATTTGGCTAATATTGTTGTACACCGTTGACGCGGTATCCGGTGATTCGAGCATAACGGGTATAGTCATGAACTCCGCCAGCCAGAGCTCATGAAGCTCCTTCTTTACGCCGGGTAAAGTAAACAGCGGTGAAATCGTCGTGCAGAACGCAAGCCGGCTTGAGTCGCGGTAATAATACAATGTTCGATTCCCGAACATATCCCGCGCTCCGAACAGGAGCTTCTCGCGTTCGTCCCATATGACGAAGGCGAAATCACCGATCAGATAATTCGGAGCATTCCGTCCCCATTTGCGATAGGCGAGAAGGATAAGCTCACTGTCCGTCATCGCTTCGCGGCGGGCTTGCTCGACCTGCAGCCGGGCAAAGAGCTCCTCCCGGTTATCAATAATCGCATCCGCCGTGATCGCAAGCCTGCTCGAGGAATCGTAACAGGGCAATCTTTCATTACGGGATTCGGGAGTAGTCCATTGGGCGCGGCACCCGAGGAAGAGCGGCCCGTTCTGCCAGATACCCGCATAGTCGGCGCGGTAACGCTGCAGATCTTCCATCATTAACCGGCCGTTCTCCTCAAGTGCCGGGTCTTCATCGTTAAAGCAAAGAATACCCGCGATGGCGCTCATTTCTTCCTCCCGCTATGAATCAGGTAATTGGATGCCCATTGAGAAAGATGACGACCAAATGGGATCATCGACTTTAGCCGGTTGATCTTTTTCTTCACCGCGTCCAGCTGGGCAGCCAGATGCTTCTGAGTCGCATAGCTTTTCTCCAACCTTTTCTCGAGCGAGCGCAGCGTTATTTGCAATTGCAGCACCTGCGGATTAATCATCGTCCGCATATCGCCCGGTTCAGCCTGGAATAGCCGGCCTTCTGCCGGTGCGTCGGTCTTCATTCGATAGTTCTCTTCCCACCTGCAGCCAGTTGCGCCAGCCAGCTGTCTCGTGCGCATTTGAATCAGTTCCATGTCCGGTTTCATCTCGAAGCTCGCGCCTGTCAAGCTTTCAGCTTCCGCTAACTGGCGGCTGTATCCAAGTTTGTGGAAGACTTCGGCGCCAAGAACGCGGCAGTACATCTCGATTTCCCGTTTATCCAACACTTCCTTCCAGCTGTCAACGGACCCAAGATGCGGCTGTGTATGCTGAGCGACGAACGGATCCCCGACACCCATGCTGTAATACAAATCGGCCTTGGCTGTATTCATAAAGTCGCCGTACTTATCCAGGCCCTCTTCATAGGTAAGTCCCAGGAACCTGCACAGCATCCGAAGCTCTTCTTCGGGACGTGCAACCATGCTCTCATAACTCAGCCGGTAAGCATAAGAGCTCCCCCCGGAGAAGTAATCCATGTACCTGAGCAATCCGACGGTAATATCGATCATCTTAATATCGAATTTTGGATTGAGCAAATCTTCCTTCAGGTTGAACCTGTCGTTGGTGTCTTGGTAAACCTTCTTGTAAGATGCAATTACGGAGAGCGGATTTCGAATGAGCCAGATCCGCCGCGAGTGCGGGAAGAGCGCATCCAGAAATTCCAGCAAATAATAATACCTTGGCGATTTGTCCACAACCATATCGGCGCCGCTGCTCTGCAGCAGGCCGTTATATACTTGAAGGGCGAATGCACGGCAGGCTTGCTCATACGTTTCGCCGGGGAGTACGCCATTAAAGAATTGATTAAGGATGCCGGTGCCACCGTAAGCGCGATGAGGGGTTAGTTTCATATCGTAGAGGCTCATCAAGAACCACATTTCCTGGGTAGCGAATATTTTGCTGTGATTTTGAAGCATCACGGTTGCAAGCGAGCTCCCGCTCCGGGGAGCACATAGCAAGAAGATGAGATTATTGCCGTTTCTGTCGATCAATTACGGTCCCCCCTGCTTCCGGGCATGCGAATGTTTCGGCAGCATTTTGCTACTATATGTATCGATTATATCATAAAATATCCATTTACTATTAATAATTATAAAAATTTTATTATTTATTGAAGCAATTATGCTCTTATTTGTCTTGTCATCAGCTTTCGTGTTACAATTTGTCTCAAGAAAATCTATGCGATTTTATATTACACTGGGAATAAGGTAGTGATAATTTGAGGATATTTCTGGGAATTCTATGGGGAATCGTGATTTTCGTCTGCACATGTACGGTCAGCTTTACTCTGCTGCTTCGAAATCATTTCATTTATTTCGTATTTACTCCCCATCCTAATTGGCGGGAGCTGCTCATTTTTCATTTCAGCGATTTCCGTGACAACATCTACTTAATTCAGAAAATAGGACATTTTTCCGGTTTCTTTATCCTCGCACTGATCCTCTCGAACTTTGGACGGTACAAACCGGGAATCTACGTATCCATCAGTTACGGAATATTTACCGAAATATTGCAGCTGTTTTTTCTAAGGGACGGCAGAATCGCGGATATGTTCATAGACTCTTTCGGTATTCTGCTGGCTTATGGATTATGCAGACTCTTTCATTCAGTGAGAAGACATCTTTTATTACAACCCAAATGAAAAATCCCCTTTCACCTCACCAGGATGGTAAAGTGAAAGGGGATGCCGCGCCGTAATCTACTGATTCGCTTCTGCTTGATAAGCGAGTAATTGACTGAATGTGCCTTTGCTTTCTTTGGAAAGCTGTTGAAAGCCTCCCTGCTGAATAATTCTGCCCTGCTCCAGAACAAGCACTTGATCGGCATTCCGAATGGTGGATAGCCGGTGAGCTATAACAATAATGGTCATCGACCCCTTCAGACGATCGAGCGATTGCTTGATCTTCGCTTCGTTCTCGGTGTCAAGAGCACTTGTTGCTTCATCCAATACGAGAATAGCCGGTTTTCTTAGTATCGCCCTGGCTAGTACAATACGCTGCCTTTCTCCGCCCGAAAGACGGACACCCCGATCACCAATGATTGTATCAAGGCCTTGAGGGAGCTTCCTGACAAACTCATCCGAAGCGGAAAAGGCTAATGCTTCCCAGAGCTGTTCTTCGCTCGCATTCGGCTCAACCTGCATCAGATTTTCTCTGATGCTTGCATTGAATAGGAAGGGATCCTGCGAAACGTAGCTGACAGAACGTCTTAAGGAATACACATTCTCCGTACTCAGCGGAACGCCGTCTATAATAACCTGGCCCTCCTCCGGCTGCAGGAGTCCGATAAGGATATCGATCAGAGTGCTCTTCCCGGCTCCGGATTTTCCAACGATCGCGGTCATGGTGTTGGCCGGAATCTTCAGATTAATATCTTCAAGAGCATAAGGTACATTATCCAGGTCGTACCGGAAGTGGATATGACGGCATTCAATGCCCTCTTCGATCCGGATAGGTTTAATGCTTTCATCAAAAAACCTTGATTCCTGCGCTTCCTCGCATTCCCTCTCCAGTTCCCTTAAACTCTTAAAGGCGGGAATCGTCGAGACTACCTGTTCCCAGCTTGACTGTATGCCTGCAAACCGGGGCCATAACCGGGAAAATATAATAATAATAACAATAAGCTGTTCGCCTTTAATATGAAAAATTGTGTTCGATGAATAAACGAACAACGTAATGAGAAGGGCAGCCGCTACTTTATAGAAAAACTGCGAGTTCGATTGCAATCTGGCAAACTGGATCATATTAACCTTCATTCGGTCATTTAACGCTTGAAACCATGTAAGATGCAGCTCTTCCAGCCTATTGCTCTTAATATCCTTAATACCGTTGAAATGTTCGGTAATCCCGCCCATATAGCTCTGTGAGAGCTCGGTCGTATTCCTTCCCAGTCTCTTCGCATTTTTGATGAATTTCCGGGAAAACAAAGCAAGCACGAACCCGCATACAAGCACGAACGCGGTCAATTCAAACGACAGCCAGAACGCAAAGCCGATCTGGATCACGGTGAAAACAAGCGAGGTGAATAAAGTCATGAACAAGTAAATCCCTTGGCTGACACGGGCTAACTCGTTCGTCATAATATGATTAAAATCAGACTTCCTTTTCTTAAGAAAGAAAGACCATTTCGCCTTCATAAGAGCCTGATAAATTTTCGTTCTTAGGTAACCCATAAAGCCTTGTTGAATGGCCATGCTCATATTGGTTTGATTCCGCTGCAGCCATGCTTGGCCTATAATGAGTACAATGTAAGCAGCAAGGACAAGCGGCAGTTTATATGCGCTCGGAACGGTATTCAGTTTTTCGATGATTGAAGAGAGGTAGGGGATTCCCCCGGTACTTACATTAAAAACACCGATAAAGCTAAGCATCGGAACTATCAGATAGATTCCGACTCCTTCAAAAAAACTAATCAACACCATACCGAGAAGGTTGGAATAGAGCTTGAGTCCGGCGAATACGTGTAATTTTTTGAGGTAATAAACAATATGAGGCATGATACCCTCTCCTATGGTGTTACTTGTTGTTTCATGCGCCGCCAAATCCACAATATCGGCCGTAAGGGTACATACAGGAAATGCAGCTGCTTTGGCAAGGGCAATGTCTGTGCATCCCACGAGCTCGGATACATGAGGCCGACCATATAATTCCATTTTTGATGATTGGATTTTATTGACAGTAAATACCTTTTGTAATGCTTAGTCGGGCTTAAACGCATAATTTCTTTTATAAAATCAATCGAGCTTTGGGCTAAACGGTAAGGACGTTTATCCGCAGTCAAGGTTTTCATCTCTTGGCTGAGGGGCGTTTCTATTAACTCGGAGGCTAATATGAGCGCCTGTCCGGCCAAATCGCTGCAGTGGTATTCTTTCAACAGAGGAATGAGCTTCCCCCAATCCAGTTTGTTTCGCACCATGCGATCAATATCAATCAGCCAGCGAAGCCGAAACCAGGCATGACGGGCGCCATGTGAAACAAGATAGAGAAACAAATCTTCATTTCCCGGAAAATAAACCGGATAGCTGGTAAGCGAGCTCGTGCTTCTCCGTTCCCACAGCTCTTCGAAAGCGGGTTCTTTGCCCGTTTCCGGATTCAGTCTCCAATGGACTTCGATTTGAACCTTCGTTTGGGGGTTATAATAGGAAATGTGATGCTTCTTTACTTTCCAGTCGTCCAAAATGCGGGGTCTTTCATCCGTTATCGTATATCCGGATGAGAGTAGAATCTTCTCCGCTCTATCAACATCATCAACTGGGATCAGAATGTCCAGGTCTTTAGACGTGCGAAGAGAGATGTCTCCATAAAGAGCTTGTGCGAGGACGGGGCCTTTCAGCATCAGCGAACGAATATTATGTTCATCGAATTGTTTGCATATTTTATCCATTTCAGCCGTTATATGCATCATTTGAAAGGTATTCTTGTTGTAATCCATGTATAGGGCACGGACCACCTCGGCAGGAATAAGATCATTGCCGAATTTGCTCAGCTTTGAATAGACCGTCGGATAGACACGATGATGTCTGGCCAGTTGGACGAATTGATTCCAGTCCATGTCTTCTTCAGTAAGATAATTCTTGATATGATCCGGTACCTCCGGAGCATCCTTCATCCCGATCAAAGAAACCAGCAGCTTCAATTCTTTCGAGAATGAACTTAAATCAAGACAGAATCTGTTATCCATTCATTATGCTCCTTTGCTTCTCCTCGAGCCTTAATACTTTCCCGAATTTGCTGACTACAGTAAACGCATCCATCTCTTCCGCTCCCGTTATATAGAACGGGCCGCTTCTGAGCCAGGCATGCGCAATCATCTTACCGGAAGAATCTCTTGCCGTACCAAGATACAGCGTGCTCTCAATCCGCCGTCTTTCAAGCATCTTCATTGCCGCGATCGCTTTAACCAGGCACATGCTCTCCCACCAGGTATGGCGGCTAATCGTACGAATTACACGCGAAACATTCTGCAATGTCACTTCATCCGATTGATTATGCGTTAAAGGCGTCTCTTCCATCAGAATTCCGAGTGACGGTGCTACCTTTGAGAAAGGCAGTGCTTTAAGAATACGTGCCCAACCGAGGTACAGGAAGGCCTCCAGAATTAACATCCTCATGGCCCTGCGCATCGATAGAAACTTCTTCGCTCTCCGCCACAATGTCTTTTAGCCCTCTTCCCGCGACTCGGTTTGTATTAATCCTTCTTTGTGCAGTAGCTGCAGGAAGTTTACAACCTGCTCGGAGCATGCTTCCCGGTCGATATCGTATTCAGAGAGAAGCACGGAAGTTATCTGTTCAACCGAGACCGGCGATTCAATAATCTCCCAGATTCTTCCTCCTACTTGACCAAGATTATAATACTTTCCATTGTTAATGCTCATCATCACTTTTTCGCCATCCATATTGCTGACAAGATTGCCTTTAGCCTGTAAAACGACCTGTTCGGGGGAAAATGTTTGTGTTTGCATCAGCTTTATGCTCCTTCCGAAATTGTGTCTAAGATTTGAGCTGCCAAATCATGTGCGGTAAATCCGGAATCCAGCCGCCGTAATTGATACACAGCAGCATGATTGATAAGATTCAAACAAAATGTAAAGTGCCATTCTTCCAGTTCAAGCAGCGGAATGAGGAAATTACGGTAAGTATGGCAATTGAAAATACGAAACCGCTCAAGCTTCTGAATACGGCGAATTTCCGTTTCTCCGTTTTCCAGCTTTAAGACTTCAAAAACGCCGGCGAGCGGTACGGATTCGGCATAAAATTGGGAAGACACCGGTACCGCGAATTTCTCGACTTCGTGTGTCAACGGGCTGTAAAGATTGGTGTCCATATCCAGGTTCACCAGACTTTCCTGCCACAGCTTCTGCTGCGGATAAGCCGGCGATACAACCGGGGATGCCCCGTCAGCGGATAAAGATATGGGAATGACGTCGTCGCTTAACAGTGGAAAACCCTTGCTAAGAAATGCTGCCGCGAGCGTTGATTTTCCGGCTCCCGATTCACCTACGAATGCGTAAGCCTTCCCGTCGATAACGACTGCGCTGCCGTGCAAAGGCAGTATTCTCCGCTGCATCAATAACGCTCCCATACAGCTTCCAAGTAAAAATAGACGCACCTTGTTCATGTCCGAGCCCATCATAGGTGAAACGATTATCCTTTTCCCTTCCTGGATACAGAAGGCTGCCGCCTTGGGGATATGAAAGAAAATTTGATGATCCCGTACTGCATAGCTTAAATGATTCGCCTCTGACACTTCATCATTCCAGAATTTCGGTAAATCCGCGATCATAATTTCGATATCCGCGTGAATATCATCATCTCTCGCGATAGACAATTCCGGAAGCGGGATATCGCTTGTGAGCCGCAAGCCGAAGGCAGTATAAATCGTTTTCTTCACAGTAGGTATAATCTCTCTCACCCTTATATTAATAGAATCATTTCCCTTTAATTAGAGGAGCCCTTATACAAAAACGTATTGTATAAGGGCTCTTCATCCTGCTAAATAACCAATAAGTCAACTTACGAGTAGATATCAGCGTCAGCAAGCTTACCGTTTACGTACGTGTAGTCAACCTTTGTCAAGCCCCAGCCAGCCATTGTTTCGCTTACGTTAAGTACTTCCAACTCAGGTGTTTCCCATACTTTTTTGTTTTCCATAGTTCTCACCTCCCTTCAATAGGTTTGGTTATTGCAGCTTCTTAATAAACCGGAATGCGATTAAACTGCGCATCAGAAACCTTGTATCCGGGTCGAAAGCCTGATCCGGCCTTGGCGATTCCCCGACACTGGCGAGGGAAGTCCTTATCCGGCTTACATTCAACATCCCGGATGCAGCAGGATCATTACAAAGCTGTTTTATCTCGTCCGTGAACATGCGCCAGGCAGGCTGCAATCGATGCAGCCAGTCTGCCCCTTGAATCCCCCGTGTGCGTTGATTCAGCCTTACTTTGTCAGGCAAATCATTCTCGGTCGATCTGCGGACCAGCGACCGGCCGATGCCATTGTGCGTATATTGTTCAAAGGGAACGGATAAACAGAATCGGACCAATCTCGGATCACACGTCGGATCCCGCTCCGTCAATCCATAGCGCAGCGACATTTTCGCTCCCGCAGTCCCCTGCAGATTCAAGGCTGCCAGGTTCCGAAAGTAATTTTGCCTCTCCTCGAGCACATTAACCGAAGAAGGAGTGAGTCCTACATCTTGGTTCTGCAGCTTTTCAAATACGCCCGTTCTCCTTGCGAAATCAGGATGAATTAACGGCTGGACATCGGGTTCGTTAGTAACGGGAGCTTGAATAAAGGGAAAAGCATATTTGCCGATGATAGGCAGCAAGCGCGACCTCCCGATTCCCGTCTGTCTGCTGAAGAGCTTGAGCTCACGGTAGAACTGAATCCAGCGCAGTTTTTTGAATAATATAGCGTAATAATCAATCGCCGAGCCCCATGAAACCGTGTAATTGCCTCTCGCTCCCGTCAGCAGCACCTTCACTTGATGCCGCGCCGCTTCCTCATAAATACCCTTTATCCAAAACGAATTTTCAAAGTTTTTATAAGGAGCCTCCAGAAGATCGAGTAAATCGTCGATTTCCGAAAGCGGGCTCCTGCCTGCAAGATCGAGGTAATTGTCCTTAATGTTCCCCACATGCTCGACAGTTGCTTGAATGAACGGCCTCTCGTCAGCTATCGAACCTCGATCTGTCCAATCTACAAAATCATGCACGGGAATCGAACTATATGTATGTAATGTTTTCCCATCCTTCAGCAGTTCCTTCGCCGCGATACTAACGACTGCACTTGAATCAAGTCCGCCGCTTAGTGTAGCGCCAACCTGCCGATGCGATCGAAGCCGTGATGCTACCGCCTCCTTGAACACTTCGCGAAAAGCCTCGAGATACTCTCCGCTTGACTTCAACTGAAGCTTATCGGTGTGCACCAATGTCCCATACTGGGAAACTGATACCCTTCCGCCCGCCACTAACACGGAATGAGCCGGAGGAACTTGCATGATGTTGCGATACGCGGTTGAGAAAACATCAGTTGTCTCAATCATATGAGGGATAGCCAGGAATTCTGAAAACCACGCTTCATGAAGCTCCTTGCTTACGTCCGGCAAATCGAACATAGGCGAGATTGCTGAACAAAATACAAATCTATGTCTGTCATAATGATAATATAAGCTCCGGCTTCCCAGCAGGTCTCGCGCTCCGAAGAGCAGCTGTTTACCCGCATCCCAAATCATGAACGCAAAGTCACCGATTAAATACTTTGGAGCATCTTGCCCCCATTTCCGATAAGCAAGCAGTATAAGCGCACTATCCGTCATCTGTTTTCTTCGGTTAACCTCTACCTCCAGCCGATCGAACAGCTCATTTCGGTTATCGATGATCGCATCTGCCGTTATCGCCAGCATTGTTTCCTCATCGTAATAAGGCAACCGCTCATGAACCGACTCAGGTGTAATCCATCCTGCATGGCATCCAAGGAAAGCGTTCCTCTCCTGCCACGTGTCTGTGCAGTCGGCTGGATATTTCATTAAGGCGTCCATAATATATTGGCCGTCTTCGATGGGTACGGGTTCTCCGTCAAATTGAATGATACCGGCTATAGCACTCATTTTTTCCTCCACGGCGATCAATGATGTTCTGATCCGATTTCACTCAACTGCTACTATCTGTATCAATTATATCATTAAGTATACAGTTTGTAACTATTTTTTCAGAAAAAAAGCTACTTTTTTACTACTTTTTTCAAAAGAAGTGCCTTGGTCCTAGTGCCTGCTATATAAACCTAAAGGGGCAGCGCCGTGCGAAGAATTTCCCCGCGGTTCATATTCGGCCGACCGATCGAGCTGTAAATGAAGTCTGTAGATGCCAGCTTCTCCTCGGTAAACACATTTCTGCCATCGATCAGAACCGGCTGATTCATGATGCTCTGGAGTAAAGACAACTCCACCTGTTCAAACTCCGGCCACTCCGTTAAGAGGCAAAGCGCATCGGCGCCGGATGCCGCTTGAAGGGCATCTTCACACCATGTAATGGAGGCGTGATCGACCCACTGCCGGAAATTCGCCGTTGCAATCGGGTCATACGCGCGAATTTTAGCGCCTCGCTGCACGAGCTCATGAATAATTTCAATCGCTGGAGCATCCCGGACATCATCCGTGTTCGGTTTGAAGGCAAGCCCCCAGATTGCAATCGTCCGATTTGAGAAGGAACCAAATATCGTTTCCAGCTTGCTGATAATGCTGAAGCGCTGATCGCGGTTAACATCCACAACCGACTTCAACAGCTTGAACTCGTAATCAACATTACCGGCGATTTGGATAAGCGCCTGCGTGTCTTTCGGGAAACATGACCCGCCGTATCCGATACCCGCCTTAAGAAACGAATGTCCGATTCGATGGTCGAAGCCCATGCCTTCCGCCACATTCGTCACATCTGCGCCTACTTTCTCACAAATGTTCGCTATTTCATTAATAAATGATATTTTGGTGGCGAGGAAAGCATTCGAAGCATATTTGATCATTTCCGCGCTGCGAATATCCGTTACAACGATCTTATCGGACAGCGGCCTATGAAGTTCGGCAATTCGCTCCGCTGCCGCTTCACATTCCGTACCGATCACGACCCGGTCCGGGTTGAACGTATCCTTAATTGCCGAACCTTCCCGCAGGAATTCCGGGACTGAGACAATATCGAACGGATGATTCGTCAGCTTGGAAATCAGCTGCTTGATCCGATGATTCGTTCCGACAGGCACCGTGCTTTTCGTGACGACAATTTTATACCCGTTCATCGATTGAGCGATATCATGAGCAACCTGCTCGATAAAGCTCAGATTAGCTTCCCCGTTCGGAAGCGACGGTGTTCCCACCGCAATGATGATAATGTCCGATTGCTGTACGGCATCAAGCAAGTCCGTTGTGAAGGAGAGCCGTCCTTCTGATGCGTTCTTGACCAGAAGGTCCTGCAGTCCCGGCTCATATATAGGCACTTCGCCGTTACGAAGCATTTCGATTTTATGTTCCATTTTATCGACACAAATGACCTGGTTTCCGAGTTCCGAGAAACATACCCCCGAAACTAACCCGACATACCCTGTACCAATAACAGCAATTTTCATTTCTCTCCGCTCCCGTCTAGACACATTTCTCTAGAATCTCGGTCCAAGCCATATTAAGCCGAATGATATCTTCTTCGATAAGCTCGGAGCCGCTTTGAACCTCAATGATTTCCAAATCCGAAATCGCTTTGACGCTGTGCCGGCTTCCTTGGGGAATCTTCACAACGTCGCCGGCTGCAAGCTGGCTCATCTTCTCATTGAGGATAAGCTCACCTTCACCTGCAATGATTGTCCACACTTCATCCCGCTTCTCGTGGAACTGGTAGCTTAGGTTCCGGCCTTCCTTGATGCAGATTCGTTTGGTGAGCACTTCATTACCTTCTGCGTACTTGATATAATCCACAACCCGGTAATGCCCCCAGCGCCGTTCCTCGAACATTGGCCGGTTATCGATGCCGTTTAATATCTCCTTGATTCTCGGACTTGCGGACTTATCACTGACAAGAATGCCGTCCGGGCTTGTCGCCACAACAACGTTGGATAAGCCAAGTACAGTGACCGGAATATCCAGTTCGTTGATGAGGTGGGTATTTAATGAATCTTCGGAAACAATGCCTCTTCCCAGCACCTTTTGATCCATCTCTTCAGTCAGTGTGTTCCATGTCCCAAGGTCCCGCCACTCGCCGTCATAAGGTGCGGCAACGATATGGTTGGCCTTCTCGACCACTTTGTAGTCGAAGCTGATCTTCGGCAGCTTGTTATATTGTTTGAGCATCTCATCGTATTGGATCGGAAGCTCCATCGAGATAAGCAGATTAATCAAATAATCGAGCTTAAATCCGAAAACCCCGCAGTTCCAAAGGGCAGCTTCACGGATCATTGCTGCCGCTTCTTCCTCACGGGGTTTCTCCTGGAATCGGCTGACGTTTAAGAAAACAGTCGATTCATAGTCGATCGATGATGTTTCCGTTGGAATGATGTATCCGTACTTTTCCGACGGATAGGTCGGCTTGACGCCGATTAACGCCAAATCCGCTTCTGAATTCTCGAGCACAGCTTCAAGCTGTTTCACTTTGTGGAAGAACGACTCTTCCACGAACGGGTCAACCGGCAGGACGGCTATGGCCTCATTCAGGCCGACACCCTGCACGGAATATAAATAAGTGGCTGCAAGGGCGATTGCCGGAAACGTGTCTCTTCGTTCAGGCTCGACAATAACGGGAATATGGTGGCCTAATTGACTTTGCAGAATTTCCACTTGAGGCTTGCTGGTGGCAATATAAGTATCGTGATCCATACCGGTGCTTTGGATTTGCCGCCACACGCGCTGAACCATCGATTCCGGATTTCCGTCCGGAGCCTCCAGCACCTTAAGGAATTGTTTGGATCTGGAGTCATTCGATAACGGCCATAACCTTTTCCCGGAACCGCCGGAAAGAAGTACTAGTTTCACTCTCATCACTCCTTGTATTTCTATGTTTAACTTTAAGTTTTATTTACATAAGAAATCTCTTCAATAAAATCCGCGAGTGCGTCCTTCCAGGGTCTCATCGGACTAAAGCCGCCAAGCTCAAGCGCTTTATGCAGAAATACCGAATACGACGGCCGGCTGGCAGGACGAGGAAACTGGTCCGTTGATACAGGCTTCACTTCAACGCTGCGGCCCGATAATTCGAAGATCGCTTGTGCGAACTCGAACCATGAGCAGCTGCCCGAATTCGATACATGATAAGTGCCGTATTGCTCGGTCTTGATCAGCTCGGCGATACATTCCGCCAGATCCTTCGTATATGTCGGGCAGCCGACCTGATCACTCACAACCGATAGTGAGTCGCGTTCTTCCGCAAGCTTCAGCATGGTCTTCACAAAGTTATTACCGTGCTTTCCATACACCCACGAGGTGCGAACAATAAAATACCGGGAATGAAACCGTTCGACGAACTGTTCACCGGCCAGCTTCGATTTTCCGTACACGTTAATGGGCATTGTCGGCTGAAACTCATCATACGGCTCTGTGCCCTGGCCATTGAATACATAGTCCGTGCTCACGTAAACGAGCTTGGCACCCAGAGAATCGGCTACAACAGCCAGATTCCTGGAGCCGTAGCCGTTAACCACATACGCATCGTCGGGCTCGGTCTCCGCCAAGTCCACCTTTGTATAAGCAGCTGCATGTACGATAACATCAGGACTAAAAGCCGTTAACAGCTCTTTGGTCTGATCGAGCCGGGTAATATCCAGCTCCGTTCTGCCATACCCTTTCACTTCATACCCTTGGGAAGCCAGGCAGTCGACCATGTCTCTGCCGAGCTGCCCATGTGCGCCGGTGACGACCGCCCTTAGTTTAGCCATAGAGCTTCTCACCGTACTGCCGCTCATAATAGTTGGTATATGCGCCGTTCTTGATTCGTGTCCACCAGTCCTCGTTATCGAGATACCACTGAACGGTTTCCTTAATGCCCGTTTCAAACGTATATTTCGGCTGCCAGCCCAGCTCGTTTGTCAGCTTCGTCGGATCAATCGCATAACGGCGGTCATGACCTTTGCGGTCCTCGACATAACGGATCAGATCCTCGGATTTGCCAAGCAGTCCAAGTATGAGCTTTACGATATCAATGTTGCGGCGTTCGTTATGTCCGCCGATGTTGTAGACTTCTCCAGGCTTCCCGTCATGAATCACAAGATCGATAGCGGAAGCGTGGTCCATCACATGAAGCCAATCCCTGACATTAAGGCCGTCCCCATAAACCGGCAGCTGCTTGCCCTCAAGCGCGTTCGTCACCATCAGAGGAATCAATTTCTCCGGAAAATGAAACGGTCCGTAGTTATTCGAGCACCGCGTAATATTAACGTTCATCCCGAACGTCTCGAAATACGCTCTTGCGAGAAGATCGCCTCCCGCTTTGCTTGCGGAATATGGGCTGTTCGGCGCAAGCGGCGTGTCTTCCGTGAAGTACCCCGTTTCGCCAAGGGAACCGTAAACTTCATCGGTCGAGATCTGCACATACTTCTTAAGCTGGTTATCCTTCGCCGCATCGAGCAGCACCTGCGTACCAAGTACGTTTGTTTTTATGAAGATATCCGGCTCTGTTATGCTCCGGTCAACATGAGACTCTGCGGCAAAATTGACGATGATGTCAACATTAAACTGCTTGACCGTATCGTCCACCAGCTGCTTGTTGCAAATATCTCCCTTTATAAAATGGTAATTGCCATTGCGTTCTACAGAAGTCAAATTTTCCAAATTACCCGCGTAAGTTAGCTTGTCGAAGTTAACAATTTGATAATTGGGATATTTGTTCAACATATATTGAATAAAATTACTTCCAATAAAGCCCGCTCCACCAGTTACCAATATATTCATATTAGTTTGCTCCTATACCGTATAGTTGTTTTCGGCATCCCTCAGCAGCGGATGCACTTTATCTTTCTCGGACAACACGACGTTACCCATCGGCCAATCGATTGCCAAATCAGGGTCCGACCACAGAATTCCGCGGTCATGATCCTTCGAATACAGCTCATCTACTTTATAAAGCACCTGCGTATGAGGGACTAAAGTACAGAAACCGTGCGCGAAACCTTTGGGCACCAGAATCTGCCGTTTGTTGCTCTCGCTTATAATTACACCCACCCATTCTCCAAATGTCGGCGAATCTCTGCGGATGTCGACGACAACATCATAAATTGCACCGGCAATGGCTCGAACCATTTTCGTTTGAGCCTTGGGACTCAGCTGATAATGCAAGCCGCGCAGCGTACCGGCCTCCGCCGAGTAAGAATGGTTATCTTGAATAAAATCGTGCGTTATGCCTGCTTCATGAAACCGGGATTTATTATAGCTTTCCGTAAAGAAGCCCCGATGGTCTCCGAATACGTCTGTTTCTATAATGAGAACGCCATCCAGCTTGGTTCGAATAATCTTCACGTTATGGCTCCTTATCTGATCTTATTTCACAGCCGCAGGCTGTTTGCCGAACGACAGGTCGAAGTGCTGGTTGCGCACCAGCTCGTTAGCATGCGCCCAAGATTCGTGTGTTCCGGCATCCGTCCACCAGCCTGAGAGAATATCGTAGGTCAGATTTCCCGATTGAATATATGCATTATTAACATCAGTTATTTCAAGCTCGCCGCGACCGGACGGCTTCAATGTCTTGATAAAATTGAAAACATTGGCGTCGTACATGTAAATACCCGTTACCGCATAAGCGCTTTTCGGCTCTTTCGGCTTCTCTTCAATGCCGACGATAAGGTTGCCCTGAAGCTCCGCAACTCCGTAACGCTCGGGATCGTGCACCTCTTGGAGCAAGATTTTTGCTCCCGTACCCTGCCGTTTGAAGTTCTCGACGTATGGTGTGAGATCATCCGAGAATACGTTGTCGCCGAGAATAACAAGCATTGGCTCATCCTTCACAAAGCTTTGCGCCAAACCAAGAGCCTGCGCGATACCGCCGGCCTGGTCCTGCACTTTGTAGGAGAAACTCGCGCCGAATTCATGACCGCTTCCGAGCAGGTTAACGACGTCGCCCATATGGTCTCGTCCTGTGACAATCAGGATGTCGTCAATACCGGCAGCGATCAATTTGTGTATAGAATGATAGATCATCGGATATTTGCCAACCGGCAGCAAATGCTTGTTGGTCACCTTCGTTAATGGATATAACCTCGAACCTGTTCCGCCTGCAAGAATAATTCCTTTCATCTCTCTTCACTCCTAATTTTTTGAATTTTATTATAAAGCATTAGCTTGGAGCACCTTTTTAGGTCTGGCGATAAAGGGCATTAATCTGAAGAAGTACACGAGAAGGGCATACGAGATGCAGCTCATCGCTAATGTAACGATAATCGGCGTGAAATAATTGAACGTCATGACAAGCGCAGCAAACAGTAAGCTGACGAAAGCCATTCGGCCGACCCATCCGATCTCTATACTAAAAAACTGCAGCCGGTGAATCTTATACGAATAACCAATCGTGATGATTAGCTCCGCAAGGACCGATGTTGCAGATGCAGCAATAATCCCAAAACGCGGTATGAGCAGAAAGTTAAGCGACATGTTAACCACAGATGAGATGATGACCATTCGGAGAAACATTTTCTCCGAGTTATGGGAGATTAACAGATAACCCAGCACATAGTTGATGAAGCTGAAGAATATCCCTATTATCAATATTTTAAAGCTGGCACTAGCACCCAGGTACTCCGCCCCGTAGAGCAAGCCGATGAGATGATAGGACGTTATGACTCCCCCGATCGAGATCGGAAGAGCGATGACGCACATCGTCTTCAACGAGGAATTAAACAATTCCTTCCTTCTCCCGTCGTTTGCTCCCGACAGGAGGGGGAATAGAACCGTGACGATAATACTTGGAATCGCGACTAAAAGGATGGTTATTTTCAAGTTGGCATTGTATAGTCCGACCACTGCAGCGCTGTGATAGTGACTGACGATTAATGCGCCGGAGCTTGTATACACCTGAACAAGAATTGCCGAGAGAAATATTTTTCCGCTGTTTGTAAACAGCTTTATCTCATCCAGTGAAAAACGGGTGAAATTAAACATCTCTTTAAAGTTCATGCTGCTGATTAGCTTGGATCGCTTAAGCAGGTAGATCGCGTAAACGCCCGTCACCAATGCGCTGATTGCCAGTGAAATCGGCAGAGCGAGTACTCCCAGCGGTGTAAAGTAGAGCAGTGCCGCAGCTAATAGCACAAACAGAAACTGCTGGAATATCCTTACGAGCGATGTATATTTCATCATCGAGAATCCGTTAAACACCCAGCTTAAATCCATAACCGCCAGCAGCGAAGAGGAAAAGATATAAAGCAGTACAAGCAGCTTGGTGTGCGGATCATAACTGGCCATTAGATAAATAACGACGGAAATCACATTTGTTACCAGGAAGAAGGCTAATTTAATCTTGTGAATATTGGTAACGATTGATTCCGCGAATTCATTCTTCGCCAGCTCCCGGATCCCGATCGTATTCAGACCAAAGACGACCAGGATCGAAATATACGTACCGATAATTTGTGCTACAGAAAGTTCACCGAAGGCACTCGCACCGAAGTTCCTTGCGATGACGATCGTCAGCACAAACGCCAAAATTCTTGCGGCCAGCTCGGCCGAAGCCATTGAAAAGAGGTTTTTTTTCATAACGCAGCCTTTTCTCCACTTTTTTGTCCCGTTTCTTTGGGACTCTCTATTGGCGCTTTATATTTCCCTTTTTTACCCTGTATAAAATGCTTGCATCCGAGAAGAAACATCCTGGAGTTGTTCTTGTGGGGCTCGGGTACCTTCATGAACAATCCTTTAATGTACGTCAGATTTTTTTTCACAAAGAAGAGCATAAACAGCAAAAACACAAGCTTGTTTACATTTCTCCACATAAACATGAGGTTGTTCCTTGTCATGTAATAAATCTTCAGGCCGTTAGCGGAAGTCGAAGCGGACACTTTATGGTAAATAATAATGTCGCTCCTGTACTTGATAGCATAACTTCTTTTGGTTACTCTGCAGCAGAACTCGGTATCTTCATAGTAGAGAAAATAATCCTCCCGAAGAACGCCGACGGAATGAAACACTTCGCGTTTTATGAGCAGACTGCAGCCTGTCGCAAAGTTCACATCCATTTCCGTTTCCTGCTTCATGTCTTTATTTCTGTGCTGGCCTATATGATGCGTATTGCCTTTCAGCCAGTTCAGCTTTCCTCCGGCGAACCAGATCGTGTCCGGCTGGCTGTAATAGAGAATCTTCGGGCAGACAATTCCGGTATCCGGTTCCCTGTACAGCACTTCCACCATTTCCTTCAAGCAATCATCCGTAACAATCGTGTCGTTATTAAGCATCCAGACCGCATCGGCTCCGGCACCCAGCGCGATCCTTATTCCCAGATTGTTGGCGCCTGCAAACCCCAGATTCTCTTTACTCTTGATCAGAGTAACGAGAGGATGATTGATTTGATGATTCAGGTCGGAAGCTTCGGTAGACCCATTATCGACCACCAGTATTTTGAAATTGCGGTAGTTCAGCTTTAATAGTGAGTCTACACATTCTTTTGTGTCATTGGCACCGTTGTAATTAACAAGCACGATATAAACATTAGGCTCCATACTGACCACCTTTTAGCCCAGACCCTAGTAGGCGCTTTTATATGCACGAAGTGTCAAATCGGAAATTCTCGACCAGTCGAGTTCCTTTAGCTTCTCGTTAAACGCATTGCTGTCACGGAATTTTTCCCGTTTTTCTCTGACCTCAAGCATCGCTTTCCGCAGGCCGTCCTCATCCCCGGCATCGTATAAAACAGCGCAGCCCGGACCCAAATATTCTCTTAACAGCCCTATATCGGGGGCCACGACCGGCTTTGAATACGAAAGCGCGAGTATTGCGGTCCCCGAGGTCGTGATGTCCTTATAAGGAAGAATGATCGAATCGACGATATTGATATAATCGACCAGTTCATTGTCCTCGATATAACCTAAGGACACATGCACATTATCAGTCAGGTGATCAAAAACAGAGACGTCAAAGTCAGCCGAATTCCTGCCGGCAATTAGCAGATGCGATTGTTTGTCACTCACCTCCGCGAAGCTTTTCAGCAGTCTGTCGATTCCTTTGTACGGCGAAATCTGACCGAAGAAAGCATAAATATACGCATCCTCGGGAATGCCGAACTTTTCTCTGACATTGATACCTTTGCTCTTATACACATCCTTATAATGGCCGTGGGGAATAAGCACTACCTTTTGTTCATTTGCGTTAAACAGATTAACTAATTCCGATTTTACCGCATTCCCCATTACGATTTGCTTCGTGCATAAAGATGAAAGCAGCGTCCGCACTATTTTATCGAACTTGTTCTTGCCCGTTGAATGCGGCCACAAATTATGAACGGTCCAAACGACTTTAATACCCTTCATCCTCAAAAAAAATAAAGAGAGCAGAAACGCTGCCGTCTTTATACCGGTTTTAAATATATTGCTGCCTCTATAATGAAAACTTGGCCAATGAAAATGCAATACGTCGCCTTTTTTAATCGTACCGATCTTCTTCTTGCTGAAATGCTCAACTTGAACGCCTTTAGCCTCCAATGAGTCAACCAGCAGCTCAATGTACTTGTTTCCATTCATATACTTCGGCAGCATATATACCTTATATTCGCTCACCTCATAACCATCTCCACTGAAACAAATTCGCAATTCAACTGATCAAATCGTTCTCGCTTGAGCTTGCCAAACCATTCATTGATGTTGCGAAGCTTGGGAGCAATTCTCTTTCTTTGACCAGTACACTTCTCCATAATGAAGAAGTTCTCTTGACCGTATAATGCGCGGTCGCGTTATCGATTGCATTCCTTGACATCTGCTCGAACAACAGCTTATCCTTCTTCAGCTTCAATATAATGCTTTTGATTTCTTCAAATATACCCTCTTCATTCAGTAGGAAGCCGTCCTGCTCATGGGATATGATCGTTTTGGGGCCGATCGATTCAGTCGTTACCGGTACGGCGCCGCATGCCATCGCCTCGATAAGAACGATCCCGAACAGCTCTTCCCAGTTGTGATTCTTAAAGGAAGGGAGAAGCAGCAGATTGGACTCATTATATATGGCTGCCAGTTCTTTAGGGTTTTTGATTTGGCCGTAGTACTTGACATTATCGCTGAGAGAAGCGAGATTCTTAATCTCTTCTTTAAGCGGGCCGTCTCCTACAAACCGCCATTCGATATTGTTCTCACCATGCAGATCGGCGATTAAATCCGTTATCAAGCTGATTCCCTTCTCAGGGATCAACCGGCCAACGTAAACAATAACGAATTTTTCATCCGATTTCTTCGGCTGGGAGAAGAATATATCCTCATTAATACAATGAGGAATGACGGTTGCTCTTTCCGAGTAGCGCGACAATCCTTGAACAACCGGCTTCGTTACCCCGACCACCTGGATATTCGTCAAGAACTTCTCCCACAGCCTCCGCTGCAGATTCATCCGCAGCTTCTTCGGATATTTGGAGAAATCCCAGTACGGCCAGGAGGAATAATACACCGTATTGTGCCTGGTTCTGAGCAGATACAGAAGAAAAATAAACATATCATAAGGCGCTGCGCCTATTATGATACGTTTATTTTTAGTGAATAAGAGATAGATCAGCAAGAACAGGTTGCGCAGGGACCGTTTAACAACAGAGAAGTCTCTCCTGACGATGCCCTTGACAAATTGCCTGACAAAAGTGAACTCGACGGAGACGATATCTTCGTAAAGCTCCTCTTTGTCATTCAAGTAATATAATGCTTCGAAATGTCTTGGCGCCCCGTTCTCATGAATAATATACAGATTATTCTTCATAACATTATTCCCTTCTTTTGGCTAACAATTAAAGAGAACCATGCTTGTTAACGATCGCATCATTCAGCCCTCGATAGATGATTTTGAGCTTCTCCAGCTTTTTGCTTTCAGGCCTGACAACCAGTCTCACATGCTTCTTGAGAAATTTGATGCAGACCCCCACATAAGGGATGAGTCTGTTTACCGGCGAATAGCATTTTCTGATGAAGAAGATACTGTTCCGGATATCGTAGTAGTCGAGTGCGGGCGAGTGATCGTTAAACGAGCTTTTCGTCGAAGCACTGACCTTATGCCATACGATCGATCTCGGTTCGTAGAATACCTTCCAGCCGTATCTTATCGCTCTTCGGCAGAATTCCGTATCTTCATAGTAGAGGAAGAAGTCTTCGTCCAGCACTCCGATCTGTTCAATCATTTTCTTGTTGGCAAGCAGGCTGCATCCGGTAATATAACCGACTTCTTTAACCTCCGAGTACAGCTCGCCTTGAAGATCTTCCTTGTTATAGCCGCTGTGCGAGGACATCCCCAGCTTGTTAATGGCGCCTCCGGCGAACCAGATTCTCTTCGTGCCGTAGAAATAAATTTTCGAGCCGACAATGCCGGTGCCCGGGTTTTCTTTCATCGTTTCGACCAAATAGCTCAGTGCGTCACGGTCCACTATAGTATCATTGTTGATTAGCCATAACAGCTCCGCGCCATCCGCCATAGCCTGCCTGATCGCCACGTTATTCCCGCCGGAGAACCCGACATTGCGCTCCAGCTGGATGAACTTGATGGAAGAAGAATCCTGTTTGTCGATGAACTGCTTCAGCTGCAGTCCGGAATCATTGTAAGAGCAGTTATCAACGACATACAGGTTCATGTTAAAGTAGTTCATCTTCATCAATGAAGTAATGCATTCGATCGTATCGTCGGCGCCGTTAAAATTCACAAGAATAACCCCGACCAGCGGCTCTGCGTTAGCCTTCGCTTCAGCTTCACCCTCTATTGTGCCGCGATAATCGGCGGGCCTGCTGTAGACCAGATTATAATAGGAGGCCGCTACAGCATCCCAGTTATACCTGGCCTTTAACCGTTGTTTCATGCCGTCACTCTGATTTTCCAAACTTATGCTTTCATGAAATTGCGCGGCAAGCTTATCAATGGTAAATTGTTTCCCGTAATCGCCCAACACCTCGCTGCTGAACGGTCCTTCAATCGCAAAGATCCGTTTGCACGTCTGCATCGCTTCCAGCAGCGCCGGGTTAGTCCCTCCGACGGAATTTCCGTGCATGTAACAGTAGGCGCCTTCCCTAAGTGCAGCCAGAACATCCTGATCGTAATTTGCCGGAAAAATTTCTACCCCGCTGGAGCCCGATAACGATTTGATTTGCATCGCATAAGGAGTCTCATCCTTAAACCCGATGATGACCAATTTGTAGCCTTTCTTCCACAGCTCCGATTGCCCGAAAGACACCGCAATCTCATAGGGCAAATTATCAGGTTCAAAGCGCGTGATTTGCAGGAAATATTTATTCGGCTCGACTCCAAATTGCTGCAATATGCGGTCTTTCTTCTCCGGCGGTATATTTCTTGGCTCCGGAGCCCCGTACGGAATAAAATGCGTTTTCTTCATGAAGACCTTTTTATAATATTGCTGAATCGAAATCGAATCCGAAACAAGCGTCCTGCAGAATAAGCTGATGATCAGGGAAGAGAGGAAGTAGTACAGCTTAAACGGCCAGGACCATTTGCCTCTTCTCCACTCAAGCCCGTCGGTATTCACCGCCATCGGAATTCCCGCGATTAGTGTCAGCAGTATGCCGGGAAGGTTTGCATTGTTAAACCAGAACACGAAATCATACTTTTTCCGATTCCGAAGTAGATGAATGCCGGTATTGTAGGACGAAACGAATGTATCCAGCTTTCTTGAGCTGCTTCCTTGTATATATACAAGTTTTCTTCCTTCGTGAGTCTGCGGGTTCGCTTCGTTTTTATTGTTGTCTCTGCAAAAGACATGACAATCGATATTGTTGTCAACGAGCTCTTTCGTTATTTGATCCACTGCCGTTTCAAAACCGCCGTAATTGGCTGGAAGACCCCGAGTCCCGCAGAATGCAACAGACTTTACATGATCATTCATAAAGAACCCTCTTTTACTTTAATATCTTCAATTGCCTCGATATACGAGTCGGCTGCACGGCTCCAAGACCATTTTTTAGATTGTAAAAGACCAAGCTGCTGCATTTTTAATTCCAGCTCCGGGTTATTTAAGACGTTTTCCATTTGATCCGCAATTTGCTCTTCACTGTCCGGGCTGATCAACAGGCCGGCATTGCCGACAATTTCCGGTATTGCTGTGGTGTTAGAAGTAATGACGGGTACACCGGTCGCCATCGCCTCAAGCGGCGGAATGCCGAATCCTTCGGCAAATGTCGGATATACAAACAGCCTCGCCGCACGATAAACGTGAGGTAAATATTCATCATCGATAGAATCGATGATTTTGACGCAATTTTGAAGCCCCAGCTCGTTGATCTTATTAAAAAATTCCTTGAACCCGAAATCCGGTTTCCCGATAATTACGAGAGTGCCGACATCATTCATCCTTTCCTTTAGGCGCTTATAAGCTTTCAATAATTGAATATGATTTTTCCGCGGTTCAATTCTTCCAACGGTTAATATGAAGTCCTTGATTCCGTACTTATCCTGAATTAAATGCCTGGAATAGTCTTTATCATCGATCGTGAATTTACTTAAATCCACTCCGTTGGGCACAATTCGTATTTTCTCTTCCGGCACCCCATACAACCTGACCAATTGGTCTTTGGAATACTTCGACACCGTGTGTATTTGCTTTGCTTGATGAGCCGAGCGTCTTACCAATATTTTGTTTCGTATCACTTCTTGCCGTGTGAAATACTCCGGATGGGTTTCGAATAAAACATCATGGATGGTTACAATCGTGTCGCATGAGACTTTCAGGGGAGTAATATAAGTAGTATGGTACAAGTCAATCTGGAACTCTTTAAGCAAAGGGTTCGTCTCATAAGTCAGTCTTTTCCATTTCGAAGCCGATTTGAAATTAACGTACTCAACATCTTCGCCATATGGATAATCGGAAGCCCAATGTCCAAAGAAATAATACTTTTCGTTACTTTTCCGGGCGACCAATTCACGGTAAAGATTTAATAAGTACGTACGGCTCCCCTGAAATTTCCCTGCGAGTACATGTACGTCTACCCCTAACCTCATACTTCGTTCTCCTTTTCAAAGCCAGTTATCTAGAATGCATCGTTCGTGCCGAACAATACCTTTACCGTCTTCAGTATAATCTTCATATCAAATACAAAGCTTCGTTCCTGTATGTACCTGATGTCGAGTTCAACCATTTGCTTGAAGCTGAGGTTGTTACGTCCGCTTACTTGCCATAAGCCCGTGCAGCCTGGTTTAACCAACAAACGCTTCTTATCATATTTCGTATATTCCTCAACCTCGCGTGGAAGCGGCGGTCTCGGACCGACCAGGCTCATATCGCCCTTAAGCACGTTCCACAGCTGAGGTAGCTCGTCAATGCTTGTTTTCCGGATAAACCTGCCGATTCGGGTTATTCTCGGATCCTCTTTCATCTTAAACATAGCACCGCTTATTTCGTTCTTGTCCAAGAGCTCTTTGAGCAGCTCCTCGGCATTTGTTACCATAGAACGAAATTTATACATTTTGAATTCTTTCTCATTCTTCCCTACTCTCTTCTGATAAAAGAAGATCGGTCCCTTCGGATCTTCGATTTTTATCAGAATTGCAATAAGAATAAAGAGCGGAAGCAGAAGCGCGATTCCCGCAGCGGCACCGATAATATCGGTCGCCCGTTTCGCCATCAAGTACAATACGAACCTTTTGGGTTTCTTCATGTCGTAGGTTGAAGATATAAAGTTTCCATCCAGCAATAACTCGCCTTCGTTCCTTTGCGGAGACAAACTCATCTCACTCACCCCTATCGTCAAAATTAAGAATGGTATTTCTTCAACTGCTCATTTTCCAGAATTTCCTCTAATGCCGTTAGTAAAGGCATCCTCAATTCATTGTTCAGCAGCGCAAAATCAAGCATTGTTGTGATGAAGCCCAGCTTTTCCCCGACATCGTAACGTTTACCGTCGAAATCGTATGCGTAAACGCCCTGCTGTTCATTTAATCTTTGAATGGCATCCGTGAGCTGGATCTCCCCGCCGGCTCCTTCTTCCTGCATCTCTAAAAACTCAAAAATCTCCGGGGTCAGCACATATCTTCCCATAATCGCCAAATTTGAAGGGGAGCTTCCTAGTTTCGGCTTCTCAATAAATTGTCTGACCTGATACAGCTTTCCGATCGATTCTACCGGATCGACAATACCGTAACGCTCGGTTTGCTCAATCGACACGGCTTGGACGCCTATCACTGAGCGCTGAACCTGCTCATATTGCTCCATCAGCTGTCTCGTACACGGTACTTCGGCAACAACAATATCGTCCCCGAGAAGCACTGCGAACGGTTCATCTCCAATAAATTTGCGGGCACACCAGACGGCGTGGCCAAGTCCCTTTGGTTCCTTCTGCCTGATATAATGAATATCCACATTTGATGACTTTTGCACCTCGCCGAGCAGCTCCATCTTTCCTTTTTCGAGCAAGCTGTGTTCAAGTTCAAATGCGATATCAAAGTGATCCTCGATGGCTCTCTTCCCTTTACCGGTTACGATAATGATATCTTCGATGCCTGATTCAATCGCTTCTTCCACGATGTATTGAATAGTCGGCTTGTCTACGATGGGCAGCATTTCCTTGGGCATTGCTTTTGTTGCGGGGAGAAATCTTGTTCCTAATCCAGCCGCCGGGATAATCGCTTTTCTTACTTTCTTCATCACTCACACACCCTATCCTGTTTATTCTCTACATCTGTCTTAATCGCTGTGTAAAAAAACGAGCTATGCTTTTCATTCAACTAAAAAGCATAGCTCGTTTTTTTAAAATGATAGGGCATCAAACCCCTCCTCACATCACACCCTTGACGATTAACGTCTAAGGCTAATAATAGCCCACAGCGTGACCGAGTGCCTACATGTGATAAAGGTTCAGTAGACATCACCTACAGCCGGTGGCTGTGGTTTATTCATTACTGCTGTAAATATAATGCTTACCTTCAGCCTTGGAGTTCACCTTGTTGTTCAGAACAACACCCAGAACTCTAGCTTTCACATGTTCCAAGCTTGCTTTTGCTTTCTTAACCAGGTCCTTCTTCACTTTTCCCGCGTGAACGACCAGAATGACGCCGTCACACATCGAGGACACGACAAGGCCGTCGGTTACAGGCAGGATCGGCGGTGTGTCAAACAAGATAATGTCATACATACTTTTCAATTCTTCCATTATTTGTTGCATCTTATTTGATCCAAGTATTTCTGACGGGTTAGGCGGTATTGGACCGGATGTCATAATAGACAGATTATTCACACTTACATCGCGAATGACTTCCGATATATGATGCTGATTGAGCAGCACGCTTGTAAGTCCAACCCGATTCGACTGCTGGAAAGCGTAGTGTAAAGAAGGATTACGAAGATCCGCATCTATTAGCAGGACCGCTTTTCCTTCTTGCGCATAAGCAACGGCCAAGTTCGAGACCGTTGTCGTTTTCCCTTCGCCCGAACAAGCGGATGCTACCATTAATACTTTCATTTGCTCATCAAGGCAGGAAAACTGAATATTTGTTCGAAGCGATCGATAAGCCTCTGAAACCGGTGACTTGGGATTAACAATCGTAATCAAATTGTTCGTTTTATTTTGCCGAGACATATGTGCCCTCACCTACCTGTTTATCGGATACACGCGATCTGCCTGGTTGCAGCTCTGTTTTATTCAGTTTCGCGATTTGGGCCAGCACTGGAAGCTCAAGCATCTGTTCAACGTCTTGCTCCGTCTTGATCGAGTCATCGAGATAATCCAGCAGGAATACAAGCCCGATCGCCAGCATCAAAGATACGATAAAGCTGAGCAGTATATTAATGATAGGATTTCCGTTTATAGGGCCGGGTTCAGCATTGAGCTTCGCTTCCGATAGAATCGTGACGTTATTGACATTCATTATGCTTGGAATTTCATTCTTGAAAACAGTTGCTACTGCATTTACAACCTCAGCAGCCCTGTCGTATGAAGTATCCGTAGCCGATATATCCATCACCTGGGACCCTTTGGCGGAGCTTACAGACAGCATGCTGCCGATACGTTCCGGGGAAGCCTTGATATCCGGGTATTTGGCAGAAACCTTATCCAATATAGCCGACGAATTAATAATCTCTATATAAGAATTTATGAGCATTATATTGGTTTCCACACTGCCAAGATCCATCTGCTGCTTTCCATCAACTTGTATAGATTTATTTACGATCAGCTTCGCGGAGGCGCTATACACCGGACTCGTGAACATAAAGCTCTTTATACCGGTAAGAACACAGGCGATAATGACAATTGCAGCAATTAACAAAAACCTTTTTCGAATGATTTTTAAATATTGTTTCAGTTCCACTTGGTTTGCCTCCATTTATGTCTATTTGGATTACCAAAATAACAATTTTTTTCTAGGTGGAATCGGCTCGTAACAGATAATCTCATTGTTCCTAAGTATGTGACCGGCGTTGCTTTGATACATCTGCACGTATTCTTCTCCTAATGCTGCGCTTATGTTTTGATAGGCCTCTTGTAAGAAAAACGTCCTGCGGAAACAATTATGGGCATCAGAAGCAATGAAATGTATCATCTTGCTGCGGCAAAGCTTCAAGGACTGTTTTCTGATTTGCCTTCCAAACAATCCTGCTACTGACTGAGCAGTAAGCTGACAGAGCGCCCCTTGATGAATGTATGGAATGAGCAAGTGCGGGGATGTAATGATTTCAGCATTCCGCTCGGGATGAGCGATAACCGGCACCAATCCGCGAATAATAAATTCGTGTATAATGTCACCCAGGTACCGGGGGATATGTGACGACGGAAGCTCTAGCAAAATATAGCGGCTGCCGGCAAGTGTGCATAAGTTTCCTCGTTCCCATTCTTCGATCAGTTCTTGGTAAACTCGAATCTCCTGCCCCGTGTGAACCGTAAGGGGTATTCCCTCCTCAATCAAACTGTCGTTGAAGGCTAGAACGGCTTGTCGTATTGAGTTTGACGGGTTTTCATATGCGCCGTTAGCATGATGCGGCGTAGCTATGATTGTGTCGATACCCTGCATGACGGCGATGCGAGCCATCTCCAACGCCTCAGCCTTAGTTCTTGCACCATCATCGACTAGTGGGAGAATATGACAATGAATTTCAATCATCGCTGTCACCTTAATCCAACATTTTGTCAAGCACTGTAGACAAGCATGAATATATAGTACAATTTGTGGTTAAGATGAATAATGTGTATGATACGATATGTATCAATTTCAGTTTTTACTTTACGATACAGAACGTAACATGTCAAGGCCTTTTTCATAGTTTTTACAAGATTGCGACGTTTTGTTGCATAGCATGCAATTGTAAGCGTTTCGTATTAATATGTTGTTATGGTTAGTTTAGGAGGCGTATTATGAACATTGGTAGCCGCATTGCAAAATTGAGGGAGGATCGGGGGTGGACTCAAGAACAGACAGCAGCATCACTCGGAATTTCTCGCGCTGCCCTATCCCATTATGAGAAAAACCGTAGAGAACCGGACACGGATACACTTTCGAAGTTTGCCGACCTGTTCCATGTCTCTGTCGACTACCTGGTCGGTCGAACCAATTCTCCTCAGGTAACCTTGGATGAACCGATTAGGGAATTTGTCGATCAATTGGAGCTAGCCGACGAGGAATTGTTAAAAAAATTCGATTTAACAATAGATGGCCGGAAATTATCCGCAGACGAAGCGCGACGTTTCATTGCTTTCGTACGTGCGGAGAGAATGATGAATTAGTGCTACACTCCGAAACAAAACCATAGTGCGGCAAATTGCCGGCTATGGTTTTGTCTAATTTTGGGGCTATTTATGATTTGCTTGGAGGGAATAAATCGTAAGGCCACCTTGAACGATTAATACCAAGTTGTTCCAGTATCGTAAATATATCAAGCTCCTGCGACTTGCGCTCTTCCAGCTCTTCTTCCGAATGCTGCTCATTTGTTTTCATATTCTCCGACTCCTAATCTCTCTTGTTTTTTCCAAGACGGTATAAAACCGCTACCCGCGAAAAACATTCCTCGACCGATTTGCCGGAAACATGACGACCTACAACTTAGCACACCTTATTTATATGATTCGTAGCCCCCCCCCCCCGATTATGGCCATGGACGGAAAGAAATCTCTGCAAAGTTTCTATCCGTGTCCGTATCACCAAGTGGAGCCGGCCGCTTATTTTATGTATTAATTTCCTAATTAGACTTATTAAGGGAATAAATGAGTAAAAGAAAAGGAGAGGAAACCAGCTATTTGCAGTTTATAAGTCTATTCTTAAGAATAACTCAAAACAAGATTCATTCTCTTCACAGAAGGCATTTCCTCGTACTGCCATTTCGATTGATCGATCCCCATTTGTTCCAATAATAATTTAACGTCAATTTCTTTTGGCTTTGATCGTGTCAAATTCATAATGATCTTCTCGGATGCTTCCTTCATTGGCTCCACTCCCTAATTTTTATCTCTCTGGGCAACTGTTGCTATTATAGCGAATTCAAACCGCAAAGTATGTCGAAGGTTGCGGGCCGGAGGACACAATCTTTTTGTTTTTTTGTCGGTTTTTGAAAATTGCAGACTTTTGCATATTTATATCCGTAGAACTATTTTATTTAAAAAAATAACCCGAAAATCCTGTATGGACTTTCGGGCTTTCGATGTGTTTTTATTTTAGTTCCCGCCTACACGGGCCAGCTCCTTCATATTCGCTTCAAACGCTGCAAGCAGCGCATCATCTCCGGCAAGACCGGACTGCTCCATTTTCTCAATTTGCTCGAGCATCCGTTTATAGTCCTTCGGAATAACCTTCACGAATTTGGAGAGGGACGATTCCCAATCGGATAATACCCTGTCTCCGACCGCACTTCCCGTATTTTGTACGTGGCGCTCGATCATACCGCGCAATTCGGCCGTTTCGCCCGCAGTCTCCACACGTTCCAGCAGTACCATTTCGAGATTACAGTGCTTGTAGAAGTCGCCCGACTCATCGAGTACGTATGCGACACCACCCGACATTCCCGCTGCGAAGTTACGCCCTGTAGAGCCGAGAATGACGACGCGACCGCCTGTCATGTACTCGCAGCCATGATCGCCGACACCTTCGACTACGACTTTCACGCCGGAATTCCGTACGGCGAAACGTTCGCCGGCAATACCGCGAATGTATGCTTCGCCGTTTGTTGCCCCGTAGAACGCCGTGTTGCCGATAATAACGTTCTCTTCGGCTTTGAAGGTTGATTTCGGCGAAGGAGCCACAATGATTTTACCGCCGGATAGTCCCTTGCCTACATAGTCGTTCGAGTCGCCTTCGAGCGATAGGGTAATCCCCTTTGGCACGAACGCGCCGAAGCTTTGCCCCGCCGAGCCGACAAAGTGGAAGGAAATCGTATCCTCCGGTAGACCTTTTGCCCCATAACAGCGGGTCACTTCACTACCCACAATCGTACCGACTACGCGGTTGATATTGTGGATTGGAAGTGTCGCCCGTACCTGCTCTCCGCTCTCAAGCGCCGGTCTGGCAAGCGGAAGCAGCTTCTGCATATCAAGCGATTCCTCGAGCTTGTGATCCTGCTCCTGAACGCAGTACCGGACAGCGTCCTGAGGAAGCTCCGCTTGGTGAAGCAGTCCGGTAAGGTCGATCCCTTTGAGCTTGTAATGCTCGACCAGCGTCTTCGTGTGAAGACGATCGACTCGCCCGACCATTTCCGTAATGGTACGGAAACCGAGCTGAGCCATAATTTCACGCAGCTCTTGTGCCACGAACAGCATGTAATTCACCACATGGCCCGGATCGCCCATGAACTTCTTGCGCAGGTCGGGATTTTGCGTCGCCACTCCCACCGGACATGTGTCGAGCTGGCAGACACGCATCATGACGCATCCGAGAACAACAAGCGGAGCCGTCGAAAATCCGAATTCTTCAGCGCCCAGCAAAGCGGCGATTGCAAGGTCGCGTCCGTTCATTATTTTGCCGTCCGTTTCAACAACGACACGGTCGCGAAGATTGTTGAGCATAAGTGTTTGATGCGTTTCCGCAAGGCCCAGCTCCCACGGCATACCCGCGTGACGGATGGATGCCAGCGGCGAGGCCCCGGTTCCGCCGTCGTAGCCGCTTATAAGGATTACATCGGCACGGCCTTTGGCCACGCCTGCGGCAATCGTTCCGACACCCACTTCGGAAACCAGCTTCACATTAATCCGCGCGCGAGGATTCGCGTTCTTCAGATCATGGATAAGCTCCGCCAAGTCCTCGATCGAGTATATATCATGGTGCGGCGGCGGCGAGATGAGACCGACACCAGGCGTTGAGCCGCGTACCTCGGCGACCCAAGGATACACTTTGCGTCCCGGCAGCTGTCCGCCTTCGCCGGGCTTTGCGCCCTGCGCCATTTTGATTTGAATTTCATCCGCGTTAACAAGGTAGTTGCTCGTAACGCCGAAACGTCCGGAAGCGACCTGTTTGATGGCGCTGCGGCGGGAATCGCCGTTGCTGTCCGGGATGAAGCGCGCCGGATCTTCTCCGCCTTCGCCGGTATTCGATTTGCCGCCAATGCGGTTCATCGCGATAGCGAGCGATTCATGTGCTTCTTTGCTGATCGAACCGAAGGACATCGCGCCGGTTTTGAACCGTTTGACGATAGATTCCACCGACTCGACTTCTTCAAGAGGCACCGGTTCGGCGCTGAATTTGAAGTCAAGGAGCGATCGAAGCGTCAGATGCTTCTTATCCTCACCCTGGACCAGTTCGGAAAACTTCTTGTAAAGCTTGTAATCGTTCGAACGAGAAGCCATTTGCAGCGTATGAATCGTCTGAGGGCTGAATAAATGGTCTTCTCCGTCTTTACGCCATTGATATTCACCGCCGGAGTCAAGCTCCTTCTCGGCGCCTTCCTGCTCCGCAAATGCCCGGTTATGATGTGCAAGATTCTCCTGCGCAATAACATCAAGGCCGATGCCGCCGATACGGGACGGCGTCCACGTGAAGTACTCGTCCACGAGCTCTTCCTTGAGACCGACCGCTTCGAAAATTTGTGCGCCCCGGTATGATTGAATCGTTGAAATACCCATTTTGGATAGAATTTTGACGATGCCTTTAGTTGCAGCTTTAATGAAGTTTTTAACCGCTTTCTCATGTGTAATGCCTCTCAGCATGCCTTGGCGGATCATATCGTCCAGCGTTTCGAATGCCAGATACGGGTTCACCGCACTCACGCCATAACCGAGCAGCAGTGCAAAATGATGCACTTCGCGCGGTTCGCCGGATTCCAGAAGCAGGCTTACCTTAGTGCGTGAGCCTTCGCGTATCAGATGGTGATGCAGGGCTGAAATTGCCAGCAGCGCCGGAATCGCAGCATTCTCGCGATCGATTCCCCGGTCGGACAGGATTAATATATTATGGCCTTTGGCGATAACGCGGTCGGCCGCTTCACACATTTGGTTAATCGCCGCACGCATTCCCGCTTCGCCTTCGGCCGCGTGGAACAAGATCGGCAGCGTAATGGCTTTGAAGCCGGGACGGCGCACATGCCGCAGCTTCGCGAATTCTTCGTTCGACAGTACCGGCGATGCCAGCTTGATGTGTCGGCAGCTCTCCGGCTCCGGATTGAGCAAATTGCGCTCAGGTCCGAGCGTCGTGCCGGTCGCCGTGATAATTTCCTCGCGAATCGCGTCGATCGGCGGGTTCGTAACTTGAGCGAACATCTGCTTAAAGTAGCTGTACAGACGCTGCGGACGTTCGGACAGAACCGCGAGCGGAGCGTCGTAGCCCATCGAAGCGATCGGCTCTACGCCGCTGCCCGCCATCGGCTCAAGCACTTTGCGCAAGTCCTCGAATGTATAGCCGAAAGCTTGCTGACGCTGTTGAACCGTTGCATGATCCGGTTCAGGCAATTCCGGCGCGTCCGGCAAATCGTCAAGACCGACAAGATGCTCATCGAGCCATTCGCGGTACGGATGCTCTGCAGCGATTTGCGCTTTCACTTCTTCGTCCGATATGATGCGGCCTTCTTTGGTGTCGACAAGCAGCATCCGGCCAGGACGGAGACGGTCTTTGTATAAAATATTTTCAGGCTCGACAGGAACCGTACCGGCTTCCGAGCCGAGAATGATCACATCGTCCTTCGTTACATAATAACGTGCCGGTCGAAGTCCGTTCCGGTCAAGGATTGCGCCGATCTGCGTCCCATCGGTGAACGCCATTGCGGCAGGTCCGTCCCACGGCTCCATTAATGTACTGTGGTATTCGTAGAACGCTTTCTTCTCGTCACTCATTCCTTCGTGGTTGGACCACGGCTCCGGAACCATCATCATGGCCGCATGAGGCAGCGAGCGGCCGGAGAGGAACAGGAATTCAAGCGTATTGTCGAACATCGCCGTATCGGAACCGTCCGGATTGATGATTGGTTTAATTTTCTCCATATCTTCGCCGAATAATTCGCTCTCGCACAGCGTTTGCCGCGCATGCATCCAGTTGACGTTGCCGCGCAGCGTATTGATCTCGCCGTTATGGATCAAATAACGGTAAGGGTGCGCGCGCTCCCAGCTCGGGAACGTGTTCGTCGAAAAACGCGAGTGTACGAGCGCAATCGCGGTATCGACCGCCTCATCGCTCAGATCGAGATAGAACGAACGGACCTGTTCCGTCGTCAGCATTCCTTTGTATACGATCTTCTTGCTGGACATGCTGGAGAAATAAAAGCTGTCCGCACCTTCCAGTCCGGAGTAGCGTATCGCATGCTCCGCACGTTTGCGGATTACATACAGCTTGCGTTCGAAGGCCAGTTCGTCCTTAAGTCCGGCATTCTTGCCGATAAACACTTGACGCACGAACGGCTTCACCGATTTGGCGGAATCGCCAAGCTTCTCATCATTGGTCGGAACCGTGCGCCAGCCGATCAACGTCTGGCCTTCCTCGCGAATGACGGCTTCCAGCTCGGACTCATGCCTGCCGCGAACCGTTTCATCCTGCGACAAGAACAGCATGCCTACCGCATACTCTCCGCTTGCCGGCAGTTCAATTCCGAGCCCCTTAAGCTCACGGGCGAAAAAGGCGTGCGGAAGCTGCAGCATAATTCCCGCTCCGTCACCCGTGTTAGGCTCGCTGCCTTGGCCGCCGCGGTGTTCCATATTCTCAAGCACCTTAAGCGCCTGTTGAATAATGGTATGCGATTTTCTCCCCTTGATGTTAGCCACAAAGCCCATGCCGCAGGCATCCTTCTCGAACTGCGGGTCATACAGGCCTTGCTTCGGCGGCAACCCAAAACGATTCTCTTTCATTTCGTGCAACCTTTCTATGAGAAATTTGTGAGTAGCTTACGTTAAGAAGTTCGACTTCATTTTTCCCCTGTTATCGCTTAGAATGGTAAATAATGCGTAAGAATACAGCATAACAAACCGGCGAAAAATGAACAAGAGAAAAGACACTGGAAACGGCTGGTCTCATGCCGGAATCTTCAGCATCATTCGGTAAAACAGCCAAGAATACCGATTTTCGTTATTATATTATTTTAACATCACCCCATAATGATATCAATTTAATATTTTTATGATCGCGATAAGAGATCTTTAACGGCAGACGGGTACTTTCCTACAGTTTATCAAAAGGATGTGAAAGCGTTGTATAGCAACATAAGGAAATCGCGATTTGCGGCCGGTATACTGGCTGCGGCCCTGCTTGGCGGGAGCATGAATTCCGCAGCGGCTGCCTCGGATGCCCACGGCGGAACGAAAATGACCGGTCCATCCGCATATAATCTGCTTCAGCCGGTTCTCCCGGCTTATTCGACGCAGGCTGAGGACACAAGCAAAACACTGCATATCGTTGCGGTCGGCGATTCACTCACAGTTGGCTATGAGAACGGAATGAGCGCGCAATCGGTCCCGTACGGGTACGCTGAACGCGTATATGAGCAGGCGCTTTACCACGGGCGCGCGGAGATGGAGAACTACGGGGTGCTCGGCTTGAAATCGGGCGGACTTCAGAATTGGCTGGATGCGGCGGAGAGAGGGACTAGCGTGACTGCCGATGGGGTGCAGCCCAATCTATCGAAATACCCGCTTGCCGAGGATACGATTGCCAAATCAGCCGATCTGCGCACGGCTCTGGAGCAGGCGGGTCTCGTCGTGATGACAATAGGCGGGAACGATTTTTTGACCTTATTCGATGAGTTGAAGGGCCGTTCAATGTCGCCGGGCGAGATCAAGACATGGATCGATTCGATGATGGTTACGTACAAATCTTCGTTGGAAGCTTCGGTACGCGCTATAGCGGCTATAAATTCGAAGACTCAAATCGTATTTGCCGACCAATACCTTCCGGTTCCAAAGCCTTCGAAGCTGAATAAAGCGGTGACGGAAGAACAGTATGCAGTGCTTCAGGCGGCGATAAAACAGCTTCGCGATTTGAATGAATCGGTCGCTGCCGAGTTCCGCGGACAAGGGTTTACCGTTAAAGCGGTCGATGTATCGGAGCCATTCGCGGGCAAGGAGCTTGCCTATACCACCATCCTGCAGGGAGATATTCACCCGAAGCAGGCGGGCTACGAGCAGATCGGCAAGGCGTTCGCCCTTGGCATCTGGGGCGAGCACCGTGAGCCGGCGGCGCTTTCGCAAGGCGTTCCGCTCCGCGTCATTGTAAACGGCAAACAAGTGAGCGGCACGAACAAGCCCGTGCTCAAAAACAACACGACCTATTTGCCGATGCGCGATATCGCTAATGCCTTGAACGCCGGACTTTCATGGGACGGAAAGACGCAAACCGCAACAATCCGGGCGAACGGCAAGCAAGTCTCCTTCACCATCGGAGCCAAATCAATGAAAGTGAACGGCGAGGACGTTCCCCTGGATACGCCGGCGTACCTGGAGAAATCCGGCGGTTCCTCCGTGACCTATTTGCCGCTTGCGGCCTTGTCCAAAGGGCTCGGCTATCAAGTGGTTTACCGGAAACCGATTCAGACCGTCTTTATCAACTCTTAGGCTTATCGCGCACTTCGTGCTTGGATCTATGCAGTGAAAACTTATACTTGCTTATCATATTTCGAAAAAAAAGAAACCTGCCGCGCCAGCTACTGCGCTGCAGGTTTCTTTCCGCATCGGACAGGAAGAGATTGGCGGCTAGGACTGCCGCCCCAGCTCGGTAAGCTCCTCCATCGTATACAAAGCATGCAGCCGCAGACCGATTTCCTCCAATCGCTTGCGTCCTTCCGGGCTTCTAAGGATAACGCAGATCACGTCTTCCACTATCGCTCCCGCCTCGCGCAATTCACTGACGCTCATAATGATTTGACCTCCGGACGTGACTACATCCTCGATCACGCATACCCGCTTCCCCGCGATGTCGGCTCCTTCCGCCAGCTTGCAAGTACCGTATTCCTTCGCTTTCTTGCGCACGAACGCCGAAGGAATGTTCGTCTCCATGGATAATGCAGCGGCGAGCGGAATGGCGCCCATTTCAAGGCCGGCAAGCACCTCCGTGCCAACCGGTATGCGAGTGGAAAGCTCCCATGCGATCGCGCCCAGCAGCCGGGGGTCCGATTCAAACCTGTATTTATCGAAATATTCATGTGACACTTGTCCGGAACGCAGCGTAAACGTACCTGTCATATGTGAAACCGCATAAATTTCCTTTGCCAATATTTCACGTTCCATAATCCGCCGCCTCCCTCTCAACATGCCGTGGTTTACTTATATTCGCGCTCCAGCTGCTCCAGCTGCGACAACCCTCGCTCGGCCCATCTTTTCAAACGGTCCAGTGCTTCCATCTCGGCGGCCAACGCCTCCTGGAGAGACTCTTTGTACGGTTTCACTTCACCCCGGTAAGGCTCCATATCGCCGAGCGGAATATTGGCTTTCTCAGTGTAGCTCAGCGCCCTTCGTTCATGAAACATAGGCACATCGGGGTTATACGGGTTGTGCAAATCTCCTTGCTCGGGGTGCTTGAGAACGGATAATACCTTCACCAGTGCGCGAGGACCCGAGGCTTCCATTACTTCGCCTACATACTCGCCGGTTTTGTAGCGCATGGCTACGAGAGTACCTGTTTCCGGTACAAAAGTTTCACGAACCTGCATCATTTTCACGCTCCAATTTATCCATATCGCGAGATGTATAAGCCTGCTGACCCGAATTGTCTTTTACCTATTTTTTAGCATAAATTAAGGAGGCAATGACCGCAAGTCCGAATTGCAATCTTGTTTTGATCGGGGTTGCGTCGTAATATGGTAAAGAGAGAATTTTTATAAAGACTCAGGGCTCGGCGCAGGTTGTTTTGCAGCCTCCCGGAAGACAGCCCGGTATAGATTGTCCATGTGGTCAGAAAAGGGTGAGAAGATGCGTAAGAAAAGAGTGCTTCTGCTCTCTGAGGGGTTCGGTTCCGGACATACCCAAGCCGCATATGCGCTCGCAGTCGGGCTTCGCGCGCTTAATCCAGGCATATCGACTCGTGTAATCGAGCTTGGTAAGTTTTTGAACCCCGTGATTGGACCTTTGATCGTATCCGCATACCGCAAAACAGTCAGCAAACAGCCGAAGCTCGTCGGCATCGTATATCGCAGACAATATAAGAAATCGTTAAACCGGTTCGCTCAGCTTGCGCTTCACCGTATCTTTTATACGCACACATCACAAGTGATTTCACAATTGAAGCCGGACTTGATCGTTTGTACGCATCCCGTTCCGAACGCGGTCGTCTCGCGTCTGAAGCGGCTTGGACTCAATGTACCCTTATACACGCTTATTACCGATTATGACGCACATGGAACGTGGACCAGCTCCGAGGTCAATAAATATCTGGTTTCAACAGCATCGGTGAGGAAAAAGCTCATGGACCGGGGCATTCCTTCCAGCCGTATTGAGGTTACCGGAATTCCTGTGCACCCCAATTTCTGGCAGACACACGACAAAATCGAGCTTCAGACGCAATTCGATTTGAAGCCGATGCCGACAGTGCTTATTATGGGCGGCGGCTGGGGCATTATGTACAGCGATAATCTGCTCGAGTACATGACCCGCTGGCGGGACCGGGTCCAGCTCATTTATTGCGTCGGCAGCAACGACAAATCGCGTGAGAAAATGCTTGCCGATCCTCATTTCCAGCACCCGAACATTAAGGTTCTCGGCTTTACCCGCGATATTAACAAGCTGATGGACCTCTCCGATCTGCTGATTACGAAACCGGGCGGCATGACCTGCACCGAAGGACTCAGCAAGGGAATTCCAATGCTGTTCTATGAGCCGATTCCAGGCCAGGAAGAAGTGAACTGTGAATATTTCGTTGAAAGCGGCTTTGGAGAAATGCTGGTTTCCACCGAAACGATCGACCGTTGGTTCGAGCTGATCCAGGAGCCTTACGCATCGGTCCAATACAGACGGAATCTACTGTCGAAGCGCAATCAACAATATAACCCGATGCAATGTTCCCGCGCCGTCCTGCAGTTAATGCAGTGACGGTTTTTTCTTCCCGGTGTCCCCCCGGCAGTCAAAATCGAACCAAAGTGCGCCGGTTGCTGAATATCCGGTCTATTACAGGGGTAAACAAACGATATGCAGACTTACGGTATTATTCCATATTCGCCAAGGAGGGCTTTATACTATGAGAAACCAACCGCTGGATGGCAAAACGATCATTATTCGGATCGAGCTCGACACGAAGCAAACTTACTTTGGCGGAGCCGCGACAGCAATCGAAGGCGCCGGCGGCGACATTATCGCCATCGACGTCATCCAGACGGGACGGGACCGGACGGTTCGGGATTTAACCGTTAAGGTCGGCGAAACTGCTACTACCGAGCGAATCTCCAAGGCGCTTGAAGCGCTGCCCGGCATTCGTCTCGTGAACATCTCGGACCGGACGTTCCTGCTTCATCTCGGAGGTAAAATCTCGGTACATCCCAAGACGCCGATACAGAACCGGGATGACCTCTCACGTGTCTATACGCCGGAAGTAGCCCGCGTCTGCACAGCAATCCATGAGGATGTTAACAAAGCGTTTACGCTGACCATCAAGCGCAACACCGTCGCCGTCGTTTCCGACGGCAGCGCCGTGCTGGGCCTTGGCAATATCGGCCCTTATGCCGCGATGCCGGTCATGGAAGGCAAAGCGATGCTGTTTAAGCAGTTCGCGGATGTAGACGCCTTTCCGATCTGCTTGGATACCCTGGACACGGAAGCCATTATTGCTGCCGTAAAAGCAATCGCGCCAGGCTTTGGCGGCATTAATTTGGAGGATATCTCCTCGCCGCGCTGCTTCGAGATCGAACAGCGGCTTCGTGAGGAGCTCGATATTCCCGTTTTTCACGATGACCAGCACGGAACGGCAGTCGTCCTGTATGCCGGTCTGCTCAATGCGCTCAAGCTGACCGGACGCAGCATCGAAACAGCCCGCATTGTCGTTTGCGGGATCGGAGCCGCCGGAACGGCCTGCACGAAAATGCTGCTGGCAGGAGGGGCGCGCCATGTTGTCGGCGTTGACCGGGAAGGAATACTTACCCGTGACCGGCATTACCCGAACGGGATGTGGCAATGGTATGCGGAGCACACGAACGACGATCGCATGAGCGGCGGACTCCCCGAAGCGCTGAAGGGCGCGGACGTGTTTATCGGATTGTCGGCCGGAGGCATTTTGAAGAGGGAAATGGTGGAAACAATGGCCAAAGACCCGATCGTATTCGCGATGGCCAATCCGGAACCGGAAATACGGCCCGAGCAAGCGGAAGATATCGTCGCCGTATTCGCTACGGGACGCTCGGATTACCCGAATCAGATCAACAATGTCCTCTGCTTCCCCGGTATCTTCCGCGGCGCCTTGGATTGCCGGGCCAGCTCCATCAATGAGCAGATGAAGCTGGCTGCTGCGGAGGCGATCGCATCGGTAATCAGCTCCGACGAGCTCAGCCCGCTGTATATTATTCCGAGCGTGTTCAATCAGCGCGTCGTTGAAGAAGTTCGCCGCCGCGTGGTGCAGGCCGCTCTTGAAAGCGGCGTGGCACGCCGACAGCCGCGGGAGTAAGCCGCCGGCTCAAAGCGGAATAGAACGCGCGGCTTACTTCTTTACCTTCGGCATAGCAGTTGAACGCCACCCGCATTTGTGCAATACAGAGCAGAATGGCTGCCTTTTGGCAGCTGTTCTGCTCTTTTTTTACTCCATAGACCGTACTCCTCCCCTGCTTATTCCCTCCCTCCGCTAACCTTGCTTTCAGTTCCGCGATAGCTGCGGGCAATCTTGCGGACACACCTTCTTCTTTGCGGCATTATTCACAGCCGCGAGCCATCTGTACCGATACAGATAGCATAAAAGGATATTGTCGGAATCCACATTTTGTCATACCTTTGACTTACCGGAGAGACCTTAGCGAAGATAAATCCCGGCTGACCAGGAGAGGAACGTGCTTAATGATGCGCCAAACAGGTCTAAAGCTTGCTTATCTGCTAGCGGTACTAAATGCTGTGATCATCGGTTTTTCGTTTCTATTTGCCAAGATCGCGCTCGACTATGCCCCGCCGCTCGACACACTCACCTACCGGTTTGCAATTTCGTTTGCGGTCATGTTGATACCGGTCGCATTCGGCTGGCTGAAGTTTGATTACCGGCGCAAGCCTCTCTTTAAAGTGCTGCTGCTGGCAGCCATGTATCCGCTTGGTTTTTTTACGCTTCAAGCGTTCGGCTTGCAGTATGCCTCCTCTGCGGAAGGCGGGATATTGTGCGCGTTCACACCGGTCGTCACGACCACGCTCGCTTCGCTGTTTCTGAAGGAATCGACAACTCTCCTGCAGAAGCAGTCGATATTTCTTTCGACGTTCGGCGTCGTGTTCATCTTTCTCATGAACGGGCAAGCCTTCGATTTCGCGCATATCACCGGAATTTCCCTGCTGCTGCTCTCAAGCGTCGCTTTTGCCGGTTACGCGGTGTTGGCCCGTTCGCTTTCCAAGCATTTCCGCCCGGCGGAAATCAGTTTTTTCATGCTCGCCGCCGGATGCGCTTCTTTTCTAACGGTATCGGTCACGAATCATGCGGCCGCCGGGACGCTCGGGCTCTTTCTCGCACCGCTCGCCAGCAGCACCTTTATCCTGTCGGTCCTCTTTCTTGGTATCCTGTCGTCACTCGTGACGGCACTTACCGCCAACTATGTCCTATCGAAGATAGAGGCTTCGAAAATGTCTGCATTCACCAATCTGTCAACCGTTGTCTCCATCGCAGCCGGGGCATTGGTTCTCGGGGAGGAAGTTACGGTGTACCATCTGGTGGGCTCGGCCATGATTGTGGCGGGGGTAATCGGGACAAATCGTTCGAGGCGAAAAAGAGCGGTCCTGCCTATTGTTCAGGCGGATCGTGTAGAAGCGTGATTGCGCCTAGCCGCAGAAACGCTCAACCTAAGCATGAACTCCTGGTGTATCATGCTTCGGCTGCAGCATGGATACCATTATAATAACAGCGGAAAGAACCTCCCGCCTGAACACCGGTGACAGGAGGTCCTTCCTTATTCCACTATTCCGGCTTCTTCTCCCGTCTTATACCGTTTCCTTCTTCAGCGAAGCGGAGGGAGCTGCCGGACTGGAAACCCGGCTTCTCAGCTCCGAATACGCCCCCAAATGAGGCCCGTTAAAATGCTTCCGGACGTAAACGATATATAAGATGACGAGCAGGACAAGCACCGCTCCGAACACCTTGCCTGTTGCATAATGAAGCGTCATATTCGCCGTAATGCTGACATCGCTCGGCGCGACGACGAATAATATGGTGACAAAAAAGATCCACAGCAGTGCCACCATATTGACCGGGAAGCTCCATTTGCCAAGCGACCAGGGTCCGTTATCCTCAGTCCGCCAGAGCCCTCTGGCTTGTGCGGCAGCTTTCAGGAAAATAGGTATTCCGTACGAGCAGTATATGCTTATGACGCTTAACGAGGTAACGACAGCATAGACATTATCCATGATTCCGCACAGAAAGGCGATGCAGCAGCTGACCCAGATCGCGTTGGCCGGCGTCCGAAATTTCGCGGACACTTTACTCCACACTCCCGAGAAGGGCAGACCTTTATCGCGGGAGAATGCGTAGATCATACGGGAGATCGAGGTGACCGACGAGAGTCCGCAGAACCACATCGCAGCGGTGACCATCCATAGAATCGCTTTGCCGAACACACCGCCCATCGCCTGTTCGATCGCAACGATAAATCCGCTGCCTCCCGCTCCAGCAACCGCGGCCGGGTCTTTAATCGACAAAGTGACCATGGCAAGCATCAGAAAGCCGAATACGCCGGATAACGCAACGGATAAGTACACACCCCAAGGGGAGCGCACTTTGGCATCGACGGTTTCTTCGCTTGTATGGGCGGATGCATCGTACCCGGTGTACGTCCACTGTGCTTGGAGAAGGCCGACGAGAAAAGCGAACCAATAGGAGGTATTCGCATTTGCCACTCCGGAAAAGCCGGTATCGAACAGGTAGCTGACGTCATGCGAAGGTCCGAAATAGGCCAGCGCGCCGATAATAATTCCGACTCCGAGCATGTGGTACACTGCGGAGATATCGTTCAATTTGGCTACGATTTTAATACCGACGTGATTGAGCAGAGCATGACTTAACAAAATAACCCCATACACCGTCAATAGTTGGCCTTTGGTCGGTTCGCCAAACAATAAGGATGAGGCGAATCCCGCGCAGCCGTAGTCGATGCCGGCTACTACGGTAACCTGTCCGACCATATTGAGCCAAGCGGAAAACCATCCCCAGCCCTTTCCTCCAAGAATGGATGACCAGTGATAAATGGCGCCTGATGTCGGAATCGCCGAGGTCAGCTCAGCCATTCCTGCCGCTACAAACAGTACGAACAGCGTTACAAGCGGCCATCCGATTCCCATCACAGCCGGTCCTCCCTGATTGAACCCGAAGCCGAACAGTGTGGCCGCTCCCGTAAGAATGGATATAATCGAGAATGAAACGGCAAAGTTGGAGAATCCCCCCATATCGCGCAGCAGCTCCTGCTTATAGCCGAAAGCGGCGAGATCATCTCCTTTGGTGCCTAGCCGGCGGTAAGCCGCGACACCTCCATTCGCCTTCACTCCTAAACCTATCATCACCGCACAAACGACAACCAGCAGCGTTACTCCTATCCACATAAGACAAGCCTCCCCAAATGTCTATTCTCTACATCACGAAATGAATGCCGCTGGACCGCTGCCTCAGCATGCTTTGAATCATCGCTCCAATATGTGCTCCCGCCTCCATCGGAGGGGTGCCTCCTTTATGAATATTGGAGACGACCATCCTGTCGGAGTCGGTTTTGCCCTTCATCGGCTTATAGCACATATAGGCGCTTAACGATTGGTCGGTCACCAAGCCCGGCCGCTCTCCGATCAGCATGACCAGACATTCCGGCTCAAGCAGCTCACCGATATGGTCCATACAGCCCACTCTTCCTCCGCGCAGGAAAAATGTCGTGCCCCATTCGATATTGCGCAGGCGAAGCGAATCGAGCAGCGCAGGATAAATATCGCGGATATTGGCCTCGATGCTGTTTGCGCTCAAGCCGTCGGACACGACGATTTGCACTTGAGGCGACCGCCGGCAGCGCGCAAGCAGCTCCTTTTCGCTCTCGGGCCTTAGTCTCCGGCCTAAGTCCGGCCGCTTCAGATACATGTCTTTGTGTTCGGCGCATGTATCCACGCTAAACCAGCCCATTTCATCAAGCGTCTCCCCGCTCACTTCCCCATACACCGAATCGACGGCACTCGCATGGTCCAGGCGAAGCTTCAGCATCTCGCCCGTCAGAGGGCGGGTGCCGCACCTGGAAACGCCGATGCGTGCAGGTGTAGAGCTTTGCAGCTTGTTAAGCAGATTCATGCTTCGATCTCCCCCTTGCGAACAGTGTCGGATCTCCGGCAAGCTTGCCGAGCGTTCCTCCCTCGGCAATGCCCAATCGCTCCATCCAACGGGCAAATTCGGGAGCCGGAGAGAGCCGCAGTATCTCCCTTAACGTTGCAATATCGTGGTAGCTCAGGGATTGATAATTCAACATGCAGTCATCAGCCATCGGCACCCCGATGACAAAATTCACGCCGGCCGACGCAAGCAGCACGGACAAATTATCCATATCGTTCTGGTCCGCCTGCATATGATTCGTGTAGCAGACATCAACGCCCATCGGAAGGCCGTGCATTTTCCCCATAAAATGATCCTCGAGGCCCGCCCTGATGACCTGCTTACTGTCGTACAAGTACTCCGGGCCGATGAAGCCCACGACCGTGTTCACCAGAAATGGCTTGTAAAGCCGCGCCAGACCGTAGCATCTCGCTTCCAAGGTCAACTGGTCGATTCCATGGTGCGCTTCAGAAGAAAGCTCGGAGCCTTGGCCGGTTTCGAAATACCAGCGATTCGGACCCAGGGCGCTTCCCTGTCCGGCAACCAGGGCGTCCGCTTCGTCCAGCATCGACTTGCTGATGCCGAACGCCCGGTTTCCCCGTTCCGTACCTGCTATGCTTTGAAAAATAAGGTCAGCCGGCGCTCCCTGCCTGATCGCCTGCATTTGTGTGGTAATATGGGCAAGCACGCAATTTTGCGTCGGAATGCTCCACTCCTCCATGACTTCCTTCGTCGCCTCAAGGAGTTCTTTCGTATTATGCGGGTTGTCGGTCACCGGATTAATGCCGATTACCGCGTCGCCGATTCCATAGCTTAATGCTTCATAGAGCGATGCTTTCATCCCTTCGGGCGAGTCTGTCGGATGGTTAGGCTGCGCGCGGCTCGCAAGCGTCCCCTTGTGGCCGATTTCCGTATTGCACCGGCTGAGCACCTCGATTTTGCCCGCCGCTTGAATCAGGTCCAGATTGCTCATCAATTTGGCGGCCGCAGCGATCATTTCACTCGTAAGCCCCCGGGAAACATGCAGAATATCGGCGCCCTTCGTCTCCGTCCGGAGGATATATTCCCTCAGCTCCGCTACAGACCAATTCTTCACGCCTCCGTACACCGATTCCTCGACGCCTTCTTCGATCATTCTGGATACCTCATCTTGTTCGGCAGGAAGGATAGGCGAGTCCCGAATATCGGAGAGCAGCAGATCGGAGAGCACCATCTTGGCCGCAATTCTTTCCTTCAGGTCCTTCGCGGCGACCCCGGCCAATTGATCGCCCGAACGCTCCTCGCTGGCTTTGCCCAACACCTCGGCCAAATCTTTAAATTGATACGTTACGCCCGTCATTGCCGTCTTCAGCTTCATGATTCCACCCCCGTTTGGCTGCCGGAGAAGAGCAGCGTTTTGACCATCACCGGCACCGCGCGCCCGGCGATCATTTCTCCGATATCAATATAGTCCCCGTAATCGAGACGGACATCGTCGATACATACAACGCGCGGCTTGCCGCGGCATTTCAAAGAAAGAAGCTGACCCAGCGCCTTCGCCATGTCCCGGTCGCATGCAATTACCGCAACGTGCCGGTGAGAGAAAACAGTCCCTATCCGCTTCTCGACGGAATCCGCCAGCCGGCGCAGCTGCTTATAGGTGAACGAAGCTTCCGTCGTAAAAGCAAGCCCGAACGGGGCACGTTCTTCCAGGCTGTATAATCCGCGCCCCCGTTCAAACAAATCATCCAGGTTCGCATCCCACTCCTCCTCCGCCTGAAGATGCAGCTTAAGCATCGGCACATTTCTCACCGGCAGAGTTTCGTCATCGGCATGGATCGTCGAACCGCTAAGTTCCGTGCTCTGCATACCCGCACCGATGACCGTTGCCCTGACCGTTTGCTCGGCATCGGCCACGATCCACGGGTACGCCCGGCATTCGTCAGACACCGCATGGGCCAGCAGGGGTCCGACATCGCCGTAAGTCGCCGTCTCCCCCAACGTGAGCGGCCGCCGCTCTTTCATCAATGCCGCCACTCCGCCCGATACCGTGATTTCACCGATTATAGGCAGCTTAGAAGGGAGCGGACCAAGACTGAGCCATTCCGCTTCACCGTTATCTGTTCCGGCCAGATAACGAATCATCGCCCTCGACATTCCTGCCGTTACAGCTTCAAGGAGAGAATAATCGGCGGTCATTCCCTCTTCGAGCTTCCAGTCTTTCTTGACCAACCATCGCTGCAGCGCCGGTGATACATAGAGGACGGTACCGTCCGGGCTCAGCCGAATGAGCCTGCCTCCGACGTGAAAGGTCACTGTAGCCACAGGTGCGCCGCCCTGAAACAAAGCGGCATTCGCCGTTCCTCCTCCGATATCGATATTGGCCACCGTATGTGCAGCCTCTTTCGATCTCCGGTCCGCCCCGGCGCCTTTACCGGCCAATATACCTTCCAAAGCCGCCCCGGCGGCAGCTACTACGAAATCCCCCGCTTGTTCAGCCAGCATATGAACAATCTGTTCGGCATTTGATTTATTGGCGGTCTCACCTGTAATAATGACGGCGCCGCTTCTAATCTCTTCGCGGTCAACCCCGGCCTCGAACAGAGACTTCTCCAGCAGCGCAGCGAGGGCCGGGTGATCGATCATATTCTCACTTAGCAGCGGAGTGAAATAAACGGGGCTTTCATAAATCAGCTCCCTCTCAACGATTTCAAAGTGCGATACCGAAAAAGAATTGCCTTGTTCACTTACTTTCAGCCTGCTTAATATGACTTTTGTGGTGCTTGTTCCAACATCAATTCCCGCGCTGGTTATCCACTCAGTGTTCATTTACATCCACCTTTCAAAGAAGAAGCGACAGCGGTGCTCTAATAAAAAAACGCCGCAAACGACCCGTCTGATTACGTCGGACGGTTCGATGCAAGCGTCATTGCTGTGCGAAAAATGCTATTTACTTGTATTAGGCAAGTATTGTTTGGCTAACTCCGCAATCGGTATTCCTTGAGCCATGCTTTGGCGCTGCAGCCATTTATACGCTTCGCGCTCGCTGCAGTTCAATCGCTCCATAACGTTGCCTTTGGCGGTTTCGATCACCTTTCTGTCTTCCAATTTCCTTGTTTCGGCTGTCAGATCCGATTGCAGCGAGCGGTACCTGCGGTGCTGCTGAAGGGCCACGCGAACGGCGGGTATAAAGTTTTCTTCCGTAACGGGCTTAACCAGATAAGCGATCACGCCGGCGTCAATCGCTTGATCGACCAGATCTTTCTGGCTGAATGCCGTGAGAAGCAGCACCGCGCATGAGGCATAATTGCGCAATATGCGCGCCGCCTTAATCCCATCCATATGCGGCATCTTGATATCCATGACGACAAGGTCGGGCTGCCACATATGAACCAGTTGAATGGCTTCTTCTCCGTTCCTGCCTTCGCCAACCACTTGGAAGCCTTCGTGAAGCAGCATCTCCTTCACATCTAAACGGGTAATCGGCTCATCGTCCACAATGACAACTTTACAGGGATGCATCCGCCTCTCCTCCCGACCCAAGCGGAAAAACGATTCTCGTTTGAAAGCCTTTATTCTCTTCGTCCGAGAAACGGACAATGCCCTGCAGCCCTTCTTCCACGAGCGTACGCAAAATTTGCATTCCCAATTGTCCGTTATTCCGGTTAACATCCTCGGTATGTAAACCGCGGCCGGTATCCCTGAACAATAGTACGGCCTCATTGCGGCTGGCTCTCAGACTGATTTCAACAGCACCCTCGCTGCAATGGGCAAAGGCATGATTGAAGCTGTTCTGAATCAGCTCGTTGACAATTAGCGAAAGGTGCGTAGCTTGGTCGGATTTAAGCGTCAGCGAATCGGCGCGCACGGAAACGGCTATGTTTTGCCCGGGTCTGGACATGCTTGAGATGAATAGCGACGCCATCCGTTCCAGCATCTCCGCTGCGTCCATCTCATCCAGACCTTCCCGGGCCAACATTTCATGCACCAAAGATATACTGCCGATGCGGCTGATGCTTTCGCGGAACACTGCTTTCATTTCAGGCTGCTCGAGTCTTCTCGATTGGAGGTTCAACAGGCTGGATATCATTTGCAAATTATTTTTAACCCGGTGATGAATCTCTTTAATGACGGCCGACTGAAGAAGCAGCTTCTTCTCCTTCTGCTTCAGCTCAGAGATATCCCTCATGAGCAGCATCCCGCCTGCCGTTCTTCCTTCCTTCATGAGAGCTACAGCCTTGAGCTGGATGCAAATTTGCCCCGAGTCCCACTTTTCAGTCCGTATGCCCCCATGCCCCAGCACTTCCGACATTAACGCTGCAAAATAAAACTCATTCGCGGGCAAGCCTACAATGCTGCCGTTTATACCGCTCCCCTCGAGCATCCGAGCGGCCAATTCATTGGCATAACTGATAGTTCCGCCGGCATCGAACAGAAGCATCCCTTCCTGTATCAAGGATGGGAGCTGCGCCTCGGAAAGAGCGGACTGCATCAATGCGGAGCCCAGTTGCTCCGTGGTCTCCCTCAGCAGTTCTACGTGTTTCTCCTGCCTGACATTTGCCGATATGTCCCTTTCAACAATAAGGGCGCCGATCGTACTTCCCGATTGGTTTTTGATCGGGGTTACATTCTGCTCCATCTCGACAAACTCTTGAGAAATTCCTCTTGAACCCAAGACGGGATGTCCCGCCTTCAAACATGCTATTACCCCCGGCTCGTTCACTGCATAAGCCAGTTCGCCGACCACAGATTTCCGGTATAATGAGCGTGCGGTCGACGGAAAAGCTTCTGCGACGACCAAGGCTGTCTCCAGATCGGCTGATGCGGCGCAATCAATAAATACATCCGCCTGACAGATGTCGGCGATGTAAGGCAAATACTGCGCAAACCGCTGAAGATATTGTATATCGCTATCCGTTAAATACTGCGTTACGTGATTCCAAATCTCCATCACGAACATAGTCCTCTACTTTGAAAATGATTTGTTTTATCGTACTACAGAGATTGTTTAAATGTCAACAAACATAACATATATATCACCTACAATGAAATTATAAGTGAATATGTTACTTTACCTAACATATAATCGTTATTCTCGACAAATCATGATCAGATTACCGTCAGGATCTTTGACGACAAACCAGTGGTTGGACTCAATCTCCGTAACCAGCTCCACTCCGATATCCTTGGCAAAATCAAACGACGCCTGGAGATCGCCGGTCAGAAACATGAACGCCGGGGTTGTAATCGGCGGCGCTCCGCCCGGTTCTTTGCCTCCCCACCCCGGCATCGTGTCCAATATAACCCCGGCGCCTTCCATCGGCAGGGGACATAAGTGACCGTTCATAATCTCACAATCCGGCGGAAGCCCCAGCAGTCTGCAGTACCAGCTTCGGGCTTTCTCAATATCCTTTACAGGGATAAAAACGCTTCCAATTTTGTTTTTAACAGGACTCGTCATTGTAATCCTCCTTAGACTCTTATTTTAGCTTTCCATTCGCTTCCATTGTAACAAACAAACGTTCGGCTTTCCATATATAAAAAACCTTCGAGCCGATGATAATTTCATCGTTTCGAAGGCTCCGAAATCAAAAACAGTATTGCAGTCGAACGAACCTGCCGATTTACCTCGCGGACCAATGGCGTTAGCGCAAAATAGCTTCAATCCGCTGCAGTTCTTCGCTCGAGAAGGCTAAATTGTTAAGCGCCGCCACGTTGTCCTCGATCTGGCTGACCCGGCTTGCGCCGATCAGCGCAGAGGTGACGCGACCGCCGCGCAGAACCCAGGCCAGGGACATCTGAGCAAGCGATTGGCCGCGTTCGGCCGCGATTTCATTCAGCTTCTGCAGCTTGGCTACGCGCTCCGGCGTTACCGCACTTTCCTGCAGGAAACCGGTCCGGCTTGCCGCGCGCGAGTCGGCAGGAATGCCGCCCAAATATTTGTTGGTCAGGAGTCCTTGTGCGAGCGGGCAGAAGGCAATGCTTCCGACTCCGTTCTCCTCAAGCACGTCCTGCAGTCCGTTCTCAATCCAGCGGTCAAACATGTTATAACTTGGCTGATGAATGACGAGCGGCGTACCGAGCCGCTTCATAATGGCGATCGCCTCGGCCGATTGTTCGGCGCTGTAGCTGGAAATGCCTACATAAAGCGCTTTGCCGGAACGGACGATAGAATCAAGGGCGCCCATCGTTTCTTCAAGCGGCGTTTCCGGATCCGGACGGTGAGAGTAGAAAATATCGACATAATCAAGCCCCATGCGCTTCAAGCTTTGATCCAGCGACGCGATCAGATATTTGCGCGAACCCCATTCGCCGTAAGGTCCCGGCCACATGTAGTAACCCGCTTTGGAAGAAATAATCATCTCATCGCGGTACGGCTTGAAATCGCCGGCCATTATGCGGCCGAACATTTCTTCCGCGGATCCGGCAGGCGGTCCGTAGTTGTTTGCCAGGTCAAAATGGGTTATTCCCAGATCGAACGCTCTGCGGAGCATGGCGCGTCCGTTCTCAAAGGTGTCAACGCCTCCGAAGTTGTGCCAAAGACCGAGTGAAATGGCCGGCAGCTTAAGGCCGGACCGTCCGGTACGGTTGTACGTCATCGACCCATACCGCTCGTTATTCGCCGAATATACCACGTTATCGCTCCTTCTTCGTCCTGGTTTAGAAAGAATAAATGCCACTCCCATCTTACATCACCGCCGCGCGGCACTCAAGGAAAGTTCTGTAAGGCCGCCCGGGCGGCTGTTTAGGAGGGCAGCCCCGCATCTACCGGAGTCAACTTGAGCATAAACGGCTTCGCCGATGCGCCTTCATCTCTGCCGCCCCCGTAGACGACAATAAGCAGCGTTTCCGATTCGCGTGACAGGACCCCGTTCTTCAAGTACCCCTTCAGGTCGAAAGGCAGCCGTTCGATGACCGCGTGCTTGTGCAGCTCCTTCTCGCTGAGTCCGAGCGCGGCGAACACATCCGAGACCTCGTCCGGACGCTCCGCGAGCCGCTGCATCCAGCCGTTCCAGGCCTGCTTGTCCATCGTGAAGTCCCACCATACTTTGCGCGGCTTGTAGTTGTGGCCAAGGAAATAATCCAGCTTCATCAGGCCAAGCGCCAGATCGGGCTCCCAGCCCAGACCCGCTTCCGCCGCCCGGACCGTGTGTACCTCAGAGAGAAACGCCCACAGACGCGAGAATAAATCCTCCAGCTGGTGGCCGATCTTCTGCCAGCCGCGGCTTTCCCAAAAGTCGCCGAACTGCTGGAAGAAATCAAATGCGGACGGAAACGCTTTCTCCACCAAATAAAGCAGCGCATGATCCATCCGGTGCGCATTCCAGTACTTCTCCAGCACATCCTCGACCCGTTTGATTCTCACAATATCCGAGAACGGCAGTATATCGTTGCCGAGAATTTCATAAGGCGCTCGGTCCATATAGATGTAGCCGTGCTTATCGGCATCGCGCCTCATTCCGGTGCCGCGCAGCATCTTCAAGAACCCCAGCTGCAGCTCCTCGGGACGCAGCTCAAATACGTCGTTGAAGGTTTTGCGGAACGTGTCATAATTCTCAAGCGGCAGGCCGGCGATCAGATCCAGATGCTGATCGATTTTGCCGCTTTCCTTTACCTTTGTCACGGTTCTTGTCAGCTTGGCGAAATTCTGGCGGCGCTGCACCTCTTCATTAGTCGGATCGTTCGTCGACTGAACGCCGATCTCGAACCGGAATATCCCGGGCGGTGCGTGCTCCGCCAAATAATCCAGAACCTCAGGGCGCATGATGTCTGCCGTTATCTCGAACTGGAATACGCAGCCCCGGTGATTTTCGATCAGAAAATGAAAAATTTCCAGCGCATAGTCGCGCTTTATATTGAACGTCCGGTCCACGAATTTAATCAGCTTCGCCCCGGAATCGATCAAATACGTTATATCCGACTTTGTACGCTCCATGTCAAAGTAACGAACGCCTACCTCGATGCTGGACAGACAGAACTGACAGCTGAACGGGCAACCCCGGCTCGTCTCGAAATAAACGACGCGGCTTGCCAGGCGCGGCACATCTTCGGCAAATCGATGCGGGGAAGGAAGCGTCGCCAGATCGAGCTTCGGCCGCGGGGGATTGACGACAACCTCCACGGTGCCGTCAGGCCGCCGCTTGCGGTAGGCAAGCCCGAACACCATATGGAATTTCTGCGTATCCCGCAGCTCGGTCAGCATATGGTGGAACGTTTCTTCGCCTTCGCCGACTACGATGAAATCCACCTGCGGCAGACGCTGCATCCAGAATTCGGTGTCGTAGCTCACTTCCGGACCGCCAAGTACAATCCGCAGCGACGGTTTGATCTTGCGCAGCATATCAATGACCGTTATCGTCTCTTCGATGTTCCATATATAACACGAGAAGCCGACTACGTCCGGATTGCGCGCGAAAAGGTCCGCTACGATATTCATCGCCGGATCTTTAATTGTATATTCAGCTATATCGATGTCAAACTCATGCCCGCTGTAGGCTTTCAGACAGCGAAGCGCGAGCGAGGTGTGTATATATTTGGCATTCAGCGTCGCCAGTACGACTTGGGTCATATTTTCAGGTTCCCTCATTTTATTTACGGCTTTGGAAGCAACCTCTATTGTACCGAATTTGAAGCAAAAAAAGAAGGGCGGCCCCCACGTGCAGCTTGATGCCGCACGCAGGGGCCGCCCCCGCGCCAAGATCCGAGATTATGAGCGGACCTGAACGATCATTTTCTCTTTGCCCTGCATTTGCACGACCGGAAAACGAACGCGCCATGTGCCGTCGCCCACCGCCGTCACTTCGCCGGGCGCAAATCCGCGCGGCTCGAAGCTGAATACCTGCTCATAGTATACGGCAAGCTGAATTGTGTCTTGAGGCAGCATCTGATGCAGCTTGTAGCCCGTATCGATCGCCCAGAAACGCAAATCGTCGCTCGCCATATGTCCATACTGCATATAGAAGGCCGGGTCGATCACAGCGGTAATAACAAGCCAGCCCTGGGCATCGCGCGTCACTTCAAAGCGCTTCAACTCAGTAGTCCCTTGCGAGGTCTGGATATTGGCGAACTGCTTATCCATGAGCTCGCGTATCTCATCAGTCGATGCCCCTGCGAGCGAACTCGGGAGGGTCTTCGGCAGGAATGTGATTTTCGCTTCTGGACCCTGCGACTCGATATCCCCCATTAGCTGAATAACGTTCATCGAGGAAACGGCAAAATTCAAATCCGCATGCGTAGCGTCGACGCCCGATGATGTTATGCCGACCAAATCACCGTAATCATCGAACAACCCGCCGCCTGAGCTGCCATGATCGATCGGGACGCTGATCTGATAGATCTGGGTGCCGCCATCATATTGAATATTGCTTACAATACCATCGGAAACCGTATTTTGCAGGCCGAGCGGGCTGCCGATGGCAACGACATGATCTCCTTTACGGATGTGGTACCCTACACTAACAGGCTCTACGCCGAGCGGCTTCTTTGTCTGAATGACCGCGAGGTCGGCATCCTCGTCATAGCCAACAACGCCTTCGACCTCGAACGTTGAGCCGTCAAGCAGCGTAACATTCGCTTTTGTCGCATCCTGGATAACATGCAGATTGGTTAGTATCCGGTTCTCGCCGATCACTACGCCGCTTCCCTGGGCGACATCGGTCGTAATCATAACGACTTTATCATCGTTCTGCTCAACGATCTGCTCCGTTGTCAGCGTCGGTGCATCTTGTTCCAGTTGATCTTCTTCCGCCGCTTGTTCTTCCTTCTTCCTCATCTGCTCTTCATAGGATGAGATCCGGATAGCGCGAGTTGCGGCGTCCACCCGGACATCCGCGCCAAGCGCTTCGGCTATGAAGCGAAGTGGCACCATAGTGGCGCCTTTTATTTGCTGCGGCGGCACTGCAAGCGGTACGCTTTTCCCGTTCTTAACGGCATTCTTTGAACCGAGCTGCAGCGTTATGGTGGTACGGTCTTTCACCGCTATAATCGTCTTGGTCGTCGGCTCCCATGTGACACTGGCTTTAAGCGCATTGAAAATCGTACGCATCGGCACAATGGTCGTCCCTTTGAGCACAACCGGCAACGGGGATAACACGAGCTTCTTGCCGTCTACGAATACCGATAAGACGGACGATTGGGCCATGGTCGTTGTGACCTTCGTTTTTGTTTTTACAGCTGCCGCAGCTGAGACGGTATCGCCTTCAAGCCCTGACAGCGGAGCGAATAAGAGCCCGGCAGTTAATACGGATAAGAGCAATTGTTGCTTCAGCTTGAACTTCGATTTCACGCAGGCGTTCCTCCAATAATCTCCCTATTTCCCAACGTCGCTATCGTATCACCCCGCCGTCTCTTTTGTCTATCAAAATCAACATGCTAGAGTCATAGCCGGAAGGGGACGAAAAGAAGCCCGGGCCCGCCGTTCCCGCTGTTCCCGGCCCCGCTTTCCAGGCTGCTCTATTCCCACTTGAACGTGAAGCTTGCCACTGCGAATGCGGCGATAAGCCAGCAGCCCAGAAGCAGCGCTTCGCTCCACAATGTTGTCAGCCCCGCGCCAACATTCATGATTTGCCGCAATGCCGTGCTCAGATGCGAGATCGGCAGCAGCTTCACGACCGGCTACATGTAGGACGGCATACTGCTGATCGGGAAGAATACGCCCCCAAGAAACATCATCGGGAACGAAATGAACCCGGCTATTGGCCCAGCGCTTTCGGGCGTTTTGGCAAGTCCCGCGATGATGAATCCAAGCGACATGAACGTAAGCGTGCCGAGGATTACAAAGCCGAGCAGCAGCATCCACGAGCCGTTCACCTGCGTGCCGAATACGAGCGATGCGATGAGCAGCACGATAACCGCCTGTATGCCGCCCAGCAGCAGACGCGCCGTTATTTGTGCGGCGATGAACGAAGACGGCCGAAGCGGCGTGCTCTGCATCCGGCGCAGTACGCCGCGCTCTCGCCAGGAAGCGATTTGTCCGGCCACTCCGTTCAAATTATTCGACATGATCATCATGGCGACGATACCGGGAACGAGGAAGTCGGTGTAACCCAGCTGCAGCGACTGAACTCCGATCGGTTCCATTATTACAAGCGGTTTATAATGAACGAGCGACTTGCTTACGCCATCCGCCGCTTGTGTTATTGCATTAAGTGCAGTTTGCGACTTGACAACTTGCGTCTGATCGAAGTAAACCGCAAGCTTTGCCTGCTCTCCGGCCGCAGAGGACGATTCCGACAGTACGTTTCCGTATCCCTTAGGGATGACAATTAGTACCTGCTTCTCGCCTTCCTTGAGGCTTGTCATTGCTTGGTCCCGGTCAGCTGCCGCATCCAGATGCAGAACATCCTTCTGCTCTTGAAGCGCTGTGATCATCGCGCTCGATGCTGCGGTGCCGTCTTCATCATAATAATATCCGTCGGCGGCCCCGCTCCCGCCTCCTCCTGCGAGGGAGCCGAGCATAAGCATAAAGAAGACCGGAAACGCCAGCGTCCAGAACAGAACCTGCCGATTGCGCGCGAACAGCCGGAGCTGCGCCAGCGTCAATTCCATATAAGCTTTCATTATTCTCTAAGGCTCCTTCCCGTCATTTGAATGAACACGTCCTCAAGCGTCGCGGTTCTCGTGAGAAGGTCGGTAAACTGCAGACCGAGTCTATCGGTCAGTCCAACCAGTCCGGTCAATGCGGACTGCAGATGGTCTGTATGCAGCACATAGCTATCCTTGCGGTACTCTGTGCATGCCTTACGCCTTCAATCGACTGCATGCTCTCGAGCAGCGTTGTTTTACGTTCTTCCTTCATCTCCTCGAGCTCCGGAACTCGAAACTCGATGGCACTCTCGGATTCAAGGCTGCGGATCAGATTGCGCGGCGTGTCCAGAGCCACCACTTGACCGCGGTCCATGAGACAGATACGGTCGCTGAGCAGCTGCGCCTCATCCATATAATGCGTACTGATGACAATCGTTTTGCCTTCGTCCCGCAGGCGCAAAATGATGTCCCATAGAGTGCGCCGCGCTTGCGGATCAAGACCGGTTGTCGGCTCGTCCAGAAAGACGACCTGCGGGTCGTTGACAAGAGCGAGCGCAATGGCAAGTCTCTGCTTCTGTCCCCCGGAGAGATTCTTGACCCGGTCGTTCAGCTTATCGGCCAGAAGAACGCTCTCCAGAAGCGGAACGACCGGAACGGTCGGAACATTGTAGAAGCTCGCGTACATTCGCGTAATTTCTTCTACGTTCAGCAGATCGAATAACGAAGTGGATTGCAGTTGTACGCCGATGACTTCCTTCACCTTATGAAGCTGAGTCCGCGTATCGAATCCGGCGACCCGGGCTATTCCCTCGTCGGGCCGGCGCAGTCCCTCAATCATTTCCAAAGTCGTTGTCTTACCGGCACCATTCGGACCAAGCAGGCCGAATATCTCCCCTCTCCTCACCTCAAAATGAATGCCGTTTACGGCCGTGAACGCACCGTATCGCTTTACAAGTCCCGCAACTTCAATAATGCTTGCGGGATTGCTTCGAATATTGTCCTTCGTTTCTGTCTGCACCTTCATCAATTTGTCCTCCTTACCGTATACGGATAACTCTGTCTCCAACGTAGATCGCTGGGTTTATTATATCCGGTATTTTAAGGCAAAGGAATTAACTTCCAATATTAATAGCATCGTGTACCGAGCCATGAAGGAGTGGCCTTAATAGCGTTAGGAAGGCTGTTCGTGATATATTGGGGGTAACTTAAACAGATCGGTGTGAGCGATTCAAATGGATAAACGAAAACCAGACTCAAGGCGAAATATCTTACATAAAAAGGCCCCTGGCAGCACCAGGCCCGCAGGCAGAGCCGCGGGAAAACCCGCAGGCGAAAGCCGGACTGGAGGCAGCGCCAAAGGAGCCGCGGCGGAAAGCAGACCCTATACCGTAAAGGAGCCGGCCGAGCTGCTGTCCTTCTTACTTCAAACAATAACGAATCAAGGCCGGAATTCGATAAAATCACTGCTCAGCCGCGGGCAAGTATGGGTAAATGAGCGTTCCGTCACCGCCTATAATCACCCCCTTCAGCAGGGGGATCAGGTGTCCATCCGCAAGGAACGGATTGTGGAGAAGCCTCCGCTGATCGGGCTTGCGATTCTGCACGAGGATGATGATATCGTCGTCATCCGCAAGGATGCCGGGCTGCTGTCGATCGCCTCGCCGCAGGAGACGGAGCTGACGGCTTACCGGCAGCTAACGGCGCATGTCCGTTCGGACAATCCGGGCGGCCGGATATTCGTGGTGCACCGGCTGGACCGTGACACCTCGGGTGTGATGATGTTCGCGAAGAGCGAGAAGATTCAACAGGCCTTACAGGATTCTTGGCAGGATATCGTGAAGGAGCGCACCTATGTTGCGCTGGTGGAAGGCAAGGTCAAGAAAGAGGAAGGCACGATCAAATCGTGGCTGAAGGAGAGCAAGACGCTCAAAATGTATTCGAGTCCTTATCCGAACGACGGTCAATATGCCGTCACCCATTATAAGGTTCTTGAGTCCAATAAGAGCTTCTCCCTGCTGGAGGTAGAGCTTGAAACGGGGCGGAAAAATCAAATCCGCGTCCATATGCAGGATATCGGGCATCCCGTCGTCAGCGATAAGAAATACGGTTCTAAATCCAAAGCGCTAAACCGCCTCGGACTTCATGCGCGCGTCCTCTCATTTACGCATCCTGCAACGGGCGACCTCCTGCGGTTCGAAACGGACATCCCAAAGGCGTTTCTGAACCCCTTCAAGGAAAGCGCTCCGAAATAATCGCAGCCAGGCCAGCGTCTGCAGGAAAATTGTCAATAATGGAATAGGAAAAAGGGGAATTAAACGTTATAATGTGGATTGAGAATTATTAACTGCAGGCGTTAACCCCGCCAAAATAACAAATAAGGAGTAGAAGAATGGAAAAAACACTTATTTTCGGGCACAAAAACCCGGACACGGATTCTATTTGTTCAGCTATCGCTTACGCCGCTTTGAAAACCGAGCTCGGTGTTCAGGTCGAGCCTGTCCGTCTTGGCAGCGTTAATGGGGAAACTCAATATGCATTAGACTACTTTAAGGTACAAGCTCCGCGCCAGGTTGATACAGTAGCCGGCGAAGCGAAGAACGTCATCCTGGTCGACCATAATGAGCGCCAACAAAGTGCGGGCGACATCGATCAGGTTCGTGTCGTTGAAGTTATCGATCACCATCGCATCGCTAATTTCGAGACAAGCCATCCGTTATATTACCGCGCCGAGCCGGTAGGCTGCACAGCAACGATTCTTAATAAAATGTACAAAGAAAACGGAGTCGCCGTCCGCAAGGAAATCGCCGGCCTCATGCTGTCCGCGATTATCTCCGATTCGCTGCTGTTCAAATCGCCGACATGCACGGAGGAAGATGTGGCCGCAGCTCGCGAGCTGGCAGCTATCGCCGAAGTGGATGCGCAAAGCTACGGTCTCGAAATGCTGAAAGCCGGCGCCGATTTGAGCGATAAAACGATCGCGCAGCTGATTTCACTTGATGCCAAGGAATTTCAAATGGGCAGCTACAAGGTTGAAATCGCACAGGTTAATGCGGTGGATACGAACGATGTTCTTGCCCGCCAAGCTGAGCTGGAAGACGCGCTTTCGGGCATTATTTCCGAAAAAGGTCTCGATCTGTTTGTATTCGTCGTAACCGACATCCTTAACAACGATTCCATCGCTCTGACGCTTGGACGCGTTACGAAAGCCGTTGAGCAAGCCTATAACGTGACGCTTGTCGACAACAAAGCGGTACTGAAGGGCGTCGTTTCCCGCAAATCGCAAATCGTGCCTGTATTAACGGAAACATTGAACAAATTTTAATCGGCATCATACAGGTATACCAAACACCGCTCATTATTATGGGCGGTGTTTTCCTTTATCTGATTGAGAACAACCTGACCCGCGTTATTTGGGCACTGAATGCTGATCGGGTCTAACCAGGCTTGCCGGATCTTACAGGGTGGTTAGCGGTTCTAGTTGGTGAAAGCTTTACCGCCGGCGGCCGAATATTTAGTCAAATATCCATCCATTTGTTCGGCAGGCTGCATGACCGGTGTGCCGTGGCACACTTCCAACCGCTTTGGCTTTGGCTTCAGCTTCCGTACAATCGCGCTGCTTTCAATTGCCTCCTGCATGTTGGCTGTGAACATCGCCATCGGCTGGCGCAGCCGGCCTTTTTTCGATGTAAACAGGTCCCCCGCCAGCAGCACTTGGTCCTGCTCGTGATAATATACAACGTGTCCAGGCGAATGGCCGGGCGTCAAATACGGCTTCAAGCCTCCAAACACTGGCAGTTCTCCTCCGTCATGCTCTTCCAGCTCCTTGGCTATACCCGCCGCAATCGTCTGAGCCGCTTTCTTACGGCGCGGATACGGCAGCTTGCCTTCCATATAAGGCAGTTCGATACGGTGAGCGTAAACCGGTACTGGCCGCTGTTCCACGATTTGCTTGACCGCGCCTACATGATCGGAATGCCCGTGTGTCAGTACGATGGCCTTCAACGGCCCTGCTCCAAGCTTGTCGATAAAGGACATGATCCCCTTCGCCATCCCCCCGATTCCGGCATCCACAAGAACTACACCGTCTTTTTCAACTACAATCCATACATGGATTGGGATAATGAACCATTTTTTCAAGCTCCAAATATGCTCTGATATACGCTCAATTTTCACAATTCCATCTCCGTTCTATTTAATAACCATTGGTTACTAACCGTTGGTAATAATATAGCAGGCCGTAAGTTGGATGTCAATACGTCTCTCTTGCATAATTTGTAAAAATTATGAGGGGACGCGTTAAGCACCCCGCTTTGAGGTATTCGGGGTAATGGTCTGGCAGGCATCAAAGAGTCTATAACACCCTCGACTTTTCAGGCATTTATGAAATATGGCGAAATTGTAAATAACGAAGAGCATGAGGGAGATTTTGGGCTGGAACACTTATTATATCGGTTTATTTTGATTATTCTGAATATTTACAAAATTAACATTCTGCTTGTACAATAAAGCCATATCATTCATACGATAAATGAATGAATGATATCAATCGCTCCGAAAGGGGATAGTCCAATGGAGAAGGTAAGCGAAGCATGTCCCCATGATTAATCATGGAAAGGAGTAAGCAGGCGGAATACTTGCTTTCGGGACATGTGGGGAAACCGGTTGTAGATTTCCATCTTACGATGAAAATAAGCATTAAATCTTTATCAATCTGCAACGGAAGTTGTTAGAATGGAGTGTGCAGGCAACAATTGAATACGAGTAAACTGAAAGGATAGAGATTCTGGTTGTCACAGACAAGCGGAATCTCTATTTACGTGTCTAAAGATTTGCAGGTATAAATTCAAGCCTCTAACGAATAAGAACAGGCCGACCCGCATGCTCCGGGCGACAGCCTGTTCCGTAGGAAACGAAGATCGGTCTAAGCTTGCATCTTATTCCAATCGCTTAGAAATTTCTCAATGCCGATATCGGTCAAAGGGTGCTTCCATAGCGATGGAAGGAGCGATCCCGGTATTGTGGCGATATGGCCTCCGGCAATGGCAGCCTGTTCGACATGGCCGATATTGCGTACGCTGGCCACGATGATCTCAGTCGGGAAATTGTAATTCGTAATGACGGTACGAAGTTCACGGATAAGCTCCATTCCGTCGGTCCCGATATCATCCAGGCGGCCTACGAATGGACTGATGAATGTCGCTCCGGCCTTAGCCGCCATTAACCCCTGCGCAACCGAGAATATGAGCGTAACGTTGGTTTTGATTCCTCTTTGCGATAAGGCATGCGTTGCATACAAGCCGTCTTCGGTCATCGGCAGCTTGATAACTACATTTGGCGCCCACGTTGCGATATCTTCCGCTTCCCTCAGCATATCCTCGGCCTTGGTGCCGATAACCTCGGCGCTAACCGGGCCGCTGACAATCGTACAAATCTCTTGCACGACCTGTTTGAAGTCGCGGCCTTCCTTCGCGATCAGCGACGGGTTCGTCGTTACACCGTCGACCAGACCCAGCTTGACGATGCGTTTAATTTCCTCTACATTTGCCGTATCCAAAAAGAATTTCATCGGTTTCCCTCCTAAGGTTTTCTCTACCATTTTCAAGTTTAACCTATTTTTATAAAATATCAAATCAATCGAAAGTCCTTTGCGAAAAAATAATTTCAATTGATCTTTGGATTATTTAAGATTATTATCTAATTAGAATAATATCTAATTCAATTTTCACAGAGGTGTGATTGCTTTGATGCAGCTTGACAAAATTGTAAATTATCACAAAGCGCTGGCGGATCCAACGCGTGTCCGGATCGTTATTTTGCTTGCCGAAGGAGAGATGACCGGCCAAACACTGGCGGAGAAGCTGTGCCTGTCGGCGGCCACGATTACGCATCATACTGCCAAGCTAAGGGCGGTCAGCCTGATCAATGAGAGGCGGGACAAGAACGCTATTTATTTCTCGCTGGACCGTTATTTTATGAAGCAATATGCATCCGCGCTGCAGGAATTGATTTCGCGGCCGGAAGCCGAACCCGGGGAGGATTCTACGAAGGAAGGAAAAAACGAGCAGCTAAGTCAGTCGGTGATTCGAAACTTCTTCACCGCGGAAGGCAAATTGAAACACATTCCGGCGCAGCTTAAGAAGAAGCGGATCGTGCTTGAAAGCATCGCTGAAAAATTGGAGGAAGGCAGGAAGTACACGGAAAAAGAGCTGAACGAGTTCATCAAGCAATACCACCCCGATTTCGCTACGATTCGGCGCGAATTTATTATGCACGCTTATCTATATAGGGAGAACGATGTCTATGAGCGGAACCCGCGGAAGATGTGGGAGAAATGGGAGACTCTTGCGTAACCGGTCGATACGGCGGGCGGCGGAGCAAGGCTGCCCTGCTCACTAACCATTAGCGGCAGGCTCTTCGCGATTGGCGATAATTTACCCTGCACGACAGAGAACGCGCCTTGGCGGTGGCGCGTTCTCTGTCGTTTAATTTGGTTAGGCCGTCTCAGCCGTCTTTTCTTCCGAGCAGACGCAGCGCATTCAACGTTACGATAAGCGTTGCCCCCATATCGGCGAAAATCGCCATCCAGAGCGTGAGCCAGCCGGGGACGGCGAGCAGCAGCGCCGCCGCTTTGAGTCCGAATGCGATGCCGATATTTTCGCGGATTACGCGCAGCGTGCGCCGGCTGAGCCGGATCAGGAACGGCAGCTTCGTCAGACTGCCGCCCATCAGCACGATGTCGGCTGTCTCCATTGCCGCATCCGAGCCTGCGCCCCCGATGGCGATGCCGATATCGGCTGCAGCCAAGGCCGGCGCATCGTTGACGCCGTCGCCGATCATAGCGACGGAGTGTCCTTCCTGCCGCCAGCTCCGCACGGCGGCCAGCTTCTGCTCCGGCAGCAGCGCGGCGCGCACGTCGGAGATGCCCGCCTGAGCGGCGATCACCTGCGCCGTTGCGGCGTGGTCGCCGGTCAGCATCGCTGTATGCAAGATACCGAGCCCGGCCAGCTGCCGCACAGTTTCCGCGCTGCTCGCACGCACCGTGTCGGAGATGCCGAACAATGCCACGGCGGCGGTATCGCTGGCGAGCGCGACCACGGTCTTGCCTTCGCGCTGAAGCCGCTCGGCCGCTTCAAGCACAGGCTTCGCCTTATGGTCCGGCAGCTTCTCCATTGCCCAAGCAGGCTTGCCTATCCGGTATCCGGCACCGTTGACTGTCGCCTGCAGACCATATCCCGTCGCCGAGACAATGCCGGCAGTCTCCGGCAAAGCCAGCTCCCGCGCTGAAGCTGCCTGCACCAGCGCGTGACCAAGCGGGTGTGCAGAGCCTGATTCCATTGCCGCAGCAATGGTCAGACTTTCCGCTTCGCCGCGGTCCCCGAGCGTCAAGATATCCGTGACGCACGGCTTGCCTTCGGTCAGCGTTCCGGTCTTGTCGAAGGCAATTACGGACAGCTTGGCAGCCGCTTCCACATACGCGCCTCCTTTGATCAAGACGCCATTTCTTGCGGCTTTTCCGATCGCCGTCACAATCGCAACCGGCGTTGAAATGACCAAGGCGCACGGACAACCCACTACCAGCACCGCAAGCGCGCTGTAAACTGAAGCCAGCCATTCCGCCCCGAGGAAAAGCGGCGGAATTACCGCTAGGCCGAAAGCAAACACCATAATTCCCGGCGTGTACCACCGCGCGAAACGGTCGACAAGCTGCTGCGAGGGCGCGCGCTCCTCCTGTGCATCTTCAACCAGATGAATAATACGCGCCAGCGTCGTATCATTCGCTTTCCTTGTGGTGCGAACCTCCAGCAGTCCCTCCCCGTTCAGCGTTCCGGCGAAAACATCGCTCCCGGGACTTTTCTCTACCGGCATCGATTCCCCGGTAATAGCGGCCTGCACGACCCCCGACACCCCTGCAAGCACAACTCCGTCGATCGGTACGCTCTGCCCCGGCTTTACAATAACCGTATCGCCCGGCGCAAGATCCGCGACGGCAGCCGTAAATGTTCTTCCATCCGCCCCCCGGACTACAGCCGTCTTGGGCTTGAGATCCATCAGGGATGAAATCGATTTGCGCGCCCGCTCCATCGCATGCGATTCAAGCGCTTCGCTTATCGCGAAGAGAAGCACGACCGTCGCCGCCTCCCCCCATTGGCCGATCACGGCAGCGCCGATAATGGCGATTGTCATCAGCGTGTTCATCTCAAAGCGCAATACAATCAAATTGGCCAGCCCTTTGCGGAACAGCGGGTATCCGCCGACAAGGGCGGCAGCCGCATAAACCGCATTTGCCGCAAGCGGCTGTCCGGGCGCTGTAAACCCAAGCGCGACGCCTGCCGCGATCAGCAGTGCCGATGCAACCGCCAGCAGCGTCTCCCGGCTTATTGATGAGAGGAGGGAATCCCCCTTTTCTTTCCCTCCGGAGGGAAGCTCGGCATTCTCGGGAATCAGCCGCAGCCCATCGAACTCGCCCGCTTTTTCCAGTTCTGCAAATGCAGTTTCCCCGTATACCGTTATTTTGGCCGCGCCAAAATTAACCTTTGCATCGAGAACGCCGGGCAGCTCCTTCACCTTCTTCTCGAATGAACCGGCGCACCCCGCGCATGTCATCCCCTGCACACGGTACACATTCCTGACGGTCTCATTGGTCATGGTCCCAGGCCTCCTCGCTGTGAATAAGCGCCGTCATAATAAGCTGCTTCACGTGGTCATCGTCGAGCGAGTAGAAAACAAGCTTGCCTTCCTTTCGTGATTTGGCCAGGCCAAGCTGCTTGAGCAGCCTTAAATGATGCGAAGCCGTCGCGGTGCTTGAGCCGATAATCGCTGCAGCGTCACAAACGCACAACTGATCCTCGACGCATAGAGAATATGCGATCTTGAGCCTCGTCTCATCAGACAGCGCCTTGAAAATAGCTGCCGCAGCGGACAGCTCCCGGCTGTCGACAGCCAATCTGGCACGCCCAACCTTCTCCTCGTCAATACAAACGATTTCACAGGACGTATCCGTCTCCGCCAATTCCTTCAGCCGCGTCATCCTTATCATCTCCACCCTATATAGAACGATATCATTCAAATATCCATTTGAATATATTATATGCATTTACTCAAAAACAGTCAAACGGTTGTTTGAATGTTCATTACTGGTCCCTGCCTCCGTCTCCCCGGATCCAGCCTCTCGCTCCCGCCACTTACCGTGTACCTTCTTCATCGCTATTTATTATGTGCAAATATTGTCGTCGTGTTCCCGCTTACCGACCCTTAAATCCATTTCCGTGCAGGCTGCAGCACCGGCAGCCCGCGCATTAATAGAAAGAGCTGCCCCCAAGTCACATTGAATGACTTAAGGACAGCCCTGCTTTCGTTCACTATTCGCTTCATTTTTCTTACTGAAGGTCACTGGCTGCATTTTTACTTGCTGACGGTCACCGGCTTCGTTTTTACTCGCTGACGGTCACTTGGTCGGTTTTACGACCGGTCAACTATTGGTTCGTCTTCTTGCTGCCGGAACTACCGATTCGTCTTACTTACTGCCCGCCTCTGCCGCTTCAAGCAGCTCCAGCGCTTTATTCCGCTGCGGGTCTTCCTTGCCAAACTTCTCGCTCAATCGCAGCGTAATCCGGTAAGCCGTCTTATCGTTCATTATACCGGTAACCGGAAGCGCTTCGCCGCGCTGGAATGCTTTGACGGCGTCCGTCGTTTGCTCATCGTAGATGCCTGCTTCATCGCGGATGCTGTAACCGAGCGCCTGCAGCATTTGCTGCGCGGTCTGAACCTTGTCGCCATAATCGCCCGTCTTCAGCTGCAGGCCAGCCGGAAGCCTTGGCAGCAGCGCATATGCCGGGGTAGCGACAGGCACTGTCGGCTTAATGCCTTTCTTGTGGATCCATTGACCGTCGGGAGAGCGCCACTGCGCTTCCGTCAGCTTGAGCACTGAACCGTCGTTCATCTGCCTGAAGTTCTGTACGATCCCTTTGCCGAACGTCTTCTGTCCCACGACAACCGCTTTGGCAGTCGTCTTGAGCGCAGCGGTAAGCACTTCGGCAGAGCTGGCCGTATGATCATCCACGAGGATGGCGATCGGCAGCTTCCAAGGCGTCTTCTGCTCCGATTTGTTCGTAATCACTTTGCTCTCGCCTTTGTAGACGACTTGAACGATGGTATCCCCTTTAGGTACAAACCGGTTTGCGATTTCGATGGTCGGCTCGAGCAGCCCGCCCGGATTGCCGCGCAGATCAATCAGCAGCGCCTTCATGCCCTCCCCCAGCAGCGTATCGACGGCGCGGTTAAATTCCTCCGCCGTTTTGTCCGCAAAGCGCGTAACGACAATTTCGCCGACCTTCCCTTCCTTCATACCGAAAGTGACCGTCGTAATCGGCACATCTCCGCGGGTGACGGGAATTTCGAGCGGCTCGCCCGACCCTTGGCGGCGGATGGACAGCTTAACGATCGTCCCCGTCTTACCCTGCACCAGCTGCTTCAGCTCGGTTAACGTTATGCCCTTTGCCGATTTCCCGTCAACCGCCATAAAAACATCTCCGGACCGCAGGCCCGCTTTTTCCGCGGGAGCGCCTTTAATCGTGCTCTCAATGATAAATTCCCCGTCCTGCTCGCGAATATTAACACCAATTCCGACAAAATGATCGTCGTACGATTGTACGTACTGCTCGCCGGCAGCGCCGGATAAGTAGACCGAGTAAGGATCGTCAAGCGATGCGACCATTCCTTCAGTCGCTCCGTTAACAAGCGACTTCGACTCAGCTCCGTTCAAATAGTTATCCATAATTTCATTATAAGCGTATGATAAATTACCGAACGCAGGCTCTTTCATAATCGGATATTGCAAAATCATCGATACCCTGCCCCCGACAAATCCGATTACGCACACCGCGACCACTACTACGACAAAGGTAACTCTACGCCGCTGTTTTACCGCATTTTGGCCATACATACTCATGTCCATCTCTCCGTTCTCTGCCGCAATGAATCTTTTACTCACTTTATCTTATTCCGGCATATGCCGCAAGCCTGCGCAGGCGGCCTTAATTCTTGTCCGATCATCAACGGTTCACTCGCAGCAAACCGCTCATGACCGGGAGGTACGTAATTACATGCCTTTCGCTGCCGGACCGGAATGCATGGCAAATAACGCTTGTCCGCTCTTCCGATTTCCGCTACAATCAATGCAAACATAAGAGATAGAAGGAGCGGGAGAAACCGATATGTACAAATTGATTGCCATCGACATTGACGACACTTTATTGACCGACGAACTTACAGTAACACCAGGTACGAAAGAGGCGCTTGCCGAAGCGATTGCACAGGGTGTATTCGTTACGCTTGCGACTGGACGGATGTTTCCATCCGCCAAGAAGATCGCCAAGCAGGTTGAATTGAATGTGCCGATCATTACGTACCAAGGCTCGCTTGTAAAGACTCTGCTGGACGAGCAGGTGCTGTATGAACGGAGCGTTCCGAAGGATGCGGCAAAGCAGTTGTTTGATTTTTGCAAAGAACGCGGGCTTCATGTTCAAATGTACGTAAACGATGTTCTTTATGTACAGCAGGACACGGAGAAAGCACGGGGTTACGCAGCGTTATCGAAAATTCCATTCGTTGTCGAGCCCGACTTCAACAAGCTGACCGACAAGCCTTCCACGAAAATGCTTATTATAGACGAGCCCGCTTACCTGGATGAGATTGCAGAGCAGCTCGCGCCTCTAATCGGCGATCGTGTACACATTACCAAATCCAAACCTCATTACCTTGAATTTACGCATAAGGAAGGCACCAAAGGCCACGCGATTGCATTTATGGCCGAGCATATCGGTTGTACGATGGATGAAGTAATCGCCATCGGAGATTCCTGGAACGATCACGAGATGATCGAAGCTGCGGGCCTGGGTGTCGCCATGGAGAATGCCCTTCCGAAGCTTAAGGAAATCGCTCAATTCGTGACCAAATCCAATAACGAAGAAGGCGTTCGCCACGTCATTGAGAAGTTTATTCTTAATAAAGCGTAGCACAATAATTAAGAAGGACTGAGTCCGAAGTGAATTATCGCTTCAGGCTCAGTCCTTCTTCTCTGCAACCCTGCATGTTTGCGGAACGGGGCTGTTTGCTCCAAAAAAAGGCCTGCTCCTCGCCGCCTCAGCGGCGGAAGGGCAGGCCTTTCGACTTGTTATGGAAGCTGCTTCACGGTAAGCTTGAACATCTTAACATCGCCGACTCCATTATTGCTGATGTATCCCATCATCGTTACGTTGATATCTCCGCTTCCCTTGGCAGGCCGGTTTACAACCGTTCCGTTATCGGAAATGACGGAGGGGTTCGTGGAATACCAGATGATCGTGCTGCCGTAGTAGCCGCTCACCGGAAGTCCGATCGGTTTCGTGACGGAAACCGCGGAATCCTGGTCTGCGAAAGTAATATTCAGGTCCGCTTTATCGGCAGCAACCTTCTCGGCGTTCGTAAATTCCTGTTTCACCGTCAGGAAGAACACTTTCACATCCGTGAAGCCATTGCTTGTCAGAACTGCGGTAAGTGCCACGGGCATATCACCGGATCCAAGAGCGGGACGTTGGATTGTTTTCCCGTCGGCGGATAATATATTAGGCGCGCTGGAGGTCCAAGTTATGACCGAGCCGTTCAGCCCTGCCGCAGGCAGAAGGTCCAATGGCCGGGTAACCCGGCTAATTGTATCCGAACCGCCGTAATCAATATCAAGGGCAGCTTTGTCAGCCGCGACCTTTTCTGCATCCGTTAACTGCTGTTTAACGGTCAAACGAAACGTCTTCGCCTCGGAGGCCGTGTTGTTAACGATAATAGCAGTCATTACGACGACTGTGTCGCCACTGCCCGAAACCGGTCGATTGACCGTCTTTCCATCATTGGAAATTACCGTCGGAGAACCGGAGTACCAGGTTATTGTCGAGCCGTTCTTGCCTGTGGCCGGAAGCATCTTTAACGGCTGGGTGACGCTGTCCGCGTTATCCGTGCCGTTGAATGCAATTTGCAGCGCGGCCAAGTCGGCCGACACCTTTTGCGCATCCGTCAGAGATACAGGGGCCGCTTTCACGATCAAAGTGAAAGTTTTGGTTGCCGTTGCCTGATTGTAGCGAAGGGTAGCAGTCATTACGACGGTTTCATCCGCAGACAGCGGCCGCTTAACGGTCCGTCCGTCACTGGAAACAACATTCGGTTTATTGGAGCTCCAAGTAATGGCTGAGCCTTTATTCCCTCTTGCCGGCAGTCCGACCGCAGTCGTTACCCAATCTGTACGGTCGCCGCTGCCGAAGCGGATTTGCAGAGCTGCCTTATCCGCAGAAACACGCGCAGCATCGGTTAAAGCTTGGCTGCCGTCACCCTTATCCTTTTCGCATTTCTCCCGCTGCTTTTCGATGTTTTCCTTTATTGCCTCTATTGCTTGTTTATTCTTTACTTTCTTGAGCGCATTAAGCAAGCCCGGCGGAATCTGACCGCATTCCTTGACATTCTTCTCCGGTCCCTTGCCGTTCTTATGATTACTTGTGCTGCCGTGAGCCAATACACTGCTGCTGAAAAGAAACATTGAACATACGACGATTAACGACAACCACTTCTTCATGACCCGACCACTCCTCTAATTGGACATTTGGTAAATACTTCATTACCAAGAGGATTCGTCATGGGATGGTATTTTGTGGGGGTATCCTCAAGACAAAAAAATGTTTGTACCACTTCTAGGACGATACAAATCATCTCTATCTTACTCAGTGAGTATCCGTGATAAGCGGCATGAGCAGCAGTAAACCAGTGGTTACTAAGCTGCGGTTATTTATTAAAGAGGCTTCCCGCTGAAATTAGTGGATTTCCACAGGTTGCTTATATAATAAAATTATGTGAATTTCTTCAGAAAAAAGAGAAAAAGGGATGATTAAACTCGTATTCATTCGTCACGGTCAAAGCGTATGGAATTTGGAAAACCGGTTTACGGGTTGGACGGATGTCGATCTCTCCGCCACCGGCCTTGAGGAAGCCAGAAGAGCGGGACATATTTTGCGAAAGCACGGATACCTCTTTGACGCCGCTCACACCTCCGTGCTGAAGAGAGCCATTAGAACGCTATGGATTATTCTCGATGAGATGAATCTCATGTGGATTCCGGTCAATAAATCGTGGCATTTAAATGAGAGGCACTACGGCGCGCTTCAGGGGTTGAACAAAGCGGACACCGCCTTGAAATACGGAGACGATCAGGTGCATATATGGCGAAGATCGGTTGATGTGAGGCCCCCTGCCCTTGAGAAAACAGACCCGCGGTACGAAGCCTCCGAGCCAAAATACCGCGGGATAGAAGATAAGGTCCCTTTAACGGAAAGTTTGGCCGATACCGAAGCAAGGGCATTGCTTTATTGGCGCGAAGCTATCGAACCGGCACTCAGCTCCGGCCGGAGGATCCTCATAGCTGCGCATGGAAATACGATAAGGGCTCTTGTGAAATATCTTGATGACATACCGGGAGACGGTATTGCCAGGCTCAATATACCGACGGGAACGCCGCTCGTCTACGAATTAACCGACGATTTGAAGCCGCTCCGGCATTACTTTTTGGGTGAAGACGGCGCGATCGAGGGCCGTTCGGTTACAGATCCGTGGTTCTAATCCCGCGGTTTCAGGTGCCCTCCGCTATCATTGCCGACAAAGGTCCTTGTCCTTCGCTTGATGCAGACGGACAAGGACTTTTGCTTAATATACAATATGATAGGCGTCAATTCATTCGGTCATACAGCCGGTTTTGTCCTTATTTAATTTGTACCACTCGCCGTCTTCTCCGTTACTGCCGCCTCGGCCGGTTTATCCTTCTGTTTGGCCTGTTCTTGAACCATTATTTGCTGGCCCTTGGTTTGCGCCGTTGCAAGCGCATCGTCAAGCGACTTCTTACCGGCGAATGCGCTCTTCAGCTCTTCCTGAGCGATATTCATAAACTGCATAAAGAAATTTTGCGGCAGCTTGTCGTAATCTTTATAAATGGATGATTTCGCCGGCTTCAAGCTGTAGAATGCCTTCATATTGTGATTGTCGTCGTCCTTTATATAATTGGTTCGAACCGGGAAACTGCCGTCTTGAAGCTTTGAAGTGACCCTCGCATATTCGTCGCTTGTCACATAGCGTATGAATTCTTTGGCTGCTTCTGTATTGACGGACTTTGCGTTAACCGCGAAAATTTGATTGAATGACATATTCGGGCTCGAATCCGGACTTTGCGGATCGACAGGTACAGTAACTATGTCCCAGCTTTTGATCGCTTTATCCTTTACTCTAGTCTGCGACTCCTTAATCTGGCCAATAAAATATGCGCCTTCGAGCTTCATCGCCACCTTCCCCGCAATGAATGGGTCACGCAGGAGGTAATCCTCATAAGTTTGGGAAGAGGTGTTCATACCATTCGGGTCTTCGGTATATAGAGCGCCGGATTTCAGTCCGTTCATCGCCGTCTGAAATACATTCTTCCAGGCAGGAGAATTAATAGTCACCTGCTTGCTCGCGGCATTCACCATGCTCAGATTCTGCGAGGCACCGATCATACTGCCTAATTGATAAAGCTCGCCGTTATAACCAAGACTGAGTCCGTAGACCCGCTTGTCCTTCGCACCGTCTGTCGGGAACCGCTGCGCCAGCTCAAACAGCTTGTCCCAGCTCATCCGATCTTCCGGCAAAGGGATACCATATTTATTGAACAGATCTTTATTATAGAAAATAGCCTGGCTGTAAAAACTGCTGGAGAGGCCGTAGATTTTCCCTCCGCCCAGCTCCTTCATATAATCCAGGAGACCCGGAATGAGCGTTTCTTTATTATAAGTTTTTTCTTCCGTCATCGTATCCAACTCAAGGAGCTTGCCATCCTCGGCGTATTCGGTAAGCTGCTCCGGAGTGAGCATGAGCACATCCGGCTGCTTCTCATCGATAAATTTATCAAATTCGGCTTTCATATCTTTCTGTGGATCGTAGGGACCCGATTGTTGATTGGTAACGACAGTGATATCCACTTCAGGGTGAAGTGCGGAATATACCATACCAAGCTGACTGTAAAAGGATCTTTCATCGTAATACATCACCTTTAGCGCCGATTTTTCCTCGCTCTTCTGCGCGCCGCCTCCGATCAGATTACAGCCTGAGAGGACTGCTGACATACTTAGGACAGTAATCAGACCGATGCGTTTGTAGCTAAAGCTCTTCAATTCATCCACTCCATTTCCAAATAAGTAAATTAACTTCCAAATTCTTCTTATTGTAACATACCACATCCTACCAAAACCTAATTTTCCCTTAAATTATTAATAAAGAAATAGTGAACGCTCCTTAGCTCAGTCAGCAATGAAAAACACCCTGTCCGAAGGTATTCTTCGGACAGGGTGCGTGCGGATCTGCCTATGGAAACATTATATTCCAGCCAGCACCTGATACCAGACGCCTTTCGGTGAATACAGCGTTTTGCGTACGTAATCCCATCCGCCCAAATAACTGATATCGAACAAATCGGGCGGATTCTTAAACTGGCTTGCCACCTCGGACATGACTTTATCGTCTACCGGACGGAAGCCGAAATCGGCAAATATCCGCTGCGCTTCATCGCTGTACAGATAATCGAGAAACGCTTCCGCCACCTTCCGCGTACCGTGTTTATCGACATTAACATCGACGAGGGCGGCTGGATTTTCAATCAGAATCGTGGACTTTGGTACGATGACCTCATACGGGACTCCCTGCTTGATTCGTGCAAGCAGCTCGTTCTCGTAGGTTACAATCACATCGCCTACGCCATATTCGAACGCGGCCATGGAAGCGCGGCCGCTCTTGTCGAGCGATTCCACATTCCTGTGGATCCGCTCCAGAAACGCCTTTGCGTAAGCCGGATCCTTCTTGCCGGTTTCCTCTTCGGACTTCTTCAGCCCCGCGCCGTACATCGCATTAATGTCCCACTGGGCGCCTCCGGACGTCTGCGGGTTCGGATACAGAACCTTGACGCCGTCCTTGGTCAAATCCTCCCAGTCATGAATTCCTTTTGGATTGCCCTTTCTGGTTCCCATTACAGCGATTGAGCGCGTAATCATCCCATCGTGCGGCTCGGATTTCTTCCAATCGTGCGTGATCAATCCGGCTTTCTTGATTTTATCAATATCGCCTTCCATGGCGAGCACGGCCACATCCGCCTCGAATCCGCCGGCTATCGCTCTTGCCTGCGTTCCCGACGCTTCGTATGATTCCTGGAATACGACATTCTGGCCGGTCTTGGCTTTCCACTCGGCTTGAAATTTCGGCAGCAATACCTCAAATGCATCCTTCGCAACGGAATAGGCGCCGATGACCAGCGTCACATCGCCCTTCTTACCTGAAGTTTCTACCGTGCTGCCGTCCGGATTCTGCTCGTTTCCGCCGCATGCTGCAGCAAGCAGCAGGGAGAGCGCTGCGAATGCCGCGGCAGCTATCCGCCATCCTTTTGTAAGGGCAGGTCTCATCGTGTACACAACGCTTTCTATAAAGAAAAGTAGTTAAATATGAACCGGCATTGGGTCTTCCTTCAGCTTGTTTTCCATGATCCAGGTATCGCTGTCATTGAACAAATAAGCGCGGTGAATAAGTACGCTCACTTCATCGCCCGGCTTCAGCACATCCTTCTCCAGGGAGCGGTAAGTAATCAGCTTGATATCGCCCACCTCTACCTCAACCATCCACTCGCTGCCGCGGAAGTGCAAATGCTTTACTGTGCCGAGTGCAGTAGCGGATGGGATGCGGAACTCACTGCGTTTTCCGATTTCAATATATTCAGGACGGATGAGAGCTTGCGTACCCGGCCAGCTGGAGGCATCTTCAAAGCCTTTAAGTCTCTCCACTTGCTCTACGATCGTCGATTCGCCGATGAAGCTGGCGACGAATTGAGTTTGCGGATTTTTGTAAATATCCCACGGCGACCCTTTCTGCTCGAGCCGGCCTTTATTGATGATCATAATCTCATCGGCAACCTCTATGGCCTCATCTTGGTCATGGGTAACGAAAATCGAGGTGATACCGACACGCTCGATCATGTCCTTCAGCCATGTACGAAGCTCGGTGCGGATTTTCGCATCGATCGCCGCGAAAGGCTCGTCGAGCAGGAGCAGCTGCGGCTCCGGCGCAAGAGCACGCGCGAAAGCGACGCGTTGGCGCTGCCCTCCCGAGAGCTGATGCGGATAGCGGTGCTCGAAACCTTTAAGACCGGTTAACTCCACCAAGGACATGACGCGTTCGCGAATCGCATCCTTCGACTGCCTCTTCACCTTAAGTCCGAATGCAATGTTATCATAGACGGTCATATGCTTGAAGAGAGCATAGTTTTGAAATACAAATCCAATGCCGCGTTCCTGCGGCGGCAGGTCGTTCACCCGTTTACCGTGGAAAATGATATCCCCCGACGAAGGCATCTCAAGTCCCGCCAGCATGCGTAAAATCGACGTTTTGCCGCCGCCGCTCGGTCCGAGCAGGCCAATGAGATGGCCTTTTTCAATTTCAAAGCTGACGTCTCGAACGGCTTTAAAATCACCGAACTCCTTATTTAATCCGCGCACCTCGATATGCATCGCCTAATGCACTTCCTTTCGCTTTTTGGCCCATTCCATAAGCAGCAGTAAACCGACCGAGAAGGCGGCCAGCACCAGTGCCAAGCTGCTCGCTGCCGTTACATTGAAATTCTCGACATCCTGATACACCAATGTTGTCGCCGTCTGTGTCTTGTTCATGATGTTGCCCGAGACTACAAGTACCGCTCCGAATTCGCCCAGCGAGCGTGCCACGGTCAGCACCACGCCATAGATGACGCCCCAGCGGATCGAAGGCCAGGTAACATGCCAGAACGTGTACCACGAGTAGGAACCGAGCGTTGAAGCCGCTTCTTCCTGCTGCACTCCGATTTCCTGCAGCACCGGCATAACCTCGCGCACCATCAGCGGGAAGGTGACGAACAGCGTGGCAAGTATCATGCCCGGCAGGGCGTATACCACCTTAAACCCGATATCTTCAAAGAATGCCCCAATAACTGAATGCGGACCCAGAATAAGTACAATCATCAGTCCGCCGATAACCGGCGATACTGCAAACGGCAGGTCGACTATGCTGTTAAGAAGCTGTTTTAGCCGCTGCCCCAGCCAGGTGGCCCGGACGAGATAAAGCGCCAGCATAATGCCGAAAATCGTATTAATGACTGTCACGACTGCGACGATAATTCCTGTCATCATAAGTGCGTGAAGAGATTGCTTCCGCGTGAGCGCTTCTGCGAAGCCGCTCCAGCCTTCCGCCCATGACCCCGTAAAAATTTTCACGATCGGGGCAATCAGCAGAATGAGAAATACGGCATATGTTAAGGAGATCCACAGCTTTTTCATTTGCCGAGCCTCCTCGATTGGACGAGGTTGACGGCCCATAGAATAATGAACGACAGCGTAAGCAGCAGCACTGAGGCCGCGGCAGCGCCCATTGTATTATCGCTCTCGATTTCGCCGAAAATATAAACCGCAGCAATCAGCGTCTTGCCCGGGATATTGCCCGCCACAAGCACTACCGCTCCGAATTCCGCCAAGGCTCTGGAGAACGCAAGCATTGCGCCGCTTAAGATACCGGGCAGCATCGAAGGGAATACCACTTGAAAAAACGTTCTCGCTCTCGATGCGCCCAGCGTATAGGACGCTTCCTCCTCCGTTTTGTCCAGTTCTTCCAGCAGCGGCTGAACCGCCCGGATGACAAAAGGAAAAGTGACGAAAATCATCGCTATAATGATAGCCGGCTCATGGAACACAATATCGAATCCCAGCTTGCCAGCCAATCCGCCGACAAAGCTGTTTGGTCCGAGCAGCAGCAATATCATCAGGCCTCCGACTGCTGTTGGCAGCGCAAAGGGCAAATCGACAAGACTGTTCAATAATCGACGTCCCGGAAACCGGTAGCGGATGAGCACCCAACCGATCATCGTGCCTAGAAAAACGTTGATGACCGTAGCGATGACCGAAAGCTTGAGCGTCAGAAGAACCGCTTTCCAGGCCAACGGGTCGGTGATGCTTTCCCAGAAGGGCTCCCAGCCCAGCGTGAACGCTTGCGAATAAATCCCTAAAATCGGCAAAACAATAAGAACGACAAAATAGAGCATGATGGTGCTGCGAAACCCAAAACTCCACCAGCGGCTGCGCATCATGAAATTCAAGCTGACTTACCCCCCGGCGCTTTCCTTATAGAATCGCGCTAATTCCTATTAATTTACTCGGTATTAATAATGTAGCAGACAGCAGCTTGTCCAGTCAATCCTGAATATAAGAAAAAATGATCAACTCCATGAAAAAAACTAAACTCCCCGTTCGGTTCCCCGGGGAGTTTAGTAAGTACAAGGAGATCAGTCTCCTTCGACATAATATCTGGTTTCACCACTCGTGATAATCGCTTGTCCTTGCGTCACATCCGTCATCCAGGCGGTAAAGCGCCCGGCGTCCTGTGCTTCGGGCAGGCAGGTGATGACTACCCTGTCTGTAAATTCGGTCCCGCCAACCTTCCAGCCGCCGGCATGAAGCTCATTCTCCAGCTTGCCGTACCACGTGTAATCGACATCGACGAATATTTCCTGATGCAGCACCTTGACGATCGGCCCGGCCGCTTCAATTGCCGCTACCGCTCCGTCCGTATAAGCACGAATCAATCCGCCCGCTCCGAGCATAATACCGCCAAAGTAGCGCGTCACGACAATTACGACATTTTTCAGAGCCTGATGCTTAATCACCTCGAGAATCGGTTTCCCTGCTGTCCCGCTCGGCTCCCCGTCATCGGACTGCTTCTGGCATTCATCCCGTTCGCCTATTACATAAGCGGAGCAGTTGTGTGTGGCATTCCAGTGGAGTTTCTTAATCTCCTCAATGAAAGCGGCGGCTTCCGCTTCGTTGTGCACCGGTTTACCGTATCCGATGAAGCGCGACTTCCTGATCACAATTTCCTTACTGGCCTGCTGCCGAAGGGTCTTGTAGCTGCTTAGCATGTCAGCCGCATGCTCCATGGCTTATGGTTCTACAATCGCGCTTCAAGCTCGGCTTTCTCTTTCTCGTAGCCGGGTTTGCCGAGCAGGGCGAACATGTTCTTCTTGTATGCTTCCACGCCTGGTTGGTCGAACGGATTCACTCCGAGCAGGTAGCCGCTGATGCCGCATGCTTTCTCGAAGAAGTAGACCAGGTAGCCAAACGTATATGGTGACATATCTGCAATATTAACGATAAAGTTTGGCACTTGTCCGTCCGTATGGGCAAGAAGAGTTCCTTCGAACGCTTTCTTGTTGACGAAATCCATCGTTTTGCCGGTTAAGAAATTAAGCCCGTCCAGATCGTCCGCGTCATGTCCGATCGAGATATGCTCCTGTACGTTCTCAACCTGAATAACGGTTTCAAAGATATTCCGGCTGCCCTCCTGGATGAACTGCCCCATGGAGTGAAGATCGGTGGAGAAATCGACGGAAGCCGGATAGATGCCTTTATAATCCTTACCTTCGCTCTCACCGTACAGCTGTTTCCACCATTCCGAAACAAAATGCAGCGCCGGCTCGTAGTTCACAAGAATTTCCGTCGTTTTGCCTTTGCGGTACAAAGCGTTGCGCGCTGCCGCATATTGATAAGCCTCGTTCTCGGCAAGGCTTGGGTTGCCGTATTCCTGCGAGGCATCGGCCGCGCCCTTCATCATCGCTTCGATGTCGATGCCGGCTGCTGCGATCGGAAGCAAGCCGACAGCCGTCAGTACGGAATAGCGTCCGCCTACGTCGTCGGGAATAACGAACGACTCATAGCCTTCTTCGGAAGCAAGCTTCTTCAATGCTCCTTTGGCGCGGTCTGTCGTTGCATAGATACGCTTGCGAGCTTCGGCTTTGCCGTATTTGGACTCGAGCGCTTCGCGGAAGACGCGGAACGCGATCGCCGGTTCGGTAGTCGTACCCGATTTGGAGATGACGTTGATCGACCAGTCACGGCCTTCGAGCAGTTGCAGCAAATGAGTTACATATGTAGAGCTGATATTGTTGCCCGCGAAAAGCACCTGCGGCGTCTTGCGCTGCTCCTGCGGCAGCAGATTATAGAAAGAGTGCGACAGCATTTCAATCGCTGCACGAGCCCCGAGATAAGAGCCGCCGATGCCGATAACAATCAACACCTCGGAGTCGGATTTGATTTTTGCTGCGGCCTTCTGTATTCGCGAAAACTCTTCTTTGTCATAATTGTTCGGAAGATCGATCCAACCGAGATAATCCGCTCCCGCGCCGGTTCCCTTATGCAGCTGTTCGTGGGCAGCCCGTACCTGCTCGGATAAATTGTCGATTTCGTGCTGACCGATAAAGGTCAACGCTTTGCTGTAGTCAAATTTTACGGCTTTACTCATGGAATATGAAACCTCCTAAAAGTTTTTTGCGATGCTTCCCGAGTATTCTACTCGGCCGAGCAAAAAACCCGCTTCGGAAGCATACACTTAGTTTTTTGCGATGCTTCCCGAGTATTCTACTCGGCCGAGCAAAAAACTCGCTTCGGAAGCATACACTTAGTTTTTTGCGATGCTTCCTGAGTATTCTACTCGTCGAGCAAAAAACTCGCTTCGGAAGCATACACTTAGTTTTTTGCGATGCTTCCCGAGTATTCTACTCGTCGAGCAAAAAACTCGCTTCGGAAGCTTACGCTTAGTTTTTTGCGATGCTTCCTGAGTATTCTACTCGTCGAGCAAAAAACTCGCTTCGGAAGCATACACTTAGTTTTTTGCGATGCTTCCCGATATGCTCGTGCCTGTCCCTCTTGCGCTAGCATAAGAATAATGGATTTTATATGCAAACACAAGGTAATCAAGGGCCAGATTCTTCTCCGTCCCGATTTGTGATAAAATGGGTAAATCATAAAATCGGCTACAGGGAGATGGTAGAAATGCAGAAAATCGGGTTTATCGGATTGGGTGTAATGGGTGCACCAATGGCGGCAAATTTGCTTCGCAAAGGGTACAATGTGACAGTTTACAACCGTACGCCGGGCAAAGCGGACAAGCTCCTGGAGCTAGGCGCGGCCGAAGCTCAGACCCCGGCGGCAGTCGCCCGCGCATCGGAGCTGGTCATCACGATGATCAGCAATGACGACGCGATTCAGGAAGTTTATTACGGACAAGACGGGCTGCTAAGCGGACTCATGCCTGACACGATCGTAGTAGACAGCAGCACCATTTCCCCTTCCTTGGCTCGGCAGCTGGCCGCGGATGCGGCGGCGAAGTCGGCCGATTTCCTCGATGCTCCGGTTACGGGCAGCAAGCCGGCGGCCGAAGGCGGCTCGCTTGTATTTATGGTCGGCGGCGAATCAGACATACTGGAACGGGCTTCGGACGTGCTGCTTGCCATGGGCCGCAAAGTAATACCTATGGGACCAAGCGGCAGCGGCGCTACGGCGAAGCTGGCGCACAATACGATCGTCGGCATAAACGCTGCCGCATTGGTTGAAGGAATGGCTATAGCCGCAAGCGGCGGTATCGACGCTTCCTCTTTTCTTGAGCTGGTTCAATCCGGCGGAGCCGCGAGCAAAATAGCTGAATTGAAAGGACCGAAGCTGCTGGACCGCGATTTCAGCGTTCAATTCTCACTCGCTCTCATGCTGAAGGATCTCCGTCTCTCCTCGGTGCTCTCGGATCAGTTGAAAACGCCGACTCCGGTTCTCGAGACGGTTAAGGGTCTGTTCCAGATCGGGGATTCCATGGGTCTCGGCGATTTGGATCTCTCTGTGCTTGTTAACTGCTACGAGCAGTGGATCAACAAGCCAATCACCGGTAATGGACCGGCCGATCAAACAGAGCGCGAACTTGCAGCCGCTTCCGAAGCCGATAGACAAGTTACCGATTCCGGTAATAACAGGCCATAATCGGCTTGAATCCGCGCGTCGGAGCTCAGGGCATACGGCAATGTTCTATAAAAAAAGCTGTTCCTCCCGTTCAACAAACGGAAAGGGTGCAGCTTTTTTTCAATATTACGCCATTACGCTTTGAAGTACTTAACCAAGCGAGAAAGGCACCTGCGCAAAATGGTTCGTGCGGAGCCTTAGGACGTTTCACACTTCGTTATTCTTTAATATAAGAGCAGCAATAATCGGCAGCCGATGCCACCTGCAGCTTGAATTTGGAATTCGCCGGAACGGTAAACTCGCCTTCGCCGGAAATCGAGATCCACTCCGCATCTCCGGGTAGAAGAACCTTCAGGTCCCCTCCAAGAATCTCCATGATTTCTTTCTCTTCCGTACCAAATTCGTACTCGCCCGGCATCATGATACCTAATGTCTTCTTCGTGCCGTCCGGAAACAGCACGGTGCGGCTCGTTACTTTACCATCGAAATAGATGTTTGCTTTTTTTACGATCGTGACATTCTCAAATTGGGACATAGGTTGCGCAGTTCTCCTTTAAGTATAATAAAACGGGGCTTGAACCGCTGTGCAAGCGTCCAGCCCCGCAATGTAGATGTGCGGTAAACGCGCCAGGACTACAGAAGCGCTTTTACTTTACTGACGACATTCGCAACCGTAAAGCCGTATTCTTCGATCACGCGGTTGCCCGGTGCCGATGCGCCGAATGTGTTAATCCCGAGAATTGCGCCTTTGTCGCCCACATAACGCTCCCAGCCGAACGGTGATGCCATTTCGACAGCCAGACGCGCTTTGACGTCCGGAAGCAATACGGAGTCTTTGTAAGCTTGCGGCTGCTGCTCGAACAGATTCCAGCTCGGCATGCTGATAACGCGGACCTGAATACCTTCAGCGGCAAGCGCCTGCTGCGCGGCAACGGCTAGCTGAACTTCGGAGCCGGTGGCAATAATTTGCGCTTTCGGATTTCCGTCAGCCGCATCGGATACGACATAAGCACCTTTCGCAATGCCTTCGCGGGCATTCGTATTCGTGCCTTCAAGGATAGGCAGGTTCTGGCGCGTCAATACGAGCGCGACCGGACTGCTGTTGTTCTCCAGCGCATAAGCCCACGCCGCCGAAGTCTCATTCGCGTCTGCAGGACGGATAACAGTGAGATCGGGAATGATGCGCAGCGAGGCAAGCTGCTCGATCGGCTCATGCGTCGGGCCGTCTTCACCAACCGCGATGCTGTCATGAGTCAATACGTACACCACAGGCAGCTTCATGATCGCCGCCAGACGTACTGCCGGACGGAGGTAGTCGGTAAATACGAAGAAAGTTCCGCCATATATTTTCAACCCGCCATGGAGGGAAATCCCGTTCATAGCGCCGGCCATTGCGAATTCACGAACGCCGTAGTAGATGTTGCGGCCGTCGTAGCTGCCCGGTTTAAATACAGGCAAGCCTTTGAGATGAGTCATGGTCGAGCTTTCAAGGTCAGCGGATCCGCCTGCGAGATTAGGTACGTTCTTTGCTAATCCGTTTAATGCGTTTCCGGAAGCGACACGAGTCGATACCGGCTTGTCCGCAGTGGAATAGACCGGCAAATCCTTATCCCAGCCTGAAGGCAGCTTACCGCTGGTCGCAGTTTCGAATTGCGCAGCCAGATCGGCATGGGCCTCCTTGTAGGAAGCGAACAGAGCATTCCACTCCGCGTTTGCTTTCTCGCCGTTTGCTTTTACTTCCGCAAAGTGCGAACGTACTTGATCCGGTACGAAGAACGGTTCATTCTCCCAGCCGTAGACTTCTTTCGTAAGCTTAGTTTCCTCCGCGCCGAGCGGGGAACCGTGCGGGCCGGCATGACCGCCTTTGCCGCCCTTGTTCGGACTGCCGAAGCCGATTACCGTCTTCACTTCGATCAGCGTCGGTCTGCCGCTTTCCGCTTGGGCGGACGCGACTGCTTTCGCCAGCGCATCCAGGTCGTTGCCGTCTTCGACGCGCAGCACCTGCCAGCCGTATGCTTCGAAGCGCCCTTGGACGTTTTCTGAGAACGACAGATTCAGTTCGCCGTCAAGGGAAATATCGTTCGAATCATAAAGAACGACCAATTTGCCAAGCTTCAGATGGGCTGCGAGCGAAGCCGCTTCGCTTGCTACGCCTTCCATCAGATCGCCATCGCCGCAAATCGCATACGTGTAGTGATCGATTACGTTAAAGCCTTCTTTATTATATGTTGCACCGAGATGGGCTTCGGCCATCGCCATACCGACTGCCATTGCGACGCCTTGACCAAGCGGTCCGGTTGTCGCGTCAACACCCGCCGTGTGGCCGAATTCCGGATGACCCGGAGTTTTGGAGCCCCATTGGCGGAAGCTTTTAAGTTCTTCAAGCGGCAGGTCGTAGCCCGACAAATGTAACAGACTGTACAGCAGCATCGAGCCGTGGCCCGCCGATAGAACAAAGCGATCGCGGTTAATCCAGCTCGGATTGGACGGATTATGTTTCATGTTCTTTGCAAACAATTGGTAACCCATCGGAGCCGCACCCATTGGCATACCCGGGTGACCGGAATTCGCTTTCTCAACGGCATCGATCGAGAGCGTGCGGATCGTGTCGATAGAAAGCTGGTCAATGGACTTTTGAGTGACTGTCATTGCGTAAATTCCTCCCATTTCCTATTTACCGATTTTAGAATTCTTTCTGTCTATTGCGCAGTTTAATGCGCACTGGCTTTGAAATATTGTACCATTACATTTCAGCCATTTCCATCCTTAATGAGGTAAAGCGGTCAAAAGTTATCGGCACCCCCGCCTGTCTTGTCCACACTTATATACCAAATCATCCAAAGCTATTTTTGAACAAAGAGTTCCGTTCTCATTGAATTCAGATGTGAAATGCTGTTCACCTCCCTGAATATGGATTGAATCGGTCCTTATACTTATCGTTTCGATAATAAATTGTCACTTTAACAGTATAACGTTATCGTTTTGTTGTCAATGTGATAATTTCATGTGATCAGTACCGAAAAAATAACAGAATGACATTGTCTCTGTGGAGCAACCGAGTTTTAAAACTCAATAACATAAGAGTGGAGACGAGCAATAAAAATAACGTGCAGGCCGGCCGTTGAGCCATCTGCACGTTATTTTGCGCTATTATTGGAGATTAATTGAAAGCAACCGTCTTGTTCTGATGCACCAAAATCCGGTCCTCGATGTGCCACTTCACCGCTCTGGCAAGAACAACACGCTCAATGGTCCGGCCAATCCGCTTCAAGTTGTCGACATCGTCACGATGGCTGACACGCTGGACATCCTGTTCGATTATAGGACCGCCGTCAAGCTCCTCTGTTACATAATGCGCGGTAGCGCCGATGATTTTGACGCCGCGCTGATAAGCCTGGGTATACGGTTTTCCACCAACGAAAGCAGGAAGGAACGAATGATGAATGTTAATAATACGGTTCGGAAACTGCTCAATGAACTTGGGCGAAATAATCTGCATGTACCTCGCCAGCACGATCAGGTCCGCTTTACCTTTTACAGCTTCCATCTGCCGTTTCTCCGCTTCCGCTTTCGTATCGGCAGTTACCGGAATGTAATGATACGGTATCCCAAATGATTCCACCAGCTGACCCATGTCAGGGTGATTGCTGATAACCATTGCGATATCGGCTTCAAGGTCCCCTGCCTGCCACTGCCAGAGCAGCTCCAATAAGCAGTGATCCTCTTTGGAGACAAACACGGCAAGGCGCTTCTTGCGGCTAGCACGGAACGTATGCCACTTCATCTCGAAGCGGTCGGCCACTCGGGCAAAATCCTCCTGCAGTACAGGGAGCTCGCGCTCCATATCGTTCAAATCAAATTCAAAGCGGATAAAAAACATGCCGCCGCCCGGATCCATTGAATACTGATCCGATTGTACGATGTTCGCTCCATGTTCATAAAGAAATTGCGATACGGCCGCGACAATGCCCGGACGGTCCGGACAGGATATCAGCATTCTTGCGCGATTCCGCTTATCAGGCAGCTGCGAAAGCTGCCGGGGTTGATACGTGTTAGGCATAAGCTTACAAACTTCCTTCCATCAACGATTGGTCATGCTGTCGTTATTTCCTCAAGCTATGCGTTCACAAGCAGCGATTTCCCCGCAAACCAGCCGGTGATACGCTGATTGACCGCTTCTTCCGAAAGCTCCGATAGAATACGGTTTTCGGCGACAAGATCGTAAAGACGGTCCATCGGTTCGCGAGGGTCGGCTTTTTTCGCTTTGGCGTCGTTCTTGAGCACATCCCAGGTGGCCAGGACAAATGCGCGGTGGTCAATATCCTGCTTTGTGAAGAAATGATGCAGCCGTTCGACATCGTCCAGGAATTGGCTGCCGAACCGGTTCGCCGCATCGCCGCGCAACAAAGCGATTTCCGCTTCATACATTGGGCGCTGCGTTTTATCTTCCTGCCCGATCCAAGGCGTTTCAAGTATAAAAGGACGGCCTTTGAGTCCTTCATGATGAACGATGCTGCGTATCGCCTCGTAACCAAGCCAGCCCGCTCCTACCGGCGCATGGCGGTCCTTACCCGCGCCGCGCGGGTTCTTGCTGTCATTGATATGGACCACTGCAACGCGGTCCAGTCCTACAATACGATCGAAATCGGCAAGCACGCCGTCAAGATCGTCGATCAGATCATAGCCTGCATCATGCATATGGCAGGTGTCCATGCAAACAGTCAGCCTTTCATTGTCGCGGACCTTATCGATGATACGCGCGATTTCCTCAAAGCTGCGTCCGATTTCCGTCCCTTTGCCCGCCATTGTTTCCAGCGCAATATTGACGTTCGATTCTTTGGTGCCTTCCAGCACCTCATTCAGCCCTTCCGCGATACGCTCGATACCGTAGTCCGCATCCTTGTCCGTATATGCCCCTGGATGAAGCACGATATTCCCAACGCCGATTTGGCTGGTCCGGCGAATTTCCTCCTGAAGAAAACGTACCGCAAGCTCGAAGGTATCTTCTTTATAAGAACCCAGATTTATGATGTACGGCGCATGTACGACAATCTCATCGATACCCGCCTCTTTCATTACCGCCTTGCCTTCTTCGATGTATAAATCCTCAATCGGCTTCCGCCGGGTGTTCTGCGGAGCACCGGTATAAATCATAAAAGAGCTCGAGCCGTAAGAAACGGCTTCATTGGCGGCATTCAAAAGCCCCTTATCGGAAAATGAAACATGGGATCCGATTTTAATCATAAAATAGTTTCGCTCCCTTCATTGATCAGCCTGTGAACATTTATTAAAAGGTATTTCCGGAAAAAGCTTGTCCTGTTTATTTTACAGGGAATGCGTAAATAAATCTAGATTCAAGAAAGGCCCGGGTCACGCTCGTTCTTGCGGGCCGCAGCCGGCTTAGATTATAATAAAAGCAATTTTGTTGCCGAAATGGTGAACATTCCTCTGCCATGGTCATGTGCATAAAGAATAGGTTATAATTCGTAGTAAGAGGTGAATGACGGATATGGGCGGCACTCCGAATTGGTTTATGTTCTTTATTGTATTCTGGGCGTTTGTCATGCTCGGATTTATGTCGATAGGCGGCTACTTCATGTTTCGTAAATTTCTTAAAGTGCTGCCGATGCGTGACGGGAAATCCAAGCTGGACTGGCAAAACTATTGGGTCGACCGAAGCCGCGGTATGTGGCCGGAAGACTCCAAAACGTTCCTCGATCAGCTCGTTTCGCCGGTGCCCGGGGCTTTTCGCGATATCGCCAAGCATTCCATTGCCGCAAAAATCGCACAGGTTGCCGTTGAAAGCGGCTCGACCGAAGTTTCGCGAAGCCACTGCATCGAAGGATATATTCGGGCAACACCCAAGCGGGATTACCGCAGCCTGGTTTCCTTTCTGGAGAAGCAGGGCATCGACTATACCCCTTATAAACATCTGCTTAATAAATAATGAGCCGCCGGATAGGCGGCTCTCGCTATATTGTTGGTGGTCAACGCATCGACGACTTTCACTCGTTCAGGCGCTGCATTCCTCAGGCGATTGAATGGAAACCTGGCAGGGTATACATACGTTAGAAGATAGCAGGAGGTGTTCCTAACTATGGACACGAAATCATACAGCAGGAAAAAAAGCAGGAGCATTCATTTGCTTATTGTCGCCCTGATCGCATTAACGGCGGTAACTGCAGGCTGCAGTGGCAGCAGCGGCAGCACTAATAACCCCGGCACCGAGGAAGGCGGGGTGACCAATGATGGCGGGGGAAACGGCGGTCAATCGGGTCATTCCGGGATGACAGAACCGGACACGGCCAAGCCGAAGCCGTCCCAGCCGGGCAATAACAGAAGCGATGAACAACCGCCGAAGGATACAGCAGTATCGAAAGCTGAAGGAACATACGTGGGACAAGCAGACACGCACTCGGTTGAAATCAAGACCGCAGACGGCACAAGCGTTTTCCAATTCGATGCCAGCCTGGCTGAGAAGGTAGACAAAATCAAGGATAATTCACCCGTCGCTATTGAATATTACAGCAAGGAATACAATATAGAAGGTAAGAATGTTAAACAGCTGTGGCTGACCAAAATAGAAGCTTTAGGGTCCTAAACGGATGCTTCCGATGTGAGTTACCTGCGATCCTGCGCCGGAGGCTTAGCTTGGAAGCATCGCAGCAAACTCTTAGCTTATGCTTCCGATGTGAGTCTCCTGCGATCCTGCGCCGGAGGCTTGGCATGGAAGCATCGCAGAAAACTCTTAGTTTATGCTTCCGATGTGAGTTTCCTGCGATCCTGCGCCGGAGCTTAGCATGGAAGATCGCAGAAAACTCTTAGTTTATGCTTCCGATGTGAGTTTCCTGCGATCCTGCGCCGGAGCTTAGCTTGGAAGCATCGCAGAAAACTCTTAGCTTATGCTTCCAATGTGAGTTTCCCGCGATCCTGCGCCGGAGGCTTGGCATGGAAGCATCGCAGAAAACTCTTAGCTTATGCTTCCGATGTGAGTTTCCTTGCGATCCTGCGCCGGAGCTTAGCTTGGAAGCATCGCAGAAAACTCTTAGGAGGCTCAGTCAATGAAGGTGGCGGTTACCGGTGGAACCGGGTTTGTCGGCGGTAAGCTTGTCGATGCGCTTCTAAAGCGCGGCGACGAGGTTTGGATCATTTCTCGGACTCCCGGCAGGCTTTCAAACGAAAGTAAGAATTTGCGCCGGGTTACCTGGAATGAGCTTGAAGCTTCTCCCGGACTTCTGGGCAATCTGGATGCGATTGTCAATCTGGCCGGCGAGTCCATTAATCAACGTTGGACTGAAGATGCCAAGGTCCGGATCTTACAGTCCAGACTGGATGCAACGGAGCACATAGAGAGAATCATTGCCAAGATGGAGAAGAAACCGGATGTTGTCATCAATGCTTCAGGCATATCGATCTACGGAACGTCTCAGGAGGCCGTCTTCGATGAGAACAGCCCGCCTGATGTAACCGATTTTCTTTCGGGAGTCGTTGAGAAATGGGAGGAAGCTGCGGATCGAATCGATGTTCCGCGTCTCGTTAAGCTCAGAGTGGGCATCGTCCTCGGCAGGAAGGGCGGCGCTTTTCCCCTTATGGCAATGCCTTACCGATTCTTTGTCGGCGGTAAAGTCGGCAGCGGAAAGCAGTGGCTCTCGTGGATTCACATTGAGGACATGACCCGGCTTCTGTTATTTTGTCTTGACGATCCTAATATATCAGGACCGGTTAACGCAGCCGCCCCCGAACCTGTAACCAACGACGCATTCGGACGTGTTCTTGGGGCTGCACTTAGAAGGCCGCACTGGTTTCCGGTACCGGCGGTGATGCTGAACATTCTGTTCGGCGAGCTTTCCCTGCTGCTGTTGGAAGGACAGCGGGCGCTTCCGAGAAAAGCATTATCACACGGTTTCGAGTTTCGTTATCCGACTATTTCCAGTGCCATGAAAGATCTAGTGGGGCGAGGATAGTTCTTACCCGGCCCGAAATGTAAATTTCGGGCCTTTTTCGCCTGCAAGCTGCAGTATATCTCCGTTCGTTAAAGCATACGCTTTATACGGAATCATGGTCTGACCATTTAAAGTACTTCCGTTTCTCGACCCGACATCCTTGGCCGTCCAGCATTCGGCGGCGCATGTCAGCTCCACGTGCGCCCTTGAAATTCCTGAAGCAGAATCTACATAATGCGCTCCCTCCGCTGAACGTCCAACCACAAACCGGTCTGTCCGTAGGGAAAGCCGCTCCACTTTGCCCTCTGTTTCCCTTTCCAGCCATGGCAGGAGTTCCCCGCCATGACCCCGGTTATTAGAGTCATCTCCCAACAGGACTGTTGGAGCTTGCTGCGGATCGGAAGCGTGCATCCGCTCCTGCCTATTCATGGTTTCACTTTGATGCCGTGCTGGTACAATGTGCGAAAGTCCGCTGCTTACATTTGGATTATCATATGTCTGGAAATGTGCTGCCTTCTGCTCGGTGAGCAATTGTTCTGCCCCGGTCTGCTTAAATGTCCGTGACTGCTTTTCAAAAACAGCGGCGGCTTTCCCCTGACTTAAAATCGTCGAGTCCGGCACGAATCCGTCCTCTTCTGCTGCCCATGCTTTACCACTACGCCAAACATCCTCTTGAACGTCCTCGTCCGAACTCTCTCTTCGCAAGTAGATCAAGAGCCCTGCGACGGCCAGCACGGTAAGGCCTAAACTGATTAAGAGGCTCGTTTGCGTCGGGGAGGACAAATAAAGATACCTCCATATTAAAGCAATCGCAAGAATTAGACCGGCGCCAAGCAGCCATCGTTTACGGGAATGACCGCCATCCGGTTTATCGCCTATAATCGGTACAATTGGCAGTTCATCTTCTAAGCGGTTCACAGGCTTCTGCTCAGCATCTTCCTTCGATGCAGGAGCAATGGTGTCCGCCTGACGTTTTCTGAAAGGAAGGACGATTGACGGCACAATCTGAACGCTCTTATCAAGTTGACCAGGTATCTGCTCCTTCCGTGCGGCTGAGCCCTGTCCCCCAAATTCACTATGCCAATGGTTACTCTGCCAATTGTTTACGGGCGCAGCAGAACTATTTGCACGGGACTCCCCGTTGAAGGCAGGCGTTGAAGGCGAAGCACCCTGCATATATGGGCTGTTCAGTAATGTCAACAATTTTTGCCGCAAATCATGCCAGGAAACGTGTTCTCCCCGCAAATGCCGGAATACCTGCTGTAATCCCGCCCCATCGGGTTGACTGATATATCCGATCCATCGCACTGCCATAGTCATTACCGCTTCTTCCGCCGACGATGCAGGTCCTTCGCGACGCAGCGGTACATACACCAGTCCGATATCATCCCAATCCTCGCCGACAAAAATGTACTGTTCCTGCAGCATAAAACCTGCTGCACGAAGCATATAGTGCTGACAGTCATCAAGAGCTTCCACTATGGCGAGCAGTAATGTGTAAAAATCGTTCATCGTCATCTGCTGTGATTGCAGCTTATGCGAGAGCATCCTTCTGCCGGTTAAGGAGTAACGAAATGTTACGAACCCATCGATATCGATCCACTCGACATCGAGCAGCTTGGGAACACGTTGTCCCTGCAGCATGTGGATCTCCACTTCCTCCAACTGATCACGGGTGATGCCGGTTTCCCGGTCGATAATCATTTCATGACCGCGATTCAGTGAGAAATCAATCCGCAGCGTTTCCAAAAGCATTATCAATTCCTCCTGTCATTGGAGCCATATCCCTGGCAGGAACCACATCGTTACAGCTCCGGGGGCGACGGCCAGCATGAACGGGAATCGCAGACCTTCCCTGGCGATTTCGCCCAAGACCTCCCGTTTGCGCCAGCCAATGGTTACGACTAACGAAAGCACCCACATTCTTAATCGATTCCCGAACGGCTTATGTAAAAACATTACGATAATCCCTATCGCTCCGGCATAACAAATAGCATAAATCAATACCTGAAGCACCGCCGCCGGGCCGACCCAGGCTCCGAGAGCTCCAAACAACTTGACGTCGCCCGCTCCCATCCCTTTCAGGAAGTACAGCGCCAAGAGCGGTATAAAGCCCGCCGACGCGCCAAGCAGAGATTGATATACTCCGTTCAAGCCCCCGGAGGCCAGATGAAAACTCAAGCCCAGGACAAAGAACGTACCCGTCAAAACGTTAGGAATTCGCATCGCTTTAATATCGCTAAGAAAGGCGATAAACAGCAGAACAGCAGCTGCAGCATTAATTACAATCAATTCCACCGTCATTGCCTCCCTTTGCCGATTCATGGCGCCTCCGGTTGTTTCTCCACCACAAAATGCCGCGCAACCTTCGTCCCATCGTCGGCGGTAACGATGAGCTCCCATACCCCGGGCGTCGTGTTACCCGATACCAGCCACGTCCATTCCACCCTCCCGTTATTATCCGCTGCGGCTCTGCCCAGATGCTTCGCCCTGCTTCTGCCGCTTTTGTAATCGACAGCGAGATCAAGGTTTCGGCCGGGGTCGGTGAGTACGATTAATCGCGCTCTTCGCCCGGGCCTTAGCGGCTCCGGTTCGATGGAGACGATTTGTATATTGGCGTGCGCAAGGTCTGGATTACCCTCTCCTCGCGCCGCCGGAACGGCATCGCTAATCCATACGCGCTCCTCGGCTTGTTCCCGCAGCACGATCGACCGTTTCGTAAATGGAAAGCCAAGTTTAAAGGTATATTCCGCTTCTATTCGAATGTAAGGTTCAGCATTGTCTTTCAATTTCGGCAGCGATAAATAACTGAGACGAAGCTGTGACGGATCCAGAATCTCCTGGTCCGCCTCATGGCGAAGCATCGGTTCGACAACCGAGCGGCCTATCTCTGTTGCCGCCGCATCCTGCACCGGCTTCCAATCGCCGCGCAGTACAGCAGCCATTAGAGGTCCTGAGGGGGCAGGAAGCCAATGCTCCAGCTTGTCTGCTACCGCATTAATTCCCGATAGCGGCGCAAGAGTCGGCAGCTCTCCCATGGCTGCGAGATGCGGCGTCAATTGCTCATATGCCAGCTCAACCGGGCGAAAATTCGCTGCGGCCTGCCTCACAGTCTGCGATACCGAGCCATGAAGAGCCATTTGTACCGATGCCAAGCGAATCAGGCTGACCAAGAAAATAATGACCATGAGCACGATCGGCATAATAAGCGAAGCTTCAAGGGCAATGCTGCCCGTCTCGTTTCTATTTCTATTCGTACGACCAACCAATTGACTTAGTCGTTTCATAACGCCCGCCCTTAACCTTTCCATTCAAAATCCCGAAATTCGTGAAGCTCTTTAGTAAACCCGGCAAAAACCATAAGTTTACAGAGGCGGTCAATTCACCGGACAAGCCTGTGGACGTGCGCGATAATTTCATCCCCGTATTCTGCTCGATAACAGCAATAATCCGTGAGATCCGGTGTTCGTCGCTGCCGTGCAGCAGCAGAAAAACTCGCAAGTAATCGAGGTAAGTCAGATCGACCGAAACATATTTGGAGAGTGGCGTTGTTCCCTGCCGGACGAGCTGAAACATATCCTCCATCGACTTCTCCAGTCCATACAACACCGCAGCCGCCAGTACAAGCAGCGGATGTCCCAGCGCCCGGGACTCGATCAGCCCTTCCATCGTGCGAATGGCAAGCCGAACCGAGAACACCTCGCCATATGCAGCGGCGATATTCGCGGCCGGGTCATTGAAGCCATATAAGATATACTCAACCTCTTGATTATTCAAGCTTAGGGCCTCTGAGAACTCCCTCTTGTTGGAATCCTGCATAACCGCCGAAAACTTCTTCGGATCGAAAGCGGCGAACCGATGAGCGATGTATTCGTTAATATACAGCGGGTCTCTAATGCCTTCCAGCATATCGGCCATTCCGGAGAATATCGTCCCCATTGAAGACATTGACGACTGAGCCGACTCGTTCGGATCAGCGGCCGGCTCGTCCATTGATTGTCCAGAAGCCGACAGGTCGTTGAATTGAAGGTTAGCAGCGGATCGCTCGCTCACCTGCTCAAACATTTGCCGATGGATCTCCAGCTGCGGAATGGAAGATATTCCTTGGATCCATTTACGAACCTCATTCCATTTCGATTGAGCCGCTTTCTCCTTTTTCTTCCGCTCGGCATCTGCGGATTGGCGGCTTTCAAGTTCTGCTGTACGGGCACTAATAACCGTCGCAGGTTGAATATACTTCTGTGAATACTCCCCGAAACCGCTCTGCAGCTGCACAGCCGCATTCACTAGCAAGGCCGATGAACCATGGTTTGATAGTGCCGTTGTTACGTTTGTTTGGAAATTGGCCGCTTTCGAATCTAATGATGCGATTTCAACAGCCTGCGCGTTCAATTCCTCCCGATAGGCGATGAACCACTCGGCTGGAAGTATAAGCTGCTGAACGGCTTCTCTTGCCTGCTGAAGCTGCGATAGGTCGTTCGATGTTGTCGATGCAGCTGCTTTCCCCGCCAATCGTTGTTTATTCATCCGGTCGTAGCCGCTGCCGGTTTGCTGCTGTTCCATACGCTCAGCAGCTTCACGAATGTCTGAGTTATACCTCTCCGCTTCTTCCAAGTCCTTAAGCGCCTTGGTTTCCGCCTGTCGATGGCGTGCCAGAACTTCCCTGCTTTTCGCTCGAAGCCCGCTTGAGATCGAGCGGGCGCTGTTCTCATAAGACGAGATTTCATTGGTATATTTCGGCTTCTCATCTTTGTCCAGGAAGGAATCATGCGCGATCCACCCCAGATATGCGCCGTAGCCAAGCATGATGTTTACTACCGAGCTCCCGCCCGCGGAAAGAAATGATCTGAGACCCTCATCCGCCACTCTGGCGGACTCATTCTGCAAATCAAGGACAGCTTGCAGCCTTGCTTCGCGTTGATCGTAAAGTTTCCGTACTTGCTCCATAACCTGAATGGAAGCGGATGCCTCTTTCATGGCGGAAGCAACCGGCGCGAAGCGGGAAGCCACTTCCAGTGTAAAATCGATCGGGGCTTTATATTTCATTTCTTCAAGCACCTGACGTTTAAAAACCGAATGAGTTCCAAGGACCTCATAGCTGTTCACGTGGGACGAGCCATACTTCACCCGGAGCAAATTGAACGAACTAATATTGTCCTCCCAATTATTCCGAGCGGCATGTGCGAAAAGCGAGTTCCTGTCGGAACCGCCCGCTCCGAACAGTCCATACCGTTCATAGAGTTGACCATCATACGCGGAGAGAGCGGACCGTATTCCGGATTGCGCGGCGATTTCGAGCTGTTTCTGGAATGCCGCGACTCGAGCATAATCAATCAGCAAAGAGGTAAGGAGCAAGATCCCCGCAGTAGCGACTATAAGAAATACGGATACCGCTCCTCTATCGTCAACGCACAGCCTATGCAGGCCGGTATCGCGTTTTTTTCGAATATGACTCAATAGTCGACGGCACCTCCCTTTACAAAACTAGTGTCAACCGGCGCCCTTTCTTCTCTAAAATTTCATCATTTTGCAATGGTTAATATAATCCGAGCTGCTTACTTTTCCAGCGACTGGCGGCCAATCAAAACTTGTGCCGCTTGCTGCCGTTTGGCGGCGCCGCCCGGATTCCGGTTAATTTTAGCGGTATAATAACGCACGAGATCAACATTACGAATCAATTCGACTGGATCTACGATCGAAGCTCTGCTTATGCTTGAGGGCTCGGAGCGTCCAAGCGTCTTTTCAAGGATCGGAATCGAAATTGGCTGGCGCAGCTTAACCTCGATGCGTTTCTCCATTAGACCATACGAATAATTGATTTCTCCTTCAAACGGCTGCGGAATTCTTGCGCCAATCTTACTGATCTTCACGACAGGAAGCGAGGAGGATTCCTCGCTGTTTCTTCCGCTCCCCGTTCCGCCGACCGCAACTGATAAGCCGCCGCTGTCCCCTGCGGCATCGCCATAACCAAACAACGATTGAAGAGCGCCGTTGCCTGACATCCGCCAATACAAACCGTCATATTCGCCTGTAATTCCAATCCCGCTCATGGCATCACGCTTGCTGTTATTCCACTGAAAGGCGGACCGCTCCGCCGAAATGGAAGCCGCATAATATATCACAACCTTCTGATACATATACATGCTGAACATCACCATCGCGATTAGAGCGACGAAGATTACGGGAAAGACCATTGACGCTTCAAGCGTAAAACTTCCTTCTTCACTTCGAAATCCGCAGCGCTTCGAGCTCTTAATTGAAGATTTCATCGGCCTTTTTATCCGCCTTGCCCATCAGTTTATCCATTAGATCAATAATCCAGTTCTTAAAGAGCAGGGCCAGTATAATGACTACGGCGATAATTAACACAATTTCCAATGTCCCGAGACCTTCGTCCTCACGCCAAAACCGTTTAAAGCCGCTAATCCATTTTTTCATTCAAGTAGTCTCCTTTATCCATGTATTTTTGTTAACCCCGCATAAGCAAAATCGCCGGTGACGCGACAAGTATCATAAGGATAAGAAATACTCCAACCAGCGGGAAAACCAGTTTCGAGGAAGCTTCTTCCCCTCTTGAACGGGCAACTGACTTACGTTTCTCCCACAACGAATATGATAGCTCCTTTAAAGATAAAACGAGTCTTTCTCCTCCCCGGCGGTAATTCAGCAGCAAAGTTGTCGTAAATAGAGAAACCTCCTGAACCGCGCAGCGGCGGCTGAATGCCTCCATCGCCGAGGCAAACGACTCGCCATTACGAATTGCCTCATTCGCCCGGCGAAGCTCACCCAGGAGCGGGCCGGCCAGGGATGTATCCTTCCTGTCGGCACAACGGATCAGCGCGCGTTGAACGGTTTCCCCGGCTCCAAGCAGCAGCATCAGCTTGCTAAGAACATCCGGAAGACTTAGAAGAATATCCTGTTTGCGGCGTTCCACCTTACCTGCCGTATCCCGCCACCTCGCCGCCGGCAGAATTGCCCCCAGCAGCAAGCCAATGTAGAGAATTGCGCGTTCGCCGCTCACCACACTAAGCCATGCTCCGCTCATAACCGCAATGCAGCCGCTTCCGATCCAAAAAGAAACAAACAGCTTTGTCGATTCTATCGTCCAGCCAGTCCCATTGAGAATAATCAGCTTTGCATGCAATCCGGCAATAAAGGGCTGAAGCTTGTTCCAGATACCGCATCGATCCAGCAGTAACCGGAATGGTTTGATCAGCAATCTACGGTTAACCGGTTGATCCAAGGATACGCTGCCTGTCGGTAAGTCAGCATGCGGCATCGCTCTTCTATCACAAATAACAATTGCTGCGATCCACACAGCGGTGAAAATAATCCCTGCTGTAAGAGCCATTTTTATCTCCTTAAAGGTTTGCCTCAGCAAAACCGCTTCACATCCGGATACTCATAACCTTCGCCATCGCCCAGTAACACACAGCGAGAAGCAGCAGTGAGACTGTCAGCAGCACATAACCCGTCCCGCTGTATAAAGGCGCCATATAATCGGGTGCCGCGAAACCGAGAAACGCAAGAAACACAAATGGAACTACCATCATAATTCGTGCCTCGTAACGCTTCTGCGCAACCATAACCGCGATTTCCTGTTGAATATCCAGCTTTTCTCCAATCGTCTGCGAGGTGCGGCGAATCACTTCGACCAAATTCCCGCCTGAGCGTTTGCATGTCGAGAAAACATCGACAAACTGTGCGATATCGTCAATTTTGGCACGATCGCTAAAATCGTTAAGAGCCTGTTCAAGAGGTTCCCCGTATGCCATCCGGGCCCGGATTATTTCAAATTCGGTGAGCACCTCGGTTTGCGGGTCCGGATAGAGCAGCCTCAGGTCACCAAGCGCGGCTATGAAGGCATTCTCTACAGACCGGCCCGCAGCAAGCGAAGAAGTCAATGAATACAATGCTTCTTTAAATTGCAGCGTTAATCTTTCCCGACGTCTTACAAGCAGCGATTTGCGGTGCAGTCGCGGATAGCACAAGCCTGCAGCCGACAATAAAAGCGCCGCGAAGAAAGAACGGTAAAACAAATAAGCTGCTGCAAACGTTATAGCGCACCCGATGAACGCGGCAGCCGCAAATTGCTTCCGGCTCAGCCGGTAGACCGTGTAATCCGGCAAACTGGCGTTTTGGTCAAGCGTTTGTTGAGTGGTCATCGGCCAGCCAAGCCACTCCAACCAATCTTTTCGGCTTTTACCGTTATGTATTCTGCGTTTCATAGATGATCCTCTCCGACTCCGGACAGGCCGGCCATTTGCAGCTTCCACCTTCGCTGCAGCTTATGTTCTGTGCGCTTCAAACCCCCGATCACCTTACCTTCCCGCTCCGCTTGCTCTTCGAAGCCGTAAAGGGTTTGCAAAGCAACTTCACCGTTATGAACCCCTGTAATTTCACAAATTTCCGTCACCCGCCGCGAACGGTCGCGAAGCCTTGACAGATGGACAATGATGTCGATAGCTGAGCCGATCTGCTGGCGGATTACCGCAACCGGCAGCTCCGCTCCGCTAAGAACCATTGTCTCAAGACGGGCCATCATATCACGGGCGCTATTCGAATGTCCTGTAGACAAGGAACCGTCATGTCCCGTATTCATAGCCTGGAGCATATCAATCGCTTCGCCCCCGCGCACTTCGCCAACGATTATCCGGTTAGGCCGCATACGAAGCGATGCCCGAATGAGTTCCCGCATCGTAATCTCCCCCTTTCCTTCCGTATTGGCATTCCTCGTCTCCAGTGAGACAAGGTTCGGTACAGTCCGAATTTGCAATTCGGCCGAATCCTCAATTGTGACAATCCTCTCATCTTCCGGAATATACTGGGACAATGCATTAAGGAAAGTCGTTTTTCCGGAACCGGTGCCGCCGCTAATGAAAATATTGTATTTGGCGGCAACGAGCTGCCGCAGAAGTTCGGCCGCTTCTTCGGTGATAGCCCCGATTGCGATCAGGTCGTTCATGTGCAAGGGCTTTTCGGGAAATTTACGGATAGTCATAGTCGGACCTTTCAAAGCAACAGGCGGCAGGACAATATGAACTCGAGATCCGTCCTTAAGCCTCGCGTCGACTATAGGAGTCGATTCATTCACCACCCGATTCACCCCGGAGACAACGGCTTGAATTAAGTCCTCCAAACGACCCCTGCTCTCGAAAGCAAACGGAAGCCGGCTCAGACGTCCGGCGCGTTCCACGAATAACTCTTCGTGGCCATTGATCATAATCTCCGTAACCGTAGGATCCTCCATCAAAGGCTGGAGCAGATCAAGTCCGCGGAAGGAGTTAAACAGCCTGCGGACCAGCTGTACTTTCTCGCTTGCGGTTAACGGATGATCACGGCACCAATGAAAGACCGTCCGCTCAATCTGCTCGGTAAATTCTTCATCCGACATTGCGCTGTCCAAATCGAGCTGCTCGCGTATTCTACTCTTGAGCCGAAGCACGGTCTCCTCTTGCATCGTCTCCTCCCCTCTCATGCAAAGACAGTCCGGCAAGCAGAGCGTCAACAGCGCCGCGGTAAGCAGGAGGAATACTCCTATCCACCGATTGACGGCCGTTCGCCCATTCGGCTACAAAGGGTAAAGAGCCTGCGAGCTGAACCTCCAATACCTTATCCGTATCGAGCCTCGACGCGCGTGCGTCAACGAACAAGAATTTTCTTTTCTGCCGGCTAAAATCCGGCCCCCATTTACGTTCGCCGTATTGAAGCGCCAGTCCCGTTTTGCTTCGGGTAACCGCGTCATCGGCCACAAGCCACAATATATGCTCCGAAGCTTCCATCACAGCATGCTGCAGCGGCTCCAGCCTGCTGTCGAGATCAACAACAACCAAATCGTACTGCCCCGAGCCTGCTATTATGCCAAGCAGCAGTTGAACCTGACCTGGGGATATGGTTAGCTGTTCGTCCGCGTTGCCGCCGGGGGCGAAGAAATCAATTTTCAGCGTCGGATGCCGCTTGCGCAGCTCCGATAAACGTGCCGTAGCCTTGTCCGGCTGAGCCTGAAGCGTATACAGCATATGCGCGAAATCGTCCGGACCGTCGTCTCCAAACCAAAGCGCAGTGGCGTTCCATTGTTCCAGATTCAAATAAAATACTCGCGCACCCCTAACTCCCGCCTGCTGTGCCAGCTGAATCGACAGCGTCGTCTTCCCGATGCCTCCGGCGGCTGAATATACCGCAATCACGGGTGCAGCTGTCCGTTCACCCGGTTTCTCCCCGCTATATTCACCGGAGGCGGCATAAACAGCCGAGAACGCCTGGAGCAGCTGCGGCAACGGCTGGAATTGATGCACCTCAGGGTGTTCCGTGTATTGTCCTGATCTCGTTACAAGCACAGCCGTCGGAATGCCGCTGCCGGCATCGCCAATTTCGCCGAGGATAACTGGCTGCGCGGCAATTAGATCGGCCCCGTAACCTGCCCGTAAATAATGCCGAAGAGCCGCCGGGTTCGTAAAAGCCGTTAACTGCCAATCGTCCCCGAACGGTGAATGACGGATATATTCAGCCAGCCGGGCAATATATTCCGCTTCTTTGACCGCAAGTATCAAATTCCGTTTATTCATAGCCGGTTACCGCTCCTTCGCCGCAGCAATTATGACTCCTGAATTTATGAATAGAACGCAAAAGAAGCACCGTAACAACGCAGATAAACTGCGCAATTACGGTGCTTCCGTATCGCTCAAATATGAATGACCACAATTTACCACATAAGACAGTGCGCAGTCAACCACTATTTTCGCTCTCTGCAGCTTTTTCGATTCAGGAGCTGTGCAGAGTTTCTTCATTACTCCGGCTTCAATGCGCCATCTTGGCAGACTGCTCAAGTTGTTCCGTCCCGAAGGGAAGCGGAGCCGCAACCGCAGCTTCAAAGAAAAGCCGGATCTCGCGCTCTGCGCTTTCGGGCGAGTCCGAGCCATGTACAATATTCCCCGAGATATCAAGCGCGAAATCTCCGCGAATCGTGCCGGGCGCCGATTCCACCGGATTCGTTCGGCCAATGAGCGCGCGGGCGTTGGCGACTGCGTTCTGTCCTTCCCAAACCATGGCGCAAACAGGTCCCGACGTCAAAAAATCGACCAATTCACCGAAAAATGGCTTCGCGCGGTGTTCATCGTAATGCCGCTCGGCGAGCGAGCGTTCAATCGTCATCAGCTTAATGGCGGAAAGAGTGAACCCTTTCTGCTCGAATCGGGTGACGACCGGCCCAATCAATGCTCGTCTTACGCCGTCCGGTTTGACCATGACAAATGTGCGTTCCATATGTATTCTGTCTCCCTTCTTAACATGCATATACGACAAACGGCGCAGTTGCGAGTCTGCGCCGCCCATACATTTAGTTTTCCATTTTCACCCAAGTTTCATTCACCAGAATACAGCTTTCAATTACAGAAACGATTTAGCCCTTGACGGAACCGCCGAGCAAACCGCGAACAAAATACTTCTGCAGGGCAAAGAATACAGCCAGCGGCATCAGCATCGAAATAAACGCCCCAGCCGTCAGCAAATGCCAATCATTGCCTTTGGAGCCGACTAGATTGGCAATTTGCATCGACAGCACCTGCACGTTAGGCTGGCTGCCGAGGAAAATAAGCGATACCAGATAGTCGTTCCATACCCACAGAAATTGAAAAATACTGATAGATGCAAGCGCTGGTACGGTCAGCGGCAGAATCAGCCGGCTGAATATCGTGAAGTTCGTCGCTCCATCCATAAACGCCGATTCGAACAAATCCTTCGGCAGCTGGCTGATTGAACTGTACATGAAATAAGTGATAAGCGGCAAGCCGAAAGCGGTATGCGCGATCCAAATGCCAAAGTAGGTTCCGTTAAGGCCGAGCGACGTGTAATCGCGCAAAATCGGAATAAGCGCGACCTGCAATGGCACAACCAGCAGCGCTATAATGATCACGAAGAATACCCGCCGCCCCGGAAAACGAAGCCAGGCAAACGCATAGGCCGCGAAGGAAGCGATGAATATAGGAATAATCGTTGCAGGGACTGCAACGGCAACCGTATTCCAGAACGATCTGGACATACCGCTGCCCTGCTCAGTCGTTACCGTACCATCGGGCATCTTGATCTCATATGTTTTGCCGCCGAGCACGGTAGCATAATTTTGCAGCGTAAACCGGTCGATCATACCCCAGCGTCTCTCCTGCACGTCGAGCACGCGGGCGCGCCGGTTTTCCCAAATCAGCTGCTTGCCGTCCACAACGACGCCCTTCCTAAGCTCTGCGTCCGTATAGGTCTTATCCCCAACCTTAATGGGCTGCCGAAGGTCTGTGTCTTTAGGTAAAGTCATCTGAGTGGCGGTCGTCCATTGCCGGTGAGGGAATATGTTCCACCAGCCTGTAGTCAAAATGTCGGCGGCCGGTCGAAAAGACGAGACGAGCAGTCCGAGAGTCGGGATCAGCCAAATGCAGCAGATAACCGCCAGAACGGTATTGACGAGCCATTTCGATTTGCCGGGCCGTTTTATTCTTCGCATTAGTATCCCTCCTGTCTCCGGAACTGTCTCAAATTGATGACGATGACCGGAATGACCGCGATGAGCAGAACAATGGCAAGCGTTGAACCGTATCCCGCGTTTTGGAACATGAACAGCTGCCGGTAAAATTGTGTGGCCACGACGTCCGTATTGTACTGGCCGCCCGTCATGATCATGACGACGTCGAAAATTTTCAGAGTAAACACGATAATGGTAGTCGTTACCGAAAGCAGCGTTCCGGCAATCGTGGGAATGATGATGCTGAAGAACACCCTTACTTCACCTGCGCCATCCATCCTCGCCGCTTCCAGCATATCCTCGGGAATGCCTTTGATTGCTGCCGAGAAAATCACCATCGCAAAGCCCGTCTGCATCCAAATTAGAATCGCGATCAGAAACAGGTTGTTCCAAGGCTGGACCATACTGACCCACGCCTGCGGCTGTCCGCCGAAAGCGACGACGAAAGCGTTCAGAAGTCCGACTTGCTGGTCTCCCGGCTGGTAGTAATAGATGAACTTCCAGATTACGCCGGCAGCGACGAACGAAATGGCCATCGGCATGAAGATAATCGCCTTCGCGAGACGCTCAAAGCTGCTGCGGTCGGCAAGAATCGCTATGAGAAGGCCAAGCGCCACGCAGAAAAACGTTCCGACAAATACCCAAAGCAAATTGTTCCGCAGCGCCACCGCGAGCAGCCGGTCCGTAAAGACGGCCGCATAGTTGGACAGTCCGACGAAGCTGGTCGAACTCGCGTCAAAAAAGCTTAAGTACAGCGTCCTGAGCGCCGGCAAAACGAGCAACCAGCCTAGCAGCAGAACAGCAGGACCTATAAACACAAAAGGCAATATTCTCCGCTTCCATCGATCCGGATACTGCTCCACAACCCAGTTAAACGTGAAATAGATGGAATAAATCCCGAGCGCACCCCAGATAATGGCCAGCACCGCATTTGCCACCGGCGGCAGCGTAGAATTACGGAAGAATAAAAATATGAGTCCGTGTAAACCTGCATTCAGTCCCGGAACCATCACGGATAGTACTAGTAAACGCAGAGTATTGCCTTTTTTCGCCTGCACTTGCATCGTATTCCCCCTAACTCCAAGAGAGATGGCGGGCCCGAATCCCTAACGGACATGCCGGGCCCCTCCCGGAAGCAGCGCTTCCTTATATTATTTTTGATTCCAGCCGGCCTGAATTTCCTGCATCGCCTGGTCCAGGTTGACCGTGCCGCTGACGTAATCGGTCATCCCTTTCCAGAACGTTCCTGCTCCAACGGAACCCGGCATCATGTCGGAGCCGTCAAATCGGATCGTCGTTGCTGTTTTCAGGAAGTCAGCCATACGGCGCTCCTGGTCGTTTGCGTACCAGGAAGGATCGGCGCCGTTCATCGGCGGCGTAACGCCCCCAGATTGAATCCACGTTTTAAGCGAATCGGCAGTCGTGAAGAACTCCATGACAGCGCGCACTTCCGGGCGATCGTTGAACATGGCGTAAATATCGCCGGAGATCAATGCCGGATCACCGTACTTCGGATCGATTGGCGGCAGCGGGAACCAGTCGAAATCGGCTGTTGTCAGCCCTTCCGGGAAGAAGCTGGTAATAAAGCCTGCCTGACGGTGCAGCCACGCCTTTGGCGGATTGGTGAACAGCGGTTTGACGGCATCGCCAAACGAAGTTGTCACAATCGATTTACGGCCCCCGTACACATAATCATCGTTGAACCATATGTCCGACATTTTCTTCACGGCGTTTTTAACAATCGGATCTGTGAACGGCAGCTCGCCGGCCACCCATTTGTCATAATTCTCGGGTGAGGTAGTGCGAAGCATGATGTCTTCCACCCAGTCGGTTGCGGGCCAGCCCGTTGCCGCGCCGCTTTCGATACCGATACTCCAGGCCGGGTCGCCGTCTTTGGCGATTTGCTCGGTCAGTTTCATCATGTCATCCCAGGTTTTCGGAATTTGATAACCCGCGGCGTCGAAAGCCTTCTTGTTATACCAGACCAAGCTCTTCACGCTGCTGCGGGCCCAGACACCGCCCATGATATCGCCGCTCTTGCCCGGCATCTTGGCCATATCCAGCCAGCTTTGGTTGTACTGCTTATTCAGGTAATCGTCAGTAAGGAATGATTTGACGTCAACGACCTTCCCCTGCTTCGCAAAGCCCTTGAGCAAGCCCGGCTGCGGGAAATCCGCGATGTCCGGCGCATTACCGCCGTTCACACGGACGGATATCGTCGCTTCGAATTCCTTGGAACCTTCATATGCGATATCGATGCCGGTTTTTTGCTCGAAGTCTTTGATTGCATTGTTGAATTTCACTTCGTCAGCATCCGTGAACGGACCGAACATCGTCACCTTTTTACCTTTAAATTGGCCATTCAAGGCCTGCTGCAGCGGATCGTCTGTCGTTTGGCCGCCTGCGCTGCCGCCGCCTTGATTCTGCTGACCGCCGGTCTGATTGCCCGGGCTGGTCGTATTATTGTCTTTGCTTGTCGAGCAAGCAGTAAGCGTCATCGAAGCAGCCAGCATAATTGCCAAAACCGTCATCGTATACTTTTTTCTCATAAAAGGAGACTCATCCCTTTCTTTTTTTCATACCGAGTCATTGCAATTGTTGAACAAACCCTTCTTAAGACGTTGGAAGCACCTTTTCTTCCCTCACCCCCTTAAAATGTGTCGATGAATTGTCATCGACCTCGCATTTCAAGATTGAAAAGCTTTTCAAACATTTCCAAAAAACTACCGTTGTTTCGTGGATTCCCTAATCATTAAATGGTGGGGCAGCTTCTCCCGAAGCACATCGACAGTGCCGGCGGTTATCAGCTTATGAAGCTTGTGTACCGCTCTTACGCCGATCTCATACACCGGCTGGGCAACTGTAGTGAGCTTGGGCAGGAACATATCCGCCATACGGATATTATCGAATCCGATTACCGATACGTCCTCAGGTACGGTGCGGCCCTGGTCGCGCAAATATGAGATCGTCCCCATGGCAAATTCATCTGAAGCGGCGAATACCGCCGTTAATTGGGGATAAGCGGCAAATAATCGGCCGGCTGCTTTGTGTGCGTCCGCAAACCGGTGTTTGGCATACTCAACGCAATCTACGCAATCGGTGAGTCCTTTATCCACCATTGCACGCTTAAAGCCGTCCTGCCTCGGTTTCCCGGAAATTGTGTCCCCCGGCGGAAAGCTGATCATACCGATGCATGTATGTCCCAATTCGGTCAAGTAGCGAGCGGCATCGTAAGCCGCCTGCTCATCGTCGATATCGACCGATGGGATCTCATATTCCGGCGCATTCGTGGATGCGAGTACTATGGGGATCCGGTACCTCTTCATCTCTTCGTAATACTCGGGATGAAGAGCGTCGCTCGCGAAGATAATGCCGTCCACCTGTTTCTCGTAAAAGCTCTCGATATACGAAATAAGACGCGCCTTGTCCCGGTCCGTGTTGCAAATCATCAGGCTGTGGTTCAAATCCACCGCTGCGTCCTGCATGCCGCGTATCAAACCGGCGTAATACGGATTTTCAATATCGGGGATCATGAGTCCTAGCGTTCCCGATTTTTTGTAAATCAGTCCCCTTGCGAAGGCATTGGGTTGGTATTTGAGCTTCTCGATCGCATCCAGCACACGCCGGCGCTTCTCTTCCACCACCGTCTCGGGAGCGTTCATGACCCGGGAGACCGTGCTGATGGATACATTGGCGCAGCGGGCTACGTCCCTGATTGTCGGCTTCATCGTTTCTTCAACTGCCTTATTATTGAATTAAATTACGTCGAAAAGAACTCTTGAAAACCTTTTCTGAAAACCTTTTCAAGCATATTATAGCTACCTTTATTTTGTTTTGCAAGCGTTTACTTATTGTCCACGCGAAAAAAAAGAGCCGGCCTGTTCATGCGGCCGACTCAGCATCTCAAACTCCTATTTACTCCGTAAGCTCCAGAAACGTTTGGACATCCGCCGAATTTAATGCCACGGCTTGACGCCAAAACCCGGGCTCATCAAGACGTACTCCCAGATGCTTGAGAGCAAGCTCCTCCACCGTCATACGGCCTGTATCACGCAGCAGCGCCACATAACGTGCCGCGAATGCCGGACCCTCCTGCTTCGCCAAGGCGTAGATGCCGCTGCTAAACAAGAAACCGAACGTGTAAGGAAAATTATAGAACGGAGCATCCGTTAAGTAAAAATGCAGCTTGGATGCCCAAAAATGCGGATGAAGCTTGCCGACAGCTCCGCTGTATGCGTCGTGCTGCGCCTCTTCCATCAGTTTGGACAGCTCCTCGTGACTCACCATACCCTTCCGGCGCTTCTCATAGAATCGTGTCTCGAACAGGAACCTGGCATGAATGTTCATGAAAAAGGCAGTCGCTCTCTGGAGCTTGTCATCGAGCAGCGCCAGCTTCTCACCCGGATCATTCGCGGCCTGCAGCGCGGAATCGGCGACAATCATTTCGGCAAAGGTGGAAGCCGTTTCAGCCACGTTCATCGCATATTCCTGTGCAAACGGCGGCAAATCGTTCATCACATGCTGATGATAAGCATGTCCAAGCTCGTGGGCAAGAGTGGAGATATTCGATGCCGTCCCCGAATACGTCATGAAAATGCGGGTTTCCCTGCTTATCGGAAATGATGTGCAGAAGCCTCCCGGACGTTTGCCCGGGCGGTCCTCAGCCTCGATCCAACCATCCTTGAACGCTGCCTCCGAGAAATCGGACAGCTCCGGACTGAACTCGCGGAACCGCTCCACAATGAATGCCGCAGCTTCGTCATAAGGCACGGTACGGCCGGCTGAACCGATCGGAGCCTCAACGTCATGCCAATCCAGCTTCGGTACACCAAGAAGCTTTGCCTTGCGCTCAAGATAACGGACGAGCTCGGGTTTCCCTTCGTTCACGGCATCCCACATCGCGGATAGTGTCGCTTCGCTCATCCGGTTTACAGCCAGCGGCTCCTTGAGCACAGAGCCCCAGCCACGTTTATCGTACAGCTTAAGCCGAAATCCGGCTAATCTGTTCAATGCTTCCGAGCACAGCTCGGCTTGATCGCCCCACTCCCGTTCCCACTCTGCGAAGGACGCCTCACGAACGCTCCGGTCGGCGTTTGAGAGACGATTGTACATCTGACCGGCCGAGAGTATTTTCGTCGAACCGTCAGGCTCTGCGGCTTCAAAACGGGCCCGTGAAACGATTGTATTATAAAGACCTCCCCAGCCGTGATAGCCGTCGACCGCGAGCTCACCTGCGAGCGCCTCCTGGCTCGGCGGGAGTTTTTCTCTTGCGGCGTTCCGCCGCTCGTTCAACGTAAACGCAAGCGGCGCGATATCGCTTTGCTGCAGCCAGCTTTGCCACTTCTCTTCGCCGGTCAACCGCAGCTGCTCGTCAAAGCCCGTAAGTGCCGCATTAAACTTTGCCGTCATTGTTTTGATCCGGTCGTTCAGGCCGATAGCCCGCATATCCTTGACATGCTGAGCGAGCAGACAGGCAACGAATGAGTCGGACTGGCGAAGCCGCAGCAGAATCGATTGAATTGCGTCTGTCCATCGCGTCAGCTGCTCCTGTGAAGCCAATTCGACGGAGGTAGGCGTAAAACTCCCTTCGAACTGTTTCAGCTCTCCTGTAAGAGCATTAATGTCCGCTTCCATTCCGCTTAGCTCCGCGGCAAATGCGGGTGACTGCGACCCGCCTGCATACAGCACATCCAAATCCCACTGCATCGGGTACGTTTGTTTCATCCAAATTCCTCCTCTTAATTGCTTTGTTCGGCCAGCTCTTCACAAAACTAAGGGACTCAGTGCGTTGCTTTTTTCCCCGTCAGCGGTGTATAACTGAATTATACCGAAAGGCTTATCCCTATTTCCAATGTTTAGTGATCGCGTCCATTGCCCTACGACAGCCGCGACGCCATAAGGAGTTGATTTTGCATGTCCAAGCCGCTGCAGCTTTCACCGGAGACAGCGCTGAAGCTGTCCAAAGAACTGAAGGTGCCCCTCGAGCATTTAATGCATATGCCCAAACATATTTTACTGCAGAAGCTGGCTGAACTCGCCAAAGAGAACACTGCCTCTTCCGATGCGGGGCACGAACACGACGGTAATGGCAAAGGAGCATCCGATTAGTGATTCCGTTTGAGCGCGCATTGCCCTACGATATCATGATGAAGGACGTTTATGTACCGTCCTGTCCATTCTGCGGAGAGGACAACGTGCTGCTTCCGATGCGGCCGGGAGATCTTACTCTAATTCGCGGCGGCAAAAAGCGGCTTCTCGTCTTTCCTTGCTGCCGCAACCGAGTAACCGTCCTTGATGCCGACCAGGACTATTTACTTACAGATACGAATCTGCGTAAAGGATAATCCCGCCGGTGTAGCAAAGCTGAATAAAGCCGCCCGGAACCACCGGGCGGCTTTAAAACCTTCTCATACCGTTTTACGCATTCATCCTTGCTTGTTCTTCCTGTACAACCGAGATACTTCCAGAATACTCCTCGCGGAGCAGCTGCCATTGCTCACGGCACGCACGAATCATCGAAGCATCCACGATCTTCTTGTCGTTGACGACTCGCGAGAACCATCGCACAGCATCATTCGGCTCTCCAAGCCGCCGGTGCAGCTCCCCGATCAAATACATCAGCTTCGCATTGTTCAAGTCGACGCCTTCCGTCTCATAAACCCTGATGTAAGCACCGTGCGCGAACCGCAGGAAGCGCAGCTCCTGTTCATGCTCGCCCACGTACCTGTACAGCCATGCTATATGATGCAATATCCCGGCGACGACGCGTTCCTTCTCGCCGACGACTTGCGCGCACAGAAGAGCAAGCTTATAACATTCCAGCGCCTGCTCCTGCGTGCGGTTTCCGCCGTAGTCACGCATTACCCAATGGGTGCCGATCCGCTCGTAATAGAGCTGCCGCTGCCGGTCCGTTAATTTTTCCGTTCCATTCTCCGTCGAAGCGAATCCGCATTTCGGGCATACGCGAACTACATAATAGTCGGGATTAATATCACTTTTGAAGTAGGAGCAAAAATCACTGTCCCGCGCCGAAGCCTTCTTAAAGCTGGGTCTGACACGCGGGGTTTTGTATGCCGTCTCACAGCAAATGCACATTATCGAGGTCAAATAGAGCGGCTCCATGCAATCACGTCTCCTGTTCGTTCGATTCCTTCGTGTTTACAAAATGGTGGGCCGGCGCGGACAGCCGTTCAAGTACGATCCGCTGCAGCTCTTGCGGCAATTCGGTTTCGGCAAGCGCTTCGCGCATACAATCGAGCCACGCTTCAGCGCGTTCCACTGTAATCTGAAACGGCATATGCCGCCCTCGCATCATCGGGTGGCCATACTGATCGGAATAGAGCGACGGCCCTCCGAAAAACTGGGAAAGAAACATGTACTGCTTTTCCATAACCGGCATAATGTCGTCCGGGAAAAGCGGCGCAAGCAGAGGATGCTTTTGCACTTTAGGGTAAAAGGCCTCCACGATACGTCTTATTCCATCTCCGCCGCCAACTGCCTCATAAATAGTTCTATAGTTATTCATCGTCATATACATCTCCATTTTGTAGGTCTATTGTATTACTTTTAAATTATTTTTTGCGCCTCGAGACTTATACGGTCAAAACAAAAAAAATGCCCTTCTATGGAGGGCATTCGGTCATTAATAGTACGAATAAACAACGGGATCAGCTCTCATAATCCTCTTCGCCGGGAGCCATCAATGACTCTCGGATAACGTATACGAAGGCGCAAACGAGGATGCCTGCAATAATACTCATAAGTCATCACCTCTAGCGTTCGATGTACTGCTATTGTACCATACCAATGTCGAAAATAACACTCCATTTTGCAAGCGTTTTCGAAAATAATTTTCCGATAAAGAGCGGTCCATTCACGATAAATTTTCAGTATTCGCTCTCCCTCTGTGATGTTTGTCCAAATCGGCACATATACCGTTAATAGTCCACTATACATCAATTGGAGGAGTCGCTTGTGCACATAGTACGATATTTGATCCGTCCGTCCGTGATCCCGGCATGGACCGCCGTTCTTATTGCCCTGCTTCTTGCCCTGTATCCTTCAGCCGGACTTGAAGCGTCTGTCCGCGGGCTTTCAATCTGGTGGCAGGTGCTCTTTCCGGCGCTGTTCCCTTTCTTCGTCATTTCGGAGCTGCTGCTCGGCTTTGGGATCGTTCACTTCTTCGGCAAGCTGCTCGATCCCCTTATGCGGCCGCTCTTTCGGCTTCCGGGCATCGGCGGCTTTGTATTTACTATGGGATATGCTTCGGGATATCCCGTCGGAGCGCGTTTGACCGCCCAACTCTGGGAGCAGCGGCTCATTTCGCGCGCTGAGGGAGAGCGGCTCGTCGCCTTCACCACGACATCCGATCCGATCTTTCTGATCGGCGCCGTGTCGGTAGGTTTCTTTCATAATGCCGCCCTCGCTCCGCTTCTTGCAGCCGCCCATTACGGGGGCGGGCTTATCGTCGGGCTCATCATGCGCTTCCATGACCGGAAGGCTCCCGCCTCCTACCAAACCACTTCAGGCTCCAAAGCGGAAAAGCGTAAATCCCGGATCGCGGAGGCTATTCGGGCAATGCATCAGGCACGGCTGCTCGATGGCCGGACGATCGGCGCACTGCTGCAGGATGCGATTCAAGCCGCCTTGAAGCTCATGATTGTCGTCGGTGGACTTGTGGTCGTTTTCTCCGTAATCATGGAGCTGCTGACGAAAGCGGGCGCGATTCATATACTCTCCGAAGCGATAAGCGGCATGCTGGGAGCAGCCGGTCTTCCCCCCGTCTTATCGTATGCCGTCGTGAACGGCCTCTTCGAAGTAACGCTGGGAGCGAAAGCCGCAGGAGCTGCAGGGGGAGCCGGCCTTATCCATCAAGCTGCAATCGCCGCCTTCATCCTTTCGTGGGGAGGTCTGTCGGTGCATGCGCAAATCGCCAGCCTGCTTAGCCGTACCGACATCAGATACGGGTCTTTTCTGATAGCAAGGCTTCTGCACGGCTGCATAGCGCTTGTACTTGTTTACTTGCTCTGGAGCCGTCTTGGTCCTTTAGTCTGAGATTGTGTTCGTGAACAATTTCCGATATGATCGAACTATCTACTGTTCGGAAGGAGCTTGTATCTTTGAACTATGTCGTGGTGGACAGAGGCGATCAGCTGTCGCAAGAGCTTGCACAGCGGTTTCATACATTAGCGGCCGAAAACGGTCTGAAAAGGGATGAGGAAACGCCGGAGATGGTCATTTCAATCGGCGGGGACGGTACCCTTCTTCAAGCGTTTCACACGCATGTGGAACGGGTCTCCGAAGTGGCATTTATTGGCGTTCATACAGGGCATCTGGGCTTCTTCGCCGATTGGCAAGCCGACGAACTGGACGAACTGGTCAAGATGATGGCGAACAATGAGCCCAGAATCGTCCGTTATCCGATTGCGCAAATCGAATTGGATACGGACACAGGACTTACGACTCACTTTGCACTCAATGAATTTACACTCAAAGGCGTTGACAATACGCTCGTGGCCCAGATCGACATTAACGACGAGCTGTTCGAAATGTTCCGGGGCGACGGAATCGTCGTGTCCACTCCCTCGGGCAGCACGGCATATAACAAAAGCGTCGGGGGCGCCGTCATTCACCCTTCGATTGAGTCGCTTCAGATTGCCGAGATCGCATCCATTAACAATCGGGTATATCGTACGCTCGGCTCATCCGTTGTACTGCCGCAGCATCATCATTGCGACATCATTTCGCGCAAGGAGCAGCGGTTGCAGCTTTCGTTCGATCACTTAAACATTACAAGAAACGATATCCGGTCGATCCGTTGCAGCGTCGCCGGCCACAAGATCTGCTTTGCCCGGTACCGTCCGTTCACTTTCTGGAACCGGGTACGGGAAGCGTTTCTAGGATATGAAGTGAAATAATAATGAAACTGTTTCGCGCTTACCTGCAGTTCGTGAAGCCGTACAAGTGGATTATCGCGGTGACGATCCTCATCGGGGTGATCAAGTTCTCCATCCCTCTGACGCTGCCGCTCTTTATTAAATACGTCGTTGATCAGGTCCTTCTTGCGGATTTGTCCAACGCGGAGAAAATGAACAAACTGCTTCGCGCGGTCGGTCTTGCCTTCGTGCTCTTTGTTATCGTCCGCTATCCGGTAGAATATTTCAGGCAGTATTTCGCCCAATTGACGACGAGCAGAGTATTATTCGACCTCCGCAACAAGCTGTACAGCCACCTGCAGCAGCTCTCCGTGCGGTTTTACCAGAACCGCAAGTCCGGTGAAATCATTTCCCGGATGATGAACGATGCCGAACAGACCAAGTCGCTTGTCGAGACAGGACTGATGAACGTTTGGCTCGATATGTTCACACTGCTCATTGCGCTTGCCATCATGTTCAATATGAACGTGATGCTGACGTTTGTAGCCATTGCGATTCTTCCGTTCTACGGATATGCGGTGAAAAAGCTGTACAAGAGATTGCGCGCCTACTCCCGCTCCCGTTCACAGTCCCTTGCCGAGATGCAGGGCTATCTGAACGAGCATGTTAACGGAATTCCCGTGGTCAAAAGCTTCACGCTCGAAGCTTACGAGCAGCAGCAGTTCAGCACCCGCAACAGAAAGTTCCTTGACCGCGCCTTCGCGCTGACAAGGTGGAACGCCCTGACGCAATCGATTACGAATACCCTGACCGAAATCGCTCCACTGCTTGTTCTTGCCTGCGGCGGGTATCTCGTTATTAACAAAGGATTGACATTAGGCGAATTCGTTGCATTTTATGGCTATTTGGACCGGCTTTACGCGCCGCTCCGCAGGCTCGTCAACTCCTCGACAGAGCTGACGCAAGCGGCCGCATCACTCGAGCGTGTCATGGAGCTGCTGAATGAAAAACCGGAAATCCGTGATGAGCCCGGGGCAGTCGCCATGGAGTCCGTACGCGGGGATATCGAATTCCGGAATGTTTCTTTTCGTTATCTGGATGAAGGAGAATGGGTCCTTGACGGGATTGATTTAAAGATCCCTCAAGGGCATACGGTGGCGCTGGTCGGGATGAGCGGCGGCGGCAAATCGTCTCTGGTCAGCCTCCTGGCGCGGTTCTATGATATCCAGGAGGGGCGGATAACCATAGACGGCCGCGATATCCGCAGCGTGACACAACAAAGCTTGCGGTCTCACATCGGGATGGTGCTGCAGGATAACATATTGTTCAGCGGCTCGGTGCGGGAGAATATTTTGCTCGGCAATCCTGAAGCGTCTGAAGCGGAAGTAATCGAAGCCGCTAAACGGGCCAATGCGCATCAATTTATTCTGGCGCTCCCCCACGGCTACGACACAGAAATCGGTGAACGAGGGGTTAAGCTGTCCGGCGGACAGAAGCAGCGCATCGCCATTGCCCGGGTATTCCTGAAAAATCCGGCTATTCTTGTCCTTGACGAGGCTACGTCGGCTCTGGATCTCGAATCGGAGCATGCGATACAAGAATCGCTTGCGGAACTCGCGCAGAACCGCACAACGCTCGTAGTCGCGCACCGGCTCTCAACGATAACCCATGCCGACGCCATCGTGGTTGTAGTAAACGGCTCAATCGTGGAGCAGGGCACACACAGCGAGTTGATCGCCAGAGAAGGCCCGTACTCCAGACTTTATAATGTTCAGCATTTATAAATAGTAGCTTAATTTTTTGAACAAAGAGTGCGATGTTCTCCTTAGAGATCATCGCACTCTTTGTTCGTTATATTCATTTTCGGTTCGGCTGCTGCGTTTGCTTAGATTTTCCCGTCGTTTCTGCAGCCGCTGCGACCGGCGCTTTCGGCGCGGTGAAATGCGGCTTTCTCTGTCGGTTGCTTCGGCTCCGGTCTTGACCGTTTTGCGTCCGATCCTGCTGGTTGTCTGTACCCATTTGCTGCTGCCGGCCCGCTTCTTTATCGCGGTCCCGGTCTTTACCGAGTGACTTGCGGGAATCTTTTATTTGTTCTTTATCCGCATCCTTACGTGAATGACGGTGATATTCGCGCTTCTGGTGCTCCCGCACAATACGGGGTGTGGTGCGGACCTCCTGGCCGTCTTCTTGGCCTTGGGCATCCGCTGCCCCTACCGCTCGGGCTGGCATGTCGAATGGGTCATCTATCCCTTCAAACAATTCGGATGAATCGAAATCATCGAAATCGGAATCCTCGCCGTCTCCCGAACCTTTGACGCCAGGCTGACGTTGGAGAACAAAATAAGCGCAGCCAAAATTGCAGTATTCGTTAATATAATCAAGCATTCCGGAAAAAGCGCTGTCGCGCGAGACTTTCGGGTGATTGTCGCGGAAGAACCCTTTAAGTCTCAGCTGATTGTAGCCCCAATCTCCGATGACGTAATCGTAGCGTTCCAGCACATCGCTGTACCGTTCGCGGAACGCGTCGGGATTCCATCCGTCTTTATGCTCGTGAATTAGTTCATAGGTTCTGCCGCTGATATGAATCAAGGGTGCTCCCCACTCCTTCTCACAAAGTTGCCGTTTTTGCCCCGGTTGCAGACTGTACCTGCTCGTGTGCATGATAAGAGCTGCGAACAAGCGGACCGGATTCAACGTGGCTGAACCCTCGTTTCAGTCCTTCTTCTTTCAGCTTTGCAAATTCATCCGGGTGTACATAGCGTTCAATCGGAAGATGGTTCGGCGTGGGCTGCAAGTATTGGCCAAGAGTCAATATATTGCAATCAACCGCACGCAAATCGTCCATCGCCTGCAAAATTTCGTCCCATTCCTCCCCGACACCAAGCATGATGCTCGATTTGGTCGGGATATTCGGCTTCATCGCCTTGGCTTGCTTCAACAGCTCCAGCGATCTTGCATACTTCGCTCTGGCGCGGACGCGGTCGGAAAGACGCTCGACTGTCTCGATATTATGATTGAGAATATCAGGACCTGCATCCATAACCGTTTGGAGTGCTTCCCGGCTGCCTTGAAAATCCGGTATCAGTACTTCTACGCTGCAAAGCGGAAGTTTCTTGCGTATCGCCTTTACAGTCTCGGCAAAAATCATCGCGCCGCCATCGGCCAAATCGTCGCGGGCTACAGAGGTTACAACGCAGTGGCGCAGACCCATCTGCTCAGCGGCTTCCGCAACGCGCTCCGGCTCCTGCAGATCAAGCTCAGTCGGCAGTCCCGTCTTAACAGCGCAAAAACGGCATGCACGCGTGCAAATGTCGCCGAGAATCATAAAAGTGGCAGTCCTGTTTGCCCAACATTCATAAATATTGGGGCAGCGCGCTTCTTCGCATACCGTATGCAGCGTCTTGGAACGCATCATATCTTTAAGTTCGGCATAATTGCCGCCTGTAGTTAATTTTATCCGAAGCCAGTCCGGCTTACGCGCCGGCTCCTGCTGCTTTGTCTTCATGAGGCATATACCTGCTTTCTGTATTCTCCTGCGTCTTATTATAGCACGTTTCGGATAAAAACCAATGATAAGCAAATGATAACATGTATCTGCGTAAGGAAATTACGTATCAAAAAGGAGGGGAAGCGATGAGCCGTGTTTTGTTAAATCGCGTCATGCTTCTCATTTGTGCAGCCGGATTGCTGCTGCCATTCGGCTGTTTAGCGGAAGCGTCGGCCAAACCGCCCGAAACAGAAAATCCTAAAGCAAACTTATTTGAAAAGCGGCAAGCGCTGTACAATCAAATGAGTGCGGCGACCGGGATCCCATGGTACCGGCTTGCCGCTGTCGATCAATATGAAAGAACCATCACGAAAGCACGTCCGAAGACGAGAAAGCAGCTCGGAGAGTCGATAGGCGTTTTTGTAACCGAAACCGCTTGGGCAGGTGAGCTGAATCCGGATGTCCAAGATGAGATTCCCGCTTCAATCCGTTGGTTTAGCGGTCTTGGAATTGACGGGGACGGCGACGGACTCGCCCAACGCACGAATGATGCCGACCTTCTCTTTGCTGTAGCGAATCATCTCATGCATTTCGGCCCAGCGGAGGATGATTTCGCTATCGGCGTATGGCAGTATTATCATAATACAAGGGCTGTCCAACGAATCCGGCAGTTTTCCCGCTTATATGCCGCGTTCGGCCGGCTCGAGCTGTTCGATCATGCTTTCCCTGTTCCGGTGAAGAGTAATTATTCGTACCGCAGCACATGGGGGAGCCGCAGAAGCTGGGGCGGTTACCGCATTCACGAAGGAACCGATATTTTTGCCGGTTACGGCGTGCCCGTGCGAAGCACCTGCTATGGAGTCGTGGAGATCAAAGGCTGGAATCCTTTTGGCGGCTGGAGGATCGGTATCCGCGATCTGAATAACATTTATCATTATTACGCCCATTTGTCTGGTTATGATAAAACGATACAGGCCGGGTCCATCGTAACGCCGGGGCAAACGATCGGATGGGTAGGCAGCTCGGGCTACGGTAAACCCGGCACTCAAGGTAAATTTCCGCCGCATTTGCATTATGGCGTTTACCGTGACATCGGTCTCCTTGAATGGTCGTTCGACCCCTATCCCCTGCTTCGTCAATGGGAGATTCAAGACCGCAGGAAGCTAAATAAACGGTAAAAATAAGGCGTCTGTCATCGCGGCAGAACGCCTTTTCCCACCGCTGATCGGTTACAGCTTGGATTATTTGGCCGTATTTGTCCCCGTCCCATTGGAATCCTGATCACTTGCATGCTGGGAACCATCGACACCGCCGATATTCGTTCTTGTATTAGGAGTTGATATTCCGCTCTGGCCGTTCTGCATCGGGAGCGAGAGAGTGGGAGCTCCGGCAGCGGAATCCCCGACGGGATTCCCTTTATTATCGTAATAGTACATCGGGACGTCGCCGACCACGAGCAAGTATGAGATCGGAATTTCAGTCTCTACAAGCTCAGGCTGCGTATCAAACGGAATGATTATCGACACCTCGGCGACAATATGCATATATACTTCAACCAGAATCATATTGATGCCCGCGTCCTGCTGCTTGGTCTCCAAATCGACTTTAACGGCCCCCGCCGGTTCGAACTTGAATGGTATCCGGGGGCCGAACGAGGCGATTATTGAACTGCCGAGCGCCTGACCGAGCGGAATTTTCTGCGGAAGATCACCTGTTTCATTAAGAATCGACTGTACTTTTTCAGCGGTTTCGGAAGTTATTTTCATATGCTCCGCATAATTCAACATAAACCCCGAAATTTTACCGCCCGCATTCGTTTTCCAATCAATGAGCTTCTGGGCGTCGGTTTGAACCGCCGCTTGTTCCGAAATCGCCTCATTGATCGCTTGCGTAGCCACCTGCTTCACGCGTATTTTGGCTAACGCCATAAGTGGTCCTTGCAAATTCCGCTCAACAAAAACAAATGATTGAAAGAAGAATAAAAAAACGATCAGCAGCGCGAACAACCACAGTTTCCCGCGGCTGGCTTTCCCCGTTCGGCGTAAACGGCTGCTCCGCCAGCCTCTTCTTCCCCACTTTGGCATGCGACCGCCTCCTTCCCGCACTTCGTCCGCATTCCCCTTCCAAGCTTATGCGCGGGCCGTCCAAAAAAGAAGAAACACCCCTCAAAGCGAGGTGTCTGAGGACGGTGAATGTCAGCACTGCGAGCAGGCCATGCTGCTTTTTACCTCAAGTTTTATGCAGACTCATTAGGCCGGTCCTTGCTTTGCCCCAAATGGCCGGAACGGATAATTTTAGTGCGAAGGTATTTCTCGTTAAAGGGTGACACATCTCCCCACAGCGGAATCCGGCCGGCGATATTCATCCCTGAAGCTTTCAAGGCCTCGAGCTTCTTGGGGTTATTCGTGATCACAGTCACGGGACGCCGGCGCAGGCTCTTCAGAATACCGATCGCATCATCGTAATTGCGGACGTCATCCGAAAATCCGAGCTCCAAATTCGCCTCTACGGTATCATATCCTTTTTCCTGAAGAAGATAGGCCATTGCTTTGCTGAACAACCCGATCCCTCTTCCCTCATGGTTCGCCAAATAGAATAACGCGCCCGATCCCTTTGCAGCGATCATTTTCATTGATTGCTCAAGCTGGAATCCGCAGTCGCAGCGTTTACTTCCGAATATGTCCCCTGTATGACAAATGCTGTGCATCCGAATGAGCGCTTCATCGGAATTGGCAAAGTCACCGTATACAAGGACGCTTGATTGCTGCTTTTCCGCCAAATCCAGGGAGGAAAGCTGCTCGACCAGGGAAGCTGTATCCGGCTTTTCTTTGTGGACGATAGCGGCCGCATCTGCAACCGGCATCCAGCAATACCATTGAAAGATGACCGTTTCACCGCCCAAACTGACTGGAAGCTTAATGGGTCCTGCCAGAATATTAGTACGGCCAAGATGAGTGACGGTTTGAATTTTATCCTCTAAAATCGACAATATGTCCTGTTGAATCATTGCTGTTCCTCCTGGCTTAATTAAGTATGAATGTTCAGTTCGCTTTGTTTTCCGGGCTCCGTAAGGAGAAGGTCTTATGTGCTCATGACCAAGATTGCCTTCGTGGTATCACTAATATTATCTACGGTTACTTTATGTAAGTAAGTTTACAGCTTTTAAATTACATATGTCAAGTTATTTACTATTCATTAAGAACTATATTATTTTAAGTGGGGATAAGGTATAGTATAATTATGGGGAGGTGATTCAATTGGAACAGGCTGCATTGTGCCCGCGATTCGAGAAAGGCATGGAATTGCTGAGTAAACGTTGGGTAGGCTTGGTTGTGTTTCAGCTTCTTTCCGGTCCACAGCGGTTCTGCGCCATGGAATCGGCGCTTTCGGGTATTAGCGGAAGAATATTATCCGAACGGCTGAAAGAACTGGAGCAGGCTGGCATTGTGAACCGTGAGGTTTATCCTGAGACTCCCGTACGGATTGAATATTCGCTGACAGAGAAGGGGCGCGCTTTGCAGCCCATCTTTAATGAAATCGGGAATTGGTCCGATAAATGGGTTGAGCTGTAATCACTGCATTGCGCAGAACATACGACAGCCGGACAAAGGGAGGAGGCTCCCTTGTCCGGCTGTTTTGTCGCTTCCCATATTATTCGCGGGTTACCCGCCAAAAGCATAAGTAGGCATTCCCCTTACGCCGGTTTTTAAAACAAACACTCCTCCGGCGTTCGGTTCATTAGCCAGCACATCTTCTTCCAATCCGATACGCGCAGAAGTAATGTAAAGCTCAGTCAACCGGTCTCCGCCAAAAACGCATGAAGTCGTGCGCTTTGCCGGAACATTCACCGTTTCAAGAAGCCGGCCCGTTCCCGGATCCAAGCGCTTGACGGCATAACCGTTCCAGACAGCCACCCAAAGCATTCCCTCTTCATCCGACGTCATACCGTCCGGGAATGCTTCGCCCTGGCCGACCTCCGCTGCGACTCGTGGATTGCTTAGCTCTGCGGTCGCCAGATTGAAATCATAAGACATTACTTTTAATGTAGGCGAATCAATATAATACATAACCGAATTGTCGGGACTCCAGGTGATACCATTGGAAATGGTAACATTGGCAATTACTTTCTTTATCGTACAGTCGGTATCCAGATAATAAAGCGAGCCTGCCCCCGGCGCATAATCGTGTGCCATCGTCCCTGCCCAGAATCGTCCGGCCGCATCGCACTTTCCATCATTGAACCTGTTGTTCGGCTTATCCAATTCCACAGCGCCCAGCAGAGTCATTTGCCACGTTTCGAAATCAAAAGCATAAAACCCGTGCTGCAGTGCCATTACCACCCCTCCTGAGCGTCTGGGTACGACTGCACCGATGTACTGCCCTACGTTAAAGGTCATATCTTGCTTCGTCAACGGATTGTAAACATGCAATTTAAACCTCGTAATATCGACCCAGTACAGCAGCTTCCGGCGTGCATCCCAGCTGGGCCCTTCTCCAAGTTCAGCCTTGGCTCCCATAACTAATCGCAGGGGGTGCATGGTCTCCCTCCCTTTAGCGCATTTTTGCTCAAAGAGATAAGTATGCGGAGCAGATGAAATAAATTCCTGTTCCCTCCGCCCGGGGTTAACCCGCAGCAGCAGTCTATATTTCGTCCCTTTCGGGAAGGCTAACAAAGGCTGACATTCATTACTGGGAGGCGTAGCTATGCACGCGATTGAGCTCAAACCGAATTTAAAAACAGCAGGCGGTGAAGCCTGTGATATTATGCTGGGAGGCCGTTATGCCGGATCGATGATGCTGGTTTACCGTGAAGGGGACCGGTTAGCGGGATCCATACAGCTCGAGAGGAAATCGCTCAAAGCGGAGGATAAAGACCGTATCATTGCGATGCTCGAGGAACACATTCTCTCCTTCGCCCATGCCGTCGCAGCGGAGAGCTACGATATACTAATTACAAACGCCGACTTTGATGAAATTATGACTGATACCGGCGATGAAGCGGATGCAAAAGCGAATGCAGAAGCAAATGAAGAAGAGGCCGGCGAAGCTGCGTTGGACTTTCAGCTCGTTGTTGCGGACAAGAAGCGCAATCGTCTTCGCTTTCATCTGTTTAATGAGGCGGGAGAGCTGGCTGCCGAAGCATTCCTCAGGACTTCAGATTCAGATGTAATCGGACATATCAGCTGGGAATTCGAGCCGGCGGACGAGGAAATTGAACGGGTTACGGAAATGATCGTTTCCAAGTATAATGACGACCTGGTCGATACGTTCGTCCTTGATCATCGATTCGAAGGTGAATTGCTGGAGACAGTGGAGTTGACACATGAAGACCTGCTGGACACTCCTGTCGAGAACATAGGTGCCAGTGGCGAGGACCGTTTTAGTGTCATTCTCGTCCGTGATGATGTGGATGCTCTGACCTATGAGATTTATGAAGAATCCGAAAGTTTGCCGATTGGTACAGCTACAGTGGATATCCAGAGCCGTCGGCTTACAGGTTTTATCGATTTCCGGGATCGCTCGTTCGTGGACGACGCAGGTGTCATCTCATCCCTGCTCATGAGAGAGCTCGACAAGGAGAAAGATTACAACGGCTTGAATCTGTCACTCATGCACCGAAATGAGCTGGTCGACGAGTTAGTATTCGAGAACGATCCCGTTCACTGAAGGGATCGGACAAAAAAGCCCCGTTAAATGCTGCGATCCCGGCACCACAGCATTAACGGGCTTTTTTGCTTGCCGATCAACCATACGCTCACGATACGGGATGGCTATCCCGATATTCCGTTTCGAACCGCTCTTTGACAGAATCGTTGCTGCCTTGAATGGAATGGCGGATCTCGTCTATTTCACGCATTAGATTACGAATCGCATCCAAATCGCCGTCATCGGCGCATCTGCTGACCTGATCCAAAAGTGAAAGCAGCAGAGCTTGATAGGCGGAGATAAAGCTGATATCTACATCGGATGTTTGACGATAATATCCATAGTAGCGCTTAAACCGCTCGATAAGCGTCTCTCCGGCAGCCGGATATGCAGCGCCTGATTGCCGGGTCATAGTGGGTCTCAAGCCTTCTTCCCAGTTCTCCATACCGAAACCTTCTCTCGTAATCAGATAACGCATACTCTCCGATTAAGATGTACGGTTGGAAGGAGAATTATTCCGGCAGCCCGGGCTAACATTGCAGGTAGGTCTGCTCGGGCCAACAGGACACGGGGGCCATCAGGAATTATTGGCGTATTTGCGCTGCCGCAAAGCCTCATAAAGAAGAACTGTAGCCGCCATCGCCACATTGAGCGATTCCGACCTCCCATGTATCGGAATAATCACGTTCGCGTCAACCATCTCAAAAGACGAAGCGGATAATCCCTCTGACTCGTTGCCAAGCAGCAGCCACGTCGGACCCCGCCAATCATAGCTGAAACAAGTTTCTGTTGCCTTCAGACTCGTTCCGGCAATTGTCATCCCTTTGCTCTTTGCTTCCGGAAGCAGTTCGGCCAAATCTCCTTCAATAATCGGCAAATGAAACAGCGATCCCATCGTCGAACGGACCGTTTTCGGATTGTACAAGTCGGCGCATCCGCGGCCGAGAACAACCGCCGTCGCACCTGCCGCGTCGGCGCTGCGTATGATGGTACCGATATTGCCCGGGTCGCGCACTCCGTCCAGTACGACGGCGAGCGTATCCTGCCTGTACAAATCGCTCAAATCGCAGACGGGCTTAGCCACAACTCCAAATACAGGCGGCGGCGTATCGGTGCCGCTGCACTTGGCCATTACCGCAGTTGACGCCTCGATCAGCTTCAAGTCCGCTTCATGCAGCTGCCGTCGCAGTTCACCCGGAATACCCCGCTCCGCGTCATAAACAACCTTCTCTACGGCTGCACCGGCAAGCAGCGCTTCCTGTACAAGATGGACGCCTTCTATAATAAACTTGCCGCTGCGATCGCGGTGCTTTTTCTCTTGCAGCGCCGCCATCGCTTTAACCGCCTCATTTTGTAATGAAGTAATGCTCGTTATCGGTTTACTCACTGTATTATTCAGCCTTCCGCGTATACGATTTCGAAATTTTTCAAATCTTCGTTTTTGCCTACTATAACCAGAATGTCATTATCCTTGATGATATCTTCTGCATATGGAGAAATGTTCATATGATTGTCCGTTTTAATCGCCAGAACGTTACATTTATATTTAGCCCTAATGTCCAGCTGCTTTAAATTTTTTCCGATGGTTTGGAGGGGCGCTCTCATCTCGATGATACTATAATCATCCGAGAGTTCAATGAAATCCAGAATATTGGGCGAAATTAGATGATGAGCAACCCGCAGCCCCATGTCCCTCTCCGGAAATATAACTTTGTCGGCGCCGATTTTGCTGAGCACCTTACCGTGGAGTTCGTTTTGCGCTTTAACGATGAGTCTCGGGACACCTAGATCCTTCAAAATCAATGTCGTCAAAATACTCGACTGGATATCGGCCCCGATCGCTACGACAACTACATCAAAATTTCTTATGCCAAGTGCGCGCAAGGTATCCTCATCCGTCGTATCCGCCGAAACGGCGTGGGTTACGGAAGCGGAAATCTCTTGAATTTTTTGCTCGTTTGTATCGATAGCCAGCACTTCAAAACCGAGATTCGATAGTGCATTCGCTATACTCGATCCGAATCGTCCCATACCGATCACTGCAAATTGCTTCTTAGCCAACAACCGCACACCCCTTATTTTCAAGTGGACATACTTTGCTTATTATAACACAGCCTCCGAACATAACCGAACACAGTCGCCAGGATGAAAACAACTTTCCCGGGATATATTAAATACGAGAATGACTTTGGAGGGATCCGGTTGAACAATCTTGATTTGCGGCAGGCTATCGTTCAGCGAGTGCATGACAAAACCGGCGAAGAATTGACTGACGTTATCGAAAGCTCCATTGGCAACGACGAGAGGGCGCTTCCGGGGCTTGGCGTTTTATTCGAAATGATCTGGATGAACAGCCTTTCCGCCGATCAGAATCGGATGGTTGAGACATTATACAACCACCTGCATCGCACGGATGACGTATCAACAACCCCTAACTAACGCATATCGCCTGCAGCCAGCAAATATTAGAGACACTATACTATATTTGGGCCGGAAATAAAAACAGCTCGCCGCAGCGGCAAGCTGTTTTTATTAATTAAAGGCGCCTATTTCGATTGCGGTTCAAGCGCCGGCATCGGATCCGGACGCTCGCAAGTACTCTGCATCCTATAATGCTTTCCCTCGCGGGAGGCATCGTGGAATCCATGCATCGCTTCAAGCACGTGGTACGCCATCGCGCCGCTCGCGCGATGAGGCCCTCCGTCGTTAATGGCGCGGGCCATATCGGCCACGCCGATTCCCCGATTGTTATCCGTATAGCCGTGTGTCAAAGGGACCTCTTCCCAGTCGCCGCCTGCACGACGCAGCTTCACGACACCGCCGAAATTGTTCGGATCCGGTACAAGAAGAGTGCCGCCGCTCCCTTGAATTTCAATATTCGGCAGCGAAGTGCCTGCCTTCGCATCGAAGCTTGTAATCAGGGTTCCCACCGCGCCGCTTTCAAAATCGATTACGCCTGCAATATGTGTAGGCGTTTCGACTTTAATCGTTTTGCCGCGCTTTTTCTCGCTTGTAATGGTCCGCTCCGGGTAAGAAATGACCGCAGAACCTGTAACACGGCTAATCGGTCCGAGCAGCGTAACGAATGCAGTCAAATAATAAGGCCCCATATCGAACATTGGTCCGCCGCCGATTTCATAATAAAACTCAGGGTCGGGATGCCAGCTTTCGTGTCCGCCCCCAATTACAAACCCCGACACTGCTATCGGCGTACCGATTGCGCCGTCATCTATCAGCTTGCGGCACGTCTGGATGCCTCCGCCCAGGAAGGTTTCGGGGGCGCTGGCGACACGCAGTCCCTTATCCGCGGCAAGTTTAAGTATCTGCAGTCCCTCTTCGCGGGTGACGGCAAGCGGTTTCTCGACATAGACATGCTTGCCCGCTTCAAGCGCCTGCAAACAAATCGAAGCGTGTGCCTTCGGGATCGTCAGGTTAACGACGACATCAATTTCCACATCAGCAAGAAGCTGATCGACCGTATATGCTTTGGCTAAACCGAACTCCTCAGCCCTTTGCTGTGCGCGCACCAGGTCAAGATCGGCAGCCGCTACAAGGTCAATCTCCGGATATTTCTGCAAATTGGTAAAGTATATGCCGCTGATGTTGCCGCAGCCGACAATACCGACTTTAACTCGTTTCATTCAGTAATTCCTCCCAAGGCACCCCATCGGAATACGCCGCATCATAAGGATAAACATAAACTAAGTAATGAAAGAAAAAGAAAAGCGGTATCTAAGGGCGGACTATTTTCCAACCGGTGTGCCCTGTCCGCGGGCGGCCCACAGGAAACCCCGGCGCATAAGCTCCATCGTTTGCGGCATAGCCACAATATTTGCCTGATGCCCCAGCGTGTTATAGTAAACACGGCCTTCTCCCCATGTTTTGGTCCACACAACCGGCATTTTCACATCTCCGAACGAGGTGGTCGCATGCACCCTTACAGCCGGATCAACATGCATATAATACTGTTCAGAGCATACCACGAAATCACCGATCCCTGCAGTGAGCGGGTCTTCGGAATCGGTCATATTCACATCGTACACCACTCCATCATTGCCCGGGTGGGCAACCCATTGACCGCCGACCATATACTGATACTCCACCTCATTGCGGAAAGAGTCGGCCATTCCGCCGTGACAGCCGGCGATCCCGCAGCCAGCCTGGACAGTATCAAGCAGTGGTCGGAGCTGCGCTTGTTCAATTGTGCCCATCGTCCATACCGGAACTATAAGGTCCAGCCCCGCCATAAGCTCAGCGTCCTTATATGCGTCAAGCGTACCCGAAACGGTTACTTCAAATTCTTCCTTGCGCAGCATATCGGCAAAAATGGCGGACACTTCCTTGGGCTCATGGCCGTCCCAGCCGCCCCATACGATCAGTGCTTTTCTCATAGTTCTCTCCCTTCTCTTAATAAATTTACCGAAGCTCGGAAAGTGAGACCCAGCGTCGTTCTTCAATTGATTTATCCACGGCTTCCAGTACAGCCTGACATTCGACGCCGTCAAAGAAATTCGGCACCGGCTGCCGGTCTTCTGCAAGCGCCAGCATAAATTCATGCAGCTCATGGGTAAACGTGTGCTCGTAACCTATGGTATGGCCTGCCGGCCACCAAGCATCGCTGTATGCATGCGCCGGGTCTGTCGCAAGCACTCGCCGGAACCCTTGCACATCCGCTGCGTCGTCGCTGAAGTAAACCTCCAGCTCGTTGACCCGCTCGAAATCGAACTTGATGCTCCCTTTACTGCCGTTAATTTCAAAAGCATTCGTGCATCGGTGACCGGGCGCAAATCGAGTCGCTTCAATGCTGCCCAGCGCGCCTTCGGCAAATCTGGCCAGAAACAGTGTTGCATCGTCGACAGTTACCGGTCCGCGCGGGGCATCTTTATCGCCTTTGGCGCTAAGTCCGGTCATGGCCGTCGGAACCGGCCGCTCTTTCACGAATGTTTCGCTCATGCCGATAACTTCCTGGAATTCCCCCACGAGGAACCTAGCCAAGTCGATGACATGAGCTCCAAGGTCTCCATGTGAACCTGAGCCGGCGATTTCCTTCTGCAGACGCCAAACCAGCGGGAAATCCGGATCGACGATCCAGTCCTGAAGGAACCATCCGCGAAAGTGATAGATTTTCCCTATGCGCCCCTCTGAGATCAGCTTCTTTGCAAGCTGTACGGCGGGAGCAAAACGATAATTGAAGCCCACCATATGCTTGACACCGGCTTGCTCGGCGGCGTTCAACATTTCGATGGAATCGGCCAAATTCAGCGCCAGCGGCTTCTCACAAAAAATATTTTTGCCTGCAGCGGCGGCGGCTAGAGCAATCTCCTTGTGCGCATCGCTTGGGGCATTAATATCAATCAAATCAATATCATTGCGGGCGATCAATTTGCGCCAGTCGGTCTCCGCGCTCTCCCAACCGAACTGCGCTCGCGCTTGCTCCACCCCTTCCGGGTCGCGCCCGCAAATCGCCTTCATCTCCGGTTTTAACACTTTCGGGAAAAACATCGGCAGCGCCCGGTAAGCGTTGCTATGTGCCTTTCCCATGAATTTGTAGCCAATCATACCGACACGTACATTGCTCATCGATAAGTTCCGCCTCTCGAAGAAAATGTTGTTCCTTTTACCCTAATCCTTGCAAGGCCAATGGCCCAGAAGATACGCGAACGGCCAGCTGTACCGGCAGTTTTACGGAAAATCCGTTTTTCTGTTCAGGCGTCCCCATAATGATGTCGAGCAGTCTCGATGCCGCCTCACATCCGATTTTGTAGAAAGGGACGGAAATCGACGAAAGCGGTGGATCGGTCAACCGCGCACCGTCCGAATCATCGCAGCCGAACAGAGCGAGATCTTTGCCAACGTATACGCCGCATTCCTTCAATCCTTGGAGCAAACCGATCGCCATCCGGTCATTTGCGGCAATAACTGCATTCTTCCGTCCATTTCCCAGCAGTCGTGCAACCGCTTCCGCATGTTCATATCCGCTCTTCTGGCTGTAATTGCCTACAAGCACCATGGATGGGTCATACTCAAGCCCAGCCTCCGAAAGTGCCTGGCGATACCCTTCAAGCCGGTCCAAACTGTTGGAATAGACGGATGGTCCATTAAGAAAAATAATGCGTTCATACCCTTGGCCGATCAGATGTTTCGCAGCGGCATAGCTGCCCATTCGCTGATCAGCGTCGACAGTGTTGTAGGGTTGGCCATCGAATCGCTGATTCACTAGGCAAAATGGATATTGCCCCTCCTGAAGCTCGGAAAGCGCTGCCCGTTCATCCGGAACATCCTGGGCGCCAAGAATAATGCATCCGTCAATTTTTTGCATCCGGAACAAATCCGCATATTCTCTTGGCTCCTCCGGCTTTCGAAACAACAGCAGTAAATCGTAGCCGCGTTCTTTGGCGGTTATGCCAATGCCGCTCAGTATTTCGGAAAAGTAATACGTTGAGAACAGGTTCACTTTGGGCAGCAGCGGCAGGATAACACCGAGATTTCCGCTCTTGCTGCGGGCAAACCGCTGCGCAAGCGCGCTTGGGACATAATTCAACTGCCGCGCGGCCGCCATGACCCGCTCTCGAGTGTCCTCCTTAACCGGTCCCACGCCGTTCAGTACGCGCGAAACCGTGGCTTCCGACACACCGGCAAGCTTAGCGACCTCTTTTCTACGAATAAGTCCTTCCTCCAATCCTTAAGTGCATCAGCACTATGTACACGCGTACATTTTCTCATGATCATATACGGCTGTCAATAAGAAAACTTGCTCTACCGGACAAAAAAGATATCCATCTCTTCCCACATTTCAACCTAAGCTACAATTTTTTTCTTGTTGATTGTAAACAGTTCCTTTATACTAAGAAAGTCTATTTTCGAACATTTTATGACAAAGGGGATTTAAGACAAATGAACTACAATATCGCTCAAAAGAGTCAGCTTGACGCTCGCGAATTGCTCCTGTTGGAATCGGAAGTGAAGAATCAGGGGAAAAACATGGTGGTAGCCTATATTCTCTGGTATTTTCTTGGCATATTCGGGGCGCACCGTTTCTACATGAAGAAGACAGGCACGGCGGTAACTCAGCTAGTTTTATCCATTACTGTTGTAGGTCTGATTGCAACGTCTATATGGTGGGTGATCGACGCATTTCTCCTGCACACATGGGTAAAAGATCATAATCGTAATGTAGAAGGTAAAATCATGGATGACATCTTTGCCCAAAAGCACTTCAATAATGCAATGAACCGATAGGAGCCTACGCAGATGCTCTCCAAACAAGATTTGTCTCTAAACGAACTTATGGTCTTTACCTCTGAGCTGCGTGCGGCCGAGAAGTCAACGGCAACAGCCTACCTGATGCTTATAGGGGGGCATCTTGGCCTTCACCGCTTTTACTTAAAGCGGAAAGGAACCGCAGTCGCCCAATTAATACTATTTGCAGCCGCTGCGATTTTTTATTTCGTAATGGCAGTCGCAAGCGAGATAGGCTCGGACATAGCTGCAATCGTCTCGATTATTTTGTTCGTCCTTCCCGCGCTAGCATTATTCATTTGGATTATGGTAGATTTGTTCCTGCTCCCTCGCATGATTCGTGAGTTTAACGAAGTTATTGAGCGGGAGATTCTTGATCAAATCGAACACTTTCGCCGGATGGAGCAGCTCGCCGGCAGAGGGCGTCCGGATGAGGCGCAGCAAATGTAACACACATGCAAAAGACCTCGAATCGCCAATTTGGCGCCTCGGGGTCTTTCTTTATAGAGAATATTCGATATTCGCTAACACCGTCGTTATGGAAGGAGTTAATCGTTTCTTTTGTGTGCTGTTTTAGGGAGCCATCTCGAGAAACTTCGAGGTCGGGTTCTTATCCATCGCCGTGCGCATCGCGTACTCGTTCTCAAACAATGCCACGTAGTTGCCTTTCTTATCCTTCACCAGCGAAGAGTTAATCCGGAACTTCGAAGGATCGACCTTCTCATCGACAATCCAACGGGCAAACTGGAACTGCATCCGATGCAGTTGTATTTCAACGCCGTATTCAGCGCGCATCCGATGTTCAAACACCTCGAACTGCAGTTGTCCTACTACACCAAGTATCGTTTCATCAAAATTACCGGTCGAGTGGAAAACCTGGATTGTCCCCTCTTCCGTCAGCTGATCGATACCCTTCTGATACTGCTTGTGCTTGAGTGCGTTCTTAACGGTAACTTTAGCAAAGAGCTCGGGCGAGAATGTCGGCAGCTCATCGAACACGATGTCGCTTCCCTGTGACAGAGAATCCCCGATGCGGAATATCCCGGGGTCGAATAATCCTATGATGTCGCCTGGAAAAGCAGATTCGACAATATCGCGGTCCTGGGCGAGGAATTGCTGCGGCTGCGAAAGCTTGATTTCTTTACCTGCGCGCACATGCCTGACGCTCATTCCCCGTTCGAAACGGCCGGAGCAAATTCGGAGAAACGCGATTCGGTCGCGGTGCGCCGGGTTCATATTCGCCTGGATTTTAAAAATGTACCCCGAAAACTTCTCGCTGGTCGGCTCCACTGAACCGTTTGTCGTGTTGCGTGAAGTCGGTGAAGGCGCGAGCTGCAAGAAGTTTTCCAGGAACGTCTGGACACCGAAGTTATTAACCGCGCTTCCGAAGAACAGAGGCGTCAGCTCGCCCGCCCGAACTTTGTCGAAATCAAACTGGTCCCCGGCGACATCAAGCAGCTCCAAGTCTTGAACCAGCTGGTCATGAAGGTAGTCGCCAGCCATCTCCCGAATAACCTGATCATTATAATCCGACACAGGCCGTACGGAAATCGTCGAATGGTCATCGCCTTGAAACAGTTCAACCTGATTTTTCATGCGGTCATATACGCCGCATAGCTCTCTTCCCATGCCGATGGGCCAATTCATCGGTACGGCCCGGATACCAAGCACGCGCTCGATCTCTTCCATTAAATCAAACGGGCTTTGTCCCTCACGGTCCAATTTATTAATGAAAGTGAAAATCGGAATGCCACGCTTGCGGCACACCTGGAACAGCTTGATTGTCTGCGCCTCTACACCTTTGGCGACATCGATCAACATGACCGCGCTGTCTGCCGCAGTGAGCGTCCGATAGGTATCCTCACTGAAATCCTGGTGACCTGGTGTATCCAGTATATTGACGCGGTGGCCGTTATAGTCAAACTGCATCACGGAAGAAGTGACCGAAATACCACGCTGCTTCTCAATTTCCATCCAGTCGCTCGTCGCATGCCGGCTCGCTTTGCGCGCTTTCACCGTTCCGGCTAGTCGGATAGCTCCCCCGAAGAGCAGGAGTTTCTCGGTCAGCGTCGTTTTGCCCGCATCCGGATGAGAGATGATCGCGAATGTCCGCCGTTTTCCGACTTCTTGTTTTAATTCATCTGTCAACGTTTTGCTCATTACCCTATTCCCTTCATATTTACATGCCGCCGATCAGAAATGCACGCGCCGGAGCAGCTTCGATACCTGTCAGCTTAAGCGGAGCCACAGCCATAAAGTAAGTGCCGGCAGGCACATTCTTAAGCCGCAGTCCTTCAACGATAATGATACTGTTTCGGAATAGCGAGCGGTGAGTGGGATATTCCGCTTGAGCGCGTTCAATGCCCAGCCCATCCGTCCCGAGGCCCCTGATACCCAGTTCGACCAGATAACGGGCGCCGTCCTCCCGAAGGAAAACAAAGTTGAAGTCGAATTCTTCGCTGAAGGAATTGCGCGTTTTAAATATAACCCAATCGTTCTTCTGCAGTCCAAGCGGTTCCAAGTCGGCACGAGTAATATACTCTTCGCAATGTGTCAGATCAACAACACGAGCATGGCCAATCAACTGTTCAAGGCCGATCGTCTCGATCGTCTCGCCGTTTTCCAGCATATGCAGCGGAGCGTCTACATGCGTTCCGGAATGAACATTCATGTCGATGCGGGATTCATACACGGCCTGGCCGTTCTCATGGTTTGTAATATTCGTTATTTTCGGTTTTTTCTCTTCTTTATTGTTGAAGACCTGCATGCTCTCCTGAATTGTCATGGAGATATCATATATTTTGAGCATGGAATGGTACCTCCTCAGGCGTTTTGCGGGAGCAAAACGCAGCTTCGTAAGCATTTGCTTGGCGTTTTGCGGAGCAAAACGCAGCTTCGTAAGCATTGCTTGGCGTTTTGCGGGAGCAAAACGCAGCTTCGTAAGCATTTGCTTGGCGTTTTGCGGGAGCAAAACGCAGCTTCGTAAGCATTTGCTTGGCGTTTTGCGGGAGCAAAACGCAGCTTCGTAAGCATTTGCTTGGCGTTTTGCGGGAGCAAAACGCAGCTTCGTAAGCATTTGCTTGGCGTTTTGCGGAGCAAAACGCAGCTTCGCAAGCTTCCTACTGCCCTATTTCGGACCACCCGAGATCCAAATGACATTATCTTCGTCCTGACCGTTCACCGGCCACCAGTGGAATCCGTCCTCGGCCAACAGCTGGTCGGTCCGCTCCGGACCCCATGATCCCGCAGGGTAAAACTGCAGGCTTGAACTACCATCGCGCCAAGCTTCGGCGATTCTGTCGACAAATGACCACGCCTGCGACACTTCATCCCAGCGGGTAAAATAGGTCGACTCGCCGCGAGCGGCATCATATATAAGGAGCTCATACGCCTCCGGGGTATTCAGGCCGATCTGACAGCTTTGGCAAAATTCCATCGACACGGGCTGTATGACATTATCGACTCCCGGCTTCTTTGCATTAAACTTGATGTAGATGCCTTCCATCGGGTTGACCCGTATGACAAGCAGGTTCGGTGCCAATTCGTTACGTCGGGCAAACAGAACGTTATTCGGGACATTTTTGAACTCAATTACGACCTCGGTTGTTTTTACCGGAAGCCGCTTGCCCGTACGGATATAGAAAGGCACACCAGCCCATCGGAAATTGTCTACAAATACCCGGGCAGCAAAGTAAGTCTCCGTCGCAGAGTTGGGGTTTACCGAGTCCTCCTGGCGATATCCCGTAAGAGGCTTGCCTTTGGCTGTCCCCTCCACATATTGGCCGCGAATGACGTGCTTGTCGATTTCTTCGGCAGCCGAATACGGCCGGAGCGAACGAAGCACTTTTACCTTCTCGTCACGGATATCTTCCGGATGCAGCCTGCTCGGGGGCTCCATAGCGATCATCGCCAGCATTTGCAGCATATGATTCTGCACCATATCACGCAGTGCACCCGACTTATCATAATAACCGCCGCGCTCCTCGACACCGACTGTCTCAGACAAAGTAATTTGTACGTTAGCGATATGACTGTTATTCCAGAGCGGTTCAAAAAACGCGTTCGCGAAACGAAGAACCTCTATATTTTGCACCATTTCTTTGCCTAGGTAGTGATCGATACGGAAAATCTCTTCTTCTTTAAAGACATGACTGAGCTGCTCATTGAGATTACGCGCCGATTGCAAATCGTAGCCGAACGGCTTCTCGATGACAAGCCGGTTCCAGCCTTTCGATTCCAATAAGCCTCCGTCGCGAAGGTTCAATGAAACCGGTCCGAACAATTCAGGCGCAAGCGCTAAATAAAATAGTCGGTTGCCTGGAATATCAAACTTGGCATCCAGTTCTTCCGTAAGGTTGTTCAACTCCTGAAAGCCGTCCAAATTGTTGATATCAAGCGACATATAAACAAAATGCTCAGCGAATTTAGTCCACGTTTCGTCATCGCCCTGTTTGTATCTGCAAAACTCGTTGATGGACTCCTTAACGTCAGCGCGGAACTGATCATTGGTCCGAGGTCTGCGGGCAAGTCCTACCACAGCGAAATCTTCGGCCAATTTTCCTTCTTTATATAAGCTGAAGAGCGCAGGGAAAAGCTTCCGCCGCGCCAAATCGCCTGTCGCGCCAAATAAATAGTAAACCGCACCCGCTGCGGCAATTGATTCGTGTTTGCTCACGTCGGTCATTACCTCATTCTCTCTTATGTATTTTTGTATAGTACAACCGTATTGATCATGTTATGTAGTTTAGCATAACAAGGCGAGAGATGCCATTCATGCGCCCATAAAAAAAACTGATCGAGGCCTGAAGAAAACGTTAATCCGGATCAGTATAATCTCCCGTAATCAATGGAACGCCGATTACAATTTGCCGCCTGCCGCCACCCGTCGCGCGTATCTCAGCCATTTGCAGATTAACGCTGTTGCTGCCGCTTTTGACCGCCGTTTTCAATTCGGGGGTAAAGTACGTTACGCTGTCGGTTTGGCCATCGTTATACACTTCCTGGCGCTTCGCGTGGGCCATATCGGCTATCCGGCTCGCAGCTGCCGCTTTGGCAGGCTCTCCCCTGACGGCGAAGCTGCCGGCAAAGGTGAAATCTGCAGCGGAAACCGCTTGCTGAACATGCGAAGCAGCGGCGGTGATTTCAGTCAGATCGGTTCCATCCTGCGGCTTCATGAGAATTACCGCTTGGACGGGCGTTCCATTGCCTCGCGAGGGCTCTGTACTTTCCTTTGCAGGCTGCTGCTTGGATCCGGCCTGAACATGGATCCACAAGGATATTTTAACCCGGCCGTTTTCCATATCAGCCTCGCCTTGTAACGTCTCATTGTCGGTCTGCTTTAATGCAATGCCGAGCTTATTCGCCAATACCCCGGTATTCACCTGCATACCTTGTCCATCCCACCGGAAGGACCATCGCGATTGCCGCGAACCCCCGACAAGCTCATCCTCACACCAATGCCAAACGGTCGACAGGTCGCTAAGAAGCATGCTCTGAGAAAGCTCTTTGACCGAATTCTCCCGCTTATTCCCCATAGTCCACCAGGCGGCAGTTACTATAATCAGGAGGGCTATCAAAATTCCGCTTCTTCCTGTTCGTTTGGATAACGGTTTTTGCGAAATAGTTTTTGGCGGCAAGATGCTCACTCCCTTAGCCCAAAGCTTCAAATCGAAATAAGAATGGGTAAATATCCATACGCAACCGCCCCTAGGTGAATACACTGTTGCAAGGAATTCAGGGGAGGTGTTAACAACGGATGGAACCTATCTTTCCGCTCCACGAGGAACACATTGAAAAGTTCTGCGGTATGCCGGTTTGTATCGTAACCAAGGAAGGCCAACGCCACGTCGGAATTCTCAGCAGCTGCCGGGGAGGCCGGCTAATGCTCAATGAGAATCAGGGTTATTCAAGCGCCGCATCTGTAGGAACAGCGGGCGGGATAACCCACGTTCAGAGCAAAAGCAAGAAAAAAGGCCGGAAAACCGGGAAAACGGTGCAAACGCTGCAGACGGATAAGGCGGAGACGCAATCGTATGACCCGTATTATCCGTACAATGGGTTTGCGCCTTATAGTCCTTATGCCGAGGCGTTCGCAATCGACTTGGCGCTTATCGCCTTTTTATTTTTGCTTCTATAGACGCTGGTTTATACGGCAGCCGCCGCCGCTGTGAATAAAAGGAGAAGCCCGGGGACCTATCCAAGTCACGATATTGAGGTAGGACTTCGGGCTTTTGCTTTCACCGGCTCGTCCCTTCCTACATAAAGGCAAGAAAGTCGACTTTTCGGTAAATTAATACTAAAATTGAGCTGTCAAAGGTTTAAGTGGAGGTGAGTAGTGATGGCGATGCCAAATCAAATTGACCGGGTTTCCCGTAAAACGCTTTATCCTGTTCAGCGTCTTATTGCCTATGCAAAATATCCGTTCATGGACGAGCGCCGACCTTCCTATTACCGGGGAGGTTCGCTCCCCAAGGCTATAACCTCCAAACTGCCGGACACCGTCGAAAAAGTAATACAATCGGCGGCAGAAAGCGTGTCCGCGTGGCTTATGCAAAGCACCCATCTCCATGAGGCGGCGAACTCCATAGCAGCAGAAAACGCGGCAGCTTCCGAAACGGGCAATATGCCAGGTGCCGCTGAAGAAGGCAAATCGATTGCCAAGCAGCTGCATTCGCTGATTAAACAGGCGAATCAACTAAATCAAACTTTCTTATCCTCTTCCGCCTACTTGAGCCCCGAGTTAAAACATATCATCGATGACGCACTGAAGGCCCCTGCAGCTCAGCGGATCGGGATTACGCGATCGGGAGCCGGTGAATGGAAGCTGGATGGGGACCTTCTCAATGCTGCGTTAGCGGAACAGCCCGACCAAGTGCGCAGCACTTTACGCGGGCCCAGCGGCCTAGCATCTCAAATAGCGCAATTGCTTTCCCGTTTTGAACATCTGCCTACCGCTGCAATTATGAGCCCCTCGGCAAGCGGGTTCCAGTCGTTGCGGACATACGAACCGTCCGGGCAGTCTTATTTGCAGCTCAGAACCAACGGCCTATTCGTTAACTACCGGGTATAAGAAGCTGCATGAAATAAAGCAAACCCGCTTTATGCGCTGGCATGAAGGCGGGTTGTTCATCGTTGAAATTACAATTTATTAATCGGATCATAATTGAATGACATGAACCAGCGATCCTCTTGCCGCTCCTTCCGGTCCCGCCGGAATACGAAGCAGGCCGTCAGCCTCGGGAATCGAGGCCATCATGCTCGATTTGTTAAATGCAAGCGGATCGGCGTACAAGACACCTTCCCGCACATACAGGCGCGTCCGCACAAACCGTTCATGCGGGCTCCCTTTATCGAAATCAGCCGCAAGTTTGGCTGTCACTTCTCTTGGGAGCGATTGCTCCATCGTTACACCCTGCAGCATTAGTATAGCAGGCCTAACGAAAAGCTCAAACCCGACAAAGCAAGCGCCGGGGTTACCGGATAAGGCAAACAACAGTTTGCCGTTCATTACAGCTGCTGACGTCGGGCTGCCCGGACGCATCGCTACTTTATTGAACAAAAGTCTGTCCGGACCGCCGGTTAGGCCATCGGACCGAATTCCGCGTATAATGTCAGCCATAACATCGAAGTCGCCTACTGATACACCGCCGGTTGTTACGACCATATCCGCTTGCTCCAGCGCTGCGGCCAGCGCGCCTACGACGGCATTGGGATCGTCCGGGAGCCGCCCGACGAGCACCGGCGTCCCGCCGCTCTGCTCAACCATCGACGCCACCATGGCACTGTTGCTGTCGCGGATGCGGCCCGGCTCAAGCGGCGACGCAACCGGCAGCAGCTCAGCACCCGTCGCCAGCACCGCGACGCGCGGTCGCGCGAAGACCGGCACTTCAGCGTAGCCGAACGTGCCCAGCAGTGCAATGTGGCCCGGCCGGATAAGAGTGCCCGGCTCCGCCAATACGCCGCCGCGGCGAAACTCCTCACCGGGCCGCGCAATGTTTTGCCCGGTCGCGGCGGCGCGTTTCACCCGCACCACCGACCTCCCGATTTCATCCGCGTCCGCCGTCTGCTCCAGCATGACGACAGCGTCCGCGCCCTCGGGCACCGCCCCGCCGGTCATAATGCGCACGGCGGTGCCCGGCTCCACGATCGCCGGCGTTACACCGCCGGCGGCAACCGTACCAACCACGCGCAGCGACGAAGGGGAATCCGGCGTCGCTTGCGTCGTATCTGCGCTGCGGACGGCATAACCGTCCAGTCCCGAGCGCGCAAAGGGCGGCCAGTCGCTCGTCGCCGTCAGCGGCTCCGACAGCCGCCGGCCGGCGGCCTGCCACAGCGGCACAGATTCGCATAGTCCTGGCAAGGCCGCTTCGAGCACAAGGCGCATCGCATCCCCCACCTTAACTGCGCGCCTGTTAAAACGTGAAGCTCCCTGCAGCTGCTGCACAATCGGTCTCCTCCTGGTTGTCGTCCAAGGTGAAACCGGCAGCCTTGTGCAATATCCGGTTTCTTCCTTCGGTCATCTCTTCTCTATATTGTACCAAAAGTTCACGATCCGCTCCACTTAAAGAGTTAATCCCATGAAAATATGGTACATTTAAATAAAACAGGGAATCCTCATCCCGCAAGGAGCTGATTAATGTTGACTGAACAAAATTATAACCGCGATTTTCCGCGCCACCAGTTCGTCCTTCAGGTCGTCGGCTATAAAAACAGCGGTAAAACAACGCTCATTACGAGTCTGATTCAGCGTTTCAAGCGCGCGGGTTATACCGTCGGAACGGTAAAGCACGATGCTCACGATTTTACCATGGATACGCCGGGCACCGATACATGGAAGCATCAAGCGGCAGGTGCCGACATCACTGCGATTAGTTCATCCAATCGAAGCGCCATACTGCGAAGCCGTCCGGAATCGCTGCATTCTTTACTTGAGCAGATGGGGAACGCAGATATCGTTCTTGTGGAAGGGTTCAAGCAAGAGGCATATCCTAAGCTGATTCTCATCCGGGAGCCGGCAGACATCAAGCTTCTACGTGAGCTAACGAGTCCCAATGGGTCTGCCGCTATTTTATGGCCGGAAGCCAATACAGCCCTTAATGCAACATCGATAAATCCAACTATCAAAGGTGAAGATTCACTTTTAGCGGCCGACCCGTTTCCATCCACCCTCGATATTCCCCATTTCGACATCAGCGAGTTGGACTCTATATATGCGTTTATCCATTCTCGGATAGTCTCCGCGGCGAATAACAAATAAATGGTTTGGCGCATGTGCCGGCCGGTTTCCAGCCGCTCGACTTGCTTGCCTACTTAGATACAAAAAGCCGCCCCGGTCATTCCGGAACGGCTTGCTCTGCATTACGTACCCTATCTATTTACTCGGCCAAGCCATGTTTATGTGCATAAATAGCAGCCTGCGTCCGGTCATCCACACCAAGCTTGGCAAAAATGTTCGTCACGTGAAATTTGACCGTTTTAATCCCGATAAATAAAGTATCGGCGATTTCCTGGTTCGATTGACCCTTAGCCACGCATTTCAAAACGTCCATCTCCCGTTCCGTGAGCTGTTCGTGAGGCGGACGAACAGAATCTGCCTTGGGCTGCCGGAAACGGTTCATCATCTTCATCGCAACCTGCGATTCAAGAACCGATTGCCCTCGAGCTGCCGCCCGGATCGCATCGGCGACTTCCGTTGCTCGCGATGTTTTGAGCAGATAACTGAATGCTCCCGCCTCAATAACCGGGTACATCTTGCTGTCGTCCAGATAGCTTGTGAGCACAATCACTTTACAGTCGGGGTACAGCTCTAGAAGCTTCCGTGTCGTTTCAACGCCGTCCATGCCTTCCATAACCAGATCCATAAGGACAACCTCCGGCCTGTATGCCTGAGCGAGTCGAATACCTTCCATTCCATTGCTCGCCTCGCCGACCACTTCAATTCCCTCCTCGGTGTTGAGAACAGCGGCCAGACCAATTCGAACCATCTCATGGTCGTCAACGAGAAGCACTTTAATCGGTTGATTCAATGCGTTCCTATTTTCCAGAGCCTCCATCCGGTGGATCTCCCCTCCTTTTATAAAACCATGGCTGTAACAGGTATGCGTATGTCAATGATGACGCCCTGACCGGGTGCGGTAACCAGCTGCATCGAGCCCCCCAGGACATTTATCCGTTCTTCCATTGTAAGCAGTCCGTATGACGTTTGCTTCTTCTCTTCCAAATCAAACCCAACTCCGTTATCCTGGAAAATCAATTGTGCATTCTTGCCTATGCTGTGTAGACGAATACTCATCTGGTCCGCTTTGGAATGTCGAAGCGTATTGGAAAGCGCCTCCTGTGCAATTCGAAAGAGATGGTCCTCCGCTTCAGCGGCAAGCTTGATTGAATCGTCCACATCAAGCGTTATGGCGATCGGTACCTTCTGCTTTAATTCCTCAACCAAAATCTGAAGCGCTTGACCCAAATTTTTGCCATCCAAATGCACCGGCCGTAAATGCAGAAGTAATGCCCGCATCTCGGATTGAGCGACGGAGGCCATTTCTTCAATAAGCTGCACCTGGCGTTTGGCTCTCTCCCAATCCGTCTCAAGCGTTCTGCTGACTGCTGTCGCGGTCATTGATATGGCAAACAACTGCTGGCTTACAGCGTCATGAAGCTCTCGCGCGAGCCTTTCCCGTTCTTCAATGACGGCAGAGAAACGAACCTGTTCCGTCCATACCTCATCCTCTTCCGAGAAATCCTCGGATGTTTCAGTTGTGTCTTCAGCGGAAGGAAGCGTTACCCTCTGTTTCTTCCGACGCTGTTGGTCGGTTAACCGCTTGACCGCCGCCCTCAGCTTTACTCCCTGAAAATAACTGTATCCAGCCGCGGCAATAAGCGCGAGCCCTATAATGGTCAAACCGATCGCTGCGGCTTTTGTTTGCAAGGCGAATACCTTGATGTAGCCCATACCTTGCATAACGAGAACAATCAAGCCAATGATGACAAGCAGCCATATCACCGTCTCTGCAGCGTTTCCCCTGGGTTGATTAAGCGGCGGGCCTCCTCGCGCATTCCGATAAGGATGCATCGCTTGACGCTGTCTCCCCGAGTCCCCTTGTTCACTACGCATATTGACGCTTGCTTCATCCGAAGGCGATTGGTCAGCCATGGGTATATGCCCCTCTCTATGTAACCATGGAAACAAGCCAGAGACAGAGGCTTCATTCGCGAAGCGCATACTGTCTTGGCTTATCCATTTGCAAACCCTTCGATTTCTATTCCGGCTGAAAACAACTCGGAAGGTCAATCGTCGTACCTAGTCTTCCCAGTCAACCCTACTCGGCTGACGGAGGGTTTAATTTGTTTTTCAGTGCTTGAAGCTGCTCTTCGACCTTCAACTGCTTCGAAGGATCTACTGTGCCAACGGCAGATGGACCATTATAAGACGTATATGGGACACGTATCACTTCAGCTTCCGCTTCCAGCTGCATAATCTTTTCTTCCATACGGGTAAAGCCCCGTGAAGCGCTGCCGCTTTCGATCGAGTGAACCGTCGTTACTTGCGCCATTTGCTTCTTCGCTTTTGCCATCTGTGCACGCGCTGCCAGCTCATTGCGTTTATTCCGAAGCTGGTAGAACTCATCCTTCATACCATGGAGCTGCAGCATAAGCTCTTCGGCCTGCGTTTTGGCTGCGGCATGCATATCCGTATATTCGGCCGTTTTGTGATCGAAGAATATTTTCTCTTCCAAAAGCTTCCGTGCAAGCTCCTCCTGGCCGGAGCGAATCGCAGTTTCAGCTTTCGTCTCACGGTCTGCGGCACTGCGGAACGCTTCGTCAAGACGCTGTTTCATACGGCGCTCGTTTGCCATTTGCTTGGCAACCGTCAATTCGGCCTGATGAATTTCCGCCTCCATATCACGCAGATATTGGTTTAACATTACAACAGGATCTTCCATTTTGTCGAGCAGCTCGTTAAGAGAAGCTTTCGTCATATCTTTCATTCGCTTAAAAATACTCATAGTTAAAACTCTCCCTTCTCGTGCTTGGCTAATTTTGCTTTCAGTTCTTCTATCTCACGACGGAGCGCTTTTTTCTCCAGATCTTCCATCATGGCATCCAAATTTGATGCCGATTGTCCTTGCTGCCAACTGGCAGGTCCAGCCGACGGACCACTGGATGGAGGTGTATTTGTATAAGGTCCGCCAAAGCCTTGACCATTGTTTTGCGAGCCAAAGCCCGGGCCGTTATTCCAACCACCATTATATCCGCCGCCGGAGCCGTAACCGCCGGGTCCAAAGCTGCCGGGACCGAATCCGCTGTATATGTTCGGTTCCTTAGGTACAACGAGGCCGGCAAGAATATATACCAATATTAATGCACCGCTTGTAAATACGGTCAGGACAATCAGAAGAATCCGCAGCAGTGTCGCGTCCACATTCAGCATCTCGGCGATACCGCCGCACAAACCGAACAGCTTCTTATCGCGGCGCGACCGATACAGTTTCCTCATGACGATTTCCATCCTTCCTGCTGCAATTTTCGTTTCAATTGTTCCATTTCGCGCTCGATGACGGACTGCAGAGTCGAACCCGCCTCGACGATAAATTCCTGTCCAGCCCGGCGTAAATCGCGAAGGCTTTTTGCTTCAAGCTCCATATCGCTGATCCGATCCTCCAGCCTGCGGAACATGCCTGCAGGCTGCTGCCCAGGCTGCTGCCCGAGGCCGTTATACCGTGCGTTCATCCGCTGTTGAAGGCGCAGGGATTCCATCCGAGCTGCATAGTATTCACGTTTATCGTAAACAGCCTGATACTCCGCCCGCAACTCTCGAAGCTGATCCTCCAGCTCCCGGACGTTCTGCTGTGTTTGTTCGTATAATTCACGGTACTGAGCAGCACGTTCCTCGCTGGTCGCTTTATCTGTAAGTGCAATTCGTGCTACATGCTCCTCCCCTGCTTTAAGGGCAGTCATTGCTTGTTGTTCACGCTTGTCTCTCAGCTGCTCCGCTTGCAGCCATTGAGACTTCAAGTAGTTCCCGTGTCCCACATACTGCTGATATAATCGCTCAGCTTGAATAATATCTTCCCTTGTCGACCACAAGAATTGGTCAATTAACTTAACAGGATCTTCCGCTTTCTCCAGCCGCTCATTTAGTGTCGCCACTGTAATGTCACGGACCCTACGGATAATACTCATGCATAAACCTCCTTAATCCGGAATCTATTACGATTACTAAGTATTTAATTAAACGTGTTTACGACGTTTGAACATTGAAACTCCCCATAAGATAATTCCGATCGCAAGCAGCAACGCGATAATTCCGGCAAGCTTGCCAATCAGCATAAATGCTCCGACTACGATGAGAATGCCACCGATGAGCTTCTTGTCATTTTTGACTCCCACGACTCCAAGACCGATCAAGATGAAAGGCATCAACAAACTGAAAATCCAGCTGAGATTAATCCCGATAAACTTCATCACCATCAAACTTCCTGCAATAACAAGTAACGCACCTAACACCGATTTACCATTCATTCTTACTGTCACCGCCTTCCCTCAGAACTTTTATACTTTTCATTACGTCGCTGCGCTTGAAGTTGTTTCATCGCTTGCTTATGTATTTATTGTAGGTGTTTTCCAGCCGTTTCAAAACGGACTCGCGACGGTTTTCTCCCTAGACTTGGGTCGGGGAGTGGACCCACCCCATGGACCGAAAGGGCTACGCACAGTTATTAATCCAAGTGAAAGGGTCTTTAATATCACCTTCTCATACACACTGATTCCGCGTACGGTCCTGAATTACCCAAGTGGAGCACGCATAGATTCATGCTCGTTGTTAAAAATAAAAAAAACCTGATGCAATTCCATCAGGTTACAACTTCTATGTATGGTGCCGGTGAGAGGACTCGAACCTCCACGGTTTCCCTCACGATTTTGAGTCGCGCGCGTCTGCCATTCCGCCACACCGGCAAATTAATGGCGTGCCCTAAGAGATTCGAACTCCTGACCTTTTGATTCGTAGTCAAACGCTCTATCCAGCTGAGCTAAGGGCACACGATTGTTGAAGATTGTGGAGGCGCCACCCAGATTCGAACTGGGGGTAAAGCTTTTGCAGAGCTCTGCCTTACCACTTGGCTATGGCGCCAGAAATAAAAAAAAATGGAGCGGAAGACGGGAATCGAACCCGCGACCCTCGCCTTGGCAAGGCGATGCTCTACCGCTGAGCCACTTCCGCATATAAATGGCTGGGGATCTAGGATTCGAACCTAGGAATGACGGAGTCAAAGTCCGTTGCCTTACCGCTTGGCTAATCCCCAATCTTTTATTTATCTTATAATTTGTATGATGGGGCGATCGAGGGGAATTGAACCCCCGAATGTCGGATCCACAAACCGATGCGTTAACCACTTCGCCACGATCGCCATATGAACCTTTTGGCAGGGGCAGCAGGAATTGAACCCACACTAACGGTTTTGGAGACCGCTGTTCTACCTTTAAACTATGCCCCTAAGGTAAACTGGTGGAGGATGATGGATTCGAACCACCGAACTCGTCAGAGAACAGATTTACAGTCTGCTGCGTTTGGCCACTTCGCTAATCCTCCATGAGTGGTGCCGTCGAGAGGACTTGAACCCCCAACCTACTGATTACAAGTCAGTTGCTCTACCAATTGAGCTACAACGGCATATTCAATTCTTAAATGGTGGCTCGGGACGGAATCGAACCGCCGACACGAGGATTTTCAGTCCTCTGCTCTACCGACTGAGCTACCGAGCCATTTGGTGAAAATGGCGGAGCTGACGGGATTCGAACCCGCGGTCTCCTGCGTGACAGGCAGGCATGTTAGGCCTCTACACCACAGCTCCACATTATGGTTCTCGGATGACTCCGAAGGTAAAGTTGGTTGCGGGGGCAGGATTTGAACCTGCGGCCTTCGGGTTATGAGCCCGACGAGCTACCGGGCTGCTCCACCCCGCGTCGTTATGAATACTGCTTATGCAGTTTAATGGTGGAGGCTGACGGGATCGAACCGCCGACCCTCTGCTTGTAAGGCAGATGCTCTCCCAGCTGAGCTAAGCCTCCGTAATGAGCGACAAGTACTACTATACCTCATTTGCCCTGCTCATTGCAAGTCCTAATTTGTACCTTTTTGAACTATTTTGGTGACCCGTAGGGGATTCGAACCCCTGTTACCTCCGTGAAAGGGAGGTGTCTTAACCCCTTGACCAACGGGCCACATGGCGGAGAGCGAGGGATTCGAACCCTCGATACGCGGTTAACGTATACACGATTTCCAATCGTGCTCCTTCGACCACTCGGACAGCTCTCCAGATGGCTCCCCGAACAGGACTCGAACCTGTGACAACTCGATTAACAGTCGAGTGCTCTACCAACTGAGCTATCAGGGAACGATATTTCGGGTTAATTACACCCTGAAAACTGGATACGAACAGTTGTGAAACCCCTTTAGTCTTACGTTAACCTAAGAGCAGCGTGCGAAGTGAACGTTCAGGTGAACGTTCGTAGGATAAGCCCTCGACCGATTAGTATTCGTCAGCTGCACGCATTGCTGCGCTTCCACCTCGAACCTATCAACCTGGTCGTCTACCAGGGGTCTTACGAATTGGGAAATCTCATCTTGAGGGGGGCTTCACGCTTAGATGCTTTCAGCGCTTATCCCGTCCGTACTTGGCTACCCAGCGGTGCTCCTGGCGGAACAACTGGTACACCAGCGGTACGTCCATCCCGGTCCTCTCGTACTAAGGACAGCTCCTCTCAAATTTCCTACGCCCGCGACAGATAGGGACCGAACTGTCTCACGACGTTCTGAACCCAGCTCGCGTACCGCTTTAATGGGCGAACAGCCCAACCCTTGGGACCTACTTCAGCCCCAGGATGCGATGAGCCGACATCGAGGTGCCAAACCTCCCCGTCGATGTGGACTCTTGGGGGAGATAAGCCTGTTATCCCCAGGGTAGCTTTTATCCGTTGAGCGATGGCCCTTCCATGCGGTACCACCGGATCACTAAGCCCGACTTTCGTCCCTGCTCGACTTGTAGGTCTCGCAGTCAAGCTCCCTTATGCCTTTGCACGCTACGAATGATTTCCAACCATTCTGAGGGAACCTTTGGGCGCCTCCGTTACATTTTAGGAGGCGACCGCCCCAGTCAAACTGCCCACCTGACACGGTCCCTGTACCGGATGACGGTACCAGGTTAGAACTCCGATACGATCAGGGTGGTATCCCAACGATGCCTCCACCGAAGCTGGCGCTCCGGCTTCCAAGGCTCCCACCTATCCTGTACAGATCGTACCAAAGTCCAATATCAAGCTGCAGTAAAGCTCCATGGGGTCTTTCCGTCTTGTCGCGGGTAACCTGCATCTTCACAGGTATTAAAATTTCACCGGATCTCTCGTTGAGACAGCGCCCAAGTCGTTACGCCATTCGTGCGGGTCAGAATTTACCTGACAAGGAATTTCGCTACCTTAGGACCGTTATAGTTACGGCCGCCGTTTACTGGGGCTTCGGTTCATAGCTTCGGGTTGCCCCTTACCACTCCCCTTAACCTTCCAGCACCGGGCAGGCGTCAGCCCGTATACTTCGCCTTACGGCTTCGCACAGACCTGTGTTTTTGCTAAACAGTCGCTTGGGCCTTTTCACTGCGGCCCCCTCGGGCTATTCACCCTACCGAGGCACCCCTTCTCCCGAAGTTACGGGGTCATTTTGCCGAGTTCCTTAACGAGAGTTCTTCCGCGCGCCTTAGCATGCTCTGCTCGCCTACCTGTGTCGGTTTGCGGTACGGGCACCTTCGCCTGGCTAGAGGCTTTTCTCGGCAGCGGGAGCACATGACCTTCGGTACTGTAATTTTCCCTCCCCATCACAGCCCAGCTTTATCGGTTAACGGATTTACCTGTCAACCAGCCTCACTGCTTGGACGGCCTATTCCATCAGGCCGCGTCACTACCCTTCTGCGTCACCCCATTGCTCATAACGGCTTACGGTGGTACAGGAATATCAACCTGTTGTCCTTCGACTACGCCTTTCGGCCTCGCCTTAGGTCCCGACTTACCCTGAGCGGACGAGCCTTCCTCAGGAACCCTTAGGCTTTCGGCGGACAAGATTCTCACTTGTCTTTTCGTTACTCATACCGGCATTCTCACTTGTATGTCGTCCACCAGTCCTTACGGTCTGACTTCAACCTGCATACAACGCTCCCCTACCCCAAGATACTTTCGTATCTAGCCATAGCTTCGGTGGCGTGTTTAGCCCCGTTACATTTTCGGCGCAGAGTCACTCGACCAGTGAGCTATTACGCACTCTTTAAATGGTGGCTGCTTCTAAGCCAACATCCTGGTTGTCTGGGCAACTCCACATCCTTTCCCACTTAACACACACTTGGGGACCTTAGCTGATGGTCTGGGCTGTTTCCCTCTTGACGATGGATCTTAGCACTCACCGTCTGACTCCCGGATATAAGTACATGGCATTCGGAGTTTGACTGGACTTGGTAACCCTTGGCGGGCCCCGCACCCAATCAGTGCTCTACCTCCATGACTCTTTACTCCGAGGCTAGCCCTAAAGCTATTTCGGGGAGAA